>CAVSES010000001.1:0-2206523 GCA_963727045.1 uncultured Gammaproteobacteria bacterium | reverse complement strand
TTCTGCATACCTACAGCTTTCCGAGCGGACATGTCATGGCCGCCACTCTGATCTATGGAGTTTCGGCAGCGTATCTCATCACCCGTCTCGCTGCGTGGTACTTCAAAGTCCTCGCTGTTCTGGTCGCTATTACCTTGGTCGCCCTGGTCGCTTTAAGTCGTGTCTATCTTGGGGTTCACTATCTGAGCGACGTGCTTGCAGCGGCATCAGCAGGGATAACGTGGCTCGCTTTGAGCCTGGTGGCCGTTGACACACTGTGGTATCGAAGAGCCCGTAAGAAATCGAACCATCAATCGACCCACGGGACCGGATGACCCTTCAAGTAGCTTCCGACGGCCTCACCCACCGTGGGAAAGAATCGCTCCTCGCCGACCCTCGCGAACAGTCCGAAGCGTTTTAGTTTGTCCTTCACCGGATCCTTCATTTCGGCAAAACACAGTTCGATTCCCGCAGCGATCAAAGTATCTTCTAGTTCACCCAAGACATCGGCGGCCGTCACATCGATGCTGGTAACCGGTTCAGCTGTCACGACGAACCACACGACCGGCGTTGGCGAATCCGCTACGGCGTCGAGCACTCGGCTCCGAAACAACTCGGCGTTCGCGAAGAACAGAGGCGCATCCCAACGGAATAGAACCAGTCCTGGCACGACTCGAGCCTCTGGATACCGGGCGATGTCATGGTATCCCTTCAAGTCTGCAACTCGACCCAAAATGGCGTAATGGGGACGCCAGCCGTCCCAGAGAAACTCCAGGACCGCGATCCCGACCGCGAGTCCGATGCCCGGAACGGCCCCGAATACCGCAACGCCAATCGTGCAACTGATCGATAACCAGAATTCCCATCGCTGGATCCGGTAGATCCGGTGCAGATCAACGATCTCGATGAGCGAAACGGCCGATGCCATGACCACCGCGGCCAAGGTGGCCGTGGGCAGATTCTTGAGCAGGTTTGGCGCAACCAACAACAGGGTTGCGACTGCCAACGCTCCCACGACACCCGTCAATTGCGTCTTTGCGCCTGCCGCGGCGGCCACCGGGGTTCGAGAGGCGCTGCCACTGATCGGAAGTCCCTGAAACAGCGCCACCGCCAGATTCGCCGCACCTAATCCCACCATTTCCTGGTTGGGATCAACGAAGGACGCGGAGCGAGCGGCATAGGCCCGAGACAATACACTCGTATCGGCAAATGACACGAGAGCCACGGCAACACCCCCAAGCAGTACAGGAGCGAAGTCAGTCGAGATCATCAAAGGGAACGAGATGGCGGGCAGTCCCTGGGGCAAGGGCCCGAGAACCACGACGCCGGCACGCGCGGCGAGGTCGAACACCGCAACGACAATGGTGGTTCCAATGACCGCCGTCAGTGCCCCGGGTATGTACCGACTGCGCTTGAACAGCAGGACCACCACGAGCGTTCCGGCCCCCAACGACAGTGATACCCAATTCATGTGGCCCGCTACCACGGCCCGAAACAATGCCGATAACTCGTTGAACAGCCCCTCGTCGCCGGACGATACGCCCAGCATTGACGGTAATTGGCTGACCAGCACTGTCAGGGCGATGCCGTTCATGTAGCCGTAGCGGATGGGCTTGGACAGCAAATCGGTGATGAAACCCAATCGAGCCACGCCGGCGATTAGGCAGAATGCCCCGGAGACCATGGCCATCATGCCTGCGAGGGCGATAGCGCGTTCTGGATCACCCCTGGACAAAGGCAGTGTCACTGCCAGCACCAGGGTGACGAGCGAGGAATCCGGCCCCAACACGAGAATGCGACTTGGCCCCGCTAGGGCATAGGCAAGCAGCCCGACAATGGTCGCGTAGAGGCCGCATATTGCCGGCACACCCGATGCAACGGCGTAGGCAATTCCGACCGGTACCAGAACGGACGTCAGCACCAAACCGGCGGCGATATCATGCCAAAGCCATTTGATCTCGTAGGTCCGAATCATCTGCAATCCGGGAACCCATCTGGTCCATCCGAATTGCGATGAACCCTGCGCACCCCGGGAGATCCGACCAGGTATCAAAGGTGGCAACGAATCGCTCATAGCTGTTACACCGTGCGCCCCTTATTCGTGGCGCAGCGCCTCGATAGGGTCCATGCGAGCGGCACGTCGCGCCGGGAAGTAACCGAACACGACCCCTATCCCAGCCGAGAAAACCAGTGCCGAAATCTTTATACAACCGTCAGTAATGATTTCAGCGCCGGCTTGGATGCCAGACAGGTCGCCTACAATAATCAATTGGCTTCCGGCAGGCACCACCCGGTCACTCTTTTCCGGCACCCGCAGAACACGCCCGGCAACGGGCGCGCGGATCAGAAGGGTCCGAGCTTGGCCCGACGTTTCTGCCGTGGTGCTGACCAGACCGGCTCGAACCTCCTCAACCTCTGCGGCGGCCGCGACCACGCGATGACCTGCGGCGAGGACGGCGTGCGACGCAGCGGCCTCAGCCGTCTTTGCCTGATCGAGTGCTTGTTCCGCCACCAACTTCTGCTCGGCCAACCCCTGAAGACGGCCGCGCCACACCCGGAACCCGCGCGATGTCCGCCGCCAGACTCTGTGGGGCGCGCTTGAGCTGCGCGAACACTTCTGCCAATCGATACTCTTCGTAGTATCCCCGACGCGCCTCGACGAGCGAGTAGAAGTGCTGTACATCCCGATCAGCGAAGCCATACCGCACGCAACGACCAGCGCGGCCGCCAACACCTGCCCGCGCAAGTGCCACAGGTCGCGCGCCAGCATCCGGGTTCGCGCGCTCACCAGGATAAATCTCCCGGGCTCGCCCGTCGCGAATTGGTCGTGGCTTCCAAGATCCGCCCGCTACCAATCCGAATCACTCGATCGGCCATTGCGGCAATTGCCGCATTGTGCGTGATGACAACCGTGATGGTGCCGAGCTCGCGATTCGCTCGGTCGAGTGCTTCCAGCACCAGCCGGCCCGTCGCGTAGTCAAGGGCCCCCGTCGGCTCGTCGCCACGTTCTCCAGGGCCGTCAGGCTCGGAATGAGATTGTAGAACTGAAACACGAATCCAACGTGCTCGCGACGGAATTGTGTCAACGCCGTTACGCTCGCGGATGTAAGGTCATGATCGCAGTAGAAGACCTGCCTGGTAGTGGGACGATCAAGCCCGCCTAGAATATTGAGAAGGGTCGATTTGCCGCTGCCCGATGCCCCAAGGAGCACCACAAACTCCTTGGCGTAAAGGTCAAGACTGACCGAGGGCAGAGCCGGGATCTCGACCTCCCCCACGCGGTAAATCTTGGAGATGTCGTAAACGTGGAAGACGGCGGTATCCAATGTTTCGGTCTCACCCTCGCGCCGCAAAACAGTCTCCCTCGAGAAAGAATCCACGCCTGCAAACCCGCGACGGCGCCACTCTTAGGGCATCAATCACTCGCGCCCCTAAGCGACCGGATCGGCTAATTTGCGATCAGACCACCATCGGGCGAGCCCCCACTTGACGCACTGGAACCACAGTAGACCCGCTGCGGCGACTCCGGCGCCGGCCAGCAGTATAGGGGGTGTCGGTCGTGTGAACGCGAACAGCCGGCTCACCTCGGAAATGCCGAGGACGCATCCCAGTAAAGCCAGCGTGCCCAGCATGATCCAGGCGAATTGGCGATTATAAGCGGTGGCGCCACGGCGCGCCGAGCGGCCCCATAAACGGTTGGCTTGGATAAGACCGAGGTTGGACAGCACGAGCACCATGAACGTCGCCGCGCGCGCCATATCGTCCGAGTCGGTGGCTGATCGAACGCCCGCGTACATCGCGAGCAGCAGCAGGAGCAAACCAGTTCCTTGCCAAAGTCCACGTGTGAGCACAGCCGAGTCGAACAGTCGCTGGTTCGGCCGGCGCGGCGGTGCGGTCATCGCCTCGACTTCGAGCGGCTCGGCCTCGAATACGACCGAGCAGGCTGGGTCTATGATCAGTTGCAGGAACAGAATGTGCACCGGCATCAGCAACATCGGCCACCCAAGCGCCACCGGCACGATCGACAGCCCGACGATCGGGACGTGCGCCGCGACGACGAAGACGATCGCCTTGCGCAAATTGGCGAAGACACGACGTCCATAGCGTACTGCAGTTACCAGTGAAGCGAAGTCATCGTTCAGCAGTACGATTGCAGCCGCCTCCCGCGCCACGTCGGTACCCCGAGCACCCATCGCCACGCCGATTTGGGCGGCCTTGAGCGCTGGCGCGTCGTTGACTCCATCGCCGGTCATCGCCACGACCTCGCCGCAGGCACGAAAGGCCTGGACGAGACGAAGTTTCTGTTCGGGCTTCACTCGGCAGAAAATGTGAATATCAGCAAGTCGCGCGCGCAGTTCGTCGTCGTTCAATGTGGCGAGGTCAGCCCCGGTCATGACTGCACCGTCTGCGGGTATTCCCACCTGCCGTGCAACGGAAATCGCGGTGACCGGATGATCACCCGTCATCATCACCACCCGAATGCCGGCTGCACGGCACTCAGCGATGGCGGCGGGAACGTCAGGCCTCACCGGATCCTCCAAGGCGACTAGTCCAAGAAATTCGAAGTCGAAGTCATGTTGGTTCCCTGGGAGGACATCGGAGTCAAGAGTGGCGTAGGCAACGCCGAGCACACGCAGTCCATCGCCCGCCATGACCGACACCTGCTCGGCGATCTTCTTGATGCGCACAGCGTCAAGGTGGCACAAATCGGCGATGGCCTCCGGTGCTCCTTTGGCCGCGATCATCCGCTCACGCCGATCCGGTGACTGCCACACCCTCGACATCGCCATCATCTCGCTCGACAACGGAAAATCATCGACCAAGAGCCATTGGGCGTGCAGGTGCTCAGTTCCCGCCAACAAGCGTTGCCCAGCCTCACCGATCGCGGTCTCCATCGGATCGAACGCGCGGCGGTGGCTCGCCAGCACAGCAAACTCCAGAACACCGTGCAATTCCTCTTGCAGCGGCGTTGAGCCGGCCCGCGCGGCATCATAAGAGGCTACTTCAGCCCAGATTCTCCGGACGGCCATGCGATTCGCCGTCAAGGTGCCGGTCTTGTCGACGCACAACACGGTCGTGGCGCCCAGCAGTTCGACGGCCGGGATGCTGCGTGCCAACACATTTTCCCGAGCCAAACGCCACGCGCCAAGGCTTAGGAATAGCGTCAGCACGACCGGCAGTTCTTCCGGCAGGACCGCCATCGCCAGCGTGAGCCCGGCCAGTAAGCTATGCAGCCAGTCCCCGCTCGACAGCCAGTAGGCCAATGCGAGAGCACTCGCCAGCACCAGGCCGACGACGGCCACGCGCTTCACAATGCTACGTGTCTCCCGCTGAATCGGCGTGGTCCCGCCGCCGATCCCTTCGAGGGACTTGCCAATCCGCCCCAGGGTGCTTCGCTCACCGGTGGCAAACACACGGCCGCGTGCAGTGCCTCGCGTAACCAGCGTCCCGGATAACACGAGTTCGGCATCATTGTCATCTGACTCGTGTGCTGCACCGTTTTTCGCGCCCACCTGTTTGAGCACCGGGGCCGATTCACCGGTCAGCAGGGATTCGTCCACGGCAAGGTTCGAGGATTCGAGGAGGCGCATGTCCGAGGGGACACGGTCTCCTTCGGCCAGCAACACAATATCGTCGCAAACCAGCTCTCGTCCTGCTATCCGGCGCGCCTCCCCATCGCGAACTACCAACGCGCGCGGGCTCGATAAATCACGCAGGGCCTCGAGCGAACGCTCCGCGCGACGTTGTTGGACAAAGGTGATGCCCATGACGACAAAGACGAAGCTGAGGAGCATAAGGGCCTCATGACGATCGCCCAATGCCATGTAGATCGCCCCGCAGGCCACCAGCAGCAGGAACATCGGCTCCGACGCGACCTCAGCGAGCAGACGCAGCACGCCGCGGGGCCTCGAGACCGGCAGCTCGTTGGCACCGAGCCGCCCGAGGCGCTCGCGAGCTTCGGTCTCGGTCAGACCATCAATTGACGATGCTGCTTTCGCTTGCATTGTTATAGTCGTGGGTGCTCGGGCATGACTGCTGAGCCGCGATCGGCCAAAGAGCGCCATTGGTCTTGGAGGGCATCTCTTGAGGAAACAAAGGATGTCTTCAAGGAATACTGACGGCGTTACCTCAGTGGTTAATCATGGAACCACCGTTACGGGAATCCTGGAACGATGAATAACCTTGGTTGTGATGGAACCGAGCAAGAGTCCCTTAAGGCTTCCCAATCCGCGAGAACCCATTACGATGCCGCCACAGCGTTTCTGTCTGGCGGTTTTCACGATGGTCTCGGCCGGCTCTCCTATCCGCACCAAGATTTCTGCTTTGACGCGGCGTTTTGCCAACAGTTGGCGTGCTTGAGTCAAGGCTTCCTTGCTTTGCGACTCATTATAACCGGCGACCATGCCCCGGGTAATGAAGATACTTGGCGCAAGTTCCGGTTGAACATTGACTACGCAAATGAGCAAACGTCTATCCTTTACCGCACGGCGGGCTACATAGGCGAGAGCACGGATGGAATTGTCGGATCCATCAACGGGAATGAGCAAATGCTTGTCGTCGGACATGGCGCTCCGCTCCTTCAGATACCCGCGCCACAGTGTCACAAGAACCCCTTGGCAAGCATGAGGAGTTCTACGTACGCGGGTGTACGTAGCGCCGCCATCGATCCAGTGAAACTACCTATGGTCCGCCATCCCACGGGTGACTAGGATGCTGCCGAGTAGTACCTGAAGGAGGACCAATGAAAATTCACGAATCGAGATATCAGAGGACGCGGGCTTGGCTAATGCTCCTGGGATCCCTGGTGGCTAGTAGTGGGCTCCTGGCCCAGGATCTTGCGGAAATCACGGTGACATCAACGCGCATGGGACGCGCAGCCGTGACAACAAAGGTAATCGGGCGGGCGCCGGCGACCGGCGCGCCCATCGAACATCTCACGCTGACGTGGTCGCTGGCCTACAGCGATCTTGACCTAAGTCAACCCAGCGCTGCGGTGGTACTCGAGAAACGCATTCACTCTAGGGCCGAATCGGTTTGTCATGAATTGGACCGCTTGTTTCCTTTGAGTCCACCCGGAGGCGCGTCCTGCGTGAAGACAGCGGCGGATGCAGCGATGCTCCAGGCTCAGAAGGTCATTGCTTCCGCCGAAAAGATGCACCCCTCGCCAAACACTCACTAATCGAATCGGTCGATACCATTTCTCAACTCGAAGGATCTGATCGGCTGCAATTGCGCCATCTTCGCATCGAAACATATCGCGACTTCATCGTCTACATGAATCGTGAATGCCCGGTTTGTCGAGCCGAAGGATTCGAGGCCCAGGCCCGTGTCGAGGTTCGCTGCCGAGATCGGCACATCATAGCCACGCTGCACACCACGTCCGATTCGATGCTGGGATTAGATCAGGCGGGGCTATCGGAGGCTGCCTGGCGGGAACTCGATGCGCACGAAGGTGAATACATCTCCGTACATCATGCCGCGGTATTGGATTCACTCAGCGATTTGCGGGCGAAAGTGTATGGCAAAGCGCTCGGCCCACGTCAATGGCGCTCGATCATCCAGGATGTCGCGGAGGGGCATTATTCCGATTTGCAATTGGCTGCGCTAGTCACGGCGGGGGCTGGCGATAACATCAATTTCGATGAAACCATCGCATTGACGCTCGCCATGGTCGACGTCGGTGAACGACTGCGATGGGGTCCGGGCCCGGTGGTCGATAAGCATTGCGTGGGCGGGTTGCCCGGCAATCGAACGACATTGATAGTCGTGCCTATCGTTGCGGCCGCAGGCCTTAGGATTCCAAAGACGTCCTCTCGGGCGATCACCTCCCCTGCCGGTACCGCCGACACCATGGAGACGCTCGCGCCGGTCACCCTTTCCTTGGAGCAAATCCGTCGTATTGTGGAGCGGGAAGGCGGCTGTGTTGCCTGGGGCGATAATGCGCGGTTGAGCCCTGCAGATGATGTGTTGATTCGCGTCGAGCGACCGCTCGATTTCGACAGCGATGGTCAAATGGCGGCGTCGATACTGTCAAAGAAGATTGCGGCAGGCGCGACCCACGTGCTCATCGACATGCCCGTCGGCCCCACGGCCAAGGTGCGCTCGTTGGATGCTGCCGAAGGTCTGACTCAAAGGCTGATCACCGTCGGGGCTGCTCTCGGACTACACGTCAGCGTCGAGATCTCGGACGGCATTCAGCCGGTGGGTCGCGGCATCGGGCCGGCGCTCGAGGCCCGCGATGTACTGGCCGTATTGCGCCGCGAGCCCGGCGCACCCGCCGATCTGCGAACCCGGGCGTTGCGAATCGCCGCGCGGATTCTCGAGTTCTCGCCACTGTTCGTCGCGGGAACGGGAGCGCGCGCGGCGGAAGAGATCCTCGGAGCTGGGCGCGCATGGGACAAGTTTCAAGCTATTTGCGCCGCGCAAGGCGGCTTTCGTGAACCACCCAAGGCACCGTTAACCTCGGTTATCACCGCGAGCGTGGATGGCACATGTCTCGCCATTGATAACCGCCACATTGCGCAGTTGGCAAAATTGGCCGGTGCGCCACGGATTGCGGCAGCGGGCGTAGACCTGCATGTGCGAGTGGGTGATTCCGTGGCTAAGGATCAACCGCTCTTCACTATCCATTCCCAGGCGCCAGGCGAACTTGCCTACGCCTTACATTATCTGCGAGCCCCGCACGGCGTCGTGACGCTTGGGGACGCGACGGCAGCGCCGAACGAAGGCATCCAACCAAGTTAGCGCGGCACGGGCATGGCTGAATCTTCGAACGTTCCGGCCTCCGCATCCAGATGACAGGCCGCACAATTGGCCTTGCTCTTCACCTTGGGAGACTGCCAGTCGGCAGAAGCAATGTCGGCGTGTTTATCGACCCAATACGGAGTCTCTCCAATCCGCAGGGGTGTCGCGGAGGCCTCGATCGAGCGATTGATCTTGAAGGCTGCTTCGCGCGGGCGTTTCTCCGCCGCATTGTTGACGAGGAAGGAGAGAATGCTGTGCTGGGTTGAGATATCCAATGCAAGATCGGATCCGAAATGATCTGCTTGGCCTGCGATCAAAGCTCTCCAGGACCTTTCCGGGAGAAGGTTCGGGTGAAATGCCAGATGGCACGCACCGCATTCTTCACGCCAGCTCGCATCATCCGTCAGCCTGGGCTGCTCGGCGGACAAGCGGTAAACATCATCGAGCAGTGTCAGAGCCATTTGCACTTCGCACAAGCGAAGAAGAAGTGGCGCGCCATCCGACAGTAGCAATGGATGTCGGAACCCAGGGTTCAGCTCCATGAATGGTTGGCCCTTGCCCAGCCAGATTTGGCTGATTGAAACTCCGCAGGCTTTTAATGATGTCTCGAAGGACCATACGATCAGAATCTTCTCACAACCCAGCGGATGCCGCGAACGGCAGCTTCAGGGCCGCCCCTTCTATATGGTCACTGACCGGTTGTGGCCCCGTGAACTGCCGGACGATCTTCCGGAAACCGGCCGTTGGCAATCGCGAAAAGGGTATCGGCGTGCCAGAGACAAATGTTCATCCGCCGTAGCATCCACGTCGAGGTACTACGCAATACGATTGTCTGCGACCGTTCATGCCGAACCCGCTCGAGCACGCTGGGCTGGGGTTGCTAGAATTCGCGGTGGCGATTAATGATGAGACGCTGTATCCGACCAACCCCAGAGCCGACGCACACTGACACGGAGACGTCTGATGGCAATCGCTCCTGAACCTCTTCCGCATCTTCGATTCGAAATCACTGAGGCCGCGCACATACTGCGCATCAGTCGCGCGACGCTCTATGAGCGGATTCGCGGCGGCTTGATCACCACCCAAAAGGATGGTCGTCGCACCTTCATCACGGCAATCGAATTGCGGCGCTACGTAGCTCCTGCCGGCGAGACGGTCATGTGATCGATGATGAATGTTAGAAGCTCGGTATTCCGAACGCATATGCTCCTGGTACGGCGTTCGATGTTCAGCTCGGTTGGTGGCGCGGCTTGACACGAAAGCCCCTGCACCGGTCGATGTAAGGTTTAGAATTGAAAATACGCCTGAGCACTCCGTGCTACGCATCAAGCAACGCAAGCGCGGATGGGTTCCGATCTCGCGTGCATTGATCGATGATATTCGGCTGCAATTCGACACTCGCGCGATCGCGAGTCGGTTGATCGCAGGCGCGCTAGGTCCAGCGACTCAGCGATTGAAGGCGAGCGAGCCGGTTCTCTCGTTCTCGTGACTATCCCGCCAGACCCTGCTTCGGATGAGGCAGAGCCGAAGCTTGAGATCTTCCGATCCCTGCCTGGAGATCTGGCTGCGCGAGACTCGCAGGACCTCATGGCCTATCCCTTCTTCTCGCTCGCCAAATCCAAGCGCGTCGAGCCGATTATCTTCAATACCAAGCGGGTCTCCATTCGGGTCTCGGGTACCCTCGACTACGGCATCGCTACGATCTGGGACGCCGACGTCCTGATCTGGGCGGCCTCGCAGATCATCGAGGCCCGGGACCAGGGTCTACCCACCTCTCGGCTCATCGAGGCGACTCCGTATCAGATTCTGCGGTTCGTCGGGCGCGGAACCGACAACCATAGCTACGATCGCCTCAAGGCAGCCCTCGCCCGGTTGCAGTCGACGACGGTGACCACCTCGATCCGTGCATCGGGTGCGCGCCACCAGCAGCAGTTCTCCTGGCTCAGTGAGTGGAAGGTGCAAAGCGATGCCGACAGGCGCCCCGAGGGCATCTCGATGATCCTCCCGGATTGGTTCTACACCGGGCTTCTAGACTCAAGTTTGGTGCTGACTCTCGATCCAGTGTACTTCCATTTGACCGGCGGTCTCGAGCGCTGGTTGTACCGCCTGGTGCGCAAGCATGCGGGTCAGCAACGCAATGGGTGGCAATTCGATGTTGACTACCTATGGGCAAAGTCCGGCAGCGCCATGTGTGCCTCGGCGTTTGCGTTCTATCTGCGTTGGCTCGCCGCAAATCAGGCGCTCCCAGGCTACGAGCTTCACGTGAAACGGAGCAAGGGCGGACGCGAGGTCTTGGCTTTTCGAGTGCGAGTTCGACCGCTGGTGAAACAGTTGATTCGCGAACTGAGCCAGAGGATCAGAATTGTTTAGAAGCTGTGAATTGCATCGCGCTATCACGAATAGAAAGGCACGCGCTATCGCGAACGCAACTATCGCGCTATCACGAATATGAAATCGACTTATGTCCTTGGTCCGCATGAGGAAATCGGCTCCCGTAACTCTTCTAACTAACGGAGGACAGTTTCGACAACTAGTGGATAACCCTCCATCGTCTGCAGAAGCGGGGAAAGAAGTTTAGCGAGATTGATGACTGCAGCCTGCTTTTCGAACGGTGTGTGAGCGAAGAATCGCGCTGAAGATTGTGCAGCGGAAAAGGGAGACGGCGAGCGTGCACTGGAGCTAAACGGGGAAAGGTGCGAGCGAAGAGGTGAACGGCAAGATTGAAGCGAACGGCACGGCCGTTCGTGTGAAGACAGTCTGCACATGGGGTTAGCACGCCTCGACGCGAGTTCTTGTCTGCCGTGTCGGATAGCTATTGTCTTGCAGATTAACGGCCTCACGCGTGTCGTTCACGTTGGAATACGACCTCTCCCGCTCGGGGTTGCCGATCGCAAGCTACCCTGGCGCCCGGTGATGGAAGGGCATCTCGGACGGCAGCTACGCGGCGCTGCCGTAGGCGCGACTATCAGTCGAGACTTCTCCAGGGCGCGGGGGAGGGCACGCGGATCTGGCGGCCTCTTGATCGGAGGATGCAAGCACGTCCAGGTAATCGGCCCATGCTTGCATCATCGTGCGGCGTTCGGCGAGCCGCTGCGCCCGGTTGTAGGCCGCCCTGACTTTGTTGCGCTCCGCATGCGCGAGTTGCAGCTCGATCAAGTCCGGGTGCCAACCTTTCTCATTCAGCAGGGTGGAGGCCATTGCCCTAAAACCATGGCCGGTCATCTCGTCGCGGGAATAGCCAAGACGGCGCAGCGCCACGTTCACGGTGTTCTCACTGATCGGCCGCAACTTGGTCTGGAGTGACGGAAACAGGAATGTGCCTCGGCCGGTAATCGAACGTAATTCACGTAGCCACGCGACGACCTGGTGAGCGAGCGGCACGATGTGCAACTCGCCCATCTTCATTCGAGCCGCGGGGATTCGCCACTCAGCGCTATCAAGGTCGACCTCGGACCATTCGGCGTAGTGCAGCTCGCCGGGCCGAACGAAGGTCCGAGAGGCCAACTTCAATGCGTAGGCGGTCGTCGGAGCGCCGCGGTAGCCGTCGATCGCGCGCAGCAACTCGGCCACGCGAGCAGGATCGGTCAATGCTGCACGATTCTTGGTCACGACCGGCGCCAAGGCACCGCGCAGATCGGCGGAGATATCGTGCTCCGCGCCCCGTCGCGATGGCATACCGAAAAATCTGTCCGCAGCGCTGTTTGGCGCGATGCGTCGTTTCGTAGGTTCCGCGCGCCTCGATTTTGCGCAGCGCCGTGAGCAGATCCGGCGCCTTGATCATTTTGATCGGCCGATCGCCGAGTCGCGGAAAGAGCAAGGTCTCGAAGGTCCACCGCGCTTTCTTGAATGTCGTCGGGCTCAACTGATGTTCTTGCAGGGCGAGCCACTCACGCGCGATGGCCTCGAAGGTGTCCGTCTTCGATAGCTTTTCAGCCTGGCGTTTGGCGCCGGGATCGACGCCGTTAGCCACGAGCCGCCGCGCCTCGTCGCGCCGATCGCGGGCGAGTTTCAATGACACATCCGGATAGACGCCAAGCGCGAGCAGCTTCTCTTTTCCGTCGATGCGGTACTTGAATCGCCAGTAGCGAGACCCCGACGGGTTCAACAGCAGAAACAAGCCGCGCTCATCGAACAGCTTGATCGGACGCGGCGCGGCCTTGGCTTGTCGAATGGCAGTATCGCTGAGCGGCATGGATGTCCTCTCGGCTGTTCGGGTCTCGATCGCTGCAATTCGAGAGCCATTTCCAGGGTAGGCAATTTTGGGGGTACCACCTTTTTTAGAACCCCTTTGTACCCCATAAACACCCCCAGAAATGGGGTACTGTCAATGGATGTCGAAATACGCTGACCGACGAGCGTGGCTGCTTTGAATTGATTCTAGCGCTGGAAATGAAGGGGTTTTTGGTGCCGGCTGAGGGATTCGAACCCCCGACCTACGGTTTACAAAACCGTTGCACTACCACTGTGCTAAGCCGGCGATGAGGCACGGATTATATCCGACGGATGATTCTCCGGGGGATGCCCGAAGCGGGGCTGTCCACGGTACCAGCGGCGCGGCCGCTGCTGCCGCGATTTTGCCGCTTGAGCGGACGATTTCTCGCCGAGTAGATCGACGGTGGCCCTCATGGTTCATTCAGCGGTGGAATGTCGGGCACCAGTCTGCTCAGGGCCGAGCGGAGCATATCAGCATGATCATAAAGCGCGTCCACGTGGCCGCCGAAACCGTCATCCCGATCCGTGCCAGCGAATTGAACTGTACTGCGACAGCAATCCGCACCGGTAAATAGGGGTCCCGATCCCAAGGAGTGACCCAATAGAATGATCCGGTTCGCTGGCACGCCGCGCCGTACCAGATCCTGGTATGCCGCTTCCGAGTCTTCATACATGCCCGCTTCGGACGGCTGGCGTGCACTTTGAGCCAGCCCCAGGGCAAGCGCCACGCCCGTTACGGCCAGGCCGCCCACCAACAGCATGACTCGCGCGATGCGATTGCCCACGGTCATGCGATCACCCGGGGTCATACGATCACCCATCAGTGCCAGCTGCCGACCGCGTCGCGCGCCGCCTGGTTGAGCGGCCGCGCCACGAGGCCGCTTTGGGACACCTTGATTTCATACAGCGCACCATCGGCCATGGGAAGGAAGGTCGCGCTGCCGTACAGCGCGTCAATCCACGGTATCCAAGTGTGATACCGATGCACCAGATCCCAAGGATCAATGCGCTGCGCCGGATTCAGTGGGTATACGGTGCGCGCCTGCGAACGCTCATCCTCGACGCGCGTGTAGCGGCCGCTGATGCGCTCCAGGCGATAGGCCGTATCGAACCCCACCATGTTGGCAAAGGCATGCCATTTGAGCACCCGGGCATCCACCTGCCACTCGTCGCCGCGCAACGCGAAATTCGCCCGCTCGCCGTTGGGGTAGGTCAAGACCGCGTTGAAATCGCGCTCTCCGGTGCGCGTCAATTGCAGCTCGCCGGCCGGCTGTTCGAAGCTCAGACGCTGGTACGTGCGCAAATTGGCGGCGATCAGCGCAGCGCACACACTGAGCAAAATGAGCACCA
Source organism: uncultured Gammaproteobacteria bacterium (assembly GCA_963727045.1). GTDB lineage: Bacteria > Pseudomonadota > Gammaproteobacteria > Steroidobacterales > Steroidobacteraceae > Bog-1198. The sequence goes on along the minus strand of CAVSES010000001.1, from coordinate 2,192,237 downwards.
GCGCGGTGCTGCCGCTCAATACTCCGCCGAGAATCCTGCGACGGCGCAGGCGGCGCACCGCGGCCAACAAGAACAGTATTCCCGCCAGCGCAAAGACGACGATCAGTGCGGTGAGTGTCATGGAAGTGTCTAGCGGGAACCGGAACCGAACCTCATGGGACTAACAAAACACTTAGCTCGGTCCCGGTGTCTCGTTGCAGACCGCCATAGTTTGCTTTGTTTCCAATGATTTGCAAGGGGTGTCGCCGCATGAGGTTCGTCCAGTCGCGCACTCGCCGTCGGTGCCGTGATTCGCGTCACAGTCGAACGCGCCGCGAATCGCTCCGCATGGACCCTGATGAACGGCAACGCCTGAGCCGGATCGACCCCTATTCTGCGATGGATGCTCATGAACCCTTCTAGCGGCATCGGACGCCATCGGACGCCGTCATTCTATGCCACCAGCGCGGCCTTAAGGTTCCCGTGCCTGTCCGGTATCATGTGTGCTCATTAACATACTTTAATAAATTGACCACCGGGTGTTAACCACGCCGGGCCCAGTGTGGCGTGCGAAATGATGCGCGAAGAGTCATGTGTTCCTTAGCTTTTGTCTGCGCCGGCCGGGCGCAGGGCCGCCTCGCGAGAGCGCAGGCATCGGGGTTGTGTAGCTAATGTGGATCGTTGAAGTTGCACTGCGGCGGCCCTACACGTTCCTGGTGATGGCGCTCCTGATCCTGCTTGCGACGCCCCTCGTGCTGCTGAAAATGTCGACCGACATCTTTCCGGAGATCAATATTCCGGTCATCAGCATCGTTTGGACCTACTCGGGGCTCTCCGCGCAGGAAGTCGGCCAGCGCATCACTTCGGTCAACGAGCGCAGCCTCACGACCACCGTCAATGACATCGAGCACGTCGAATCGGAGTCCCTGGCAGGTTTTTCGATCATCAAGATCTACTTCCAGCCAAACGCCAACATACCGACGGCCATTGCCCAGGTGGTGGCGATCGAGCAAGCGCAGTTGCGGCAGCTGCCGCCCGGCATCCTGCCGCCGCTGGTGATCAAATATTCTGCATCCGCCATTCCCATCATCCAGCTCGGCCTCTCCAGCCCGACGATGACCGAGCAGGCGGTTTTCGATGCCGCCGTAAATTTCCTGCGGCCGCGGCTGGTGACGATTCCGGGAGTCGCGGTACCGTGGCCCTTTGGCGGCAAGCAGCGCGTGATATCGGTGGATCTCGACACGGCTGCACTGCTCGCCAAGGGCCTGACTCCCAACAATGTGGTCAATGCGGTCAATGCGCAGAATCTGGTGCTGCCGTCCGGAACGGCCAAGATCGGCGCGACCGAATACGTGCTCGCCACCAACGGCTCTCCGGACACCATCGCCGGCCTCAACAGCATCCCGGTCCTGACCCGCAACGGCGCGACGACCTATCTCTCCGAAGTGGCGCACGTGCGCGACGGGTTCTCGCCGCAAACCAATATCGTGCGCCAAAACGGCGAGCGGGGCGTGCTCGTCTCCATCATCAAGAACGGCGGTTCGTCGACCCTGGACATCGTGAGTTCCCTGTTCGCCCAGCTGCCGATCGTCTCGCAGATCCTGCCGAAGGACCTGAAGATCACGCCGTTGTTCGACCAGTCGGGATTCGTTCGAGCCGCCGTCAGCGGCGTGGTGCGCGAAGCGGTGATCGCCGCCTGCCTGACGGCCGCGCTCATCCTGGTGTTCCTCGGCAACTGGCGCAGCACCTGCATCATCGCCGTGTCGATCCCCCTGTCGATCCTCACCTCGATCATTGCTCTGTACATCATGGGTGAGACGCTGAACATCATGACCCTCGGCGGGCTGGCCCTTGCCGTGGGCATCCTGGTCGACGATGCGACGGTGACCATCGAGAACATCGAACGCCACCTGCACATGGGTTCGGATCTGCACAAGTCGATTTTGGAGGGCGCCGGCGAAATCGCCGTGCCCGCCTTGGTTTCCACCCTGTGCATCTGCATAGTCTTCGTGCCGATGTTCTTTTTGACGGGCGTGGCGCGCTATCTCTTCGCGCCCCTGGCGGAGGCCGTGGTGTTTGCGATGCTGGCATCCTATGTCCTCTCGCGCACGCTCGTTCCCACGCTCGTGATGCTCATGATGGACCATGGTCCGGGGGAGTCGAGCGCCCATCCGAGTTTGCTGCAGCGGATGTACCGCGCATTCGACGCCCGTTTCGAACGGCTTCGCAACGGCTATTCCACCATTCTGTCGGCGGTCCTGGCGCGCCGCCGCCTCTTTGCCGGCGCATTTCTGGGCTTTTGCCTGCTGTCGTGCTGCCTGGTGTTCATCCTCGGCCGCGACTTCTTCCCCAGCGTGGACGGCGGGCAGATCCGGCTGCACATGCGTTTGCCCACGGGTACGCGCATCGAGGAGACTGCGCGGGTGGCCGATGAGGTGGAACGCGTCGTACGGACCATCATTCCGCCCGCGGAACTGGGCACCGTGCTCGACAATCTCGGTGTTGCGGTGAGCGGCATCAACAAGACCTACAGCAACGCGGGCACCTTCGGAAGCCACGACGGGGAGATTCAGGTGTCGCTCAACGAGGGGCACCGGCCCACGCAGCACTACGTGGAGGAGATCCGCCGTGAATTACCGCGGCGGTTCCCGGGCGTGGAGTTCTTCTTTCAGCCGGCCGACATGGTCACGCAAATCCTGAATTTCGGACTGCCGTCCGCGATCGACGTGAAAATCACCGGCGCCGATCTGCGAGCAGATTACGGCATCGCGGCCAAGCTCATGAAGCAGATCGAAATGATTCCGGGCACGGTCGACACGCACATTCATCAACGGCTCGATCAGCCCACAATGGCGCTGTACATGGATCGCACGCAACTGCAGCAGCTCGGCCTTACGCCCAACGATGTCACCACGGACCTTTTGGTATCCACCGCGGGAACCTCGACCACCGCGCCGGCCTTCTGGCTGAGTCCGACCAACGGAGTCGTGTACAACTTGACGGTCCAGTCGCCGCAGTATGCGATCGACAGCCTGGACGCGCTGCTGCGAACGCCGGTTCGCGCAGCAGCGGCCTCCGTTACCACTGCGCCGCAATTGCTGAGCAATCTGGTGGGCGTGACGCCGGCGGCGCAGGAGGCGGTTGATTCGCGCTATAATCTGGCTCCTGCAATCGACATATATGCCAGTGCGCAGGGCCGCGACATGGGCAGCATTTCCGTCGATATCAGGCGCTTGGTGAACAAACTGCGCCCCCAACTACCCCGCGGCGTGACGATCGCGATTCTCGGCCAGACGGAAACCATGAAATCCGCATTCATCGAATTGGGCGTCGGCCTCGTCATGGCCGTGGTGATGGTGTACCTCCTGATCGTCGTCAACTTCCAGTCCTGGGTCGACGCATTCATCATCATTACCGCGCTGCCCGCTGCGCTCGCGGGAATCTGCTGGATGCTGTTCCTGACCGGCACGACGCTGAGCGTGCCGGCGATGACCGGCGCCATCATGACCATGGGGGTCGCCACCGCCAACAGCATTCTCGTGGTGTCGTTCGCGCGCCAACGGATGGGAGAGGGGCTCGATCCCGGCAAGGCCGCGCTGGATGCCGGAGCCACCCGAATACGCCCCGTCCTGATGACCGCGATGGCGATGATCATCGGCATGATCCCCATGGCGCTGGGTTTGGGGGAGGGGGCCGAGCAAAACGCGCCCCTCGGCCGCGCCGTGATCGGCGGACTGCTGTTCGCAACGGTTTCCACCTTGTTCTTCGTGCCTGTGATTTTTGCCGGCACCCATGCACGCCTCGAACGGCGCAAGGAACGCCGTTTGACGGCGGGCCCAACGGTCGCCGACGGGAATGCCTGATATGTCCGATACTGATACTTCCGGGGTGTTGAAGCGCGCCAAATTGATCGCCGGCGGAATCGTCGGCCTTCTGCTGGTCGGAGGGGTGATCGTGCTCGTGCTGCGAAGCTTTCAGGCGAGCGCCTTGAACAGATCCACCGCACTTCACGCAAACCAATACGTCACGACGATCATCCCCAAATCGGGCGGAGAGGGTCAGCCGCTCACGCTGCCCGGGACGCTGCTTGGAGTCATCGAATCGACGGTGTATGCGCGCAGCAACGGATACGTCGTGCGGTGGGCCAAGGACATCGGCAGCTCGGTGAAGAAGGGAGAGCTCCTGGCGGAGATCACCGCGCCGGAAATCGATCAGGAATTGTCGCAGGCCGTGTCGGCGCGCGCACAGGCCGCTTCGAGCGCAAGCCTCGCCAAGAGCACCGCCGATCGATGGCAGGCATTGCGCCAGAAGGACGCAGTGACGCAGCAGGATCTCGATGAACGGGTGAGCGGTTACCATCAAGCGGAGGCAAATCTTGCGGCGGCGGACGCCAATGTGGGAAGGCTTGAAAACCTGCGCGGGTTCAACCGCGTGGTGGCGCCGTTCGACGGGGTGGTGACCCGGCGCAACATCGACGTGGGCGATCTCGTCAATGCAGGCAATGGCGGAACGGGGCAGGCCCTGTTCGCCGTCGCGCAGGTCGATCCCTTGCGGCTGTATGTCTATGTGCCGCAGGTGTATGCGCGCCAGATCAAGATCGGCGATCCCGTGACCGTCACTCTGGCGGAACGGGTGGGTCAGCAATTCCAGGGTACCATCGCCCGTACCGCGCGCGCCATCGATACGGCCACGCGCACCATGCAGGTCGAAATCCGAGTACCCAACCCCACCGGTGCGCTGATCGCGGGTTCGTACGTGCAGGTGACTTTGCCGATCAATGTCGACGCACAGGCGTTGGTCGTTCCCACCAACGTGCTGCTGTTTCGGCCCGATGGCACGCGCGTGGCATTGGTGGATTCGGGTGGCCGCGTGCATTTGGCGCTGGTGAAGCTCGGCACCGATTTTGGCACGCGCGTGGAAGTCTTGAGCGGCCTCAGCCCCACCGACCGGATCGTCGTGAACCCGGCGGATTCGCTCGCCGACGGCGATGTCGTGACGCTGCCGGCGCAGCAAGCAGCGGCGGATTAGCGGTGGCGCAGCCCGAATCGCGCAATACAGGGCGGCGGCCGCGGCACATGTGGTGCGCGGCTGCGGCGCTCGCCGCGGGCTGTGCGGCCGGGCCCGATTACCACCGGCCCCGGGCGGACGTGCCGCCTGCGTGGCAGCCGGATGCGCCGTGGCACGAGGCGGCGCCGAGCGACGGCGCGCTGAAGGGAGCGTGGTGGCGCCTGTTCGAGGATGACACGCTCAATCCGCTGGTGGAGCGGGCGCTCGCCGGCAATCAAAACCTGCGGGTCGCCGCCGCCCGCCTCGATCAGGCGCGCGAACAGGTGACTGTCGCCACGGCGGATCTGTATCCCTGGGTGGGGCTGTCCGCATCGGCGTCGCGCGACAAGACCTCGGCGAATCGTCCATTGTCCGTGTATTCGCTTCCGAATCAATCCACGGTGCAGAATGACTTCATCGTCGGTCCCACCGTGACCTACGAAGCGGACCTTTTCGGGCGGGTGCGGCGCGAGGTGGAGGGCGCGCATGCCTCGGCGCAGCAGGCCGAGGCGGATTTCGAGAACACGCGACTCATCGTGACGGCGCAGCTCGTCACGGATTATTTTGCATTACGGGAACTTGACGCCGAAATCGCGGTGGTGCGCCATAGCCTGGAGCTGCAGCGCGACGCCCTGGGTTTCATCACATCGAGACACGATCTTGGCTTTGCGACCGGTCTGGACCTGGCGCAGCAACAGGCGCTGGTGGATTCGAGCGCCACAGAGCTCGAACTCTTGGACAACCAAAGGACGCAATACGAGCATGCAATCGCCACTCTGATCGGTGCTCCGGCGCCGGGCTTCACCATCGCTGGGGCCTTGTCGACCTCCTCGCTGCCGGCGGTGCCGGTGGGGGTGCCCTCGGATTTATTGCAGCGCCGTCCGGACGTCGCCTCGGCGGAGCGTTCCATGGCCGCAGCCAATGCGCGTATCGGGGTCGCCCGCGCCGCATACTACCCGAGCATCGAGCTCGGAGCGGGATTTGGCCGACCCGGCATCGGCTGGCAGAGCAATGCATTGGCGACGCTGTTCGCCGCGCCGAGCCGGCTTTGGTCGCTCGGTCTCTCCGCGACGCAGACTCTGTTCGACGCGGGAAAGATTCGGGCGAATGTTCGAATCGCGACTGCGGACTACACCGCCGCGGTGGCCGCGTACCGGCAAACCGTGCTGACCGCCATGGAAGAGGTGGAGAACGGGATCACCGGATTGGCTTCGCTCGATCGTGCCGTGACCCGCGCGGATGCCAGCGTGAGCAGCGCTCAGGAAGCCTTCGACATCGCAACCGCCCGCTACAAGGGCGGCGTCGACACGTATTTGGAAATGATCACCGCGCAGCAGGTATTGCTCGGCAATCAACGTCAGGCCGTACAAGTGCGCGGCCAGCAGTTCGCCACAGCGGTCTATCTGGTGAAGGCCCTGGGCGGGGGCTGGGTCGGGGAGTCGAAGCGGCTCTCGCAGAGCAACTAGGCGGCCGGCACGGGCCTCGGCGCGGGCGCCGTCTTCGACAGGGATTCAATCGAGATCGGAGGCGACATGGAGTTCGACTGCACGAAGTCGACACCCAGCGCGGTCAACCATTCCTGTTCAGCCGCGGTCTCGGTGCGCTTGGCCACCGTATGCATGCCGAGGACTCGGGCCATTTGCACGACGGCCGTAATCGCCGCTTGCGACAGCTTGTCGGTGCGCATTTTCGCCGTGATCTCGGGGGCCAGTTTGACGTAGCGCACGCCGGGCAGGCGCAACAGATCGAAGCACTCGGTCTTGAGCGCGAAGTCGTCGAGGACCAAGGGGCAGCCCAGCCGGTGCAGGGCTGCGGCGACTTCCGATATCTTGTCGGCCAGTTTGACCGCCGTTGCCGTATCGACTTCAAAAGCGATCATGCCCTTGGGCAGGGAGGATTTCGCCAAGCACAGTTCGATGAACTTGATGAAATGCTCATCATGCAGCGCGGTGGTGGTGAGATTCACGGAAAACAGGACCGCGGTGGATTTCCAGATTTCCGGATGGTGAACGAGATAGCCGATGAGTTCGGTCACCACGCGCCGGTCGATCATGGAGCCAAGACCATTCTCCACCGCGGCCTTCAACATCGCCTGCGGTGCAGAATTGGGGGCGGTCTCGGACTTGGAGCGCAGCAGCACCTCGTAGCGTTTGAGTTGGCTGCCCTTGGTCAAGGGAACGAGGCGCTGCACGTGCAGCGCAATGGGGCTGCGGCGAAGAGCCGCATGCAGACGATCGATCTCCGGAGTGACACCTCCCTGTAAAGGCTTTTCCGACAACCCATCCACGGCGGCCATGCCCGGGCCCGCCGGTCCCCGCGGAGCGGCGGGGTTGGCATGAGGGACGCTCCGCGCGGCGGCAGACGGGGTGGATACTGCCGTGGCCGTGGTGCGTGAGGCAGCGGGTGTGGCGATGCGCGACGCAGCCGCAGAGGGCGCATGAGGCGCGGCTGCCGGAGCGGTCCGCGATGCGGGGGCGCCCGCTCTTGCGGTCGCAGCGGGCGGCGGCGTTTTGTCCGGGCGCATCGCGGCGAAATCGGCGAGTGCGCGCTGCAGCTTCGGCGTCATGACCTTGAGCGCGCCGCGGGCATCCTGCCGCACCACCCGTGCATCCATGACGACCATGATTGCGCCGACCATGGTGCGTCGGGCGTTCACCGCGCGCAGAAGCACGGCGGATCGGGAGTCGCCGAGATCGGTTACCAGTACGGGTGGTCCGCTTCCCTCGGAAAACGCCTCGACGGCTTCGCGGACCGCGTTGTGTTCGTCCGGGCCCATGGAGCTCTCGCTCAGCCAGAGCACATCGCCCTGCTCGTCATGCAGCGATACGGCATAGGCGCGCGCAGGTTCCACGGCCGCACGCACCTTCTGGCAGACGGCATCGTAATCGACGAGCGGACTGTCTGACGTGCTGAAGGGTTTGCCCTGCTCCATAGATCCGCTACTTGAGGTTTGAGCCGTATATCTACCGTAGGAGGGCGTTTCTTGATGTGATGCTCTTCGCCAAAACGCGACAGTGGGGCGGTCGGTGTGACATATCATCGGGCACCCCCCGGCGCTAGCGTTTAGACTTGGCGCCATGACGGCGCCCCGCAAACACCGTGAATACCGCTATTACGACTTCGTGATGGCGGCCTATGTGTGTGTTTTGCTGTGTTCCAACCTGATCGGACCGGCCAAGGAAACCTCGATCGAGGTGCCCGTTCTGGGCACTGTCACATTTCTTGCCGGAGTGCTCTTTTTCCCGATTTCCTACATATTCGGCGACATATTGACCGAAGTGTACGGATACGGACGCGACCGGCGGGTCGTGTGGGCGGGGTTTGGCGCGCTGGCCTTCGCCTCGATCATGTCGGCCGTGGTGGTGCACCTCCCCCCGTCGGCATCCTCGCTCGCCACCCAGTCGGCCGTGGAAGCGGTGTTTGGCAACACACCCCGAATCGTCGTGGCATCGATCAGCGCATTTTTGTGCGGAACGTTCGTGAACAGTTACGTGCTCGCAAAGATGAAGATATGGACCGAAGGCCGCTGGCTGTGGACGCGCATCGTCGGCTCGACCTTGTGCGGCGAATTCGTCGACTCGGTGATCTTCTATCTTGCCGCATTCTATGGGCGCATGCCGCAGGCTGAGCTCATCGGCCTCATGTTCACGCAATATGCGCTGAAGAGCGGCTGGGAGATCATCGCCGCCCCGGCCACTTACCGCATCGTTGCCTTCCTGAAGAAGGCCGAGAACGAGGACTACTACGACTTCGACACCAATTTCACCCCGTTCTCGCTCAAGACGTAGCCTCCTCAAAGACGCATTTCGTCGTTCTTTCGCCATCATTTGCCCGAAGTCGGGCCGCTCCGCGCCCGAAAGTGAGCCTGTAATGGCTCTCGCGAGGCGGCGGGCGCCGCTTCTTAAGCGAAACGAAGGAGCTCAAATGAATACTGAATTTTCCCGGTTGGTGGCGACGATTGCGCTGTCGGGCATGAGTGTGGCGGCCTTGGCGGCCTCAGCTGAACCGGCGACGCCGCATGAGCCGATCGGATTTATGACGGGCGGAGTCATCGGCGGGTTTGCCGCCGGTCCGGTGGGGGCGGTCGTGGGTGCAGGGATCGGCACCTGGCTCGGCAATCGCGTGCACCGCGCGCGCGATGCCACGAAGGCCGAGGCTGCGGCTGCTGCATTGCAGAGCGATGAAGCCAGGTTGCAGACGGAGAAATCGGCGCTGCTCAGCGAGAAGAACGCGCTGATCGAGGCGAACCACAGTCTGACGGCGCGGCTCGATGATCTGACTCACAAGGTCGAGGCGGCGCAAAACGTGAAGGAGGACGGGAGCGAGCTGCTCGACGGGCTGCAGGGCGACGTGCTGTTCCGGACCGGCAGCGCGGAGATCACGCCGGAAATCGCCCATCAGATCCAGGTGCTCGCGCTTGCGGTGGCCAAGTCTCCCGCGCTCAAGGTTCGCGTGGACGGCTACGCCGATCCGCGCGGCTCGGCGGATACCAATCAGAAACTCTCGGAAGATCGGGCAAATGCGGTGCGAGATCTGTTTCTTGCCGCGGGGATCAGCGATGAAGCGCTCGAGGTCAACGCCTACGGCAAGAGCCAGAGCGTTGCGGCCGACAGCGACGGCTATGCGCTCGAGCGACGGGTTCGTCTGACCGTGCAGGCGCAGGGTGGAACCGAAGTTGCGCAGGTGGGCGAGAACCGGTGATCGGCGTGCGGCGACTCGGAGGGCATCGCGGCCCGGAGCGGCCAAACGCTCCGGGCCGCACTTGTTTCCTCCGGCGGCCCGAGCCTAGGATAGGACATGATTTCGCACCCCAAGATCATCGTCCTGGATCGCCTGCAGACGGGAGAATCCGCCAATCCCTCGCCCGAGAACATACTTGCGGGGATTCCGCGGGCGCGCGTATCGAACCAGTACTCGGAGCCGACGCAGCAATTCTTCTGCGGCATCTGGACGAGTACCGCCGGCAAATGGCGCGTGCGCTACACGGAGCACGAATTTTGCGTGATGATCGAAGGCCGCGTGCGACTGGAGTCGATCACGGGCGAGAAACACGAGTTTCGTGCCGGCGAAGCCTTCGTCGTGCCCGCCGGTTTCGAGGGCATCTGGGAAGTCACCGAGCCCTGCAAGAAGTGGTATTCGATATTCGAGCCGAAAGGCTAGCGCAGCGCCCCGGAGCCGCCCTCCCTTGAATCCGGCGCGCGGCGCCCGGCGACTTCAGGCCGTTTCGCGAATCACAGAGCCCAACGTCTCAACCATGCGCGCGATCTGCTTGGACTCGACGATCAACGGCGGCGACATGGCGATCGTGTCTCCGGTTTGTCGAACCATGACGCCCCGCTCGAAGCACTTGAGAAACACCTCGAATGCGCGGGATCCCGGTTTTCCCGCCCGCGGCTCGAATTCAACCGCGCCGATCAGGCCGTAGTTGCGGATGTCGATCACGTGCGGCAGACCGCGCAGCGAATGCACGGCGTTCTCCCATTCCGATGCAAGGGATGCGGCCCGGGTCAGCAACCCCTCGCGGGTGTAGATGTCGAGCGTCGCGAGCGCGGCGGCGCAGGCTATCGGGTGCGCTGAATAGGTATAGCCGTGAAACAGCTCGATGGCATTTTCCGGTCCCTGCATGAAGGCATCGTAAATCTTGCGCTGGGCAAACACCGCGCCCATGGGGACGGCGCCGTTCGTGAGGCCCTTCGCGGTGGTCATGAGGTCGGGTGTCACGTCGAACGCCTGGCTCGCGAACGGTCTTCCGATGCGGCCGAATCCGGTGATCACTTCGTCGAAAATCAGGAGAATGTCGTTCTTGTCGCAGATCTCGCGCAGCCGCTTCAGATAGCCGATGGGAGGCAGGATCACGCCGGCGGATCCCGCGATGGGTTCGACGATGACCGCGGCAATGGTGGACGCGTCATGCAGTGCGATCAGGCGCTCCAGTTCATTGGCGAGGTGCGCGCCCCACTGCGGCAGTCCGCGCGAAAACGCGTTGTGTTCGATCGCCAGGGTATGCGGCAGATGGTCGACGCCGGGCAGCATCGAGGCGCCGAAGAATTTGCGGTTGTTGACCATGCCGCCGACCGACATGCCGCCGAATCCCACACCGTGGTAGCCCTTTTCGCGGCCGATGAAGCGGATGCGCTGCCCGGCACCGCGGGCGCGGTGATAGGCGATGGCGATCTTGAGCGCGGTATCCACCGACTCGGAGCCAGAGTTCGTGAAGAAAATGCGATCGAGCCCCGGCGGCGCCACCTTCGCCAGCCGGTTCGCAAGTTCGAATGCGATGGGGTGGCCCATCTGAAACGCCGGCGCGTATTCCATGGTGCTGAGTTGCTTGGTCACCGCTTCGGTGATTTCACGCCGCCCGTGGCCGGCGTTCACGCACCACAAGCCGGACACACCATCGAGCACCTCCCGACCGTCGGGAGTCCAATAGAACATGCCCTCGGCGCGCGCAAGCAGGCGCGGATTGGCCTTGAAATGCCGATTCGCCGTGAATGGCATCCAAAATGCCTCGAGATCGCTGTTCGAGTGTGCTGGGGAGACCTGGGCGTTCATTGCGGGATCCTTGCGAATTGGCGGTTGGGTAGGTGCGGATGATAAAGAAAATCGACACTCGGCTCAATTTTAGCTTAGATATCGGTGCAACTGTCTATTATAATAGACATCATGACCCTCGATGTGGGCACCCACTTGAAAGCCGTCCGACAAATGTACGGGCTGTCGCAGCGCGAACTCGCGAAGCGCGCCGGCGTGACGAACGGACTGATTTCGTTGATCGAACAAAACCGGGTGAGCCCGTCAGTGAGTTCCCTGAAGAAGGTGCTCGACGGCATCCCCATGGCGCTCGCCGATTTCTTCACGTTCGATCTGGGCGGGCAGCCTCAAGTGTTCTTTCCGCGGGCGGAACTCAGCGACATCGGCACCGCGAACGTGGAGCTGCGCCTGGTCGGCAGCCGTCTGGCAAAACGCAGCATGTCGATTCTGCACGAGCGCTATGCCCCGAGTGCCGATACCGGCGAGGAGATGCTGACCCATGCGGGCGAGGAGGGGGGGGTGATCGTGAAGGGAAAGATCGAACTCACCGTCGGCGGCGAGTCGCGGGTACTCGGGCCCGGCGACGCCTATTATTTCAAGAGCTCCGTGCCGCATCGCTTCCGCAACATCGGGCGCGAGGAATGCGAGATCGTCAGCGCGAGTTCGCCCCCCACCTTTTAATCCGCCCCTCCGGCCCGATATCCGGAGCCTTCAGGTAGCATACTCATCCATGAACATCGTAAAGGTGGCGGCCACTCAAATGGCCTGCAGCTGGGACCGCGACGCAAACATCGCGCGCGCCGACAAGTTGATACGCGAGGCGGCGGGCCGCGGTGCGCAGGTGGTTCTGATCCAAGAGCTGTTCGAGACGCCGTACTTCTGCAAGGACCACTCCTCGCGGCATCTGGAACTCGCCAAGCCGCTCGATGGCCATCCGGCGGTTGAGCATTTCCGCGCCCTGGCGCGCGAGCTGAGTGTCGTCCTGCCGGTCAGCGTATTCGAACGCGCGAACAACGCATTTTACAATTCAGTGGTCGTCGTGGATGCGGATGGGGCGGTGCTCGGCAGCTACCGCAAGTCGCACATCCCGGAAGGGCCCGGCTACCATGAGAAGTTCTATTTCTCGCCGGGCGACACCGGCTTCAAGGTCTTCGACACGCGCTACGCGAGGCTCGGCGTCGCGATCTGCTGGGACCAGTGGTTTCCGGAAGCGGCGCGCTCCATGGCATTGATGGGGGCCGACATGCTGCTGTATCCCACGGCCATCGGCTCGGAGCCGCAGGATCCTTCCATCGACTCGAGCGGACATTGGCAGCGGACAATGCAGGGACACGCCGCGGCCAACATCATGCCGGTGGTGGCCTCGAATCGGATCGGCACGGAGCAGGGCGAAAAGTACACCATGACGTTCTACGGATCATCGTTCATCGCATCGCCGACCGGTGAAAAGGTCGCCGAGGCGGATCGCCTGACGGAGACCGTATTGACCGCCGACTTCGATTTGGACGAAGTGCGCCGCTACCGTCAGTCCTGGGGCGTGTTCCGCGATCGCCGGCCGGATCTGTATTACCCGCTGTTGTCGCTAGATGGCCGGGGCTGAGGAGCTTCCCCAGGACCTGGTCTTCGTCGATCTGGAGACGACCGGCGGCAGCGCGGCGTACGACCGCATCACGGAAGTGGGTCTCGTGCGCGTGAGCAATGGCGAGCTCATCGAGGAATGGAGCTCGCTGGTGAATCCCGAGTGCCGCATTTCCCCCTATATCGAGGCGTTCACCGGCATCAGCAATGAAATGGTGGCCGGCGCGCCGCGGTTTGCCGAGATCGCAGCGGTCGTGCGGCAGAAGCTCAACGGCGCGGTGTTCGTCGCGCACAATGCGCGGTTCGATTACTCCTTCTTGCGCAGTGAGTTTCTCAAGTGCGAAATCGACTTCGGTGCGCAGGTCCTGTGCACCGTGAAGCTGTCGAGGCGTTTGTTCCCCGAACATGCGCGCCACAACCTGGATGCGGTGATGGAACGGAACGGCCTCACCTGCGGCGCGAGACATCGCGCGTTGGGTGACGCAAAGGTCCTGCATGACTTCTGGGGAAAGCTGCGCCGCGACCTCGATCCGCCGCGGCTCGCCGCCGCGGTGCTGGCCTTACTCGGCACCCACAAATTGCCCGCTCATCTGCCGCCCGGATTGGCCGACGAGCTGCCCGAAGGGGCGGGCGTGTACCGCTTTTACGGCGCGGACAACACACTGCTGTACTTCGGCAGGGCCAATTCACTTCGCACCCGCATCTGCGGACATTTCGCCGCGCAGGACACACCGTCGAAGGACCGGCGCCTGGCGGATGAGGTCCGCGCGGTCGATTGGGTTGAGACCGCTGGGGAACTCGGATCGATGCTGCTCGAAGCGCAGTGGTGCAACACCCTGAAGCCGGTATACGAACGCCGCCGCAAGAGCAAAGCGGCCTTCACCCTGCGCATGGCGGCGGCGGCGCCCGCGAACGCGCCGCCGGCATGTCCCGTCCACGCGGCACCGATTGACGAGCTGGACCCAGGCGATCTTGAGCATTGTTTCGGCGTGTTCCATGCCGAGAAGGATGCACGCAGGGCGCTCACCGACATTGCGCGGGCGCAGCAGCTGTGCCTGAAGGTCTTGGGGCTGGAGGACGGGGCGGGTTCTTGCATTGCGCATCAAATTGGCAAGTGCAAGGGCGCCTGCACGGGCAGGGAACCGCTCATCCTGCACCACATGCGGCTGCAACTCGCTCTGTCGGCGCTGAAGCTGAAGGCGTGGCCGTTTCCGGGGCGCATTGCGCTGCGCGAGCGCGGTTCGCGGCTCGACCTGCACGTCGTCGACCGGTGGATGTACCTGGGCACCGCGCGTACCGAGGAGGAACTCGCGGCTCTCATTTCGAAGGACCCGGGAGCCGCATTCGACGTCGACGTCTACAGGATTCTGGTGCGCCACTTCGCCAAGAATCCAAGGGTGGACTGGCTCGATCTCAGCGCCAGCACGATTTGCACGTGAACGACAACGTGCGCTATTGGATCGCGACGGCTCCGGTCGGCGCCGCCTCGGTGCTGGCGGAGGAACTCTCGCAATTCGGCGCCCACGATGTCCGCGAGCGCAGCCATGACGTGAAGTTCCAGGGCACGCTCGAGGTGGGTTATCGCGCGTGCCTCTGGTCGCGAACCGCAACGCGCGTGCTGCTCTCCTTGGGATCGATCGACGCCGCCAGTTCGAACAGCGTGTACGAGTCCGTCAAGCGAATCGACTGGCGGGAACATCTCGCGCCGGGCGCTACGCTCGCCTGCGACTGCAGCGGCGGCAACGCATCCATCAGGCACACGATCTACGGCTCCCAGCTCTTGAAGGACGCCGTCTGCGACAATCTGCGCGACTCCACCGGAGAGCGGCCGAACATCAGACCGGAGCGTCCCGATGTGCTGCTGCATCTGCACGTCGAAGGCCCCACGGCGCTGCTGTCGGTCGACTTCTCGGGCGAAAGCCTGCATCGGCGCGGTTACCGCCTCGAGGGTGGCCGGGCGCCCCTCAAAGAAAACGTCGCCGCGGCCGTGCTGTTGCGCGCGGGATGGCCAGAGATCGCCGAGCGAGGCGGTCTTCTGCTCGATCCCATGTGCGGTTCGGGCACTTTTCTCATCGAGGGGGCGCTGATCGCGGCGGACGCCGCCCCGGCGGCCGATCGCCACTATTTCGGCTTCACGGGCTGGCGCGGCCACGATGCGCAACTCTGGGAGCGCTTGCGCGGGGAGGCAGAGCGCAGGCGCAGCGCCCGGGAGGTGCGACGCTGCATTTTAGGATCCGACGTCGATGCCGACGCCGTGCGCATGGCGATTGCCAATGGGGAGCGCGCCCACGTCGCCGAGTGGCTGCATGTGGAGAGGCGCTCTTTGGCCGAGATCGTGGCTCCCAGGGGCAGGTGCGGCCTGATCGTGACCAACCCGCCTTACGGCGAACGCATCGGTGCGGAATCCGGGCTTCCGGCGCTGTATTCGGAACTCGGGTCGACGCTGCGCGAGCGCTTCCGCGGCTGGCAGGCCGCGATTCTCACGGGCAATCCGCCGCTCGCCAGAAACATGGGGCTCTATGCCAAGCGCACGCACCGCTTTTTCAACGGCACCATCGAATGCCGCCTGCTGCGTTTCGAACTCAACGAGGCGAGCGAGCCCCGTCCTGCGGAGGAGGTGAGAGCGGACTGGTCGAGCCGGCCCGGCGCACAGATGTTCGCGAACCGGCTGCGCAAGAACCTGCAGCGCCTCGATCCGTGGGCCGAGCGCGAGCACGTCGACTGCTTTCGCGTGTACGACGCAGACATGCCGGAGTACGCGTTCGCCATCGACCTCTATGGCCGTGAACCGCGGCACGTCTATGTTCAAGAATATGCTCCGCCAAAAACCGTCGATCAGGAAAGCGCCCGGCAGCGACGCCGGGAGGTGCTGACGGTTCTTCCCGAGGTCCTGCAGGTGCCCGTGTCGCAGGTGCATTCGCGCGTGCGCAAGCCCCAGAAGGGCGCCGAGCAGTACGAGAAGCGCGATTCCCGGGCCGAACGGTACGCGGTGCAGGAGGGCGGTCTCAAGTTCTGGGTCAATTTCCGCGACTATCTGGACACCGGATTGTTTCTCGACCATCGCCTCGTAAGGTCCCTGCTGCGCGAACGGGCGAAGGGCGCCGATTTCTTGAACTTGTTTTGCTATACGGGCAGCGCCACCGTGTACGCAGCCGCCGGCGGAGCGCGCAGTACGACCAGCATCGACCTGTCGAACACCTATCTCGACTGGGCCCACGAAAACCTGCTGTTGAACGGCTTCCGCGGCCTCGAGCATGAATTCCATCGCGCCGATTGCCTGGAATGGCTCGAAGCGCAGGAAGCGCAGGGCCCGCGGTTCGACCTGATCTTCGTGGACCCGCCGACCTTTTCCAATTCCAAACGAATGGAAGGCGTGCTGGATGTGCAGCGGGATCACGTCGGCATGATCCGCCGCTCGATGAAACTGCTTCGGCCGCAGGGGTGCCTGGTGTTCTCGACCAACTACACGCGTTTTCGGCTCGATGCGCAGGCGCTCTCGGATTTCGCCGTCGAGGACATCAGCGCGCGCACCATCCCCAGGGATTTCGAACGCCATGCGCGGATCCATCATTGCTTCGTCGTCCGGTTCAGATGACGGCTCGATCAAATCCCTGGCAACCCGGCATCGCCTTGCGGTACTCTTTGAAGCCATGCAGATTTGTATCACTCGCACCGCATTGATGGCGGCCATCGTGTGCTGCCCACTCGCGTGGGCGCCCGCCGTTGCCGAGGAGAAGGATCCGATCAATCCTCCGCCGACCCCGCAAGCTTGGGCGGCGCTCGCCAAGCTGCCGGATTGGAGCGGCGTGTGGACGCCGGTCATCAGCGATCAGGTCGCGCAGGAAAAGTCCAACCGTCCGCCCTGGAACCCGAAGATCGCAAAGCAAATCGAGCACATGTATGCGGAGGAGAACGCCGGACGCCCCTTCCCCATCATCGATCACTGCTTCCCGACCGGGATGCCGAGCTGGATGCTGATCACCCACAACGCATTCGAGATTCTGTTCACCCCCGGCCGCGTGACGATTCTGGGCGAGGGCGACGGCAACCGGCTGCGGCGCATCTACACGGACGGCCGGCCGCACCCGGCCGATCCCGATCCGAGCTTCCACGGCCATTCCATCGGGCATTGGGAGAACGATACTCTCGTGGTCGACACCGTGGCGCTCCTGCCGCAGGCATACCTCGCGGTCAATGAAGCGGTGGGCGTCCCCAACAACGGCGACATGCACATCGTCGAGCGTCTGCATTTGCAGGGTCCCGACACTTTGGCCGACGACTTGCAGATCACCGCCAACAAGGTGTTGTCGGCGACGTGGCGCACCACGCGCAAGTACTACCGGCAGCGGGCGCAGAAGTACGACATCGCCGAAGGCGTGTGTGCGCAGGGTTCATTCACCGAGGCCGTCGACAAGGACGGCAATTCGATCTTTGCTCCCGTCAAATTTCACAATGGAGTTCCAGTGGGGTCGGATTCGAAATGAAGCGTGCAACTTTCAAGGCGTCATGCGTCATGGGTTTGGCGGCCGCCATGGCGGGAGCCGCGGCGCCGGCATCGGCGCACCATTCCTTCGCCATGTACGAGCCGACCAAGACCTTGACGCTCAACGGGACCGTCAAGACGTTTCAATGGACCAACCCTCACTGCGTCATCTGGATTCTGGTGCAGCCGCAGGGCGGTGGCGCCCCTCAGGAATGGTCGATCGAGACCACGAGCCCGGGGGTGTTGACGCGCGGGGGCTGGACCCGCCAGTCCATCAAAACCGGCGATCGTGTGAGCGTGACATTCAGCCCGTTGCGCGACGGATCCCACGGCGGGGGCCTGAATTCGGTGACGTTGCTCGATACCGGCCAGAAGCTGGTCGCCGGATTCGGAAAGGAACAGCCTGGTCTGAAATAACCGAAGCCGCCGCCCCGCGCAGCCTGCTCACATCAAATCGCGCAGCCGGTAATACAGCATCGCCAGGACCAGCGAGGGGCGCCTGAACAACGGGCCGCCGGGAAAGTCGCGATGCGGGATGCGTGCGAACACATCGAAGCGCTCCGCCGTACCGGCCACCGCTTCGGCCACCAATTTGCCGGCGAGACCCGTCAGGGACATGCCGTGACCGGAAAATCCCTGCATATAGAAGACATTCGAGGCGAGGCGTCCGAAATCGGGCGCGCGGCTCATGGTGATGTCAAGGTATCCGCCCCAGGCGTAGGCCACCTTGGCATCCGCGAGCGTCGGGAAGATCCGCAGCATCCGTCTGCGCATGGATTCGGCAAGACGCGGGGGCTGCACTGCGCTGTAGCTGACCCGCCCGCCGAACAACAGGCGGTGATCGGCCGAGCGCCGGAAGTAATCCAAAATCCAGTTGATGTCGGCGATCGCGGCGTTGCTCGGCAGCAGCTCTTGCGCGCGCTCTTCGCCCAGGGGCTCGGTGGCGATGATGTATGTGCCCACGCCCAAGATCCGCCGGGCCAGGGTGGGCGCGACTGCGCCGATGTAGGCGTTTCCGCATAGGATGAGATGCGCGCAGCGCACCGTTCCCTGACCGGTGTGGACCAGAATTTCGGGACCGCTCTCGTAGCGCAGCACCTGCGAATTTTCGAAAATCTTGGCGCCTTCCAATTCCGCGGCGCGCGCCACTCCCTGCGTGAACTTGAGCGGATGCAAGTGTCCGCTGCGCGGGTCGAGCAGCCCACCCAGATACCGGTCGCTGCGCACATGTGCCTGCAGTTCGTCGCGATTCACCAATCGAGCGGATGGGTAGCCGCAATCCTCGTGCAGTTCGCGAACCCAATCCTCGAGTTCCTGCAAATGGCGCGGTTTCACCGCGGCATGGATGTGATTCGCGCGGTAGTCGCAATCGATGCCGTACTCGCGGATCAGGGATTGCGTGAGGCCCAGCGCCTCGATGGAAAGATCGAACAAGCGCCGCGCGTCATCTCGCCCGACCTCGGCCGCAAGCCGGGATTGACTTGCGGCGAGCCCGAAAATGGTCTGACCGCCGCTGCGCCCGGAGGCCCCGAAACCGACGGCACGCGCTTCGAGCAGGGCCACCCGGTAGCCGCGCTTTGCCAGATGCAGTGCGGCGGAGCAGCCGGCAATGCCGCCGCCGAGCACTGCGACATCAGCCTCAAGGTCCCCTCGCAGCGGCTCTCGATGCATTCGCACGCCCGTGGTCAAGGCCAAGGCCGCCGAGCTTGCGGCGGAGGCGGTGTAATAGGAGTGGGCGGGCGGGTCGGACAGGCGCAATAGGGCTCTCTTTTCGTCGATGGTGTTTAAAATCTTATGGCTATTGACAGGATTCGGCGCCTGTGAGCCTACCGGGTCATCCCGCTATTGCGCAATGATGCGGCAGTGCACAAAGCGAGGCTAAGTCATGGAAATGCCTAAATCTTAGCCAAATATGCCACCCCGAACAGGACGGGTCACCGTCGGTGTGGTGTAATACGACCGTAAAGGAAGCCCAATCGTCCATCTGGACGTTTAATATATTAAACATGTCTCGCATGCCGCTCATCGGAATTCCAGCCGACCGCAGGCTGTGTGGGAAGCATTACTTCCACATGGCCGGCGAGAAGTACATCGAAGCCGTCGCCTCGGGCGCGAACGCGGTGCCGGTGCTCATACCCGCTCTCGGGTCCGAGATCGATTTGCCATCCTTGTTGGATGCCTGCGACGGGTTGCTGCTCACCGGGAGCGCATCGAATGTCGAACCACACCACTACGGAGGACCGGCGAGCGAGCCGGGAACGCTACATGATCCAAATCGGGATGCTACGACGCTTCCGCTGATTCCGCAGGCCATCGCCGCCGGATTGCCGGTGCTTGCCATATGCCGCGGATTTCAGGAAATGAACGTTGCCTTCGGCGGCACGTTGCATCAGCGGCTGCACGAGGTATCGGGATACCTCGATCACCGCGAGGATGAAACCACGTCTCTCGACGTGCAATACGGACCCGCTCACGAAGTCCTCCTGGAGCCTGGAGGGGTCTTGCGCAAAATCGCCGGACAGGATCGCCTGCAGGTCAACTCCCTGCATTGGCAGGGAATTGAAACGCTGGGCAAGGATTTGGCGGTCGAGGCGCGCGCACCGGACGGAGTCATCGAGGCGTTCCGGGTGAGCGGGGCGCCAAATTTCGCCCTGAGCGTGCAATGGCATCCGGAATGGCAGTTTGCGCAGAATCCGTTTTCCCGGGCGCTGTTTGCCGCGTTTGGCGAAGCGAGCCGCGCCCGCAAAGTCGAAAGGTGAGCTATGGCGAGCACGATTCAACAATTCCTGAAAGAACACGGCATCTCGGAGGTCGAGGCCATCATCCCGGACATGGCCGGCGTGGCGCGCGGCAAGCTCATGCCCGCCGAGAAATTCGCCGAGGAAGAAGGCATGCGCCTCCCCGAAGCCATTTTCCTGCAGACGGTGACCGGCGACTATCCGGACGATCAGAGCGCCATGAATCCGTCCGATATCGACATCGTGCTCAAGGCGGACCCGAAGACCGTGCGCGTGGTGCCCTGGGCCGCAGAGCCGACCGCGCAGGTGATTCATGATTGTTTCTACGGCGACGGCCGGCCGGTCACCATGGCGCCGCGCTACGTGCTGCGGCGGGTTCTCGAATTATACGAGGCGCACGGCTGGGAACCGGTGGTCGCCCCTGAACTCGAGTTCTTCCTGGTCGAGCCGAACGTCGATTCCGACTATCCGCTGAAGCCGCCGGTGGGCCGGTCGGGCCGCCCGGAAATCGGCCGGCAGGCGTACAGCATCGCGGCGGTCAACGAATTCGATCCGCTATTCGACGACATGTACTCGTTTTGCGAGGCGCAGGACATCGAAATCGACACCCTCATCCACGAAGCGGGCGCGGCGCAGATGGAAATCAATCTGCTGCACGGCTATCCGATGAGCCTCGCCGATCAGGCCTTCTTGTTCAAGCGCACCGCGCGCGAAGCGGCCATGCGCCACAAGATGTATGCGACGTTCATGGCGAAACCGATGGCCAAGGAACCGGGCAGCGCCATGCACCTGCATCAGAGCATCATCGATGCGAAGACCCGCAAGAACATATTCAGCAATCCCGACGGTTCGCCCACGGCGTTGTTCTTCGGGCACATCGCCGGCCTGCAGAAATATCTTCCGGGCGCGATGTCCCTGTTCGCGCCCAACGTGAACAGCTATCGGCGCATCAGCCGCCATTCCTCGGCACCCATCAACGTGCATTGGGGCTACGACAATCGAACCGCGGGTCTGCGCGTTCCCATGTCCGGGCCCGAAGCGCGCCGCGTCGAGAACCGGGTGGGCGGCGCCGACGCGAATCCTTATCTCGCCATCGCCGCGTCCCTTGCCTGCGGCTACCTCGGGATGGTCGAGGCGCTGAAGCCTTCCGAACCCATCGCCGGCAGCGCCTATGACCTCGCCATCGCCCTGCCGCGCACCCTGGCCGAGGCGCTGCGCCTGCTGCGCGAGTCGAAGCCCTTGGTCGACTTGTTCGGCGATCGCTTCGTGCTGGCCTATACGGCGGTCAAGGACGCCGAGTACGAGACCTTTGCGCAGGTCATCAGTTCGTGGGAGCGCGAGCACCTGCTCCTGAACGTGTAGCGCCCGCCGTGTCGCTGCGATATAACTAGCAGACAGCCGCAGCCGCGCAAAAAAAGGGGAACCGTGTGATATTCAGCGTTCGTCGGATGGCGATTTTCGCGCTTGGATGCGCGCTGGCCTTGAGTGCTTGCGGCGACCGAAAGGCGCAATCCGGGGCCGCATCCGGCCCCGCGCCCGGTGCTGCCGCCGCGCCCAAGGTGTTGAACCTCTACATATGGTCGGATTACCTGGCGGCGAACACCCTCTCGGATTTCGAGAAGCAGACCGGCATCAAGGTGCACGTCGCCTATTTCGACACCAACGAGACGCTGGAGACGAAGCTGCTCGCGGGCAGCAGCGGCTTCGACGTCGTCGTACCCACGGCCTCTTACTTCGAGAGACAGATCAGAGCCGGCGTCTACCTGCCGCTCGACAAGTCGAAATTGCCGAATTTGAGGTACATGGACGGGCTGCTCATGTCGAAGGTGGCCCTGCATGATCCGGGCAACGCGCACGGCGTGATCTACATGTGGGGAACCAACGGAATCGGCTACAACGAAAAGCTGGTCAAGGCTCTCCTGCCCAAGGCGCCGCTCGACAGCTGGCGCCTGGTGTTCGATCCCGCCGTGGCCTCGAAGATCGCGAAGTGCGGAATCAGCGTGCTCGACTCGCCGGCCGAGATGATCCGGGGGGTCTTGAGCTATCTGGGCAAGGATCCGAATTCGCAAAGTCCGGAGGATCTGGTGCAGGCGGAAGCGGTGCTCACGAAGATCAGACCCTACATCCGCAATATCAATTCCTCCGAGTACATCGAGGCGCTCGCCAACGGCGACATATGCGTGGCGGTCGGCTACAACGGGGACGTGATGCAGGCGCGCGATCGAGCCCGCGAGGCGGGAAAGGGCATCGAGATCAAGTACGTCGTGCCCAAGGAAGGTTCGATTCTGTGGTTCGACATGCTGGCGATTCCGAAGGACGCGCCGAACCCCGAGAGCGCCTACGCCTTTCTCAACTACATCATGACGCCGAAAGTCATCGCCGAGATTTCCAATTTCAAGCGCTACGCCAACGCCGATGCCCAGGCGCAGTCGCTCGTCGACCCGTCCGTGCTCAATGATCCCGGAATCTATCCCCCCGTCGCACAACGGGAAAAGCTCGCGGTGCAATTGGCCGATTCGGCCGATCAAACGCGCGCCATCACCCGCGTCTGGCAAAAATTCAAGACGGGTCAGTAGCCGATGACGACATCCGCGGGAGCGGCCGTCAAAGCGGCGCCTTGGAAGGACCCGGCCGCACGCCCCTACGTGCAGGTGGATCACATCACCAAGGCGTTCGGCGACTTCAAGGCGGTCAACGACGTCAGCCTGAAGATCTACAAGGGCGAAATATTCTGCCTGCTGGGCGCCTCGGGCTGCGGCAAGACCACGCTGCTGCGCATGCTGGGCGGATTCGAGACGCCGACCTCGGGAAAGATATTCATCGACGGCGAGGACATGACGGGCGTGCCGCCGTACGAGAGGCCGGTGAACATGATGTTCCAATCCTACGCACTGTTTCCGCACATGAACGTCGAACAGAACGTCGCATTTGGCCTCAAGCAGGACCGCATACCCAAGTCCGAGATTCAGGAGCGCGTGGCGACCATGCTCGAGCTGGTCAAAATGGGCGAGTTCGCCAAGCGCAAGCCGCATCAATTGTCGGGAGGGCAGCGCCAGCGCGTCGCGCTGGCGCGCTCGTTGGTGAAGCGCCCGAAGCTCCTGCTGCTCGACGAGCCGCTGGGCGCGCTCGACAAGAAATTGCGCGAACATACCCAGTTCGAGCTGATCAGCCTGCAGGACAAGCTCGGAGTGACTTTCGTGGTCGTCACCCACGATCAGGAGGAGGCGATGACCCTTGCGAGCCGGATCGGCGTGATGAATCACGGAGAGATCGTTCAGGCCGGCACGCCCTCGGAAATCTACGAATTTCCCAGTTCGAAATTCGTGGCGGATTTCGTCGGTTCGGTGAACATGTTCGAAGGCAAGCTGACGGAGGATGAGCCGGAACACGTGCGGATCGCCTCCGAGGAGCTCGGTGGGACGATATACGTGAGCCATGGAATCAGCGCGCCGCCGGAAGCGATCGTATGGGCGGCGGTGCGGCCGGAAAAAATATTCATGTCCACGGCGCCGCCGGCGGGAACGGACAACGTCGCGCGGGGTGCGGTCCAGGACATTGCGTATCTCGGGGACTTGTCGATCTATCTGGTGAAGCTGCCGACGGGCAAGATCGTGCGCGTGACCCAGCCCAATACATCGCGTCATGCCGAGGCGATCACCTGGGATCAGCAGGTGTATCTGTCCTGGGATGCGACCAGTCCGGTGGTGGTGACCCGTTAGCTCCGCGATGACAACCGCCGCCCACCTGCGGCGCTTCGGCGTGACGGGCCGCGGCCTGGTCGTGGTGCTGCCCTATCTGTGGCTCGTGTTGTTCTTCGTCGTCCCTTTCGTCATCGTCCTCAAGATATCGTTCTCCGACATAGACCTTGCGATACCGCCGTACAAGCCACTGCTGGAGTGGGTCGGCAAGAACTCTCTGGCCATCAAGGTCAACTTCAACAATTACGCCTTTCTGTTCACCGACCGGCTGTATGTCAACGCCTTCTTGAACTCGATCAAGGTCGCCTTCATCTCGACGGTACTGTGCATTCTCGTGGGATATCCGATGGCCTACGGCATCGCCCGCGCGAAGCCCTCGACCCGCAATCTGCTGCTGCTCCTGGTCATTCTGCCGTTCTGGACGTCGCTGCTGCTGCGGGTCTACGCCTGGATCGGCCTGTTGAAGGCCAACGGCGTGATCAACAACGTGCTGTTGTCGCTCGGGGTCATCCACGATCCCCTGACGATGCTCTACACGCCGTTCGCGATGTACGTGGGCATCGTTTATTCATACCTGCCGTTCTTCATTCTGCCGCTGTACGCGAACCTCGAGAAAATGGACTGGCAGCTGCTCGAGGCCGCGGAGGATCTGGGGTGCCGTCCCTGGCAGGCGTTCTACAAGATCACATTGCCCCTGTCTCGCAACGGCATCCTGGCAGGCTCCATGCTGGTGTTCATTCCGGCCGTGGGCGAGTTCGTCATTCCCGCGCTGCTCGGCGGCCCCAATGCGCTGATGATCGGGCGCGTGCTGTGGGATGAATTTTTCTCCAATCGCGCGTGGCCGGTGGCGAGCGCGGTGGCCATACTGCTGCTCATTCTCCTGGTGCCCTTCATGATGTGGTACCAGAGCGTGCAGGCGCGCGAATCGGCGGGCGCGCGATGAATTACAAGAGCTCCTTCTTCATCCTGACCTGCCTTGGCTTCGGCTTCGCCTTTCTCTACATACCGATCCTGTCGATGGTGGTGTTTTCATTCAATGCATCGAAGCTGGTGACGGTGTGGGATGCGGCCAATTCACCCACCTTGAAGTGGTATTACGCCCTGCTCAACAACGAGGAAATCCTGGATGCCGCATGGATCTCCCTCAAGGTGGCCGTCATCAACGCCTCGGGGTCGGTCATCCTCGGCACGCTGGCGGGCTTCGGCCTGGCCCGGTTCCAGCAATTCAGGGGCCGCTTCACGCTCAATGCCATGACCACGGCACCCCTGGTCATGCCCGAGGTGATCACCGGACTGTCGCTGCTGCTGCTGTTCGTCGCGCTGGAGCAGATGATCGGCTGGCCCGCGGGACGCGGCATCACCACCATGACCATCGGCCACATGACGTTTTCGATGGCGTACGTCACCGTCATCGTGAATTCGCGGCTGTCGACCTTCGATACGGCGCTCGAGGAAGCCGCCATGGATTTGGGAGCCCGTCCGCTCAAGGTGTTCTTCGTCATCACGCTGCCGATCATCTTCCCCGCCATCTTGTCGGGGTGGCTGCTCGCCTTCACCCTGTCGTGGGACGACCTCGTGATCTCGAGCTTCACCTCGGGACCCGGAAGCAGCACGTTGCCCATGGTGGTGTTCTCGAAAGTGCGTCTCGGCGTCAGTCCCGAAATCAACGTGCTCGCGACCATCACCATCACCGTCGTGACGCTCATGATCGTCGGCGTGAGCCTGTGGATGGCGAGGGTGGCCAAGCTGGACAAGGCCGCGGCTTGATTTTCATCGCACCGGAAAGCTTCGTGGCGTAGGGGGAATCATGACCAATGAGATCGATCCGCTGGCGCACGCCAAAGACACGCTGGTGGATCTTGCCATTCGCTTCGGGCCGAAGGTGCTCACCGCGATTCTCATCCTGACGGTCGGCGCATTCGCGGCCGGTTGGGTTGCCCGGGCGACCGCCCGCGCTCTCAAGCGGTTCGAACTCGAACCGCCGGTGCGCCAGCTCCTGACCCGGGTGGCGCGCGTTTTCGTGGTCGCCCTGTTTGCCATCATGGCGCTGCAGAATCTCGGCATCGAGCTGCTGCCGCTGATCGCCGGATTGGGCGTTGCCGGCGCCGGAATCGCCCTTGCGACGCAGGGTGTATTGAGCAACATGGTCGCGGGACTGACCATCATCTTCACGAAACCGTACCGGGTCGGCGAATACGTCGCCCTGGTCGGCGTCGAAGGTCAGGTGGAGGCCATCACGCTGTTCAATACGGCGCTCACGCATCCGGACCGCTCCCGGGTCGTGGTCCCCAACCGCAAAGTGGTCGGCGAAATCCTCCACAACTACGGCCGAATCCGCCAGGCCGAGATTCAGGTCGGGGTCGCCTATGAGTCGGACCTCACGCTCGCGCTCGGCACGATCCGTGATCTGGTCGGGGCAAATCCCCGCGTGCTCGCCGAACCCAAGCCTCTGATCCAGGTGGTCGCTCTTGCGGATTCGGCGGTGCAGATCGCGATCAAGCCGTGGGTCGCAGTGGGCGATTTCAACACCGTGGCGGGCGAAATCAATTTGTCGCTGCTCGAGGCGTTGCGCCGCCAGGGTATCGGCATTCCCTGTCCGCAGCGGGAAGTGCGGCTGATCGGCAGGAGTGACCGAGAGGCGGGGGAGACGATGCGGTGAGAGACTTTGCGCTCGAGGTTTATTTTTCCAGGTGGGAATTCGCCGCCAAGTACAACCTGGCCGGATCGGACGGCGAGAACATGACGCTGGCCGAACTGCTCGCGCTCGCGAGCCCCGAGGATCGGGCCGCTTTCGACGGCATGTCTCTCGGCTACACGGAAACCTTCGGCGCGCCGGCGCTGCGCGCAGAGATCGCGCGGACCTACGAGTCGGTGAAACCGGAGCACCTGCTCTGCTTTGCCGGCGCCGAGGAAGGCATCTACGTTGCCATGAGGGTGCTGCTGGAGCCCGGCGACCATGCCATCGTCGTCACACCGAACTACCAGGCGGCGGAGACCGTTCCCCTCGGCATTTGCGAGGTCACGGGGGTGCCGCTCGACATCGACCGCAACTGGGACCTCGACTTGGACGTCCTGCGCGCCGCGCTGCGGCCCAACACCAAGCTGATTTCGATCAATTTCCCGAACAATCCGACCGGAAAGATCATCGCGCGCGCCGCATTCGACGCAATCGTTGAGATCTGCCGCCATCGGGGCCTCTGGCTCTTCAGCGACGAAGTGTACCGCCTGATCGAGCGCGATCCCGCCCTGCGCCTGCCGCAGGCGGTCGACGTTTATGAGCGTGCGATATCGCTCAACGTGATGTCCAAGGCTTATGGGCTGCCCGGGCTTCGGATCGGATGGCTCGCTTGCAAGGACCGGCCGACGCTCGTCCGCCTCGAGCGCTACAAGCATTTCCTGTCGATATGCAACTCGGCGCCGTCCGAGGTGCTCGCCCGGATCGCTCTGAAGGCGCGCGAGCGGATTCTCGCGCGCACCCGCAAGGTGGTTCGCGACAATCTCGACGTTGTGAACGCCTTTTTTGCAGACTACGAACATTTGTTCGATTGGCGCGAACCGGACGGCGGTTGCGTCGGCTTCATCCGCTACAAGGGAGCGGAGGGGGTGGAGGAATTCACGCGCCGGCTCGTTGAGGAGTCGGGCGTCCTGTTCCTGCCCTCGAGCATCTACCGCTCCGAGCTCGGCCCGGTGCCGGACAACTGCCTGCGCGTCGGCTTCGGCCGCTCGCACGTTCCGGCGGGCTTCGCGGCGCTGCGCAAATGGTTCGGGCGGCACCAATAGCCACAAGCAATCCTTAAAGGGAGGACGATCATGATCCGATTCAATTTGCGTGCCGCCACGGCGGCGGTCCTTTGCATCGCCGCCTGCGCGGCGGCGGCCGGGACGCATGCAGCGACCGCAACGCCGAACCCGCCCGACAAGAAGACGGACGGCGATCCGGAAAAGCCGGAGGGCGGCAAATTCGAGCCGTTCAAGCCGGAGACGGATATCGGCACCGGAACGGTCACCATCGGCGGGCAGGCCGTCGCCTATCAGTCGATTGCGGGCACCATCATCGTGCATCCCAAGGATTGGGACGACGTTCCGCGAGACCCGAAGAGCGAGAAGCCGGGCGCCGTGCCCGCGGAGGAGGGCGCCGAAGGAAGGAATCCGACGGCCGAAGCCTCGATGTTTTATGTCGCCTATTTCAAGAACGGCGGCGGAAGCGCGCGACCGGTGACGTTCTTCTTCAACGGCGGACCCGGCTCCTCGACGATGTGGCTGCATATGGGCGCATTTCGGACCCCGCCGCGTCGTCACGGCGACCGATGCGCACACGCCGGCGGCTCCGTATTCCCTGGTCGGCAACAGCTCGAGCCTGCTCGATGCCACCGACCTTGTCTTCATCGACGCACCCGGCACCGGATTCAGCCGCATCGCCGGCAAGGACAAGGAGAAGGCGTTCTTCGGCGTCGATCAGGATGCCTACGCATTCGCCGAGTTCATCTCGCAGTTCATGTCGAAATACGGCCGCTGGAATTCACCCAAGTTTCTGTTCGGCGAAAGCTACGGCACGCCGCGATCCGCGGTCCTGATCAACCAGTTGGAAGCGGATAGGTCGATCGATTTCAACGGCGTGATCCTGCTGTCGCAGATATTGAATTTCGATCTGAGTCCCGACCGCCCGACGGCCAACCCGGGGGTCGATCTGCCCTATCAGACCGTGCTGCCGACCTATGCAGCGACTGCCTGGTACCACAAGAAGCTGCCGGGCGAGCACCCGAATCTCGATGCGCTGCTCGCCGAAGTCGAGCAGTTCGCCATGGGAGACTATGCACGTGCGCTCGCTGCGGGTTCCGATCTTGGCCTTGCGGAGCGCGGCGCAATCGCGGAGAAGCTTCACCAGTACACGGGCCTCCCCGTCGATTACATCCTCAAGGCCGACCTTCGCATCGACGGAGGGGAGTTTCGCCAGAATCTGCGGGGGGACGACGGCATCACCACCGGGCGGCTCGATTCGCGCTTCTCCGGCCCCGACATCGACCCGTTGAGCCAGCGCGCCGATTACGACCCGCAGGCGTCGGCGCTCGGCTCTGCCTACGTCTCCGCGTTCAACGAGTACGTGCGACGGGATCTGCACTACGGGGAAGGCAAGACTTTCAAGCCGAGCATCCCGATTTTCAGAACCTGGAATTTTCAGCACCCGATGCCGGGGCAACCTCCGCAGCCGCCGACGGCCCGGCAGGGCTCCAATGTCATGCCGGATCTTGCGAACGCGATGAAGATCAATCCAAATCTGAAGATTCAAATGCACGCCGGGTATTTCGATCTCGCCACGCCCTTCTACCAGGGCGTGTATGAAATGCATCACCTGCCGATTCCGGCAAGTCTGCAGGCGAACATCGAGTACAAGTTCTACGACTCGGGCCACATGGTCTACGCCAAGGACTCCTCGCTCAAGATGCTGCACGACAATGTCGCCGAGTTCATCCGCCGCACGAGCAGCATGGGGCGCTGAGATCCTTTGCTGAACAGTGGTGCCGCCACGGTTTGAAGCAAGCGTGGCGCCGGAGCATACTTGGCCGCTCGCGGCCGGGTGGCCGGCCGAAAAAAAATACTGCAGCAGGGGAGGACGCCGTGAACAAGTCGATTAAGGCATTTTTGATCGGAGCGGCAATCGCAGGAGGGATGTGTTCCGAGTCGTTGGCGGCCGACGCACCCGATGATGTCGTTGGAACCTGGACCCTAAATTCCGCGAAGTCCAAGTTCACGCCGGGTCCGGGGCCCAAGTCGCAGACCCGAACCTATGCGCAGACCGCGCAGGGGACCGCCATGAGCTTCACAGGAGTTGCGGCGGACGGATCGCCCACGTCGGGACAGTCAACCTTCAAATACGACGGCAAAGACTACAAGATCACGGGATCGGCGGACTATGACACGCTGTCGTTGAAGCGGCTCAACGGCACCGTCAGGTCCGATCTGAAGAAGGGCGGCAAGGTGGTGGGGACGACCATCCGCACGCTCTCCGGACACGGCAAGATCATGACGCTGGCGTCAAAGGGCAAGGGCGCCACGGGCGCGACGTTCGACAACGTGATGGTTTTCGACAAGAAGTGAGCGCGAGCTGGGCGGCGCTTGCGCCGCCCATCACACCAGCACCCGCTCGATGCCTCCGGTGTTGGCGCGGCGCACGTACTGCGGCAGCCAGTCCGCTCCCAGCAGGTTCCTGGCAATCTCGACCACGATGTAGTCGGCATCGGTGTCCGTGTCGTCGTTGTAGCGCTTGAGGCCCTGCAGGCAGGACGGGCATGACGTGAGAATCTTGATCTCGCCCTGATGACCGTTTGCGCGGATTTCATCCACGCCGCCGCGCAATTCTTCCTCCTTGCGAAACCTCACCTGCGTCGATATGTCGGGACGGCTCAGCGCGAGCGTTCCGGACTCGCCGCAACAGCGGTCATTCGTGCCGATGAGCCCGTTGCGCTCGCTGTTCATGAGCGCATTGACCACCGTCAGCGGATCATGCTTCTTCATCGGGGAGTGGCACGGGTCGTGATACATGTAGCGCACGCCCGTGACGTTCTCGAGCCGTACGCCTTTTTCCATGAGGAACTCGTGGATGTCCATGATCCTGCAGCCTGGGAATATCTGCTCGAACTCGTATCCCTGCAGCTGATCGAAGCAGGTGCCGCAGCTCACCACGACCGTCTTGATGTCCAGGTAGTTCAAGGTATTGGCGACGCGGTGGAACAGAACGCGATTGTCGGTGATGATCTTTTCCGCCTTGTCGAATTCGCCGGCGCCGCGCTGCGGGTAGCCGCAGCAGAGGTACCCCGGAGGCAGCACCGTCTGGACACCGACGTGCCACAACATGGCCTGGGTTGCGAGGCCCACCTGCGAGAACAGGCGCTCGGACCCGCAGCCTGGAAAGTAGAAAACCGCCTCGGAATCTCCGGTCGTCCTCTTCGGATCGCGGATGATGGGCACGTAATTGCGGTCTTCGATGTCGAGCAGCGCGCGCGCGGTCTTCCTCGGCAATCCTCCCGGCATGCGCTTGTTGACGAAGTGGATGACCTGTTCCTTGACCGGGGGCCTGCCTTCCGTCGCAGGAGGGCGCTGGGTCTGCGCCCTGGCGAAGGCATTCAGGGCGCGGTTCGCTAGCCTCTGCGCCTTGTAGCCCCATTCGATCATCACCTTTCGGGTCAGCTTGATGGTTTCCGGATGGGTTGCATTCAAGAAGAACATGGACGCGGCGGTTCCCGGATTGAAGCGCTTCTTGCCCATGCGCCGCAGCAGATCGCGCATGGCCATGGAAACATTGCCGAAATCGATGTCGACCGGACATGGCGACTCGCATTTGTGGCACACCGTGCAGTGATCGGCGACGTCCGACAGTTCGTCCCAGTGCTGGAGGGAAATTCCACGGCGCGTCTGCTCCTCGTAGAGAAACGCCTCGATCAGCAGCGAGGTCGCGAGAATCTTGTCGCGGGGCGAATACAGCAAATTGGCGCGCGGCACATGGGTCGCGCAAACCGGCTTGCACTTCCCGCAGCGCAGGCAGTCCTTGATGGCATCGGAAATCGTGCTGATGTCCGATTGCTGCATGATAAGGGACTCATGTCCGAGCAGCCCGAAGCTCGGCGTGTATGCGCGCCGCAGATCGCTGTCGGGCATCAATTTATGCCTGTTGAACCGGCCGTCGGGATCGATGCGCTTCTTGTAGGCGCGAAACGATTCGAGTTCCGCGTCGGTGAGGTACTCGAGCTTGGTGATGCCGATCCCGTGCTCGCCGGAGATCACGCCGTCGAGGCTGCGGGCGATGCGCATGATCCGCGCCACGGCCATATTGGCCGTGTGGAGCATGGCGTAGTTGTCGGAGTTCACCGGAATGTTGGTGTGCACGTTGCCGTCGCCGGCATGCATGTGCAGGGCGACGAATACGCGCGCCTGCAGCACCCGCTTGTGGACCGCTTCGCACTCGGCGAGCACCTGCCTGAAGCCCGGGCCCGCGAATATGCGCGTGAGGCCAAGGTGAACCTCGGATTTCCAGCTTACCCGGATGCTGCGGTCCTGCAGCCGGTCGAAGATGCTTCCCGATGTGACGGCCGGATGGGCGATCTCGAAAGCCTCCAATTCGGAATGGGCCGCTGCGAGAGGCTTGTCCATCGCGCCGAGAAGATATCGCCATCGGGCGCGCACGCGCGCCAGCAGGCCGAGGGCCTCGGCCCTGCGGCTCAAATCGACGTCGGCGGTCTTGCCCGGCTTGATCTCTCCGGAAAAATATTCGTCGAGTGCATCGAGCAGATCGAGCTTGTTGCGGATCGACAGTTCGATGTTGATCCGTTCGATGGCGTCGGTGTACTCGCCCAAACGCTCGAGCGGAATGACCACGTCCTCGTTGATCTTGAAAGCATTGGTGTGCTTGGCAATCGCGGCGGTCCGGGCGCGGTCCAGCCAGAACTTGCGGCGCGCGTCGGCGTTCGCGGCGATGAAGCCTTCGCCCGAGCGGGCATTGGCGAGGCGCACGACGTGCGAGGACGCGGCGGCCACCAGCGCGTCGTCCTCGCCGACAATGTCGCCGAGCAGCACCATTTTGGGAAGGGCACCACGCTTGGATTTCGTGCTGTAGCCGACGGCGCGCAGGTAGCGCTCGTCCAGATGTTCGAGGCCGGCCAGAACGGCGCCCTGGGACTTGGCGGTCGATTCGAGGTATTTGGTGATCTCGACGATGCTTGGAATGGCATCGCGCGCCTGCCCGAAGAATTCCAGACACACGGTCCGGACGTGCTTGGGCATGCGATGCAGGACCCACCGCGCGGCGGTGATCAAACCGTCGCAGCCTTCCTTCTGCACCCCCGGCAATCCGCCCAGGAATTTATCGGTCACGTCCTTGCCGAGTCCGGACTTGCGGAATGCGGAGCCGGGGATATCGAGCCGATCTGTGCGCAGAATCCTGGCCTGCCCGGGTTGGGCACGCCCGTCCTTCCAGGTGAGTTCGAAGCTCGCCACGGGCACATCGTGGATCTTGCCGAGATTGTGATCGATCCGCGTGACTTCGAGCCAGTTGCCGTCCGTGTCGACCATGCGCCACCAGGCGAGATTGTCGACGGCGGTGCCCCACAATACCGCCTTCTTGCCGCCGGCATTCATGGCGATGTTGCCGCCCACGCAGGAGGCGTCCGCGGAGGTGGGATCGACGGCAAATACGAGGCCGGCGCGCTCCGCGGATTCCGCCACCCGCTTGGTGACCACGCCTGCCCCCGCAAGGATGCTGGCCTTGCCCGGCGGAACGCCGGCCGCTGCAATCGTTTCCACCGGCCCCAGGGTGTCGAGTTTCTCGGTATTGATGACCGCGGACCAGGGCGTCAGCGGCACCGCGCCGCCGGTGTATCCGGTGCCGCCGCCGCGGGGTATGACGGTCAATCCCAATTCGATGCAGGCACGCACCAAGGCGGCCGTTTCCGCCTCGGTATCCGGCGCCAGCACCAGAAACGGCAATTCGACGCGCCAGTCGGTCGCATCCGTGACGTGCGAGACTCTCGAGAACGCGTCAAAGCGGATGTTGTCCTTCCGTGTGTGCTTGAGCAGCAGCCGCTTCGCCCGCTTGCGCATCCGTTCGAGTTCGCCGAAACGCCGCTCGAAATGCAGCACCGCCTCGCCGGCGGCGCGCAGCAACTGACCGACTTTGGCGTCGCGAATTTCATCGCCCGCGTCGCGCCGCTTTTCCAGTTCGTGCAGCCGATGGTGCAGCGCCTCGATGAGCTGGCGGCGGCGCTTCGGGTTGTCGAGCAGATCGTCCTGCAGGTAGGGGTTGCGGTCGACGACCCAGATATCGCCGAGCACCTCGTACAGCATTCGCGCCGAACGGCCGGTGCGCCGCTCCGCGCGCAGCGCATCGAGCACGGTCCAGGCCGCCTCCCCCAGCAGCCGGATGACGATTTCCCGATCGGCGAGGGAGGTGTAGTTATAAGGAATTTCGCGCAGGCGCGGTTCCGGCTGGCGATCCTCGCCGCTGGCGGCGCTTTCGGGAAGATTTGCGACGGCGCTCATATGCGGCGGATTTTACGCAGGTATCGGCCCAAGATGTGCCGGCGGCTCAAGTCATGGGCGGGGCGGCCGCTAACCAAGGTCATGCAGGACCCTTCGAGCACGCCGCCGGGCGACAGGCCGGTCGAGTTGGACAATTGCGCAATCGTCCATGGCCTCCTGGAACGCCGCTTGACCGGCGATGAACTGGCTGTACCGATGCTGCCGGAAGTGGCCTTTCGCGTCGTGCGGGCGGCTCCCGAAGGCTTCGTCAACGCGCAGCAACTCGCGAATATCATCAACGCCGACCCTGCGCTCACCATGCACGTGCTGCGCATCGCAAATTCGGCGGCGAAGCGGCCGGCATCGCCGATTGCAACCCTGTCTCATGCGGTGGCATGGCTCGGCTTCGAGGAAGTGGCGAACATCGCATTCACGCTGGCGTTGCAGGGCAAGATGCTCGACGTCAAGGGGCAACAGCACAAAGCGCGGCGTCTCTGGCGCCACTCGCTGGCGAGCGCCTTGTGGTCTCGGCAGCTGGCGCAACTGCTGGCGCGGGAGGCCGGCATGTGCTACCTCTGCGGTTTGCTGCACAACATCGGCAAGGTCGTCACCTTGGGCGCCGTGCATGAACTCTCGCGAGGCGCCGGCAAGAAACTCGCCGGCGAGGAATACGACCGGCTCATCGAAACCTTCCACCACCATGTCGCGGCGCGCGTCGTCACTGCGTGGGCGCTGCCTCCGCCCGTTCCGACCGTGATCTCGCAATGGGAAGCGTATGCGGCGGCTGGAGCCGCGCGATTCGAAAGCAACGTGGTCCACGTGGCGCACGCACTCGCGGACTTCACGCTGATCGACTCCACGCAGCTGGCCCGCGACCTGCTCGTGACGACGGAAGCCTACCGCGATCTTGGCCTCGCTCCGGCGGATGCCGAACCCCTGTTCGATTCGGCCTCGAACATCAACGCCGAACTGGACCGCTACCTCGCGCCCTGAGGCCCCCCGCCGATCGGACGCTTTCAAAGCGAGCACTGCTCGATTATCTTCCCGACAATGAAGAAGAACACGCTCGTGAACCATCCGCCCGGCGTTGCGGTTCCCCCCGACAACCGTGCTCTGGTCGCGCCCATCTACCAATCGGTGAAGTTCTCATTCGACGATACCGCCGAAACCCTGAGGTATCTGCGCGGCGAACGGGAGGGATTTTTCTATTCGCGGTCGGCCAATCCGACGTTGACGCAATTGCAGCTCCTGCTCGCGCAGCTGCAGGGCAGGGACGACTGCCTGTTGACGGGTTCCGGCGTCTCGACCATCGCCGCCAGCCTGCTGTCGCTGTGCAAGCAGGGCGACCACATTCTCGCCTTCGTCGAGTCGTATGGCCCGACCCGTTACATCGTCCAGCATCTGATGGCGAAATTCGGCGTGGCTCACACATTATTGTCGATCGAGGATCTTGAGGGCATCGAGCGGGTGTTGCACCGCACGCCCACGCGCCTGGTGATTTTCGAAAGTCCCACCAATCCGGTGACGAAAATCGCCGACATCGAGCACCTGACGGCGCACGCGCGGCGCAACGGCGCTCTGACCGTGCTCGACAATACATTTGCCGGATTTCACAATCATGGCGGATACGACATCGACCTCTTTCTGCACAGCCTGACCAAGTACGCCTCGGGCCACGGCGACGTCATGGGCGGGGCGGTCATCGGGCGAGGCGCTCTGATCGCCGAAATGCGCAAGGATGTCGTGTCGATGGGTCCGACGCTCGATCCGCACGCGGCTTTTCTCATTCAGCGCGGCATGCGCACATATTTCCTGCGTTACGAGCGTCAGTGCTCGAATGCGCTCGAAGCGAGCCGGTATCTCTGGAATCATCCCCGGGTGAAGGATGTCCATTACCCGGGACTCGACAGCCACCCGCAGCATCTCCTCGCGCGGCGCCAAATGGGCGACTTCGGCACCGTGGTGACGATTCAACTGGACGGCGGCTTCAACGAGGGCGCGCGGTTTGCCGAGGCGCTCGAACTCTTTTCGATCTCGGCAAGCATAGGGTCCGCCGAGTCGTTGGTGATGCCCCCGCAACTCTTATCGGGCCGCGAATTCACCCCGGAACAGCGTGCCGCCTCGCTGATCTCCCGGGGGACCGTGCGCTTGTCGATCGGGCTGGAGGATGCTTCCGATCTCATCGCGGATTTGAGCCAGGCCCTGGATAAAGCCTTTATTTGACATAATTTTCTTGACGCATTGCCTCAAGCATCCCCTGGGCGTGCCGATCTATGGTGGTCGACGCGTAAAGCCGGGGTGATCCGTGAGTCTCGAATCTGCCGTTGTCCTTTCCGCCCTGAACTCCCAGGAGGCGCGCGAGTATCTCTGCGAATCACTTGCCGGCCCGCAGACCATCGCACCGCTTCCGCGGGTTTGCGCGCAACTCGCCGAACTCACGGCGCAGCAGGCGACCGACGCGTCTCAATTGGCGAAACTCATTCAGTCCGATCCGGCGCTCGCGGGCGAGATCATGCGCGTTGCGAATTCGCCCGCCTTGCGGCCGCGCACAGCGATTGTTTCGTTGCAGCAAGCGGTTTCGTGGCTCGGCGTCGCGGAAGTGCGCAACATTGCCATGGCCGTGATGCTGCGCGGCGAGGTATTCGTCGCGCCCGGACACGAACCGGAATCCGAAGAACTATGGCGCGAGGCGTGGTTGGCCGGCCTGTGGGCCAAGGAGATCGCACGCGAACGCCGCAAACACGTCGAAAGCGCGTTCCTGGCCGCGTTGATGCACCGCACGGGTGCGGCCCTCGCGCTCAAGATCTTGTCCCGCTTCGAATTGGAAAAGAGAACCGCCATGGATGCGCGCACCTTCGGCGATCTCGTCGTCGAATTCGAGCCCGCCTTCGGCCGATTGCTCATGAGCAGCTGGCTGCTGCCGAAGGATGTGCAGGATGCGGCGAGCGACTGGCGCAACTACCGCGAATCAAGCCACAGCGATCTCGCGGGAACCGTCCATGCTGCGCATTTGCTGGCGACCCACACCATGCACCCGCAGCTGCTCGACGAGACATTGGTGATCGAGAGTCCGGTGTTCGAGCAGCTGGGCGTATTTCCCGACGATCGGCGGCGCGTGCTCGCGAGGCTCGATCATGTGCGCGCCCTGGCGGGAATGTAGGAGCGGGTGGTGCAGCCGGAGACCTTCGATTTTCTTTGCATCGGATCGGGGCCGGCCGGCCAGAAGGCGGCGATCCAGGCGGCCAAGGCCGGCGTTCGCGCCGCCATCATCGAGCGCGACGCGCAGGTGGGCGGTTCTTGCCTGTTGTCCGGCACGATTCCGAGCAAGGCGCTGCGGGAACAGGCGCTGCGCTATCGGCGCATGCAGGGCAGCGCTTCATCGCTCGCGGTCGAATTGCGCGGCGATGCGCCGCTGTCCGCCCTGCTGCATGGCGTCGACGCCGTCATCGCGGCCCAAGATCGCTATCTGCAGGCGCAGCTCGCGCGCAACCGGGTCGAATTGATTCGCGGCCGTGCCATGTTTCTGGACGCGAATCGCATCCAGGTGCAGCGTTTGGACGGTTCGCGAATCGTGCTGCGCGCGCCGCATGTCCTCGTCGCGACCGGCTCGCGGCCGCGGCATGTCGCGGCCGTCGAAGTGGACCACGAACACATCCTCGACAGCGATTCCATTCTGAGCCTGCCTTACATACCGAGGACCATGGTGGTTCTGGGCAGCGGCGTGATCGCCTGCGAGTACGCGTCCATTTTCACCGCGCTCGGCTGCGCCGTGACGCTGCTCGACAAGGCGGCCGAGCCGTTGGGGTTTCTCGATGCGCCGCTGCGGAGGGGGTTTCTTGCCGCATTCGAGGCCATGGGCGGCAAGTATCGGGGTGGCGCCGAGGTTGCCGGCGCCCGCTTCGACGGGTTCTCGCAGGTCGAGGTGCGCCTGCGCAGCGGCGAGACTCTCACCGCCGACATCGTGTTCGCCGCCTTCGGGCGGGTTGCCAACTTGGAGGGCATTGGGCTCGATCGGCTGAACCTCGCCATCAGCAGCCGGGGCCATGTCGAGGTCGATGAGCGCTTTGCGACCAATATCCCCGGAATATTCGCAGCCGGCGATGCCATCGGTCCGCCCGCCCTCGCCTGCGCCGCGGCCGATCAAGGGCGCCGCGCCGCGCTCGCGGCCTTGGGGCTGCCGCCGCCGGCCGCCACCAGTCTGGTGCCGAGCGGCGTATATACGATTCCGGAAATCGCCTGCGTCGGCCTGTCGCAGGGCGAGGCTGCCTCGAAGAAGATCGATATTGTGGTCGGCCGCGCCGACTTCAGCGAAGTGGCCCGGGCCCACATCGTGGGCGAACCCGTGGGATTTCTAACACTGCTGTGCGAACGCACCACGGCGCGAGTTCTCGGATGCCAGGTGATCGGCGAGGGAGCCACGGAGCTCGTGCATCTGGGTCAGGCCGCGATCGCCGCCGGTGCGACGGCGGACTTCTTCATCGAACAAATATTCAATTTTCCGACGATGACCGAAGCGTATCGGATCGCCGCATTCGACGTCCTGAAGCAGCGATCGGTGCCCGAGACCGCGCATCTGAAGCTCGCGCACGCCGCCCGCTGAGGCTCCCGACTAAAGATTGCGAATCAGGATGTCCCCGAACTCACTGCATTTGACCTCGGTTGCGCCCTGCATCTGGCGCGCGAAATCGTACGTGACGGTCTTCTGCGCAATCGACTTGTCCATGGCGCCGATGATGGCGTCGGCGGCCTCCAGCCAGCCCATGTAGCGGAACATCATTTCACCCGACAGGATCACCGAACCCGGATTGACCTTGTCGAGATCCGCATACTTCGGCGCGGTGCCATGCGTGGCTTCGAATACCGCGTGACCGGTCAGATAATTGATGTTGCCTCCCGGCGCGATGCCGATCCCGCCGACCTGGGCGGCCAGCGCATCCGACAGGTAATCGCCGTTGAGGTTCATCGTCGCGACCACATCGAATTCATCCGGGCGCGTCAGGACCTGCTGCAGCGTGATGTCCGCAATTGCGTCCTTGATGATGATCCTGCCCGCCTTCCTGGCCGCATCCATCTGGGAATTGGCCTCCTTTTCGCCCTTGGCGGACTTGATGCGCTCCCATTGCTCCCAGGTGAACACGTGCTCGGGG
Source organism: uncultured Gammaproteobacteria bacterium (assembly GCA_963727045.1). Classification (GTDB taxonomy): domain Bacteria; phylum Pseudomonadota; class Gammaproteobacteria; order Steroidobacterales; family Steroidobacteraceae; genus Bog-1198. Next base: position 2,153,029 of record CAVSES010000001.1, on the reverse strand, counting down.
AATTCCTGTTCCGCGAGCTGATAGCACCAGTTGCGAAAGGCGCCCTCGGTGAACTTCATGATGTTGCCCTTGTGCACGATGGTCACGCTCTTGCGCCTGTTGGCGATCGCGTAGGCGACGGCGGCGCGGAACAACCGGTCCGTTCCTTCCTTCGACGCGGGCTTGAGGCCGATGCCGGAGCTGTCGGGGAAGCGTATCTTGGCGAACTGTTTCGGAAAATTCTGCTTGAAGAGATCGAGGAATTTCCTCGCATCGGCCGTGCCCGCCTCGAACTCGATGCCCGCATAGATGTCTTCGGTATTTTCCCGGAAAATGACCATGTCGACCTTCTCCGGCGCCTTGACCGGGGAGGGCACGCCCTTGAACCAACGCACGGGGCGCAGGCACACGTACAAGTCCAGCAATTGACGCAGGGCCACATTGAGCGAGCGAATGCCGCCGCCCACCGGCGTGGTGAGGGGGCCCTTGATCGAAACCAGATAATCGCGGCAGGCGGTGACGGTTTCGTCCGGGAGCCATGTGTTGTACGCCTTGTTCGCCTTTTCGCCGGCAAACACCTCCATCCAGCGGACCTTGCGCTTTGCGCCGTAGGCCTTCTGCACGGCGGCGTCGAACACGCGCACGCTCGCGCGCCAGATGTCGCGGCCCGTGCCGTCGCCCTCGATGAAGGGGATGATCGGATGGTCCGGCACGTGCAATTTTCCATGCGCGACCGTGATCTTTTCGCCTCCCGGGGGAATCTCAATGTGCACGGGCTTTGCGTCTGCCATTCTCTCGCTCCTATAAATTCAGGCGCAATGCTAGCATGCGCGGCCGGAGATCAAGCATTGCGCACTTTAACCTCAACCCCAACGAAGGACGGCTTCCGCATGCCGGCGGAATTCGAACGTCATTCCGGATGCTGGATGCTCTGGCCGGAGCGGCCGGACAACTGGCGTTGCGGGGCCAAACCCGCGCAGTCGGCGTTCGCGGCGATCGCGGCCGCCATCGCCGGCGGAGAGCCGGTGACCGTGGGGGCTTCGGCGGCGCAGTACCAAAATGCGCGTGCCCGGTTGCCGCACGCGGTCCGCGTGGTCGAGTTGAGCAGCAATGATGCATGGATACGGGACTGCGGGCCCACTTTCGTGATCGACGCCGGAGGCCGGCGGCGCGGCGTCGATTGGACCTTCAATGCGTGGGGCGGTCTCGACGGGGGCTTGTATTTCCCCTGGGATCGAGACGATGAAGTCGCGCAGAAGGTATTGGAACTCGAAGGTGCGGACCGCTACCGGACTTCCTTCGTGCTCGAAGGCGGCGCCATCCACGTGGACGGACAAGGCACCTGCCTCACCACCGAAGAATGCCTGCTCAACCCGAATAGAAATCCTGGGTTCACACGCAGCGAAGTCGAGGAGCAGCTGCGCCTCTACCTCGGCGTCACCCGGGTGATTTGGCTGGGCAGGGGCGTTCATCTCGATGAGACCGGCGGTCATATCGATGAGCTCGCCTGCTTTACGAGCCCCGGGCACGTTGCGTTGACGTGGACGTTGGATCGCAAGGACCCACAGTACGAAATTTCCCAGGACGCCTACCAGCGCCTGAAGGCGGCACGCGATGCGCGGGGAAGAGAACTCACCATTCACAAGATCCACCAGCCGGGACCGCTCTACATGACGGCCGAGGAGGCTGCCGGAGTCGACCCGCGGCCCGGCAGCCGGCCGCGCAAGGCCGGGGATCGCCTGCCCGCGTCGTACATCAATTTCTATATCGCGAACAAATGCGTCGTCATGCCGCTCTACGACAAACGCCACGACGCGGCGGCCAGGCGAGTGCTCACGCGGCTGTTTCCGACCCGCCGGGTGCTCGGCGTCGAAACCCGGGAGGTGCTGCTCGGCGGCGGCAATATCCACTGTATCACCCAGCAGGTCCCCAGAGCGGCGGGGCGCTGACGCCCGAAATGGAACTTTGCTGCGCGCGGGCTCTCGAAAGTCTTTATTCTACGCAGCCTAATTCTTCACATCCCCACAATAATGGAAGCTGTAGTGCACCCACTGTTTGGTCGATACGCCCGTAAAATGCCGCGCGCGCTGGTGTGCGGCGCGGCCATCGCCGCCGCCGTCGTGGCCGCCGGCTGTCACAATAACAATCTCACCACCGGCTTCGGTCTGGCCTTTGTCACCTTGAGCGATACGCAGGGAGACTTCACCAGCTACACGGTCAACGTCGATTCGGTGACCCTGACGGGAAAGACGGTGGGGGTGATCACGGCGGTGGGGGCGGTCGAGACCGTGGATTTCACGAAGCTCGACAGCATCTCCGAGCTGTTGAGTTCCGCGAGCATCCCGAACGACACATACACTTCGGCCAGCATCGTTATTGACTACACAAACGCCAATATCTCGGTCATGGTCAATGGCGTGCCCGTCAAGGCGAAGGTGGTGGATACGACCGGCGCCGCCGTGACGACGCAGACCATCAACGTGACGCTCGATCCGGTCAACCAATTGGTCTCCATCCCGACCTACGCGACGACGGACGCGAAACGCCTCGCCGTCGAATTCAACCTCGCAGCGTCGAACGTGGTGAACATGGCGACCAGCCCGCCCACCGTGACGGTCAAGCCGTTCATGACGGCGGCGACGAGCGCGAGCGATACCAAGCCCATTCGCGTGCGCGGTCCACTCATCAACTCGAGCGTCAATGTCGGCACCTATACCGTGCAGGTGCGGCCGTTCTTCGACGAAATCAACAGCCTCGGATCGCTGACGATCTTCAACGGCGCCGACACGGTGTACACGGTCAACGGCACGACGTATGTCGGACTCCCGGGCATCACCGCGCTGTCTCAAACGTCGGCCGGTTCGACGGTCGCCGCGGCCTATTGCACGTACGAGCCGACGAAGACGCCGTCGGCAACGGCGGCCAAGTTCAACGCAACCTTCGTGTTGGCCGGAAGCACGCTCGAGGATTTCTATACCCAGGGTCTCGAGGGCGATGTGATCGCGCGCAGCGGCAATACCCTGACGCTGCGCGGCTCCACGCTGCAGTTGAACAGCGGCATCAGCCAGTACAACAACACCGACGCCGTGGTTCTTCTGGGGCCGGGCACCATCGTCACGGCGGAAGACAACACGACCCTCACCGGACTCAATTACAATTCGGTTTCCGTCGGTCAGCACATCATCGCCCGCGGCATCTATTCACTGCCGGCGTCCGGCGTCGTGACGCTGGATGCGACCGGTTCATCGAGCACCAACACGGGGTCCGTGCGTCTGATCTCGACCGAGCTCTGGGGTCCGCTGGTTTCCTCGACGGCGGGCAGTTTGGTGATGAACGTTCAGACCATCGAGAACTGGCCGGTCAGCACCTTCAAGTTCGGCGGCACCGGGACCGTCGCCGCGACACCGGCGAGCTATGCGGTGAGCACGGGCAGTCTCGCCGTTCCTGCCGGTGTCGCGGCCGGCGATCCGCTTTGGGTCGACGGGCTGGTGGCCCCCTTCGGGTCCGCCCCGCCCGATTTCAATGCATTCGCCATCAACCCGGAGTTGTCCGTCCCGGCGCGGCTTCAGGTGGATTGGACCGGCACCGGGACGACGGCGCCGTTCGCCACGCTGACGGATTCAGGGTTGACCATCGACTTGACGAATCCGGGCTACGGCACCGGTGCGATCCGCATCGGGTCCGAAAGCATCGATTTGAAGACGCTGGCGGCAAGTCCGCTGATCGTTCCCCGGGCACCGCCAGCGGCCACTCCGGGCCTGCCTGCGGTGTTTCTGCCTCAATTCGCGATCGGCAACCTGTCCGCTGCGAATACGACCACCATCGCCGTGCTCAACTCCTTCGCGAGTTTCGTGACGCAGCTGCCGAAGTCGATCGTCGCGGCGACTCCGGCAAAGCATCTCGTGGCCACGGGGGTGTACAACCGCGGCAGCAACACTTTTACCGCTTCCAGTATCGACGTCGTGAACTAAACTAGCTCCCCAACATGGGGAAGGTCCTCTTACGATTTGGACTGGCCTGCGCGCTCGGCGCAGGGTGCGCGTGGTCGCCGGCATGCCGGGCCGACGCGCAACCGTCCGCCCCTCCCGACCCCCTGCCGCGTCCACGGATTTGCCTGGTCTTGTCCGGCGGCGGCGCGCGAGGCATGGCGCACATCGGCGTGCTCAAGATCCTCGAGGAATTGAAGATTCCCATCGACTGCATCGCCGGAACCAGCATGGGGGCCATCGTCGGCGGCCTGTACGCCAGCGGCATGACGGCGCGCGACATCGACACGACGATGCGTTCGGTCGATTGGCAAGAGGCGTTTCGCGACGCGCCGCCGCGCCGCGATCTCGCCTTCAGGCGCAAACAAGACGACCGCAATTTTCTGGTGCGGCTGCCGCTTGGGTTGAAGCACGGGCACATCCTGCTGCCGAAGGGCTTCATCCAGGGACAGAAGCTGCAGGAGACGCTGCGCCAGCTGACCCTGCCGTTCAGCAACAGCACGGATTTCGACCTGCTGCCCACTCCGTTCCGTGCCGTGGCCACCGATTTGGAAACAGGCGATGCCGTGCTGATGGACAAGGGCGACCTCGCGATCGCCATGCGCGCCAGCATGTCCGCGCCCGGGGTGTTCGCGCCGGTAGAATTGAACGGGCGGTTGCTGGTCGACGGCGGCCTGGCGGAGAATCTGCCGGTCAACGTTGCGCGCGCCATGCACGCCGATGTGCTCATCGTATCGGATGTCAGTTTTCCGCTGCAGCCGCGCATAGCGCTCGATTCAGCGCTGACCATATCCAACCAGATGCTGGCAATTTTGGTGCGCAAGGACTCCGATCGCCAGCGCGCTTCATTGAGCCCGAGGGACATTCTCATCGAACCGAATCTGGGCGCGGCGGCCGCGACGGATTTCAGCGCTCCGAGCGCGATCATTGTTCGCGGCGAGGATGCGGCGCGGGAGTCCATCGCCCGCCTTTCCGCCTACAGCGTCGGGGAGCCCGTCTATCGCGAGTACTTGGCGCGCCGCGCCGCGCGCGAGCCGAAACTGCCGGAGATCAAGTTCGTGCGCGTCGATGAACAATCCAAGAGCTACGAAAAAACCATCCAGGCCGAGATGCAGTCCCTGGTGGGCAAGCCGCTCGACCTGGACCAAGTGGGCAAACGCATCACGGAGCTGTATGGGCTCGGAAACTTCGAGACGCTCGATTACACCCTCGCCGACCAAGGACCGGGTGCTGCCGATCAGGAATCGGGCTTTGAGGTGCGCGCGAGGCGCAAATCATGGGGTCCCAACTATCTGCGCTTCGGTTTGAACCTGCAGGACGACTTCCAGGGCAACAGCCGCTACAACGCGGCGGCGCGCTTCGTGCTCACCGAAATCAACGACCTGGGCGCCGAGCTCCTGACCGACGTGCAAATCGGCAGCGACCCCAAGGTGTTCAGCGAATTCTACCAGCCGCTCGATGCACTGCGGACCTGGTTCGCGGCGCCGAGCGTCCGCATCGAGGCGCGCGATCTGCCGATCTACACGAATAATTTGCAGGTGGCGGATTTTCGCGATCGGGAGGCCGAAGCCGACCTCGACTTCGGCCGCAATCTCGGGAACTGGGGCGAGATTCGCGCGGGTCTGCATCGGACCAACGGCGCCACCCGCGTGCGATTCGGCGATCCGGCCCTGGTGGAAGAGCAATACAACCTCGGCGAGTACTTCTTCAAATTCAGCTACGATCGATTGGACAACGTTCATTTCCCGCGCGACGGCCAGACCTTCAGCCTGCAATGGGACGCCAATCGCACCAATCTGGGGGCGGACTTCGCGTCCGATCGAGTGACTGCAGATTGGCTGATGGCCCGCTCCCGGGGCCGCAACACCCTTCTGTTGTGGACGTCGGTTGGGAGCACCCTGGATGGCGAGTTCAAGGCGACCGACCTACCCGAGTTCTACTCGTTGGGCGGATTCTTCAACTTGTCGGGTCTCGCGCCGAATTCCTTGATCGGTCCCCACTATGCGATAGCCCGCGCAATCTACTTTCGCAAAATCGGCCGCGGCGGCGAGGGATTTTTCGAATTTCCCGCCTATATCGGCATGTCGCTCGAGCTGGGCAACACCTGGGAGCATCGCGGCGACGTGAACCTGGGATCCGCGCGCAAGGATGCGTCGGTGTTCGTTGCGTTCGACACCTTTTTGGGTCCCGTCTATCTGGGGTCCGGCTACGACCAAGCGGGGACGGCCGCGTTCTACCTCTTCCTCGGCCGTACTTTCTAGGCGCTCGCGCGCCGGATCAACGGGGCCGAGGCGGCCCCGCACGAGAAAGTTCCGAACAAGACCGGGCGCTCGCGCGCCGGATCAACGGGGCTCGCGCGCCGCCTTCAAAAATTGCGGGACTCGGCGAGCTTTTCCACTTTTTCGAACACCAGCGCGGGCTGGTCCCCGATCCGCGAGTATTCGTGCTTTCGCGACATGTCCTCGAGCACTCGGTCCCGTTCCGCCGCGGTGAAGAACCAGTGGGTCTTCTGCCAGTCGGCGCCGAGAAGTTTGGCAAACGGATCCTGACGCCGCAGGCGCACGCGAATGCCGTATGGGCGGGGCAGCACCGGCAGTGTGCGCACGAGATTCTGAACGTTCGCGATACCCATGATGCTCGAAAGATAGCCGATTCATGGGCAGGCTGCCAGCTGATCGGCGCCCGACCCGCATGCTAGACTCCGCCGCCTTCGTTTTGAGGTTACCGATGGCATCGTCCTACACGGCCTCCGACATCGAGGTATTGAGCGGCCTGGACCCGGTTCGCCGGCGTCCGGGCATGTATACCGACACCACGCGGCCGAATCATCTTGCGCACGAGGTCATCGACAACAGCGTCGACGAGGCGCTCGCCGGATACTGCGAGAATATCGACGTCACGATATTCAAGGACGGCTCTTGCCAAGTCGAGGACGACGGCCGCGGCATGCCCGTCGACATCCACCCCAAGGAAAAGATCAGCGGCGTCGAATTGATCCTGACGCGGCTGCATGCGGGCGGGAAGTTCAACGACAAGACCTACCAGCATTCCGGGGGACTGCACGGCGTGGGCGTCTCGGTGGTCAACGCACTGTCGAAGCACCTGGAATGCTGGGTGCGCCGCGGAGGCAAGGAATACAACGTGAGCTTCGCCGGCGGACGCCTGAAGTCCAAGCTCGAGGTCGTGGGCGACGTGCCGAAATCGAGAACCGGCACGACCTTGCGGTTCTGGCCCGATCCTCAGTACTTCGATACGGACAAATTCGCAATACCGAAGCTCAAGCAGGTGCTGCGGGCCAAGGCGGTGCTGTGCCCGAATCTCAAGGTCACGCTCACCAACGAGTTCACCGGCGAACGCGATGAGTGGTTCTACACGGGAGGGCTGCACCAGTATCTGGCGGAGGAGCTCGGCAAGGGTGAATGGCTGCCGGCCGAGACTTTCTACGGAAAGCGCGACATCGACGGCGGATCGCTCGATTGGGCGTTCGCCTGGGTGCTCGAATCCGAGCACACCATCACCGAGAGCTATGTCAACCTCATCCCCACGGTGGAGGGCGGAACGCACGTCAACGGCCTGCGGACGGGTGCCGCCGATGCAGTGCGCGAGTTCTGCGAATTTCGCAATCTCGTGCCGCGGGGCCTCAAGCTCACTCCCGAGGATGTCTGGGACGGCGTGAGCTTCGTGCTGTCGATGAAGATGCGTGAGCCGCAATTTGCCGGACAAACCAAGGAGAAGCTTTCCTCGCGCGAATCGGCCGGAATCGTGCAGGGCGTGATCAAGGATGCCTTTGCCCTGTGGCTCAATCAACATCCGGACCAGGGCGAGAAGATCGCGATGCTGGCGATCTCAAATGCCCAGCAACGTTTCAAGGACAGCCAGAAGATCGCCCGCAAACGCATCGTTGCGGGACCCGCTCTGCCGGGCAAGCTGGCCGACTGCGTGAGCCAGGACCCGGCGCGCGGCGAGCTCTTTCTCGTGGAAGGGGATTCGGCCGGCGGCTCGGCCAAACAGGCGCGCGATCGCGTCACCCAGGCCATCATGCCGCTTCGCGGCAAGATCCTGAACACCTGGGAAGCGGACACCGGCGAAGTGCTGCAATCCCAGGAGGTGCACAACATCAGCATCGCGATCGGCGTCGAGCCCGCCGCGGCCGACCTGTCGGGGTTGCGCTATCACAAGATCTGCATCCTCGCGGACGCGGACAGCGACGGGCAGCACATCGCGACGTTGCTGTGCGCCTTGTTTCTGCGGCATTACAGGCCGCTGGTGATGGCCGGGCACGTGTACGTTTGCATGCCGCCGCTGTTCCGCATCGATGCGGGCAAGGAGGTTGTGTACGCGCTCGACGAGGCCGAACGCGAGAAGGCGCTCAAGCGCATTGCCGCGGAAAATCCCCGCGCCAAGCCGGTCGTGACGCGCTTCAAGGGCCTGGGTGAAATGAGCCCGCTGCAGCTGCGCGAAACCACCATGGCTCCGCAGACGCGGCGGCTGGTGCAGATGACCATCGACGCGCACGACAGCCCCGACCAGATGCTCGACATGCTGCTGGCGAAGAAGCGTGCCGGCGACCGGCGCGAGTGGCTCGAGACCAAGGGCAACCTCGCGCGCATATGAAGGACCAGGAGCTCAATTTCGAGGGCATCGAGAAGGAGCCGCTCAAGTCGTTTGCGGAGCGTGCCTATCTCGACTATTCGATGTACGTCATCCTGGACCGGGCGCTGCCGCACTTGGGCGACGGCCTCAAGCCCGTGCAGCGCCGCATCGTCTACGCGATGAGCGAACTGGGACTGGCCGCCGGTGCCAAGCACAAGAAATCCGCGCGCACGGTCGGCGACGTGATCGGCAAGTTCCATCCGCACGGGGATTCGGCGTGCTACGAGGCCATGGTGCACATGGCGCAGGATTTTGCGTACCGCTATCCGATCGTCGACGGGCAGGGAAACTGGGGTTCGACGGACGATCCGAAATCCTTTGCCGCCATGCGATACACCGAATCGCGCCTGACCCGGTACGCCACCCTGCTGCTGCAGGAACTCGGGAGCAGCACCGTTGAGTGGGCGCCGAATTTCGACGGATCGCTCGAAGAGCCCACCATGCTGCCGGCCCGGGTTCCGAATCTGCTGCTCAACGGCGGATCCGGAATCGCGGTGGGCATGGCCACGGACATCCCGCCGCACAATCTTCGCGAAGTGGTCAAGGCGTGCGTCGCCCTGCTAGACGATCCCGATTTGAGCACGCGCAAGATCATGGCGCACGTCAAGGGACCGGATCTGCCCACCGGCGCGGAGATCGTTTCGCCGCGCGAAGACCTGGTGCAGATGTACGACACAGGTTCGGGCACGTTCAAGGCCCGCGCCACCTATAAGATCGAAGACGGCGAGATCGTGATCGACGCGCTGCCGTTCCAGGTGTCCGGCGCCAAGGTGCAGGAGCAGATCGCGGCGCAGATGCAGCAAAAGAAGCTGCCGATGGTCGAGGATCTGCGCGACGAGTCCGACCATGAGAATCCGACCCGCCTCGTCATCGTGCCGAAATCCAACCGCGTGGACACGGCGGCGCTGATGGCACACCTGTTCGCCACCACCGATCTCGAACGCAATTACCGGGTGAATCTCAACGTCATCGCCCTGGACGGACGGCCGCGGGTGATGGGCTTGAAGGAGTTGCTGCTCGAATGGCTGCAATTCCGCAAGTCCACGGTCACCCGCCGGCTGAATCACCGTCTCGCGAAGTTGAACGCGCGGCTGCACATCCTCGACGGATTGCTGATCGCCTATCTGAACCTCGATGCCGTGATACGCATCGTGCGCACAGAGGATCATCCGAAGCCGGTGCTCATCAAGCGCTTCAAGCTGTCCGACGAGCAGGCCGAGGCGATACTGGAGACCAAGCTGCGGCACCTGGCGCGCCTCGAGGAGATGAAGATCCGCGAGGAGCAGAAGGAACTGAGCGAGGAGCGCGACGGAATCGAGGCGGTGCTGAAGAGCAAGGCCCGGCTCACCCGATTGGTCCGCGACGAGCTGCTGAATGACGCGGACGAGTACGGCGACGAGCGGCGCACCCGTCTGGTGGAGCGCGAAGCGGCGCAGGCCATCTCGGAAACGGAGCTGCTCAGCAGCGAACCCGTCACCGTCGTGCTGTCCCGCCTGGGCTGGGTCCGCGCGGCGAAAGGCCATGATATCGATGTCCGTTCCTTGAGCTACAAGAGCGGAGATGAGTTCCAGGCGGCGGCCCGCGGGCGCAACCTGCAGCAGGCCGTGTTCATCGATTCCACCGGCCGTGCATACAGCCTGGATGCCCATCAGCTGCCGGCTGCCCGCGGATACGGTGAACCGCTGTCGGGCACCGTCGATCCTCCCGACGGCGCGACCTTTGCCGCAGTGCTGATCGGCGAGCCGGACGATGTTTGGCTGCTCGCGAGCGATGCGGGCTATGGGTTTGCGGTCAAACTGCGCGACCTGTATGCACGCAACAAGAAGGGCAAGTCGATACTCAGGGTTCCCGAGAATGCCCGGGTATTGCCCGCGCAGCCGATTGCGCAGGCGGCTGCGCTCGCGGTTTTCGTCAACAACGACGGCGAGGTGCTGGCGCTTCCGACGGCGCAGATCGAAGAGATGACGGCGGGCAAGGGGCAGAACCTGTACGGCATCCCGGGCAAGAAATCGGCGGAGCGCGACGAGTACTTGGTCGCGATGGCGGTGGTGGCGCCCGGCGAGGTGTTGACCATCTACAGCGGCAACAGCGCGCCCATGAAGCTGAAGTACGACGATCTCAAGCAGTTCCAGGACAAGAAGGGCCAGCGGCGCCAGAGATTCTCGCGCGCCTACAAGCAGGTCGACCGGCTCGAAGTCTCGGCGGCGTAGCCCGCCGGGTGGGCATCCTGTCTAACGCTTTTCGTTCGTCGACATGGTCACATCCTCGGGGGCGTTGACGAAGTACCCTTGGATGAATTCGATGCCGAGCTGCCACAGCACGGCCATGGTGTTCGCGTCTTCCACACGCTCGGCCACCGTCTCGATGCCCTTGCGCTTTGCGGCCTCGACGATGCCCTTCACGCGCTGCTGCTGCAGTTGATTGGTCGGCAATCCCTGCATCAGCGAACCGTCGATTTTGATGAAATCCATGTCGATGTCCGCGAGCAGCTTGAACGGATCGCGGCCCGTGCCGAAGTGCTCCAAAGCGAAGCGAAAACCGAGCTTTCTCAGGGCCTCTGCCAGATCCTTGGTCTGGCGCACGTATTGGTTGGCCAGCTCCTCCGTCACCTGGATGCACAGCCGCTTGGCGTCGACCTTGAGCGACTTCAGCTGCGTTTCGAGCCATCCCAGGAGGCTCTTGTCGAGCACCGTGTCCTTCGACACGCGCACGAAAATACAGGCGGCCTTGCGGTTCGCGGCGAAGGACATTGACGCGCCGATCACCCAGCGATCGATGTTCTTCATCAGGTCGTTGCGCTCGGCGGCCGCGATGAACTCCGCGGGCAGCACCTCGGTGCCCTGTTCGTCCAACATGCGCACCAGCACGTCGAACATCCCCTTGTCCTCGCCGAGCAGGCTCGCAATCGGCTGCTGCACCAGACGGAAACGATTCTCCATCAGGGCGCTCTTGATGTGCTTCACCCAGATCTTGTCGTAAGCCTGCACGCGGGTATCGGTGTCGGCCTTGTCCACGACGTACATCTGGTTGCCGCCGAGTTCTCGCCCCCGGCGGGTGGCACTCACGGCATCCGTGATGGCCGCGCCGACGTCGGGATTCGCCGTCGGCAGTATTCCGAGGCCGACGGTCACCGTGGCCGAGAGGGTCTTGTCCTCGATCGAGAATACATGCTCATTCACCCGCTTCACGACGTTCTCGGCCCATGTCTCGACGTCGCGGGGCGTTCCCCGCTCGAGCAGGATCAGGAACCCGTTGCCGCCGAAGCGGCCGCACAAATCGGTGGCCGTCAGCTGCGCACGCAGCAAATCGGCGATTTGCGCCATGAAATCCTCGCTTGCCAGCACGCCGATGGCATTCTGGATTTCAACGAACCGGTCCGGTTTGATGTGGGCGAACTGACGCACGCCGCCCTTCATCCCGAGGGCGCAGCGCTCGCGCACGGCGGCGACCAGATAGCGCTGCTGCAGAAACCGCGTCGAGGCGTCGTTCTTGACGGCATCCGCAAGCTGGACTTCGAGGTCGTGATCCTTCTTGCGCGCCGCGGAGATCGCAATGCGGATGGCGGGCTCGTTCTCATAATCGGCTTTGGTCAGCAGCAGCTCGAGCGGCAAGCCCGAGCCGTCCGACAGCAGTGCCTGCACCTTGAGACTGTGACCCGACCACTTGCCCTGCAGGCAGGCAACCAGCGCCCCTTTGAGCGCGGGATGGGTTTCCTGCTCGAACAAATCCATCAGCGGCGTGCCGGTGAGCGCATCGTCGCCCGAATATCCGAAGAGCTCGAGCCAGGCGCGATTCGCGTCCACGATGATGCCTTCCTGCACGTGCGTGATCGCATCGGCGGAACCTTCGAGGAAATGCTGCAGCTGCTCGCGGTATTCGCGAGCCGAGGACAGCGTGGTCGAGAGCGCGCGTTCCAGACGGTAGGCGCGAAGTTCGCGGGTCGCCACCGATTGCAGGCGGCTGCGGTTCGCGAGCGTGACAACGTCCTGGGCCCCGAGGCGCATGGCATCGGCGATTGCCGCCTCGTCGACGTTTTCACGCATGATGAGCACCGGCATTCCCGGGGCGTTTTGCTGCTTGACCTTCATGAGCGACGCCAGGTCGACGCCGAGCTCCTCGATGAAGGCGATCAGCATCTCGGGATTGAGCTGCGTGAGCGCATCTCCGAGGTCGCGGGCGTCCGGCAGCCACGTGCAATGCACCGGGTGGCCGGCTTTGCGCAGCGTGCTGTTGATCGCCTCGACGTGGTCCTGCGACTTCGTCATGACGATCATGGGAACGGCTCCCTGCTCGGTCACGGGTCAAAATCCTCTAAAAATGGCAGCAAAGTGTAACACCAGCTATTTGTCGATTCTGGGACAGGCGTCTAGCCCAACGCGAAGGGTACTGTCCGGGCCCGGCCCGCGGGTCCGTATTGGCTAAGATACAGGGTTGCGGCTATCATACGCGCCCTTCAAGCCCGAGGCCTTCGATGGCGAACTACAGCACGAACGAATTCAAGTCCGGTCTCAAGATCCTGATCGACGGCGACCCCTATGCCATCGTCGAGAACGAAATGGTCAAGCCGGGCAAGGGGCAGGCCTTCAACCGCGTTCGGGTGCGCAACCTCAAGACGGGCCGGACCATCGAGCGCACGTGGAAATCCGGGGATACCGTGGAAGCCGCCGACGTGGTCGATACGGACATGCAGTACCTCTACCGGGACGGCGATTTTTTCAACTTCATGGTGCCCGAAACCTTCGAGCAGCTCACCGCCTCCAAAGAGGCGGTCGGAGACGGCGCCCAATGGCTGAAGGACGGCACGGTATGCGTGGTCACCTTGTGGAACGGAGTGCCGCTGCAGGTGACGCCGCCGGCGCACATGGAACTCAAGGTGGTCGAAACGGATCCCGGCGTACGGGGCGATACGGCCACCGGCGGATCGAAGCCCGCGAAGCTCGAAACCGGAGCGGTGGTGCGCGTCCCGCTGTTCATCAACGAAGGCGAAATCCTGCGCATCGACACCCGTACCGGCGAGTACCTGTCGCGCGGCAAGAATTAGCCCGGCGCTGCCGCGCATCCGTGCGGCGCCAAGCCCAAGGCGCGGTCACGCATTGTCGATGGTGAACGCCATGGCGTCCGCGAGCCGCGGCGCAGCGAGTGAAAGGGCGACGAGCCGGTCGAAACCCAAGGCCACCCCGGCACAATCCGGCATTCCCGATGCCAATGCCGCGAGCAGCCGCTCATCCAGGGGCGGCTCGGCGAGACCGCGTTCGCGGCGCAGCGCAAGATCCCGTTCGAAGCGTTCGCGCTGCTGCCCGGCGTTCGCCAATTCGTGAAAGCCGTTCGCCAATTCGATGCCGTCCAGATACAGCTCGAATCGTGCAGCGACCGGCGGCGGCCCGGGCTTCAATCGCGCAAGCGCGGCCTGGGAGACGGGGTAGTCGCAGATGAAACACGGTCGCTCCAACCCCAGGCGCGGACCCACGACGAGGCTCATCAACAGATCGAGCCTGCCATCCCGGTCGAGTTCTGCCTCGCAAACGATGCCGTGGCGGAGCGCGGCTTGCGCAAGGGTCGCGTCGGCGGCCGCCAGCGCGTCCACGCCGGCATGGCGCTGCATCGCGTCCGCGTAGCTCAGGCGTTCCGCCGGCGCGAGCCTGCGATACGGTTCGAGCATGCAGCCGATGAGCGCCTCGACCTCGGTCATCATCGCCGCATCGTCGAACCCCAGGCGGTACCATTCGATGAGCGTGAACTCGGGGTTGTGCCAGCGGCCGCGCTCGCCGTCGCGGAACGACTTGCAGATCTGATAGATGTCGCCGCTGCCGGCCGCCAGCAACCGCTTCATGGCATATTCCGGAGAGGTGCAAAGATATGCCGGCGTTTCCGTGCCCCCCAACCGCGTCGCCAATGATTCTATTTGCGGATCGCTCACGGCCGCGGCGCTCAATATCGGCGTCTCCACCTCGAGGACGCCGTGCCCGGCGAAGTAGTCGCGCGCGGCCGCCAACATCGCGGCGCGGCGCTCGAGCGCTGCGATGCTGGCCGTCGGGCGCCAGTTCATGCGAGGACGCCCAGGGGCTGGCCCAGCCGCACGTTGAGACCCGCACGCACCTCCGGCCGCCATCGTGCGCGGCCGGGCTCGAACAGCAGTATTACGGTCGAGCCCATGTTGAATCGGCCGAGTTCGGCGCCCTTCTCCAGGATCATCGGCACCGCTGGGATTCGGGTGATCACGCGGCGTGCCGCCGGAGTGATGTCGCCAGCCCACACCGTGGCCATGCTGCCCACGTTGAGAGCTCCCACCATGACGAGCGCGAATTGCCCCACGCCATGGTCGAACAGAGTCAGAACGCGCTCGTTGCGGGCGAACAGGCCGGGAACATGCTGTGCCGTCGTGGCATTGACGCTGAACAGGCGGCCGGGAACGTACAAGGTCTCGAGCAGCGTGCCGCGAAGCGGCATGTGGACGCGGTGATAGTTGAAAGGCGCAAGATAAATGGTCGCAAAAGAGCCGCCTTCGAATCGGCGCGCCCAAGGCTGTCCGGCGAGCAGTGCCGGCAGGCCGTAATCCCGCCCTTTTGCCTGCAGCAGACGGTCGCGGTCGATGGCGCCCGCTTCGCTCACGCAGCCGTCGACGGGACACGCGATCGCGTGCTCGCCGGGCGCAATGGGGCGCGCGCCGTCCTTGAGCGCACGCGTGAAGAACTCATTGAAGCTTCCGTAGCGATAAGGATCGCTCTCCCTGGCTTCGCTCATGTCAATGCGGTAGAGCGCGAGAAAACCGCGGATGATCCAATTCTTGAACCACGCCGCGCGCACCCGGGTTGCCGCCAGCACCAGCCGCGAGAGCCCGTGCTGCGGCAGAATATATTGGAGCCAAACGAACAGCCGGCCGCGCGCTGCGCTCATGCGGGGCCGGCCGATGGGCCGCGCGCGGCCACGATGCGTTGAAAATCTCCCTGCAGGGCATCCACATTGAACGGTCCGGTCAGAATCGCGGTAAGCCGCCCGGCGGGATTCAGCACGAAGATGGCGCCCGTATGATCGACGGTGTAGTTGCCGTCGGAGGCGGGCCGGATGATCACGCCCACGCCCAGCTCTTTCGCGACGGCCTCGATGCTCGGTTGGTCCGCGGCCGTGAGGCCGATGAATCCGGGATCGAAATAAGGAACGTACTTGGCCATCTGGGCGGGGGTGTCGCGCTTGGCGTCGACCGACACGAAGATCACCTGCGGCAGCACCGGCGCGTTGGCGGCGCGCAGGCGCTGTTGCATCGCGGCCAGCGTGGTCAGCGTGGTCGGGCAGAAATCCGGGCAATTCGTATAGCCGAAGAACATCAGGGACCAACGGCCGCGCAGCTCGGCGGAGCCAAACATCCTACCCTGCTGGTCGATCAGGCTAAAATCCGGCAGCTCACGGCTGGGCCTCAAATAGGTGCCCGTGGCCAGCTCGATGGCGGGGGCGGGATGATGCCAAATACCTGAGGCAAATATGCCTGCAATGCCCGCCGCGCACACTAATGCAAAGGATATGAATTTCGCTCGAGTTGCCATGGCCCGATTATCCCACACAGCCGCGCAAGCCGTCGGCGCCTCCCGCGAGACGGTGGGCGCCGCGATCGATCGCGTTGCGTTGGCGCTCAAGAAGGCACGCGTGCATTTCGGTCACGGCACCGACAATGCGCGCGACGAGGCGGCCGAAATCGTCTTCTTCGCCGCCGGCCTTTCGCACGACCTCGGCGCGGGTGCCTACGCGAGGAAGGTCAATTCCCGGGCGGCTGCACGGATCGGTGAACTGCTCGGACGGCGCATCGCCGAACGCATGCCGCTGGCGTACCTCACTCATCGTGCGTTTTTTGCAGGACTCGAATTGTATGTCGACGAGCGTGTCTTGGTGCCGCGCTCTCCCATCGCAGAACTCGTCCTGCGGCGCTTCGCGCCCTGGGCGGCGCGCCGCGTACGCCGGATTCTGGATGTCGGGACGGGTTCGGGTGCGATTGCTGCGGCATGTGCCGTGGCATTTCCAAAAGCGCACGTGGACGCCGTCGATCTGTCTGCGGCCGCACTTGCGGTGGCCCGCCGCAACATGCGCCGATTGGATCTCGAAAAGCGCGTCTCTGTCCTAAAGTCGGATCATTTCGATGCCGTGGAGGGGCGCCGTTACGATATCATCGTGAGCAATCCGCCCTATGTCGGGCGCGCCGAAATCGCCGGACTTCCGCGTGAGTATCGGCACGAGCCCCAACTCGGCCTTGCATCGGGCGCCGATGGGCTCGATTCAGTGCGGGCGATCCTCGCCTCGGCGCGGCGGCATCTGAATGGCGACGGTATTCTGGTGGTGGAGGTCGGCAACACCGAGCGGGCGCTTCTGCGGGCCTTTCCGCGGCTGCCGTTCGTGTGGCCCGAGATTGCGATGGGCGGCGGGGGCGTGTTTTTGCTTCGAGCGCGGGATCTGGACGGCGGGTCCCAGGGGGGATAGGTAGCACGTGGCGGGCAATACTTTCGGTCGCGTCTTCACGGTGACGAGCTTCGGGGAAAGCCATGGCCCCGCGCTGGGTTGCGTCGTGGACGGCTGCCCGCCGGGAATGGCGCTCTGCGAGGAGGATTTGCAAGCCGACGTCGAACGCCGGCGCCCGGGCACCTCGCAGTACACGAGCCAGCGCCGGGAACCCGACACGGTGCGGATTTTGTCGGGCGTGTTCGAAGGCAGGACCACGGGGACTCCGATCGGCCTCATTGTCGCGAACGAGGATCAACGTTCGCGCGACTACGAGAAGATCAAGGATCGATTTCGCCCGGGGCACGCCGACTACACGTACAACCAGAAATACGGCTTCCGCGATTACCGCGGAGGCGGGCGATCCTCGGCGCGCGAAACGGTGATGCGCGTGGCCGCCGGGGCGATCGCCCGCAAGTACCTGCGGGAGCGGCTGCAGGTGAGCATCCATGGATACCTTGCACAGATGGGCCCCTTGGTGCTGCGGCCCGTCGACCCGGCCAGCGCGTACGAGAATCCGTTCTTCTGTCCGGATCCGAGCCGCGTCAAAGAGCTCGAGGAATACATCTGGCGCATTCGCGAGGCGGGAGATTCGATCGGGGCGCGCGTCACCGTGATTGCCAAGGGGGTGCCTCCGGGGTGGGGCGAACCCGTGTTCGAGAGGCTCGACGCGGACCTCGCGAGCGCCATGATGGGCATCAATGCGGTGAAGGGCGTGGAGATCGGCGCAGGCTTCGGCGCGGTGGAGCAGCGCGGCTCCGAGCACCGCGACGAGATCACCCCGCTGGGCTTCAAGAGCAACCATGCCGGAGGCGTGCTCGGCGGCATTTCCTCGGGCCAGGATATCGTGGTGAGCATCGCGCTCAAGCCAACATCGAGCATTACTCTGCCGGGTGACACCATCGACGTTCATGGCGCGCCGACGCAAGTCGTGACCACCGGCCGGCACGATCCCTGCGTGGGCGTTCGTGCGACGCCGATCGCCGAGGCGATGATGGCGCTGGTCTTGATGGATCATTACTTGCGGTTTCGCGCCCAGTGTGGAGACGTGGTGCGTACCACGCCTGTCGTCACGCACCGGCCATGAGCGCCACGAACCGCTCCGCCGCCAGCAGGGCTGCCGGATTGCGGATCGCCGTGGTCGGCGCCTCGAGCCTGATCGGCGAGGCTGTGATTGAGGAATTGCGCGCGCGTAAAATGGCCTACGCGGAGCTGCACGCGCTCGACGACGAGCGAAACATCGGCAGGACCCCCGGGGATGCGGAAGACGGCGGAAGCGGCAGGACACCGGCGGTGAGCGACATCGCGGTGTTTGATTTTTCACGCGTCGATCTGGCCTTCTTTTGCGGACGTGCGGCGCTGTCTGAGCGCTACGCCGAAGCGGCGGCCGAACATGCGTGGGTCATCGACGGATCGGCGGCGTTTCGACCGCGGGACGATGTGCCGCTGGTGGCGGCGGATGTGAATCCCGAAGCTCTCGACTCGGTTGGCGCGACCGGCCTCATCGCGCTGCCGGGGAGCGCAAGCGTCGCGCTCGCCACGGCGCTGGCGCCGCTGCACGCGTTGGCGGGCCTGGAACGCGCCGACGTGGCGACCTACCAGGCGGTATCGGGCAGCGGCCGGGCAGCCATGGACGAGCTTGCCGGGGAGACCGTGGCCATGCTGAGCGGCAAGAAGGCGAGGGGACGCGCCTTTGGGCGGCAAATCGCCTTCAACGTGATTCCGCAAGTGGACACCCTGGAGGCGGATGGCGTTTCACGCGAGGAACGACGTCTGTGGGACGAGACCCGCCGCGTGCTCAAGCTGCCGCACCTCTCAATCAACGCAACTGCCGTGCGGGTGCCGGTCTTCTTTGGGCATAGCCTGGCGGTGCACGCCAGCTTCGAGCGCTCTTTGAGCGCGGCGGACGGCGCCGCGGTGCTGCGGCGCGGCAGGGGGCTTTCCCTCATGGAGGCCGATTCACCTGCTCAATTTCCGACGCCGGCCGCATTGGCAATGGAGCCCGATAAGGTATATGTAGGCCGTTTACGAGCGGATTTGACCCGTGACCGCGCTCTAAATTTTTGGATCGTGGGCGATAATGTTAGGAAATGTGCGGCACATAACGCAGTTTCGGTCGCCCATATTTTGGTAAATAGACCCCAGTAAGATATAGTTATTGGCTTATGTAAAAGGCAAGTGAGAATTCGATTCCAAGCTCCTACAGCACAATGAACTTTACCCGCTTGCCCACCAGATTCCTGGGAGTAGAAATGTCCGTGACGATGCCTCGCCTGATGCTGATGGCGTGCCTGCTGTCCCCGTCCTTCTTGTGGCCGTCCATGTCGTGGGCGCTCGGCCTAGGCGAGATCCATTTGAATTCTTCGCTCAACGAGCCGATGAACGCGGAAATCGACCTGATCGCCGCCTCCCC
Source organism: uncultured Gammaproteobacteria bacterium (assembly GCA_963727045.1). Classification (GTDB taxonomy): domain Bacteria; phylum Pseudomonadota; class Gammaproteobacteria; order Steroidobacterales; family Steroidobacteraceae; genus Bog-1198. The sequence goes on along the minus strand of CAVSES010000001.1, from coordinate 2,133,517 downwards.
TGACGAATTGACGGCCCTTCGAGCGACGTTGGCGGGACGGGACGCGTTCACGCGGTACGGCATCGATCGTCCGCCATTCCTGTCCACTCTGACCTTCAAGGTGGGCAAGGGCAAAGACGGTCGGGACGCGCTGTTGGTGCGCTCCACGGATGCGATCCCGGAGCCGTTTGTGACATTTCTGGTCGAGGTGAATTGGGCACGCGGCCGGTTGATGCGCGAATACACGGTATTGCTCGATCCGCCGGTGTACACGCCGGGAGAGACCGCGAGCAGCGCGGCGCCGGTCACGGCACCCTCCGTCGCGACCCCGGCCCGGAGGCCCGCGCCCGCGGCAGCGCCGTCCGCACCTTCTCCCGCCGCGGCTGCACCCGCACCGAGCCGCGCGGCCACCGCCGGCCAATCGGCCGCCGGCACAGCGCCGGAGGCGGGAACGACGATCTCCGGCAACAGCTATCGGGTGAGCCAGGGCGACACGCTGACCAAGATCGCCCGCAGCCTCCGCGCCGATTCGCCGGCGAACATCGATCAAACGATGTTGGCTGTGTATCGCGCGAATCCGGATGCCTTCGGAGGCAATATCAACATCCTGCGCCGCGGCGCAGTGTTGCGAATCCCCGGCGCGGATGAGATCGCCGCTTTGAATCAAACCGAAGCCATGAGCGAAGTACATCGGCAAATGGATGCATGGCGCGGCACGAGCGGGGCCGCACCCGGCGGCCATCTGCGCCTCGTCAGCCCAAGTGCGGGCGGCAGCGCGACCGGCGGCACCGGCGCAGGCGATGCGAACGCGGCCAATGCCGAGGCGCAGGCGCTTAAGGATCGCGTCAAGGATCTGGAAGCGCAGCTCGCCGCATCGCATCGCTTGATCGACATCCGCAACAGCGAATTGAGCGCTCTGCAGCGCAAGCTCGGTGTGCCGCCGACGGCACCGACGCCCGCCCCCACCCCGCCGCCGGAGACGGCTCCCGCTCAAACGAGTCCGCCGCCCGCGGCCAGCACGACAAAGCCGACGCCGCCCGCGACCGCACCCACGCCGCCGCCGGCAACGGCGCCGACTCCGACTCCGCTGCCGCCGTCGGCGCAAACTCCGTCGACGCCCACGCCGGTGCCTGCGCCGTCTCCGATCGTGAAGAAGAAGCCGGCCGCGGCTCAGCCCGAATCTGGTTCGTGGATCGACTGGGTCGCCGCGAATTGGTGGGTGCCGGCAGCGGTGATCATCGGGTTGATCGTGGTGCTGTCGCTTGCGGCGTGGCGCCGCAGACAGAGCGGCGCCGGCGACCTCGGCCGATTGGACGATACCGACGTGGCCGCGTTCAGCGAGGGCCAGCCCAAGCTCGGCGGCGGCCGCAAGGGCGACGACTCCTTCGTGGTCGAGGAATCCGGCGAACATCGAATGCCGGATTTTGAGGAGGCGCCCGACCACCTCCACGACACTCAATCCGACATCAAAGCGCCCGACGACACCATGTCGAGCGAGAGCGCCGTCAATCTCGATCAGGGCGATCCTCTGGCCGAGGCCGATTTCCACATGGCGTACGGCCTGTACGACCAGGCGGCTGACCTCGTGCGCATTGCGCTCGAACGAGAGCCGGATCGGCGCGATCTGCGGCTGAAGCTGCTCGAGATCTACTTCGTCTGGGGCAACAAGGACGCCTTCCTGCAGACGGCGAAGAGTTTGGAAGCAACCCGCGAGCGCGCGCCTGCGGGCGAGTGGGACAAGATTGTCATCATGGGCAAGCAGATTTGCCCCGACGAACCGTTGTTTGCATCGACGGCCGGAAGCGGCCGCGGCGCCGGGGCTCTCGTCGACCTGAACCTCGAAGGCGGCGAAAACCGCGTCGATATCGATCTGTTCGGAGATCCGGAAGGCGAACATGGCAAGCAGGGCCACGCCAAGGAAGGCGACGATGTGGCCGCGACCGGGGAGTCGCCCGCCGTGCGCGGCGCGTCCGATCTCGACTTCACGCTCGATGCGCCGGAACGCGGAGCGGACGACTCTCCGACCCGCGAGATGCCGCCGCGCGACGAACCGACAGTCGAATCCGAGATGATGAATTTCGCGGATGCCCCCACGGCAGAATCGCCGGCGTTGAAATCCGGCGACATGCGCGATCGCATTGCGTCGAAGCTCGGCCCAAGCAAAGCCGATCAAACCGCAGAAGTGTCGATCGATGATCTGGGCTTGGATCTCGATCAACTCGAGGAGACGGGATCGCCGGCCTCGAGCGGCTCGCATCTCGAGGAGACCGATCATCCGGCCGACGCGCCCACCATGGTCGCGGGTCTCGATGATAAGTCGCGGCGCATGATGGCGGATGCGGAGAGCCGCTCACGCGATCGCGACCTGACCGAACTGGAGCGCGAATTGGAGGCCTCGTTCGTTGCCGATCTCGGCGCGGATCAGGAGGAAATAAAAACCGCGGTGCTCGGGCCGGAGTCGGCGCCCACCGTGCAGATGCCGCGCGATTTCGACGCCGCGGCGACCTCACGCTTCAAGTCGCCCGAATACTCCGACGTCGCGGACGGCGGCAAGGTGGATCCCGAATCGACCTCGAAGCTGCGCAGCATCGGCGGGCTTTCCGGCGACAGCATCGACTTGGATCTGGACCGGCTCGCGAACGCCCTGGGCAGCGGCGATACCGTGGAGCAGCCGCGCGCGGAAGACGAGGTCTTCTCGACCGAGGTGTTCGAGGCAAGCCAGCGCAGCCGCCGCGTCGATCTCGACGTGGGCGAGGCACTGAACGGTGCCGAGGGGCCGACCAACAAACTGCAGGCGATCTCGCCGACGAGCCGCACCGCGAAGCTCAAGAGCGATGATCTTCCGATGCAGGAACTCGAGCCCGTGACCATGAGCGAGGTCGGCACGAAGCTCGACCTCGCGCGCGCATACATGGATATGGGTGATCCGGAAGGCGCACGCAGCATCCTCGAGGAAGTCGTGCACGAAGGTTCGGCCAGCCAGAAACAGGAAGCGCAGCGCCTGATCGAGACTCTGCCCGGTTAACGTGACCGAATCGGGCCGCCGCGTCGCCGCCATCGTGGAGTATGACGGCACCGGGTACGCCGGTTGGCAGTCCCAGGAGCACTCGGCCTCCATTCAGGACGCCGTTCAGAGGGCGCTGTCATTCGTCGCCGGCCACCCCGTCGTCGCGATCTGCGCCGGACGCACCGACAGCGGCGTGCACGCGACCGGCCAGGTCATCCATTTCGACACATCTGCGGTGCGTACTCCCCGCGCCTGGGTGCTGGGCGCCAACACCAAGCTCTCGCCGGACGTTGCTTTGCAATGGGCCGGCGAGGTGACATTCGGATTTCATGCGCGGCATACCGCTCTTCGCCGCATCTACCGCTATTGCATATTGAACCGCAGCGCGCGGACCGCCCTGCATCGCACCCGTGCTGCCTGGATCCATCGCCCGCTCGACGCCGAGTCGATGCACGCGGCGGCGCAGGCGCTGATCGGCGAGCATGATTTTTCAGCGTTCCGGTCAGTGGAGTGCCAGTCCAAAACCCCGGTGAGACGCGTCGAGCGGATCGAGGTGAAGCGCGAGGGCGACTATCTTTGGTTGGAAATCACGGCGAACGCCTACTTGCATCACATGGTGCGCAATATCGTGGGAACGCTCATGGTCGTCCAACGTGACGTGGACCCGGCGGGGGCCATGGCCCGGGTCCTGCGCGAGGGGGATCGCCGCATGGCCGGCGCCACGGCTCCCGCCGCCGGACTGTATCTGTGGCGGGTCGAGTACCCGCCGGCCTACGGCATTCCTGCGCCGGACCTGAAGGGTGCGCTCGGCTGACGTCCCGGATGCCGCCTGCGGTATTATTGGGCTAGACTTGGGGCTTCACCGCTCCCGCGGAATATTCACAACAGGCTCCTGTATGTCCTGGTTCGAGCGAATTGTTCCCTCGCGCATCAAAACCGAGCGCCGCACGCGCTCGGTGCCGGAAGGACTGTGGACCAAGTGTCCGGCCTGCGATGCCGTCCTCTATCGCGCCGAAATCGAGCGCAATCTGCACGTTTGCCCGAAGTGCAGCCATCACATGCGGATTAACGGCCGTGAGCGGCTGGCGAAATTCCTCGACACCGGGTCGACCACCGAACTCGCCACGGGCGTCGAGCCGGAAGACCCGCTCAAATTCAAGGATTCGAAGCGCTACAAGGACCGGCTCGCCCAGGCGCAGAAGCAGACCGGGGAGCGCGATGCGCTGATCGTGATGGCGGGAAAACTCGCCGGGCTCGATGTGGTCGCGTGCGCGTTCGAATTCCGCTTTTTGGGCGGTTCGATGGGGTCGGTGGTCGGCGAGAAATTCGTGCGCGCCATCGAGCATTGTCTCGAGCACCGCATGCCTCTGGTGTGTTTTGCAGCCAGCGGCGGTGCGCGCATGCAGGAGGCGCTCTATTCGCTGCTGCAAATGGCGAAGACCAGTGCCGCCCTCAAGCGTTTGTCGGAGGCGCGATTGCCCTTCATCTCCGTCATGACCGATCCGACCACCGGCGGCGTGTCCGCGAGCCTCGCCATGCTGGGGGACATCAACATCGGTGAACCGAAGGCGCTGATCGGATTCGCCGGTCCGCGCGTGATTCAACAGACCGTGCGCGAAACGCTGCCGGAAGGATTCCAGCGCAGCGAGTTCCTGCTCGAACACGGCGCGCTCGATATGATCGTCGACCGGCGGGAGCTGCGCGACCGCGTCGGCGCCATGCTTCGCTTGTTGACCGGCAAAGAACCCGCCGCCGCGTAGGAGCCCGTCTGAGTATTCCGCGCGGCCGCTCCACATTGAGCCTCGAGCAGTGGCTGGCCTATCAAACTCAATTGCACCCGCAGTCCATCGATCTCGGGCTGGAGCGGCTGCAACGCGTCCTCGAGCGCCTCCTCTGGCGCCAGCCCAGGGTTCCGGTCATCACCGTCGCCGGCACCAACGGCAAAGGGTCGGTCAGCGCCTATTGCGCGGCCATCATGGGCGCGGCGGGATTGCGGGTCGGCACCTTCACGTCGCCGCATCTTCGCGACTATCGCGAGCGGATCAGGCTCCATGACCGGCTGGTCGGCGCCGAAGAGCTGGTGTCGGCCTTCGAGCGAATCGAGACGGCCCGGGGCGATATCGGCCTCACATTCTTCGAGTTCAATACCCTCGCGGCGCTGCTGGTGTTCGAGCAGGCGGATCTCGACGCCTGGGTGCTCGAAATCGGCATGGGCGGACGATTGGATGCCGTCAATGTGGTCGATCCGGATGTCGCGGTGGTGGTGAGCATCGGTTTGGACCATCAGGAATACCTGGGGACGACGCTCGATGCCATCGCGCGCGAGAAGGCAGGCATCTTCCGGCGCGGCCGGGCGGCTGTGCTCGGCAGTCGCGACATGCCCCGCGTCATCGAGGAACTCGCCCGCAGCGTCGGCGCTCCGCTCAAGCGTCTGGGAACCGAGTTCGACTACACGATCGAGGACGCCGGATGGCGCTTTCGCGGCAGCCGTTGGAGCTTGCCTCACTTGCCACCGCCCGCGCTTGTGGGCGGCGCTCAATACGCGAATGCGGCCACGGCCATCGCCGCGCTCGAAGAGATCGACTCCCGCCTGCCGATCCCTGCTGCGGCGGTGGCACGAGGACTTGGCGAGGTGAAACTGGTCGCTCGCTTTCAGGTGATCGCTCCCGCTTCGTCCGGCTCACCGACGTGGATTTTGGATGTGGCGCATAATCCGGCTGCGGCGCATGTGCTCGCAGATAATTTGCGCCGGCACCCAGGCGGCGGGCGGACTTTCGCGGTGTGCGGAATTTTGGCCGACAAGGACGCGATGGGGGTCGTGGCGGAATTGCGCGATTGCATCGATGCCTGGTGGTGCGTATCGACGGATGGAGAGCGCGGCCGCAGCGGCGCCTCTCTGGCGCGGATGATTCAGGGCGGGATTGCGGCGCCGGTCGAGGCGGCGGAGAACATCTCCTCGGGATGCGCGGCCGCGCTGGCGTACGCGAAGCCCCAGGATCGAATCGTCGTCTTCGGTTCTTTTCATGTGGCGGGACCCGCCCTCGATTGGCTCGAAGCGAACGCCTTGCTGCCTGCGGGCGCACTTCCCGAATATACTGCGGCACCCCGGGCCGCTCACAGCTAAGGCATAACCTGCTCTATGGATCGTCGCGTCAAAGAACGCCTCGTCGGCGCATCGATTCTGGTGGTGCTCATCGTGCTGATCGTGCCGGAATTGCTGTCCGGTCCGGCGCCTCCCGCAGCCGCAAGACCCGCTGCCGCCGGCAGGCCGGCCGCAACCGCGCCGGAGGCGGTTCGCAATGTCACCGTGGACCTCGCGACCAGCAAGGCGCCGGCCGGGGAACCTCCCGATGCGGGCGGCTCGTCGAGTTCCGAGCCACCTGCGGCGCAAGCCGCCGCGGCGAGCGCGGCAGCCGCCAGTGTCGCAGCGAGCGGCGATGAAGGAAATGCCACGCCGGCGGCCTCCGAGTCCCCGACATCCCAGCCCGCCGCCATCCTGCCGCCGGCCACCCTGCCGGCCAGCGAACGCGCGGCACCCTCGGCGCGGGTTGAAAGAGCGCCGCAAGCCCCCACGAATACCTCGGCACGAGCGGTGGCCGGAGGCACTTGGGCGGTGCAGTTGGGGAGCTTCGCGAGCCGCGCCAACGCCGACAAGTTGATGCGCCAGCTCAAGGCGCAGGGTTTTCCGGTTTACGTCGTATCGGGCGGCTCGGGCTCCTCACTTCGGTACCGGGTACGGGTGGGACCCATGGCGGATCGCGGCGCTGCCGTCCAAACGGCGGCGAAGCTCAAGGCATTGGGACATGCCTCGAGTTTCGTGCCGCCGGCACGTTGATTTGGGGTTTGTGACGCTGGTTTCACGGCAGCGCGGCGCGGCGCTGGTAGAATGCAAGGGCCAACATCTTCTGGACGGGAATTTCGATTGACCGGAGCCGATGTACTAATAGTCTTGGTTTTGTTGGGCTCGACCGTCATCGGATTACTGCGCGGATTCGTGCGCGAAGCCGTATCGCTGGTGTTCTGGGTTGTCGCCATTTGGGCGGCATGGAAAATCGGCCCCGTGGTCGAGCCCCATCTGGGAGGCGTGCTCGCCGATCCCAGCGTTGCGCCGTGGGTCGGACGCCTGGTGATTTTGGTGCTCGTGCTGCTGATCGGCTGGGTGGTCGGCATGCTGCTCAGCTACTTCACGCGCAGCTTAGGGTTGGGTGTCATGGACCGGGTCATCGGGCTTCTGTTCGGCATCCTTCGCGGCATGGTATTGGTGGGCTTGATGACCATCGGCGGCGAGTTGCTGCATTTGAATCACGAAGAGTGGTGGAGTCGGTCGAAGCTGATTCCTTACGGTGAGACGGTCGGCGATTGGCTGCGCGCCATGGTCGGCGAGAAAGGCGAACCTTGGGCCACGCTCGAGCGCCTGACCGGAGTCAAAGTCAGACCCAATTAAGGGCGGAGGTCCTTCATGTGCGGAATCATCGGAATGGTGGGCGTGAGCGCCGTCAATCAGCGCATCTATGACGCGCTGACCGTGCTGCAGCACCGCGGGCAGGATGCGGCGGGCATCATGACTTCCCTGAACGGTGAACTGTTCATGCGCAAGGACTCAGGTCTCGTGCGCGATGTGTTTCAGCAGAAGCACATGCTCAAACTCAAGGGCAACGTCGGAATCGGGCACGTCCGCTATCCCACGGCCGGGGCCGACAGCGCGAACGACGCGCAGCCGTTCTACGTGAACTCGCCCTATGGGATCTGTCTCGGCCACAACGGCAATCTCACGAACTCGCGAGAGCTGACGGAAGTGCTGGTGCGCGAAGATCGCCGCCACCTGAACACGGCCTCCGATTCCGAGGTGCTGCTCAATGTCCTGGCGTCCGAACTGCAGCGCGTCGGCACACCGCGCGTCACGCCGGCGGACATTTTTGCCGCGGCCAATGCCGTGTACCGGCGCTGCCGCGGCGGCTACGCCGTCGTCGCGATGGTGATCGGTCACGGAATCCTGGGGTTTCGCGACCCCAACGGCATACGTCCGCTGGTGATCGGAAAACGCGATACCAAGAAGGGCACCGAATGGATGCTCGCATCCGAGAGCGTGGCTCTCGACATGCTCGGATTCGACATGGTGCGCGACGTGGCCCCCGGCGAGGCGGTGTTCATCGACGAGCAGGGCCGCTTCTATGCCCAGCAATGCGTGGCGATGGCCCGGCACACGCCGTGCATCTTCGAATATGTATATTTCGCAAGACCGGATTCCATCATCGACAACATCTCGGTCTACAAGGCGCGATTGCGCATGGGCGAGCGGCTGGCCGAGAAGATCAAGCGCGAACGCCCCAATCACGACATCGACGTGGTCATACCGATACCCGACACCAGCCGCACGAGCGCGGTGCAGGTTGCACAGCTGCTCGGGATCAAGTATCGGGAGGGCTTCATCAAGAATCGCTATATCGGCCGCACGTTCATCATGCCCGGCCAGGAACAGCGCTCGAAATCGGTGCGCAGCAAGCTCAACGCCATCGATCTGGAATTCCGCGGAAAGAACGTCCTGCTCGTGGATGATTCGATCGTGCGGGGCACCACCTCCGCCCAGATCATCGACATGGCGCGCGAAGCGGGAGCCAAGAAGGTGTATTTCGCCTCCGCGGCGCCGCCCGTGCGCTATCCCAACGTGTACGGAATCGACATGCCCGATGCGTCCGAACTCGTGGCCGCCGGCCATACCGACGACGAAGTGCGCGACATCATCGGCGCCGACTGGTTGATCTATCAAGATTTGGAAGACCTGGAACACGCGGTCCGCCACGACAACGCGAAAATCGAGGATTTCGACACCTCGTGCTTCTCGGGCGAATACGTCACCGGAGATGTGACGCCGGAGTATCTGAAGCGCCTGCAGGGAGAGCGGTCGGACGAAGCCAAGCAGCAGCGTCGCGATGATGGTGCCGGTCGTGGGCTCAAGTCGGTCCGATAGCCGCCGGCGCTAGCCGGCGGCACGCCATGCGTTTACTGGTGATCGCACCGCGCGCCGACCATCATCTGCTCGTCAGAAAGCATGTTGAGATCGAGTGGCCGGACGCGAACATAGTCGAACATCGACTGGGTCAGGACAGCCCTCTCGATCCGCAATTCGCCGCGGTCGGTTTTGACGCGGTCATCGTCGTCGGGATATCGCCCGCCGCCGCCTCGCAAAGCCTCGTGGACGGACTTCTGGCCAAATCGGAATTTGCGCCGATCGTTCAGCTCACGCTCGAGGATGCGCCGAAGCCGGAACCCGCGGCCGTTGCAGGCTTGCATCGGGTGCACGGCCGCAAGATCGATCGCGACCGGCTGATCAGGGCGATCACCTCCGCCTCGCGCGAGCACAAGCAGAGCCTGTCCATGCTGCGTGCGCAGCCCGAGTTCGAACAACGATATCGCTTCGGAACGGTGATGATCCGCGGCCACCGCTGCATCCGCCAGGTGGGGAGCGGCGGCATGTGCACGATCTATCTGGCGGAGAGCGAGCGCGCCGGCACTCTCGTGGTGCTCAAAGTGTTCAACCAAGTGCCCGACGTGTCCGAGCGCATCGTGAGCTTCGACCGTTTCCTGCAGGAGTATCAAATCGTCGCCGGATTGACCCACCAGAACATCGTGCGAATCTACGATCTCGGCATAGCCGACGATCATGCCTACATCGCCATGGAGCATTTTCCGGCCGGCGATTTGCGCCAGCGCATGAGGACGCCGCTCCTGCCGGAGACGGCGCTCAAGTTTCTGGAGCAGATCGCCAGCGCCCTTCAGGCAATTCACTCGGTCGGAGTGCTGCACCGGGATTTGAAGCCGGCCAACGTGATGCTGCGCGCCGACGGTTCGCTGTGCTTGATCGATTTCGGACTGGCCAAGGCGAACGAAATGGAGGTGTCGCTCACGGGCACACGGGAGATCTTCGGCACCCCGTACTACATGAGCCCCGAACAGGGACATGCCGAGGAAATCGACGGGCGCAGCGATCTGTACAGTTTGGGGGTCATGTTCTACGAGATGCTCACCGGCCAGAAACCCTACACCGGGGCCACCGCGATGGAAGTGATCTACAAACACAAGCGCGCCGAGTTGCCGAAAGTCGCCCCTCAGTTCGCCGAGTACGAGCCGATGCTGACGCGGCTGCTCGCCAAGTCGCCGGCGGACCGCTATCAGTCGGCTCAGGAACTGCTCGACGCGATCGCGGCGTTCAAGACTCCGGCGTGACGCGGGCGCAGGTGCCATTCGCGCATCCGCTGCTCCGCGCGGCGACTCCCGCAGGCTGGCTCGAATGCGCGCGCGCGTCGCAGGATGTGTTGCTCATCGATCACGCCAATTGCGAGAAGAAGGCGGCCTCGACCGCACTGTCCTTGATGTTCGCGTACGCGGAGGATTTTGAGCTGACCGACAAGATGTCGAGGCTCGCACGCGAGGAATTGCGTCACTACGAGCAGGTTGCGAAGCTCATCCAGAGCTTGGGTGTGGCGCCGCAGCGCCTGGCTCCCGGCCGCTACGCCGAGCGGCTGCGCCGGCTCGTCGCGAAGAGCGAGCCACGGCGGGAAGTTGACCTGATGATCTGCGGCGCCTTCATCGAGGCGCGGTCCTGCGAGCGCTTCGCCGCCCTCTCGGGGACCATCGGCGCTCCCCTGGGCGAATTGTTCCAGGGTCTGCACAACGCGGAGGCGCGTCACTACAGGGTCTACCTCGAGCTCGCACGGCGCGCCGCCCGGCGGGCAGGGACCGCAATGGAACCGCGGATCGAGGAGTTCGCCGTGCTCGAGGCGGAGCTCATCACGCTTACCGACCCGGTGTTCCGCTTTCATTCGGGGCCGCCCCCGTAGCGTCAAAACGCCGATGTTTCCCCGCGCGATAGCGACACGAGCTCCGGCCCGTCTTGGTCCCACCGCAGCAAGCTGCCCTGATCGTACCAATCGCCGAGCACGATGCGGGTGCAGGGGCGGCCGTCGACCCGCAAGGCGTGGATGGCCGGGCGGTGCGTGTGCCCGTGCAGCAGCGTTGCGGTACCGGCGTTGCGCAGGGCCATGGCGACGCTGTCGCCATTGACGTCGGTAATGGCATATTCCATGGCGGCGGTGTGTGCCTGGCTGCCTTCGCGGGCGGCGCCCGCGAGGGCGCGGCGCGATGCGATGGAGAGCGCCAGAAACTGCCGCTGCCATTCGGCTTCCCGCACCGTGGCGCGAAGCCGCTGGTAGGCGCGATCGTCGGTACATAAGGCGTCCCCGTGCATCAACAGCACCTGTTCGCCATAGAGGGTCACGATCAAGGGATCCGGCAGCAGCTCTGCGCCGCTCATCCGGCAGAATTGCTTCGCCAGCAGGAAATCGCGATTGCCGTGCATGACGAAGCAGGGCACGCCGTGCGAGGTGAGGGCGTTGAGACCCTCGATCGCCGCGGTCTGCGCAGCGTCCGCGGCGTCATCGCCGACCCAGGATTCGAACAGGTCGCCGAGAATGTACAGCGCATCGGCCTGCCGCGCCGCGCCGGCCAGAAAGCTCAGGAACTGCCCGGTTATCGCGGGCCGGCTTGCGTCGATGTGCAGATCCGAAATGAACAGCGCGGCCAAGCGTGAGGCGCTTACTTACGGGGAGGCAACGCGCTCGATTCGCTCGATCACCACCGGCTGCAGCGGCGCATCCTCCTTGAACGGGCCGCGCGAACCGGTTGCCACGTTGCCGATCCGATCAACCACATCCATGCCTTGAACGACCTTGCCGAAGACGGCATACCCCCAGCGGGTCTTGTTGGGGTCGAGCGCCTCGTTGTCGTACAAATTTACGTAGAACTGAGAGTCGCTGCTGTGCGGTTCCGGGCTGCGCGCCATACCCACGGTGCCGCGTTGATTGGTCAATCCGTTGCCGGATTCGTTGACCACCTTTGCAGGGGCGGGCTTGGGCTTGTAATCGCTGCCGAACCCCCCGCCTTGGATGACGAAATTGGCGATGACTCGATGAAAAATCGTGCCGGAATAGTGCCCCTGGTCGACATATTTCAGGAAATGCGCGACCGTCAGGGGAGCCCGTTCGGCATTCAATTCGATCGTGAAACTTCCCATCGATGTGACCACCTGGACCTGGGGCGATCCCGCCGCCGCGGTCGATACCGCGGGGGCGGCCGCGGGTTTGGACTGCGGCTCGGCCGCAAAACTTGAGGTGAAGCAAGTCGTCGAAATCAATCCGGCGATGAGTAATAGGTGTTTCATGCTCCGAGATTCTACTCGAATAGGTACAATCTTGAGTATGTCCGTAACCTTGGATTCCCCGCCCGTCATCACGCGATTCGCGCCCAGCCCGACCGGTTCCCTGCATCTGGGCAACGCGCGGACCGCCTTTTTCAGCCATCTCTGGGCCCGCAAAACCGGGGGCCGGTTCATATTGCGCATCGAGGACACCGACGTCGAGCGCAGCCTGGCGAGGTTCCGCAATGAACTCATGGCCGATATGCGGTGGCTCGGTCTCGACTGGGACGAAGGCCCGGATACGGGCGGCCCCTCGGCTCCCTATGCCCAATCGGAGCGCGGCGAGTTCTATCAATCCTTGTTCGCCCGGCTGGAGGCGCAGGGCCAAGCGTACCCGTGCTACTGCACGGCGGACGAATTGGAGCTGTCGCGCAAACTGCAGCGAGTGTCGGGCAAGCCCCCGCGCTACGCAGGCACCTGCCGCAATTTGACGGCACCACAGCGGGCCGAGCAGGAAGCCAGAGGCCGCAAGCCCACGCTGCGGTTTGCCGTGCCGGGCGATCGGATCGTCGAATTCACCGATGCCGTGCACGGGCCGCAGCGATTCGAATCCGGCGACATCGGCGATTTCATCATCCGGCGTGAGGACGGAACTTCCGCGTTCTTCTTTTGCAATGCAGTCGACGACTCCGTGATGGGGGTCACCCAGGTGTTGCGCGGAGATGATCATCTGACCAATACGCCGCGACAACTCATGCTGCTCGATGCCCTGGGACTGCGCCGCCCCGGCTACGGCCATGTCGGATTGCTGGTGGGTACGGACGGTGCACCCCTGTCCAAGCGGCACGGGAGCACCAGCGTTCAGGATTTTCGCGGACGTGGCTTTCTGCCGGCGGCTCTTCTCAATCAGTTGTTCCGTCTGGGGCACGCGAGCGACAACGAGGGATGGTTGCCGGTGGCCGACATGCCGGCCCACTTCCGACCTGAGCACCTTGGCCGGGCTCCGGCTCGTTTCGACGAATCGCAATTGGCGCATTGGCAAAAGGAGACGGTGGAGCGGATGTCAGCCGCGGAGATCGGAGCCTGGCTGGGGTGCGGGGATGCCGCCGACTTCATCGAGTTGGTGCGCCATAACGTGGTGGTGCCCGGCGATGCCGTTCAATGGCGGGCGGTGATCGGCGGCGACCTGCCACCCTTGGGAAGCGATGAGCAGAGCGTGATTTCGGCGGCGGGTCCGGGATTTTTCGCAGCCGCCGCCGCCGCGTTCGATCAGTCGTCCTCAGACCTCAAGCAGCTGACGAGGATCCTGAAGGAGCGCACGGGGCGGAAGGGTGCCGACCTTTTCATGCCGCTCCGCGTCGCCCTCACGGGTTTGGCGCACGGTCCCGAACTTGGACCCCTGCTCAAGCTCATGCCGCCGCAGACGGCGCGCCGTCGCCTCGAATCCCATGCTAAAAATCCATAATTCGCTCACGGGCCAGAAGGAGGAATTCAAACCTCTCGTCGACGGCGAGGTCCGCATGTATGTCTGCGGAATGACGAATTACGACTACATCCACGTCGGGCACGCACGCATGCTCACGGTTTTCGACCTCATTCAGCGCTACCTGCGCTCCTTGGACTACCGCGTCATCTACGTGCGCAACGTCACGGATATCGACGACAAGATCATCGAGCGCGCGGCCGCCAATGGCGAGAATTGGGCCCATCTGGCCCGCCGTTTCACGGCCGCCATGCACGAGGACTGCGCAACCCTGGGGTTGCAGCCACCCGATTTGGAGCCTCGAGCCACCGAGTACATCGGTCCGATCATTGCGATGACTCAGACGTTGATCGACAAGGGATACGCCTACCGCGCCGGCAACGGCGATGTCATGTACGCGGTGAGGAAATTTCCGAAATACGGCCAGCTCTCGGGGAAGAAGATCGACGATTTGCGCGCCGGCTCTCGCATACAGGTGGATGACGCCAAGCTCGATCCGCTGGATTTCGTGCTTTGGAAGCACGCCAAGCCCGGCGAACCTTCCTGGGCCTCGCCATGGGGCGACGGCCGGCCGGGTTGGCACATTGAGTGCTCGGCGATGTCGACCAGTCTGCTCGGCAGCTATTTCGACATTCACGGAGGCGGCGAGGACTTGAAATTTCCGCATCACGAGAACGAGATTGCGCAGTCCTGCGCCGCTTGCGACTCGCCGTTCGTTCATGTGTGGATGCACAACGGGTTCGTTCGAGTCAACGACGAGAAAATGTCGAAATCGATCGGCAATTTCTTCACGGTGCGCGAAGTGCTGAAGACGCTGCGCGATCCCGAAGTGCTTCGTTTTTTTCTATTGAGCAGCCATTATCGCGGGCCGATCAACTACTCGACCGTCCAGCTCGCACAGGCGGATGAAACCTTGCTGGGCCTGTACCGCGCCCTGAAGGATGCCGGCGCATCGGGATCCGTCGATGCGGATTGGTTCGGCAGGTTTCGCGCTGCGATGGACGATGACTTCAACACTCCGGAGGCGCTGGCCGTCATGCAAGGGGTCGCGCGCGAGCTCAATCAGGCGAAAGCGGGGGGGACGCGGCAAAGGCGGCCGGTGCCGCGGCGACACTGCGCGCCATGAGCGCGGTTCTCGGCGTGCTGCAACAGGATCCGGATACGTATCTGAAGCGCAGCGTGGGAGACAAGACGATGTCCGATGCCGACATCGAGGCACTCCTCGAGGCACGCAAAGCCGCGCGCGCCGCCAGGAACTTTGCCGAATCGGACCGCATCCGCGAGCAATTGACCGCTGCCGGGATACTGCTGGAAGATAAACCGGGCGGCGCAACGCAATGGCGGCGGGCATAGGCACCGCCGCCTGAGGGTGCCCTACGAGCGTCGCGACGCCACAATGCCCACCGCGAGACCGACGACCGCCGCTATCCCGATCACCTGCCAGGGATTGTCGCGCACGAAAGTATCAGTTCGCCTGCCGACCTGCTGGGCCTGGCTGCGCAGCTGAGAAGCGGTATCGGATACCGCGCTCTTGGCGGCCACCAATGCCACCTTGACCTTGGCGCGAACCCGCGCGATATCCGGCGATTCAATGTCCTTGAGTGCCTTCGTCAGGTCTTCGACACTGTCGAGGAAATTGTTGACCTGACCATTCGCGAAGTCGCTGACCTTGCGTGCGGCGGGCGAGTCTGAAAGGGATTCCATCTGTGCTCCTGAAAAGTGGGCGCGCCTTCAGGCGCGGCGACCCATGCTCATCAAAAAACTGACCACGGCACCGATCAGAAAGACGATGAACAGGACTTTCGCTATGCCGGCTGCGCCGACCGCGATGCCGCCAAAGCCGAAAACAGCGGCAATCAAAGCGATGATGAAGAAGACAACGGCATAGTGAAGCATTTCGCACCTCGTTTTCGGCGGGCAGCATTTCTGCGGTGCAAGGAGTCTGTCGTGAAAGGGTGGGGCGGCGCAGTCGGTGGCGGTCGTCGGCCCCTGTAGGACATAGCCCACGTCAAACCATGAGCCTGAAGGCCTTTCTGCGATAATTCCCGGGTGAGGAAGCTTTTGATTGTCTATCACACCCGGACCCAGGGGACGCTGCAAATGGCGCAGGCCGCCGCCGCCGGCGCCCGTGCCGAGCACGCCCTCGAGGTTCTGCTGTTGCGCGCCGCGGACGCGGCGGAGGGCGATGTGCTCGGGGCCGACGGGTTCATATTTGCGACTCCCGAAAATCTGGCTGCGATATCGGGGCAGATGAAGGATTTTTTCGATCGCACCTATTACGCCGCGCTCGACCGGCTCAACGGCAGACCGTACGCGACCATGGTGTGCGCCGGCAGCGACGGGAGGAATGCGGCGCAACAGATCGAACGGATCGCGACCGGCTGGCGCTTGAGACCGGTGGCCGCCCCGATCATCGTCTGCACCCATGCGCAGACGCCGGAGGAAATTCTGCAGCCAAAGCTGATCCCCGAACAGGACCTCGAGCGTTGCCGCGAGCTGGGTGCAATGATGGCGGCCGGCGTCGCCCTCGGCATTTTCTAGAGTCTCTTGCGCGCTAATTGGCTATCATCGCCGCTCGGATTGGCAAGTGGCGGCCCAAATTGAATGATTTCATCAACTGGCTAGGCGCCACCCCGGCGAGCCTGACCATCCAAGAGGTGTTTTGGATCATACCCACCGTGCAGATCGTGCACATTTTGGCGATTTCGGTGGTGCTGGCATCCATGGCGATGCTCGATTTGCGGCTGCTCGGCGTGGCGGGCAGGCGTCACAGCATCATGTCGCTGTCGCGGCGGTTCATGCCGTGGCTCTGGGGAGCGCTGATCGTGCTGGCCGTAACGGGCAGCATTCTCATCGTCGGGGAACCGAAACGCGCGCTCGGCAACGTGGCCTTTGAGACGAAAATGTGCATGCTGGCAACCGCCATCCTGGTGACCGTGGGCTTTCAACTCCTGCTCAAGCGCGACCTCAAGGGTGGCGCTGCGGACCTGGTGCGGCCGCACCATGCACTCGCCAAAGTCGTCGGAGCGATCTCCCTCGTCCTGTGGGTGGGCATCGCCGTCGCCGGCCGATTGATCGCGTACGCCGGTTGAAGCGTGTTCGACCGGTTCCTGCATTGGCTTGAAGCCACCCCGACCGCGGTCGCCATCAGCGAATCGTCGTGGCTGTTTCCGGGAATTGAGTGTGTCCATGTCCTCGCCATCACGTTGGTGGTCGGCTCGATCACCATGGTTGATTTGCGGCTGCTGGATGTGAATTTGCGCGAACGGCCTGCTGATGAGCTCATCGCGGAAGTGCTGCCGTGGACTTGGATCAGCTTCGCGGTGGCGGTCTGCACCGGCGCATTGCTCTTTTCTTCAAATGCGACCAAATACTGGGGAACCGTGCCGTTTCGCGCAAAGATGCTGGTGCTGATCCTGGCGGGCATCAACATGATGGTGTTTCACGCCACCACGTTCCGTTCGATCGCCGCCTGGGGCCGCGGGCCGCGTACGCCGCCCGCCGCCAGGATCTCGGGCGGGCTGTCTCTCGCGCTATGGATCGGGGTGGTTTCGCTCGGCCGCTGGATTGGTTTCGTCTGACCTCTTCAGCGTTGCCGGCGGGCTCTCGGGGGGAGTGGAAGCTTGCCGGGCAGCCGAGCGCGCCGGATCATTCGGCGACGGCGAGAGCTCGAGGACATTCAATGAGGTCAGGTTGATGACCGAGGGATCGTCACGCAATTTCAAGTACAGCGAACCCGCGGTCGGATGCGGAACAGGCAGCGCTGATCCTAGAAAGCCGTCGGGAACCTGCACCGGATGCTCGAATCCCTTGTCGTTCGAGAGCGAATCGACCAGGTAAAGGTTCGAACCCGAGAGCTTGCACGCAAGCTCCGGGGTCGCGGGGCACGTGATGTCCTTCAGCACCGGCAGCCGCACGAGATTGCCCAGGGACTGCCAATCTCCGGCAATCCCCTTGGCAACGAGCCGAAATCGCAGGGGCCCGAAGGCGGATGCGCCGAATGCTTTCGCGGGATTGAGCGTCGCCACGGCGACCTGGGAATTTTCGAGCGTCATGCCGCCGTTGACGAAGCTCAAGGTGGTGGACGTCGATTCATCGGAGGTCGCCACCTCGATATTCTCGTCGCGAGTGAACACGGCGGGCCACTGCGCGCGCAAGGCAAAAGTCAGGATCGAATCCTGGGGCAGCTCGCCTTGGTCGGCCAGTTGAATGTTGCTGTCCTTGCTCGAGGGCGACGGCTGCGCGCTCTGGCCGATCAGCGCGACGCGCGGACGGGAAGGATTCACGGTGCCGCTGAGCGGAAGAACCCGGCCGTCTTTCAGCGTGACTTTCGCGGCGATCGCACGTTCCGGCTTGAGGGCCGCCGCGGCCTGCGCGTCTTGCGCGATCATTTCCAGTTCGTCGCCGCCGTTGCGGGGCGACAGGACGCCCGGCACGAACACCACGTTTCGAAGGGATATATTCGCAACCTCATCGAGACGGCTGCCCCGGAGCACCCCCTGTGAATCTCCCGCATGCAGGTCGAAAGCGTCGTAATGGCCCGCTTCTGAAAAGGTCTGGATCGCAATGGGCTGAGGTTCGCTGACGCCGTACTGGGTCACCATCAGGGTCATGGCGCCTGGCTTGGCCTCCCGAAGCGGCAGCTTGACCTCGAGTTCGTTGGGCTTCACTGTTTTCCATTCTGCCTTGAGCTCCTTGCCGGCGGGATCCTTCAGCAGAATGCCGTCGACGCAGCTGACGCTGTCGGCCCGAAGATGCACCGTATCCTGGCGGCCGACCACCAGCGCATCCTCGTCTCCGGCCGCAAGTTCCCAGCTCTTTGAATGCGCATTCATGAGCACGAAACTCGGGCCGCGATAGCGTTCGAACCCCCAATACCCCTGCAGGGTTGCGTGCACGCTGTCGCCCAAAGGCGCGGCATGAAGCGCCGCGGTGTCGATGACGTAACCGCCCTGTGCGGCATCCGGCGTTGCGGACAAATCGATGCCCGCGCCGTCCTTCGCCACCAGATTCAAGGTCAGGTCGTGTGCATAGGCGGTCGAGAACACCAACGGGGCGCCGTCCACCGGCAACACCAGGGCGCTTTTGCCCGCGCAATAGATCTCCTTTGGATTGACCGCGTGCAGCGGCGGCAGTTGCGGCTGCTCCACCGCGGGCAGCGCGACCACCAACACCGATTGGGGATTGTGAAAGGAGGGCGCGGTATTCAAGGTGAGCGCGAGTTTGTCGCCCCGGGGGGTGGCAAGAGCCGGAATGTATTGATATTGAGCCGTGCGAAAGGAGTCGAAAATCCGCGCAATGTCGAGAATGGACGCAATGTACGGGCTGTAGTAGCCGTAGCTCAATTGCGGGGTGTAGCTAGCCTCCATCGCCAAATCGCTCCCAGGGCCGGATGTCAGCGCTTCGACGATCGACGTGCTGTGCCCGTCGTTCAAAATGAGCGACTCCTGGCCCTGCATCAGGCAGGGTGCCTGCAATTCAGGAATCCGGTCGAGACATTTCTCGTCCACTTTGATGGCGAGACTGCGCGCCAGCAGCGGAGCGGCGCCCGTGAGTTTGGCTGGATCCGCGTCGCTCAGTGCGCGGACCGCCGCGAGATAGCGCTCCAACCGGGAATGGTCGAGCGCCGCCTGGTTGAGGTCCTGCGAGGTGCGCACGAAAGCACCGGGCCTGCCCCGCACCGCGCTCACCAAGGTTTTGAAATCGCCGCCCGTCTCCGGGGCGAGAAATACGAGTACCTGTTGGGCCCCCTCCGGCACGGTGACCGTCATTCCGTTCTGGCCGCATTTGGCGGTCCAGGTCTTGCAGGGGAAGAACCAATTTTGGGGAGGCGGGTTGGTCGAGCCGCTCAAAAAGGCCGTGACCAGGAGATAATGCGCCGATTGGCTCGAGGGAAGATCGGCCCTGATCCAAATCCGGTCGCCGGCCAGGAGATTCGGAACTTCGGGCGCCGGCAGCGTCCTGGCTCCCCGGGTGATCCTGACGTCAAGGGTGGGGCCGGCAAGATCGAACGGCGCCGGGCCGGCATCGGCGGCCGCGGCGAGAAGGATCGACAGAGTCAGCGCGTATTTTCGCAAATACATGAATTGCAAGACCTCTTGAGCCGGGTAAGCTTCGCACTTAGAGCGCCGCAAGCCGGTGAAGTTCGCCACGCGACGTTGGAGCGGCGCCTACGGGGTCGTTATGATGTGCCTTTGCAACAGACGGGCCGGCCGCAGCGGCACGTTCTTCGGGGGAGCGCATATGCCCAGCAAACGCCAGCAATGCACATGACGACGGAAGTCAAGACCCAAGGCATGGCCGACTCACCCTCCTTCCTCGGACGCAAGGCGCAGATGTTCCCGCAATTGACGCCCGCGCAGATCAGCCGGCTGGAGGCTCACGGCAGCCATCGCCAGATGATCAAGGGCGAGATCCTGGGGGAGCCCGGCGACCGAAATCGCCCGATGCTCGTGGTTCTCTCGGGCAGCATCGAGGTGGTCCAGCCGGGGATGAGCGGCGAAGTCCTGGTGGTGGTGCATTCCGCGGGCAGCTTTACGGGAGAGATGAGCACGCTGCAGGGCATCGGAAGCCTGGTGCGTTCACGGGTGCGCGATGCGGGGGACGTCCTCGTGATTACGGAGGACCGGCTGCGCACGATCATCCAAACGGACTCCGAGCTCAGCGAACTGTTCATGCGCGCCTTCATCCTGCGGCGCGTAGGGCTGCTCGCGTCCCAGGCGGGGGACGTGATTTTACTGGGTTCGAACCGCTCCGCGGGCACGCTGCGCCTGCAGCAGTTTCTGACGCGAAATTCCTTCCCCTTCGTCAATCTCGACGTGAACACGGATCCGGCGGTGCAGACGCTGCTGGAGCGCTTTCATATCAAAGCCGACGAGGTTCCGGTCGTGCTCTGCCGCGGCACCGTGGTGCTCAAGAATCCAAGCAACGAGGAAGTGGCGGCGTGCCTCGGAATGAATCAGGTCATTGACGATGACCGGGTTCGCGACGTCATCGTCGTGGGCGCCGGCCCGGCGGGGCTGGCGGCGGCGGTGTATGCCGCCTCCGAGGGACTCGACGTGCTGGTGCTCGAAACAGGGACGCCCGGCGGTCAGGCGGGATCGAGTTCCAAGATAGAGAACTATCTCGGATTTCCGACCGGCATTTCGGGCCTGGCGTTGGCTGCCCGAGCCCGGGTCCAGGCCCAGAAATTCGGTGCCGAAATCAGGACGGCCTACCCGGCGCTGAAGCTGAGGTGCGATCGGCGTCCGTATGCGGTCGACCTGCGGCCCGGCGCCTCGGTCAGTGCGCGCGCCGTCATCATCGCAACCGGCGCGGAATACCGGCAATTGGAATTGCAAAGCGCAAACCGCTTTCTCGGCACGGGAGTCTACTATGCAGCGACCGCCACCGAGGCCCGGCGCTGCGAGATGAAGGAGGCGGTCGTGGTCGGTGGGGGCAATTCGGCCGGCCAGGCCGCGGTCTATCTGGCGGGCAAGTGCAATCACGTGCATCTCCTGGTGCGGTCCAAGGGATTGAGCGACACCATGTCGAACTATCTCATCCGCCGCATCGCCGAGACGCCGAACATCACGCTGCGCACGAACACCCAGATCGCGTCTTTGGAGGGCGAGGATCAATTGGAACGCGTGATCTGGGTGACTGCGCCGCAAAACCTTCCCGAGACGCACGCCATCGGCCATGTCTTTCTCATGACCGGCGCGGTCCCGAGCACGCATTGGTTGGACGGCTGCATTGCGCTGAACGACAAGGGATTCGTGCGCACCGGACCGGATCTCTTCGCGGCGGATCTTTCGCCGGGAGTCTGGGCGGACGGCCGGCCGCCGCTGTCATTCGAAACCAACTGGCCGGGGATCTTCGCGGTCGGCGACGTGCGCTGCGGGAGTGTGAAACGGGTGGCTGCGGCAGTGGGCGAGGGCTCTGCGTGCGTGCAGCAAGTGCATCAGGCACTGCGCGATTGAGGGGCATCGATTTCACGCGTAACTCACCGGAAGTCGCGCGGCGTTTGATCGGAATGACCCTGCTTGTCGACGGCGTGGGCGGGATCATCGTCGAGACCGAAGCCTACGATCGTGAAGATCCGGCATCGCACAGTTTTTCCGGTCCGACGCCGCGCAATGCAGTGATGTTCGGACCTCCCGGACGCGCATACGTTTATCTGTCGTATGGCGTGCATTGGTGTCTGAACTTCGTGTGCCGCGAACAGGGCCATGGAGCGGGCGTGTTGATCCGCGCCCTGGAGCCGACCGCCGGTATTCCGTTGATGATCGAGCGCCGGCGGCAGAGCGCTTTGCGCGCCCTGTGCGCGGGTCCGGGCAGGCTGGGTGAAGCTCTGGGAATCACCCATGCACTGAACGGCCGGCGCGTCGACAGGCGGCCGTTCACGCTGAAGGCGGCGGCAACCAAAGCCGATGTGGTGTGCGGCCCGAGAATCGGAATTTCGAAGGCGGTCGACCAGCCTTGGCGCTTTGGACTCGCGGGCTCACGCTACGTGAGCCGGCCTTTTCGCTGAAAACCCTAGAACGAATGGTGGAACCCTACATAGGCTCCGCCCGGGAGCAGGCCGAAGACCAGCGGGCTGTTGCGATGGGATTCATAGGCGCCGATGGCAAATCCCAGCGCGGCGCCGGCCAGCACATCCGTCTGCCAATGCTCCTGAGCCTTGACCCGGGCCACCATTTCGTACACTGGCAGAAGGGCAAGCCCGGCCACGAGCGGTTCGTCGTGAACGTATTGATAGATGAACGGTGTGACCACGGCCGTGGTGAGGGAGACGTGGGTGCTCGGAAAACTGCCCTTGCCGCCCGAAAACCACCTGTTGGGGTCGCTCGTCTGCGAGGGCGACTGTCGCCCGGTGATGAACTGCAATCCTTCGGCGGCGACCGTCGCGAATATTCCCGACTCACCCGCTTCCCAGCATGTCTTGCCCAACCGGTCGGAAGTTCCTTCCCAAAGGGCGCAGCCGGCCGCGAGCACCCCGAGGGAGATGGGCACGGCGTCCTGCAGGCTGTAAACGCCGCCGGTGTCCTTCGCCACCCGGTGGTCGATGAATGAGTCCGGCCGCGCGGCTGCGGGACACAGGGCGATTGCACACGCCGCGGCGTATGCTGGAAACCATCGGTTGACCACGGGATGCCCTTTGAGGTATTGATTCGTCACCCATTGTGACCGGTAATGCTTTGTAGCGCAAAGTGAATGCGCGTTTTCACGAATTGGAGTGTCGCATGAAAGAATTGCAGCGAGCGCTGTCCGAGATCCACTCCATCCGCAGCCAGGTGGCGCGCGGCACGGAATTTCGCGGCTACGGCCCGGCATCGATCGCATTGAGCGGACTGCTCGCGATGGTGGTCGCCGCGGTGCAGACGCAGTGGACGCCAAAGCACGGGAAGGTCGATCTGATGGTTTGGGTCGCCGTTTGGGCGGGAGCGGCCGCCGTTTCGGTCCTGCTGACGGGAATCGACACCTTCGCGCGGGCGCGGCGTGTGCACCTGGGATTTGCCCGGGAGATGATCCAATCCGCGGTCGAGCAGTTTTTGCCCGCCGTGATGGTCGGATTCCTGCTGACGGTCGTGATGATGCAGGTTGCGCCGCAGGACTGCTGGATGCTTCCCGGGCTGTGGGAATTGATTTTCAGCCTGGGCGTATTCGCGTCGTGCCGGTTCCTTCCGCGGCAAATGTTCGCGGTCGGCGTGTGGTACCTGGCGGCGGGACTGTTTTGCCTGGCCGCCGGCAGTTCGGCCCGGACGCTGGCGCCCTGGATGATGGGCATTCCCTTCGGCGTGGGCCAGCTTCTGGTGGCGGCCGTGCTTCAGTTCGGATACAAGGAACCCCTGGATGAGTAAGCGTGCAGCCAAGAAAAGCGCCGGCCCCCGGTTCGCATATGACGGCTTGGACCGGGTCATTCACGAGCGCGCCCGACTCAGCGTGCTCACCTCGCTCGTGACCCACTCGAAGGGTTTGCTGTTCGGCGACCTGAAGCAGCTTTGCGCGCTGACGGACGGCAACCTCAACAGGCATTTACAGGTGCTCGAAGAGGCAAAACTGATCTCCATCACGAAGGGCGTTCAGAACAACCGGCCGCAAACGTTTTGCCGCGTCACCGCCCTGGGGCGCAAACGCTACGTCGAGTATCTCGCGGTTCTCGAGCAGGTGTTGCTCGACGCCGCCACCGCGGTGAAAACGGACTGGACCTCGAAGGAAGTGGTTTAACCGCCGTTCGCGTCCGCGCGTTCCCAAGCGAGGCGGCGCGGCCGCGCCACTGAGCGGCGCGCATTCGATGCAAAAGTTCTTAATCGTCACGGCGGATGACTTTGGGCTGCACGAATCCGTCAACGAGGCGGTGGAACAGGCAAGCCGCGCCGGAATTCTCATGGCGGCGAGTCTCATGATGGGGGCGCCGGCCGCTGCCGATGCGATCCGGCGGGCGCGCGGGCTGCCGCACTTGCGCGTGGGGCTGCATCTCGTCCTCGCGGACGGACGCGCGATGCTCGATCCCGATCTCATCCCGGGGCTCGTCGACCGCGCGGGGATGATGGACAGCCGCATGTTCATCAACGCGGTGCGCTTCTTCGCATCCTCCCGGCTTCGCAGTCAGCTCGAAGCGGAGATTCGCGCCCAATTCGCGGCCTTCGCGAAGACCGGCCTCGAGCTCGATCACGTCAACGTGCACAAGCATTTCCATTTGCATCCGACGCTGTTCGGCATGCTGCTGCGTGTCGGGCGTGACTTCGGCATGCGTGCGGTGAGGGTTCCGGACGAGCCCCTGTGGTTCGCGGCGCGCGGCGGCCATTGGTCCGCAGGTCCCGATGCCATCCTGCTCAAACCGTGGATCGCGCTCATGAAGCGCCGATTGCGCAGAGCGGGGCTTGCGTACAACGACCGCATTTTCGGGGTGGCGGCGAGCGGTCACATGGACGAGACGAAGCTTTTGATGATTCTCGCGCGGCTGCCGCCGGGCGTGACGGAAATCTATCTGCATCCGGCCGTGCAGTCGGGGCCCGCCATAGCCCTGTCCATGACCGGGTATCGTCATGCCGATGAACTCGCCGCGCTCTTGAGCCCGCGGGTGCGCGCGGCCGTCGCCCTCGGCGGCTGCGGACACGGCGGCTACGCGGATCTCGTGCGGGAGCGCTGCTCCTTACGGAGCGACCGCGCGCTTTAGGAATTGCGCCAGCGCGCCTCGTCCATCTTCCCACAGCGTGAACGGCGTATCGAGCGGCTCCTGAGGCATGCGCACCGTGAGGTCGCGGCTCGCCGCGATGAACTGCAGCGTTGCCGAATCGACGCGATAGGAGCGGTAGACCAAATCGCCATGCTCGGGAACGTGCAGCGCGCGGCGTTGCGCCAGACTCGTGGGCGGGCGATCGAGAGGCTTCAGGTCGATCGTCCGGCCGTCTGCCATGATCTTCAGTTCGCCTTCATCCGGACCCGGCGGCGGCGACATGCGGCGGTCCACCGTCGACCAGCGATACAGGAGCAGGTATTGGGTGTACTGGCCGGAGCGGTCGTCCTCGACCGCCACCAGAGTCGCATAGTCGCGCGAATGCGCGGCGACGTCCGAGCGTTCGCGCGCGAATACGATGGGCTTTTCGACCACCAGCAGCGTGCTGGCGCTTTGCTCATCGAAGATCTCCGTCGAGCTCTTGGGAGGCCGGGTCGTACACGATGCCAGCGCCGTCAGCGCCAGGAGCAAAGCCACGCGGATATGCATCCTAGAATCGTACCCGGTATGCCACCGTGACGTACAAGGATCGTTGATCCACCGACGTCGTCTGGGTCTGGCCGGTGAGCGCCTGCTGCTGCTGAACGGCCTGTTGATTCTGCAATTGGTAGCCGGCGATGATCTCGAACACTGAAAACCGATTGGTCCAGTCGCCGCGCACCTGCGGCAGGTAGAGCATCTGCTTGCCCCCGAGCGAAGGGTCGTTCAACTGCTCGACGCTCAACCGCGGACCCAAGCGCCAATTGCCCGTGACGACGAAGCGCGCATCCCAGGACAGCGTGGTGCTGCGCGCCTGGGGAGAATCATCGAAGCGCGCGCTGAATATGTGCAAATCGTTCGCCTGGATGAGGCTCGAGCCCGCCATCTGCACCGATATGTTCTTGTCGAGGCCCGTCGACTGAGTGGCGGTGACGCCGCCGGACGCCGGCGTGCCGCTGAGTTCGAACGCGCCGAGGTCGGTCATGAACTGCCAGCGTTCTCCGAACGGGCGGCTGGCCGACACGACGAAAGTGTTGCTGGTCGAGGTTCGATCGAGCGCGAATTGCCGGATTTGCGACGGCGTGTAATTGAAGGGCGGAGCCTGCAGTGCGTTCAGGTCCACCGCCGTCTGGCCGATGAGCGCATTGTTGAGCTCGAGCAGGGGACTGCGGCGATGATCGGCATCGAAGCTCAGGATCCAGTACTGGCCCACTTTGGCATTGCCGATCAGGGTCGCCGAATTGAGCTGTTGGAACGCGATGTCGTAGTCGATCAACGCCACCGCCGTGCGTCCCGCCACGGAATAGCGGGTCTGAAGCCCGATCGAGCGGCGGTCGGTCTGGCCCTCGACGGTTTGATTGAAAAAATATGCGTCGAACACCCAGGCCTGGTGGAAGGGGTCGAATTCGGCCGTGACGGTGCCGAATTTTTCGTGACTGGAGACGGCGGAATAGCCCGTGTAGGCCGGCAAGCCGGCCGCAGCGCTCAGCGAGAATTTCGAATTCATCTGGTAGCCGACGAACAAGCCGTCGAAGAGGCCGACGATGCCCTGGCTCGCGAGCGATTGACGGCCGACGCGGGCGGTGACGCCAAAGATCCGGTCGGTGAGCTCCGCATAAGCCGCGGTGGTGCGGTCCTGGCTGCCGCCGAACGTTTGTGCCGACGACAGATCGTGCGTGTAGCCGCCGTCCAGGCGCGCGGTGAAATCGTAGCGCTCGCCGCGGTCGCGGAGCAGAAGGTCGCCATAAACGAGGGCTGAGCTCAGCGAGTTCGTGGTGGTCGTCGTCCCGGCCGACACCGTCTGGTCCTTGCCGTACTGGTAGCTGACCGCCGCGCTGCCCGCCATGGTCCAGCGGTTGTTCGCGGCCGCGCCGAACTCGCCGCTCGATTTTGGCGAGAGCGAGGCGGCGGCGAGAGTTTGCAATCGGCCGCGCACGCGCGATGCCCCCGGGCCGTCCGGATAGCGGCTGAGGTATTCCTCGTATTCCGCCTTGGCCTGCGCCAGCTGGCCGGCCCGCTCGCGCACCAACCCCATCAACTCCTGGGCATCGCGCCGCGCCGGATACTCGGGCTGCCGCAGCAGCCGGTTCAGCAAGTCGACGGCTTCAGGATACTTGTGCTTCTCCAACGCGGCTCGTGCGTCGCGCAGTATCTGCGCACGCTCCTCTTCCGGCAGTGGCGGGTCGGTCGGTCCGCTGGCGCGGGTCGATGCCACGCCGGCATGCTCCACGGCCGAAAGATCCGTCTGTTCGTCGTTCACCGCGAGCCACGCGCGCGGGTAAGTCGCCTGTGCAATTTTCAGCACCCGTTCGGCCTCCTTGCGGGTGGTGAACGGCCCCGCGCGCAAGCGGTACCAATGCTGATCCTCGATGTCGGTCTCCGACACATAGGCCTGTGTCTGCAGGCTGGCTGCGGCGGCCTCCACCGTTTCGTGCGGATACTGGGTCTGCGAGGAATCGAGATTGACGGAATAGCCCGCAGGCGCCTCGGTCTCGGCAACGAAAACGCTGCCCTTGCGCCGGTTGGTGTTGAGCAGGCGCACGCGCAGCCCGATGCCGGAGGCGGTGGGCGCCATGACGAAGTCGAGCGCCCGCGACCAGGTCAGTTCCAGGGTGATCTCGCCGGGCACGATCGAATCGACGCGCGCGCCCGTGACGAGCTGGCCGCCGCCGCCGACCAGCGGCAGTTCCGGGGGAAGCGAGCTGAACTGAGTGCCGCAATCGGGTCCGAGCCGCAGCGTAATCGTCGTGCCCGTGCCGTGGCTCACCGGAGTGTTGGTCACATAGCGTACGGAGCACGCAAATTGAATGGAGATATCGGCGTGATCCTCGAGTTCCTGGGTGTCGATGAGCTGCACGATGGGACCCACAGGGAGGATGGACGCCGGTGCCGCCGCCGCCTTGGCAGCGAGGCCGCCCAGCCCGAGAGACAGCGCAATCACATGAATCAGCCGCGGCTGCCAAAGCAGACCTCCGCGCTTCGACCTCGACATCACTTGGCGGGACCGAGGGCGGGAGCGGCGGGAGCGGCTGACGACCTGGGGCGCGGCAGCAGGGGACGCAGCGGTTGCGGCGGCTTCGTGACGGTCCAATTCAGCGTGTTGTGGCACACGCCGCAGTCAAGCGTGGTCCTCGGATGCTGAGCCTGCTTGCCCGTCGCCGTGACGCCATTGTGGCAGCTCTGGCACGGCGCATTCACGCCGAGGTGGTTGAAGGTCGCGGGAGCCCAGGCGATCGTGCCGTGGCAGGCGACGCAATCTTGTGAGGTCTGTAGGTGCTTGGCGGGTTTGCCGGGCGCCGACACCCCGTTGTGGCAGCTGACGCAGCTCGCGGTGACGCCGCGGTGATCGAATCGAGCCGGAATCCACGCAACCGTCGTGTGGCAGTTCTCGCAGGTGTTGTTGCTTGCGACGTGCGTCGGGCCCTTGCCCTGCGCCAGCGTTCCGTTGTGGCAGCTGACACAATTGCTGGTCACGCCGATGTGGGAGAACTGCCCCGAAGCACCGCCGAGCGTGCCCGTAACGCCGCCGAGCATGCCGCTGGCGGGGCCCGGCACATCGCCCCGGGGCAGGCGCCCCGACGCGAGCAAGGTGGTTCCCGGCCGGCTCGCGGGCGCGCCGACCACCGTGCCTATGGTGCTGCGAGTCGGGGTCGTCGCGGCCGCCACCGTGCGCTTCTGGCCGCCGCCGTCCCAATTGTTCGTGTTGTGGCAGCCGCTGCAGTCCTGGCCGACGTGGTGACCGTTGGGTCGCGTGGTCAGGTTGTTGACGCCAAAGAAGCTTCTTCCCGTCTCGTGGCAGGCGTCGCAGGTCTTGCCGATCACCGCGAACATCAGCGTGTGCTTGGCCGACGACATGGTCGTGCCGCTGAATGTCGTGAAGCTGATCGCATGGCAATCCTCGCAGGGCGTTGCGCCCGAGGGGATGTGGTTGGCGACCATCGGTTTCGGCGGATCATTATTGTTGTAGAACGACAGCTGGGTCTGGCCGTGACAGGAGATGCAACCCTTGGTGATCCCGGTATGCAGAACCGCATTCGTCGCCATCGTCGCGTAATTCGTCGGCGCGGCCGTGTGGCAGACATTGCAGCCTTGATTGCCGGGATTCGGCATGTGTCCCGCCGGCAGCGCATTGCTGTTCCAGTTCGCGGTGGTGTGGCAGCCGCTGCAATCGCCGGTCAGCATGGTGCCTGAGGTGTGGTCTGCCGGGCGCAGCTGCAGGGCGGGATTTGCCGCGCCCATGTACAGGCTGCCCTTGGCCGACGCATGACAGGTGTCGCAGGTCGTGGAGACGAACGCGTGGGTGGCCTGCGTCATGTTCATCGGACCGAAGGTTCCGGCGGCGTAGGTGGTCGACTTGTGACAGGAACTGCAATCCGTGCCGGCGAGATACGGAATGTGCGCGGGCGAGAGCACGCTGTCCTTGACCACCATGTCGTTGTTGTAGAAAGAGAGCTGTGTGCCGGCGCCATGGCATTGCGAGCAGTTGCCCGTGATGCCCGTGTGCAATACCGAATTCGCCGCAAATACCTTGTAATTCGCGGGCGCGCCGGTGTGGCAGACAGTGCAGGTCTGATTGCCGGGATTGGGCATGTGTCCGGCGGGCAGGCTGTTGCTGTTCCAGTTCGCCGTCGTGTGGCAGCCGCCGCAATCGCCGGTCAGCATGGTTCCCGAGGTATGGTCCGACGGGCGCAGCTGCATGCCCGGGCTCGCAGCCCCGATGTAGAAGGAGACCGTTGCCGTGCCATGGCAAGTGGCGCAGGTCGTCGACACGAAGGCGTGGGTGGCCTGGGTCATGTTCATCGGGCCGAAGGTGCCGGCGGCGTAGCTGGTCGACTTGTGACAGGCGCTGCAGTCGGCGCCGGCAAGATACGGGATGTGCGGCGGCGAGAGCACGCTGTCCTTGACCACCATGTCGTTGTTGTAGAACGAGAGCTGCGTGCCGGCGCCATGGCATTGCGAGCAGTTGCCGGTGATGCCCGTGTGCAATACCGAATTCGCCGCAAATACCTTGTAATTGGACGGCGCGCCGGTGTGGCAGACGGTGCAGGTCTGATTGCCGGGATTGGGCATGTGGCCGGAGGGCAGGGTGTTGCTGTTCCAGTTCGCCGTCGTGTGGCAGCCGCCGCAATCGCCGGTCAGCATGGTGCCTGAGGTGTGGTCCGACGGGCGCAGCTGCATGCCCGGGCTCGCAGCCCCGACGTAGAACGAGACGGTAGCCGTGCCGTGGCAGGTGGCGCAGGTCGTGGACACGTACGCGTGCGTGGCCTGCGTCATGTTCATCGGGCCGAAGGTGCCCGCCGCATACGTGCTCGATTTGTGGCAGACGCTGCAATCGGTGCCGGCAAGATACGGGATGTGCGGCGGCGAGAGCACGCTGTCCTTGACCACCATGTCGTTGTTGTAGAACGAGAGCTGCGTGCCGGCGCCGTGGCACTGGGAGCAGTTGCCGGTGATGCCCGTGTGCAATACCGAATTCGCCGCGAAGGTCTTGTAACTGGCCGGCGCCGTGATGTGGCAGGTGTCGCAAGCGGTATTCGCCGGGTTCGGCATGTGCCCGGACGGCATCGTATTGCTGTTCCAGTTCGCGGTGGTGTGGCAGCCGGCACAATCGTTCGGCGCAGCCATGCTGGTGCTGGTGTGATCGGCGGGGCGGCCCTGCAGACCCGGACTTGCCGCGCCCATGTAGAAGCTCAAGCCCGCTTCGTGGCAGGTCTTGCAGGCCATGGTCGACACATTCGTGTGCGTGGCGGCCGTCATGTTCATCGGCCCGAAGCCGCCCGCGGCGTAATTCGCCTTATGGCAGGCGCTGCAGTCGTTGTTGGTGAACGACGGTATATGGTTGGCCGGCGCCGCCTTCGGGTTGTCGTTGTTGTTGTAGAACGTGAGCGGCGTCGTTCCGCCGTGGCATTGATTGCAGCCGGTGGTGATGCCCGTGTGCAGGATCGGCAGGCTCGCCATCGTGGCATAGCCAGCGATCGTATTCAGGTTCCCGGTGTGGCAGACCGAGCACACTTGCGTGCCCGGAATCGGCATATGACCGTTCGGCAGCGTGGTCGGCGTGGTCCAGACCGTGGTGTTGTGGCAGAGCGAGCAGTCGCCGGTCGCCTGGCTCGGCGGGTTGGGCGAGGAGATGTGATTGGCCGGCCGCAGCTGCAGAGCCGTACCCGTGCCGACGTAATACTTCGGCCCGGTGTCGTGGCAGGTATCGCAGGTGGTTGGGACGAAAGCATGCTTGGCGGGGCTCATCGCCGTCGCCGGCCCGAAACCACCCGCCGAATAGGTTGCCGAATGGCAGGAGGCGCAATCCGTGCCGGTGAGATACGGAATATGCGGCAGGCCCGCCAATATGGCGTCTTTCGGCGTGTAGTTGTTGTACCAGGTGAGTGGGGCGGTATATGCGCCGTGGCATGCGCCGCAATTGCCGGTGACGCCCGTGTGCAGCACCGCGACGCTGGCCAAGGTGGCGTAACTCGCCTCGGTGGTGCCGATGGCGGTGTGGCAGACCGAGCAAGTCTGGGTGCCCGGAGTCGGCATGTGGTTGGCAGGCTTGGCGGTGGTGGTCCAATCGGTCGTGTTGTGACATCCGGAGCAGTCCCCGGAGACCTCCTGCGGGTTGCCGCTCGAGATGTGGCTCGCGGGCCGCACTTGCAGCGCGGGGGTCGAGGCGCCCATGTAGAAACTCGAGCCGGTCTCGTGGCAGGTATCGCAGGTCGTCGGCACGAAGGCATGCTTCGCCGCGCTCATGGTCGTCGGACCAAAGCCTCCGGTGACGTAGTTCTTTGCGTGGCAGGAGCTGCAGTCGGACCCGGACAAGTATGGGATATGCGACGGGGTGAGAAGCGCGTCTTTCGGCACGTAATTGTTGTACCAGGTCAGCACCGTCGTTCCGCCGTGGCACGTGCCGCAGCCGGTGCTGACGCCGGTGTGCAGCACGGGGATCGCCGCCAACGTCGCCGGCGTGTAGTCGTTCGGCGCGGTGGTATGGCACACGTTGCAGGCGGCGTTGCCGGGGTTCGGCATATGCCCCGTGGGAAGAGTATTGCTGTTCCAGTCGGTCGTGGTGTGGCAGAGGCTGCAATCGTTCGGCGCCACCATCTGTCCAACGTTGTGGTCGGCGGGGCGCCCCTGCAGCGCGGGGCTCGAGGCGCCCATGTAGAAGCTCAAGCCCGCTTCGTGGCAGGTATCGCAGGAGGTTGGCACGAATGCATGCTTCGCCGCGCTCATGGTCGTCGGACCAAAGCCTCCGGTGACGTAGTTCTTCGCGTGGCAGGAGCTGCAGTCGGACCCGGACAGATATGGGATATGCGACGGGGTGAGAAGCGCGTCTTTCGGCACGTAATTGTTGTACCAGGTCAGCACCGTCGTTCCGCCGTGGCACGTGCCGCAGCCGGTGCTGACGCCGGTGTGCAGCACGGGGATCGCAGCCAACGTCGCCGGCGTGTAGTCGTTCGGCGCGGTGGTATGGCACACGTTGCAGGCCGCGTTGCCGGGGTTCGGCATATGCCCCGTGGGCAGGGCGTTGCTGTTCCAATTCGCCGTGGTGTGGCAGAGGCTGCAGTCGTTCGGCGCCACCATCTGTCCGACGGTGTGGTCGGCGGGGCGGCCCTGCAGCGCGGGGCTCGCGGCGCCCATGTAGAAGCTCAAGCCCGCTTCGTGGCAGGTATTGCAGGAAGTGGGCACGAAGGAGTGCTTGGCCTGCGTCATGTTCATCGGTCCGAAGGTGCCGGCCGCATACGTGCTCGATGAATGGCAGGAACTGCAGTCCGTTCCCGAGAGATACGGGATATGGATCGGTGCGAGCAGCGCATCCTTGGGGGTGAAATTGTTGGCCCAGGTGAGCGCGGCGACGTTGTTGCCGTGGCACAGACCGCAGTTGCCGCTGATGCCCCTGTGCAGGACCGAATTCGCCGCGAGGGTCGCCGGGGTGTAGTCGTTCGGCGCAGAGGCATGGCAGGTGGCGCAGGTCAGATTGCTCGGGTTCGGCATATGCCCGTCGGGCATGGCGGTGCTGACCCAGTCCTTGGTCTCGTGGCACAGCGAACAGTCGCCCGTGGCCATGCGCGGATCGTTGCTGCTGACGTGGTTGGCCGGGCGCAGCTGCAGCGCGCGTGCCGGCGCCGACATAGAAGCTCTTGCCGGTGTCATGGCAGGTGTCGCAGGTGGTCGATACAAAGGCGTGCTTGGCCGCATTCATGGCGGTGGCCGGGCCGAAGCCGCCGGCCTGATAGGCCGCGCCGTGGCAGGAGCTGCAATCGACCCCGGCGAGGATCGGGATGTGCGGCGGCGCGAGCGGGGCCTTCTTGGTGGGCGAGACCCCTGTAATCGACATCGGAATATACGGGGCGGGCACGCCGGCGAAGGTCTGGCCGCCGTGGCACAGCACGCAATTGCTCACGTTCAATCCGCTGTGCAGCACCGGAATGCTCGCAGCGAGGACCGTCCAGGTTTCCGCCGCCGGATTGTTGCCGTGGCAGACGCCGCAGTCGATGGTCGAGGGAATGGGCGGAACGTGATTGGCCGGTTGGCCGGTCACGAAACCGGTCGTG
This sequence comes from uncultured Gammaproteobacteria bacterium, assembly GCA_963727045.1. Classification (GTDB taxonomy): domain Bacteria; phylum Pseudomonadota; class Gammaproteobacteria; order Steroidobacterales; family Steroidobacteraceae; genus Bog-1198. The sequence continues at coordinate 2,100,109 of CAVSES010000001.1, read as the reverse complement.
ATCTTGACCGACCCGCTGTGGCAGGTCTGGCAGGTCGTCACCGTCATCTGCGTGTGGGCGAATGCCGAGGGCGCCCAGCTCGGCGTCTTCGTGCCGAGGCCGGTGGTATGGCAGTCCTCGCAGAGATTCGTGGTGGGCATGTGATTGCCCTGCTTGCCCACCGCCTTGGTGCCGTTGTGGCAGCTGAAGCAGCCGCTTCTGATGTTGGTGTGATCGAAGTTCGCGCCGAGCCAGGAGGTCGTGAGGTGGCAATCGCCGCATTCGAGCGAGGTTACGACGTGGCCCTTGTTCTTGCCGGTGGCCTGCACGCCGTTGTGGCAGATGATGCAGAAGCCGGACACCGCCAGCGGGATCTGCGTGTGGTCGACCGCTTTGGGCGGATTCCAGCTCATCACCGTGTGGCAGGACTCGCACGTGTCGCTGGTCTGTGGATGAAGCTTCGGATCCTTGCCGGTGGCGATGGTGCCGTTGTGGCAGCTGACGCAGCTCCCCATCACCTCGGCGTGATCGAAATGCACCTGGGGCCGGAACGAGGTCGTGTCGTGGCAGGCCGCGCAGTTGTTCGTGCTTTGGATGTGGGTCGAAGTCTTCGGCGTCGCGTTGAACGTCGAACCCTGGATGTGGCAAACCCCGCAGTTTCTCGGCGTTCCCTTGAAGATCGCGTTGAGGTGGCAGGATTCGCACGGCAGATCGCGATGCACGCCGTCGAGTTCGAAGCCGGTCGAGAGGTGATCGAAGGGTACCGTGATGGGCGGCGCGGCAGCTGCCGCGGCCACCGGCGACGCCGGCGCGAGCATCAGCAGCCCCAAGGCGAGCGTGCCCAGGGTGAGCGCTGCCGAGGCGCGCGTGATCCAACCCGATGTGAGCCGGCCTTTCATTCTTATTGAATCCGTGCGCCTTTCCAGGAGTAGGTCGTATGACATCGATCGCAAGCCGCACCGTATTCGCCGAGGTGCCGGTCATCCTTGTGGTGACAGCTCCCGCAGAGCGGCGAGGTTTTGACGGAACCCGGCGGTTCGTGGTGGCAATCGGCGCATTGCAGTTTGGCGTGTGCGCCGATCAGCGCAAATCGATCGGGCGTCTGCTTCGCATGATCGAAGACCCACAGCGGCCACCCGTTGGGAGAATGGCAGGTCTCGCACTTCTTGCCGAGTCCACCCTTGTGCACGTCATCGTGCGCGTGGCAGTCGACGCAGGTCGACGGGGCGCGATTGAATGCGAGGGTCGCGTGACACTGCGCGCAGCTGACGACCCGGTGAAGGCCGAGCAGGGGGAATTCGGTCAGGTCGTGCTCGAAGACGATCTCCGAACGCCAGGACTGCTGGCCATGGCAGGTTTCGCAGCCCTCCTTGAGCTTGCCGCCGTGCGGGTCTTCGCTGCGGTGGCAGCCGGCGCAATCCTTGGCGAGCTTTTGAGTCGAAGCGTCCGCGGTGTGGCAGGCATAGCAGTCGATCTTGGCGTGCGCACCCACCAGCGGGAATTCGTGCCGCCCGGTGTGATCGTAATTCTCGACCTGCCAGCGGTCGTTGTCGTGGCAATCCTCGCACTTCTTGCCGAATCGCCCCGCGTGCGCATCGTCGGCCTGGTGGCAGCCGTTGCAGTCCTTGGGGATCTTGTCCTTGTAGTTGCCGCTGCGGTGGCAGGCGACGCAGTTGATTTCGTCGTGCACGCCCAGAAGTTCGTAGCCCGTTTCCTTGAGATGGTCGAACTTCGCCGTCTTCCACTCTTTCGTCACATGGCACTTGCCGCAGTCGTTGCCGCGCGACCCGCGATGTTCGTCGTCGGTCGCATGGCAGCCCACGCAGGTTTTGGGCGTTTGTTTGTACCGCCCTCCGACGTGGCACGCGTCGCATGTGACGGAGGCGTGCGCGCCCGTCAGCTTGAAGTTCGTCTTGTCATGATCGAATTTCCCGCCCGTCCAGGTCATGGAACTGTGACATTCGCCGCAGGACTGGGTGAACTGGCCGCCGTGCGCATCATCGTTCTTGTGGCAGTCGATGCATTTTGCGGGCGCCTTGCGCCACGCGTCTCCCTTCTTGTGGCAGGCCGCGCAGTCGAGGGAGGCGTGCGCGCCCTCGAGCGCGAAGTCGGTGAGCCGATGGTCGAATTGGGCGCGGCTCAACTGCACGATGTCGGCGTTGCGGCCTCGATGCTCCGTATGGCATGCCTTGCATTCACCCACGCCGGAATTGGGCATGCGGCCGTGGTAGCGCTGGTGCTGGCGCACGTCCTCGGCTATGTCCTTGTGACAATCCAGGCACAGCGAAGTCTGCGTGCGCACGTTCGAACGGTCGTGGCAGTTCGTGCAGGTTTCCTCCTGCTTGACATGGGCCTTCGTCACCTTGCCGGGCATGAGGAGGGTCTCCACGTTCGCGGCCCAGGCAGGCTTGGCTGTAGCTCCGAAAAGTGCTGAGAGGAGCGCCATGGCCGTCAAGATCCCTAAGGCGCGACGCACGGCCGCCCAGCAGACTCCACCGCCGCTGCCGTGGCGCTCGCGAGAAGCCATAGTGCATTGTTCTTGTTCATCGCGTCCTCATTGCATCATCCCAATCTTTGTACTGCAAAGCATAAACGCCGTGCGTACCCCAGTCAGTCCGTCTGCGCTGCCAGACAATTTCCCCGTCAGTAGACGTTGATCGCGATTACGTGAACGATGCCGGCGATCAGCAGCATGAAAAAGAGGGGAATGTGCAGCACATGCCAGAACGAGAACAGCCGGGAGTACATCTTGTATTCCGTCATGCGCCGGCCGGCATCCAGCCGCCGGTACGCGTATTGGCGGGCAACCAGGCCCAGTCGGCCGGCGTGGCGGGCGATGAGCAGCGATTCATGTCGGCGCGCCTTTTGGACCGCCTCTTCGATTTCCCGGCGAACCATCCAGCGCGCCATGGCCATGCGGACTGCGCCGGTGGAGAGATGCAAAAACCGGGCAATGCCGCCCGCGGGAGGCTTGATCATTTTTTGCTCCACCCGGGTGATCGCATCCAGGAGGCCCGGCAGAAACGAGACCGACGTCGTTTGCGCGCTGAGGCGCTTGCCGACGGCCATCAATTGCTCCAGCGTATCCTCGTGGCCCTCGAGGCGCGCGTGCAACCGAGTATAGATGTAGCGGCCCACCACGCCGCTGGCAGCGACCAGCAGCATGCTGAACAGCGCCACGTTGCTGTTCGTCGCGCCCAGGCTGAAGTTGGCATGAAAGAGCACGAATATCGGACCGACGACGCCGAGCACCATGTGAAATTCGAACCAGCCGGGTATACCTCCCATCCAGCGAAGCCAGCGGAAGCGCTTGCGCGCGGAATAGAGCAGCAACAGGATCATCATCGATCCGCCGATGATGCCCAGCCAGTAGCCGATGCCGCGTTGCGGCGTGATGTAGCGCTCGAGGTGGGCATGCATGCCCCATGTCACGAGAACAGCGACCACCACGGTCCATATCAACGGCCAATGCAGGCGGGGCAGCTTCGGCGGCTCGGCCGCGGCGGCGGCAGGAAGTTTGTCGGCAACCGTGTTCATGAGATCACGCGGTCGATGGTGATTTTGAGCGGCTGATGATCGGCCGGATTGACCACGCCGCTCGAGCCCTGCAGATCGCCCGTTGCCGGAAGCGGCTGGCCCTTCTGGGAAATGCGCGCTTCGATGGTCACTCGCCCGGCGTTCGAGAGATTTCGTCCCGGCAACATCGACTGCGAGTCATCGAGCGTGAACTTCAGGGGCCAGCTTCCCACGCTGCCGCGGAGCACCGCCACCGGAACGCCCGGGGTGTCGACCGACTTGGCCACGATGAACAAAGTTTCTCCGGCGGACGCCTTGGCCTTCAAGGCAGGGGCCAGCGTAATCTCGCCTGTGACTGCGGTGCCGCGGGTGGTCGCGGTGCCGCCGGTGGCAGCGGTGCCACTCATCGCCGCGACAGGCCCGGTCGATGAACCGGGCGCCACGCTCGCCGTGGATGCCGGGGGCGCATCCCCGTCCGTCGGCACGGGAGGCAGCTGCCGCGCACGCGCCTTGGCGGCATCCGCCGGACGTCCCAAGAATTCGAACGATTTCGCCAGGAGCTCCCAGTCACCATCGCTGCCGCCGCCCTTGGCGAGACGGGATTCGAGATTCGCGATGGCGGAATTCATCGAGCCCGCAGAGGCCTTTGCGGGAGCGCCGGCGGAATTGCCCGAGGGATTTGCGGCACCGGCAGGCCCGCCGCCGGTGGTGTCTGCAAAGACTTTCGCCGCGGTAGCGAAGGGGTTCGGCGCAGACGTCCGCGTCGCGCCCGAATTTCCAAGCAAACCGTAACCGAGGATCGCCGCCGATGAGACGACGGCAACGAAGGAAGCCTGCCAAGGGAGCGTGGGCAGTGATGCAAGGCGCGGCATTTTGCGCAGCCACGGCAGCAGCACAACGAGGGCGGCGAGCGTTGTCATTGCACCGGCGAAGAACCAAAATAAGGGCATCAAATAAACTCCGTTACCGCGCTGTACGCCTGACAGTCGGGCGTCCCCTTTGCAGCGCGCAAATTGCTTCTTGTGCGGATTGTAATACTGCTTGTTTCAACGAATACAATGTGTGCAAACCGCGACACTTTCGGGACATGGAACAAGTGAGGAGACTCACAGAAATTTGATGTTATAAAGCATATTGTTTATTGGACATAATTCAGTCACTTGTAGAGATTACAAAGCGCGGATTCTTTCATGGATTTCTGGACTCTCGCCGTTTATGTGGTGCCTCTGGTCGCCATCACCACCCTGTACGCTCTGCGTCAGCGGCGCACCCATTCCCGCCATCTTCATGTGCTCGAAGAAACCGTCGCCTCCGGCATGACCGAACCGGCCTCCTTGCATCCGCTCATCGACGCCAGCAAATGCCTAGGGTGCGGCGCCTGCGTCAAGGCCTGCCCCGAGACATCGCATCACGATGTGCTCGGCCTCATCGACGGCAAGGCCGTGCTGATCGGACCCACCGAGTGCATTGGACACGGTGCGTGCAAGACCGCCTGCCCATTCGACGCGATCACGCTGGTGTTCGGCACCGAGCGGCGCGGCCTCGACATTCCGGTGCTCAAACCGAATTTCGAATCCAATGTGCCGGGAATCTTCGTGGCGGGCGAACTCGGCGGCATGGGCCTCATCAAAAATGCACTGACGCAGGGTCGGCAGGCACTCGAGGCAATCGCCAAGGCGGGCAGGAAGAATCCCGGCGCGCTCGACGTGCTGATCGTGGGTGCGGGGCCGGCGGGTCTGGCCGCGTCGCTTGCGGCCAAGAAGATGGGTCTCAATTATCAGACGATCGAACAAGACTCGCTCGGCGGCGCCGTGTTCCAGTATCCGCGCGGCAAGCTGGTGATGACGGCTCCCGTCGAATTGCCGATCGTCGGCAAGGTGCAGTTCCGCAATACCTCCAAGGAAGAGCTGCTGAAATTCTGGACTCAGGCGTGCAAAGGCAACGGCCTCAAGATACGCTATCAGGAACGCGTGGAGAGCATGCAAAGGAAGGACGGGGCGTTTCAGGTGAAAACCAGCACCCAGCAGTATCTCGCGTCGAGCGTGCTGTTGGGAATCGGGCGGCGCGGCACACCCCGCAAGCTCGGCGTACCGGGCGAAGAGCTGCCCAAAGTGGTGTACCGCCTCATCGATCCCGAACAATACCGCGGCCAGAAGGTGATCGTCGTCGGCGGCGGCGACAGTGCGCTCGAGGCGGCGGCCAGCATCGCCGAGCTTGGCGATACCGAGGTGCACCTGTCGTACCGCGGCGACGCGTTCCAGCGCGCCAAGCAGCGCAACCGCCAGCGCGTCGATGCGGCGAGCACCAAGGGCCAGCTCAAGATCTTGCTGAATTCTCAGATTCGTGAAATTCGACCGGAAGAGGTGCTCCTGAAGCAGGATGGGAAGGAATTAACGTTGCGCAACGACGCCGTGATCGTGAGCGCGGGCGGCATCTTGCCGAATGATTTCCTCAAATCGATCGGCATCGAAGTCGAAACCAAGTTCGGCACCGCATGATGATCCTGGGGAGTCGCATGTTGACGCGGGGCTGCGCGCGCGGGCTGATCGCCGCCGTGTGCTGCGCCATCGGTCTGTCCGCGGCCGCCGCCCCATCCAAACAGAGCGCCCCCAAAGATCCGTTGGAGCCCGCACGAGCGGCACTGAGGATGTTGCAGTTCGACAAGGCGATCACGCTCCTCACCGCCGCCGGCAACTCCGGCAATGCCGATGCCCAGTATCTTCTTGGGCTCATGTATTTGAACGGCGTCGGCATGGTGGCCGACCCTTCGCACGGACGCACCTTGCTGCAAACCGCCGCCGAGCATGGACAGGGCGCGGCCGCCTATGTGCTTGCGGGCGAGTTAGCTCACGAACCGGGAGTGACCGCGGAATCGTCGCGGCAATGGCTGGAGCGCTCCGCGAAGATTGGCTATTACCGCGCGGTCGAGGCGCTCAAATCCGGGCGCCCGCTGCTCGATCGCGAGTCGGTCGGCGCCACCGATCCCAATTTGCTGGCACCCTGGGTGATCGACTGCGCTCGCAAGAACGACGGAGCCGAGCTGCGTCGCTTGGGACCGGTCAGTGCCTCCGTTCGCGATGAATTCGGCCGCGGTGCGCTCTCTCATGCGGCCGCATCCGGGTCGCTTGCGGCGGCCGGAGCGCTGTTGGACCTGGGCGCCGATGTAAAGGCTGCGGACAAGGCCGGCACCACGGCGCTGATGCTCGCCGCCGAGGGGTCCGATCAGGCCATGGTCGATCTCTTGCTGCAGCATGGGACCGACACCCAGGCAGTGGACGCGGAACAGCGCACCGCGCTTTTCTACGCGGCCCGAGCCAACCGGGCCGCGAATGTCGCGGCTCTGCAACGGGCCGGGGCAACGCTCGACGCGAAGGATACGCGCGGCTACAACGCGCTCGACGCTGCGTTGGCCGTGGGTGCCGAAGAATCGGCCACGCAGCTGCGCTCTCTGGGCTTGCGCGCCAACCGGGTGACCATCGATCCCGCACGCCAGAGCGGCAAGTTTGATCCGGCGCACCCGGGAGAGATATACCGCGGCTGGCCGCCGCTGGCGCTGGCGGTGTCGCGCAACGATACGAGCGCCGTGCAGCAGCTCTTGGCCGCGGGGGGCGATGCAAATCTGCGGCTGCCCCAGGGCGTTCCGCTCTTGCAGATCGCGGCCGACGCGCATGCAATTTCGGCGCTGCCCTTGCTTCTGGCCCATGGCGCCAATGCGACCGCCACCGACCATTCCGGCCACAGCGCGCTGTGGCTCGCGGCAACCCGTAATGATGTCGCGGTCGTCAAGGCGCTGCTCGGCGCCGGCGTACCGCCGGATGCGCACGCCGCAGCCGAACAGACCCCGCTGCTCGCGGCGCTTCGCTCGGCCCATTCGGATGCCGCGGAGATCCTGCTCAATGCCGGTGCGAATGCGGAGGCGGTAGACGCGCAAGGCCGCACACCGCTCATGCTGGCTTGCGCCGGCGGCAAGGTGACGCTGGTGAAAATCCTGCTCGAGCACCATGTCAAGATCGACAGCGAGGATCAGGATCACCGCACGGCGTTTTTGCATGCGGCCGCGTTCGGTTCCCGCGAGGAAGTGGCGTTGCTCCTGGCAGCCGGCGCCAACGCAACCGCGGCCGATGCGCGCGGCCTCACGGCGCTGCATTTAGCGGCGGCTCAGGCGGGGGTCGAGGTCCTGGCGCCGCTGCTGTCAGGCGGCCCCTCGGTCAATCGGCGTGACTCCGCCGGCGAAACTCCGTTGATGATCGCGGCGGCCACCGGCCACGCCGAAGTCGTCCAATCACTGCTGGCGCATTCGCCCGACCTCAACGTGCAGAACAGCGCAGGCGATACGGCGCTGATCGCCGCCAGCCGCGGTGGCTATACGAACATTTGCCACCTGCTGCTCGCGGCAGGGGCGGACAAGGCACTGCGCAACACCGCGGGGGTCTCCGCAGGCGACGTTGCCGCCGGACGCGGCTTCGAAGCCATCACGAAGGAATTGGCCGGCAACGGGTGAAGGACGGGACTGCGGACGGCTAGTAGGCGTAGAACGGTCCGGTGAAGCTGCCGGCTGCGCGCTGTTCGATTCCAATGTAGACCTTGCGCCCGTAGAAAAAAGGCATGCCCCACGTAAAGTTCGTCGATCCGGCGCCGGCGCCGAGATCGATGAAGGCGCTTGCCGCCTGCACGAACGTGGTTGGGTCCTGCAGGGCGAAATCCACCGTGTTGGTGGCATTGTTCGCGCCGGCCCCGGTATTGACTGCGGAGAGGGGTTGCGGGTGCACGGCGGGGCAGTAGTAGCCGAGGAACCGGCCGCTCGCGCACACGGGAATGCTCGAATCATTGAACACGTACGAATCGGTCCCCGAGTCGATCATGGCCGGGAGCGCGGTCGTGCCGCCGTTGTAGGTCGCGGTGAAGTCGCCGCTTGCGTTCGCGCCCAGCACCGTCAGTCCGCTCGCTGGCAAGGCATTGTCGGTCTGAGTGGCGATTCCGAAGATCAATTCGCCTTGGACCGAGGTATCGCCATTGGCGTTGACGAGATTCGGCATGCTCACGATGACGCCGTTGTTATCGGCCGCGAACAGAGTGACCGGGTTCGTGACCTGAGAGGCCAGTGCAACGTTCTCCGCCGCGCACACCCCCGCCGAGGTGCAGCCGTAATAAATGGGCAGCGGCGTCGCCGGACTGACGCAGGCTGCGCCGCAATCCTGTGCGAACACGCCGACTCCGAGAAGGCCATTGGCATGGAAGCCGGTCACGGCATTGAGCAGCGTGCCATTGGCGCCGCAGGTCGCGGGCGGCGCCGCGCCGGTATTGGTATCGTCCATGATCTGCACGGGCAGCTTCGACGCGGTTTCGCCCGCCAAGGTGATGTCGGCGAGCGCCACGGGACCCCAGGTGTCGCCTCCGCCGAACTTCACGCACTCTTCGATTCCCTGGCCTTTCGAATCGGTCTCCGCGCTGAGCGTCACCTTGGCCGCGGCGAGCACGGACCCGACCAGACGCAACCCCCAGGATCCCGTGTCGAGCAGCACGTGATCGATGTTGGCGCATTGCGTTGCGCTGCCGGCTGCGCAGACCTTCACCGTCACGTACGGCAGATTAGTTTGACCGGGGTCGGCTGCGGGACCGGTGTCGACCGAGACCACCATGGTATTCACGACCGCGGGTGGAGGGGCGCCGCCCGTCGCTGTCGAGCTCTTGTTGCCAAGGCAGCCCGCGAGCAGCGCCGCGGCCAGAATGGATCCAAGAACGATGAATGAGCGCAAGCGTCTTCTCGCGGGCATCTAGCGAAGCTCCGAGAGTGGCACGCCGGGCGGAATGAATGCGGGGAGATAGGCGCGACCGGAATAGGCGCGCATGTGGCCGCCGGATTCGACGACAAGATCGCCCGATGCGATTCGCACCGAGCGGCGAAGGCCGGGGCGAAGCGCCGAGAGACCTTTTGCGTAAGAATCATAATGAGACCCCAAGAGCTGGCGCAGATCCGGCACCACCGGGCCCACCCAACTGACGGCAAAGACCTGGCCGCTTCGACTCAGATATTCCCGCACCCGCGTCCCCGTTCCCGCCGTGATCTCCTGAACGTCGTACTGCTGCCCGGGCGTCGATTGAATGACCCCCAGCATGGCCGTCGCGTCGGCGAGAACCTGGGCCGCATCGCTGCCGAGGCCGGCGCGCGCGGGCGCAGCGCAGAGCAGTTGGCTGCCGAAGGCAAGAATGACTGCAATGGCGGTGATTCGAGGGTACATTGTGCGAAGTTTGCAACACAAAGGGCGTGTAGGCCATGTTGTCGTTCGCCTGCGACAGCGTGCCGGTGACTGCCCCCCAGCGTTGGATCGCGCGCGGAACCGGGCGATTTGACAGAAATCAAGGCATTTTGTGACGCGAGTCACATCTGCGCCAAAATTCCACTTTTACCCCAACTCTCGTGCAGAGTGCTGCCTATTGACGCCTTGCACCATCCCTGGGTGCGCTCTACACTCGATTCACGGTGTAAAAAGTTCAATTTTTTGGGATCGGGATGTCGAAATCGAGCCAAAACAAGAATCTCCGACGGTCTCCGCGGCCCGGCATAGATGGATGCAACCTTCGCCCCTATAGGAGACGCCTATGATCGCGACCAAGCCGCAAATCCGCATCGTTTTGGTCGAAGATCACGCCATTCTACGGGAAGGCCTCAAGGCCCTCATCGAAATCGAGTCGGATTTCGATATCGTCGGGGAATTCGGCAGCGTGGAAGAATGCCTCGAGGGCATTGCCGCGTTGCAGCCGGAGTTGCTGCTCACAGACCTCGCGCTTCCCGGCCGCTCCGGCATCGAATTGCTCGCGGAGATTCAACGCCTGTCTCCGATGACGCGAAAATTGGTGCTCACCGCCCACGAGAATGAAGAGTACATCCGCGCGGCTCTCAATGCGGGCGCGAATGGGTACGTTCTCAAGGATGCCAACAGCGCTGAACTCATGTTGGCGATCAGGACCGTGTCCCTGGGTCAACAGTTCCTTTGCAAGGCCATTGCCAGCAAGATTCTTTCCGGCTACCTCTCGGGACATGCCCCTGGAGATCAGCGGCCGGCCGCTCCCGCGGTCACGCAGTCCATCACGGAGCGGGAACGCGAAGTTCTCACTCGCATCGCTCTCGGAAATTCCAACAAATTGATCGCACGCGAGCTGGGCGTGAGCCCCAAGACCGTGGAGAAGCACCGCTCCAACCTCATGCGGAAGCTGCAGCTTCACAATGCCGCGGCCATCACGATGTTCGCGATCCGAAACGGCATGACCGGCAGCGCCCCGTTGAGCGGCCGTCTGACGACGCGCGTGGAGCCGCTGACGTCGGCGGGTTCTGTGGCTTCTTTCGGTTAGCCAAGCCCAACTACACCGCTCGGATACGGCCTTTCCAACGCGGCTCTAGAATACTAGACAGGCTTCTTGCCGCCGCCGAGTACCTGCGCAACGGCGTCGATCAATTCTCGCGATTCGAACGGTTTGGTCAAAGTGCAGTGCGCGCCTGTTTTCTTTGCGGCCGCCAAATAGGCGGGCGTGGTGATCGAAGCCGGCTGCCGATAGCCGGTGACGTCGAAGTTGCCGCCGCCCGAGATGGCGATGATGCGCACCGCAGGAAATGCTTTTAAGATCGCATCGATCGCATCTACGCCGTTCAGCTTGGGCATGATGATGTCGGTGATGACAACATCCGCCTGCGCCCGCCCGAGCTCGAGCATTCCATCGATCGCGTTGTCGACCGTGCGCACCGAATAGCCGGCGCGCTCGAGCACCCGCTTGATGCCGTCGCGCACGTCGGTTTCATCGTCGATCACCAGAATGGTGTGCATGGTCAACCTTCCGGCGCGTCTGCTTGATCGTGAGCTGGCCCAAGCGCGGGAAAGAAAATCCTGAAGGTCGTTCCCACCCCGAGCGCGGTTTCGACGGTGATGCTAGCACCAAAGATCTCCACGATTCCGTGAACCACGGAAAGCCCGAGACCCGTGCCCCGACCGACGGCTCTGGTGGTGAAGAAGGGTTCGAAAATTCGATCCGCCGTGCGCTGCTCCATCCCATGCCCGGTATCGGAGACCCAGAGTTCCACGCTCGGCACCGAAGCCGCAGGGGCGCCGGGCGCGGATGAGCGCAGGCCAATCGTGAGAATGCCCTTGGCGTCTTGCATGGCTTGAAAGGCATTGGTGCACAGATTCATGACGACATCGCCGGCGAGCGTCGCGTCGGCCCGCACCAGCGGAAGGTTTGCGGCAATCTCGGTGCGTATTTCGATGCTGGAGGGCGCGAGCGCCGAGAACAGCCCGATGCTCTCGGACACCACGCTGACGAGGTCGGTGGGCGCGAGCGCGGCATCGCCCAGCACACGGCTGAAGGTGAGGACTTTCTGCACCACGTTCTTGGCGCGGCGGGCGGACGTCAACACGCGATCCAGATCCGCGCGCGATGTGCCGTCCTGCGGCAGTTCCGCCATGGCCATTTCGGTGAACAGGATGATGGGCACGAGTACGTTGTTGAACTCGTGTGCAACCCCGCCGGCAAGCGTGCCCACGGTCTCCAATCGCTGGCGGTGACGAAGCTGCTTCTGAAGTTCATCGCGCCCGGCCTCGGAGATCTCCATTTCCTGCATCTTTTGCTGGAGGCGGTCGTTGACGCCCACCAGTTCGCGGCGCATGGCCTCCAGATCCTCCGCGAGATCGTTGAGCTCCCGAATTCCCGAGCTGACGCTCAACGCCTGCGAATACTCGCCGGAGGCTATCGAGCGCGATACATCTTGCAGCCGGCGGATCGGACGCGACAGCCGGCTGCTCAAATAGGCGGCGACGACGACCGCCAGGCACAAATACGCCGCAAGCAGCAGCAACATTCGATCGAGCGCGAGCTGAATCCGCTCCTGGGTCGGGCGCTCGTCGAACCCCAGGCGCAGCTCGGCGCTGTGGCCGGCATGCTCGATGGGCAGGACCACAAAATATATGCCGTCGCCACCGTGACCAAAACTCAGATCAGTGCGGCGCGCCGCCGTGATGGCGGGTGACCCCAGGGCGCTGCGTATGCTGTGGTTGCCGTCGGAGAGCTCGGCGTAACGGCTCTCGCCGTGAATGATCGCCAGATCGAGCAGGTCCGAGGATTGCGCGGCTGAGTCGAGTGCGGCTCCCACCTCGAATTCGTCGGCCAATACCCGCGCAAAGGTCCGGGCGTGCTGGACGAAGAGATCCTCGTGACTCTTGCGGATGACGTAACCGACGCCGAAATACAATGCCGGCAGCAGCAGCAGGTGCACCGCCACCACCGTCGCGGTGAGGAACTTGGCGAAAGACGCGTTCAGTCGTGCCATACGAGCCTAAGAATCCTGACTCTGGGGTCGCGTGCGACGTCCGTCGCCCAGGCGTAACCGACCGCCGCCGGATCGTCCGCGACGGCGCTGATCAATTCGGCCTCGCTCTTGTACACCATGGGCTGCGTTCGGCCCTGCTGCAGCGACAACCGCAACACGTAGCGATCATAGGTGCTGTCCGACATCGACACGATATTTTGCAGGAACAATTCCTTGATCTTTGCGTCGGCTTCATTCAGCAGCGGATGCAGGCGGCCGCCGTGCTGAGTCACCGTGAGGCCGAGGAACAATCGTCTGACCAACGGAGAATCGAGCTGCTCGATGTTGCTTCGGACGCTGACGATCAGCACCAATTCCTCGGCCGCGATGGCCCGCGCCGCCGCGCCGAGCAGCAGCACGAAAACGGTCGCCGCCGCGACGCGCTTCATGGAATCGCTGCTGACCACTGCACGCGCACTTCGAATGCGCGCTCGGACAGGGAAACCGCGTGGGACAATTCGCAGGTCATCGCCTGGCGGCGCGCATAGTCCCAGCGCAAGCCGACGACCTGCCGCCGCAAGGTCACGTCAATGTCCGATGAATGATCGTCGAACAGCTCGACGTAGCGCGACTGCTGCATGCGCGAGGAGTCCTCGACGCGGCCGAACGCCGTCAGCCGCTGCGGCAGCTGCCGTTCTACCTGCAGATAACCCGTCATGAAGCCCTCATCGGATATCGGCGGGTCGAGTTCGGCGTCGACGTAATACCAGGTGCCGATGAAGCGCCACGCATCGACGCTCCAGTCAGCGTAGGCTCCATAGATGCCGAGGGTGACGTGATTCGAACCCACTTTCGCCAGGGCGACCGGATTTCTCACGAACAATTGGTCGTGACCCCACAGCAGACCGGCGCTCGAGTTCCCCACGTATTCGGGCAGGTAGGCGAGGCGGCCCGTCATCGACAGGCCATGCTTTCCAGGGTTGCCGCCGATCAGGGAAATCGGGTCATTTTGGTCGCTTGCCACCGCCGGGCCCGCGCCGATGCCGCCGTCGATCTGCAGGCCGGATTCGGAGCCGAGCGCGCGGCGCGACTCGACCAACGCCCCGGTGATGTGCTGAGGCAGCAAACCCTCTTCATCTTCCCAGTTCTCGATCGCGGGACGTGTGATGGCGGTTTGCAAGTAGCGGCCGTGGTGGTGCTCCGTATCCCAGGCGCTGCCCGGCTGGTGGAAGCGGCCCAGCCAGAGCATCGTATCGGGGACCACCTCGTAGCCGATCTGGAACCGTTCGAGATCGTGTTCCGCGGGGGTGATGAAGTACTCTCCGAAGACGCGAAATTGCTCATGCGTGAGCCCGAAGATCACGTCGGCGTCGACCCACGGATCATCTTCCCGCGGATGCGGCTGACCATGTCCGGCGATTCCCTCGGCTGCGACGAAGACTTCGAACTCGCTGGAGGAGTGGTCGTGCTGCGCGAACGCCGGGTGCGCCCCAAGCAAACCCAACCACAGCAAGGCGGCCCGCCGCCAACCCGGTGTTCCGAACAGATCAGCGTGATGCATGCATCCCATGGCGTTTACCCATTACGCGCAGACGATAGCGGTGTCGGGGCGGAAGTGCGAATTTGTCCACGCGAGGCCTCGCGGCGTCGCTGAACATAAGCAATCAGGGAACGGCGCGTGGATCACGAAGCCTCGGATGCCGCTGTAGTAGACTTCGTTGACGGTGTGGGGGGGGGGTGGTGCGCGGAGTCAACGGAAAACGACCTTGGGCGGTGGTGGCGGTCACCGCGGTTGTCGCTGTGACAATAGCCGCATTCGCACCGGCGCAGGGATCAGCGCACCCGCTCAAGGCGATCATCGACGAGGTGGTGCAGAAGGGCGCCGATAATCAGCTGCCGGCGCAACTTTCTCTGGTGCTGGGCATCAACAAATTCGAACAAGCCACGGCCGTGAAACAAGCCGTTTTGCGCAACGGATCGACCGTGAGGACGCTCAACGTTGGCAGAGCCGATCATGGCGACGTCGTGATGATCGTGTACAACGAGCAAAGTCACATGCTGAATGCCTATCTGGTATCGGTGGAAGGCAAATTGCGCAAAGCGATTGCCTACCAGGCCGGTGCCGCCCCGACCCAGCGTTCGGCGGCCGAGGCGCGCGGCGATTTTGCCAAGGAACTCAAATTCTGGACGGACTCTGCGCGCACGGCGGGGGTGGGCAAGTAATCGCGAGCATAGGGTGTTTCACCCATGGCCTCGGGAGGCTACGCTCGTGGAGAATCGGGAAAATGGGCGCAGTGTCGTAGTCGTTGGATCAGGAGAGCACACGTGAGATCAGTCATCGGTGGACCGTATCGGATTTCGGCCGCAGTGATCGGGGTGTCGCTGCTCGCCGTAATCGCATTCGCAGGTGATGGACCCGCCACTCCAGCGGCCGCCGCCGGCGTGAATGAGGCGCACGCCCATCACTCGGCCGGCCGCGATTCCGATGTGCGCCGCTCGGTGTCCCAGTACGTGATTCCGAACGTCACCCTGGTCCGGGACGATGGAAAATCGGTGGCACTCCCGGCGGAATTGGACGATGGGCGGCCCGTGGTGCTCAATTTCATCTATACGAGTTGCACGACGATCTGCCCGCTGAGCAGCCGGGTGTTCGAGGAATTTCAGGAGGACCTCGGCAGCGGGCACGAACCCGTTCATTTGGTGTCGATTTCCATCGACCCCGAGCAGGACACGCCGGCGCGCTTGCGCGCCTACGCGGCCCAATTTCACGCGGCCCGCGGCTGGGATCATTACTCCGGAACCTTGACTGCGGTCCTTGCCGTGCAAAGAGCCTTCAACGCCTACCGCGGCGATAAAATGAGCCATACCCCGCTCACGCTGCTGCGGGCCGCGCCCGGCCAGCCCTGGGTGCGCTTCGACGGGTTCGCGAGAGCCGGCGACTTGATGGCCGAGCGAACAGCGTGGCTCGCCTCAACGGCGTCGCTGGTCGCCAGATAGGGGGACGATCGGCCCCGCGTGCCGACCTGCAGGACCCGCCGTCCTACCGTGTTGTCCTACCTCCGTGCACTTGCCCGATCGGGTAGAGTGGGCGAATGACGGCATGGTCTATCGCGGTTTTGCTTCTGGCCGTTGTCGCCGCACCAGGATTCGCGCGAGCGGACGTATATTTCTTCACCGATGCCAACGGCACCACGCATTTCAGCAACGTTCCCGCCGACTCTCGCTACCAGATGCTCATCGCCACTCCCATCGATGCGGCGGCTGTTCCGCCTAAGGAACATTCGATCGACTGGCTGGCGCGTTCCGCCCAGTACGATGGCGTGATCAGCGGCGCCGCGAAGGCCGCGACGATTCAGTCGGCGCTGGTGCGCGCCGTCATCGTGGTCGAATCCGGCTTCAACCCCCGCGCGGTTTCCAAGAAAGGCGCGGTTGGTCTCATGCAATTGCAGCCGGCCACGGCGAAACGCTACGGCGTGAAGAATATCTACGATCCGGAACAGAACGTGCGCGCCGGCGCGCACTACTTGCGAGATTTGCTGACCCGCTTCGACAGCAACCTGGAGCTGGCGCTGGCCGCCTACAATGCCGGTGAAGAAGCCGTGGAGCGCTATGGCCGCCACGTGCCTCCTTTCCGCGAAACCATGAGCTATGTTCCGAGCGTCATGCGCGTCTACGAGCGGCTCCTGGCCGAGGCCCACGCGGGCTGAAGCGGTGCCGGCCGCGCGGCGAAAGCGCGCGGCATCGGAACTCACGATATCCCCCTTCGAGGCGATGCGCTGCTGCGCTCGCGGGTCGGCAAGGTTGCAGATTATGGCCGATGTCGTGCCGGTTATGGTAACTCGACCGCCGAAAATCGTGATCCAGGTCGGCCATCTACAGTAATACCCGTACGTCATATGGACGCTCCACCTAATTTGCGTAGGCGGCCGCGCAGACGATAGTGCGTCTACGTAAAAAACGTATCGGCCGCGCTCATGCCTTGAGTCGCAGCCGGAGTCGGGTGGGATCGCAACTTCAGAGTCACTTCTGCCGACCGCGCACCGGCAGAAATTGAGGGAGGCCGTATGGCTCGCATATGTGATTATCGAAATGGAATCGTTGTCTTGTTGCTGAGTCTGGCCGCCTTGCCGGCTATGGCACAGTCGTTCAGGGTGCAGTGCCCTACGAGCACCGTCACGCATCCGGCGTCCAGCAACAACAGCGAGCCCGCGTACTCGGTTCCCAGTTATGGGTTGCCGGACACGACCGCGCCCGCCGACTATACGAAAGGCAAGACGGGTACGGTCAACGGCGCCATCAAGTGCCAGCAGGTGGGCGGCGGCGACGGCTACGCATCGATGGCCGACGGCACGCAGACCTACATGTTCTCCTTCGGACCGCTGTCAGGCCTGGCCAACATTGCGAATGGCCAGCCGGGCACGGTGTTCCCGTCCCAGTTCAATTCGGTGATCACCGACCCGACCACTCTGGTGCCGGGTTACCCGCAAGCACTGGGTACCCCGTCGACGGCCTACAACGGCGCGATCGGCCTGGTTGGAAACAATGTCAACTACACCTTCAACATCTACGACATCCTGGAGGGATGCACACCCACACTGGCGGGTGCCTGCAACGCCACTGCCATGAAGAATACTGTGACGGTGATCCTGAACGACGCAGTGCCGTTCAATGTCGGCGACCAGGTGCTGATCGGGCAAGGAACGACGGGTACTGATCTCAACGGTTACGCGAGCACGACCCCGTATACGGTCACCAAGGTCGGAATCGCCAATACCGTCGGACTTCCGGGAAACTTTGGGTTCCAGTTCGTCTCGACCGTCGCCGGCCTGCCTGAGGTCGCGTCTTCCTCGGACGCCACGGCCTCGTCGGTCCCGACCACCGACGGCCACGTCGATCCGCGCCAGATCATGGAAGTGGGCATCATGAACGGCAACATCCCGGCGCCGCTGTTGGCGATCGACGAGGACGATGAATTCTTCCTGACGCTGACCAACGTCGGCATGATCATGCGTCCGGACCTGTTCGAACAGCACACCATCCACTTCCACGGCTATCCCAACGCTTCTTCCGTTTTCGACGGCGTGCCCGATGCTTCGGTCGCCATCAACATTGGCGGCAGCTTCACCTACTACTACCTGGCGCCGGACGCCGGCACCTACTTCTGGCACTGCCACATCTCGCCGCCGGAACACCTGCAGATGGGCATGGTCGGGCAGCTGTACGTGCGGCCGCGGCAGAACCGGGTCGCGAGCGGTGCCAGCCTGTATGCCGCGCTTCAAACCCAACAAGGGGACCTGCGCACCGCATGCAGTTCGGCTGACGTCCTGTGCAGCAATCCGGTGCCGCCTGTCGACACCGGTGCGACGGCTCCCGCATCGACGGCCTCGACTGGCGGCACGGGCGGCTACGCCTTCAACGACGGCGACGGTTCCACCTACTACGACGTCGAAGTGCCGCTGCAGATGCACGGCTTCGACCCGAACTTCCACTTCGTCGGCATGACCTTCAATCCCGAGGGGTTCGCCGACATGAAGGACAAGTATTTCCTTCTCAACGGGCGCAGCTACCCCGATACGGTGACTCAAGGCCCGCTGTCGACCCCGTCGGCCGATGGCGTCAACCACTTCTCGCAGCCGCTCAGTTCGATCGTCAGCATGAAGGCCGGTCAGCGCGCGCTGCTGCGCATTTCGGACCTGGGCGTCACCGAGTACCACACGCTCGCCTCGATGGGTATTCGCATGCATGTGGTGGGCTGGAATGCCAAGCTGCTGCGCGATCAGGCCGGCACCAACATGGACTACTTCACCAACTCCATCACGCTGGGTGGTGGCGAATCCGCCGATGTGATCCTGGACAGCTGCCTGGTGCGGCCGACCCTGTTGAGCGGGGCACCCGATTACACGCACTGCACGACGCCAATCCCGTCGGGCACCTACTATTTGTACACGTCCAACCTGGACCACCTGTCCAACGACGCGGAAAACTTCGGTGGTCAGATGACCGAAGTGCGCGTTGCGGCCAATTAAAGGGGCAATCTATGTTCGCGACAACCATCAAGAAGACGATTTCGATGAAGCGATTGCTTCCTCTTGGGCTGGTGGCGCTGTTTGCCTCGGTGGCGCAGGCCGCCGCACCCGGAATCAGCGGTAATGGGGAACTCACCGGCAGCACGAGCAGATTCAACCTGACCGCACAGCCGGCGCGGTTGACCCAACCTGACGGACAGAGCATTTACTCGTGGGGCTACGGTTGCGTGACAGGAAGCAGTCCGACTTTCGTGCCGGCTGCGATTACAAAGGGCTTCTGCAGCACGATGCAGGTGCCCGGCCCGACCCTCGTCGTGAAGGAAGGCGATAGCGTAACGGTAAGCCTTACCAACAACTTGCCGACCGCGGCCGGAAACACGTCGATACTGTTCCCCGGGTTCACCGTTACTGCGACCGGCGGCGTGCCAGGCCTGCTGACGCAGGAAGCCGCGCCGGGCGCCACAGTGACCTACACGTTCACCGCCACCTCTCCCGGAACCCGCGCCTATTACAGCGGCACCCAAGGAGACCTGCAGGTCGAGATGGGGCTTTACGGCGCCATCATCGTGCTGCCAAGTACTCCAGTCGCAGGCGTGGCCTGTAAGGACACCCTCGCTCCCGCGGGAAACAACGCGGCGGCTCAAGCTCATTGGGGTGAGAGTGATTTCCGTCTTTCGACGTCGGCCTATGATCATGCGGCAACCTGCTACGACCGCGAGTACCTGTTCCAGTTCTCCGAAATAGATCCGTCGATCCACATCGCGGCAGATGCGCAGGTCACGGCGGGCGCCACGAGCCTCAGCGTTCCGACCGAGCCCTATCATCCCGCGTACTTTCTGATCAATGGGCGCTCGATGCCGGACGACATGGATCCGAACTACGCGCCGATGTATCCGAACCAGCCTTACAACGGCAATCCGCACATGCACCCGGGCGAGATCACCCTGCTTCGAATCATCGGCCAGGGCCGCTGGCAGCACCCGTTCCACGAGCACGCCAATCACGTGCGCATCCTGGCGCGCGACGGCAACCTGTTGCTGAACTCGGCGGGCACGTTGGCCGGTCCGCTGCTGTTCACGACCACGACCACGCCGGGCCTGGCGATGGACGGCTTGTTCTACTACACCGGCAGGGGCCTTAACTGGGACTTGTACGGGCACAACCCGAATTCGAGCGACGCCAACGCGAAGTTGCCCTGCACGCCCGACGCCAACGGCTACAACACCGGCGCACCCACGGCGATCAATTACTTCGAGTGGTGCCAGGACCACAACAAGCCGATGCAGGCCGCGCCGTTCGGCGACGTCGCGTCCGGCGGTCCGGTGACACTGCCCGACCCGAATATCTTCCTGAATGGCGCGTGGTACGGCGGCAGCCCCTACCTGGGTCCGAACGCAACGATCCGCGCGACGTTCGGCAATACGACGTGCACGCCTCCGGCAACGACCTGCAACACAGGAACGACCGGGACGACGCCGCCGTCGGGGACGGTCGCGAACAACCCGTCGACCGAAGCCGGTTTTGCGTTCATGTGGCACTCCCACAACGAACGAGAGATCACCACGAACAACATCTTCCCTGGCGGGATGTTGATGATGATGCTGGTCGATTCACGTGAATTCGTGATCGACGAATCCCTGTAAGGCAGGAGAATGTACATGCGAATTTTCAATTTCAAATCCGCCTCGATCAAGTCGGCGCTGGCGGCAACTGTTCTTCTGTCCGCGAGTGGCGCAGCCATGGCGCAGCAGGTGATCAACCTGACCGCGGCGCCGGCGAACGCCGCACTGTCGGACGGCTCGCTCGTGCCGATGTGGGGCTACAGCTGCGGCACCGCCGCGACGGGCTCGACGGCCACTTGCGCCGCCCTGAACGCGACGGCGGGGACAAACTGGTCTCCGGTCGTCATCACAGTCCCTACTGGCCAGGGTCTCACGATCAACCTGACGAACAACCTTTCGTTCCCGGTCGGGTCCACGACGCCGACGGCGATTGTCCCGACCTCCCTGGTCATCGTCGGTCAGCTCGGCGGCGGCCTTGGCACCGGAGCGACCTCGACGCCGCCCCCGGACCACAGCGCGGCTCGTTCGCAAACCTGGCCGATCGCCAGCAATACGCCGGTGTCGGGCAACCAGCTGCCCCCCACCCAGGGTAATCGCGTGCAGTCGTTCGCAACGGAAGTCGCCGCGGGCACGACCACTGCGCTGACTTGGACCAGCCTGCAGCCCGGCACCTACCTGATCGAATCCGGCACGCACCCCTCGATCCAGGGGCCGATGGGCCTTTACGGGATCCTGGTGGTGACCGACGCCTCGACCGGCACGGCCTATCCGGCTGCAGGATCGAGCGCGGCGGTGATGTACAACGCAGACATTCCGCTGCTGTTCAGTGAAATCGACCCGGTGCAGAACACCGCGGTGAGCCAGGCCGTGAACACGGCCGGGTTCAGTGAAACGGCGGTCTGGTCGGGAGCCCCCGGCAAATGCGGTGACCCTGCGGTTCACACCTGCTATCCGCCGGCGGTGAACTACACCGCGCTGTACTACTTGATCAACGGCCGCGCGTTCGACGCGACCAACGTTGCGGCATCGCTGTATCCGGTCAATCCTGCTACCGAGCGCCACCTGCGTACGCTAGTTGCCCCGGCGACGACGTGCACGCCCACCGTCGCCGGCACCGTGTTGGTGCGCCTGGTCAATGCGGGCCTGCGCATGCACGTGCCGTCGATTGTCGGTTCGACGACCGGCCCTGCGATTCCGCCCGCGATCTGTCTGTCTCGGGCATGACGCTGGTGGCCGAGGACGGCAACGTTCTCCCCGGTCAGGCGCGCATTCAGAGCGAAGTCTTCATGGCCGCGGGCAAGACCTATGACGTCTCGATCAACGTCCCCGCCGCGGGCGCGACGGCGCTGCCGATCTACGACCGCGAACTGAGCCTGTCGGCCAACGCCACCGGGCGCAACGCCGGCATGCTGGCCTATATCAGGATCAACGGCGCTGCGGCGCCGGTGGCGAGCAGTGGAACGTCCGCCACGAATGCGGTGGCGATTGCAGACACGTACTCCCTGGTTCCGGGGCAGATGCTCAGGGTTTCCGATCAGAGCAAGGGCGTGATCGCCAACGACAAGGGCGTGTATGCGGTACAGCTCCTTGCGGCGCCGGCGAACGGGACCGTGACGTTGTTCCCGAACGGTACGTTCGATTATTTCCCCACCGCGGGAAGCACGGCTACCAGCGACTCCTTCACGTACTGCGCCAACGGGACGGTGACGGGGACGGGATCGACCGCGATCTGCTCTTCCGGGATTTCCACTACGGTGAGCCTGGGAGCATCCACCGTCGCGGACGCGGGCATCACCTGTACCGTACCCACTCCCGTTGCCCCCAGTACCAGCACGTATACCGCGACCATCGCGACATCGATTGCGGTGAAGACTCCCGGTGTGCTGGCATTTTGCAAGGACGCGGCTAACCTGCCGCTGACCGTGCAGACATCGGCGGTCACGGCTTCCGGCGGGACCGTTCTCGCGGACGCCAACGGCGGGTTTACCGCCACCGTGCCCGGTGCGGGCTCGTACACGTACAACTTTACGGTGCAGAACCCCAAGCAACAGACTCGGACCGTTGCCGTGACGGTCCTCTTCCCCGCTGCCAGCGGCCTGGTGGTCAAGGTACTGGACGGTGCCGATCATGCAACCCAGATCACGGACTACCGCTGGATCATCGAGGAAGACCGCACGTTCTACGTCGATCCTGCATGCACGACCAATCCGCTGCCGGCCGGCTGTCCGGTGATTTCGTCCTCCGTTGCCAATCCGATCAACTACGGCACGAACTTCCACACCAGTTCGATGCCGGTGGTGGCGGCGGGTTGTACGGGTGCGGTGTCGTGCGAAGGCGGCCAGACATTGGGTGGCAGCCAAGTTGTCTGCGACGTCGGCAACGGCGTGTGCCGACCGGACACGACCGGCAATGGATTTGCGCCGACGTTGCCGAGTTCGGTCGTTCTGGACCCGACCAAGCGCTACTACATCTCGATCCTGCCCGGTGACGCAGCCAACCCGTTTAACAACGCATACGGTTCGGCTCCCTCCTGCACCTCTTCCGGCGGCGTCAGCACGCCGAATACGACGTGCGGTCACGGCATGGGCGGCGCGCCCATTGCCGCCGCCTGCGGGCCCCAATCGGCCACGAATCCGACGACAGGTTTGAAGGTGGCATGTCCTGCGGCTTTCACGCCGGTCACCGTGCTCACGATGCCCACGCCGCTTCAGCCGGCGACACTGTCCGTGTTCGTCTATGAGGACGACTATCCGCTGAACGGCGAACATGGCGCGGGCGGCGGAGTCGACGTGCTGGCTCCGCAGGAGCCGGGACTGGGCGGATTCCAAGTCACCATTTTCGACCAGGCGGGCGGCACCGGTGACGCGACCGGGCAGCCGACCTATGACATGTTCAACCAACCGCTGTCCAACTCGCTGGCGGGAACGATCGACCCGGTGACGGGGTTGGACGCCTGCCCGATTTCGGCGCTGGCGTCGGCCAATGCTGCCAGCAACGCCGCCAATGCGGCTGCAATTGCAGCCGGCACGGCGTCGCCACTGTCCACTTCGACCAGCATGATCGTCACCTGCCCGAAATTCGAGGGCGACGGGAAGACGCTGTCGCCGATGGCAGGCCAAGCCCTCGTGAAGAACCTCTACCCGGGTCGTTACGGCATCGCTGCGCTGCCAGGCGCGAGCCGCATCGCGCTCGGCGAGGAATGGGTTCAGACCAATACGCTGGACGGCCAGAAGGCACACGACTCGTTCCTGCGCGTTGGTGAGCCGGGCTACTTCCAGGAATTCGGCCCGGCCGGATTCCATGTCTCGATCGGCTTCGCCAACCCGAAGGTGATCAACGAGCGTCGCTACAACGACTCCCATTCCGGCATGTGCGACGCGCTGCCGAGCGGCGGGGCGCTCGCCTGCACCTACGAGGTCAAGGGCAAGGTCACGGGATCCAGGCTGAGCCGCACGCCGGACCAGCGCCTGTACAGCAGCGGCGACCGCAGCTCGCTGGCGTTCACACAGTGCTATGTCAGCCTGGGTGACCCGGACGGCGCAGAAATCGCGTTCTCAAAGTGCGATTCTGACGGCAACTTCGACTTCAAGAACGTCCCGGCGGGAAACTGGAAGATCACGACCTTCGACCAGTGGAACGACCAGATCATCGACGGCATCACGCAACCGGTGGCAGTGGGCTGCAACAACAGCATCAGCGGGCTTTGCACGATGGCGGGCGGTCCGACCAATACCGCAGGAAACACCACCTGTGTCGCTGCGACCAGTTCTGCCACCGTGTGCGACATGGGTGAAATCGGCGTGCATCAGTGGCAGGCCGACATCTACACGCGCAGCTTCATTGACATGACCGGCACCGGTGTGTCGGACGACTTGAAGCCGGGCCTGGCGCTGGTGGCGACCAACGTCCGCTTCCGCGACGGCAGCTACTCGAATTTCAACAATACCGATCTGAACGGCTACGCAGGCTTCAATGAGGTCTTCCCGCTGTTCAACTGGTACGTGGTCGAGACCGACAGCACCCGCTACAAGAATACCGGCGTGCACGTGATCTACGACGCCGGCGGTCCGGCTGACGGCTCAAAGTCCTGCAGCATCACTGCCAGCGTCA
The DNA here is from genome assembly GCA_963727045.1 of uncultured Gammaproteobacteria bacterium. GTDB lineage: Bacteria > Pseudomonadota > Gammaproteobacteria > Steroidobacterales > Steroidobacteraceae > Bog-1198. The sequence continues at coordinate 2,075,621 of CAVSES010000001.1, read as the reverse complement.
ACCAGTTGTGCGGCAATTCGTCGACTGCGGCCGGCTTGGCGAACACCTACGAGAAGTACCCGCTGCCGGCCGATCTGTCCGTGCCGGGCGCGGTGTACTGCGCCACCGGCAATGCGGACTGCGTCGGCGAGAGCATCGCCAACGGCCCGAAGCCGAGCTCGACAACTACGTATTCGACCGGCCGCATCGACCCGCCGTTCTGGTTCGGCTCCTACGGCTGGCAGGGCTATATCGGCCAGGGGAACTTCCTCGAGTGGGGCAAGAAGCCCTACGCGCCGACCGAGACCGGCCCGATCCACGGCCACGTCGTCTACGCGTCCACCCGGCCGTTCGACGACCCGCAGTTAGACTTGCAACTGAGCTGGGAGCCTCTGATCGCGCATGTCCATGTCAATCTGTACCGCGAAGACGTTGCGGCCGATGGCGTGACGCAGACACTGACCCTGGTCGACCAGACCGATACCACGAGCTGGGACGATTGGGCGCAGGGTTTCCGCTCGGACGGCAGGCCGAACATGAACTGCCCGGGCCAGCAGGGGAATTCCGATCCCTTCTTCTATGCCCTGAACAACCAGCCGCAGTACCTCGACTGGTACAACAACGCGCTGCACGGCAATGGCACAACCGGCGCGACCACGATTCCGTACGGCGCGCAGTACAAGTGCTACGACGGCATGCACACCTGGAACCAGCTGCAGCCGGCACCCTATGACGGCATGTATAGCTTCCCGAGCGTGACGGGCCTCAATCCGACGACCGGCAAGCCGACCGGCACGAATTGCACGGCGTGCATCGCCAACCCAGACACGACCGACCCGTACCGCTCAGGCGCGCCGATGCTGCCGGCCGGCAAGTACGTCGTGGAGGTCGTCGTTCCGCCGGGCTATGAACTGGTCAAGGAAGAGGACAAGAACATCCTGATCGGCGACAACTACATCGCGCCGGCCGCGGTGCAGATCCCCGGCCTGGCATCGGCCGTATACATCCTGCCCGACCAGGCGCAGCTCGCCGCCACCTACAACCCGCTGAATCCGCAGAATGCGACCACCAGTCTGGGTCGAAACTCGGCGCTGCCCAGCCATGAGGGCGACACCGGCAGCATCGAGACCTACTGGCCCTGCGTGGGCGAAGTGCGGCAGGTGCCGGACTACATCAGCCTGTTCCCGCAGTCCCTCGAAGTGGCGCCGTTCGCCGGTGCCATGCGCCCGCTGTGCGACCGCAAGGAAGTGACGCTGGACCCGCAGAGCTCGGCGCTGGCGAAGTTCTACCTCTTCAGCTCCACGCACGTGTCCTCGCACTTCCAGGGCATCATCCTGGACGACTTCGCGGCAGAATTCGATCCGTTCTCGCCGCAGTTCGGCGAGAAGTTCGCGCCCGCCTACGTGCCGGTGGGCGTCAAGGACTGGAGCGGCAACACGGTCAACCGCGTCTACACGGACCAGTTCGGCCTCTACAACGGCCTCAATTACTCGACCTGGGAAGTCAATCCGCCGAATCCGACGGGCTATGCCCCGACGATGATGACCATGTGCATGAACGATGCGGGCCTCGGCGGAACGCCGGATCCGCTGTTCCAGCCGGGATACAGCCAGTTCTGCTACGAACTGCCGTTCATGCCCGGCCAGACGGGGTACTTCGACACGCCGGTCGTACCGGTGCAGGCATTCGCTTCGGGCAGCTACAACATCCCGGATTGCTCCTATCCGGACGCGACGCCGGCCATTGCCAGCGTCGCGGGTGACGTGGCTGGTCCGTGGGTCAGCGCCGCGCTTAAATCGATCACGATCAATGCGCTGGGCGACCAGTCGGTCAACTGGTACGGGTACACCGGACCTTCGGTCACGAAGCCGCCGTACAACCAACAGAAGATCACGCGCCATTACGGCTTCGGAGCTGCCGCGGGGAAGGTCACCATCGGCGGCTTCAATGCGCCAGTGACGTCGTGGGGCGACACCTCGATTACGGTGACGGTGCCCCTGGGCGTACCGAACTGCGCGGTCCAGCAGCAGGCGCTGTACGGTGGTTCTGCGGCCCAGTGCGGCCAGCTCGTGATCACGACGGCTGCGGGCAAACGGTCGGTCGATACGGTCACCGTGACCATCGGCGGCAAGCAGCCCACCGTGCTGTCAGCGGGCGCGACCATCCAGTCGGCCATTGATGCCGCCCAGCCGGGTGACATGATCATCGTCCCGCCCGGCACCTACAACGAGATGCTGGTGATGTGGAAGCCGATCCGCCTGCAGGGCGTTGGCGCTGCGACCACGGTCGTCGATGCCAATACCCAGCCCTCCGGCACGTTGCTCAACCCCTGGCGCCAGAAGGTTGTCAGCCTGTTTGGCCTGACGCCGGACGGTCGTCCGGATACGAACGCAGGCGGGACTTGCACGAACGACGGGACCCAAGGGCAGCAGTGGTGCAACTTCGCCTCCATGACGGTCGACCGGTTGCCATTCGAAGCGACCCTCGGCTGGGATGCGAGCCTCAACGGCAACCTGGCGCAACAGATGATCGAGCCCAGCCTGCTGGGTGCCTATGAAGGCGCCGCCATCACGGTGCTGGGCAAGGGCGTGAAGTTCCCGGCCGGTACTTCGGTCCTCGATGCCTTTGGTGCGACCACGGGCACCCCCGGCGCCTCGTTCCCGACCAACACGACGCTGATCTCAGCGAAAGACTGTATGGTAAAGGGCGCCAATCCGTACCCGACGAACTTCTATTGCAACCCGTCGAGCATCGACGGCCTGGGCATTCGCGACAGCTCGCAGGGCGGCGGCGGCATCTTCGTGCACGCCTACGCGCACAACCTGCAGATCGCGAACAACCGCGTGAGCAACAACACGGGCACGATGTCGGGCGGCATCACGATCGGCACCGGCGAACATCCGGAAGTCGCGCTGGGCGGAGCGGGCCAGACGATCCTGTCGTACCCGACCTCGTGCGAGACCAGCAACATCCAGAACCTGAGCTTGCCGTTCTGCTTCAACGAGTACGTGAACATCCACAACAACGCGGTGGTCGGCAATTCCTCCATGGGCGATGAGCTGTTCTCCTCGACGCCGGCCGGCGCCGGTGGCGTGAGCATCAACACCGGTTCGGACTACTACAAGTTCACGAACAACTGGGTCTGCGGCAACCTTAGCTCCGGTGACGGTGGCGGCTTCTCGCACATCGGCTTCATCAAGAACGGTGACATCGAGCACAACACCATCATCTTCAACCAGAGCACCAATCCGTCGATCACGACCAATGGCGGCGGTCTGCTGGTGATGGGTGCGCCCGATGCCGATCCGACGACCTGCGGCGTCTCGACCGACCTGGACTGCTTGCCGCCTCCGGGGACGATCACTCCCAGCGACGGTAGCGGCCCCGGCCTGATCGTCAACGCCAACCTGATCTTGGGCAACGCGGCCGACTCCGGCAGCGGCGGCGGATTGCGGATGCAGCACGTCAATGGAACCGATGTGCTGAACATTCCGAGCATCGGCAGCAACCGCAACCCCCGGGTTGCTTGCACCGCGGACCTTGGAATCGGTGGCGGCAACTCATACTGCTACTGGAACTCGGTCAACGTGACGAACAACATCATCGTCAACAACGTGGCGGGTTGGGACGGCGGCGGCGTGTCGCTGCTGGACGCGCTGGCGGTCAACATCGTGAACAATACGATCGCGTCCAACGATTCGACGGCCTCGTCGGGCACGCTGTTCCAGGCGCTCTACGCGCCTCTGGCCAGCTCGACTTCGCCGACCAGCAACGTGATCTGCGGCGCCACCAACGGTCAATCCTGCCCGCAGGTGGCAGGCCTGGTCAGCGTGAGCGACAGCCCGGTGCTGCAGGCGAACATCAACCTGCTTACCACGCCGTTCCTCTGTGCGGCAGGGCACGGCGTCGCCGGTGCTACGCCTGGTGCCAAGCCCTCGTGCTACTTCAACTCCATTCCGGTGTTGGGCAACGACGTGATGTGGCAGAACCGCTCGTTCTACATCGGTGTCGGCAACCCCGGCTCGGGCGCGGCGAATCAGAACCAGCAGAACATCGTGACGCTGTACCCGAAGGGTTCCGCGACGGCGGCTGCCACCCAGGCTGCGACCGGCAGCTGCCCCGCGGGTTCGAGTTACTGGGACCTGGGTTTCCGCGGCGACACGGATGTGACATTGCACTCCGCGTCCGGATTCGTGCCGAACTACTCGGTCTTCTCGGCTGCGTCGGCCACGACTTATGGCGGAAGCTTCGATCGGAACGGAACCCCGAATTTCACGAGCCAGTATTGCAATGGCTCGCGTTCACCGCCGGAACTCGGCGCCGGCGGCTATGCGGTTCCTCCCGGCGTGAACGAGTTCAACGCGTTCCCGAACCCGGTGTTCACACTGAATCCGGCCGGTGTGGTTGACGAGGGCAACAACTGGGTCAACGTGAACTGGGGTCCGCTGGCGCTGACGAGTCCCGCCAACCAGGGCACCGCGAACCAAGGCCTGCCGCTGGGCAACTACGCGCCAGGCGGAACGTCGACCAGCTCATCGGCGATCAATCATGGTTCGGCCAACCCGCCTGCGGGTACATCGGCCACGACCGTGGCGGCTCCGAAAGACGATTTCTTCGGCAACATTCGTCCGGCCGGAACCAACTGCGGCAGCACCTGTTACGACATCGGTGCGGTCGAAGTCGGCGCCCTGCCTCCGTTGCCGGTGCTGAGCGTCACGGGCGGTCCGCTGAACTTCGGCAACGTGGCGGTGGGCGGCGCGAGTGCTGCGCAGACGCTGACCCTTCACAACACGGGGAACGCGGCGTCGAACCTGGGTGGGCTCGTCTTCTCGAACCCGGCGTTCTCGCGCTCCGGTGGCACCTGCGGTGCCACGCTGAACAACGGTGCGAACTGCACGATAAACGTGGTGTTCACGCCGGCGGCCACGGGCGCGGCCAACGGCACATTGGGAATCTTTGCCGATGTGTCGGTGACCGGTTCGACGGTGGCGCTCAGCGGCACGGGCGTGACGCCGGTGATCAGCGCCACGCTGACGCCGGTCACTTGGACGACGGCGGCGACGCGCGGGTGCACGACAGGATTCTTTGGCATCGGCGGGACCTGCCCGGCCCAGGCATTCACCTTGACCAACACCGGCAACGTGCCGTTGACTGGCATCCTGCAAGGAGCGCTGGGCGGAACAAACCCCACCGAGTTCTCCGTGACACGGCTGTTCTCGACCTGCGGTCCGGGCGGTGGCGGTCAGTTCCTCGGTTTGACGACGATAAATCCGGGGGCGACCTGCATGATCACCGTCCGGTTCTCTCCGGTGACAGGTCAGTCGACCGGGGCCAAGACGGCGACGCTATCGGTTACCGATCTTGCAGGTACGCAGACGGCGACGCTGCATGGGACGGCCAACTAGAGCCATCCAAGCCGGCGTTTGGACCACACCGAAGCTGTTCGCGGGGAAACCCGCGAGCAGCTTCGGCTTTAAGGATGGGTGCCGGACATCGATGCGGATCGTTGAATTTCCTGTAGCGGCTCTCGCTACGATCGTGAGGAGGTACAGTCTGATGAAAATGCATCGCATTCTGCTGTTGTCGGGTGTTTGCGCGGCGGCGCAAGTAGCTGTGGCAAACGAAGTTGGCCCGGACCCGAAGGTCCTCGGCACCACCGAGGCCATTCTGAGTTATTGCGGCAAGCTCGATCCCTCCCTGGCGGAGAAGTACCTGGGCCATATTCAGCAAATCACCGGCGGCGCGAGCGACGAAGCGATTGCCGAAGTGCGAAAGAGCGAGGAGTACCGGCATGCCCGTGAAGCGGCGGAGGAGGCCCTCCAGGGAGTCGACGAGAAGGACGCACTGAAGGCGTGCGCGCCGCGCGTGGGGTCAAGCGGCTAAACCATCTGAGCTTGACTGCCGGTGCTGTGGCACCCTGCCGGCCGCATGGGGGGTGCGTACACACCGCCATCTGATCGCGAATTGATCGCGGATTTGTGCTGCCAAGGCGAGAGCCTGCGCACGTTTCACGGCGTTGAGTTTTGGTACCTTTAGCCGGACGCGCTGAACTGACGCGGGTAGGAATATGGTGCAAGTGGGACGATGCAAGTCGGCAATGCAACCGGCGGCGGTCATGCCGCTGGCCGCGCTGATGCTGGGACTTTCCGCGCCGTGTGGCCCCGCTGTCGCGGCAGCATCGGATGTGCCTCTGCCCGCCGCGGAGGCGGCGGCGCCCGAAGCTTCAGCCGAGCCGCCCACTCCGAATGCGCAGACTCCCAGGGTCAGCCATCACCGGCCGGCCAGGCGCCTGACGGTCGCCCAAAGCATTGATGAGAGTGTCGGCCGGCTCGCGCGCGGCCTGGATCTGGATCTTGGCCAGCAGGCGCGGCTGAGGCAGATTCTGGTGGATCAGCACCGGCAGATGATGCAGATGCGCAGCGGCGGCTCTGGAGTTTCCGGCGACGCGACTTCGGCGATGCTGGCGATCTACGATCAAACCAGGGCGCGCATCCGGGCCATGCTCAACGAAGAGCAATTGAAAAAGTACCCGGCGGCGGTGCCGCGCGATCAGACCGCGCCCGCGCAGGCCGATCTGCAGCACTGGATGCAGCTCCAGGAATCCCGGAGAAAACAAGACGACGGTGCGTCGCAGTGAGGGGCGGCAGGTTTTTCTCCATGCGGGGTCAGAGTGCTAGGATGCAGTCCATGTTAAAGCGTGCGCGACCGGGCTCGAGGCATGGCGCCCTGCTGGCCGTGTGCCTGGCATGCGCTGGGGTTGCAACCGGAGCCTGGGCCGGCGACACGCCTCAGGCGAAGGCGAAGGCTCCCGATCCCGCCGGCGCCACGTCGCGCCCGCGGCCGTCACACTACGCGCCGGATCGGTTCGCCGGGCGCGCAGGCCTGAATTACCGCTTGATCTGGGGCATCGATTCGCTCAGCGTGAGGCTGGTCGAGTCCAACGAACTGGTGCGGTTCACCTACCGCGTCCTGGATCCCGAGCAAGGCCCACGTGCTGAACGACAAGCAGGCCCAGGCCACGTTGGACGACCCTAAGGCCGGCGTTAGCCTGTTGGTGCCGACCATGGAGAAGGTCGGCCAGCTGCGCCAGACCTCGGCGCCGGAAGCCGGCCGTTCCTATTGGGTGACTTTTTCGAACAAGGGCCGCCGCGTCAAGCGCGGCGACCGCGTTGACGTGGTGATTGGCCAGTTCAAGGCCGACAACCTCGTCGTGGATTGAGCCGGAAGTTTTCAGGAGCGCAAGCAATGTTTGAAATTCGACCATTTCTCGTGGCCATGACCGGCGCCACTGTGGCGCTGATGATGTCCCCGACCGTCGTCGGCGGCCGCCGCGACACCCGGCGTCAAGGCGCCGGCCGCCGCAAGCGAGCCGCAGCTGCCCAAGCTGACCCCGGCGCAGATCGTGGAAAAGCATGTCGCCGCCCGCGGGGGTTCGCAGGCCTGGAAGGCGGTGCAGACGATGCAATTGAGCGGAACGATGGAGGCGGGCCGGGGCGACAATATCGAGCGCGCGGAAAAGATGATCAACGCATCCAAGGCGGCCGGGGGCAAGGCCAAAAACGCCGAGGTGGTCGCGGCCAATGCCGCCCCGGAGTCGAACAAACAGATACAGCTGCCCTTCACGCTCGACCTGAAGCGTCCCAACCTCATGCGGCTGGAGATCGAGTTCGACGGCAAGACGGCCGTGCAGGTATTCGACGGCCAGCACGGCTGGAAGTACCGTCCGTTCTTGAACCGCAAGGACGCTGAACCGTTCACGGCCGACGAGGCCAGCGCGGAAGCGGCACGCGGCGATCTTGACGGCCCGTTGATCGATTACGCGGCCAAGGGCACGAAGGTCGAGCTCGAAGGCGCTGACCTGGTGGGCTCACAGCCGGCGTACCGGCTCAAGGTGACCCCGAAGGGCAGAGCGGTCAAACACATCTGGATAGACGCCAAGACGTTTCTCGATGTGAAGGTGGAGGGCTTGCCCAAGCGCATGGATGGCAAAATGCATCCGGTCTATGTGTACCAGCGCGACTTCCGGCCGGTGCAAGGGGTGGTCATTCCGTTCGTGCTCGAGACGCAGGTGGAAGGCTATCCCGAGCTCCACAAGACGCTGGTTGAGAAGGCGGCCGTCAATCCGCCGTTGGACGCTGCGGCCTTCTCGAAACCGCATGCGTAGCGCTGGACCTCAAGGCTGCGCCGGTGAGCGGCGTCGAGCCTGACTAGTTGCTGGGAGCCTTTGAAATGAAGATTTCCCGCGCTGTGGCGCTGGCCGCAGCCTGTTGTGTGGCATTGACCGCGGCGAGGGCGGGGCAGGACCATGCCGGCGGATCATCCCCGACCGCGCTCACTGCGGAGCAGATCGTCGATCGGTGTGTGAAGGTTCGGGGAGGGCTCGAGGCCTGGCGCAAGATCCAGACGATCATCTGGGCAGGGCATCTCGAGAGCGAGCGCTCTCCCGTGCCGAGCCTGCCGTTTCAGCTGGAGGAAAAGCGGCCCGGCAAATCGCGTTTTGAAATCACCGACCCGAGCCAGCGGAGCCTCCGAGTGTTCAACGGTGTTGGCGGCTGGAAGATGAAGCTTGGCCCGGACGGCCGGCCCGAGATGAAGCCGCTCACGGTTCAGGAGGTCAAGTTTGCCCGGGCTGCGCCAGGGCTCGAGGGACCGCTGATCGACTTTCGCGCCAAGGGCAATACGGTCGGACTGGAGGGCAGCGAGGAACTCGATGGTCGCAAAAGTTATCGCATCGGTGTCACGCTGGCCACTGGGGAGCATCAGACGGTCTGGATCGATGCCGAAAGCTTTCTCGAATCCCGTTTCGACCGCACGACGTACGGTCCGACAGGCCCCAAAGGCGTTGTAACTGTCCGTTACCGTGATTACAAGGAAATCGAGGGCTTGGCGCTGCCATCGGTGTTCGAGATCAGCGGGGCGGGCGCAGGCAAGCCGGATCGGATGGTGATCGAAAGAGTCGCGCTTAATCCCCCGATCGATGACCGCGAATTCGAGAGTCCCGACAATCCGCGCGGTCGCGGCCCGGCTGAAACCGGGGCGTCGCCCCGGTGATTCGGGCCTATTGCGCGGCGGCGATGTTGTTCTGGGGAGCTTCGGCACTCCTGTTGGCTGCGATACCGGCACAAGCGTCGCCCAGGGGCATGGCCATGGACCCGATCGACCCTGCTGCCGTGAAAATCGGCGAACAAATCTACCTGCATGGCGTGCTGGCATCGGGTGCTGAGCTGCAGGCCATGCGTAAAGGTGGAGTTCCAGGCGCCAAGGGGGCTGAAGCCGCCTGTGTCAATTGCCACCGGCGCAGCGGACTCGGGTCCACCCATCAAAGCAGCGGCATCGGCGCCAGCGCTGTCACCAATCAGATTCCGCCGGTCGCCGGGCGCTACCTGTTCCAGAGCAATGCCGGACACAGTGAAGAGAACCTTCCTTACGTTGACGGCATGCGCAGCAACCGCTCGCCGTATACCCCCGCCACGCTGGCGCGAGCCCTGCGCGACGGCGTCGATTCCGACGGACGCACGTTCAGCAACCTGATGCCCCACTTCGCGATCGACGACGCCGACTTCTCGTCGCTGATTGCCTACCTGAACACCCTTTACCCCGCCCGGGTGCCCGGCGTGACGCCCGGATTGCTGCATTTCGCCACGATCATTACGCCAGATGTCGAGCCGGAACGGCGCAAGGCCATGCTTGACGTGATGGAGAAGTTCTTCGCCGAGCGTAATTCGCGGCAGATGGTACCCAGTGCCCCGATGCGCGCTTCGGGAAAGACCCAGTACGGCCGCTCGATGTTCATGGTGCACCGGCAGTGGGAACTGCACGTCTGGAACTTAAGCGGGCCGCCGTCGACCTGGGGCGAGCAGCTGGACCGCTACTTGGCCAAGGAGCCGGTGCTGGCGGTTGTGTCCGGCCTGGGGCGCAACTGGGCGCCGGTCCACGCGTTCTGTGAGCGCCAGCGCCTGGCGTGCCTGTTCCCGAACACCGAAGTGCCGGTGGATGCGCCGGGTGACTTCTTCGAAATTTACCTGTCGCGCGGCGTTCTGCTGGAGGCCGGGCTTATCGGCACCGAGCTGACGGCCCCGTCGGCAGGCGTGCCTGTGAAGACCGTGCACCAAATCTACCGCGCAGGCGACAGCGGCGAGGTCGCCGCGCACGCGCTCGGCCGACTGCTCAACGAGAAGGGCATCACGGTGCGCGACTCGGTCCTCGGCATTGATGATCGCGCCCTCGCCGCTGCCCTGCGCTCGGCATCCAGTGCCGACGCACTGGTACTGTGGTTGCGGCCGGCCGACCTCGCAGCCCTGGGCGATGACAACGGCGCACCGGCGATGGTTTATATGTCCGGCCTGATGGGCGGTCTCGAGAACTCGCCGCTGCCGGCATCCTGGCGGGCGCGCACGCGGATGGCGTATCCGTTCGATCTGCCGCAGAACCGGATCGTGCGCGTCGACTACCCGCTGGGGTGGTTCCGGATACGTCGCATCCCGATCGTCGACGAGCAGATGCAGGCCGACACGTACCTGGCGTTGGGGTTGGTCTCGGAAGCACTGAACGAGATGGTCGACACGTTCTACGGTCCCTACTTGATCGAATTTCTTCAGTCGATGGTCGAGCACCGGATCGTAACCGGTTACTACCCCCGGCTGACGCTCGCAGAGAACCAGCACTTCGCCTCCAAGGGCGGGTACCTGGTTCAATTCACTGGTCCGGAGGGCAGGCGCTTGGCTGCGGTGCGCGAATGGACGGTGCCGTGAGACGCAGCAGGACATGAGAGAACTGTGACGCAAGTCCGTTTTTTTGACGTGGCGCCCCAAACAACTTGTTGGGCCGATCGGCGTAAAGTAGGCTGGCGTTAGGCAAGGCTTTTTATGCACCGAGGAGCATATGGCACGATCCGATTCGGCGGCGGCCTCAGATGCCATCTGGCCCGGCTTCAACCGGCTCCAGACCCGGGTGATGCGGCTGGTGCTCATCGATGATCATCCGGTGGTGCGGGAAGGGGTTTGCGCGCTGCTCTCCATCGAGTGCGATATGCGCATCGTCGGCGATGCCGGCGATATCGACAGTGGCATTGAGCTGGTGCGGCGTCACGAACCCGATCTGGTGGTCTGCGACTTGAACATGCCCGGCTGCACGGGCGCAACCGCGGTGCAGAGATTGTGCCAGGAATGCCCTACGGCTCGGGTGCTGGTGCTGTCCGCGCACGATTCCTTGGAGTGCATGCGGCAGTCGTTCATGGACGGTGCCATCGGCTATGTCCGCAAGACTGCGGTGCTGGTGGATCTGCTTTCCGCCGTGCGCCGCGCCGCCGGCGGCCGCCACGCGATGTGCCGGGGGGTCAGCGACACCCTGACGCGCAACTGGCTGCAGGATGCGGGGCTAGGGCCCACGGGGCCGGCCGCGGAACTCGCTCCGGAGGATCGTCAAAGTCCTCCGGTTGATTGCAATGGGAGTGCCGACGTGGCGGATCGCGGCCGACTTGAGCCGTGGCGTCAAAGCGGTCGAGAAGTACCGTGCAAATCTCATGCGCCGTCTGAATTTGAACAGCGCCGCTGCCGTGGCGCGGTTCGCCGTGCGCAGCAATCTCCTGTCGCTCGAGGAAGTCGACCACGTCGTCTCGTCGCAATAGCGGATGCTGCACATTCTCGTCATCGACGATGAGCCCTTCGTGCGCGAGGCGCTCGAACGCGTGCTCAAGTCCAGCGCGGTGTGCGTGGTCGGAGCGGCGGACGCCACGGCGGGACTCGCGTTGCTGGAAAAATCGGCGATGGATCTGGTCATCATCGATGTGGTGCTGCCGGGCATGGACGGCGTCGCGGCCATCAAGCAGATCCGCCGCGACCACCCGAACATGCGCATCATCGCCATTTCAGGGGGTGGAAATTTCGGGCTGAATGCCTATCGGCCCGACGCGATTTCGACGGTCGCGTACCTCGCCGCCTGCAAGACGGCCGGCGCGCACGGCACGCTGGCAAAACCCTTCGAGACCGCCGAATTGCGGGCCCTCATCGGCCAATCGTTGACCGCCTGACGTTTACGTTTGGTGGTTCACCACGTACGTGAGGACGTGCTGGCCCAACGCGATCTGATCGGCGTGCCGCAACACATGTCGTTTTGCCAGCTTGCCGTTGACCGATATGCCGTTGACGCTGCCCAAATCCTCGATGGTCGAGACATTGCCCACCGTGACCACCTGACAATGGTGGCGGCTGATATAGGGGGCATCGAGACGCAATTCATTATCGGTTGCCCGGCCGATCGATATCCGGCCGGCCGCCAGGGGCCAGGTGGTGATGTGTTCCTCGAGATGCGTCACCACCAACGCGGCCGCCCGGGGCCGCGGCTCCGATGCTTCGGCCGGTGCCTGTTCAGCTGGCGCGGCCGCATCATCCGCCATCGACTCCGCCACTGGCGCCGGGTCGGGAGCGGCGCCGGCGGGCGGGTTCGCGCCGGCCTTGTCGCGCGCCAAGGCCTCCGGCCAGCGCGCATCCTGGGTGGCGACCAGGATTTCGGCCGCGCTCACCTGACCGGACGCGCGCAAGCAGGCTGCATGAAGCGCCGCGTCGCACAGCACATTGATGAGGCGCGGCGAGCCGCCGGTGTGCTGAAAAATCATCGCATGCGCATCCGCCGTGAACAGTTCCTTGCCCCCGCCGCCGGCAACACTGAGGCGATGTTCGACGTAGGCCCTGGCGCCTTCAGGCCCAAGCGCTGCGAGATGGACCTGGAACGGCTTTTGTGCGACGACAACGCGTGCAGCGAGGCCGCCGCCGGGTTGCCCGGGGTCGTCCCGCGCAACCAACACGATTTTCAAGCGCGGCGCGCGGGATAACAACTCGCCGAGCGTGACCAGCGTTGCCCCCGTCAAGAGCTGGGCGTCATCGATCACCAGCATCGGCGGTGCCACACGCGAACTAGCCGCATCGAGGGCCCCGGCCACGTCTGCCAGCAGCCGGCTGTGACTCCCGTCCCCTTCGACCGTGGTTGTCCCGAGTTGCATGACCACCGCCTGCAACAGCTCGGTCGCGGAAATATGCGGTTGGTTGATGCGGCAGGCGGCGAAATGGCCCGAAACCTCGTGGAGCACGTCGTCGAGCAGCAGCGTCTTCCCGACCCCGGGCGGCCCAAGGAAGAGAACCACTCGTGCGCTGCCGCGGACGGCGGCGATCACGGCGGCACGGGCCTTGAGGTATTCCTTGCCCGAATACAGAAATTCCGGATCGGGACGCAGCCGAAACGGCAGTTTTTGGAAGCCAAAGAATTGCGGGTACATGTCGAATCGTGCCGGTCGCGGTACCAACCGCCTGTTGCCGACAATATACCCGGACATTCGGCTTGCGCCAGGAGCCCGTCTGGGTAGCGCGCGTGCTCCGGGCGGGCAGCCGGGCGGCCGGCTGGACATAATTGATTCGATTCCCGCGACCCGATCCCAGGATCGAAATGGGCCCCGCCGGCGGCAGGAAATCCGATGCAGAATCCTACCGTGTTCTCCTACCTTCGCAGGCGGGGATGACTGCGTACAGTGAGGTATGAAGATGGGATCGGTGTCGATCAACATGCCACCAATATCGGGTCCGGACAGCGCTAAGCCTAAGAGTTTTGGGTTCCGGACGGCCGGATTCACCCTCCTCGAGCTCTTGGTCGTCATGGTGATCATCGGCCTGCTGGCCGGGTTCGTCGCCCCGCGTTACTTCTCCCAGGTCGGGAAATCGCAGGTCAAGGCCGCCAAGGCGCAGGTGGATGCGCTGGACAAGGCGATCGAGCAGTTCCGCCTGGACATGAACCGGTTGCCGACCACTGAAGAAGGCCTGGCGGTGCTCAATACCGCGCCCGCGAACGAACCGAATTGGGGCGGACCCTACTTGAAAAAGGACGTCCCCAAAGATCCCTGGGGGCATCCTTATGTCTACTTGGCGCCGGGTACCCACAACAACGATTTCGATCTCATGTCCTATGGCAAAGATGGCCAGCCCGGCGGCACCGGCGAAAACGCCGACATCGGGAACTGGTAGCCGGCCATGGAATTCCGTGTAAAAGCCCTCGACAGCGAGCAGGCTGTGCTTGCACAGCAGGTGGATGCGATCGACGAGGCCGATGCCCGCCGGCAGCTGGGGTTGCTGGGTCTGCGGGTCATTTCGCTGACTCAGGTTCGGCAGACACGCCTTTTCGGCGGCCGTCCCGGCAAGATTCCGCTGGTCATTTTCAGCCAGGAACTGGTGTCACTGCTCGATGCCGGCCTTTCTTTGGTCGAGTCCATGGAGGCATTGACTGAGAAGGAAGAGGCCGCGGCGGTGCGGCGCCCACTCGAGCAGATTTTGGGCCGGCTATACGAAGGTCAAACCTTGGGTGCGGCGCTTGCCGAGCACCCGTCGACGTTCCCTTATCTGTTCGTCGCCACGGTGCGCGCCAGCGAGCGGACGGGGTCGCTGCGCGAAGCGCTGACGCGTTTCATCACTTATCAGCAGCAGATCGACGCGCTGCGTAAGACCTTGGTGAACGCCTCGATCTACCCGGCGGTGCTGCTCGCTGCCGGCGTGCTCGTGACGCTCTTCCTGATGGGCTATGTCGTGCCTCGATTCAGTTCGATTTACGAGCAGCTCGGATCGGATCTGCCGTTTGCCTCGCGCTTGCTGCTGCAATGGGGCCAGATGCTTGAAGCACACACCATGGGGGTGATCGTGGCCGGGGGCGGGATTGCTGCCGCCCTCGGCTATGGGTTGTCGCGGCGCTCGACCCGGGCGCTGTTCGGCAGTTGGTTCGCCAGGGTGCCGGCGATCGGCCGTCAACTGCGCCTGTATCAGTTGGCGCGGCTGTACCGCACCGTGGGCATGCTCCTGCGCAGCGGCATGCCCGCAGTGACGGCGATGACCATGTCGTCGGGTTTGCTCAGCGAGACCCTGCGGCCTGCGTTCTCCAAGGCGACGCAGTCGGTGCGCGAGGGACAGTCGATCGCCAACGCGATGGAGCTCCAAGGGCTCACCACACCCGTTGCGGCGCGCATGCTGCGCGTCGGCGAGCGCAGCGGCAACATGGGTGAGATGACCGAGCGCATCGCAGCGTTCTATGACGAGGAGATCGGTCGCTGGGTGGCCATCGTGACGCGCTTGATCGAGCCTTTGTTCATGACGCTGATCGGGCTGCTGATCGGCGTCATCGTGGTGCTGATGTATTTCCCCATATTCCAACTGGCCGGAAGTGTGCAATGAACGCCGTCGTTTCGCTTGGCGATCGAATTGCCGATCAAGGATTGCCTCCGCCGGATGGGCCGGCCGACGCTGCGGCTGAGTCGGAGGTCCCGGCCGCCGCTGAACTGCAGGCAGCGGCGCCGCTCGACGAGGCCGTGATTGCGCGCGCCATTGCGGATGCCGGACGTACCGGCCGGTCGACGATCGACATTCTGAAGGAGACGGCGGGATTTGCGCCCGCGGATCTTGCCAAGGCATTGGCGACGGCGCTCGATTACCGGTACGTCGGCGGGGAAGAGCTTTCCATGCTCGAACCTGCGTTCGACATCCTTCCGCCATCCGAAGCCACGCGGCGCTTCTGCGCCGTGGTGCGCAGCCCGAACGGTCTCCTCGCGATCGTCGCCGATCCGTTCGATTCCGCGCTTCGCAGCTGGCTGGAGACGCGAACCACCGAGGTGCTCGACTGGGCGGTTGCCGCGCATCACGAGCTCGCCAATTTCATTGCGCGGCGCTCCGAGGCGCTGCGCGCCATCGATTCGGTGCTGTCGCAGGCCGAAGCGCAGGGCAGCGCCGAAGCAGGCCCCGACAATCTGTCGTACGTTTCGATCAGCGAAGATGCGAGTCCGATCGTGCGGCTGGTGCATTCGACCGTTTACGATGCGCTGCGCGCCGGGGCCAGCGACATCCACCTGGAATCGACCGCGAACGGCCTCAACGTGCGCTACCGCATCGACGGCGTGCTGGTGAACATCGCGACCGTCAGCGGCATGGCGGTGGCGGAGCAGGTGATCTCGCGCATCAAGGTCATGTCGGAACTCGACATCGCGGAGCGCCGGGTGCCGCAGGACGGCCGTTTCAGCATCGCACTCGACCGTCGCCCCATCGACTTCCGCGTCTCGGTCATCCCCAGCATCTTCGGCGAAGATGCGGTGTTGCGCGCCCTCGACAAGCAGGCACTCACCGAGCGGCTGCACGGCCTGCGGCTCGACGTCCTCGGCTTCGACATGCGCGTCGTCACCCAGCTGCGGCGTTTGAGCTCATTGCCCTACGGCATGCTGCTGGTCACGGGACCCACCGGCAGCGGCAAGACGACCACGCTGTATGCCGCGATCTCGGAAACTCAAACGGGATCGGACAAGATCGTCACGATCGAGGATCCCGTCGAATACCAGCTGCAGGGAGTGCTGCAGATCCCGGTCAACGAAAAGAAGGGCCTGACCTTTGCGCGCGGCCTGCGCTCCATCCTGCGCCACGATCCGGACAAGATCATGGTGGGCGAAATTCGCGATTCCGAGACCGCGCAGATTGCCATCCAGTCGGCGCTCACCGGCCATCTGGTGTTCACCACCGTGCACGCGAACAACGTGTTCGACGTGGTGAGCCGCTTCACCCACATGGGAGTCGATACCTACAGCTTCGTGTCCGCGCTGTCCGGCGTATTGGCGCAGCGCCTCATCCGCGTGGTCTGCGAGCAGTGCGCCGAGCGGCATGTGCCGTCGCGGCAGCTTCTCGAGGAATCGCAGCTCTCGGTGGCCGCGAGCGCCGCCTTCAATTTCACGATCGGGCGCGGCTGCCAGCTTTGCCGCGGCAGCGGATATCGCGGCCGGAAAGCCATCGGCGAACTCCTGGTGCTCAACGACGAACTTCGCGAGGCCATCATCAACCGCGCGCCGGTGCGCCAGCTCAAGGAGCTGTCCCAGAAAGGCGGCGTGCGGCTGATCCGCAGCGTCGCGCTGGACCTCGTCCGCCGCGGCGAGACCACGCTCGAGGAGGTCAACCGTGTCACCGTTATGGCGTGATGAGGTGGGAATCTATCTCGCGCAGCGCCGGGCGTGCCTGGTGCGCATGCGGCGCGGCGTTCGTCCGACGCTGGCCGGCGAGGTGGATCACGCAGATCCGGCCGCGGCCATCGGTTGGGAGGGAGCGCTCACGCTGCTGGAACATCAGCTCAACGAGGGTACGTGGTCCGACGCGCGCGTCCGCGTGGTGCTTGCGGATCATTGGGTGCGATATGCCGTGGTGCCCTGGTCCGATGCCTTGAGTTCGGCCGGCGAACGTCTGGCACATGCGCGCGAACTGATGTCCGGCATCTTTGGCGCTGAAATGAGCGACTGGACCGTCTCCTTGTCCGAGGCGCCTCCGGGCTCCTCGCGTCTGGCCAGCGCGCTGCCGACGGCATTGCTGCAGGCGCTGCGGGATATGGCGCTGCGCCATCGTCAGAAGCTGGTGTCGGTGCAGCCGCAGCTCATCGCCGCCTACAACACCTGGCGCCACGCCTTGCCGGCCGGAGCCGCCGCGTGGTTCGTCACCGTGGAGGAAGGTTCGCTTGCGGCCCTGCGCATGTGCGGCGACGGCATCGACCGCGTGCACGCGGTGCGCATCGGCCTCGATTGGGCGCGTGAACTGAAGCGGCTGCAGACCTTCGGCCGCCTTGCCAGCGCGAGCCCGACCGACGGCCGCGTATACGTCGATCTGCCGGCCGCCCTGCGCACGCTGCGTCCCGAGGGATCCGCAGACCTCGAGTGGCTCGACGAGCCGAATCCGCCGCTGACCACCTTGCATCAGCTTGAACACTTGCGCAGAAGGGCAGCATGAGACCGGCCATTCAATTGGATTTTGCCGGAGGGCGGCCTGCCCTGTCGTTGGCGGGCGGGTTGCTGCTGGTGCTGGGCGTTGTGGCGGCCGGCGCCGTTATTGTGGAATACCGCTCGGTCGCACAGCATCGGGCCGGTCTTGAACTCAAGCTCGCCGCGGTGGCCCGCGCCGACGCGCTGAACGATGCTCCTGTCGAAACGCCCGCGGATGCCCGCACCGCCCTGAGCGCACAGCAGGCGGCCACGGATCTCGCGACCCCATGGACGTTGCTGTTGTCGGAGCTCGAACAGGCGAGCAAGGACACGCAGGGACAGGTGGCATTGCTCGGCGTCGAGCCGGATCACGGCAAGCACAACGTGCGCGTAAGTGCCGAGGCCCGCACGCTGACGTTGGCGCTCGCCTATGTGAAGCGTCTGCAAGCGAGCCGGTCGTTGAGCTATCCGATGCTCGACCGGCATGAACTTCGCGCCGACGATGCGCAACATCCGGTGCGATTCGAATTGACCGGCGCATGGAAAGACCTGCCATGAGTGATCCGCAGGATAACCGCGGTCTGACACGCGCCCCGATGCCGGGAACGGCGCAGCCACGGACGGCTGCGCAGCCGCCGGCCGCACTTGCGGTCACGCCGCGCGCGGCCGTGCAGGCGCGTGCGGAACAGATGCTGGTGCGTGCGGTGCCGCAGCTGAAATATCAACTCATGCGGGTGGGTCCCGCCGGGTTGTCGGGGATTGCGGTGATGCTCGCGGCCGCCGTCGCGGCGGTAGTCTTGCTGCTGCCCGCGCATCAATCGGTGCTTGCGCTGCGCGACGAATTGACCAAGGCCGGGCACGCGATGCCGATCACTGCCAAGCCGCAGCAAAGTCCCCAGCAATTTGCGGCGTCGCTGCCCACCCGCGAGGAGATTCCCGCGATATTGGGGGTGGTGCTCGTCCAGGCGACGGACGCGGGGATCGAACTGCCGCAGGGGCGCTACACCTACAGTCCGGCCACATCGAACCGGCTCGCCCGCTACACCTTCGAGTTTCCGGTCAAAGGGGAATACGGCAACGTCCGCAATTTCATCGACAAATCGCTGGCGGCGGTGCCGGCGCTGGGATTGGACAAGCTGCATGTCGAGCGCAAGACCGTGGGCGACACGCTGGTCAGCGCCGAGGTCGGTTTCGTCATTTACATGCGGGGTGCGCAGGGTGGGTAAGATGGCGCTGCGCACCAAGGTTCTGATCGGCATCGCCGTGGCTTGCGCCGGGTACGTCGTCTTGATGCCGGACGCGTCTCAGACCATCGAACCCACGCACTCGGTGAACGCGCCGCAGCGCGGCGCCGGGACGCCCCGCGCTCCGGTCCCGTCGCGCGTCATCCGTCCGGCTCAGGCGGACCACAAATCCCCCGTGATGAACGCGTTGTTCCACCTCTCCGACCGCATCGTCAAGAACACCGCTGCCGCTGCGCTATTTTCTCCACAGTCGTGGTACGTGGCGCCGCCGCCGCCGCCGCCTGCACCGGTCGTCTACCAGCCGCCTCCCGCGCCGACGGCGCCGCCGCTGCCGTTCGCGTTCATGGGCAGCTATCGCGCCCAGGGAGGAGGTGCGGTCTACTACCTTACCGCGGGCGATCGGGTCTACGACGTCAAGGTCGGCGACACGCTCGACAATACCTACAGCGTGGACGGAGTCAAATCCGGGCAACTGCTGCTGACCTACATGCCACTCAAAATTCAGCAATCCATTGCTGTGGGCGATCAATGATGAACAGATCTTTCCGAAAATTCTCTGCAATGCTGTTGAGCAGCGCGCTGTTGTTCGGCTGCGCGGCCACGCAGCTGCACCGCGACGGTCTCGCGGAGGTCGAGCGCGGCAATTACGAAGCGGGCGTCTCGAAGCTCGCCGAGGCGGTCGTGCAAGATCCCAACAACATGATGTACAAGCTGGATCTGACAGCGCGGCGCGAGGCCTCGATTCAGAATTTGATTTCCGCCGGCGATGCACTGCGCGCCGCCGGACAGTACGACGCCGCCGTGGCCTCCTACCGGCGGGTGCTGGCATCGAGCCCGGCAGTCAGAGGGCGCTGCGCGACATCGACGGGGTGGAGGCCGACCGGCGCCATGCCGGGATGGTGGGCGAGGCATCCAAAGACTTCGAACGCAAGGATTACGATGCGGCCGACGCGATTCTGCGGTCCGTGCTCAAGGAGGATTCGGGCTTCGGGCCCGCGAACACCCTTGCCGCCAAGATCAACATCGCGCGCGGACCCATGAACGCCGCCCCGCGCCTGAAGACGCGCAACAACGCCAAGGTCACGCTGCAGTTCCGCGATGCGCCGACCAAGATGGTGTTCGAAGTCCTTGCGCGGCAGACGGGCATCAATTTCGTGCTCGACAAGGATGTGAAGAGCGACGGCAAGACCACGATTTTCGTGCAGGAAGTGCCGATCGAGGAGGCCATCGACCTGGTGCTCGATCAGAACGCGCTCGCCAGGCAGATTCTGTCCTCGAACATGGTGCTCATCTATCCGAATACCCCGGCCAAGCAAAAGGACTACGAGGAGCAGATCGTCCACACGTTCTACCTGACGAACGCGGTGCCGAAGGACGTGGAAAGCATGCTGAAGTCCATGCTCGGCGCCAAGACCCTGTTCATCGACGAGCGCACCAGCGTGGTGGTGATGCGCGATACGCCGGACGCGGTGCGCATGGCCGAGAAGCTCGTCGCCTCGATCGATGTGCCGGAACCCGAGGTCCTGATCGAAGTTGAAGTGCTCGAGATCGCGCGGAGCAAGCTGCTCAATCTCGGCATCACCCCGCCGAGCTCCATGACCGCCACGGCAACTTCGGTGGGCGGTGCAGCCTCAACCGCGGCGACGGGCGGTGCCTCCGGGCTCGTTCTGGCGGATCTCAGCCACCAGAACGCCAATACCATCGCGGTATCGCCGATAAGCATCACCGCCAACGCGCTGCAGACCGTGGGCAACACCAACACCCTCGCGAGCCCCCGCATCCGCGCACGCAACAAGGAGAAGGCCAAGATTTTGATCGGCAGCCGCGTGCCGGTGATCACCAGCAGCACGGCGCTGCTGGCCAACGGCACGGCGAACAGCAGCAGCGTTCAATACCTGGACGTCGGCTTGACCCTGGAAGTGCAGCCCACGGTCTAT
Organism: uncultured Gammaproteobacteria bacterium; assembly: GCA_963727045.1. GTDB lineage: Bacteria > Pseudomonadota > Gammaproteobacteria > Steroidobacterales > Steroidobacteraceae > Bog-1198. The sequence continues at coordinate 2,054,712 of CAVSES010000001.1, read as the reverse complement.
CTGGACGGCGATGTGGCCATCAAAGTAGGGCTCGAGGTCAGCTCCATCACCAACACCGTGGTCGTGCAGGGAACCCAGGCCTATACGATCGGCACGCGCAATGCCAACACGCTGTTGCGGCTGAAGGACGGCGAGACTCAAATCCTGGCCGGGCTGATCCAGGATTCCGACACGCGCAATTCCGCCGGCATTCCGGGTTTGAGCCAGATTCCGATCGTGGGGCGCCTGTTCGGGTCGAACAACACGGACCGGGAGAAGAACGAGATCGTGCTGTCCATCACGCCGCACATCATCCGGACGCAGGCGCGCGCCGCGTCCGATTCGACCGAGTTCTGGTATGGCACCGAAAGCCGGTCGCGGACCACGCCGTTTGGCGGCGGCGGCTTCGACAGCAGCGCGCCGGCGGCCTCCGCCGGACGCCGGAGAAGTCGGCGGCGGGGCGGGGCTGCCGACGGTCGGGCCCCGGCCCTCGGTCTCGCAGCCCGTGGTCCCATCGGCCGGTCCCGGCGCCTGCGGCGCCGCCGGCCGCACCCTCAGGGCCGCCGCCGCACCCGACGGTGACGGTGGATGGACCCGCCGAAACTGCGGTCGGCCAGGAATTCGACGTGACCGTGCGCGTTGCGACCGACATCGGCATCAGCCGTCTGCGCGGCCAGGTGCGCTTCGACTCGAGCGCTCTGCAGCTCCTGAGCGCGACCGCGGGAGACGTGGTTCCGTCGAGCGCCGGCAGCCCCACGGTCGACGCCAAGAGCGGCGGGGCGCAGATGGACGTGGTCGCCTCCGATGATCCCATTCAGGGCGAGGGCAGCCTCATGCTGCTGCACTTCAAGGCGCTGGCCGCGCGCCCGGCGAGCGCGATCGCGGCGCAAATTTCCGCAATCTCGACCTGCGGGCGCGGCGATGGCGAATGCAGCTATCGCAGCCGCTCTCCGTGGCCATCAAACCGTGACCTAAGGCTGCCAGCATGCGCCCGCGCGGGTTTACACTGATTGAGTTGGTGGTCACGGTCGCCATCATCGGCGTGCTCACGAGCGCCGCAATGCCGCTGGTGCGGCTCGAGGTCCAACGCGAACGCGAGTCGGAGCTGCATCAATCCTTGCGGATACTGCGCAGCGCCATCGATGCGTACAAAAACGCAGCGGACAGCGGTCACATCAAGATGGAACTGGGCGACACGGGCTATCCCGCGAATCTGCAGGTTCTCGTGGACGGCGTCGAGGACATTCAGAGCGAAAAGAAGGTCATGATGTACTTCCTGCGGCGCGTGCCGCGCGATCCGATGTTTCCCGACCCAAGCGTGGCGGCGGCGGATACGTGGGGGCTGCGCAGCTACAAGAGCCCGCCGTCGGACCCGCAACCGGGGGACGACGTGTTCGATGTGTATAGCCTGGCGCAGGGCAAGGGACTGAATGGGATCGCGTATCGTGAATGGTAAAGTCGCCGGACTCCGCCGCCGCGGCGGATTCACGTTGATCGAGCTGCTCGTGGTCATGAGCATCATCGGCGTGTTGCTGACCATCGCGGTGCCGCGCTACTTTCGCACCGTGCAGCGCTCCAAGGAGACCGTGCTTCGCCGCGACTTGTCGATGATGCGGGAATCCATCGACAAGTACTACGGCGATCTCGGCCAGTATCCGGAGGCGCTGGCGGCGCTGGTGGACAAGCATTACATCCGCAGCGTGCCTGTGGACCCCTTCACCAAGTCGGCCGAGACCTGGCTCGTCGTGCAGTCCGATGACCCTGACCATCCCGGGGTACGCGACCTCCACAGCGGTTCGCCGGACAGCGCTGCCGACGGATCGCCGTTCGTCAGCTGGTAGCGTATGGCCCATCCGGCAAGCCGCACCAGAGGCTTTTCCCACGCGGCGGGTTTCACCTATATCGGGCTCTTGATCGCCGTCGCGGTGCTGGGCGTGGCCCTCTCGGCCGTGGGCGTGGTCTGGCGCACGCAGGCGCAGCGCGAACGCGAACAGGAACTCTTGTTCATCGGACGCGACTTTGAACGTGCGATCGCCTCGTATTACAAGACGGGCAATCAATTTCCGCAGGAGATCGAAGACCTGCTTGACGACGAGCGCGGACCCTTGCCGGTCCATCATCTGCGCCGCTTCTACAATGACCCCATGACGGGTGCCCAGGACTGGAGCCTCATCCGCGTGGGTGCGCTCGGAATCACGGGAATCGCCAGCAGTTCCAACTCGGAGCCGCTCAAGAAGAAAGGATTCCCAATTGAGGAGAAAGCATTTGAGGACGCCGTCTGCTATTGCGACTGGAAGTTCGAGTATGTTCCTCGCGTTTGGGGCCGCCACCGCGTCAATCCGGCTCCGCCATCTGCGGACTGATTCATGTCGATGAAAACGCCATCCGATCCCCGCGCACCCGCGGCCGAAGCCGCGGGCGACATGGAGTCGCAGACGGCGAACACGGCGACGCTGCGCATCATCTTGATGGACGCCAGTGCGGAACTCGCTCAGGCAAACAGCGACGAGGCGGACTGGCCAATAAACTATGCGAGAGTCGCCCGCTGGATCGAACGCCAGGTGCCCCTATGGCGCGAACTCGGATTGAAAGCATCCGGATCGTCCGCCGGGGACGATTCCTACGTTCCTTCCGCGCTCGAGATCGACTCGGTCCTGAAGTTGATTGAAGCATTCTTGACCGATGTGACCGCGCGCGCGCCGCGGGCCGTCCGCGATCGCGAACGCCAGGCAGCGATCGAAAAGGCCAAGCAGGAATGGGAATGCACCGCGGATGCCCTCACTGCCGTAGTGTGCCTGCTCAGCGACGATGGATTGGTTCTGCGCGCGAACCGCGTGGTTGAGCATTGGGGACTTGGAACCGTGAGCAGCTTGATCGGCAGCCACGCGCACACAGCGCTGCATCCGGCCTGTGTCGATCCGACCTGTGCCGTTACGCGGGGCCTGCGCGAGGCGCTTTCGAAACTGCGCCGCGGTGAGCCGCATGAATTCGAGTTCTATTCGCCCGCGAACGATCAGACGCTGCAGTTCATCCTGCGTCCGATGCGCACCGATGAGGATGCGGGCGCCCCCCGGGATACGCGATCCGTGCTGGTGGTGACAGACGTATCGGCGCTGCGCCGCGCGCAACAGTCGCTCGAGAATGTGAACCTCAATCTCGAATCGCGCGTCCGTCTGCGCACGCGCGAGTTGGGCGAATCCAACCGCGAATTGCGCAACGAGGTTGTGCGGCGCGAGCGCGCGGAGGAGGAACTGCGCGCATCGCGCAATAATCTTGCGTTGCTCTCCGAGCAATTGATCCAGGCTCAGGAGGGCGAGCGCCGCCGCATCGCCGTCGAACTGCACGATTCGGTCGGCCAGTCGCTGAGCGCCATCAAATATACGCTGGAGCGGGCCATCATCATGGTGCAGAGGCCGGAGCTCGGAAGCCCTGAAGGCGTACTCACGTTGGCGGTGCAGAGAATCCAAGAAACGGCGGACGGTATTCGCGCGATATCGATGAACCTGCGCCCGCAGATGCTCGACAGTCTCGGCGCCGCTTCGGCAACCACCTGGTTCTGCCGCGGTTTTGCGGAGGTCTACCCGGCGCTGAACGTGCGCGCCGAGATCAGTGCGCATAATGACGAGATTCCCAAGCGGATATCGACGCATCTGTTCCGCTGCGTACAGGAGTTGCTCAACAACGCCGCAAAGCACGCGCGGGCCAGTACGGTGTGGGTCGAGGTCAGACGCGAGGGGCCGGTGCTCAGCCTCGAAGTGCGTGATGACGGGGTCGGAATGGATGAGGCACGGGATCCGGGGCGTCTGAATGGAGCGGGTATTCGAAATCTCCGCGAGCGTGCGGAGATGACCGGCGGTGAATTCTGCCTCTCGTCCTTGCCCGGTCGCGGTACGACAGCGCGGATTGAATGGCGGCTCGGCACGGATGAACTTGCGGGGGCCGGCACCGGGCAAACAGCGTGACTGCGGCGGCATTGCGCTATCAAAGCTGCAGATGGCCGAGCGGAATTCTCACGCTGCGCTTCACCGTCGCCAGCACGACGCTCGACTGCATGTCCCGGACGTTCGGAACGCGGATGAGCTTCTTGAGCACCACGTTGCTCAAAGCCTCCAAATCTTCGCCGTAAACTTCCAGAATGAAGTCGTAGCTGCCGGTCATGGCGAAGCACTTGGTGACTTCGTCCATCAGCAGGATCTCCCTTTCGAACCGGGCCACCGTTTCATCGGTGTGCTCGGTGAGCTTGACTTGAACTATGGCGAGCACCTCGAGCCCGATGCGGGCGGGATCCAGGATCGCTGCGTATCCTTCGATGGCCCCCGCGGATTCAAGTGCCTTGATCCGCCGTGCACACGGGGTGGGCGACAATCCGATGGACTCGGCGAGCTCCACGACCGAGAGCCGGCCCTCGCGCTGCAGCGCCGAGAGAATGCGTGCATCGAAGCGATCAATGTTCATGTTTGGGCCCAAAAGAAGATTTATGTGCTAAGTGAACGCATCATTTTAGCGATTATCACCAATATTGGCGAATATTCGTAGCATTTTTGGGGATTCTTATCCGCGCGCCTGTCCTACGCTTCGGCAATGAATGCCAACCCCAAGCCGATCCGCGGGACGGCCGCTCCGGGGGTCCTGGAGTGGCAGGCAGTTTTGCGGCAAATCGCCGTGTCGCGGGCATTGGATGACCTCGAAGAGTCGACGCTCGTTCCGCAACGCAAGGTTCTCTATCAGTTCTCGGCTCGCGGACACGAACTCACTCAGGTATTGCTGGGGCGGCAGCTCACCGGATCGCGGGACGGAGTCGGGGCCTACTATCGGTCACGGCCGTTGCTGCTCTCCCTGGGCCTGCCTCTCGAGGAGGCCCTGGCTTCAACCATGATGCGCACGGGAGGAATGAGCGCAGGGCGCGATATCGGTGTGGTATTCAATCTGCCCCGCAAATCCGGCGCCTGTGTGCTTCCCGTGTGCGGCGGGGTGGGAACTCAGTACACCCCCGCGGTGGGCTGGGCCCAGGCGCTGCGCTACCGGGCGACCGTCCTTGGAGACAAGGCGTGCGAGAACAGCATCGCAGTTGCGCACGGCGGGGATGCATCGACCGCCACCAACGGCTTCTGGTCCGCCCTCAATATCGCCACGACCGAGCGCCTGCCTCTCCTATTCTTCATCGAGGATAACGGCTACGGCATCTCGGTGCCCTCAAGGCAGCAAACCCCGGGCGGCAATATCGCCAAGAATCTCGAGTCCTTCCGCGGCCTGCGCGTACTCGATGGCGATGGATCGGACCCGATGGCAGCCGCGGCCCTCATCCAGAATGCCGTCGCGGGGGTGCGCTCGGGCGGAGGCCCGGCCCTGATCAGGCTGCTGGTGCCGCGGTTGTCCGGGCACTCCGGACAGGACACGCAAACCTACAAAGGTGCGGACGAAATCGCAGCCGAGAAGGCACGCGATCCGCTCGAAAAGCTCCGCGTCCGGCTCGTGCCCGGTCTGCTGTCGGCCGCGGTCTGGGACCTGGAGATTGCGCGAGGCCGCGATACGGTCGCGCAAGCGCTCGCCGCCGTCGAGCGAAGCGAAGTGCCGGACCCGGCTCGTGTGCGGCGGTACATGTTTTCGGAAACGGCAGCCGACGGCACGGTCGAGGTGCAGCAGCAAGGCGGAATCTTGAGCGAGGGCTTCGAGCCGCCGCCCGGCACCTTGGAGGCCCGTCCGCACGGTCCGCGCATCAATTTGGTCACTGCCGTGCGCCGCACGCTCGAGCGGGAACTCGCCGTCAATCCGCGCATGTTGATCTTCGGCGAGGATGTCGGGCGCAAAGGCGGCGTGCACGCGGCGACGTTGGGGTTGCAGGAGAAGTTCGGATCCGCGCGCGTCTTCGATACCAGTCTCTCGGAGGAGGGCATCATCGGCCGCGCGGTGGGCATGGCCGCGGCCGGACTCATGCCCGTCCCGGAAATTCAATTCCGCAAATATGCGGATCCCGCCGCGGAGCAGCTCAACGACTGCGGCACGATGCGCTGGCGCACCGTCAACCGTTTCGCCGCACCGATGGTGGTGCGCATCCCGGGCGGCTTCTTCAAGTGCGGCGATCCCTGGCACAGCCAGTCGAACGAGGTGCAGTGGGTGCATGGGCTGGGCTGGCGCGTGGCGATGCCCTCGAACGCCCAGGATGCGGTGGGTCTGCTGCGCAGTGCCCTGCGCGGCAACGATCCGACGATCTTTTTCGAGCATCGCTCGCTGCTCGACGGCAGCTTCGCGCGGCGCGCCTATCCCGGCGATGAATTCGTCGTACCGTTCGGGAAGGCTGGGGTTTTGCGCGAGGGTACTATGCTCACGGTGATCAGCTGGGGCGCCATGGTCGAACGCTGCGAGCAGGCCATCGCCGACACCGGGATTTCCGCCGATCACCTGGATTTGCGGACCTTGTCGCCCTGGGATCGGGAAGCGACTCTCGCCTCGGTGCGCAAGACCCGCCGGTGCCTGATCGTTCATGAGGACACCCTGACTGCGGGATTCGGCGCCGAGATTGCCGCGGTGCTCGCCAAGGATGCATTCTTCGATCTCGACGCGCCGATCGAGCGGCTCGCCATGCCGGACGTTCCGAGCCCGCACAGCCCGGTGCTGCTGGAAGAGGTGCTGCCCAGCGTCGCAAGCATATCGCGGGCGATTCGAAACCTGGCTGAAGTCTGACCATGAGCGACGTTGCAGACGTATTGGTTCCCGAGAACGGAGAAGGAACCCGCGCCACCGTCCTGCGCTGGTGCAAGCAGGTGGGCGACACCGTCGTCAAGGACGAGCCGCTGGTGGAACTCGAGACCGACAAGGTCACGGTCGAAATCCCTTCGCCCGCCGATGGCACCTTGATCGAGGTGCTCAAAGAGGTCAACGCCGAGGTGAATCCGGATGAGGTGCTCGCGCGCTTGAGTCTCGGCGGCACCCCGGCGCCGCACCCCGAAACCGCCTCCTCGCAGGCCGCCGCAGCGTCTGCGGGATCGCAGGCGCCCTCCGATGGAGGCGGCATGCGCCAGCCGTTGAGTCCATCGGTACGGCGGCTTCTCAAGGAGCATTCCCTCGACGTCACACACATCAACGGCACGGGCCGCGATGGACGCGTGACGGCGCAAGACGTGACCCGGCACGCCGCGAATTCCTCGATGTCGGCGGCACCGCCGCCGCGCCCGCAGCCCGCGTCGCCGCCGGCAGCCGGCACCCGGGTGCCGCATACCGCCATTCGCCGCCGCGTCGCCGAGCACATGGCGCGCAGCCTCATCGATGCACCGCATGTCACCACTTTGTTCGAGGCAGATCTCACACGGGTGCTGGCGCACCGAACGCGCCACGCGGCGGCTTACGAGTCCCGCGGTGCACGCTTGACGCTCACCGCCTATTTCGTCAGCGCTTGCGCCCGCGCCTTGCAGGCTCAGAGAGAAGTCAATGCCACGTTCCATGCGGACGCTCTCGAATTGCACGCGGACGCGAACATCGGCGTCGGCACCGCTCTGGGCAACAAAGGCTTGATCGTTCCCGTGATCCACCGCGCGCAAGATCTCAGCCTGTACGACACGGCGCGGCGATTGGGCGAGCTGGTGGAGGCCGCCCGCGCCGGAAAGCTTTCGCCTGAAGATGTGCGCGGAGGCACCTTCACCATCTCGAATCACGGCGTGGGCGGCAGTCTCCTGGCCGCGCCCATCGTCATCAATCAGCCGCAGGTGGCGATACTGGGTGTGGGCAAAGTCGAGCGCCGGGTGTGCGTGGTCGACGCGGGCGGCGCAGAAGCGATCGGCGTGCGCTCCATGTGTTATCTCACGCTGACCATCGACCACCGGGCGCTCGATGCCTTCCAAGCCAACGCATTTCTGAGCTCGGTGGTCGGCATGCTTGAGCAGTGGCCCATGGACGAAACCTCGGGACCCTGAAGTTCTACGCTACGCGGCATCCCCTGACCACGAGAAGCGCAACCGTTGGGTGGCTCTGGAATTCGCGCCAGGCTGAATGCAGGGATTCGAGATGACGAGTTGCGGCGACAGGATCCGCTGCGGCGCGCTCGAGCGCGGCGGCGGCGTGCATCAAACCGCCGGCCCCTATGCTCGAGGCGGCCCCCACGATTGCATGGGCATGCCCGGCTATCGCGGCGGCATCTCCGCGGGTGGCCGCCGCCAGCAAGGCAACGATGTGTTCGTCCGTGGTGACCACGAATACTCCGAGCAACTCTTCCATAAACGCGCTGTCATCGCCGATGCGGCCGCGCAGTACGGTCTCGTCGAGCACCAGTGACGGATTCCCGCCCTCAAGGTTTGAATGCGCCGATTGAACGCGCGAATCGCCGCCCATGAGTTCCATGAGCCGGCTCTTCAATAGATTCGGATCAATGGGTTTGGTCAAATATTCGTTCATTCCCGCCGCCAGGCATCGGTCTCGATCCCCGCTGAGAGCATGCGCGGTGAGCGCGATGATGGGTATTCTGGAGGCGGTCACACCGGCAGCACCCGCGCGGATGCGTCGGGTGGCTTCGTAGCCGTCCAGTACCGGCATCTGGCAATCCATCAGGACGACGTCAAAGTCCGCCGCGGACAGTTCCGCGATCGCCGCCTCGCCATTGTCCGCAACAGTCACACCGGCGCCAAGTTTCTCGAGAATACGTCGGGCTAGTTTCTGATTGACCATGTTGTCTTCCGCGAGCAATACACGCATGCGCCGCAGCGGGTCGCCGCCGACCGCGTGCGCCGGCGCGGTGGTTGCCCTGACCGCGCCAATGACATCCTGAATGCACTGCAGAAGTGCGCTCTGTTTCGCTGGTTTTGTCAGGATGCGATCGATGACCGGGTACTCGGTTGGCGGCTCGACGCGCGTTCCTAGGGATGTCATCAGGATGATGGGAACTCGCACGCCGGCCGGATCTCGTCGCAGACGCTGCGCCAGCCAGGGCCCCGGATGGTCCGGCAAGTCGTGATCCAGCAGCACGACGTCCGGGGCGCAATCGGCCGCCACCAGCCGCTTCCACGCGTCCTCACCGTCTGCGGCGGTTGCTGCGCTCGTGACCCGACATCCGGCGGAGGTCAGCTGACCGTCGATGATCCTGCGATTGGTGGGGTGGTCGTCGACGACGAGCACTCGACATTCCTCAAAGTCGATCGCGTCTTGGACGCCGGGCAATGTAATCACCGGAAGCACGATCTCGAACCAGAAGCACGAGCCGGATCCCGCCACGCTGTCGACGCCGATTGATCCGCCCATCAATTCGACGAGGCGGCGACAGATGGACAGGCCGAGGCCCGTTCCCCCGAAGCGCCGCGTCATCGATGTATCCGCCTGGATGAACGGCATGAACAGCCGGGTGCGCTGTTCGGCCGTGAGACCCACGCCCGTATCGGCAATCTCCACGCGCAGGTGCATGGTGTCCCCGGAGGTATCGCGCCGCCGCACGCAGATGCGCACTTCGCCCTTCGCGGTGAATTTGATTGCGTTACTCAGCAGGTTGAGTACGACCTGGCGCAGACGGGTGGGGTCGCCGCGCAACCCTCGCGGCAACGCTGGATCCACATCGACGATGAGTTCGAGGCCCTTCTCCGCGCTGCGCAGCGCCACCGCGTCGATCGCCTGATCCGTAAGCGCAAATAAGTCGAAGTCGATCTGTTCCAGGGTCATCTGACCGGCTTCAATCTTCGAAAAATCCAGCACGTCGTTCAGCACGGCCAGCAGCGACTCGCCGCTCGATCGTGCAATTTCCGCAAGCTCACGCTGCTCCTTGCTCAATGCAGTGTCGAGCAGGAGTCCCGTCATTCCGATCACACCATTGAGCGGTGTCCGAATTTCATGGCTCATGTTTGCGAGGAACTCGCTCTTCGCCCGATTCGCAGCTTCGGCCGCTTCCTTGGCGGCGCGCAGCTGCTCCTGGGCATGCTTGCTCAGCGTCACGTCGCTGACGTAGCCGTTCCACTCCGTACCCCCGTCCTCGGCCCGTCGTGCGACGGCGTCGCCCTCGACCCATCCGGTCCCGCCATCGGGCCGAGCTATCCGATGAGCGATGTGCCAGGTGTCCAGCGTTTTCCGTGAGTGAAGAATCGAGGCCATGAGTTCTTCGCGATCGTCCGGGTGGGTGATTTCCAGCAGCGCCCTCGCATTGCCGGCAAGGTCCTCCGCGGACAGCCCGTAAACCGGATGCACGCCGGGACTCGCGTACAGGAATTCTCCTCGCCCGTCCCGGTCCATCCTGAACTGGAAGATCATCCCGGGAACGTTGTCCGCGACCATCGCCAGTCGCTCGCTCACGATCTGGCGCTGTCGCTCAGCAAGCTTGTGTTCGGTGATGTCGAATTGGACCCCGAACATGCGCAGCGGCTTGCCGTCCACGGCGCGCTCGACGACGCCAACTGCGCCGAGAAACCACTTCCACGAGCCGTCCATGGCGCGCATCCGGTGCTGTGCGCGATACAGATCGGTTCGTCCGGCGATGATTTGTTCCATGCCGCGGTCATTCGCGGCGCAGTCGTCCGGGTGATACAGATCGCGCAGCCAGTCAAGGTTGCAGGCGAGCCTCTGCGGGGCGTAACCGAGGGACGACAAAAACACGGAGTTGGCTTCGATCGCATTCGTCGTCGAGTCCAGCTCCCAGGTGCCGATATTGCCGCCTTCGATCATCGTCAACACGCGGCTCTGATCGCGCCGGGTCGCCTCGCGCTTCAAGACCTCGGCGGTCACGTCAGTCTGAATGCATGCCCATCCCCGCAGCGTTCCATTGGCGTCAAGCAGCGGCTGAGCGTCGGTATCGAGCCACCATTCGCGGCCGTTCTTGCTTCGCACGAGGATTTCGAAACGGACACCGCGGACCGCCGCAAAAGCTTCGCGAACCTGCCTGACGGTCTCGGCATTCGTGCCGTCGAAATAGATGAGATTGCTGACTTTGCCGCCCAACGCCTCGTCGATGGTGTAGCCGGTCATCCTGGTGAAACTCTCGTTCACCCACACCAGCCGCCGTTCGGCGTCGCTGATCGTCACACCATAGCCTGTGTTGCGCGTTGCCATCGGCAGCCAGTCGGCGGCATTGTCGGGGGATATCGCTGCTTCCAACCGAACGTCGTTCGGCTCCAGGAGAATCCTGGCCCACGGTAGTGCGATCAGCAGGGTCAGCCCAACGACAATCGCCGCGTTCGCGGCGGAGCTTGCGGCCTGATGGTGAGCCCAGAGTCCCGCGCCCAGGACGAGGCTCAGGAATCCAGCGGCGATGATCAACAGGCGCCGCGAGGAGTCTCTGCCGCGAAATGCGGCGCGGGCCCGAAACAGCACTCGTTGCCCGAAGGCCGGTGAGGTTTCGGTCGATCCAAGGCGTCCGTCGGATCTCACTGCGCGTAACCGCTCTCGTTTGGCGATGAAGACGCCTGCCCGCGCATTCTATCGGCGGCGAAGTCGAATACTTGATGGCCCGCCGAGGGGAGAAAGGGGCGCGATGCGCCATCCTAGGACGGCAATTTTGCGGCGCACAATGCCGCCATCAGCGTGGCGCAATACCGCCGAATCGCTGCATTACCGATGCATCCGGTGACGGCAACGGCCCGTCCAGATGCATTGCCAAGCTCGAAAGGTGTATTTCAGAGGCCGCGAACACCCGCGCATAAATGTCGCGGCACAGCGCCGCTGCCTGCATCCCCGGCCAGTCGGCCCGCAAGAGCCGGGCCGGCAACAGCGGATCGCGCAGATGCAATCGGCGGTATTCGTGGATCAGTAGCGTGCGCACGATGAAACAGGCTTCAGGCTCGAGCGCACGCGCATCCTGGAGCGCCGCAAACACGCGTTCGAAGCGCTTCACGAAGCGCTGGTATCGCAATGCAAGATCCTCTAGGTCCCAGCCCAAATCCACCAGCCTCTGCGGCGAGCCGCCGTCGGCGAGATCGGCGTCGAAGACGATGACCTTGGAGAGGACCTTCGCCGGAGCTCCCCGCAGCACCACGGAGCGCGAATCGATTTCAGGGTGGGCGAAGACATTCGCCGAAAGCTCTCCAAATCCCCGCCAGGCCAGCTCTTCCCGGAGTGCCCTGCGATCGGCGGTGCGCATGGGCGGCAGGACCATCACCGTCCAGCGGCCCGACCATTCCGACTCCGGCTCGCTGTAAATGCGCCTCGTCGCTTCGGCGAAGCGCTCCCGGCCGTTGGGCGAGAGATGGTATTCGCTCAATTTGCCCGCGCGCCGTGCCTCGAGCCAACCATCCTTCGCAAGCCGCGCGGCCGCGGTCCTGACCAATCTTTCCTTGAGTCCAAAGGGCGCCGCCAGGGCGATCAGGCTGCCCAGGGTCACGGCGCCGCCCCGCGGCATGATGGAATCGCCGAATATGGTGACGATGAGCGAGCCGCCGCGCAGCGGCCGCTGACGGCGGTAGCGCGCGACCAGGTCGGCGGCGGCGATGGCGGGGCTGGCTGTCATTTTCAGGCCATTCTAACGGGCTGAGCGGGCTGTCCGGGCAGCAGTTTTTTATGACACAAAAAAAATTGATTTCGTAGTTTTTGTGTATCAGACTGTCCCTGTTGGCTTAGTCTGGGGACAGGTATGTATACGCAAGCGTTGGACATGCAGGTTGCCGAGGCGCCGCCCATCGATCAGCACGCGCTCGAAACGCGTTTTCTTGCGCGGGTCGACGCGGAAGAGAAGATCGAGCCCAAGGACTGGATGCCGCAACGCTATCGCAACACCCTGATTCGTCAGATTTCCCAGCACGCTCATTCGGAAATCGTCGGCATGCTGCCTGAGGGAAATTGGATCACCCGCGCGCCGACACTCAAGCGCAAGGCGATTCTGATCGCCAAGGTGCAGGACGAAGGGGGGCATGGCGCCTATCTTTATAGTGCGGCCGAGACCCTGGGCGTGAGCCGCGATCAACTCATCGAGCAGCTGCTCTCGGGAAAGGCCAAGTATTCGAGCATTTTCAATTATCCAACGCCCACCTGGGCGGACGTGGGCGCCATCGGCTGGCTGGTCGACGGTGCGGCCATCATGAATCAGATTCCGCTGTGCCGCTGCTCGTACGGTCCGTATGCGCGGGCCATGGTGCGCATCTGCCGCGAGGAGAGTTTTCACCAGCGGCAGGGTTACGATCTCATGATGCAGCTGGCGCAGGGTACCCCGGAGCAAAAACGCATGGCGCAGGAGGCGCTCGATCGATGGTGGTGGCCGGCGCTCATGATGTTCGGACCCTCGGACGCCAATTCGACGCATAGCGGGGAATCGCAGCGCTGGAAGATCAAGCGCTTTTCGAACGACGAACTGCGGCAAAAATTCGTCGACTTCACGGTGCCGCAGGCCAAATTCCTGGGACTCACGATTCCCGATCCGCAGCTGCGCTGGGACGAGGACAAGAAGCAGCATGTGTTCGGTCCCATCGACTGGAGCGAATTCGATCAGGTCTTGAAGGGAAACGGACCTTGCAATGCCGAACGTCTGGCGGCGCGCCGCGATGCGCATGCCGCCGGCGCCTGGGTCCGGGAGGCAGCGAGCGCGTATGCCGAGAAGCAGCGTCGACGCGACGCGGTTCGTGCCGCATGAGCACCCCGAACGTGGATAGCCGCCAGTGGCCCCTGTACGAGGTGTTCGTGCGCGCCCGCGGCGGCCTCGACCACAAGCACGTCGGCAGCCTGCACGCCGCGGACGCCCAAATGGCGATCGACCACGCGCGCGATCTCTACACGCGCCGGCAGGAAGGCATCAGCATCTGGGTGGTCCCCTCCAAGGACATCACGGCCTCCGATCCCACGGAGACCGACTCCTTGTTCGAGCCCGCACGGGACAAGATCTACCGTCATCCGACCTTTTATGAGATTCCGGACGAGGTCAAGACGCTATGAGTGCAATGCCCTTCGGCCGCATCGACTCGACGGCGCTGTTTCGCTACGTGTTGCGCCTCGGTGATTTGAGCCTGGTGCTGGGGCAGAGGCTGGGCGAGTGGGTGGGACATTCTCCCGCGCTCGAAGAGGATTTGGGCCTGGCCAATGTCGCGCTCGACATGATCGGTCAGGCGCGGCTGCTGTTGACGTACGCCGGCGAGGTCGAGGGCCTCGGCCGCGACGAGGACGAGATCGCGTTTCGGCGCGAGCATGGCCAATATTTGAATCCGGTACTGGTGGAGCAGCCGAACGGCGATTTCGGCCGGACGATCGTGCGTCAAGTGCTGATCGATGCCTTCCAGCTGGAGCTGTTCGAGCGCATGACGACCTGCACCGATGAGCGCCTGGCCGCGATCGCCGCGAAGACGGTGAAGGAAGTCCGCTATCACCTGCGCTATAGCAGCGGCTGGCTGGTGCGCCTCGGTGACGGCACGGCGGAAAGCCATGCACGCGTGCAGTCCGCCCTCGATGCGCTGTGGCCGTATACGGTGGAGCTGTTCGCCGAGGATGAGCTGGATCGCACGATGGCTGATGGCGGCGTGGCGCCCCGGTTGTCGGACGTGCACGCCGCATGGCTGCGTCGCATCGACGCCATTCTCGCCGAAGCGACGCTCACGCGACCTTTGGATCGCGGCTATTCGTGGCACGGCAAGCGAGGCCAGCACAGCGAGCATCTGGGCTACATACTCGCCGAGATGCAGCATCTGCAACGCGCCTATCCGGACGCGCGCTGGTGAACCTCGCACGCGACGGCGGCGCTTCCGCGCCCGGCGCCCCGGCACCCCTCGCTTCGGCGGAGGGATGCGCGGATCAACGTCTCTCGCTCGCCTGGACCGCGCTCGCCGCCGTCGAGGATCCGGAGATCCCCGCGGTGAATGTTCTCGATCTCGGCTTGATCCGCTTCGTCGAGCCGCAGCCGGACGGCACTCTCGAGGTGGGACTCTCGCCGACCTATGTGGGCTGCCCGGCCACCGAAGTGATTCGCCATTCCGTCGAAGAAGCGCTGCGCGGCGCGGGAGTGGGCCGTTTCGTCGTGACCACCGTGATATCGCCGGCCTGGACCAGTGATTGGATCACCGCCGAGGGCAGGCGCAAGCTTGAACTCTACGGCATCGTTCCGCCCGCGGAGTCCGCATCGAGCATGCGGGACGTTCTCAGGGGCGATCGGCCGGTGGGCTGCCCGCGTTGCCACTCGATCGACACCGAATGCATCAGCGAATTCGGTTCGACGCCCTGCAAGGCGCTGCATCGCTGCCGCGCCTGCCTCGAACCCTTCGAATACTTCAAGTGCATCTGACGACGCGGCGTGCTTAGCTTTCATCCATTGCCTGTCCTGGCGGTCGAGCGGATCGCCGACGATGCCGCCTGCGTGACGGTGGAGATTCCTCCGGCGCTGCGCGATGCGTATGCGCATCATGCGGGGCAATACGTGACCGTGCGGCGCATGATCGGCGGCCGCGAAGAGCGGCGCACCTACTCCATCGTGACGGCGCCGGGGGGCGGGGTTTTGAAACTGGGCATCCGGCTGCAAATGCACGGCCGCGTTTCCGGGGATCTCGTTTCGAATCTGCGTCCCGGCGAACTGCTCGACGTCGGAACGCCGATGGGGCGATTTCGCACCGCCGTCAGCGCCGAACGCGCGCATTCGTACGTGGCCTTCGCGGCGGGCAGCGGCATCACGCCCATTCTGTCGCTGGCCACGGATATTCTGGCCCGCGAGCCGCGCAGCCGGTTCACGCTTTTCTACGGCAATCGCAGCATTTCCCGGACCATGTTCCTGGAGGAGACGCTCGCGCTCAAGAATCGCCATATCGACCGCTTTTCGGTGCATTTCGTGATGAGCCGCGAACCACAGCATACCGAATGGCTCAATGGCCGGATCGACGGCGCCAAAGTCCGCGAGCTCGCGCGCCACATGACCGAAGTGGCGGGTGCCGACGAGTACCTCATTTGCGGTCCCGGCGACATGGTCGATGAGGTGCGCAACGCCATCAAGGAGTTGAACGGCAATGCGCCGGTTCGATTCGAACGCTTTGCCGCCGCGGCGCCGCCGTCCGGTGCGCCGCCCGTGGTGCGGCTCACCCCGGAGCACGATGCGCAAGCCGCGCCCGAGGAATGCCTGGCCACCATCACCGTGGAGATGGATGGCCGGCGCCGCAGTTTCCCGATGGCGCCGAGCGATGCGTCGGTACTCGAGGCCGCGGAACGCGCCGGGCTCGAATTGCCGTTCTCCTGCCGGTCGGGCATCTGCGCCACGTGCCGCGCGAGAATCACGCAAGGGGCGGCGGTGATGACGCACAATATCGCTTTGGAGCCCTGGGAGACCGCCGCAGGGTTCGTGCTGTGTTGCCAGGCTCGACCGACGACCGCCACGCTCGAAATCAGCTACGATCACAAATAACACATCGGCGTCCGGGGGAGGCGTACATGTCATACGGCACCATTCTGTTCAGTGTCGACGGCGGAATTGCCCGTCTGACATTCAATCGGCCGGACAAGCTCAATAGTTTCAACACCGAGATGCATGGTGAGGTCCGCCACGCGCTGGCGCGCCTGTCCGAGAGCGGTGCGCGGGTTCTCGTCCTCACCGGTGCCGGCCGCGGCTTTTGCGCCGGCCAGGACTTAGGGGACCGTGCGGTGGCTCCGGGTTCCCAGGGCATCGATCTCGGCGAGTCGATCGACAAGCATTACAAACCCCTGGTGCTCGCGCTCGACGCCTTGCCGATGCCCGTGATCGCCGCCGTCAACGGGGTGGCGGCGGGGGCGGGCGCCAACATCGCGCTCGCCTGCGATCTCGTCATCGCTGCGCGCTCCGCGAGTTTTGTGCAGGCATTTTCCAAGTTGGGGCTGCTGCCGGATTCGGGCGGTACCTGGACATTGCCCCGGCTGGTGGGCAATGCACGGGCGCTCGGTCTGACGCTGCTCGGCAACAAGTTGTCGGCGGAACAGGCGGCCGCCTGGGGAATGATCTGGCAGTGCGTCGAGGATGCAGATCTGGGAACGACCGTCGACACCCTGGCACAGCAACTGGCCGCGGCGCCGACGCGCGGACTCGCCCGGACCAAATCGGCCATTCGCGGCAGCTGGCGACACTCGCTCGCCGAGCAGCTCGACATCGAGCGCGATGCGCAGCGCGAGCTGGGCCGCTCGGCCGACTACGCGGAGGGCGTGGCGGCATTCATCGAGAAGCGCACCCCCCGGTTTACGGGCCGCTGAGCATGTCCGAGGAGACCCTCCATGAAGCGCGCGAAGCCGCCCGCCGCACGGTGGAGCAGCTGTTCCGTGCCGACCTTGCGTCGCAGTCGCTCGGCATCGACATCGTGGACGTTGCGCCCGGACGGGCGCAGATTGCGATGACCATCCGCCGCGACATGGTCAACGGCTACGGCATGTGCCACGGCGGCCTCGTGTTCGCGTTTGCGGACAGTGCCTTTGCCTTTGCATGCAACTCCTACGGCGATCCGATGGTGGCCGCCGGCGCCAGCATCGAGTTCCTGGCCCCCACGCCCTTGGGCGAGCGCGTCATCGCCACGGCCACCGAAGTGTCGCGCACTTCGCGCCACGGCATCTATGATGTAGCCGTGACGGCGGCCTCCGGGGCGGTCCTTGCGCAGTTTCGCGGACGGTGTTCGCGTCTGCGCGGACCCGCGGCCGCCGCGGGACGAGAAGGATCCCTATGAATCTGCAAAGCTACGTATGCGGCGCCTGGCGGAGCGGTGTGGATGACGGCGTCGCGATGCGCGATGCCACCACCGGAGAGGTCATCGCTCAAGCATCGTCCGCCGGCATCGACTTCGCGGCCGTGCTGGCGCACGCCCGCGCAGTGGGCGGACCCGCCCTTCGGGCAATGACCTTTCACGAGCGGGCCGGCATATTGAAGGCGCTGGCCAAGCACCTCACCGGGCTCAAGGAGGAGTTCCATGCGCTCTCCTACCGAACCGGCGCAACCAAGAACGATTCGATGATCGACATCGATGGCGGCATCGGCACGGCGTTCGTGTTCGCGAGCAAGGGCTCGCGCGAGCTGCCGAACGCCCGCGTCTTCGTCGATGGGGATGTCGAAGGCCTGTCGAAGGGCGGCAGTTTCCTCGGGCAGCACATCTATGTGTCGCGTGAAGGTGCGGCGGTGCACATCAATGCGTTCAACTTTCCCGTGTGGGGCATGCTCGAAAAACTGGCGCCCACCCTGCTGGCCGGCATGCCGGCCATCGTCAAGCCCGCGACCGCCACGGCATACCTCACCGAACTCGTCGTGCGCCGCATGATCCAATCGAAAATCCTGCCCGACGGCGCATTGCAGCTGGTGTGCGGCGGCCTGGGGGATTTGTTCGAGCACCTCACTTGCCAGGATGCCGTTTCATTCACGGGGTCCGCGCACACGGCGGCACGCCTGCGGGTGCATCCGGCCGTCATCCGGCACGCCGTGCCATTTGTCGCGGAAACCGATTCCTTGAATTCCAGCATTCTTGGCCTGGATGCGCTGCCTGGAACCGCGGAGTTCGATCTTTTCGTCAAAGAGGTCGTGCGCGAAATGACCGTCAAAGCCGGGCAGAAGTGCACGGCCATCCGCAAGGCGCTGGTGCCGGCCGCGGCGGCGGGCGATGTCATCGCAGCGCTGCAAACTGCGCTGCGCAAGATTACCGTGGGCGATCCGCGCGCGGACGGCGTGCGCATGGGTCCCCTGGTCAGTCAGGAACAACGCAACGATGTGCTGGCCCGAGTCACCGAGCTTCGCGGCGAGGCTGATCTCATCGCAGGGAACCTGGAGCAGTTCGAGGTGATGGGCGCGGACCGGGCGCGCGGCGCCTTCGTGCCGCCGCTCCTGCTGCTCTCCCGCGATCCCCCGGCGGCGCGCGCGGTCCATGATGTGGAAGCCTTCGGACCCGTCGCGACGGTGATGCCGTACCGCGACACCGCGGAGGCGATCGCGCTCGCGCGGCGCGGCCAGGGCAGCCTCGCGGCCTCGGTGTTCTCGGCCGATGAGACGCTCGCGAGCGAGATCGTGCGTGGGCTCGCGCCGTACCACGGCCGCATCCTGGTCGTGAACCAATCCTGTGCAATGGAATCGACGGGGCATGGTTCGCCGCTCGCTCCCCTGATCCACGGGGGCCCTGGCCGGGCCGGGGGCGGTGAAGAGATGGGCGGCATTCGCGGCGTGCTTCACTACATGCAGCGCAGCGCGGTCCAGGGATCGCCCGACACCTTGACCGCGGTCACCGGCCGCTGGGTGCGGGGCAGCCGCCAGCGCAGCCCCGCAGTGCATCCGTTTCGCATTCCGTTCAACGATCTTCAGTTGGGGGACACGTTCAAGTCCGCGGAGCGTGAAGTCACCGTGGCCGATATCGAGCAATTTGCGGCATTGTCGGGCGACACGTTTTACGCACACATGAACGAGGCAGAGGCCGCCCGCAATCCCCTGTTCGGCGGCCGCGTCGCGCACGGCTATTTCCTCATCTCGGCTGCGGCGGGGCTCTTCGTCGATCCGGACTATGGCCCTGTGCTCGGCAACTACGGCATCGATGAGCTGCGGTTCGTGAAGCCGGTCAAGCCGAACGATCGCATCAAGGTGCGCCTCACCTGCGCGCGCAAGAGCCTGCGCGCCGAGAAGGGCTGGGGCGAAGTCGCCTGGGATACGGAAATCACCAACCAGAATCAAGAGACGGTGGCTTCGTACTATGTGCTCACCATGGTCAGCATCCACGCGGTCCCCGATACGATGGGAAATCCTTAGATGAACGAACCGATCGACGCCGGGCGCTACGCGCGGGAATATCCCAGCCTGCAGTTTCTTGCGCCGGGGCCGGGGATACTCGAGCTCGTCATGGCCAATAAAGGCCGCCTGAATGCGGCGACCGAAGCCATGCATCGCGATCTTGCGCTGGTGTGGCGCGCCGTCGATGTCGACGATGCCGTGCGCGTGGTCGTCGTCCGCGGAGAGGGCGCCAATTTTTCCTCCGGCGGCGATTTCGACATGATTGCCCGCATGATCGACGATGAGGCGACCCTGATCCGCGTGTGGAAGGAGGCAAGCGATCTCGTCTACAACCTCATCAATTGTTCCAAGCCCGTGGTCTCGGCAATCCGCGGTAGCGCCGTGGGCGCGGGTCTCGCCATTGCATTGTTGGCGGACGTCTCGATTGCCGCGGACGACGCTCGAATTCTCGACGGCCACACCCGGCTCGGGGTCGCGGCGGGCGATCATGCGGTCATCATCTGGCCTCTGCTGTGCGGTCTGGCGAAGGCGCGATACCACCTGTTGACGAACAAGCCCCTGTCGGGTGCCGAAGCGGAGCGCATTGGGCTCGTTGCCATGGCCGTGCCCGATGCGGAAGTGCTGGATCGCGCCTTGGAGGTGGCGCGCGCCCTGGCTCAAGGAAGTCAAACCGCAATCCGATGGACCAAGCACGCGCTCAACAATTGGCTGCGGTTGGCAGGCCCCAGCTTCGACACGTCGCTGGCCCTGGAATTTCTGGGGTTCAGGCTGGCGGACGTGCGGGAAGGATTGGCCGGTGCGCGCGAGAAGCGGCGCCCCCAATTCGATCGCGGCCAACCATGAACCTAAGGCAGAGGGGGCGGGCGATGAGTTCGCACGATGTAGAGCAGATGAGGGCGCTGGAGCCGATTCTCGGTGCGAGCCGCGCGGAACTCGAGACCCTGCAGCTCGCGCGCCTCAAGGCAACGCTGCACCATGCCCATGCGAACAATGCCAATTACAGGAGAAAGTTCGAGGCCGCGGGAGTTCACCCCGACGACCTGCGCACGCTTGCGGACCTGTCGCGATTTCCCTTCACGACCAAGGCGGATCTGCGGGATGCCTACCCGTTCGGCTTTTTCTCGGTGCCGAAATCGCAAGTCGCCCGTGTTCACGCGTCATCCGGGACCACCGGCAAGCCCACCGTGGTCGGCTACACGCGCAATGATCTTGCCATCTGGGGCAACCTCGTGGCGCGCTCCATTCGGGCGGCGGGCGGCCGCGCGGGCATGACGGTGCATGTCGCCTACGGCTACGGACTTTTCACCGGCGGCCTTGGGGCGCATTACGGCGCCGAGGCGGCGGGATGCACGGTGGTTCCGATGTCCGGCGGCCAGACGGAGAAGCAGGTCCAATTGATCCGGGATTTCGCACCCGACATCATCATGGTGACGCCGAGCTACATGCTTGCCATTCTCGATGAGTTCCGGCGCCAGGGAGTCGACCCGCGCTCGACGTCGCTGCGCATCGGCATCTTCGGCGCGGAACCGTGGGGCGACGGCATGCGCGCGGAGATCGAATCCGCCTTCGACATCGATGCCTGCGACATCTACGGTTTGTCCGAGGTCATGGGCCCCGGCGTTGCCCAGGAGTTCGCCTGCACCAAGGACGGACCGACCATCTGGGAGGATCACTTCATCGCCGAAATCGTCGACCCGCTCACCGGCCGGGTGGTGGAGGACGGTGCGCAGGGCGAGCTGGTGTTCACGTCTCTGTCGAAGGAGGCCATGCCGGTCATCCGCTACCGCACGCGCGATCTGACCCGGCTGCTTCCCGGCACCTCGACGGTCATGCGCCGGATGGCAAAGATCAGCGGCCGCAGCGACGATATGCTCATCATTCGCGGTGTGAATGTCTTTCCTTCGCAGATCGAAGAGCAGATCATGCGATGCCCCGGCCTGGCCCCGCACTACGAAATCGAGATCACGCGGACCAACCGCCTGGACGAAATACTGATAGTCGTAGAAGCCCGTCCTGAACTTGGCGATAATGCACGGCAGGGTGAAGCGGTGCAGCTCGCGGCGAAATTGAAGGACAACATTGGAATATCCGCGGACATCCGCATTGCTTCGAGCGGCTCGCTGGCGCGCTCAGCCGGCAAGGCAAGCCGTGTCAAGGATCGGCGCTAGCGGCGCAGGCGGGTTCGCGATCATCGCCGCGTCACTGCTGACCGTCGGCCTGCTGTCGTCCGCAAGCCGGGCCGATCAGCCGTCGCAGGTGTTGGACGAACTCGTGGTGACCGGCGAACGCACCGGCCCGGGCATGTGGCACGTGCATCGCGGCAGCGCGCAGCTGTGGATCCTCGGCAGCATGTCGCCCCTCCCCAAGGGGATCACCTGGCGCTCGACGCAGGTCGAGCGTGTGCTGGAAGGAACCGACCAGGTGCTGGTGCAAAAGCCCTTCGAGATCGGAATTGCCCGCATATTGTGGCTGCTGCTGACCGAGCGCAGCGCCTTGTTGGTCCGCGGCGGCAAGCGCCTCAAGGACGTTCTGCCGGCGGACTTGCACGCCCGGTTTGCCGTTCAACGAGCCAAATACACCGACGATCCGGACAAATGGGAGCGTTTCCGGCCCCTCATCGCGGCCGCCTTCCTGCAGCAGGCCGCCTTCCATCGGGTCGGGCTCTCGACCCGTCTCGATCTCGGCGCCGCGGTGCGCGCGCTGGCGAAGAAGCACCGCGTCCGGGTCGAGGAGATCAAGATTGCCGGCGTCGGCGATGTGATGGATGCCTTGAAGACGCTTCCGCCGGCGACGGAGAACATCTGCGTTGCCGCATCGCTTGCGACCATCGAGGGCGATCTGCCGCGGTTGAGCGACCGCGCAGAGGCATGGGCGAGCGGCAATCTCGAGCGCATCGAGAAATTGCGCGAACCTGCGGAAGTCGATGCCTGCCGGGCGGCGCTCGACACCGGGGTCGGCGCGGCCGATCTCATCGCGCGCATGCGGCGCACGTGGCTCGGCACCATGGAGAAATATCTGCAGGGCGGGGGAGTGACCCTCGCCGTCGTGAACATGGACATGCTGCTCGAGCCCGGCGGCTTGCTCGACGAAATCCGGGCGAAGGGCTACGAAGTCGATGCGCCTTGAAGATCATGAGCTGGCCCATGCGCGATAGATTCAAGCTCACCCACATCGAATGGATACTGCTGCTCACCGCATTTGCGGCCGGCACGGTGGACATCATCAGCTTTGCCACTCTGGGCGGCGTGTTTGCCTCGGCGATGACCGGCAATTTCGCGCTGCTGGCATATTACGTGGCGCAGAGCGATGCGCAATCCGCCATGGGTTCGGTGGTGGCGCTCGTCGGTTTTGCAATCGGGTGTGCCGTCGGCGTGCTGCTCCGGCGCGGCCGCGCGCAGCGGCAGGCGCTCGATCTATTGCTCGCCGGCGAAGCGGGGCTGCTCCTATTCTTCGCGCTATTTGCGATTTGGGCGGCGCACGCGGCGCACGCGCCCTCGGATCATCTGCAGATCCTGCTGCTTGCGGTGGCCATGGGCCTGCAGTCCGTCATCGGCCAATCGATCAGCCTGACGACCATCGTCTTTACGACCACGCTCACCAAGCTCGTGGGGACGATCGCGGATTCGATTGCCAATGGGGATGCTGCCGGTCTCAAAGACGTGAAAATTCAGGGCGCTGTGGTCGTTTCCTATCTCTTCGGCGCATTGCTCTCGGGCACCTTGATCGTGCGCAAGACGGAGGAGGTCGTCATCCTGCCGTTCGTTGCGGTTGTCATCGCGTTTACGCTGCATCGCCGGTCGCGGAAGGCTGCATGATGGGACCTCTTGCCGGCATCAAAGTCATCGAAATTGCGGGATTGGGCGCCGCGCCCTACGGTTGCATGATGTTGGCCGACATGGGCGCGGACGTGGTGCGCGTCGATCGGGTGGGCGGACGGGACGATACCCCGGAGAATTCGCCGCTTCTGCGCAATCGACGTTCCATTGCACTCGATCTCAAGCGGCCGGGCGGACGCGATACGGTGCTCGCCATGGCCGGGAAGGCAGATATATTGGTCGAGGCATTCCGCCCCGGGGTGGCGGAGCGCCTCGGAATCGGTCCGGAGGCGTGTTTCGCGCGCAATACGCGGCTCATTTACGGACGCATGACGGGATGGGGCCAGACGGGTCCTCTGGCGAAAACCGTGGGGCACGACTTGAACTACATCGGCCTTGCGGGCTTGCTGCATCAGATCGGTCCGATCGGCGGCAAACCGGCGGTGCCGCTCAATGTGATCGGGGACTTCGGGGGCGGCGGGCTCTTGTTGGCGTTCGGCGTCGTCTGCGCGCTGTGGGAATCGCGCCAATCCGGCCGCGGCCAAATCGTCGATGCCGCCATGCTCGACGGCGCGCTGTCGTTCATGTCGATGTTCTTCGGTTACCGGGAGCGCGGACAATTTTCGGACCGCACAGGCGCTCACATGCTGGGCGGCGCGGCGCATTACTACGATACCTATGAGACGAAGGACGGTCTGCACCTCGCCGTTGCGCCGATCGAGCCGCAGTTCTACCGGGCATTTCTGGAAAGACTGGGTCTGGACGCAGAACGTTGGCGGGCGGCGGGATTCCCCGCGTATTCGCCCCACACTGTCGAGCACGATTGGCCGCAGCTGAAACGCGAGCTTGGCGACATCTTCAAGGGCAGGACCCGTGACGAGTGGTGTGCATTGTTTGCCGGCAGCGATGTGTGCGTGACGCCGGTGTTGACGTTGAGAGAAGCCGCCCTGCATCCGCACAATCGTGCGCGCAACGCTTTCATCGAGGTCGGCGGCGTTGAGCAAAATGCACCGGCGCCTCGCTTTTCCCGCACGCCCGCGGATCATCCCAAAGCGCCGCCCAGGACCGGCGCCGACATCGAGGACGTGTTCGCCGATTGGGGCATTGTGGGCGTGGATCCGGGCGCGGAGGGAGAACGATGAAATTTCTGACATTCAAGGCCGATGGGGCGCGTGGCGTGGGCGTGCTGAGCGGCTCCGGTGAGATCCGCGGATGGTTGGTCGGCGATCCGCGCTATCCCGGTGAACTCGGCGGTCTCATAGGGGCGGGAGAAGCGGCGCTGCGCTCCGCGGGAGAAGCGCTGGCCAAAGCGCGGCTGTTCGATCCGGCCGCCATCGAGTGGCTGCCGCCGTTGACCGCTCCCTCGAAAATCATCTGCATCGGCCTCAATTATGCGTCCCACGCCGCGGAGGCCGGCTTGCAGCCGCCGACCTACCCCAGCGTATTCGTTCGATTCAATTCCACGTTGATAGGGCACCGCGCGCCGCTGCTGCGGCCTCGGGAATCCCTGCAGCTCGACTACGAGGTGGAACTCGTTGCGGTAATCGGCCGGGCCGGGCGGCGCATCGGCAAACGAGCGGCGCTTTCGCACGTGATCGGATATTCGGCGTTCAACGACGCTTCGATTCGCGACTATCAAAAGCGAACGCCGCAGTGGACAGTCGGCAAGAATTTTGACGGCACCGGCGCATTCGGCCCATGTCTCGTGACGCATGACGAAGTTCCCAGCGGCGGCAAGGGACTTCGGATCAAGACCCGTCTCAACGGGCAGGTCATGCAGGACGCATCGACCTCCGACATGATATTCGACGTGGCCACGCTGATCTCGCTGCTCAGCGAGGCGTGCACGCTGCAACCCGGCGATCTCTTGGTCACCGGCACGCCGTCCGGGGTGGGCTTTACCCGCAAACCGCCGCTGTTCATGAAGTCCGGCGACGTGTGCGAGGTCGAGGTCGAAGGCATCGGCACCCTGATGAATCCCGTGGTGGACGATCCCGCGTGACTCGCTCCGCCGTGAAGCCCCTTTTGATTGCCTGTGTCCCCGTCCGCGCCGTACACTAGCGCGCCTCCGAGACCGACCGACATGCTGCGCCGCCAGCGAATCCGGGTAATCCGGCGAGCGAATCGACAACCGGGGTGTAGCTCAGACTGGTAGAGCGCTACGTTTGGGACGTAGATGTCGCAGGTTCGAATCCTGTCACCCCGACCATTCTCAAACGGTCCTTACCCGAGACGCGGCTGCGGGAGTTCGAGCCGGCGCACTTGGAAGAGGCGCGCCACTCGCTGGAAATGATCGCCCGGCAGTGGGATCAGGCGCTCGCGAAACTCAAGCTTGCGTGGAGGCTTGAGGCGACCCTTCGGCTTGGCGTGGCCACATGGCGCTTCAAATACCGGGAAACTCCTATATAATCCGCGCGCACCTCCGATTCGGTTTGCGTAGGACGCGAGCGTCGGCCTGAAAAAATTACGATTGGCGCTGTAACTTATTGATTTACAAAGCGCCCGTAGCTCAACCGGATAGAGCACCGGCCTTCTAAGCCGGCGGTTGCAGGTTCGATTCCTGCCGGGCGCGCCACTCCCTGTCGGGTGTACGACGATGGTGGACGTAGCTCAGCTGGTAGAGCCCCGGATTGTGATTCCGGCCGTCGCGGGTTCGAGTCCCGTCGTCCACCCCACCCCTCGCATTCCGGCCTTCCAAGTGGCTGATTTGTTTGAATAGGCAGACCTAGTGCAGTCGCCAGCCCGCCTCGCGGCCAGAGCCTTCGGAGACTACTTGGCTACCGCCGGGCACTCTATCTCGCGTTCCTTTTCAGGTTTGGGCACCAGTTTTTTCCAGCCCGCGGGGAGTTCGAACTGATCTCCCGAAATGGAATCGGAGCTGATCGCAGTAGTCTCGGTGGTGATACTGATGAGCGTGACTGGAGCGCCGACGGCGGCCGCAGGCGCGGTGGCCGGCGCTGCACTCTGGGTCGTCGCGGCGGGCTTTTTAGCGAATAGGCTGCCAACGAGCTTACTGCCGAACGCACCTGCCGCGGATCCCGCAATGGCGCCGCCTATGGAGTTGCCAGTGGCTTGCCTCACCGCTTGATCGGTCGCGCTGCCCGCCACACCCTGCGTGGAACTGGCTGCCGCAGATGTGGCAGCGCTGCCAGCGCTGCCGAGCACATCGCCGCTGCCGCCTCCAGTCGGATTCTGTTGGCGCATTTGGGACGCCTGGGCGCAATGTTCGCCGCCCATCGCCACGCGCATCGTAGTCCTCAGTGGGTAGCCCTTCATGTCCCCTGCCTTGGCGCTAACCTTGCGCAGCGCATCGGCATAAGGGGCCAGATACTGCTGCATCTGTGCACTGACGGCGCCGCGGACGTCGTCGAGGCCGAGTTTCTTGTAGTAGGCGCTTCTGAATGAACGAATATCGGTCGACCCAGGGATGTCGTCCTGGGTCAGCCACGAATCAAAAGCGAAGATCAGGTCACAGGAGTCGCCGGTATCCTTGTTCTTGCAAGATTGTGTCATTGTCACCACGGTGCGCTGCGCTTGATGTCCGGCCAGTGTCACCGTGTCATTGGTCTTATTGATGTCGAATTTCGGCGGGGACATCTCGCATTTGGAGGTATCGGGGGCGCTGGGCGCTGCGGGCTGCTGCGGACAGCTCTTCAACTTCTCGATTGCTGCAGCCACCCTTTGCTTCGCTTCCGCGATCTGCTCCGCCGTCGGAAATGGCTTCTCGAGGTAGCTCTTTTTCGACGGCTCAAGATTCCACGTGAGGTCCTTGTCGAGACGGATGATTTCACCGCTCTTCTGGTTGCCGCACAGCAGGGACATCATACCCTCGCAGTGCAGCTCATTGTCGGTTCGAGACTTGTCCCCGGAGATGCGCTCTGTCTTGTTACCGTGCGCCTTGATGAAGGCGAGATCAAAGGTGCTGCTCTCCGTGACTGTGATGTCAGCCGATGCGGTGATGGCCATGAATGGAAACAGCCACGCGGCTGCGACGGCGCTCCGGACGAACCCAAAGGCCGAGTTGCTCGTATGCATGGTATATCCCCCTAGTTTCTTCTATTCACTGGCCAAGCATCTGCACAGCGACAGTGGGCTGACGCTGAAACGCGATTGATTCTAATCACGTCCCACGGGGTGCGCAAATCCTTGCCGCTGCCTCGATCAGCGCGGACTTCGCTCGACGGTGGTCTTTCTCCGTTCGGGCGCGCAGTTACCCGCCTGGGAGCGGATGTGCGCCGAATGGCGGCCCGGAGATCAGGATCAAAACATCAGCTAGGCGGCGAGGCGGCGAAGCTCGCTCGTTTCGCGCATCGCGTCGATATACGTAGTGCGTACGAAATCGACAAATCGATCCCAGCCGAAGTATTGCATCGCGTATGAACGTGCGGCGCGCCCCAGGGCTGCGGATCGCTCGCGCGAGGCGCACGCATCCACGAAGGTGGCCGAAAGTGCTTCCACGGTCGGATCGCTCATGAAGGCTCGAGACTCATCCAGCAGCGGCTCGTGAGCCGGCCCTCGCGTGGCGATGATCGGTGTGCCCGATGCCATGTAATCGAACAGCTTGAGCGGCACATTGTCGGCTGCGACGCGAGGGAGCACGAGGAAATCCGCGAGTTCCATATAAACGGGAATCTGCCTGCGCGGCTGCCGCCGCAGAACGAAGACCTGCTCGTCCGCCGCCCTCGCTGCCGAGCGCGCGGCAATCTCCTTGTCCGTCGCGCCGACGCAAACCAAGGCCAATTCAGGGCAGCTCCTGCGCGCGAGTCGAAACGCCTCCAGCAGCAACTCGACGCCTTGATACGCGGCGAAGTTGCCGCTGTAGAGTATCACTCGCTGATCGAATCGAATGCCCAGCTCCTTGCGCAGATTCATGGCTCGAGTTCGATCGATGCGTTCCGCATAGGCCGGATACGGCCACTCGCGCACCCGTGCGTCGGGAACCTGACGCGACACATAGTCGGCCAATCCACTGCTGCACACGACGCGGCGGGCGCTGGAAATTACCCGCCGCTCCGCCACCGACAACAGGCGCTGAATCAGGCCCGACGCGAACAGCCTTTTCCGCTTGAGCTCCACAGGAATCGCCGATGCCATGTCATATATGAATGGCTGCCCCATCGGAGGGCAAATGGCCGCAGCCATATATGCGGCATCCTCGACCGCGTGGACGATGTGATACTTGCCGCTTTTCACCAGCCGGCTGAACGCTTGCCACAGCGTCGCATCCAGCACGATCTTGCGCCAGGAAAAGCCGACCGGTACCTGCTTCAGCCGCAATGGATTGGCGCACCGCGTGATCGTCACCCGAGGAATCGCCACGCCGCGGCCGACCGGAAACGCCAGGATGTCGACGAAGGCACCGAGTTCGCTCAATGCCCTCGCCACATAGCTGACAGCGATCGGTGTGCCTCGATCTTCATAGAACGGTTGAGGCGTTACGAGCAGTATGCGGGGGCTGTCACTCGCTATTCCGGCCTTCAGCATGAGTTGAACCTTGTTGGGGTGCGCAAATGAGATGATCGAGTACACAATGGTCGTGCGACATCGAGTGTGCAATCGGGCGGGGTTCGTCATCCGTGTCGGACGTGTCTGACAGCGTGTAGTCGCGCGACAACATTGAATGCCGTTCGCGAGCCGAATAGTGTGAGGGACGTAAATCGAAAGGCCGACGTGTGAACAGTACGGATTCTCATCGAAGGTGGGCATGGACCGTCGTTCGCGTCGTCGCGAGTTCTGCCGCGCTCATCTGGGTTCTTCGCGTCACCCCGCTGGCGACGGTCATTCGCGCGCTCGAGGGGTCGCAGTTGCCGCTGGTGGTTTTGGGCGTGCTCATGAATGTGGCGACACGAGTGGCAGCGGCCGAGCGCACACTGGTGATGAACCACGGATTGGGTCTGGCCGTTTCTCGTTGGCAGACGCTCGAAACCCTGTTTATCAGCAATTTCTACGCATTGTTGTCGCCGGGCCCCTGGCTGAGCGGCGCCGTGAGCGTCTATCGCTACAAAAGTTTCGGCACCTCGGTTACCGGCGGCGTGAGCTCGCTTCTGGCGAGCCGCGGCGTCGAATTCGTGGTCATCATCGTTTGGGGCTTCGTTGCCGCATTGTTGGACCCGCATGTGTCGATGGCGTCGCTGCGCCGTCCGCTGTGGCTCGGCGCAGCTTCTGTGCTCGCGGCGGCTTGCGGCATTGCCCTGTGGTTGATCGCGCACAGAACGTTGAAGGCATCCGGCTTTGAGCGAAACGGCGTCGCCCCATTGCGACATCGCGTGTTCGCGAAGGTCGCCGAAGTGTGGGCTCAAATCCGTGAGCAGGGACCGGCCGTCGCCATGAAGGCGTCGATTCCTGCCTCCATCCAGGCGTTGTTGTCAGGCGCCGCATTGGCTATTCTCGCGCGCTCATTGGAAATAGACATTTCTTGGACGAGCGGAATTTGGATGTCAGCGGCGGTGTACGCGGTGGTCCTGCTCCCGATCTCGATCGCCGGGCTCGGCGTGCGCGAGATTGCGCTGGTGAAGTTCTTTGCTTTGCTGGGATATGCGCCGCGGGCTGCGGTCGCCGTGTCGGTGCTTCTATTTCTCGATCAGCTGCTCTCCGCTCTGATCGGCGGAGTGCTGCAGATCGGCTCGGTCGTCGTGCGCGCGCGCCAGGCATCCCGACTTTGAAAATCACCCTGTGCATCGTCAATCACGACGGCGCCGTCCATCTTCGCGATTCGTTGCCCTGTGTCACCGCCCTGAGTTCGACCGTCGACGAAGTGCTATTGCTGGACAATGCATCGACGGACGGCGGTCAGCAGGTCTTTTTGAAATGGGTGCCGGATGGACGCGTCATTCAGCTCACGGAGAACCGCAGTCCCGGCGCGGCGCGCAGCGCCGGCTTCAAGGCCGCACGCAACGACTACATCATGTTTGCGGACAACGATATCCGTCTCCCAGCCGCCGCCGTGCAGAAGCTGGCGTCGGCGCTCGAGCGACATTCGAACGCTGCCATTGCGATGCCGCGTGTGGTCCTGAGCGCGCGGCCGGACCGGATTCAATACGAGGGAGCTTATTGCCATTGGCTGGGCCATATGATTCTCCGCAACGAAGATTCGCCGCTGCGGCCGCCCGATTCGACTCCGGCCTTCGTGGACTCGATGGTGAGCGCATGCTTCATGGTCGTGCGTTCGCGTTGGCCGGATGCGGTGTTCTTCGATCCCGGCTACCGATTTTATTATGAAGATCACGATGTGGGGGTACGCGCGCGCCTCGCCGGGCGTGAAATCCTGGCAGTCCCGGATGCGGTGGTGATGCACGGCGCTGGTACGCCCAACCTTTCTCTGCGGCCGGGC
Source organism: uncultured Gammaproteobacteria bacterium (assembly GCA_963727045.1). Classification (GTDB taxonomy): domain Bacteria; phylum Pseudomonadota; class Gammaproteobacteria; order Steroidobacterales; family Steroidobacteraceae; genus Bog-1198. The sequence continues at coordinate 2,024,015 of CAVSES010000001.1, read as the reverse complement.
GGCTCGTATGCGCCTAGGCGCGTGCTCACGTTGATCGAGGGCCGTTGGCGCCACCTGATCAAGAATGTGTCCACTCGCGCTCTGGTGGTGCTCGGGCCGGGTCTGTTGGCCTACGAGTTGGCGCAGCTTGCCGGCGTCGTGGCGAAGGGCTGGATGCCGCTTTGGTGGCGGGCGTTGTGCAACACCACGCAAGGCTTCAAGGAAATTCGCGCAGCACGCAGCGTCGTGCAGGGCGCCCGCCGGATCACCGATCGCGAATTGCTTCGCGGGGGATCCCTGCCGTTCAGGCCGGAACTTGCCGGCGGACGCGCTGCCAAATTGGCTCTCGCGTTGCTCAACGCATTCTGCAGCGCCTACTGGAGAATTGCACAGCGTCTCTTGTAGCCGGCGGAGAGGAGTTGCAGAGTTTTCATGCGCTTCGAGCGTGGCGGTTGCAGGGCATGCACCCCCAGGATCATTCTGTTGCACGATGCCCGGGGCAGGAATGAAATGTGGGTCGCCCTGCGCGGATTTGATCAGAAGGAGGCTTGGTGCTGCTCATTAGACTGGGAAGGGGGATTCTTGCGCCAGTGGCTCTATTCGCGACCGCGTTTGGCGCCGCTTCGGCCGACCAGAAATTTGAGCGGCACGAACCCAACGGTTTGGCCCTGACGCCGCCGATGGGCTGGAACAGCTGGAATACTTACGGCTGCAATATCAGCGAAGCGACGATCCGCAAACAAACCGACGCCGTGGTCGCATCCGGAATGAAGGACGCCGGCTACAGCTATGTGGTCGTCGACGATTGCTGGCACGGCGATCGCGACGCTGCTGGCAACATTCAAGCCAATCCGGATCGTTTTCCCTCGGGCATCAAGGCTTTGGCTGACTACGTGCACTCCAAGGGGCTGAAGTTCGGCATCTATTCTGATGCAGGAGCAAGGACCTGCCAGAACAGACCTGGCAGCCGCGGCCACGAATTCCAGGACGCCGCCCAATACGCGACTTGGGGCGTGGATTATCTAAAGTACGATTGGTGCCACGGTGAATCACTGGACGCACGCGCCGCCTACGAAACGATGTCTGATGCTTTGCGCGCTACGGGACGACCAATTGTTTTCAGCATCTGTGAGTGGGGCACGCACCAACCTTGGCAGTGGGCCGCATCGATCGGCGGAAACCTCTGGCGTACCACCGCGGACATCGATGGATCCTGGGCCAGCGTCCTGAATATTCTCGATCAGCAGGCTGACCTGACAGAGTTCGCCGGCCCTGGTCACTGGAATGATCCGGACATGCTGGAGGTCGGGAACACCGGTATGACGGACGATGAATACCGCTCCCACTTCAGCCTTTGGGCGATACTCGCGGCGCCGCTCATGGCGGGCAATGACCTGACGACAATGAGCCCTGTCGTGAGCGCGATCCTAACCAACCGCGAGATCATTGCTGTCGATCAGGATGTGCTCGGCATCGAGGGCCGCCGCGCGGTCAAGCTCGGTGACACGGAAATCTGGGTCAGGCCGCTCGCAGACGGTTCTCAGGCGGTGGTGCTGCTGAATCGAAGCGCCGAGCGCCGTGATATTCGTCTTGACTGGTCGACGCTGCATTTGCCGGACTACGTGACGATGGATGTGCGAGACCTGTGGCTGCATCAGAACAGATCCAAGGCGACTGGAAGCTTGTCGGCAGAAGTTGCGCCGCATGCAGTGGCCTTTTTCAAACTGGCAATAACGCGCAGCTCCAAGCACACGCTCTAGCCCAGAATCGGCTGCATTGACGATCGAGGCCTTACCCGTCGACGGCAGGAGCCATTCGGAAAACGAGATCTCCCGGGGGCGGGGTGACTTTTGGGATGAGGCCAGGAGTGGTACACTTATTCAATCAAGACCCTGGCGCAGCCGGTGCTAAGTTCGCGCAAGAGCTAGAGGTTGTCTGTGGCCCGCCTCAGAGAGAGTTGGGTTGTTTGTTGTTTGGAGAGTTTCTTGGGCCGTTAGCTCAGCTGGTAGAGCAGTTGACTCTTAATCAATTGGTCGTAGGTTCGATCCCTACACGGCCCACCATTTTAAACCATTATTCTTGTGCGGCGTCCCTCTGCCCATAACTGGCACCGATGACGATGTTACCGCCGCGTCAAGAAGAGACCGGCCGCGATCGCCAACAACCCGCGGCCGTCGAGGGCAACGCAGTGCTTAGCCCCAGTATCCCATAGGTTTCCTTCAAGGTTGCTCCTCGATGTCGGGCGGACTGCGCCCGCATTCCAAGCGGCACCGCCGGCACGGGTCGTACCCGGGCAGTCGCCGTAATTCCATGAGCTAGTTGAGCGCGGTCGTGCGCGTCTGCAGATATGTCCGCAAAAGGAAAACATATGCGCTACCTTACCATCCTCGCCGTCGCCGTCGCCTTGTGGTCTTGCGATCACGCGCCCGGCAGCGGCACCTCACAGAATCCCCCGGCCAGTTATTCGCTGAGCGCAACCGTGAGCGGTCTTAACGGCGGCGGCCTCGTTCTGCAAAACAACGGCACCGGCGATGTCAAAGTGACTGCCAACGGCAGCGTGACGTTCACCTCGACGCAGCTGTCCGGAACCGCCTACCAGGTGACGGTTCTTACGCAGCCGGCAAGCCCGGACCAAACCTGCACGGTTGTCAACGGCTCAGGCACGGTCGGCAGCGCGAACGTGACTGATGTGACGGTCACGTGCGTTGACAACTACGTGCCGACCTACACGCCGGCCGCCAAGGGCGATCCCCAGGGCACGGCCACGACCCAGATGATTGATGCTGCGGGCGGGAGCATCAGCTCGGCAGACGGCCGGATCACGCTGGATATCCCCGCCGGTGCACTCGCCGCCGCGACCACCGTCAGCATCCAGCCCATCACGAACACCACCCCGAATGGGCTCGGCCTGGCGTACCGCTTGGAGCCTGAAGGGACGACCTTTGCGGCGCTGGCGACCCTGACGTTTCATCTCTCGGCTACCGAGGCCCTGGCGCTCGCCTCCACGTACGTAACCACGCAGCACGCGGACGGATTGTGGTACTCGCAGCCCAACCAGCAACGCGACACCAGCGCACAGACGGTGGGCGTGAGCACGACACACTTTTCGGACTGGTCGCTTGCTGAAACGCTGTGGCTTGACCCTCCGGAGACGCGAGTCAGGATCAACGAAGCGGCGAATTTCACAGCCAAGATTCTCATGGTGATAGAAGAAGGCGACGAACTGGCGAATCCCGATCCCAATGCAGATGATGTCGCGCTGCCGATGCCGGTGTCGCTAGACAGCCATTATTTTGCCGACAGCAAGATGATCTGGGCGGTCAACAACATCGAGAGGGGAACCGCGCAATACGGATATGTCGACGATTTTTTCTATCCCGGCTCGTATACCGCGCCGCATGAGGAGCCCACTCCGAACCCGGTCACGATCACCCTGACAATTCAGTTGGGCACCGCGAAAGTCATCGCGCCCGCCCTGGCGGACATCTATGCGCAGGAGATCTGGACCGGTACCACGGACATCACGCAGATCGACGGCACCCATATACATGCGGATGTCACATTCGTGCAGAAGCCCGATTCCAGTTTGAGCGTGAACGTGCTCCACTTTGTCGTGCAGTCGGGCGTGGTAACCGTCAAGGTCCCCGCGACGAGCGGCAGCGGCTGCGCGCAGTCGATTGCTCCCGATGCCCATACCATCACCCCCGCCAATGCCTCCTTCGAGGGTGGCGACGGGTCGATGTCGGTGACTTACGACGTGGCCTCCGGTCCGGAAGACGGAAACGTACAGGGTGGCGGGACGACCGCGTGGCCTGCCACATTGACCGAAGTTTGCTCAAATGGGACGCTCACGTTGGACACCACGGAGGCGGCTCAGTGGTGGCCCTTTAACATCGGGCAGACGGTGGTGGCGACCAACGGCATCCTCGACGCCACAGTGTTCAATGACTCGGCGAGCGGCACGATTCATTTCGTCCGCCAATGAAGGTGAATGTGGGGCGGTTACGGTTAGTCCGCGCTTCGTTGAGATTCGCGTTAGCTGTGCCCGAGCCCACGCTGCAAGGTGGCGCCGGCGTCGCGGCGCTGATAACGTGCGCGAGCAGGGGCTGACAGAGGTTACCCGCAAGTGACGCCGGAGCGTTGGGGGCGTGTGAAGGACGTATTTGCGCAGGCGAGTGCGCTCGATGCTGCGTCCCAACGCTCCTTTCTCGACCACGCCTGCGGCAACGACGATGAACTGCAGGCGGAGGTGGCGTCTTTGCTGTCCGCGCATGCGACGGCCGACGCCGTCATCGACCGGTCTGCCGTGGAGCACCTGCCGCTGCACGCCCTGGAATCCTCCGGCGAAGACTGGCAGGGGCGGCGAATTGGCGCCTATGAGCTGCTCGCCTGTCTCGGGCGCGGCGGCATGGGAGAGGTGTGGCGGGCGCGGCGCGCGGATACTCAGTACGAGAAGGAGGTAGCCATCAAGCTGGTGCGCACCGGCTACGATACCGCGTTCGTCCTGCAGCGCTTCAAGGCTGAGCGGCAGATTCTCGCCACGCTGGAACATCCGAACATTGCGCGGCTGATCGACGGGGGAGTAACCGCGGAGGGGCAGCCGTACCTCGCCATGGAACTGGTGGACGGCCGGCCGATCGATGAGTACTGCGAATCGCACGGCCTCTCCACGGCCGAACGGTTGCATCTGTTCCGTGAGGCGTGCGCTGCGGTGAGCTACGCCCACCAGCGCCTCGTGGTACACCGGGATCTGAAGCCGGGCAACATCTTGGTGACGGCGGAGGGCACGATCAAGCTGCTGGACTTTGGCATCGCGAAGCTGGTGCAGCCATCACCTGCTGACGGCGCGCCGACGGATGCGACACATACCAGCATGCGGGCGCTGACGCCCGCATTCTCCAGTCCCGAGCAGATCCTCGGCCTCAACATCACGACGGCGAGCGATGTCTACTCCCTCGGCGTCGTGCTGTTTCACCTGCTCGCCGGATGCAGTCCTTATCGCAGCAAGCTCGCTTCCACCCGCGATGCAATCCGGGACGTGTGCGAAACGGAGCCCCTGACACCGAGCGCCGCGGCACAATTTGCGCGCACCGACAAGCCGCGTGCGCGGCTCAACCGGGACCTGGACGGCATCACGCTAAAGGCGCTGCGCAAGGAACCTGAGAAGCGCTACAGCTCGGTGGAGCAGCTCTCCGAGGATCTGCGCCGCTATCTGGCCGGTCTGCCGGTCATCGCTCGCGGCGATCAGCTGTCCTATCGTGCGGGAAAGTTCCTGCGCCGCCATCGAGTGGAGCTAGGGGCGGCCACCCTGGTCGCCGCCGCGCTGCTCGCCGGTATCGTCGTGACGGGCCGCGAGGCGCGCATCGCCAATCAGCAGCGCGCGCGCGCCGAGCGTCATTTTGCGAGTGTTCGTGCGCTCGCCAACACCTTCATGTTTCAGATGGACGAATCGATTCGCGACTTGCCGGGGGCCACGGCGGCGCGCGAGTTGCTGGTGCAGACCGCGCTCAAATACCTGGACACACTCTCGAAGGAGCCCGGGACGGATCGCGATCTGCAACTGGAACTCGCACGAGCGTACGAGAAAGTCGGCGACATCCAGGGGCAATTTTACAATCCCAACACGGGCAAGTTCCACGCGGCAATGGCGAGCTATGCCGAGGCGATCGCGCTCTTGACTCGGCTCGCGGCAGCGAACCCTGCCGATACGGAAGTTCGTGTCGCACTCGCGACCGAACACCTCAAGCGCAGCCGAGTATTGGCGCTACTTACCGGTGACATACGGGCGGCCGTGGCAGAATCGCAGCAATCAGTCGCCATCTTCCAAGAGCTGGCCGCCGCAAAACCGCACGACGCGGCGGCGCAGGATCGGCTCGCCGCGGCCTACAATGCCCATGCGTTTCACCTCGGATGGTCCGGGCAGACCGAGGCCGCAATTTCGAGCGTCTACCGAGGCGTCGCCCTCGCCGAGGAGCTGCACCACATGGATCCCTCGAACTTGACGATTGAATTTCATCTGGCCACTCAGTACGGGAATGCCGGCATAATCGTCGAAGCGAGGGGTTTCCAGCCGGCGACGATCGAGGAGTCGCTGTCGTTCGAGCGCAGGGCGCTGGCCTTGGATCAGCACCTGCTGGCCGTCGATCCGGAGCACGCCCTGCGGTACCAACGAGCCATTGCTGCGGATTTAGCTAACATCGGCATAGAGCTGTACGAGCGCGGCGACTATGCCGGGGCTCTCGAGGAATACGACGCTGCCCTCGATGCCGGGGCCAAAACGGCGACGGACCCGCACAATTCGCAGGCGCGGCTCGATATGGTGAGAATCACCCATCATGTCGGGCGGGCGCTGTTTGCCTCGGGACGCAGCGACGCCGCGGCCACCGCTTTCACACAGAGCATGGACGCGCTCAATACCATTGCTGCACACGCCGACACCATGGAAATAAAATATCTGCTGGCGACCTGTGAGATGGGACTCGGCCTGATCGAGACGCAGCGGGCCATGGCAAGGGCGGTGCCCGACCGTGCCGCGCAGGCGCGCCATTGGCGTGCCGCGCACGATTGGTTTGCGGCGAGCGTGCCGCATTACGAGCGGCTGCTCAAGGAAGCAAAAATCACATTGCCCCCGCAGGAAGCTCGCGGCTACGACCAGGCGCTCGCGGGTTTGGCGCGCAGCGAGGCCGAAATGACGCGGCCCGAGGGCCGCCCGGCCGGCGCTGCATCGGTGCGCTAGCCGCGCGACAGTTCGCGCTGTAGCCACGCGCGTGCGATCGCCCAGTCACGCTTGGCAGTGGCAACGGATATGTCGAGCACGGCGGCCGCTTCCTCGATACTCAATCCCCCGAAGAAGCGCAACTCAACCAGCCGCCCCGAGCGCGGTTCGATGGCCTCGAATCGTTTCAATAGGCCGTCGAACTCTTCGAAATCCAGATCCGCATCCTCTTCGCCCAGCACCTCGTCAAGATCCACTTTCAAGGGATCCGAGCCGCGCTTGGCCGCCCCGCGCTTGCGGGCATGATCGACCAGGATCCGGCGCATCATCTGCGAGGCAAGTCCGAAGAAGTGAGCGCGCGATTGCCAGTCAACGGACTTCTGATCCACCATGCGTAAGAAAGCCTCGTGCACCAAAGCGGTACGTTGCAAAGTATGCGCAGGACGTTCGCGCCGCAGGTGGTTTTGCGCGATGGCGCGCAGCTCGTCGTAAACCAACGGGAGGAGACTGGCCAATGCCGCCTCGTTGCCGCCGCTCCAATCGAGCAGCAGACGGGTGATGTTCTCGGATGGCGGCAGCGTCATATCGATTCGTTGAAGGCGATCATGTCACCAAGTGACGGTGCCGGACAGCCGTATTTAACAGATCCAGGCAGAGCCGCCGATGCGATGAGCGAATACGCGAACATGGTTAAGGAGCAAGCCGAAAACCAAGCAGCCGTCACTGCAGCCACCGTCGCGGACACCGCGACCGAAGTCGCCACCGCGGGTCTGGTCCGCGGCCATGCCCTCGATGCGGCCGAGAAGACCATTGACGCGCGAAATCGGGCCAACAATGAAAGAGTCATAAAAGAGGACCTGCCCACCACGCGGAAGATGGTGGGTCAGATGGCTGATTTCGGCGCGGATTTCGGCCAACAGCTGCAGGCCAACCCACGCCCTGCGCGCCTAATGCAACTCGCCAACAACAAACACCGCAAGGGGGGCGCCGAACGTTGAAGTCGCGCGAGCACTGAACTTGCGGCCTTTGCCAGGCAGATCATAGAAGCCTAAGCGCTGGATCGTATCGCGCAAGTACAAGAGATCATTTGAGTCTTGATCGCGTGAACGATCTCGTCCGCATACCGAGATCCGGGGACGACATTTCGAGGGGCGATCCAGCATGGCAGTCAGGCATGCTCGAGCGCGCTGACGACTGCATCGGCGACAGGGGCGTCCTGCAATGCGTAGCTGATAGAGACGGTCGGGGCGCGTCCACCCGCGTTCTCCGCGCCGTCGCCCTCGGCCATTTCGCGTCCTCCCGCTGCCCCTTCCGGGATGGTCGCGGATAATCCGCGGGTTGGCAATCGAGACCGATCTCGGGTCGGGCGAGCAGCTGCTTTAGGGAAGCTTATCTGCCGCCCGGAATGACGGAAGTTGGGCCGACAGTTGCCAAGCGGTCGGTTGCCAAACCACCTGTTACAACAAAGTAAAGGCTTTGCCGTGCGGCAGACGATACCGTGAAAAATCGGAAACATCGACCGTCAAGATCTCGGTCACGCCCGTTTCGGTGGCCAGCCAATACAGGGATGCATCAGCGAGATCCATCTCGCGCTTGCCGGCTTCACTGTATCGACGCATCCATCGAACGATGTCGCCAAGGTGGGCAGGCTCAAACGGATAAACCACCGCGCCGCCCAGTTCTATCCATTTGAGCATCTCAAAGCGCTGCGGTATTTCCGACAGATACGATGCTTCGACAATACAGGGCCAGGTCGTAATGAGCCGCAGTCCGCCCGCCGACAGTTCTCTTACCATCACATCGAAGCGAGCGTGGTGATGGTCATCCACCGCGAACAGCGCGATCAGCGGCCCGGAATCAATCAGGCAACTTCGCACGGAGCTTGGCCTTCATTCTTGCCGAGACGTTGCGTGATGCTTGCGGATTTCCCATCGCTTTACCGCTGCGCACGGCATTCAGCAAATCCGCGGGATTCTTAAGGCCCAGAACCCGCTCAAGTGCGTCCTTCACGAATTCAGACTTGGTAATGCCCAGCCGGCGGGATTCTTGCGCTACTCGGGTTTCCAATGTCGGATCCAATCTCACGCTCATGGCCATGTCGTCTGCTCCAAGCTGCATTGTAATACCGCAATACTGTAATACGGAATCCAAAGTACGTCCAGGGGGCAGGGGGCGACAACATTAACTCCCTGGTTTTCGCAGCAAATCCGGCATTCGCGGCGCTCATCACCAGAATTCGATTGGCGAGAATCTCGACGCCAGTCGATGCTCCCGAGATGTGCCATTCGAAGTTACGCATATCTGTTGATTCAAAGATATCATCGGCCGCATCGGGAGCTCCCACGGCCCATCGGACATAGCGGCTCAACGCGCCGACTCTCGGAGAAGAGTCTTGTCCAACTTCCATGGCTAGAATTTGACATCTTGAGTGCGGGCTTGGAAGTATCGGCTACTGCGCTATCTCCCTCAGGTTTCGACGCCATCTTTTCAAGGTCAACTGGTTTCTTTTCGCGTCTCGGACGTCACCTCATGACGTCCTCTTTCCAATGCCGGCACGTCAGGTGCAGAAGTCCCGCAAATTTTGACTGGCACTGGGTTCGTCCGCCGACATCCAGGAACGGCCGAACACCGAGGTGGGGCCCCGATGGGGTCCGTCAAAACTATGCGAAGAAAAACTTCATAGAAAACCTTGATGGCTCGATTCGAAAGCTACGCGACCCTATTAAATCAACGGGTTACGTCTCTGTGGGAAGTTGACTCTTTTTTGGAGGTGACCAAAAGTTCGATTTCCGAAAAATCCTATCTCGTGCTCGCTAGAATCATACGTTGACCACTCTTCCGCGCACACTTCCCGGCGCCTTTTACACCGGGCCCGTCTGCGACTCAGGGCCTGGTGAAGAGACCGAAGTCTCCGCGAATGAGAAATCGATGCATGCACGAACTTTGGCGCAATGTAGATTAGACGCTGCGCATCCAGCCGACCGAGGAGTACCCCCATACACAGTTCACTGTTGCCAGCCTATGGCGCATTCCGACCGGTCAAACCAATGCGCCATTCTCGTTCGACGCGCCTGCAAATCCAGGAAGTGTCGCTCATTGATAGTTGCGCTGCGGACAGCTGGCTGGGAAATTTCCGCTTATTCAAGTTGTATTGAGTGACGAAGGCCCTGACGACGTCAAAACCTCTTTCGATCCGGCTGCTGCATTCGCTGCTGCGCTCCAAGGCTTTGCGGGCGACCGCCGCCCTGGGCGCGAGCGGCCTCGCGCTTGCCTGCGGCAATCTGATCCTCGCGCGCGTGCTTTCGGAGGCGGAATTTGCCCGCTTCGCGCTGATTTTTTCGATCGTCATGGTCGGCATCAGCATCGGGCCGATCGGCGCCGATGTGGTGCTTGCGCGGCGTAAATTCGAACCCGATGCGAAGCTGCATAAACAGGTGCTCATCACCTCCGCGCTGACCGCTGCCGTGCTCGCTGTCGTCTCCGGAGTGGTGTACCCGTTGCGGGCCGCCTTGCTTATCAGCTTGTTCGTGTCGATCGTCGCGGGCGGCGTAAAAACCGTTGCGGTGGCGCATTACCGCAGCCACGAGCGTTTCGGTTTCGCGCTCATGCTGACGGTAAGCACCAACGCGTCGGTGCTCGTCGCGTCGATTCTGACGCTGCTGCTGCACGGGGATTCTGCAATTTTGCCGGCTGTGGCCATGATGGCCAGCTTGTGCCTCACTGCAGTGCTGGGGTGGCGCTTGATCGCGAAGCCGGCAGCGGGGACGGCGGCCATTGCAGGATATTCATGGTGGGAAGGATGGTCCGCAGTCAGTTTTTCGGGCGCCGGGACGATTCTCATGACGCTGGATCGCCTGGTGACGCCGCACCTGCTGGGATTGGCGCAAGTCGCGACATTCAGCGTTCTGGCGACGATTGCCGGATCACCGTTCCAAATGCTGCAACTGGGGGTGGGCTACACCCTGTTGCCGGCGCTGCGAAACGCCCCGAGCGCCGAGCGCCGCCGTCATTTGTTCGTCCATGAGGCGCTGGTCATCGGCGGAACGTGCTTGGCGGCTTCGATCGCTGTCTGGTTAGCGACGCCGTTTATCCTCGCCTGGGTCCTCCCCGGGCGCTATCACATCAGCCGGCCGCTTGTGCTGGCCGCGATCAGCGTGGGCACGCTGAAGGTGCTTGCCTCGCTCATGGCCGCGACGGTCAATGCGCTGGGATCTTCCGCGGAACTCGCGCGGCTCAGCGTGATCGGCTGGATTTCCATCGCAGTTGCACTGCTCGGTGCCGTCGCCGGTGCGCGCTGGGGACTTACGGGCGTGGTCTACGGCGTCGGGCTCGGCTGGGTTTTCCGCGCCATCGTCATCAGTTTGCTCGCCATCCCGCATCTTCGCAGTGTCCCAATCGATCGGTAGCTGAAATGAAGGCGCGGGCTTTCACGGATCGACTCGAGATTGGGCAAGCGCGCGGTTTTTGGGTGATATCGTACAATTGCGGGGTTCGGTGGCTCATCCAGGAGCAATGGTGAACCAGTACGTCGAGTTTCTGCAATCGGAGATTCGGCCTTATTTCGGCTCGCGCGAGAGAAAATCGTATCGCCAACAGCGGCAGGAGTTGCGCGAGCTGTGGGTGAAATACCGCTGCGTCCCTTATCACTATTTCAAGCACCGGCTGTACGAGCGTTCGGCGCGGCCGGACTTCATCGATTACATGCCATCGAAGCTCATCCAGCAGTTTCGGCGCGATCGCCACCCGCGCTCCCAGGTGCGCATGACGAACGACAAGCTGGAGACCATTCGGGTCCTGGCCGGAACCGGCATCCGCTGCGTCGAGACGCTGTTCAGCGTCAGCGCCGGCGGGACCGTCCTGCGGGGCGACGGTGCGGCAGTCGGGGCCGACGCGGCGGCCGAGGCGCTGCGCGGACATGGCGGAACGTTGTTCGTCAAGCCCATCGATTCCCGTGGCGGGTACGGCGCCTTCAGCATGAAGGCAGCCGAGGTCGACGCAGCGTCGATCGGGTCGATGCGCAATGTCGTCATTCAGCCGGTGCTGCGCAATCATCCGATCATTGAGGCCCTGAACGCCGGCGCGCTCAATACCGTGCGCGTCTCCACGCTCGTCGAGGACGGCCGCTGCACCCTCATTGCGGCCTGTCTCAGAGTCGCCCAGGGCGAGGCCGTGGTCGACAACTGGGGTCAGGGAGCCATCGCGGTCGGCGTCGACTTGGCGAGCGGCGCGCTGAACCAAACCGGAATCACCAAGGCGAAGTATGGGCGGCGCATCTACGCGGTGCATCCCGACACGGGCGTGCGGTTCGGCTCGGTTACGCTGCCATGGTGGCGTGAAACGCTGGAGCTGGCCGAGCGCGCCGCGCTCGGTCTTCAGCCGCACGTCACGCTGGGGCTCGACATCGCGATCACATCGCATGGACCGGTGTTCGTCGAGGCCAACGAGGCCGGCGATTTCTTTTTCCTGCAGGAAGCCTGTGGTCCCCTCGGAAGGACTCCTCTGGGTCAGTGCGTCCTTGCACATTGGTTGCGCACTCGAGGAGCGAGGCCGCGGGCGCAGTAGCCGGGCCCTATTTGTGCTTGCTAAACAGCATATCTTTGATTATAAATATGTGATCACAAAATAGGGGATGACCGATGGCCGCGCGCGCCGACTTCGGCTTGACGCGCATTGCGCGCGAAACCGTGCATGAGCGCGTTTATTCCGCTCTTCGAGATCAGTTGATGCGGGGCGGTTTCGAGCCGGGGCAAAAACTCAAAATCGCCAGGCTGGCCGAGGCGTTCGGCACGAGTGCCATGCCGGTGCGCGACGCGCTCAATCGATTGGCCGTTGAACGCGCACTCGAGACCTTGCCCAGCCGCACCGTCCGGGTGCCGGCCCTGTCGAAGCGCGCGCTGCAGGATTTACGGGAAGCGCGACTTGCGATCGAGGGCCTGGCGATTGCGCGCGCGGCATCGAACATGAGCACCGAATCGCTGGCAACGCTCAAGCAACTCATCGAGGCACAGACCGCGACCGATGCCGGGCACCTCTCGGAACGCAGCGCGGAGCAGAATCGCGCATTTCATTTCGCGATCTACCGGCAATCCGGTTCGACCGTGCTGTTGCCCATCATCGAAAGCCTGTGGCTGCAGTGTGGGCCCTATTTGCGGGAGGCGTCGGAGCGCTTTGACGGCGGCGATGGGCGCGGCACGAATTTTCACGCCGAGATGCTCGACGCGCTGACGCGCAGAGACGGTGCCGCAGCGCGCGCCGCGCTCGAGGCGGACATTGGCCGTGCGTTCGACATTGTCATGAGCGATGAGTCGCTGTGGCAGAACCGGAATGGCGCCGCATGAGCGCAGCCGCAGGCTCGGCGGATCCAGAGTTCGAACTCTATGACCTGCGGGTCGAGGTAATCGGACCGCACGATCAGCCAATCTATTGCGGCGCGCGACTCGGCGACTATTTTGAACTTCATGGCGAGATGTTGATGCTTCCGCCGGGTCAGGGATTTTCGATTTATTCGTTGGCGGCCTTGCTGCCGTTGCTGCCTGCCAAGCAACGCACCACCGATCCGAATGATTGGATGTCGAGCGATGCGGAGGTTGCCTGCCCCGACCCGAACTGCCGAACGCGGTTTCGGATCACGCGGCTGGGAAAGCGCCGCTTCGTCCGCTCGCAAGTGACCGCGACTGCGCTCGCCCCGAAGAACCCGCCGTGATTCCTCGAAGCTCGCTCTTGGGCGGCTATTCGATTTCGCGCGTCATCAAGGGCGGCTGGCACCTTGCCGGCGATCATGGAACGATCGATCCGGATCAAGCGCGACGGGACATGGCAACGTTCGTCGAGGCAGGAATCACCACGTTCGATTGTGCGGACATTTATACCGGAGTCGAAGCTCTGATCGGCAGCTTCCGCCGGGCGTATCCGGCGCTGGCAAAACAGATGCAAGTGCATACGAAATTCGTTCCGGACCTCTCCGATCTGTGGTCCGTGGATCGCCGCTACGTCGAAACCATCATCGATCGATCCTTGATGCGGCTGGGGCAGGAGCGGCTGGATCTCGTGCAATTTCACTGGTGGGACTACACGATACCGCGCTATGTGGAGACTGCATTGGAACTGGACCGCTTGCGTCGGGCAGGGAAGATTGCACACATCGGACTCACAAACTTCGACACTCCACGTCTTGCCGAACTGGTCGATGCCGGAATTCCTGTCACATCCCACCAGATTCAGTACTCGCTCTTGGACAATCGTCCGGATCACGGAATGCTCGACTATTGCCGCTCACGCGGCATTGCACTGCTGTGTTACGGCACGGTGTCCGGCGGCTTTATCTCGGAGCGGTGGCTCGGAAGTGCCCCTCCGCAACGCGACTTGGCCAACCGCTCTTTGGTCAAATACAAGCTGATCATCGATGATTTCGGCGGGTGGGGACTGTTCCAGGAACTCCTGACAGTGCTTGCGGGGATCGCGGTGCGGCACGGAACCGATATCGCCTCGGTCGCCACTCGCGCGATTCTGGACCGGCCGGCTGTTGCCGCGGCCATCGTCGGCGCAACCAACACGGCACATATACAAGCGCACGCCCAAATCGGAACCCTGCGGCTCGATGACGCGGATCGCGCCGGCATCGCGTCCGTGACCGACCGGCGGCGCGGCCCATCGGGTGACGTCTACGTGCTCGAACGCGATCGATCGGGCCCGCATGGCCGGATCATGAAATACGAACTCAACGCGCAGCTCCCACTCACCAATCGGGGATGACAAAATGACTACTCAACGAGCTTTACCATCTGGCGGCAGACCGCTGGCGCGACGCCTGCGGGGGCCCATCAGCGCCGCGTTGGCGGGATCATGGGCACTGGCCGCGATCGCCTCCGCCGATACGGGCGGCGAATTGCAGGAGATCGTGGTAACCGCGGAGAAGCGCGAATCCACGGTACAGAAGACGCCGATCAGCATCACCGCAATCAGCGGATCGGAACTGCAGGCCCAGGGTCTCTCGGACTTTACGTCGGTCGCCCAACAGGTGCCGGGCGTCTCGTTCAAGACGTCCGGCCCCGGGCAGACGGAATTCGAGATGCGCGGCCTCACCTCCACCGGGGGAGAGTCGCCGACCGTGGGCTTCTATTTGGACGATGCGGTCCTGACGCCCGCTGCCATGGCGCAGAACGGCAAGACGGTGATAGACCCGAGCCTGTTCGATCTGAATCGAGTCGAGGTGCTGCGAGGACCGCAGGGGACTTTGTACGGCGCCGGCTCGATGGGCGGCACGATCAAACTCGTGACCAACCAGCCGGACCCGCACGCATTTGGGGGAAGTGTCGAGGTCATCGGCTCCGATACGACCGGCAGCGGCGGCTTCAACCACACCGAGAACGTGATGCTGAACATCCCGCTGATGCAGGATGTCGTCGCACTGCGCCTGGTCGGAACGGACAAGTACATCGATGGATGGATCGATCGCAAGGTGCTGAATCCGTTTCCCGTGGAGGTCAACAACAGCACGGCGCGCGGCGATGTTGCCGGAGCACCCGTGGCGCAGGACATCCGTCACTCCAACACCGAACGGCTGCAGGCCGGGCGGGCGGCGCTTCTGATTCAGCCCAACGAGCGCCTCAGCATTACCCTCGGCTTCATGCATCAGTCTCTCACCCAGGATGGCCTGAACACCATCGACAGCCCACCGCTCAACGAGGTGCATTACCAGCCGTTCGACGTGCCCGAGCCTTTCGAGGATAAGTTTGACCTGTACACGCTGACGGGCAAATACAATTTTGATGCGTTCCAGCTGGTATCGGCGACGGCCTACTGGGATCGCCAGCAGAATCAGACTCAGGACATTTCAGAGGCAATGCAGGACTACATCGGCGGCTTTTTCGGGCCTCCTGCCAGCTGGCCGTTCTCCTCCACCGGTACGGTGACGGAGGCGGGCAATACCTGGTTCGGGCTCGGCGCCGGAACGATCACCGAGGACGACTATACCCGCCAGTTCAGCGAAGAGCTGCGGCTTGCCTCGACCGGCGACGGGCCGCTGCAGTGGCTGGTGGGCGGCTACTACAGCAGCTTCGGTGCGACCTCGCACGTCTACTCTTTCTATCCCCTGACGAACAATGGCTTCAACGCGGATTTCGGCACGAATAATCTGGCCGACAATCACCGCAAAGTGGACATCGATCAGTACGCGGCATTCGGCGAGGCTTCGTATCTGCTGCCGGGCCATTTCAAAGCGAGCGTGGGCGCTCGGTACTACCAGTACCACAGCAATTCGGTGACGAGCGTCAGCGGCGTCTCCGCCAATGGCACCAGCAATCCGCTGTTCGGACTGGCCCAGAACTCGGGCGTGACCCCGAAGTTCGATCTGGCCTACATCCCGGACGACAACACCACGATCTACGGCACGGTGTCCAAGGGCTTTCGTCCGGGCGGTCCCAACTCGCCGATTCCCGTGCCGCCATGCCCGTCGGCCGCCCCGACGCAATTCGGTCCGGACAGCGTGTGGAACTACGAACTGGGTGAAAAGCTCCGCTTTTTCGATTCGCGAGTCTCGGTCAACGGCGCAATCTATTACGAAGATTGGACCGGCGTGCAGCAGCAGGTCGCTCCGAGCTGCGGCTTCAAGTTCACCGCCAATGCGGGCAAGGCGAAGGTCTACGGCGCGGAGCTCGAGGTGGCCGTGGTGCTCGTGCCCGGCTTCGTGTTGGCGCAGAACGTGGGCTACACTCACGCCACCAACTCGACGACTCTGCCGGCCGCCGGGGTCGTGGCTGGAGAGCGCCTTCTGGACGTGCCGGAAGTCACCGCCAACACGAGCCTGAGCTACAAACAGCCGATCGCGGACGGCAAGAATCTGGTCGCGCGCCTCACCAACAGTTACGTCGATTCGATCCAGGACATTACGTTCACCCGCAATACGCTCCCGGCGTACGATCTGGTGGGATTGCGGCTGGGCGTCGAGGCGGGCCGATGGTCCGCTTTCTTGTTCGCGGACAACCTCACGAACAAGATGGCGTTGCTGAGTGATACGGGCGCCCTGTCGGCGAACATCTCGATTTTGAACAGGGTGGCCACGAACCAACCCCGCACCATCGGAGCCGATCTGAATTTCAAGTTCTGACCTCGGCGTGACCGACTATCCCGGCCGTCCGTACGCATGGACCGTCGTCGCGATTTTGATTGCGACGGCGGTCTTGTCGTATACCGATCGGCAGGTACTGAGCCTGCTGGTCGATCCGATCCGCGGCGAGCTCGGCATCAGCGACACCCAGATCAGCTTGCTGCTCGGTACGGCATTTGCGGTCGTCTACGGAATTGCCGGCATCCCCTTGGGTTACCTCGCGGATCGGACCTCGCGCCGCAATCTCATATTCGCCGGGGTGTCGGTATGGAGTTTGGGAACGATCGCTTGCGGACTCTCCCATGACTTCACCGAACTCTTTGCCAGCCGCATCGTGGTGGGCTTGGGCGAGGCAGCGCTGTCTCCCGCAGCGATATCCCTGATCAGTGATTATTTTCCGCCGTCGCGGCGAGGCACGGCAGTCGGCTTCTTCTTGAGCGGCATTGCGATGGGCAGCGGCGCCGCCATTCTGATCGGCGGGGGCGTGCTGCACGCCATCGAATTGGGCGCACTCACCGCCACGCCGCTTGCCACAAAGGCGCCGTGGCGCATGGTGTTGCTCCTGATCGGCGGGCCCGGATTGCTCTGGGCGCTCGTGATTTTTCTCATCCGGGAGCCCCATCGACGCGCAACGGAAATCGCTTCGATATCCGCAGAGGCCGCGCAGCGCAGTGCTTGGCGAACGACTCCATGGGCCCGCGTTGCGCCAATCTATCTCATGCTGGCGGCAGCGTCTTTCGTCGACAACGCTGTGGGTGCATGGGCACCGACGCTCTTGATCCGGGACTTCAGCCGAGATCCGGCACAGGTCGGCGTCGAATTGGGCCTTCTGTTGACCGCGGGCTTCGGCGGCGGCGTGCTCATCGGCGGCGTACTCGCGGACCGGGCCGCGGTGCGCGGCGGTTGGCAGGCCAAGCTGCGGGTGTGTCTATGCGCGGGGTTCCTGATCCTGCCGGGTTCCCTGCTGATGAACTCGCCGCATTTCAGTGCCGTGCTGACGGGTGTACCGCTTTATTTCGCGCTGTCGGGGATCGTCACCGCGGTCGGCTTTTCGGCAATTCTCGACGCAGTGCCCAATCGGTCGCGAGGCCTCGCAATGTCAATGAGCTTCTTTCTCAATGTCGCAATCGGCGCAGGCCTGGGTCCCACTGCAGTGGCTCTCGCCGGCGAGCACGTGTTCGGCGCAAGGCAGGGGCTGGGGCCGCCCCTGGCCCTGACTGTCGCGGGAGGCTATCTGGTTGCTCTTGCGGCGGTCTGGGTGGCGCTGGCGATGTTTCGTCCGCGGACGGCGATTCCCCAAGACTGAGGTCGGCACCGGTGTTGATTTGCTGTTCAGGTCTTGGCGGTGGCCTTGCGCAGCAGATTCAGTTCATTGCGCAACGCAGCGAGCTCTGCGTGCCGCAATCTCTGGCGCGGGATGGGAGTAAATTAGCCGCCGATGAGCACAGTTCTCGTGACCGGCGGCTCCGGCTTCATTGCAAGCCATGCCATCCTGCAACTCCTGGCCGCGGGCCATCGGGTGCGCACCACGGTGCGAAGCCTTAAGCGCGAAGGCGCCGTGCGTGCAATGCTCACTGCAGGCGGTGCCGATGCGGCCGGTGTGACCTTCATCGCCGCGGATCTGGAATCCGATGCGGGATGGCGTGAAGCCGTGGTGGGCTGCGAGTACGTGCTGCATGTGGCGTCGCCATTTCCGGCCAGCGCACCCAAGAATGAGGACGATCTGATCGTGCCTGCGCGCGACGGGACGCTTCGGGTGCTGCGCGCTTCGCGCGACGCCGGCGTCAGGCGCGTGGTGCTGACCTCGTCGTTCGCGGCGATCGGCTACGGCCATGAGCCACGAACGGCACCCTTTGACGAGACCGATTGGACGGTGCCGGGAGCGGGGGTCGCGCCGTATGTGAAATCGAAGACCGTGGCTGAACGCGCGGCGTGGGATTTCATGGCCGAGGAAGGCGGGGATCTCGAGCTGTCCGTCGTCAACCCGGTGGCCGTATTTGGTCCTGTCCTCGGGCCGGACTATTCGACCTCGATCCTTCTTCTGAAGCGTTTGTTGGCAGGTTCGATGCCCGGCTGCCCGAGGCTCTATTTCGGCGTCGTCGACGTGCGCGACGTTGCGGACCTGCACCTGCGTGCCATGACGAATCCTGCGGCCAACGGCGAGCGGTTTCTCGCGGTCGCTGGCAACAGCATGTCCATACTCGAGATGGCGAGGGTGCTGAAGGACCGCATGGGAGCGGTGGCCGCACGTGTACCCACCCGGCAGCTGCCGGATTGGCTGGTGCGAATCGCCGGCTTCTGGGATCCCACCGTGCGGCAGATCGTGCCCGAGCTCGGCAAGGTGAAGAATGCCAGCAACGCCAAGGCTAGAAGCATGCTGGGCTGGGCGCCGCGTTCGAACGAGGAGGCCATCCTCGCCGCCGGCGAGAGCCTGACGCGGCTCGGATTGCTGCACGGCGGGCCAAACGCGGACTAAGGCCGCCCGATGGATCAGTGCACGATCGTCGTTTCGATGGTGACGCCCGCCATCAAGGTCCGGGTGACCGGCGTCTTGCCTGCAATCTCGAGCAGGCGCTCCGTCTGTTCGGCGGTGAGGGGTTTGGAGAAGGACAGCCGGCGGTCGATATGACCCTTCCGATCGGCCTCACCGGGCGTATAGCGCAGTCCAACCGTGATCTTGCCGAGTTCCCAATCCTTGCGGCCGGCATACATCCGCAGCGTAATCGATGTGCAGGCACCGAGGCTGGCGAGCAGCAGCTCATGCGGCGAGGCGCCCGAATCGCTCCCGCCGCGCGCGATCGGCTCATCGGCCGTCAATCGATGATGTCCCGAGGCAATCAGCTGGGCGTAATGAAAGTCGCTGGTGACCGTAACATGTGCCATGCGAATCCCCTTCTTCTTAACCCGTTTCCGCCGCCGGGACAGGGGCCGATAGGTCGAGCGCCGCACCCTGCGAATCGATGGTGTGCAATATCACCGGCCGCCGCCACACCTTTTCCACATATTCGAGGACCTTCTTGGTGC
The DNA here is from genome assembly GCA_963727045.1 of uncultured Gammaproteobacteria bacterium. Classification (GTDB taxonomy): domain Bacteria; phylum Pseudomonadota; class Gammaproteobacteria; order Steroidobacterales; family Steroidobacteraceae; genus Bog-1198. The sequence continues at coordinate 2,004,192 of CAVSES010000001.1, read as the reverse complement.
GCTCGACATCGACGCCGCGGCCGTCGACCCTGTAGTCATGCGACAGTTCGAGAGTTCCGTCGACCCGCACGTGCGAGGCACACACGGAGGGCGCACCGAAGTTATATTTGGGGGCGACGATCACTTCATGGAGCGCGTCGAGATCGGTGTCCAGGACCTTGACGGATCCCGCTGAGTCGGCGCCGAAGCGGAACAACTGCAGCTTCGCCGCAAGCTCGGCATTGAGGTGATTGCGCACGAAACTGATGTCATCGTCCTCCTGCATGATGCGCCGCGCGGCGTCCATCCCGTCGCGCTCGACGATGTCTTCCCACATCGAAAAGCCGAGATGATAGGGATTGACCCCCAGGGCGACTTTCTCGCCGCCCGCGATCGGCCGCACCACGTCCGAATGGCACTTGATTGCGTCGACATAGGCGCCCTGCGGGAGGAAGTCTGCCTCGCGAAGCAGCCGTGCATGCCAGTAGGAAGCCCAGCCCTCGTTCATGATTTGTGTTGCGTGCACGGGTTGAAAATAAAACGATTCCTCGCGAACCGCGAGAAATATATCGCGCTCCCAGCCTTCGAGCTCCGGGGCGTAGTTGGCGATGAACCACAAGAGGTCGCGTTCGGGATGCGGCGGAATCGATGCGCGCTTGAGCTTCGGCCCCTCCTCGCGCGAGGCGCTGTCGGGATTGAGCGCCGCGAACCGCTTGCTGAATGAATCGTCCGGCCGTTCGGTCTTCGGCGTCTGATATTCCGGATACCGCTCCCGCTGCACCCGCCGGTCGACGTCGATGTGCTGTTCGAGTGCAAGGGCGGCGTCCAATACCAGCTCCACGCGCTTCAGGCCATGTTCCTCGACCGCCATGGTGATTTGCCGCGCGTGGGACGCCGCTTGCTCGACGATGTGGTCTCCCACCTGCTGCTGGCTGCTTCGAAACAGCATGTTGTTGCGCGAGAAGTCGGCGTGCCCCAATACGTGTGCGGTGACGAGCATGTTCTCGGCCAAGCTGTTGCCCGCGGCAAGATAAGCGTGCCCCGGATTTCCGGGAAACACCACCTCGAACAGGCGTGAGTGGCCCATGCGATGCTGGATGAGCTGACTGATGTAGCGCACGCCGAAGGACCAGTGAGGCATGCGCACCGGCAGTCCGTAGACCGCGATTTCCATCATGAAGCTTGCAGGAACGGCCTCAAAGTCGACGGGGTTGTACTTGAGGCCGGCGCGCCCCGCAAGCTCCTCGATGCGCGGCAATAATTCCCGCCACTGGCTGTTCAATTGCGTTGGCACCGTCGTTTGATTCCTCTTGACGCTAGGTTGCGGCTTGGTGCTGGAAGAAATGCCGGACCGCGTCCCAGATGTCCTCGAAGCGGCTGATTGCGAAACTGGCGGCGGGTTTGCCCGAATCCGCCAGCTCCTTGAAGAGGGCGCCGCATTCGCTGGCGAGCCGGCTTTGCGAGGCGCTCGAGACCTCGAGGTAGCCGCAATAGTTGGCGAGCGCGGCGATCTGGCCCAAGGAGGCTTGTGCATCGGCGTGATCGCTCGAGGCATTGTCGCCGTCCGAGGCATAGAACAAATAGACGTTATAGCGCCCCGGATCGAAGCGATCGTTCATGATTTCCAGGATCTTCTTCAGCCCCGAGGAGGTGACGGTGCCGCCGCTGCCGCTCACCTGGAAAAATTCCTCCTCGTTGAATTCCCATGCTTCGGTGGTATGGGCGACGAACACGGTGTCGAGATGGCGGTACTGCCGGCGCAATCCCTGAACCGCCCAGAAGAAGAATGACTTCGCGAGCTTCCGGTCGCGGTCCGACATGCTGGCGGACACGTCCATGAGGAAGAACACGACGGCCTGGGTCGCCGGCTGCTCGCGCCTCGTGAGCTGGCGAAACCGCAAATCATCGTCGGTGAAGCGCGGCGCATCGGCGGATTGCACGCCCCGGCGCTTGATCGATTCGCGCATGGAGCGCCGCCGATCCAGCCGGGAGCGTGCGCCGCGGCGGTCCCATCCTTCGCGCACCCAGTCGGTCTCTTCGGCCCGGCCCACGCGGGCGCGCAGGTTCGGCAATTTCATCTCCTCCCAAAGCCAGTCGACGATGTCGTCGACCTTGAATTCGAGGAGGAACTCGAAACCTCCGTCGTTGCGGCCGCCCCCGCCCTTGCCGGATCCGGGCGCGCCGCCCGGCTGTCCCAAGGTGTCGCCCGGTTTGGCCGCCCCTTGCCCGACCCCCTGCTGCTGTTCCGGCGAGCGCAGCCGAAAATGATAATGTTCCAGCATGCGGACCGGCACGCGAATCGTCTTCGTGCCGCCGCTCAAGACGTCTCCGCCGGCGATGGCTTCCGGCAAATGGGATCGCACCGCCTCGCGAACCTTGTCGTTGTGCCGCAGCCAATCGCGCGCGCCGCGCGAAAATAGGTCGTACCAACCTGCGATCGTCGCTCTGCTCGATGTGGATTCCTCTTTGCTCACCTCAAGCTCCTGTCGACGGTCACTCCTGCGCCAGCAATGTGGTCACGTAGTTCAATGCCTCCTTTGCGCTGTGCTCGTCATATCCATATTCCGAGATCAGCCGCTGCTGCACGGCCGAGATTTTCTTTTGCGCGTCATCGTCGGGGCGTGCGCTGGAAGTGACCAGACGCAGGACGTCGCGGCGTTCCGCGAAAAGATATTGCTCGATCGCCTCGTGCATGCGCGCATGCCGGTCCAGCGAGAATTTTTCGCCGGCCTTGAAGGTGACCATCGCCTTGCGGACCACCTCCTGACGGAACGACTGCTTGCCCGAATCGGACACTTTGATTTTTTCTTCCACCGAACGCAAAAAGCGCTCATCCGGCGGCCGCGTCTCGCCGGTGATGGGGTCGGTGACCTTGCGTTGATCGAGCGAGGCCTCGACCTCGTCGAGGTATTTCTCCAGCAGCTGCTGCGCCTCCTGCTCGAAGGAGGCGAACATGGAGCGATGGACATCCTCCTTGACCCAGCGGTTGTAGAACTCCTTGCGCGCGACCACCAGATGATCCATCCACGATTTCTTCTGCTTTGCATCCATCCTTGCATCGCTGTCGATGGAATCCTTGAGCGCGAGCAGCAATTCCATGCTGGTAAGGCTCTTGGCATCGCTTCGGGTGATGGCGTTCGAGATGGCATTGACCACGAAGCGGGGGCTCACGCCCGACAATCCCTCGTCCGGGGATTCGGCCTTGAGGTGCGTCAATTCGGTTTCGGGAAACCCCTCGATCGCTTCGCCGGCATAGATGCGCAGCTTCTTGGCTATGTCCAAACCCTCGCGTTCGGGCTTCGAGAGACGGGTCAGAATGGCAAACACCGCTGCGAGCTTGAGCACGTGCGGATCGAGATGCACGTGGCGGAACGCCGGGGCGCCGGAAACGAGCTTCTGATAGATCCGCGCCTCGTCGTGAAAATTGAGCGCGTAGGGCACCTTGATGATGACCATGCGGTCGAGCAGCGCTTCGTTCTCCTTCTCTTGAAGGAACTTGTTGAACTCCGCGAGATTGGTGTGAGCCAGAATCGTCTCATCGAGATAGATGAGCGGAAAGCGCGAAACCTTCACGTTCTTCTCCTGCGTGAGGGTGAGCAGAAGATAGAGGAATTCGCGCTTGACCTTGAGAATCTCGATCATTTCGAGCATGCCGCGGCTCGCCGCGTAAACGGCGCCGGACCAGGACCAAACCCGCGGGTCGCCTTCGTCGCCGACCTCTGCGACCTTGGACAGGTCGACCGAACCGACGAGGTCGGCAATGTCGGCGGTCGTCGGGTCATGCGGCGCGTACGTGCCGACGCCGACGCGCAGGGCCTCGGACAGGAACACCCGCTCGACCGGCACCCCGAGGTAGTCGCCTTGGTGGTTGCGTTCGAGGCGATCGCGCGCCCAGGGGCTCAATTCCCCGTTGATGTCGACGCCATATGTCTCTCGAAACGTGCCTCGCAAGCTCGTCGGAACGAGATTGAGCGGCGACTCGTGCATCGGCGAGCCCTTGATGGCATACAGTGCGCCGTCGTCCGTGTGGCTGTATTCCTCCAGCGCGCGCTTCAGCAGAATCGCGAGAGTGGACTTGCCGCCCGACGGCGGCCCGAGGAGCAGCAGCAGGCGCCGACCGACGTCCGATCCGGCTGCCGCGGCCTTGAAATAGTCGACGACACGCGCCAAAGGCTCGTCGATGCCGAAGAGTTCCGGCCGGAAAAGCTCTTGAGCGCGCGCGGTTTCGTCCTGGTCCGCGCGCTCGCGGCCGTACCAGCGCAGCATGTCCCAGATATATTGATGGCTGGCGCGCGTGAACGCCGAGGGGTTGGCGGGCAGGATGTTGGCGAGAAAGTCACCAAAGGTGCCTTCCCAGTGCTGAGCGCGGTGCTGGCGGCTGAATGCGCCCAAGGATTCAATGAAAGTCGAACGACGATCGGAGTCGGTGCTACTGGTCTCTGGCTGCATGTATAAGATCCTCCGCGCAGCTACGTCACCATTCACTCTAAATCCAACCAACCTCCCCCGAAAACACGTCACCGGTCGTTGTGCATTTGAGATTCGGAGCGACCAGTGTCTTTACACTACACTGTATTCAGCAGACACTTATGTCAACAGCGATCTTGTTGCACGTGTCACAAATTGAACGCGAAGCGCAAGAGGCTTCGTGCGCGACAAAATTCACGTCGGCGATGTGTTGTTGTCGAAAAGCAGCAGCCGCGTGCATCGGCGGCACCGATGCTGAGCGTGGCTTGCGTCACATTTTTTTGAGACGGTCGTTTGCATCGACGCGCCCGGCGCGCTGTCGTTGAATGCGGGCGCGATCCGCGCGGGATCATTCTCTAACGAACCGCATCGCCCCCGAAAGCGGGTGATCCGGCGGTTTACCGCATCGCTCGCCTTGTGTGGGTGGACCGCCCTTTGACGCACTGCCACTTTCGGCCGTGAAGGCTGCAGGGATTCGCGCCGTCTCCTGTCCCTGCGCGATCCTCCAAGCGGGTATTCGACCTTGAATGTTCGCTATCGCACTGATCCTGAGGTAGTCGTGTGGTATTCGATACCTGTGATGCTCGGAGGCAAGGAGGTCGCCATGAACGCAGATCAGTTTCGCGGCAGAATCGAAGAGGTCAAGGGTCGGGTTGAGAAACTTGCAGGCCGGATGATGGGCAGCCTTCCGCTCATCGAGCGCGGCAGTGCAGATCTCGCCGTCGGAAGTGCCCGAGCCCGGTTCGGCGACATCAGAGAGGTCGTGCGCAAGCGCTCGCGAGGAAAACACCGCCGCCCTACGGCCTGATTATCGACAGCGCGAGAAATCCACCGCCCCTGTCAAGGCCGCGTTCTGCGGGCCGATCTTAACATTTGAATCGCAGCGTACACCACCACGCCCAGCACGAGCCATCTCAGCCAGACGATGGGAAGAGACTTGACGATGTAGGCGGCAATCAAGACGCCCGGAATGCCGCCGAGCGCGAGGCCGAGCGCGGCGCCGAAATTGTAGCGGCCGCTGCGGACGAAGCGCGCACCCCCGATGGGCATTAGGAGGCCGCACGACCCCATCATGATCGGGAAGGCTGCGATCGGGCTCATGCCGAGCAGACTCACCAGAATGAGGCAGGGCGCGTACAGCCCGACTCCCAGCATCATGAGCGCTCCCAGCAGGGCGTTGGTTGCGACTGCCAAGACCAGCCGGCCATCGCGAAGTCCGAGAGCTTCCCCACCGCCCGGCATCCAATGCACGTTGCTGGCCAGATACAGGAGCGCCGCACACAACAGGGCCGCACCCATCCCAAGCTGGATTGCGCGGCGCGAGAGTCGCGCGACCAGCCCGACTCCCAACCACGCGCCGAGGACGGCCGCAAGAATCATGCTGACGAGGGTGAGGGAGTCCACATTGACGGTGGCGATGAAGATCAGCGCCTGCGTCATCGTCGGCAGCGCTTGGCCGGCGTTCAGAGTTCCCGGGATTTGCTCGTCGGGCATGCGGGCGCGAAGCTTGAAGTAGGCGGTTGTCGGGGCAAAAGACCCGATGCCGAGCGTATCGAAGAAATTCGTGACGAATCCGACCAAGGCATCGGCGGCGCGAGGCATGCGGGATTGAACGGGGGACGCCCCCGGGGCGCGTTCCAACACCCACCAGCGTCCGATGTACGCAACGGCTGCGAGCGCGAGGGCCGCCACGAGTACGAACTTCACGACGCTGCACCGAACCTGAGGAGATCGAAGGCGGCGACGGAAAGCCGCGGATTGCGCCCTGCCACCAGGTCCGCGACCAGCTCGGCGGTGATGGGAGCGATGGTGAGGCCGATGTGCTGATGCCCGGCCGCATAATAGATCCGGGTCCCCGGAGCGCGTCCGATCGCCGGCAGGTAGTCCGGTAGGACCGGGCGCGCTCCCACCCAGCTTGGTCCCTCGAGTTCGCATGCATAGCCGAGCGCGCGCACCTTCTGCCGCAGGCGGAGCGTTTTTCGTGGATCGGGCGGATGCCCGGCCTCCCGGAATTCCATGTAGCTCGATGCGCGCAAGCGTCCCGCCATCGGCGTGACCAGCAGGTGCTCGCGGGTGTACACCACGGGTGCATCGAGAAAAGACGTCTGCCCCGGCAGTTCGATGTGATAGCCCCGCACCGCCTGCAGCGGCGCGCGCAGTCCGAATTGGGCGAGCAGGGATCGCGAGCCCATCCCGGCACACACCACCGCGCCGTCGGCCCGCAGTGCCGGTTGATCGCCGAGAATCTCGATCTTGTCGCCGATCGAACGCAGTTCCCGCACGTCGAATCGCTGAAACCTTGCCCCGCGCGCCAGCGCGGCGCCCGCAAGCGCCCGCACCACCTCGAGCGGGTCCAGCACGTGCGCCGAGTCCTGGAACCACAGCCCGGCGGCCGACTCTTCATGCGCGGCGCGCTTGAGCGGCAGAAGCTGCTCCGGCGCGACCGGCCGCGTGACGATGCCGAGCTGCGCCATGGAGCGTGCCTGCGCGCGCGCCAGCCGCTCTGCCCGGGGGCCGAATCCGATCTCATAATGGCCATTTCTGCGCAGCAACTCAGGCCTGCGAATGTCGTCGAGCCAGCGCGCCCAGGCGGTCGCGGCCGGCTGCACCAGCGGGGCCAGTTGGCGGGTGTTTGCGTCGCGCCGAAATGCCGCCCTGCCGAAGCGCCATATCCAGGGCAGCATCCGCAGCGCCTGCCGGGCCGGCAAGTCCAGAGCCCCATCGAGGCAATAGAGTTCGCGCCAAAACCCGAACAGCAGTCCGGGGGAGGGCAGCGGCTGCACGAGTTCCGCCGCAATGTGACCCACGTTGCCGAAGCTCGCTCCGGCCACGCCGGGCTCGGCGCGATCGAGCAGCAGAACCGGATGTCCCTCGCGCGCCAGCGCCAGGGCGACGGCCGCCCCGATGACCCCGGCGCCGATGACCGCGATGGTAGCTTGCCCGCTCATGGCAGTACCGTATACGATCTACGATCCTACAAGCAACGACTGACGCCATGAAGGATCCCATGCCCAAGGCCATCTCATGCACCTGGTCAGGCGTCTATCCTGCCGCCACGACGCAGTTCGACCACGCGTTGGAAGTCGATTTGCCGGCCACGCAGAAGGTGCAACAGGGGCTGCTCGACGACGGTGTTCACGGTCTCGTTCTGATGGGCACGGTCGGAGAGGGAAATTCGCTGACCGCCGAGGAGAAACGGCGGGTGCTCGCCGCCGCCGTCGAAGTGAGCGGCGGGAGGGTGCCCGTGATCGCCGGCGTGTCGGAATTCACCACCGCCGCGGCGCAGCGGTTCGCCCGGGATGCGGAACGCTTGGGCGCCGCCGGACTCATGGTGCTGCCCGCCATGGTGTACGTGCCGACGTCCGCGGAGCTCGAATACCATTTTCGATCGGTGGCGGGGGCAACGGGGCTGCCGATCATGTTGTACAACAACCCGCCTTCCTACCGCGTCAACATCGACATCCCGACGCTCAGCCGGCTTGCGGACGTGCCGAACATCGTCTCGATCAAGGAGTCGGCGCCCGATTCGCGCCGCTTCACCGACATCATCAATGCGTTTGGCGAGCGCTTCGTGCTGTTCGCGGGACTTGACGATGTTGCATTCGAAGGGCTGGCGCTCGGCGCCAAGGGGTGGGTCTCCGGTCTCACGAACGCCTTCCCGGTGGAGTCATTGCTGCTCTACGAAGCGCTGCGCAAGGGCGATTTCGACGCCGCGCGGCGGATTTACCGCTGGTTCATGCCGCTGTTGCACCTGGACTCCGAGCATGATCTCGTGCAGTCGATCAAGCTCGCCGAACAGGTCATGGGGCGCGGCTCGGAACGGGTGCGGCCGCCGCGGCTGCCCCTCTCCGGGGACCGGCGCGCCGCGGTGATCGCAATGGTCGAGCGCGCGCGCGACACGCGTCCGCGATGATGCAGAAGGTCCGCGTCGTCGATTCGCACACGGGCGGCGAGCCCACGCGCCTCGTGCTCGAGGGCGGCCCGGATTTGGGCGACGGGCCGCTCGCCGAGCGGGTGAAGAGATTTCGCGATCACTTCGACGCGTATCGCTCGGCCATCGTCAACGAGCCGCGGGGTTCGGATCCCCTGGTCGGCGCGCTGCTCGTCAAGCCGCACAGCGACGGCTGCAAATTCGGGGTCATTTTCTTCAATAATGTCGGCTACCTCGGGATGTGCGGACACGGCACGATCGGACTGATTGCCTCGCTCAGGGACGCAGGCGAACTCGCCCCGGGCTTGGTGAAGGTCGATACCCCGGTCGGGCCGGTCGAGGCGAGTTTGAGTCAGGACGGCCGGATCACGGTATCCAACGTGGTGAGCCGCCGGACAGCGCATCGCGTCATGGCCGACGTTCCCGGCGTCGGCAGGGTAACCGGCGATGTGGCTTATGGGGGGAACTGGTTTTTTCTGGTGTCTGAGCACGGTCAGATGATCGACCTCGAGCACGTCGAGGCGCTCACCGACTACACCACCCGGGTGCGCGCGGCGATCAACGCCCAAGGCCACCCCGAGGTGGATCACGTGGAGCTTTTCGCGCCATCCGCGAAGCGCGGGGTCCATAGCCGCAACTTCGTGCTCTGCCCGGGCAAGGCGTACGACCGCTCGCCGTGCGGTACGGGAACGAGTGCGAAGCTCGCCTGCCTGGCGGCGGACGGCAAGCTTCTGGAAGGCGATGAGTGGGTGCAGGAGAGCTTGATCGGGAGCACGTTCGTCGGCCGGTTTCGATGGCACGATCGCCGCCAAGGCGAGATCGTGCCGAGCATCACCGGCACCGCGCACGTCACCGGCGAAGCGGTGCTGCGCCTCGACCCCTCGGATCCTTTCTGCTGGGGCATCCGCTCGTGAATGAACCCCTCGTCCAGTCGATGACCAGCCAGCTCATCGTTCGCTTCCGCGAGCGCATCCTGGCGGGCGCCTACGCGCCGGGGTCGGCGCTGCGCCAGGACATCCTGGCCTCCGAATTCGGCACGAGTAAGATTCCCGTGCGCGAGGCATTGGTGCAGCTGCAATCCGAGGGTCTGGTCGACATCTTTCCCAATCGGGGATTTCAGGTGCGTCCCCTCGCCGCGTCCGAACTCGAGGAGATCTTCAGCCTGCGTTTGCAGATCGAGCCTTTGGCGGTGGCCCGGGCAGCGAGGCTCGCCGCCGCCCAGGATCATGAGGCCGCGCGCAGGGCGCTTCGCCGATTGAACGACGCATTGGCCGCCGAAGAATATTCCGCCTCCGGCCAGCTGAACCGCGCCTTCCACCTGCTGCTCGTCGTGCCGCGCCTGCAACCGGTCGCGGCCGAGATCTTGGGCCGGCTGCACACGCTCGCGCAGCGCTATGTGCAGGCGCACTTGGGCCCCGAGGGCCGCGTCAAACGCGCGATGCGCGAACATGCTGCACTTCTCAAGGCCTGGTGCGCAGGCAAACCGAAGGAAACGCGGGCGCTCATCCACTCCCATATCCAATCCACGCGGGACGATCTGGTACGGGCTGCTGCCGGGCGCGATGCGGATGGACGCTCGCGGTGAGGCGCGAATGAGCAGCAAAGCGGACGCGTTTGAACATTGGATACGAACCTCCTTTGTGCAGATGAATACGGAACTCGAGAACCTGTACTTCGCGAAGAGCGATCGCGCGAACGTGATCGGATGCGGAGATCCCATCAAGGCATCGCTGCGCGATGAAGGTCACACCCATGTGGTCGCCCTGCTCGCGGAGGGAAACACCGGGGAGGGATTCGACAGCGCCTATGGCGTCTTAGGCAGCGTCGGGCTATATCTCGGTGCATTGCGGCGGCATGAGCTCACCAATCCCGCGCGCGAGGAACGATCGCCGTTTCCCGAGGCTTCGTCCCTCGCGCTGCACGTGGGCGCATCTCTCGGCATGGCGCCGAGATTTTCGACCGGGCACCTCGCGACGCACAACAGGGCGCGCGCCGGTGTTCGCAAGAGCTTCACCACGCTGCGCGACGAGTTCCTCTTCATTGACGAGAACACGCGTGGAATTCTATCGCTGCAGCGCGCAGCCGGCGCGCTCACCAGCATCGTTCATGTGGGGGTTTCCAGCCCCGTGGCGGACGTGCTGTTCGATGCCGCGAAACAGGCGCTTCGCGACGTCATACGATTCAACCGCCGCCTCATGGACGAGCTCGACGTCGAGCGGTTCTTCTATTCGGTGCGGCCGTATTACAAGCCGTACCGCGTCGGCCGGCAGGAGTATCGCGGCGCCAATGCCGGCGACTTTTCAGGCATCAACGAACTCGACCTTCTCCTGGGTTTGTGCCGGGCCAACGACCCCTATTATGCGCAGTTGCTGGTCGACAAGATGCTGTTCATGCTGCCGGGCGATCAAGCACGGCTGCGCGACTGCATGACCCGCACGAGTCTGCTGGACGAGCTTCTGGGGCTGCTCGAGCAACATCAAGATGCGGACTGGTTTCAGCAGAACGCGCGTGCTTATCTCGAGGTGTGCGATCTATTCGGGCAGGCGGCCCGCCAGCACCACGACGGCCTGGTGAAGCGATTCATCGAGGCGCCTGCGGCCAACCTCGATGAAGGGGATCTCAAGGGCATCACGGCGAGCGGGCCGCCGCTGCCCGTTCTTTTACGCTCGCTGGAAGTGCTGCGCGACCTGCGGCTCGCCGCCGATCGCAGGGACATCCGAACGCGGCACGATGATCTCGGCCGGCTTCGACGCGCGGTGCGCGGGTACTGCCCGCCTTAGGCGGGTCCTGTATCCCGAGCGTGAGCCAATCGGCGGTCATGCCCGCGGATGACGCGGCAGAATCCTCGGCGAGGATACCCCTTGCATGCGCCGTTCGATCCCTCTCTGCGTCCTTGCCCTGTTTCTGGTCAGCGTCCCGTCGCCGGGGGCCGAGCTTTTTTACATGGATCACGACCCGTTTACCGACCGGTACGTGGGACCCGTCGGGCCATTGGTGATTTCAGGCGAAATCGCTCCCGGGGACTACGATCGACTGTTGTCCAAGATCATGGACGACGAAAGCCGCTTCATGCTTCAGAACAAGATCATACTGGCGTCGGACGGCGGCGATGTTGCCGAATCCATGCGAATCGCCGCTCTCGTCAAGGCCACCTTCACGGGAGTTCTGGTCGGGCCGTTGACCGGCCGATGCGTCAGCGCATGCTTTTTCATCTACGCGGCCGCCGCCCAGCGCGAAGCCGACGGCACCCGGCTCATCGGAATCAACCGTCCCTACCTCGTCGATTCTGACGCCGCATTGTCCAAGACGGATCCCTCGATCGCCGAGAGCCGGGCGCTCCTGCAGGTGCGAGTCTTTCTGTCGGCGAATGCGGTACCCACCTACCTGGTGGATGAAATGTTTCGCCACGCCTCGGACGATGCATACTGGCTTTCCGCAGACGATGAGAAAAACCTGGGGTACCGGTCGCCGAGTTTCGATCGATATCTGAAGGCCAAGTGCGCATGGGAAGAGGGACTGGAGCGCGACGTGATGGGCGGCAAGCGCTCCGTCGAGGATCTGAAGCAGATGTTGAAATGCCGGACTCTCGCCACCCAGGCGGATGCCCACAAGGCATTGCTGCAGGCGGCGGCGAGCCGCCGCACGCCGCTCATCCCGAACCAGCCGAAGCGGGCGGCTACTGGTGGTCCCGCGGAATCGGTTCCTCCCAAATCTTCGTCCGAATGACCGCTCCGTCGCGCAACAAGGTGCGCGTGTACTTATAGAAGAATGTTCGCGCGTCGCTCGTCACATCGAGGCGGCCACGCCACGTGAGCACGTGATCCTTCACGGCCTGGACGTACTCTGACTCTCCCTGCACCCGCGCGGCATCCGGGTGCGCATCATCAACATCGTAGGTTAGCTTTTCCGAGTGATCGAACCGGCCCCACGGATACGAGACCGCGGTCGAGCCTTTCCAGATCACGGTGCTGCGCTGTCGGGCTTCATCGCGCAGAACCGTCCATTCGCCGGGCCACGCGGCGCCACCGCCGCCGATCCCCTGTATCCCTCGGGGTTCCTCGATGGGGTCGGGTGCCGCGAACGCCGGTGCCGCCGGCCCATGGATGGGCACACGGGGAAGCACCATCTGAGATGCCGCGTCTCCGCCCAGCGTGATCCAGGTCGTCAGCGGGTAGGGAGTCGGCCAATTCATGGGCCACAAGGCGTTGGATACGGCAATGCGAATGCGGTGGCCTTTAGGGAAGACCCACGACGCCAGATGCAGATCCAGCGACAGCGGATAAAACTTGCCCGGTACCAGGTCCTCCGGGGTGGCCATCGAGTCGCGCTGGGCCCCATTGACACCGGCGCCGGTGACCATGGTCACGCGGCCATCCGGCGCGACGTCCGACAGGCGCACGAACCAATCCGCCAGGGGCGCGTCGGCCGCGACCTGCAGCCTGACGTGCGGCAGACCCAGGATCGCGACCTCATCGCCGAGCACCTCGGAATCGTAAACAAGGCTGAAGGCATCCACCGGGCGTTGGTCGGTCAAGAGCTCGCCCCACCAGAATCCAGCCTCGACGCCGGCGGACGGCACATTGCGAAGCTCATCCCGTGAGGTGCCCGGCGGCTCGGCCGATGACAGCCGATGATCTGGCTGCAGATAAAGGGTCATTGCCGTCAAGCCCGTGGGCGGCCAGGTTTCGGCGCGCCATTCGCCGGGAACGTCCTGTGACTTCGATTCCGGCGGATGCCAGTGCTGCTGATAGACGACGACTTTCGGATCCTCGAGTACGCCCGTGTCGCGACCCTTCAGCCAATAGTCGAACCAGCGTACCGCTTGATCGCGCCATTCGTAGAGCGGCCCATAGTCGCTACCGTTCGGGAAACCATGATTCCAGGGCCCGATCCAGGCCTTGAGCGGCGCTTTGACCTTTTCCAGCATGCGAGGAATGCTGTCGCGGTAGCCATCCTGCAAACCGCCGATCAAGAAGGCGGGTATTTGCAGCGTCTCGATCGGCCGAAGCGGCGCGCGCCAGAATTCGCCGTCACGCTGATGTTTCATGTAATTGAGCGACCAGGGCGGCGAATCCATGCGCGGCCCGATCACGGACTCATCAAGACTGAAGTCCGGGGCGCCGGGGCGTCCCTGATCCAGATCCATCGTGAGTTCGAATTCGTCCACGTGAAATATTCCATCCACGTAGTGCACGTCTTCCTTGAACAGCTCCTCCGTCGCCGCAACGGCGAGAATGGCCTTGAGTGCCGGAGGTTTGCGCAGCGCCATCTGTATGGAATTGAATCCGCCCCAGGAGATTCCGAGCATGCCGACTTTGCCGTTCGACCACCTTTGACGGGCCAGCCATGCGATGACCTCCTCGGCGTCGCGCTGCTCCTGCGCGGAATATTCACGATCGGGCGGAATCCCTTCGCTTGCTCCGAAGCCGCGAATGTCGACGCGCGCGCCCACGAATCCGCGCCTCGCGAAATAGGTGTGTGTCCCGTAGTCGCGGGCCGCCTCATCGTCGTCCTTTCGATAGGGCAGGTACTCGAGCAGGGCCGGGAAGCGATCTGCCGCTTTGCGCGGGGCGGGCAGATACAGAGTGACCGCGAGCCGGACGCCGTCCGCCATGGGAATCCAAGTCCTTTCGAGCTGCACCTCGTGCGTCGGCGCGGAGGGCGCCACTGCGGCGCCGGCGGTCCACAAAGGCGCGGTCGATGCGAGCACGCCGACGAGCCATCTCCACATACGGCCTCCACAGGTGAGGGGTCAATATACCTCACCGGGTGGCCTACACCCGATTGATGCTGATGGGTTGGACATCGCCGCCGGCTGGCGGCTGCCAAGCGCCCGCGCGCTCAGGCGCAGTCGGCCAAATCCTCGTCGCTCGCCGATGGCTCCGCGAACATGGGATTCTCGGCGGCGATCTGACGGCCCATGGAGGCGATTTTTTCCCATTGATCGGCGTGCAGGTACTCGCGGTCTCGCGCGAACTTCTGCACGACCTCGAGGAATGCCTGTCTGTTGGTGGCGGCGGCCGAGTAGTAAAGCTCGAGAAGCTTCATGCGCAAATCGTGGCGGTCCGGTTCCCGCTCAATCGCCATGCGGAGTACATCGGCAAGATTCGTCCGCCGCTCCTTGACCACGGCGTGTTCGTTGAGCACGCTCGGCATTTGGACATGCTGGGCGGTCATGTCGAGATCGACCAAATTATAGTCAAGACGCATGGTGTCGACGCGCGTGAGTTCCACGCGGGACGCTTCAGACGGGAACCTGGCGGTTGAATCGACCACCAGGTTCACGGTGGTGCCGCCGTCGTGCTCCGGACGCGAGATGGTGGCTGCGGAGTAGTTGACGCGCTTCGGCATCGCCGGGGACGCCATCACCGGAATCAAAGGGTGGGTTTGCTCGTCGAAGTTCGGCGCGGGCGCCTCCAGTGTATCTCCGTCGTCGGCGTCGGAGTGAGCAGGCGGGCTGCTGCGCCCATCATCTCGACCTTCCTCTTGCGTCCGCGCCGGCGAAGCGCCGAGGGAGGCCAGGTCCTTCGCGGCGGCGGCCGCCGGGGCCTGCAGGTCGTCCGGCGCGACGTCGAGGGCTGCCTCGGGTGCCGGCTCGGCATCATCGCGCGAGTCCCTGACTTTCGGCGCACGTCGCCGCAGGCGCACATAGAGGCCCGCCAACGCCGCCGCCAACAGTGAGATCCCGGCGACGATCGGTACGGTGGAACGTTCGGATTTCTCCGGCTGGACGGCCGCGTCCGCCATCGTCGACGCCTTGTCCGCCGCGGCGGCTTGCTGCTGCATGGCGAGGAGGGTGTCGCGCTGGCTCTCCAAGAGTCCGTGCACGTCGGCAAGCTCCTGCTCGAGCGATTGAACCCGGCTGTTCAGTTTGTCGGTATCGGCGGCCGCACTGGCTGAGGCGCGGAGCTCCACGGAAGGCGGCGCTGCAACCGGTGCAGTGACAGGCGGTGCGCTTGCAGTCGCGGCAGGCGCGACGGGAGTCGAGGCAGAGGCGGGTGCACGGGCGGGCGAGTGCCAGGCTGCCATCTGCGCGTGAAACTCACGCTGGGCCTCTGCCTTGGATATCGCCGCCACCTCTGCAAAAGAGGGCACGGTGAGCACGGCGCCGAGGCGCAGCCGGTTGATGTTGCCGTCGAAAGCGCCCGGGTTTGCGCGAAACAGCGCAATCATCATTCGCTGCAAATCGGAGGCAGATCGCTCGCCGACGCGCCACGCGATGCCGCGCAGCGTGGCTTTGGCACCGACCTTGATGCGGGTGGTCCTGCGCGCAGCGCGATCCGCGCCCTTCGGCTTGAATTGATCGGTGGGCGGATCCGCCTGGCGCGCCACGGTTTGCGTCTTTGTCTCGACGACGGGCGTCGCCGCGGCGGGGACGGCAGCCATCGGGAGGAGAGGAATAGCGGGCGCGGTCGGGGCGGACGCGAATCCCGGCGGATCGAGCAGCAGCGTGTATTGACGCACGAGCTCGCCATTGCGCCAGTGCAGGTCGACGAGAAAATTGACCATCGGCTCGGTGAAAGCCTCGGTGGAACGAACGGCGAGAACCGGCCGCCCTTGAGCGTCCTGAGTGACCTTGAATATCGCCGAGGAGAGGAAAGCGGGGCGATCCGCGCCGTATCGCAGGAAGGTTTCGCGATTCGCCACCGCTGCCTGCAGGTCCGTCAAATCGGCCGCGGTCGCACCGACGATGTCGATCTCGGCCGCCAGACGTTCATTCAGGCCGGAATCTACGTGAATATCGCCTAAGCCGAGCGCATGCACCGCGCCGGGCATTGAAAGGGCCATCATCAACATTAACGGGTTCTTCCCGTTCGACATCGCTTGCTCCAGGATTCCAACCTTTGGGCAAATCGTATGCGACGGCCTCCGCCGTTGGATACAAGCGTTTTCAAAGACTTCGACGCAGTTCACGCATGTTCTCAGCGAGCTGCGCAGAGTGCCCCTGCGCGGATTGAGTACCGGACTTAATTGGGTCCGATGTGTGACCCCGTCGTTGAGCGGATTTGATTCGTCCGCGTTATTTCAGTAGAATTAAAATATCAAAAAAATTTCCATAGATACAATGCCGCATCCCTCGATCGACGACAGCCCCCAGCCCCGCCGCGTACTTACGGGCGCGGTCTTGCGTGCATCCGCGTTGCTCGACATTACACAGTCCTGCCTCGCGCAGATCCTGGGCCTCAGCCCCTCGACGGTGTCGCGGATGGCGAACGGCACCTACGCCCTGGACACCCAGAAGAAGGAATGGGAACTGGGCGCCTTATTCGTGCGTTTGTTCCGTTCGCTCGACGCTCTCATCGGCTCGAACGATACGGCGGCTCGCGCCTGGCTGAACGGCCAGAATCAAGGGCTCGTCGGCCGGCCGATTGATTTGATTCGCAGCACCGAGGGTCTGGTTCGTGTCGTCCAGTACTTGGACTCCGCGCGCGGTCGCCTCTGAGGCGTTGCGGGCGCGCCGGCGCCTGTGGCGGGCGGTGGAAGCCCAGCACATCGCCTCGACGCTGCGGTTGGTGGCGAACGCCGGCGAGCAGATGCTGCTCGAGCGGCTGCTCGAGCAGACGAAGCCGCCGCTCCCTGCCGATGCCGCCGAGCTGCACTATCTTCTTGCGACGCCGTTTCGCTACTCCTCGCCGATCGGTTCGCGGTTCCGCGCGCCCGCCGATTCGGGCATCTGGTATGGCGCGGAAGCGCAGCGCACTGCCTGCGCGGAGTTGGGTTTTTGGCGGTGGCGATTCTTGATGGACAGCGATGCGCTGCAGGGCATTGGACCGTCGCCACAGACTGTCTTCCGGGCTGCGATCGACGGCCGCTTGGTGGATCTGACGGAGTCGCCCTTCAAGAAGTCGCGTCCCGAATGGACGCATTCGCGCGACTATGGTCCCACGCAGGACTTCGCGCGCGTGGCGCGGCAGGCGGCCGTCGATGCGATCCGCTATGAATCCGTGCGCGATCCCGAGCATGGGGCCGCGGTGGCCGTGCTTCGCCCTTCATGCTTCAAGCCCCGCAAACCCGTGGAGCAGCAAACCTGGTTCTTGACCGTGCGGCGATCCGCGGTGACGTGGCAGCGCGAGGGAGCGATCTTCGAATTCAACGCCGGCGGATGGAGCCGCGGATAATCTGTAGATCGCATACAATTCCGCTTTGAATCGGGGTTTCCATTGAGTCGAAATTTCAAGAGCGACAACGTCACGGCTGTCTGTGAACCCATCATGGCGGCCATCAACGCCGCCAACGTCGGGATGGTTCCCTCCTACGGTGGCGACGATTTTACGCGACGGCTGCAAACGGCCGCGGGCCGGGTGTTCGGCAAGGAGGTGGCGGTTTTCCCGGTGACCACCGGGACCGCTGCGAACTCGCTGGCTCTTTCGCACTTGGTGCCCCCTTTTGGGTCCGTCTACTGCCACGAAGCGGCGCACATCATCACCGACGAATGCGGCGCGCCGGAGTTCTTCACGGGCGGCGCCAAAATGACGGGTCTGCCGGCGCGGGACGGAAAGATCAAACCCGAGCAAATCACCGCGGCCGTGGCGTTCGCCGAGGACATGGGCGTTCACCATGTCAAGCCGGCGGCCGTGAGCTTGAGTCAGGCGACCGAATGGGGAACGGTTTACGAAGCTGCGGAGGTCGCCGCCCTTGCCGGCGTTGCCAGGCGCCACGGCCTCGCAGTACACATGGATGGGGCGCGCTTTGCCAATGCGCTGGTTCATCTGGGCTGCACGCCCGCCGAAGCCACCTGGAAAAGCGGCGTCGACGTGCTGTCGCTCGGCGCAACCAAGAACGGAGCCTTGTGCGCCGAGGCGGTGGTCATCTTCGATGCCGCCAAAGCGCAGGATTTCGAGCGCCGGCGCAAGCGCGCAGGCCACCTATGGTCGAAGCTGCGATTCATGAGTGCGCAGCTGCTCGCGTATTTCGAGGACGATCTTTGGCTCAAGAATGCACGCCACGCCAACGCGATGGCATCGGCACTGGCTGCGGGGCTGCAAAGAGTCGCCGGGGCTCATCTGCTGCAATCGGTCGACGCCAACGAGGTGTTCGTCACGCTCCCCGAGTCCACCGTCGCGGGGCTGGAGGCTCAAGGATTCGAGTTCTACCGGTGGCCGTCCGCGGCAAATTCCGGAGTTACGATCCGTCTGGTGACCTCGTTCGCAACGCCACGGGCGGCGGTCGAAGAACTCATCGATGCGGCACAGCGATGCAATTGAAGATCGAGTCCGAGTCGTGGGCCTACAAGACGCCGTTTCGCGTGTCGCGCGGCGCCGAAGCGGCGCTCGAGGTGGTCGTGGTCACGCTCACTGACTCCGATGGCCATAGGGGCCGCGGCGAAGCCGCAGGCGTCGATTACGACGGCGAAACCATCCCGCGTCTGATGGCACAGATCGAGAGGATCCGGCCGGCGATCGAAGCGGGAGTCGATGGCCGGGAGATGGACTTCGCGGGGTTGGCGACCTTGCTGCCGGCGGGCGGCGCGCGCAACGCCGTGGACTGTGCGCTGTGGGATCTGACCGCGAAGCGCCGCGGCACGAGCGTGTGGCAGCTGGCGCACATGCCGCAGCCGCGCGCGCTCACGACGTGCATCACCTTGGGGATCGACACCGACGAGGCGGTCGTGGCGGGCGCCCGCCGTTACTTGGGATGGCCGTTGAT
Organism: uncultured Gammaproteobacteria bacterium; assembly: GCA_963727045.1. Lineage (GTDB taxonomy): Bacteria > Pseudomonadota > Gammaproteobacteria > Steroidobacterales > Steroidobacteraceae > Bog-1198. The sequence continues at coordinate 1,985,168 of CAVSES010000001.1, read as the reverse complement.
CAAGGTGAAGGTTGACGGCGCCCGGCCGCTGGAGGCAGTGCGGCTGGTGCATCGGGTGAGTCCGACGTCCGGGATCATCGTCGATCCCAATCAAGCTTGGTCCTGCGATCTTCTCAATCGAGCAGCGCCGGAACTCGAGTCGCTCGGTGTCGTGCTCGTCGAGCAGCCGGTGCCGCGCGGCGAGGACGAGACCTTGCGCGGCTACACGGGATCGATAAGGCTGGCCGCCGACGAGTCGATCTCCGACCGTGCGGGGTTGCCGGCCATTCGCGATCTCTACCATATCGCGAACATCAAGCTCGACAAGGCCGGGGGGCTGACCGAGGCGCTGGCACTGGCGCGCGATGTCCGGGGCTTGGGGCTCGGGGTCATGGTCGGATGCATGGCCGGGACCTCGCTCGCCATGGCGCCCGGGATGGTCGTCGGGCAACTTGCGGAATATGCGGACCTGGATGGCCCGCTGCTGCACGCCAAGGATCGAGAGCACGGAATCGAGTACGATCACGGGCGAATGCGCCTGCCGTCGAGCGCCCTGTGGGGCTGAACCCAATCATGAGGTTGAACATGTCGTCATGGCTTCGATCCGCAGCAGCCGCTGCACTGCTGAGCAGCGCCCTCGGCGCCACGGCGGCTCCTGCCGGGCCGCCGTTCGATCTGATCATTGCCGGCGGCCACGTCGTCGATGGCACGGGGTCGCCCTGGTACACGGCCGATGTGGGCATTCGCGACGGACATATCTCAGCCATCGGCCAATTGGGAAGCTTCGCCGCCCGCAAGCGCATCGATGCCGCGGGGCTGGTCGTCGCGCCGGGCTTCATCGACATGCTGGGCCAGTCGGAATTTACGATCCTCGTCGACCCGCGGCTGCCGTCGAAGATCTATCAGGGCATCACCACCGAAATCACCGGCGAGGGGACTTCGCCCGCGCCGATGACCGGACACGCGCGCGATGAAGCGGACCAGGCGCTCGAGCACTATGGTCTCAAGGCCGACTGGCAGTCCCTCGGCGAGTATTTCGCCCGCCTGGAGCGTTCGGGCATCGGCATCAACCTGGCCTCCTACGTCGGCGCCACCATGGTGCGCAAGGCGGTGATCGGCGGCGCCGATCGCCCGGCCACGGCCCCGGAACTTGCGCGCATGCGCACGTTGGTGCGCGAGGCCATGATGGACGGCGCGGTCGGCGTATCCACCTCGCTCGAGTATGCGCCGGCGATGTATGCGAGCACCGAGGAGCTGATCGCGCTCGCTTCCGAGGCGGCGCCCTACGGCGGCATTTACGCGACTCACATGCGCTCGGAAGGGGACGGCATGGTGGCGGCGCTGGAGGAAACCTTCCGCATCGCGCGCGATGCGCACATTCCGGCGGAGATCTGGCACTTGAAAGTCGCCGGCAGAAAGAATTGGGGCCAGATGCCCGACGTGGTCAAGCGAATCGAGGCGGCGCGCGCCGGCGGGCTCGACATCACCGCGGACACGTATGCCTACACCGCCTGGTTCAATGAAATGTCCGCGTTCGTGCCGCCCTGGGCGCATGACGGAGGGAATGAGAAAATGGTGGCGCGTCTCAAGGATCCTGAGGCGCGGGCGCGCATTCGAAAGGACATGGAAACCCCCAGCGCCGCCTGGGACAACGAATGGGACGAGGTGCCGGGACCGGAATCCATTCTCGTCGGCGTCGTGAAAAATCCCGCCCTGCACCCGCTGCAAGGTCAGACCATCGCGGCCATCGCCAAGTCGCGGGGCAAGGACGCGCTCGAGACGCTGCTCGACATCCTGGCGGAGGATGACGGCTTCACCCAATGTGCCGTCTTTGGCATGAAGGAGGAGGACGTCGCGCTGGCGCTCGCGCAGCCGTGGACCTCGATCAACAACGACAGTTCGGGCACGTCGCCCGAGGGCATCCTCGGGCGGGAGCATCCGCATCCGCGTGCCTACGGTACATTTCCTCGAATATTGCGCAAATACGTCCGCGAAGAGCACCGTCTGTCGCTCGAAGAGGCGATCCGCAAGTTCTCCGCGCTGCCGGCACAGCGAATGCGGCTCACCGATCGGGGGGTGTTGAAGCGCGGCCTCTGGGCCGACGTCGTGGTGTTCGATCCCGCGACCATCGCCGACCGTTCGACTTTCAGCGACCCGAACGAACTCGCGGTCGGCATGCGCTGGGTGCTCGTCAATGGGGTGCCCGTGATCGCGGAGGGACAGATGACCGGCGCGAAACCCGGGCATGTCCTGCGCGGCGCGGGCTACCGGGCGGCGGAGGCACCGTCCCGCGCCGCCCGGCCGTAAACTGAGCCCCGGTTTGGAAGGCTGAACGGACGCGCAATGGATGTGGCGAGAAAAGCCGCTGAACGCTCGTACAACTGTGGCCCGCTCGCAGTGCCGCAATTCCAGGGGATCGTCGATCGTGGGTCTATCCACACTGAATATCTATACATATCAGTGATATAAACACACTTAATCATCTAATACATTGAAAAAACCGCCCGACCCTGCCGCAGCGGCAGCGTCAGAGAAATCACCGCAGGCCGCTGTTGCAGATTTGACAAAGCGGGCTCGGGAGCTTCTTATAAGCTCATAACTATTTGTGGGGATCAATTGGATGTTCAATTGAACAGCGTTGCAGAGCCCGTTGGAACGCTAGACGTTGCACTCGCTCATGCCGCACGGCTTCTGGAAAGGGACCCCATGCTCGCGGTAGAACAGGCGGACGAAATCCTCAGGGCCGTCCCAGGGCATCCCCACGCCCGTCTCATTCTCGGCGCGGCGCATCGTCGCGCAGGACACACTCAGTCCGCCATTGAGATACTGGCGCCATTGGCGCGCGAACAGTCGCATTCTGCGCCGGCGCATCTCGAACTCGCTGTCGCATTGGGTGAGTCGGGCCGCCTGACGGACGCCATCGGCGCGTTACGGCATGCCTTGCAGCTGAAGCCGGATTCGATCGATGGGTGGCAGCTGCTCGCCGAACACCTCGAGATGATCGGCGATGCGCAAGGCGCGGACCGGGCGCGGGCGGCGCACATCAAAGCGGCAACCAAGGATCCGCGGTTGATGGGGGCCGCCGCGGCGCTGGTTGAGAACAATCTACCGGTCGCTGAATTGCGGCTCCGAACCCACCTGCAAACGCATCCGAAGGACGTTGCCGCCCTGCGTATGTTGGCCGAGATCGCGGCTCGCCTGAAGCGGTACGCAGATGCGCAGAGTTTGCTCGAGACGTGCCTTACGCTCGCGCCAAACTTCGATGCCGCCCGAATCAACTATGCCGTGGTGTTGAACCGATTGGGGAAGCCGGCCGAGGCACTGCCGCAGATCGAGCGTCTTTTGGTCAAGGATCCCCGAAATCCCAGTCATCGCAGCCTGCGCGCCGCCATCCTCGCCAACCTCGGCCACTACGCCGAATCAATCATCATCTATGAGGCCGTACTGAAGGAGTTTCCGCAGCAACCGAAAATCTGGATGAGCTACGGCCATTCACTGAAGACGGCGGGACGGCTCGCGGACGCCGTGAGTTCCTACCGCCGCGCGATCGCGATGCAGCCAACTCTCGGCGAGGCATATTGGAGCCTGGCGAATCTCAAAACCTTCCGGTTTTCGGACGACGACATCTCGGCCATGCGCGATGCATTGGAACGTTCCGATCTGGAGGATGAGGATCGGCTGCATTTCGAATTTTCACTCGGCAAGGGGCTCGAGGATGCGGGCGATTACCGGGAATCCTTCGCGCATTACGCGAGCGGCAATGCGATTCGCAAGAAGAGCCACCCGTATAATGCAGATGACACCACGAAGTTCGTACAGCGCTCCAAAGCCATTTTCACCCCTGATTTTTGCGCGGCGCGCGCCGGAGCAGGCTTGCCGGCGCCGGACCCAATTTTCATCGTCGGCTTGCCCCGAGCCGGGTCGACTCTAATCGAGCAAATCCTGGCGAGCCATCCGCTCGTCGAAGGGACGATGGAACTGCCCGATATTCCGAGGATTGCAATGGAGATCGTGCGTCGCGACGGGCGTGATGAAGTCGGATTCGCGCAGGCTGTCGCCGCGGTGCCCCCTGATCAGCTGCGCTCGCTCGGCGAGCAGTATCTCGCCGACACGCGAGCCCAACGCAAGACTGATAAGCCCTTCTTCATAGACAAGATGCCCAATAACTGCCTCTACGTGTGGCTCATTCATCTCATCCTGCCCAACGCGAAGATCATCGACGCCCGTCGGCATCCGCTGGGTTGCTGCTTTTCAGGCTTCAAGCAACATTTCTCTCGCGGGCAGAATTTTTCGTACGGACTCGACGACATCGGGCGCTACTATCGGGACTACGTGGAAATGATGGCCCATGTAGACTCGGTGATGCCGGGTCGGGTCCACCGTGTATTCTACGAAGCGATGATAGAGAACACCGAAACCGAGATCCGCCGCCTGCTCGAGCACTGCAGGCTGCCTTTCGAGAGCGCATGCCTCAAGTTCTACGAAAACGATAGACCGGTGAGAACGGCGAGTTCCGAACAGGTTCGGCAGCCCATATTCCGTGACGGGGTGGATCACTGGAAACAGTACGATCCGTGGCTCGGACCCTTAAGGCACGCGCTCGGCGGCGTGCTCGACGAGTATCCCGGGGTGCCGGATTTTTCGCAGTCACATTAACGCGAATTGGTTGATTATCAATTTATCAGGGAGCAAGGGAAAAATGAGTCGTAGACGTTCAAAAACCAGCGGGCCCCGGGCTCGCGACGCCGGTTGCATCCGAGGCCGCACTTCAATGCGCTACGCGCCGCTCGCATCGGCCGTTTCGGCGATCCTTGCCGGTGTCCCCGTGACGCACGCCGCCGACGCAGAAGGCGGTCTCGATGAAATCGTGGTCACCGCGCAGAAGAAATCTGAAAACTTGCAGAACGTGCCCATCAGCATCGAGGTGCTCGACAACGAGAAGCTGGAGAAGCTTCACATCGTCAACCTCGATGATTATGTGAAGTATTCGCCGAGCATCGCCTATGTGCGCGGCGAGGGGCAGGGCGGCAACGGTCAGCCCGGGTCCTCGCACGTCTATATACGCGGCGTGGTCAGCGGCGGCACCAATCATTCGGGTTCGCAGCCCAGCGTCGGCACCTACCTCGATGAGGAGCCGGTGACGACGATCGACGGCACGGTGGACGTCCATATCTACGACATCCAGCGCATCGAAGTCCTCGAAGGGCCGCAGGGCACGTTGTACGGCGCGAGTTCCCAGTCGGGCACGGTGCGCATCATCACCAACAAGCCGGATCCCACCAAATTCGAGGCCAGCTACGAGGTCGGCGGCAACAAGGTGCAGCACGGCGGGTTCGGCTATGAAGTGGAGGGAATGGTCAATTTGCCCATATCCCCCATCTTGGCGCTGCGTCTGGTCGGATGGCGCGAACACGACGGCGGCTTCATCGACAATGTCGCGGGCACCAATGCCAACGCCGGCATCATCGACGGCGTGCGGTCATTTCCGTCTTGGTCCACTTTGGGTACGACCAACGGCGTACCCAACAACGGCGGAATAGGCCAGGGTTCGATCAGCAACGCGGCCTACGTCAAGAACAATTACAACACGGTGGACACCAAGGGCGGCCGGGCCGCCCTGAAGCTCGACCTCGGTGATTGGACCGTCACACCCACCGTCATGGGGCAGAGGGTGACCTCAGAGGGATTTTTCGGCTACGACCCGGCCGTTCATGATCTCAGTGTGGTCCACTTCGGCCCGGAATACTCGAGCGATTCGTGGATGCAGTCGGCGCTCACCGTCGAAGGTAAAGTCAGCAATTTCGATATCGTGTATGCCGGCGCTTTCATGAAGCGCAATCTGCAATCCATCGCGGATTACAGCGACTATTCGTATTTCTACGACAAGATCGACGGATATGGAGCGAGCTGGACGGGCAGCCCCACTCAGGGCTCAAGTGGTGGTTCGCCCATCATGCCGCAGGAACTGGTGGTGTCGAACAGTGCTTTCGAGAAATTCAGCCATGAGGTGCGAGTCTCGACTCCGCAGGACTTGCCGGTGCGCGGCACCGCCGGCGTTTTCGTGCAACGCCAGCTGCATCGCATTTCCGAAGACTACGTGATGCCGGGATTCGCATTCACCAGTCCCCTGGGCGGAAACGCCAATGGTTTTGATCCTTTCTATTCCATTCCGGGGCACCCCAATTCGATCTGGCTCACCGACGAAACGCGCGTCGACAGGGACAAGGCCGTGTTCGGCCAGGTGACCTGGGACATCACCTCGCAGTTGGAATTGACCGGCGGCTTGAGGTATTTCAAGTCCGACAACACCCTCGAGGGTTTTTTCGGATATTCGAGGAACTTCTCGCCGCACGGCTCGGGCGAGTCCAAGTGTGGCCCGATTGGAGCGGAAAGGCCACCAGTGACCGTCGGCGCGCCGTGCCAGAACCTGGGCAATCGGGACACCGAAGACGGCCACGTGCCGCGGGTCAATCTGACCTACAAGATCGATCCGAACAAAATGGTGTATGCGACGTGGTCGAAGGGATTTAGACCCGGCGGCGTGAATCGTACGGCCCAGGTCGGCATTGGTCCGTACCAGGCGGACTTCTTGACGAACTGGGAAATTGGCTTCAAGACGCAGTGGTTCGATCACCATCTGCGGTGGAACGGCGCCATCTTCCGGGAAGATTGGAAGAACTTTCAGTTCTCCTTCCTGGGCGTGAACAGCGTCACCATCATCGAGAACGGCGGCGATGCGCGCATCACCGGCATGGAAAATGAAATCGAGTTTGCCGCGACGTCGAAATTGAACCTGTCGGCGAACTTCACCGTCCTCAACCCGCGGCTCACATCGAACTATTGCGGCGAAGATGATCCGGTGACCCACACTCCGGCCCGGTCGAACCCCTGTCCCGCGGGTTTGGGAAGCCCGAACGGTCTGCCTTACGCACCGCTCGCGCCGCAAGGTACGAATCTGCCCGTATCACCCAAATTCAAGGGTAACGTGATTGCTCGCTACACATTGGATCCGATCGGCGGCTGGGATCCGAACATTCAAGCAGCGTATGTCTATCAATCCAGCACCACTCCGGCGCTCAAGACGCAGGACGTACAGTTCATCGGGTCGATGCCCGCGTACGGCATGATGGACCTGTCGGCCGGCGTCGAGAAGAACGGGATGAACATCCAGCTGATCGTCGACAACGTTGGCGACAAGCGCGCCCAACTATCGCGCTTCGAGCAGTGTACGGTAGCGGTTTGCCAGCAACCCTACGTCATTCCTTCGCAGCCGCGCACGTACGGCATCAAGTTCGGGCAGAAGTTCTAAAGTCGGGCAAAGCTGCCGGCGGGCTCACCACCCGCCGGCTTTTCTTTGATTCCCAGCAATGGCGCCGCTGTGCGGCGCGTGGATTACAAACTCGATGGCCAACAAGTACCTCCGGCGTGCCGCGCTATTGAGTTGCATGGTTTTGGTCGGATTCGGAGTGATCTCGCCGGTGGAGGCGGGGCGCCTGCCCGTGCTCCGGCAGATCGATCTTCCGCATCCTTACTATTTTCGCGAGATGTACCTGCCCCAATTGACCAGCGGCCCGAGCAGCCTCGCCTGGTCTCCCGATTCAAGCGAGCTCGTCTATTCCATGGCAGGGTCGCTGTGGCGTCAGAAGATCGGCGCGGGCGCAGCGGACGGCGCCGCGCAGCAGCTCACCGCGGCGTCCTATGACTACCAGCCCGACTGGTCGCCGGACGGACGCTGGGTGATTTACAGTTCGTACCGCAACGACGCCCTGGAGCTTTGGACTTTGGATTTGAAGAGCGGGGCCGCCAAGGCCCTTCTCGCCAACGGCGCGGTCAATGTCGAACCGCGGTTCTCGCCCGACGGCAAGCGCATTGTTTTCGTGTCGACCCAGTACAACAAGCGCTTTCACCTCTTTACCGCGGATTTCGATGACGGCTCGCTCAAGAACGTCGAGCGCCTGACCGGCGAGCACAAGAGCAATCTGCCGCGCTACTACTACAGCCCGTACGACCATGAGATCAATCCCGTGTGGACGCGCGACGGGCAGGACATCATCTACGTCTCGAATCGCAACCACATCTACGGCACCGGCGGTTTGTGGCGCACGCCCTCGCATGCGGCCGCGGGCGAGGACATCGCCGCGGGCGCTGCCGCGCGCGAAATCCATTACGAGGAGACGAACTGGAAAGCGCGTCCTGACGTCTCTCCCGATGGTTCACGCCTCGTATTCAGCTCCTATTTGGGCAGGGGCTGGCACAATCTGTGGGTGATGCCCTCGGGAGGCGGCGACGTCTTTCCGATCGCGTACGGAGATTGGGACCAGACCAATCCGCGTTGGTCCCCGGACGGCACGCGGATCGCCTTCATATCGAACAGGGGCGGCAACACTGAAATCTGCGTCGAGCGCATTCCCGGCGGCGCCGCGCAAACCCTCGCCATCGGCGAGCGGCGCTACGTGCCGCCCATGTCGCGCCTGCATGTGGACATCCGCGATTCGACAGGCGGGGCCGCCTCCGCGCGAATCAGCGTCACGGACGCGGCCGGCCGCTTCTATGCGCCGGCGAATGCCTGGATCAATGCGGATGACTCCTTCGACCGCGGCGAACGGCGCTTCGAGGCACACTATTTCCATGTGAGCGGCGAGGAATGGATCGACGTGCCGGCGGGGGCGGTCAACGTGGACGTGCTGCACGGTTTCGAGCGCCGATTCGAGCAACATACGCTGACGGCGCAGGCCGGACAGACCGCCGAACTGAAGGTGAATCTCGGCGAGCACACATGGCACGTACCGGACGCCGCGCATTGGGTGAGCGCGGATGTTCACGTGCACATGAATTATGGCGGCGAATATCGCAACACCCCGGCTCACCTGGTGATGCAGGCGCAAGCGGAGGATTTGGGGCTGGTGAACTCGTTGCTGGTGAACAAGGAGCAGCGCTTTCCGGATATCGCGTACAACGGGATGCAAAGGGATGCGGCGTCGCGGCCGAACGCGCAGGTGGTGCACGGCCAGGAATACCACACGAGCTACTGGGGGCACTTGGGATTGCTCGACATCTCCGGCGGGGTGATCCTGCCCGGGTACGTCGGCTATCCGAACACCGCCGCATCGAGCCTGTTATCCGATGAACGCGGATGTCGCGGATATCGCTCACTCGCGCGGCGCCCTGGTGGGCTATGTGCATCCCTTCGATGACTACCCGGAACCCATCGCGAAGCCGCGCGAGACGCTGACGAACGAACTGCCCGTCGACGTCGCGCTCGGCAAGGTCGACTACATGGAAATCCTGGGCTTCAGCGATCACCGCACCACCGCCCGCGTCTGGTATCAATTGTTGAACCTGGGCTTCCGGATACCTGCGGCCGGCGGTACCGACGCCATGGCGAACTATTCCTCGCTGCGCGGACCGGTGGGCATGAACCGGGTTTACGCACGCGTCGCCGAGGGCGAGCCCACGCCGCAAGAATGGATGGCATCGCTCAAGGCGGGCCGCAGTTTCGCGACCAATGGCCCGTTGATCGGATTCACGCTCGGCGGCGCGCAAATCGGCGATGACCTCGCATTCGAAGTTCCGCAGCGGCGTGTCAATTTCTCCGTGCGTCTGCAATCCATCGTCGCCGTCGATCATTTGGAACTGGTGTGCAATGGCCGCGTGGTGCGATCCTTCATCGCGGGCACTCCGCTGGATCACGGCGAATTCAACGGCAGCATCGCGCTGAACGAGAGCGGCTGGTGCGTGGCGCGCGCATCCTCCGATGCCGGACGCTATCCGGTCTTGGACAGCTACGTGTATGCGACCACGAGCCCGATCTATGTCACGGTGGCGCACCGCAAGGCCCGCTCGCCTGCCGATGCCCGGTATTTCGCAGCCTGGATCGATCGGATCATGGACACCACGACCGCCTATCCGGACTGGAACGATGCGGCGGAAAAGCGCAGCGTGCTCGAGCGCCTGACGCAGGCCAAGGCCGTGTTCGTTAATTTGGAGTAACGGCCGAGACGTTTTGACGCTTTGGCACCTGACCTCAAAGCGCCGAAACGCTCATCTGCTTTATAAACATTGTCCCCGGGCGGCGTGAGATCATCGAACGTATGAGCGAGAAGCCCCTGCCAAAGACGCTCCACGTGAACGGCGGCCGCTTGTGGTCGCGGCTGATGCAAATGGCGCAAATCGGCGCGACGCCCCTGGGCGGCTGCAACCGGCAGGCCTTGACCGACGCCGACTTCGCGGGCCGCAGGTTACTGGTGCAGTGGGCCGAAGCGGCAGGTTGCCGCGCCCGAGTCGACGCAGTCGGCAACTTATTTCTCCGGCGCCCCGGCCGTGACGACACCCTGCCGGTCGTCCTGACCGGAAGCCATCTCGACACCCAGCCCACGGGGGGCAAATTCGACGGAGTATATGGGGTGCTCGCGGGCCTCGAGGTGATCGAATCGCTCAACGATCACGACTTGACGCCCCTGCATCCGATCGAACTCGCCGTGTGGTGCAACGAGGAGGGCAGCCGGTTTCCGATGGCGATGATGGGTTCGGCGGTCTGGTCGGGACGTCTGCCGCTCGAGACGGCCCATCTATTGACGGATCGTGCGGGATCAGCGTGCGTCAAGAGCTGCAGCGCGCAGGCCTTTCCACCGCCGCGCCTCTCGTCGCGACAGCCGGTCAAGGCGTCGCTCGAGGCGCACATCGAGCAGGGGCCGGTGCTCGAACAAAAGGCCAAGACCATCGGCGTGGTGACGGGTGTCCAGCACATGAGCCGGCACGAGGTGATCGTCGAGGGTCAGGAGGCGCACGCAGGCCCCACCCCCATGGACATGCGCCGCGACCCGATCCGCGTACTGTCGGACGTGCTGCCCGCGCTGTATGCGGCGGCCGAGGAGCGCGGCCGCGACGCGCGGCTCACCGTCGGCTTCATCGAGACCCTTCCCGGGTCGCCCAACACCGTGCCCGGCCGATTGCGGTTTACCGTGGACATCCGGCATCCGGATGCACTCAAGTACCAATCCCTGCGGGAGGAAATGAACCGACTCGTGCGCGCCGCTCTCGGGCGGCACGAGCTCAAGGGCGACATTCGCTGTGTGTGGGAGGCACCCGGGGTGCGCTTCGATCCGATCTGCGTCGCGGCAGTGCGCAGTGCGGCGGCGGTGCTCGGCTACAACTCCCTGGAAATGGTCAGCGGAGCCGGCCACGATTCCTGCAATGTGAGCGGGGTCGTGCCGACGGCCATGGTATTCGTTCCTTGCGCCGGAGGACTCAGTCACAACGAGGCGGAAAGCGCACTGCCGGCGGATTTGGAAGCCGGCGCCAATGTGCTGCTGCACGCGATGCTGTCGTTGGCAGCGAGTTCTGCGGCGGCGAATCCATAATGGTGTTGACGTGAACACGCGCCCCGGGCAGTCGCTCTGGTCGGCAACAGCCCCGCCGATGCCGGACCTTGCGCCGTTGCGCCAGGCGGTGCGAGCTCAAGTCGCCGTCGTCGGCGCGGGCTACACCGGTCTCTCGGCTGCGCTTCACCTGGCCGAGGCCGGACGAGACGTCGTCGTGCTGGACGCCATGGATTTAGGGGACGGCGCGTCGGGGCGCAACGGCGGGCAGGTGATTCCGGGTCTCAAATTCGATCCCGACACGCTCGAGGGATTGTCAGGCGCAGACGTCGGTGCGCGATTGGTCGCGACGGTCGGCGCCGGACCGGATCTCGTGTTCGATCTGATTCGCAAGCATGCGATCGCCTGCGATGCGGTTCGCAGCGGCTGGCTGCAGCTCGCCACGTCGGACGCCGCACTTGGACCGATCCGCACGCGAGTGCGTCAGTGGAAGGCGCGCGGCGCTGCCATTGACGAACTGAGTCCCGAGGAGGCGGCGCGGCTGACCGGAACCGAGCGCTACCACGGCGGCCTGATCGACCGCCGCGGCGGTACCGTGCAGCCGCTCAAGCTTGTGCGCGGCCTTGCCGGTGCGGCGCAGCGCGCCGGAGTGCGTCTCTTTACGAAAAGTGCCGCCACCCACCTCGAGCGTTCCGGCCGGGAATGGTCCATACGCACGCGCGACGGCAGCGTTTCGTGCGGTCAAGTGGTCCTTGCGACCAACGCCTATTCCGATCGATTCGTCGAACCGTTGCAGCGGACCATCGTCGCAGTCCCCTCCATGCAGGTGGCGACCCAGCCGTTGGCCCCGGAGTTGGGCCGCTCGATCCTGCCCGAGGGACAGGCCGTGTCGGACACCTGGCGGCTGCTGCGCTACTTTCGAAAGGATGCGCAAGGACGGCTGATCATGGGCTCGAGAGGTGTGTTCGGCGAGGTGCCGCCGGCCCGCGCGGCGCGGCTCCATTATCGGGCCGTGAGGGAGATCTACCCGCAGCTCGAGGGAATTTCCTTCGACTACCACTGGTCCGGTTTCGTGGCGATGACGCCCGATCATCTGCCGCATCTGCATGAAGTCGCTCCGGGGATCGTCGCCGGATTGGGCTACAACGGCCGTGGTGTTGCGATGGCGACCGTGATGGGCACGCTGCTCGCGCGCCTGCTGCAGGGTGAGGATGCCAAAACCCTGGGCTTTCCCGTAACGCCGATGCGTCCCATGCGCCTGCATCGTTTCAGCCGCTTCGGGGCTGCCGCGGCCATCCAGTATTTGCGCGCGCTCGATGGGGCCACGCGGCTCGCGGAAGGATTCACCCGGCGCCGGGATGCGACGTAGCTTCCCGGCGAACCCGGATTGAACGCGCGCATGTCCTATGTTGGAATGCGACCGCCCGGAACCTTAAGGATCAGCATGCGAAACCTGCACAACGAGTCGCTTATGGCAGATCGACGATCGCGCAATCTCGCCTCCATCATGGCGGGGATGTTCCTGACCGCCATCTGCGCCGCCGCCGATGCGCCCTTGCCGGCGGGCACCCTCATGGCGTTGCAGTGCGGACATCTCATCGACACGGCCAACGGCAAGACGCTGGGCGAGACGACCATCGTGACCGAAGGCGGCAAGATCAGGGACGTCTTGAGCGGATTGCAGTCTCCCGCGGGCGCAAGACCCCTCGATCTGTCGACGCAGACCTGCATGCCGGGACTGATCGACGCGCATACACACTTGACCGGTGAGACCAGCCGCACCGGCTACGTCGACAAGTTCCACTGGAACATCGCGGACTACGCCGTGCGCTCGACGGTCTATGCGCGCCGCACACTGCTCGCCGGGTTTACCACGGTGCGCAATCTCGGCGACTCCGCCAACGAATCGGCCGCGCTGCGCGATGCCATCAATGCAGGAATCCTGCCGGGCCCCAGGATCTACACGGCCGGCCGCGCGATCGGCACCACCGGCGGCCATGCCGATCACAGCAACGGCTACCGCAGCGATCTCGCCGGAGATCCGGGCCCCGCCGATGGAATCATCAACGGCCCGGAGGACGCGGCGAAAGCGGTGCGCCTGCACTACAAGCTGGGTGATGACGTCATCAAGATCATGCCCTCGGGCGGCGTGCTCGACGAGGGCGCGAGCGGTGACAATGCGCAGATGACGCTCGAGGAGATCAAGGCGGTTGTCGCAACCGCGCGCGATTACGGATTCGCGGTAGCCGCGCATGCGCACGGCGCGGAGGCGATTCGCCGGGCGGTGTTGGGCGGGGTCGATTCCATCGAACACGGCACGTTCATGGACGCCGAGGACATGAAGCTGATGGTCGAACACGGCACGTGGTACGTACCCACCATCATTGCGGGGGACTTCGCCGCGCGGCAGGCCAAGGTGCCCGGCTATTACCCGGCGCAGGTCGCCGCCAAGGCGGCGGCGATCGGGCCCTCGCTGCAGGCCACGGCGGGCCGCGCCTACAAGGCCCACGTGAAGATCGCCTTCGGCACGGATGCCGCGGTGTACCCGCACGGGCAAAACGCGCACGAGTTCGAGCTCATGGTGGCGGCGGGCATGCCACCGATGTTCACGCTTCAAGCGGCGACCATCAATGCGGCACAATTGTTGAGGCACGACAAAGAATTGGGCACCGTGGCCGCGGGCAAGACCGCCGACGTGGTGGCGGTCCCCGGCAATCCAATCGAGGACATCAGCGTGATGAAGCGCGTCAGCTTCGTGATGAAGGACGGCGTCGTTTACAAGTTGAATTCCGTGGCGGTGGACACCGCCCTGTGAGCTCGTTCTAGAGGGCAACCGCCGGCCGCTGCGGGTCGCGCCGGCGGGCCGAGCGCTCCCGGTTGATCGCCGCGTGCAGCTCCGAGGCGGCCGCGCGAATCGCCTTCGACGAGCCGTCGCCGGCATAGATGATGTTGCGCGAGGAGCTGATCAAGAGACCCGCACCGCGGGCGTCCAAGCCTCCTGCCAACGTGGCCTTAAGATCGCCCCCCTGGGCGCCGATGCCGGGCACGAGAAACGGCACCTCCGGGTGCGCCCGGCGCAGCTCGGCCATCTCCGCAGGGTGGGTGGCGCCGACCACCAGCATCAGATTGCCGTGCTCGTTCCATTGAGAGGCTGCGCGCGCCGCCACCCGGCGGTAGAGCGGCACCCCGTCGATCAGCAGATCCTGAAAATCACGTGAGCCCGGATTGGAGGTGCGGCAGAGCAGAATCGCCCCTCGCTCGGGCCGTGCAAGAAAGGGTCGTACGGAGTCTTCGCCCATGTAGGGGTTCACGGTCACGGCATCGGCGCCGTAGCGGTCAAACGCCTCGCGCGCATAGCTTTCGGCGGTGTTGCCGATGTCGCCGCGCTTGGCGTCCAGAATGACGAGCGCGGCAGGCGCTCGCTCGCGGATATAGCGGATGCTCGCCGCCAGTTGCTCCTCCGCCCCGAGTGCGCTGTAGAACGCGATCTGGGGCTTGTAGGCGGCCGCGAGATCCGCCGTCGCATCGATGACCCGGCGGCTGAAGGCATAGAGTGGGGAGGGGTCCTGCGACGGCAAGTCCTTGGGCAGCTTCGCGGGATCCGGATCGAGGCCGACGCACAGCAGGCTGCCGCTGATTTGATGCGCCCGGGCGAGCCGGTCGGCGAAGGTCAGGGACATGATGCGCATCATACAGAGCGCCTGCGCCGGATGGCGAGCGGCACGCGTTTAGGGAGTATGCTTGGGTGTTATCGTGAGAACAGCAGTGTCCAGCAAGCCCCATACAGGACCGCGATTGGTGCTGCAGCCGGCGAGCCGCCGCGCGGCCAAGCACACCAGCACCAACGCCCTGAAGCGATTCTTCACCATCGCCGACGCATGGGAGCTTTCGCCGCTGCAGCAATGCCGCCTGCTCCGAATTCCCTCGCCGCAGGTATTGGAACGCTACCGCCTCGGCCAGGCGCCGCGCCTTTCGGCGACGCAGCAGGAGCGGGCCGCCCTGATCGCCAATATCCAATATTCTTTGACCGCCGGTACCGACCTCAAGGATCGAGCCTGGGCGTGGGTGCACGCGCCACGCGATGCGCCTCCCTTCCATGGCGACAGTCCGCTGTATTTCATGCTGGAAAACGGCCTGCCCGCACTGCGGGAGGTCGCCCGTCTGCTGGTTCGCGAAAGCGAGCCCCGCTGACGCGTACCGAGTCCGCTATACTAGCGGGCTATTCCGATGCGAATGTGGCGGAATTGGTAGACGCGCCAGACTTAGGATCTGGTGGGGAAACCCGTGCGAGTTCGAGTCTCGCCTTTCGCACCAAAGGGTTGGTCGCGGTTGCCGACACACAAAATCACGAGGATTGACATGCAGGTTTCCGTCGAGAGTATCAGCAAACTGGAGCGCCGGATGCAAGTGCAGGTGCCGGCCGAACGCGTGAGCAAGGAAATCGCCGCGCGTTTGAAGAAATTGAGCCGCACCGCACGCTTGAACGGCTTTCGACCCGGCAAGGCGCCGCTCACCGTCATCCGCCAACAGTTCGGCGTGCAGGTTCACCGTGAAGTGATCGGCGAGCTCTTGCAATCGAGCTTTGCCGAGGCCGTCACCGAGAGACAGCTCTCGCCCGCGGGCAACCCGCGCATCGAACCGCAGAGCATCGATGAGGGGCAAGACCTTAAATACGTGGCGACGTTTGAGGTTTTCCCCGAGGTGACGCTGCAGCCGCTTGATTCGCTGGAGCTCGAGCGCATTTCGGCGACGGTGACCGACAGCGACGTCGATGCGATGATCGAGCGTCTGCGCAAACAGCAAATGAAATTCACGCCGGTGGAACGGCCGGCCGCGGTCGGCGACAAGGTAACCATCGATTTCCTGGGCACGATCGACGGCGCGGAGTTCGCCGGCGGCAAGGGCGAGAACATTGCGATCGTTCTGGGGGAGGGACGGATGCTGCCGGAACTCGAGCAGGGACTGGTCGGCGCCGCGCCCGGCGACCATCGCGACATCGAGGTTCATTTTCCGGCCGATTACCGCGCCACCGAACTCGCCGGCAAGGCGGCGATCTTCGGCACGACGGTGTCGACGGTCGAGGCGCCGGCACTGCCCGAACTCGATGAGGAGTTCTGCAAGTCGTTCGGCGTCACCGAGGGCGGAATTCCGAAGTTGCGCGAGGACGTGGCGGCGAACATGCGCCGCGAACTCGAACAGAATCTGCGCAGCCGCAACAAGTCTGCGGTGTTGGAGAAGCTCTACCAGGACAATCCGATCGACGTTCCGAACGCCCTGCTCGAATCGCAGATCCGGGACATGCAGGTCGAAACCATGCGCCGCACCGGGACAAAAGACGTCTCGCAGGCGCCCCCGCGCGAGCCGCTGGTGGAGCCGGCGCGCCGCCGCGTCGCCCTCGGCCTGATCTTGAACGACGTCATTCGCCGCGAGAAGATCGTCTTGGACCCGAAGCGCGCCAACGAAAGGCTGGACGAAATGGTGGGCGCCTACGGGGATCCGGCGGCGCTCAAGCGCGCGTATCAGCAAAACGCAGACGCCATGCGGCAGGTGGAAAGTCTCGCACTTGAGGACCAAGTCGTGGATTGGATCCTCGCTCATGCTAAGGTGCACGAGACGGTGTCGAGCTTCAAGGACGTGATGAACTTCGAAGGGTGAGACCCGCGGGCATCCTCTTGAAAAGAGGTCTCGAAGTCCTCACTCACTCACACCCAACCGGTTACGTTAGATCAAAGGGCAGACATTCATGACGACGCGCGCACTCAATTTGGTCCCCATGGTGGTCGAGCAAACCGCTCGCGGCGAGCGGGCCTACGACATCTATTCGAGATTGCTCAAGGAGCGGGTGATCTTCATCGTGGGTCCGGTCGAGGACTACATGGCGAACCTGATCGTCGCACAGCTCTTGTTCCTCGAGTCGGAAAACCCTGAAAAGGACATCGCTCTTTACATTAATTCGCCCGGCGGCTCGGTGAGCGCGGGCCTTGCCATCTACGACACGATGCAGTTCATCAAGCCGGACGTGAGCACCATATGCGTCGGCCTGGCCGCGTCGATGGGCGCGGTCTTGTTGGCGGGCGGCGCGGCGGGCAAGAGATACTCGCTCCCGAACTCGAAAATCATGATTCACCAGCCCTCGGCCGGTTTTCAGGGCCAGGCGTCCGACATCGACATCCATGCCCGCGACGTGATGGAGACCAAACAGCGGCTGAATGGCATATTGGCCAAGCACACCGGCCAAACCATCGAACGGATCAAGCAGGACAGCGACCGGGACAACTTCATGACCGCAGAAATGGCCCGGGCGTACGGTTTGGTCGATTCCATGCTCGAAAAACGCGGCGAGATCCCTTCGAAGGCCTGATGAAGGCTTCAGGCACCCTCCCGGCTTCAGTTCGGACCCCGGTCACAGCCCGCGAGACCTTATCTTTGCGTGAGGTCGGCCGGGTGCTATATAGTCGGTACTGTAGCCGCTTTCCCCGTGGATTTAAGGGGGGCGCGGTCAATTTGAGGACAGCATGAGCGAAGATTCGCGCGGCAAACATGATGACGGCAAGCTGTTGTACTGCTCCTTCTGTGGAAAGAGCCAACACGAGGTACGGAAACTCATCGCCGGCCCCTCGGTATTCGTCTGCGACGAGTGCGTGGAGCTGTGCAACGACATAATCAGAGAAGAGCTCGAGGAGCGCGCCGAGCGCACCCGGGACAAGCTCCCCAAGCCCCAGGAAATCAAGAAGGTCCTCGATGAATATGTCATCGGACAGGAACGCGCCAAGCGGGTCCTGTCGGTGGCGGTCTACAACCATTACAAGCGGCTGCAGACGCGCGGCGCGGAAGGCGTGCGTTCCCGCGACGAAGTGGAGCTCGCGAAGAGCAATATTCTCCTGATCGGCCCCACCGGATCGGGCAAGACGCTGCTGGCCGAGACGCTCGCGCGACTGCTCAACGTGCCGTTCACGATCGCCGATGCCACGACGTTGACCGAGGCCGGATATGTCGGCGAGGACGTCGAGAACATCATCCAAAAGCTCCTGCAGAAGTGCGATTACGATGTGGAGAAGGCGCAGACCGGCATCGTCTACATCGACGAAATCGACAAGATCTCGCGCAAGTCCGACAATCCGTCGATCACGCGGGATGTGTCCGGTGAAGGCGTGCAGCAGGCCCTGCTCAAGCTGATCGAGGGCACCATTGCCTCGGTGCCCCCGCAGGGCGGCCGCAAGCATCCGCAGCAGGAATTCCTGCAGGTGGATACCACCAACATATTGTTCATATGCGGCGGTGCGTTCGCGGGCCTCGAGAAGATCATCATGAACCGCACTCACAAGAGCGGCATCGGCTTCGTCGCCGAGGTGCGCGAACAGAATGCGCGCCCGCACGGCAACGATGTGTTTCACGACACCGAACCCGAGGACTTGATCAAGTACGGCCTGATTCCGGAATTCGTCGGCCGCCTGCCGGTGGTCGCGACCCTGGAAGAGCTCGACGAGGACGCCTTGATTTCGATCTTGATGCAGCCGAAGAACGCCCTCACCAAGCAGTATCGGAAGCTGTTCGACATGGAGGGCGTGGAGCTCGATTTCCGCGAAGATGCGCTGCGATCGGTGGCGCGCAAGGCGATGCAGCGCAAGACGGGGGCCCGGGGCCTGCGCACGATTCTCGAAAACGTGCTGCTCGACACGATGTACGACCTTCCGTCACTGCGCAACGTTCAGAAGGTCGTGGTCGACGAGCAGGTGATCGAAGGCCATGCCAAACCTTACATTGTCCACCGGACCGAGGAGACTCGCCTGGTGGCTCCGGTTGAGGAAACGCGGCGTCCTACGGGCTCGGATCATCTTTAGAAGCCTCCGCTTGAAACCCATCGTAGGCGGCCGCATGTAGCTTGGATGTCGATTGCCGTACGTGCCACAACCATAAGGCTAGCCTAGTGAGCGACGAACCCGTTACCCAAGCCCCCGAAGAAGCCGCGCCCGCATTGAGCGGAATGCCCGTGTTGCCGCTGCGCGACGTGGTGGTCTATCCGCACATGGTGATTCCGCTGTTCGTGGGGCGGGAGAAGTCCATCGTGGCGCTCGATCTTGCGATGAAGGCCGACAAGCGCATCCTGCTGGTTGCGCAGAAGCAGGCGGACGTCGACGATCCCAGAGCCGAGGATCTGTACCGCGTCGGCACCGTGGCGACCATTCTTCAGCTGCTCAAGCTGCCCGACGGCACCGTCAAGGTGCTGGTCGAGGGCGTCGACCGCGCCAGCATCGAGAAGCTCACCGAGGGCGAATTCTTTTCCGCGGAAGTGACGGCTTTGCCGGATGTCGAGCGCTATGAAGAGCGCGAGATGGACGTGCTGACGCGCTCCGTGATCACGCAGTTCGAGCAATATGTCAAGCTCAACAAGAAGGTGCCTCCGGAGATCCTGACCTCGCTCGCGGGCATCGAACAGGCCGGCCGTCTGGCGGACACCGTGGCCGCGCACATGTCCTTGAAGCTTTCCGAGAAACAGCGGGTTCTCGAAATTCCCGACGTGCGCAAACGCCTTGAACACATGCTCGCCGTCATCGAAGGCGAGATGGATGTGCTGCAGATCGAGAAGCGCATCCGCGGCCGCGTCAAGCAGCAAATGGAAAAGAGCCAGCGTGAGTACTACCTGAATGAGCAGATGAAGGCCATTCAGAAGGAGCTCGGCGAGCTCGACGATGCGCCGAATGAAATCGGCGAACTGGAAAAGCGCATCAAAGCCGCGGGCATGCCGAAGGAGGCGCGCGAGAAGGCGAACTCCGAACTCGCGAAGCTCAAGCTCATGTCGCCCATGTCGGCCGAGGCCACCGTGGTGCGCAACTACGTCGACTGGCTGGTGAAGTCGCCCTGGAAGAAGCGCAGCAAGGTCCACCTCGACATCACCGCCGCGGAAAAAGTGCTCGAAGCCGATCATTACGGCCTCGAGAAGGTGAAGGAGCGCATCGTCGAGTACCTGGCCGTGCAGCAGCGGGTGAAGAATCTGCGCGGCCCGATTCTCTGTTTGGTCGGCCCGCCGGGCGTAGGCAAGACATCCCTCGGCCAGAGCGTGGCGCGTTCCACCAACCGCAAGTTCGTGCGCATGTCCCTGGGCGGCGTGCGCGACGAGGCGGAAATCCGCGGTCATCGCCGCACCTACATCGGATCGATGCCCGGCAAGATCATCCAAAATCTCGCCAAATGCGGCGTGCGCAATCCCCTGTTCCTGCTCGACGAAATCGACAAGATGTCGACGGATTTCCGGGGCGACCCGTCCTCGGCGCTGCTCGAGGTGCTCGATCCGGAGCAGAACAGCACCTTCAACGATCATTATCTGGAAGTCGACTTCGACCTGTCCGAGGTGATGTTCGTGTGCACGGCGAACAGCTTGAACATCCCCGCACCGCTGCTCGACCGCATGGAAGTGATCCGTCTTCCTGGCTACACCGAAGATGAAAAGAGCAACATCGCGCGGCGCTATTTGTTGCCGAAGCAGGTCAAGCAGAATGGCTTGAAGCCCGACGAGCTCGTGGTGTCGGACACCGCCATCCAAGACATGATTCGCTACTACACCCGCGAGGCCGGGGTGCGCAATCTCGAGCGCGAACTGTCGAAGATCGGCCGCAAGGCGGTCAAGCAGCTGCTGCTGGCGCCGGCCGAGAAGAGCGTGACCGTCGACTCGAATAATCTGGACAAGTATCTGGGCGTGCGGCGCTTCCGCTACGGGAAGGCCGAGGAGAGCAACCGCATCGGCCAGGTGACCGGCCTGGCGTGGACCGAGGTCGGCGGCGAACTCCTGACCATCGAGGCCGCCGTCGTGGCGGGCAAGGGCAAGCTCACGCACACGGGACAATTGGGCGAGGTGATGCAGGAGTCCATTCAGGCCGCGATGACGGTGGTGCGCAGCCGCTCCGCCATGCTGGGGCTCGATGTGGATTTCTACCAGAAGGCCGACGTGCACATTCACGTGCCCGAAGGAGCGACGCCGAAGGATGGTCCCAGCGCGGGCGTGGGCATGTGCACTTCGTTGATTTCCGCGCTCACCAAGATTCCGGTGCGCTCGGACGTCGCGATGACGGGCGAGATCACCCTGCGCGGCGAAGTGCTGCCGATCGGCGGACTGAAGGAAAAACTCCTGGCGGCACACCGCGGCGGCATCACCACCGTGCTGATTCCCGACGAAAACACCAAGGATCTCGCCGAGATCCCGGACAACATCAAGGAAAAGCTCGATATCCGGCCGGTGAAATGGATCGATGAAGTGCTGCAGGTTGCGCTGACCCACATGCCGGTACCGTTGGCGGCCGGGGAGACGAAGGCGCCCGAGGCCATCGCGGGAGAGAAGCGCCGGCGCAAGCCGCCTCGCGTCAAGACGCAGGTGCGGGCGCACTAGGCTGCTTGGGCCCCGGGCGGTACTAGCCAAGTCGTATTCCCTCGCGTAGACTTCCGCGCCTCTTCCAGTGGGTGCTTAGCTCAGCTGGTAGAGCATCGCCTTTACACGGCGAGGGTCGGGGGTTCGATCCCCTCAGCACCCACCAACAGCGGAGTGGTAGTTCAGCTGGTTAGAATACCGGCCTGTCACGCCGGGGGTCGCGGGTTCGAGTCCCGTCCACTCCGCCATTTCCTTGACGTTGCGCGAGCCGTTTGGCCGCGCTCTAGGGTATGAGAGGGGTGGGATCATGCTGCAGTCGATACACGACAAGTTGAAGGGCTGGCTCGCGGGCGTAGTGCTCGGCGCGATCGGCCTGGTGTTCGTCTTCTGGGGAATCAACTGGACGCTCACGGCACCGAACTACGCCGCCAAGGTCAATGGCGTCGAGGTGTCGGCCAACGAGGTCCGGCAGTCCTACCAGCAGCAGCTCGCGCAGGTCGAGCGGCAAACCAACGGCACCATCAGCGAAGCGCTGCGCAACGACATCAAGAAGCGGGTGCTCGATGAGTACGTGAACAGCGAGGCGCTCCTCACGCGGGCCGATTCCCTGGGTTATCGCGTCAACGACGCCGACGTGCTGCAGGCTGAATGCCAGATTCCCGCCTTTCAAGTGGACGGCAAGTGCGACATGGCGCACGCGGTCGCGGTCTTGAGGTCGCAGGGGCGTTCGCCGCTCGAGATCGAAGCGCTGTTCGCGCGCGACGTGAAGCTCCGGCAGTTGAACTCGGCTCTCACGCTGTCGAGTTTTGCGACGGCGACTGAATTGAAGCAGATGCGCGCGCTCACCCGGCAGCAGCGCGAGCTCGCGTGGCTGACCCTGTCGGCGGAAAAATATGCGAGCCAGGCGACCCCCGACGATGACGCCGTGAAGTCGTATTACGAGGCTCATAAATCCGACTACATGACGCCGGAGACGGTGAACCTGCGCTATGTCGAGATCAGTCTGGCGCAGCTCGCCTCGAAGGTCAGCGTCGACGATGCGCAGTTGAAGACCTATTACGACGAGCAGAAGGCCAAGACGCCCGAACGCTTCACCCAGGCCGAGCAGCGCCGCGTGAGCCACATTCTGCTGCCCGTCGCGAATGCGGCCGAGGACGCGGCAGTCAAGGCGAAGGCAGAGGGAATCTTGAAGCGCGCCCAAGGAGGCGAGGATTTCGCGAAGCTGGCGAAGGAGTTCTCGCAGGATCCGGGGTCCGCGTCCCAGGGCGGCGATCTCGGTTGGTCCGAGCGCAAAGTCTGGGTGGCGCCGTTTGCCGATGCCGCCTACAGCATGAAGGTCGATGAAATCCGCGGGCCGGTAAAGACCCAGTTCGGCTATCACATTCTCAAGCTGATGGGGATACAGCCGCAGACCGTCAAGACATTCGAGCAGAGCAAGGCCGAGCTGGAAACCGAATATCGGCGAAACGAAGCCGAGAAATTGTTCAACAACGCGCAGGATCAACTCGCGGACGCAGCGCTGCAAAACACCACCGACATCGACGTCGTCGCCCGCAAGGCGGGCCTCACCGTGCTCGACGTTCCGACCTTCAGCCGCGTCGACGGCGGCGGCGCCCTGGGCAAGGTCCCTGCGGTGATTGAAGCGGCCTTCAGCCAGGACGTGCTCGACGGGCGCCTGAGCCAGATCGTCGAGGTGGAGAAGGGCCGGGGCGTGGTGCTGCGCGCGACGGATCACAAGGTTCCGCAGCAAAAGCCGCTGGAGGCCGTGCGCACCGACGTCGTTGCGGCGTGGAAGAAACAGCGAGGAATGGAGCTCGCCGCCGCGGCCGCCGCGGACGCGGTCAAGCGGCTGACCGCGGGCGAATCGTGGGATGCCGTGGCGAAAGGTTTCGGCGTGGCGGTGACCGCGCCCAAGTTCATTGCGCGCGCCGACCAAGGGGTCCCCATGGAGGTTCGCTCGGCGGCATTCGGCGAGCCCAAGCCCTCGCTCAAGCCGATCTACAGCGACGCCAGGCTCGCCAACGGCGATGCCGCGGTGATCGCGTTGAGCGCCGTTCGCGAGGAGCCGGCCGATCCGAAAGCGCAGGATGACGACATGCGGCAGCAAGTCGCCGCACAAATCGCCTCAAACGAAGCGCAAAGCTACGCTGCGGGTGCGCGCGCCGATGCCAAAGTGATCTTGAATCCGCAAGCCATCGATTGACCGAACTGCTCCACCACTTTTCGGATTGGTACCTTGCGACATTGAGCGACGGCGGGTACTGGCTGATCGCCGGGCTCATGGCGCTGGAAAGCACGTTTGTGCCGATCCCGAGCGAGGTGATCATTCCGCCGGCCGCCTATCTGGCGCACACCCAGGGTCAATTCTCGTTCGTCGGCATCGTGCTGGCCGGAACGGCGGGGTCGTTCATCGGCGCCGCGCTTCATGTACTGGGCGGCCCGCCTCTTGGGGCGTCCGCTCATCGTGCGCCTCGGCCGCTACGTCGGACTGGGGCAGGCCAAGATTGACCTGGCGGAACGCTGGTGCGCCCGCTATGGGCCGCCGGGCGTTTTCTTTGCGAGGCTGCTTCCGGTCATGCGCCACCTGATCGGGATACCCACCGGGATCCTGCGCATGGACTTCCGCCGCTACGCGCTCGCAACCCTGCTGGGCTCCCTGATATGGTGTTCCGTGCTGGCCTGGCTGGGACTCGCGGTAGGGCAGCATCCGGAGCTTCTGGCAGGGTCGCTGCACCGCTTCGTTGCATTGGTTCTGGCGGTGGCTGCGCTACTGGGCTTGCTTTATTACGTGTTCGTGCGCCGGGCTGCTGTTCATCCTTAAGTCGTCGTTCGGGCGCCCGACACGGGCGGTGCGCCGCCGGGGAACTTGGAGAAAATCGCCGCGACCGCGGCATTGATCTTTTCCACGGCGTTAGGGCCCCTCAGTTCGGAGACGGTCTGACTGACGGAGGCATGCCAGATCGCCTGGTGCGACTTGGCGTCGAACACATCCACGGCAATGCGGGTCTCGTCCTGCACGTACGGATAGTCCCAGCCGAAGGCTCCGCCACCGTAGAATCCGCCGCCAAAGCCCCATCCGTAGCCCCAACCGGGTCCCCATCCAGGGCCGATGCCGCCGTAATAATCGTTGATCACCTGGCGCGATCCCAACGCGTAGCCCACCACGCAGTCGGCAGCCGCTCGATCGGCGCGCTCGATCCCGCGGGCCGACAGATTGGCCTCGATCGCGGCGCGCAGACGATCGGCATTCAACGGATTGCCGTAGGCGGCAGGCTGGTCTGCGTTGGCGACATATTCCTTGGCGAAGGCGTACGTATGGCACTGGGCGACCGACAGGTTCGGGTTTTGATCGGTCCTTACCGTCAAGTTAGCGCAGCCTGACAGCGCGATGCAGCAAGCAGCGACTCTCGCCGACCGGATCCATTTATTTAACATATTACTGCCCCTCCAACCAGCCTGCCGAAAGCCGTCAGGCCGGATTTTACCTTAAACGTCTGTGCGTCGATGTGGTTGACGTGTCTAGCCGTCGCTCTCGGAAGGAAAACTCATCCCAACCGTGTGAAAGCCGCCATCGACGTACAACACTTCGCCGCTGATGCCGGCGGCGAGATCCGAGCACAGGAAGGCCGCTGCGTTACCCACGTCCTCGATGGTCACATTTCGCTTGATGGGCGCCGTGGCCGCCACGTGGGCGAGCATCTTGCGAAGGCCCGGAATACCGGCCGCGGAGAGGGTTTTGATGGGGCCTGCGGAGATCGCGTTCACTCGGATGCCCTGGTCCCCTAAGTCGGCGGCGAGAAAGCGCACGTTGGCCTCGAGGCTCGCCTTGGCGAGCCCCATGACGTTATAGCCGGGGATCGAGCGGACGGCGCCCAGGTAGCTCAAGGACACGATGGAGCCCGCACGGCCCTGCATGAAGGGCGCTGAGGCGCGCGCGAGCGCGGTCAGGCTGTAGCTCGAAATGTCGTGGGCGACGCGAAAGCCTTCCCGGCTGGTGGCTTCCAGAAAGCCGCCGGTGAGCGCTTCGCGCGGCGCGAAAGCCACGGCATGCACCAAGACATCGAATCCATCCCAACGCGATTTTAGTTGGGCGAATCCCCGCGCAATCTCCTCGTCCGAGCCCACATCCATGACGAAGGTGATGTCCGAGCCCAATTGCCTGGCGAGCGGGACCACCCGGTCCGTCATCCGCTCGATGTGCGCGAACGCAAGCTCGGCGCCCTGCGCGTGCATGGCCTTGGCGATGCCCCAGGCGATGGAACGGTCCGTGGCAAGACCGACGATCAACGCCCGTTTGTCCTTCAGAAACCCCATATTCTTATCCTTGTTGCCGGTTCGAATCGACGTACATGACCAGACGCTGGCCGGCTCTGATCTGATGATGCTGGTTCAGGCCGTTCCATGTCTTGAGCTTGGCAACGGAGACTTGAAACTGCCGCGAAATGCTGTAGACGGTGTCGCCGCGGCGCACAGTGTAGAGCACGCGGCGGCCGGAAACCGTCCCCTCGTCGCGGTAGCGCCGGGTGCTCGCCTTGATGACCAGGCGCTGGCCTTTGATGAGCGAGTCGGAGGTGCCCATGTTGTTCAGGCGGGCGAGAGTGCTCACGGGTATGCCGTGGCTGCGCGCGATGCTGGACAACGTCTCCCCGGCCCGCACTCGGTAGACGATCTGGTGCTGTTTGCGCCCGCCGAGATCGGGGCGGTCCACTCGAGATGCGGCCAGCAACACCTTGTCCGGCAGATCTGCGCTGATCTGTGGAATCTTCAGGGAGTCTCCCGCGGACACCTTGCCGTCCTTCAGGTCATTGACCTTGGAAATGACCGCGACCGTCGTACCGTATTGCTTGGCGATCATCGCCAGGGTCTCGCGGCGCGCCACCTCGTGAACGGCGAAGCGCACGCGCTCGTCGGGCGAGAGGGTCTGCAGCGCGGCCTCGAAGCCGTCGGCGTTGTCGATGGGCACGAGCATGCGGTGAGGACCTTCAGGGTCGGTCGCCCAGCGGTTGTAGCCCGGGTTCAGGGCAACGAGCTCATCGTAGCTGGAACCCGCGAGCTGCGCGGCAATCTTCAGGTCGATCTGCGAATTGGTGTCGATGACGGCGAAGTACGGCTCATTGGGAATCGCCGCGAATTCCAGGCCGTAGCGCTCGGGCTCGGCCATCAGGCGCTTCATCGCGAGCAATTTCGGCACATAGGCGCGGGTTTCGGAGGGCAATTTCAAATGCCAGAAATCGGCGGGCTTGCCGTGGGCGCGGTTGTAATCCAATTCCCGCTGCACCGTGTTCTCGCCCACGTTGTATGCGGCAATCGCGAGCAGCCAGTCGCCGTCGAATTGATCGTGCAGCGCCTGCAGGTAATCGAGCGCCGCACGGGTCGACTCGATGACGTCGCGCCGCCCGTCGTACCACCAGTTCTGTTTCAGCCCAAAGCGCCGGCCGGTGTCGGGAATGAACTGCCAGAGTCCTGCGGCACGGCTCGATGAGTAGGCGAAGGGCTCGTACGCGCTTTCCACCACCGGCAGCAGCGCGAATTCCAACGGCATGCCGCGCGCCTCCACTTCGGTGACGACGTGATACATGTAGCGCTGGCCGCGCTGGAACACCCGCTCCAGATAATCCGGGTTGTGTTCGAACCAGGAGAGCTGAATGTCGATCGCCGGTTCCTGCACCTCATCGAGGGCGAAACCGGCGCGCATGCGGTCGAACAGATCGTCGTAGTCCTCGCCGTTGTGGTGCTGCCATTCGCGCGGCATGGTGAGGAGCGGGGTCGTTCCCGTCGCCGCCGGGGGCTCGACGGTCGTGTCCGGCGCGGTCGGGGGAGCCTCGATGACGATGGGTGCATGCTCAGGCGACTTGGCCGGCTGGTGGGCGCATCCTGCGACCAACGCAAGGCCGAAGGTGAACAGGAAACATCGGGTGGCAACGGTCATACGTTTGATTCCGCTAGCGGAACTGGTCCTTCCAGGCGCGAAGTACGCCGAATACCTCGGCGGCGCTCCCGAGCGGCTTTTCGGCACGCGCTTCGGCGGCCCGGACGACGACCGGCTCATCGCAGCGCAGAAACGGATTGACCCGGATCTCCAGCGCCATGGTCGAGGGCAGTGTGGGCTCGTCCTTCGCACGCAGGCGGTCGACTTTGCCCTGGTACTCGAGCGCCGCCGCATTGCCCGGTTCCACGGTCAACGCGAAGCGCAAGTTGGCGGCCGTGTATTCGTGGCCGCAATAGATCTGGGTGTCGGACGGTAGGTTGCGTAATCTGGTCAACGAAGCACTCATCTGCAAAGGCGTACCCTCGAACATCCGGCCGCAACCGGCGCTGAACAGCGTGTCGCCGCAAAACAGGGCGCCATGTCCCCAAAAGGCGATATGGCTAACCGTATGCCCTGGGATTTGTAAAATCTCGAAGGAAAGTCCCAAGTCCGGCAATTCGCAGCGCTCGCCGTCGCGGACGGTGAGTGTGCGCTGCGCAATGCGGTCATCGTCGGGTCCGATCACCGGCACCGCCCGATGGTGCAGGAGGTTCGGGACACCCCCGATATGATCGGGGTGATGGTGAGTCAGTAAAATCGCAGCTAAGCTTGCGCCGCTGCGCTGCAACTCGGCGACGACGGGTGCTGAGTCCCCCGGGTCCACCGCGACGACCTGGCCCGGCGCTTCGGGCGAGTCGATGAGCCAGACGTAGTTATCGGAGAATGCGCGCACCGGGCGCACGCTAAGATGCGTGGTATGAATGGACATTTTGCGGCGTATTTAACCTGTAACATCTGAACTTCGCTAGTGTTTTCATGAAGGAGCCCACGGTTGGAAATATCGCGCGACACACCTGCCGCAGACTGGTTTGAGGGCCTCCTGGGGGCCCGCGTGCTGCGCGAAGAGGCTGCCCTGGCGCCGCGCGCGCTCGACGATGTTTTTGGCTTCGAACTCCTGCAGGTCGGTGCCTGGGGACCTGCCCGCCACCTGCTCGATGGCGCACGCACCCAGCATACGACTTTGGTGGCGCCTGAGTTGGCCCCAGGTGTCACTCTCTGCGCGCCGCTCGATTCCTTGCCTTTCCGGTCCGACTCCATCGACGCGATTTTCCTGCCGCACACGCTCGAGCTGGTCGAGGATCCCTACGCCGTGCTGCGCGAGGCCGAGCGGGTGCTCTGTGCGGAAGGCTGCCTCATGATATGCGGCTTCAATCCCTTCAGCGGCTGGGGTGTTCGCCGGGCGTTCGCGCAACATCTGGGCCGTCCGGAGTTTCCGCCTGAAACCCGGCGCATGCTCTCCGAGCGGCGATTACGCGATTGGGTCGCGCTCTTAGGCTTCGACGTCGACAGCGTTTACGGGTATCTCGGGCTGTTACCCACGCACGGCCGGCCGCGCGCCGTCGAGGAACGACCGCGCGCCGTCGAGGAACGGCCGCGCGCGGCGTGGCTGCGGGGCGCGTATCTCTTGAAGGCGCGCAAGCGCGTACAAACCATGACTTTGGTGCGGCCGCGGCGCCGCGTGCGCCAGCGCGTTCTGGTGGGCGCCGCGGAACCCACTTCCAAAGTGGGCCCATGACGGAGGTCGAGATCTATACCGACGGCGCATGCCGCGGAAATCCAGGTCCCGGCGGTTGGGCGGCACTCTTGGTCGCCGGCGCCCAGCGCAAGGAAGTGTCCGGTGCCGAGTCCGCCACCACCAACAATCGAATGGAGTTGATGGCGGCGATCGGCGGATTGGGGGCGCTCAAGCGGCGCTGTTCGGTCAAGCTGTACACCGATTCGAAATACGTGCTTCAGGGCGTCACCGAATGGCTGCCGAACTGGAAGGCCCGGGGCTGGAGAACCGCGGCGCGTGCACCGGTCAAGAACCAGGATCTGTGGCAATTGCTGGACACGGCGGTCCGGGAGCAGGACATCGAATGGCATTGGGTGAAAGGACATTCGGGACATGAAGAAAATGAATACGTCGATCAGCTCGCCAACGTCGCCATCGACCGGCTGCTGGCGGTTCGGTAATCCGCCCGGCAACCCCTAAGATGCGCCAAATCGTCCTGGATACGGAAACCACGGGGCTCGAAGTCGAGCAAGACCACCGGGTGATCGAGATCGGCTGCGTCGAACTCCTCAACCGGCGGCTCACGGGCCGCACCTATCATCAATACCTCAATCCCGAACGCGACATCGACGAGGGTGCGGAGCAGGTGCACGGCCTCACCCGCGACAAATTGGCGAAGGAGCCGACGTTTTCGCTGGTGCACGCGGAGTTCCTCGAATTCATCCGCGATGCGGAACTCGTCATTCACAACGCCCCCTTCGACATCGCCTTTTTGAACGCCGAGCTCATGCGCATCGAGGCCTCGCACCGGGTGCACGACCTGTGCCGGGTGCTCGACACGCTCGCGCTCGCGCGGCAGATGCACCCCGGGCAGCGCAACAGCCTCGACGCCTTGTGCAAGCGCTACTCGGTTGACAATTCGCGCCGCGATTACCACGGCGCACTGCTCGATGCACGCATCCTCGCCGAGGTGTATCTCGCGATGACCGGCGGCCAGGCCACGCTCACCTTGAGCGCCGAATCGGACACGGCTCGCAGCCGTGCCCGCCAGACCGCTCCGCTTCGCCTCGACGGCCCCCGCATCATCGTGGTACGGCCGAGCGAGAGCGAGATGGCGGCGCATGAACACGTGCTGGCGCTGCTCGACAAGTCATCGGGCGGCAAGACGGTGTGGCGAAGATTGTGAACCTGCGCCATCATCACTCGTCATGACACAGCTGAATTCCTCCCTGAACGAATGGAGCGCGGTTGCCCTGCATGCCGATGAGCTCGGCCCGGCGCACTTGCGCGATCTGACCGCCGCGGATCCGCAGCGCTGGCAGAACTTTCACGTGGAACATGGCTCCTGGCTGCTCGATTTTTCGCGTCAGCGCATCACGGGCAAGACGCTGCCGCTGCTCATCGATCTTGCGCGCGCCGCGGGTTTGCCGGCGCGTGCGGCCGCCATGTTTCGCGGCGATCCCATCAACATCACCGAGCAGCGCGCGGTGCTTCACGCGGCGCTGCGCTCGGGCTTCGCGGGCCCCGCGGACGTTCAAGCCGAGGTGCGTGAGTCGCGCAGGAAGCTCGCCGACTTCGTCGCCGCCGTGCGCGCGGGTCGGAAGCTCGGGTCGACGGGAAAGCGCTTCAAGCACGTGGTGAACATCGGCATCGGAGGCTCGGATTTGGGGCCGCTCTTGGTATGCGATGCCCTTAGAGCCGAGTGGAGCGGCGACATCACTCCGCATTTCGTGTCCAACGTCGATCGCACCCAGCTCGAGGATCTGATCCGCAGCCTCGATCCGGCCGAGACGCTGCTCATCGTGTGCTCGAAGACGTTCACGACGCAGGAAACCCAGTCGAACGCCAATGCGGCGCGTGCCTGGATCGTGGGAGCCCTCGGGGAGAAATCTCCGGCCAATCACTTTGTCGCGGTGTCGACCAATGCCCCCGCGATGGACGCTTTTGGCATCGCCGCGGAGCATCGGTTCACGATGTGGGATTGGGTGGGCGGACGCTACTCGGTGTGGTCGGCGATCGGCTTGATCGCGGAGCTGACCGTGGGGAGCGGGCGGTTCGAAGAATTCTTGACGGGCGCGAGCGACATCGACCGGCATTTCATGGACGCGCCGTACGAGAAGAATCTGCCGGTGCTCATGGGATTGCTGGGCGTGTGGAATCGAACGTTCCTGAAGCTCCCAACGCTCGCCGTGTTGCCGTACGATCAAAGGCTCGCACGACTGCCCGCCTACCTGCAGCAACTCGAAATGGAAAGCAACGGCAAGTCCGTTTCTTTAAGCGGCGGGCGCGCCGATTTCGCGACGGCGCCCATCGTCTGGGGCGAACCGGGCTCGAACGCGCAACATTCGTTCTTTCAAATGCTGCATCAAGGAACGCTCACTCAGGCGCTGGACTTCATCGCACCGCTGCGCGGCTCCTGGGGCGGCACCGAAGCGCAGGATCTGGCGCTGCAAAACTGCTTTGCCCAGGCGCAGGCCTTCGCGTTCGGGCATGCGCAGGAGGAAGTCGAGTCGGACATGCGCAAGGCCGGTGCCAGCCCGTCGGAAATTGCGCGCATCGGCCTCCATCGGGTCTATGACGGCAACCGGCCGAGCTCGCTGCTCCTGTACCCGCAAACCACCGCCCGAACGTTGGGCGGATTGCTCGCGATGTATGAGCACAGCGTGTTCGTGCAGGGCACGGTATGGGGCATCAATTCCTTCGATCAGTTCGGCGTCGAGCTCGGCAAGAAGCTGGCGGTGGGCATCGACATGAAGGGCGGACGGGCTCCGGCGGGGCATGGAGCCTCCGGGTTGGCCTCGCTGATCGACTATGTGGCCAAGCATCGCTGAAGCGCGAGAGTCCAAGAGGCGAATTTCGAGGTGAAACAACGGAAAGGCATCATCTTGGCGGGCGGCGCCGGCACCCGCCTGCACCCGATCACCATGTCGCTCAGCAAGCAGCTGCTGCCGGTCTACGACAAGCCGATGATCTACTATCCGTTGGCGGCACTGATGTCCGCGGGCATCCGTGATTACCTGATCATCACCACCCCGCGGGATCAGGCGGCATTCCGCGATCTTCTCGGTACCGGCACGCAGTGGGGGATTTCTTTTGAGTACGCGGTCCAGGCGGTTCCCAACGGCATCGCGCAGGCGCTGATCCTCGGGGAATCGTTCCTCGACGGCGCACCGTCGGCGCTGATTCTCGGAGACAACATATTTTACGGCGCGAACCTGACGCCGCTGCTCATGTCGGCTGCGAGGCGCGAAACCGGGGCAACCGTCTTCGGCTATTACGTGCAGGACCCGGAGCGCTATGGCGTCGTGCAGTTCGATGCCGAGGGCCGGGTGACGGACCTGCTGGAGAAGCCGAAGTCGCCGCCGTCGAATTATGCGGTGACCGGAGTTTATTTTTACGACAGCCGCGCCCCGGCCTTTGCGAAGGCGCTGACCCCCTCGTCCCGCGGCGAGCTCGAGATCACCGATTTGAATCGCGCGTACCTCAAGATCGGCGAGCTGCACGTCGAGCGGTTGGGCCGCGGCACGGCCTGGCTCGATACGGGCACGCACAATTCCCTGCTCGATGCCGGCGTATTCGTGCGCATCATCGAGGAACGGCAGGGGCTCAAAGTCGCCTGCGTCGAGGAAATCGCCTGGCGCTCGGGGTTCATCACGGCCGACCAATTGGTGAAGCTGGCCAAGCCCCTGGAGAAGAGCGGGTATGGCGAGTATCTGCTGCGAATCGTCAATGAGCATTCGCAATTTTGAAGTATCCGGCGGCATGAAATTCACGAGCACGCCGATCGCCGATGTGGTTCTGATAGAGCCCCAGGTATTTGGCGACACCCGCGGATTCTTCGTGGAGACCTGGCAGGAGCAGAAATTCAAGGCGGCGGGCATCGACGCCGCATTCGTGCAGGACAACCACAGCCGCTCGAGCCAATGGACGCTGCGCGGTCTGCACCTGCAAGTGCGGCACACGCAGGGCAAGTTGGTGCGCGTCGCGGCGGGCAGCGTCCACGACGTCGTGGTGGACTTGCGCCGCAGCAGCCCGACCTTCGGAGGATCATGGGGCGTCGATCTCACGGCCGAGAACCATCGGATATTGTGGGTTCCGCCGGGATTGGCGCACGGCATTCTGATCACCTCGGAGTCCGCCGATTTTCTCTACAAGTGCACGGATTTCTACAGTCCCGAGCATGAGCGCACGCTGGCCTGGGATGATCCGACCTTGAACATTCGATGGCCCCTTCCGGCGGGCGTCGCGCCCAAGCTCTCGCCGAAGGATGCACGCGGCGCGAGCTTCGCCGAGATCGAGAAATTCGCGTGAAAGTGCTGGTGCTCGGCGGGGGAGGACAGGTGGCGAGCGCGGTCGTCGCGGCGGCGTCCGCCCACCATCAGGTTGTATCCCGAGCGCACGCCGAACTCGATATCGGCGATGAGGAGGCCGTTGCGCGCGAATTGGCGCACACGCGTCCGGAGTGGGTGGTCAACGGCGCCGCCTATACGGCGGTGGATCTGGCCGAAGATCAGCCGGTGCAAGCCATGGCCGTCAACGACACTGCCGTGGGTGTTTTGGCGGCGGCCACCGCGAAGGCCGGATGCCGGCTGCTGCATCTGTCGACGGATTTCGTCTTCGACGGCAAGTCCAATCGCGCGTATCTGCCGACCGATCAAACCCATCCCTTGAGTGTCTACGGGGCAAGCAAGTTAGCCGGCGAGCGCCATGTCTTGAATGGCCCGGGAGCGGGCATCGTGCTGCGCACCTCCTGGGTGTACGCCTCCACGGGACGGAACTTCGTGCTGACCATGCTGCGGCTGATGGGGGAGAAAGAACAGGTGAGCGTGGTTTGCGACCAGATCGGCACGCCCACCTGGGCGGGAGGGATCGCCGCCGCGATCTGGGGCCTCATCGAGGCAGGTGCACCCGCCGGCGTCTACCACTGGACGGATCTTGGTGTGGCGAGCTGGTACGATTTCGCCGTCGCCATCCAAGAGGAGGCCTTGGCGCGAGGATTGCTTCGACGCGCCGTGCCTGTCACGCCCATTGCGAGCGCCGCCTATCCGACGAAGGCCCGCCGTCCCGCCTTCAGCGTGCTCGATACCGGCTCCACGCGGGCCACCATCCAAGTCCCGGCGCGGCATTGGCGGCACAACTTGAGGACCATGCTGGATGAGCTTCGAACCGCGTAACCTGTTCATCACCGGCGGCGCCGGCTTCATCGGCGCCAATTTCGTGCGCCATTGGCTGGGGCGCGCCGGGCAGGGGCGGGTGGTGGTATTCGATGCGCTGACGTACGCCGGGAACATCGACAATCTGGCGGGCCTGGAGCGGGACCCGCGGTATCTTTTCGTGAAAGGCGACATCTGCGACGAGGCGGCGGTGCGTGCGCTCATGGAGCAGCATCGGATCGACACGGTGGTCAATTTCGCGGCGGAGTCGCACGTCGATCGGTCGATCCTGGGCCCCGATGACTTCATCCGCACCAACATCGTGGGCACCCATTCGCTGCTCAAAGCGGCAAAATCGCTGTGGGTGGATCGAAAAATGGTGCCGGCGCACCGCTTTCATCATGTGTCGACCGACGAGGTCTACGGGTCCTTGGGGCCCAGCGACCCGCCTTTCCACGAGTCCACCCCCTATGCGCCCAACTCGCCGTACTCGGCCAGCAAGGCATCGTCCGATCACCTGGTTCGGGCGTACTATGAGACCTTTGCGCTGCAAAGTACCATCACCAATTGCTCGAACAACTATGGCCCCTATCAATTTCCGGAAAAATTGATCCCGCTCACCATCGTCAACATTCTGCTCGGGCAAGGCGTTGCCGGTGTACGGCGACGGGCTGCAGGTTCGGGATTGGCTGCACGTGGAGGATCATTGCGTGGCCATCGCGTCGGCTCTCGAGCGAGGCAGGCCGGGCGAGGTGTACAACATCGGCGGAAACAGCGAAACGGCCAATATCGAGATCGTGCGCACGCTGTGCGGGCTGGTCGATGAATCCTTCAGCGGGCGCGCGGATCTGCGGGCGGCGTTTCCCGCTTCCCCGGCGGTCGGCGGCAAGCGGGCGGTCGATCTGATCACCCATGTGCGCGACCGCTTGGGACACGACCGGCGCTATGCCATCAATTATGCGAAAGGCGAAGAGCGAGCTGGGCTACGCGCCGGCGCGCGATCTCGCGACGGGCCTGCGGGCGACGCTTGACTGGTACCTGGACAATACGCGCTGGTGGCAGGCGCTGTTGGGGCGCGACTATGCGGCTTGGATTGGAGAAGAATTACAAGCGCTAGCGGATCCGTCGGTTAAGCTTGGCGGTAAGGCGGCGCTACCGTGGGATGCCCGGAACGCCTTCGGGGTTACCCGGATGGCCTTACAGGCTATGATGTGCGCCGGAGAGCGTGCAGCCGGAATAATCGAGCGACGTTTCAAGTGACAGCGAAGGCGTGTCAACGCGATGCGTAGATGCGAACTAGATCCGCTGTGCGCGCGCTCGCCGCGCTATCGATCGGCCTGGCCGCGTCCGCGCAGAGCCAGAACACCGATACGTTGCAAGCGCTCAAGGACAGTCTGTCGCCCGATCAGCAGGGCTCGATGCTGCAGAGGTTCTTGGGCAAGGGCGGTTCGCGGGAAAGAAAACCGATCAGAAAGCTCGACACGCCTGAGACGGTGCGGCCGAAAGAACGGCGAGCGAACAGGATCTTACGACAAGGACAAGAAACCAGAAGACTCGTCGATGGACGGACTCTTCGCCAGACGGACGAAGACCCGGAGTTGCGCGCCGACGACACGGTCCTGATCGAGTTGATCGCGCTCGACGAATTTTGCAACGACCTCATCAGTCCATACTTGAATCAAACCGGCGATCAGCGTCAATCACAACGCTGCCAACGCGCAGAAACGCACCCAACGGCACAAATCCCGCTGCCGGGTCCGGGCGCGCTGAATGGCGTCGCCGCCAATTCGGCTGCTCCTCGGCAACAATGCGACTGCGACGGCGTGAACGGCAATGTCCCGAAGCACTCGACTTCTGCGAATACGCCGCTCTCGGATGACCGAGAATTCCGAAAACGGACCAGGAGAAGGAGAAGACCGAGAAGTTCCGCAAACGGATCTCGAGCAACAATCCGTACCAGCTCAACCGCTTCGGCGTGCTCGAGATGCCCGGCCTGCCGGCGATTCCGCTGGCCGGATTGACCGCCTCCGAGGCGACCATGCGGCTGGGTGCGCGATCCTGATCTCGAGCGACTACGCGGTGAGGGTGACGCTGTTGCGCCTGCTGCCGTCCGGCAACGAGGCGCTGAAGCCTTTCGGCTACGACTTGTTCGAAGGAGCGCCGAGCACCTTTGCGCCGGTATCGGATATTCAAGTCCCCGTCGGATTACGTTGTGGGCCCCGGCGATACATTCGATGTTCAACTGTACGGCAACGAACACTCGAGTTACGAGCTCACGGTCGCAACGCGACGGCCGGATCAATTTCCCGAAGCTCGGGCCCGATCATTGTCAGCGGCATGACGTTCGATGCGGCGCGCGACGCGATCGACAGCGCGTGTCGCAAGCAGCTGATCGGCACGCGCGTCAGCGTGACCATGGGCGATCTGCGCTCCATCCGGGTTTTCGTGCTGGGCGAGGCCGAGAAGCCTGGTTCCTACACGGTGAGCGGATTGTCGACCATGACGAACGCGCTGTTCGTCGAGCGGCGGCGTCAAGAAGATCGGCTCGCTGCGCAACATCGCAACTCAAGCGCAACGGCCGCCTGGTCACGACGCTCGACCTGTACGATCTGCTGCTGCACGGCGACACCAGCGGCGACCGGCAGCTCATGCCCGGCGACGTGATTTTCATTCCGCCCATCGGCAGACACGGTCGCGGTCGACGGAGCGGTTCGGCGCCCCGCGATTTACGAGCTCAAGGACGAGAAAACCGTCGAGCAGGCTGATCGACATCGCCGGCGGGCTCATGCCCGACGCCGACGACAAGCTCGGGCAGCTCGAGCGCATCTTGCCGTCGCGCCTGCATCGAGATGCACGACGTCGATTTGACGACGCGGCAGGCCGCGCGACCGCGCTCGCCAACGGCGACAAATTGCACGTGCCCGCGATCCGGCCGACGCTCGAGAATTCGGTCGAGCTCACCGGATACGTATTCCGCCCGGGGCGTTCGAATACCATGCCGGGCCTGCGGCTCAGCGACGTGCTCGGCAGCTTCGACGAACTGCGACCGAATGCGGATCCGCACTACATCATGATCCGGCGCGAGGTTCCGCCCGACGAAAAGATCGAGGTCGTTTCGGCCGACCTCGAACGCGCCCTCGCGGCGCGGGGCTCCGCGGCGGATCCGGAATTGCGGCCGCGCGACAAGATTTACGTGTTCGATCTGTCGGCGAGCCGCGAACGGATCTTGGCGCCGATCATCAGCGATCTCGAGCTGCAGGCGACGCCCGACAAGCCCGAACAGATCGTCAGCATCGACGGCCGGGTCAAGGCGCCGGGCCGCTATCCGCTCGAACCCTCGATGCACGTCAGCGATCTGATCCGCGCGGGCGGCAGCCTCGAGGATGCCGCATTTAGCGGACAGGCCGAAATCACGCGCTACCAAGTCGTCGATGGCGAAGCGCGCCAGACCGAATTGATTCCGGTGAACCTCGCGGCGATTCGGCGCGGGATGCCGGCGCCGACGTGCACGCTGATGCCCTACGATGTTCTGGTCGTCAAGCCCATACCGAAGTGGATGCAACCCGGGACCATCGAGCTGACGGGCGAGGTGCGTTTCCCCGGCAAGTATCCCATCCATCAGGGCGAGACGCTGCACTCGGTGCTGCAGCGCGCCGGCGGATTCACCGACATGGCATTCCCGGAAGGCGCCGTGTTCATCCGCGAAGAGCTGAAGAAGCGGGAAAAGGATCAGCTCGAATTGCTGGCCAATCGCCTGCAGAGCGATCTCGCCGCCCTGTCGCTCGAAGCGATCGCCGAGCAGCGCGGCCACCAGCCGGCGGCAGGCGGCGGCAAGCGCAGCTCAAGGCTTGGTGGTCGGTCAGCAGTTGTTGGCCAGTTGCGCGACACCAAACCGGTCGGTCGGCTGGTCATCGATATCAATCAGGTCATGCAAGGGCCGGTCGGGCGGTCCGGCGACGTCCTGCTGCAGAGACGGCGACAAGCTGCTGGTGCCGAAGAAGACCCAGGAAATCACCATCTTGGGCGAAGTGCAGAGCCCCACGTCGCACGTATTCGAGGCGGGCTTGACTCGTGACGATTACATCGCGAAGAGCGGCGGCACCACGCAGAAGGCCGACCGCAAGCGCATCTACGTCGTGCGCGCCAACGGCGACGTGATCTCAGGAGAGCGCCGCGGATGGTTCAGGCGCTCGCGATCCGTCGAAATGCGGCCGGGCGATACCATCGTCGTGCCGCTCGACACGGAACGGATCAAGTCGTTACCGATCTGGCAGGCCGTGACGACGATCATCTACAACCTGGCGGTTGGACTGCTGGCGGTTCGAAGCGTATGAAGTTCACTCGGGACGACCGGCGCCCGCGATGAAGGCGCCCACAGCCAGCGGTGCAAGCGCGAGAATGCATATCCAAGGCGAAAATGCCGGATAGGCGACGGCAAGAGCTGCCGAGGGCAGGAGCCAGACGATGTCGATGACAAGAACCGAAACCGCCACGGCTGCATGTGAGCGCCAGCGCCGCGCCAGCCATTGATACGCATGCGTGCGATGCGCTTGATATACCCGCTCGCGACGAAACAGCCGACGAAGCAGGGTCAAGGTCGCGTCGACCAGGAATACGCCGCCGAGAATCAACCACACGAAAATGTTGATGGCGCTGGTGCGCGACGATTCCAGCGCAAACACTGCTATGAGGAAGCCCAGGTAGCCGCTTCCTACATCGCCCATGAAGATGGCGGCCGGCGACCAGTTCCACATCAGAAACCCGAGACAAGCGGCGCCTAGGATCAACATAGGTGCAACATCGGCAGGCGATGTGTGTCCAACCGACAATCCAAGACCTGCCGCGCCCAGCAGTATGAATGCGGCTTCCGATGCCGCTATCCCATCGATGCCGTCCATGAAATTGAAGAGATTCAAAATCCACACGACGGCCAGCACCGCGATCGCCGCGCCCATGACTCCCGGCACGAGCACGTACGCGCCCACATGGATTGCCTGGGTGCCGCCCAAACAATAGACGGCGAAGATGGCTGCTCCGATGTGCACGCTGATGCGCAGAGCAATGGGTGCGGATCGAACATCGTCCCAGAATCCGACCGCCGCAACTCCCAAGCCTCCCCAAATCGCCACGGCCGCGAGCGGCAGCGTCACCGATTCCGTGAAATATAGGATGATGATTCCGCAAGTCATTACAGCGACCATGCTCAATCCGCCGCCCCGCGGCGTCGGTACGCTGTGCGAACTGCGGGAATTGGGCCGGTCGACCACTTGGCTCATTCGGGAGTGACGGAGCAGCCATGCCGTCAAGCCGTACGACGCAATGAAGGCACCAATCGGCAGCCAGCCTAGAATCATCGGAAATTGCCCGGACCCGCGTCCTGCCGGTTCAAGTACCATCGCGCGGTCCGCTCCAGTCCTTGTTCGAGCGTTACCGGCGGCGACCAATTCAGGCCCGAGCGAGTCGCGCTGATGTCGACCGTGAGAGATCCGCACAGCCTTTGGAACTCGGCGGATCTGCCCAGCGCTTTGGCCACGGCGCCGAGCAGAGCAACAGGTACCGTGAAAAGCCGCGCGGGACGCCCCAAGCCGGCCGCGAGGCGGCGAATCAGTTGCGGCGTGGAGATGTCCTTGCCGTCGGACACCACATACACGCCACTCTTCGCGTCCGACGAGCGCAGCAGGGAGCAGATCAAATCGCAAAGGTTCCAGACGCTGACCATGCTGCGCATGTTTTTGACGGCCGCCAACGGCAACGGCGCGCCGCTATTGGCCCATGACAGCAGGCGAAGAAAATTCGCGCGCACACCGGGGCCGTAAACCAACGGCGGTCGAATGATCGCAACGCGCATGTCGGACTCGGCGTCGACACGCAAGAGCCGGCGTTCGGCCTCGAGCTTGGAGCGCCCGTAGTCGTCGGCGGGTCGAGGAAGATCGTCGGCGCGGAATGGGCGATCGCACGTCATCTCCCCGTTGACCTTGATGCTGCTCAGAAATACGAATCGCTTGACGCCGGCCCTTGCCGCGGCCTTCGCCAGAGTCTCAGTGCCCTCGACGTTCGTCCTTTCGAATTCAACCCGATCGGCACCGGTGGGACTCATGACATGCACGCGGGCCGCAAGATGCACGATGTAGTCGACGCCCGCAAGCGCCCGCATCCAGTCGGTTCCGCCATCGATCTCGCCAACCACAACGGATTCGTTTGGAAACTCCGACATCGGCCCGGATCGCAATGCGGAGCGCAGGCGAAACGACCGCGCCGCCAGCATCAGCTCCCGTCCGATGAACCCGGTCGCTCCCGTGATGAGCACTCGCGGAGGGGCGGAAGAATGGGTTGAGATCATGCGCGCAAGTCATCCGAGAACACGACACACTTTAGGGGAATTCGCCGACATAATCCATGCGCGCCGCGCGGAGCGCCACCCAATCATGTATGATCCCAAGTTGTTTTGGCGCATTACATGCGCGGAAAAAAGTGGAGTCTACGGTGTATAACGCGTCTCTGCCGCCGATTCTGGACCGCCGCATTCGCATCGGCGTGGTCGGATGCGGCCGGATCGCCGCCAGTCATTTCGGTGCGATCAAGGCTCACGAAGAAAACTTCGAATTGGCGGCGGTATGCGACACCAATCCGGACAGACTGCGGGAGGCGAGCGGGAAGCTCAATGTGGCGGGGTACGCGAGTCTGGGGAACCTGCTCGCCGAATCCGACGTGGACATGGTCGCATTGTGTACCCCCAGCGGGCTTCACCCTTCGCAGGCGATTCTCGCTGCCCGCGCGAAGCGACATGTGATGACCGAAAAACCGATGGCGACGAGATGGAGCGACGGTTTGCATATGGTCCGGGAATGCGACGAAGCCGGAGTGCATTTGTTCGTCGTCAAACAGAACCGCCGCAACGCAACTCTGCAATTGTTGAAGAATGCCATTACGAGCGGTCGGTTCGGCCGCATCTACATGGCGACCATCAATGTATTCTGGTCGCGGCCCCAGTCCTATTACGACAGCGCCGCGTGGCGCGGTACGTGGGAGTTTGACGGTGGTGCGTTGATGAATCAGGCGAGCCACTATGTCGATCTGGTGGACTGGCTCATCGGCCCCGTGGAAAGTGTCCAAGCCTACGTCGGCACACTCGCGCGCAACATCCAGGTTGAAGATACGGCAACGGTGGGCGTGCGTTGGCGCTCGGGTGCTCTGGGGTCGATCAACGTGACGATGCTGGCATATCCGAAGAATTTCGAGGGATCGATTACGGTCCTCGGCGAGAGAGGCACCGTCCGCATCGGCGGCGTCGCGGTCAATCAGATCACCACCTGGGAATTTGCCGACAGCCGCGCCGAGGATGAGCGCATCGCGCAGACCAATTACGAGACGACCTCGGTATATGGTTTCGGCCACCCGCTCTACTACGACAATGTCGTCAAAGTGCTGCGCGGTCAGGCGGAGCCGGACACCGACGGGCGCGAGGGACTGCGGTCGCTCGAACTGCTCATCGCGAGCTATCTGTCGGCGCGCGATGGGAGGCGGGTGGCGCTTCCGCTGGAATATTGAGTTGACCGAAACGAAGATACACCCGTCCGCCATCGTCGACCCGGGCGCCTCGATCGGCGAGGGATGCCGCATCTGGCATTGGGTGCACGTTTCCGGTGGAGCGGTCATCGGCGAGCGCTGCTCTCTTGGCCAAAACGTCTACGTCGGCAACAGGGTGAAGATCGGCAGCAACGTCAAGATTCAGAATAACGTGTCGGTCTACGACAACGTGACGCTTGAAGACGATGTCTTTTGCGGTCCAAGCATGGTGTTCACGAATGTCTACAACCCGCGCTCCGCGATCACGCGCAAGGACGAGTACCGCGATACGCTGGTGAAAAGAGGCGCCACTCTGGGAGCCAACTGCACCATCGTATGCGGCGTCACGATTGGCGAATATGCATTCGTCGGAGCGGGGAGCGTGGTCAACAGGGATGTCGGCGCCTTCGCGCTGATGGTGGGGGTTCCGGCCAGGCAAATCGGCTGGATGAGCCGATTCGGTGAGCGATTGAAGGTGCCGCCGGCACACAGCGGAGCAAGCGTATGCCCGCATACTGGTGACAGGTATGAAATTGCCGGGGGAATTTGCCGGCTCATCGAGGGCTGACATTCGGGCGAGCGGACGCCCGCGGAATGATCAGGTCGCTTTCTGCACCGTCTTCAGCCAATTCTCCAGCCTGTCCATGAGACGCCCGCGATCGAATTCCAGGCGCCCGTAACTGCGCCCCCGAACACCCATCAGTTTCCGCTCGGATTCGGGCATCTCGTGCATTTGCAAGATCGCGCGGCTCAATGCTTCGTGATCGCCCGCTGCGCAGACGAGACCCGCGTCCGCGGCCTCGATCGTCCGCGAACCCTCGCCGTTCAGCATTCCCACGATCGGCACGCCGGCCAGCAGATAGGACTGCAGTTTGCCGGGGATGGTCATCGCGAAGATCGGCTCGTCCTTCAGGGTCACCAGCAAGACATCGGCGCGTCGATAGAATGCCGGCATTCGCTCCACTGGATGTCTGCCGAGCATGATGACGCTTTCTCCGAGCCGCCGGCGCTCGATTTCGCCGCAGACCCAGTGCGCAGCACGCCCCCCGCCGACGATGAGCCACCGAATCGCCGGATGCGACCTTAGGTGCTCCGCCGCGTCGAGAATGGCGGGAAAATCCTGCGCGTCGCCGATGTTGCCGGCGAACATGACCTCGAACTTGCCGTCCTTCGGCGGCAACTCAGGCGGCTCCGGTTCATTGTCGGAATCGAAGAAGGACTCGGCCCAGCTCGGAAAATACTCGACGCGGCCCGCCGCTTGCGTGCAGCGAGCCTCGATCTGAGGCACGAAGCTCCTCGACTGTGCGAGAATCAAGTCGCACCGCCGATAGATGGCGGCGACGAGGCTGCCGATCAAGGCGATCAGCGGACGCGAGCGGACCGCACCGATCGCGCTCAGCGTTTCGGGCCACAAATCGAGAACCCAGAGCGTCATCGGTGCGTTCTTGAGGGCGCGCATGAATGCGGCCGGCACCCCCACGGTGATCGGCGAAGGTTCATACGCGAAGATCGCGTCGAAGCGTTGCCCGCGAAGCTTCCACGAACCGACCAGACAGGCGCTGACCGCAAAGCTGAGGTAGTTTGCAATCAGGCGCAATGGGCCGGTTCCCGCGGGCGACCAGCGGCGCGCGGATGATTCGCGCGCCGAGGTATTGATCGAAACGGCCCGGGTCCCTGCGAAAATCGTCGTAAATCCGACCGTCGGGATAATTCGGCAAGCCGGTAAGAATCGTAACGTCGTGGCCGCGGCTCGCCAGCTCGCCCGCGAGGTCGTTGATTCGAAAGTCCTCCGGCCAGAAATATTGCGTGACGATGAGAAGTCGCACCGACCATTTCCCGGCTAGAAGGCTTTCCAGACGTTGCGTCTGACATAGTCCGTGTAGCTGCAAATGATGCGAAGCACCTTGTCGGAAACGTTGGTTACGTCATAGTCTGCGACCGGCCGCAGCAGCCGATGCGCACCGCGCTGGCTGTGATTCGAGGATCCGCAGCGCCTGCAAGTACGCGTCGAGCGTCGAGACCGACCATCATCACGGCCGCCTCCTCCATTCCCTCCGGACGCTCGTGCGCTTCGCGGATGTTCAACGCCGGAAAATTCAATATCGACGATTCTTCGGTAATCGTCCCGCTGTCGGAAAGCACGGCTCTGGATTCGAGCTGCAGTTTGACGTAATCGAGGAAGCCCATGGGCTTCACGCAGCCGGACTAGCGGGCTCGAATCGTGTGCCCGTGGCGTCTATTCGATTCTGCGTCCTCGGATGCGTGGAGACGATGATGGGGAACGGATACTCGCGTGCCAGCGTATTGAGAACGTCGGCAAGCCGCGAGAAATTGTGGTCCGAATCGACATTTTCCTCGCGATGGGCGCTGACGACGAAGTATTCAAGCGGCTTGAGACCCAGGCGGGCCAGGACATCCGAGGCATCGATGTGCGACCTGTGGTGGTCGAGCACCTCGCGCATCGGGCTGCCCGTCTTGATGATGCGGTCAGGCGGCAGCCCCTCACGCAGCAGATACTCCCGCGCGATGTCGCTGTAAGGCATGTTGAGGTCGCTGATGTGGTCAACAATCCTCCGATTGATCTCCTCAGGCACGCGCCTGATCGAAGCAGCGATTCCCGGCTTCCATGTGAAAGATGGGAATTTTACGGCGCTTGGCGGCGATCGTGCCGAGACAACTATTGGTATCTCCGAGTATGAGGACCGCTTCGGGGTCTGAACCTGCCCCCAGCAACGTTCGAACGGAATGAGATCACCTTGCCGATCGTCTCAGCGGCGGTAGCTGCCGGCGGCGTCGA
Source organism: uncultured Gammaproteobacteria bacterium (assembly GCA_963727045.1). GTDB lineage: Bacteria > Pseudomonadota > Gammaproteobacteria > Steroidobacterales > Steroidobacteraceae > Bog-1198. Next base: position 1,940,472 of record CAVSES010000001.1, on the reverse strand, counting down.
GGAAGTGGTCGGGCTTTCGAACTCTCAAGATCCTGAAAGAACACCTCGTTCAGTTCATAGTCGTAGTTCTGCCCCGCTGTGAACCAGGATGTGATCGGTGAATTCGTCCAGCTCGGGAATTACACGCGACAATCGGATGATTTCGGGCCGCGTGCCGACCACTGTCATCACCTTCAGCTTATCCATGGTTACACCGTGCCCTTGTAGGTATCCGGTCGGTCGCGGTCGAAAATCTCATTGGCCCACAGCATCACGACCATTTCCTCGCTTCCGATATTGGTGATGTCGTGCAGCCAGCCCGGCACCGTCTCGACGATCCGAGGCGTTCCGCCGCAGGTCCGCAGTTCGAACCGTTCGTTGGTCAGAATGTGCCGAAAGCGGAACAGCGCGCTGCCCCGGATCACCAGGAACTTCTCGGTCTTGCTGTGATGATAGTGGTCCGCCCCGCGTCACCCCGGGGTGCGCGGTGAAATAAGAGAACTGGCCCGAATCCCCGGTCTTCAGCATTTCGACGAAGCTGCCGCGGGCGTCGGTGTGTGCGGCAACTTCGTATATGAAATTGGCGGTGGGGAGATAGCTCACATAAGTGGCATACAGGGCCCGCACGAAGCCGACGCCGACCGGTTCCGTCCGCAGGGACTTACGGCTCTCCTTGAACGCGTGGATCTCAGCGGCGACCCTTCCAACCGTCGTTTCGTAGACGGGCATCGCCTTCATCATGACGTCTCCGGCCGCCGGCGATTCGAGATATGCGAGCATGGCGTCGACGACATCGTCGATGTAGACGAGCGACAGGGGTGCAGCCGGATCGTCGATTCGAATCGGCAAATCGCGTGCAATATTGTGGCAGAACGTCGAGACAACCGAGTTGTAATTCGGCCTCGACCATTTGCCGAAAATGTTGTTCAGCCTGAGATTGTGCACGACCGCTCCGCCCGCCCGCCCATAGTCGAGGAGAACCGCCTCCGCCGCGGCCTTGCTTCGGCCGTACGGATTGTCGAGCGCCGCCTGGATTGACGAAGTGTAGACGATCGTGGGCGCCTTGCCTGATTCGAGCAGCGTCCGGCAAAGGAAGGCTGTGAGTGCGACGTTGCCGGTCACGAACTCGCCGGGTGCGCGGGGCCGGTTCGTTCCGGCGACATGGAAAATGAAGTCCGCGGAGCGCAGCGCGCGCTCGACGTCCTGAGGCGGCGTGTTCCGGGAGACCTCGGCTATTTCGCCGTAGCCGCGTTCACGCAGACGGACGCAAAGGTTCCTTCCGACGAATCCATCCGAACCGGTAACGAGCACCCGCATGGTTCGTCAATCTTCGGCGCTTGCCGGCTGGCCGTGCAATATGCGCTGTAGGAATTCGAGTTTCAGCAAGAGAGCCTTCATTCCCTCTACATTCAAGCGTTCGGTGTTGTGCGAGTTGTATTCCTCGCCGTACGTGATGCGCAATCCCCTGCTCCACGAACTTCGAGTAGTTCAGGTCGCGACCGTCTGGCGGAATGCGGAAGTAGTCGCTCCGAGATCCTCGGCGCAGGCACGTTCCTCGCGGGTCAGTAGCGATTCATAGACCTTCTCGCCATGCCGCGTGCCGATCTTGCGGACGGGATCGTCCCCACGCTGTGCATTTCGCACATGGCCTGCGCAATGACGGCCACCGTTTCGGCCGGCGCCTTCTGAACGAAGATATCGCCCTGCGCGGCATTTTCGTACGCGAACAGGACCAACTCCACCGATTGATCGAGGGACATCAAAAAGCGCGTCATCGCGGGATCGGTTACCGTCAGCGGCCTGCCAGCCTTGATCTGCGACACAAAAAGCGGAATAACCGATCCGCGGGACGCCATGACGTTGCCGTATCGCGTCGCGCAGAGCTGGTCGTCCTTCGAGATTGCCGCGATTTTGCGACGATCACCTTTTCCATCAAAGCCTTGCTCATGCCCATGGCGTTGATGGGATAGACCGCCTTGTCGGTGCTCAGGCATATGACGCGTTTGACGCCCGCGGCGATCGCGGCTCAAGCACGATTTCCGTGCCCAGCACGTTCGTCCGCACCGCCTCCATGGGGTAAAATTCACACGATGGAACCTGCTTGAGCGCGGCGGCGTGAAAGAATAGTCGACTCCGCTCATCGCCGCCGAGATGCTGCGCCGATCGCGCACATCGCCGATATAGAATTTCAGCTTCGGGTCGTGATAGCGCTTGCGCATGTCGTCCTGCTTTTTCTCGTCACGGCTGAAGATGCGGATTTCCTTCAGCCGTAGTGCAGAAACCTGCGCAATACGGCGTTTCCGAACGATCCCGTTCCGCCCGTTATGAGGAGCACCCGGTCCTTGAACATGTCGACGTCGGAGTTCATTGCATTTGACTCGTTTCTTTGCGCGAAGCGGCGATGCTCGCCAGGAATTCGAACGTTTCACCGGCGCATTTCGCCCAGGAGTATTGATGCGCCAGCCTTTGCGCGGCTTGCGCGATTCGTGTGCGAAGTGCCGGGCTCGATGTCAGGGTCAGAATTGCGCTGCAAACGCTCTCCACATCCTCCGGGTCGAAAAACACGCCTCCATCGCAGAGAATTTCCGGCATCGGGCCCCTGTCGGAACACGCGATGGGCAAACCGGCCGCCATCTGCTCCAGCAGAATGTTCGCATATTTTCACAACTCGAGGCAAACAGCCCAATGTCGGCGCGCGCATAGGCTTCATGAATGTTCGCATGAGCTATTGGACCCAGGTAGCGTATCACGCCGCCCTCCGGGTCGATCTCCTTCAATACTGACCGAAGGTGCCGCAGCGCAGGCGGATACGCCGGTCCAATGAGCGTCAGGCTCACGGCGTGGCCGCGTGCCGCCAGGCGTGCGACCGCGCGGGCCGCCGTTGCCTGATGCTTATAGTGATCGATGATCGAAACGTACACGATTTCGAACGGCCGCGCGGTAGACCGATCCTCCACGGGCAAATGCGCAGGTGCAAAAAAGCGCGCGTCTACGCCATGCGGGATGATTCGAACCGGACCCGTCAGGCGCCGGTCAGCCTGCGCACGGCATCATGCGCATAGCGCGTCAGAAATATCGTTCCCGATGCGCGCCGGAAGGAACGAGCCGCGCAAAACGCAGCATGAGAAAACGCAATGCCTGCAAAGAGATTCCGTAGCGGAGAATTTCGCGCCATTCAAAGGGCAGCATATTGCGGCACATCGTCACGACGGGGCGGAAGCCCGTCGCGAATGTGCCTCCCGGCACGAACAGCAGGTTGCAGCCGTCGGAACGCGCGAGATCGCCCAGCCGGCGCATCTGCCAAACCGCGCGACGCAGGAAGTTGGCTTCGAGTACGGGGTCGGTTCGCTTCACCAGCCACGGACGCTCGGCGATGAGTTCCAGCGTCGCGCGGGAAGCCCAGACATAGACGCGTTCGAAGCCGTATTGAGACGCGTCGACGTTACCAGCAATTCGACCAGATGGGTGAGGCTTCCTCCAGCCCTAAGGTTGGAGGCGTCAATGCAGAGTCGCATGGAATTCGACTTGCAATATCACTGCACTGCGCCCACTGGAGCCCTGGCCGCCAGAATGTGCCGCAGTACGAATGCGGGAGCGAGTTGCGTCACGACCAGCGTTTGAACCGTATTGGTCACTTCACCCGCCAGTAATGCGACTGCCGCCCACATGAAAAGGACATAGATGACCACGTCGATCGCCGTTCCGGCGCTCGGCGGCGCGCGCAACCGTGCAAGCATGGTTCTGTAGCGGCGCACCACGAAATACATCAAGAGCAGGTCTAATACCAGAAAGAAGGCCAGGCCGCCGAGCCAGCCGAAATTGATGACACCTTCGCCCAGGAACGTGGGCGTGAGATTCGACGCTCCGTCCCACGCATCGCCCGTGTATTTCTTGGTGAAAAAGACCCCGCCCGTATCCGGTTTTTCGGGCCACCAATTGCGCGGAATGGGATTCGTCACCACGGACAGCAGCGTGCTGCCGTTCGCGAGCAGCAGATCGTCGGCCGAGAGCAGTATTTGCAGCGGTTGCACGCCGTAGTTGAAAATCGACATCGTCAGCAATCTATCTCTGGAGTCGAGTCCGGTCGAAATCCGGCTGTCCTCGAGTTTCACTCCTTCGCGCAGAACGCCGATGACCATTGCGAAGCCGATCAGCGCGATGCCGATCGGCATCGCGTAGATGATCTTCACCGGGCGCCTTAAATAGTGATAAATGAACACCTGCATGGCGAACACGGTCAATATGGATCCTCTCGAGCCGGACAGGGCGCCCATCACCAGCACGATTGATGTGTGCACGATGAATATCGCCCACCAGGTCTTGGAACGCCGCCGGGTGAGCCCAACCGCGAAATAAATGAGATTCAGCACGACAACGGTTGCAATCAGGCTCTTCGCCCAACCGAGCCCACGCAGTTCTATGACACGATTGCCGATGACGTTGATGTATCCCTCGATGCCATTGAAAAAATGCACGATGTAGACTTGGGAGGCGATAGCCGGGAGGGAGGCGAGCCAGATCCACAATGCGACATTGCGTTCCTTAGTGCCCGCAGGCACCGGCCGCCGCGCCGTGGGCGTCGCCGGGACGCTGGCCTCGAGACATACGGTGGCCACCCCGACCAATAGAACCAAAAGGATCAGAAGCCAGAGTTCATAGTTATCCGGGAGAGCCAGCGCCCCTACATAGAACAGTATCAGCGAGATCAAATAGAATTTGCCGGGCGAGAACATATCTCGATTGGTCAGGAGCGAAAACATGAGAGTCAGGCCCAACAAGCTGCACACGACGAAGTTCATTGCGGGGCGTCCGCCCGACGTACGAGATTGACTGCATGGGCCCACATTTCGGAACCGCGGCCGGGATCGAAGGCTTTCGCGGCGACTATTGCAAGAGCCGCCAACAACATCGCGAATCCGACCGCAGCCGACGTCCACGCCGTCGCGGACGAATCGTGTCCAAGCCCGTCATGGACCGAGAGGGCATAGCAGGCCGCGACATATCCGACCGAGGCGATGGTCGTCCATACCATGATGCGCAGGGTGAAGCCCGTATTGAAATGCTTGTTGCTGTAGTGCCGGGCGACAAATGCGGAGAATATGGAGCCCGCCAGAAAGCCAAGTCCCGCTGCGGCGACCCCGATGAACGGCGCCATGGCGAATAAAATGATGATGTTCAAGGCCGCGCCATACCCATAAACGGGCAACAGGAGCGATGTGCGTCGAGCACCATGGATGCCGATGACCAGTACGTTCGTCATTCCAACCCAGAACTGCCCCGTGAGGAACAGTACCGCAATCCGGCCGGAGGCGGCGTAGGCGGGCGGAGCCAGTACGCGAACGATCTGCGGACTCATCAGGATGGCGATTCCGGCAACCAGAAACATGGTGGCGACGTACCACTCCAAAGTGCGGTGATAGACTCTCGGATCCTTATCGAGCGCCTCGAGCTTCGCGATCGAATACGGTTCCCAAGCCAGCCTGAAACTGTACACGATGAAGCTGTAAATGGCCGCCACTTTGATCGCGATCCCGCCGATGGCCACGTCGCTCAGGGTGAGCGCGGCGGCAAGCAACAGGCGGCTTCCGGCGTTCTGCAGCCAGCCGATCAAGACGGCAGGAATGGTTGGAAAACCATAGGCCAGAATACGTTTCGCGATTTTGCCGAAGACCGACGTCCGCACCATCTTGCCGAACGTGGCCGGCCACGCAAAAGCGACGCACACCGTCTTGCCTGTCAGCATCCCCGCCAGCGCTCCGTCGATTCCCGCATGCAGGCCGACAATGAACCAGACGCTGAAAATCGCGGATATGGCGAGATCGCAAAATGAAGCCAGCGCAAAGGTCATCGAACGGCCGCCGAATCTCAACATGACGAGTTGGACGCCGAACATCTGCGCCGGAAAAGTGAGGAGGAGCAGCAACCCAAGGGTGCGCGGGGCGATGTCTCCCGGCAGCACCCCGAACATCCGGGCGCCCGCCATCAAGAGCGCCACGGCTGCGACGCCCACGGCGGTGAACCAGAGAGCGGACCATGCCAGTTCGGCCGATTCGCCGCGGCGGCGCGCCTCGTAAAAATCGCGCGCCACGGACGATTCGAGCTGCATGCCCGCCAATATGAGCAAGAGCGCGTGGATCGCCAGCAAGACCTCGAGACGTCCGTATTCGGGCACGCTCAATGTGCGCGTGTAGAGCGGAACCAGTACGATCGCGGCAAGCCGGGTGGCGGCGCCGCCGATACCGTAGATAAGAAATTGACGAAGGAAGCTCATTCGAAAGCGCGGCTTGGAACACTGTAGTCCCACTCCAGAAAGAGCAGCCGGAAACGTTCCGACTCGTATGCGACTGTCATGTTCATGAGGGCACAAGGAGGGTTGTCGAAGAGGGTGTGATATTCCTTGCGGTCGAGCAGGCAGGAATTTATTCGAAACACTTCGACGATGCGCTCGCAAGCTTCACGACGAAGCACCGGAAACCGGGAAAAAGCCTGAGAGACCGCCATGCCGCAGTATGGCTCCCCGACCGCGAAGCAATAGGCATACTGCCAGTCATGCTGCATGACCATTTTTGTGTAGTGCTCGTTGTTGCTGCATACCCGGGCTTCCCTCCCCCAGCGCGCTTCGATCATACTCTCGATGTGCCCCAGTGTCGGAGCACCCCCGGCGACGAATTTCAGGAGGACCTTGCTTGCGATCAATTGCAGCAGGTCGGCCGTGAGAAATACGGCCATCAGTCCGATTAGCACGGGCCCGCCGGAGAGCTCCAAAATGCCATGGGTGGCATACAGCACGGCCCAGGGAGTGACGGCCTCGACGTAACGCTCCGGCTCGCCGAGAAATCGGGAGATGCGAAAGGACGTCAATAGTGCGGCGAGGCTTCCGCACGCGGCAAGCGACAGACAGAAACCGAGGATCCCATGACGCAATTCGGCGCCCCGCACGGCCGACCAGCAACACCACACCACCAGCGGATTCAGGAGAACGACGACCGCCACCGAATTTTCGTATGCGTAGCGCAGCGCCTGGGCGGCGCCCTTTTCGTGGAACCGCCGCCAGATATCCCAAATCAGGTCGCGCCAGATGCTCTCGCGCCGCTTAAGGATGTAGATGGGCGCCAGCTGCGCGGCATACGTGCGGATGAACCGGAAGGTGTGCCGCAGATAACCGATCGAGTACCTGGGATGCAGGGCGACGAAGAGCGCAAGCCCCAAAGCAGTACCGGCGAGCGGCACCCATCGGCCCGTGAGGATCAGCAGCAGCACGCTCAGGATGCACAACGCCTGCTGTGCGAATGTGCTGAATCCCCAGACGAGCCAGCCCAGCAGCGCGACGGCAGGCCACGACACGGCGGGGGCGTTCAATTCCTCGACGGTAAAGGCCGCGAAAAAGAAGCCCGTCAACAGCAACAGACCGGTTCCGCGAGCGCTCAATCCAAAATTGCGCGCGCTCAAGGCATGATAGAACTGGGGAGTCAGTGCGAATAGACACGCACTGATGCCGATGAATTGCGGGGCCAGCCCGTCATGTACGCCGACGAAAGCTGCGATGCCGGCCAACAGGGCGACATGAAGCGAATTGACCACGGGATTCAGCAGCCGTTCGCTCCAATGGACGGCGCCGGGTCTGAAGTGGGCCACGATCCAGTGGATGTACAGCGGAACAGCCGCGCAATAGGAATCATTGAGCAAATCCGGGATCCGGACGAAGAGGCGAAAGCGGTTTCTACGAATCCGTCGCGTCAGGAAGACATGCACGGGATGGTCGGAGCCGACCTTTTGCCCGATCAAGGACTGCACCGTGGAAATGGCGAATGCCAGCGCGATCGCCGCGCAAGCGGGCAGTAGTGCGTCCATCAGGAACGAATCGGAGCTGCTCAATTCGCGTAAGTCAGTTTCCAAATATCGTTGTAGGCCGCCGAGGAACTGCCATTCCCGAACCACAGTGAGTTCTGAAATACCCATACGCTTGCCGCATGGCGCAGTATCCATGGGGCGCCGGCGAGGTTCGTCCATGAAATGCCGTCGGTGGAATACCAGACATCAGTCGATCCCCCCTCGTCTTGCGGCGTGCCGCCGGCAATTACCCAAATCTTATTGTCGAATACGGCAATGTTGTGAAATTGCCGTCCGATCCAGGGCGCAGAAGACAGAATTTCAGTCCAGTGGATTCCGTCAGCGCTGTTCCAAACATCATTGAGATAGGTGCGCACGTCGTAGGTACCGCCGCCTATCACCCGCATCTTGCCCCCGAAAACCACATTACCGATGATCTGGCCCCGGGGGCTCCAGCCGGCGTGGGCCGCAACCAGAGTCCAGGACTTCCCGTCGGTGGAGGAATAGACGTCGTTGTATGCTGCACCCGCAACCGTCTGCGAGCCGAGCTGCTGGCCGCCCATGAGCCACATCAAGCCATTGAAAGCGACGGTGTATTGTGTTGCGCGGTCCGCCCAGGGAACCGAATTCGTCTCCTGAACCCAGTTGAGGCCGTCGGCCGAGGACCACACGTCGTTTTGATAGTGGCCGCTGTTGTTGTCGCCGCCGACCACCCACAGACTCGTTGTAGACCAGCCATCCCGCCATGTGCCGCCGCTCCCACGGCGCATCGCAGACGAAAGCCCAATTGGAGCCATCGCTCGATGACCATATTTGATTGTTGGTGGGAAGGGCATTCTCGGGATTCCAGCCTCCCAGCATCCACATCTTGTTTTGAAATCCAGGGCGCCGGCCCCGTCGCGCGGCCGGAACTGCAGTTGCCTGAGCGCGGCGATTTCCTGCAGCGTGAATGAGATCGAATAGATTTGAACGTCGTCGAGCGAACCGTTCCAGAAATTCTCGGCGACAACCTCGGCGCCCGATGCTTGTCCAAATCGGATGATGGAATCCGATGTCAGCACACTGGATGCATTTTGCATGGTGCCTTTCGGCACGCCGTCCAGGTAAAGCTGAAGGTTGCGCCCACTCGTTGCAGCAACACGAAATGCCATGTGCCGTCCGTCAGATCACCCGGCGACCCAAAGGAAATGGCGGTCGAGGTCGCACCGTCGAGCTTCACCGAGAGCGCATGCGCGGCATTGAAGATGAAATTGAGATCGCCGGACCCCGGGGTGATGCCCTTCGTAACGCTGAATGCGGTCATCACCTGGCTCGATGCGGACTCAAACCAGAAGGCCACGCAGAAGTCTCCGCTGACGGGGCCGAGTTGAGTGGGCAATTCGATATAGGCATCCTTGCCGTCAAAGGCATAGGCCCGAGCCGCCTGACCGAAGCGATCGGCGACCGGCAGGGCATTGAACACCACCCCATCGAATCCCCGGCCATTGTTGTTCACCGCATCGCCGTCAAAAGGATAGTACGCAAGCATCGAATCGTTGCGCGTGACGGGTTTGACCTGCGCCCAGGAGTAGACCATTTGCGGCACATATGAAGAGTCAAACGACTGGGTGTGCAGCCGCACGTCATCCAGGGCACCGTTCCAGGCCGGCGCATCGCCGCCGCCGATGAGAATGTCGCTGGCGCCGGTCAATGGATGAGCAGCCACGCTGCCCACTTCTGCCCCGTCGACAAACGCCGAGAGTTTCGAACCATCGAACTGGACGAGGTAGTGATGCCAGGCGCCGTCGGTGAATTCCCCCGATGCTCCCGCAGTGAGCAAGTAGGGTTGGTAGGATCCGACCGCAAAGGTGTCCGCGCTTCCCCAGAGAATCGCCAGGCCGCTTTGATTGTTGAACTCTATGCTGGCTAGGACATTGGATCCCGCGGCAATGGTCACCGCCTGCATGTGCGTGACGGTCGCGGATTTTGCCCAAAAGGAAACCGCGAAATTTGGCGACGGAAAGTCCGCAATCTGATGGACTGTGGCTAGCGAAGTCGTGCCGTTAAACTCATAGCACAAGCTGGCGTCATCGAATCGATCGTTCGTGGTCGTCAGGTTATAAAGGGTCGCGGCCATGTCACTTCTGGTGGGCGACAGCGATTGATCCGAATATGCATAACGCATCACGAGCGGCTTGCAATTGGAGGCGGGACTGCACGTGAACTGCTGGTCGCTGGGGGGGTCCGAGACCGTCGGCGCGCTGGAGGTCTGCAGTGCGCCCGTGGCCGCGGGGCCGCCGCCACTGCACCCGGCCAGATACATCATGGTCGGACCCGACAGCGCGATCATCGCAGCAGTTCCCTTCGCTCGAAATCGATTTTCCTCATGAACTCCCGGCACGGAATAGATTGACGCCAAACATCACCCAGCGGCATTCAATCGAATCGCGCTCGCGATCTCCGCTGGGTCGGGAAAATTGACAAGGACTCCCATCCCTTGTTTTTGGAATACTACCATGCTGCCAACGGCCACGGCGGAAGCGCCGGCCGCGACGGCCTGCCCTAAATGCGCGACGTTGCCCGCTCCGCCGTGCGCAATGACCGGAATGCTCACTGCACCGGTCACGGTGCGCACCAACTCCAAATCAAGTCCCTGCCAGGTACCTTCGCGATCGATTGACGTGAGCAGTATTTCTCCAGCGCCGAGCGATTCGGCCTCCCGCGCCCACTCGACGGGGTCGCGCCCGGTGTTCGCGACGCCGGCGCGTGTGAAAACTTCTGGCACCCAACCAGGTGCGCTTGACGTCGATGGATACAATGACTGCCTGGCTTCCGAAATGTTCCGCGAGCTGCGATACGAACCGGGGATTCTCGATGGCATACGAATTGACCACTATTTCTCGAACCCCAGCCGCAATATTGCCTTGGCGTCATCGAAGCGCCTGATGCCGCCGCCGTAGCCCAACGGCATGAAACATTCGTTGGCGATGTCCGCCAGCAAATCAAGGTTCGGGGTGCGGCCCTCCGGCGTCGCGGTAATGTCCAGAAACAGCAATTCATCGACTTCTAACTCATTGAATATGCGGACCGTATTGCAGGGATCTCCGACATAAGTAAAATGCCCGAATCGCGTGGTTTTGACCAAGCTCTCGTTGCGCAGCAGAAGCGCCGGGATGATGCGGGTCCGAAGCATCAGAGGCGGGCGAAATTCGACAGCAGCTGCATGCCGAATCGGTGGCTTTTTTCCGGGTGAAATTGCGCGCCGAAGACATTTCCGTGAGCGACGGCAGCGTCGAAGGTCACCCCATAGCGGGCTTTGAGGACGGAATCCTCGGCATGGTCGACGCGGACGAAGTAGGAATGCACGAAATAGTAGCGGGCGTCCGGGGCCAGTCCCGCCGTCAATTCGCTCGGTCCCGATGCAGTGACAGCATTCCATCCCATGTGCGGCACCTTGAGTCCGTTCGTTTGCGGTAATCACGACGTTTCGGCCGCGATCCATCCAAGCCCGGGTGCATTGCCTTCCTCGCTCGACCGGGTCAGCAGCTGCATCCCGAGGCAGATACAGAGAACCGGTACCCGCTCGACGAGAGCCTTCGCGGTCAAGGATGTCGCGAAAGCCGCCCGATTGATCCGCTCCATCGCGCCGTCGAATGCTCCGACCCCGGGGAGCAGGATCTTTTCAGCACTGTCGAGATCGCGCGGGTCGGCGGATATCCGCGCCTTCGCGCCGATTCGCTTGAACATGTTCTGAATCGACCCCAAGTTGCCCATTCCGTAGTCGACGATGGTAATCATGCCGAGTTTCATGGGGGCGCGGGCAGGCAATATTTGAGGTAGAAGCTCATGGGCACCAGATTCCGCTTTGCCAGGACATAAAACAGCGGGCGAAGGCGTTCGAATCGTCTCTTGTACGTGGGGAAGTCTCGCCAGCTCTTCGGAGGGGCGTCCATCAGGCGGCTGTATTCCTGATCGCTCAATCCGAGCCGCTTCTTGAAGTATGCAAGCAAGTCATCTTCGACCAACGGCGGCGCTGCATATTCGGCGAGCGCAGCCTCCCTCGACATCTTTCCGTTGCGCACCAGAGCCGAAAGCGTGTTGTTGCGGAAATCGGAATGGAATTTTTGCGGAGCATAGATGCCGTGGAAGAACGCGGTCATTCTATTTTCGAGGTGATGGCCTCCGTAGTACTGCCAGCCGAATTGGTCTTGCAGATAGCGCCGGGCCTCCTCCTTTGAATACGGGATGTACCAAAATGGGCGTATTTTCCGGATTCGAGCGCCACAACTCCACCACAAGAAGCGGCTGAAGGTCATCAACGGGTAAGTCTTCATGGCGAGCCTGCCGAATCGACTGTGAATCGATTGGATGTACTTGCCGTCGAAGTAGTTGCGGCCGATTGGCGTTATTCCCTCGGTAATGAAAGAGTGGCCCTCGAGCACGTATTTCACGCCGTACTTCGAAGCAGCCCGGTACAGCGTTTCGGCCAGCGCGAGATCGGTCGCGGCGTCGATTTCGGCGACCCCCGCCGTGAAGAACGCCCTGAAGATGTCGTCCGATTCCTTGTTGTCGACTACGTGTGTGTAAAGATCGATGTCGAGAGCCGAGAGAGAACCTTGCGGATGTTCTGGGTGGAAATTGCGGTATTCCAGGTATTGTCGTAGTGAACCGCCAACGGCCGCAGTCCCCATTGCCTCGCGAGGTGGACCATGTATGACGAGTCAGTTCCGCCGCTGACCCCGATGACGCAGTCGTAGCGTTTTCCGGCGCCCGTCCGCTTGATCTCATCAATGATCGAGTCGAGCTTGACCTTTCCCGACTCCGTGCCTGTTCCGTATTCTGCTGTCAACCGGTCGATCTGCCGGCAATAGTTGCATACGCCACTTTGGTCGAACGAGATCGAGGCGGTGCGTTCATCGTAGATACAACGGGTGCAAATTTTCAGGCCGGTGGAGGCGAGCGGGAGATGCAAGGCGTTCATAAGTGATTGAGCTTTGGGCCTCAGCGGCCAAAGACACCGAAAAACACGCCTCTTCCGAATGAAAGAATATCTCTCTCATGCCGTTGGCCGCCACAAGGAATGGCGCGTATTTCCGATTCACTGAACCGGCGCGCATTGCTCGGGCTGTACCAATCGAAGTTGGTCAATACCGAAGTCTCCGTGCCCAAGTCTGCGTTCCAGAAACACTTGAGGAAATTCCAATAGATGAAGCGCTGTATGTCGTACCGGCCTCCTTTGATCCCGAGTTCGGGAATCTCCGGAACATCGATATCGACTTTGAGAGCGCTCAGACGCCGGCCGAGTTCAGTGAGTTGCTCGGACATGTCCCAAAGCTTCTCCCGATCGATATGACTGCACCGGATCCGGAAGTGGTCGTCAAGGAGTTCGCGGGGGAGCGCTTTTTTGGCATAAAAATAGCAGGCGAGCTGACCGCTCCGGGGCGTTAACCGCGCAAGTTCAGCAAAGGTGCGCTCCGGATTCTCGGTGCTGCATGATCACTTGGTCGCAGCTCACATAATCGACGCTGCCTGCGCGCAGACCGGTGTCCGCAATATCGCCTTGAACGAAGAACAGATTCTCGAGTGTCGAATAATTGCGCGCCGCCTGAGCCGCGGCATCCGAAAAATCCATTCCAATGACGAGGGACTGCGGCGAAAGCCCGGCAAACCAGGCAGCCTTGTATCCGAGGCCGCATCCGGCATCAAAGATCACGGGGCTCGCGCACAAATGTTCTCCGAGGGCGCGTTCCGACTCGAATCCGTAAAGCTTCAGATACCATTGGCGCTGGAATTCGAAGAGCTTGTCCTTTTCCGCGCTGCCTTGGTACTTGCCCCACTTCTCGGAAAACACCGAGTTCGTCTGTTCTTGCCTGACGTCGGCCGATGCATTCGAGCTGACGGCGAAGTTTTCCGCTCAGCGAGATCGGGCGTTCGAACAGGTCGAGGAATGTGGAGCGAAATTGCGCGCGGTCAATCATCGAATGGATCTCATGTGGCCTTGACGCGGCATGGGGTTCCGAACGCCGTAGCGCCCGCGGGAATGTCGGCGAGCACGAGACTGCATGCGCCGATCAAGCAGCCATTGCCGACGTGAACTCCCTTGGAAACTACCGTTTGCGGCCCGATATAACAATTGTCACCGATCGACGTGCCGGCATATGCATATGCGGCGCTTCCGCCGCTCAATGCCCATTGAATCGAATCATGGCTGTATATCTGAACACCGGCCGAAATCGAGCAATTTGATCCGATCGACAATCCTCCCGATCCGTCCAGAATGACTCCGGGGCCGATCCACGTGTTCTTTCCGACCCGCACATCACCGACACGAGCGCGCTGTCGTAAATGGAGGTTCCTTCGCCGAAGCCCAGTTCGCGGGCCTTTTCCCACCGATCGACCACGTAGTCCGCGAAGGGCAGCGAGCGGTTATGCTGCGCGTGAACGTCCCGTCGGCGAAGCAGCCAGAGGGCGCGCAGTTGCCGCAGCAGTTCCTCAAGCATAGCAGCGCGTCAGCCAATTCTCGACGCTGAGCAGCGACCAGATCAGTGCCGGCGATTCTGCCGTCCGTACAGATGCTCGTTCACCAGCGATTCGGACGTCTTTCGATCGAGATATTCATAGATTTCTGGAGTGCGGGTAATGATTTGTTGGCGGACGTAGTCCATGCTTTCGCCCTTGAACCAGCTCGCGTCCGGCGCCGAGAAACCCTGCTTCTCCCCGTTGGCTACTTCGGGGGGAATGTACCGCGCCATCACGTTCCGCAGCAACAGCTTGCCGTCGTTCGTCCTTTCGAAGTATTTGACCTCTTTGCTCCCCGGCTCATTTTCGTTCATCCGGACCACTTCGCCCAGGTTTGCGAGTTTGAGAGAGACCGGGAGCCTCATCGCGAAATCGACGAGATCGTTGTCCAGGAACGGCACGCGCGTTTCCACGCTGTGGGCCATGCTCAGCTTGTCCTCCACCAGCAGCAATCCGTGCAAAAAGGTCTTTGCCTCGAGATACATGAATGATTGATGTAGTCCTCGGGCCTGGTCAATCTGCGGTGCATGATGGTCGAAAACGTCCCGGAAAATGTCGCGGGTCCAGACGTGCTTCACCTCCGGCCAGATCGGAGCAAAAACCTGCTGGACGATCCTGTTCGGTATCAATCTCTGCCAGTAGACGTAATACTTGTCGATGTAATCCTCGAAACTGTCGTTGACCACGGCGCGATAATATCTCCAGGGATAGCCGCCGAAAAGCTCGTCGCCGCCGCCCCCGAGAGAACCACTTTTACGAACTTGCTTGCGAGCTGGGAGGCATAGAAATTCGGGTAGCTCTGCCCCACGCGCGGCTCTTCGATGTGCCAGGCCACGCGGGCATCACCCGTTCCATGTCGCCGGCCTTCAGCACCATCTCGTAGTGCTCGGTCTTGAATTTGTAGGACATGAATTCGGCCTTCGAGCGTTCGTCGAAGGCGAGCTCCATGCCCGACGCGGAATGCAGGTCGAAGCCGCAGGTGAATGTCTTGAGATAAGGCAGCTGGGTCGCGGCGATCGCTGTCAGCGTGCCGGAGTCCATTCCCCCGCTGAGGTACGCGCCGACGTCGACATCGCTCACCAATTGCCGGCTGACCGCCTGCTTGAGCAGCCTGTCAAGCTCCTCCGCATACTCGCGCTCGTCGCACCGTGTCTCCGGCTCGCGAACTGATAGTCCCAGTATCGCTACGGGTGCGCGGGACGCTGCCCGCCCAGAACGACCTCGCATGTGCGTTCCCGCGGGGAGGATGCGCACGCCGGCAAAAAGCGTCCGGTCCGTGAAGAAATTCTGGAAGGTGAAATATTCCAGCAGGGCTCCTTGTCCAGCGACGTCGCAAACGCCGGATGAGCCAGGATGGCTTTGATTTCGGAGGCGAAGATGAACGCATTTCCGCAGCGGGTGTAGTACAGGGGTTTGATCCCATATCGGTCCCGCGCGAGGAAAAGCTTCCGCTTGTTTCGGTCCCAGATTGCCATCGCAAACATGCCGTTGAACCGTCGAGCGCCTTTTCCCCCAGGCGGCGAGCGCATCAGAAGAACTTCGGTGTCCGTGCGCGGACCGGAACTGGTGTCCGGCCGCCTCAGCGCGCCCAATTCCCTGAAATTGTACATCTCGCCGTTGTAGCTGACCACGTAACTTGGTCGGCGCTCATCATGGGCTGATGGCCCGCAGGCGACAGATCGATGATCGCCGAGCCGCCGATGGCCGAGACCCATGAGCTGTCAGTCTACTGTCCTTCGCCGTCCGGTCCGCGATGCGCGATCGTGTCGGTCATGCGTTTGAAGATGACCGGCGATACCGGCGCCGCATCGAGATATCACGATGCCGGCTATTCCGCACATCAGGTGATGTCCTTGATCGCATCGGCGACATAGCGATAGTCATCGGCGCTCATGCGGTTGTGCAGCGGGATGGCCATGGTTTGGGCATCGCAATCCCTCGCTGCGGGAAGATCCCCTGGGCGAGCCCGAAGCGCTCGCGGTAATAACCCAGCATGTGCGCAGCATGAGTGCCCGGCCGCGTGCTGATGCCGCGACGCTGTAGACGCTCCATGATTTCGTTGCGCTCGAGCGGCGCCGACTCGGGATCGACATAGGTAACGAAGGCCTGCCAGGCGTGCTGTCCCAGCGCCGGCCATAGCGGCATGCGCAACCACGCAACGGATGCAAGCTCGCCGGCGTACCAGCGTGCCCAAGCGTCCCGCTCGGCGATGAATCGATCCAGCTTCGCCATCTGCACTATGCCGACGGCGCCTTGAAGATCGGTCATGCGGTAGTTGAAGCCGAGCAGATTGAATTCCGGCAGTAGATACGGACGGGGCCCCTTGTGCCGCTGTTCCTCGGAGATGGACGCGCCGTGATTTCGCAGCATGTTGGCGGTGTCCGCGAGCTTCGCATCATTGGTCGTGACCATTCCGCCTTCGCCGGTCGTAATCGACTTGCGCGGATGAAAGGAAAACGCGGCGGCTCGGCCCAGCGACCCGGCGGATACCCCCTTGTAGCTCGCCCCTGCCGCGCATGCCGCATCCTCGACGATCGGGATGTGCGAGGGAATCACCGCCTTGAGCGCATCCATCTCGGCGCAAAGGCCGAAAAGATGGACGGCAATGACGGCTTTCGTTTGCGGCGTGATCTTGCGGGCAACGTCCGACGGATCGATGTTGTAGCTGCGCCGGTCGACATCCGCAAAGACGGGCGTGGCCCCGCAATAGAGCACGACATTGGCCGTTGCAACCCAGGTAAATGCCGGAACAATCACCTCGTCGCCAGGGCCTATGCCAAGAGCCGCGAGAATCAGATGCAATCCGGTGGTGCAACTGGTCATTGCCAGCGCGTGCCGCACGTCATGCCGCTCCGCAAAGATCTTCTCGAACTGCGCAACCTTGGGTCCCTGGGTGAGCCAGCCGGTCGTGAGGGGCTCGCGTACAGCCTGCCACTCCTCTTCACCCGTGCTGGGAAGGGAAATTTGGATGTTTTTCGTCATTTCGGCCTTCGTATCATCCCGGGGCACCGGCGGAACGCCGAGCGCTTCCACCTCGGCTCGATGGCCGCTGCGCCACTCGATCAACCGGCGCAGGCCTTCCATCAAGTCAATGGTGGCGGTGAAGCCGATTTCGGCGCTCGCCCGCTTTGGGCAACCGATTCGGTTGCGAACCAGCGTCGCCTGGCTGCGCGGCGCATAAGCGATTGGGTGCCTGCATCCCGTAAGCCTCAGCAGCATTTCGGCCAGTTCCTTCAGCGATGTCCGCTTTCCCGTGCCGACGTTGTAAAAGCGATCCGTGTGTCGGCCTTCATGGCGCACACATTGGCGGCCGCGCAATCTTCGACCGCGACGAAATCGAAAGCTTCGCTTCCATCGCCGAGGATCGTCGGTCCGTTGCAGCGATCGATCGCATCGAGCATCTTCATGATTACAGCAATGTAAGCGCCATGATAGTCCTGACGCGCACCGTACACATTCATGTAGCGCAGCCCGACGAAATCCAACCCATAGCGGTGATGAAACGCCCGCAGCATCGCCTCTCCGGCTATTTTGGTCGCGCCGTAGAAGTTTTTGTTGTGAAAGGGTGGTCCTCGTCCATCGGTTCCTGCATCGCATCGCCGTAAACGGAAGCCGAAGACGAGTACACGAGGCGCTTGATGCCCTTCTTGACGCAAGCCTCCATGACGTTGAACGTGCCGCGAACGTTGACGTCGAAGGCGCTTCTCGGAAATTCATGACATTGCAGCAGCCACAAGGCCGCAAAATGGAATACGCCATCAGCCTTGTCCATCGCGGACTCCAGAATATCCGTCTGCGATATGTCGCCACCGATGTCGAACACTCGCACGCGCGGATCTTTCAACGCGGACGAGATGTTTTCCTGCCGGCCCCGGACGAAATTGTCGTAGACGACTATCTCACCGACATCCTGCCGATCAGCTTGTCCACTGTGTGCGAGCCGATCAGTCCCGCGCCGCCGATCACAACAAACTTCTTGCCTCTGATATCCATTACCGTGCTCCACATGGTCGTGCAACGCCGTGGCAACGGCGGCAATTTCAATTACTGCGCGCCGTGCGGGCGTCGCGCCGCCCGAATCCGGTAGCCTGCGATCTTGTAGCGCGCTAAGGCGATCAAAAAACCCGCAAAAATTCCGACCACCGCTCCGATCAAGACGACGATGGGGATCTTGGGGCTAGCAGGCACCTCCGGCGGCACGGCTGGATCGATGATCGAGAACGCGTACTCGGCGCGCCCCTTCGCCAGCATCAAGGTCTTCGTTTCGCTTTCGATGAGGTTTGACATGGCGTGCTGGACTCGATCGAACCTGTCTGCTGCAATTGC
Source organism: uncultured Gammaproteobacteria bacterium (assembly GCA_963727045.1). Lineage (GTDB taxonomy): Bacteria > Pseudomonadota > Gammaproteobacteria > Steroidobacterales > Steroidobacteraceae > Bog-1198. The sequence continues at coordinate 1,921,839 of CAVSES010000001.1, read as the reverse complement.
TGGTTGAGGTAGCCGATGTTGCGCTGCGCATCGGCGGCCGCCCGGTTGCGTATTATTTCATTGCCCAATGCCACGTAATCGTTGGCCCACTGCGCGGCCTCCTTGGCGTCTCGCCAGTATATGGAGATCGTGGTGACGCCCGTACGGCGATCTTCGTCGACGTCGAGAATGCTCTTTCGAAAGCGCGCGACCGCGTGCCACATCGTCGCCGGCATGCGGGACTTTGCAAGCACCTTTCCGGTCAGGTTGTAGCGCTCCAAGAACTGTTCCGCGAGATGCCGCGACTTCAGAATCGCGTGGGCGTCGCGGCTGTTGCCGTTGTTGGCGTCCAAATTGACCCCGGCGAGGCTCGCCAGGCCGCCGAGCTGGCCGGCGATGTTCAGCGGCACCGCCCATGGTTGAATCGTGCGCCTCCGCGATCGTGGCCTCGGCTCGATACATCGGCGTTGCTACCAGGGCAAAAACGGCTGCAGCGGCTGTGCATGCAATGGTGCATGTTGCGATGAAGATCTTATATCGCCTGAGCACGCTCCATAAGACGATGAGATCGATCGCCTCATCCTGCGGGCGGTCGCCGGAGCCATCGGAATCAACTGAAATCATTTCGGTCGGGCCTTGTGACGCCGTCTAGCAATGATAATAGGAACGATGCCATTGGACTACAGACGTCCGTCGGTCTGTTCGCGACCGAACAGGTATTTGACGTCGTACAGCACGTGAACTTTCTTGGCGAATCGCCGGATTCTGGACACGCCCATCGCCTTGAACTCGTCATGCGCGACGGCGAGCACGATCGCATCATAGCCACCGACTTTTGGTGATTTGATCGGATAAAACCCATACTCCCGATATGCCGCCTCAGTCTCGACCCATGGGTCGTAAACATCCACTTTGGCGTCGAAGCGCTCCATTTCCCTCAAAACATCCACTACCTTGCTGTTGCGCAGATCGGGGCAATTCTCCTTGAACGCAAGCCCGAGAATCAGCACCCGCGAATCCGCCACCATTATTCGCCTTTCAGTCATGAGCTTAATGACCTGCTGGGCGACGTACGATGCCCATGCCGTCGTTGATGCGCCGGCCGGCCAGGATCATTTCCGGGTGATAGCCGATCTCCGTGGCCTTGTGTGTCAGGTAATACGGATCCACGCCGATGCAATGACCCCCAACCAGCCCCGGTCGAAACGGCAGGAAGTTCCACTTCGTGCCCGCCGCACGCAACACCTCTTCGGTGTCGATGCCCATGCGCTTGAAGATCAGCGCAAGTTCGTTGACGAGCGCAATATTAACATCGCGCTGGGTGTTCTCGATCACCTTGGCGGCCTCCGCCACTTTGATGCTCGACGCTTGATGTGTGCCGGCCTGGATGATCGACGCATACAGGGCGTTAACGAGGTCGGCGATCCGCGGAGTGGAGCCGGCGGTGATCTTCCTGATGTTGGTGAGGCGGTGCTGCTTGTCACCCGGGTTGATGCGCTCGGGGCTATATCCGCAGTAGAAATCCTTGTTGAATCGTAACGAAGAATTGCGCTCCAGTACCGGTACGCAGATTTCCTCGGTACAGCCGGGATAGACGGTGGATTCATAGACGACCACATCACCCTTCTTCAGAACGCGCCCGACTGTTTCGCTTGCCCGGAGCAGGGGGGTCAAATCGGGCCGCTTGTATCGGTCGATCGGCGTCGGAACCGTCACGATGAAGAAATTGCAGGATTTGAGATCCGAGATCTGGGTGGAAAATCGCAATTTGCGCGCCGCTTTGAGTTCAGCGCCGGTAGCCTCCCGGGTTGCATCGCGCCCTGCCTTCAATTCCCTGACTCGCACCGGGTTGCTATCGAAACCAACGGTGCGGTATTTTTTTCCAAATTCTACTGCCAGCGGCAGACCGACATACCCCAGACCAATGACGGCGACCCTGCGTCTGCTCAAACCTCGCATTGCAACTCCGTGTAGAAAGGGGTGAGTGTAAACGATGGCGTGCGCGAGCATGCCCGAATCGCCTCTTTGCCCGGCCAGCGCCCGGCGAGAGCGCTCACCATGCGGCTTGTATGTTTTACATTCCGGCGTATACGCGCCATCAATTTCTGCCCGCTTCGAGCGGTTTGTCGGCGGTTGGCTACAGTGTAACGACTGTTCTTCCATGCCGTCGAAGGAACATTCTATCTGCGAGAGAACTCTAGAGTCTTTGGAGACGCGGTCAACGTTCATTCGCTTGGCGCGTTGGTGCAATGGGCTCGCTGAAATCTTGCGCAGCCGACGGTGACTCGCTCGATAAATTCGGTACACTACGCGTCAGGGAGATAACAAGAAGTCCTTGTTCGCGACGAATTTGAATGTCCAACGTCGCCGGCAGGGAATGGTGTCAGGGAGGTTCACTTTGGGTTCGAAGACGTTGGAAAAGACTGGCGACTTTGCGCGGCAAACGGTAGAACTGCCGCGACTGCTCAAACGCGTCATTGCGATATGCACCGATTCGGTCATGATGCCGTTGGCGTTTTGGGTCGCGCTCAGTCTAAGAACCGGCCATTCTTCGTTCTCGTTTTCCGATTGGCCGGCCTACCTGGCCGTCGTTGCAGTCAGTACTCCTATTTTCGTCCGCATGGGTCTGTACCGTGCCGTCATTCGATTTCTCGGCCACAAAGCCGTGTTTGCCGTGGCTTTCGCCGTACTCCTGAGCGGTCTGCTGTTGGGGGTTCTAGGCCTCGCGCTCAAGATCCCCGCGCTGTCTTGGAACGTGGTGACGATCTACTCATGCCTTGCGTTCCTCTACGTCGCAGCCTCGCGCTTCATCGTGCGTTACTATCTGCTCACCCGCAATATACAGCCGACGCAGGCGCGCGTGGCCATCTGCCCGGAGCAGGTAAGGCCGGTGCACGCCTCGCCGCGGTGTTGTCGACGACCCGGGTTTTCGATCCCGTGGCATTCATCGATGATAAGCCCGGCAGTGCACGGCCGCCTCGTCAACGGCATCAAGGTGCATGCGCCGGAAAAATTGTCCGCGCTGATCAAGGCTCTCTCGATCGACCGGGTTTTGCTCGCGATTCCATCAATGTCGAGGCGTCGACGCCGGGAGATCCTGACCGCGCTGGAACCACTCGGCGTCCACGTACAAACCGTGCCGGAGTTCGAGCAACTCGTGACCGGCCGTGCGACGGTGGGCGACATCCGCGAAGTCGATGTTTGCGGACTCCTGGGCCGGGATGCGGTACCACCGATAGCCGGCCTTGTTCGACGCCTGTATCCGCGACCGGGTCGTCGTCGTCACCGGCGCCGGCGGTTCGATCGGTTCGGAGTTGTGCCGGCAGATCGTCGGCCAAAATCCGAAGTGCCTCATCCTGTTGGAGTTGTGCGAGCTTGCGCTGTACAACATCGAGCGCGAACTGCGCATGGTGCGCATCAGAATCGCAAATTAATCTCGCGGTGGAGTTGATCGGTTTGATCGGCAATGCGCACCATCGCTTTCGCGTGCGCGAGATCTTCCAGACCTATAATGTCCAGACCGTTTATCACGCTGCGGCCTACAAACACCTGCCGATCGTCGAGCACAACATCATCGAAGGCATACATAACAACGTGATTGCGACTTGGCATGCGGCGGAGGCCGCGCACGAGACCGGCGTGGAGACGTTCCTGCTGGTGTCGACCGACAAGGCGGTGAATCCGACGAACGTCATGGGTGCGACGAAGCGCTTCGCCGAGGTTGTGCTGCAAGGCCTGCAACTGCGGGGCAGCAAAACGCGCTTTTGCATGGTGAGATTCGGCAACGTGCTCGCTTCGTCGGGATCGGTCGTGCCTCTGTTCAATGAACAGATCAAAGGCGGGGGGACCGGTGACAGTGACCCATCCCGAGGTGATCCGCTACTTCATGACGATCCCGGAGGCCGCGCAACTGGTGATCCAGGCCGGCTCGATGGCGGAGGGGGGCGATGTGTTCGTCCTCGACATGGGCAAACCGGTTCGGATCGGGGACCTGGCTCGGCGCATGATCAACCTCATGGGATTGACGGTCCGAGATGAACGAGCATCCGGATGGCGATATCGAGATTTCCTATACCGGGCTGCGCCCGGCCGAGAAGCTCTATGAAGAGCTTCTGATCGGCAACAATGTCACGGGGACCGAACACCCCATGATTTTGCGCGCCATCGAACACTCGCTGCCCTGGGAACGCGTCCAGTCGTTGTTGGAGGAGCTCTTGGTGGCGATGAGCCGGTTCGATTGCCATAGGGCGCTGCACCTCTTGGGCGAAGTCGTCGAGGAATACAAACCGGCACCTGAGTCCCACGATCTTGTGTGGGCGCGCCAGACGGCGATAACCGTCGACGATCGAAAAGTCACCAGTCTCAAGCCTCGCCGCATTGCCAGAAACACGGGACCCACGGATACTGCCCATCCATAGCGAGCCTGTGCTCGTTTGCGAGGTGAGGGTGTGACAAGAGGGAGCATTTTAGTGACCGGGGGCGCCGGCTACATCGGCAGCCACGTCGTGCGCCAATTGGGCGAGGTCGCCGAAAAAATCATCGTACTCGACAATCTAGGTCGCGGATTCAGGCAGGCGGTAACGGCGGGCGAGTTGGTGGTGGGTGATGTGGGCGACTATGAGCTGGTTTCACGGCTTCTGGCGATGCATCGGGTCGATACGGTCATGCATTTTGCCGCCCATACCATAGTGCCCGAATCGGTGGCACAGCCGCTCAAGTACTACCGGAACAACACGAGTTCAACCCGCACGCTGCTGCAGGCCTGCCTCGAAAACGAGGTGAAAAGCTTCGTATTTTCTTCGACTGCAGCGGTTTACGGCATGCCGGAGAAGGAACTGGCCGATGAGGAGTCGCCGACCCGTCCCATCAACGCTTACGGCACATCCAAGCTAATGAGCGAGTGGATGCTGCGGGATGTCCTGTCGGGAGTGCCCTGCGCTACGTTGCTCTGCGATATTTCAATGTGGCGGGATCAGATCCTGCCGGCCGCATCGGCCAGGCAACGCAGGGTGCCACGTTGTTGACGAAGGTGGCCTGCGAAGCGATGGTGGGCAAGCGGTCCCATGTGTCCATATTCGGCAGCGATTACCCCACTCCCGACGGTACAGGGGTGCGGATTATCTGCATGTCGAAGACCTGGCTGCCGCGCATTTGAATGCCCTTGACTACCTGAGGGCCGATGGAAATCGGGGATCCTGAACGTGGGCTACGGCCACGGCTATTCGGTGCGCGAAGTGCTGGGCATGGTGGAAACCGTCGGCGGGAAGCCGCTGGTCATCCGCGAGGAGCCGCGGCGTCCCGGCGACCCCCCCTTCTTGGTGGCGCGGGCCGATCGCATCCGGGCAGAACTCGGCTGGCAACCACGCTATGACGACCTCAGGGCGATCGTGACCCACTCGCTGGCGTGGGAGCGAAAATTATTGCAGGAGCCTTGGCTTTGATTGGCGACGGGTTCCCGGCACGGCAGTCCGTCAGCGGCAGATCGTCGGAGATTGCCTGGCATATGGGTTCAGGGGAACGGCATGCGACGGTGGATCGCAATTATCGCAACCGCGCTGCAACTCTGTGCGTGCGGCGGGGGTCACGGCGGCCCTACCGGCACCATGCCCCCGACCGGTTTGAGCTACCCGGCGCCTATGGCCTTCACGGTCGGCACCGCAATCGCGCCTCTCACGCCCACCGTGTCCGGAGCGGTCACGAGCTACTCCGTGATTCCCGCGCTCCCGGCGGGGCTGGCTCTCGATACGACCAGTGGAGTCATTTCCGGAACTCCGACCGCGGTCGCCGCCAAGGCCAATTACACCGTGACCGCCAGCAACAGCGGCGGCAGCGTCAACGCCACCGTCACGCTCCAGGTGAATGCCGGCGCGCCGGTGATCGGTTACCCGAGCCTCTCTTACACGTTCACGGTCAATCAGGTGGCGAATATCACACCGACCAGCTCGGTCGGAGTACTCGATCCTGGTCCGTCAGTCCGGCCCTTCCCGAAGGCCTCGCGCTTGATGCTTCCACGGGCAGCATCACGGGTACGCCGACGGCTCCGGCCCTTCCCGCAATCTATGTCGTGACGGCGCAGAATTCCGGCGGGGATTACAAGCTCGGGCTTTCGATCCAGGTCGTCTCGGACGTGGTGCTCGATCTTGGGAACGCAACGCATATCACCACGATCCTTTTCAGTGCATCGGGCGTCTCAGCGAAGATGACGGAGTGAACATCGATGAGACCTCGGTTGCCCGATGCAATTTGTGGGATTCAACGTCGGATACGCTGATTGGAGCTTTCCAATGCGCCGGTCCGATTGCGCTCGCGGGCGCAAGAGTCGGGCTTTCGAGCTCCGAAGGCCTTGCCAATGGACTGGAGGTAATCATTGTCATCGGCCGGCCAGCGTAGCAGCGATAACGACCCCCCATTCCTGGTGTAGCCGCGGACGGTGGCTATGTCGCGATCGGCAGCAGCAGCGGGCTCAGCGCTTTCTCGCCCGCGGGGCAAGTCCTGTTTTCCGAGGCCGGAGATTATTCCAATGCCAGGGTCTTCGCGGCGCCCGGTGAATCCTGATCGCGCTGGGAGCCAAAGGCCCGAACGCAATCGAGACCGTCTCGCTTGCCAGCGGCATGTCGTCCCTGGGAACCGCATTTCATGCACGTTGACGAATGGTTCGCCGACGGCAGCCACTTTCAGACGGCGACCTCGACGACGGTGTGGACCTACTCCGGCGCCAGCGACCAGCAGGGCCTTGCGAGCCTTCCACGGTCACGGGACTCAACGGCGAGGGCAACTATTCTGGACTATGCAGGCGGATTGAGCATTTATTCGGTGGGCGGAGACGTCACGCCGGTGTTCACCGCCAGTGGCGTCCCAGTCGTGTCGGGCTCCACGCTGGCGCTTGATTCGCCGGGTACTTCGCAGGTGAACATCATTGACCTGTCGGGTGCCAGTCCCGTCGAGCACACTTACACGCTGCCTTTGTCGTGGAATTCGGATTGGGAGTGGGATTGAGCGTGTACGAGGCGACATCAGCGACCGAATGGTATGTGGGCGGGACTGTGTTGTACGACGGAAAGAGCGTAGGCGCGGCCCCCAAATACCTGACGTCAGGTGTGGCCTTGAGTATCGCCGGCGGTGGGACTGGTGGCCGTGGCCATGGTATCCGGGCAAATCCTTGTCGTGATCCTCAAACCAACCCGCTCGTAACGACCATTCCGTTCTCCAGCGACAACCTCCAGATGTCCTCAGATGGAACTGTAATGGCTGCGCAGGCGCCAATCCGCTACACGCCCAACTTCCAGATGAGTCGCTCGAGGTTTTCTCGCTGCCGGCAGGAACGCCGATCAACAAATGGAGCCAGCTGCTCGGCTATACGCTCGCACCCACGGGTGTGCTGATTGGCCAGGTAACGGGTAGTTTCGGGTGGTATTTTTGCGCCGGCCCCTGCACGCGGCAGGTGACCGCTGTGACCGGCGGACCGATATCGTGGTCCTGACCCTACTACGATTCATTTCCGCCTTGGTTTTCTCAAGACGGAACCCTGATCGCGGCTGCGACGGGCCTGCAGGCGCCTGGCACTGGAACAAATATCTATCAAACTTCGCCCTACTCACCGCTGTTCAGGGATGGCCGGTGGGTCGGACCAGGAGAACAGATTTTCACGAACACTTACATATCGAGTTTCGTGATTTCCCTTTCGGCACGTACTCGAACGCGACCAGCCCTTCCTCCAGGGCAGCTGTGTTGCCGACCCCCGCGCTGCCCGAGCTCATCAATCTCGTCCCCATCAATTCCACGCAGATCTACTCGCCGTCTCGCAACTCCATCTACTCGCTTACCGATGGCGCGCTGATTTTCGGCAACGGAACCCTTTTCGGCTACCCGAACTTGGGGGGTGCAGTCGTGGGGAGCGAGGTCGTGTTTGCAGCCGGTTCGCTGGTGGTTGCGGATAAGTACTGATTAATTCAATGCGGGTCCGCTCGGCGGGCAATCGGACGCGACCCACTTCAAGAACCCGAGCACCATGATGTCCACCATGTGAGCCCCGCCCGCGAGTGCGGCGCTCCAGTTAACGGGCACTCCTGTGGCGGCATCGCGAAGACTGAGCTCCAAGCGATTGCGGTTGGTGCCGGCAACCGCCTCGGCGGCGACGAACGCGATGATGGTGTAGATCTTCCCGGTATTGTTGTACGCAATCGTCGCAATGAAGGTGGAATCGCCGATTTCCACGACCGGTTCGGCCCGTGTCGAGTATGAGCGAGCTCGGATCGAGGTTCGAAACCTTGACGCCACTGGCGAAATCCTGCGCACCCATCGGCGTCGGGGTCGGGTTGCTCGATGCGTTGTGCACGCAGGCAGCCACCTTGGTGGGTGTCGTTGGCGCGCCGACTGCGCCGATCAAATGTTCGAGCACGCCGCCTTGATTCTGCAGCCGCAGCGTAAATGCATTGACCTGCTGCAGCTTGAAACCGAATTGATCGCGGTGGGTCATCAAGCCGGAGAAGTAATTGCCTTCGCCCGAGTGATTGTTTCCGCTCGCATTGCCGGCGAAGTAGGTCGCGCCGGTCTTGAAGTTGCCGCCCGAAATGACCGCGGGCGTGGGCTTGAAATACAGCTTGAAGTTCTGAATCGCCCAAGTCGTCGCACTCGGCCCCACCTCGACCAAATGATCGGCCGTAAAGCCGTCCTGCAACGACACCGTGAGCATGCCGATGCTGGTGTTCCCCGTTAGGTATACCGCCGCCGCGCCGTCCGCGGGCGCCTCGACCTCGAGAGCGCCGATCTGAGAATCGCCGAAATTGCAGACCGCGAGCGCGCCGTTGACATCAAATCCGCTGCAACCCACGCATTCGAGTTGGGTGGCGGTAAGCGCGGTGCCGAGGAGCTGCAGCCCCCCGTGGCTTGCGAGATGAGAAAGCCAAATTCACCGACGTTTCCGCGGATGTCGATTCCCGGAAAGCCCGTGGGCAAATCACGCACCCAGACCTGATCGAGCACCCCTTCCGTGCCGAATGGTATCGAGTTGGCGCCCAGGACGAATCCAGCCGAGTAGGCACAATTGTTGCCGTAAAAGGCCACACCGCGAATGTCGATGTGCGCAGCACCATGGATCCCTCCCGCATCGGTCACCATCGTGCCGGTGCTGCCCGGTTTGCAGATGAGACGAGAATGATGGATCCCGAATCCTATGATCTGCTGAGTGTCCGGTATCACGAGGTTGCTGAACAGGTAGTCGTGCGCTCCGAGGATCACAGGCTGATGGCGGATATTGAGCGCCGTCTGCAGCGCATGCGTGAAGTCCGTGCCGGCAGTCCCGTCGAGAGTCGCGTACTCGGCGCCGGCAGCGATGTAACGTTCGGGTCGGCCGGGGATAAAGGCATAGTTGAGAGGTGTCACTCCCGCGGCGAGCTCCTCCTGGGTTTGCGGATAGTTGGGACCGGGACCGCCACTCAGTTGTGCGGGCGGCCCTGCTGAACTTGACGAACAGGCGGCACCGACTGTCGAGCTAAGAAGCACGAGTGGCAAGTCTCGACGTCGCACGCAGGATTCGCTCCCTTTACTTCAAGAACCCTATCACGTTCACGTCGATAAGGTCGCCCGAGCTTCGGAGAGCTGCGGACCAGCTGGTGGCGGCGCCCGTCGCCGCGTTGTGGAGTTTGAGATTCAGACGCACTCGGGTCGAGCCGCCGACTTCTTGCGCGGCCAGAAATGAAACCACCGAATAGGACGTGCCCGTGTTGTTGTAGGCAATCGATGCGCTGAAGGCGGAATCGGCTGGATCCCAAGAACCGCTGTGGCCCGTATCCAGAATCAAGACGCTCGGACTGGCGTCGGAGATCTTCACGCCGGATGCGGGCGCCGTGGTCGCATCAGTGCCGGTCGGCGTGGTGGTCGGTGAACTCGATGCATCTATTACGCTCGTCGCGATGTGAGTGGCAGTCATCGGAGACCCGACCGCTCCGATCAAATGCTTGATCACGCCACCATCGTTCTCAATTCGCACGGAGAATGCGTTGAACTGCTGCAGCTTGAACCCGAACTGCCCGCCCTGGGTCATGAGTCCGGAAAGATAGTTGCCTTGACCCGCATAATTTTTCCCGGTGGCATCTCCGCCGAAGTAAACGGACCCAACCTTGAAATTTCCCCTGGATATCCTCGGAGGCGCACCCTGAAAGTAGAGCTTGAAGTTATGGATCGACCAAGTCGTGGAACCGGGTCCAATCTCGATCAAATGCTCGGAGGCAAAGCCCGGGCGCAGGGAAACGGTCAGCATGCCGAAGCTTGCGTTGCCGGTGAGGTAGACAGCACCGGTGCCGCTGTCCTGGGCCTCGACCTCAAGCGCCCCTATCTGCGCGTCGCCGAAATTACAAACGGTCTTTGATGATCCGACTTGAAATCCGCTGCAGCCGACGCACTCGAGCTGCAACGCGGTTATGGCCGTCCCGACCAGCTGGAGCCCACCGGTATTTTGAGCAACCAGAAAACCCAGTTCGGCGACATTGCCATTGATGTCGATACCTGGAAATCCGCCGGGAAGGTCTCTGACCCAGATGCAATCCAGAACACCCTCTGTGCCGAACGGAACGGTGTTGTGGCCGAGCCGAAGCCCCCCTGAGTAGGAGCAGCGATTGCCGTAGAACGCAACGCCCCGGATGTCGATCTTTGCGGCGCCGTGCCGGCGGCCGGCGTCAGTGACCATCGTCCCCGTGCTGCCGATCTTGCAGATGAGGTTTGAGTGATGGATGCCTTGTCCCACCAACTGCTGGCCGCCCGGGATCACCAGATTCGAAAAGAGATAATTGTATGGTCCGAGCAATACGGGCTGGCCGCGGATGAGGAGAGCCGTATTGATTGCCGGCGTAAAATCGGTGCCTTCGGTGCCATCGGCGGCGGCGTAGGCGGACCCCGGAGCGATGTAGCGTTCTGGGCGGCCGGGCACGTATGCGTAGTTCAATGGCGCCACCCCGGCGGCGGCCTCCTCGTTCGTTTGCGGGAATTGGGCGGTCCCGGCGTGGGGACTCACCGACTGCGTCGTATTCGCCGCACCGGCGACCGACGCGAAAAGAGCGGCCGGAAGATCTCGACGCCTCATAAACCTCCGCACAAGACCGCGGATAACCCAACTGCTCTGGCGGCTCGCAGAGAATTGTAGCGCAGCGCACCGGCCCAATCGATTTCCCACGGGATTTTTCCCGCCGTGCCGCGGCGGTTTACGGCATCGCCCACCCGTCCCATCAATGCCTACGACACTTCCAAACTCAGCGAATGGATGCTGCGCGATGTGGCCGCGCCCCAGCCAGTTGAACTTGACTCGCGCACGGGTTTCACGTAATTTACGTGAAGACATCTTCTAGGTCTAAGATGACTGCAAAGCACAATATTACGGTTGCGATTGAACCGGGGTTGCTGAAGAAAGCACGCGCGGTGGCGGCGCGCCGCGGCCTGAGTGTCAGCGCCCTTCTCGCCGACGAACTGCGCGAATTGGTTGAGGGCGATGCCCGGTACACCGCGGCTCGCAAGCGCGCGTTCGCCCTGTTTTCAGCTCCAATGGCTCTCGGCGGCACGCCGCTCGATCGCGAGGCATTGCATGAGCGACATAGTCTTCGTTGACACCAACATTTTGATCTATGCGCACGATAGCGACTCAGGACTGAAGCGCGAAAGAGCCGTGGAGAGCCTGCGGGTGCTGTGGGAAAACGCTTCCGGCCGGATCTCGGTACAGGTGCTGCAGGAGTTCTACGTCAACGCGACCCGCAAGCTGGGACGACCGGTTGCCCGGTCAACGGCGCGAGAGGTCGTCTCAAGCTACGGCGCGTGGGTTCGCGAGCCAACGACGGCCGATACGGTGCTGCGAGCAAGCGATATCGCAGACCTGGCGCAGATATCCTTTTGGGACGCTTTGATCTTGGCTTCCGCAGAGCAGTCGGGCGCTACGCAGCTGTACAGTGAGGATCTGAATAGCGGTCAATCGATTGTCGGCATCAAGATCATCAATCCTCTGATTTTGCCGTGAGGCCTGGCGCGCAATTGGTATAGTCGGCCGCGCTTTACTTGACCAGCCAAAACCGGTAGGCTTCTGCGCACTTTTTTCCAGTTAAATCAGAATATTACGCATGCGAATTACGATCTTCGGTTCGGGGTACGTGGGCCTGGTGACGGGCGCGTGTTTGGCCGACGCCGGCAACCGGGTGGTGTGCGTGGACATCGATGAGAAGAAGGTCGCCATGCTCAAACGCGGCGAGGTTCCCATCCACGAGCCGGGACTCGATGAGGTGGTGAGGCGTAATTCCGAGGCGGGGCGCCTGCGTTTCACGACCGACGCGGAAGAGGGCGTGAAGCATGGACTGTTCCAGCTGATCGCCGTGGGGACGCCCCCCGACGAGGACGGCTCGGCGGACTTGCGCTATGTCCTGGCGGTTGCCCGCTCGATCGGCGAGCACATGACGGACTACAAGGTGGTGATCACGAAATCCACCGTTCCGGTCGGCACCGCCGATAAGGTGCGGGATGCGGTCGGCGCGGCGCTCGCAGCGCGGGGCGCGTCCGTGGAGTTCGACACGGTGTCGAACCCGGAATTCCTCAAGGAAGGCGCGGCCCTGGATGACTTCATGAAGCCGGATCGGGTCATCATCGGCACCGACTCCGACCGCGCCACGGATCTCCTGCGGACCCTGTATGAACCCTTTACGCGCAACCGCGACCGCATGATCGTCATGGATGTGCGGTCTGCGGAACTCGCCAAGTACGCGGCCAATGCCATGCTCGCCACGAAAATCAGCTTCATGAACGAATTGGCCAATTTGGCGGAGCGCTTCGGTGCCGACATCGAGGCGGTGCGGTTGGGAATCGGTTCCGATCCGCGCATCGGGTATTCCTTCATCTACCCGGGCGTGGGCTACGGCGGTTCCTGTTTTCCCAAGGACGTCCAAGCCTTGAAGCGTTCGGCCGACGAGGTGGGCTACGAGGCCAGCGTCCTCTCGGCGGTGGAGGGCGTCAACAATCGCCAGAAGCAGGTGCTGTTCAGGAAGATGAAGGCGCATTTTGGCGACCTGCGGGGCAAGAGCATTGCGCTCTGGGGTCTGTCCTTCAAACCCAATACCGACGACATGCGCGAGGCCGCGAGCCGCGTGTTGATGGAAGCGTTATGGTCGGCCGGAGCGACAGTGCGCGCATATGATCCGGTGGCGATGCCCGAGTGCCTGCGGATTTACGGCCGGCGCGAGGATCTGGTGCTGTGCAAGACCAGCCCCGAGGCGCTCGAAGGTGCGGACGCTCTGGCCATCGTGACCGAATGGCGTGAATTTCGCAGCCCGGATTTCGATGCCATCAAGAGCGCGTTGCGCACACCGACGATATTCGACGGGCGAAACCTCTATGATCCGATGCACATGGCGAGCGCAGGCTTCAACTACTATGCGATCGGCCGCGGCAAACGGATCCAGGTGAGCGAGACGTGAGCCTATTGATACCGGTGATCTTGTCCGGCGGCGCCGGCACGAGGCTCTGGCCGCTGTCGCGGGAGATGTATCCCAAGCAGTTGCTGGCCCTGACCGGCAAGCGCACCATGCTGCAGGATACCGTGACGCGCCTCGCGGGGATCGCCGGCGCCGGGCGGCCCATCGTCGTGTGCAACGAGGCGCATCGGTTCACGGTCGCCGAACAGATGCACGCCCTGGGGGTCGAGCCGTGCGCGATCTTGCTCGAGCCCGTCGGCCGCAACACCGCGCCTGCCGTGGCTCTCGCGGCGCTCAAGGCACGCGAGATCGACCCCCAAGCCACCCTGGTGGTTGCCCCGGCGGATCACGTGATTCGCGATGCGCGCGCCTTTCAATCCGCGGCCGAAGCGGCCGCGGGGCTGGCGCAGGACGGCAAACTCGTGACCTTCGGCATCGTGGCGCATGCGCCCGAAACCGGCTATGGCTATATCCGGCGCGGCGAGGGCAAGGGTCCGGCCTATCCGGTGGCGCAATTCATTGAAAAGCCGCCTCTCGACGTGGCGGCGCAGTTCGTCGCCTCGGGCGATTACTTCTGGAACAGCGGCATGTTCGTCTTCACGGCGAGCCGCTATCTGTCGGAGCTTGCGGCCTTCGCTCCGGACATCCTCGAGGCCTGCGAAACCGCGTTTCGCGCGGCAAAGTCGGATTTGGACTTCGTGCGCATCGACAAAGCGGCATTCGAAAAGTGCCGCAGCGAGTCCATCGACTATGCGGTCATGGAAAAGACGCGCGATGCGGTGGTGCTGCCGTTGGACGCCGGTTGGAGCGACGTGGGGTCCTGGTCTTCGCTGTTCGATGCCCTGCCCGCGGACGAAGAAGGCAATGTATTGCAGGGCGACGTCATGGTTTATGACACGCACGATTGCTACGTTCACTCGACCAGCCGCCTGGTCGCGGCCGTGGGCATGGACGATCACATCATCGTCGAGACCAAGGATGCCATCCTGGTGGCGCCCAAGGAGCGCGTGCAGGACGTGAAGGAATTGGTCGCCAGGATCAAGAAGTCCGGACGCAGCGAATCATCCCTGCACCGCGAGGTGTTCAGGCCCTGGGGCAGCTACGACAGCATCGACAACGGCGAGCGCTATCAGGTGAAACGCCTGTCGGTCAAGCCGGGCGGCATCTTGTCGCTGCAGATGCACCACCACCGGGCCGAGCATTGGATCGTGGTGCAAGGCACGGCGCGCATCACCTGCAATGACAGGACGTTCCTGCTGTCGGAGAACGAATCGACCTTCATTCCCATCGGCGCCACGCACCGGATCGAGAATCCCGGCAAGGTGCCCCTGCAGATCGTCGAGGTGCAATCGGGCTCTTATCTGGGCGAAGACGACATCGTGCGTTTCGAGGACAGCTACGGACGTCAAGGGACGAATACTTGAATTCGATCACCTGTTTCAAGGCGTACGATTTACGCGGCCGGATACCCGACGAGTTGAATGACGACGTGGCGTACCGCGTTGCCCGCGGCTACGCGCAGTTCTTGAAGCCTGCGCGCGTGATCGTCGGGCGCGACATCCGCCTCTCGAGCGCGGGCCTCACCGATGCCGTGTGCCGCGGCTTGACCGACGGCGGCGTCGATGTCTTCGACATCGGCGTGTGCGGCACCGAAGGCGTCTATTTCGCCACGTTCGATGGCGGCTACGACGGCGGCATCATGATCACCGCGAGCCACAATCCCCCCGATTACAACGGCATGAAATTCGTGCGCAAAGAGTCGAGGCCGATCAGCGCCGATAACGGACTCAATGAAATTCGCGGATATGCGGAGCAAGCCGATTTCCCCGCGCCGATGCGCCCCGGCGAGCGCCGCCGCATCGACACCACGAAGGCCTACGTGGCGCATTTGTTGTCCTATGTCGACACAGGGAAGTTCAAGCCGCTCAAGATCGTGGTCAATGCCGGCAACGGCGGGGCGGGACTGGTCATCGATGAACTCGAGCCCCATCTGCCGTTCTCATTCATCAAACTGCACCACGAGCCGGACGGCCGCTTCCCGAACGGCATTCCAAATCCCATGCTCGAGAAGAACCGGGCGCCCACGGCCGAGGCGATCCGGCGGCACGGCGCGGATTTCGGCATCGCCTGGGACGGGGATTTCGACCGCTGCTTCTTCTTCGACGAAAATGGCGGTTTCATCGAGGGATACTACATCGTGGGACTCCTCGCCCAGGCGCTGCTGCGCGGTCATGCGGGCGGCAAAGTGGTGCACGATCCGCGCCTGACCTGGAATACAATCGAGATGGTCAAGTCGAGCGGCGGCTGGCCGGTGTTGTCGAAATCCGGACACGCTTTCATCAAGGAGCGGATGCGAGAGGTCGACGGGGTCTACGGCGGTGAAATGAGCGCTCACCATTACTTTCGGCGTTTCGCCTACTGCGACAGCGGCATGATTCCCTGGCTCATCGTCGCGCAAATCCTGTGCGAGTCCGGAGTCACGCTGTCGAAACTGGTGGGCGATCGCATCGCCCGATTTCCGGTGAGCGGGGAGCTCAATTACCGGGTCCCCGACGCCAAGGCGGCCATTGCCGCCGTCGAGGCCCGCTATGCGCCCCAAACCATCATTTTGGACCGGACCGATGGCGTCTCCTTCGAGTTCGCCGATTGGCGTTTCAATCTGCGCAGCTCGAATACCGAGCCCCTGATCACGGCTCAATGTCGAGGCGCGCGGCTCGGAGGTTCTCATGCGCGACAAAACCCGGGAATTGCTCACGCTGCTCAAGACGCAAGGCGCGGTGGCGGCGGACGCGTGAGCACCCCATGACGGGCCTTCCCAAACTCAGCGTCGTCATTCCCGTGTACAACGAGGAGGCGGTGCTGCCGACCCTGTTCTCGAGGCTGTACCCGACCCTCGATGCCCTCGGAATCTCCTATGAGGTCGTGTTCGTCAACGATGGCAGCAAGGACCGCTCGGCCGCGCTGCTGCGTGAGCAGTTTTCCCTGCGCCCGCAGCACACGCGAGTCGTGTTGTTTCATGCGAATTTCGGCCAGCATTCGGCCGTGATGGCGGGTCTTGCGTATGCGCGCGGGGAGTATGTGGTGACCTTGGATGCGGATTTGCAGAACCCCCCGGAAGAGATCGGCAAGCTGGTGGACATGCTCGAGCAGGGCTACGACTATGTCGGCACCATCCGCCAGCAGCGCCAGGACTCCTTCTGGCGGCGGTGGTTCTCCAAGCGCATCAACCGGCTGCGCGAGCTGATCACGCCGGTGCGCATCACCGACCAGGGCTGCATGATGCGCGGGTACGCGCGATCCGTGGTTGAGGCGTTGAACCAGACCCGCGAAGTCAATACGTTCATTCCCGCGCTCGCCTCGTTGTACGCCATGCGGCCCATCGAGGTGCCGATCAGCCACGAGGAGCGCTTCGCCGGCAAATCGAAATATTCGATGTACAGCCTGGTTCGCTTGAATTTCGACCTGATCACGGGATTTTCCGTGGTTCCCCTGCAGCTCTTCTCCATGGCGGGCATGGCGGTGGCGACCCTGTCCGCGTTGCTCGTGGTGTATTTGTTCGTGCGCCGCCTCGTCGTCGGACCGGAGGCGGAAGGGTTGTTCACTCTGTTCGGCATCGTGTTCTTCCTGATCGGTGTGGCGCTCTTCGGCATCGGGCTGTTGGGTGAATACGTAGGACGCATCTACGCGCAGGTTCGCGAGAGGCCGCGCTACATCGTGCAGGCAGTGTTGGAAATCGAAGGCGCAGAGGATGACTCGTCGCTCCCTCCCATGCAGGTCTCCCATCGCAGCCAGGCCATCCCGCGGTGACGCGGGCGGTGGTATTCGCCTACAGCGAAGTGGGCGTTCGCTGCCTGCGGGTGTTGCTCGCGCACGGGATCGAAATTCCGCTCTTGTTCACGCACGCCGACGACCCCGGCGAGAAGCAGTGGTTCGGCAGTGTGCGGCAAATGGCCGAATCGCATGGGGTGAGGGTGGAAACGCCGGACGATCCCAATACGCCGGCATGGATCTCCCGTGGCGCGGCCGCCCATCCCGATTTTCTGTTCTCGTTCTATTATCGCCATATGTTGGACCCGGGCTGGCTCCGGGTTCCTCGCTGCGGCGCGCTCAACATGCATGGCTCGCTGCTGCCGAAGTATCGCGGGCGCGCGCCGGTGCATTGGGCCATTCTCAAGGGCGAGCGGGCGACGGGCGCGAGCCTGCACTACATGGTGGAAAAACCGGATGCCGGTGCGCTCGTCGATCAGCAATCGGTGCCCATACTCGAAAATGACACGGCGCTGGAGGTATCGCTCAAGGTGGCGGAGGCGGCCGGGGTGGTGCTCGAGCGCGCCCTGCCGCAATTGATCGCGGGAACCGCACAAGCCAGGCCTTTGCGCCTCGAGGAAGGGTCGTATTTCGGCCGGCGCCGGCCGGAGGACGGGCGAATCGACTGGCAATGCGCGGCCCGCACCGTGCACGATCTGGTGCGGGCCGTGGCGCCGCCGTTTCCAGGCGCCTTCACGGAGGTCAACGGGTGTAGGCTTGCCGTTCTCGAGACGCGGGTGGATGGGCAGCCCGACCGCTACGCCGCGCAGGCGCCTTGCCTCTATGCAGAGGGCGGCGAGTGGTATGCGGATTGCATCGACGGGCGGCGGCTCCGGATACTCCGGCTCGAGATGGACGGTGATCCCGTGACGCCGGACCGGGTGCCGCCGGCCCTGGCGCATCAGCCCGTGGCGCTTGCCTGAACACGGGCGCGGGGCCGCCACGGCCGCGGCCTCGAAGATTAACGAGAGTAGGAGTTCATTTTGAAAAACGTTCTCATCCTTGGCGTCAACGGATTCATCGGCCATCACCTGAGCAAGTACATTCTGGCGAACACCGACTGGAATATTTACGGCATGGACCTGCAGTCCGAGCGGGTCAGCACGCTGCTCAGCAGCCCGAAATTTCATTTCGTGGAAGGCGACATCACCATCAATCTGGAATGGGTCGAATACCAAGTGCGCAAATGCGACGTCATTCTGCCGCTGGTTGCGATCGCGACGCCGGCGACCTATGTCCGCGAGCCGCTGCGGGTATTCGAGCTGGATTTCGAAGCCAACCTGCCCATCATCCGCCACTGCGTCAAGTACAAGAAGCGCGTGGTGTTTCCGTCCACCTCCGAAGTCTACGGCGCGAGCAAGGACAAGGAGTTCGATTCCGACACCACCGAACTGGTCCTGGGTCCCATCCACAAGCAGCGTTGGATCTACTCCTGCGTGAAGCAGCTGCTCGATCGCATCATCTACGCCTACGGCCAACAAGGACTGCAATTCACGTTGTTCCGGCCCTTCAACTGGATCGGCTCGGGCTTGGACAGCATGGATGATCCGAAGGAGGGGAGTTCGCGGGTTCTCACGCAGTTCCTGGGCCACATCGTGCGCGGCGAATCGATCAAGCTGGTGGACGGCGGAAAACAGACCCGGGCCTTTACGTTCATCGATGACGCCGTCGTGTGCCTGACCAAGATCATCGACAATCCGGGGGGCATCGCCGACGGGAAGATCTACAACATCGGCAACCCTCACAATTCCTACTCCATCCGCAAGTTGGCGGAGATGATGCTGGAGATTGCGCTGTCGCGGCCGGAGTACGCGCCCACGGCGCGCAATACCAGGCTCGTGGACATTTCCGCCCTCGACTACTACGGCAAGGGATATGCGGACATTCCGGCGCGGCTGCCCTCGATCAAGAACACCACGGCGGATCTGGGTTGGACGCCCACAACGGACATGCGCGCGGCCCTGAACGCGATCTTCGATTCCTACGCCCACGCCCTGCCCTCCGCCTCGGCGTTGTTGTCGCGCGATGCTTGAGAGCGCGCGCATCGGCCTCAAGGTCGATGTGGACACCTTGCGGGGCACGCGCGAAGGGGTGCCGCGCCTCGTGTCGCTGTTCAAGAGGCACGGCGTCGATGCCACCTTTTATTTTTCCGTCGGCCCGGACCACACGGGACGCGCCATGCGGCGCGTATTTCGCAAGGGCTTCGCGCAGAAGGTGGCGCGCACCTCGGTGCTGAAACACTATGGCCTGAAGACCCTGCTGTATGGGGTGTTGCTGCCCGGACCCGATATCGGCCGAATCGCGGGCGCGGTGATGCGCAGCGTGCATGATGCCGGTTTCGAGGTGGGGCTTCACACCTACGATCATGTGCGCTGGCAGGATTACGTGGCCCATGCGACGCCGGCCTGGACCCGCGTGGAATTCGAGCGCGGAATGAATGCCTTTCAGCGGGTGTTCGGCTTCATGCCGCAGTCGCATGCCGCCGCGGGCTGGCAGATCAATGACCATGGCTTGGAACTCGAACAGGAATACGGCTTGCGCTACGCGAGCGATACACGCGGCGGTTCGCCGTTCTTTCCGATGCTTCCGCACGGCATCAGCTCTTGTCCCCAGCTGCCGACCACCCTGCCCACCTTCGATGAACTCCTGGGGGTGGACGGCATCGATGAATCGAGCATTGCCGATGCCGTGTTTCGCCAGTCCGCTGCGGCAAGCTCAGCCGCCGCGGCAAGCTCCGCGGCTGCGGACCTTTTGCAGGTGTTCACCTTGCATGCCGAACTCGAAGGCATGCTGCTGTTGGGCGCCTTCGAATCCCTGTTGGTGAAGTGGAGGGCATCCGGCGCTCTGATCACGCGCATGGCGAAGATCCACGAACTCACCCTGCAGCGTCCGCTGGATGCACGGAGGGTCGTCATGGGCGAAGTTGCGGGGCGGTCCGGTCTTCTGGCGGTCCCGGCGCCTCAAGCGTGAGCGAGTCTTCGGTGGCGGCCCCGCGCGATGCGCTGGATCTACCGGGCGCTCGCGGTGTTGCTCGCCGTGCTGTGGCTCGCGACGCTTGCCACCCGGCCGCTGTTCAATCCCGACGAGGGACGCTACGCGGAGATTCCGCGGGAGATGTTGAGCGGCGGGGACTGGATCATTCCGCACTTGAACGGGCTGGCCTACATCGAGAAACCGCCGCTGCAGTACTGGGCGACGGCATTGACCTATCGATGCTTGGGTCCGACCGCGTTCGCCGCGCGCGTGTATTGTGCGCTGACTGCGCTCGCGACCATCGTTCTCGTCTGGCTGACGGCACGCCGGCTCTGGAGCCCGGAGGCGGGGTGGCGTGCGGGTGCGGTGCTCGCCGGCATGTTGATGTTCGTGGTCTTGGGGCAGCTGCTGACCTTGGACATGAGTCTCACGTTCTATATGGCGGTCAGTCTGGCGGCCTTTTTGATCGCACAGCGGGCGGCGGCGTCCCGCCGCTGGATGCTGCTGGCGTGGGCGGCGACGGGGTGCGGCGTGCTCACGAAGGGTCTGGTTGCGGCTGCCATCCCGGCGGCCGTGCTGATTCTGTACAGCGCATATTCGCGCGACTTTTCGCCCTGGCGTCGATTGCAACTCAAGTGGGGATTGCCGCTGTTTCTCGCGATCACGGTACCCTGGCACTGGCTTGCCGCGCGCCGCCTACCGGATTTCCTGGAGTTTTTTTTCGTGCACGAGCATGTCGCGCGGTATTTGACGCCCATCGCCGACCGGCAGGAGCCGTGGTGGTTTTTTGCCGCCGTGTTCGTGGCGGGCAGTGTCCCCTGGACGCTGCCGGCACTGCGGGTGTTGAGCGGCGGCTGGCGGCGCCGCGCCGCGCCGGGCGCCTTCGATCCGGCCCTGTTCCTGTGGATCTGGGTGGCGTTCATCGTCGTTTTCTTCTCATTGTCCGACTCGAAACTCATGCCGTATATATTGCCGGTCATGCCTGCCCTCGCGCTTCTCGTCGGCGCGTTGCCCGCGCAGCGGCTGCAGCGCGATTTTCTGATCACGGCCATGATCACCGTGGCCGCCGGCGTCGGTCTGGGAATCGCCAGCCTTGATTGGCCGCGTGTCGTCGCGTCATCGGACCGCAGCGCGTACTTCCTGCCCCTGGCCAAGCCGCTGGGACAGATCTCGCTGCTCCTCGCGGTGTCGGGTGCCTTCGTGCTCGCACAGCGCGTGCGGGACGCAACCCGTTCCGGCGTATTCCTCGCAGTGGGCTGGTGCGCGGCCTGGCTGCTGCTGATCCGCGCGGCGGCCTTGGTGGCGCCGATTTATTCGGGCGCGAACCTGGCGGCCGCGCTCCCGGGCGACGAACGCGATGCGCCTTTCTACAGCGTGGGCACGTACGATCAATCCCTGACTTTTTATTTGCGGCGCACCGTCACGCTCGTGGGGTATCGTGGCGAACTGGACTATGGGCTGCGCAAGGCGCCGGACGCAGAGATAGCCGACACCGCGGAATTTGTGCGCCGCTGGACCTCGCAATCGCGCGCCTTTGCGGTCATGGAGAGAAGCATGTTCGAAACACTCAAGACCCAAGGCACGCCGATGCGCCTGGTCGCGCAAAACGAGAACCGGGTTTTGGTGGCGCGGCGATGAGCTGGGTCACCTGGGCGATGATCTTGACCGGGGTCGGATTGAACGCCGCCGCGCAGCTGCTCCTCAAGGTGGCGACCCGGCCGCTGGCCCATTTTTCCAGCTTCAGCGCGGACACCCTCGGCAACGCCGTGGCGATCCTATTCAGGAGCCCGCCGTTTTGGACCGGCATGGTGTGCTATGCGGCGAGCGTGTGCGTGTGGCTGGCCGCACTGTCCAAGGCACCGGTGAGCACGGCTTATCCGATGTTGTCTTTGGGCTACGTGGTGGTCGCGGCCGTTTCGGTGGCCTGGCTCGGTGAGAGCATGTCGGCCGGCAAAGTGTTGGGGATCGCGCTGATCTGCGCGGGTGTGATTCTCGTGTCGAGGAGTTCGGTATGAAGCCTTTTCTTCCCTTTACCCGCCCGTCCATCGACGAGGAAAGCATCGCAGCCGTCGCCGAGGTGTTTCGCTCCGGTCAATTGGCGAGCGGTCCGAAGGTGCAGGCCTTCGAAGCGGCGCTTGCAGCCTATCTCGGCGGCGATCGCCACGTGCGGGTGATGACCTCCGCTACAGCCGGGCTCGAGATGGCGCTCGAGGTCGCGGGCGTGGGTCCGGGGGATGAGGTGATCGTGCCGGCCATGAGCTTCGCGGCGAGCGCGAACGTGGTTGCGCGCCTGCGCGCCAAACCGGTGTTCGTCGACATCGAGCTGTCCACGCGCAACATGAATCTTGATCGGGTGCCCGCCGCCGTCACTCCGCGCACCCGCGCCATCATGCCGGTGCATTTTGCCGGACTGCCGGTGGATATGGATGCGCTCCATGGCCTCGCCGCCAAACACGGATTGCGGGTGGTGGAAGACGCGGCGCACGCCATCGGGTCGCATTACCGGGGCAAGCCCATCGGCAGCTTCGGCGACCTGGTGGTGTTCAGTTTTCACCCGAACAAGAACATGACGACCATCGAGGGCGGCGCCATCGCGACGGGCGATCCTGCGGCGGCGGAGCTGTTCGAGCAGTATCGCTTCCATGGCATCAAGCGCAATGCCGCCGGGGAGGTGGATGTCATGTTTCCGGGCGCGAAGAGCAATCTCACCGACATTGCGGCGCAGGTCGGCATCGATCAGCTGCGGCGTCTGGACGGATTCAATTCCCGGCGACGGGCGCTGGCCGCGCGCTATTTCGAGGAATTCGACGGCTATACCGGCGTGGGATTGCCGGCGCGCGGCGACTCGGGCCACAGCTGGCACATGTTTCAGGTACTCATCGATTTTCGTGCGCGCGGCATGACGCGGCCGCAGTTCCAACAGGTCATGGCCGACCGGGGCATCGGCATCGGCGTGCACTATCCCAGCATCCCCAGCCTCAAATATTACCGCGAGCAGGGATACCGGGAGGAGGACACCCCGGTCGCGGCGCGGGTGGGGCGCGAAACGGTGACCCTGCCGCTCTTTCCGGCGATGAGCGACGACGACGTGGTGCGGGTGTGCCGCGAGCTTCGAGAAGTGTTGAGATGACGCGCGGCGGCACGCGCCGTCCACGCTGCAGACGCGCCGCCTGTTGCGGCCAAAATAGGGATGGCGCAGACTTCGGGTGGCGCCGATTTAGCCCAAAGGAACCCACCATGAAGCGATTAATCACTCTTGCCTTCGGCTGCGCGGTGCTGTCCGCGCCCTTGTATGCGGCATTGAAGCCTGGCGTCCAAGCGCCCGATTTCACCACGCAGGCGACTCTCGCCGGCAAGCCGTTCAAGTTCTCCCTGGCCGATGCGCTGAAGAGCGGTCCGGTCGTGCTCTATTTCTACCCCGCGGCATTCACGCCGGGATGCACCGTCGAGGCCCATGAATTCGCGGAGGCCACCGACAAGTTCAAGGCCCTGGGCGCCACGGTCATCGGGGTGTCGCACGATCCCATCGACACGCTCAACAAGTTCTCCGTGAGCGAATGCCGCAACAAGTTTGCCGTGGCGTCGGATGCGGACCAGAGCATCACCAAGGCCTACGACGCCGTGCTCGCCGTCAAACCGGAGTACGCCAATCGTACTTCCTACGTGATCGCGCCCAATGGCAAGATCATCTATGAATACACGGCGCTGGACCCCGAGAAGCATGTCGGGAACACCATGGCCGCCGTGGAGAAGTGGAAGACAGAGCATAAGGGCGCTTAAACGCACCCCAACGGTTCCAACAGCCGCACCGCTTATTGTCGAAGTTCGCGGTAGTTCAGCGTAAAAGTGGCGACGAGGCTGTTGCTGCGGGCGCCGAACAGCTCGCCCACGCGGGCGCGAGCCATGTTGCGCACGTAGGCAACATCGATGTTGCAGGGCGCGAACTTGAAGGACAGGCCGGCGGTGGGGGAGGTTTCGTCGACCCCTAAGCGCAGCGTCACGCGGCGCGCGAGCAGGGACTGCTCGAATCCAATGTTCGGTTCGTAAGCGATCGTGTGAGTTTGGGCGATGGCATTCTGTTTCTCGAGGCGGGTCCCCCCCAAGTCGATGAGCGCTCCGTCCCACGGCGATGTGGACCCACCCAAGCGGTACTCGACCGAGCGCACCAAGCCCTCGGCGAGGCCGGCCGAATCGGTGCGGCGCTCCAAATCATTGTTCACCAAGGCGCGAAATCCGAACAGCCATTTCTTGCTGGGCTGCCACGCCACTCCGAAGCCCCCGGATGGCCGCCATTCCGTGGCATATCGGACACGATCCTGCGGCATCGTGATGGCGTTTGCATCGAAATCGGAGGTCTCGTACGAAAGAAGCACGCCGGCCGATAGGCCATGTCCGAGCGGCATCGCGATCTTGGAAAACAGGGCATCGTCGGCACCGTGCCCGACCATCGGCATGGCGCCCGGGCCCAGTCCTCGCGACTTGAGGTCAAGGTGCACGTCATTGGTTCCCTCGTGCATGGCGATCAGATAGACCGCAAGGTCATGCCATAGGGCCGGCGACGTGGCCCCGATGGCGGTAAACTGGAAGTCGTTGCCGTTGGCATAGGACGTGTCGCCATAGTCGGCCAACGTCGTGCCGGCATCTTTCCAGACCAGCCCATAATTTCCCCAAGTCGCTCCATCCCCGCCGAAGCCGATGGAGCGCACCCCCTTCTTTATCTGGCCCGATGAGAAGTCCCGCATCGAGAGTTCGGGAGACTGCGCACGAACGAGAGGCGAACTGGTGGTCGCGAAAAAAAACAGTACTGCGCTGGAGGCGAGCAACTTGTTCATTTGGTTCTGGTACCTCCCGTGGAAGGGACGAGCGCCAGGAGGGCGAGGCTTCCCGCCACCGCAAACACCGCGCCAAAGACGAACACCGCGCCGTGGCCGACCCGGTCCCAGAGAATGCCGGCGATGACGCTCGCCATCAGCTGAAATAGCCCGACCGTGGTGCTGTACCAGCCTATGCCGCTGGCGCGCAAATGCTGCGGCACGTAGTCCGACGCCAGCGTCTTGCCGACGGTGCGGAAGATTCCCTGGAACACGCCGTACAGCACGAACAGACCGATCAGCAGAGCATGGTTCTGCGTGAGCGCAAACCCGGCGTAGGCGGCGAAGAAGATCAGGAACGAGAGGAGGAGTATGTTCCTGCGGCCCATTCGATCGGACAGCGCGCCGGCCGGATAGGAGATCAGGGCGGCCGCCAGATTGAACATCGCATAGATCAAAATGGTGGAACGCAGAGAGATGCCGGAATCCTGCGTGCGCAGGATCAAGAACGCGTTGCTGGAGTTGCCGAGGTTGAACAGGGCCGTGACGAACAGATATTTCCAGTAGCCTTGCGGGAACTGCCGCAGATGGAAATCGATCTTGACCTTGGCGGCCACCGCCACGGGCCGTTCCGTCACGAACAGCACCATGGCGAACGCGAGCAACCCCGGGATGACCGCCAGGTAAAATATCGTGCGGATGTCGACGTGCAGCGTATAAAGGAGAGCAATCGCGAGCAGCGGCCCGAAGAACGCGCCGGCATTGTCGCCGACTCCTTCGAGGCCGAAGGCGCGGCCCCGGTCTTTTTCGTGCACCGAGGCGGCGATCAGCGCATCGCGCGCCGGTGCGCGGGTGCCGGCACCCACGCGATCGAGAATCCTTGCGCCGAGCACGCCCTGCCAGGCGCTGGCAAAACCCATCAGCGGTTTCGCGACCGCCGCGAGAAAATAGCCGATGAGTGCGATGGATTTTCTCTTCTTCAGCCGGTCCGACAGCGCTCCGGAAAAACCTTGCACGATGTTCTGCGTCGCCTGGGCAAACCCGTCCACCAATCCGACGATGCTGCCGCCCGCCTTCAGCGTTTCGGTCAGGAAAGTCGGCAATATGGGGTAGAGCATCTCCGTCGAGATGTCCGAAAACAAACTCGCGAGCGCCAGCAGAAAGGTGCTCTTGGACAGACCCGAAAAATATCCTTTAATCTTCATCCGCCTCTATTCACGGATCGCGTGCGCCCGCCACCTCGATTTGTCCCGTCAGGTGGCGCCCGCAGGGCAATTCGACGCCGCGGGTTGTCCGGCGAAGCGCGATCGGATCCACTCGAACTGATCCGGCGTGGATTTTTCCATGGTCGGGTCGTGATCGAGCCCGGGGTAGCTGCGGAAGGTCACCGGCTGTTTCGCAGCGCACAGCTGCTTCACCGCCGCGCGCACGCCCGCGAGAGGCACGGTCTGATCCGCCTCTCCGGCGATCACGAACAAGGGACCGCCTATCGGCTTCTTCCCGACCGTGTTGCCCTCGAAGAAACGATGGACCCAGACGCTCTTCTCCCAGTTCGGCCGCAGCAGCGTGCCGACGGGTACTGCGGCATAGGTCGCGTATCCGTAGTAAAAGCAGCCCTTGGTCGTAACATCGGCGTAGTGCTTGAGCACGCCGTCCGACAGCAAGACGCGGGGATTGAACTCTGGATACCGCGCGTGAATGCCCGCCGCCATGAAGGCCAGGTAAAAGCCGACGCCGGGCGTGTTGCTCAAATGCGCGAAGAAGTCCACCTCGCGCGCGACGCCGGCCACGGACACGGCGCCGAGATAACGAGGATCATTGAGGTCGTGTTCGGCTTCGGCCACGCCCCAGGCCGCGAGCCCGCCCTGCGAGTGACCGTCGACCACCCACCTGGACCCCAAGCTCGGCACCGCCGCGCGTGCCGCAGGAATCGAGTAAATGACATCGCGCGCCTGCGCGACCTTGTTGACGTATTGGTGCGCGCCTTCGGTGCCGAGCCCATGGTAATCGGTGGCCACCACCGCGAATCCGGCGGCGACCATCGGCATGAGACCCTCCTCGCCGTAGTACACGTCCTTCATGGCCGATGGTGCGCACGGGCGGGCAACGCCGCTGGTGCCGTGCGCCCACGCGATGACAGGCCACCCCTTGGGAGGCGGCAATCCGGACGGAATCAACACCACCCCGGAGGTCGCGACGTCCTCGCCGGTGGCATTCACGGAGTGATACAGAATTCGCACCGCCCTCGCGCCCGTCGGCAGCGAATAACCGACGAACGGTTCTTTACGCAATAGGTCACCGGGCTTGGTGCCGGATAGAGTCGGCGGCGTCGAATAGAAATCGGTGATAGGCAGCCGGTCGGCCTGTTCCATGGCCTCGGCTTCAGCCAGCGTTTTCGGCATCTCTTGCGCGAATGCCGCGCCTGCGGCGCCCACCAGCAGCACCCCGACCGCCGTGAACCCTCGAATCGATCCACGGCGCGAAGCGAAATCAGTCATTTGTATTTCCTCGAGGGGTGGGCGGGCCATTCACTTCGGTTCGAATTTCAACGCCACGCCGTTCATGCAGTAGCGCTCCCCGGTCGGCCGGGGGCCGTCCGGGAACACATGTCCCAAGTGCCCGCCGCAGCGCGCGCAGTGCACCTCCGTGCGCGCCATGCCGAGACTGCGATCCGTGGTCGTGGCCACGGCCTTCGGCAGCGGCGCGAAAAAACTCGGCCAACCCGTGCCGCTGTCGAATTTCGTGGTCGACTCGAACAGAGGCCAGCCGCAGGCGGCGCAGGCATACATCCCGGCACGATGCTCCTTGTTGAGCGGGCTCGTGCCGGCGCGCTCGGTTCCGTGCTTGCGCATGACGGCGAAGGTCTCGGGCGGCAATTCCTTTTTCCATTCCTCGTCGGAACGTTGGATCGGTGATTCCGGGGTGTCGCTCATTTGCAGGTGCCCTCACGCTGAGAGCCCATGCTATCAGATTCAGTCGTGGGCCCGCGGCATGAGGAGTTTCGCGATCAGCGAAGTCCACCCCGATTGATGCGATGCGCCGGCCCCCCGGCCGGTATCGCCATGAAAGAACTCGTAGAACGGAATGCAGTCCCTGTAGTGCGGGTCCTCCTGCAGCTGCGGCTGATGGCGCAGCACGGCCCGCTCGCCTTTTGCGTCCTTCAAGAAGATGCGCGACAGGCGATGCGAGATCTCCGAGGCCACTTCTTCGATCGTGAGATAAATCCCTGAGCCCGTCGGGCATTCAACCTTGAAATCGTTGCCGTAGTAATGATGGAATTTCTGCAGCGATTCGACGATGAGGAAATTCAAGGGAAACCAGATCGGCCCGCGCCAATTGGAATTGCCCCCGAACTGCCTCGATTCGGACTCGGCGGGCGAATAGTGCACCGATTGGTCGACATCGCCGACCTTGAGCACGAAGGGGTGCGCCAGATGCTCGCGCGACAGCGCCCGAATGCCGTAGTCGGACAAGAACTCCGATTCATCCAGCATGCGCCGCAGCAGCCGCTTCATCCGATGGCCGCGCAGCAGCGACAGCAGCCGCCGTTGGCCGCGCCCGGGCGACTGCCAGTGCGACACGAGGCCCGCCAGGTCCGGCCGGTGATTCAGGAACCATTCGAGCCGCCGGCGGAATCCGGGAAGCCTGTCCAGCATTTCCGGCTCCAGGGTCTCGACCGCGAACAGCGGGATCAGCCCCACCATCGAGCGTATGCGAAGCCGCACCCGCTCGTCATTCGGCAAGTTGAGCACGTCGTAGAAGAATTGATCTTCCTCGTCCCACAGACCCACGTCCGCGCTCATCATGCTGCTCATCGCTTCGGCGATGTTCAAGAAATGCTCGAAGAATTTGCTGGCGATGTCCTCGTACACATGGTTGTGCTCGGCGAGCTCGAGCGCGATGCGCATGAGATTCAGCGAATACATCGCCATCCAACTCGTGCCGTCCGACTGATTGATGTAGCCGCCGGTGGGGAGCTGCGCGCTGCGGTCGAACACACCGATATTGTCCAGGCCCAGAAAGCCGCCCTGAAAGATATTGCGGCCCAGGTTGTCCTTTCGATTCACCCACCAGGTGAAGTTCAGCATCAGCTTGTGGAAGACGCGCTCGAGAAACTCCAGGTCGCCGTTGCCGCCGTGCTGCTTGCGGTCGATCTGGAACACCCGCCAGGCAGCCCAGGCATGGACGGGCGGATTGACGTCGCTGAAGGCCCATTCGTAGGCGGGAATCTGGCCGTTGGGATGCATGTACCACTCGCGCGTCAGGAGCACCAGCTGGTGCTTGGCGAACTCGGGATCGATCAGCGCGAAGGGGATGCAATGAAACGCCAGATCCCAGGACGCGTACCATGGATATTCCCACTTGTCCGGCATGGAAATGATGTCGGCGTTGTTGAGATTGCGCCATGCGACGTTTCGGCCCTGCAGGCGCGGCTCGGGAGGCGGCATCTGGCCGGGATCGCCCTTGAGCCAGCGCGGGATGTCCAGGCAGTAGAACTGCTTGCTCCAAATGAGTCCGGCGAAGGCCTGTCGTTGAACGACGCGCTCGTCCGCCGAGGCAATATCCTTCTGTAGATCGGCGTAGTACTGATCCGCTTCCGCGCGGCGCAGGGTGAAGCATCGGTCGAAATCCTCGAAGGGCTCATCGAGCACGCGCCGCGACAACCGCAGGCGGTACTCCTGCTTGCCGCCGCCCGCGATGGTCGAGCGAAACCAGACGCCCGCCTTGGTGCCGGCCTGGGCCGGATTGACCCGATCCATGCGGCCGCCGACGATGCGCTCGTGAAAGCCGTCCTTGAAGTAGCCCGCGCCGCCCGTATTCCAAAGCCGCGGCGCATTGGATTCGTTTTCGGTGAACAAGAGCTCCGCATCGCCGTCGACATAGAGCCGCTTCATGCCAAGAGCATCGGCAGGTTCGATGCCGACCGCGCCGTCGCCCAATGCGCGCAGTTTGGGTTTCGCCGTTCCCGGCTCCCAAGTCCACGTATTGCGAAGCACGAGCTGCGGCAGAAGATGCAGCACCGCCGGTGCGCCGCCGCGATTCCAGGCCGTGATCTTCATCAGAATTTCGCCCGGCTCGGCCTGCGCGTATTCGACGAAGACGTCGAAGTAGCGGTCCTCGGCGAACACGCCCGTATCCAGCAGTTCGTATTCGGGAACTTCGGTGCCCCTGCGGGCGTTCTCGGCCACCAGGTCTGCGTATGGAAACTCGACCTGCGGATACTTGTAGAGCATCTTCAAGTACGAGTGCGTGGGAGTGGCGTCCAGATAAAAATAATGTTCCTTGACGTCCTCGCCGTGATTGCCCTCGGCATTGGTCAGGCCGAACAGGCGCTCCTTCAGGATGGGGTCGCAGCCATTCCACAATGCAAGCGACAGGCACACGAGCTGTTCGGCGTCGCAGATGCCGGCGATGCCATCCTCGCCCCATCGATAAGCGCGGCTGCGCGCGTGGTCGTGGGGAAAGTACTCCCACGCCGTGCCGCCGGGACTGTAGTCCTCGCGCACCGTGCCCCACTGGCGCTCGCTCAAAAAAGGGCCCCAGTGTTGCCAGCCGTCCCGGCCGGGCACGTTTGCGAGCAGGCGCTCGCGCTCGGTATTCATGGAGAATTCCTCAACTCTTCGAGATCTTGCGCTCGAGGTAAATCCAGGAACGCAGTATCTCAGCGACGCTCCAGGCCTGCGCGAAACAGCCGCGCGCATTGTGAGGTGCGTCACCCTCAAAAATCTCGCTCAAGCTGCCGAGGCACACGCCGCTCAGATGCTCCGCCATCGGAGAGAGAAACGATTGTGCGAGCTGCCCATCGCCATGCACGCGGTAGTGCGCCCGGGAGTAGGGACCCAGGAGCCAGCCCCATGCGGTGCCCATGTGGTAGGCGGCATCGCGCTCGAGGGGAGCGCCCCGGTAGCGGCCGATATAGCCCGGATCCCGGGGGCTCAAGGTACGAAGGCCGTAGCTCGTGAGAAGTTCCCGGCCGCAGCAATCCACCACGGCACGCATCTGATCGGCGCTCAACACGGAGTACGGGAGCGCCACCGCCAGGACTTGATTCGGCCGAATGCAGGCCGCGCGCGCCGTTCCGCCGTCGACGTCGATCACGTCGTAGAGGCACGAGCGCTCCTCGTTCCAAAAGCGATTGAAGTGCGCGCTGCCGCGCTCGAGCCAGGATCGGCACAAGCGCTCATCGTCGAGGTTGCCGACGCGGCCGGCGAGACGCGCGGCGACGTCGAGCGCGTTCAACCACAATGCATTGATTTCCACCGGCTTGCCGACGCGGGGCGTAAACACACGATCGCCGTGCTTGGCATCCATCCAGGTCAGTTGCGTGCCGGGTTCGCCCGCCCTCAACAAGCCATCGGCAGGATCGACGCCAATTCCATAGCGGGTGCCCTCGATGTGCGCGCGAATGACGGTCATGAGGATCGGGAACAGGTCGCGCTCGAGGCCGGCGTCGTGCTTGGCCTGCAGATAATCGTCGAGCGCATGAAACATCCAGAGCGTGGCGTCGGCCGTGTTGTACTGCGGCGCCTCGTCCGCGTCGGGAAAACAATTGGGCAGCATTCCGCCGTCGACGAAACTCGCATAGGTTCGCAAGATGTCCGCGGCGACATCGTAGCGGCCGAGTGCCGTCGCGAGACCCGGCAATGAAATCATGGTGTCGCGCCCCCAGTCCGTGAACCATGGATAGCCCGCGATGATGCTGGTGGCCGCCGTCCCGGCCGCGCCGGGGGAGCTTCCTCGATCGCGGCGGACGATGAATTGACCCGACCCCAACGCCAGTGTGCGGATCCACGCCGGCGCCGCGTCGGGCAACGCCGCGGTCAGGTTCATTGAGGCCGAGTGCAATGCGTCGAGGACGTCCGCAGCGTTCAAGGGCGGTGTGGTCTCCGTGGTGGCGAGGAGATAGACCGGCACGCCAGGGGAGAGTTCGGCACAGAACGTTCCCGGCTTCAGGAGATCTTCGGACGCATCGAGACCTCTCTCCGCTTCCACTCGATGCCAGAAGTTCCAATACCATTCGGGAGCCGCGGTGAATTCGCCTTGACTGATCCAGAGCCGGTAGGTCCGGGCGCCGGCGAAGGCATGGATGCGGCACTCGTCGGCACGGGACTCGAGCTGAAAGTCCTTCGCTCCCCGGCTCTGACCGTGATGGTCGCGATATGTCACCAAGGGCTTCAGGGTCACCCGACAGGGCGCCGTGGAGCGCTTCAGTTCCAGCCGCAGGTAGCTCGTGTTCGCACCCGGCGCCATGAAGATCTGCTGTTCCAGGAGTGCATCGGCGAGCGCGTAGCGCCAGGTGGGAACGCCGTCCCGAACGGCGAAGGACTCCAGGTAAGTAAAACCCTGTCCGCTAATGGCGCCGCCCACGAATTCATTGGCCGACAGATCGGTGTCTGCCCCGAGGTAGTGCGCGCTCACGTCGATTTTGGCCACCAGCAGGGTGCGCTGCACCGGGGGTTTGAGACTCGCCACCAGAAATCCATGGTAGCGGCGGGTATTGGCGCCCGCGACCGTGCCGCAGGCATATCCGCCCAGGCCGTTCGTGACCAGCCATTCACGGCCGCTGGCAGAGTCCCAATTGCCGCTTATGTCGCGCCCGAGGGAAGGCAAATAGAAGTCGCGATTCGATACAGCGTGCGGCATGCGTTTGCTTGTAGAATACCCGTTTGCCCTCAGTGGATGTGTGGATGGCGCAGAATCGCTCAAGTGGGAAGGCCGCGCTGATTTGCGGCTCGGTGGCGTACGACACGATTTTGCAGTTTCAGGACCGCTTCAAGTCGCACATTCTCCCCGACAAGATTCATATTTTGAACGTTTCGTTCCTGGTTCCCGACATGCGCCGGGAGTACGGCGGCTGTGCGGCCAATATCGCCTACAGCCTGAAGCTGCTCGGCGATCGCGGCATCCCCATGGCGACCGCGGGCCATGATTTTGCGCCGTACAGTCAGCGGATGGCGGCGCAGGGGATCGCCCTCGATCACATCAAGGTGGTGGACGGGACGTTCACGGCCCAAGCCTTCATCACCACGGACCTCGACGACAATCAGATCACCGCCTTTCACCCGGGAGCGATGCAGCATGCGCACCTGAATCGCGTGTCGGACGCGTCCGACATCGCGCTCGGGATCGTGGCGCCCGATGGCCGGCAGGCCATGATCGAGCATGCCGCCCAATTTGCAGAGGCCGGAATTCCGTTCATATTCGATCCGGGCCAGGGCATGCCCATGTTCGGTCGCGAAGAGCTCAAAACCTTCATCGCGCAGGCGCGCTGGGTGGCGGTCAACGACTATGAATGGGGCATGCTGGAACAAAAGACCGGTCTTGCTGTCTCCGAGGTCACGGCCCAGGTCGAAGCGTTGGTGATCACCCGCGGCGCGGAAGGGTCGATCATTCATACCCAAGGGCGGACACTGAGCATCCCGTGCGCCAAACCTCAGGCCGTGGTCGACCCCACGGGTTGCGGGGATGCCTATCGCGCTGGTCTAATTCACGGCCTGCTTCGGGGTCTGGACTGGGAAACCACCGGCCGGATCGCCTCCCTGATGGGGGCCATCAAAATCGAGTCGCGCGGACCGCAGAACCATGAATTTACCCCGGCGGACTTCGACCGCCGGTACCAGGACAATTTCGGCTGAGTGTTTTCAAGGAAAATGACACATGAGTAGAAGCTTCTCGTTCACCTCGGAATCGGTCTCGGAAGGCCACCCCGACAAGGTCGCGGACCAGATATCGGATGCCATCCTCGATGCCATTCTGGCCGCCGACCCCAAGGGCCGGGTGGCCTGCGAAACGTTGGTCAAGACCGGCGTCGTGATCGTGGCCGGCGAGGTCACCACCAGCGCCTGGGTCGACGTAGAGGCCATCGTGCGCAAAACGGTGCTCGACATCGGCTATGACACCTCCGACATGGGGTTCGACGGCGCGAGCTGCGGTGTGCTCAATATCATCGGCAAGCAGTCGCCCGACATCGCGCAGGGGGTGGACCGCAAGGACGAACGCAAGCAGGGAGCGGGAGACCAAGGGCTCATGTTCGGCTACGCCACCGATGAAACCGACGTGCTGATGCCCGCGCCCATCACGCTCGCGCATCGCCTGGTGAAGCGCCAGGCCCAGGTGCGCAAGAGCGGCAAGCTGCCCTGGCTGCGTCCCGACGCCAAGAGCCAGGTGACTTTGCGCTACGAGGACGACAAGCCGGTGGGTCTCGAGGCGGTGGTCCTCTCGACGCAGCACGAGGACTCGGTCAGCACCAAACATCTGCGCGAGGCCGTCATCGAGGAAATCCTGAAGCCGGTGCTGCCCGCCAAATGGATCGACAAGCACACCAAGTACCACATCAATCCCACGGGGCGCTTCGTCATCGGCGGTCCGGTCGGCGACTGCGGCCTCACGGGGCGCAAGATCATCGTCGATACCTACGGCGGATTCGCACGCCACGGCGGCGGCGCCTTCTCCGGCAAGGACCCGTCCAAGGTGGACCGTTCGGCGGCCTATGCCGCGCGCTACGTGGCCAAGAACATCGTCGCCGCGGGTTTGGCCGAGCGCTGCGAAGTGCAGGTCTCCTACGCCATCGGCGTGGCTGAACCGACGTCCATCATGGTCGAGACGTTCGGCACCGGGAAATTGTCCGACGTGCGTCTGACGCAGCTCGTGCGCGCGCATTTCGACCTGACCCCCTTTGGCCTTCGCGAGATGCTCGATCTTGCGCGGCCGATCTATCAAAAGACCGCATCCTACGGACACTTTGGCCGCAAGGAAGCGGAATTCACCTGGGAGCGCACCGACAAGGCAAGCACTCTGGCCGCCGAATTCAAGGCCACGCGCGCCGCCTGACGCACCGACTTTCAAGGAGTTTCGACAATGAATGCAGCAATCAAACCGCCCCACGATTTCCTCGTCAAGGACCTGAAGCTCGCAGAGTGGGGCCGCAAGGAAATCAGGATCGCAGAGACCGAGATGCCGGGTTTGATGGCGATCCGGCAGGAGTTCGCGTCGCAGCAGCCGCTGCGCGGCGCGCGCATCTCCGGCTCCCTGCACATGACGATTCAAACGGCCGTGCTGATCGAGACCCTGAACGCCCTGGGCGCAGAGGTGCGCTGGGCGTCCTGCAATATCTATTCGACGCAGGACCACGCCGCTGCGGCGATCGCCGCGGGCGGCACGCCGGTGTTCGCGGTCAAGGGCGAGACGCTCGCCGAGTACTGGGACTACACGCATCGCATCTTCGAATGGCCCGACGGCGGCCACTCGAACATGATTCTGGACGACGGCGGCGATGCGACGCTGTTGCTGCATCTGGGCGCGAAGGCCGAGAAGGATGCGTCGCTGATCGCCAAGGCATCGAACGAGGAAGAGGAATGCCTGTTTGCTGCGATCAAGGCCAAACTGAAAGTGGATACAAAGTGGTATTCGACCAGGCTCGCCAAAGTCAAAGGAGTCACCGAGGAGACGACCACCGGGGTCAAGCGGCTGTATCAAATGGCCAAGGAGGGTCAGCTGGCGTTTCCCGCATTCAACGTCAACGATTCGGTGACCAAGTCCAAATTCGACAACCTGTACGGCTGCCGCGAGTCCCTGGTGGATGCCATCAAGCGCGCCACGGACGTGATGATCGCGGGCAAGGTGGCGCTGGTGTGCGGCTACGGGGATGTGGGCAAGGGCTCGGCACAGGCGCTGCGCGCCCTGTCGGCGCAGGTGTGGATCACCGAAATCGATCCGATCTGCGCGCTGCAGGCGGCGATGGAGGGCTATCGGGTCGTCACCATGGACTATGCGGCGGACAAGGCCGATATCTTCGTCTCCGCGACCGGGAATTTTCATGTGATCACCCATGAACACATGAAGCGCATGAAGGATCAGGCCATCGTGTGCAACATCGGACATTTCGACAACGAGATCGAAGTGGCGGCCCTCAAGCAATATGCCTGGGACAACATCAAGCCGCAGGTCGATCATGTGATCTTCCCCGACGGCAAGCGCATCATACTGCTCGCCGAAGGGCGCCTCGTGAACCTGGGTTGCGGCACGGGACATCCCTCGTATGTCATGAGCTCGTCGTTCGCGAACCAGGTGCTGGCGCAGATCGAGCTCTTCGGCAACACGAAGAAATATCCCGTCGGCGTGTACGTGCTGCCCAAGCATCTCGACGAAAAGGTGGCGCGGCTGCAGCTCTCCAAGCTCGGCGCCCATTTGACGGAACTCACCGACATGCAGGCGCGCTACATCGGCGTGGAAAAGCAGGGTCCGTACAAGGCCGATCAATACCGATATTAGCCACCCGGCCCCTGCGGCGGCTTTGGTTGACCGTTTCCGCGAGAAGTGTACACTTCTTGTGTACACTTTAAGGGGAACCCGATGAAGCACGTCGGCATCAAGGAAACGCGTCAGCAGCTTCCCGATCTGATCGACCGGGTGGAGGCGGGCGAGGAAATCGTCATCACCCGCCAGGGCAGGCCGGTCGCCCGGCTGGTGCCTGCGCCGCGGCCGCGCAAAATCTTGCCGCCGCTTGCGGAGTTTCGCAAGCGGATGGGGCCTCCCGGAACGCCGGCGGAACGGTTGTTGCGCGAGGAACGCGATGAACGATGAGCGCCTATATTGATACGGGTGTTTTGGGGGCGTATTACTGTCGCGAGGCGTTGAACGCCGCCGTCGATGAGGCGCTCGGACGCGTCGAAGGACCTGTCATCAGTGCTCTGTCGGAGGTTGAATTCTGCTCGCTCATTGCAAGGAAGGAACGGCTTCGGGAGCTGAACAAGGCCCAGGCGCGCGAGATCCTCGATCTGTTCGACAGCCATGTTGCCGAGGGGTTCTACCGCAGGCTGACCGTGACCCATGAACATTTCTTGAAGGCACGTCAATTAATTACGTCCGGCAAAGTCGCCTTGAGAACACTGGACGCGTTACATCTCGCGGTCGCGCTTGTGGAGGCCCTGCCCATGCTCACCGCGGATAAGCAGCTCGCTGCTGCGGCCAAGCGACATCGATGCAAGGTCACGCTGATTCAATGATCGGCGGGTATACTCGTGC
This sequence comes from uncultured Gammaproteobacteria bacterium, assembly GCA_963727045.1. Taxonomy (GTDB): domain Bacteria; phylum Pseudomonadota; class Gammaproteobacteria; order Steroidobacterales; family Steroidobacteraceae; genus Bog-1198. Next base: position 1,884,806 of record CAVSES010000001.1, on the reverse strand, counting down.
TCCTGGCAATTTTTAGGATGATTGGACGGGCGGATGAACAAGACTTCAAAGAGCAAAGTGTTCCCGGATGCGGCTTCGGCGCTGCAGGGAGTGGTCGCGGACGGCATGACCCTCATGTGCGGGGGCTTCGGCGCCTGCGGGATTCCTGAAAACCTCATCGATGCGCTGCATGCATCGGGCGTGCGCAATCTCACCGTCGTGTCCAACAATGCGGGACTCGACGGCGTGGGGCTGGGGCTGCTGCTGCAAACGCGCCAGATCCGCAAGATGATTTCCTCCTATGTGGGCGAGAACAAGGAGTTCGAGCGGCAATATCTGGCGGGGGAATTGGAACTGGAGTTCAATCCCCAGGGCACGCTCGCGGAGCGCATTCGCGCCGGCGGCGCGGGCATCTATGGCTTTTACACCAAGGTGGGCGCGGGCACGCTGGTCGCCGAGGGGAAGGAAACGCGGGTCGTCGACGGCGAAACCTACGTGCTCGAAAAGGGGCTCGTGGCCGACGTGTCCCTGGTCAAGGCGTGGAAGGGCGACACGGAGGGCAATCTCATCTATCGCAAGACCGCGCGCAATTTCAACCCCAACATGGCGACCGCCGCCGCCGTCACCGTGGCCGAGGTCGAGGAGCTGGTGGAAGTGGGGTCCCTCGATCCGGATGGCATCCATACGCCCGGAATATTCGTCCAGCGCATCGTTCAGGGTGCGCGCTATACCAAGCTGATCGAGAAGCGCACGGTGCGCAAGCGCGAGGAGACAAAGAATGCCGTGGTCGCGTGAAGATCTGGCCGCGCGCGCGGCGCGGGAGCTCGAGGACGGCTTTTATGTGAATCTCGGCATCGGCATTCCGACCTTGGTCGCGAATTACATTCCGCCCGGCATGAAGGTCGTGCTGCAGTCGGAGAACGGCATGCTGGGCACGGGGCCGTTTCCGTTCGAGGGCGAGGAAGATGCCGACCTGATCAATGCCGGCAAGCAGACGGTCACGGCGCTGCCCATGACCTCGTATTTTTCCTCCGCCGACAGTTTCGGCATGATTCGCGGCGGCCACATCGATCTGGCGATCCTGGGCGCCATGGAGGTGGCCGAGAACGGCGATCTCGCCAATTGGATGATTCCGGGCAAGATGGTCAAGGGGATGGGCGGGGCCATGGATCTGGTCGCGGGAGTCAAGCGCGTGGTGGTGGTCATGGATCACGCCTCGAAGGATGGGGATCCGAAATTCAAGCGCCGCTGCGAGCTGCCGCTGACCGGAACCAATGTGGTCGACATGCTGATCACGGATCTGGCGGTTTTTTCGCGGCCCAGCCGCAAGGATTCGTTCAAGCTCATCGAGCTCGCGCCCGGCGTGACGGCGGAGGACATTCGCCGCAAAACGCCTGCGCACTACACGGAGTAGAATGCCGGGACTCGACTATCTGCGGCGGCTCGAGTCGGAGAGCATTCACATTTTTCGCGAGGTGGTCGCGGAATGCGAAAAGCCCGTCCTGCTCTATTCGGTCGGCAAGGACAGTTCGGTCATGCTGCATCTCGCGCGCAAGGCGTTTGCGCCCGGGAAGCCCCCATTTCCGCTGCTGCAAATCGCCTCCGGCTGGGATTTTCGCGAGATGCTCGAATTTCGCGACGCCACGGCCAAGAAATACGCCTTGGAGCTCCTGGTCCACACCAATGAGGAAGGAGTGCGCGCCGGCGTCAAGCCCTGGACTCATGGCGCCGCGTACTCCGATATCATGCTCACGCAGAGCCTGCGGCAGGCGCTCGACAAGCACGGCTTCGACGCGGCATTCGGCGGCGGCCGCCGCGACGAGGAAAAGAGCCGGGCCAAGGAGCGCGTGTTTTCGTTTCGCTCCGCGCAGCATCGCTGGGATCCCAAGAATCAACGCCCCGAGCTCTGGTCCCTGTACAACGCGCGCAAGAACCGCGGCGAGAGCATCCGTGTATTTCCCTTGTCGAATTGGACCGAACTCGACGTGTGGCAATACATCCATTCCGAGAACGTGCCCATCGTGCCGCTGTACCTGGCCAAACCCCGGCCCGTGGTGCGGCGCGACGGCCGCCTCATCATGGTCGACGACGACCGGCTGCCGCTCACCGCCGCCGATCGGGTCGAGACGCTGACGGTGCGCTTCCGAACGCTCGGCTGCTATCCCTTGACGGGCGCAACGGTCAGCTCCGCGGGAGACATCCCCGCGGTGATCGCCGAAATGTTGTCGATGAAGACCTCGGAGCGCGAAGGCCGCGGCGTCGACAAGGACGGGGCAGCCTCGATGGAGAAGAGGAAGCAGGAGGGCTACTTCTAATGGGCGCTGACACCGCCATCGGCGCGAGCACGAAGTCCATGGGCGACATCGAGGAATACCTCGAGCGCCATAAGGCCAAGAGCCTGTTGCGCTTCATCACCTGCGGCTCGGTCGACGACGGCAAGTCCTCGTTGATCGGACGGCTGCTGTACGAGTCGAAGATGATCTTCGAGGATCAGTTCACGGCGCTGCGCGAGGACTCGAAGAGGGTCGGCACCCGCGGCGGCGAGCTCGATTTCGCGCTGCTGGTCGATGGCCTGGCGGCGGAGCGGGAGCAGGGCATCACCATCGATGTTGCCTATCGGTTTTTCACCACCGAGAAGCGCAAGTTCATCGTGGCCGATACGCCGGGGCACGAACAATACACCCGCAACATGGTGACAGGCGCCTCGACCGCGGACCTTGCCGTGATCCTGATCGATGCACGCAAGGGCGTGCTGACGCAGACCCGGCGGCATAGCTACCTGGCGGCGCTCCTGGGGATTCGCCGCATCGTGGTGGCGGTGAACAAGATGGATCTGGTGGATTACTCGGCGGAGGTTTTCGCAAAGATCGAGCGCGACTATCGCGAATTCGCCCGTCAAATCAAGATCGACTCGATCATCTGCATACCCGTCTCGGCCGTTGCCGGCGACAACGTCACGTCGCGAAGCGCGCGCACGCCCTGGTACCTCAGGATGCGCGCTTCTGGAGCACCTGGAAACCGTCGACGTGGAGGACCCGGCGCAAAACGCCGCCTTCCGCATGCCGGTGCAATGGGTCAATCGCCCGAATCCCGAGTTCCGGGGGTTTGCCGGGCTCATCGCCAGCGGAATCGTGCGCCGCGGCGACTCGCTGCGAGTGCTGCCCTCCGGGCGCACGACGACCGTGGCAAAGGTTTTCACCGGCGATGGCGAGTCGCCCGGGGCCCAGGCGGGTGAGTCCGTGACGCTGACGCTGACCGATGAGATCGACGTCAGCCGCGGGGACGTGCTCGCCGCGGCCGAAGCGCCCCCCGCGGTGGCGAATCAATTCGAGGCCACCATCATCTGGATGCACGACGAGCCTCTGCTTCAAGGCCGCGCCTACCTCCTCAAGATCGGCACCAAGACCGTGACGGCGACGGTGGCGCCGATCAAGTATCGGGTCAACGTCAATACCCTGGAGCATCTGGCCGCGAAGAGGCTCGATCTCAACGATATCGGGGTGTGCGGGATCGAGCTCAATAGCGCCATCGCGTTCGAGGCCTACAGGGACAGCCGGGTGCTGGGCGGATTCATCCTGATCGACCGGCTCACCAACAACACGGTGGGTGCGGGACTTCTGCACTTCGCGCTGCGCCGTTCCCAGAACGTGCACTGGCAGGCGCTCGACGTGAACAAGGCGGCGCGCGCCCGATTGAGCCACCAGAAGCCGTGCATTCTGTGGTTCACGGGCCTGTCGGGCGCCGGCAAATCGACGATCGCGAATCTGGTCGAGAAACAACTGCACGCCGACGGAAGGCAGACGTATCTTCTGGACGGCGACAATGTGCGGCATGGTCTCAACAAGGACTTGGGATTCACGGATGAGGATCGGGTCGAGAACATTCGCCGCGTGGCCGAGGTGGCGCGGCTCATGGTCGATGCCGGGCTCATCGTCATGGTGTCCTTCATTTCGCCGTTCCGGTCGGAGCGCCGGATGGCACGCGCCTTGGTCGCGCCCGGCGAGTTCATCGAAGTGTTCGTCGACACGCCGCTGCGGCTGGCGGAGGAGCGAGACGCCAAAGGGCTCTATAAGAAGGCGCGGCGCGGAGAATTGAAGAACTTCACCGGGATCGACTCGCCGTATGAAGCACCGGACCATCCCGAAATCCACCTGGACACGACCCGGTTGACGCCGGAGGAGGCAGCTTCACGGGTCATTGCGCATCTGCGCGGAGCCGGCATGATCGATGTCGGCTCGACCTGGGAAATCTAGCGATCGATCCTAGACGGCGGCCCGCAGCGTGGCGCGGCGCTGCTGCTCGTCGCGCACATCGGCATCCGTGAGCCCGGTGTTGGTCGCGATGATGTCCACCAGCCGGTGGGCCGGATCGCGCGGCAGCGTGACCTCGTGGATGCGCTCCCAGATGCGGATGCGTTCCTCAGCACTCTTCAGCCGCGAGCATTGCTCCGCCAGGTCTGTCCGGCGTCGCTCGGCGGCCTCCGCTTGCTGGTGCACCAGGCGCGCGCGGAAGTCCATCATCGGATCTTCGCCGGACGGTATGGACGAGCGCCCCAAAATGGGGCTTGGTTTGTATGGATTCACTTAAGCCTCCTGACGGTTAGCCCGTTACGGTATCACTGTATGGGTGGCCGCGAGCCAGTTTCGTACGGTAATGGCATGAATCGCTGGTAAAATTGGCTCGTGATCACTGCAATCTGCTGCCGAGCTTGAATTTGGATCGTCCGCTGCCCAACACCTACTGGGTCATTCCCGGCCGTTTGCTGGCGGGTGAATATCCGTCGGGCGACGACGATGCGGATGCGCGTCTTCGGCTTGCCTTGCTACGGGGGGCGGGGGTCGACTACTTCGTCGATCTCACCGAGGAGGGCGAACGCCCTGCCTATCGCCATCTATTGCCGGCGCACAGCCAGCACCTGCGCTCTGCGATTGCCGACACCTGGGTGCCCGACGACGCGGCGCAAATGCAGCAAATCTTGTCGGATATTCGTGCGGCGTTGGCGCTGGGACGCTGTGTCTACGTGCACTGCCGCGCCGGCATCGGCCGCACGGGGCTGGTGGTGGGCTGCTTTCTGGCGGAGGAGGGGGCGGGTGGCAAGGCAGCGCTCAAGCTGCTGAACCGCCTGTGGCGCCAGAGCGAGCGCGCCAAGACCTGGCCCAAGGTTCCGCAAACGGTGCAACAGGCCGACTATATCCGGCAGTGGCCGAAGCGACGCTGAGCGCGGCTGAGCACGCCGAAATTCACGCGCCCGGCGACCGTCAGTGGACCGCCAGGCCGCCGTAGAATCCCGTCAGGCTCGGGCTGGTCACGCAATTGTCGAAGATCCCCGCAGCCTCGAGCGTGCAGATCCCGATGCCGCCGCCGCTGCCGAAGCCGCTGATGTACACGTGACCGTTGTCGAATGCGAAGCCGTTGATCGGCGTTTGGAGCGATGCCGTATCGTCGGTGCACGAGGTCCCCACCGTGAGCGAGCACGGATATTCCACGGTCACCGTGCCATCGGGGGCGATCGGCAGGATCAGGGTTCCAGCCTTTGTGCCGGTATATAGATTGCCGCCGTAGACGGATACGCTCCTCGGGAATGAATTCGGGGTATTGCCCCCGGCCGGGGTGGTGTTATTCAGCGTGGCTTGGTTACAGGCGAACAGGCTGCCATCGATGGCGTCTACCGAGCACGTGGTCAGATTTCCGCCATTGATGTCGACCATGTAGGCATTGGTGCCCGTGACGGCAATGCCGTCCAGCGTATTGACGGTGCCGATGTAGTTCGAGGTGCAGGCGCTCAAGCTGCCGTCCGCGCCATTGATCGTGCAGCTGTAGACGCTCGGGCCGCTGGCAGCGGCCACATACAGATAGCCGCCGCTGACGGCGAGCGAGTTGGGTAAAGCAAACGTATGGGCGCTGGTGCAAGCGCTCAAGGTGCCGTCCGCGGCCACCGCGCACACATCGACATCGCTCGCCGCCGCGCCCGGCGTGACGTAGGCCCAATTGCCGCTGAAGGCGATTCCGGTCGGTGCGCTGAAGCCAGACGCGGCATTCGAGCACGAAGACAGACTGCCATCCACGCCGCTCACCGCACAGCGCACCACATGGCTCGTTCTGTCGGTCAGGTACAGAAACCCTGAAATACTGGCATACGCGATATTCGCAGTGCCGGTCTTGGCGGTTCCCGAATCATCGTTGTAGCCATACCCGAGAGTGACCGTGCCGCTGCCATTGACGGTGGGGGCGTAGGTCAGCGTCAATTGACAACCGGTGCCGGTGCTCACCGAGGCGCAGCTGAAGCTCGGCGGTCCGCTCCAGCCGGCCGGCAAGGCGCCGAGGCCGCCGGTGATCGAGATCGCGGTGGCCGGATTCCCATCGTCGGTGGTGAAGGTGAGCGTCACCGGCACCGAACCGCTGTTGACCACGGCACTGATCGTTCCGCTCGGCGAGGCCGTGACGATGACATTGTTGTGAGTGGTCGCCACATACGGGATGCTGATCGACCCCGTCTTGGGCGTGCCCGCATTGTTGTTGTAGGAGTAATTCAGCATGAGCGTGCCGCTGGCAACAGCCGAAGGGGCGTAGGTCAACTGAAGCAAGCAGCCGTTGCCGGTGCTGACCGAAGCGCAAGCGAAGCTTGCAGGGCCGCTCCAACCGGCCGGTAAAGGACTCAGGCCCGCCGTGATCGTCAAGTTCGTGGCCGCTCGGCCATCATTGGTGGTGAACGTGATGCCGACGGTGCTCGACCCGCCCGTCACCACCGCGATCTGGCCCGCGGGGGAGGGGGTCGCGACGATGCTGTCGATGCTGGTGGCTGCGTAGCTGACCGTGACCGTGCCGGTCTTGCCGGTGCCCGCGTTGTTGGTGTAGCTGTAGCTGAGGGTCAGCGTGCCGCTGCCGAGCGTCGTCGGACGGTACATGAGATTGAGCATGCAGCCATTGCCGGTGCTGACCGAGGCGCAGGTAAGGCTCGCAGGGCCGCTCCAATCGGCAGGCAGCGCGCTCAATCCCGCCGTGACCGCGAGGTTCGTGGCCGTGGCTCCATCGTCCGTTGTAAACGTTACATTGAGCGCGGCGCTCGACCCTACGACGATGTCGATGGCACCGTTTGGCGACGGCGTAGCCACGACATTGTTGTTCGTCGGTGTCGATGGGCCCGGAAACTGAGAGGTGGAAGCGCTATAACCGCACGCCGCCAACATCGCCACGCTCGCCAGGGCGGCACAGAGGTTCAGTAATTTAAGCGTATTCATGCTCCCATTCTAATATCTCGAGAATTACGCGCGATGATGGGGCTCGCAATCGCGCAGACAATATGGAAAATGTTAGACTCAGCGCCCCTGCAAGAAAGTGGAACAAAAGCAATGAATTGGCGTAAACCCTTGATCCGTTCCATATTTCGATCCCTGCGGCCGGGAGTCCTGCGTGAACTCCAGTTGATCAAATCGATCGAGAAAACTTCACCGGCCGTGATCAAGGATGTTCAGCAGAAGCGGCTGCAGCGACTTCTGCATCATGCGTGGAACACGACCGAATACTATCATGACATATTGGAACGCTGCGGCGCCGTCAAGGCCGGTATCGTGAATCTGGATCGATTCGAAGACATTCCGTTTCTGACCAAGGACATCATTCGCAGCGAAGGATCGCGCTTGCGCGCCAAGTCCCTGCCGGACGGACGCCGAGCCTATGTCAATCAATCCGGGGGCTCGACCGGCACCCCGGTGCAATTCTGGCAGGACAATGTGTATTGGGACGCGACAATTGCGACCCGCACCTATCATTTTTCTCTGGCAGGCAAGGATCTGGGCGAGAGCGAATTGAAGATTTGGGGGAGCGACCGCGATCTATTTCAAGGCACCATCGGGCCCAGAGCAAAAATCGAAAACTGGATCTACAATCGTAAATTCGAGCAGTGCTTTCACCTGCCGGAAGAACAAATCCTGAAGATCGTTCGGGACATCAACCATCGGCGGCCGAAAATGCTCTGGTGCTACCGGGACGGCATCGATGCAGTCGCCCGCTACATCAATCGACATCGGTTGAAAGTTCACCGGCCTTCCGCCGTCGTGCTCGGCGGGGCGACGGTCTATCCCTTCATCGTGCAGGAAATCGAGCACGCGTTCGGTTGCCCCGCGCTCAGTGCCTACGGCTCGCGCGAAATCGGCGCTGCAGCCTGTGAATGCCTTTCACGACAAGGCCACCACATTGCAACCCAGGCGCACGTGGTCGAGACGATCGGAACCGATGAGCGGCCGGTGATGGAACAGACGGGCGAGCTCGCGATCACTCCCCTGCTCAACTACGCAATGCCGATGATCCGCTATCGACTCGGCGACCAAGGCCGCTTGACGGCGCGGTTGTGCGACTGCGGCAGCAAATTTCCGCTGCTCGAATCGATATCGGGGCGCAGCATCGAAGTGCTCGAGAACTCGAAAGGAGAACAAGTCGATCCCATCTACTTCATACAATTGCTCGGCGTCATCTTCCACAACGGCAACCTGCGCAAATTCCAGATCGTGCAGAATGAGGATCTGTCCCTCACGGTCAACTTCGTATCGGAGTCGAACAACGAGAACGAGAGCGCTTTTTCCGATGCTGAGGAAATACGCGATAAAATCAAGCTGGTCATGGGTCCGAGTTGCGACGTGGAATTTCAGCGGGTGAGCGACATCGCCTTGAACGCGTCAGGCAAACATCCTTACGTCGTACGCAGGACCCAGTCCGACGCGCGTACCCATTGACACCAGCGGTCCATCGCTAATACGCGTTGCGGTCGTTGACGACTATCAATGCCGTTCTCGCAATGATTTTAAGATCCAGCCACAGGGACCAATTCTTGAGGTAGTCGAGGTCGTACTGTACCCGTTGGTGCATTTTGTCGACCGTCGAGGTTTCGCCACGCAGTCCATTGACCTGCGCCCACCCGGTGATGCCGGGGCGCACTTTGTGACGAATCATGTAGCCATTGATCAATTTCCGGTACGTTTCGTTGTGCGCCACCGCATGCGGCCTCGGGCCGACAAAACTCATTTTTCCTTCGAGCACATTCAGAATCTGCGGCAGCTCGTCGAACGATGAGCGCCGCAGAAAGGCGCCAAGCCGGCTGACCCGGGAGTCCCGCCGGGTGGCTTGAGCGACTTCCGAGCCGTCTTCGCAGACCGTCATGCTGCGAAATTTGTAGATCAAAATCTCCTCGCCATTCAGGCCATAGCGCCGTTGCTTAAACAGCACGGGCCCCGGCGACGACAGCTTGACGGCGAGGGCAACGGCGAGAAGCACCGGCCAGGCCAACAGCAATATGAGCGACGCGAACGCTACATCGAATGCGCGCTTCCAAAATCCGCTCATCCCCTGCAGCGGCGAATCGCATATCGAGAATGCCGGCATTCCATCGATCTCAACGCAACGCGCTTGCACGAGATCGAACGCAAAGATGTTCGGCACGAAATAGACGGAAGCCGTGGTGTCGCGCAATTCCTTGATCAAAGTTTCGATGCGCGGCGCGGTGCAAATCGGCAGCGCGAGGTAGACGCGGCTGATCGCGTGGCTGCGGACGAAATCGGCCAGGTCGCTAGCCGAGCAATTGCCGGTGACCGGGTTGGCGGCGACGCCGCTCAATCGATCAGGGCTCCGGTAATCGAGAAATCCCAGGAACTTTCCGGCGGAGTGACTTTGTTTGATGCGGCGGAAGAGCTCGACGCCGACTTCGTTTGCACCGATGATGATGTAGCGATCGGTGATCGCCCGGGTCGATGCCAGCCATTTGGCAATGGGGTTGCTCAGGGACTCGACCAGCAGCACCGTAAGGGGTGTGGCCAGAGACCAGCTCAAGATGACTTCGCGCGAGAAGACGCGCGTCAGCCTGAACGAAACCGCCAGAAATGCCAGCACGGCGAGCACACAGCCCCATTCGAGCAGAACGCGCCAGACGACCTTTCGCATTCGCGCGGTACCCTGGTGGATCGCGAGATCCAGAGGACTGAATATGCGGGCGGAGATCAAAAACACCACCAAACCGAGAGCATAGAATTGCAGTGACGGAGGTTGGCCATGGATGAGCATGCAAATGGCGAGGGTCACCAGGACGACCAAGGGCAAGACACTTTGTTTCGCCAGCGTGACGTGGGCTGGCTCCAAGCTACCGAAGCGAACCGCTTTATTTTGGACCGAGCCGTTGCACAGCAAATCGGCTCTGCGGTTGGACGACGCTGGTTCAACACGCAACCGCTCATCTGACAAGCGTCCGATGCTTGCCTGTGTCTCGGGCATCGCAATCTCTCCCTCGGGGCGATCGATTGTACGCTTCGCTGAAATGTGCGTTGCCATAACTAGCGCGATTTTTTCTGCATTATGTCAACGAGAATGAGCGCGCGATTGGACATAATTCAGGCAGCCGCAGCAACGATACGCAACCGTCGTAGCCGCAAACCAACGAGGGTGAGCAGGGACAACAAGGAAACCGTACCGAGCTCTCCGCCGCCGCCGCCGGAGCTTGGCGGGCTTGTTGCGATGACTTGCGCAGTTGCCCGGATGGACTGAGGCCCGGACGAACAATCGATGGTGTAGTCGATGGTTCCCGCAGCGCTCGGCGTCACCATCGCCGTGCCATTGACGGACTTGGTCCCTGCCCAGCCGTCGCCTGGTTGTCCGCCACCGGCAACACAGGTTGCGGCGTTTGACGATGTCCAGGTCAAGCTTAGCGGCGTCCCAACGGTGGAAGAGGCCGGCGCCGCCGTCAACGTGACGGTCGGCACTGTCACCGCCAGAGCCACGGTCGCGGTTGCGCTGACTCCCTGAGAAACGCACTTCAATCCGTAGGTATACGCGCCGGCCGATGCCTCCGTCACGGGGCGGGTTCCGCTCGCCCCAAGGGTCCCGATCCAGTTGTCTGCGGAATTTCCGCCCGAGGCGGTACACACGGCGCCCGGCGTACTGGACCATGTCAGCGTCACTGGCACACCGGCGGTGACGTTCTTCGAACTCTGCGTCAATGAAACGTTGAAGGTTCCAGTGCCTGATAGGTTGACCGTTGAGGGTTGGACGCCGGCGTTGACGCTCAGCATCGCGGTGATCGGGCCCGCCGCACTTGGATTGAACACGACACTGACCGTGCAGCTCGCACCGACCGCCACCGAGGCGCCGCAGGTGTTGGTCTGCGAGAAGGGCTGAGAGCCCAAGGTCGAGAGCGCAATGCTCGTCATCGGCAGCGCCAGGGTGCCGGTGTTCGTCACCGTGACGGTCTTTGCGGCACTTGCGAGGCTCACCAATTGATTGCCGAACGCAAGCGATGCCGGCGATACCGTGTAGGTCGGTACGATGCCGGTTCCGTTGAGCGCCACGGTCTTGGCGCCACCATTGCCGACGTTCACGCTGAGCGTCGCCGTGAACGCTCCCGCCGCGCTTGGATCGAACACGACGCTGATCGTGCAGCTCGCACCGACCGCCACCGAGGCGCCGCAGGTGTTGGTTTGCGAGAAGGGCTGAGAGCCCAAGGTCGAGAGCGCAATGCTCGTCATAGGCAGCGCCACGGTGCCGGTGTTCGTCACCGTGACGGCCTTTGCGGCACTCGCGAGGTCCACCAATTGATTGCCGAACGCAAGCGATGCCGGCGACACCGTGTCGGTCGGTACGACCCCGGTTCCGCTGAGCGTCACGGTCTTTGTCGCGACGCCATTTCCGACGTTCACGCTCAGGGTCGCCGTGAACGATCCGGCCGCGCTTGGATTGAACACGATACTGATCGTGCAGCTCGCACCGACCGCCACCGAGACCCCGCAGGTGTTGGTTTGCGAGAAGGGCTGAGAGCCCAAGGTCGAGAGCGCAATGCTCGCAATAGGCAGCGCCACGGCGCCGGTGTTCGTCACCGTGACGGCCTTTGCGGCACTCGCGAGGTTCACCAGTTGATTGCCGAATGCCGCCGATGTGGGCGACACCGTGTAGCTCGACAAGAGTCCGTAGACGGCCACCTGATTGGAGAACGTCGCCACGTACACCTTCCCGTTCGCAACGAGCGGCGGCACAAACTTCGCGAAGCTGCCGAAATTATCGCGCGCGGAGTTCATGGTCGAGTTCCACAATTCCGTGGAAACGTTGCCGGCATCGTAAGCGTGCAGCACGCCCGGATCCGCGGGATCGTTGTAGACATTCCCGCTCGATGCGACCGTCGCCCAGATCACGCCGCTGCCCGGCGTATCGCCGTTGGCGGAAATTGCGAGGATGCCTCCGGGATAGATCTGGGTACCGCTTCCCTGGGAGCTGGGAGCGGTGCCGAACTTCGATCCGTTGAACGCGTACGCTTTGACCCAGTCGCTCGAGCCCCAGTCGTAAAGCAGCGGGCCGCCGTTCGCGGCCGACCGCTGCCAATAGACGGGTCCGCCCCGCATCGAGGATGCGGAGATGGTGAGTTTCTGAACGGCCCCTTTGTCCGACGCGCTGAAGTGTCCGAGATTGGCCGTGTCGAGCACGTAAAGAACACCCGTCTTGCCGCCCCCGGCGATCAGGCTCGTGCCCGGAATGAGCAGGGGACCGGAACTCGAGAGGTCGGCATCATTGACATCCATGGCACTCCAGTTGCTGGGAGTGAACCAGTCGACCAGGTGCAGACCGTTGGCGGGATCGAGTTTCAGAACGCTTTCGCTGAAGTTCCCGACGCCGTCGTAACCGGCGGTGTACCCGTTACCCACGAATACGTAGACACAGCCCGAGCTGTCCACCACCGGCGGCCGCCCAGACTGCCACACACCGCCGCCCTTGGTGCCGGTAGTCACCGTCGCGAAGATCCCGCTCTGGGCCAAGGTCGTCTTGTTATACGCCATCACCCAACCCACGTAGCCGCCGACATCACTGCTCTCGGCTTCGACCGCGGCGAACCCAAATACGACCTGGTTGGCCGACAGCGCCAGCGACACTCGCTGTGTCTGGTGCGGCGCATCGAATATCACACCGCCGTAACTGCCCGAGATCAGCTCATTGGCATAGGGCTCCGTCCCGCTCCTGATGTCGACTGCATGCAGTCGATAAGCCATGGTGCCGTTTTCAAGCGTACAGGCCACCAGATACATGATGCTGGTGGACGGATCGATGACCGGGGTACTCAAGATGCCGAGGTTGCCGACAATGTTGGTATTGCCGGCAAAAGTGAAATTGGCGAACGCCACGGGAGTGGCGCCGACGCTGCTGGCGAAATTGACCGACCAGAGCTTCACGCCGGTATCGGCGTCGAAGGCGTAAAGCGTGTCGCTCATGGTTGCGACATACACCACATTGTGGGTTCCCTGATTGGGGATGGCGACGCTCGGAACGTAGAGCGGCTGGGCGTAGACTCTATCGTCCACCGGCAACTTGAAGGCGATGCCGAACGTGGCCGGGGTAACGTTGGACGTGTTGAGAATAACCTCGGTGAGGTTCGCGCCGGAAAGCCCCGCGTCGTAGCCGCGCTGAAGCACCGGCTGCGACGCTTGTGCTGTAGGACCGAGGGCCAAAGCCAAAACGGTCACCACAACAGCGCCCAGAAAGTATCTCATTTAGGTGGAGCAGCTAAACTGTCAGTCACATCACTGTCAGTTAGAAAGGTTATTTATTCGGTTCCCCGCAACACGTTGCCACTTTGTCGATCCAAGTGAGACGGCTTGCGTGGCGATCCTAGCAGCCCTGCCGAAATCCGAAACTACCGCCGATCTTGTAGTTCAATAAGCTTGATCAAGCATGCATTTCGAAATGCGTTAAGTTAAATACAGATGGGGATTAGAGATGGGTTCGAGCGCCAAGAGCCGCTCGAACCCATCGGAAAGCTGCGCTGTCGCTGCTGACACGCGCAACATTGACTATGGCGGGGTCGCTCCTTAGTGGACCGCAATCCCGCCGTAATACAACCCATTGAGGAATGAATTCGAACTGGTTGCGCAATGATCCAATATTCCGGAAACCTCGATCGTGCAGATCCCGATGCTGCCACCGCCGCCGAAGCCGCTGGCGTACGCATAGCCATTGTTGAAGGCGAAGCCGGTAATCGGCGTTTGAAGCGGCGAAGTCGCCGCACCATCAATCGTGCACAAGGTGCCTGGCAGGAGCGAGCAGAAAGTTGGAGAGTAATACACGGTCACCGTGCCATCACCGGCGATCGGCAGGATCATGTCTCCGGCAGTCGTTCCGATGTATAGATTACCGCCGTAGACGGATGCGCTGCGCGGCGATGCATTGGTATTGCCCCCGCCGGGGGCGGTGCCGTTCAAGTGGTTTGGGTACAGGCTGGAGAGGCTGCCATCGAGGGCGCTTACCGAGCACGTGGACAGGTTTTCGCCATTGATGTCGACGATGTAGGCCGTGGTGGCCGTGACGGCAATGCCGTCCATCGTATTGACGGTGCCGAGGTAGTTGCACACGGTCGCGGTGCAAGCACTCAAGCTGCCATCCGCGCCATTGATCGGGCAGCTGAACGACGTTGGCGGCCGCCGGTCATCGGTGACGTACAGATAGCCGCCGCTGACGGCGAGCGCGTTAGGTAAACTAAACGTATGCAGCGCTGGTGCAACCGCTCAAGGTGCCGTCGGCGGCCACCGCGCAGACATCGACATCGGTCGCCAGCGCGCCCGGTGTGACGTAAGCCCAATTGCCGCTGAAGGCGATGCCGGACGGTGCGCTGAAGCCGGACGCGGCATTCGAGCACGAGGACAGACTGCCGTCCACGCCGCTCACGGCGCAGCGCACCACACTGCTCGTCAGATCGGTCAGGTACAGAAACCCCGGAATACTGGCGTATGCAATATTCGCCGTGCCGGTCTTGGCAGCTCCCGAATCATCTTTGTAGCCATATCCCAGGGTGACCGTGCCGCTGCCATTGACGGTGGGGGCGTAGGTCAACGTTAATTGACAGCCGGTTCCGGTGCTGGCCGAGGCGCAAGAAAAGGTCGCCGATCCGCTCCAGCCGGCCGGCAAGGTGCCGAGGCCGCTGGTGATCGAGATCGCGGTGGCTGGATTTCCATCGTCGGTGGTGAAGGTGAGCGTCACCGGCACAGAACCGCTGTTGACCACGGCACTGATCGAGCCGCTCGGCGAGGTCGTGACGACCACGTTGTTGTGAGTGGTCGCCACATACGGGATGCTGATCGATCCGGTCTTGGCCGTGCCCGCATTGTTCTTGTACGAGTAGCTCAGCGTGAGCGTGCCGCTCGCAACGACCGAGGGGGCGTAGGTCAACTGAAGCAAGCAGCCGCCGCCGGTGCTGACCGAGGCGCAGCTGAAGCTCGCAGGGCCGCTCCAACCGGCCGGCAAGGGGCTCAAGCCCGCCGTGATCGACAGGTTCGTGGCCGCTTGGCCATCACTGGTCGTGAACGTGATGCCGACGGTGCTCGACCCGCCCGTCATCACCGCGACCTGGCCCGCGGGGGAGGGGGTTGCGACGACGTTGTCGTTGCTGGTAGCCGCGTAGCTGACCGCGACCGTGCCGGTCTTGCTGGTGCCCGCATTATTGGTGTAGCTGTAATTCAATGTCACGCTACCGCTGCCGGCGGCCGTCGGATGGTAGGTAAGATTGAGCACGCAGTTCGCTGCCGGTGCTGACCGAGGCACATGTGAAGCTTGTCGGGCCGCTCCAACCGGCCGGCAGCGCGGCTCAATCCTGCCGTGATCGACAAGTTCGTGGCCGTCTCCCCGTCGTCAGTCGTGAACGTGACACTGAACGCGGTACTGGATCCCACGACGACGCTAATGGCGCCGGTTGGCGACGAAGTGGCCACGATGCTGTTATTCGTCGTAGTCGGAGGCGGAGGCGGAGACGGAGGAACAGCATCCGCCACCACCGCTGCAGGCGACCAATATTGCGAGGCTCGCCACGACGGCCAAGCTGTTCACTAACTTCCGAGGATTGATCATAGGTCTATCCGCAGTGTTTATTAATTGTGTCCGCAGCGTTCATAATCAGCAAGGAAGGAATAGGCTAAACGAATATCGGCGCGCATCAAGGTGCCCGCCATGATGGGAATCGCAAACTTTTGACCGCCATCCCAATCCTCAAGAACATATTGTCAAAGGACCGCAATTGCGCACCCCGATCCTGATCGTTCGATGGTACGCGAGAGAGTTACGCCCGATGGCTCGTTGTGATGTAAGACTGCGTCCAGCGTGTCTACGTAGGCCTGCGCCTACCTCTAGCTAGAAAAGGATCGACCGTAGGCAACGCATTGTGCCTGCCGAGAATGTGCGCAGCGTCACAATTCGACCCTGTCGTGCAGCTGCTTGATTTTTTTCCAAAAACCAGGCATTTAGGCCGAATGGTTCATCGATTGAGAGCCGACTGTCACCATGTTGAGACAGGGTGCCAAACGGAATCAATTAGGATCTAATTTATTCATCGAGCGCCGTGGATGCCGGCTCGATCGTGAACGATCTTGAATCGGCAATCGGTGCGATAGGGTGTAATCGGCAAATTCAATTTGATTAGACGAGGGTAGCTTGATGCAACAGACGCGCATATTGGTCATATGCTTTGCGATCTTATTCTCCGGAATGGCGATGGCATTTACGGAGCCGCCGTTTCCGCGACTCGCCTCCGTGAATTACGGTGGACAGCAAAATTATGATAACGCGGCGTTTGAAGCGCAATTGGCCAAATTCAACATCGCAATCTTCGCATCTATCCAGGTTGGATCGGCGGTGGGACCAAGACCATGAATCAGTCGGTGCAAGCGATCAAAGCCATCAATCCGCAATGAGTTGGTGTTCTTGTATATCAGCAACAACGAAATCTCGAATAACGAGTACAGCGTTGTCTGCCGTTGACCAACAAGATCAATTCGATGCATTGGTGGCTCTATCCGAGCGGCACTTCAGGCACTCCGGTTCCGTCGTCGTGGGCGGGGGCGACCGAGGTCAACAATACCCTCTTTACGAAACGCGATTCGAACGGCGACAATTGGGTTAGTTGGTATGCAAAGTGGGCTGTCCAAAATTACTATGTTCCGAATCCGTCCATTGATGGATTCTTCACCGATAACGTTTTCTATCAGCCGCGGGTCAACGGTGATTGGAATTTGGACGGTCAGTACCGATTCGAACACGAATCCGACAGTGGGGCAATGGTATCGTCAGGGATACGCTCAACACTTCGCCGTATTGAAGCAGCAAATGCCGGGCAAATACCAGATCGGCAATGTGGCCGACTGGGGTGCATCGGCGGCCAGTCTCTCCAGCATAACGGGCGTCCTGAATGGCGGATTCATTGAAGGGCTTAATCGGGTACTCATATTCTCCGGAGACCTGGGGATCGTGGAGCGAAATGATGCGCCGATATCGGGTGAATATGGCCACGGTTTTGCCGCCGCAATTGGTCATCTTCGGCCAGGCGGGCGTCGCAAACGACTATCGGGGTGTTCGCTATGGACTTACGTCGTGCCTGATGGACAATGGCTACTATCAATTTTCGCTCGCTGGGAAGGAATACACGGGCACATTCTGGTTCGACGAATTCGATGCGAAATTGGGTAACGCTACAAGCGGTCCATCGACGGCTGCGTGGCAGAAGGGCGTCTATCGACGGGATTTCGAGAACGGTATTGCCCTGGTCAATCCACGGGGAAACGGCGTCCAAACGGTGCAATTGGAAACGTCATACAAGAAACTCTCAGGAACACAAGATCCCGCCGTGAACAACGGTCAGACGGTCCAGACCGTGACATTGCAAGATCGTGATGGAATCATCCTGATGCGAATGACCGCGGGGGCAACAGCGACGAAGCCCAATCCTCCGGCCGCCGTCAGCGTGCAATAGGAGGCAGACGCGTGTTTCGCGCGGGCGACGGAACCCGCATTGCCCGCGCGATTGCCTGGGATCCTCCAACACCGTGGTTACCCTGCCCACAGGCGCTGGGTAGACAGAAGCCGCCGGCTAAGCGAGCGGCTCGAAGGGCGAAGTGGCGCCGGTGCGTGTAGTAGCGTATGGCGCGCTGGGAGTTAATTCACGGTTCAAGCCGAAGATCCAATCCCGCCATCGCTTCGGTGCCGCAAGGCCCGAGATAATGCGACAATCATCTTAATGATCAACGTCGCCATACTTCATCCGATCGATCCCGCAGGTCATGTGCCGAGCGGAATCGACGCCTTTATTCGGGGTATCCTTAAATTTGCACCACCAGACATTCGCTACGCGCTGTTCGGGGCCACGAGTGACCCGATGGCCCGGCCGCCGGGTAAACCCGCCAAGGTCGTGCTGGGCGAGCGCACGATCGAGTATTGGCCGCTGGTTACGATGGGTGCCAGAGCGGAGCGGGGCTTTGTCCCTCTGACCATTCGTTACATGTACGCGCTGCTTGAGGCACGCAAGCGAGGGCTGCTGACGGATTGCAACGTATTGGATTTTCACCGCATCGAGCCGAGTTTTTTATTTTCGGCGGATCCTCGTCCCAAGAATGTGTTGTTGCATCAGGACATGTCGGTCATTCGCGATGCCAATAGCGACATTCTGTGGCGGCATGCGCCCTGGCTGTACGAATGGTTGGAGCGACGCGCATTTTCGAGGATGCGGAGGATTTTCGCGGTTCGCCAATCCGCCGTGCAACGCTATCGTCAGCTATATCCGGAATTTGCAGATCGTTTCGCCTTCATTCCAACCTGGGTGGATTCGACGGTGTTTGTGCCCTCACCGTCCAATTCGAGCCGCGAATCGACTCGCGCCGCGTCGCGGCGGCAGATTGGCATTTCGCCGGACGCGCCACTGTTGGTATTCGTGGGTCGCTTGGACAAACAGAAAGACCCGCTGTTGCTGATCGAATCTTTGAAATTATGCGTTGCGGCGGTACCGGATCTGCAATTGGCCATTGTCGGCGATGGTGCGTTGCGATCCCCCGTTCAAGAACTCGTTCACGCCCACCAACTGACCGCGAATGTGCATTTCTTGGGGGTCCGACCGCCGTTGGAGATTGCGGAGATATTACGCGCGGCCGATCTTTTCGTATTGTGTTCGGCATACGAAGGGATGCCCATAGCGATGCTGGAGGCCTTGGCGACCGGCCTCCCGGTCATCAGCACCGACGTGGGCGAGGTCAGGCTCGTCGTGCGCGACGGCTTCAATGGGCAGATCAGCGCGGCCCGCGAGCCTCAGGCGTTTGCCGATGCAATCCTACGAGGCTTGAACCGCATCGAAACCTTGCGCGGCGCCCCCTGCGAGCAGTCCGTGAACAAGTACCGGCCGGAGCCTGTATTGGAGAATATATATGCCAACCACCGAATGCAGGGTGCGTGAGATAGTTCGTGGCCGGATGCCCTGTATGACTTTAGAATACGCAGTTTGTCGGTGAATCCCATATGATGGACACCTTAAAAATCATGCCCTTACGGAGATAACGTTGACCAAGAAGGCACTTATCAGCGGTATCACCGGCCAGGATGGCGCGTATCTTGCCGAACTACTTTTGGGCAAGGGCTACGAGGTGCACGGCATCAAGCGCCGCTCCTCGAGTTTCAACACCGACCGCATCGATCACCTGTATCAGGACCCTCATGAGCGCGATGTGCGGATGGTTCTGCACTATGGCGACCTGACCGACGCCACCAATTTGATCCGCATCGTGCAGCAGGTTCAACCGGATGAGATTTACAATCTGGCAGCGCAGAGCCACGTTGCGGTTTCGTTTGAGACTCCCGAATACACGGCGAACTCCGATGCCCTGGGTACGCTGCGATTGTTGGAAGCGGTGCGGATTTTGGGTCTGACGGATAAGACCCGCTTTTACCAGGCGTCGACTTCCGAGATGTACGGCAAGGTGCAAGAAACCCCTCAACGGGAAACCACACCGTTTTATCCCAGGTCACCCTATGGCGCCGCCAAGGTGTATGCCTACTGGATCACCGTCAACTACCGGGAATCGTACGGGATGTTCGCCTGCAACGGTATCCTGTTCAATCACGAATCGCCGGTCCGCGGCGAAACTTTCGTAACACGCAAGATTACCCGAGCTTTGACGCGTATTTCGCTGGGCCTGCAGGAATGCTTGTTCCTGGGGAACATGGACTCGCTGCGCGATTGGGGGCATGCGCGCGATTACGTTCGTGCTCAATGGATGATGCTCCAGCAGGATCGACCGGAAGATTTTGTCATCGCGACGGGACGCCAGTATTCGGTTCGTACCTTCGTCGAGCAGTCCGGCAAGCTGCTCGGCATGGACATCGAGTGGCGGGGCAAGGGCCTGGCGGAGGAGGGTGTCGACCGTAGCAGCGGACGCACCGTGGTTCGCGTCGATCCTCGCTATTTTCGGCCGAGCGAAGTGGATAGCTTGCTGGGCGATCCGACCAAAGCGCGCGAGAAATTGGGGTGGACATGTGAAGTCGGCTTCGATCAATTGGTCAAGGAGATGGTCGCGCACGATCTGGAAATCGCCAAGCGCGACGCGTTGATGACCCAACAAGGCTTCAAAACCTTCAAGCATCATGAATAAGGGCGATCGTATATTCGTCGCCGGCCACAAGGGTTTGGTGGGCTCGGCCGTCGCAAGGCATTTGGCCGCATCCGGCTTCGTCAACCTAATCCTTGCCGACCGGACCCGACTGGATCTTTCCGATCGGACGTCCGTGGATCGCTTCTTCGCGGCCGAACGCCCGGATCACGTCATACTCGCGGCGGCGAAAGTGGGCGGCATCCACGCCAATAGTTCTTATCCCGCTGATTTCATCTACGAGAACCTGGTTTTGCAGACCAACGTCATCGATTCGGCATATCACCACGGCACCAAAAAGCTGCTTTTTCTGGGATCCAGTTGTATCTACCCGAAACTTGCGCCGCAACCGATGCCCGAATCTTGCTTGCTGACGGGCCCATTGGAGCCCACCAACGAATGGTATGCCATCGCAAAGATCGCCGGCATCAAGCTTTGCCAAGCCTATCGCCGGCAATATGGATTCGATGCAATTGCGGCGATGCCCACCAATTTGTACGGATCGGGGGATAACTTCGATTTGAGTACGTCGCACGTATTGCCGGCACTCATTCGTAAGTTTCACGAAGCGAAACAACAGAATGCGGCATCGGTCGTCGTTTGGGGTTCCGGAACTCCGCGTCGCGAATTCTTGTTCGTCGACGATCTCGCGGAAGCCTTGGTCTTTCTCATGAACAACTATTCTGAAGAGGAGCCGATCAACGTTGGCGTGGGAGAAGACGTGACGATTCACGAATTGGCTCAGCTCATCGGCCGCATCGTCGGATTCAATGGCGAGATTCACTTCGACCGAACCAAGCCGGACGGAACCCCGCGTAAATTGCTGGACGTGTCGCGCTTGCACGCCTTGGGTTGGAAGGCGCGAACACCGCTCGAGGATGGAGTTCGCGCGACCTATGCCTGGTATCTATCCAATACGAACGCTCGCGCGGCATGAGCGCAATCAGCGTGTCGTTGCCGGATGTTGTACGTGAGGGCCAATTGACCCGACATCTCGAGCAAGTGCTCAGCGCATCGATTGACGTCATCAGCTGGTCCGAGGCATTGCAAACCATCCATGAGTGGGCGAGTCGGCATGAAAGTCGATATATATGCATCTGCAACGTTCATTCGGTTGTCACGGCCACGCAAGATGCGGAGTTCGAGCGTGTCATCAACGAAGCAGATCTCGCGACCCCGGATGGTGCGCCTATTGCGTGGATGCTACGGCGTCTGGGCTTTCCGCAACAACAGCGCATCAATGGGCCCGATTTGATGATCAAATACTGCGAGCAAGCGGCGTTGCGCGGCGAGAGCGTGTTCCTGTACGGAGGGACGCCCGAGACAATGCAACGATTGCAGCCGGCACTGCTGCAGCGCTTTCCGACGTTGAAAATCGCCGGCGCGATTTCCCCGCCTTTTCGGCCATTGACGCCTGCCGAGGATGCCGAGGTGATCGCGACGATCAATGCATCGAAGGCGGGCACCGTGTGGGTGAGCCTCGGTTGCCCCAAGCAAGAAAAATGGATGGCCGCGCATCGGCATCGGATTCAAGCGGTGATGATCGGTGTCGGCGCGGCATTCGATTATCACGCCGGCACGACTCGGCGCGCCCCAATGTGGATGCAAAATCATGGGCTGGAATGGTTGCATCGAATGGCGTCGGAGCCCGGCCGGCTAAGTGGGCGCTATCTGCACACCAATTCTATTTTTCTATTCAAGGCGCTGCATCAGTTGCTGCGGCGCGCAAGCGCCTGAATCTGACGTTCGAATTGTTCCATCATCCGCTCTTCCGAGAATAGTGCCTCCACACGTTCGCGCGACGCCATTCCCATCGCCTTGCGAAGCGGCTCTGGTTGCAGCGCTGCCAATTTGTCGCTCAGGGACTCGATATCGCCGGGCTCGTAGAGAAAGCCATTTCGTCCGTCGATGACTTGCTCTTCAGCGCCCCCGATGCGGGTCAGTACCAACGGTTTGCCCATGGCCATGGCTTCCAACGCGGCGATCGAAAACGTTTCGATTGCATGAGAGGCGAGAACAATGACATCGCATATCGCGAGATAGGGTCGCACATCGTCCTTGAATCCCGTGATGAATACGCAAGCAGCCAAATTCAATTCCGCGAGCTGCTGCTCGATCGCGGAACGTTCCGGTCCATCGCCCACGATCAGGACCTTGGCCGGTATTCCGCGCTCTCGCAAAAGAGACAAAGCCAGCAAAAGATCTCCGTGGGCCTTTTCCGGCCGCAACGCCGCGCAGATGCCGATCAGCAGGTCGTCCGCGGAAAAGCCGCACTGTTTACGCAACTCTGCGCGCTGAACTGAATCGCTTCGGTCGCGAAATCGTTCCAAATCGACACCATTGTGGATCACCATGTCGCGCTTGGCCGCGAAACCCCTGCGGCGCCAATATTCGCGCTGCCTTTCACTGACGTACACCAGCAAGTCGCATCGTTTGAATACCGGGCGATACAACTGCATCAGCAGCCTGCTCTTGAAGCCGAGATACCCAGTGGCGTGGAAGACTTCGATCAGCTTTGGAATGCACCGCGCGCCGCGCCGGGCCATGAGGGCGTACAGGGCGGGATACTCGTGGGTCGCGACGATGACTTCAATCTCGTGCAAGTCGATGAACTTTCGCAGACGTGATACGGCGGCGAAATCGATCCGCTTGGCGACGCGCAGACAAAACGTCCGTTCCTCCAACTCTTCCTTGACCTGACTCCGCAGAGCTTCCACCGGTTTCAGATATCCCAAATGAACGTTGAACAGGCGCGGATTGAGCAAATTGACCAGGGTGACCGTATGTTTTTCCGCGCCGCCGACGCATAGGGAACTGACCAGGCACAATACGTTGGTTTTGAGCGAACTCATGGGGCGATCATACCCATTAAATCTGGTTTGTGGCTGTACGCGGGGCGCGGAAGGCGGCGATCAGGGCGCGCTTGAGCTCCGGTCAATCGTGATGCCGACGGCGAATATCCGCTCGGCGAGGTGGCGTGGGTTTTCCATGGAGCAGGGCAGCCGATCATGAAGCACCTCACGCTTTGTGCAACCCCAGCAGTGGATAATCGCATGCTAAAATGGAATCGAGGCTTCGCATCGTGCAAAGCCGGACGACTCGCATCTCTTTCCAGAATTGACGCAAAAGCAATGCCTACGAGATTTATTCCGGCGATAGATCGGATGCTGACCGGTTTTGCATCGGTGTTCGAAACGACTCCGGCGCCCGGCGCCCGCAGACCGTGGGAGATATTTGCCGTATTGGCCATAGTGCTGGCTGCGGCGTGGGTGCGATTGTGGGGCTTGGGCGGCTGGGGGCTCGAGGGCGATGAGGACACGATGGCGTTGCCCGCTGCACACATTCTGCGGCATGGTACGTCCGTTCTGCCGAGCGGCATGTTCTACGCGCGCGGCATCGCGCAGTTGTACATGATGGCCGCTTCGATGTTCGCCTTCGGAGAATCGGAATGGGCGATGCGGTTGCCGTCCGTGATTTGCGGGCTGCTGGTGGTCCTGCTCGCGTACAGATACGGAAGACGATTTCTGGCGCCGGTCTGGAATGTTGCATTCGTGGCCGCCATCGCGTTTCTTCCGGCGGCCATTGCCGATTCGCAGGAAGCGCGCATGTATATCTTCCTGCTCGCCTCTTTGATCGGATACTCGATACTGGTGTTCGAATGGGAGCGAACCGATCGAATTGGAATGCTGATCGCAGCGGTCGCTGTGATGATTATCGGAATTCAGTTTCATACGTTGGCCGTTTTTGGCGCATTCATCGTATTCTTTCCCGGATTGCTGCACGCGGATCGGCGCAAGTTCCTGGCAGGTGCGGCTGCTTTCGTGGTCATTGTGCTCGCCTACGCGCTGATCAGCCGCTGGGTTGGCAGCTTCTATCCACCGCACCCGCAGACACACGGCGTCGACAAGGTGATCTCCGAGCGCGGCTGGGCTCTCTATAAGCTGCGGGTGTCGGTGCCCATCCTCGTGACCGCCGTGTTCGGTGCGGCGGCGATCTCGGCGTATGTCGTAAGACCTGTCTCGAGCCGGCGGATGGCGATGCTCTCCGGAGCTTTGCTGTTCGCGGGATTGGCCTGTCAGCTCGCGTTGTATTATCACTTGGCGCTCATGCTGCTGGTCGCGGGAATGATTGTCACTTGTCGGCAGAGCGGCGGCACAGTACGCCGCCTGGGTGTGCTGGTGACGATTTCAGCCCTATTGGCGGTTGCTCAATTCTGGGAATTGCATGCGGCCGGAATCGGCTCCCCGCGCAAGGTGATCGGAGCAATGATGGGCCTGCCGAGCGTTTGGTCGTTCCTCAATTTGGCGGCGTACTCGCCGGGGGCATCGCTGGTCCTAGTTATTGGCCTCATCGGCAGCGTATGGCAATTGTTCACGGCGCGTAAGATCGGCGATATTTGGCTGTTCTTCATGTTGAGCGTCTGGCTGCCGTTGTTGGGGCTGGGTCTATTTACGTGGTATCCCGAGCCTCGGTACACCGAGTTCGCGTTGCCGCCGCTACTATTGTGTGGGTTCGCATGTCTGCCGAACGCTCGGCTGAAGCCGCCAGGCGAGACTATCGGTGTCGCGATGCGATGGCCTGCGGTGGCGGCGTGCCTCCTGTGTGTTTTGTTCGTCAATCCATTCGGTGTCGCGAAAGTGGTCAATGCGGGCTATGCGATTCACCCGGACCACAAGGGCGCCGCCGAATTCATGAAGTCCTTGCAATTGGCGCCCAATGACATAGTCCTGGCCGAGGACGTAATCGAGCAGACTTACTATCTGGGACATGTTGACTATTGGCTGATAGGGCCGGAGGTTGCCGGGGATTTTGAAGAAGATTGGCAGGGCAGAGTTGTCGATATCTATACCCACACGCCCGATTGTGGACGCCGCCGAGGAGTTACAAGCGTTGATCAAGAGGCCTGATCGAGGCGCAATCTATGTCATCGGCAGCGGCGAGAATCAGGATGACGGCCGTCGATACATGCGTGGTTTGGACATCTATCAGTCTGCTCAAATCCGGTCCGTTCAAGCGCATTTATCTGGGGCGCGACGGGCTCACGGAAATCCTGAAGATCGAAGCACCTACCGGCGCCGCGCGCGCCGCTCATCCGGCATTTAGCGAACGGTACCCTGATGGCGGGAATAGCAAAACAAGCGGTAGTCGTGTCCCTGTCTCGCTTCGCGAACTACGGGCTCTTGCTCATTAGCCCGATAGTTCTCGTTCGGCTGCTCACCGTCGGGGAATTCGGACGCTACCGCGAGTTTCTGGTCTATTCGAGCGTGTTAGCGTCAATCGCGGCATTCAGCAT
Source organism: uncultured Gammaproteobacteria bacterium (assembly GCA_963727045.1). Classification (GTDB taxonomy): domain Bacteria; phylum Pseudomonadota; class Gammaproteobacteria; order Steroidobacterales; family Steroidobacteraceae; genus Bog-1198. Next base: position 1,859,123 of record CAVSES010000001.1, on the reverse strand, counting down.
TCCCAGCTAGCCTATTGTATTTCGTGCCCGCCGATCCGGCACGTTCCTGGCAGTATGTGCGGCAAACCGTGCAACTCACCGCGCTGACGAGTTTCGCCATGATATTTTGTGTGGTCATCGCGGACCTCGCGACCGGCGGTACCGTCATCGGCAAGCAATTGTGGCCGGTGGCGATCTACGTGCTGGTCTTCACGAATATCGACTTCTGGGAATTCCTGTGGTTGGCCACACGGCGACCCATTGCCGTATTCGCGTACACCAGTGGCCGACTCGTGTCTCGCATGCTGGTGGTCATCAGCCTGGCCTATTTTTTCCATCGGGTCGAGGTTGTGGTGTGGGGATTGATCCTGCTGGAGAGCCTCCGGCTTGTGGCGTCGGCGGTGGCATGGAAACTGGCTGCCCCGAAAGTCCGGACTCACCGACTCCGCAGCCTGGCGACTGGCGGCGGATGCTGCATTTCTGTCTGCCGATGGGCGGATCCAATCTCCTGAGCATGTCGAATCGCTATGCGGCGTCCATATTCGTCGCGAAGGCAATGGGTCCGGTGGCGCTTGCGCACTACACCATCGGAACCTACGTGGAACCCATCATCATCACGCTGCGCAACTCGCTCTCCGATGCGTTGTTGCCGGCCATCGTCAATCGCGGCAGCCGCTCCCAGGCGGAGGCGGTCACTCTCTGGCAACGGGGAACAGTCATCGCCGCTGTACTACTGTTGCCGATCGGCTGCCTGATCGAGCGATATGCCGATACCTTGATCACCACGGTGTTCTCCAGTACGTATCAGGCCGCCGTGCCGGTGATGCGCATTTTCTTGATCGTGCTCATTCGCGAATGCTTCGATTTTCCCATGGCGCTCAAGGCGATCAGTAAAACGCGGTATTTTCTTTACGGGGATGTTGCCGCGATAGTGGTCAATCTGGCGCTGTTGGTCGCGCTGGTGCCGACGTTGGGGCTTGGTCGGTGTCACGACCGCGTACGTGATATCGACCTGGTTGCAAGGCTTCTATCTCGGCTGGTGCACGACCCGGTTCTACCACATACCGGTACGCACATTCATACCTTGGGCGGAAATGTCGAAGGTGGCGCTTGCCGCCGCGTTGCCGCTCGCTCTGACGTACGGAACCTATTTGACCGACCATTACAAATTGTTCGGGGGTGGTCGTCGGTTCAATGTTGTATCTGCCTGCCTATGCTCTACTGTTACATTTCTTCAATGTGCGCGAGGCGCATACCCTGTTCGAACGCGTTCCGCGAGCGTTTGGCTGACTCGTACATGCCCACTCTTCGAACATGAACGATCAACCGCGGCTGCATCCCAGTAATGGAGGCTCCAGGCCGCCCCGCATCTGCTTCGTCGGGCTGCACAACCTTCCGGTGCTCGCGCGCGAATATAATGCGCACGGGATCGGCGGCGAAGAAGTGCAACATACGTTGCTGGCCCGTGCGTTGACGGCCCGAGGCTACGACGTGTCGATGGTCGTGATGGATTATGGTCAGCCCGACGGTGCCGAGTGGGAGGGCATCAAGACGTTCAAGACGTACCGATCGGAGGACGGGTTGCCGGTGCTGCGCTTCTTTCATCCGCGCTGGACGGGTGTGTGGGCGGCATTGAAGCGCGCAGACGCGGATATTTATTATCTGAGCTGCGCCAGCCTGCGTGTCGGTTTGACGTCCCTATTTGCGCGCAAACACCGCCGAAAGTTGGTGTTTCGCATTGCCAGCGACATGGATTGTGAGCCACAGAAACTTCTTATCGAGTACAACTACTGGCGCGATCGGCGGATTTACGAATATGGACTTCGTCGCGCGGATGCCATTCTAGCTCAAAGCATGCAGCAGCAGGACGCAATGAAGCGCAATTACGGCTTGTCGAGCACTCTTGCCGCCATGCTCGTGGATCAGCCGCGCGATGTATCTACCTTCGAGCGGCGGACGATCCCGGCGCTGTGGGTCAGCAATATACGACAGCTGAAGCGTCCCGATTTGGCGCTGGAATTGGCGGCCCGCGTTCCCGAAATGGCGGTGCATATGATCGGAGGTCGTATCTCCGATTCTCAGAATCTCTTCGACGAGATGTCTCAACGAGCGAGCGAATTGCCGAACGTCACATTTCACGGCCAGATACCGTATCACGAAGTCAACGATTACTTCGCGAATTCGCTTGTGTTCACTGAACACCTCCGATATCGAAGGTTTTCCGAACTCGTATCTTCAGGCCTGGTCGCGCGGCACGCCGGTGGTCGCGTTTTTCGATCCCGATGGATTGATCGCCCGCGAGGGCTTGGGAGTGGCGGTGCGAGACATGGAAGAGATGCACCGGGCAGTTAAGGAGTTGACGACGAACCGAGAGAAGTGGCTGGAACCAGTGCACGGTGTGTCGCATTCATGCGCCGGGAATTCAATGAGGATCGAATCCTTGCGCCGTATCTTGACGCCTTTCGCCGCGTCAGCGGTCAACGCGTGCGAGCCTGATGAGTTCAAATCTCGTCGCAGGAACCCGGCATGGGGCGTATCTTGGTCTCGGCGCATACGTATCAACCTGAAGGCGTTTCGGAGGGCTTCACCGCCGCGCAGCTTGTCGCGGCGATGCGCCGGCTCGGATATCGGGTAACGGTGCTTACGGCCGCCCTGCAGCGCTTAAAGTATGGATTCGGAGTGCTGGGCGTTCGTTGTTCGACGAATACCGAATTCCCTATTTCTCGCCCGTCAATTACCTTGAATATTCGGCTCGCTCACTGTTGACGGTGCGGCGTATGCGCAATCGCTTTGCGCTCGTGCACCATGTGTCGCCGATCGTCATGCGCGTTCCGAGCTTGTTCGGCGCATTGGGACGGCCGTTCATTTGGGGTCCGGTCGGCGGTAGTGTGCCGTACCCACCGGGATTCGAAAACTATGGCCGGCGTTATAGTCTTGTGAATGCGCTGCGGCTGTTGGACCGTCCGCGGATGCATCTGGATCCCACGCTCCGCTTGACCATGCGAAGCGCGGATCGAATTGTGGTCACGACGTCGATGGGCGCGGAACTCATTCCGGATGCGCATCGTGCGAAGACTGTCGTGATCCCCGAAGGCATTCCAGAAAACCTGGTTCTGCCGGCGCCGCCGAAGGAAGAGCCCTATATCTTCTCGAGTGGCCGTTTAGTCGAGTATAAGGCGATGGATCTATTGATCCGCGCCTTCGCCCGAGTGCGCGAGCGCGGGATCAAGCTGGTCATTACGGGTGATGGGCCAAAAAGAGCGGAGTTATCCGCCTTGATTGCGGATCTGGGGCTCGGTGACCGGGTTCAGCTTCTGGGTCGCGTTTCACGCGAAGACAACCACCGGCTCATGAGTCAATCCCTGTTTTGCGTATTTCCGGCGCTTCGTGAAGCGTTTGGTCATGTCTATTTGGAGGCGATGGCCGCTTGGAAGCCGGTGGTTGCCACAAATTGGGGCGGCCCCAGCGATCTTGTCGGCGAAGGCTCACCGGGCTCAAAGTGTTAGGACGTAGTCCAGCAGAGCATGTAGCCGCGATGACAGAGGCGATGGAGCGACTGATCGGAGACCAACAGCTCCGGTTGCGCATGGGAGCTGCCGCAGCCGAACGCGTCAAGAATGAATTCGTATGGCCACAATTGGCAGATAGGTACGATCTTCTATATCGTGAGCTGACGGCATAATTCTAAGCCTGCGTTTGCTCATCGTAATAGCGGACCATTTCACGAGGTGCCAATATGCGTTGGGATTTGGCGCCCATGAAATAGGTCCCCGAGGCGGCATCGGCGTTGGGCCGACGCTTGGTAAATGGGTCCAAAAATCGCAGATAAAACACCGCCAATGAAAGCAGAGTCGCAATCTTGCTGCTCGCCCCCAATGCGCGGCATAGGTAGCGAAACGACCAAACTGTCGCTGTGCCGGCGCCACCTACGGACCCCGCCCCCAGTTGCTCGAATTGCCTGAAGAGCCAGCGATGTCCGCTCAGCGAAAAGCGCGAGAAATCGTAGGCGCCTTCGTGCACTTGTTGCATGAATGGAACCTCCGAATAAACCAAACCGCCGCTTTTCAGAACCCGATATATTTCCCCGGCAATCACGTGCGGTTCAAGTACGTGCTCCAATACCGCTTGAATCCATACGCCATGGAACGCCTCTGAACAAAATGGGAGATGATGTCCGTCGACAATTGCGCAGGTAAAGGGGGAGGCATAAACATCCGTGCCGATAACATCGATGTCCGCGTTGTTGTATAGACCCTGCGCGCCATCCCCGATCGCACCTCCGCCGATAATCAGTACGCGAGGCCGCTCCGCGAATAGACGCAGTCTCCGCAGAAATTCCTTTCCGTTCTTCTCCGCAACCGCGTTTGTGCCGGTGATGAAACGGCGGACCCTGGTTCCTATTGATCGGCCCGTATTGTCCCGTGCCAATACGTATCCCTTGTTTCGGTCGTAGGCGTCCGGATCGAATATGCTGTTTTCAAAATCTATCAATACTGGTTGATCTTCGACCTGAAGAAATCCCGTTGCGCTCAGCGCGCACTCCATATTCGAGCAGCGCGGTGGCGCGGGCGGCGCAAACACTATTGTCGACAGGCACCGTGGGCATCGAGCAATATTTGCGAGGTTTGCAGGTTGCTGCATGTTTCGATCCTTCAGATTTTGCGGCTTTGCATTAGCAAGCGATGAGTGGATGAATGGGTCGAGCGGGCGCCGCTGAGTCTAATGCAAGTGAAGGCGAAATGTTTTTCGATATCAATCAGGAGGAAGGGCAAAGTCCAAATTCATGTGGAATGTAACAAAGGCAGATGGTGGAAGAGCTTTCCGCAACATTTCCCGTTGTTGTGCGGCAATTTCCGCAATTTTACGCTCGACCCCATCTCCCCTCAGTTCAAAGAAAAGGCGAGCTCCTCGATAGATGTCCCCACCGAGTGAACGCATAACTCGTATCTTGCCAATCTTGCGACCGCGCCAGGACTTGCGAAAACGTCTGATTGGGTCGCCGGACAAGTAGAGGATGCAGTGGGCGAACAACAGTAAGGCGCTGCTGTACTTGAATTCGTCAAGAGCGTTTCCGCTCTCTATGCCGGTCGCCGGATACTCTTCTTCATACCCAAGGTATTTAATGGATCCGGGAACCATTGCACAGATGATTTGCCGATCATAGCCAGGCAACTCCGCACGCCACGCGTCTTGTTTCATGTTCGGGTTGAACGCGGGCGCTCTCTTTCCATTGGCGGCATTGCCGTGCCATTGCAGGCCATTGAAGGTTGAGTGCAACAAGCATTCATCGAACTCAATTTTGAGCCAGGTGCACAAATGGGCCAATGCCTTCTTGTTCAAGACATGTAATTTCTCCAAATCCATGATCCGGACGTGATCTGGCTTCAGTCGTTCGACCAACTTGCTAAGCTCATAGGAACTCTTTGAGTAATGATATTCACTTAGGAAGAGACAAATTGACGGGACATCGCTGATATCTCGCCGCATACGCGAAGCATGGATTGTTTTCCAGGAGGTCCAATCTTGTCGGGGATCTCGAGTCATGCCAACCAAATACAATTCCGGGAAATCCGCCAACATGGTTTGCCATTCTTCGTGCATGTACGCATGTGTGTGATAAAAAATGTATCTGATGTCAGCAACGTTGAAAGATTTGATGCACAGTCCATATGCCAAATGAACAAAAGCGAAGAACTGCCTTCTGGATACTGGCCGGTTGCTGTCGGATGTGAAATATTCGTGTGCGATGTCCAGCAGGTGTTCTTTGAATTCCGTTGAGCTCACCCGCAAGTCCTCGTCGCCGTTGGGCCCAAATTTGGCCGCAACAAATTCGTTCGAATCGGAAAAATACCCTCCTCGCGATGTGTCAAAAATGGTTGGGAACGTGTCAATGAACCAGTCAATCTGCCGGTCCAGATCATCGATTGACGCGGGTATCAATGAATACATCGGGCCCAAATGGGGCAACGTCAACACGTTGGGGTGACCGTCAAACAAGCTCTGGATGAGAATCGACCCCGCTCGGCCATAGGCCATCGCCACGAGGAGGTTTATATTTGCGAGGAAATCATCCGCCCTTCCTTGTCGATGAGGTCGGTCGGGGAGGGGATGAGCTTCTGTCTGATCCCGAGCATCCGGCAAAGGCGCTCGGGCGCCCGCAGGATTAGCGTGAATCATTCAAGATTCCAGCAGCCGGCGCGGGTATCCAGAGCAGCGGTTCGCAGCCCGAATAGTCGTTCATGCGCGCCGCGCCACCCACGCGCGCGTGAGATAAGTGGTCTCGATCGCGGCCAAATCCGCCGTGCGCTTCGCCACGTAATCCAAGAATTTGTTGAATAATTCCGGACCCAGTTGCACTTGCAGATCGTTGACCGAGCGCCAGGCTCCGAGGTACTGCGCCGGCGTCTGATTCATCGCATGCCGACCCTCCAGATACAGTACATCGGTAAATTGCGGTTTAGCGCTCAGTAGGTCGGTCAAGCGCTCCGTGAGTCCCGAGCGGCCGGACGACACGCGCCGAATGTCGGGTTTGAGTTTGGCGATCTGCGCCTCGATCTCCACCAGCAGCGGATTCGCCTCGATGAAGCGGGGGTTCCAAAGCGCGACGAAGATGCCGCGGGGGCGAAGAATGCGATGGAATTCGTCGCACGCCCTGTCAAAATCGGCCCAGTGAAAGGACGAGGCCATGCTGACCAAATCGACGCAGCCATCCGCAAGCCCGGTTGCCTCGGCGGCTCCCTTGCGCCACTCAACCGCCGTACCTCGCGAAGTTTCGATCCCTTGCCCGCGCATGTCGTCATTGGGTTCCACCGCAACCACCGAATGCAAGCCGCGTCCGGCAAGGATGCGGGTCCAAATCCCGGTGCCGGCGCCCACGTCAGCCGCATCGATCTTGGCGGTATCACGCCCAGTGAGCGCGAGAATTGCGGTCGCGACCTGCGGTGCATAGCCCGGTCGAAATTTCGCGTAATCGCCCGCCAAGCCTGTAAAGTCTCCGTGTTTCATCATAGTTGACCGCTTGCGGCCCTCCGGCTGAGTGATGGTTGTTTGCTATAGGCCGGAACAACGGCGGCCGCCGCTCCGAAGAATCACAATCGAACTCGGGACGGATCTTGAGCGAGGCCGCCGTCTTCAAGCTCAAGATCGCCCTCGCGAATCATGGTTTGGTAGAGCGCAACGTCGCCCGGATTGTCGATTTCACCCCATTGACCGTCCGTGCCGAAGGTCGTGATCGGGATCATCCTCTCCGCGAGCAATCGGCGCAGCAACCCAGTCATGTCTAGACGGTCGCGGATCGGCTGATCGAGGGTTGCCAGCAGTGCTTCAACGGCACCCCATGCGGCTGGCGTGAATTTGAGGAGCCCCATATACTGACCCTCGATGTCCTCGATCTTTGCAGTCTTGCCACCGATCTCCAGTAGTTCCCCGGCCGCATCTATGCGGAATGTTTCTGCGTCCGACAGCGGATCGGCGAAGCGCCGCGTCCAGAGGCGTCGCCAGGCGCGATCGAAGCTGATGACCAGCGCGCCCGACGCATTGGCCAGCCCGCGCACCAAGTCAGCTCTATAGAAGATATCGGCGTAGCTCACGATGACCGGACCTGAGCGGAGCCAGGTTGCCGCTGCGGCGAGTGACATCACCATGTTGGTTTGCGCCCAGCGCTCGTTGTCGAAGTAGGACAGGCCGGGATGGTTCAACATCTCCGCGCGATACCCGCGGACGATTCCGATCTCCTCCGCACCGCCGCGCCGCAGCGCCGATATTTGACGATGGAGCAGCGGCCTGCCCTCGAGTTCAACCAAGCACTTCGGACGGTCGTCGCCCAACGGGCCCATGCGGCTGCCGCGCCCGGCGGCCAGTATAATGGCGCGCATCAAGCCACCTTAAAGACGCGGCGGAACAGAGCGACATCGCTGGCTGCGAACGGCGCGTTTCGTTCGGGATGCCACATGATCCCGATGATTGCCCGTGCCGTGTGGCGGACTGCCTTGACGACGCCGTCGGGGGCGATCGCCCACACTTCGAGCGGAGGCCGGGACTCGCGGGAGGCAAAGCGATGATAGCTGTTGACCTCCGCCGGCTCACCGTCGATGTTGATCGTTTGACGCCGCGTCACGTGCCCTTCGACCCGCTGCAGCGGGACCGCGCAGCGCTGCTGAATCAGCTGCATGCCGCGACAGACGCCGAGCACCGGAAGCCCACGGGACTCGGCTGCATCAAGAAGCGCATTCTCGGTGGCATCGCGTTCCGGAGCATCTCCACCGAGTGCCGCCAGATCATTGCCCCCCGTCAACACTAGCCCGGCGAGGTCCGAATCGCTGCACATCGCGAGCGCGACCTCGGCGACGTTGGGCAGCGGCAGAGGCAACAGTCCGCATGCCGCAAAGAATCGCGGCCACGCCTGATCCAGGCAATCGCGGCGTTCGCCGTACTCGGGAACAACCGATACGCGCTGGCTGATTGCAACGGTCTTCATGCGATCAACAGGACTTTCTGGTTCGTGCAATCAAGGCAGAGTTTGTGCGCGGCCTGCCAACGCTTGTACAAAGTTTCACCCGCGCCGATCACCGCCGGAATGCCGAGCTCACCTGCGCGGATGGCCATGTGCGAGTTGGCACCGCCGAATTGAGTGACGAATCCGCCGATGCCGCGCGTAAAGATCCAATCGAAACCCGGGTCGGCGCTCGGCACAAACAATATTCGGCCGGCGAAGCTTTCTGGCGGGTCGTTGACCGAGGCAACCGCCGCCGTGATGCTCTTGCGCGTAATGTAGTTGGGCTGGCTCGGAGGCAGATGAAAGGCAAAAACTTCTTGGGGGCGGCAATAACCGGTGGTAGTACGAGGCTGCGCGTGAGCGCATGCCGCTGCCTTCCGCGCACGATGCTATCGAGCAGGCGCTCCTTAACCGAACCGCTTTCGCTATAGAGCGTGCGGATCGCGTCGTAGTCTAGGAAGGCACAATCCTCCACCGATAGTCCGTATTCCTCGCCTATCTGTTTGATCAGCGACAAAGCATCGCTCAGGCTGCGCGTAAACACGAACTTCGCATACTCGCGTCCTTCGATGCCCGCTTTGATGAACTCGATCAGGCTCAGCACGTCGATGTCGAGCTGATGTTCTTTGAGCAGCTGCTCTATGCGGCGCAGTTGTTCGATAGACAGCGTGAAGCGTGGTTGTGAGGAGGAAACTGGGGCGCGATCCCGACCAGTCGAAGTACAGGTCGGGGGCCTCGTCGTAGCGAGGTGACAAGATGTCGTACGTGCCGGGCCGCAGGTGACCATAGCGTGCGAGGAATTCCGACTTGGTCAAGTGAGCGAAATCGGATCCGATTCTGGATCCGATGGTGTCGACGCTCGTCATGAACGTCGCGTGCTCCTCGGTGCTGATGACACCGGCTGCGACGAAGGACTGGAGCAGCTGCACGGCAATGAATCCTGCGCGCGCCAGGCCGGCAAAAGGCAGGGTTCCGTAGCGCTTGCAGTCTTCGATCAGCCAGTAAACGCGGCTGATTTTGTCGATCTTGGCAGTGGCGATCATCGGTAAACGTTGCGCCAACAAGTCGATCTTGGCCCGGTCGCGTCGCCACAATGCCGTCTCACCGTGGATGATGCGATTGGTGAGACGCCGCAAGGCGCCCGACAGTTCGCTGACATCCGATTGCGAGAAACCGCTTTCGGCCAACCTGCTCATTCGTTGCGGCAAATCGAGCGTGTAGCAAGAAAAGATGATCTCAAACTCGACCTTGTCGTGCAGCTGCGGCTCGGCGAGCAGACGGTCGATGTAATAGTTGACCAGGCGGGCGGCGAGATCGTCCGGTACATCGCGCGGGATGAACGAATTGAAGCTCACGCGCACGTCGATGTAAGGCAGGCCATGAAAGCTGACCAACAGCGGGAAGCTGCGCAGATTCTGGTAACCGTAGTTATCGCGCTGGTACGCCCAGATCGCATCGGTGACGAGTTCGCGATACAGCGACAATGACAGCGGCCAGGGCCGAAGGCCAATGATCTCCGCCGGGTTCCAATCCGGCATGACGCCGAATATGGAGCGGCTGCCGTGTAGGAAGGGATGGGGACGACTCAGCAGCTCGACCTTGCGCGCCACGTCGGCAAGTGCGGTGTCGACTTGCGCGTCGGTGACCGTCTCCTGTCGCTCGATCGAGAGACGGCGCACTTGCAACAAGTAGATTTGCCCATCCCCGTCTATCGCGAACTCCACGTCGATCGCAGGGCAGGCGAACATCGCTTCCAGCTCGCCGACGAGGGCGATCACCGGAGCCAGCGATGGCGGGCACGCATCGATCCGCGACTTAAGGCATAAGAAAGTCTCGAGATTGTCGCCAATCCCGCCGGTCACTCGATCCGTGCGGCCAGATCTGTCGTCATAATTGACGATATAGTAGGGACCGCCGCCACTGGGTGGACGGGAGAAAGCCACGCCGGCCATGGCCACATGCTCGAGCATGGGTTGCACGAATACTTGGTCGGCGCTGTTGTCGCCGTCGGCAAAGGTGGCGATGACCTGTTCGATCGCTTCGGTAATTTTCGCACCGCCGATTACACCCAGCACTGAATCGTAACGTCCGGCCTGGGAACTCGTCGGGCCGTCCTCGCCCTGCGCGCTGCTGCGGACGATGACTGCCCCCGAACCCCATCTCGTGGCCGCAATTGTGGCGAGTACGCGGCTGCGATCGGCACGCCACTCAGCCACTGAGAAGCGGACCTGTGGAAGGATCCGGGCGGTGCGCAGGCTTTGCGCCAACGCTTCCAGCGTCTCGGCTTTTGTCCCGAACGAAAGACCGGCGATCGAGCGCGCGGGGCGGGCAGCGTCTCGCATTACACATTCCATCCAAATCCGCTCTACCGCGGAGGAACTGTCGAGCGGTCCAAAGTTGTCCAAAGTCAGGTCTGGCGCCTCAGGCAATTCCGCCGGTACATCGAGGCCGACGACGTCGCGTAAATCGCCCCGATTGGACGCCGCGTAGATACCCTTGGAGTCGCGACGCTGCAATTCGTCCATCGGCACCCGAAGATAGATTTCGCAGTAACCCGGGATGTTTTCACGATTCCAGCGCTGCACTTCGTGGAACAGCGATATCGTCGTGCAAACGACGTCCGTGCCCTGGTTGGTCAGCAGCCTGCATAGCCGCGCATTGCGCATGGCCGACCTGCGCCGGTGGCTGGTGCTGTGGCCGAGATCTTCGGCAATTACCTCGCGGGTTATATCGCCATCCAACATGATGACTGAATGACCGGCGGCCTGCAGCCGGCGCCAGAGTTCCCTGCCGACCGTCGTCTTACCCGCACCGGATAGACCGGTAATCCAGTACACGCGTCCGGTGGCAATTGCCGCTTTGGCAATGGTTGGGTCGCCGACGTACCCGGTTAAAGCTTGTTTGAGCAGCCCCATTCGCCCTTTCCTTCGATAAGCCGCTTCGCTCGATAGATTACCGACTAATTTACGCCTCTTAACTCACTTGCAATCTAGATGTAACATAAACGCAATATTTAGGCCATATACTCACAAGGGGCTTCACATATTTTGGAAATTCGTTGACGTCTCAAGCTCTTGCGTGAACCGCTGCATGGGTCGTGATTCAACACTCCGAGAATCAATCAACAGGCAGATCGCTTCGCGTAACCCAATGGATGTACGGTTGATACTCGGGCGCCAGAGATTGCGCCGCTGATGTGGAAATATGATCATCGTCGAACAGTGTTGGGACGTCACCATAAAACGGCGGACATTCGTTCTCGTCACAGAACTGATTGGTCGGATCGATAACCCGAACACGCGGGAATCGGAGCTGCAGATCGCCGACAGTTTTTCTTACGTCGGACGTGTATCGATCATATTCAGCGCGGGAAATCCCGCAGCGATCGATAGAGGGAAAATTCACGAAGACGCATGCGGGTATTGGCTGCTTCACCTCGGGCGGGTCCAACAGGACGAGAACTCTAAGCCGTTCTCCGTTAACGCACGGGCCGTTCGAGCGAGTCCCAGGCTGAGCATGTCTGTCGTCGCCGTGTCGGAAAGTTCTCGCATTGCACGAATCTGCCGAATATAGCTTCTAATGCCCGCGTGTTCGGGTGCGGCGTCGTAGCGAGAGATGCTCGAATGGCGCAATGTGACCCACCGGCCGCTCAACACCACGCCCTGAAGTCCCTGAGCCTTGAGAGAGATGATTTCGTTGTAGGTATTCTCGTTAAATTCGGCGCAGTAATCGCGCGGTGCACCGGGTGTCAGGGGCCTTAGTAATGGCTGACAGCCACCCATCGAATGTAGCTTGAATGCCGGGCCGCCATTAGTTTGAAGAGAGCTCAACATAGGCGCCCAAGCCATGGCGTGAGAATCTCCCCACAATACCAGCGAAATGGCTTGCTTCGAGTCGCCGAACCGACAATCGTCCATTGCTATGCGACGTGGCGGCTCGTTCGGTTCGAGCAGGCAGCGGGTGAATTGGGCGCCCGGTCGATCCGCGGCGACTTGCAGCGCCAGCTGATCACGCGCCGATTTTGGACCGTGCACATCCCACAATAGGACAGCTGCGGCAGAGGTGGCGATCAGCAAGATTGCCATGGCGCCCAGGCGAACGACTGCGGTGTTGGTTCGTCCGCGCAACGCCGTCCCGTAACGAATCGGGTTTTCGACGAACCGCAACGTGAGAGCCGCGAGGCCAAGGGCCGTGAGGGCACATGCCGTGTCGACGAGCATATTCGGCATCATCAAGCGCTGCGTCCGTGCAAACGATATCAACGGCCAGTGCCACAAATACCAGGCATAGGACAATGCGCCAATGCTGACCATGGGCTTCGTCGTCAACAAGCGCGCCGGCAGCGATGCCGGTGCCAGAGTGTTTCCGAAGATGAGCAGCCCGCTGCCCAATACGGGAAGCAGCGCGGCCATCCCTGGAAATCCCGTTGACGGTTCAATCAGGGTGTACGCACCCGCAATCAATGTGATGCCCGCCCAGGACGCCACGCGGCCCACTCGCACCGATGTGTCGCCCAACCGCGGTGTCCACAGCGACAGCAGCGCACCGATGCCGAGTTCCCATGCTCGCGATGGGGAAATGAAGAAGGCAGCAGACATGTTTGTATGGACCAGCCAGACACTCAGCGCGAACGACAACATCGTGATCACAGCAATGGACAAGCGAAACCAAAGAACGCGGTTCGAGTGCAGGGCGAGCCGCGTGACGACGATAAGAGCGAGCGGCCAGATGATGTAGAATTGTTCTTCGACGGATAGGCTCCAGAGATGGAGCAGAGGTTTCAATTCCGAAGGTCCGTCAAAGTAACCGAACGTGTGGGTCAAGAAATATTGGTTGGCGACAAAGCCGAGCGCACTCAACGCGGATTCGGCAAGCTGCCGCCGGTCTCCCGTGGGCGGCGCGAGAAAGACGCCGAGCATGAGCGTGGCCAGGATCACGACCGAAAGCGCCGGCAGTAAGCGTCGCATTCGCCGTGCGTAGAATTCCGTGAGCGACAGCCGGCCAGTCTTCTCGATCTGGCGTATGAGCAGTTGAGTGATCAGGTAGCCTGAGATGACAAAAAATACATCTACGCCGGTAAAGCCGCCTGAGATGAGTGGGAACCCCAGGTGATAAGCCACCACCCCCAAGATCGCGACTGCACGCAATCCATCAATGTCGGGCCTGTATAGTGGGTTTATTTTGGAGCGGGCGGAGGCCGGCATGTCCTCACCCGGGATCGCAGAGTGCCGTGTGGACATATCGTCCAGCGGCCTAAGATCATTCCCCCGCGACCCGGCGGCTCATGGGCTCGAGGCTCGGCGTGCCGTCGTCGCTGAACTGAATCACCTTCTCGACCTGATAGTCCTTGATGGCGCGTGCATGCGTGAAAATGATCAGCTCCCCGAGCAGACCGAGCGCAAACAATTGGAGGCCCAGCACGATCATCAGGGACGTGAGCAGCAGTGCGGGCCGGTCGGACAGTGCATGACCGAAGAACATTCGTTCAACTATGAGCCATAATGTCAGGAGCGTGCCGATGCTGAAGATGGACACACCGACCATGCCGAAGAATCGCAACGGTTTCTTGGTGAACCGAACCAGGAAAAACACCGTAACGATGTCAAGAATCCGATGGATGTATTCGCGCGCCTGATACACGCCATCGAAGCGGTCTTGCTTGGATTGTGCGACTTCGATTTCGGTAACCCTGAATCCTTGGCGGTAGGCCAATACCGGCAAGAATCGGTGTTGATCGCCATAGAGCGAAAGCTCTTCCAGGACCTGCCGGCGCATCGCGCGGGCCCCGCAGCCCAGGTCCCGCAGGCGCATGCCCGTAACGGAGCCGACAATACCGTGGAACGCGCGGCGACGAATGCGCTCATGCCAGGCCTCTGCGCGCGGTTCGCGTACGCCGATCGCGACGTCGGCCGAATTTAGCGCCGACACCAGCTTTGACGATTTCCGAAGCAACGATCTGGTGATAAGCGGGAAGGGTGAGAATCAGTTCCCCGGATGCCTGCTCGAATCCGGCCATCAAAGCGGTCGCTTCGCCAAATGTTCGCGTGAGGTTGACAATCGTTGTGCTGATTGTGCCGCCGGCGCACGCCTTGAGCTTTTCCTCGATATCCGGAAATCGACCATCCAACACGAAAATGAATTCGCTGCGAAGGCCGGTCCGTGCGACCGCATCATGATACTCGGAGTAGAGCTCCGCGATCTCCGAATGCCGGATACCGACGGGGACGATGACCGAGAGCTGCATTCGAGAATCTAATAGAGACATTCGCAAGACCTCATTCGCCCGCCACCGAACTCTTGATCACCCGCTGTGTGAGCCGCGAGAACTCACTCTCGCGCATATCGCCCAAGTGGTAGACGAATTCCGCCAGAGCGCCATTGGCCATCATGATCATCGCCCCGCCAAAAAATATTACTCCACACCCCGCGATGGGAATAGGAACCGCACCGCTATTTTGAAAAGCACAGTAAAAGCTGTACCCAATGGCGACAGCTCCGATGATCAGCAAGGGTAAGGATAGCAAGCTGAACCAGCGCAGCGGCCGCGAGGTGAACGATGCGACCGTCTTGATCACCATGAGATCGAGCAATACCTTGTAGATCCGCGACAACCCATATTTCGACGTGCCAAACTGCCGGGCGTGATGCCGTACCTTGATTTCTGCGATGCGCGGACCGGCGATCGACGCCATCGCGGGGATGAACCGGTGCATCTCGGAATACAGGGGTACTGCCTTGATCAAGGAAGCCCGATACGCCTTGAGCGAGCACCCATTGTCGCGAATCGGCACGCCGGTGACCTTGCCGATCAGCCAGTTGGCGATCTTCGAGGGAATCTTGCGGGAAACGAGCTTGTCTTGGCGATTATGTCGCCATCCGACGACAATATCGTAGCCCTCGTTCATCTTATCCAGGAAATGCCTGATATCGCCCGGGTCGTTTTGCAGATCGCCATCCATGGTGATCAAAATCCGACCCTGCGCGTGTTCGATGCCCGCGGCCATCGCAGGCGTCTGGCCATAGTTGCGGCGAAACTTGACGATGCGCACCCGGCCATCGGTTCGGGCAAGTTCCGTGGCGATCTCCACGGTCTTGTCACGACTGCCGTCGTCGACGAACACCATTTCGAAGGTCACCCCGAGCGGGGCAATGGCCGCGACGATCGCCGAGTACATGCCCCGAATGCTCTCTTCCTCGTTGTAAAAAGGAACGATGACCGATATTTCGGGAGAATGCGATACTGCCAAGGGAGCCTCGCGAGGAATATGGCTAAATTGAAGATATTACGTCAATTAGCTTGTAAAATCCGCCAACTACGTTAAGAATTGCAGCCTTGACTCGAACTGAACCCTCAGACATGCCACAATCCAAACACTAACTTTGGATTGGAGATTCCGGGACATGTCACTCTGGTCAAAGCTCGCCTTCATCGGAATTCTTTGTGCTTTGCGGGCCGGCCTGGCGCTGGCACAAGACGCAACGTACACCGTACAGCCCGGCGACATATTGAAAGTCTCCGTCTGGAAAGAGCCCCAGCTTCAAGACCCCATACTCATCAGACCGGATGGCGGATTCTCGTTTCCGTTGGTGGGAGAGGTCGATGCCCGCGGCAAGACCGTGGCGCAAATTCAGACCATCATGACGCAGCGGCTGTCGAAGTACATTTCCGATCCGGTCGTGTCCGTATCCGTCAGCGAAATCCACGGCAACAAAGTGTATGTCATCGGGCAGGTCGCGAAACCGGGTGAGTTCATCGTCAATCCACGGGTCGACGTGATGCAGGCACTGAGCATGGCGGGCGGGACGACGGCGTTCGCATCATTGAGCAACATCATCATTCTACGACGCAGCGGCACCGCCCAAACGGCGTTGCGCTTTGACTATACGGACGTCGCCAAAGGCAGGAAACTCGACGACAACATTCAATTGCAGAGCGGCGACGTGGTCGTCGTCCCGTAGGCCATGAAATCCTTCAGTGCGTCGGTAATCTTGCTGTCGGGCCTTGCGGCAGCGACCGTCTTTGACGCCGGCTTGGCAAGTGCCGCAGATTGGCATTGGGATCCACGCGTGGATGTTGGCGGCAACTACGACACCAACTACGGATTGGAATCGGGCAATCTGCAAAACGTCAGCGTGGAGGGCGCCATTCTGGATGCCTCGCTGCATGCGAGTTACTTGGATCCGACCACGAAATTCGACATGACGCCGAGGGTGCGCGAAGTCTATTATCCCGGACACTCGGAGTTTGATTCCACCAATTTATTTCTTGATTCGCAATTCCGGCACTTGTGGCAGCGAACCAGTTTTTCTCTGAATGAGATGTTCTGGTCGCAGGATATCCTGCGCAGTTATCTGCCCACCACCGATATCGGCACCCCGCTCGGGCAAAATGGCAACGGTGCCGATCTCGCCGCGGTCACCCAGCGGGTACGTCAGAATTTGTTATTGCTCGCGCCCACTGCAACTTTCGATTTGTCGCCCCGGGAACATTTGGACGTCCAGGTGCAATACCTGGACGTGAATTATTCACAGGCAATCGAAAATCAAGTCCAGAATTTTCAGACCTTCACCGGCAGCGTCGGACTGGGATTTGCAATTACCCAGCAATCGACCATCACCGTTAGTGGAATTGCGTCGGACCTCAAACCCGCTTTCGGTTCCGGGGCAACTACCTACGGCGTGCAAGGTCAGTGGGATACCCATCTGTCAGAACGCATGCAGGCCTATGCGAAGCTTGGGCTGGAGCATACGTCATTCGACCTGGCGCAATACGGCAAGTCTTCGGCGACGAGTGTTTCGGGCGGGTTGGGAATGTCGCGTAAATTTGTGACCTATGATTTATTCGCCGATTTCTCGCGAAGCGTCAGCCCTGACGCGGCCGGTGACGTGGTTGTTCGAAACGATTTGCGTGTGCGGCTGGAACACAAATTTAGCGGACGAACTGCGGGATACGTGGGTTTGCGAGGCATCGACCAACAGGCACTCGGCAATGCTGTCAATTTCGTGGGCCAGCGCTACGGACAAGCCGCCCTGGGCGTCGAATGGCGTATCTACAGACAGTTCTCGGTCATTTCCGAGTACGCCTATACGACTCTGAAGGAGGCGAATTTCCCGCAAGCCCCGGGATCCAATGCCGTGACGATTACCCTCCGGTATGAGCCGCATAGGCCGGTGGAGGAATTCGGAGTCAGCATCGGCAGATAGGTGTTGCCGTCGCTCCTGGCACGGAGTGCGAACATTACGGTTTGGGGACATTGGTCACGTCATATTTGTGACGTACCGACTATTATTACTTGGTTTGAGCTCGATGCAGTCGATGAGGCGGGCGGTTCATGGAATCTAAAGATACAGTGGGTTTGTCGGACTATTTTTCGACGCTTCGGCGACGCCGGCGCGTGGCGGTTTGCGTGGGGCTGCCGATCTTGATCGCTGCGGCCATTCTGGCGGTTGCCCTGCCGAGCATCTATCGCTCCACGGCGGTGTTCAAATTGAAGGAAGCGCAAAATACTCAGGAACAGCAAGCGGGCAACGCCGACTCCTATGCTGATCGCTATGTAACCGCACTGACGGAGATGGTTTTGCGGCCCGACGAATCTCAACAAGATGTTGGATCAGGTTTCGCCGCCGGGCATCGCCGACCGAGACAAGGCGATGACTCGATTGGCGAAGGCAATCAAGGTCGAAATGGTGACGGAGAAGATTCTCGATCAGGTAACCGGCCGCGAGCGAGCCATCCTCAGCGGCTTCACGGTCTCTGCGGATAACCGCGATCCCAACATCGCCTGGCATGCTGCCAACTGGCTGTCGGATGCGTTCGTACGCGTGAGTCGGGAATATGCATTGACGCAGTCCACCGGCGAGTCGAAATTCTTCGCGAGCGAAGCCGACCGCGTGCGGGAGCGCATCGCCGCCTATGAGGCGAAGCTGGCCGATTTCAAGCGCAAGAACTTCGATCAGCTTCCGGAGACCGCGCAGGCCAACCTCAACGTGCGCAGTCAGGTCGAGCAGGAATTGACGGCGGCGGAGCGCGAAATTAGCACGTTGGAACAGAACCGAATTTTTGCGGCGCAGCAACTTCAAGAAGCTCAGATGTCCAATAATGGTGCGAGCTTGGCGGAACTCCAGAGCGAGTACAAAACAAAGGCGGAGACCTACGCGACGGACCACCCCGATATGATCGCCCTGCGTCATCAGATCGATGCACTGAAGCATGGCCGGCCGGTGGGCACGGACGGTTCGCTGCAGTCGCAACTGCAGGAGCAGCAGGCGATTCTCGCGGAAATGCGGCAGCGCTATAGCGAAGATCATCCGGACGTAAAACTCGCGCAGAAGAACATCGCCACGCTCACGGCGCGCATCGCGGCCGGTGAAAAGGCCGATTCGAGCAATGCGCAGTCTTCGCCGATGGTCGCGCAGCTGCGGGTTCAAGTTCACGCCCTCGACACGCAAATTGCCGCGCTGCAGTCCCGTTCCGCCGAGCTGCGGACCCGACGCATGCAGCTCGACTCGCATATGGCATCCACGCCGGAGGTCGAGCGCGACTACCAAGCCATCACGCGCGACCTGGGAACCGCTCATGCGCAGTACGATCAGCTCATGAATCACCGCATGGAAGCGGACGTCAAAAGCGCCTCGATCACGTCGGGCGAATCGGACAAGTTTTCCCTCGTCAAGAAACCTGAGTTGCCGGCGGATCCCGCGAAGCCCTCGCGGCTCGCCATCGCTCTGCTCGGACTCATTGGCGCAATCGTCGTCGGACTCATGGTCACCTTATTGGCTGAGGCACTTGATTCGTCGGTGCGCAGCTCCCGCGATATCAAGGCCGGCATGCATGAAACGCCGCTGAGCGTAATTCCGAAGATAGATAATTCCTTGTCGAAACGCCGGCGTTATCGGCAGGCGACGGTGGCTGCGATCTCGCTGCTCATCGGAGTTCCGGCATTGTATTTCGTGGTTTTAATGGTCGTTCGTTGAGCGCGGAGTAGCATGTCGACATGAGTATCATTGAGCGCGCGCTGCTGAAGCGTCAAACCAAGGGTGACCCAATTCCTCCGAAGCGGCCGCCCACGAATCCGGCCGTTCGGCGCGCGGGGCAGTCATCCGATGGTGCCGTCGAGTTGGCCTCTGCGAAGAAGTTCAAACAGCTCGCGCTCAATGCGCAAGCCATGGAACGCCATTGCGTCCTGCCGCAAATCGACGATCAGTCGGCGCTGCGGGCCTATAAGATCTTGCGTACCCGCGTGTTGCAACGGATGGTGTCGAACAACTGGTACAGCATCGCAGTGACGGGATCGACCACGGGGGAAGGCAAAACCCTGACGGCAATCAACCTGGCGATGACGTTGGCCCAGGACGTCAATACCTGGGTATTCCTCGTCGACTTGGATTTGCAGCGGCCCCAGATCGCCAACTACCTGGGCTTGGAATTCGACAAGGGCTTGGGCGACTATCTCAGTGGCGATGGCAATGTCGGCCTGACGGACATATGTTACAACGTCGCCGGCTTCGACCGGCTCGCCGTGATCCCCAATTCCATCGTCTTGCAGCAATCCTCCGAAATTCTGTTGTCGCCCGCGATGAGCCGCGCTGACTCAGGCGCTTTCCGCCGAAATGCCGCGACGCATCGTGATCTTCGACATGCCGCCGTTATTGGCTTCCGATGATGTGCTCGCGTTTGCCCCGCAAGTGGATGCGCTTCTGCTGGTGCTGGCCGAGGGAGTTTCCGCGCGCGCCAATTTGGAAAAATCCAAGCAGCTCATAGGAAATACCAATCTGATTGGTGTCGTTCTGAACCGCTCGACCGAGACCAACGATACTCCCTATTACTAGGGTCTTCGAAAAGACATTGCCATTCACTTGCCCGTCGGCGTCCCCGGCGAAGGCGCGGTTGAGCCAATTGTTCGCGGCCGGCGGTCTTTTTTGAGCAGCTGGCGGCCAAAAAGGCGACCGGGTTCCTCAATGAAGCGATAGGTTTGCGATGCCGCGATCAAGATGATCGCGATTGCGAAGATCGTAAGGGCAATTCCGATGACGGGAGGCAGCTCGAATCGCCTGTCGACCATGGGAATATGAAAGACGACCCGCAGTACGGCGGTTATCTGCACGAGCACGAAGAAGTGCACCATGTAAATCGAATAAGAATGTTTGCCGAGCCACAGCAGCGGCCGGGTCGTCAGCACTTGCGAGACCCAGGTATGCGGCCAGATGACGAATGTCCCGATCACGGCCGCGAAAAGAACGGGAAGTAATACGTCGAACGGGCTGAAACCCACGATGATGAGTGCGTAAACCGCAACGATGACCGTGATGGCTTGCAAGGCGGCTCCGATCGGGGAGCCGACCGTGGCGTGCGCGATCTTCACCGGGCTTACCACGATTCCCATGAGTGCCCCGAGGAAAAATCCGAAGATGCAGCGCGGAAGCAGAAATAAGGTGAACCCGGTAATTACTCCATAGTGCACGTACACCGCAAACAATGCACCGATGCAGACGCACGCGAAAACGATCGCCATCGCATATTTTCGAACGTTCCTGCACCCGAGAACGATCGAGCCGAACAACACGTAGGTCCAAAATTCGGTCGAGATGCTCCAAGAGGGCGTATTGAAGCTGGGCGGCCGAATTTCAAATCCGTTCATCAGCACGAGATTGAGCAGCAGATCGAAGCCGCCGTCGCCTGACGACACGGCAGACGTCGCCATTGTCGATCCCTCGCAGGAACGCGTAGAGAGCGTTGGCGCCGACGAAGACCATCAGCATTGCAAGATGCAGAGGATACAAACGAAAAAAGCGCATGCCGATGAATTGACCGAAGGCGGCCGTATCGGTCAACCTACCGTAGTTGTAATACATGATAAAACCCGAAAGCACGAAGAAGAAATCCACGAACAAGTAGCTGTTCCTGATGATCGGCAGACCGTACAAGAAGGGACTGAAATTCGCGTGATATAGGACGACCATCAGCGCGCTGAGGCCGCGCAAGGAATCGAGCGCCTCGAGCCGCACTTTTCGCGCCGCCGCCCGCGATGGTCAATGCTTGCGGAGCCGATGCCCCGCCCGTGGGAACCGTCATGCCGTGAGCACTTTGGTGCCGTGGGTGACGCTCGGTGCCGGCATCGGTTTTCGGATCGTGTCCATCGCCACGCGCATCATGAGGCCGGCGTAGGCCCAGAAGTAGGGCCACGGCGTGAAAATTTCGCCGAAGAATACCGCGATCAAAGTGGCAATTATGGTGAAGACGAAGGCGATCAGATAAGGCTGATACGCAGCGTCGGCGGCGCTGATTGCCCGCCGGGATGTGCGAAGAAGAATGAAGAACGGTACTACGGCAAGAATCAGCCCGGGCAGCCCGAGATTGAACCACAGCGAAAGGTAGTAATTGTGGGATTGATAGAGAAATCCCATCGTTCCATACGTGTCCCAACCGAAGCCTGTGAACAGAGAAAGCGGATGGGACATCATCCGCCCCAACATTTCCGACCAAAATTCAGTCCGCCCCGACGAAATATTGGCGACGCCGACGGCCTGCGATTCGCCTATGACGCGCTCGTAGAGGAGTTGCTTGAACTCCTGTGCTCACCGCGAAGATCACGGAAATCAAGATGACGCCGCCGGCAGCCGCTTTGGCGAGCCATGGCAGAATCTTTTCCGCCGGCAGGTAGCGCCGCAACATGAAGGCTCCTATGGCACTCGAGAACAGCACTGCGACGAAAGCCGCGCGCGATGCGGTCGTCAACAGCGCGGCCATGGAGAGTGCGATCGACAGAACCCACCATAGTCGCGCCAATCCTCGCGACGTTGCCATGGCCGCGCACAGCGGCGGAAGAAACATGGCAATGAAGTCGCCATAAGTATTGGCTTCGCCGAGAGGACCCGCCATGCGTCCATTCGTTTCGGGCTCCTCGTAATTGGCTACGCTGTAGATGTGGAAGGCATCGCTCAATGTGGCGAGATGCATCAGCACGCCGCCGATCAGAATTACTTTTAACGTCTTTATCGCATCTTCGGAATTGCGCGTCCCGAACAAAAATGTCAAAAAGAAAATCAAGGGATCGACGAGATTGTTCTTCAGGCTTATGCCGCTTTGAAGCAACGAATAGCCTTTATATTCGATGAACACACCCGCCACCAGCCAAGTGGCGATCGCGTACGCGATCAACGCAAGATAGACGGCGACGAAGTTCCCCATCTCCATCTGGAAATTGCGAGTAACGACCAGTCGAAACGCGATGAACGATGCCGCGAGGTAAAGGAGCGCATTCTTGGCGCTCAGTCCCGGTGCAAGGCTCAAGTCCAAGGCAAAGATGTGGCAAAATACCAACAGCAGGATGAGCGCCGACAATAGGAAACGCATCTTAGCGGTCCCTCAAACGGGCGTGATTTCGCCTACATCTCATGCCAATACCATCCGCTCAATTCGAACGAGGAGCGGAAAAAACAGTGTCGGGCAACAAGTTGTGTCGGGGCAAGCAAGTTGTCCAGCAGTTTCTTCGTCGCACGCGCCAAGCCTAACATGTGGGCGCGGCGCGTGTACTTGGACTACCCGGCACTATTGCGAAACGGCTGTCGCGCATGGACAGCAATAGAATCAGCACAAGGAA
Organism: uncultured Gammaproteobacteria bacterium; assembly: GCA_963727045.1. Taxonomy (GTDB): domain Bacteria; phylum Pseudomonadota; class Gammaproteobacteria; order Steroidobacterales; family Steroidobacteraceae; genus Bog-1198. The sequence continues at coordinate 1,836,050 of CAVSES010000001.1, read as the reverse complement.
TAGGCCGTGACCCTATGGTAGGACGAAACCGGCTTTGTCCTACAAAATGTGTCGCCTGCAAATACTGACATAACCCGGAAGCCGCTGCGAAAATTTTGTGGCGCGCGACGGGTCACTCTCGCAGTCTTAGCCGGCTTGCCGTTTTTTGTGCTCGGAATATGGCAACCCGCCCTTAGTCATCGCGCCATTCATGCCAATTGCCGCTAATTGTTCATCTGTGAGTGCCATCACGCGTGAACTCGGGCCGGAACTGTAAAGTATCAGCTGACGCCTTATGTCGAATTGTCTCGTCGCAAACGGAGTTTCATTCTCAATGCGTAGGTTATCTTTCGGGGTCATGCTGATTGCTCTGTCGACGCTGATACTGGAGCTGACGCTCACCCGCGTATTCGATGTGGTGCTGATTCCGAACCTTGGATATTTCGTCGTAACGTCGGCGGTATTCGCCTTTGGGCTCGCCGGTGTCTACGCCACGCTGCGGCCCATTCCGGTTGAGAGCGATATCACGCATATCCTGGTGACGCGCAGCGTTGGATTCGCGCTGGCAACCTTGCTGCTGATTCCGCTCATCATCTATTTGCCCCTGGACTACGCGCAACTCGGCAAGCATCCCTTGAAGACATTGTTCGGGTTCTTGATGCTTTATGCGGCCCTGGTTTTGCCGTTCTTCCTGGCAGGCACCGTGTTGATCGCGATGTTCTCGAAATATGCTTTGAGCATTCAACGGCTCTATTTTTGGGACCTGGTTGGAGCCGGCCTGGGCAGCATCGTGGCGATCCCCTTGATGCCCTCCATCTCGCCGAGCGGGCTGATGCTGCTGGCGTCCGCCAGCGGCTTTCTGGCCGCAACCCTGTTCGCCGGAACATCGCGTGGTCGAACCGGACTCCTGGCGGGTGCGGCGATCATCGCGGTCACGCCTCTCGTCATGCTGCCGCATTACATCGAATTCCCGCCGCAGGTGGACAAACGCGGGGTCAAGGAAATTCTCGGCACCGACCGAAATGAATTTCAACGCTGGGATCCGATCTCAAAAATAAACGTGATCGATGAGACCTGGTCCCCGGCCATTTCGACACCGTGGCACCGATCCGGCGATCGCAAGGCGATTCAATACGACGGCGGCAATCAGACCAGCTACTTCTACAAGTTCGATGGCAACCTGCCCGGACTGCGGGCATCGATCGAACGCGACAAGTCCCACGTCAACGAGCACTTCTGGCAGCTCGGCGTGCTGGCTTCGCATCATTTGAAGCGCGATTCGGGCCAGAACGTGATGATCATCGGCAGCGCCGGCGGTCAGGAGACCAAGGCGGCTTTGATGTACGGTGCCGCCCATGTCGACGCTGTCGAACTCGTGCCCACGGTGGTGAACCTCGGGACCGGCAGATATTCGAGCTACATCGGCAATATCTTTCACAACCCCGCCGTTCACGTCGAAGCGGGCGAGGGCCGCAGCTTCGTGCGGCATAGCCACAAGCTGTATGACATCATCCAGATCTACAGCAACCACACGAATTCGAGCATCGAACAGGGCACCGGTGCGATCATGCCCGTATACCTGCAGACCGCCGAAGCCTACGAGGATTATTTCAGCCACCTGAGCGCGAACGGCGTTCTTCATGTCAACCACTACGCATATCCGCGCATGATTACGACGGCGGCACTGGCGTGGAAGCGGATGGGACGCACCGATTTCGCCAGCCACGTGGTGGTCTATACGATGCCCTCGCAGCCCACGCTGCCGACGATGCTGATCAAGATGCAGCCGTGGACGGCCGCGGAGATCGAGGACCTGAATTCTTTCTTGATCCAGCCCGATGCAGATCCGAACGATATGATGAAGATGGTCGAGAATCCGCTCGACCCGGGCAAAAGTTTCCTGTCGCCGGATTTTTATTCCGGGGATTTTCCGGATGCGGTCGCCGACAGGACCCTGGTGGCCGTGACGCCGCGCACCGACGACAAGCCGTATTTCGCGATGAACCGCAAGTCCTTTAGCCTGCTGACGCCCGATGCGGCGCATTTTCTCGACGTAGGATCCGCCTGGGGCATCAATAATCAATCCCTCGCGACCAAGGGGGTCCCGATGGATGTCATTCACTTGATCCTGACCGGCATTGCGTCGATCTTCTACATCGTGGTCTTCGTACTCGTTCCGCTGCGCTCCTCGAGCATCGGCAAGCAAAAAGACATCGGCGCGGGATCTCTGCTGACTTACTTCTCGTGCCTGGGCGCGGGATTCATCACGATTGAAATCGTGTGCATTCAAAAGTTCACCCACTTGATCGGTAGCCCGTTGTACACCTACGCGACCGTGCTGTTCACCATGTTGATCGGTGCGGGCATCGGCAGTGCGGCGTCCGAGAGGTTTGGAATCACGGCGCAACGGCGCTGGATGATCCCCTTCGTCATGATTCTCTCATTGGGCGCGACGCTGGTGCTCGCCTATCCGGGGCTCGCGCATCTGGCGTTGGAACTACCGACGATCGGCCGCGTCATGGCCTCGTCGGCGATGATGTTTCCCGTTGCCTTCTTCCTGGGCATGCCGTTCCCGCTGGGTATTCTGGCCATCGCGAACAAGCCGCGCCCGGTCGTCGCCTGGGCTTGGGGCATGAATGGACTGTTTACGGTCGTGGGTGGCTTTCTGAGCATGCTGATCAGCATGGCCTTCGGCTTCAATGTGGCGATCACCTTTGCCCTCGGTCTGTATGTCATAGCGTTCGCGGTCTTCAAACGGCTGCAGGGAGCCGAGGCGGCGGTGACCTCGCCGGTGTTGTCGGGGGCCCCGGTTACGTCGGCCTGACCGAGTACTCTGTGCGTTCGGGAATGGACGCCGTCAATGCCGTGCCCATGAACCACCGCCGCGACATCGACGGACTGAGGGCGATCGCCGTCACGTCGGTGCTTTTCTACCACGCGAATTCCGCATGGCTGCCCGGCGGCTTCATCGGCGTCGACATATTCTTCGTCATCTCCGGGTTCCTGATTTCGGGCATCATTCTGGGGGGCATTGACCGCGGCACGTTCAGCTTCGGGGACTTCTACGCCCGCCGCGTCAAGCGCATCTTTCCCGCTCTGCTGCTCGTATTGTTCACCGTGAGCACGGTCGGCTGGTTTTCTCTGTTCACGGACGAATACGAACGCCTGGGCAAGCATGTCGCCGCGGGTGCGGGCTTTCTGTCCAATATCATCCTTTGGAAGGAAGCCGGCTACTTCGACCCCGCGAGCGACCTGAAGCCGCTGCTGCACTTGTGGTCGCTGGGCATCGAGGAGCAGTTCTACCTGATCTGGCCGCTGCTGTTCTTCTTGCTGGCCAAAGCACGGCGAAGTCCGCTGGCGGCGATCGGGGCGATCACCGTGGGGTCCTTCGCGCTGAATCTCTACTGGGTCAGGGACCATGAGGTTAGAACGTTCTACCTGCCGGTGACGAGATTCTGGGAGCTTTCTCTGGGCGCTTTGCTGGCTTATGCCCAGGTGCTGGGCATCAAGCGAACAAATGCCGCGATCCGGGGGACTTTCAACTTTTCTGGCCGGCGGCGCATCGCCCTCGAACCAGAACCGGATGGCTTTCTGTGGCCTGACGCTTCTCGTCCTGGCGCTCGTTTTGTTGACCAAGAGCGATCAATTTCCCGGTTGGCTTGCGGCATTGCCGACGGTTGGGACGTGCTTGCTCATAGCCGCCGGCAATCGAAGCTGGATCAATACCCACGTGCTTGGAAATCGGCTCATGGTCTGGATCGGCCTCATCAGCTATCCACTCTATCTCTGGCATTGGCCTCTGTTGTCCTTCCAACGGATATTGAGTCCCAGCGGCATATCTGCGGGGAGGAGCCTGGTCACGCTGGTCGTTGCAGTGGGCTTGGCCTGGCTCACGTACCGATACGTGGAACTGCCGATCCGCACCAGTCGGGTGCGGCTGCGGCCATCGCTTGCGCTGATGGCCGGCATGTCGGCGATCGCAATCATCGGATTGCTGGGGTTCTCGGACCGGATCGCGCCGAGGTCGGCGTCATATGGTCTCGATAAGATCATCACGGCGCGAAACGCGATGGCCTTTCCCGGGCCGAATCTTCAACAACTGACCGACGGGGAGGCCCCGATCCGGGCGCAAGGCAGGAACGATCCCGCCATTTTGCTTTTGGGCGACAGCGAGATGGAGCAATACTATCCGCGAATCGACTGGCTGTTGATGCAACATCCGCTGCAGGCGAAAAGGATCATCTACGCGACTCACGGCGGCTGTCCACCGATCCCGTTCGTGCGCGAGAATCATCTTCCCTGGTGCAACGGGCTGGTCGAGAGGAACATCAAGTTGGCGGAAGACCCTGCGATTGACACCATAGTCATCGCGGCGGATTGGATCGGATACTTCATTGCGATGGGTCCCGCCGAAATCTGGACGTATTACTACGAACACGATGGAACGCGCGGTGATTTGCGGGGACAGTTGGGTTCGAAGGCCACGGATGAGGCGCTCGCCGGATTTGAGCGGATGGTCTTGCACTTTTGCGCGGCGGGGAAGAGGGTTTACCTCGTTCTTCCGAGCCCGACGGGGAGGATCTTTTCGCCGATTCGAATGATCGAGCGCAGCGAGACGGATTTCAGCTTCCGCATCCGGGAACCGTATGTTTCGGCACCGGAGTTCATTGCTGCGATCAGTCCGATCGTGGATAGACTCAAGGCGATCGCGGCGCGCACCGGCGCTCGTGTGATCGATCCGATCGCCCTATTATGCGATCGCGCGCGGTGCCCTTTGGTTACCGCCGATGGTTTGCCCATGTATAGGGACAGTTCTCACCTGAATCCAATCTTCGTGCGCGATCAGGTGCGTTATCTCGACGACATTTTCGTGAGGGACCGCTAGAACTGCCAGTAAAGAAATTCGCTGACGCCGCCCAGGTGCAGCACCGCGACGACGGTGGTTGCCGCAACCGCAAGCAACCAGCCGAAGGACATGCTCCATCGCAAGTGAAGGGCCGGACCATGCTTATAGGGCTGTTGCAGGTCGACCCCCGTCGCCGGCGCCGCGGCCGACAGAATCTGCAGCGTATTCGGACAAAACCATGCCACGGCGAGCAGGCCGGCGATCCAGCGGGCAAGCGTCATGAACTGCGGGTCGGGCGGCGCGACCTGCACCGAGAGCGCATGGGCCACGCCGGCGAAGCGTCCGAGATGCCCCAGGGTCGCCGCCGGCATCGCGAGACCGTGTCGACCGATCATCCCGGCGAATACATTCCATGCGGATTTCATGCTGTCGGACTTGAAGAACACCATCGCGCCGACGACGGCGATGAAGGTGAGAAGGAACGACGCGGGATTCAGCAGGAAATCGTAGCGCTGGCGATTCGGCCAATAGCGGCGCGTCAGCAGTATCCACAGATGATTGATGGTGAGGAAGATCCCATGCAAGAATCCCCAGAAGATGAAGGTGTAGCCGGCGCCGTGCCAAAGCCCTGAAATACACATCGTGACCAATGTTGGAAGCATCAGCACGGTCACAAATGCACCCGGTGGGGTATTGCGGCCGCCCACGCCTCTCAAGCCTCTGGCCATCCGGCGCCGGGTGATCCACAGGCTCAATGGATTGTAGATGTACGCCGTCAAAAAGCGCGTAAGCGTCAAGTGCCAGCGCAGCCAGAAATCGATGATGCTGCTTGCGCGCAGCGGCGAATTGAAATTGGCCGGCAGGGTGACGCCGAAGAGCCGCGCGATGCCAATGGCCATATCCGAGTATCCGGAGAAGTCGAAGTAGATTTGCAGCGTAAAACCGATCGCAGCCATCCAGGCGTAGGCCATGCTGATCGGATGGCCACCTGCGGCATCCGCGTAGATCGCCGACACCATCGGCGAAATGCCGTCCGCCAGAACCACCTTCTTGAACAAACCCGCAAAGAACAGCGTGAGCCCGACGCTGGCTGTCGATGCATCGAATCGACAGGATGCGGCATGGAATTGCGGCATCACCTCGCGATAGTGAACGATGGGGCCGGCAATGAGTTGGGGGAAAAACAGCACGAACAGGCAGTAGTCGCGCAGCGTGAATTGCTTGACTCGTCCGGCGGCAACATCCACCAGGAATGCGATCTTTTGAAACGTGATGAACGAAATACCGAGCGGCAGAATGATGTGCTCGAGAACGTAACCCGTGCCTGCAATGTCGTTGACCGCGCCCACCAGAAAATTCGCGTACTTGAAATACCCGAGAAACATCACGTTGAAGGCGATTCCCGCAACGAGTACCAGGCGCACGGCGCGGGCCTTCTGCTCGCTTCCATAGCGCAGCAACAGGCGCGCCAATCCGTAGTTGATCAGTATCGACGGCGCGATCAATGCGACGTTCAACGGCCGCCACCACGCGTAGAACGCCAGTGAGGCGAGTATCAACCAGCCGATCGCGAGCGATTTGGACCGCCTTCCAAACAGATAGAAGACGATCGCGGTGATCGGCAGGAAGAAAAAGACGAACTCGTATGAATTGAACAGCATCGGCGCTGGTTCATCTGCCGGACAGGGCTTTGAGGCGGCGCACGATGGCCCCCACGTCTTCGAATGATTCGACGTCCGCGACGCCGAATTTGACGCCGAACTCCATCTCGATCGCGGCAATGAAACTGATATACGTGAATGAATCCCAGCCATCGACATCGCTGCGGCGAGTGGCGGCCGTCAGTACGATTGAATCCTCGCCCAGTAGATCGGCGAGCGTGCGGCTCATGCTGGAAAGGATCTCCGAATCTGTTGTCATGGCTGCGGTGTCCGTCGGATTTGAGTGGGTTGGGGATGATAGGAATCGAGTTGAAGCTGCCACAGTTGGGTCTCGCCGTCGCCGGAGTCGATCCGCGCGAAGCCGAGGCGCTCGTACAGATCCTGGACCACGGCGTTCTTTGCACTGGGGATGTACTTGCCGCGCAACACGCTGGCGCCGCGCTCGCGAGCCTTTTCAACGGCGATGTTCATGACTTCGCACTCGAGCTCGCGCCCGAAAACGCGGCAGCTCATCACCCACGTGTCGATGTCGAGGACGTCCTGTTGCGGGCCGGCCGGCCGCATGATCATGGCGCTGACCAGACCGTTGTCGCCGAATCGGTCGACGAGACGGAACTGCAGGACGGTGTGGGTGCCATCCTTGCAGAACTCCGTGACTTGTTCCAGCGAATACCGCTGCGTGGTCGGATTGAATTGATTGGTCTTGTTGATGAGTTGCGCGACTCTCGGGATATCAACTTCTTGGACCGGGCCATACACGGTGGACATGTTCAGGCCGGCGAGGAAGTCATTCAGATCGTGCGCCGAGCTTCGGTCCGCCTCACGAATCAGGTTTTCAGTATATCGCTGCGCGCGCTCGCGATCGTCCGACGTGAACGCGGAGGTCTCGAAGTATCCGGCCTGCGCGATGCATTCGACATATCCGGCGGCGTCTTCCGGCAGTTCCGGGACCGCGACCATGGGCAGCGCTTCGCGCACCGCCGCACGTTCCGCCGGGTTGTCGTCGACGAACACCAAGCTGTCGATTCCGATGTTGAGTTTCGCCGCAATCATGCGAAGGTTCTCGGGCTTCGGCTGCCAATTGGCGGCAAAACAGGCGAAATCCTTGAGGCGCAGAATCATTTCCGGGTGCTCTTCGACCGCGCTGCTCGCGATATCCGGGTCGTTCTTCGAGCACACCGCGAGCACGACGCCGCGCTCCTTCAAATCCCTTGCATAGTGCTGCAGTGCAAGGTGCGCCTCGCCTCGCGCTGTGCCTTCCCCTAGGAGAATGCCTTTGGTGCCGTCATCACCGATGACGCCGCCCCATAAAGTGTTGTCGAGGTCGAGGACGAGGCATTTCTTCGATAATCCGCGTTGCGCCGCCACAAATCGCACCAAACGTTCCCCGTATTCCGGGACCGCTTGGGGGGCAATCTGCATCTTCGCCTGCAGCCAGAGCTTGCGCTCGAACCAACGATCGAGGCCGCTGCGCTCGGCCGCGAGGGCAAGATCGAATATGTGCACTTGGGCGTGTGCCGCCGCTTCGATCACGAGCTCGTTCAGGCGCCGTACGAGCCGTGCCGGGGAACCGGGTACCCGACGCTCCAAACTACCGAACAAGGGTGCCGCGGTATCGAGGAACGTCTGTTGGATCACGGTGGCGCCGAATGTTTCGCGTGCGCGCGCCCAAAGCCCCTGCAGATCATCCACGGCGCTCTTCAAGGCGCGTTCTGCTTCCTCGCTGGTACTGCCGAGGGTGATCGGTGCGATGAATTCTCGCGCCGTCAGCGACAGTACGATGTATTGGGGGCTGAATTCGCGCAGAGCGGCGTTTGGTGCACAGAGATCCTGACGATATTGCCCGTAAGACCCCAGATGGGTGTGGATCCCAAGGCCATGGCGCAAGCCCGCCACCCGGATTCCGGGGATCAAATGGTCAACGGTCGAGGCGCCGAGCAGCGCCAAGCGCACGGGAGTTGGCTGTCCCTGCGTGCCAATTTGCTGCAGCGCACGATCCATCTGCACTGTTTCCAGCGCGCTCAGGCGGTGTCGGCTCAATGCCGCCAACGCACCCAAAACCTCGCCAGGAGGCAGTCGAACGGCATCACGAAGCTTGTCTCTGAATCCTGAAATTTCGGGAAGCCACTGCATCATGGAATTATGGCGTTTGCGGGGCCGCGAGGCAGCGACGTATATCCGGTTCGGCCTGTTGGAAAAACGCCGCCGACCAATGCGCTGCGCTGTCGGTATTGAGGTGCGAATGATCGAACGTGGTCAACCCGGGGACTTGCGGCGAGACAAATTTGACTCCCACCCTTTGTGCAAGGGCTTCGGCCTGCGCGCGTTTCGTGGCGACGGTCGGTACGATCGTGAACAGGACGCAGCTCCGCGCGGCCGGGAGCACGCGCAACAACCGTTCCGCGGCGCCGACGCTGTACTCCAGCGATGTCGAATCGATCTGCGGATCCTCAGAGACTGCGTACGCTCCCGCATCGCCGCCTTGGCGCAAATAGTAGCCGGTGGCGACCGATCGAAAGAAAGACTCGTTGTGCCCGCAAATGCTCGGTAATTCCCCGCAAATAAAGCGATGTGGGCCTTGCCAGAATCCCTTGCGACGATAGCGGCCGAGCGCGGAAGGATCGTGCATCACTGCCTTGGCCGGTTCGGTTTGATCGGGTACGAAGTACGAGTCCACGTTGACGATGAAAACCCTGGCCGTCGGGGTCCATTTTTTCAGCAGCGGGATCTCGAAATTGACATTTTCCCAATAGGCAAATCCGACCAGATAGAACTTGGCGCCGGCAGCGGCAAGCCAATGATCGGTGGGATCGGCGGAGAAACCGAATTGCACACGGCTGTTGCCGAGGAACAGTACATCGGAGGACTGCAGATTATCGCGCACGCCCGGAACCAGATCGAACCAGAACGCGCCATGGTCGAAGTCGCCGTATTCGGTGGCGGAGCAGTACGCGAGATACCGGTCAGCGCTATAACCGCTTGCCGGACACGCAAATGCCGATCGTGTGCGCAGTGTGTACGCATAGGTGCAAAGCGCCGCGACCAGAATAACGCTGATATAGGTAATTGGGCCAAGACGGTGCCCGGAGGCTTGGTTCAAAGGGGTTCCCGAAAATTCAATTACATGCTCGCGGCCGTATTCTGACGGCTCACGAAGCGAAGATACAGTGTAGCATTCCCGGGTCCGCCGCCCGGTGCCGGGGAGCCCGAATCCCTGTCAATTTCTAGCGAGAGATCACAGTCTTATCCAAATAGTCTGCATGGTCCTTCACCCAGGAGGCGCTGAGGTGGCTGTTGTCCTTGTAAATCGGCAATCCATCGCGAGTCAATCGCGCGCAATTTCCCGAGTCGCAAAGGCTAGTCATCGGATCTATGACCTCGACACCCGCGCGTTCGGCCAAATCGATCATCTGCCGTCTTAGCTCAAACTGCGCTGGATCCGTTGCAATGGCGTGCGCCGCCACGGCAGCGGTGGTGCCCAGTCGACCCGTGTTGAAATACCGGTGTGGATCAAAATCGTTTCCCTGAGGATTATCGAGCAAGAGATATACCTTTTTCTTGCTGCCGATCATGCTCAGGAGGCGCTCAAGTGCCGCCAAAGTCAGTTGTTTGCCATCGCCACGGCGGAAATATTCCTTTCTACCGTCATGCAGAAAATAGTAATCATAATCGACGGGTTTTTCCTTGGGATACCGGGTCTGCCCCAGAAAGTAGTCGTTCCAGTCGGCTCCGATCACGATGGTCTCGACGTCTTCCTGCCGTATCAGATCAAATCCCTTGGCACGCAGTTCGTCGCACCCTGCGTGAATCGGGTGGTCTTCAAATACTCCAGGAATCGGCAGGCAACCGCCATCGATGACGAAAATGACGGAGTTTGCCCTCGTAGCATTGTCGGCCAGCAAGCTGCCTATGCGAGGGCCGTATTGAGCGACGTGAGAATCTCCGAGAAAGACGGTGGTACCCGGCTTTGCACTGTCGATATAGTAGATGCCTTTGCTCGACTTGCTGTTCTTCTTCAGGTTGGCCAGATATTCCCACTCATTGACCGTGGAAATGACCGATTGAAGGGCAGGGTTCTTATACCTCGGAATGATCCGCTCCTTGTACCCGAGGACTCCCAGACCGAACACGCAAATCATCGAAATGACCAAGGCAGTCGTCTTGGTTTGACCGTGCGCGCCCCGTCGGATGGGTAATTCCAACAGCACGTAGGTAAGCCAGGACAGCAAGATCGCCAACAACACGGCAATGACCGTCAAAGGGGTCGAAGGTGTATCGCCTTCGACTATTCGCGCGAAGGACAACAGCGGCCAATGCCATAAATACAGGGGGTAGCTGATCAGCCCGAACCAGACGAGAATTTTATTCGACAGCAGATGATGGTTGAGCCACGTACCGGGACCTCCCGAGATGATGAGGAATGTACCGAGTGTCGGCAGCAGTGCCCACCAGCCCGGAAACGCGCGTCCTTCGTCGATGAGAAGCACCCCCGCCATCAACAATGAGAATCCGACAATCGATTGCGCGTCGCGGTGCCGATGAATGAGTGAAGGTCTGTGCAGAGTGATATAGGCGAGTGCGCAGCCGATCATCAATTCCCAAAAGCGGGAGATCGGAAAATAGAATGCCGCCGTCGGGTCGCGAATTGTAAGATAGATGTTTGCGGCAAATGATGCGATCGCGACAGAAGCGGTCATCGTCAAGAATCGGACATGGCGCTTCCACGCGAAGGCGAGAAGCAGCGGCCAGAATATATAGAATTGCTCTTCGATGGCCAGACTCCATAGGTGCAATAGCGGTTTGGAATCCGCCGCTGCATCGAAGTAGCCGCTTTCTCTCCATAACAAGTAGTTCGAGATGAATCCGGCGCCGCCGGCGACGTGTTTACCGAGCTGTTTGTATTCATCCGCAAGCAGCACGAACCAGCCGAATCCATAGCAGGCGATGAGTACGATCAAAAGACTCGGAAATATCCGCTTGATACGACGCCCGTAAAACGTCGTGAAACTGAAACTGGCATGTTCCAGGTTCTCGAAGATGATCGATGAAATGAGAAAGCCGGAAATCACGAAGAAGACGTCCACGCCGATAAACCCGCCGGTGAGACTCGACGCAAATGCGTGAAACCAAACGACCGAAAGAACTGCGATGGCCCTCAGACCATCGATATCCGGTCGATATTTGGGGTGTGTCAATGGCTTCGGGGCGGGCGAAACGAGGCTGCTCGGCTGCAATGCCATTCTCCTTGCACGGGACTCGGCGGACCCAATTCGCGGCAACTATCGCACGGATACGGTCCATCGGGGCTGTAACGCCATGGCGGTTCAATGCCAATTAACGTGAATTATCGCCAGTCGACGTGGCCGGCTTTGACGTACAATTATTATATTAAACGATCAATTTTATGCAGGAGAATCGAAGGTCATGCGACGTCATCCACTCACAGCCAACATCGAACCTTTTGATTCCTTCTGGGAAGCGCCGGACGACATAGAAAAAGGCTATCGCAGCTTTTACCTGTTTTACAAGGATAACTACGCCAAATGGTTCCCGGCCGACAAGCAGGCCAACATTTTGTGCGTGTCGTGCGGACCGGGCTACGGGGTGAACCTGTTGACGGACCTCGGATTCACGAAGGTGCTCGGCATCGATTCCTTCCCGGACAAGATCGCCTTCGCTGAAAAGCGCAAGCTCAATTGCCGCACCGCATATGCATTCGATTTTCTCGAAGATAGTGCGGATGCGGTCTACGACATGATTCTTGTCGAACAGGAATTGAATCATCTGACGAAACCGGAAATATTGGATTTTCTCACGCTATGCAAGCGAAAGCTGAGACCCGGGGGGCGTTTGATTTGTTTCGCGCTGAACGGCGCCAACCCGATCACGGGGGCCGAGGCTCTGGCGCAGAATTTCGACCATCAAAATACCTTTACCGAGTACACATTCAATCAGGTGCTTCAGCATACGGGCTTTGAAAAGATCAAGGTGTTCGATCTGAATCTCTATGTCTTCTATTCGAATCCGTTCAACTACGTCGCGATGGCGGCTGCCGCAGTGTTGAAGTTCTGCTTTCGGCTCTGCTACATCCTTTACGGCAAGAACAACAAGCTCTTCGGCAAGAAGATAGCGGCGACCGGCATTCGGCCGGCGAGCTAGGCAAGCTGTCGTTGATCGCGCGACTCCTGAAGTCCGATTCGTTGCGCTCCGCGATCGGCTTTGCGGTCGGAGGCGCCGGCTTTGCGGCAGGCAATATTTTGCTGGCCAAGGTGATGTCGCCCGAGGCTTTCGGCGTCGTGGCACTCGTCCTGGCTTTGAATCAATTTGGGTTGACGTTCGGTCCTTTCGGCTTGGAGGTCGTCGCCAATCGCCACCGTCCACGCGTAGGGCGCAGACTCGGACTGCTGGCGCTGGCGCTCGCTACGGCGACCGGCATGGTCGCGGCGGCGATCGCGTATTGGTATTACGGATTGTCCGCCGGAATCGTTGCGCTGCTGTTGCCGATGGTGATGGGAAGCGCGACAGGCCGGGTTTGCTCGGCCTTGTTTCAGGGTGAACAGCTGTTCAAATTCGCCATGATCCTCTCGCAAGCGTCGAACTACATCCTGTTGTTCATCGCGCTCCTGGCACTTGGTCTGTCGCTGACCTCCGAGAGCTTCGTTTTGGCTCTGATGGCCGTGGGTTACCTCCTCGTGTCCGTGCTGGGCTGGTGGGTGGCGTATCGAGCCGTCAACGATGGACGTCGGGAAATTCCGTTCGACATGGCCTTCAGGGAAGGGGCGGCCGCACTTGGAATCGGAGTGGGCGTGGAGATATTGTCGCAGTTTGAGCGCCTGGCCATACCGAAAGTGGGGTCTGTCGAGATGCTGGGCACTTATGCGGTGCTGGCGGCGGTTGCAGGCTCGCCGTTTCGGATGATCAGAATTGCGACCTCCTTTAGTCTGCTGCCGCGCCTTCGCGCGGCCGCGAGCGCCGCCGAGGCGCGCGCGGTGATCGTGCGTGAATCGCTCACGGCATTGTCGATGGCGATTGCATCGAGCGTCGTCATCGTGCTGGTGGCGCCGCTGGTGTTCAATATCTTGCTAAAGGGCAAGTATGAGATTGGTGCAGGCCTGATCGGCGCAACAATTGTGGTCGGCATGGCCAAGATATGGGAGAGTTTTTCAACCGCCGTCACGATGTCCTGCGGAACGCCGCGCTCGATGGCGAGCATCAGCGTATTGGCATGGATTTGCCTCGTGATTGCGGCGGGGGCGATGGTCATCGGCGCGCGCCATGGATTGGTCGGCATTCTGTACGGCGTGGGCAGTGCATGGGTATTGTTGGCCGCCGGAGGTAGTTACCTGGCCGTCATCAGCATCCGGACGAGATTTGCTGAAACCCAGGCGAGGCGTCGGTGATCGTGGCTTGCATGAGCTTTGAAACAAACGGGGCGATTGAACATAGTCAATAGTCGATCCTGCCAGCCGTCACATTTTGACGCGCGCGACGCCGGCGATAGCGTGGCGCAATGCGGGGTATTTGGGCGGCATGTGCTGTATATTTCACGACCGACGCCGTTTCATGACACCTTTAAATACCGCGTGGCGGAGTAGCGCCGAGAATGAGTGACCCTTCGATCCGTCCGCGCTCCAGAGTCGCGCATGGCCTGTTGCTGCTGCTGTGGCATGCCGCGGCTGTCGCCTGCATGGCGATGCTTCTCCCGGCGCTCAAATTTCATGTTCCGGTATGGGTGTTGAAGCCGAGCGAGTTGAGCGGATTGGAGATCGTCCTCGGAGCCTATGGCGCTTGTGCGCTGGCATCGGTGGGCTGCGTTCTCCTGGGGGTCGAGATCAGCGCGGGTCGACTCTTCGCGGGCGTTCTGGGTTTTTTCAGCCTGGTGTTCTTGTATCTTCTGTGGGTACGATCCGACGCAACGCGTCTTTCGATCATCGCCGTATTCGTCGCAGCGCTCACCCTCATTCCGCTGGCGTCGCGGCTGGCGCGACTGCTGCTCCCCGTGCTCATTGTCCTCATCGCGGTGGCCGCCGGTACCGCAATGTGGGGCATGAAGAAGTCCGACAGGCCGGCCGGCACGGTCGACCCCCAATTCAGGACGGCACTCATACATACCGGGTTTTACAACTTGAAGACCGAATTCTATGAGCACTACATTCCCGAACCGGCGGTGCGCGGCGGGGGACTGTCCCGAATCGATGATCAGTATCTGCTCGCCACCGGCGACGGCTTCCTTTACGTCCTCAATTGGGATCCAAAGGCGGCTCTTCACGTCCGAACACTGCCGTTTCGCGTTCCGCTGAACGGCGATGAATTTGCGAAGGATACGACGGGCGGACCGTGGCGCAAACCGAACGATAACGATGCGCTGAGCTTGGCGGGCGAGGACGCCGGCACGCAGGTGATTGCGTGGTGGTTCCGCGTGGCGGGTCTTTACGTGCAGCAGATTGGCGAACAAGTCCGAATTTTCACCTCGCACTACTATTGGAAGCACGACCAAAGCTGCTGGGTCGAGCGCGTGTCGATGCTGCAGGGTTCGAAGGCACGCTTCCTCGCCGGCGACCAATCGCTGACATGGGAAACCCTGTTCGAGACGCAGCCCTGTCTTCCGATCAAGGGTGAAGGGCGGCGCAACGGAACGCCTTTCACGGGACATTTTGGCGGCGGGCGCATGGCGATGCGCGACCCCGATACGCTCGTGCTGGGCGTCGGCGACTTCGGCTTCAATGGAGTGGCTTCCCCCCATATGGTCTCGCAGGACATGGCCGCGAGCTATGGCAAGTCGATACTGATCCATGTCAAGGATCGGCGCTCGGAGATCTTCACCTTGGGCAATCGCAATCCGCAGGGGATGTACATCGATCCGAAGGGCAATATCTGGGAAACCGAACATGGGCCGCAAGGGGGCGATGAGCTGAATCTACTGAAGCAAGGTCTCAACTACGGCTGGCCCATCGTCACGTACGGCACCGACTATGGCACCTTTGCGTGGCCCTTGAACCCCAAGCAAGGAGATCAGGAGGGCTTTGAAGCACCGTTCTTTTCCTGGATTCCATCACTCGGCGTTTCGAACCTGATCGGTGTGGAAGGGGATCTCTTCCCGGTCTGGAAGGGCGATCTGTTGGTGAGTTCCTTGAATTACAAGCGAATATACCGTCTTCGTATTCGCAACGACCGGGTCGTCTACGAGGAGCCTGTCGAGATCGGAATGCGAATTCGGGATATCACCGAAGGGAGCGAGGGACGCATCGTGCTGTGGGCCGACGATGACGATGCGATCATTTCGATACGCCCGCTGACGGGGAGCGGGGGCGAAGTCTCATTCGCCACCAGTTGCAGCGGTTGCCACAAAGTCGAGAACGGCACTTCCCACCGGATCGGCCCCGATCTATGGGGTGTCCTCGGGCGAAAACCTGGTTCCGCGCCCGGATTTGCCGACTACTCGGCAGCGATGCGCGCCCGAGGCGGGGTGTGGACCGAGGCAAAGCTCGACGAATTCATCAAGAATCCGCAAGCTGCGGTGCCCGGTACGGCCATGGAATTCGGGGGCGTCGCCGATTCGGCGAGACGTGCGCAAATCATCGACTACTTGAAGCATTCGAAGTAGATGGGGAGCGCTTTGAGCCGCCGTTTTCGCGTCTTGCATGTCATAGACTCGCTCGACCTCGGCGGGGCGCAGTCCGTATTGATGAATCTGATCCGACACGCGGACCGATCTTTGTTCGACATGGAGGTCGCAACGATGTCCGGTAGAGGCGTATATTGGGATCGCGTGCAGGCTCTTGGTGTTCCCATGCATTCGCTGTCATTTGCCCGCTTTGTGCCCCTCTATGTGCCGTCAATGCTCCTTCTGTGCCTCAAGCGCCGCTACGACATCGTGCATACGCATTTGATCGGCGCCAACGTCATCGCCAAGCCGCTGGCTGCACTGTGCGGTGTGAAGGTCCGCATCAATCACGATCACTGCAACGACAAGGCCTCGGATCCGAGGATTTGGGTGCCTATGGCCGACAAGATGTCGAACCGCCTGTCGACGCACGTCATTGCAGTGTCGCAGTCGACGCGTGATTATCTGATCGAGCATGAACGCATGGCTCCCGACCGGGTCACCACGATTCACAACGGAGTCGACCTCGATGTCTTTCATCCGCGCCGCGAGCAACGTGCGGCTGCCCGGCAGCGGCTGGCTTTACCGGCGGATGCCTTCATCGTCGCCGGGATCGGCCGTTTGTCCTATCAAAAGAATTTTTCGCTGTTCATCCAGGTTGCGGCCGCCGTGTTGGCGCGGCGACCCAACGCGTATTTCGTGATTGCCGGCACGGGACCTGAAGAACAGCAATTGCGCGACCGCGCGACGCAGCTCGGCATCGACCAACGGCTGCGCTTTCTGGGCTATGTGGGCGACATGCCCAATTTCTATCCGGCCGTCGACGCATTGCTGCTGACCTCGCGCTACGAGGGGCTGCCGATCACCATACTTGAAGCGATGGCCACCGGGATCACCATCGTTTCCTCGATGTTGGACGGAGTTGCCGAGATCATGCGCGACGGAGAGGATGGCGCGCTCGTTGCGGCGTCGGACACCGATGGTTTCGTGAGGCGGCTGTGCGAATTGATGGACCGCCCGGATGTCCTTGCCCGGCGAGCCGCTGCGGCACTCAATAAAGTTCAAACCGGGTTCTCGGCGCAAAGCGTCGCGCGTGCGGTGGAAGATGTCTACTTGAAGTGTTTGGGCGCGGTTGCGGTGCCACAACGTGTTTAACCTTCGAAGAGCGGCAATCGTATCGTGGGTCCTGGAATACAAGTTCGTTAGATTCCTGATCGTCGGCGGAATTGCGACACTCATTCAGTATGTCGTGCTTATCTGGACGGTCGAACGCTGGCATTGGAACGCCGTCCTGGCGTCGAGTCTCGGCTATATCCTCAGCGCCATCGCGAACTACCTGCTGAACTATTATTTCACGTTCCGCAGCGATGACCGGCACGGCGTCGCCGCGGCCCGTTTTGCGATGGTGGCGGCCGCGGGGTTTGCACTGAACGCGGTGCTCATGGAGTTGCTGGCGGTGAAGCTGCATGTTCCATATGTGCTTTCGCAGGTCCTGGCCACCGTCGGCGCCTTGATCTGGAACTACTGGGCCAACTCGAAGTGGTCGTTTGGCGGCCAATCATTGCGACACGGCGGCGATGCGCAGAGGAGGGTGGTTTGAGACTTAGTCTGGTGGTCCCGTGCTACAACGAAGAAGAGGCCCTCCCCCAGTCGGTGCCGCAGCTGGCGCGCCTCATGCGGGATATGATCGCGCGCGGGAAGATTGCCGGCGACAGCAATATCTGGTTTGTGGACGATGGCAGCAAAGACGGTACCTGGCGGATCATCGAAGCGTTGACCCGGGAATCGCCGTTGTTCGTCGGCATCAAGCTATCCCGCAATCGCGGCCATCAGAACGCGCTTCTGAGTGGGTTGATGAGCGCGGATGGCGATGCGGTCGTCTCCATTGATGCCGATTTGCAGGATGACTTGAGCGCGATCGAAAAGATGGTCGACGCACATGCCGAGGGATACGAGATCGTCTACGGCGTGCGCAAGGGGCGCGATACGGATACGTGGTTCAAGCGCTGGTCGGCGCTTCGGTACTATGGGTTGCTTCGTTCGCTGGGTGTCGGCATCATCCCCAACCACGCGGATTTCCGGCTCATGGGCCGCCGCTCGCTGGCAGCGCTCGGCCAGTACGCGGAGGTGAACCTGTTCTTGCGCGGCATCATTCCGCAGCTGGGGTTCCGAGCCACGAGCGTGTTTTACGACCGGCTTGATCGGGTCGCGGGAGAATCGAAGTATCCGCTGGGCAAGATGATCAAGCTGGCCCTGGATGGCATCACATCGTTCAGCCCGGTGCCGTTGCGATTGATCGCCGGACTTGGCGGGATCATTTGCTTGTTCAGCCTCGCAATGGCGGTCTGGGCAATCGTAATCCGCTTATTCACCGAACGTGCGTTGCCCGGTTGGGCGTCGACGACGGTGCCCATTTACTTGCTCGGCGGCGTGCAGCTCCTGTGCATCGGCATCTTGGGGGAGTATGTCGCGAAGATCTACGGCGAAACCAAAGGCCGGCCCCGCTATTTGATCGAAAAGGTGGAACGGCATACGGACGCCCGACCTTCGCACGACTCTGAACTCAGGAATTAACATGCTTGATTTGCACGATCACGTTCGCACACCGTTGCTGCTGGGTGCACTGGGGTTATTCGCCTTGACGGCACGCGGCGCCGACGCCGGGGCGGACGGCTTCCGCGACCGTGTCACCCTTCCGGTGACGGAGAATCCGCATTCGGTGACCGCCGACGATCTGCGTGGCAGCGGACACCTCGATCTCGTCGTCGCGGTCGCGGGCGCGAACAGCATCGCGGTGTACGATGGGCGCGGGGACGGCACCTTCGCGGCGCCCCGGTATTTTCCCGTCGGCACGAAGCCGAAATTTGTCGCGACAGGCGACTTCAATCGCGACGGGCACCGCGACATCGTCGTCGCTGAGCAGGACAGCAATTCGATCAGCGTGCTCCTTGGTAACGGCGATGGGACCTTTCGGCCCCGGATGACTTATCCCTCCTGCCACGGCGACCATGAAATCGCCGTCGCGGATTTCGACCGGGATGGCAATGAAGACATCGCGGTGGCCTGTCACGCGGCGCCTTACTTTGCCAGTGTTTTCTTCGGCAATGGCGATGGCACGTTCAAGCCGCGGCTGGATCTGCATCCGGGCGCTTCGCCCGGTGCCGTGACCTCCGGCGACTTCAACGGCGACGGCATTCCGGACCTGGCGTTCGCGAATCATGATGATGATACCGTTGCGGTCTTCCTGAGCAACGGCGACGGCACGTTCAAACCTCCGGCGATATTCAAGACCGGCCATGCGCCGCACAGTATTCGCGCCGGGGATTTGAACGGCGATGCGGTTCTCGATCTGGTGACCATCAACGACGGCGGAAGATCCGTGACGGTATTTGCCGGGAAGGGCGCTGGGCAGTTCGAACGTCGACTCGATCTGCCGGCGACTTGGCTGCCAAAATCGGTCGCCATCGTGGATCTCAACGGCGACGGCAAACCCGACATCGTGATCACCAACACGACCTATCCGAGCTGCTGCACCTGGGAAGGGAGCCTGGTGAGTGTCTTCATGAATCAAGGCGATTTCCATTTCGCGCCCAGACACGACTATTACGCAGGCGGCAATCCATTTTCACTGTTGGTGCGCGATTTGAACGGCGATGGCAAGCCGGACATCGCCACGGCAAATTGGATCGACGCGAGTCCCGCGCAACACGCCTTCGACTACATGGTGTATCGGTCGAAATTATCGGTGCGAATGATGAAGGCTGCGCTGCTGGGCTTCGGCGCTTTGGCGGGCGTCTTGATTTTCGTGCTGCTGCGGCGTTCGTCCAAGCGGGCGGCGATCGTGTGCTCGGTGCTCGTCGCGGGTGCGATCTGGGGCTTTGCATGGAGCGGGAGCCGCGTCGGATTGGAGGGTGGTTCCCACGTCAGCATCTTGTTTGCGAGGTAGGCGCAAATGCGGCATTCCGACACCGGCGGGACCCTCGATATCGCGACGATACGCCCCGGCGACTACGCTGCCGCGGCGCTCATTGTCATCTTCGCGGTCTACGTGAGGTACATGTTCCGCGATTTCGTCACCAGCGATTTTACCAATTACACGAGTCTCTGGTATGCAGCGGTCCAGGAACACGGCTTGGCCGCTGCGGGAACGCCGGTGTCGAACTACACGCCGCCTTACCTGTATCTCCTCTATTTGACTTCGGTTGTGTTTCCTCGTGTACCGGCCGTCATGGCCGTGAAGATTCCGTCGATAGCGTTCGATTTGGTCTGTGCGGGGTCGGTGTTCCTGATCGTCCGGACGCGCTACAAGTCCGGCCTGCTGCCCCTGTGGGCGGCCTTGGCGGTGTTGATGGCGCCGACAGTGATTTGCAACAGCGGCCTGTGGGGTCAGGCGGACAGCATCTATGCGGGATTGTTGTTGGCTTGCATATGGCTGCTGATGCAGAAGCGTGGCGCGTTGGCGATGATGGTGTTTGCGCTGGCACTCTCGATCAAGTTTCAGAGCATGTTCCTTGCGCCCGCGCTGTGCGCATTCTGGCTGCGGCGTTTGATCCGGTTTTGGCATTTGCTGCTTGTTCCGGTCGTTTATGCGCTGGCGATGGTACCGGCTTGGCTCGAGGGCCGGCCGGCGTTGGATCTGGCGACGGTATACATGACACAGACGGTGACGTACCACGCCCTGAGCAAGAATGCGCCAAATCTGTATCTTTGGCTGCCGGACCGATATTACGACCCGATCGCGATCTCGGGCGTCGTGCTGATGGCCTTCATCGGCAGTTATTACGTGTGGTACGTCCTGCGCAGCCGGGTGCGGCTGGATCCGCCGTTAATTCTCAAACTCTGTTTGTTGTCCTTGCTGATGACGCCGTTCTTCCTGCCGAAGATGCACGAGCGGTTCTTCTTCGTCGCGGATGTGACTGCGATTGCCTACGCTTTCTATTTCCCGCGCCAATATGCGGTGGCGATCATGGTTTCGTTCGCCTCGTTCTTTGCTTACCAACCCTTCCTATTTCACTACACGCTGGTGCCTCCCAAGGTGCTGCCGATCGTGATGGGCACCGCCCTGGTGCTGGTGGCAGTGAGCACCAAAAGAAGTCTGGACGAAGTCCGGAATGTGACATTCGCCGCGTATGCCGGGCCGTCGGATACGGTAGACTCTGCCGATGGCGATTAAGATACTCAGCGTGTTCGGGACGAGACCGGAGGCCATCAAGATGGCTCCCGTGGTACTGGAGCTCCAACGGCGTTCATCCGACTTCGAGTCGCTGGTCTGCGTAACCGCCCAGCATCGTGAAATGCTGGACCAGATCATGGATTCTTTCAAGCTGACCGCGGATTTCGATCTCAATGTCATGACGCAGGCTCAGTCTCCCGCCGAGGTGGCCGCGCGTGTCCTGGAACTCCTGCCCCGCGTGCTTCGCACGGTCAAGCCCGATATGGTGCTTGTGCAAGGGGACACCACGACGACCTGCGCCGCTGCGATGGCCGCATTTCTGGAACGCATACCGGTAGGGCATGTGGAGGCAGGACTACGCACGGGAAATCTACAGCAGCCATTCCCGGAGGAGATGAACCGGCGCGTAACGACGGTGGTCAGCACACTGCACTTTGCGCCGACCCATGATGCCAGGGAGGCGCTGCTTGCCGAGGCGGTGCCCGCCGAGCGAATCATTTATGCCGGGAATACGGTCATCGATGCACTGTTGCGCAGCCTGCGGAAGGACTATCAATTCGCCGATCCGCGGCTTGCCGCGCTGCCGCGTGATCGGAAAGTGCTGCTGGTCACCATGCACCGGCGCGAGAGTATAGGCGAGCCGATGCGGCACGTGACCGAGGCGATACTGCGAATCCGCAAGGCGCATCCTGACTTGGTCGTCGTTATCCCGACCCATCGCAATCCAGCGGTTCGGGAAATCGTTTTCAATGCGCTTGCCGACAAAGCGGGGATTGTGCTCGTCGATCCGTTGCCCTATCTGGATTTTCTGCATTTGATGGACCGAAGCCATTTGATACTGACCGACAGCGGTGGAGTGCAGGAAGAGGCGCCGTCGCTCAAGCGGCCGGTGCTCGTCATTCGGGAGGTAACCGAGCGTCCGGAAGGTGTCGCGGCGGGCGTCGCGCGGGTGGTTGGCACGGATCCGGAGCGGATCTATCAGGCGGTGCACCAGCTTTTGACGAATGCAAATGCCTATAAGTCGATGGTCGGGACCGAAAACCCGTATGGCGACGGTCACGCCGCCGAACGCATCGTCGAGGCTATTTTTGCCTGGGATCGCGCGCGCAAGACACCGGCGTATGCAGCGGTAGCTCAAACTGCCTAGTACAATTTGAACGGCTGTCATCTATGCGAATTGTCGTGACCGGCGCCACAGGATTTATCGGTTGTCAATTGGCACAGATTCTCGCCCGACTCGGCCACGATGTGGTGGCGACGGGACGTGCAGCGTCCACGGTTGAGACTGCCCGCCTCGAACGATTGCAGAAGGCCGGTGTGCGCGTCGACGTAGGCTCGCTGCTCGACCCGGGTTTCGCCGCAACGCTGAGCAAAGCCAGTGAAATCGTCATTCATTTGGCAGCCGCCCAGCACGAGGGGAACGTCCCCGACTCCTACTTTCGGGACATCAACGTGGGCGGCACGCGACTTCTTCTTGAAGCCGCAATCGGTGCCGGGACCCGGCGATTCGTCTACGGCAGCACCATCGGCGTCTACGGTGCCGCGAGTGACCAAGAACTCACCGAACTCAGTGCCACGCGCCCGGAGAACATTTACGCGGCTACCAAGCTCGAAGCCGAGCAAGTCGTGAGCGCCCACTCATCGCAGATCGAAACCTGCATCGGCCGAATCTCCGAAACGTATGGCCCGGGCGATTTCCGACTGCTCAAGCTTTTTCGCGCAATCGACCGCGGTGCTTTCGTCGTGCTTGGATCAGGCGAGAATGTTCGCCAGGTCATCTATGTGGATGATTTGGCGGCCTGTCTGTTGCGGGCGGCCGAACATCCCGGTGCAGTCGGCCAGACATTCGTATTTGCCGGCTCCGAGGTAATGACCACGAACGCAATGGTCGCGCAAATTGCGGTCGCACTGGGGCGGCGACCGCCGCGCGTGCGCATCCCGGTGTGGCCCTTTCGCGCAGCCGCCGCCGTGCTGGAGGGCACGTTACGGCCACTCGGTATTCAACCGCCGCTGACGCAACGGCGGCTGGACTTCTTTACGAAGTCATTCATGTTTTCCACTGCCAAGTATCGGGAAGTTCTTGGCTTTGTGCCGCGAGTGAGCTTCGCGGAGGGCGCTGCCGCGACGGCCGACTGGTACCGCAAACAGGGCTATCTGTGACAAGGGGCTCATAGGCCATGTGCGGGATTGCCGGGATTACCGGACTCATTCAGAGCGAGCCCGAAGCACTGGACCGCATGCTGCGCGCGCTCTCACACCGGGGCCCGGATGATGAAGGGCGCTACGCCGACGCGCTGACGGCCCTCGGCCATCGACGGCTGTCCATCATCGATCTGGGGACGGGGCATCAACCTCTGCACGACGCTCGAAAAACTCTGTGGCTGGTCGCAAACGGTGAAATCTACAACTACCGCGAGATTCGCAAGGATCTCGAGGGTCGCGGCCATCAATTCCTGACTCAAAGCGACTGCGAAGTCATCATTCACCTGTATCGGGAGTACGGCGCGGATTGCCTGAAACATCTGCGTGGCATGTTTTCCTTTGCGCTGTGGGACGCGGAGCGCAAGCAGTTGCTGTGCGCGCGCGACCATCTCGGACAGAAGCCCTTCTACTACGCGGAGAAGGACGGATATTTCGCGTTTGCGTCGGAAATCAAAGGGTTGCTGGGGTGGGATCCGGCGCTGCGACAGATAAACCTGGAGGCGCTTGATCAGTATCTAGCACTGCGCATCATCGCCTCGCCGCGGAGCATGTTCAAGGGTGTGCAGAAATTGCCGCCTGGCCACGCTCTGTTGGTCACTCCCGGCGAACGGCCGCGCATCTGGCGCTACTGGGATCTGCAATACGCACCGAAGATGCAAGGGTCCGAAGATCAGTTGACCGATCAGCTCGAAGCGGAAATGCTCACCGCCTTGCGTCTGCACCTGGCGAGCGACGTACCGGTGGGGGCTTTTCTCAGCGGCGGACTGGACTCCAGTCTCATCGTTGCCATGTTGGCCCGGCATTGCGTATCGAGCGGCTTTCCCACTTTTACGCTCAGCGTCCCGCTCGCACGGTATGACGAAGCTCCTTATGCGCGCCAGGTTGCAGAGCAATACGCCACGGATCACCACCAGGGAACGCTGGTGCCGAACCTGGCGGAGTCGCTGCCGAATCTCGTCTACTTCCTGGATGAGCCGTCGGACCCGCTGGCTCTGTGCACCTATGAGCTGGCGGAATTTACACGCAAAACGGTCAAGGTCGTCATCGGCGGCGACGGCGGAGATGAACTCTTCGGCGGCTACGATCGTTATTACGGTTATGGATACGCGGGCCGCTACGCAAAGGTGCCGGCGTTTTTGCGTCGCAACCTGATCGGGCCACTGCTCAAATGGGTGCCGACCGGCGGTTGGTACAAGAGCCGTGGGCATCAACTGCGATGGCTGCACCAAATGTCGTTTCTTGCGGGTGGTGCGCGTTATTCCGGCAGTCTTTCCTATTTCTATTTTGACGCACAATCGCGGCGCGGCTTGTTGACGGAGAGCGCGCGCGAAGCATTGGGTGACTTTGATGCCGAAGCGTGTATCAAGGAACCCTTCGAAAGAATCGCCGGGACCGATCTTGACCGCATGCTTTACGCAGATTCGGAGGTTCGCCTGGCGGATCATCCCGTCATGATCACGGATCGAATGACCATGGCCTTTGGCCTCGAGGCGCGCAGTCCGTTCATGGATCATCGTTTGGCGGAATTCGCAGCGCGGCTGCCCGACGATATGAAGGTGCGCGGCAAGTCGCTGCGCTTTCTGCAGCGGCGCCTGGCGGCGAGGTATTTGCCGCAGTCGCTGCTGGACCGCCCCAAGCAAGGTTTTGCATCGGCAATGCCGTATCTCTTGCAGCATGAGTATCGGCGCTTGTATTCGGGCGTGCTGCCTCGTTCGCAGTTGGTTGAGGATGGCATCTTGCGGGCGGCACCGATGAACACCCTCGTGAGTGAACATCTCTCCGGGCAGGTCGACCATGGGAACCGGCTGTGGCTGCTTCTGAACGCGGAAGTCTGGTATCGCATGCACATCAAGGGTGTCTCCCGACACCAATTACAGGCGGATCTGAGCGGCTAGCCGCGAAATGTGACCCGGTCGACGCATTTACGTGACACTGCTCACGAGTGTTTGCCGCGAAAGGTGAAATGATGCTGCCTCGCCCCTCGACGAGAGAAGCATGTCCACGACCGCCAGCCGCATTTTATTGTACAGGCCCCCCCATGCACCGCAGGCGGGGTCGAATTGGCGGCGTCCGCTCATACATGCCGCTTTCCGCTCTCTGCATCCTCACGTGTTGCCCGAACTCGATCTGATCAATGCGATCGAACGATCGCCGGGGAAGATCGATGGCGTTCAGAAGCGCCGGCTCGAAGCCCTGTTGCTTCACGCGTGGACGGAAACTGAGTACTACCGCGACGTATTGGAGCACTGCGGCGCGGTACGTAACGGGCGGGTGAATTTGGACCGATTTGCAGAGATCCCGTTTCTCACCAAAAAGATAATTCGCGAGCAGGGCGCCCGACTTCGCGCCAAATCGCTGCCCGCAGGCCGCCGCGCGTTTGCCAACCGGTCGGGCGGCACCTCGGGAGAACCGGTGCATTTTTGGCAGGACAATGTGTATTGGGATACCACCATTGCGACGCGCACGTATCATTTTTCGATGGCCGGAAAGAAGATCGGCGATCGCGAAATGAAGATCTGGGGCAGCGAGCGCGACCTATTCGACGGCACCATCGGCCTGAAGGCCAAGCTGCAAAATTGGGTTTACAACCGACGATTCGAACAATGTCTTCACCTGCCGGAAAAAAGCATGGACCGGATCGTCGCGAACATCAACGATTGGAAACCCAGGATGCTCTGGTGCTACCGCGACGGAGTTTACGCGCTGGCGAAGTACATCAACCAACGTGGTCTCAACGTGCATGCGCCTGCCAGCGTCGTCCTGGGGGGAGCCACCGTCTACCCGTTCATGGCTGAGGAGGTCGAGAGGGCGTTTCGCGCCCCTGTGATCAGTGCGTATGGCTCACGCGAAGTGGGCGCCGCGGCTTGCGAGTGCGGCAGCGGTGAAGGGCACCATCTGGCCGCCCAGTCGCATGTGGTGGAGGTCATCGACGCTGACGAGCGTCCGGTGATGGAAAAGGAAGGTGAACTTGCGATCACGCCACTGATGAATTGGGCGATGCCCCTGATCCGCTATCGCATAGGGGACCAGGGCCGGCTGACGAATCGCCCCTGCTCCTGCGGGCGGGCATTCCCGTTGCTCGATAGATTGTCCGGGCGGATATTGGACGCGATGACGAACAGCAAGGGTGAACACGTGGATGGCGGATTTGTCGTGATCGTGCTTACCTATATGGCTGAATTGAGCTACGTACGGAAATTTCAGGTCATCCAAGAAGCGGATGCCTCAATCACCGTCAACGTCGTACCGGAGACGCCGGCATCTCTGAACGATCATTCGAGCGATTTGCAATTTCTCAGGGAAAAGATTCAGGTGGTGATGGGTAAGGATTGCGAGGTGCGATTCCATGCCGTGGCCGATATTCCGACCACTGCTTCGGGCAAGTATCCATACGCCATTAGTCACAGGAATGCCGGCGCTCCGGTACCGGCGCCGAATTAACCGCCCATCACGCGCTCGCTTTCAGTCGTTCGGTCAGGTGATCGGCCAGACGCAATGACAAGGCCGCGATGCTGAGGGACGGCTGCATGGCCCCCCCGGTCGCGAACACCTCCGAACCGCATACATAGAGGTTCGGAGATTCATGTACACGCAAGTCCCGGTCGACCACGCTGCTGCGAGGGCTCGCGCCCATTCGGCAGGCGCCCTGGTGGTGGCGAGACCAGGCTACCTCGGCCTCCCGAATGCCAGCCGCGCCGATTTGCGCGAGCCAACCGCGAATCAGAACTCGCGCACGATCCAGCAGCGCCAGGTCTTCGTCGGCGAAATTGAACATTAGATGGGCGATCGGCCGGCCGAACAGGTCGTTGCGGGACTTTGAAAGGGTTATTCGATTGGCCAATGAAATCTTCATTTCGGCCCCGGCCCCCATGTAGAGGGCCGCGTACGAAACGCGTCCCAGCGCCGACAGCATGTTGCGCGGAACATTGGCAAGCCGGAACGGCAGGATATGGTTCGGCAACAACCATGCCTGGCGAAATGCAGGTATCAGGGCACCGAGGCCTTCATTCCGATAGGTTTGGTAGAACTGATGAGTGCGCGCGATCTTGTTGGTCGGCATCAAGGTTTGCCAACTATGGGGAATACGGGCGTAGAAGCCGACGTTGGGATGCTCGTTAAAGCCCCGTCCCACCATGTCATAGGCATTGCCTATGCCGTTTGGAAAGACTTCTGAGCCCGACAGCAGCAAGAGTCTCGGCGACTCGAACCCGCCGCAACAAACCACGAAAATGCGCGCTCGCGCCGTACCCTTCCAGCCATCGAGCGTCGCGACCTCCGCTGCCGAGATCCGCCGGTCCGGATCCGCAGTGAGGCGCATGACGGTGGCGCCGGTGACGACTGTGCCAACGCCGCTGCGCAGGAAGGCGGGGAGAATTTCCTTTTGCACGTTGAACAAGCGAATTGTCTTGGTGGGCGTTGCCGTGGCCGAGTCTTCGACTTCGACGCCGAATCTCGCACACAGGGTTTTCAGGAAGCTGATGTCCGGGGAACCGGGCAGCGGAAGCGGGTGGCGCCGCGGCGGAGAGAATTGAGTGCGTTGCCCACCTCTGACGCGCAGCAATTTCTCGGCCGTATCGTAATACGGATCCAGGTCGGCGTAATCGATCGGCCAGGGATTCTCAGGGGGCGTGTAGGGGTGGGGCTGGAAGTCAGACGGATGCAGTCTTTCGCAGCGTCCCGTCCAAAAATTCGAGTTGCCGCCGAGAATTCTCGAGGTGGTGCGGTTTAGCGGATAGTTGGTATCGCCCGTGTACTGATATTCGGCCAGCGATTTCAGGCGTCGGTTCGTGAGCCAACTGGCAAGTCCACTCCCGGACTCGAGGATCAGGGTGCGGATGCCGCGGCCGGCCAGCGTCGTGCCGAGCAATGTTCCGGCAGGTCCGGAGCCGATGATACACACGTCGAATTCGCCTGGCCTCTCGAGCGCAGCGAGATTCTGTGTCTTCATGCGGTGGAACCAATCGCTGCAAAGCAGGGTTGTATATTAGATTGGGCCATACAATGTCGTCCCGGCAGTGTACACAGGCAGGCAGGTGACGAAGCGACAAATTGCCAGACCAGCCCACGGAACACGCCGTTCTTGGCATTATAAATGCTAAATCGCAAACTGCATCACACCCCCGAGGCGGATGCCTGCAAGAAGTCGCGAATGCCCGGAAATCCGGGGGATCTCAGGAGGTAATCATCTTGCTCACGATCCGTGACAGTGGGCTCTCGACATTTTCGCTGTTGTAGGACACCAAGGAGAAATACCACGTCGCCGGTGAAAGGTTGTCGATGACGAAGGTTGAAATGCCGGCGTTGGTGATCTGCGATGATTGATTCAGGGAGGCTGGGCTGGTCCCGTAGTAGACCCTGTAACCGGCGAGATTGGTGAGCGGTGTTCCGTTGGTATTCGTGGTGGGCGGAAGCCAGGAAAGTGTCACCGATCCGGTTGAAAATTGCGTTACGTCGATGCTGAAGGCCGGCAGCTCGCTCATCGCAATACCGTCGCTGACGCCGATGACGATGCCTTGGTAGGTGCCGATCTCGGAGCTGTTCGGAGTACCCGCGAGCTCACCGGTCGTTGTGTTGAAGGTGGCCCACAACGGCTTGTTTTGAATGGTGAATGTCAGGGCCGCGCCGCTCGCGTCCGAGGCTGTCGGCAAGAACACATAATCTGTATTGGCATTCAGTGCGGTGATGGGCTGACCTGAGATCGTTGGCGCGTCGTTGGAGGCGGTGGCAGCCAGAGGATTGGGATTCATGGCTGTCGAGGAACTCGAAGTGCCGCCTGAACAGCCAGTCAAAACGAGCAGCGTCGCCATCAACGAAATCGCATTTCGCATTTCCATCCCCCGCACGTAAATTGAAGATTCGCCGGCGAGAAGGGCGGCAAACTCAACGGTCGGGAAGTGCGACGTACAGGGGTATGACAACGTTCAGGTCGGAGTGACCCAGCGCCGGCAACCTCGCTGTCGTAGGCTCCTTAGCCCTTAGACCGTTGGCTTTGCGTCCCCGTCTTTCGGCGGGTATGCCCTTAACACAATGCGAGTTAATAACAGGGGAAATGTCTTTGCAATTGTCTTAATCCGACGACAGTGGAAGCGTCTTCACGCAGCCCGCGCGGCCCGGATTTCAATGCAGCTGTGCGGCCATCTGCTGATGAGTGACGAAGCGAAAACCGCGCTCGAGCACGGTGCGAAAAACCCGCCGCAAGATCTCATCGTTCACGCCCTCGTAACACGGGTGGCCGTAGAGGACCACCCAGCGCTCTCCGTCCAGACGGCTGTTGAGGTCGGTGATGATGTCATCCGCGGGCGTCTGCAAAGCGCCGTGCCATTCGAGCAGAGGAACGGTGCGCGGTCCACACAACGTCACAGGAATGCGCCAGTGTTTCACGGGAGCGTCCGCATACGTGGGATGGTGCGGCACGCCGCCGATCGCATCTCCGTCGTAACTAAATCCCAACTCCTCAACGATGCGCGTAACGCGCTCGTCGGACTTGAAGCCCGGAGACGTGAATCCTGCAGGGCGGCCGAACAGCCGGGTCATCTCGGTATGCCCATCGGCCACGTCTTGCGCGATCACGGCTTCCGGAAGCTCAAAGAAACGGCGGCTCCATACCACATGATCGGAGCCTCCGTGTTGTCCGAGCTCATGGCCGGCTGCCACCAGCTTTTGCAGGCGATCGACAAACGATCGTCCCACCGGACGCGACAACAAGGTCTCGAGGATGAAGCGCGGCCATCCAATCTTCTTGATCAGATGCACGGCCTCCATGTCGTTGAGTTTCGCCTTCGAGCCCTTCAGGCCGCCCTTCGACAGCCATTCCTTGAGGTTGGTGGCGCGCCCCATATTGACGAAGAAGGTATTCTTGACACCGAACTCATCGCAAACCTGCATGATCCGGGGCAAGCCGTCGGTAATACAGGCACGATGATCGATGTCCCAACGGAACGAAAACAGCTTCTCTGTCACGGCCGTCATTTCTTCTTCAATACGTCGGCGTAGACCGCCTCGAACTTCTCGACCGACAAGTCCCAATCAAAGCGCTCGATGGCCCGGATTCGACCTGCCGCACCCATCTGGGACCTGAGCGTGTCGTTCGCCAGCAGCCGATCGATTGCGTTTGCAAGCGCCGCCGAATCGGCTTTGGGCACGACATATCCGGTCACCCCGTCTTCAACCACTTCGGGAAGACCGCCGGCATCGGTCGCCACGACGGGAATTTCGCAGCCCATCGCTTCGGCGGCCGGGATGCCGAAGCCTTCCTCGAGCGAGGGTATGACCGAGACCGAGCAACCGCGGAAGTACCGCGGCAGTTCCTTATTGGCGACCCAGCCGAGAAACTTCGTCCTGTCGCCGATGCCCAGGCTCTGGGCGAGCTTTTCAAGGACGGGCCGCTCGAAGCCATCCCCGGCGATGATCAAACTGATGTCGGGATATTTGGGTTTGAGCTTGGCCACCGCTTCAATCAAAAAGCGGATGCCTTTGCGGGGAAACAACTGCCGGCACGCAAAAATCATGCGGGCGCCAAATTCGCCCGGCGCGCTGCCCGCGGGTGCGGGACTGAAACGACGCAGATCCGCGCCGTTCATCACGACCGTGATTGACGATTCTTGCGCGCCGGCATTCAGTGCGTGGGTCTTGCAGTCTTCGCTGATTGCGGTCAATGCCGAGGCGTTTCGCAACGTCCACGCAAGCACGGGCCGAACGTACCAGCGCGTCGGGAAATCGTAGCCTTCGGCGACATTCACATAGACATCGCCGCCGTGCAAAGTGATGACCGACGGTACCTTGAGGCGGCGCGCCGCCGCAACCAAGGCGGGTCCGGTGGGAATCGCCCAATGACCATGAACGATTTGAACGCCCAGGCGCCGACCCTCAGTGACCGAGTGGCGGTACTGAGCGATCAGGTAGCGGGCCATGATGGTCAGCCGGTTGAGCCTCGCGAGCTGGGTTACCTTGCTTTGCGCAACGCGTCCATAGCTCAAGCTTTCCGGAAGTTCGAATGGGAATCGAATCACCTCGACGCCATCAAAGGTCTCGCGTTCCGGTACACCCGGACGTCCCGGCGTCACCACAAATACACGATGGCCCCGGCGCACCAGGTGGCGATTGATGTCGTGAACGTAGATCGCCTGGGTGTCGTCCGCGTAGGAGGGATACCAGTACGTAGGGCAAAGGATGCGCAACGGCTCGGTCAAGTCACACCGTGGCATTCCTGCGAGGCAGGGTTGGCGAACGGGTAGCTGCCCTTGACGCGGTTGATCTCGCTCCCGCGACGCTCGGCATTCCAGCCGAGTTCCTCGCCTGCGGTCTCCGCGCACTCGAATAGAAGTTTGTCGCTCATTTCGCAACCGGTTCCCAAGTCGAGGCGGCGCAGTACGATGTCCGCCAAGGTGACGGACATTTCGTTGCGGGCTGCGTACCGCACCCCGGCATTCAGGGTTCTTCCATCGGACAGCACGGCGACTCCATCGGGCTGCTTCAGCACCTCGCTCGCCTGGCTGCCGAACGTATCGGCAAGGTGGACAATGGATTCCTCGGGCAATTGCGCCCCGGCCTGGGTTCTGATGGAGCGCAGCAATTGACTTCTGTCGCTAATATCCCCTCCATGCACGGCGGTCGTCGCGGTCCGGCTCGGGGGCGCCGGGATTTGCAACTTCTTGCAGGCAAGATCGACGGCCTTTTCACCCAACAAACGCCCCATGGTCCAGCGCACCGCCATGCCCGTGATCAGCCCGCCCAACCCCTCACGGGTGGCGTGATCAATGAGCACCGATCGTTTGCCGAAACTCAAATCCTTCTGCCCCGGTTGATTCTCGCCAAACGGCAGCAACCCGGCGTTGACCACTGCTACGTCGTTTCGAGTCAGACCGAGCCCTGGTGCTGCCTCACGAATTTCATCGACAAAGCCTTGAATCTCCGCCTCGCTGACGTCCAGTTTATATGGGTCCCCATCATACACTTTGCTATTGACGCCAATCAGCGTGTAATTGCGCCACGGCGCCAAAAAAAGGTGCCGGTTGCCGCGGCTCAGCCACGCGTCGGGATCCTTATACCGGGTCTGGATGCCAAGGCCCATATCGGGGAGCAATTTGTGTTTTACGACTATCGCCATATCGCGGGACAACGGCACGTTGATCGACTTGCCGCCTTCCGCACGCTGGTTCAGCGTCGGGGCGAAAGGGCCGGTCAAGTTGAGCACCATTCTCGCACGGATATCGAGGGTCGCGCCGCTCAATTCGTCCCTTACCGCAACCCCTTCGACCTGCTGGTTGCGAATCAGGAGCCGGTGCGCGGCGCAGTAGTTGAGGACCACGGCGCCCGTGTTTTGCGCCGAGCGGACAATGGAATAGACGATGCGTGCCGGATTGAGCATCTGTCCATCGTAGAAGACACCGGCGCCGGTCAGTCCGGCCTCTTCAAAGGCGGGGAAGCGCCGCACAAAGTCCGCCCTCGACATGACATAAGGCGCCGGGATGTGCTGGGCGCGGTTGTCGATGCCATCATTGCGGCCGCTCGTAAATACGTTCAGCAATTGAAAGGCGGCGCGCAGAGGAAATTTTCCGCGCAAGCCGTGGCCGAACGTCGGCAACGCAAACGGCAACGGGCGCGTCAGGTGCGGCGCGATGCGCAGGAAAGCGGTGCGCTCGGCGCAAGATTCACGCAGTCTTGGAATATCGAGATGCTGCAAATAGCGGATCCCGCCGTGCAAGACCTTGAGCGAATGGGCGGAGGCGCCGCTGCCAAAATCGGCACGTTCGACGAGCGCCACCGTCAATCCGCGCAGGCTCGCATCCCAGGCTGCGCATGCTCCGGCGATGCCGCCGCCGATGACGATGAGATCGAAATTCCCGCGACTCAATTGTGCAATCAGCGGTGCACGCGCATCCGCAGAAACACCGCGCAACGACCGCACGCTGGAGTATTGAGCCATCATATGAAGAATAGGAAATTCACTACCGCTAAGCAAGGAAACAGCCGGCGCCTGGGCGACAAGTTCCGAAAACCCCGCACCCATCACGTTTTGTCACCTGCAAGCTTACAGCAATAGGAATAGCCTTCGATGGATATAATATGCAGTTCATGAAACTAACCGTCTCGTATTGCAAATGGAGCGCAGTCAATCGGCAGCGTAGCGCGGCAAGTCTTGCTATAGTGGCTGGTGCATTAGATTGCTTACGGCGCGCATCCATATCGTGCAGATACTGATAACATCCTACGAATATCCGCCCCTCGGCGGCGGCGGGGCGAAGGTCGTGCACGGCATCGCAACACGCCTGGCCGCGCGTGGGCACAACGTCGGGTTGGTGACGATGGGATTCCGCGGCTTGCCGGCGAGTCAAATCGACGATGGCGTCCATGTACAGCGGATTTCGAAGACCCGGTTGCGAATCTCAACCTGCTCGTTCATTGAGATGATCCCGTATGTGCTGCTCGCGCCCTTGCACTTGATCAGAAGATGTCGCGCCGAACGCTACGTCGTCAATCACACTCATTTCATTTTTCCGGGCGGGATAGTTTCCTACGTTTTGAAGCGATTCACCGGGCTGCCCTATCTGATCACCGCGCATGGTTCGGATGTGCCGCATTACAACCCGAACAGATTTCGCATGTTGCACAGGCTGCTGCGCCCGCTGTGGCGAAGGATAGTCGCCGATGCGGATCTGATCTTATGCCCGAGCAAATCCATCGAAGATTTGATCAAGGTTGCGGCGCCGCAGGCTCGTACCCACATCATTCCGAACGCCATCGACACTGACAAGTTCAAACCGCGGGAGAAGAATCCGCGAAAGTTGCTGGTGGTGACGCGCATGTTCGAGCGCAAGGGGGTGCAATACACGCTGCGCGCGCTTGCCGAGATGCGCGGGCAGTTCGACATCAACATCGTCGGCGACGGACCGTATCTGCCGACGCTCAAGAATCTCGCGAAGGAACTCGGCGTCGATGCGCGTTTTTGGGGCCATGTGGACAATGATTCGCAGGAGCTCAAAGACCTTTACGAAACGGCGGCATTGTTCGTCTTCACTTCCGAAGCTGAAAATTTTCCGATCGTGCTCTTGGAGGCGATGATCGCCGGTGCGGCGATCATTACGTCGAGCGGCACCGGGTGTGCCGAGGTCGTGGGGGATGCGGGGCTCCTGGTGCCTGTGCGTGATTCGCGGGCGATCAAGCGGGCGCTGATGCAGCTGGCGGGGAACCCCGAGCAGGCTCGGGAACTGGGAGTTGTCGCCCGCGAGCGCGTAATTTCGCGCTTCAGTTGGGACGGGGTGATCGATCAACATCTTGAGGTATACGGCCGCTTCGATCACAGTTGAGACCGCTGTTTCGCCCGCATACCGCTGAATTCGTGCGCACCTGAATCGATACCGACAGTTCAAAAAAATAGCCTGTGCGGATCTCATCCAGGCGGGTTGCCAGGTGCCCGTCGCAACGTTTGACATATTGTCTATTAGCCCAAGATTGCAATGGGTGTTCTCCCTCGCAAAATGTCTGGCCATGAATTAAGGCGAATGCGTCACATGGCGCCGCGGCGGACACATTGATAATACGCGGATGAATTACTAGTTGGGACTGTATGGCAACAATTCTCGACGGTCTGCCGCCTCCGCCAATGCAGATCGCTTCCGCCGTGGATTTCAATTGGCGCTCTCCGGTGATTCGTGCGGCATTCCGGCTTCAAAATCCGGAAATTCTCCGCGAGCTGGAATTGATGCATTCGATCGAAAGATCGCCGCTGAAACTCCGAACAACCCAGGAAGAGCGCCTCGAAAAGCTGCTGCAATTCGCCTGGAGCCAGACCGAGTACTATCACGAGGTATTGGAGCACTGCGGGGTGATTCGTCATGGACGCGTCAATCTCGATCGTTTCACCGATATTCCATTCTTGACGAAGGACATCATTCGCGCGCAGGGCGACCGGCTGCTGGCGAAGTCGCTGCCGCGAGGGCGCAAATCACACAAGAATCGCTCGGGAGGCTCGACCGGACAGCCGGTCCGGTTCATGCAGGACAACGTCTATTGGGGCGCCACCATCGCAATCCGCACTTATCATTTTTCGACCGTCGGCAAGGAATACGGCCAGCGGGAGATGAAAATATGGGGCAACGAGCGCGACCTGCGTCTTGGCACTCTGGGTTGGAAGGCGGCGTTCGAGAATTTCATCTACAACCGAAAGTTCGAACAATGTTGGTACCTGCCTGAACCGCGGATCCTGGAGATCATTCGTCACATAAACGAATGGCAGCCGCAAATGCTGTGGTGCTTCCGGGACGGCATCGACGGCTTGGCCAAATATATCAACGAACATGAAATAAAGGTCCATGCACCGGCCGCCGTCGTTCTTGGCGGCGCGACCGTCTACCCGTTCATGGTGAAAGCAATCGAAAAGGCGTTTCGTGCGCCTGCCATCAGCGCCTACGGATCGCGCGAGGTGGGCGCTGTTGCCTGCCAATGCCGTCAGCGCGGCGGTCTGCACATCGCCACGCAGGCGCATATCGTTGAAACGATCGGGACGGATGAGCGCCCCGTCATGGAGCAGGATGGGGAACTGGCGATCACGCCGCTGTTGAATTATGCCATGCCGTTCATTCGCTACCGGATCGGGGATCGAGGCCGGTTGACGGCGCGCACCTGCTCCTGCGGCCGCGCCTTTCCGCTGCTCGACGCGCTCACCGGCAGAGTGGTGGAGGTCCTCAGAAATCCCAAGGGCGAACAGATCGACCCCGGATACTTCATTTGGATAATGGCCGAAAAAATCAATAACACCACATTGAAAAAGGGCCAGATCGTTCAAGAAGAAGACGGTTCGATCACTGTCAATCTCGTGCTTGAGGCCGGGGTTGGCGCCACGCAAGCAACTCCGCATTTGGAGGAGATTCGTAAAGCGATGGCGCTGGTCATGGGCACCGAATGCCCTGTTCGGTTCGCATTTCTGAACGACATTCCGCTGAGCGAATCGGGAAAGTACCCGTACATCGTTCGACGCAAATCCATGGGAACGCCCGCCAGGGTGCAGGCGGGCTGATCAGAGAGTCATGCGGAAACGCTACCTCTCGCGATAGTATTCCCGGAACCAATCGACGAAATTGCGTACGCCGACTTCGATGGGAGTGGTCGGCCGGTATCCGATGTCCTCCTGCAATTCGCGGACGTCGGCGAAGGTATCCGCGACGTCTCCGGGCTGCATCGGCAGCATGATCTTTTCGGCCTTCTTTCCGAGAAGATTCTCGAGCACTTCTATGTAGCGCAACAATTCGATCGGCCGGTTGCTGCCGATGTTGTACAGCCGGTAAGGTGCCGGGCTGTACGCGGGGTCGGGATTGGCGCCATCCCATCGAGGATGGGGTTGCGCGACCCGATCGAGTACGCGTACCACCCCTTCGACGATGTCGTCAATGTAAGTGAAATCGCGTTTGTGGTGCCCGTGATTGAAGACCTCGATCGGGCGCCCTTCGAGTATTGCGCGTGCGAACAGGAACAACGCCATGTCCGGCCTGCCCCAGGGGCCATATACGGTGAAGAATCGCAGACCCGTGGTCGGCAGTCGAAAAATACTCGAATAGCTGTGCGCCATCAGCTCGTTCGCCCTCTTGGTGGCGGCGTAGAGGGACACGGGATGAGACGCGGGTTCGTGTACTGAATACGGCAGCTTCGAACTCGCGCCGTAGACTGAACTGGACGACGCATAGACCAGATGAGCGATCGCGTTATGACGGCAACCCTCGAGCACATTGAGCATGCCGACGATGTTGCTCTGGATATAGCTGTGCGGGTCTTTAAGCGAATACCGCACACCCGCCTGGGCGCCCAGGTGCACCACGCGCTCAAAGCGCTCCTGGGCGAATAACGCAGCGACCGCCTCGCCATCGGCTAGATCGGCATGCACGAAACGAAAAGCCGGCTGCGCCTGCAACCTGGCAAGTCTCGCGTGTTTGAGCGATACGTCGTAATACTCGTTCAAATTGTCGAGGCCGACCACTTCGTCGCCGCGATCGAGCAGGCGCTGGGTTGTGGCAGATCCAATAAAGCCTGCGGCGCCTGTTACGAGTAATTTCATCGGTGCGCCAGTATAACGCGGCAGGTTCCAATGAATCTTGGAGTTGGGCGAAGCACCGTCGAAATGGCAATTTGCATTGCGAACTCCCCGTCAATACGCGTTTCCAATGGTCGATAAAGCGCGGTTCCTGCAATGAGCAGAATCCATTCGCCTGCATGGTCTGGATTATGTCAATTTAGGAAGATGAGCGGGGTGGCAACTGCGGAATCCCGTTCGCCCTTTTTTGTGCGCCGGGACCCTCCGGACGCAAATCACCTATATTTACGCGGGCGCGCGATGAAAATGCCGCGCGCGTCGCCAGTCCGCCACCCCACCGAAGCCAACATGTCTCCCTTGACCGACAATTGATAATAGGCAGGGCTGCGGTATAAATCGAATCGTTGATTTGGCAAACCCGTCGAAAGGCGGGGACGCAAAACCTCCGGTCTTAAGGGTCTTCGAACCCTAGATAGCGGGGCTGCCGATGGTCGCGTTCACAGCACCGTCGTCGACCTCTTATCTGTCTCGGATAGTTTGCGGCGCCAAGTTCGTCGCAGCCGATGACCGACAGGGGGTTAATGAAACATGGCGTACCGTTTTATAGTTGGCTTGCTGGCCGCAGTGAGCCTCTCCGGTTGTTTCGACGGCAGCACTGGCAGCGCCACCAACTCCGCGAGCGGTGCCTCCTCGGTCGTTGCCGGTACAGGGACGCCAAGCACCGAGATCCTCTTCCAGGGCATGCCGCCGAGCAGCGCCACGGTGGCCCGCAATTACTCCTTCCGGCCAAACGTGTCGTCCAGCAGCGGCGGTGCCGTCGCTTTTTCCATCGAAGGACTACCGTCCTGGGCTTCTTTCGACACCAGCACCGGGACGCTTTCGGGCACGCCGTCGGCGGCCAATGTGGGGCTCAGCGGGGATATCACCATCGTCGCCAGCAATGGGGCGACCACCGGCACATTGGGTCCGTTTGCGATTCGCATCAACGCTGAAACCGCGGCGCCGGCTCCGTTTGTGACACCGGTCATTGCAGGCGCTCCTGCCACGGCGGTGACGGTGGGACAGAGCTACGTTTTTCAGCCGAGCGCCAGCAGCGCCACCGGTAAGGCACTGGCATTCGCGATCAGCAACTGCCCGAGTTGGGCGAATTTCAGCACCTCGACCGGCAAGCTGTCCGGCTCGCCGAGATCGACGCACGTGGGTACGTACTCGAACATAAACGTCGTCGTGAGCGATGGAACGTCGAGCGCCGGCGTCGGTAGTTTTGCGATCGTCGTGAAGCCGGTCGCGTCCGGCACGCCGCTCATCAGCGGCAATCCGGCGACCTCTGCGGTGGCTGGTGAGGCATACAGCTTTCAGCCGACCGCCACTGATCCGTCTTCCCAAGTCCTGACGTTCTCCGTCGAGCACCTCCCGAGCTGGGCGACCTTCAGCGCCACCACCGGTCAATTGTCAGGGACGCCCACCTCGGCGCAGACCGGCACCTACTCGAACATCATCATCAGCGCGAGCAATGGGACGTCGAGCGCTTCATTGACGCCATTCACGATCACGGTTACGGCCCAGGATGCGCCGAAGATCAGCGGCACGCCGGCAACCTATGTGACGGCAGGGCAGACTTACTGGTTTCAGCCGACAGCGACGGACCCCGAAGGAAAAGCGCTGACGTTTTCCATCGTCAACCGTCCCGCATGGGCGAGCTTCAGCACCACGACCGGCGAGTTGTCGGGCACGCCGACGACCTCGGAAGTCGGCAGCTATCCAAGCATCGGTATCCGTGTCAGTGACGGGACGTCGAGCGCCGCTCTGGCGCAATTCAACATCACCGTGTCGATGCCTGCCGCACCCCATAGCCCCACCATATCCGGGACACCTCGTACTTCCGTTGTGGCCGGCAACGCGTATGGCTTCACCCCGACGACTACGGATCCGAGCGGGGCTGAGCTGACCTTCAGTATAAAGAACGCGCCCGGTTGGGCGACGTTCGATACAGCGACGGGGGAATTGTCGGGCACTCCGACCGAGGCAGACGTAGCCACCTATTCGAACATCACGATCAGCGTCAGCGACGGCACGACGAGCGTCTCCCTGCCGGCCTTCCCCATTGCGGTGACGCAGATGGCCAACGGCAGCGCCACAATCGAATGGGTGGCGCCGACGGAGAACACCAACGGCACTCCCCTGACGAATCTGGCGGGCTACCGGATTTATTACGGTACCAGTGCGAGTGCCATGACGAAGACCGTACAGATCGCCCATCCCAGCACCGTCAGCTACGAGGTCACCAACTTGTCGCCCGGTACCTGGTACTTCTCTGTCAGGTCCTACACCAGCGCCAATGTGGAGAGCAATAACTCACCGGTGGCCAGTAAGACCATCGACTGATTGAGGACATAGGTCGTCGAGACCGCGCCGCTGAGGTCAGCGGCGTCTGCCGGGGTGGGTGGTACAGGGAGCCGCCGCCTGTGACCGCTGCCGGCGCTACCCCCGAGGAGGCGATCGCCTCCAATTCTTGCGGTGACCCCGATCGCAATGGCCGCTTCGGTGAAAGCCCGTAAACGGCCACGGGTTCAACCTATTGACGGCCACGCATCGAAACTGTGCAATATCCCTGCGAGTTGCTCGGTCATTGGTGCTTACTCAAAAGAATAAAAAAGGCATTTCCCATGTGGGCCAAGATCATCGCCAGAACGGGCGCCGCACTTCTGTTTTCGATTACCGCAGCCCATGCCCTGCAGCCGGTTCTGCAGCGCGGTTACGAGGCGGGTGTTTCCGGTGCAAACCTCTCGGAGGTTGCGCTCAACACGTCCAACGTCGCCCCGAGCACGTTCGGCCTCGTGTTCAAACTGCCGGTGGACGACAACGTCTACGCGCAGCCGCTGTACGTACCGAGCGTCGCCATCCCCGGCCAGGGAACCCACAACGTCGTGTACGTCGCCACGATGAGCGACTCGCTCTACGCCTTCGACGCTGATACCGGCGCGCCGCTATGGTCGGTCAATTTTGCCAGCCGGGTCGGTGCGACTCCGGTCCCGATCGCTCAGTTCACGTTCTCCGGCAACCGTAACATCGTCGGCAACCTCGGGATCCTGAGCACGCCGGTGATCGATCCCTTGACCCATGTCATGTATCTCGTCGCCTGCACCCTCGAGAACAGCACGATGGCGTATCGGTTGCACGCCGTCGACATTACGACCGGCGCCGAACCGCAGGGCCCCGGCGTGCTGATCTCGGGCAGTTATGGCGGGTCAACGTTCGATGCGCGATATCAGACCCAGCGGGTGTCGCTGGCGCTTTCGGGAAACCAGGTCGTGTTTGGGTTTGCCGCGGTCGAACTCGAGTATTCAGGAGGGTATGTCGGGTGGGTGATGGCATACAACAAACTCACGCTGCAGCAGAGCGGCGTCTTTGCGACTGTGACCACCGGCAATCGAGGCGGCGGCGTCTGGCAGTCGGGACGCCCACCGGTGATCGACAGCGCGGGCTACACCTATGTATACGTGGGCAACGCATATGGCGGCGGTTACGACGGTGTGCACGACTTCAGTGAGAGCGTGCTGAAACTCGATCCCGCCAACGGCCTGCAGTTGGTCGACTGGTTCACACCCAGCAACTGGAGCGCCATGGACTCCGGAGATCTGGACCTCACCAGTTCGGGTCCGATGCTGATTCCCGGCACGGGCTTGATCGCGGGCGGCGGCAAGACCGGTGTTCTATACGTGCTCAACACTGCAAATCTCGGCAAAGAGAGCCCCACGGACAGCGGAGCCGTACAGAAGCAAGCCATTTCAGTGTCCGAGATCCATGGCGGACCCGTCTACTGGCAACGATCGGCCGCGAACGGCGGCCCCTTGCTCTATGATTGGGGCGCGTCTGACTGGGTCAAAGCGTATCCGTTCAACGGAACGACAATCGCGACCGCTCCAAGCTCCCAGGGCAGCGGCAGCCAGATCTGGCCGGGAGGCATCCTGGCACTCTCCGCCAACAACGACACCCCTGGAAGCGGCGTGTTGTGGGCAACGGTCGCCACCAGCGGCAACGCCTCGGACAATCCGCCGGTCCCGGGTGCGCTGTATGCCTTCGACGCCGGGAACGTTTCCAAGATGCTGTGGAACTCGACGATGAACGCGTCACGCGACGGTTTTGGCAATTTCGCGAAATTCGTGCCGCCGCTCGTGGCAAACGGCAGGGTCTACGCCGCGACCCAGTCCAATCAGGTGGCGGTCTATGGACTTCTGACTGCAACGCCGACGTTCAGTCCGGCGCCGGGATCGTACACGACGGCGCAAAGCGTCACGCTCTCGGACACGACGCCGGGCGCGGTCATTTATTACACGACCAACGGTGCGACGCCGACGACGAACTCGGCCAAGTACAGTGCGCCGATCGCGGTCGGCACGACGGAGACGATCAAAGCCCTTGCGGTGGCGAGCGGCTATGCCAACAGCGCCGTGGCGAGTGGCGGGTATGTCCTGACCAGCGGGGGAGGCGGGGGCACCAGCATCAATCTCTCGGCGGTTGATAACGTTCACGGTATCGCCAGCAATGGCACTGCGCCGATCAATGGAGGCTGGGATAACGAGGGTTACGCGTATTCGGCGGCTTTGCTCGGGGCTTCGATCACTTACGGCGGATCGACGTACACGTTTGGTGCGGCCGGCGCGGCGGACGCGGTAAGCAACACCACGATACCGCTGCCGGCGGGGAACTACACCACACTGAGCTTGTTGGGCTCGGCGGCCAACGGCAACCAGACGAATCAGAGCTTCGTGGTGACCTACGCGGATGGCACGACGACCAAGATCACGCAAAGCCTGAGCAATTGGTGGGGGCCGCCGCAGAACTACGCGGGCGAATCGCAGGTGTTGAATATGACGTACCTGGTCAAGCCGACCGGAGCCACACTGAGCAGGGCGGTGTACGTGTACGGCTACAGCTTTGCGATCAACAGCGCAAAGACCGTCAAGAGCCTCACGCTACCGGCGAATCGTAATGTGATAATCCTCGCCCTCGACGTGACGAATGCGGGTGCGCCGGCCGCCGCAACGCCGACGTTCAGTCCGGCGCCGGGATCGTACACGACGGCGCAAAGCGTCACGCTCTCGGACACGACGCCGGGCGCGGTCATTTATTACACGACCAACGGTGCGACGCCGACGACGAACTCGGCCAAGTACAGTGCGCCGATCGCGGTCGGCACGACGGAGACGATCAAAGCCCTTGCGGTGGCGAGCGGCTATGCCAACAGCGCCGTGGCGAGTGGCGGGTATGTCCTGACCAGCGGGGGAGGCGGGGGCACCAGCATCAATCTCTCGGCGGTTGATAACGTTCACGGTATCGCCAGCAATGGCACTGCGCCGATCAATGGAGGCTGGGATAACGAGGGTTACGCGTATTCGGCGGCTTTGCTCGGGGCTTCGATCACTTACGGCGGATCGACGTACACGTTTGGTGCGGCCGGCGCGGCGGACGCGGTAAGCAACACCACGATACCGCTGCCGGCGGGGAACTACACCACACTGAGCTTGTTGGGCTCGGCGGCCAACGGCAACCAGACGAATCAGAGCTTCGTGGTGACCTACGCGGATGGCACGACGACCAAGATCACGCAAAGCCTGAGCAATTGGTGGGGGCCGCCGCAGAACTACGCGGGCGAATCGCAGGTGTTGAATATGACGTACCTGGTCAAGCCGACCGGA
This sequence comes from uncultured Gammaproteobacteria bacterium, assembly GCA_963727045.1. GTDB lineage: Bacteria > Pseudomonadota > Gammaproteobacteria > Steroidobacterales > Steroidobacteraceae > Bog-1198. Next base: position 1,792,863 of record CAVSES010000001.1, on the reverse strand, counting down.
GCCACACTGAGCAGGGCGGTGTACGTGTACGGCTACAGCTTTGCGATCAACAGCGCAAAGACCGTCAAGAGCCTCACGCTACCGGCGAATCGTAATGTGATAATCCTCGCCCTCGACATGGTGCCGTGACTTGACGGGCTAACCTTAAGTATCTGTTTTAGCGCGATTTGTTGAGTGGTGGGCGGTACAGGGATTGAACCTGTGACCCCTGCCGTGTGAAAGCAGTGCTCTACCGCTGAGCTAACCGCCCCTTAAAGTCGGCTGCAAAGTATGACATCAGCAAATCCTTAAAACAAACGATGTGTACTGACCGGCCTGCGCTCGTCGATGGGGCTCTGCTAAACTCGCCTCCCGAAATTTCCCGACCGAAGGTCCATGACCGTCCGAACCCGATTTGCTCCCAGTCCCACCGGCTTTTTGCATATCGGTGGGCTGCGAACGGCGCTGTTTTGCTGGCTCTTCGCCCGGCGCCATGCCGGTCGGTTCGTTTTGCGAATCGAGGACACAGACCTCGAACGTTCGACACCGGAAGCCATCCAGCAGATCTTGGACGGTCTGGAATGGGCGGGGCTTGATCACGACGAGGGTCCCTTCTATCAAACGAAGCGTTTTGAGCGCTACAAAGACGTGATCGAGGAGCTGCTTGCCAGCGGCAAAGCCTATCGCTGCTACTGCACCAAGGAAGAACTCGAGCAGATGCGAGCGCAGCAGGTTGCGCGGGGCGAGAAGCCGCGATACGACGGGCGCTGGCGCGAACGCGACGATTCGCTCCCGGGCGTTGCGCCCGTCGTGCGTTTCAAGAACCCACTCACCGGTGAAGTGGTGGTCGAAGACGTGGTCCACGGCCGGGTCGTCTTCCAAAACAGCGAACTTGACGATCTCATCATTGCCCGCTCCGACGGCACGCCCACGTATAATTTCTGTGTCGTTGTGGATGACATGGACATGCAGATCACGCACGTCATACGCGGCGATGATCACTTGAACAACACTCCACGGCAATTGAACATGCTGCTGGCATTGGGGCAGCGGCCGCCGATCTATGCGCATTTGCCCATGATTTTGGGTTCCGACGGCGCCAAACTCTCAAAGCGTCACGGCGCCGTCAGCGTTTTGCAATACCGCGACGATGGATTCCTGCCCGAGGCCGTACTCAACTACCTGGTGCGTTTGGGCTGGTCGCACGGTGACCAGGAATATTTCACGATCGAGGAAATGGTGCGATTGTTCGACATTGCCGACGTCAATAAGTCAGCCTCGGCGTTCAATATAGACAAGCTCACCTGGCTCAATCAGCAGCACATGATGCGCGCGCCGGCGGCGCGCATCGTGCCCGTGCTGCGGTGGCATTTGGAGCGCGAGGGGATCGACGCGGCCAATGAGCCCCAGCTCGAGCAAATCGTGCTCTCGCAACGCGAGCGCGCGAAGACCGTGCGCGAGATGGCGATCAATAGCGTGTTCTTTTTCCGCGCACCCGCCACATATGACGACAAGGCGGTGCGCAAACACGTGACAGCCGAGATATTGGTGCTGCTCGCGGAGTTCTCGAAGGCGCTGGAACAATTATCCGAATGGTCGGCGCCGGCCATTCATCAGGTCATCAGCGGCTTTGCGGCCGCCAGCGGCATCTCGCTTGGTAAGCTCGCGCAGCCGGTTCGCCTCGCGGTGTGCGGCGGCACGGTATCGCCGCCTATCGACGCAACCCTGTCCATTTTGGGCAGATCCGAGGCCTTGTCGCGCCTGGCTCGCGCGCGTGCCGTGTGGAGTGCGTAGTTCGTTCATTTCCTTGACGAAGTGCCCCCTCTCAGGTAACGTCCCGCGCCTCCATGTGGGGCCATAGCTCAGCTGGGAGAGCGCTTGCATGGCATGCAAGAGGTCGGCGGTTCGATCCCGCCTGGCTCCACCAGCTTTCTATGTCGGCGACGATCGGATTTTTTTGAGGCCTGCGTCCCCATCGTCTAGAGGCCTAGGACACATCCCTTTCACGGATGCGACCGGGGTTCGAATCCCCGTGGGGACGCCAATTTTAAACGCCGGCCGAGTCGGTGCCCCGGGGCGGGGCCGCCCACATTCGCCCAGGTAATCGCAGGGGTATTTTGCCTGCTGTCTTTGACCAGACCCATATTTATGGGTAATAATGAGGCAAGCCTGTCGGCAATCGGGATCCGAATTCATGAGCACCACGAAAACCACCTTGGAAATGTCCGAGACTTTGTTTCGGAGGGCAAAGGCTACCGCTGCGGGCCGCGGCCAGACTCTCAAGCAGTTTGTAACCGGCGCTCTTGAAAAGGAGTTGGGCTCGAGCGAGTCTGGCGCTATCGTCAGTGCTAGCGCGGCTCTTCGAAGGGTTCGGCAACTTGCCAAAATCAACGCTGCCAGTTGGCAGACGGATCAAGACGCAGTCGCGGCGGTACGCGAGCAACGGCGGGGATGATCGTCGATGCTTCCGTCTGGGTGGCGATCTTTCGTGAGAATGACGTTCATCATGGTGCCAGCGTCGCGTTCTTGGACTTGGCGGTCGCGAATCAGCGAGATTTAAACATACCCAATTTGGCTCTTGCCGAGATCGCGGGAGTGTTTGCACGCCAAACCGGAAAGGCGAGGCTTGCGACCCGGACCGTACGGGCCGTACTCGCATTGCCGCGAGTGCAGCGTCACGGACTGAACGACGCGCTTGGCGATCGGGCTGCTGCTTTGGCGGCGAGCTGTAAGCTTCGCGGTGCTGATGCGGTTTTTGTCGCGCTCGCAGAAGCCCTCGATCAACCGCTAATCACCTTGGACCGGGAGATCCTCGAACGGTCATCTCGGATCATCGAAGCGGAAGCACCCGATGCTTGGGTGCTTCGCCAGTCAAGCGGGTAATCGTCGCCGTTTTCCAGCCATGTTTACGGGGGTTAAGTTGGTGTACCCGTGGGGACGCCACTTCCAGCGCGTCTGTCAGAAGCGCATCGTAAGGCGCGGTAAACGCAAGAAATTTCAGGGGTTCGAAAAATCCGCCCGCTTCTATGGCCGGAAATTCACAAGTTTGGTATCGCTATATCCGACGGCGTGTCCCGGTCTTTTTTAATGACTTACGGACGTTGCGAGGGTTCGAAGTCCTTTGGGTCTTACGCTGTAAGTTTTCGGGCGACGAGGGCCTCTCCGTTTTTAAAGCGGTCTGAACAGAGTCGGTGCCCCAAGCAAGATCCACGAGCGTGCCCATCATGAGGACTGTAGCCGCTCTCCACTCTTTCCAATGTACCGACATCCTCCGCGACTCTTCGGAATGGTCTACGTTCGTCGTTCATCCGCTCGGAAGTAGGAACATGCTGAGTCATGAGATCGACGACTTGGAATCGTTGGCCTCAAACGACGCGCCGTTGCATACGGTCTATTCGGGCACCCGCTCCGAGTCCGTGCTCGCCGCAAGGTGTCCTATTCTCGCAGGCTGGCGCGGCACGCCGCTGAAAGAAAACTGGGAAAAATGAGTCTCCGGACCGTTCAAGCATTTCTGCGGCGCACTAGGGCTCGGATATCTGCCTAGTGAGTGAAATCAATGACTTGCGAGTTCCGTGAATCTCGGTGAGAATATTGATATATACATCAATAAATGGCAAAATATGCCAAAATCATGACGTATATATCAATATGAAGTCACTCCAAGAACTGGGAGCCGCAGTGGCGGCCCGCCGCCAGGCTCTCCACTTGAGGCAAAAAGCGGTTGCGTACCAGGCCGGCGTAACCCCGGAATCCCTTTCCCGCTTCGAGCGCGGACGCGCGTCGGAATTTGGTTCCCGCAAACTCCTGGCGGTGCTCGCAGTGCTCGGCTTCGAACTCGAATTCACCGAAAGTGGCCGATCCGGTTCGCTCGATGAATTGCGCCGCGAACGGGCCAAATCATGAGGCTGTCAGCCTATGTCCTCGGCCGGGACGTCGCGGTGCTTGAGTCGGCGGGCGACTTTCGCTGCGTGCTCACCTACCATGCGAGCACACCAAGCGATGCCTTCGTGTCACTCACGATGCCAGTGCGTACCGAGTCCTATGTATGGGACGACACGCTGCATCCTGTTTTCCAAATGAATCTTCCTGAGGGGTACCTTCTGCAAGTGCTCCAAGAGCAACTCGGCCCTCAAATCACGGCCAGCCCCATGGCGCTCCTTTCCGTCATCGGACGAAACATGGTCGGCCGCATTCAGGTCGCCGCGGCGGGTGCGAAACTCGATGAGCCGACCCAACCGGTCGAAGTCGCCGAACTCCTCCAGGGGGACAATTCAGAAGAAGCCTTCGCGGAGCTGGTCCGACAACATGCGGCTAGTGGTGTTTCAGGAGTCGTGCCGAAGTTCCTCGACACGCAGAGTGAAGATGTCGGGCGAGGCGCCGTCCACAAAAAGACCACACTGCTGACCCACCGCCACATCATCAAAGGATCCACCGGTAGACTCCCCTACGTTACCCTGAACGAGCACCTCTGCATGCAGGTGGCAGCGAGAGTCCTGCCCACGGCTAGAACCGAGCTCTCGCAGGACGGCAACGCCCTCGTCGTTCATCGCTTCGATGTGAATGACAATGGACAGTTGCGCTTGGGAATGGAAGATTTCTGCGCTCTGCTGGGACTACGCCCTGCCGCGAAGTACGAGACTACTTGGGAGCGCGTCGCTAGGGCGGTTCGCGATCACGTTCCTGGCGCTACACAGCTCGAGACCTTCCGCCAGCTCGCGACAACGCTGCTGTTAACTTACGCGCTACGCAACGCCGATTGTCACGCGAAGAATCTAGCGCTGCTTTATACATCGCGGGCTGATGTTCACCTTTCACCGGCCTACGACATGATTACGACGGTCGCGTACCCCGTATACCAACAAAATCCTCCCGGCATCAGCTTTATGGGCAAGAAAACCTGGAGTCCGGGTAAGAGTCTCGGAAAGTTCATCGCCGCCACGTTTGGCGTTTCCGTCAAAGCACAAGTCGAAATCGTCGAAGCGATCAGTGATGCGGTTTCAGATATCGCGCCTCGGGTGCGAGAAGCGATGACACGCTACGCCGCTTTTGAGGATATCGGCCAGCGAATGCTTCTCGCATGGAACGAGGGTGTAACGGGATTGCGCGGCAAGCGCGTGTATAGTCTTCAAGAATGGAATCCGGGCAGTGCCTTTGAAGGCTTTTCCGATCCGACCCCGCATTCGAATGAGAAGGCGGTCATTGGCCGCTCCGAAGGATTAGCAAGACGCTCGTAAATCTCCTTAGGGACGCCACTTTCAACAGGTCCGGAATCATTCAGGCCACGGAAGCGCTCGACGTCGATTTCTGCGCCGCCAGTCCTATTCCCTCATCGGATTAGGTGAGTAGGTCTCGGGCGACGTTCATATCCGGGTGCTCGAAAGCCGGCGCGAAGTCATCGAGCTCCGTTTCCAGTAGGCCCACGTCGGCGCTCAAAGCGACACTTCGCCAGTCGCACACGGCGGCGTAAACCGCAGCCAGCACTTTCAAAGCCTCCGCAGGCTGCAGACTGAAGTAGTCAGCGCGCTCCATGAGCATACTCAACGACGTGACGGGCCCCATATCTTCGCTGAGCCAGGTCTTGGATTCGCGGTCTTTGTCCGGGAACGGGTTCACATCGAATGCAGGCGCGAGTCGCCACGTGCCTTGGCCCACGTACAAAAAGCCGAGGTTCTGCAAATGATCATCGACGTTGGTGATCAGAAGATTGAGTACCAGTCGCCGCCAAAGCTGTTGCGCATCCTCGGCGGCCCTCGCACACTTCGCGCGGATGATATCTGCAACTTCGGTGTACGCGCGCTCTTCGTTTCGAGTCGCTTGCAGCATCGAAGCTGCGGACAGGTAAGGAATTCGAGCATAGTCGTCCGTGCGATCGAACCGACGAATGACGGCGACCGCTGCATCGCCAATTTGGACAATTCTTGCGTGTGCGGCGTCGATGCCGGCGCGCTGAGCCAGGCGCAGCGCCAGCACCTCAGCTCGAGTGACGTTGCGCGCGTCATTGATACTTGGAAACTTTCCCAGCGCCAGCGAGCCATCTTCTTCGAGCACCGTGCATTTGGGCCGCATGCCTCCCAGGGAGGTGCCTTTGCCCAGCAGGTATTTCAGGTCCTCATCGGTTTCAGTGCCGCGCTCCACGGCCCGACTGGCATCGTACATATGCTGTAGCTCTACCAGAGGTGGGGTTGCTCGCCTGCCTTTCTCGACGGTCCGCAGAAATTCGCCGGCACCGTCTCGTAGACGCAAGGCGCCGACGCGGCTGATGTCGTCAACCGCGCTCAAATAGTCGAAAGCGTTGAGCGCCGGCAGCTTCGGGTTCTTCTTTCTATCCTTCGCGTGTGCCCGTGCGACGACTCGGTGACCCCAGGCGTCTGGCTCAGTATCGGCAAGAGCGAAGTGGAAGCACGAGTCGTCCTTGGTCGGCGCGCGTCGAACCACATGTCCTTCGACCAGCGGGAGATCGGGTGACACTTCGAAACGGTCGGGGCCGGCCAGCCACAGATTATCGTAGGCGAACGACGAGTATTCTCTCGCGCCATCCTTGACGTACGTTAGTTGGCCGATTAGCTGTTCGGCCTTGCCAAGGCACACACTCACCTGACGCTTAAGCAATTGAGTCGTCATATCGCACCCGACTCCTTGGTCTGCTTGCGAGTCCGCACACGCTGAGGCAGTTGTTCATCCATGAGCGTCAGACCGATGATGTCTTCCCCCGTGTCTAGGAGTTGGTTGAACCTTTCGAGCTCTCCGAACACATGTAGGGCTCTCGCGATGTGGTGCAAGGACATATGCGGGTCGCCCTTTTCCAACCGCCGTACGGTCCGCAGGGAAGATCCGATGCGCTCCGCAAGCGACTCTTGAGTCATTTGGCGCCGCCGGCGAGCCAAAGAGATATCTCGTCCTAGCTTCGTGAGTGCCCGCACAACCGGAAGCGGAAGAGGCAACTTGTTCATTAATGTCTCTTTCACGGCCGCTTATCGTAATTAAGCGGTCTTATACAAGCTATTGTGCAATAAACGATGAGCTGCTGCAAGCATTGGCAAAGTTAGTGGGTCTTAAAAGGACTTTTATGAGGGTTAAGGGATCTTTTAAGGCCGCTTATCTCCCCGTGGGTTCTGTATCCGGCCTGGAAAGGGATCCCACCCCCAAGGGGTCCACGAGCCAAGTTCGCAAAGCCGGCCGCCGGCCGTAGCCCGGAAAGCGCGCTCGCACGGGTTCAAGTTCCGCTACGAGATGCCGATGATTCCGGTCAACGCGCACCGCGCGGGTGAGGTACTGTGAACATCATCGATCCGCTGCGAATCTTGATCGTCGATGACAATCGCGCCATCCATGACGACTTTCGCAAGATTCTTCTAAAGCCGAAAGCTGACGACGACTTGCAGGAACTGGAGGCAGCGATATTCAGCAATGCAGCCGCGGCAAGCGACATGCTGAGCGAATTTCGCGTGGACTCGGCATACCAGGGGAGGGAGGCATTGACCCTGGTGCAGCAGTCGATCCAGGATTGCCGGCCCTACTCCGTGGCCTTCATCGACATGCGCATGCCGCCGGGATGGAATGGTCTGGAGACCATCGAGCACCTGTGGGCCGTCGATCCAATGCTTCAAATGGTCATCTGCTCGGCTTACTCGGATAACGATTGGGCCAATGTGTTCGAACGCCTCGGGCGCTCCGACAAGCTCCTGGTATTGAAGAAGCCCTTCGACGTGGTCGAGGTGGTGCAGTGCGCGCATGCGCTTGCCGCCAAGTGGCGCAATGAACGGGCGCTGCGAAAGCAGCTCGATTCACTCGAACAGGACATCTCCGATCGCACGCGAAGCCTCGAATCAGCCAACAAACAGCTGCGTCATTTGGCCACTCATGATGCTCTGACCAGCCTGCCCAACCGGATCCTGCTGGATGATCGGATGAGTCAGTGCATCGAACAAGCGAAGCGGGCGGGAGAGGGATTTGCGGTGTGCGTCCTCGATCTCGACCGCTTCAAACATGTCAACGATTCCTTGGGTCATCGCGCAGGCGACGAGCTCTTGAAGCAGGTTGCCCGGCGGCTGCAGAGTGTCGTACGTGGCGCGGATACGGTGGCGCGCATCGGGGGCGATGAGTTTGTCGTGATCCTTGGCCAGGCGCGATCGCCTGAGGATGCCGAGCGGGTTGGGTCGAAGATCATCGAGGAAATGCGTGCGCCTGTGCGGATCGGTGAACTCGATGTGCACGTCGCGGTGAGTATCGGCGTTGCCTTCTATCCCGGCGATGGCACGACCGTTGAGACTCTGCACGCCCACGCGGACGCCGCGATGTACTGTGCAAAACAACGCGGTGGCTCGGTGATCGAGCGTTATTCGCCGAGCATGAACCTTGCGACCGAGAACCGGGTCCGGTACGAGGGTGATCTTCACCGGGCACTCGATCTGCAGCAATTTGAACTGCACTACCAACCCAAGATCAGCGCCTCGACGAAGCAGATGCACAGTGTCGAAGCGCTGATTCGCTGGCGGCATCCGGTGCATGGCCTGGTGCCTCCCGATCAATTCATACCCCTGGCAGAGGAGTCGGGACTCATCGTATCGATCGGCGAGTGGGTGTTGCGTCAAGCGTGCCGCCAGGTGCGGGTCTGGCAGGATCGGGGCCTGGCAGCAATCCGGGTCGCGGTCAACGTCTCTGCGCTGCAGTTTCGGCGGCTCGATCTCGTCGAGACGGTGCGATGCGCGCTGAGCGATGCCGGGGTGGATGCGCGATACCTCGAGATTGAGCTCACCGAAACCGCCCTTATGACCCATCCGGAGGAGTCGGTCGAAATTCTGGAGCGCCTCAGCCGCATGGGGGTCATCGTGTCGGTCGATGATTTCGGAACCGGATATTCGAGCATGAGTTACCTGCGCCGTTTTCCGATCGACAAGTTGAAGATCGATCGCAGCTTCATCAACAACCTGATGACATCGGCGGACGACGCGTCGATCGTGCGGGCCATCATCTCGCTTGCTCACGGTCTGCGCCTCAAGGTCGTTGCCGAAGGGGTGGAAACCGCCGAACAGGTCGCATGTCTGCAGAAACTCGGCTGCGACCAATTCCAGGGTTTCTATTTCAGCCGGCCGGTCACTGCGGCGGCATTCGAAGAGCTGATGAGAGGAGCTGGTGACGCGGACGGCAGATGGAACGAAGACGAGGCCGACCGTACCCAAAGCAGACTGGCCGTTTTGCGGCCGGCCGCAACAGCCAAATAGCCATGTTGAGTCCTGATTCCCCGAAGAAATGGTCATGGCGCCGCGCGGGATGGAGTCCGACCCCGCTGTTTGCGCTCATCTTTGCCTTGATGGCGACGGCGGCATCGATCGTCGCCCTGGACATGCACACAGCCAGCTTGTCCATCGCCAACGCCGCAGCGTTGCACGACAGCATGGCTCTTCAGGGCATCGCCGACCATCTCGGATCGCTTGAGAGTGCAAGATGGTTTCTGCTGATGGGCCAGGCTCTCCTCGCGGGCATGTTCGCGTGGATGTTTCTGCGATCGACCCGAAAGGCACAAGCGCGTATCGCACGCGCGGCCGAGCAGTCGCAAGCACTGCTCGAGCGATTGAGCGTGGCCACCCAGGCCGCCGGCATCTATTGCTGGGAACTCGATTGGAATACCTATGCAATCACCTGGGACGAGAGCCGGTTGCCCGCCGCCGAGGCAGCGGCGGCGTCGCGGCGGCATTTCGGTGCCGAACTCGGCAGTGACCTCTTCAAGTGGGTGCATCCGGACGATAAGGGCGCGGGCGGAGAGGCCATGTCGAAATCTCTCGCCCGCGGAGAGGATCATGTCTCCTTTCGCTACCGGTTGGTGTTGCCGGACCGGTCGATTCGCCACGTTCAAGCGTTCGCGCGTACCTACTGCGACGCTGCCGGCAAACCGCAGCGATCCTTGGGTGTGAGCTGGGACGTGACTGCAGAGGTCGAAGCCGCGGAGCAGGCGGCACGCAACGCCGCCAACGAGCGCGCGCTGCTCGAGCGCCTGAGCGTGGCGACGCAGGCAGCGGGGCTGCAGTGCTGGGAATTCGATTTCAAGCAAAACAAAGTCGTGTGGCTCGATCAGGGACTTGGACAACAGCCGGGCACGTCCGCCGACATCGAGGCCGCCGGTTGGGCCCTGTTCGATCGGATCCTTCCGGAGGATCTGCAAGTCTGGCGCGCCAGGATGGACGAGGCCGTGGCACAGCACAAACCGATCCTGTCGCAGCGCTCCCGCCGCAGGGACGCCGACGGCACCCTGCATCATCTTCAGATTTACCAGCGCTTGTTCTACGACGAGGAGGGTGCGGGCGCACGCGCGCTCGGCGCCATGCTCGACATTACCGAGTCATATCAGCGCCAGGTCGACCTCGAAGCGCTCTCGATGCGCTTTGGCATCGCAACGCGCGCGGCGAACGCGGGAGTGTGGGAGCATCGGGTGCAGACCGGCGAGATCTGGTGGAATGAGACGATGTATGCAGTCTACGGCTGCTCGGCGGAGATTTTCCGGCCTACTCTGGACGCCGCTATCGCAATGATTCACCCGGAGGATTTGGCAGTGGCGCAGGCCGCGTGGGACAATGCGCTGCGCGGGTCGAATCAGCTGCACGTGCAGTTTCGCATCGTCCGCCCGGACGGAAGCATCGCGCACCTCGATTCTCTGGCCACCGTCGTAACGGCCGCTGATGGGTCAGACCCCCGCCTCGTGGGCATCAGCCTCGATATCAGCGAGCGCGTGGCGGCCGAACAACGCGAGCGTCGGCTGCAAAAGCAGCTTCGGGAGGCATCTCATCAATCCGGAATGGCCGAAGTGGCCACGGGCGTGTTGCACAATGTGGGTAACGTGCTGAATAGTCTCGGCGTTGCATCAGCCACGGCGCAGATGCGCCTGAAGGCGTGGCAGAATCATCGCATGGGTCAGGTTGCCGCCATGCTCGAAGAGAACCGCGGCACGCTTGCCGCATTCCTCACCAATGATGATCGCGGCAAGCGGGTGCCCGAGTATCTCAAGAGCCTCGCCGTGCGGCTCGAGTCCGACATAGCAGCCACCCGGCAGGATTTCGATGCGATCAGCGGGCATGTTCAATACCTGCGCCAGATCATCCAGGCGCAGCAGTCCTTTGCGCGAATGGGCGGCGCCCATGACGAGGTTGATGTCAAGGAACTGCTGGAGACCGCTCTGACTCTGAAAGGTCAGGATCTCAAAGGCGTGGAAATCAGCCGCGATATCGCTGACCTGCCGATCTTGAGGACGGATCGCTACAAGTTGCTGCAGATTATCGTCAATTTCATTGCCAATGCGTACGATGCGGTGATGGAGAACGGTTCGACCGCGCCGCGCATTGCCATTCGCGTGCGCACCGTCCTTGACCGGCTCGAGATTGCGGTCGAGGATTCGGGAGTCGGCATCGCGCCGGAGCAGCTGGCGCGGGTTTGGGAGTTCGGCTTCACCACGAAGACTCACGGCCACGGCTTTGGTCTGCACAGCGCCGCGGTGGCTGCACAGCAGCTCGGCGGAACCGTCGCGGTGGAAAGTGGCGGCGTCGGGCTCGGCGCACGTTTTTCAGTGACAATTCCGATCAATTCGGCCGCCCAGCCTGATCGCATCGTCGCGGCCTGACCGTTCCCTCGATCGCACTCGCAACGGAAGAGACATTCTTGGATCAGCTGCCCTTGGGCGTCACCGGGCTGACAATCGTGCTTGCCGCTCCTCGCGCAGACCGCTGCCTGCCGCCGGTCCCCGACCGGTGCAGAACAGGATAGGCAAAGCTTGCCAGGTGAGAATGGATGCGCCGCAGATCTCTCACCGTGCGCAGGAACAACCCATTTTCTTCGGCCACCCGTTCCGCGGTGTCCTTTTCCGCCAATCGAGTCGTCGCCGCGGCCGCGCGCAGTAGCTTCGCACTCAAAGTCATGGCAGCCGCCTCGAACTCGCGAAATTGCCCCTTGCTCGCCACCAGGCGCGTCGCATCCTTCGGCTCGGCTTGCAAAAAAATGGCCAGTGCCAGGCGCAGACAGTCGATCAGTTCACCGTGCATGGCCGCCACGATCTCGAATTCCTCGGGAGCGAGCTTCTTGCCTTGCTTGAGACTGCGCAGCGAATACTCCACCAGGCTGTTGGCGATGATATCGGCCACATGCTCGAGATTGATGACGGCCGACAAGACGTCCTGTCCGCGGGCGCCCCCTCTTTTATTGTCGACCGACTGCTCGTCTGCCATGTCCGCGAGATACCGGCGGATCGCTTCTCCGAGCTTGTCGACGCAGCGCGCGTGGGCCGAGACGGCCTCCGCGCGCGTCCGATCGTCCCGATAAATGACGGCCAGCGTATCCCGCAGCATCGAATCGACCATGTCGGCCATTCGCAATGTTTCCCGCGAGGCGTTGGCGAGCGCCACCGTTGCCGAATCGAGTGCGGCGACGTCGAGATAAATCGGTCGGGCGGGATCGACCGGCGTCGGCAGATCGGGCAACCAGCGGTTGAGGCCGCGCGCGAGCACGCCAACGGGCCCCAAGAACAGGCAGGCAAGAAACACATTGAACAGCAGGTGAAAATCGACCACCAAGCGCGCGGGGTCGAGCCCCGCGCGGGCGAGTGCCGGCGCGATGTCGGGCAGGAACGGCAGTGCGATGAATGCGCCCGCAAGGCGCACCAAGAGATTGCCGAGCGGCAGGCGTTTGGCCGCCCGCGTCGATGCGTCGAGCAGGGCCGGGAGCGCCCCACCCAGGTTTGCACCCAGCACCAGTGCGAGTGCCCCGGTGGGTCCCACGACGTGGTTCGCTTCGAACGACCCGACGAGCAGCACGATGGCGATACTGGAATGACAGGCCCAGGTGAGCATCGCGGCGATCAGCATCGCGAGCACGGGATCCCCTGAGAGGGACGCTATCACCGGACCCAGGATGGGCGCGTTTTCGAGGGGCCCCAGTGTGTGCACGAGGCCCGCCAGCGCCATGAGCATGAGCCCGAGACCGATGCACACGCGCCCCAGGTTCTTGGCGCGGCCGTTCGCCGCCCAGCGGAAGGCGAGCACTCCGGCGAGCACCAGCGGCGGCCCGATCATGGCCATGTTGAAGGACAGGAGTTGCGTCAATAGAGCGGTGCCCACGTTGGCGCCGAGCATCACCGCAAGCGCGGGCGCCAGCGCCAGAACCCCCGTGGCTGCGAACGAGGTGGCCAGCAAGCCGGTGGCGGTGCTGCTCTGGAGGAGCGCCGTGACGCCGAGTCCCGTGAAGAAAGCGTGCAGGCGGTTGTCGAGATTGCGTCCCAGCCACTGGCGCAGCGCGGACCCGAAGCCCCGTTGCACTCCGCTGCCCACCATGTGGGTGCCCCATAGCAGCAGGCCCACATGACCCGCGAGTTCGATGAGGACGAGCGTACCGTTCATGATTATGTTGAGAATGAGCCCATGGGGGGCGAAAGTAGTTGATGACGCGCACAGTTTCCATCGGGCTGTGGAGTGTCGACCCGGAGCATTCGCACCTCCTCTTGAGGCGCCGAGCATCGTTTTGGAACTGAAGTCATGGTGCAGTTATGGACAAATAAAATATTTATAACACAATAGCTTAAATGAATAATCTAATAGCTCACGCTAGCGAAAGCGCGAACCGTCCGCGACGCTTCAGTGGTGAGCGCGAGCGATTCTGCCAGACTTGGGCGGATGGATCGTCGCACATGAATTGCGCTGGGTTGTCGCCAGCCTTGAGCGGATTGTTCCCATCCGGCGCGGTCGCGGCAGAGCTGCGCGAAGCCGGCAATCCCGAGCTGCTGTTGCCCGCAGAAGCCCGGCATCTCGGCCGGGCGGTGCCGAAGCGCGCCCAGGAGTTTGCGGCGGGGCGACTCTGCGCCCGGCGTGCATTGGCCGAATTCGGCATCGTGGATTTCGCGGTCGAGGTCGCCGGTGACCGGCAGCCGATCTGGCCCGCCTCCATGGTCGGCAGCATTACCCACACCGCGGGATTTTGCGCCGCGGTGGCCGCCGAGCGAGGGTCGGTCGGCGCCCTGGGGCTGGATAGCGAGGTCGTCGGGGACGTCAAGGTCGAGATTTGGCCGAGCGTCTGTCTTCCGATGGAGATTGACTGGATTCGCTCTCTGCCCGCTTCACAGCAGGCCCGCGCAGTCGCATTGCTGTTTTCGGCCAAGGAAGCGTTCTACAAATGCCAGTATCCGGTGACGCACGAACGCTTGGATTTTCGGGATGTACGAGTCGAGGCGCCGTGGAGCGCCTCGGACGGGGTGTTCCGGGTCCACGCCAACCGGCGCATTGCCATCTCCATGCGCACCGCAATGCCCATGCAGGGACGATATCTCTTCCACCAGGAGTTCGTGACGGCGGGATTGGGCGTGGCCGCTGCGGATCTTGTTCAGTAAGCCTTGTCGTCGCGAAAGACTCTGACTGCGGTCAGCAGGATGATTTTGAGGTCCAGCATGGGAGACCAACGCCTGAGGTAGTCGAGGTCGTAATTGACGCGCGCCTCCATCTCCTCGAGCTGCGAAGTCTCGCCGCGGCAACCGTTGACTTGCGCGAGGCCCGTGATGCCGGGCAGCACCTTGTGCCGCACCATGTAGCCTTTGATGAGTTTGCGGTATTCCTCATTGTGGGCCACGGCGTGGGGGCGGGGCCCCACGAGGCTCATACGGCCCTGCAGGACATTGATGAGTTGCGGCAGCTCATCGAGCGAGGTGCGTCTGAGAATGCTGCCGATGCGGGTGATGCGGCTGTCGGTCTTGGACGCTTGCTGGATCTGCGCGCCGTCTTCGGTCACGATCATGGTCCTGAACTTGTAAACCGCGATCTCACGTCCATCGAGGCCATAGCGGCGCTGTTTGAAAATGATGGGCCCGGGTGAGGAGAGCTTGACCATCACTGCGACCAGCAGCAGCAGAGGCAGGAACAACAGCAGGATGACGACCGACAGCACAATATCGGTCAGCCGTTTCGTGACGCCCCGGTATCCATAAAACGGCGTTTCACACATGGCAACCACGGGAATGCCGTGGATCTCGCCGGAACGCGCCTGAATGAGGTCGAACACGAACACATCGGGCACGTAGTAAATCGACGCCGTGGTGTCGCGCAGATCATCGAGAAGGTTCATGACACGCTTGACGTGCCGGATCGGCAGCGCGATGAAGATGACGTCCGTGCTGTGTTCCTTCACGTAGTTCGAGAGGTCGCTGAGGCTCCCGATGAGCTTGGCGTCGGACTCCATGCCCAGCCGGTCGCTGCTGCGGTCATCGAAAAATCCGGCCACTTGCAGGCGCATCGCCGGATTGTTCTTCAGGCGCCGCGCGAGCTCGAGGCTGCTGTTGTTATAGCCGGCAAAGATGGCGCTGCGGTTGTCGAACGCGTTCATCAAGAAGTGGTGCATGACTTCCTGCATCGCGAGCGTCGAGAAGATGAGTGCCACCGGCGTGACCACCGCCCAGGTCATGAATATCCGGCGCGGATAATCGGTGAGCGACTTCGTGACGTAGCCGATCGCCAGCATGACCGCGAGCAGCAGCAGCCAGCGGAAAATCACGTCCACGACGGACGAGATGCGTGCGGAGGTGAGCTGCGTGGTGACCTCGCGCGGCGCCTGCACCAGGATCAAGCACAGCACCGCGACGATGATGATGGCTTCGGAGGACCGATCGAACGGGATCCCGAACAGAACGATGGTCACGTACAGCGAGGCCACGGCGACGACAGCCGGCATCACGGCCTGCAGGCCCGCCAATATCGCAATCGCGAAGCTCTGTTTGAATAGAAGCGGCTGGGTCATCGGTCATCCATCGAGCCACAGGCGTCGTCGGCGATGCTCGCGCGTGGTAGAACTGCCACAAAATCCATCCTCATTATCGGTCAAATCCGGGGTGCAATGCGTGATCTATTCCATCAAAAGTTAAATCGAACCGACCCGGGAAACGATGGTTCGCCGCAGGCTAATGGTATTCTACGAGTCTATGACCAAGGTTCCATTACTCGATCTTAAGGCCCAATTCGCCCAAATTCGCGACGAGGTGATGCCGGTCATCGACCAGGTGTGCGCCAGCCAGCACTTCATCTTGGGCCAACAAGTTCAAGCTTTGGAGGAGGAACTTGCGCGCTACTGTGCCGCGTCGCATGGTATCGGGGTGTCATCCGGCACCGATGCGCTGCTGCTCGCGTTGATGGCCCTCGGCATAGGGGCCGGGGACGAGGTGATCACCACTCCTTTTACCTTTTTTGCAACGGCCGGAACGATTGCGCGCACCGGCGCGCGCCCGGTGTTCTGCGACATCGATCCCGCCACGTTCAATATCTCGCCTGCCGCGGTGCAAGCCTTCATCGACGGCCACTGTGCGGCCAAGGGTGAGCATCTCATCAACCGCGCCACCGGCGGCAGAGTGAGGGCCATGGTGCCGGTGCATCTGTACGGCCAGTCCGCGGACATGGATCCGCTGATGGCGATCGCGCGCCGGCATGACCTCAAGGTCATCGAGGACGCTGCGCAGGCCATCGGCACGGAGTACAAGGACGGCCGGCGAGCGGGCACGATCGGCGACATTGGCTGCTTTTCGTTTTTTCCGAGCAAGAATTTGGGTGCATTCGGCGATGCGGGGCTCTGCACGACCAACGACGCGGAGTTGGCCGAGAGCATGCGGGTGCTGCGCGTGCACGGGGGGAAACCGAAGTACTACCATGCGGTCATCGGCGGCAATTTTCGCATCGACGAGCTGCAGGCCGCCGTGCTGCGGGTGAAACTGAAGTACCTGGATGGCTGGACCGAAGGGAGACAGCGCAACGCCGCGTACTACGACGCGGCCTTCGCCAAGGCCGGACTCGGCCTGAAGCTCCGCACGCCGCCGGTCATCGCGGGTTATCGCCATATCTTCAACCAATACGTCGTTCGTGCCGAGCACCGCGACGCCCTGAGGGCACGGCTCACCGAGCGCGGCATCGGCAGCGAAATTTACTATCCGGTGCCGCTGCACCTGCAAAAATGTTTCGCGTACTTGAATCATGGGGCCGGAGATTTTCCTCATTCCGAACAGGCTGCCGGGGAAACCCTGGCGCTGCCGATCTACCCGGAATTGACCGAGGCGCAGTTGGCGCACGTCGTGGCGGCGATCGCCGCGTTCTACGCTTGATCCAAAGAGCCGGCGCGTCCGTGCCGGCGTCAGCTTCTCTTGAAATCGTCGGGCAGCAGCTGATGCCGCGAGAGCAGCTTGTAGAAATCCGTGCGATTGCGTTTGGCCAGGCGGGCGGCCTGACTGACGTTGCCGCCCGTGATCTGCAGGATCTGCGACAGGTAGTTTCGCGTGAATTCATCGCGCGCTTCGTCGAATGACGGCAGTCGCGTGGGGTTGCCGCCCAAGGATTGCTGCACCAGTTCGGCGGTGATGATCGCACCGTGGGACAGCGCGACGTTCTGGCGCACGACATTGTAGAGCTGTCGCACGTTGCCCGGCCATTCGGCGGTGGCCAGGAGCTCCACGGCCTCCGGTGCGTAGATCTTTCGCTGACCGCTTTCCTTGGCGATTTGTTCGAGAAAATGCGCGACCAGGAGGGGGATGTCCTCGCGGCGGCGGCCGAGAGAGGGCATCTCGATGTGGACGACGTTCAGCCGGTAGTACAGGTCCTCGCGAAATTGGCCGCCGACCATCAATTCGTGCAAATCCCGATGCGTCGCGGAAATGATGCGTACGTTGATCGGCACGGCATCGGCCGCCCCCACCGGGCGGATCTGATTCTCCTGCAGTACGCGCAACAGCTTCACCTGCAAACGCATCGGCAGATCGCCGACTTCGTCGAGCAGCAGCGTGCCGCCGTCAGCCGTTTCAAGGAGACCTTTCTGCGTCCGGGTGGCGCCCTCGAACGCGCCTTTTTCGTGGCCGAAGAGCTCGGATTCGAGAAGATTCTCCGCCATGGCGCTGCAATTGACGGTGACGAACGGCTTGTTGCGCCGCGGGCTCGCCTCGTGAATGGCGCGCGCCAGTAATTCCTTGCCCGTGCCGCTCTCGCCCGTGAGCAGCACGCGCGCGTCGGTCCCGGCGACCATGTTGGCCTGCGCCAGCTTGTCTTCCATCAGCTGATTGCGGGTGATGATGCTGGAACGCCAATCTTCGTCCACATGCGCAAAGCCCGACACCTTGAGGGCCTTTTGCACGTGATCGAGCAAGTCCTGCTTGTCGACCGGCTTGGTCAGAAAACCGAAGGCGCCGCTTTGAGTGGCATGGACGGCATCGGGAATCGTGCCATGGGCGGTCAGGATGATCACCCTCAAGCCCGGCCATCGGCTCTGGAGCTCTTTGAGGAGCCCAATGCCGTCCATCTGGTCCATGCGCAGGTCCGTGATCACGAGATCCGGCCGGAAGCGCACGCAGGCGGCGAGTGCGGCGGCCGCGCTCTCCACAGCCTCGACCTCGTAGTTTTCGGCGCGCAGCCGGATGGTCAGGAGGCGCAGCAGCCCCGGATCATCGTCCACCACCAGGATTCGCGCCTTGCGCTTTTGGGGGGCTTGGGCGTCCCGTGTGCTGCTTGGTTGCAGGCCGAATGACAGGGGTGTGGTGGCGGCGATCGAATAAGCGTTCAATGGGTCCTCTCCCTTGGTTTTCACGGGTGCGATCCGCTTGGTCCGCGATCGTTGATGGACCGCTCTATGTGCGTAATCGCCTCAAGTTTGGCTCGAGCCTCATCCAAGGCCTTGCGCAACCTCGCGTTTTCGTCCGATTCGGCCGCGAGGCGACGGTTGATCGCCTGCAGCTTGTCGCGTGAATCATCGCGCTGCGCATCGTCGCGCATGCGTTTGTTTTCAGCCTGAAGTATCAGCCTTTGTTCGACCTCTTTGAGCTCAACCAGGGCCAATAATCGTTCAACTGGGAGCAGAGTCTCGGGCCTCGCCAGCAGTTCAGACAACTGTCGCTGCGCTGCGACGGGGTCGGTGCCGCTGTATCCGGGGGTCGCCAATGCCAGTGCGTATCTTAAGCGGTTGCTGGTGGTCGGGGTGAGCTCGGCGGCATCCTTGGCAGCCTGGAACATCTCTGCCTGGCGGGCCGGATCGCCCTGCGGCAGGCTGCTCATCATCTCGAGAAGGGGGGCGATGGGGCTCAAGTTTTGGGGCGCATTGTCCTGCGCAACCGGAGCTGGCTGCCGCTGGCGCGCAAAGGGGCTCTCGGCGCCGCAGGCGCTGAGCAAGCCCAAGGCGCACGCACAGGCTGCAAAGCGCAACCAATTATGCCGCATGAGCTTTTTCACGGGGTATTGCCGCCTGCCGCATCGGCAGCCGCACGCGAAAGTGCGCCCCCCCGGTCTTGGCCTCGAGAATCTCGATGCTGCCGCCGTGCGCGTTGACGAATTCCGTCACCACCGACAGGCCGATTCCCGTTCCCTTGACGTGTCCTCCCTGCGGCGTCTTTCCCTGATAGAAAGCTTCGAAAATCCGGTTGCGCTCGTCGGGCGGAATCCCCGGTCCGCTGTCCATCACATCCATGATGAGTTGTTCGCGTTCGCCACGGGCATGAATGGAAATGGTGCCCCCGCGCGGCGTGAACTTGATGGCGTTCGACAGCAGGTTGTCCAGGATCAGGCGCACCTTGCCGCGATCGGCCACGGGGGTGAGATCTTCCACGTGCACATCGAGCCGCACGCGCTGTGCGACCAGGGTCAGCTGCTGATTCTCGAGAACGCCCTTGATCAATGGCCGCAATTTGAATTCCGTGATTTCGAGGCCGACGCTCTTGGCCTGCCAGGCGCTGAAGGACAACAAGTTTTCGATGAGCCGCTGCAGCTTCATGCCGTTCTCGCGCAAGATCGCCGTCACTTCGCGTTGAGCGCTTTGCAACTCACCGACCGCGCCATCCATCAGGAGTTCGGTGCCCTCCCGTATATTTGCCAGCGGCGTCTTCAGTTCATGCGACATGTGTCGCAGAAATCGGTTCTTTTCCTGCGCGAGGTCCAGCAACCGGCCGCGCAGCCATTCCAGTTGGGCGGCGAGGCGCTCGAGGTCGGCCGGTCCGCGGATGGCGATCGGCCTGGAGAAAGTGCCGCGCCCCAATTCGCTGATGGCACGGTCGATGGCCCGAATCGGCCTGCCGAACACATAGGTGAAGACGCCCACCACCGCCAGCGTCAAGGGCACGAGAAGCAGCGTCTCCCAGAAGAGATTCTGCTGCGCGCGCTGCGTCGCCAGCTGCAAGGCGGCCAGTTCGCGGTCGATCTGCGAGCTCACGCGGTTCGACACCTTGGAAGCCGTCTCGGCGAGCTGCGGAAATGCATTGATCAAATCCGCCATCCGCGTCGAATTGGGCGCGCTGCGCTTCAATTCCGTCTGCAGGCGTTCCGCCTCGGTCTGCAGCGCCTGTGCATCGCTGTGGGTCTCCGAGTCGAGCGGCAGTGCGAGCAGCTCGTCGAGCGTGGCGCCGAGACGCCCCTGATTGCGTGCATAGACATCGAGGAGATCTGCGCTGCCGATGATCTGGTACAGGCGGGCGGTGCGCTCGAGCGCACCGATCTCCTCGAACATGCGTTGATTGTTGCGGGTCGCGCGAACGCCGTGAAGCACCAGCTGCTCGCTGCGGGTCGAGAGCGTGGTCATCTGCACCGCCGCGTTCACGATGGCGAAAAGCAGCGGGGCGGCCACGATCGTGAAGCCGATCATCATCAGCCCGCTCAAGGACTTGGGTCGGGGAAATCGCATGTCGGCATTCTAGCAGCGTGATTCGCCAAAGGAGTGACCGCATCGTACCTGTAGAATTCGGCGCATGTTGAGCGATGCACCTTATTCCGCGCTGTCTCCCGAGACCGTACTGGACGCGATCGAGGCGGTGGGGTATCGCTGCGACGGCAGGGTCCTGGCGCTCAACAGCTACGAGAATCGGGTGTACCAAATCGGGATCGAGGAGGGCGAGCCGCTCGTCGCGAAATTCTATCGGCCGGGACGCTGGTCGGACGCTGCGATCCGCGAAGAACACGCTTTTGCCGGTGAATTGGCGGCGCAGGAGATTCCCGTCGTCGCACCCTTGCTTCGCGACGGCGTTTCGCTGCACGTCCATCGCGGGTTTCGCTATGCCATTTTCCCACGCCGCGGCGGCCGCTGGCCGGAACTTGGGAACCGCGACGAACGCGAGTGGGTGGGCCGGTTTTTGGGGCGCATCCATGCGGTGGGCCGGGCCTCACGTTTTGTCGAGCGAACGCGACTTTCGATGGAGGAACTGGGCCGAAAGTCGCGCGACTTCGTGCTCGACGGCGATTGGATGCCCGATTATCTCTCGACCAAATATGCCGACCTTACCGATGAGCTCCTGGACGAGGTCGAGGCGCGCGCGCAAGGGTGGGGCGGCGCGGTCATGGGGCGGATCCTCGGCGATTGCCACCGCGGCAACATCCTCTGGACCGATCAAGGGCCGCATTTCGTCGATCTCGACGATTGTTTGACCGGACCCGCGATTCAGGATCTGTGGATGCTGCTCGCCGGCAACCAGCAGGAAATGCGCACGGAATTGCGCGATTTGCTCACCGGGTACGAGCAATTTCTCCCCTTCGACCGCGGCGAAATCGCGCTGATCGAGCCGCTGCGGGCGCTGCGCATGATTCACTATTCGGCATGGCTTGCGCGCCGCTGGCATGACCCCGCCTTTCCGCAGGCATTCCCCTGGTTCGCCGAACCACGCTACTGGGAGGAGCATTACCGCGCGCTCGAGGATCAGCTGGCGGCAGTCCTCGCACCGCCGCTCGAGTTGTGATCGGCGGCATATTTGGTGATCATAGATGCATGAATACCGCGAGAGCCCTCATCCCCTGCACGGTGGCATTGTTGATTGGCGGCTGTCATCAGGATGCGGGGGCGCCGCAGGCGGCGCCGAACGCGCCTCGCGTCAATGCGCCCGCGGTCGTCAAGAGAGGCCCGGGGGCGGAAGAGCTGACGGCCGGAATGGTGGAAGCCACGAGCCAGGGCAAGTCTCAGCTGCCGGTCAAACTGAAATTCGACCTGCGCGAACGCCCCGCGATCGGGCAGCCGCTCGATATCGACGTTGCGGTCTTGCCGCAAATCGACGCAATCGCGGGCGACATCCAGGTGACGGGCGGCGACGGACTGACCGTCGCCCCGGGGGCCAATCAACTTGAATTGCCTGCCGTGGAGGCGGGACAGGTGTACCGCCAGGACGTCAAGGTGACGCCCTCCGGGGACGGCGTCTTGTTGCTGAGCCTGACCGTGTCCCTCAAACGCGACGATCAGACCGATTCACGGGTGTTTTCCATCCCTCTCATCGTCGAACGCTGAAACTTAAGGCGCAAGCGCCGTTCAGGCTCTATAATGGTGGGTTTCCTCGGGACTCACTGTGACTCAGAAACTTCGCAATATCGCCATCATCGCGCACGTCGATCACGGCAAGACCACGCTCGTGGATCAACTGCTGCGGCAATCCGGCACGCTCGATGCCCGCAAGGACTTGCAGGAGCGGGTCATGGATTCGAACGATCTGGAGCGCGAGCGCGGCATCACCATCCTCGCGAAGAACACCGCGATCACCTGGGGCGACTATCGAATCAACATTGTCGACACGCCCGGGCATGCGGATTTTGGTGGAGAGGTCGAGCGTGTGCTTGCGATGGTCGATTGCGTGCTGCTGCTGGTCGACGCGGTGGACGGACCCATGCCGCAGACCCGGTTCGTCACGCAGAAGGCGTTCAAGCACGGCCTGCGCCCCATCGTCGTCATCAACAAGATCGACCGCGACGAGGCTCGTCCCGGCTGGGTGCTGGATCAGACGTTCGATTTGTTCGACCGGCTGGGAGCGACCGACGAGCAGCTCGATTTCCCAGTGGTGTATGCCTCGGCCTTGCGCGGTTTCGCGGGCCTGGACTCGACGGTTCGAGACGGCGACATGCAGCCCTTGTTCAAGACCATCGTCGAGCATTGCCCGCCGCCCGATGTGGATGCGGACGGACCCTTGCAGCTTCAAGTTACGCTGCTCGACTACTCGAGCTACGTCGGCGCCATCGGCATCGGACGCATCAAGCGCGGCACCATCAAGCGCGGCATGGCGGTGACGGTGGTCAACCGCGAAGGCAGGCAGCGCAGCGAGAGAATCACACAGATCCTCGGCTTTCATGGATTGACGCGGGTGGAAGTCGAGTCGGCCAGCGCCGGCGACATCGTGGCCTTTGCCGGGATCGGCGAGCCCAAGGTCTCCGACACGCTGTGCGATCCCGCGAAGGTCGAACCGTTGCCGAGCCTCACCGTCGATGAACCGACGATCAGCATGACGTTCGAGGTCAACACCTCGCCGTTTCTCGGCCGGGAAGGCAAATTCGTCACCAGCCGGCAGATCCGCGAGCGTCTCGAGCGGGAGGCCATTCACAACGTGGCGTTGCGCGTGGAACCGACGGCGGACCCCGACAAGTTCGTGGTGTTCGGCCGCGGCGAATTGCACTTGGGCGTGCTGCTCGAGAACATGCGGCGCGAGGGCTATGAGATGGCTGTGTCGAGGCCGCGCGTGGTCATCAAACAGATCGACGGCGCTGCGCACGAGCCGTACGAACAGGTCACCGTCGATGCCGACGCAGATGCTCAAGGCGACATCATGTCGGCGCTCGGCAGCCGCGGCGCGGAACTCAAGGACATGCAGGCGGACGGCCGCGGCCGAATCCGCCTGGACTACATGGTCCCCTCGCGCGGACTGATCGGATTCCAGACCGAATTTCGCACCATGACCCGCGGTACGGGCCTTCTGCATCACGTGTTCGATCATTACGGACCGGTGGTGCAGCGGGAACTCGGTCAGCGTCCGAACGGCGTGTTGATCGCGAACGGCCAGGGGGTGGCGTTGGCCTATTCGCTGTTCAGCCTGCAGGAGCGGGGAAGGCTCTGCATCGGCCCGGGCGAGGAGGTGTATGAGGGGATGATCATCGGCCTCAACAATCGCGACAACGACCTCGTGGTGAACCCCCTCAAGGGCAAGAAGCTGACCAACATGCGCGCCGCCGGCAAGGATGAAAATGTGGTCTTGACGCCCCCGATCCGATTCTCGCTCGAGCAGGCGATGGAATTCATCGACGATGACGAACTCATCGAAGTGACCCCCTCCTCCGTGCGCCTGCGCAAGCGCAATTTGCGGGAAAACGACCGCAAGCGCTCCGAGCGCGAGACCGTGGAACAAGGATCGTAGGGCATTTAACCGATTATTGGCCGAACCGAGAAGCGCGTCACGCCGCACTTGCGGGATCCCCCTAACATCTACTGATTCCGGCGCCCCCGAGCGCCGTCGATGCAGTGCGGGAGAGAGGGATTTTGTCACGCGATATCGCGACCGCCGTTCGTAGCGAGACGACGCAGCCCGCCGAGGGCTTGAACCACCTGCTCGAGCGCCAGATGGCAGAGGCGTGCGGCGGGGGCGGCGAGCTGTCGGTCGAATCGCTTCTCAGAACGGTCAGCGCACACTACGATCGGATCGACGCTGAACGGCGCGGCATCGTGCGCTCGATGCAGCTCATGTCCGATGAGGCGCAGGCCCTCACGCGCGAGATCCGCGAGCAGACCGCCTCGCATCTGCAGGCCATTCTGGACAACGTCAAGGATGCCATCGTCACGGTGGACGATGCCGGCCACATCGAAACCTTCAATCCGACCGGCGAGCGCATTTTCGGCTACGACTCCGCCGAAGTCCTCGGCCGTCCCCTCGAATTCCTCCTTCCCGACATTGCGGTCGGCCGCAGCGACTTTCTCGAGCGCTTCGCCACGAAGATCGACGATACGCATGTCGATCTCGCCGCCCACCAGACGTGGGGCCGCGCCAAGGGCGGCAATCGGGTGGCGGTGGAGATCGCGGTCAGCAAGGCGAAGCTCAACTGGCGGGACGGCTACATCGTCAGCATCCGGGACATCACCGAACGGCACCTGGCCGAGCAATCCATGCGGGAAAGCGAGGCGCGCTACCGGACGCTGGTCGAACACGCCCCCGAAGTGATCGTCGTGTTCGACGTCGACCAGGGCAAGTTCGTCGACGTCAACGACAATGCATGCCGCTTCTTCAAGATGCCGCGCGAGACCCTGCTCGTGAGCGGTCCGGACAAGATCAGTCCCGCGCACCAGCCCGACGGCACGTTGTCCTTTGGCCGGCCGCGCGGCTTCATCGAGGGGGCGCTGGCGGGCGATGCACCGGTGTTCGAATGGACGCACTGCGATGCCGCGGGTCACGCGCTGCCCTGCGAGGTGCGTTTCGTGCGCCTGCCGAGCTCGAACCGGCGCCTGATTCGCGCCAGCATCACCGACATCACCGAGCGCAAGCGCGCCGAGGCGATCGCGGCGGGGGAGCGGCGGATCTTCGAGAAAATCGCCGCCAATGCGCCGCTCACCACGGCGCTCGAGTCGATCTGCGAGCTGATCGGGCGGGTCATGGCGGAGAGCTCCTGCGCGATCAATCTGTTCGACCCGGAACGTCAGGCGTTGAATTTCGGCGTCGCACCGGATTTGCCGCGCGAGTTCGTGGCGGCGATGGACGGGGTGCCGATCGGCATCCGATTCGGCTCCTGCTCGGCCGCCGTGTACCTGGCCCGCCAGATCACGGTGGCCGACATCGAGGCCGATGCGCTGTGGGAATATCGCCGCGACGCCGCGCGGCACGCCGCGTTGCGAGCCGCGTGGTCCACGCCCATCGTCGCCTCGGACGGTCAGGTGGTGGGCACGTTTGCGGTCTACCGGCGACATCCGGGCATTCCGTCGGCGCGGGACCATGAGCTGATGTCGCGCATGGCGCAGATCGCCGGGATCGCCATCGAGCGGCGCGGCGCCGAAGATGCGCTGCGCAACAGCGAAGCCAAATTTCGCGGGTTGTTCGAAAGCATGATGGAGGGCGTGTACCAGACCTCGCGCGATGGCCGCATTCTCGTCGCCAATCCGGCCTTCGTGAACCTGATGGGATACTCCTCGGCCGAGGAGTTGTATCGGCTGTCGGCGGGGGCGCTGTATTGGTACCCGAGCGACCGCGACACCTTCGTGCGCCGGGTGGAGAGCGAGGGCGAGCTGCGCAACGAAGAATACATCCTGCGCCGCAAGGATGGCTCCATGCTCGTGGTTCTGGACTCGAGCCGCGTGGTTCGGGACGCTCACGGCCGCGTGACCGGCTACGAGGGGACGCTCACCGACATCACCGAGCGCAAGAAGGCGGAAACCGCGGTATTCCAGGCCAAGGAGCGTGCCCAGGTCACCCTGCAATCGATCGGCGATGCGGTCATCACCACCGATTCCGAGGGTCGCATCGATTACATGAATCCGGTCGCCGAAAGTCTGACCGGCTGGGAGAGCCGCGAAGCGCAGACGAAGCTCATCGGCGAGGTGTTGACCGTCGTCGATGAGACGACGCGCGAAGCCCGCGAAAGCCCGGTCATGCGCTGCCTTCGGGAGGGCCAGCTGCTCGGGCTCACCGAGCACACGGTCCTCCTGAACCGGCGCGGCCAGGAACTCGCCATCCAGGATTCCGCGGCGCCGATCCGCGACCGGGCGGGCAACCTCATCGGTGCAGTCATGGTGTTCCACGACGTGAGCAAGGAGCGGCGGCTGCACCGTGCCCTGCATTACCAGGCGAGCCACGATGCGCTCACCGGCCTGATCAACCGGCGCGAATTCGAGAATCGCCTGACCGCCGCGGTCGAGAATGCGCACCAGGACGCCGGCGCCCGCCATGCGCTGCTGTACCTCGACCTGGATCAATTCAAGCTGGTCAACGACACCTGCGGTCATCCGGCGGGCGATCAACTGCTGAAGCAGATCACCGGCGTGCTGCAGTCGAGGGTGCGCGGCGGCGACACGCTGGCACGGTTGGGCGGCGATGAGTTCGGCATTTTGCTGCAGGGGTGTTTTCTGGATCAGGCGATGCGGATCGCGGAAAGCCTGCGCCAGGCGATCCGCGATTTTCGCTTCGTCTGGCAGGATGGGGCGCTCGAAATCGGGGTGAGCATCGGCATCGTGGAAATCACCAGCGAGACTCCCACGGTGTCGAACGTGATGAGCGCCGCCGACGTCGCCTGCTACTCGGCGAAGGACCTGGGCCGCAATCGGGTCCAGCTCTACAAGCCGGACGATGTGCCCGAGCGGCACCGCGAAATGCACTGGGTCTCGAAGTTGGCTCGGGCATGCGATGAGAGCCGCTTCGAACTCTTTTACCAGCCCATCGTGCCCATCGGCGCGGCCGAGCACGAACATGAGCACTTCGAACTCATGCTGCGCCTGCGCGACGAATCCGGCGCCCTCGTGACGCCGGCCGAATTCATTCCCGCCGCGGAACGCTATAACGTCATGCCGTCGATCGACCGGTGGGTGGTGCGCCAGGCGCTCGATCGCCTCGTGCATCGCGTGGGTTCGGGGGTGAAGCCTTTCACGATCGCCGTCAATTTATCGGGGACATCGCTCAACGATGAACGCTTTCTCGAGTACTTGATCGCCGAGCTCAACGGCCATGAGCTCGCCCCGGGCGCCATGTGCTTCGAGATCACGGAGACCGCCGCGATCGCGAACCTCGGCAACGTGGTGTATTTCATGCGCGAGCTCAAGGCGCGCGGATGCCACTTTGCGCTGGACGATTTCGGCAGCGGTTTGTCCTCATTCATGTATTTGAAGACCTTGCCGGTCGACTATTTGAAGATCGACGGGCAATTCGTGGAAAACGTCACTCACGATCGCGTGGATCGCAGCATGATCGAGGCGATCAGCCAGGTCGGCCGGACCATGGGGATTCAGACCATTGCCGAGCGGGTGGAATCCCGCGAGGTGCTGGCCGAACTTGGCCGGCTCGGGATCGGCTACGCGCAGGGATTTCATATCGCCGAACCCCGCTCGACCAAGGAGTTTCCCTACCTGCGCGAGTCCTCGAGAAAGACCTAAGGCCGCTGGCCGGCTGCACTTCCCGCCGCCGCGCGCGGTGAGGTAAGCTTGCACCATGCCGTTCGACCTGCAGCCGAGAATCCAGAACCAATGGATCAAGCTCGAGCCTCTCGAACCCGGTGACTTCGACGCACTCTATTGCGCCGCGTCGGATCCCAAAATTTGGGAGCAGCATCCGAACAAGGACCGCTATCAGCGGGACGTGTTCGCCAATTACTTCAAGGGCGCCATCGAGTCGGGCGGGGCTTTTTGCGTGATCGACAGCGCCACCGGATCGCTGATCGGCAGCTCCCGTTACTATGATTTCGACGACGCAGGGCGCACCATCGCGATCGGCTACACGTTCATTGTCAGGGATCATTGGGGTGGTCTTTACAATCGTGCGTTGAAGACCCTGATGCTCGATCACGCCTTCAAATTCGTCGACCGCGTCATTTTTCACGTCGGCGTCGATAACCTAAGGTCCCGCAGAGCCATGGAAAAAATCGGCGGCGTGTACGCGGGGGAAACCGCGATGGCCTACTACGGAGAGCCGAGCCGGCAAAACGTCATATTCGAAATCGACAAAGTTCGATGGGCGAACTCGCGCGCGCCCGGCTAGGTCCACGGCCCGCGCCCGCCAAAAGAACACCCCTCAATGCACGCGGATGCGCACTCCCGCCCAGATGGCGCGCGGCTGCGCGGGGGACACCGCGTTCTCATTGGTCCAGGCGTTCGGATCGAAGCGGAACGAACCGTTCGGGTTGAAGGAATTGGCGGTGAGAAAGCCGGCCGTCGAGTATTCCTTGTCGAAGAGGTTGACGAGGCGCGCGAACGCCTCGACGTTCTTCGTGACGTGGCAGGTGCCGTGCAGATTGACGACGGTGTAGCCGGGTATCCATCCGCTGCCCGCGATGAAGGCACCCTGACCATTGGCCGACCCCGCCTGATTGGCATTGTTCTCGTTGCCGTGCAGAAATGAACCGGAAACCAGCGCCATGTTGGCGCCGACATTCCATCGCGGGTTGAATTCGTAATCGAGCACGAGGCGCCCGGTGTGCCGTGGGATCAGGGGAATGCGGTCGCCGGGATGAACCAGGATGTTGCCATCCGCATCCGCGGTGCTGTTCGAACCCGCGTTGACGGCAAACGTCGACTGATAGGTTGCGTCGACGTAGCTGTAGGTCAGATGCCAGGTCAGGCCGCCTTGCCTGCCGCCCATGGCGAGATCCAGGCCCTCGCGGCGGGTGGTGCCCACATTGTCGAAATACCCCTGATTGGTGCTCGCCGCCACGAACTGAATGTCATCGCTGTTGACCGTGCGGAACAGATCGGCGCTCCAGACCCAGCGCTGGTCGGGCGTACTGCGGCGTACGCCGACCTCGGCGGTTCGGGCGACCACCTGCTTCAAATCCGGATCGCTGGCGAAGTCGTTGGGCAGACCGCAGGGTGCGGCCGGATTCGAGCAGCCCAGTTCGATCACCGTCGGCGCCCGGCTCGCCACGTTGTAATTGGCATAGAAGGTGAGCGCATCGGTGGGGGTCATGGTCAGGCCCACGGCCGGATTGACGCTGCTGAATGTATGTTCCGCGGCGAGCGGGCTCGCCGCGCCGAATCCCGATCCGACATCGCCCACGTCGGTATCGACGCTGAATCCGTCGAGCGTTTCGGTGTTTCTGTTGTAGCGCATCGATGCCGTGATGTGGAACAGGCGGCTGGGCGTCAGCGTGTCGGTCAGATACGCCCCGAGGATTTTGTTGCTGCCCTTGAGGGAAATGACGGTTTGATCGTTGAGAGCCGTGACCTCCTCGATCAGCGTCCGATCCGCCGCTAACGCACCATAGCGGAACATCTGCTCGAAGCTGTCTCTGGAGTCTTCGTAATCCGCGCCGACGATCGCCTGGTTCTTCATGCCGAACAAGTCCTCGGAATCGGTGAGCTGCACGCCGAACCCGGCGGTGTGCTGGATCAGGCGCGACACGGCGGTTTGGCCGTTGGCGCAATAGGAGAGCTCGGCGCCGCTCGCCGGCGGTGCGGCGCAGTCGATCGGCGGATCCGGGGTAATTGTCCGCGAGATAGTTGTCGTTGACGTTGCCGTTGCTGCTGCCGGTGACGAGGTGACGAACGTAGAGATTGCCGGACAAGAGCAGATGATCGGTGAGGAATTGCGTGCCCGTGAGGTTCGCGAAACCCAGCAAATTATGGGTGAAATCCGGCGTATAGCTCGTTTGGCGCCGGAAATCGAGCAAGCTCGCGGCACCGCGCCGTTGCCGTACAGGCTGGTATCCGCGTACGTGTAGCTCAAGTCGATGTCGGTCTTCTCGTTCTGCCATCCCACCTTGCCGAACCCTTGGTAGACCTCTGTGTGCGAGCCGTCGCGCCAGCCCTTTTCGTCGAAATACTCGCCCGTGAGGAAGTAGTCGAACGGACCCGCCTCCCCGCCGCTCTCTCCCTGAAAGGAGCGCCGCCCGAAGGAGCCGGCATAGCCCTCGAACTCCGTCCCGGGATTCTCGTGGCCGCTCTTGGTGTGAACCGACAGCGCTCCACCCAGGGTGTTGAGTCCGAAT
The DNA here is from genome assembly GCA_963727045.1 of uncultured Gammaproteobacteria bacterium. Classification (GTDB taxonomy): domain Bacteria; phylum Pseudomonadota; class Gammaproteobacteria; order Steroidobacterales; family Steroidobacteraceae; genus Bog-1198. Next base: position 1,762,504 of record CAVSES010000001.1, on the reverse strand, counting down.
ACCGGGTTCGAGCCCGACATGAGCGTCACCGTGGACATCGCCGATTCGGGGATCAAATCCCAATTGACGGTATCGCCGAAGGACTCGTTCACGCGCACGCCGTCGACGTAAACCGAAAGCCCCTCGGGCGTACCGAGCAGCGGCGAGGCGGTGAATCCGTGGTAGTTGATGTCCAGCTGAAACGGATTGTCGGCGCTTTCGCTGACATTGATGCCGCTGAAGTTGTTGTTGAGATAATCGGCGAGATCCAGGGTCTGCTGGCGCCGCATGTCCTCGCTGTTGGCCGTTTGCACGTTCGCCGGTATTTGATTCAAGGGCAGGCCGAGACCGGGCAGCGGGGCATTGCCGATCACGACGACCTGCTGCAACTCTTGCGCGGTGGCCGGATTGTTCGGCGCCGGCCCGGTGTCCGCGTCCGCCGCCGCGGCGTCGGTCGGCGGTGCCGATCCGGCAACGCAAAGCAATCCGTACGACAAGCATGCTGTCCAGGGCCGCAATCATTTTCTCCTTATGGGTGCCCGCGGATGCGCACCCCGAGGATTTCATGGGCCCGTCCGGATGAAAATGGGAAATCTTCCCGATTTCTTCGCTTCCATTGAGTCCCGCCTTATCCTTGAGGCGTTCCGGGGCATCACCGGTCTCGGCGGGGCAGGGTAGGCGAGCGATGGCCAAGATCACGATCAGGGTTGAAGCGGCCCGCAGAATTTCCGCGCGGCGCGACATCGTGGCGATCGTCATCGTGGCCGTGGTTTCGGCATTCGTCTGCGCGAGGTTCAACTTGAGCGAAGCACTGCTCAATGGACCCGTCCCTTCGAACGACTGCAGCTCGATGAACTTCCCGCGGTCCTGCTGGTGATCGCGATCAGTCTCGTCTGGTTCTCGACGCGCCGCCATGCCGAGGCCAGCCGGGAACTGCGTCTGCGGGAAGCGGCGGAAGCCCGCCTGGCGGAGGCGCTCGCGGAGAACAAGCGTTTGGGCCAGCAGCACGTCGACATGCAGGAAGCCGAACGCAAGGCGCTCGCACGCGATCTGCATGATGAATTGGGACAGTATCTGAACGCCATGAAGCTCGATGCGGTGTCGATCCGGGAGAGCGGCGCATCGGGCCGGCGAGCCGGATCTGCATCGGCGGCGTGCGCGCTCATCGCCAATATCGACCGGGTGTATCGCGTGGTGAGCGGACTCATTCGGCAGCTGCGGCCCGTGGGGTTCGACGATTTGGGCGTGGCCGCCGCGCTCGAGCATTGTGTCAACGAATGGCGTTCCCGGCTTCCGTTGGCGGCGATCGATTTGTCGTCGCCGGCGATCTTCAAGCGTTGGATGAAACCCGCGCGCTGGTGCTGTATCGGCTCGTGCAGGAGGCGCTCACCAATGTCGCCCGACACTCAGGCGCGACGAAGGTGCAGATACGGATCGAAGCTGCGGTCACCGCTGCCGAGCCGCGCGTTGAAATCCTCATCGCGGACGACGGCGCCGGAGCCGACATGAGTGTCCCGCAACATGGTTTGGGTCTCATTGGAATGCGCGAGCGCGTCTGTGCGCAGGGCGGTTCGGTCGCGCTGGCGAGCGAACGCGGCGCGGGTTTCAAGATCATGGCCTCCCTTCCCATGGCCGGCAAGCCGTGAACACCCCGCAGGCCCCGCGGATCACCGTGCTCCTGGTCGACGATCACGCGGTCGTGCGCGAGGGTTATCGTCGTCTACTGGAACGCGACGAGACCCTGGTGGTGGTCGGTGAGGCCGCCACGGCGGCCGAGGCCCTGCGCCGCGATGAGGATTTGAAGCCGGACGTCGTCGTGCTCGACATCGCACTGCCCGGAGTGAGCGGGATCGAAATCTTGAGACGAATTCTCGCGCGCCGGCCGGGCGCCCGCGTGCTGATGTTCAGCATGTACCAGGAGGGCATCTATGCAAGCAGGGCGCTCGAGGCGGGGGCCCGCGGCTATCTGAGCAAGGCAAGCGCGCCCGATCTGCTCGTCGATGCAGTGCGCTGCGTGGCGCAGGGCCGGCGCTACCTGAGCCCCGACGTGGAACAGGCGCTCGCCCGGTCCGCGGCCGCGCAGGGGCCCGCCGGCGCGCTGTCAGCCCGCGAACTTGAGGTGCTGCGGATGCTGAGTCAAGGGTACAGCGTGGAGAAGATCGGGGAGCGCCTGGGGTTGAGCCCCAAGACGGCGGCCAATCATCAATCCTCGATCAAGCAGAAGCTGGGCGCCGACAGCGCGCTGCAGTTGATTCTCATCGCCCAGCAGTTGGGATTGACTTCGCAGCAGTGAGAGGCGGGCGAGAACGAAGGATCCGTTTGCACGGCGTGTGCTTCGGCGCCGCCGCGGCGTTGATCCTGGCTCTTGCGCCTGCCATTGGCATTGCGCAAACGACCGGATTCCGTCCTCGTGTACGTCGCGCGCCGCGGCTGGCACATCGACATTGGATTCGCGGCGGAGGACCTGATGCCGCCCCTTCTCGCCTTGACAGCAGAATTTCCCGGAGCGCAGTCGCTATTTTTCGGCTTCGGCGACCGTCGATACTTGGATGGGAAGGATCGAAGCGTGCCGGCGTTGCTCGCGGCAGCATGGCCGGGACGCGGCCTCATTTTGGCGACCGCACTGGCCGCGCGACCGCAGAACGCATTTGGATCCAAGCAGGTAATCCCGTTGAAACTGACCGCAGACCAGGCTCGCGATGTGCAGGACTTCATCTGGCAATCGATTGAAGAACATCATTCCTACGCTTCCGGTCCTTACCAGGGCAGCCTGTACTTTACTGCGACGCCGAGATATTCCGCGCTCTATACCTGCAATACCTGGGCGGCCCAAGCGCTCGCCGTGGGAGCACTGCCAATTCGCCGAGCGGGCACCGTACTGGCGAGCCAGCTCTGGAGACAGGTGGGGCGGGTCAGGAAAAAGCAGTCGACCGCCGCTCCCTCGACGGTCGATGCGCGGCCTGCGCGCTAGGCTGCAGGGCGGGGCGGAGCCATCCTGGCAGACGACCGTGGTCCCCGAGCCCGGCGGCACGACGACTGTGGTCTTCGCCGGTGGCGGCGGAGGATTGCTGCTGCTGATGCACCCGGAGAGCATCGCGGCCGCGACGAATAAACTGCAAAGAACTCTCATCATCGGCTCCTTTTGGGGGTCGGCGGACCCGTTCATCGATGTGACATTCTCGATAGAACGTGAGGGCGCTCGGCAGCGGCCGATCACGCATGCCGATGTCGCCGGGAGTCCTACAGTCAGCGCGTCTTGAGTCTGCGAATCAGCTCGAATCAGCGTAGGTCGGCGCGTATCAGTGCGGTGGCGCATCCAGTGTCGCCAAGGGCACATTTCTCGTTTCGGGTGCCCATCGCCGGCAAATCACGGCGCCGATGGTCAGTACCGCGACGCACGCGCCCAACGCGGTGCGCACGCCGTAGGCGGCGACGATGATGGGAAGCAGGAATGTGCTGATGGCCGATCCAGTCCTGCTGGCGGCAATCGCAAGTCCGATGCCCGATGCGCGCAGGTCCGTCGGGAACAATTCCGGCAAATACACGTATACAAGATTGGACGCCGCCGACAGGACGCCCGCGAACAGGGCGAACAGAACGATCATTGCGGCCGCGGGTATGTCGCTCCACAGCGATAGGACGAGCATGGCGCCGGCCGCGATGCCGAAGCTGCCGATCAAGAAGCTGCGGCGCGAGAGGCGGTCGACCACCATCAATCCGGCGATGGCCCCGCCGAGCAGCGACACGTTGTAAATGAGTCCTCCCACATAACCGCTCTTGACGCTCATTGCGGACATGACCTGCGACACGAAGGTCCCCACGGCAAAGTAGGGGATGACCTGACAGGTAAAGAAAGCGCAGCCGACGAGCGTGCGCACCCGCCACGTTGGCGACAGCAGTTGATGCCATCGGCCGCGTGCCGCGGGCGGCGCGTAGGTTTGTCCCGGCGGCGCCACATGGCTGCCGAGCTTGTCGCGCACGATCCCTGCTGCCTTCTCCCCGTAACCGCGATTGGTCAGCCATCGGGGCGACTCGGGCATCGTGACGCGCAGCGGAAACACCAGGAGGCAGGGAACGGCGCTCGTGAGAAGCATCCATCGCCAGGCTTCAGGCCCGCTCCCGCCCAGCGAGAATCCCACGAAGTAGGCGCACGCGTAGCCGCCTGCCCAGGCGACCGACAGCAGACCAAGAATTCGACCGCGGACCCGCCGCGGAGTGAATTCGGTCAGCAGCGCCTTGCTGACCACGTAATCCGTGCCGAGCAGGAAGCCGATCGCAAGGCGCAGCGCCAGCAGCTGAACTGCGGAGTCGGCGAGCCCCTGCAGCAGCGACAGCGCGCCCAGAACCGCCATGTTGCTCGCGAATATCGGCCGCCGACCGAAGCGATCGGCGGCGGGGCCGGTGAATAGCGCGCCTGCGAACAAGCCGAGCAGCGAGGCACCGCCGAGCAATCCCAACCAGACGGGATTCAACCCCAGCTGCGGCGGGGCATGGCTCAAGGAAATCCCAATGATGCCGAGGCCATAGCCGTCGCTGAACACACCCCCGCTGCTCGCGACGGCGACGCGCAGATGAAACAGACGAAGCGGCGCGTCGTCATAATCGACCCATTTGACCCGACCTTGAGCGTCCATGGCGGGCCATCCTATACAGTATCGAGCGGCCGGCGGAACTGGATTTACGGCCGGCTTTCCGGCGCGTAAAGTTTCGCCATGAATCGAAGCTTCATCGGACGCCAGACATTCAAGGGCAGGGGCGCATCGTCGAATCCAGCCGTGCGATTCGAGGCCACGAGCCGGGAGCGAACATCTGACGGCTGGTACGAGGAGGAGATCCTCGAATCCCCGGGCGAAACGGTCCTGCCGGATCGCGCCAGAAGCGTGATCAGTACCAACGATTCGCCGGATGTCGGCTTTGACCAGTCGATCAATCCCTACCGCGGTTGCAGTCACGGCTGCGTGTACTGTTTCGCCCGCCCGACGCACGCCTATCTCGGTCTCTCCCCGGGGCTCGATTTCGAGACCAAACTCTTCTACAAGGCCGACGCCGTCAAGCTTCTTGAAGCCGAGCTCGCCAAGCGAAAATACGTTTGCAAACCCATCGCGCTAGGCATCAATACGGACGGGTATCAACCTCTGGAGAAGCGCCTCGAGGTCACGCGTGGGATTCTCACGGTCCTGGCACGCTGCCGGCACCCGGTGACCATCGTCACCAAAAGCGCGCTGGTGATGCGCGACCTCGATCTGCTGACCGACCTCGCGCGGGATCGCCTGGTGTCGGTGATGCTCAGCATCACCTCGCTCAGCAACGACATCAAACGCACGCTCGAGCCGAGGGCGGCCTCGCCGCAGGCGCGCCTGCGGGTCATCGAGCAGCTGTCCGGCGCAGGAGTTCCGGTGGGGGTATTGGTTGCGCCGGTGATTCCGGCCATTACGGATCACGAAATGGAAGACATACTGGCGGCTGCCAAAGAGGCGGGCGCGGGGAGCGCGGGCTACGTTCTGCTGCGGCTTCCCCACGAAGTCAAGATCCTGTTTCGCGAGTGGCTGGCCGAGCACTACCCGGACCGCGCCAAACACGTGATGTCGCTGATCAACCAAGCTCGCGGCGGCAAGGACTACGATGCCGAATTCGGCGAGCGCATGAGCGGCACCGGCCCTTATGCGCAGATTCTGCGGACACGGTTCGAGTTGGCGCGGCGCAAATGCGGATTCGACGACGCACACGGGCGGCATGAATTGAGCACCCACTTGTTTCGTCCGCCGCCGGCGGATCAGTCACAGTTGACGCTCGGGTTCTAGCGCCATGGCGGCGATGGCGAGCGAGCGCGTCCTGACGGTGCATCATTGGAACGAGACGGTGTTCAGCTTCACGACGACGCGCGATCGAAGCCTGCGTTTCGAGAACGGACACTTCATCATGCTGGGCTTGCACGTCGACGGCAAGCCGCTGATGCGCGCCTACAGCATCGCCAGCGCCAATCACGAGGAACACCTCGAGTTCCTGAGCATCAAGGTCGCGGATGGTCCGCTGACCTCGCGGCTGCAAAACATAAAGCCCGGCGACGAAGTTCTCGTGAGCCGCAAGCCGACCGGCACTCTGCTGCTGCATGATCTCAAGCCGGGCAAGCGGCTGTACCTCTTGAGTTCGGGCACGGGACTTGCGCCCTTCATGAGCCTGATCAAGGACCCGGTCATCTATGAACGTTTCGAGAAGATCATCCTGGTTCACGGCGTGCGTTATCGCAGCGAACTTGCCTACCGGGACTACATCGAATGGGAATTGACGCACCACGAATATCTCGGAGAGCAGGTCAGGAGCCAGCTCATCTATTTTCCGACCGTGACCCGGGAGCGCTTTCGCTACCAAGGACGGGTCACGGAACTCATCGAGACGGGCAAACTCTTCCGCGACACCGGAATGCCGCCGCTCGATCCCGCCCACGATCGTGTCATGGTCTGCGGCAGCCCGGCGATGCTGGCGGATCTATCGGCGCTGCTCGATGCCCGCGGATTCGAGATTTCGCCGCGCGTGGGAGAGCCGGGCGACTACGTCATCGAACGATCGTTCGTCGCCCGCTAGTCCGTCGTCAATGGCGGTTCGCGCCGCCCGTCGCGAACATTTCCTGATGACCGATCATGCCCTTGTGCGTGCCGCTCGTGTCCATCATGTCGAAGACCTTCCCCTGATACGCGATGAACTCATCGTGAGAGACCGTTCCGTCGCCGTCCGCATCGATCTTGTGCATCATCGCCTCGGTTCGAAGCCCGCGCGCGTAGCCTCCTGTCGCGAATCCCGCCACATCCCCGCCGTCGGCGTTGACGAACTCCTTGGCGTCGACCTTGCCGGTCTTGGCCTTGTCCAGCATCGCAAACGTCTTCTCCTGAAACGCGATCCATTCGTCTTTGGAGATCATGCCATCCCCGTTCGTGTCGAGCTTGTGCATCAATTCATCGCTTCGAAGTCCGCGGGCATAGCCTCCGGTGGCGAAGGAAGCCAGGTCATCCGCAAGCGAGGCGATTGAAAAGCTGAGTGCAAACACGCACGCCGTCGCTGCGATGGCGGGCCGGATTGAATGAGCCGTGAGCATGAATTTTCCCCCTAGGGTGCCGAAATGGTTGGTTCGCACAGTTGACCGACCCTGCGGGGGCTTTATTTCAGCGTATGCAGTAAGATGCCCGGACAAATGGGCGGTTCCTCACATAAACTCAGGGGCTTGATCGACCGGAAGCTCTCGGTCGCCCCGATGATGGATTGGACGGATTGCCATTGCCGCTACGTGCACCGGTTGTTTTCGCCGCACGCGTTGCTGTACACCGAGATGATCGTGTCGACCGCGCTGGTGCGCGGCGATGCCCGCCGCTTGCTGGAGCATAGTGCGGCCGAACATCCGCTGGCGCTGCAGTTGGGCGGATGCGATCCGAAGGAACTCGCGGCGGCGGCGCGCATCGGCGCGGCCGCGGGCTTCGCGGAGATCAATCTCAACGTGGGCTGTCCGAGCGACCGCGTCAAGAACGGATCCTTCGGCGCCTGCCTCATGTTGAAGCCCGCTCTGGTGGCCGATTGCGTGCGCGCCTTGAAGGAAGCAACGCCGCTGCCGGTCACCGTCAAGTGCCGCATCGGGATCGACGATCGCGACGACTACGAATTCTTCGCAGCCTTCGTCGACGCGGTCGCGGACGTCGGCATCGCCGCCCTCATCGTTCACGCCCGAGCCGCGATTCTGGGGGGGCTTTCGCCCAAGGAGAATCGGGAGATCCCGCCGCTCAAATACGATTACGTGCACAAGCTGAAACAAGAGCGGCCCGAACTCGCGGTGGTCTTGAACGGCGGGCTGTCTCGGGCGGCGGAAATCCGCAGCCACATCGCCGCGGGGCTCGACGGCGTCATGGTCGGGCGGGCAGCCTACCATCGCCCGGCGCTGCTCGCGGAGCTGGAGCAGGCCATCATCGATCCCGCCTGGAGGGTGCCCGAACCCCAGGAGATCATCGAGCGCGTGGTTGCTTATGCGAAAGTGTGCGCCCGGCGCGGCATCCGGCTGCACTCGATCACCCGGCACATGCACGGTTTGATGGCCGGCCGCGAGGGTGCACGGGCTTGGCGGCGATTCCTGTCCGAGGTGGCCGCTCGCCCGGAGGCGGTGCCGGAGACGCTCTATTCGGCGCTTTCGATACTCAATCAGGGGATCGCCGCATAAACGTCTGAAGAAGGCCGCAGCGGATTAAGTATAATCGCCAGGAATGGGCAAAGAAATAGAAGTCGCCATCCTCTTCGCCGATGTGGTCGGCAGCACCAAGCTGTATGAATTGCTGGGGGATTTGCGCGCGCGCGACATGGTCGGCATCTGCATCGATGTGATGCGGGCTGCGACCGAGCAGAATCACGGCACGGTCATCAAGACGATGGGCGATGAAGTGATGGCCACCTTCCCGACCGCCGACGATGCGCTCAATGCCGGCGCGCAGATGCAGAAGCAGATCACCCTTCACCCGCAGCTCAAGGTCGACGAACAAACGGTCGCCATCCGCATCGGCTGCAATTTTGGTCCCGTGGTGCTGGAAAACCGCGACATCTTCGGCTCCGCCGTCCATACGGCGAACCGCATGACCAGCCAGGCCAAGGCCAGCCAGATCATCACCACGGCGACCATGGTCGAACGCCTCTCCAGCGACTGGCGCGCCTCGGTGCGCCAGATCGACATCGCCACCTTGAAGGGACGCAGCAGCGAGGTGGCCTTGTTCGAGGTGCTGTGGCAGACCGAGGACATCACCAGCATGGTGCCGGCGATCGCCATCAGCTCGCGGGAACGGGAGCGTGCGAACAAGACCCAGCGGCTGCGTTTGCGCTATCAGGGGCAGGAAGTTCTCGTGGACGATGGGCGCGCCAACATCACCATCGGCCGCGCCGAGGAGAACGATCTGGTGGTGAAGGGTAATTTGATTTCACGCCTGCATGCGCGGGTGGAGATCAACCGCAATAAATTCATGCTCATCGATCAGAGCACGAACGGCACCTTCGTGCTCGGCAAGGACGGCGAGGAAGCGTTCGTGCGGCGAGATTCCATGCAGATCCGCGGCGAGGGCCTGATCGGCCTCGGCAAGGCGCCGGACAGCAATTCTTCGCAGGTGATTCGCTACGCCTGCGAGGAGTGAACGCGCTTGAGCGCGCTCTCGAGTTCGGCTCTGAGCGGCGCCGGCACCCGGTCTCCGAATCCGCTCATGTACTTTTCGATGTCGGCGAACTCCTCCTGCCACAGCCGTGGGCTCACGGCCAGCAACTCCTCGAGCGCGCCCGGCGCAATGTCGAGCCCTTGAAGGTCCAGGTCCGCCGGATCCGGCAGCTGGCCGATCGCCGTTTCGTGCGCCTTCGCGCTGCCCTTGCATCGGTCGATGACCCAGCGCAACACCCGCAGATTCTCGCCGTAGCCCGGCCATAGAAACTTGCCGGCGCTGCTCTGCCGGAACCAATTGACGTGGAAGACATGCGGCGGCGACTTGAGCCTCGTCCCCATGTCGATCCAGTGCGCCCAATAGTCCCCGAAGTTGTAGCCCGCAAACGGCAGCATGGCCATGGGATCGCGGCGTACCACGCCCACCGCGTCGGTCGCGGCCGCGGTCGTTTCCGACGCCACGCTCGCACCCACCAATACCCCGTGCAGCCAGTTGCGCGCCTGATATACGAGCGGCGCCAGCGCGCGGCGCCGTCCACCGAAGATGATGGCGGAGATGGGCACGCCGCCGGCCGCGTCGGTCAGCTTCGAATAGCTCGGATTCTGTTTGGCGGCCACGGTGAAGCGGGAATTCGGGTGTGCCGCGGGTCCGTTCGCGGGATCGTAGGGCCGCCCCCGCCAGTCCAGCGCGGGCTTGCCCTCGGTCATCCCTTCCCACCAGGGTTGATTGTCGGCAGTGAGCGCGACGTTGGTGAAGATGGTGTCGCGGCGAACCATCTCGTACGCGTTGCGGTTGGTCTTGGCGTTCGTGCCCGGAGCGACGCCGAAGTATCCAGATTCGGGATTGACGGCATAGAGCCGGCCATCCTTTCCGGGATGCAGCCACGCAATGTCGTCCCCCAATGTCCACACTTTCCACCCCTCGTAGCTGGCGGGAGGAATCAGCATGGACAGATTGGTCTTGCCGCAGGCGGAAGGGAATGCGCAGGCGAGATAATGAGTCTCACCCTGCGGATTCTCGATGCCGACGATGAGCATATGCTCCGCCAGCCAGCCTTCGGTGCGCGCCTGCCAGCTGGCGATGCGCAAAGCGTGGCATTTCTTGCCGAGAAGCGCATTGCCGCCGTAGCCCGATCCGAAGCTCATGATCGACAGCTCCTCCGGGAAATGCATGATGAACCGGCGCTTCGGATCGAGCTCTCCGGTCGAATGCAGGCCCTTCACGAATTTGCCGTCGCGCGTGATGCGCTCCAGCGCCGCACGGCCCATCCGCGTCATGAGCTGCATGTTGAGAACGACGTAGGCGCTGTCGGTGATTTCGACGCCGCACCGGGAGAACGGCGAGTCGATCGGGCCCATGCAGTAAGGAACTACATACAGTGTGCGCCCCTTCATGCAGCCGGCAAACAGGGCATCCATTTGCGCGTGGGCTTGCGCAGGCGCGATCCAGTGATTATTGGGGCCCGCGTCTTCCTCATTTCGCGTGCATACGAAGGTCAGATGTTCTACCCGGGCCACGTCCGAGGGATCGGAGCGCGACAGGACACAGCCCGGATACGTCTGCGGGTTGAGCGGGACCAGCTGTCTGGGAGGCGATGAGTTCGCGCTGCAGCGCCTGATATTCCGACTGGCTTCCGTCGCACCAATACACATGTTCTGGCCGGGTAAGTTTGGCGACCTCGCCGACCCAGGCCGAGACATCGCGGTTCATGGACGCAAGTGAAACGTGCTGGGGTGCGGTGGCCATGGGCGAGTCCTTCCAACGTTAAGCATTATTAGACTTAGAAGGATGACAGATGCCTGGGTTCACCGCCAAGTCGGGATCGACTGCGCTGCGATCCAAGATTCATTATTTTCCATAAGTGTTTGATCTTGAATGCTTTACAATGAACGTCATCATGAACATGCGTACTGCCTTCGCTGGATTGTTCGCTTCATTGTGGGTGCTCTTTCTCGGCCCAATCGCCGCCGCTCAAGATCTCCCGGATCCGCTCTCCGTGCGATCGATCGCCGAGGTCGAATCGAAATCCATCGAGCGGGGGCGCGAGGTCGTCAAGCTGATATCGGCCGACCGGGTCGTACCTGGTGACCGTCTCATCTACACCCTTGAAGTTCGCAACATGAGAGCGACGCCTCTCGATGCGCCCGTCGTGACCCGCCCGGTGCCCGAGCACATGCAGTACGTGGCGGATTCCGCGGTGGGGCCGGGCGCCGCGGTAACCTACTCGGTCGACGGCGGCCGCACTTTCGACCGCCCGGAGAATCTCAAGGTGCCGGGACCGGATGGAGGGCTGCGGCCGGCCATCGCGGCTGATTACACCGATATTCGCTGGCAGCTGAAGAACAGCCTGAAGCCCAATTCAGTTGCATTTGTGCGATTTCGTGCGCTCGTCAAATAGTCGGGCTCAAAACCCCGTAGGCTAGGAGCAAGACGAGGCAACGGCGGCGAAATGATCAACGACTTCAAAGAGGTCTTCAACCTGGAAGGGCCGCTGGCGCGAGCCCTGCCGGGCTATGCGTATCGTCCCGAGCAGGCCGCGATGGCCAAGGCGGTGGGTCTCGCGCTGGCCCGGCTCGAGCCCTTGATCGTCGAGGCCGGCACCGGAACGGGCAAGACCTTCGCGTACCTGGTTCCGGCGTTGCTGTCGGGGCGCAGCGTAATCATCTCGACCGGCACGCGTACGCTGCAGGACCAGCTCTTTCGCCGCGACGTCCCGCTGCTCGCCCGGGCGCTGGGGTTGCCGGTGAAGATCGCCTTGCTCAAGGGCCGGGCGAATTATCTTTGCCGCCATCGCCTGGAACTCGCGACCCAGCAAGGCAGCTTGTTGGGTGAAGAGCGCGGTGTGGCGCGTACGCTTGCGCGCATTTCGCGATGGGCCGCGACAACCAAGGCAGGCGATCTGTCCGAACTCACCGATTTGCCGGAGCAGTCGGCTGCGTGGCCCCAGATCACCTCGACCCGCGACAACTGCCTGGGGTCGGAGTGTCCGCAGTTCGCCGAGTGTCATGTGTTCGAGGCGCGGCGCCAGGCCCAGGCCGCCGACATCGTGGTCGTGAACCACCATTTGCTGCTCGCGGATCTCGCGTTGAAGGACGAGGGGTTCGGCGACCTGCTGCCGGGTGCCGAGGCGGTCATTTTGGATGAAGCACATCAGGTACCGGACATCGCGGCACAGTTCTTCGGCCAGGTGTGGTCGGTGCGTCAGGCGCAGCTCCTGATGCGCGACATCGCGGCCGAGATGACCGCAGCCGGCGTGCGGGCTCCGGCGATCACTCAGGCGGTGGCTTCGGTGGATGGCTCGCTCGAGGAGTTGCGCGCTGCCCTGCGCCGGGGAGCGGGACGCTATGAATGGATGAGCTTGCCGGATTCTTTTTTGGACGCGCTGCCGGAACTCGAGTCCGCATTGAGCGACATCGCCGCGCAGCTCGAAGGCCTGGGTGCGGGTGCCGGGCTCGCGAATTGCGGTCGCAGGGCCGCGAGCCTCGCCAATTCCCTGGCCGCCTTGAGCGAGCTTTCGGATGACACCGGCTTGCGCTGGGTCGATGCGAATCCCACCGGACTGCTGCTGCAGTACACGCCCTTCGAAATCGCCGAGCGTCTGCGCGAATACGTGCAGTCGCGTCCCTGCGCCTGGGTGTTCACGTCGGCGACATTGGCCATCGGCGAGGATTTCTCGCATTTTGCCGGGAGGATCGGTCTGCCGGAGGCGCGGGTGGTGCGCATCGACAGTCCATTCGACTATCGCCATCAGGCGCGCATCTTTCTGCCGCCGCACATGCCCCAGCCGCAGGATCCGGCGTTCGCCGCAAAATTCATCGATGCCTGCGCGCCGCTGCTCGAGGCGAGCGGCGGGCGGGCATTCCTGCTCTACACCAGCTATCGCGGGTTGGCGGAGGGCGTGCAGGCGCTCAAGATGCGCTTTCCGAATCCGTCTTTTCCGGTGTTGGTTCAGGGCGAGGCACCGCGCGAAGCGCTGCTCAACCGGTTCCGCGAGCTGGGCACGGCCGTGCTGCTCGCCACCGGCAGTTTCTGGGAAGGCGTCGACGTGAAGGGCGAGGCGCTGTCGATCGTCGCGATCGACAAACTGCCGTTCGCGTCGCCCGACGACCCGCTGCTCAAGGCGCGCCTGGAAGGCATTCGCCGCCGCGGCGGCAACCCATTCTTCGAGTATCAGCTACCACAGGCGGTGCTGGCGTTGAAACAAGGGGTTGGACGCTTGATTCGAGATTTCGACGACTTCGGCGTGATCGTCATCGGCGACCCGCGCCTCAAGACCAAGGCCTACGGGCAGGTGTTCCTGGAGGCGTTGCCGCCGAGCCCCATCATCGTGGATGGTGCCGTGGGGGCCGCCTTTCTCGCCGAACGGCTCGCGAAACTGCGCCCGGCGCCGGCGCGGGCATCGCAGGGGACTTGAGGGCATGCGCGTCCTTGCGGTGGATGCGGCGACGGAAGCGTGTTCGGTGGCGTTGCTCGACGGAGACGAGACCATCGACCGGTTCGCGTTGGGCGGGCTGTCGGCCGCACCACAGCTGCTTGCCATGGTCGAGGAAGTGCTGGCCGAGGCCGGTGTGACGTTGTCCTCGCTCGACGGCCTCGCCACGAGCATCGGCCCGGGCGCATTCACCGGGGTGAGAATCAGCGTGGCAGTGGCTCAGGGGCTGGCGTTCGGCGCGGAACTTCGCGTGGTGCCCGTCACGACACTCGAGGCGCTGGCGTTGCATGCCATTCGACAGGGCGCCGATCGAACGCTCGCGTGTCTCGACGCCCGGATGGGCGAAGTGTACTGGGGGTGCTTCGCGGCCGATGCCGAGCGCGGCTTGGTGGCGATGGGGCCGCCCCGCGTCGGGTCGCCGCAGAGCGTCGTTTTGCCCACGCCGGGCGTCTATCATGGGATCGGGCGCGGTTTTGCCGCGTACCCCTCGCTCGCCCTGGCGGGTCTCGACTTGAACGCGCAGCGCCGGGAGGCACTGCCGAACGCACGCGAGTTCGCGTGGCTCGGCGCGCTGCGCCTGCGGCGCGGGGAGGCGTTCGATCCCGCCGACATTGAGCCCTTGTATTTGCGCGATAAAGTGGCACTGACCGAAGCGGAGCGCCGCCTGAATGCACCCTGAGCGTTGTCACCGAACTGTCACAAACGAACGTTGTAATAGTCTGCTTAACGGAATCAATGGACTAGGGACTGGGGATTACATGACCGCCAAGCGCATCCTCATCGTGGAAGACGAAAAGGCGATTCGCGACATGGTCGCTTTCGGCCTGCGTCGAGCCGGGTACGAAGTTCGTGAAGCCGAAGACTGCCGGGAGGCCCGGGCGCGGATCGTCGACGTGCGGCCGGACCTGATGCTGGTCGACTGGATGTTGCCGGACATGAGCGGGCTTGAACTGACCCGATCGCTGAAGCGCGCCAAGGACACCGAGGAGATACCAGTCATCATGCTCACCGCACGCTCCGAGGAGCAAGACAAGGTCGGGGGTCTCGAGGGCGGGGCGGACGACTACATAACAAAGCCCTTCTCGCCCCGCGAATTGCTGGCGCGCATCCAAGCGGTGCTGCGGCGTGCGGCCCCGGCCGGCGCCGCGGACGTCGTGGAGGCCGATGGGCTGAGACTCGACGACTCGAGCCACCGGGTGAGCGCAGGTGAGCGGGAAATCGCGCTCGGCCCCACGGAGTATCGCCTTTTGCACTTCTTCATGACGCACCCGGAACGGGTTTTCTCGCGCGGACAGTTGCTCGATCGCGTCTGGGGCGGTAATACTTATGTCGAGGAACGCACGGTGGATGTGCACATTCGCCGGCTGCGCAAGGCGCTCGAGCCGTATCTGCTGGAGCGTTTGGTCCAAACGGTGCGCGGCGCCGGCTACCGGTTCTCCACACGAGACGCTTAAGAGGAGGGCGGGCGCGAAAGGCTCCTAGTCAATGGCAGCGATGTGGACTTTCGCGCTCGCGCGGCTCGCGGGCGTTCTCTTGTTGGGCCTGTGTCTCGGCCTGCTGATAGAGCCCGTTTGGCTCTGGGTGCTGCTGGCCGCCTGCCTGTATCTCGGATGGCAGCTGCTCACGCTCCACCGCTTGGACCGCTGGTTGCGCCTGCGTTCGCAGATCGATCCCCCCAATCTGGGCGGGATCTGGGGGGATATCGTGGCGCAGGTGGTGCGCCTGCACCGGCGCAAGCAGTTCCACAAACAACGGCTCATTCAGCTGTTTCGCGAACTGCGCCGCTCCACCGCGGCGCTGCCCGACGGCGTCATCATCTTGAGCAGCCAGCACGAGATCGTCTGGTTCAACCGTCAGGCGGCGCGCCTGCTCGGGCTCAAACGGCCGGTCGACGTGGGCCTGCGGATCGACAACCTGATCCGCTCGCCGGAGTTTGTGCTGTACCTGCACGGCGATGACTTTGCGATGCCGCTCCTGATCCGCCCGCCGGTGCATTTGGACTTGTACCTGGCGCTGCAGGTGGTGCCCTACGGCGGGGGCCAGTCGCTGCTGCTGGTGCGCGATGTGACGCGCCAGATGCGCCTGGAGGCGATGCGCAAGGATTTCGTCGCCAATGCCTCGCATGAGCTTCGCACGCCGTTGACGGTCATCTCCGGATACCTCGACACCCTGGCCGAGGATCCGTCGATCGATCCCGCCTGGTCGGGACCCATCAGGGACATGCGCGCCCAGGCGCAGCGCATGAACGCCATCATCGCGGACTTGTTGGTGCTGTCGCGCCTGGAGTCGACGGACGGCGAGGCGGTTCGCGACGCGGTCGATGTACCCTCCATGCTGGAGCGGCTGCACCGCGATGCGCTCGCAAGCGCGGATCGTCCGCGCCACATACTTCTGGAATTGGAGTCCGGCGACGGCTTGTTCGGATCGGCGCACGAACTCGAATCCGCATTCACCAATCTCTTGGTGAACGGCATGAAATACACGCCGGCCGAGGGCACGGTGCGAATTCGCTGGTGGCTCGATGAGGAAGGGGCGCATTTCTCGGTGATCGACAGCGGCATCGGCATTCCGGCGGAACATATTCCGCGGCTGACCGAGCGGTTCTATCGGGTGGACGCGGGACGGTCCCGCGGCCAGGGCGGCTCCGGATTGGGTCTCGCAATCGTCAAGCATGCGGTGCAGAGGCACGGTGGCTGGCTCGACGTGCAGAGCACTGAAGGCAGGGGCAGCACGTTCACCTGCCATTTCCCGGCCGTGAGGATTTGGCGCCAGTCGGTGCCCGCGGCCGCAAGCGCTTGAGGTCACAAATATCGTGCGCAGTGTTGACGCGCGGGGTAATCGGATGTAAATCAACCCCGCGCGGTCAGGCGCACGCAGGCGATTTCGATTGTTCCGAATGGTTTGAGCTCTAAGAGTATTTTTTATGGAAACGGCCGACCTCACCCACCACATTTCCCGGCGCTTCAACGAGGACCTGGAAAAGGTTCGCAACCAGGTGTTGCAAATGGGCGGATTCGTCGAACAGCAGCTGCACAAGGCGATCACCGCCCTGGTGGAAGGCGACAGCCGCTTGGGCGAATCCGTGGCGACCGACGACTACAAGGTCAACGGCATGGAGGTGTCGATCGACGAGGAATGCAGCCGCATCCTCGCGATCAGGGCGCCGGCCGCCGGCGACCTGCGGGTGATCGTCGCGATCATCAAGACCATCACCGACCTCGAGCGAATCGGCGACGAAGGCGAGAAGATCGGCTACATTGCCTCGCGGCTCGCCACCATGGAGCGTCCCGCGGACAAATATCGCGAGGTCAAGCACCTCGGCAGGCAGGTCGCGCAGATGGTGCACGACGCGCTCGATGCATTCGCGCGCATGGACTCGCAGGCGGCGCTCAAGACCGCCCAGGAAGACAAGATGGTGGACGAAGAATACGAATCGATCCAGCGCCAGTGCATGACGTTCATGATGGAGGATCCGCGCACCATCCGGCGCGCGCTCGAAATCATGTGGATCGTCCGCGCGCTGGAACGCATCGGCGATCACGCCAAGAACATCTGCGAGTACGTGATCTACATGGTCCACGGCAAGGATATCCGCCACACCTCGCTCGAGGACGTCGCCAAGCAAATCGATGCCGCGCACGCATCGTCGCGCGGGTGATGAACCGCCGTCAGGGGAATCTGCTCGGATTCGCGGCCTGCGCGGGCTTGCTCGCCTACGCCTATTACGCTCAATTCGTCCTGCACCTCGAGCCCTGTCCGCTGTGTATTTTCCAGCGTGTCGGCGTGTTCGCCATGGGTGTGGTATTCATGGTCGCGGCATTGCACGACCCGGTGAGCTGGGGCAGGCGCATGTACGCGCTGCTGCTCGGCCTGGCGGCGCTCGCCACCATCGGCGTGGCCGTCCGGCAGCTCTACATCCAGAGCCTGCCCGAGGGCAGCGTCCCCGCCTGCGGCGCATCGCTCGATTTCATGCTCAGGGTGTTTTCATTGAGCGAGGTGCTGGTCAAGGTGCTGTCCGGATCCGGCGAATGCGCGAAGGTGACCTGGAGCTTCCTGGGGCTCGCGATGCCGGGCTGGGTTCTCATCGCCGCGCTCGCTCTGTGCCTCTACGGCTTGTGGGTCAATTTGAGGCGCCAGGCCCCGGTACTGCGCTTCTGATGGACGCTCGGTCGGTCTCCGACACCCTGCGCTTGACGGAGGAATTGATCGCGCGCGCCTCGGTCAGCCCGACCGACGGAGGCTGCCAGGCGGTGATGATCGGCCGGCTCGAGGCGCTCGGATTCTCGGTCGAGAACTTGAAGTTCGGTCCCGTCGATAATTTCTGGGCGAAGCGCGGCCGCGGCGGCCCCGTGTTTTGCTTCGCCGGACATACCGACGTGGTGCCGACGGGACCGTTGGATGAGTGGCGGAGCGATCCCTTTGCCCCGGTCATCAAGGACGGCCTGTTGTTTGGACGCGGCGCCGCGGACATGAAGAGCGGGCTTGCGGCCATGGTGACGGCGAGCGAAGAATTCGTGGGCCGGTATCCCTCCCATCGGGGCACGATCGCGTTCTTGATCACCAGCGATGAAGAGGGGCCTTCGGTCGACGGGACGCGCCGGGTGGTCGAAGTGCTGCGCGAACGCAAGGAGGCCATCGATTGGTGCCTGGTCGGTGAACCCTCGAGCGAGAGCGCTCTCGGGGACACCATCAAGATCGGCCGGCGCGGCAGCTTGAGCGGGCGCCTGACCGTGCATGGCGTCCAGGGGCATATTGCCTACCCGCAATTCGCCGATAACCCGGTGCATGCGGTGGCCCCGGCGCTGGCCGAGCTCGCGGCACGAATGTGGGATCGCGGCAATGAGCATTTCCAACCCACCACCTTCCAGATTTCGAACATCTCCGCCGGAACGGGCGCACCCAACGTCATCCCGGGAGAACTCAAGGCGCGCTTCAATCTGCGCTTTTCCACCGAGCAAACCGTCGATGGACTCAAGACCGTGGTCGAGGAGTTGCTGCGGCGCCACCGGGTCAATTATTCCCTGGAATGGTTCGTCTCCGGATACCCGTTTCTGACGACCCCCGGCGAGTTGTCGCAGGCCGCGGTCCGCGCGGTGCAGGAACAACTGCAAATCACTCCGAAATTATCGACCAGCGGCGGCACCTCGGACGGACGCTTCATCGCTCCCATGGGCGCGCAGGTAATCGAAGTCGGCGTGATCAACGAGACCATCCATAAGGTGAACGAGTGCGTTCGCGTCGCGGACGTCGATGGGCTGCATCGCATCTACCTGCGCATATTGGAGCTGTTGCTCGCTCCTTGAAGTCCGGGCGTCCGCCGCCGCGCGAAGATTCACCGGCTGTTACCGGCGATTCCGATGGAGTTCACGACCCGGGTCACACCCGGAATCTCATGTGCAAGCGCCTCGGCCGTTTGCAGCTGAAGATCCGTGTCGACCAGGCCATAGAGATACACCACATGATTGACGCTCTGGACGGTGATCAAGTTGGGCGGCTGCAATTCCGCGTGGTCCGCGAAGGCGGCTCGAACGTGCGCGGCCAGTTCCGCATCGCCTGCACAGCCGCCGAACCCGCATTTTTCGTATGACGCGCAGGCGCTGAGGGCGAGACTCGCCAGGAGGGCGAGAGTCGTTGCATGGGTTGGATCTAGCCGCGACATGAAAGCTCCGTTCCCAGGGCGGTTCCGCCCCCTGACGATGAGACTCAATTTCCGGCCGCTTGTTCCGGCTCAAACCGCCGGCGGCTTTCTTTCCCGGACCAGTTTTCTCACTTCGCGGTCGGTGAAGCGGGCATCGTAGATGGACCTAGGATCAAGCGTACGCGCGACGATCGTGGCCGTGACGACGGCGGTGAGCAGGGGAAGCATGAAGGAGCGATCGCGGGCGGTGAGTTCCATGATGAGCACGATGGACGAGATGGGGCCGTGAGTGGTCGCCGCGAGGACCGCTGCGGCGCCTATCACCGCAAAGAGCCCGTGCGGCACGCCGGGCCAGATCCACGACCAAGCGGTGCCGAGCACACCGCCGAGCAGCGCCCCCATCGCCAGGGAGGGCGTGAACAGACCGCCGGGAACTCCGCTTCCGAGACAGAGCAGGGTTGCCAACGGCCGTAGTAGAACCAGGATCAACAGAAGCCTGGGGGCCACTTCATCGAGGAACGCCAGTTGGGTGATGTCCTTGCCGTTGCCAAGCACCTGCGGAAACTGGATGGAAATTGCGCCGACGATTCCCAGGGCCGCTGCCGGAGCGAGCAATCGCCCCCAACCCGTGGGCCTGTGGCGGTCCGCCCAGGCGACCAGGCGCACGTAGCCCACCGAGACCAACCCGGCCGCCGGCCCGGCGAGCAGCGCCCAACACACCACGGATGCCGACAGCGGATAGGCGGGAACGACATAGGTGGGCTCATTCGGCAGCATCAACCAGGACACAGCCGTGGCGACCGCGCAGGTCAGCAGCGCCGGCAATATGAGCCGCAGCGCCAATACCCCGCGCAACACTTCCAGAGCAAACAGCGCTCCTCCCAGCGGTACCCCGTACGCCGCGGCCATCCCCGCTCCTCCGCCGCAGGCCACCAGCAGCCGCCGCTGTTCATCGGATAATCGGCTTCCGTCGGACAGTATATTGGCGATCAGGGCCCCCAACTGCTTCGGCGCGCCTTCTCTTCCGAGCGAGGCTCCCATGCCGACGACGACGACGGACATAAACGCACTGCCGACGGTGCGCAAAACCGGCATACGCCCGGCGAAGCGGGTGATGGCTTCCGTGATGTCGATACCGTTCGCGCTCGACAGCCGATGCAGCGCAAATTGCCCGCATCCGGTCAACAGACCCGCACCCAGCAGCGCCCATAGATGTCTCGCATGCGGTGAATGCGAGGCGGCTTCGAGGATGTTGGGTCCGGGCCATACGAGGTGTTCGATGCCGAGGAGCAGCCATGTGAGCACGCCGGCCGCCAAGCCGGCGCCTATGCCGGTGAGCACCGCCGCGGTCCAAAATCTGACGGCATTGCGGCTCGAGAGCGTTGGAGGAATGTCGCTGTTGTTGAAGTGCGGTTGGTCGGGCTGGTTCGTCATCGGCTGAAATACTTCATCTCGAGGGCGCCGCAGGCGGACTTCCCGCGAATGGGATCGGCGACAGCCGCAGCAGGATCGTGAGCTTCGTTCCCTCGCCGATCCTGCTCTCGATCGTGAGGTCGGCTCCGATCAGCTCCGCCTGCTCGCGTAGTCCGATGATGCCGAAGTGATCCGGACGGTGCAGAGTGGGATCGAAGCCGATGCCGTTATCCTCAATTGTCAATTCCAAATCCGTCCCGCCGGCGGCCCGCAGCTTGACGTCCACCCGCGTCGCCCGGGCATGGCGCTCCACATTGCGCAGCGCCTCCTGCGCCATCCGCAACAGCGTCTCGGCGCGTTCATCGCCGAATCGGGCAGCTTCGATATCCGACGTGAACACGCCGGTCAGACCGGTCCGGTCGATGAATCGGTCGAAGACGCTCGACAGCCCCGGACCCAGGCCCGTTTCGCGCACTGCGTTCACGCGCATCTGCGTAATGGCGGTGCGCGCCTCCTTGAGCCCCTCGTGAGCCACTTCTTCGGCGCGGGCGAGTTCGGCGGCCATCGCGCCCGGATCACGGGAGTGCAGCTTGCGCAGGAACCGAACCTCGCTCAGCATGGCCATCATCGAGTGCGCGAGGGTGTCATGCAGATCGCGGGCGATCTTGAGGCGTTCGCGCACGATCGCGGCATACCGCGACTCCTCGGCGAGCTGCTCGACTTCACGCGTTCTGACCGCAACGCGCCGCTCGAGCTCGCTGCTGAGCGACTGGAGTTCGATTCGTTCCTGTTGAAGATCATCGAGAATCCTGGCGAAACCTGTGGCGAGCGCCGCGACCTCGTCGCGGCCCTGGGGCACGTCGATCCGTGAGACTTCGCCGCGGCCCACGGCGGCGACCGATTGAGTCAAGCGGGTCAGGCGCCGCGTCAGGTGAAGCGCTCCGAAGGCTCCCAAAAGCGCCGTCGCCGCGCCCAGACAGAGCGACACCCAGAGAATTCGCAACGCCAACGCATCGGCCCGCTGATAGACGCGCTGACTGGGCTCGCACAATTGGACTTGCCAACCCGATGACGGTTCCGATCCGCCGACGCTCAAGGGAGCCCGCGACACGAGAACCTGCTCCCCGCCCGGCAAGCGGTCGAAGTGCGGCAGGGCGGACGCGCGTACATCGGGTCCGCCCAGCGGAGTTCCGCTCCACGGTTTGCCTCGCGTGCCTTGCGGCCCGATGAGGACGATGCCGTCGCGATCGATGACGTACGCTTGCGTCACCTCTTTTGGATCCGATTCGTCGGTGAGCCGCAACGGATGATTCGGGGCGCGCCGCCAGCCGAGGTGCGCGGCGATCACTCCGATCGTCTGACCGGTGCTGTTGCGCACGGGCGCGGCAAGATCGCCGAACTCTGAATACTCGGTCGTCGGTTTGCCTCGGGGCTCGGCCTTGGGAGACCAACGCTCGTCGATGACGCCGAGCCACGGCCCTTGCATGCCTTGTGTGAACCAGGCGGCCAAATCGATTCGGCTGCCCTTCGTGAGCGCGCCGTTGCTGCTCACGACGTTGCCCGTATTGTCGGCGACGGCGATCCACTCGAGTTCCGGATAGGCGGCTTGCAGCTCATCGAATACCGAGCTCAGCCCGGCCTGCCGGACCGCGGGGATGACGCCGTCGAGCAGTATTCGAGCGGCACGCAGCGCTTCCAGGCGCGCGGTGATCGCCTGACCGAGCTCGGAGCTCAACTGATCGGTCTCGAGCGACAGCCGTCGCACGTGCTGTTCGAAAACATCGCGGCGCGCGATGCTGCCGACCCAGATTGCGGCCGCGGTCGAAAAGGTGACCGCCAGCGCAATGATCAGCCACATGGCGCCGGCGGCGAGGCTCCGCCGCGGGTCGAGGTCCCACCCGCCCGGCCTCGCTTCCGGATCTTTCGCGCGTCTGGTCATGGCTGCACGTTAACAGGTGACTAAAGTCACTTCCAAACCATGCCGGTTAAGCCGCATCATTGTGCCCGAAGCCTGTTTATCCGAGGTGCCGGTCGTGGTTCACCCAAACGCCGATTCGGCGGCCATCCGAATCGTCATAGCCGAAGATCAAGCGCTCGTGCGTCGCGGTGCGGCCCTCCTCCTGTCGATGGAGCCGGACATGGAGGTCGTCGGCCAGGCGTGCAACGGAGTCGAGGCCGTCGAACTCGCGCAACTACTGCACCCCGACGTCGTCTTGATGGACTTGCACATGCCGCTCAAGGGAGGAGTGGCCGCGACCCGCGAAATCACCCGCGCGCTGCCAGGCACCCAGGTGCTGGTCCTGACGACATTGGATGACGACGAAACCGTTTTTGAGGCGGTGCGCGCGGGTGCCCATGCGTACTTGCTGAAGGACGCGGCGGAGGACGAATTGCTGGAAACGATCCGGGCTCTGCGGCACGGCGAATCTCGCTTGACCCCCCAGATCGCGCGCAAGGTGATGGACCAGTTCCGCCGTCTTGCGCAATTCTCCCAATCGAGTTCCTCGGCCGCGGAGCCGTCCGCGATCCGCGCGCGGGAAGCGTCCGCAAGCCCTCCGTTGACCACCGAAGCGCTCAGCGACAAGGAGGAGAAAATTCTCGAGCTCATCGCCGAAGGCATGAGCAACAGGCAGATCGGCACCGCCCTGTTTCTCGCGGAAGGCACCATCAAGAACTACGTCAGTCGGATCATGGAGAAGCTGCATGCCAATACCCGCACCGAGCTTGCCATACTTTCGAGGAAGCAGCGGCATCCCGAATGACCCGGCGGCGTGGACGGGTCGAGTCACAAGTGACTTTGGTCACATTCAAGAAGTGACCAAAGTCATGCGCGATCGTGACTTTCGACCCCTGACGGGCGGCCCTCCGCCCGTCTAATTTAGCGATGTGGCCATAGAGAACCCTGCATGTCCGTCGTCGAAATAGCTCTCAAGCGTCCCTATACCGTCGTGGCGGCGTTGATCCTCATCTGTCTCATGGGGATTGGCGCCGGATTGCGGATGCCCATCGACATTTTTCCGGAAATCGACATCCCGGTGGTGGCGGTCGTTTGGACCTACAACGGCATGAGCGCCCAGGACATGCAAAACCGCATCCTGACGCTGCACGAACGTCAACTGGCCTCCCTGGTCGACAACATCTCGCGCATCGAGGCGGTCAGCTACCAGGGAGTCGGTGTCGAGAAGATCTACCTGAGCGAGGGCGCCGACGTGACGCGGGCGGTCTCCCAACTTGCGAGCAGCGCGTTGGTCGTTCTCAAGTACATGCCGAGGAACATCACGCCGCCCCTGGTGCTGAGGTATGGCGCGACCGACGTGCCAATCATTCAGCTCAGCCTCTCGAGCAAATCCCTTCCCGACACCAAGCTCAACGACCTGGGCCAGAACATCATCCGTCCGGCGCTTGCCGTGGTCCACGGCGCCGAAGTTCCCTATCCGTACGGCGGCAAGCCGCGGGTGATCATGGCGGATCTGGACTCCCAGGCGCTGCAGGCGCGCGGCCTGTCCGCCTCCGATGTGAGCGACGCTTTGCAGCGCCAAAACGTCATTCTGCCGGCGGGCGACGTGAAGATCGGCGACAAGGACTACACCTTGACGATGAACAATTCACCCGACGTGATCGACACGATCAATGCGTTTCCCATCAAGGAGGTCGACGGACATCTCGTCTTTATGCGCGACGTGGCGCACGTGCACGACGGGTTTCAGGTGCAGACCAACTCGGTGTCGGTCAACGGCACGCCCGGCGCGCTCATGGTGATTCGCAAGACCGGCGGCGTGTCCACGCTGGCGGTGATCGACGGGGTGCGATCGGCGCTCGAGGACATCAAGAAGGTGCTCCCGCAGGGCGTTTCGATCAAGGCGCTGTTCGATCAGTCCGTATTCGTCAAGGCGGCGCTCAACAGCGTGGGCTTGAGCGCCGGCATGGCCGCCGGGCTGACCGCATTGGTCATCATCCTGTTCCTCGGCAACATGCGCCTGTCTCTGATCATTCTCGCGGCGATTCCGCTGTCGATCGTCACCGCCGTGCTTTTCATCTACCTGACCGGCCAGACCTTGAACACCATGACCCTCGGCGGGTTCGCGTTGGCGATCGGCATTCTCGTGGACAACGGAACCGTGGTCATCGAAAACATCGAACGGCATGTCGCGATGAACGAGCCGCTGCGGCAGTCGATCGTCGAGGGAGCCAGGGAAGTGGCCGTTCCCACCTTTCTCTCCACGCTGTGCATTTGCATCGTGTTCGTACCGGTCTTTCTGCTGCAGGGCACGGCAAAGTATCTGTTTTCGCCCCTCTCGCTCTCGGTCATCGGGGCGCTGCTCGCGAGCCTGGCGCTGTCGTTCACCATGGTGCCGGTTCTCTTCAACATGCTGATGCGCGGATCGGTGAACGCCTTCAACGCCGAGGCGGTACACCGGCCGGTCGGCCAGCATGCCGTCTCGCACAATCCCCTGGTGCGCTTGCAAGCGAGCTTCGAGCGCGGCTTCGAACGGTTCCGGGAAAGGTACCGCAACGCATTGGCGTGGACGTTGTCGCAGCCGGTCCTTACCGTCGCGGCGTTCGTGATCCTGATCATCGTGTCGGTAAGCCTCTTCCCGCAGTTGGGCCGGGACTTCTTCCCGCAGGTGGACGCCGGCCAGATGCGCCTCCACGTCCGCGCTCCGGCGGGCACGCGGCTGGAAAAGACCCAGGAGTATTTTGCCGGGGTCGAGGCTGAAATCCGGCGGATCGTCGGCAGCGACCAGATCAGCGTCATGCTCGACAACATCGGCCTGCCGTACAGCGGCATCAACATTGCCTTGAGCGACTCCGCCACCGTCGGCCCGATGGACGGCGAAATTCTCATTTCCCTGAACGAAAAGCACACCCCGACCGCCAAATTGATCGCGACGCTGCGGCGCGAATTGCCGGCGCATTTTGCCCAGCTGCAATTCTTCTTCCAGCCCGCCGACATCGTCGATCAGGTGTTGAATTTCGGCCAGCCCGCGCCCATCGACGTGAGGATTTCTGCGCCCGATCAGGGAGAGGCCTTCACCGTGGCCTCCGCCATAGCGCGCGACCTCAATCGCGTGCCGGGAGTGGTGGACTCGCACGTCTTTCAGGTTCCGAACGCGCCGGCGCTCACGGTCGACATGGACCGGGCGCTCGCCACGGAAGCGGGTGTGACGCAGCAGGAGGCGGCCAACGACGTGCTCGTCGCCACCAATTCGAGCGCACAGAGCGCACCGAATTTCTGGGTGGACCCGCGCAACAGCGTGAGCTACCCCCTGGTCGTGCAGGTGCCGACTTATCGGATCGGCTCCTCGCAGGACCTCTCCACGATGCCCCTGGCGTCCGGCGTCGGCAACGGTTCGGGTCAGTTGCTGAGCAATCTGGCTGCACTGGGGCGCAACGCCATTCCGTTGGTCACCTCGCAGCTCAACATTCGGCCGGTGTTCGACGTGCACGCGGACGTGCAGGGACGCGACCTCTATTCGGCGGCGCACGACATCGACGCGGTGCTCGCGGCGCATCGGCCGGACTCCTCCAAGGCCCTGTCGATCACCTTGAGCGGCCAGGTGGAGACCATGCGGGAAAGCTACGCGGGGTTGTTCACGGGCATCGCGCTGGCCATCGTCCTCGTGTATCTGTTTCTCGTGATGAATTTTCAGAGCTGGATGGATCCCCTCATCGTGCTGATGGCCGTGCCTTTCGCGCTCGGCGGGGTGCT
Organism: uncultured Gammaproteobacteria bacterium; assembly: GCA_963727045.1. GTDB lineage: Bacteria > Pseudomonadota > Gammaproteobacteria > Steroidobacterales > Steroidobacteraceae > Bog-1198. The sequence goes on along the minus strand of CAVSES010000001.1, from coordinate 1,736,162 downwards.
GTGGATGCTGTTCCTGTCGCAAACGCCCATGAGCGTGCCTGCGCTCATGGGTACTCTCATGTGCATCGGGTTGACCACGGCCAACAGCATCCTGGTGGTGAGCTTCGCCAACCAGCGCATGGACGCGGGGGATGACCCGTTGCGGGCGGCGGCGTCCGCGGGCTACACCCGGCTGCGGCCGGTGTTGATGACCGCCGGCGCGATGATCCTCGGCATGGTGCCGATGGCGCTCGGAATAGGAGAGGGCGGCGAACAGAACGCCCCGTTGGGCCGGGCGGTGATCGGCGGCCTGCTGTTCGCAACCTTCGCGACCTTGATTTTCGTGCCCACGATGTACCGCTTGCTGCGCCGTCGGCCCACCCCAGCTTCCGAACCGCACGTCATAGGCAGAGCCAATGCAACCGCATGATCCCAACGACATTCCGCCACCCCGGTGCGAGGCTGATCCGTTTGCCGAGTTGCCCGACGACACCTCGCGCACGGAGCAGGAGGGGGTTTCCACGGCCTTCGAGCCCGGCACCGGACGGACGCTCAAAATCGGCGCGGGGATCGCGGCCGTGGTCCTGCTGCTCTGCTTCGTCGTCGTGAAGGTCATCCGCATCGTCGACGCACATTCCCTGGCAAAGGCGTCCGAGACCGCCTTCGGCGCGCCGCCTCCGGTCGATGTGGTCACAGCGCGCCCGGCATCGGTGGGGCAGGACCTGGTCCTGCCCGGGCAGACGGCAGCCTGGTACGAAACCACGATCTATGCGCGCGTCAACGGCTATGTCGCGAAGTGGCTGGTGGATATCGGCGACCACGTCAAAAAGGGTCAGGTACTGGCGACGATCGAGACCCCCGAGCTCGACGCGGAGCTGAGCGCGGCGCGTGCGCAGCTCAAGACATCGGAAGCGCAGGTCGCCGCCCGGGAGGCGGAGGCGGAATTCAGCAGAACCACCAATGAACGCTGGCGCGACTCGCCGAAGGGCGTCGTTTCCGAGCAGGAGCGCGAGTCGAAGAAGGCCGACTATCAGAGCGCCGTGGCGCGCCTGTATGCCGCCAATGCACAGGTCGCGTCGGACAAGTCGAAAGTCGAGCAATACAATGCACTCGCCCAGTTCAAGCAGGTGGTGGCACCCTTCGACGGAACGATCACCGAACGCAAGATCGACATCGGCAATCTGGTGACCGCGGGCAGCGCATCGACCACGACACCGTTGTACCGCATGGCGCAGACGGATCCTCTGCGGGTGTTCGTCGACGTGCCGCAGAATTCGGCGGGCGAGCTGATCAAGGCCGGGGTGCCCGCCCAAATACGCTCCGCCGGCTCGTCGGGTGCGGTATTCGAGGGCAAGATTGCCCGCTCGGCGGAATCGATCAACGCTCAGGCCCGCACCATGCGCGTGGAGGTCGACATGCCCAACGCCAACCACGCGCTTCTTCCGGGCACCTATGTCAACGTGGCGTTCAGGCTGCAGCCCAGGGGGCTGGTCGAAGTTCCGGCGGCCGCGCTGGTGTTCCGCCCCAACGGCACGCAAGTGGCGGTGGTGGATGCAAAGGGCAAGGTCAGCTTTCGGGACGTCACGATCGTGCGCGACAACGGCAGCTTGGTCGAACTCGGCCCGGGCGTGGAACCCGGCGCCAAGCTGGTCTTGAACATCAGCAGCCAGATTGCATCGGGACAGGCTGTCAAGGCGAGCGAGGCCGCCGTCGCGGGCGGCACCGGCGCCGCAGTCGGCCGCAACCTCGACGCCAAGCGCTGAAGCTCGCCGCCGTGAAGACTGTCCCGTGTATCGCCATCTGCCTGCTCGCCGGTTTGAGCGGCTGCGCGGTGGGTCCCAATTACCACACGCCGAAACCGGACGCGCCCGCGGCGTTCGCGGCAATCACTTCGAGCAACGCCGCAACGACACCGTCTGCGGCGTCCGCGCCCGATCTTGCGGCGTGGTGGCACGCGCTCAACGATCCCGAGCTGGACTCGCTGGTCGAGCGCGCCATCAAGTCCAACCCCGATCTGGAGATCGCGTTGACGAGACTGCAGCAGGCTCGGACCTACGAGGCCGTCGTCGTGGGTCACGCTCTTCCCGAAGTCGACGCAAGCGCAGCCGCGGGACGCGGGACGGGCAGGGATCTTACTCGCGGTCGCGCCGAACCGGGTCTCGTCTCCGCCGACGACACGAGCGGCGTGAAGCAGATCAATACGATAGCCGGATTCGACGCAGTGTGGGAACTCGACGTGTTCGGAAAATATCGCCGCGAGTTCGAGGCGGCGCGCTACGACCGGCAGGCGGCGGCTGCCGCACGCAACGCGGTCCTCACCTCCCTGATTGCGGACGTGGTGCGCGCATACGTCGAGCTTCGCGGATTTCAGGCTCAGGCCGGCATTTTGCGCAGCGCAGGAGATGTCCTGCGCGAGTCGCTGCGCATCGTCAATATCCGCTACGAGCGCGGAATCACCAATGAATTGGACGTCGCCCTGGCGACCCGCGAGCTCGACACGCTGCAGGCGCAAATTGCGCCGCTGGATGCGCAGGTGAATGCCGTCGAGTACGCGCTCGCGGCATTGCTGGGCGAGTATCCCGAGAGCGTCACCCATGAGTTGTCGAATCCCAATCTCATTCCGTCGATGCCCGCGCCGGTCGCGGCGGGCGTCCCACTGGATCTCTTGAAGCGCAGGCCCGACATTCAGCAGGCTGAGAGGGAACTAGCGGCAGCCACGGCACGAATCGGCGTCGCCACCGCGAATCTGTTTCCGCAGGTGGCGCTGATCGGTTCGATCGGCTCTCAAGGGCAGGGCTGGGGCACCACTCCGGGCATCGCCAAGCACGTGTGGTCATTCGGACCGGGCGCAGTCTGGCCGCTGCTCGATTTCGGGGCGATCGACGCCGAGGTGGACATTGCGCAATTGGCGGCGCATGCCAGCCTGGTGAATTATCGCAAGACGATCATCAATGCCGTGCAGGAGGTGGATGCCGCTCTCGATGGGTACACGGCCCAGCAGGACCGATTGAAGAACCTGGGCGAGGCCATGGTTGCGGGGCAGCGTGCGGTCGACCTGGCAAACGCCAGGTACAACCGCGGACTCACTGATTTTCTCAACGTCGTCGATGCAGAACGGCAGTTCTATGCTCTCCAGGAACAGTACGCGGCGGCCCAGGTTGCGCAGGGCGACGAATTCGTTCAGCTATACAAGAGCCTGGGAGGCGGATGGCAGAATTACCAGGAAGTTCCGGCAATCAGGCGGCCGCAGCCGGCGGTCATTGCGGCGTTTCGGCGCACTTTGAGCAGTTCGGGGGCACCCTAGCGCCGGGCGCCATGGCCCGAGCGGAACCAAGCGATTGCCATCAAGTCTGAATGGTTGAAGGGCCGATCCGAGGGCATTAAGACGAGGAAGTGCTGCAATGGACAACGCCTTATTCATGGATTCGCGGGTAATCACGGCGTCATCCGCATACGCGCGAAGTCTGTCCCACGAAGTGGAACTTCACCCCGAGGATGCGGCGATCTACGCGATTACCGATTTTCGGCGTAATTATCCGATTACGGTTGAAGCGGACTGCTCGATCGACGAGGCACTTGCAGAAATGGTCAGACTGCGGCTGCATTGTCTTCTGGTCACGCGGCAAGAGCGGGGCGGACTCGAGCAGCAAATTCTCGGCCTCGTGACGGCGCAAGATCTCGAGCGCCATCTGCGCCGACGGAAACGGGACGCGGAGCAGTCCGGGCCTCCGTCGGTCGCAAGGATCGACGAGGTGATGACACCGTGGGACGAGTTGCCGCTCATCAAGTACGAATCATTGCAGTCGCTCACGGCCGCCCAGTTGTACGACATGTTCAGGGGAACCGGAATCACCCACGTGCTCGTCGCTGAAACTCATCATGAGGACTCGGCGTTGGTGCGGGGATTGGTCTCGCGTGCCAGCCTCGCAAAGCGTTTGCGCCGGCATCATTCGGTACCTTCGCGTTGACGGCCGGACCCTTTCGCGGCGGCGCTGCACCTTGCCCAGCAGCAGATATCCTCGAGCAACCCTCCCGTGTCGACGCGCTTGCGCAGCAACGCCTCGCGCTGCATGCCGATCGCGGCCAGTACCCGGCCCGCGAGCGGGTGCCTTATGCGCTGCAGGGCGTAGACACGGGTCAGCTCGAGCACGGCCAGCGCATGAGTCATGATGGCTTCGGACCATTCCACGGCGCAGCTGAACCGTTCGGTGCCGCAGCCGACCCAAAAGCGCAATTCCCCCTGGCGCCGGTCGATGTCAATCTGGTTCAGTCCGGCGTAGCCCAGCATGCGGCGATCACTGCCGATTTCATGAACCACCCAGTGCAATGCCCGGCGCCGGTTCCATTCCGCAGGATGCGAGGATATCCACATGCGCGCGAATTCAGGGGTGAATGGATGAGGGACGCCGATGGTGGTATCCGCTATCCGGTGTTCGCCGGCGAGGGCGACCAGCCGCCCGATGTCTGCAAAGACGAACGGGCGAAAGCGAAATCGCCGGGTGGCGAGCAGAGGGTAGGCAGGTTCCGGCGATGAATCACAGGAGAATTCCCCGGCGCTTCGCTCCTCGGCATTGCCGTGGTCATCCGGCGGCGAAATGGTCATCGACATGGCTATCCCACCGTGTAGTTGCGCCCCTCAAGACACGCACGCTCGGCGCGAAGGTAGTCCGAGCGCTGTCTGGCCGAGTCGGTCGTGGCCGAGTCGGTCGTGGCCGGTGCAGCCGGCGCCGATGTCGGGTCAAAACCAGATTGAGTCACTGCCCAGAGGTGGCATTCGGCACGATCGCTGGCCTGCTGCTGCGCAGACTGCCCGCCCTTTGGGTACACGAAGAGCTCGCGGCCGACGGATTCTCGCGCCTTGACCTGGTCGGAGAGACCAGCGGGCGGCGGCACGGATTCATATCCGGCCTCATCGCCGTTCCATTGGTAGTAAACGTCATCAGCGTAGTAATACGGCACGCCGTTCCACCAATAGGTGTCGTAGTACCAAGGCAGGGTTGCAAACATAAGTCCGTAGCCCAAGCCCCAGCCGCCGTAGAAGCCGCCGCCATACCAGCCGTGGCGATAGCCGTATCCACCGCGCCAGCCGCCGTGACGTCCGCCGCCACCATGGAAGCCTCCCCCGCCATGAAATCCACCGCCGCTGTGACCGCCGCCGCCGCCACCACCACCGCCACCGTGAGCAAGTGTTTGGGCGCATGCTCCGGCGAGAACGACAGCCAAGCTCATCGAGATGAATATTTTCATCGCACGGGCACGCATAGCCTCACCTCGAGTCATACCATTTGCGTTGCGAATCCATGCTCAATGGGACTTAAGGGGAGGAGCCGAGTTCCAGCCCCAATCAGCGGCTAAATGAGAGTCTCTTAATGTTGCTCTAACGCGGCTCTAATAGGGACGTGGGATCCCAAGTCTCCGAAGGAGGCATCAATGCGGATATTGATTGTCGAGGATGATCGCAAGCTGGCCGATTTTGTCGCCCGAGGCCTGCGCGCCGAGCGTTTCGCGGTCGACTTGGCGGGAAACGGCCGTGAAGGCGAGAGCTACATTCAAGCCTATGAGTACGATCTGCTCATACTCGATCTGATGCTGCCGCAACTGAGCGGGGCGGACCTGCTGCGGCGGGTGCGCCAGTCGCATGCATCGCTGCCGGTCATCGTCTTGACCGCGCGGGATGCAATCGAGGACAAGGTCATGCTGTTCGAACGCGGGGCGGATGACTACCTCACGAAACCCTTCGATTTCGCCGAACTGCTGGTACGCATCAAGGCGCTGCTGCGCCGTACGCCGTCCGAGCGGGCCGACGTATTGCGCATCGCCGATCTGGAGCTCAATCGGCTCACTCAGCAGGTCAAGCGTCACGGTCATCGCATCGACCTTACCGCCAAGGAATACGCCCTCTTCGAATACCTGCTGTGTTCGCCCGGCCGCGTGTTTTCGCGCACCATGATACTCAATCATGTGTGGGATCAGAGCTTCGAGGGAGTCACGAACATCGTCGATGTTTACGTGCGCTACGTGCGCAAGAAGATCGACGAACCTTTTCCCGTCAAGCTCATTCACACCGTGCGGGGCGTCGGCTATTGCGTCAGAGAGTCGGAGCAGGAAGTCGAAGCCGCAGTCAAATGAACCATAGGTCACTGCCGTTCCGACTGGGCGCCTGGTACACGCTGCTGTTGAGCGCGACCTTCATCCTTGTCGGCACCGGCACCTTCTACGGCCTTCAGCACTACCTGCGCTCGAATGCACGCGACTCGCTGAGACGCCGCTCGACGGAGGTCGAGCAAATCCTGCTGCGTGCGCCCGCCGATGTGTCGGACGGCGCGATCGCCCAGGAAATCGAATTGCGATTGTCGCCCGAAGTCAACAATCGGTTCGTGCGCATCACGCGCGCACCCGGAAAGGTGGTGTTCCTGTCCGGGCCGCCGTCCGACGGCAGTTTCAACCGCTTCGCCGTGAGCGCGCATTTTGTGCCGGGGGCCGTCAGGCCCGCGGCCGGCTTCGCCACGACCCTCCTTGCCGATCAGCATCTGATGGTGAGTTCAACGCGCGTGGCTGCGGTCTCCGGGAAGTACGATGTCGAGGTTGGCGCATCGATCGTGCCGCTTGAAAACGTGCTCGATCGATTGATCGATCTGCTGGCGGTGCTCCTGCCCCTGCTGATCGTGTGCGCCGCGGGAGGGGGCTACCTGCTGATCAAGCGTGCACTTCGTCCGGTCGACAAGCTTTCGCAGACCGCGGAGGAGATGAGCTTGCAGAACCTCTCGCTTCGCCTTCCGGTGGTGCGCACCGGCGATGCGCTCGAACGGCTCGCGATCTCCCTCAACAACATGCTCGGGCGACTGCGGGACTCCGTACAGACATCGCGCCGATTTCTGGCGGATGCGTCGCATGAATTGCGGACCCCGCTCACGGTGATCAAGGGCGAGCTGCAGGAGCTCTCAGGCGCGGTGCACATGAACAACAGCGACCTGCGCGAGCGGGTGGGCAGCGTTCTGGAAGAGGTGGCGCGCCTCGAACATCTGGTGTCGGGTCTTTTGGTGCTTTCGCGCCTCGATGCGGGAGAACCCCAGCGGCAACAGACCGACGTCGATCTGGCATCGCTGGCCTTGAGCACGGCCGAGCAGATGCGGCTGATGGCGGAGGATCGGGGAATCGTCATGAATCTGTCCGGACTGCAGCGCGCGGTGGTTCGCGGCGACCAAGCCAGGCTCAAGCAGATCATCGTCAATCTTCTGGACAATGCCGTCAAGTTCACGCCCGCGGGAGGCATCGTCACCATTCGTTCCGCCGACGACGGGACCGGCGGCATCCTGGAAGTCTGCGATACGGGCATCGGGATTCCGGCGTCGGCAATTCCGCAGGTTTTCGACAGGTTCTTTCGCGTCGAAGAGGGCCGTTCGCGCGAGGACGGGGGAGCGGGCCTCGGACTGTCGATCGTGAAGTCCATTTGTTCGATGCACGGCGCTGAAATCGAAGTGCACAGCGCGCCCGAGAAGGGCAGTTGTTTCCGCGTCCGCTTTCCGCATCGCCGGATCGTCCCCGGCCTCGCGGAAATCCCGCAGCGCTCAAGGAAGCCGCCGGGCGGCGATCTGCCCGTCACCCTGGCGGCGCCGCCCTAGATATCTTCCCGGCGCCGCGCAAAATGAGCGGTTTCTAATGTGGCATGCGCTGGATTTTAATAAAGATACGCAATTCTGGATGAGCATGAACCAGGCAAATCTCATCCATCATGAACCACCTGCCACCCACAGGGGCTCCGGGTGCTCTTCGGCGCCGGAACCGATTCCAGACGTCGATTCCTGCGATCGGATTCTGGTGCTGCGCGCGCAGTCCGGCGATCGCAGCGCGTTCAATCTGCTGGTCCGCAAATATCGGCACCGCGTGATGAAGCTCGCCATGCGCTACATGCGCAATCAGGCGGACGCCGAGGATGCCGTGCAAGACATATTCATGAGGGCCTATGGAGGTCTGCAGCACTTTCGGGGAGATTCGGTGTTCTATTCCTGGCTGTATCGGATCGCGGTCAACTCCGCCAAGACCGCGCACGCGATGCGCGCCCGGCAGATGCGGAGGTTCACGGCCGATGTGGAGTCCGTCGAGGAATCGAGCTTTACGTCGTCGCAAATGAAGGATCTGGACACGCCTGAACGTCTGGCGCTGACCGACGAGATCTGCACGGCCGTTAATGAGGCGATCGGAGATCTTTGCGATGAGCAACGTGCGGCGATCGTCCTGCGCGAATTCGACGGGCTGAGCTACGCGGAAGTGGCGTCGACGATGTCCTGCCCGGTGGGCACCGTACGATCGCGCGTCTTCCGTGCCCGCGAGGCGATAGACCTGCGATTGCGCCGGATTTTCGATGAGGGACTCGGACGGGCGAAGGTCAGGCCGATCCAGCCAGCGGGCAGCGCGAATTGAGCGAACGCACGGAACTTCTGACGACCGGCCAAAAGGCCCTCACGATAAATCTGGACGCGCCGGTGTACGGTACGTTCGCCGAGATCGGCGCCGGACAGGAGGTGGCGCGCGAGTTCTTTCACGCGGGGGGAGCCTCCGGCACGATCGCAAAGTCGATCTCGGCGTACGACATGGTGTTCAGCGATGCGATTTACGGCAAGGCGCCAAGGTATGTGTCGCGCGAGCGCTTGCATCTGATGTTGGAACACGAGTATCAGCTCTTGATTGAGCGTCTCGCGCCGATGCGCGGCGGGCACACGAGGTTCTTCGTCTTTTCCGACACGGTGGCGACGAGCAATTACAAGGGGTCGAATGAAGCGCACGGATGGCTCGGGATCAGGTTCCAATCGGAGCCCGAGGGTGAGCCGAGCGAGATCGTGATGCATCTACGCATGTGGGACAGGGAATCGGTCCTGCAGCAGCAGGCGCTCGGCATCGTCGGGGTCAATCTGATCTACGGCGCGCTGTATTACCGCTCGAATCCGCACAGATTGATCGAATCGTTGAAGGACAATCTTGAGCCGCATCGCATCGAAGTAGACATGCTGCGGTTCTCGGGGCCTTGCTTCGCGAGCGTCGACAACCGCCTCATGTCGTTGCAGCTCGTGCAGTCAAGATTGACGAATGCGGTGATGTTCGGCAGTTCGGGGGAGGTGCTGCAGCCCTCCGAGGTGCTTCACAAAAAGGCCATCATCGTCGAGCGCGGGAGCTTCCGGCCGGTGGTTCATGTGAATGTGGATATGATCAAGTGCGCAGCGGCCATGTTCGTCCAGGAACCGCAGGTGAAGGGCAAGGAAGTCGTCGTGCTCATGGAACTCACCATGAACAATCTCCTGTCCGGAGGAACCCTGGACCCCAAGGACTTCCTTTCCCGGGTGGATCTGCTGGCCGATATCGGCTTTACGGTGCTCATCTCGAACTATCCGGAGTACTACCGGCTCACGTCGTATTTTCGGCGCTACACCAAGGAGATGATAGGAGTCGCGATGGGCGTGTTCAATCTTCGCGAAATCTTCAACGAGAAGTACTATGAAAATCTGGAGGGCGGCATCCTCGAATCCTTCGGGCGTCTGTTCAGGAACGCCGTCAAGCTCTACGTCTACCCGATGCGGCAGGACGCCTACGATTTCTACAGCTCGAGGTCCGACGGCGCTTCCTACCAGCCGAATCGGTCATTTCCTTCCAATGTGCTGATCACTGCGAGGAATCTGCAGGTCGGGGACAGCCTCGCGGGGTTGTACACCCATCTGCACGAAAATCGCTGCATAGAGTCGATCGTCGGGTTCGACGCCGATACGCTCGACGTCTTTTCGCGGGACGTGCTGAAGAAGATCCGGGACGAAGATCCGGCATGGGAGAAAATGGTCCCCGATCACGTCGCAGCGGCGATCAAGCGCCGGGGGTTGTTCGGCTACGAGGCCATTTCAGTCCCGCCTCCGGGCAGGCAAAGCGAGGTTTCGCAATAGAGAACCGCCGGATTTGATTCTCGGCATTTGCCGCTTCGGAATGCGCCGCGCCGATGCTAAAATAGCGGCGGCTGCTCATCGCCGGGGGGTACTTTGCGACTCGTGACGCGTCGACAGTTTATGACGGGTGCGGCAGCGCTCGCGGCCGCTCGCGCTGGGCGCGCATTGCCTCCGAGTGCGCCGCAGAGCGGCGAGCCGCACGTCCGCGGTCCGGCCGTGGGTCAATTTTGGCGATACGCCAGGCATGATTATTTCACTGGATTGGTGATCGATACCCAAATCGATCGCGTGTCCGCCGTGGGACAGGTCGTCGAAGTGGAGTCAACGTCCGATTCGGGCGACGACAGACAGGCCGCCAAAGGCGGCTGGGGAGGCCCGTGGCTGCATCAATATTTGGGCGAACGGTCCGGCCCGCTTCCGAGCGAAATTCAGGCGCCGTGGGGCATGGTGCTGGTCGATCCGCACTGGAGCGAGATCCAGCTCTACGAAAGACCGCTACCATTATGGCCCGGGGAATTACGGCGCGGCTGGTCGATCACGGTCAATACACAATACAAAACCCCCGAAAGTCCCGATGAATTGCCGTGGCAATTGACCATGAACGCCCACCGCTGGGAACCGATCGTTGTTCCGGCGGGCCGCTTCTTGGCGCTTCGCTATACGAATCTCATCAACTTCCGCTTCACGAACGTCTCGGAGCGCGTTGCCGCGCAGCGGTTGGAGACGGTCTGGTTCGCTCCTGAAATCGGCCGGTGGGTGCTTCGGGAGAGCACGGGAACCTTCTATCAGGATGTCGGCGAGCGGTTCCGCGAAACCAGTTACCGCTGGGAGTTGCTGGAATGGAAGTAGAGCGCAGGCGCTTCATGCGCAACGCCGGCGCAATGTTGACGGCGGTCAGCGGCCTGCCGCTTTGCGCGCGGGCGGAAACGGCGAAACAGCCGTTCGAAAACGGCGTGCGCGACCTGGTGGCGTATCCGCAGAAGCGTCCGCTGCTGCAAATCACTGCCCGGCCGCCGCATTTGGAAACACCCTTTTCGGTGTTCGACAAGGGCGTCATCACGCCGAACGACGCATTCTTCGTGCGTTATCACCTGGCCCGGATTCCGCTGTCGGTAGATTTGCGCACCTACCGTTTGCGGATCCGGGGCCGGGTCTCACGGGAGCTGGCGCTGTCATTGCGCGAATTGAAGCAGCTCGGCGAGCCGGTGGAAATCATCGCCGTCAACCAGTGCTCGGGAAACAGCCGCGGCTACTCGATGCCGCGCGTCTTCGGCGCTCAATTGGGAAATGGTTCCATGGGCAACGCCCGTTGGCTGGGCGTGCCGCTGCGCAGCGTGCTCGAGAAGGCCGGGATCTTGGGCACGGCGAGGCAGGTGACCTTCAATGGCCTCGACGCTCCTGTTCTGCCGACGACTCCGGATTTCATCAAGGCGCTGGAAGTCGACGATGCGCTGAGCCCCGATGTGTTGCTGGCCTGGAGCATGAATGGACAGGATCTCCCGCTGCTGAACGGCTATCCGCTCAGGCTGATCGTACCGGGATACTTCGGCACCTACTGGGTCAAGCATCTGTCGGACATTGAAGTCATCGACACGGCATTCACCGGCCGCGATGCGTTTTTCATGACCACGGCTTATCGGATTCCGGACAACGAGTGCGGGTGCGTCGCTCCCGGAACCGCGCCGCCGCAGACGCGTCCGATCTCGAGTCTGAAAGTACGATCTTTCATCACGAGTTTGGCGAACAACGCCGTGGTAAGAGTCAATGCCCCGCTGCTTCTGAAGGGCATTGCGTTCGACGGCGGATCGGGCATCAAGACGGTTGAAGTCTCCAATGACGGCGGACTCGGTTGGCGCGAGGCGACGCTCGGCAAGGACCTAGGCCGGTATTCATTTCGCGAATGGACGATGCCGCTGACACCCATGGAGCGCGGTGCCATGCAACTTCGCGTGCGCGCGACCTCCGTCGGCGGCGCGACCCAACCGAGCGATGCCACCTGGAACCCGGGGGGTTACGCGCGCAATGCGATCGAGTCCCTGCGCCTCATGGTCGTGTAGATGAGCCTCGACTCATGAGCGACGACCCGGCACCACATGCCAGGATTGTCCGGGCGATCGTGAGCGCGATTGTCCTGTGTGCGTTGGCGGCCGGCGCGGGCCTCCCGCAGGCGTCGGCCAGCTCTCATGACATCAAAATCCCCAAGGATACGGCGGTCCTCAAACCCTCCCCGCTGTTCGGGTATCGGATCGCCCACGAGAAATGCGGCATCTGTCACTCGGCCGACTACATCAACCTGCAGCCGCCCGGCATGACCCTCGCCCAATGGACTGCGGAGGTGCTCAAGATGCAGCGCGCGTACGGTGCGCCGATCGAGGAGTCGGAAATCAAGCTTTTGGGCATATACCTGACCTGCGCATATGGCGACGCGACAACGCTGCCGCCGGAGTCGGTGCAGCCCGACCAGCGGCCCGTCACCCCAGGCTTCTGACGCGCGCTTCAAACCGGTCTACGTCCAGCTGAGCAGCTCCCAGCGGTAGCTGGATTCTCGGAACCGCTCACCCACGTCCTGATAGAACGTTCCGGTGCTTTCCCGCGCCGCCCATCGGCCGATTTCAGGAGCGAACCAGACCGTCTCCAACCGCTGCGCGGCATCGCGTTCCGAAACATTGGTGAAACGGAAGTTGATGATGTTCGTGTAGCGCAGCGTGTAAAAATGACCCGCGGGAACGGCAATCGTCTCCCACCGGCCCGCCTTCATCGTCACCTGCCATGGCAATTCGTCCTTGCTGCTTCGCGTTTCGTACCGTGTGTTGACGGTGCGCGACCATCCGGGCTGCAGTCGCGCGGGCCAAAGCGGAACGGGTTCCTCGAATACCTCGACCTCGCTCCAATGCGGATCGACGAGCACCATGCCCCAGGGCGCGTGAATTTCGCTGGCAGCGGAGACCGCGAATTTTTCGCCCTCCATGTATTTCTTCAGCCAGTTCGAACCCCACGATAGGTCGACGAGCTCGTTTCCGCCCTTCTGTGAGCGCGACCCGATTTCGACGGTTCTTCCGATCGCCGATACCGCATCGATCTGAGTGTCGACGATGGACCGCGTAAACAAGTCATGCTTGGCATACCGCCAAGACTGGCCGAGCGCCGGTTGGCGGACCGCCGGCGCGGCGCCACCCGCATTTCGAGATGCATGCGCTGCCGTTGCCGCCCACGCGGCAGCGGCCGTCAAGAAGGAGCGTCGCGTGAAGGGATTCACGGGTCTCTCGGGCTCCCGAATGTTTGCGTGCGTCGATGAGTAAAACACGGGCCCGCGCCTTGAGGAAAGCGCCCCGCGCCGCTCCTGAGCGTGGGAGATGTCTTATGGCCGAGGGGATAGTGGCTCTGGCGATTGAATAGCGGTTGGCCGGGTGTCCGACCTCAAAAGGGGTGTTGCTAAAACGACACAGCGAGAAATGGATCTTTCACCAGTATATGATATATATACTGTCATACGAATGTGATCTGCACAATAACAACCCGTCATATTACTGTAACAAATGGTCGGTTAAATCCAACAATCGCAACAGTAGGGGGAAAGCCGTGAACGAGTCGAAAATGATTTCCAACAAGAATCGGGCAGGACGCCGCGGCGTGCGTGGCTTGCCGCTTCTCAAGCCCGGCCTCATTTTGGGCGCTCTGTCGATCGTCGCGAGCGTCGCGCAGGCGCAAAGCGCGGCACCGAAACCGGACGACAGCCTGACTTGGCACGGCATCACCTTGTACGGCATCGTCGATGTCGGTCTGCAAAACCAGACCCACGGCGCGCCGATCAACGATTACTTCGTCGCCGGCAGCGCAGACATCGTCCAGAAGAACAGCAACCACTCGATCACCGGGATCACGCCCAGCAACTTGAGCCAGTCGCGAATAGGCCTGCAAGGCAGCGAGCCTCTCGCCGGCGACTGGTCCGGGGTGTTCAAGCTCGAGACCTACTTCAATCCGCAGTCGGGCGACATCGCCGATGCCTTGAAGTCGCTGGCGCAGAACAACGGCAGGCCCCTGGCGAATCAGTCCACCAATCTGGACTCGAGCGTTGCGGGTCAGATTTTTCAACAGATCTTCGCAGGGTTCAGCTCGAAGACCTTCGGCACCATCACGTTCGGGCGCCAAAATACGGTGTTGGCCGACGGTATCGCCAAATATGACCCGAATTTCGCCTCCCAGGCGTTCTCGTTGATCGGATTGTCGGGTACGACCGCCGGCGGCGGCGACACGCAGGATCGACGCCTCGATTCGTCGCTGAAATACGTGGGCACTTACGGCGGGGTGGCCCATTTCGGTGCCGAATATAAATTCAACCAATCCACCGGCAGCGCGAACTCGGTCTTCGAGGTGACGGTCGGCGGGGAATATGCGGGATTTTCAGCCGATGCGTACTACGCCAAGATCAAGGATGCGGTAGCCGTGGGCGCACTCAGCGCCACCCAGGTGGCTGCCCTGCCGGGCTTGTGTCCCAATCCCGTCCCGGCCGGCGGCAGCTGCATCGCGGCAAGCCCGGACACGGCGCTGGCAGCGACGGTCTCGGATAACACGGCGTACGCCTTCATGGGTCTGTACAACATGGGCACGCTGAAGTTCTACGCCGGCTACGAGCACATCAAGTTCGCGAATCCGGATACGCCCCTGACCGCCGGCTTCAACATCGCGAACTACACGATGGCGTTCGTCAACAAGCAGAGCGGCGCGGGTTCGACCTACGCCAACGACAAGAACTTTCAGGTGTTCTGGGGCGGCGTACGCTACACGGTCATACCGGAGCTGGACTTGGTCGCCGCCTATTACGGCTATAAGCAGGACGCCTTCGCCACCGGCGCCAATGCCGGATGTTCGACGAACAAGGCCGGAAACTGCAGCGGCACGGAGGATGACCTGTCGTTCGACGCCGACTATCGCCTGAGCAAGCGGTTCGATGTCTATGCGGGCATCATGTACACGGGTGTGAAGGACGGCCTCGCAAACGGGTTCATCTATCACACGACCGACATCACCACGACGACGGGCGTGCGATTCAAGTTCTGACGATTCGATGACCCGAGGATGAAATCGACCTCATGGCCGCCCGCCGGGCCATGAGGTCGTCCCGCGCCCGGCCGCCGTCGCTCCGCGGCCCGCGCTCACCAGAATCCAAATTTACAAAGGGCTCGCTATTCGGGTAAGGTCCGTCAAAGACCTTCAAGCGGTGGGAGTGGTCGCAATGAGCAGTGATCCAAAGACGCGCAGCGGCTGGAGTTGGTGGTATCTGCTCTTCGTGGTGCAGTTTCTCGTCGCCCTATGGCCCCCACTGTACAATCGCATCGAGCCCACCTTCATGGGCATCCCATTCTTCTACTGGTTTCAGCTCCTGTGGGTGATCGTCAGCGCGGTTTTTACCGCCGTCGTCTACTTTGCCACCGACGACTAGGATTGCAGCGGCGGCCCGAACGCCGGGCGCCTGAGAAGAACGAGAAACGGGGGGATTGTCGTGCAGGATGTCAACTGGGTTGCACTGACCATTTTCGTGGTGTTGTTCGGTCTCATTTCCTGGTTGGGGTTCGCCGCCGCACATTGGCGCAAGGGCGATTTGGATTTGCTGCATGAATGGGGCTTGGGCGGGAGGCGCTTCGGCACGCTGATCACCTGGTTCCTGGTGGGCGGCGATGTATACACCGCCTATACCTTCATTGCGGTGCCGGCGCTGGCGTTCGGCGCGGGCGCGGTCGCCTTCTTCGCGGTGCCCTACACCATCATCATCTACCCCCTGGTGTTCCTGGTGTTCCGCCGCCTCTGGCACGTGTGCCACAGGCACGGATACATCACCGCGGGGGATTTCGTGCGCGGTCGCTTTGGCAATCGCTGGCTGGCCCTTGCGGTCACGGTGACGGGCATCGTCGCCACCATGCCGTACATCGCGCTGCAGCTCGTCGGCATCCAGGTCGTCATCGGCGCGCTCGGCGTTTCCGGGACGGGGCTTGCGGCCGATCTGCCGCTGCTCATCGCATTCGTCATCCTGGCCGCCTTCACCTATTCGAGCGGACTGCGTGCGCCGGCGTCGATCGCGATCGTCAAGGATATTTTGATCTATATCACCGCGCTCGCGGCCATCATCGTCATCCCGATCGAGTTGGGGGGCTTTCACAAGATCTTTGCGGCCGTGCCTCCGCAAAAGCTGCTCTTGGCGGTGCCGGGACCCAATACGACGGGCTCGTACAGCGCTTATGCGACCCTGGCGTTCGGCTCAGCGCTCGCCCTGTTCCTCTACCCGCATTCCCTGACGGGCATCTTGAGCGCGAACAGCGGACACGCCATCCGACGCAACGCTGCAATGCTGCCCGGCTACACCTTCATGCTCGGACTTCTCGCCCTGTTCGGCTTCTTCGTCATCGCCGCAGGCGTCGACAAGCTTCCTGAATATGCCGGGGGCTTCAAGCAATTCGGCAATAACTTCGCGGTTCCGGCGCTGCTTCTGCACAGCTTTCCGTCCTGGTTCATCGGCGTCGCATTCGCGGCCATCGGAATCGGCGCCCTGGTGCCGGCGGCGATCATGTCGATCGCGGCGGCGAACCTCTACACCCGCAATATCCATCGGGAGTTCATCAACAAGAATCCCACCGATAAGCAGGAGTCCCAGATGGCCAAGTGGGTATCACTGGTCGTCAAGCTGGGGGCGCTCGTGTTCATCCTGTTCGTTCCGACGAAGTACGCCATTGAGCTGCAGCTCTTGGGCGGCATCTGGATCATCCAGACGCTGCCGGCAGTGATGCTGGGGGCCTATACGCGGTGGTTCAATAGTTGGGCGCTTCTGCTCGGCTGGACCGTCGGCACGGTGGCCGGCACCGCGATGGCGATCACGACCAACTTGACGCCCACGTTTCCTCTGGCTTTCGGTGGGCACACTTTCCCGGGCTACACCGCCGTTTACACGGTGATCCTGAACCTGGTGGTGGCGGCAGTTCTGACCCCGCTCTTCAATGCGATGGGCGGTCGCAACGTGGCCGACCAAACGGCGGCGACCGATTATCGCGCCTGACGCCACGGCGCCCAGCCGTCATTGCCGCTGCGCCAATGCGCATTGTCACAAAAGTGTCACATTCCCTGCCGACAATAGCGGGCCAGTGATTTCACTGGTGGCGGCCGAGCCAATCAACCGGTCTTAACATGGGAGAAGGGTCATGCTATTGAAGTTTCCAAAGCGGCTGATGATTGCCGCCGCCGCCGTCTGCATCGCAGCCTCGGCCGCGGCAGCGGACATCTCGGGTGCCGGCGCCACGTTTCCCTACCCGATCTATGCCAAATGGGCGGATGCCTACAAGAAGCTCACGGGTGTCGGCCTCAACTATCAGTCCATCGGATCGGGTGGCGGCATCAAGCAGATCAAGGCCAAGACAGTGACTTTCGGTGCTTCCGACATGCCCCTGAAGCCGGAGGACTTGAAGGCCGCCGGCTTATTGCAGTTTCCCATGATCATCGGCGGCGTGGTGCCGGTGGTGAACATCAAGGGCATTGCGGCCGGCCAACTTCACTTGGACGGCGCCACCGTCGCCAGCATCTATTTGGGCGACATCACCCAGTGGAACGATCCGAAGATCAAGAGTTTGAATCCCAAGCTCACATTGCCGAATACGGCCATCGCGCCGGTATACCGCTCCGACGGATCGGGTACCAATTTTCTGTTCTCCGATTACCTGTCCAAGTCGAGCCCCAAGTTCCTGTCGACGATCGGGGCGAACACTTCGGTGCAATGGCCGACGGGCATCGGGGCCAAGGGGAACGAGGGAGTCGCCAACATGACCACCCAAACCGACGGTGCGATCGGCTACGTCGAATACGCCTACGCCAAGCAGAACAAGATGGCCTACACGCTGCTCACCAACAAGGCGGGCGCGGCGGTGGCGCCGAGTGCGGAATCATTTCAGGCGGCAGCGGCAAACGCCGACTGGGCCAAGGCGGACAGCTATTATCTGATCCTCACCGATCAGGCCGGAGCGAAGAGCTGGCCGATCACGGGCGCGAGCTTCATACTGGTGTACAAGCAGCCGGGCGATGCGGCTCCCGTCAACGAGGCGTTGAAGTTCTTCTCCTGGGCATACCAGGATGGCGCTAGTATGGCTGCGGAACTGGACTACGTGCCTTTGCCCGCGGCATTGATCGCGCAGGTCAAAAAGACCTGGAGCTCGGAAATCACCTCGGGCGGCCGTCCGGTCTGGAGCGCAAAATAGCGGGAGCGAAACCGACACCGTGGCGATCATCGATCCGAGACACGCCGCAAAGCAATTGATCTACGAGAGAGTCTTCCGCGCGGCGACGCTCTGCGCGGCGCTTCTCGTGCTGTTGATTCTGGGCGGAGTGGCCGTATCCTTGCTGCGCGGCGCGTGGCCGGCGATCGGCCACTTCGGAATCTCGTTCGTGACCCGTGAGATCTGGAATCCGGTGACCGATCAGTTCGGCGCGCTCGCGCCGATTTACGGCACGGTGATCACCTCGGTCATTGCGATGCTCCTCGCGGTGCCGGCGGGATTCGGCATCGCCTTGTTCCTCACCGAGCTTTGCCCGCCGTTGCTCAAGCGCCCGATCGGCGTGGCCGTCGAGTTGCTGGCTGCCGTTCCGAGCATCATCTTCGGCATCTGGGGGCTGTTCGTGCTGGCGCCCGTCCTGCAGCGTCACGTTCAGCCGTGGCTGATCGGGCATCTGGGAGGCGCACCCGTGATCGGCGGTCTGTTCAAGGGGCCGCCGTTCGGTATCGGCATTCTCACGGCGGGCGTGGTTCTCGCCATCATGGTGCTGCCGTTCATCGCGGCCACCATGCGCGATGTCTTCGACACGGTCCCGCCCATGCTCAAGGAGTCCGGTTACGGTCTCGGCGCCACGACTTGGGAAGTGATGTGGAACGTCGTCGTGCCGCATTCGCGGGTCGGCATCGTCGGCGGCATCATGCTGGGATTGGGCCGCGCCCTGGGCGAAACCATGGCCGTGACTTTCGTGATCGGCAATGCGCATCGCATCAGCTCCTCGCTGCTCGCGCCCGGCACGACGATTTCTTCGTCCATCGCCAACGAGTTTACCGAAGCGGTGGGAGATCTCTATACCTCCTCGCTCATTGCCTTGGGGTTGCTGCTGTTTGTCATTACATTCACGGTGATCGCCGCCGCGCAGGCCATGCTGCGGCGGCTGGAGCGGCGCGCTGGAGTCACGGTATGAACCGGCGGGCGCTGCGCAAGGCGAAGAACGTGCTCTTCCTGGTGTTGTCGCTCATCGCCACCATGACCGGCCTCGCATGCCTCGGCGCGATCTTGTGGACGCTGCTGTCGCACGGCGTGGCGGGCATGTCCTGGCACTTGTTCACCCAGATGACCCCGCCGCCGGGCGGCCAGGGCGGATTGCTCAATGCGCTGTACGGCAGCGCCGTCATGACGGTGCTCGGCATCCTGATCGGGTCGCCCATCGGCGTGCTAGCCGGCACTTATCTGGCGGAATATGGGCGCACCTCCCGCCTCAGCACCGTCATTCGCTTCATCAACGACGTGCTGCTGAGCGCCCCGTCGATCATCATCGGGTTGTTCGTCTACGAAATCGTGGTGGTGCGCATGGGCCATTTTTCAGCCATCGCGGGCGCGCTCGCACTTGCGATATTGGCGATTCCTGTGACGCTGCGAACCACGGAGGACATGCTGAATCTGGTACCCGCCGGCATGAAGGATTCTTCCGCGGCGCTCGGTGCATATCCCTGGCGCACGACCATCAGCGTGCTCTATCCCGCCGCCCGCAGCGGCATCGTCACCGGCCTGCTCCTCGCCATCGCACGCATCAGCGGCGAGACGGCCCCCCTGCTCTTCACCGCGCTCAATAATCAATTCTGGAGCACGCATCTGAACGCACCGATGGCGAATCTGCCCGTGGTGATCTTTCAGTTTGCCTTGAGTCCCTACAAGAATTGGCAGGATCTTGCCTGGGCGGGCGCCTTGATCATTACCGTGACGATATTGGTGTTGAGCATATCCGCGCGACTTTTGCTGGCGCTGCTGCAGGCGGACAGGGGATCAGGCCGATGATGCCGTCGACGAAACCGCCGAAGCATCTGAAAATGCGTCCACCGGCGCCGAGGCCCACGGAGCCGCCGAAGGACCTCGGGCCGCCGAAGATCGAGATTCGCGGCTTGAATTTCTTTTATGGCGAAGTGCAGTCGCTGCACAACATCAATCTGACCCTCGCCGATCGGTCCATCAGCGCCTTCATCGGGCCGTCGGGCTGCGGCAAATCGACGCTGCTGCGGGTGCTGAACAGAATGTACGGCCTGTATCCGAAGCAGCGGGCCGAGGGGGAGGTGCTCATCGGCGGCCGGGATATTTTCAGCCCCACGGTGGACGTCGCCGAATTGCGTTACCGCGTCGGCATGGTGTTCCAAAAGCCGACGCCGTTTCCGATGTCGGTGTTCGACAACGTGGCGTTCGGCCTGCGCCTCTCCGGCGGAATCCGCGGCGCCGAATTGAAAAATCGCGTGGAGTCGGCGCTCCGCGATGCGGCGATATGGGACGAAGTCAAGGACAAGCTGACCGCCGACGGCCGCAGCCTCTCGGGGGGGCAGCAGCAGCGCATCTGCATAGCGCGGGCGATCGCGGTCAAGCCCGAGGTGCTGTTGCTCGACGAACCGACCGCGGCGCTCGACCCGATCTCGACCTTGCGCGTCGAAGAAACCTTGCAGGCCCTGCGCGAGAAATATTGCATCGTCGTCGTCACGCACAACCTGCAGCAGGCCGCGCGGGTGTCGAACGTGACCGGGTTCATGTTCATGGGCGAACTCGTCGAAATCGGCCCGTCGAGCCAGATTTTCACCTCTCCCCGGGAGCGGCGAACCGACGATTACATCACCGGCCGCTTCGGTTGAGCGTGGGGCTGATGCACGAATCTCCCGCCGTCGACGCCGTCGCAGCCGCCCGCGATCTCGTGCGCGATGCCGTCATGACGTCGCGCGGCGTAAACGTCCACTACGGCGACAAGCACGCCATCAAGAATGTGAGCCTGGACATCGGCCGCAACCAGGTGCTCGCCCTGATCGGACCTTCCGGCTGCGGCAAGTCAACTTTCTTGCGTTGCCTGAACCGCATGAACGACACGATCGTGGGTGCGAAAGTGGACGGACTGATCAAGCTCGACGGGGTCGACATTTACGACCGCAAGCAGGACGTCGCGCAGCTGCGGGCGCGTGTCGGCATCGTGTTTCAAAAGCCAACGCCGTTTCCACACTCGATCTACGCCAACGTGGCGTACGGACCCCGGATTCACGGCCTGACCCGAAGCCGTGCCGACATGGACGAATTGGTTCACAGCAGCCTTGCGCGCGCGGGCCTCTGGGAGGAGGTCAAGGACCGTCTCTCGACCCCGGGAACGAGCCTGTCGGGCGGGCAGCAGCAGAGGCTGTGCATCGCGCGCACCATTGCGGTGAACCCCGAGGTAATTCTGATGGACGAGCCGACATCGGCTTTGGATCCGATCGCGAGCGCGAGGATCGAGGATTTGATCGATGAATTGCGCGCCAACTACGCCATCGTCATCGTGACGCATAATATGCAGCAGGCGGCGCGGGTGTCGCAGCGGACGGCGTATTTCCACATGGGCGATCTGATCGAAGTAGGTCCGACCGATCTGATCTTCACCAATCCGCAGCAGAAACTGACGGAGGATTACATCACCGGCCGGTTCGGTTGAGGCCGATTCGGGGGGCGGCTCGGGCCGAAGGGTGCTAGCAAGTCATGTTGGTTACGCTCGAAGAATTGGCGGGCGTTCTCGCGAACGCCGTGTTTCTGGAGCCTTTCGGATTCATCGTGCAGTCCTGCGCTTCGGGACAATGCGTGGTGCGGGTGCCGTATGCCGCGTCGTTGGAGAGGCCGGGGGGTATCGTGAGCGGAATCGCAATCATGGGCGCGGCGGATGTCGCGATGTGGCTGGCCATCATGACCCGGCGGGGCACCGCCGAGCAGTGGGTGACCACAGATCTTAAGACGGCCTTTCTAAGCGGCGCCCGCCAAACCGACATCATCTGCAGCGCGCAAGTCTTGAAGCTGGGGAAGCGCACCGCATACGGTACGGCGGAGTGCCGCGCAGCCGACGGAAGTTTGCTCGCTCACCACGTCTTGAGCTATGCCCTGATTCCGGCCGCTTAGCTGCGGCACACGTCCCGCGCCCGGCCCGGCCCGGCACTAATACGACATCATAATGGGGAGGCTCATGCCCGCCAGCAGGTCGCGGGTCACTCCGCCCATCATCTTTTCCCATAGCCTGGGGTGGCCGAAGGCCCCCGCCACGATGAGGTCTGCGCCCATCCTGTGAGCCTCGGTCTGCAACGTGCGGGCAATCGCCCCGGCCGCAATATCGTTGAGCCAGAGGCCTTTCACCGCAGCGCCATGCCGCCTGAGGTGTTCGACCATCAAGTCGGGCGGCAGAGCGCCGTATCGCTCGGCAAACTGCGCCGGATTGACCGCGACCAATGTCACCTGCTCGGCGCGCTCGATGAGGGGCAGCGCGTCGTTCACGGCGCGGGTCGATGCACGGCTCGAGTTCCAGGCCACCAGAATATGCCGGCCAAGGGTGTCGAATGACCCGTTTGCCGGAATGAAAACCACCGGCCGGCCGGTCACGAACAAGAGCTGCTCGGAAAAGGTATATTCCGTGGCAGTGCCGGGGGCCGTTGAGTCCTGACTGACGATGCACAGGTCGGCAAATCGCGCGTGTTGAGGGACCAGGGTCGAACTTGCGCCTTCGAGGCAGCGCCATTCGACCTCGAGACCCGACTCGGCCCTCACTTCTTCGAGCATCGATTGCAATCGCTCCGCCGTCTCGTCGATGGATTGCCGGATTCGCCGGTTCGTGCGGGCGATGGCATCGGAGGAACCCTGCCCG
This sequence comes from uncultured Gammaproteobacteria bacterium, assembly GCA_963727045.1. Lineage (GTDB taxonomy): Bacteria > Pseudomonadota > Gammaproteobacteria > Steroidobacterales > Steroidobacteraceae > Bog-1198. The sequence continues at coordinate 1,713,348 of CAVSES010000001.1, read as the reverse complement.
AGTTCGGCGATGCTCTGTTCATGTCGCTGGGCCGGATTCATCTCCCTCACGTAAAGTGCGGTCAGCCGGCTTTGGTGGCGGCACGCCAAATTTGCCGCCAAGCGCAGCCGCTCCGGCGAACGCCCTGATTGATCGACGTGGACGACCAAGTCCTTCAATGCCATGTCCTCAAGTGTAGCGCAAATGCCCTGCGAGGCTCGCGGGATGGAACCTTTTGCCCACCCGCCAGTCATGCAAGCATCTCGCTTCTCACTTCGCCGGGCTCGATGCGCAACATCCTTCGGTGCACATGGATTTCTTGCCTGATCCTCGGTACGGCCGGCTGCGGAGGAACGGTAATGCCGGTATCATCCGGCGCGCCACCGGCTCAATCGCCGCCGCCCGGAACCTCGCCCCCCGCGCCGCCGACGCCCCAGCAGATGGGCTCCGTTACGATCACCCCTCAGAACGGCGCGCTGGGAAGCGGACAGTCCATGCGATTCACCGCCATGGCCGCGGGCGGCGGCGCGCTCGTATGGTCGGTGAACGGAATCGCGGGCGGCGATGCCGCCGTGGGGATGGTGGACGCCGCGGGCAACTACACCGCGCCGGCGGTTTCCAGCAGCATCAATGCGGTCGTCAAGGCTGCTTTGGGCGGTGCGCAGCAGACCGATTTCGCGACGGCGGTCGTGGCGCTGATTCAGCCCGGCCGCGTGCAGGCGACCGCAAATCCACAGGTTGCGCTGTATTCGATGAACCTTCCGCAACCCGGGACGGTCACGGTGCAGTTTGGAACGGACACCACGTATGCGTTGCGCACTTGGGCTGAGGCAACACCCACTGTGCCCGTCAATCATGGCGGGGAGGTCATCATCCAGGTGGCAGGCATGCGCGGTTCGACGAACTACCATATGCAGGCGCTCATCAAGCTGGCAAACGGCGTTGCCTACAAGGATGGCGACCACACATTTGCAAGCGGTATCCCGCCGCCGACTTCTTCGCTTCAAATCAGCGCCGGCGGGCCGCCTGCGCAGCCGGGCATTCAGCTGTTCGACACCGTTCAGTTCGGCGCAACCCCATACAATCCCAAACTGGCGCAGGCCTTCGCCACCGACCTGCAAGGGAATGTCATCTGGACATACAGCTACGCGGGATCGCCGGCCAATGTCATAACACCCATCAAGCTTCTGCCGAACGGACACTTTTTGCTCGTCCTGACCGTCACGAGCGGGCCCACGAATTCGATCATTCCGGCCGGAACCGCCAATGATGCGCGCGAAATCGATCTCACGGGCAATACGATTCACGATCTGTCGATGGCCGCGCTGAATCAATCCCTGGCGGCCAACGGCTTCGGGGGATTGAATCTTTTCGCATTCAGCCGGGATTTCTTGGCGCTGCCGAACGGACATTTTGTCTTCCTGGCGCAGATGGCCAAAGAGGTGTCGCAAATATCGGGGTATCCCGGCACGACGAACGTGGCCGGCGATGTATTGGTCGATGTAGACCAGAACTACCGACCGGATTGGGTCTGGAATTCCTTCGATCACCTCGACATCAACCGCCATCCATTTCAATTTCCGCCGGACTGGACGCACAGCGACGCGCTGCTGTATTCCGCGGACGATCACGACCTGCTGCTGTCGATACGCAATCAGAACTGGATCGTGAAGATCGATTACAAGGATGCGACCGGCACGGGCGACATCCTGTGGCGCCTGGGCCAGGGCGGGGATTTCAAATTGGTCGGCGCGGTGGATCCCACTGATTGGTTCTATGCGCAGCATGGAATGAATTTCTTCAGTCCGAATTCCAGCGGCATGTTTCAGCTGGGCCTGATCGATGACGGCGATGACCGGCTGTTTCCCCAGGGAGTCGTTTGCGGCGCTGCGGGTGCTCCGCCGTGCCTGTACTCCACCGTTCCCGTGCTGCTGGTCGATGAATCCGCCAGGACGGCGACGCATGCTGCATCATTATGTAGCGCCGGCCATGCTGTACAGTTTTTTCGGGGGGCAAGCCGACCTTCTGGCGAACGGGGACATCGAAGTCGATTTCGCTTCGGCCCACTCCGGCGCCACCGTGCAAGAATACCAACCCGGCGCCGCCGTCGTGGAAACCTCACCGCAGATCATCTGGCAGGCGATATCGCCGGGATACGATCAATACCGGGCGATGCGTCTGCCGAGCTTGTACCCCGGAGTGCAGTGGTAGCCAACCTCCTGCTGCGCGCTAGAACCGGTAGCCGATCTGGATCGGCAGGTACTGAATGTAAGTGGAGGAGTTGATGTGGTGATACCGGGATTCGATGAACCACGATCGTCCATACGGCAACGCGAACTCCAGCCCCACGCCCGCATTCCAGCCGAAGTTCGTAACCCCGTGCGCGGCGACCTGCGCCTCGGCAAATCCGTCGAAGCCGCCGCCATAGCCATAACCGTAACCGTATCCATAACCGTATCCGTAGAAGGGGAGCGCCTGATCGAGTTCGATCCGGGTGTAGTAGGCGCCGACGCCCGCGATTCCGTAGGCGCGAACGCCGTAGGCAAGCGGCACGTGGTATACGAGATTGCCGGTACCGGCCAATATGGTGCCTGTGCCCGTGTCGACTGCCTGCCCCGTGGCCTGTTGACCGTTGTTTAGCAGCGCGATGGATGCGTTGTGCTGGCTGTACGTCAGGTCAAAGCGCAAATCGAGGGGAGCCGACCAAGCCGGCGAGATGCTGAGGCCTCCGCCCACATCGAATCCGCCCTGCAAGTAATCGGCGGTGGACCCCAAGGTTTCGCTGTAGCCGCCCATGGCGTACCAGTGAATGCGCGGGTCCTGGGTTTGGGCGCCCGCAGTTTCGGCAAGCAAGCCTGCGATCAAAAGAAACGGGATGAGCATTGACCTTGACATCGTCGATCTCCTGGCGGACCGGCACCGCTCGGCAGCCGTTGGTTCTGATGCTTTGACTAACCTCACCACCCTGTAGTTCCGACCCGGTCCAAACTGCGCCGCATCAGTCGGTATTGCGCAGCAGCTCGTTCAGCGACGTCTTGGCGCGGGTCTGGGCATCCACCCGCTTGACGATCACCGCGCAGGCGAGGCCGTACCTGCCGTTCTTTGCGGGCAGCGAACCTGGCACGACCACCGCGCCGGCGGGCACCCGGCCGAAGAGGATTTCATCGCGCTCACGATCGTAGATCCGCGTGCTTTGGCCGATGAACACGCCCATGGATATCACCGCGCCGGTTTCGACGATGACGCCCTCGACGATTTCAGAGCGTGCGCCGACGAAACAATCGTCTTCGATGATCGTGGGGGCGGCCTGCAGCGGCTCGAGCACGCCGCCGATGCCGACTCCGCCCGACAAGTGCACGTTCCTGCCGATCTGTGCGCAGGAACCCACCGTCGCCCACGTATCGACCATCGTGCCCGAGTCGACGTAAGCGCCGATGTTGACGTAGCTTGGCATCAGGACGACGTTCGGCGCGATGTAGGCGCCGCGCCGCACCGTGGCCGGCGGGACCACCCGCACGCCGGCCGCACCGAACTGCGCCGCGTCCCAGCCGTCGTATTTGAGCGGCACCTTGTCGTAGAAATTCAGGGCACCGGCCCGCACGGCGGCGTTGTCCGCGATTCGAAACGACAGAAGCACGGCCTTCTTCAGCCACTCGTGCACCCGCCACGCGCCGCCCGACTTTTCGGCCACGCGCAGCTCCCCGGTGTCGAGCCGGCCGAGCACGTCCTCGACCGCCCTGCGCAACCCGGCCGATGCGTTCTGCGGCGTGATGCTTGCCCGCGATTCGAATGCGCCCTCGATGGCGGCCTGCAGCTCGTTGTTCGGCATGATGTTCCCAAGTGTTTGGCGAAGCGATGAGCCCGTGGGTCAGGCCCGTCCGGCGTCGCGGCGGTCCAGCGCGCGAACCAGCGAATCCTGCACGCGCCGGCAGGCGTCTTCCTGCAGAAGCCGGCCTTCCGCATCGGTGATGTAGAAGACGTCTTCCGCGCGTTCGCCGACCGTCATGATCTTGGCGCCGATGATCGCCACGCGTTCGGTGCGGAATACCTTGCCGACCTCGGAGAGCAATCCAGGGCGATCCGCCGCGATGAGCTCGAGAATCGTGCGTCCATTGCGGCTGTCGACGCTGAAATTCACCTGCGTCGGGGTCGAGAACATGCGCACCTGGCGCGGCGCCCTGCGCGTCACGGTGGCGGGAGCATCCTCCGGCTGCTGCAGGTTGCGCCACAGCCCCTGCTCGATCTCGCGAATGCGCGAGGCGTCGGCAATCACCGTGCCGTTGTCCTCGAGCACGACGTAGGTCTCCAGGCTGAATCCGTTGGCGCTCGTGATCAACCGGGCGTCCACCACGTTCAGCCCCATCTGGTCGAGCACCGCGGTGGTTCTCGCGAAGCTTCGCAGGCGCCGGGGTGCGTAGGTGAGCACGGCCGTTCCGCCGCGCTCCGCAAGCTGCCGGATCGCGACCAGCGGCGTGTCGTCGTGCGCATGCCGGTCTGCGAGCAGGGAGGTCTGCCAGGCGATCTCCTCCGGCGTGTAGCGCAGGAAGTACGCCTCGGTCCACTGAGCCCAGACCCGGGATATCTCCTCGGGCGCAATGCCGGGCATCTTCGCCCGGGCCTGCTCCTGCGTCTCGCGAATCAATTCGTCCTGATCGACCGGGGTCTCGAGCCCGCGGCGCAGGGCGCGCTTGGTGCGCTCGTAGAACTCCTCGAACAGCCGCGCCTTCCAGGCGTTCCACAGCTTCGGGTTGGTGCCGCGCACGTCCGCGACGGTGAGCACATAGAGGTAGTCCAGATGCGCCTGATCTCCCACGCGCCGCGCAAACCCATGGATGATGTCCGGATCGCTGATGTCCTTTTTCTGCGCGGTGATGGACAGGATCAGATGGTTTCTGACCAGCCACGCGACCAGGCGCGCCTCGTAGCGGCCGAGCCCCTGTTCGAGGCAAAACGCCTCCGCATCGACCGCCCCCAATTCGGAATGATCGCCTCCGCGGCCCTTCGCGATGTCGTGGAACAATGCCGCGAGATACGCGATTTCCTGCCGCGGCAGCGACTGCATGATCTGGGAGAGCGCGGGAAATTCATCGTTGAATTTCGGCATCGCGAGCCGCCGCAGATTGCTGACGACGAACAGGGTGTGCGCGTCCACCGTGTATGCGTGGAACAGATCGTACTGCATGCGCCCGACGACGCGCCCGAAAGAAGGAATATAGCGGCCGAGCACGCCGTAGAGATTCATGCGGCGCAGCTCGTGGGTGACGCCGACGGGCGCGCACAGAATCTCCATGAACAGGCGGTGATGACGCGGATTCTGCCGGAACTCCTCGTCGATGAGCCCGACGTGCGTACCGATCAAACGGATGGTCTCGGCGCGCACACCGCGAAGCTCGGGATGCTGCTGCAGGAGCACGAACAGCTCGAGCAGCGCCGAAGGGTAGCGGGAGAAGACCTCCGGGTGCGTCACTTCCAGGTAGTCGTTGCAGATCTGGAAGCGCGCGTTGATCGGTATGGTCGGCCCGCTCTGCGTCAGGATTGCCTCGCGAAAGAGCTGCAGCAGCATTTCGTTCAGCAGGCTGACGTCCATGACGGTGCGGTAGTATTTCTGCATGAGCTGTTCGACGGCGAGCGTGAAGCTCGCGTCCTCGTAGCCGAACATCTTCGCGAGCTTGATCTGATAGTCGAACAACAGTCGGTCTTCGCGCCGGCCCGTCAGCACGTGCAGCCCGAAGCGCACCTTCCAGAGAAACGACTGGCCCGCCTGCAGTTTGCGCAGCTCCTCGCGCGTGAGAAAGCCGTGCGCCACCAGTTCATCGAGCGTGTCGGTTCCGAAGTGGCGCTTCGCCACCCAGCCGATGGTCTGAATGTCGCGCAGCCCCCCGGGGCTCGACTTGACGTTCGGCTCGAGGTTGTACGCGGTGTCGAAGTAGCGGTGGTGCCGCTCGGTCTGTTCGCGGACCTTGGCCGCGAAAAAATCCTGCGAGGACCACAGGCGGTCGGGTGCCAGCGCCCGGCGCATCCCTGCGAACAGCGACTCCGGACCCGCCAGCAGCCGCGCCTCGAACAGGGTGGTCGCCACGCTGATGTCGGCGAGACTCTCGCGCTGGCAGTCGTCGATGGAGCGGACGCTGTGGCCGACCTCGAGACCAATGTCCCAGAGAAAGGTCAGAAATTTTTCGATGTCCGGCTGCCAGTCGGCGGAGTCGCTCTTCGGCAGCAGCACCATGACGTCGATGTCCGAACTTGGGTGCAGTTCGCCCCTGCCATACCCGCCGACCGCCACCAAGGCCAGATCCTCGGCAAACTTGCCGACGTGGCGCACCCAGGCGGCGCGCAGGGTGATGTCGACCAATCGCGCGCGATCCCGCACCAGGTCCTCGACCGCTTCGTCGGCTGCAAAGCGCTCCTGCAGCAGCTCCGTGCCGCGGTCCAGCACCTGACGGAAAACGACGGGGGAGAACTGACCGTCCTGGAGCGCCTTCGGGGCAGCCGTCAAATAGGGCCAGTCGGCGGGTGGATCGAGGAATCTCCCGTGGGCGCTCAAGAGGCCGCCGCGGCGGCGGGCAGGCCGACGCTCGCACCCATGGTGAGCACCTCGAAACCTGCCTCCGTGACCAGAATCGTGTGTTCCCACTGCGCCGACAGCGACTGATCCTTGGTGACCACGGTCCAGCCGTCCGGCAGGAGGCGCACGTCCCGGCGGCCGGCATTGATCATGGGCTCGATGGTGAAGGTCATTCCCGCCGTCAGTTCGAGGCCTGTTCCGGGCTTGCCGTAGTGCAACACCTGGGGATCCTCGTGATAGATGCGGCCGATGCCATGTCCGCAGTATTCGCGCACCACCGAGAAGCTATTGCTCTCGGCGAAACTTTGAATGGCATGGCCTATGTCGCCCAGGCGGGCCCCCGGCTTGACCACGCGAATACCGCGCCACATGGCCTCGTGGCATGCCGCGGTGAGTCGGCGGGCAAGCACCGGGGTATTGCCGACCAGGTACATGCGGCTGGTGTCTCCATGGAATCCGTCGCGGATCACGGTGACGTCGATATTGATGATATCGCCGCTCTTCAGGCGCTTGTCGCCCGGAATTCCATGGCAAACCACATGGTTGACCGACGTGCAGATGGTCTTGGGAAAGCCGCGGTAATTGAGGTTGGCGGGGATCGACTTGAGCTCATCCACGATGAAATCATGGCAGCGCTTGTCCAACTCCTCGGTGGTCGTCCCGGGCTGGACGAAGGGTTCGATCATGTCCAGTACGCTCGCGGCCAGCCGGCCGGCGGCGCGCATTTTGTCCTGCTCATCGGGTGTTTTGATGGTCACGTTCATAGGAGGGCAGGCTTTGTTTCTAACAGATGTTCATGGTATAAAGCGCGGCTATTTTTAACAACCCCGCACGCGTGTCGTCACAATCGGCCGGGTGCCCGGCGGGAAGTGGGAATTGAAGGCCGTTGGCATCGATTTCAAGGCTTCACCGGGTTGCCGCTTGGGATACGCGGAGGCTCAACCCGTCAGGAGTGTTTTATGACCAGCGTGTCAATGCGACAGATGCTGGAAGCGGGCGTCCATTTTGGGCACCAAACCCGCTTCTGGAACCCCAAGATGGCTCCGTTCATCTTCGGCGAACGTAACAAGATCCACATCATCAATCTTGAAAAGACGCAGCCCCTGTATGCGCAGGCTGCGGCGTTCATCAAGGGCGTGGCGGCGGAGGGCGGCAAGGTGCTGTTCGTCGGCACCAAACGGTCGGCTCGCGACGCCGTCCAGAAGGAAGCCACGCGCTGCAGTATGCCTTACGTCAACCAGCGGTGGTTGGGCGGCATGCTGACCAATTTCAAGACCATTCGCCAGTCCATCAAGCGGCTCAACGAGTTGGACGACATGGCGCAGACCGGCGCCCTGGACCGGCGCGGCAAGAAGGAAGCACAGATGCTGCGCCGTGAAATGGACAAGCTGCTGCGCAGCTTGGGCGGCATTCGGGACATGACGGCGCTCCCCGATGCGCTGTTCGTGATCGACGTCGGTCACGAACAGATCGCGATCCATGAGGCGCGCAAGCTCGGCATTCCGGTGGTCGCGGTGGTGGACACGAACTGTTCGCCCGACGGCATCGACTACGTGATTCCCGGCAACGACGACGCCATGCGCGCGATCCTGTTGTACGCGGGCGGCGTGGCCGATTCGGTGCTGGAGGGCAAGGCCTCCCTGCCCGAGGTTCCGGTGGGCGAAGATGAATTCGTGGAACTCGACGAGGAAGGCAATCCGAAGAAGCGTGCCGCCGCCGGCCGCCGTGCCGGTCCGCCCGCGCGCGGCGGGCACAAGAAGCCGCCGCCGCGCCGCAAGGTCCCCGTGACCGTGGTGCCGAGCGTGGCCGCCGTGGCCGCCTCGCTCGACGAAGTCGAGGTCGACGACGTCGATGCCGCGGATACGCCGCCGGCCGAAACGCGTCCGGCCAGCGCGCCGCGGCGCCGGCCCGTCGGCCGCAGTGCGCCGAGGCGTGGCGCGTAGCGCCGGCACCTTTGAGTGGGCCGGCGGGATCCGACCGCCGGCCCGTCGTTACTGGTCAATTTTTGAGGAAACTGCCGCGCGCGGCCGTTCTTAACACCATGAATATCACCGCAGATACAGTAAAGCAGCTCCGCGAACGAACCGGAGCGGGAATGATGGAGTGCAAGAAGGCGCTCGTGGAGACGAAGGGCGACCTGGATGCCGCTGCGGAGCTGATGAGGAAGTCGGGCCTCGCCAAGGCCGACAAGAAGGCGGCCCGCGTCGCCGCCGAGGGCACGGTGGCCGTGGAAAGGGCCGGCAACAGCGCCGTGCTCGTCGAGGTCAACTGTGAAACCGATTTCGTGGCGCGCAGCGATGAGTTCCTCGCGTTTGCGCGCGACGTCGCGCGGGCGGCGCTCGAGAAGTCCCCGGCCGATCTGGGCGCGCTGCTCGCCCAGGGGCACGGCGCCGCGACGCTCGACGATCAGCGCCGCGCGTTGATCGCGAAGATCGGCGAGAACATCTCGGTGAGGCGGTTCGTACGCGTGAGCGCGCCGGGGGCCCTCGGCACTTATATTCACGGCGGCCGCATCGGCAGCCTGGTTGCGCTGAAGGGCGGCGATGAGACTCTGGCGAAGGATTTGGCGATGCACGTTGCGGCCGCGAACCCGGCGTATGTCGATTCGAACGCCGTGCCGGCTGCAGTACTCGAGAAGGAACGGGAAATTCTGACGGAGCAGACCAAGGGCGAAAAGAAACCGCCGGAAATCATCGCGAAGATGGTCGAGGGCCGCCTGCGCAAATATCTGGCGGAAATCACCTTGGTGGGCCAGCCGTTCGTGAAGGATCCTGATACCACGGTCGAGAAGCTCCTCAAGAAGGCCGGTGCCTCGGTGGTGCAATTCGTGCGGTACGAAGTCGGCGCGGGCATCGAAAAGAAGCACGACGATTTCGTCGGCGAGGTGATGGCTCAGGTGAAGGCGCAGGAGAAGGGCAAAGCCACGCCCGCGTTAAGCGACGACGGTCCCAGGCGTTAGGTCTCGCGCTATGCACTCATAGACCCCGCGCCTGCGGGGTCTTTTATAGTAGGGTACGGATACGAGATCATGACCAATACAAACGCCACCGCACGCTATCGCAGAATCTTGGTCAAATTGTCGGGCGAGGCGCTGCTCGGCGCAGAGGACTACGGCATCGATCCGGTCATGCTCAAGCGCATCGCCGGCGAAATCCGCGACCTCACCCAAATGGGGGTCCAGGTCGCCGTCGTTTTGGGGGGCGGCAATATATTCCGCGGTGCGGGCCTCGCCCGCGCGGGAATGGACAGGGTCACCGCCGACCACATGGGCATGCTCGCGACGGTCATCAATGCGCTCGCCCTGCAGGACGCTCTCGAGAGTCTCGGCACCTATGCGCGGGTCATGTCGGCCCTGCGCATCAACGAGGTCTGCGAGGACTACATCCGACGGCGGGCCGTACGCCACCTGGAGAAGGGACGGGTCGTGATTTTCGGCGCCGGCACCGGCAATCCGTTCTTCACGACCGATACGGCGGCGAGTCTGCGCGCCATCGAGATCAATGCCGAGATTTTGCTGAAGGCGACCAAGGTCAACGGCATCTACGACTCCGATCCAGTCAAGAATCCGGACGCCAAGCGCTATGCGCGCCTCACCTTCGACCAGGTTTTGAACGATCGCCTCAATGTGATGGACGCGACCGCCATCGTCATGTGCCGCGAGAACAATCTGCCGCTGCAGGTGTTCAACCTCTTCAACGCCGGCGACCTGATGCGAATTGTCCGGGGCGAGGACGTCGGCACCGTCGTAACAAGTTAAGGCCTCAAGGGGGATTCCATGCTCGAGGATTTGAAGAAAGACGCCGCGCAACGCATGCAGAAGTGCGTGTCCGCGTTCAAGGATCAACTGAAGAAGCTGCGCACCGGCCGTGCGCACACCAGCCTGATCGAACACATCAAGGTCGACTACTACGGTTCGGAGATGCCGTTGAACCAGGTGGCCAACATCGCGACCGAGGATGCGCGAACGCTGACGGTAAGCCCGTGGGAGAAGGCCATGGTGCCGGTGATCGAAAAGGCGATCTACAAATCCGACCTCGGATTGACCCCCAATACCGCCGGCCAGCTCATCCGCATCAACATGCCTGCGCTCACCGAGGAGCGCCGCCGGGACATCATCAAGGTGGTGAAATCCGAGGCTGAGAACGCCCGCGTTGCCGTGCGCGGCGTACGCCGCGAAGTCATGAACGAGTTGAAGGAGATGCTGAAGGAAAAACTGATCGCCCAGGACGATGACCGGCGCGCTCAGGACGACGTTCAGAAGCTCACTGACAAGCACGTCGCGGATATCGACCATGCCATGGCCGAGAAGGAAAAGGAGCTGATGCAGGTGTGAAGATGGCCGAGTCGCCGCAACATGTCGCGATCATCATGGACGGCAACGGCCGATGGGCCCGATCGCGCGGCATGCCGCGCCCCGCGGGGCATCGCGCCAGCGTCAAAGTGGTGCGCAGGGTCGTGGAAGAATGCGTCAAACGCAAGGTGCGTTATCTGACGCTGTTTGCGTTCAGCAGCGAGAACTGGCTGCGTCCGCCCGACGAAGTCGGCATGCTCATGAACTTGTTTCTCGACGCGCTCGAGCGCGAAGTCGCCGACCTGCACCGCAATCAGGTGCGGTTGGGATTCATCGGCGATCGAGCGTTGCTGGGGGCGGAACTCGCACGGCGGATGCACGGCGCCGAGTCGCTCACTGCCGGAAATACCGGACTGCGGCTGATCGTGGCCCTGGCCTACGGCGGACGGTGGGACATCACCCAGGCCTGCCGCTCGCTCGCCGCGGATGTTGCGGCCGGCACATTGTCCGCGTCCGACATCGACGAAGCCCGGGTCGCGGCGCGGCTCGCATTGGCCGGCATCCCCGACCCCGATCTGCTGATCCGCACGGGAGGAGAACGGCGGATCAGCAATTTCCTGTTGTGGAATCTTGCCTACACCGAAATGTATTTCTCCGACGCGCTGTGGCCGGAGTTTTCGCCCGCGCATCTCGACGCGGCGTTCGAATTCTTTCTCCAGCGCGAGCGGCGCTTCGGCAAGACGTCCGGGCAGCTGGCGGCGAAAGCCGATGCTTGAGCCGGTAGATGCTTAGGACGCGAATACTGACCGCGGCGGTTCTTGCCGTCATCCTGCTGGCCGGCTTGTTCCTGCTTTCCCCGACATGGGCGGTGCTGGCGTTCGGCGCCGTGTTCACCCTCGGCGCGTGGGAGTGGAGCGGCTTCGGGGCGCTTCGCGGCCTGGGCCTGCGCGCGGCCTACGCCGCGGGGTTCGCGCTGGCGTCGTTTGCCGCATGGCATTGGAGCGCGGCGCCGGCGCATCTCATGCTGCTGCTCGGCGCCGCGTGCGCGTGGTGGGCGGTCGCGCTCCTGTGGCTGTCATTCATCCCGCCCCGGCCTCATCCGCTGCTCGCGCTCCTCTGCGGATTGCCGGTATTGCTGCCGGCCTTCGTTGCCTTGGCGAGACTCGAGATCGCGACCCCCGGCTTCGCCCGCGGTCCGCAGATCGTGCTGTGGCTGATCATGATGACGATCGCGGCCGACGTCGGCGCATATTTCGCAGGACGAAGGTTCGGTCGACGAAAATTGGCGCCTCGCGTGAGCCCGGGAAAAACCCTGGAGGGTGCGCTCGGCGGCCTTGCGATGGTGGCGCTCGTCGCCGCCTGCGGCGCCGCGTATTTTGGCCTGCCGCCCTTGAGCATGACGGCGTTCGGCTGTGCGGTGGGGATCTTCTCCATCATCGGCGATCTCACGGAGAGCATGTTCAAACGTGCCGCGGGGCTCAAGGACAGCGGCGCATTGTTGCCCGGGCACGGCGGCCTGCTGGATCGCATCGACAGCGTGACTGCGGCCGCGCCGCTTTATGCTCTGGGGCTGTTCGGCTCGGGTGTGATCGCATGAACACGCAACGCGGCTTGGCGGTCCTGGGCTCGACGGGGAGCATCGGTCTCAGCACTCTGCGAGTCGTCGCGCTGCATCCCGAACGCTTCCGGGTGACGGTGCTTGCCGCGCGCAGCAACTGGAGGGCCATTGTCGAACAGGCCCGGGCTTGCAACGCCGAGACCGTGGTGCTCGCGGACCCGCAGGCGGCGGCGATGGCGCGCGCTGCGCTGCGCGAGTCGGGCTCCGCGGCGCGCGTGGAAAGCGGCGCCGACGCACTCGCCGGTGCGGTGGCGGCCGGAAACGTCGACATCGTGATGGCGGCGATCGTGGGCGCGGCAGGGTTGCCCTCGACCCTGGCGGCGGTGCGCGCGGCCAAGCGGGTGCTGCTCGCCAACAAGGAAGCCCTGGTGATGGCCGGCCAGCTCCTCATGGATGAAGTGCGGCGCGCGGGCGCAGAACTGATTCCCATCGACAGCGAACACAATGCGATTTTTCAATGCATGCCGGGCGGCTATCTTCCGGGCGATGCCGCGCGCGGCGTGATCCGGGTGATCCTCACCGCCTCCGGCGGACCCTTCCGCTGCACCGATATCGCAAGCCTCAAGCACGTGACGCCGGATGAAGCCTGCGCGCATCCGAAGTGGAAAATGGGACGCAAGATCTCGGTCGACTCCGCGACGCTGATGAACAAGGGACTCGAGGTCATCGAGGCGACGCTTCTGTTCGGCCTGCCTGAGTCGAAAGTGGACGTCATCGTCCATCCGCAGAGCGTGGTTCACTCGTTGGTCGAGTACGCGGACGGTTCGATGCTGGCGCAACTCGGTGCTCCCGATATGCGCACGCCCATCGCCCAGGCGCTCGCGTGGCCGGAGAGGTTTGGATCCGGTGTACAATCGCTGGACCTGGCCGAGATCGGGCAGCTCGGATTCGAGCCGCCGGATCATGCGCGCTTTCCGAGCCTGGGGCTGGCCAGGGCGGCGGCCCGCGCCGGCGGCACCGCTCCAGCCGTCCTGAACGCAGCCAATGAAGTCGCGGTGCAGGCGTTTCTCGAGCGGCGCTTGAACTTTACGGCGATTGCCGCGGTCATTGACAAGGTGTTGCAGCGTATCGAGTCGTCCCCGGTCAAGGCTCTGGACGATGTATTGGACGCCGACGCCGCGGCGCGACGCATGGGCTTGGCATTGATCGAGCGTGAGCCTGGAGCCTTCCAATGAAGATGTTGGTATTTCTCGCAGCCTTTCTGGTCGCGATCGGCGTTTTGGTGGCCGTGCATGAATTCGGCCACTACTGGGTCGCGAAGAAACTCGGATTCAAGGTCCTGCGATTCAGCATCGGGTTCGGCAAGCCTTTGGTGATGCGGGTCGGCAAGGATCCCGACCGGACCGAGTATTGCGTGGCCGCCATCCCCTTGGGCGGCTACGTCAAATTGCTGGATGAGCGCGAAGGCGAGGTGAGCGCGGCGGAATTGCACCGCTCCTTCACGCGCCGGCCCGTGATGCACCGAATCGCGGTGCTGTTGGCGGGACCCGCCATGAACCTCCTGTTTGCCGCGATCCTGTACTCGATTCTGGCGATGGTCGGGACCGAAATCGTCAAGCCGGTGGTCGGCCAGGTGCGCCTCGACAGCCCTGCCGCGGCGGCCGGGCTGCAGCGCGGCGATGAGGTCGTGCGCGTCGGCGACCGCAGGGTCGGCGACACCGAGGAGCTGCAGATCGCGCTGATCCGCGAGTTCTCGGATGAGGGCGTGATACCGCTGCGCGTGCGCCGCGACGGCGGCGAGCGCACCCTCACGCTGCGGGTTGCCGAGGACCGGCGCGCAATGACCGAGCCCGGCATGCTGCTGCCCGGCCTGGGCTTCGATCTCGCCACTTGGAACGCCAGCACGACGATCCGCGATGTGCCTCCCAACAGTGCGGGTGCGCGTGCCGGTCTGCACGCCGGGGACCGGGTGTTGGCCGTGGACGGCCAGCCCGTCGTCAACAGCACGGAGTTCGTGGCCATGGTGAACGGCGCGCCGGGGCGGGATATTTCCATCGAAGTCGAGCGCTCCGGCGAGCGATTGCGTATCGTGGCGCCGGTGCCGCGCGTGATGGAACAGGGCAGGGTGATCGGCCGGCTGGGCATTGCCCTCGTCGAAGGGCCCCGGACCTGGCCTCCGGGTCTCCTGCAGATCCATCGCTCCGGCCCGATCGATGCCGCCTCGATCGGCGTGGCGAAAACCTGGGAGATGTCCGCGCTCACCGTTCAGATGCTGTGGCGAATCGTGACGGGGCAGGTATCGGCAAAGAACATCAGCGGGCCGATCAGCATCGCGGAGTTCGCCGGAATCAGCGCCTACCTCGGGCTGCCGGCGTTTTTGGCTTTTTTGGCGATCATCAGCGTCAGCTTGGGGGTTCTCAATTTGATGCCGGTGCCGCTGTTGGACGGCGGCCAGGTGGTCTATCAGCTGGTGGAAGCGGTCAAGGGCACGCCGCTTTCCGAGCGCGCACAGCTGTTGGGTCAGCAGGTCGGGATCGCGCTTCTGGTGGTGTTGATGAGCCTCGCCTTCTACAACGATATTTCAAGACATTTGAACTAACGGGAAATCATGATCAATAAAAATTGCAATCGGTCGTTGTCGCGTGCGACCTGAATTGCGTTTGGCTTGCCTGGTGGCGCTTGCCATCCAGCCCTGGGGGCCGGCTTTGCGCGCGCAAGCGGCGCGCGAACCGTTCACGGTCGGCGACATCCGCATCGAAGGGTTGCAGCGCATCTCCGAGGGGACGGTATTCAATTACCTGCCGGTGAACATCGGCGACCAGCTCGACGGACAGCGCATCGGCGAGGCCATGCGGGCATTGTATGCGACGGGATTCTTTCGCGACGTCGAACTGCGGCGCGACGGCAACACCCTGCTGGTGGTGGTGGTCGAGCGGCCGTCCATCTCCAAGTTCGAGCTCAAGGGCAACAAGGACATCAAGACCGAGGACTTGCAGAAGAGTCTTCGCAACGTCGGTCTCGCGCAAGGCAAGACCTTCGATCGTTCCGTTCTCGACGAAGTGAAGCAGTACCTGACCGACCAGTATTTCAGCCGCGGCAAGTATGCCGTGCGCGTCGATACGAAGATCACGGAGTTGCCCGGCAACAAGGTCGATGTGATCGTCGACATCAAGGAGGGCAAGCGCGCCAAGATCGAACAGATCAACCTGGTCGGCAACACCAAATTCAAGGAAAAGGACGTCCTCGGCACCCTCGAATTGAAGACGCCGAATTGGCTGTCCTGGTACAAGCAGGACGACCGCTACTCGCGCGAGTCCCTGACCGGAGACTTGGAGAAGCTGCGCTCCTACTACATGGATCGCGGCTATGCCAATTTCCAGATCGAGTCGACGCAGGTCGCCATCGCCCCGGAAAAGGACGACATGTACATCACCGTGAACGTCAACGAGGGCGAGGTGTTCAAGATATCGGACATCAAGCTCGCCGGGACGATGGTGGTGCCCGAGGAGCAGCTGAAGCGGCTGCTGTTGATCCACGCGGGCGACACCTATTCGCGCAAGGCGGTGACCAGCTCCCAGGAACTCATGAGCTACCGGCTGGGCGCCGACGGCTACGCCTTCGCCAAGATCGATCCGGTGCCGACCCCGGACAACGAGAAGAAAACCGTGTCGCTCACGTTCTTCATCGAACCCGGCAATCGCGTCTACGTCAGGCACATCAATTTCAACAACATCACGGCGATCAACGATGAGACGCTGCGCCGCGAGATGCGCCAGCTCGAGGGCGGATGGCTGTCGAATTCGGCGGTCGAACGCTCCAAGGAGCGCCTGCAGCGGCTGCCCTACGTCGAGAAGGTGGAGTTCGAGAACAAGCCGGTGCCCGGAAGCGCGGACCTGGTCGATGTGGATTTCAACGTCAAGGAGGGCCTGCCGGGCCAGTTCGGCGGCGGCATCGGCTACTCGGAGGCGCAGAGATTCAGCTTGAACGGCAATTTCGTCCACAGCAACTTCATGGGAACCGGCGATCGCATCGCGCTGGAAATCAACGCGGGCGCGTTCAGCAAGAGCTATGTGTTCTCGCACACGAATCCGTACACGACCATCGACGGCGTGGCGAGGACCAGTTCCCTGAGCTACCGCGACATCACGCAGTTCGTCGCCGCCTCATCGGCATTCTCGACGAAGCAGATCACCGGCGCGGTGCAGTGGTCCTACCCCATCACCGAGTACCAGTACCTTCAGGCGGGCATATCCGCCAACAAGAACTCGCTGGTGGTGTCCCAGGGCTACAGCTCGCAGCAGTCGGTCGATTGGGTCAAGCAGAACGGCAACACGTTCCAGCGCGATCTCGTCGACACCAACGGCGACGGCGTCGTCAACTCCCTGGACAGCCCGTACACCGTGTTCGGCTCCGAGTTCTACACCTATGAAGTCACGGCCGGATGGAACCTCGATGCCCGCAATCGGGCCCTGTTCGCCGACCGTGGATTGCATTTGAGCATCGCCGGACGCTACACGATCCCCCCGAGTTCCGTGAAATATTACGCCACCAACTTCCAGTACCTTCAGTACGTGCCCATCTGGAGAAAATGGCTCCTGTCCTTCAACGCGCAGGTCGACTACGCCTCCGCACTCGGAAAGACGACGGCGCTGCCGCCCTACCTCAACTACTTCGCGGGCGGTCCGGACAGCGTCCGCGGCTATCGTGAGAGCACCCTGGGTCCCAAGGACAACATCGGCCTGGGCAATCCGTACGGCGGCAATTTTCGCGTGGTCAACCGCCTGGAATTGATATTCCCGGTGCCCGAAAAATGGAAGAGTGCGGCGCGGGTGAGCTGGTTCTACGACATGGGCAATGTTTTTCAAACCGGCAATAAGATCAAATTCCTGGGGGTCGACGACACAACGCCGGTCAACTACCACTTCAATTATGCTAATCTGAAAAGATCGACCGGTGTCGCGGTGCAGTGGCTTGCACCTCTGGGCCTGTTCCGTTTCTCATACGGCATCCCTTTGAATGCGTATGTCGGCGACACGGTTCGGTTCTTCGACGACACGGAGCGCTTTCAGTTTTCTATCGGTCAGGCATTTTGACCGCACAATATTTGAGGTCCTAAAGAGCAATATGTCTACTTTCAACCGCAGTATTTCAGTTCTCGCGCTGTGCTTTTGCGGATTGCTGGCCGCGCAGACGGCGAGCGCGGAAATCAAGATCGGCGTGGTGAACTTCCAGAAGCTTCTGGAGGACGCGCCGCAGACCAAGACCGCGATGCAGGCGCTCGAGAACGAGTTTGCGCCGCGCCGCCGGGAATTGCTGACGCTGCAGAACGACCTGAAGGCGCGCGATGAAAAGCTGCAGAAGGAAGGCGCCGTGATGTCGGAGGCCGACCGGGCCAAGGCCGAAAAGGCGTTGCGCGACCAACAGCGTGAATTCTCCCGCAAGGCCGGAGAATTTCAGGACGACGCCGGCACCCGCAAGAACGAAGAGATCGGCAAGGTGCAGCGCTATCTGGTCACGGAAATTCAAGCCTACGCCGTTGCGCAGGGGTTCGACTTGGTGCTGGGCGACGGCGTGTTCTACGCCAAGGGTCCGCTCGATGTGACGGCCAACGTGCTGGCGGTGCTGGCGACCAAGCCGGCGAACCTGCCTGCGTCCGCACCGGCCCCGTCCAAGGCGCCGGCGGGCGCGACTCCTCCGGCGAAGAATCCCGGCAGTAAATAGCGCAACCGACCGGGCACTCGAGCGGTGCTAAGTTGCAGGGAGACTTCAGCCTAGGGGAATTGGCGGTGCGATTCGGCCTCGGCCTGCGGGGGCAGCCCGACCTGCGCGTTTCGAAGGTCGCGACCCTGTCCCGCGCAGAACCCGGGAGCTTGAGTTTTCTCGCCAACCCGCGCTATCGCAAGCAGATGGAATCGACCCGTGCGACGGCCGTGCTGGTGGCGCCTGAATATGCGGCGGGCTGCCCGGTGGCGGCGCTGATCGATCCGAATCCCTATCTTGCGTATGCCCGCATCGCGGATCTCCTGCATCCGCAGACCCCGCCCGCGGCCGGAATTCATCCGACGGCGGTGGTTTCGCCCGGCGCGCGAATCGCGGCGTCGGCCACCGTGGGGCCGCTTGCCGTCGTCGAGGACGGCGCGGAGATCGGCGATAGGGCGTTCGTGGGACCGGGCTCGATCGTGCAGCGAGGGGCGGGTATCGGGGCCGACTCGCGCTTGATGTCGCGCGTCAGCGTGTGCGCCGGAGTTCGGATCGGCCGGCGCTGCATTCTGCACGCGGGCGCCGTGATCGGCGCGGACGGCTTCGGTTTTGCCCCCGATCGGGGGACCTGGGTGAAGGTGCCGCAAGTGGGCGGCGTTCAAATCGGCGATGATGTCGAGGTGGGCGCAAACACCACCATCGACAGGGGCGCGATCGACGATACGATCGTCGAGCATGGCGTGAAGCTCGACAATCAGATACAAGTGGGTCACAACGTGACCATTGGCGCCCATACCGCCATCGCGGGATGTGTCGGGATCTCGGGCAGCACGACGATAGGCCGGCGATGCATGATCGGCGGCGGCGTCGGCATTGCCGGACACCTCACGATTGCCGACGACGTGGTAGTGACGGGCTGCAGCCTGGTGAGCGCATCGATCAAGGAGGCCGGCAGCTATTCGAGCGGCATGCCGACGGTGGAGACCCGGCGGTGGCGGCGCATGGTGGCGCATTTGCGGCGACTGGACAAAAAGGAGCGGTGATGGCGGAACCCGAGAAGATGGATATCGAAGCGATCATGCGGCAATTGCCGCATCGGTATCCCTTCTTGCTGGTGGATCGCGTTCTTGAATGCGTGTCTGGAAAGTACATTCATGCGCTGAAGAACGTGACGTTCAACGAGCCGTACTTTCCCGGGCATTTCCCGCACCGGCCGGTGATGCCGGGAGTGATCATCATCGAGGCGCTGGCGCAGGCGTCCGGAATCCTCGCCTTCAAGACCGTCGGGGTGGTGCCGGACAAGAACACGCGCTTCTACTTCGTGGCCATCGACAACGCGCGATTTCGCAAGCCCGTTGAGCCGGGCGACCAGCTCGTGCTCAAGGTCACATTGAAGCGCGCATTCAAGGGGATCTGGAAGTTCCATGGATTGGCGGAAGTCGACGGAGCCGAGGTCGCGTCGGCCGAGATCATGGTGGCCCCCGAGACCAAGGAGCGCGCCGCGAAAGGAGATCCGGGATGATCGATTCGCGCGCGGTGGTATCACCGCATGCGCACGTCGCGGCGGACGTGGAGATCGGGCCGTTCTGCGTCATCGGCGCGGATGTGGTCATCGGCCCGGGTACCTGGGTGGGCCCGCACGTCGTGATCAACGGTCCGACGCGCATCGGCGCCGGCAACAAGATATTTCAGTTCGCCTCCCTGGGCGAGGCGCCGCAGGACAAGAAATACAAGGGTGAGCCGACGCGGCTCGAGATCGGCGACCGCAACGTGTTTCGCGAATCCGTCACGGTGAACCGAGGCACGACCCATGACAAGGGCGTGACGCACATCGGGAACGACAATCTGTTGATGGCGTACTCGCATGTTGCGCACGACTGCCATCTGGGCGATCAGATCGTGATGGCGAACTGCGCCACGCTGGGGGGACATGTGGAAATCGGCGACTGGGTCACCATGGGCGGGCTCTCAGCCGTGCATCAGTTCACCAAGATCGGCGCTCACTGCTTCATCGCGCACAATGCCGCCGTGACCCGCGACGTTCCGCCTTACATCATGGCGGTCGGGAGGCCGGCCGTGCCGCACAGCGTCAACTCGATTGGCTTGCAGCGCCGCGGTTTCACGCCCGACCAGGTCCTCAATATCCGCCGCGCATACCGGATACTGTACCGCTCGGGACTGAAGCTGAAGGCGGCCATGGAGGAACTCGAGAAGGTGGCCGTGACCCAGGCGGAAATCCGGCCCTTCGTCGAGTTCATCAAGCGCAGCGAACGCAGCATCGTTCGATAGGCTCCTAAGATGTCTGCGACCGCAACCGGGTCCGCGAGCGTGTCCGCCACCCCTGCGCTGCGGGTCGGTTTGGTGGCCGGTGAAGCGTCGGGCGACACTTTGGGCGCCGATCTCATCCGCGCGCTGCGCAGGTTGGCTCCGGACGCTCGATTCTTCGGCATCGCCGGGCCAAAAATGCAGAGCGCGGGGTGCGAAGTCTGGGAACCCGCTGAATCGCTCGCGGTGATGGGTCTCTTCGAAATCGTGCGCCATCTGCCGCGGCTCCTCCGCCTGCGGGCACTCATGCGAGCACGCTTCCTCGGCGCCAAACCTGATATTTTCGTCGGTATAGACGCGCCCGAATTCAATCTGCGCCTGGCCCGCGACCTGCGCGCCGCCGGCATTCCGACGGTTCAGTACGTGAGCCCGCAGGTCTGGGCCTGGCGGCAGGGCCGCGCGCGCAGCATCCACGAATCCGTGGACCTCGTGCTCTGTCTGCTGCCGTTCGAAAAGCGGTTCTATGACGAGCACGGCATGCCCGCCGAGTTCGTCGGCCATCCGCTCGCCGATGCGATTCCGATGACGATCGACCGCGAAGCCGCGCGCCGTGCGCTCGGGCTCGATCCGGCCGGCGACGTGGTCGCTTTGCTGCCTGGCAGCCGCCGCGGCGAAGTGACGCGGCTGGCGGTGGAGTTTGCCGCCACGGCGCGCTGGCTCGCCGCGCAGCGTCCGCAACTCAAATTCATTGCCCCGATGGCGAGCGCCACGCTGCGGCAGATCTTTTCCGCAGCGCTCGAACGCCACGCGCCCGGCGTCGAGGTCAGACTGATCGACGGGCAGGCGCAGGCGGCGTTGATCGCCGCCAACGCGGTCCTGGTGGCATCGGGAACCGCGAGCCTGGAGGCCGCGCTCTGCCAGCGCCCCATGGTGGTCGTGTACCGGCTGGGCGCGATGACGGCCTGGATTCTGCGCCGGCTCAACCTGGTCAAGAGCCGGTTCTTCGCGCAACCAAATCTACTTGCGGATCGGCGCGTCGTCGGCGAGTATTTTCAGGAGGAGATTGTCCCGGAGTCGATCGGAGCGGAGCTCTTGATGTGGCTTGACGATGCAGAGCGTCGCAGCGGACTGGAACGCGAGTTCTCGAGAATTCATGCCGACTTGCGCCGCGACGCGGGCACGCGCGCCGCCCAGGCCATTGTGGCGCTGCTGAAATCCCGTGGACGCATCGTGGCGGAGGCGACGTGAGCCGGTGGGTGGCCGGCATCGACGAGGCCGGACGCGGGCCCATGGCGGGGCCGGTGGTTGCGGCGGCGGTGATATTGCGCCGGCGCCGGCCCATTGCCGGCATCGCGGATTCCAAAGTGCTGAGTCCCGAGGAACGGGCGGAGTTGAGCGTCGTGATTCGGCGCGAGGCTGTGTGCTTCGGCATCGGCTGGGCCGACCGGGAGGAGATCGACGCGCTCAACATATTGCAGGCGACATTTCTCGCGATGCGACGGGCGTTGCTCTCCATGACCTTGACGCCCGATCATGTGTTGGTGGATGGCAATCAACTGCCGCATTTGGAAGGCATGGGGAAAATCCTGACCGGGCGGGCGATCATCGGGGGCGATGCCACCATCCCCGCCATCAGCGCGGCGTCCATCCTGGCGAAAACTGCCAGGGATAGCTATATGAGTCAGATGGATACGCAATATCCTGGATATTCCTTCGCAAGTCACAAGGGATATTGCACCCCGGAGCATCAGCGGCTTCTCGATATCAATGGGCCGTGTCCCTTGCACCGTCGCTCATTCGCTCCCGTGCGGCTCCAAGAGGCGGGCTCTTGAGGCAGTTCGTTCATTTGCGTTTGCACACCGAATATTCGCTGCTCGATGGGATCGTGCGCGTGCCGGAACTGATCGCGGCCGTATCCGCGGCGGGAATGCCGGCGGTGGCGGTGACCGATCAAAGCAATCTATTTGCGATGGTGAAGTTCTACAAGGAAGCATTGGCTGCCGGGGTCAAGCCGCTGATCGGAGTCGATGCATGGATTCGTGGAACCGGGGAGCGTGCGCCGCCGTCGCGCATTGTCTTCCTCTGCCAGACCCTCACCGGGTACCGGCATCTCACGCAGCTGGTGACCCGTTCCTATCTCGAAGGCCAGCATCGCGGCGCACCGATGCTCGAACGCGGCTGGCTGCAGAGCGACAAGCTTCAAGGATTGATCGTGTTGTCGGGCGGGGCGGACGGCGACATCGGCCAGGCGATCGGCCGGGGGCGCGATGACGAGGCGCTACGCTGTCTCGTTCGCTGGCAGGAACTGTGCGGGGACCGGTTCTATCTGGAGGTGCAGAGGACCGGGCGCGCCAACGAGGAGGCCTGCTCGGAGGCCGTGATGGAATTGGCCGAGGCGCGGGGCGTGCCGGCGCTTGCCACCAATGATGTGCGTTTCTTGACGCGTGCGGAATTCGAGGCCCACGAGGCGAGGGTATGCATCCATGACGGTGCGTTGTTGGCCGACCCCAGCCGCCCACGCCGCTATTCCGAGGAACAATACTTGAAGTCGCCCTCGGAAATGGCGGAGATGTTCAAGGATGCACCGGAACTGCTTGATAACACAGTAGAAGTCGCAAAGCGATGCTCGCTGGAGATCCGCTTGGGATCCTCCATGCTGCCCGCCTATCCGGTGCCCGCGGGCAGCAGCACCGAGCAGTTCCTGCGCTCCGAGGCCGAACAGGGCCTCAAGGCGCGCCCCGTCGCCGACGATGCGCGCCGTGCGGCGTACCAAGCCCGGCTCGACCTCGAACTCGGCGTCATTTGCTCCATGGGATTCGCCGGCTACTTCCTGATCGTCGCGGACTTCATCCGTTGGGCCCGCAACAACGGTGTGCCCGTCGGGCCGGGCCGCGGCTCGGGCGCGGGTTCGCTGGTTGCCTACGCACTGGGCATCACCGATTTGGATCCGATCGAACACGATCTTCTGTTCGAGCGATTCTTGAACCCCGAGCGCGTGTCCATGCCGGATTTCGACGTCGACTTCTGCATGGAAGGCCGCGATCGGGTCATCGAATATGTCGCCAACAAATACGGCCGCGAACGCGTGTCGCAAATCATCACCTACGGCACCCTGGCGGCCAAGGCCGTCGTCCGCGACGTCGGCCGGGTGCTTGGACACAACTACGGGTATGTCGACAAGATCGCGAAACTGATTCCGTTCGAGATCGGCATCACGCTCGACAAGGCGCTCGAACAGGAGGAGGAGCTAAAGCGCCTGTACGACGGAGATTCCGAGATTCGCGAACTCATTGATCTTGCGCGCACTCTGGAGGGGCTCGCGCGCAACGCCGGCACTCATGCGGGCGGCGTGGTCATCGCGCCCTCGGTGTTGACCGACTTCACGCCGCTGTACTGCGAAGAGGGCAGCACCGCGCCGGTGACGCAGTTCGACAAGGATGACGTCGAGGCGGCCGGGCTGGTGAAATTCGATTTTCTGGGGTTGCGCACGCTCACCATCATCGACTGGGCGGTGCGCGACATCAATGCCAAGCGCGCGGAGTCGGGCGAAGCGCCGCTGGTGATGAGTGCCTTGCCGATGGACGATGCGGCGACGTACCAGCTGCTCAAGAGCTGCAAGACGACAGCCGTGTTCCAGCTCGAGTCGCGCGGCATGAAGGATCTGATCCGCCGACTGCAGCCGGATCGATTCGGCGACATCGTGGCGTTGGTGGCCTTGTTTCGCCCCGGGCCGCTGCAGTCGGGCATGGTCGAGGATTTCATCGCTCGCAAGCATGACACCAGCGGCGCCACCATCGATTATCTGCATCCGGATCTGAAACCGGTGCTGGCGGCGACTTACGGCGTGATCCTGTACCAGGAGCAGGTCATGCAGATTGCACAGATCCTGGCCGGCTACACCCTGGGTGGGGCGGACCTTCTGCGGCGCGCCATGGGCAAGAAGAAGGCCGAGGAGATGGCCAAGCAGCGCTCGGTGTTCGTCAGCGGCGCCGTGGCGCGAGGGGTGCGCGAGGCACAAGCCACGCATATTTTCGACCTGATGGAGAAGTTCGCCGGATACGGCTTCAACAAGTCGCACTCTGCGGCGTACGCGCTTTTGTCCTACCAGACGGCGTGGCTCAAGGCGCATTATCCGGCTGCCTTCATGGCGGCGGTGTTGTCCTCGGACATGGACAAGACCGACAAAGTGGTCACCTTGATCGATGAATGCGCGAGCATGGGACTGGAAGTGCAGCCGCCCGACGTGAACGAGTCGGTGTATGCATTTCGGGTGTCGGGCACCATGAGCATTCGCTATGGAATGGGGGCCATCAAGGGCGTTGGCGCCTCCGCGGTGGAAGCCATCATCGAAGAGCGCACCTCCAACGGCCCCTTCGCAAGCCTGCCGGACCTCTGCCGGCGCATCGACTTGCAGCGCGTGAACCGGCGCGTGTTCGACGCATTGATTCGATCCGGGAGCCTGGATCGGATCGGGCCGAATCGCGCCACGCTGACGGCGGAACTCGATCGCGCGATGCATCTCGGCGAGCAGAATTCGCGGGCCATGAGCGTCGGCCAGGTGGATTTGTTCGGCTTGAGCGCGGCTTCCAACGATGTCGTGGCGGACTGGACCGAGGCGCAGCGCCTGGCGGGCGAGCGCGAAACGCTCGGTTTGTTCTTGAGCGGGCATCCGATCACACCGTACGAACCCGATCTCAAATTTCTGGTGAGTGCGCGCCTCGCGGACGTCGGAGGTCCCAAACCGGCGGCTCCCCTCGATGGCGTGCGCAGCTGGTCGGCGGGCAAGCCCACCACCGTCGCGGGCCTCGTGCTTGAGATCCGCCGCCGGCCGAACCGGGTGACGCTGATTCTGGACGACCGAAGCGCCCGGCTCGAGGTCAGCCTGTACGAAGAGATTTTTCAGCAGCATCGCGACATCATCGTCAAGGATGCAATCCTGATCGTCGATGGCACGCTGCGCTATGACGACTTCATCGAGGCGTGGCGTCTGCAGGCGAAGTCCCTGATGGACATCGACCGAGCGCGCGAACGCTTCGCCCGCCGGCTGTGGCTGCGCTGGCCTGCGGAGTTTGATGGTCCGCAGGGAATGAACCGGTTCGAGCAGATGCTCAAGCCCCACCTGCGCGGTCCGTGCGGGGTAAGCGTCTCCGTCAGCCGGCCCGAATACAGCGGACGGCTCAATTTGGCGGATACTTGGTCGGTGCGCGCCTCGCGCGCCCTGCTCGACAAGTTGACCGATGTCGTCGGGCGCGACGGTTGGTATTTGGTGTATGGTCCGCGTAACGATGTCCGTGGCGAGGAAACGTCTTCATGGCGATGAGTTTTCTGGAGTTTGAACAGCCGATCGCGGAGCTCGAAGCGAAGATCGAGGAGCTGAAGTTCTTGGGGAAGGACTCGAGCGTCAATATCACCGAAGAGATCAAACGGCTGCAATCGAAGAGCAGGGCGCTGACCAGCAGCATCTTTGCGAACCTCTCGCCCTGGCAAATCACGCAGTTGGCGCGACATCCTCAGCGTCCGTATACGCTCGATTACGTGTCCATGATCTTCACCGACTGGCATGAATTGCATGGCGACCGAATGTACAGCGACGATTTGGCCATCGTCGGCGGTCTGGCGCGGCTCGAGGGCACGCCAGTGATGTTGATCGGTCATCAGAAAGGCCGCGACACCAAGGAAAGAGTGCGCCGCAACTACGGCATGCCCAAGCCTGAAGGCTATCGC
The DNA here is from genome assembly GCA_963727045.1 of uncultured Gammaproteobacteria bacterium. Taxonomy (GTDB): domain Bacteria; phylum Pseudomonadota; class Gammaproteobacteria; order Steroidobacterales; family Steroidobacteraceae; genus Bog-1198. Next base: position 1,687,266 of record CAVSES010000001.1, on the reverse strand, counting down.
AAGGCGCTGCGCCTGATGATGATGGCCGAGCGGTTTCGCATCCCGGTGGTGACTTTGATCGACACGCCGGGAGCGTATCCCGGGATCGGCTCCGAGGAGCGCGGGCAGAGCGAGGCCATCGCGCGCAATTTGTTCGAGATGTCGAACCTCGCGGCGCCTGTTCTGAGCGTCGTCATCGGGGAGGGCGGGTCGGGCGGGGCGCTTGCCATCGGAGTCTGCGATCGGCTGATCATGCTGCAGTTCAGCGTGTATTCGGTCATTTCCCCCGAAAGCTGTGCCTCCATCCTGTGGAAGAGCACGGACAAGAAGGAAATAGCGGCCGACGCCATGGGCGGTACGGCGGAGCGGCTCAAGAAGCTCGGCTTGGTCGATGAAGTGCTGAAGGAGCCGCACGGCGGCGCGCATCGCGACCCGCAGGCCATGGCGGAGGTGGTCAAGCAAAGCATGGTCAAGCATTTGGCCGAATTGCGTAATCAGCCCGTCACGCAATTGCTCGACGCCCGGCAGGCACGGCTGCGCGGTTTCGGTGCGTTCCGGGACGGGTGACGCAGGCCGAACGCCCATCTCCATGAGCTATTCCGCCGCATCCTTGCGCGCGGTCCTGGACGTCCATACTCCGGCCGGCGCCACCGGTCTCGTGGTGGCGTTGAGCGGCGGCGCGGATTCGGCCAGTTTGCTCGCCGCAGCGGCATCGCTGGGTGCAAGCTTCCGTGGCCTGCGCCTGCGCGCAGTGCACGTCGACCACGGCCTGCAGATCGCGGCGGCGTCCTTCCGCGAGGCATGCGCAGCACTATGCGACGCCCTGGGCGTTCCGTTGTCGGTGATCCCGGTCAACATTCAGGCCCCCGCCGGGATCTCCCTCGAAGCGGCGGCACGCGACGCGCGCTATGCCGCGCTCGAGCGGGAGCTTCGGCCCGGCGAGTGCCTGTTGACGGCCCACCACAGCGAAGATCAGGCGGAGACTCTGCTCCTGCAGGCCCTGCGCGGCGCCGGACTCAAAGGCATGGCGGCCATGCCGGTCTGCCGGCCACTGGGGCGCGGCTGGCATTTGCGGCCGGTGCTCGAGGTGCCGCAGGGCGAGCTACTGGCGCTCGAAGGTCGCACTGCGCGTGCGTCCGTGGCCGATCCGATGAATCTGGATCCGCGCTTCGACCGGGTTTTTTTGCGTCACCAGATTTGGCCCTTGATCAAGACGCGATGGCCGGGCGCTGGCGCCGCCCTGTCACGCGCGGCGCGGCATGCGGCCGAAGCGCAGACGCTGCTGGATTGCGCGGCCGCTGCCGATGTGGGCCGGCTGCGCGACGGCGATGCGCTGTCGGTTCAGGGACTTCGCGCATTGGGGCCGCCCGAACGCATCAATGCGCTTCGCTTCTGGCTGCACGAGGCGGACGTGGAGCCGCCGTCCGCCGCGCGATTGAGCGAGGCGCTGCGACAAATTCTGGAAGCCAAAATCGACCATCTGCCGGCAATCGTCTGGAGCGGCCGTGCGCTGCGGCGTTATCGGCAGAGAATATTCCTGACGGAAGCACAACCCCCGCGCGTCGGGGGAACCCGCCCCTGGCGGGTGGGCGCGGATTCCATATTCCATGTGGGCCCGGGTTTGGGAGAATTGCGCTGGGAGCCGCAGTTGGGCGGCCTCGATGCAGAGCGCCTGCCGCAGAACCTGATCGTACGGGGTCGCGAGGGCGGAGAGGCCTTGAGGCCCGCAGCGAAAGCCAGAACGCAAAGTCTGCAGCACTTGTGTCAGTCGCTGGGTGTGCTGCCTTGGATGCGCGATGCGCTGCCTCTGGTGTTCGCGGGCAATGATCTGCTTGCCGTCGGCGATCTGTGGCTGGACGCACGCTGGCGAGCGGGCTCGAAGCAGCCGGGTTTTGCGATTATCTGGCAGCAGGCGCCGATTATCGTTTAAGTGGATTGTCGCAGGCCTCGTGTTCTGCTAACCTGAATTCCCGTCGAATTCCCGTTGTTCCCATTGGCTTCGTTAGTTCTCGCGCTCACCTTTATGCGTGATGGCTTACCTTTAATCGGCGGATGACCTATGACTCGATTCGTATTCGTCACCGGCGGCGTCGTTTCCTCGCTGGGGAAGGGCATTGCATCCGCGTCCCTTGGGGCCATTCTCGAAGCACGCGGGCTCAAGATCAGCATGGTGAAGCTGGATCCCTACATCAACGTCGACCCGGGCACCATGAGCCCGTTCCAGCACGGCGAGGTTTTCGTCACCGCCGACGGCACTGAGACCGATCTGGATCTCGGTCACTACGAGCGCTTCGTGCGCATGACCACCGGGCGCAACAGCAATTTCACCACCGGGCGCATCTACGAGCGCGTCATCGCCAAGGAGCGGCGCGGCGACTACCTCGGCGCCACGGTTCAGGTGATTCCGCACATTACCGATGAAATCAAATACCGGGTGCGCATGGGTGCCGGGGACGCCGATGTGTGCATGGTGGAAATCGGCGGCACGGTGGGCGACATCGAGTCGCTGCCGTTCCTCGAGGCGATACGCCAGATGGGGGTGGAACTCGGACGCAATCATGTGCTGTACATGCACTTGACGCTGGTGCCGATCGTGGGCGGTTCAGGCGAGATCAAGACCAAGCCCACCCAGCATTCGGTCAAGGAGCTGCGGGGAATCGGCATTCAGCCGGACATACTGCTCTGCCGCTGCGTGCATACGCTGCCGGACGAGCAGCGCCGCAAGATCGCGCTGTTCACCAATGTCGAGGAACGCGCGGTGATTTCCGGGGTCGATGCCGACGACATCTACAAGATTCCCATGCTTCTGCACGAGGAGGGCCTGGACGACATCGTGGTCGACAAGCTGCGCCTGAATGCGCCGCCCACGGATCTGCCGGAATGGCGGGCGGTGGTCGCCGCCAAGCAGAATCCCGAAGCGGTGGTCGACATCGGCATGGTCGGAAAATACGTGCAAATTCGCGATTCGTACATCTCATTGAACGAGGCGCTGATGCACGGCGGCATCAAGACCCGCACGCGGGTCAACATTCATTATTTCGAGTCGCAGGACATCGAACGCACAGGCCCGACGGCCCTCGAGAGCATGGACGCGATCCTGGTTCCCGGAGGATTCGGCGACCGCGGCATCGAAGGCAAGATTCAGGCGATCCGCTTCGCCCGCGAGAACAACATTCCCTACCTCGGCATTTGCCTGGGGATGCAGCTGGCCATCATCGAATACGCCCGCAACGTGGCGGCCCTCAAGAGTGCCAACAGCACCGAATTCGACCGGGCCACCAATCATCCGGTCATCGCATTGATCACGGAGTGGCAGGATTTGGAGCGCGGTCAGCAAGTGCGCGACGAGAAGTCCGATCTCGGGGGCAGCATGCGCCTCGGTGCGCAGGAGGCGAGGCTGGTCCCGGGCTCGTTGGCGCACGCGCTGTACGGCAAGGAATCCATATTCGAGCGCCACCGCCACCGCTACGAGTTCAACAATCACTACCTGGATGAATTGACGGCGGCGGGCCTGAACTTTTCGGGGTTCTCGGCCGACGGGTTGGTGGAGTTCATCGAGCTGCGCACGCACCCGTGGTTCGTCGCGAGCCAGTTTCATCCTGAATTCACCTCGACGCCGCGCGACGGACATCCCCTGTTCACGGGCTTCGTCCGGGCCGCGCGCCAGTATCGAGCCGCACTGCAACCTGGCCGCGCCACCGCATGAAATTGTGCTCGTTCGATGCCGGGCCCGAGCACCCGTTCTTCTTGATCGCCGGTCCCTGCGTCATCGAAAGCGAAGGCCTGGTGCTCGATGTCGCCGGACGCTTGAAGGAGATCACCGCCGCCCTGGGCATTCCCTTCATCTTCAAGGCATCCTTCGACAAGGCCAATCGTTCGTCGCGGGCGAGCTTTCGCGGACCCGGGGTGGACGCGGGCCTCAAGGCCTTGTCCCGGGTGCGCGCCGAGATTGGAGTTCCGGTGCTGACCGACGTTCATGAGGATACGCCGCTCGGCGACGTGGCCGCCGTCGTCGACGTGCTGCAGACACCGGCCTTCTTGTGCCGGCAGACCAACTTCATCGTCGGTGTGTCCTCGCTCGGAAAGCCCGTGAACATCAAGAAGGGACAATTCCTTTCGCCCTGGGAGATGCAGAACGTCGTGGACAAGGCGCAGTCCACCGGCAATCGGCAGATCATGGTCTGCGAGCGCGGATTCACCTTCGGCTACAACAATCTCGTCTCCGACATGCGCTCGCTCGCCATCATGCGCGGCACGGGCTGCCCCGTGGTGTTCGATGCCACGCATTCGGTGCAGCTGCCCGGAGGCAAGGGCGCCGTCTCCGGCGGGGAGCGCGAATTCGTGCCCGTGCTGGCGCGTGCGGCAATCGCCGCGGGAATCGCCGGCATCTTCATGGAGACGCATCCGGATCCCTCGAAGGCATTGTCGGATGGGCCCAACGCATGGCCCTTGGGAAGGATGGCGTCGCTCCTGGACACGCTCAAGGAATTGGATCGCGCGGTGAAAAGACAACCATTCGAGGAAACCCTGTTATGAGCCGTATCGTCGACATTCGCGGGCGACAGATCATCGATTCGCGCGGAAATCCCACGGTGGAAGCCGACGTGGTCCTGCACTCCGGCATCGTCGGACGGGCGGCGGTTCCTTCCGGCGCGTCCACCGGTTCGCGCGAAGCCGTGGAGCTTCGCGATGGCGATGCGAAGCGCTACGGCGGCAAGGGCGTGCTCAAGGCGGTGGCGAACGTCAACGGGCCTCTTCGCGACCTCGTGGTCGGCTACGACGCGCAGGATCAGACCGGACTCGACACGCGGATGATCAAGGCCGACGGCACGGAGTCCAAATCCAACCTGGGCGCGAACGCCATCCTGGCCGTGTCGCTGGCCGCCGCGCATGCCGCTGCGCGCGACAAGGGCTTGCCGTTGTACCGCCATTTGGGCGGCGCGGGGGACTTGACGCTGCCGGTGCCGATGATGAACATCATCAACGGCGGCGCCCATGCCGACAACAGCGTCGACATACAAGAATTCATGATTCTCCCCATCGGCGCGCCGTCGTTCTCCGAAGCGGTGCGCTACGGCGCCGAAGTCTTCCACATGCTGAAGAAGGTTTTGCATGCCGAAGGACTCAATACGGCGGTGGGCGATGAAGGCGGCTTCGCACCCGACCTGCCGTCGAACGAGGCCGCAATCACGACGATCTTGGAGGCGATCGACCGGGCGGGATATCGGGCGGGCAAGGACATTTATCTCGGCCTCGATGTCGCCAGCACGGAGTTCTTCAAGAACGGCGTTTATACGCTCGAATCCGAGGGCCGGCATTTCAGCGCGTCGGAGTTCGCCGATTATCTGGGGGACCTCGCCGCGAAATATCCCATCGTGACCATCGAGGATGGCATGAGCGAAGGGGACTGGGACGGATGGGCGATCCTCACCGAGAAGCTCGGTTCCAAGCTGCAGCTGGTGGGTGACGATTTGTTCGTCACCAACACCAAGATCTTTGCGGAAGGCATTGCGAAGAAGATCGCAAACGCCATTCTCATCAAGCCGAATCAGATCGGCACATTGACCGAGACCCTCGCCGCCATCGAGATGGCGGACGAAGCGAAGTATGCGGCGGTGATCTCGCATCGCTCGGGCGAGACGGAGGATTCGACCATTGCCGACATAGCGGCGGCAACCACCGCGACGCAGATCAAGACAGGTTCCATGTCGCGCTCCGACCGCATTGCCAAGTACAACCAGCTGCTGCGGATCGAGGGGGAGCTGGGTTCCAAGGCAGCGTATGCGGGAAAGCGCGCGTTATCGGTTCCAATTTCTTAAGAGTTCATGCTAAGCTCCTGTCCCCATGAGGATTTTCGCGGCGATTCTTGGTCTTGCATTGATCTTGCTGCAATACCGCCTGTGGTTGTCGGACCAGGGGCTGCGCGAGGTATCGCGGCTGCAAGCCGCGGTCGACGCGCAGGCTGCGGCCAACCACGAGCAGGGTGAACGCAACCGTCAACTGGTTGCTGAAGTGACCGATCTCAAAGTCGGCCTGACCGCGCTCGAGGAGCGGGCCCGCAGCGAATTGGGCATGGTCGGCAACAGCGAAACATTTTATCAAGTCGTCACCGCGGCAACGCCAGCGCCGGCCGCACCCGCCACCGCCGTCACCGCCCGCGCTGAATGAACCCGAGGCTCGCGACGCGGCGCGTGTGGGCGATCGTTCCCGCCGCCGGCCGCGGCACTCGCTTCGCCGGCACATCGGCCGGTGTCTCCGCGCCGAAGCAATACGCGCCGCTGCTCGGCTCGACCGTCCTGCAATTCTCGCTGCGCGCGCTGCTGGCCGAACCTCGTGTACACGCGGTGGTGGTCGCGCTCGCTGCGGGCGATGATCGCTGGCCGGGCATTGCATCGATGCTCGACTCTCCGAAAGTCAAGACCACCCTGGGCGGCGCGACCCGGCAGGAATCGGTGATGAACGGGCTCGAGTATTTGGCACTGCAAGCCGCGCCCGACGATTGGGTCCTGGTGCACGATGCCGCCCGCCCTTGCTTCAGCTCCGCTGAACTGCGAGAGCCTGCTCGAGGCGCTCGATCGCGCGGGAAACCATGCCGGCGCGATTCTTGCCGCGCCGATCGTCGACACGGTCAAGCGCGATCTCGGCGGCCACGTTGCGACCGTGGACAGACAGGGCTTGTGGCGGGCGTTGACGCCGCAGATCTTTGCCTTCGAGCAGTTGCGGCATGCTCTGAAGGAGGCAACGCTCGCCGGCGCCGCCGTTACCGACGAGGCGCAGGCCATCGAAAGAATGGGCTTGCGTCCCGGTTCTCGTGCCCGGCTCGCCCTTCAACATCAAGATCACCCGCACAGAGGATCTGCGCGTCGCAGAGGGAATATTGAAGATGACCGAAGTCAGTTCCATGAGAGTTGGGCAGGGATTCGACGTGCACGCCTTCGGCGAGGGCGACCATGTCATGCTCGGCGGCGTGCGCATCGCGCATTCCCGCGGCGTTGTGGCGCACTCGGACGGCGACGTCGTGATCCACGCGCTCTGCGATGCCGTCCTCGGGGCGCTGGGCGACGGCGACATCGGCCGGCATTTCCCCGACAGCGATCCGCACTATCGCGGCGCGGACAGCCGCGTTTTCCTGCGCGAGGTGGCCGCGCGGCTGCGCGCCGCCGCGCTCCGATTGATCAATGCCGATGTGACGGTGCTCGCCGAGGCGCCGCGCATTGCCGCGCATCGCGATGCGATGGCGGCGAATCTCGCCGCCGATCTTGGCGTGCCGGCGCGGTTCATCAACATCAAGGCCACGACGACGGAGCGGCTGGGATTCATCGGCCGCGGCGAAGGACTGGCCGCGCTCGCATCCGTGTTGCTCGGGGCCTTGAGTGCACGGCAGGCGCTCCGATGCGTGGACGCGTGCGGCGCTTGCAGCCGCCGAGGGCTCATGGCGCGCCGCTGCCGGCCGCCGAGCTCAAGGCCGCTCCAGAGGACTTCCACGTCGAGGAGCAGCTGTCCTTCGAGCCGTCGGGCGACGGACCGCACTGGCTGTTGCGCGTCGAGAAGCGCGCGGCCAATACCCGCTGGGTGGCGGCCGAGATCGCCCGGCTGGCGGGCGTGCCGGGCGGCGACGTGGGATACGCCGGCCTCAAGGACCGGCATGCGGTCGCCGTGCAATGGTTCAGCGTGCCGAAGCTCGATTCGACCGCCGATTTCTGGGGTCGATGTTCACACGGCTGAATTCAAGGTGCTCGCCGTGCACGCGAATATGCGCAAGCTCAAAGTGGGCGCGCTGTCGGGCAACCGCTTTCGCATCCGTCTGCGCAACGCGACGTGGTCGCGCGAACAGGTGGAACACAAGCTCGATGCACTGCGGACGCACGGCGTCCCCGAATTATTTCGGTGCGCAACGATTCGGGCGCGACGGCTACAACCTCGATCGGGTCGCCACATGGGTGCAGAGCGGAGCGGCACCGCGGGGCCGCGCCGAGCGCAGCTTCACGCTGTCGGCCGCTCGATCGCTGCTGTTCAATGCGGTGCTCGCGCGGCGCGTGGAGGCGGGTGATTGGTCGCAGCTCGCGCCGGGCGATTTGGCGAGTCTGGAGGGCAGCGGCAGCCATTTTCCCGTCAGCGCAGTCGATGAGGAATTGCGGCGGCGGTTGAACGTGTTCGATATCCATCCCTCGGGTCCGCTCTGGGGCCGCGGCCAGCCGGCGAGCTTGGGTCAGGCGCTGCAGCATGAGACTCGAGGTCGCGCACGAATTCGGCGCGGTGGCCGAGCTTCTGGCAGGTCAGGGGCTGAGTCAGGAACGGCGCGCGCTGCGCTGCGCGATTCGCGATCTGTCGAGCGAGCGCGACGCCAGCACCCTCACCTTGAGCTTCTCCCTGGGCCGCGGACAGTTCGCCACGGCGGTGCTGCGCGAAATTTGCGATTTCGACGGTGTCCCGGAACTCGACGCGGACGATGACTGACGGCCCGACGGACCCAAGTCCGCCAACAGGCTCCTAGAGCACGTTGAATGCCGCCTCACGCCGGGCCAGGCGCCCGCGCTGATCCGCAATCAAGAACAGGAGACGGTGGGGTCCATGCGGCAGCTGGCGCGCCGGTCACGTGCAGTCCCTGCTCCGAGACCGTCACGCGATCGGTGATGCGCTTGGTGATGTCCATGGTGACCATCCCCAGGTAGCAGACGCGGAACGTCTCCGGCTTTATGTGCGCGCCGCCGACGGGTACAAATTGCAGGTCGATGTCGATGGGCATGAGCAGGGGCCTTTCGAGGATGGGGGCGACTATTTTGATTTTCGGGTTGTCGGCGTCGTTGTCGGCGATCGACCGGCAGCTCGGCGCCCCGTTGTCCTCGGTCAGGTCGCGGGTTTTGAAATCCGCCGACTCCTTCGGCTTGGTGGTGTTCCACGCCGCCGCCTCGCTCTCGGTCACGAGTTCGAAGACCGCGTTGCCGGCCGACGGTCGCGGGAGACTGCGCCAATCCGGCGCTCGCCCATCCCGCCATCACGATGACCGCGGTGCGACGGATCGAATTTTTGCTCGTCGATTCCCACCCCTAACGACTCCTTCAAGAAATCATGCGCGCAGCAATACGTACACGGCGCCGGTGCCGCCGTCGATCGCGCGCGCGGAGGTGAACGCCATCACGTCCGCGTGCCGGCGCAGCCAGGATTGACGGCGATCTTCAGCATCGGGCCGCGCGCGCCCGAACGATAGCCCTTGCCGTGAATGATCCTGACGCAGCGGCGGCCGGCGTCGCGACTGCTGCGATGAAATCGGCGAAGCTCGTCGCGCGCCGCCGTCTGACTCGAGGCCGTGCAAATCCAGTTCCTCCTCGATGGGATAAAGGCCGCGGCGCAGGCGGCGCATCTCCTGAGTGCGCACGCCGGGGCGCCGAAAGGACAGCTCTCGCCTGCCGCCGACGGACTCCGCGGCCGCGGAACTCGAGCGGGCATCGCCTTCGTCGAGATCGGCGGACGCGAGCGGCGGCTTTGCGCGCACGCGGCCCGGATCCGGCGCAGCCCCGCTGCCGAGCGCGAGTTCCGCGGCGCAGCGGTTTGACGTCACGCACCGCGGCGCGAAAAGCGTTCGCGTCTCCGTCGCGGCATCGTCGGCTGCGATCCGGTCGGCGGAGCGTTGTTTGGCCATGAGTTGACGCTCGATCGGCTATCCGGGTTTCCGGCGTTACAGTATAGTCCGCAAGGCGCAACCCGCCATCATCGGGCAGGCTGTTAAATCTTGTGAAAATCCTTCTTTCGAATGACGACGGCTACCGGGCCGAGGGCTTGGAAGCGCTCGGCGAGGCGATGAAGCCTCTGGGCGCCGTCACGGTCGTCGCTCCGGACCGCAACCGCAGCGGCGCGAGCAACTCGCTCACTCTCGATGTGCCGGTGCGCGCCGCGCGCTATGACACCGATTGCTATTACGTCAACGGCACGCCGACCGACTGCGTGCACCTGGCCATTTCCGGCCTGTTCGACTTCGAGCACGACATCGTCGTCTCGGGGGTGAACGACGGCGCGAATCTCGGCGACGACACGCTTGTATTCGGGCACCGTGGCCGCCGCCGTCGAGGGACGCTTTCTCGGACTGCCCGCCATCGCGGTATCGCTGTGCGTCGAGCCGGGCAGCCCGCGCAATTTTGCGAGCGCCGCGCGGGTCGCCGCGCAGCTGATCGAGCGCATGGCGGTCGCATGGCAGGGGCCCGCAGGAGGGGCCGATCATTCTGAACGTCAATGTGCCGGACCTGCCGGACGGCCGAACTGCGCGGCCTGAAGGTGACGCGGCTCGGCAACCGGCATCGCAGCGAACCCATCGTGAGCGCCAAGGATCCGCGCGGCCGCGAACGTGTACTGGGTGGGCAATGCCGGCGCCGGCCAGGACGCGGGCCCGGGCACGGATTTTCATGCCGTCGCCGATGGCTTCGCCTCCATCACGCCGCTGCAGATCGACTTGACGCGCCACGCGGCGCTGCCCGAACTCGAGCGGTGGCTCGAAGCTTGAGTAGCTTCATGGAAGGCCCGCGGCTGAGCGGTATCGGCATGACCTCGGCGCGCACCCGCGAGCGGCTGGTGCAGCGCCTGCGGGAGCAGGGCATCGCCGATCAGCGTGTGCTCGATCGGATTCGCAATGTGCCGCGGCATCTGTTCATGGACGAAGCGCTCGCCACTCGCGCCTACGAGGATACGGCGCTGCCCATCGGCTTCGGCCAAACGATCTCGCAGCCCTACGTGGTGGCGCGCATGACCGAGGCGCTGCTCGCGGCGGGCCGGCGCCCAAGGTGCTCGAGATCGGCACCGGGTGCGGCTATCAGACGGCGGTGCTGTCGCCCCTGGTGACGGAGATCTACACCATCGAGCGCATCGCGAGCCTGGTGGCGCGCGCGCGCCGCTCGCTGCGCGAGCTCAAGATTCGCAACGTGCATTTCCGTCACGACGACGGCAACGTCGGTTGGTCGGCGCGCGCGCCGTTCGATGGAATTCTGTTGACCGCGGCGCCTCATGCGGTGCCCCCGGCGCTGTTCGAGCAACTCACGTCGGCGGCCGCTTGATCGCGCCGGTGGGCGCCGGAAGGCACGCCAGGAGCTCTATCCGCTACACCAAGGGCGAAGCGCGGGTCGAGCGCGAATCGCTCGGCCCCGTGAGCTTCGTCCCCTTGCTGTCGGGACTGCAGCGCTAGGAGCCTGTCTGACAGGCTCCTCGCCTGGCGCGCGTCGCGCGCGATCGGCGTCCCTCGGCTTGTGCTGCCTCGCTGGGCGGCATGCGCCGATACTTCCGGCGATGGCCCGGAGACCTACGTGGTGCGGCCGCAGGACACGCTCTACAGTATCGCGTGGCGTCACGATCTCGACTTTCGCGATCTGGCGCGATGGAACAACATCGGCGCCGACTACCACATCGCGGTCGGCCAGGTCCTGCTGCTGGGTCCGCCGCAGATACGCAAGGAGCCGCAGGCCAGCAGGCCGGCGCGGTCGCGCAGACCCCGGCCGCTCCGAGCGCCACCCGCAGCCGTGCAGTGCCGGCGCCGCGCGTCACGGGACGCATCGGCATGGGTGTGGCCGACTGACCGCATCGGCGCACCGCGTCCGGTGCCGGGCGGCGGCATCCTGCTCTCGGGCAATTGGGACAGGACGTGCGCGCTGCCTGCGCGGGCCGCGTGGTGTACACCGGCAGCGGTCTTCGCGGTTACGGCAATTTGATCATCATCAAACACGGCGACAATTTGCTCTCCGCTTATGCGCACAATAGCGAAATGCTGGTGCGCGAGGGCCAGGAGGTCGCCGGCGGGCAACCCATCGCGCACATGGGAACGGGTCCGCATCAAATCGCGGCGCTGTACTTCGAAATTCGTCTGAACGGCAAACCGGTCGATCCGCTGCCCTTATTTCTAATTGATAGTGATTTCTGTAAATATCTATAACTAATTAATTTTAAATATTTTACTATCCATCAAGGATCGCGGTGCACGCGCTTGCGGGCGCTCAAATCGTGTGTTTAACTGTGCGCTGATCGGGAAAGTCCATTTGCGGGGCGCTGCGATTAGACGGGGTCAGAGGAAAAAAGAGTAACAAGATCAAGAAGAAGAAGAATAATTCTCGATACCAGATTGATCGTTTGAACCGTAAGCGCCCTGCCATTTTCTTCTGTCGACGTCACACGAACAGCAATGCCGCGACCCGCCGTTGCTCGGCGACGAGCACATTGAAAGTGCGGCACGCCGCACCCGTATCCATGGCCTCGAAACCAATGCCGGCGCTCAAAAACCGAGCGCGGAACGAGGCGGCGGGAAATATTTGGCGCGATCCCGTTCCCAGCAACACCACTTCCGGTTCGAGCGCAAGGATCCGTGGCGGGTCGATCGCGCCGAGTTCCTCCATGCTTCGAATCTCAGGCAGCCGCAAGCACGATGGACGCGCTGACGATCACGGCTCTGCGATATACGTCATCGTTGATCGGATCTCGCCGGGCTCGTACGCGCGGATCGAGTTCGAGCGGCTGAATTAGAGTCCTGGGCGAAGCGCATGTTCGTAAGATACTCAAATTCGCGCCGGAGCGTTCGTGCCCTCGCATTACTTTCGATTCACGCGTCTCGTGGCGCACCGCCGGCAACGCTCGCCGCTGCTCGAACGGCTGCTCGCGCGCGCGGACTGCGCCCGTGCGGTGACCGATTGGCGCGACGACGCGTTTCGCTCATCGCGCCGCAGCGCCGCCATGCCCGGCGTTGCCGCCGCCGCGCTTGCGCCGATCGGGGCCCGGTTGAAGCCGCCGCCGGGTCTGATCGCGACGCCCGTGCATTGTCTGGCCGATATGAGCAACGTGCGACATGCCGCCGACGGCATTCTGTCGCTCGAGCCGGCGGAGGCGGCGCGTTCGCCGCCGATTTCAATCGCGCGTGGCGGCGCCGGCGTGTGCCTTCAAGTCGGGCGGGTCGGGAGCTGCTTTGCGTGTTCGATCGGCCGCTGCGGGTCGAGACCGACGCGCCCGAGGAACTCCGTGGCCGATCGACGATGATTTGCCCAGGGGCGCGGATGCCGCACGCCTGCGCCGGCTCATGAGTGAAATCGAAATGTGGCTGTTCGATCATGCGGTGAACCAGAGCCGCCGCCGGCGGTGGCGCCCGCGTCAGCGGGCTGTGGCTGTGGGGCGGGGGACCGCGCCGTGAACAGTTGCCCGTGGTCGACGGATGGACGGCGGGAGACGATCCGCTGTTCCAGCCTTTGACTCAGGCCAGGTCGCCCGGTATCGACGCGACGCGCGGTCGGACACCGCCGCATCCGGGGTGGTCGTGATTGCCGCAGAGCCCGGCACGGTGCCTGGCGCGACGCCGAGTCGCGCTGGCTCGGCGGCGCGATCGCGGATTTGCGCTCGGCACGTCTTCGCGGACTCGATCTGTCCGCGGGCGACCGACGCTTCAGCGTGAGCAGGCGCTGGAATTGGCGCGCATGGCGCCGGCGCCGGCCGTGGTGGGAATCATTCAGTGAAGGCGATTGAAATGAGGCGCCGCACGCCGCCGGCTACTTTCGCTTTGACGTCGGCGGTGCATCCGGTTCTGCAGCGCGTGTATGCGGCCCGCGGACTTCAGAACAATACGGAATTGGATCTGTCGCTGGAGCGTCTCCTGCCCGTGGGTTCGCTCGACGGGGTCGAAGCGGCGGCGGAGCTGCTGGCAGCGCACCGAGCGGGCCGGGTCCTCGTGATCGGCGATTTCGACGCGGACGGCGCCACCAGCACCGCCCTCGTGGTGCGCGCTTGCGCGGCATGCATTTTGCGCACGTCGATTTTCTGGTTCCCAATCGTTTCCGCTTTGGCTACGGACTCACCCCGGAAATCGTCGCGCAGGCGGCGGAGCGAAGACCCTCTCTGATAATGACCGTCGACAATGGCGTGTCCAGCATCGCGGGAGTGGAGGCTGCGCGGGCACTCGGCATTCCGGTGCTGGTCACTGATCATCATCTTGCCCGGCGCGCTGCTGCCGCGGGCGCAGATCATCGTCAATCCCAATCTCGCGGTCGGCCTTTGCGAGTCCGGCCTTGGCCGGCGTCGGGGTCGCGTTTTACGTCATTGCGGCGCTCGCGGGTCGCTTGCTATGAATTTCGGGTCGCCGATCTGCTCGATTTGGTGGCGCTCGGGACGGTTGCCGACATGGTGCCACTGGATCGCAACAACCGGGTCTTGGTTTCGCAGGGGCTGCGCCGGATTCGCGCCGGGCCGCTCCGTGCCCGGTATTCGGGCGTTGCTCCAATCGGCGGGCCGCGGCCGGGAGATCAGGGCGGCGGATTTCGGGTTTGCGGTCGCGCCGCGATTGAACGCCGCCGGCCGGTTCACCGACATGAGCGTTGGCATTTCCTGCCTGCTCGCCGACGATCCGGCCGAAGCGGAACGGCTGGCGGGCAGCTCGCCAAGCTCAACGAGGAACGGCGCGAAATCGAGCAGCGCATGCAGATCGAGGCGCTCGAAATCGCGGCCGCCGTGCGCTTCGATGGCACCGGCGAGAAATCGCTGGGGCTGTGTCTATTCGATGATAGCTGGCACCAGGGTGTCGTGGGTCTGGTCGCGGGCAGCATCAAGGACCGCCTTAATCGGCCGGTCATCGCCTTCGCGCGCGCGGAGGACGGTTCTCTGCGCGGATCTGCACGCTCGGTCTCCGGCATCAACATTCGCGATGTGCTCGACGCATCGCCGCCCGTCATCCCGGTCTCATCGACAAATTCGGCGGCCACGCCATGGCTGCCGGCTTGAGCCTGCGGGAGATGAACTTGGAGGCGTTCAGCGCCGCCTTTGCCGCAGAATAGCGGCGCGCACCGACGTCGATTCGCTGTCGGGCGTGATCCACTCCGACGGCGAGCTTGTCGCGCCGAGCTCTCGCTCGACACCGCGCGCGTTCTGCGCGGCGCCGGCCCTTGGGGACAGGGGTTTCCGGAGCCCGTCTTCGACGGAGATTTCCAAATCCTGGATGCGCGAGTCGTCGGCGGCAAGCATCTGAAAATGCAGCTCAAAGGTACGCAGGGCGGGGAACGGGGCGGGCAGACCGTCGGCGGCGAACCCATCGAAGCGATTGCCTTTGGGTACGTCGGTGGAACCGCGGAGGATCCGCTGCTGCGCAGCGGCGCCTGCGTGCGCGTCGCATACCGCCTCGAGATCAACGAGTCCCGTGGCATCGAGCGCGTGCAATTGAATTGTCAGCATCTGAAGCTCGCCTGACACCGCTCTAAAACTGCACGTAGAATTCTCCTGCGTCGCAATATAAAGCTGTGCATCTATCTCGGTGGGGATATATATAAAAATATATATATTACAATTTGTAACAAAACTTATTTAATCCAACTAATACGTGCCATCAGGTTCTCTTGCGCTGCATACAAATTCGCTATTTTCAGAACACCCGAGATCTATTTTTAGAAACCCACATGAGCGACACCACTTTCGATCCGAAGAGCATATTCGACAGTTACCGGAGCGCATTCGCGCCGGCGATAAAGGCGCAGCAGGAAGGCGTCAAGGCGCTCGACCGAGTCGGCCGTTACCAATACGACGTCGCCGGCGACTATTTGGAGTGGGGCCTGGCGCAAGCCAAGGCGGCGCTGGATGCGCAGACACCGCTGACTTTGTTTCAAAGCAGGTGGACTCACCACGGCGCTCGGCGAGAAGCTGCGCGCACAGACGGAGGAGTTCGTCTCCCTGGCAACCGATGCGGAGATGGCTCGTCGAAACAGCCAAGGAGCCGGCTGTCAAGGTTGCTGCAGAGGCGAACAAGGCCGCCGCAAACACCGTCAAGGCGGCTGCGCCGGCCAAAAAGAAGATGAGCTGACAACCGGCGCGGGCACCGTAAGGTGCCCGCGCCTCGGCACCTTTTATCGGGGGAGGGACGGCAATGAACGATGTCGTGATCACCGCCGCCGCGCGCTCCGCGGTCGGCAAATTCAACGGTTCCATCGCCAAGGTGCCGGCGGCCGATCTGGGCGCGCACGTCATCAAGGCGCTGCTGACGCGCCGGCTGAAGCCGGAGCAGATCTCCGAGGTCATCATGGGCCAGGTGCTGACCGCGGGCGTCGGCCAGAATCCGGCGCGCCAGGCGCTGATCCGCGCCGGTCTGCCGGACATGGTTCCGGCGATGACCGTCAACAAGGTGTGCGGCAGCGGGCTCAAGGCGACGCATCTCGCCGCGCAGGCGATCAAGGCGGCGATGCCGACATCATCATCGCCGGCGGACAGGAAAACATGAGCGCCTCGCCGCACGTGCTGCAGGGTTCGCGCGACGGCTTTCGCATGGGCGACGCCAAGCTCATCGACAGCATGATCGTCGACGGCCTGTGGGACGTGTACAACAACTACCATATGGGCGTCACCGCCGAGAACGTCGCCAAGCAATACGGCGTTTCGCGCGCGCGAGCAGGACGAGTTCGCGGCCGCTTCGCAGCAGAAGGCCGAGGCCGCGCAGAAGGCGGGCAGGTTCAAGGACGAAATCGTGCCCGCTCGAAATCGTCCGCGCAAGGGCGCCACTTTGTTCGACAGCGGACGAATACATCCGCGCCGGCACCACGGCTGAGGCGCTCGGCGATCTAAGCCCGCGTTCAGCAAGGACGGCACGGTGACCGCGGGCAATGCCTCGGGCATCAACGATGGCGCCGCGGCGGTGATCATGATGTCGGCGCGCAGGGCGAGGAGCTGGGTCTGAAACCCTTGGCGCGATCCGCGCCTATTCGTCCGCTGGCGTCGATCCGAAGATCATGGGCATGGGTCCGGTGCCGGCGAGCCAGCTGTGCCTGAAGAAGGCCGGCTGGAGTCCCCGATCTCGACCTGATGGAAATCAACGAGGCGTTCGCCGCGCAGGCGATCGCGGTGAATCGCCAGATGGAGTGGGACACGGAGAAGATCAACGTCAACGGCGGCGCCATCGCCATCGGCCATCCGATCGGCGCCTCCGGCTGCCGCATCCTGGTGACGCTGCTGCACGAAATGATCCGGCGCGACGCGCAAGAAGGGTCTCGCCAGCCTGTGCATCGGCGGCGGCATGGGCGTCGCGCTGGCGGTGGAGCGTTGACGCTGGCCTGCGGTCTCACGTTTCGCAAACTTCTCCCCAGCGAGGCAGCCAAACTACGCGGACATCTGGACCGTTTGACGCCCGGCGAGAGCGTTTCTCGGTTCATGGGTGCGATCGGCGATTCGTCGGTTCGTGAGCATTGCGAAGGCATCAATTCGTTTAGAACAATGGTTATCGGTTGCTTCGATACGGGCGTGCTGCGCGGATCCGCCGAAGTGCACTTCAATGGCATGTCGACGATGTCCTGCGAGGTGGCCATCGCAGTCTAGACCCCATGGCAGGAGCAGGGGGTCGCTACGGAGTTGCTGCATCGTGCGCTCGTCGTCGCCCGCAACCGCGCGGCGCTGGAGGTGCACATCGATTGCCTCGCGGACAATCACGCGATGCAGAACGTCGCGCGAAAATTCGGTGCGCAATTCACCACCCGCGCCGGGCCGTCGGATGCCTCCATTCTGATTCCCCGCGCCACGTGCGCCTCGCTGTATGAGGAAGCGCTCGGCGACCACCTGGGCTGGATGAATTTCTGGTTCGAACCTATCGCTGCAAGGTTGAGCTGCGCCCCGCCGATGGCTGCGCCGACCGGGGGTGCTCCTCACCAATTGTTTGACCACGGCGGGATCGGCCAGCGTCGAAATGTCTCCCAGCTGACCGTGTTCGTTGGCGGCGATCTTTCGCAGAATGCGGCGCATGATCTTGCCGGAGCGGGTCTTCGGCAGTCCGGGCGCCCATTGGATCACGTCGGGCGTGGCGATCGGGCTGATTTCCTGGCGCACCCAGTCGCGCAGCTCGGCCGCAGCGGATCGGTCGGCTCGGCACCGGCGATCAAGGTCACGTACGACATAGATTCCCTGGCCCTTGATGTCGTGCGGAAAGCCGACCACGGCCGCCTCGGCGACCTGCGGATGCGCGACCAGCGCACTCTCGATTTCCGCAGTCCCCAGGCGATGGCCGGCGACATTGATCACGTCATCAACGCGCCCGGTAATCCAGTAATAGCCGTCCTCGTCGCGCCTCGCGCCGTCGCCCGTGAAGTACGTGCCGGGAAACGTTTTGAAGTAGGTGTCGATGAAGCGCTGGTGATCGCCGTACACGGTGCGCATCTGTCCGGGCCAGCTGTCGAGCAGCACCAGGTTGCCCTCGCACGCCCCCTCGAGGATCCGGCCCTCGTTGTCGACGATGGCCGGTCTGCACGCCGAAGAACGGCAGCGTCGCCGATCCCGGCTTCAGATCGATGGCGCCCGGAAGCGGTGTGATCAGTATTCCGCCGGTCTCGGTCTGCCACCAGGTGTCGACGATCGGGCAGCGGCCGTCGCCGACCACGCGGTGATACCACTCCCAGGCTTCCGGATTGATCGGCTCGCCCACCGAGCCCAGGAGCCGCAGGGATTTGCGCGACCAGGCCTTGACGGGCGCCTCGCCTTCGCGCATCAGCGAGCGAATGGCGGTCGGCGAGGAGTACAGGATCGTGACCTGGTGCTTGTCGACGACCTGCCAGAAGCGGCCGAAGTCGGGGTAGCTCGGCACGCCCTCGAACATCACCGTGGTCGCGCCGTTCGCGAGCGGGCCATAGACGATGTAGCTGTGGCCGGTCACCCAGCCGATGTCGGCGGTGGCCCAGTAAATATCGTCCTCCCGCAGATCGAACACGGTCTGATGCGTGTACGCCGCAAACACCAGATAGCCGCCGGTGGTGTGCAGCACGCCCTTGGGCTTGCCGGTGGAGCCGGAGGTGTACAGGATGAACAGCGGATCCTCCGCGTCCATTTCCTCGGGCGCGCACGTTTTCGTCTGTTGCGCAACCACATCCTCGTACCAGTGGTCGCGCGGCGAGTACATGGCACCGCCGCGCCGGTGCGGCGCACGACCAGCACGTCCTTGACGCATTCCGTGCCCTGGATGGACAGCGCCCCGTCGACGTATTGCTTGAGGGGGATGTGCTTGCCGCCGCGCACCCCTTCATCGGCGGTGATCACGAGCTCGATTCGCAATCGGCGATGCGCCCGGCGAGCGCCTCGGAGGAAAAGCCGGCGAACACCACCGAGTGCATCGCGCCGATGCGCGCACAGGCCAGCATCGCGACTGCGATTTCGGGAATCATCGGCAGATAGATGGTGACCCGGTCGCCTTTCTTGACGCCGAGCACTTCAAGGCATTCGCGCAGCGGCAGACCCGCTCGTGCAGTTCGCGGTAGCTGATGCGCTCGGACTTGGTTCGGGATCGTCGCCTTCCCAGATGATCGCGGTCTTGTCGCCGCGCTTCTTCAAGTGCCGATCCAGGCAATTGGCCGACACGTTGAGCGTGCCGTCGTAGAACCAGCGGATGCGGAAATCGTCCTCCGCGAAGCTCGTGTCCTTCACCTGGGAGAAAGGCTTGATCCAGTCGATGCGGCGGCCGATCTCGCCCCAGAACCGTTCGGGTCCCGACCGACCCGGCGTACAGCCGTCGTAATCGGCCTGCTTGACCTGCGCCCTGGCCGCAAAACCCTCCGGAATCGGATACAGATTCCTGCTCATGCACGCCCCCTTCATCAAAATTTCTTTTTAAAAGAAGCCAAGCGCCTTCGTGCTGTAGCTCACCAGCACGTTTTTCGTCTGCTGGTAATGGTCCAGCATCATCTTGTGCGTCTCGCGGCCGATACCGGATTTCTTGTATCCGCCGAAGCGGCGTGCGCCGGATACGCGTGATAGCAGTTGGTCCACACGCGTCCGGCCTTGATGCCACTGCCGAACCGGTATGCGGTATTCAGGTCCCGGGTCCAGATGCCGGCGCCCAACCGTACACCGTGTCGTTCGCGATGTCGAGCGCTGCTCCGGCGTGTCGAACGTCGTGACCGACACCACGGGCCCGAAGATCTCCTCCTGGAACACCCGCATCTTGTTGTGGCCCTTGAACACCGTCGGCTTGATGTAGTAGCCGCCGGCGAGTTCGCCCGGCAACTTGTTGGCGCGCCGCCGGCCAGCACCTTTGCGCCTTCCTTTTGCCGATGTCGATGTAGACAGGATTTCTCGTATTGATCGTTGGACGCCTGGGCGCCGATCAGCGTGCTCATTTCGAACGGATCGCCCTGCCTGATGGCTTCTCGACCCGCTTGACCGCGCGCTCCATGAACCGGTCGTAGATCGAGCCCTGCACCAGCGCCCGCGACGGACAGGTGCACACCTCGCCCTGGTTGAGGCGAACATGACGAGCCTTCGAGCGCCTTGTCCACGAAATCGTCGTCCTCGCGCATCACGTCGGCGAAGAAGATGTTCGGCGACTTGCCACCCAATTCCAGCGTTACGGGAATGATGTTCTCGGAGGCGTACTGCATGATCAGCCGGCCGGTGGTCGTTTCGCCGGTGAAGGCGATCTTGTCGATGCGCGGATTGGTCGCGAGCGGCTTGCCCGCCTCGAGGCCGAACCCGTTGACGATGTTCAGAACGCCCGGCGGCAAAATGTCGGTGCATTAGCTCGGCCACCAACAGCATGCGACATCGGCGTCTGCTCGGCCGGTTTGATCACCACCGCATTGCCCGCGGCCAGCGCGGGCGCGAGCTTCCAGGCCGCCATCAGTATCGGGAAGTTCCAGGGGATGATCTGGCCGACGACGCCGAGCGGTTCGTGGATATGGTAGGCGACCGTCTCCGCGTCGAGTTCGCCGAGCGAACCCTCTTGCGCGCGCACGCAGCTCGCGAAATAGCGGAAATGATCGACCGCCAGCGGCATGTCGGCGAGATTGGTTTCGCGAATCGGCTTGCCGTTGTCGTTGGTCTCGACGGCGACGAGGAACGGCAGGTATTGTTCGATCCGGTCGGCGATCCGGTTGAGAATGCGCGCTCGCTCGGCGACCGCCGTGCGGCCCCACGCGTCCGCGGCGGCATGCGCCGCGTCGATCGCGAGCTCCACGTTCTCGGCCTTCGAGCGGGCGAGCTGATAGATACCTCCCAGTCATTGGGGAGACTACGTCGAAGTACCCGCCCTTTGACCGGCGCCACCCATTTGCCGCCGATAAAATTCTCGTAGCGCGAATGAAGAGGAATCTTGCGCTCGAGCGTCTTCAAGTGCGCCGCGAACGAGGCGCTTTCGCGAATACCGAACCGGCCCGCGGAGCGTCGCACTCACCGGCCGTACTTGGGCGGAACTCATGTGGGATATCCTTCTAGAATGGTTGACGTATTCATGATGCAGAATCCGTCCGTGCCGGGCATAACCGTGCCACGGGCGGTGGAATTAGGCTGTAAGGGGATGACCTTATCGGTTCTCGGTAATCTCTCGAAAAAATCGGTCGAAAAAACTTGCGCGCAGTCCCCAGCCGAGCGTTCAGCGAATGACACGTCGGGCGCTGTTCCATTGTAGCCCCGCAAGGGGCGGGACGATACCGCCGGATCAGCGCCCGACGCTGCCCGAACGGATGGGCAGCGGCACACGCCGGGGAGGCTGTTCTGCAAGCGACAGCATGAGATCCTGCATTTTGTTCGCGGCCGAGGCCTTCACCGGCAGCACTTGCGCGAACGGGACGGCGTCGCACAACAGGTAGCCCTGAAAACATGTCCCTGCAGCCCATCAGCCATGCGAATTGTTCCGGCCGCTCGACTCCTTCGGCGGTGACGGGAAGTCCCAAACCCTCGCAGAGATCGATGATCGCGCGGGCGATCGCGGCCGATCGCGTGCTCCTGGTCGATGCCAGCGATCAGACTACGATCCAATTTGATTCGCGACAGCGGCAATTGTTCCAATGACGTGAGCGAGGAGTATCCGGTGCCGAAATCATCCAGAGCGATCCCGACGCCCGCGGATTGCAGGACGCGAAGCGCCGCAATCGTGCCTGGGCCGGTCTGCAATCACCATTTCCGTCCAACTCGAGTTCGATGCAGCTGGCGGGCAGCCGTTTGTATTCGAGCAGGAGCGCCAGGAGTTGATCGACGAAGCGCTGATCGAGCAGCTGGCGCGCGGATATGTTGCGACCGCGACGCAGCTCGTCTCCGGCCATTCGCCGTGATGCCACCGGGCTACATTGCGCAACGCGGTCCGCAAAACCCAGTTGTTTATTTCCAATATGAGGCCGGATTGTTCCGCGACCGCCAGGAATTCACCGGGGCTTGGCCCACCCGTCCGTCCGGCATGCGCCAGCGCAGCCAAGGGCTTCTCCACTGATGCACGCCTGCGAATCCGCAAGATTGATTTCAGGCTGGTACGCAAGTTCGAATTGCGAATTTTCGATGGCGCGCCGCAATCCCTGCTCGATCGAAAAGCGGCTCGCGGCGGTTTCGGTCAGTTCCGGCGTGAACAGGGCAAGTTGGCCCCGGCCCAGCTCCTTCGCGCGGAACAGCGCCGAATCGGCGGCCCGCAGCAGTCCTTCCGCGTCGCCTCCGTGTTCCGGAAACCCGCTCGCACCGACGCTCGTGCTGATGCTGATTTCCCGGCCATCGACGGACACCGGTTTCTGAAACGCGTGAACGAGGTCCCAGCCCGTGGCCTGGATGGCTGCAATCGAGCTGGCGCCCTCGTACACGAAAGTGAACTCGTCGCCCCCCAGGTCGGGCCACGAATCCCAGGCCGTCGGCGATTTCTTCGAGTCGATTGGCTACGCTCATGAGGACGCGATCTCCGAATACGTGCCCCTGGCTGTCGTTGAAGTTCTTGAAGTTGTCGATGTCGAGAAAATACACGCCCAGGCAGCGGTTCTCCCGGTTCGCGCGCCTCGATCGCCGCATTCAGCAGCGTCGACAGGTGCCGGCGATTCGGCAGCGACGTCAGAGGATCCTGCTGTGCGAGCTGTTGCAGCTTGTGGGTGCGCTGCAGGACGGTTTCCTCGAGGCTTTCCTGTTGGCTGCGGCTCAAGCGTTGGGCTTGGCCAGTTTCCCCGCCATGCCGTTGAACGCGCCGGCCAGGGTGTCGAGTTCCCTGATGCCGCCGCGCGGCACCCGCACCTGCATGTCGCCCTTCGCCACCTGCGCCGTCGCCCTGAGGATCCGGCGCACCGGCGTCAGCACGGCGCGCACGGTGGCGATCGAGATCGCCGTGATGAACGAGATGACGATCGCAGTCACCACCATGAGGTAGTGTGCGCTGCGATCGAGGACAGCGGCGCCACGGTTTCATCGCGCGACGGTGCCTCCGGCGCCGCCGCGGTGTCGCCCGGCGGCGCCGGGGTGGCGCCCGTCGACTGCAACCGTGCGAGCGCTGGCGCTGGCGGGGCCGGGGACGCGGCGGCGGCTTCGCTCGTTTCCGATACGCCGGTGATGGCGGCGGACGGCATGGTGTGGGCGCGGGAGAATCGGCGAACTTCGTCATCGAATCGATTGTTCAACGAATACAAGGATTCACGCAGGGCCACCAGTGAATGAAATATTGTCTTGCATGCCCCAAATCCACGGCGCACCCTCTGATTTCTGCAAACTCTTGCGATTCACATCCAGGGTCACCGCGAACGCATTCTCGCTGACGGCAAGAAGATCGATGTCTCCGGCGCTGACCGCATCGCCCGACACGATGCTTTCGGAATGCTTCCGGATCTCATCGAGCTGCGTGCGCAATTTCAGCAACGACTGCCGGGCGATGACCCGCCCGAATATTTTCCAGCCTCTGTCGAGCGATTGCTGCATCCTGTCGTTGAGCGCCTGCAGGTGCCCGGAGTGTTCAAGGCGCGCGGCGCGTCGCTGATCCGCCGTGTGTTGCCGGGGACTCCCCGCGGGCTGAGGAACTCCGCCGCCGGGCCGTCGACCGCTGCGGACTGTACGGCGTCCGGCGAGCGCCCGTAGTCGAGCGGCGAGTTGTGCAGCGCCGCCGCGGCGGAAAGGAACTCGGCCTCGTTGGCCGCCGAATTGATGTCGGCGCGCGATTCGCTCGCGCGTTCGAAGCGCTCGACCGTCCGTCCGCAGAACTTCGATGCTGGCACTGCCCGGCGCGCTAGCGCGGGCCGCGCCCGGCATCGCGCGCTCCGTTGATCCGTCGGCGGGCGGAGCGAAGCAAAGAAACTGCTGGGCGCCTGCAATTCGGGTGCAGGTATGCTTATTTCGAATGATGGACACGCTTTCCTCAGCGATCATGTTCGCTGCAGCGCCGAGCACCGCGACCGCCGCCAGCGAAATGCTGAGGCGCGCGGTGGATATTCCCCAGGGGAAACATTGCGCGCGCGCGCGCGCCGGCGGCCTTCAGCAGGGCGGTCACAGTGGATGCGTGACGCTTGAGATCCATGTTTCTCAGCGGTATTCCCGGGGCGACGCAACAGCTTGCACCGAACGGTCGTAAATATCGGAAATGACTGGCAAAACTGTGCGGTTGCTCTCGCCTTCCGTGCCGCGCCGATTCGAACAGTGTTGCCCAGCCCGGGGTAGTGTGCTACAGTTGGCGCCCATGGAACTCAATCAACTCAAACGATTCATCAAAGATCTCGAGGAGCGCACCGGCTCTTTGAGGAGGTATCTTTGATTACGACAACAAGCACGAGCGCCTGCAGGAAGTAACCCGCGAACTCGAGCAGCCCGGTATCTGGGACAACGCCGAGCGCGCGCAGGATCTCGGCAGGGAGCGCGCCAAACTCGAACAAGTCGTCGCCGGCTTGGACCGGCTGACGCGCGGCTTGCGCGATGCCGGCGAGCTTTTGGAGCTGGCCGCCGAGGAAGGCGACGCTCGCGGCCGCACAGATCGAAACCGACGCGACGGCGTTGGCCGCCGAAGTCGAACAGCTCGAATTCCAGCGCATGTTTCCCGGGCAAGATGGACTCGCACAACGCGTTTCTGGACATTCAGGCCGGTGCCGGCGGAACCGAAGCACAGGATTGGGCCGCGATGCTGCTGCGCATGTATCTGAAATGGGCCGACCGGCATGGCATCGCGACCGAGATCATCGATCAAAGCGGCGGCGAGGTGGCCGGCATCAAGGGCGCGACCGTCAGCATGAGCGGGCGATTACGCCTACGGGTGGCTGCGCACCGAGACCGGCGTGCACCGCTTGGTGCGCAAATCGCCCTTCGATTCCGGCAATCGCCGGCACACCTCTTTCGCATCCGTGTTCGTCTCGCCCGAAGTCGACGACGACATCGATATCGAGATCAATCCGGCCGATCTGCGCACCGACGTCTACCGGTCGAGCGGCGCCGGCGGCCAGCACGTGAACAAGACCGAATCGGCGGTGCGCATCACGCACATGCCGAGCGGCATCGTGGTGGCCTGCCAGAGCGAGCGCAGTCAGCACAAGAACCGCTCGACCGCGATGAAGATGCTCAAGGCGAAACTGTACGAGCTGGAGTTCAACAAACGCAACGCGGCGGCGAAGGTGCTCGAGGATTCGAAGTCGGATGTGAGCTGGGGCAATCAGATTCGCAGCTACGTGCTGGATCAGTCGCGCATCAAGGATCTGCGCACCGGGGTGGAGATAGGCAATACCACTGCGGTGCTCGACGGCGCGCTCGATGAATTCATGCAAGCCAGTCTGAAGCAGGGACTATGAGCGGATCGACTCCGACGAGAACCATTTGATAGCGGAGCGCCGCGCCAAGCTCGCCAAATTGCGCGGGCGCGGCAGCGCCTTTCCGAACGATTTTCGCCGCAACGCCCTGGCGGGCGGCTGCTCAGCGCAAACGCAGACAAGAGCGCCGAAATGCTCGAGGCGGAGGCGAACCGGGTGTGCGTGGCGGGCCGGATGCGCGCCAAGCGCGTCATGGGCAAAGCGAGCTTTGCCAAGCTGGAGGATCCGAGCGGCGCGATTCAGGTGTTCCTGCAGCAGCAGACGCTCGGCGACGTTTACGAGGACTTCAAGAGTTGGGATGTGGGCGATGTGATCGGCGCCGAGGGAGCGCTGTTCCGAACCAGAACCGGCGAGCTGTCGGTGCGGGTCGAACGGCTGGTGCTGCTCGCCAAGTCGCTGCGGCCGCTGCCCGACAAATGGCATGGCATCGCCGACACGGAGTTGCGATATCGGCGCCGCTACGTGGATCTGATCGTGAACGAGGACAGCCGCCGCGTATTCCAGACACGCTCGGCGGTCGTGCGCTACCTGCGCGCGTTTCTCGATGCGCGCGATTTTCTCGAAGTCGAGACGCCGATGCTGCACCCCATACCGGGCGGAGCGGCCGCGCGGCCGTTCAAGACCCACCACAATGCGCTCGACCTCGACATGTATCTGCGGATCGCGCCGGAACTGTACCTGAAGCGTCTGACCGTCGGCGGATTCGAGCGCGTGTACGAGATCAACAGGAACTTCCGCAACGAAGGGGTCTCGACGCAGCACAATCCCGAGTTCACGATGCTCGAGCTGTACCAGGCATATGCCGATTTACAACGATCTCATGGAGATGATCGAGGCGATGTTTCAGGGTCTTGCCGACACCTTGCTGGGCTCGCGCATTCTGCGCTATCAGGGCAGCGATTTCGATCTATCCAGCAGATTCGCGCGCCTCAGCATCGAGGAGATCATCCTCGCCAACAATCCGCGACTGGATCCGATGTCGCTGCGCGATGTGAGTTATCTGCGGCGGGTGTGCGATGCCATGAAGATTCCCTACAAGGCCGGCGACGGTGCCGGGAAGCTGCAGATCGAGCTATTCGAGAAGACCGGAGAGCACACGCTGCTGCAGCCCACCTTCGCCTATGCATACCCGGCCGAGGTCTCGCCCCTGTCGCGATGCAACGACCTCGATCCGTTCGTCACCGACCGCTGGGAATTCTTCATCGGCGGCCGCGAGCTGGCCAACGGATTCTCGGAGCTGAATGATCCGGAGGATCAGGCGCGGCGCTTCAAGGAGCAGGTCGAGCGCAAGGCTGCGGGCGACGAGGAGGCGATGTACTACGACGCCGACTATGTGCGCGCGCTCGAGTACGGCATGCCTCCGGCCGCAGGCCTCGGACTGGGGGTCGACCGTTTGGTGATGCTGTACACGGATTCGCCGTCGATACGCGATGTGCTGCTGTTTCCCCACATGCGGCCGGAATCCTGACCGCGGCAGCCCGCGCCGAACCCCCATCGGCGTGTTCGACTCCGGAGTCGGCGGTCTGACCGTGCTGCGCGCGCTGCGTGAGGCGCTGCCGGCGGAGGATTTCATCTACTTGGGAGACACGGCGCGCCTGCCGTACGGCACGAAGAGCCCGGACACCGTGGTGCGCTACTCCATGCAGTGCGCCGCCGCGCTGTTGTCGCCGGCGTGGGCTCCTTGGTGGTCGCTTGCAATACCGCATCGGCATCCGCCCTTGGCGCGTTGAGTGCTTCGACATCCCTCCGCTGCCGATCATCGGCGTCATCGAGCCCGGCGCACAGGCGGCAGTCGCGGCGTCGGCGTCACAACACATCGCCGTGATCGGCACCGAAGCCACGATCAGCGGCGGCGCCTACCAAACCGCCATCCGCCGGCGCAGCGGCGGCCCGTGTCACGGCCCGCGCCTGCTCGATGTTCGTGGCGCTGGCGGAGGAGGGGTGGATCGACGGCCCGGTGACGGAGCTGGTCGCGCGCCGCTATCTCGACCGATGTTTTCCGGCGGTGACGCGCCGGATACGCTGGTGCTGGGATGCACGCTCCGTTTCTGGCCGCTGCCATTCGCGGCGCTGCCGCTCCAGCGGCCATCATCGATTCGGCCGCCACCACCGCGCGGCCGTGTTGCGGCGGATTGCGCCGTCGGCCGCTGCGGCGGTCCCCGGGCGGCCGGATCATCTGGCTGGCAACCGACGGGGCGGAACGCTTCGCGCGGGTCGGCAGTGCTTTCTTCGGCGAGGCGCTGCACGCCGACAGTCGAGATCATCGACCTCGAGGCAGTTGGAGCGGCCAGAGCCGGGACGGGACGGGCAAGGCGGACGGCCCGGCGATCGGGGTGTCGGCCGGCGCGCCGCGGCGTGCCGGCATGCCGTCGGGCGCGGCGTGCTGCTGCCGCCGTCAGGACCGCCAGCGCTTCGGGCGCGGCACCGGCTCGAATGACTCGGTCAGGCGCCCGCTGCGGCCGTCGGCGAGGCGCAGCGCCTGGCCGACCGCCATTCGCCGGGCGGCAACGGCAAGCGGAACATCCGCCGCTTGATGCGGCCGAGATGTTGAGTGCGCGCGACGATTTCCTGGCCGGTGTAGCAGCCCTTGGTGAAGCTGATGCCGTCGATCAGGTCGAGATTCAGCATTTGGGGGATGAACAGCTCGCTAGTCGCCGCATAGACTTGAGGAAAACCGGCGCGAATGTCCGCGAGACGCCAGTCGCGCTCGATCGGTCCGCCGCCGAGGGTGCGCCGGCCAGCCCGTGCGCCGCCAGCAACGCCGCGGCGCCGACCACCCAGTAGCGTCCGGGGTCGTCCGATTGACGCGCGGCGACGCCGAAGCCGGCCGTCTCCAGGTAGCCGGTGCTCGGCGCGGAACGTCGAGCCGGCACGCCGCAGCAGCGCGCGCCTCTGCGCCGGCGACCGCGATTGCTCGCTCACATCCTCAATATCGACTTTGGCGCGCAGCACGAATTTGCGCAGTCGCTGCGAGGGTCGGCGCCAGTACTTCGCGCGGCAGCATGGCGACGATTCCGCCCGAATGCGGCAGCAGACGCAGCAGCGCAGCACGCGGCCCTGAGGGTGGAATAGGCCGCGAACAGCGTGTCGGCCCAGCTGAGGCGCCGCGTATCGTTCGATACCTGGCCCTGCAGGAAGGCGGGGGCGTCGGGACCGGAAAAGCGCAGCAGACCGATGTGGCAGCTGCCGAGCGGGCGTGCTTGCGATGGGCATGCGGCTATGAGAGAGGTTGCCGGGCCGCTGTCAACCCCGGCGGCGTCGTTCAGCGAAATTCGCGTCACCGCGGTATAGCGTTTTCTGGCAAACTTTGACCCGTGACGCCGAACACCATGAGATCAGCCCGCGCCGACGCCATGCCGCCGAGCCGGCGACCGAGCGACGTCGCCGCGGACGCCGCGCCGCCCGCGAAGCCGCGCCGCGAAGTCGGCGGGCGGACGGACCCGACCCGACGCGCTACGGCGATTGGGAATTGCGCGGCCGCTGCATCGATTTTTGAGCATGCTGCGTCCCCCACCCTGAATACCAGGAACGATTATGCCCGCACGCCCCCGGCCGCTTTCGCCGCATTTGCAAATCTATCGCTGGCAGATCGGCAATAGCCTGTCGATCCTGCATCGATTGACCGGTATTGCGCTCGCGCTCGGCCTGGCTCGCGTTGAGCTTCTGGCTGGTCGCGCTGGCGGGCGGCGCGCGACCTATCCGACGGCGCATCGCTGTTCGCCGCCCCGGTCGGGCTCGCGTTGCCTGATCGGCTGGACCTTTGCATTTCTCTATCATTTGCTGAACGGCGTGCGGCATCTGTTCTGGGATGTGGGCGGGGGATTCGAGCGCGCGCAGCGGCACGCCGAGCGGCTGGTTCGCGGTGCTCGGCGCGATCGGCTCGACGCTGTCCGTGTGGCTCTGCTGTGGCATTTCGACGCCTATGAGTTTGCGCAGTCCCCTGGGACAAGTGCTCGGCACCGGCTCCGCCAAGGACGGCACCGGGCAATGGTGGGCGCAGAGGGTCAGTGCGGTTGCGCTGATTCCGCTCGACTTTGTGGTTCTTTTTCTCGCTGCTGGCCTGCCGTCGCTGGACTTCGGCGTGGTCCGCGCTGGCTGGCCGTGCCGCGTAACGGATTTCTCGCCGTGCTGCTGGTCGCCGCGCTGACCCACCACTCCTATCTCGGCACCATCGTGGTGGTCGAGGACTACGTGCACGGCAAGGGCGCAAAGCTCTGCTGCTGTTGCTGCTGCGATTCTGTACGTGCTGTCGGGCGGCGCGAGCCTCTTTGCGATCCTGCGCGTCGCGTTCGGATTCGAGGCCATGAGCGAATACCAATTCATCGACCATACCTACGACGTGGTGGTGGTCGGCGCCGGCGGCGCGGGCTTGCGCGCGACCTTCGGCCTGGCCGAGGCCGGTCTCGCGACCGCCTGCCTCACCAAGGTGTTCCCGACGCGCAGCCACACCGTGGCGGCGCAGGGCGGCATTTCGGCGGCGCTCGGCAACATGGGCGAGGACGATTGGCGCTGGCACATGTACGACACGGTCAAGGGATCGGATTGGCTGGGCGACCAGGACGCGATCGAATTCATGTGCAAGGAAGCGCCCGCCGCGGTCATCGAGCTGGAGCACTACGGCGTGCCGTTTTCGCGCACCGAGGATGGACGCATTTATCAGCGGCCGTTCGGCGGCATGACCACGCATTTCGGCAAGGGCATTGCGCAGCGCACCTGCGCCGCGGCCGACCGGACCGGACATGCGATGCTGCATACTCTGTATCAGCAATCGCTGAAGCACGACGCGACCTTCTTCATCGAGTTCTTCGCGCTCGACCTCATTATGGAAAACGGCGAATGCCGGGGCGTCATCGCGCTCGACATGTCCGACGGCACGCTGCATCGGTTTCGCGCCCACCAGGTGATCCTGGCGACCGGCGGCTACGGGCGCGCCTGGTTCTCGTGCACCTCGGCGCACACCTGCACCGGCGACGGCGGCGGCATGGTGCTGCGCGCCGGCTTGCCGCTGCAGGACATGGAATTCGTGCAGTTTCATCCGACCGGCATCTACGGCGCCGGCTGCCTGATCACCGAGGGTTCGCGCGGCGAGGGCGGCTATCTGACCAATCCGCCGGCGAGCGCTTCATGGAGCGCTATGCGCCGAATGCCAAGGACCTGGCTTCGCGCGACGTGGTCAGCCGCTCCATGACCATCGAGATTCGCGAGGGCCGCGGGGTCGGCAAGAACAAGGATCACATCCATCTGCACCTGGAGCATCTGGGGCCCGCGGTCATCAAGGAGCGGCTGCCCGGAATCGCCGAGACGGCGCGAATCTTCGCCGGACGTCGATGTCAACCGGGACCCGATTCCGGTGCTGCCGACGGTCCACTACAACATGGGCGGGATCCCCTGCAACGTGCAGGGGGAGGTGGTGTCGCGCGCGCGACGGCGCGAGGCCGTGGTGCCCGGGCTGATGGCGGTGGGCGAGGCCGCCTGCGTGTCGGTGCACGGCGCCAACCGACTGGGCTCCAACTCGCTGCTCGATCTGGTGGTGTTCGGCCGCGAAGCGGCGCGGCATTGCGCGCGCGTGGTGAAGCCGGGCGCGCCGCACCGCGCCTTGAAGCCGGACTGCCGCCGACGCCGCGCTCGCGCGGCTCGACACAGCTGCGCCATGCGAACGGCTCGCGCCGCACCGCCGAGATCCGCCTGGACATGCAACGCATCATGCAGAGCGACGCGGCGGTGTTCCGCACCGGCGAAACCCTGAACGAGGGCAAGCGCAAGCTCGCGCAGGTATTCGCCTCGTTCGGCGACGTCAAGGTCACTGATCGGTCGCTGACGTGGAACACCGATCTGATCGAGACCTTGGAACTCGACAATCTGCTGGGGCAGGCGGTGGCCACCATGCACTCGGCGGAGAACCGCAAGGAAAGCCGCGGCGCGCAGGCGCGCGAGGATTTTCCCGAATCGCGACGATCAGAACTGGCTGAAGCACACGCTGTGCTGGGTCGATGCGCGCGGGCGACCGCCGCTTCGATTATCGGCCGGTGCATCTGAATACCCTGACCGACGAAGTCGAGTCGATTCCCCCCAAGGCACGGACGTATTGAGGGTCCGCACGATCATCAGGAGCATGATCGATGGCTAAATTTTCGCTTCCCGCCAACTCCAAGGTCCGCAAGGACGGGCGAGTATTCAAGGCGCCGGCCGGCGCCAAGAACGTCCGCGTCTTCAAGATCTACCGCTTCGACCCCGATCGCCCGAGAATCCGCGGCTCGACACCTATGAAGTCGACATGGACGACTGCGGCCCGATGGTTCTCGACGCCCTGATCAAGATCAAGAACGAGATCGATCCCACGCTGAGTTTCCGCCGCTCCTGCCGCGAGGGCATCTGCGGCTCCTGCGCCATGAATATCGACGGCAAGAACGGCCTCGCCTGCATCAGCGCCTGCGCCGACGTCAAGGGCGAGGTCAAGATCTACCCGCTGCCGCACATGCCGGTGATCAAGGATCTGGTCCCCGACCTCACCAATTTCTACGCGCAATACGCGGCGGTCAAGCCCTGGCTGCAGACCCGCACGCCGGCGCCGCCCGACCGCGAGCGACTGCAGTCCAAGGAGGATCAGGAAAAGGTCGACCGGCCCTCGGCCTGCATCCTGTGCGCCTGCTGCTCGACCAGCTGCCCGAGCTATTGGTGGAACAGTGATCGCTATCTCGGGCCGGCGGCGCTGCTGGCGGCCTACCGCTGGATCGTCGACAGCCGCGACGAGGCGACCGGCGAGCGGCTCGATCAGCTCGAGGATCCGTTTCGCCTGTACCGGTGCCACACCATCATGAATTGCACCGAGGCTTGTCCGAAGGACCTGAATCCGGCCAAGGCGATCGGCGAGATCAAGCAGATCCTGGCGCATCGCCGACATTGATCGAACGCTCGAGCCGATGGCTCCGGTCGAACCGCAAGAACTGGGGAGACTGCGCTGGCGTTGCCGCCGCGGCATGAAAGAGCTCGACGTCTTGCTGACCCGCTACCTCGAGGAGCAGTTTTGCGGCGCTTCGGCCGCCGCATCAGGAGGCTTTCCGAACGCTGCTGGAGGCCCACGATCCGGTGATCCATGCCTACTGCCTGGGCAGGGCCGCCGCCGACCGCCCTGCTGTCGGCCCTGATCGAGCGAATTACCGCAAGCCGGCACTCGACGCCCGAGCTAAGCGCGGCCCCTGAGTCCGGCTGTTAGAATCCGGTCCTGTGCGCAAATTCACGCCTGCAGTCAATGCAGTTCCGGGAATTGTCGAACTTTTCCTGCGAGCCGGTCGGTCTATCGCGACAGGCTGGGTTGCGAGCTCGCCGATTTGGGCTCACGCATGACGTTGAAGAGAGTGACCTCAAACTGGTCGAGCGGGTCCAGCGAGGCGAGCGCGCGGCGTTCGATTTATTGGTCCTGCGATACCAGCACAAGGTGCTGAAGCTGATCATGCGTTACGTGCACGATGCAACCGAGGCCGAGGACATTGCACAGGAGGCTTTTGTCAAAGCCTACCGTGCCCTGCAGTCGTTCCGCGGCGATAGCGCGTTTTATACCTGGCTGTATAGAATCGCGATCAACACCGCGAAGAACGCGCTGGTTGCCACCAAACGCCGGCCCATGGATTACGACCTCGATCTGCAAGATCCCGAACAATACGACCTGCAGGCGCGGCTCTCCGAGTCGGAGACTCCCGAGGCATTGCTTCTTACCGACGAGATTCGCGACACCGTCAACCGCGCCATCGAGAATTTGCCGGACGATTTGCGGACCGCAATCGTGCTGCGAGAGCTCGAGGGCTTGAGTTACGAGGACATCGCGCAGACGATGGATTGCCCGGTGGGCACGGTGCGCTCGCGAATCTTTCGAGCACGCGAGGCGATCGACAAGAAGCTGAGACCCATTTTTGAAGGCGGCCTGGGCCGGCCCGAGGACACATGAGCGAACAAATTCGTGAGCAAGTCTCGGCATTTCTCGACGGGGAATTGCCTGACTCGGAAACCGAACTGTTGTTGAAGCGCCTGACCCGCGATGCGGAGTTGCGCGAAAGCTTCGGGCGCTACGCCTTGATCGGCGAGGCGCTGCGGGGCTCGAGCCGCGTGCCTCTGACGCCGCGGCTTCGCCGACGCGCGTGAATTGCGCCATCGACGGCGGCCCGGCGGCGGCGGCTTCGCCCCGGCGCAGGTCGCGCAGCTGCGGTGGTGGCGACCGTCGCGGGCGCGCCGTGGCCGCCGGCGTGGCCGCCGTGGCGGTCGTCGCGTTGCAGCAGCGGGCCGTGCGCCGGCGCTGCGCGCCGCGTTGCCGGTCACGGCGCAGAATCGCCGCGCGGCAGTCGCCGAGGAAGCGATTTCCTATACGGTGCCGGCCGCATTGCCCGAGGCGCCGGCGGCATGCCGGCAGCGCGACTGACCAATTACGTGTTCGCGCACAGCCAATACTCCTCGGTGTTGGGACAACGCAATGTGTTGTCGGGGCTGCTGACGACGCCGATGAGCAGCAGCGCCGGCGACGCCGGGCGGTGAAGTGCCGCGGTGAATGTGCCGCTGCCATGGCGCCGGCGGCGCCGCCGGCGGATTCGCGCGTCGCTCCATGAGCAGCCGTTGCGCCGCGGTCCCCAATGGCTGATACCGTGCGCGGCCGCGGGTGCGTTGGCATTTGCGCTGACCCAGCAATCGCGCGGCGCCGACGATGCGCGCGCCTGGCTGGAGAAGATGAACCAAGCGCTGGCGATGCGAAATTATGACGGCACGTTTTTCCACTTGAGCGACGGCCGAGTGGAAACCATGCGGATCGTCCACCGGGTCAAGGCGGGGCGCGTCACCGAACGGCTGCAGTCCGCTGGACGGCTCGGGCCGCGAGTTCGTCCGCAATAACGACGAGCTGACCTGTTACCTGCCCGACAAACACACGGTGCTGGTCGAGCCGCGCCAGGAGCATGGCCCGTTCCTGGGTTCGCTCCCGCATTTCGGCGCGGACGTGGACGAATTCTACCGCATCGAGTTGCTGCCCGCCGCGCGTGTGCTCGGCCGCGCCGGCAAGGGTCATCGTGGTCAATCCCAAGGATCAATTCAGATTCGGCTACCGTCTGTGGCTCGATGAGAACACCGCGATGCCGCTCAAGACCCAGTTGTGCGACTCGCGCGGACAGGTGATCGAGCAGATTGTGTTCGCGCGACTGGAGATGCCCGACAACATTCCCGACAGCGATTTGACGCCCGCGGTGCCCACCGAGGGCATGCGCTGGGTGCGGCAGGGACCCTCGAACGACACGGCGCCGCCGGCGCTGTCGGCATATCGGGCCAGTGAACTGCCGCCGGGATTTCATTTGACCGTGGCCGGAGCTCAGACTCTGGGCGGGGCGTCGCGTCCCGCCCGCCACCTGGTGTACTCCGACGGGCTGGCCACCGTGTCGGTGTTCGTCGAAGCCCGGCCCGCGAGCCGCGCCGGCGGGCGACGCCGGCCGCCGGGAGGCGCCGAGCCGAGCCGCCGTTGCAGGGTTTGGCGCGGGTGGGATCCGGGTTCGCGTTCTCCACCGTGGTGCAAGGCCACCAAGTGACGGCGGTCGGCGAGGTTCCGGCCCAGACCGTCGAGTTCATCGCGCACTCGGTCAAATCCTCGGCCGGCGATCTGCCGCACCCGTAGCTCGAACGCCGTTGCACGGTGCCGCATGCGCTTCGTGCTCTACTCGCGCCCGGGCTGCGGCCTGTGCGAGGAGCTGCTGGCAGAGCTCGCAGCCCTGCCGGCGGCACAGCGTCACCCGATCGACGTGGTCGATGTCGACGCCGACCGGCGGCGCGCGCATCGCTACGGGCACAAGATCCCGGTGCTGCTGTTCGACGGAGAATTGGTGTGTCATGGTCACCTGGACGTCGAGGAAGTGCATAAGGCGCTCGCATACCACCGTTGACCGGTATAATCGGGAGTTTGCCCAAGCCAAAGCTCCTTGATGAAGAATATCCGCAACTTTTCAATCATTGCTCATGTTGATCACGGCAAATCGACGCTGGCCGATCGCTTCATTCAGGAGTGCGGCGGTCTCGATGCCCGTGAAATGCAGGCGCAGGTGCTCGACTCGATGGACCTCGAGCGCGAGCGGGGCATCACCATCAAGGCGCAGAGCGTGACGCTCGGTTTCAAGTCGCCGAGCGGCGAGGTCTATCAGCTCAACTTCATCGATACGCCCGGGCACGTGGACTTCTCCTACGAAGTTTCGCGCTCGCTCGCGGCCTGCGAAGGCGCCCTGTTGGTGGTGGATGCCGCCCAGGGAGTCGAGGCGCAGAGCGTCGCCAACTGCTATACGGCGCTCGAGCAGGGCTTGGAGGTGCTGCCGGTCATCAACAAGATCGATTTGCCGTCGGCGGACCCGGCAAAGGTCATTCACGAAATCGAGGAAATCATCGGCATACCGGCCGATGATGCGGCCCTGGTAAGCGCCAAGACCGGGCCTCGGCGTGCCCGAGTTGCTGGAGCAGCTGGTCAAGCGCATCCCGCCCCCAAGGGCGATCCGGATGGCGCCATTGCAGGCGTTGATCATCGATTCCTGGTTCGACAATTATGTCGGCGTCGTCTCATTGGTGCGGGTCATGAATGGTGCGCTGCAGTCGGGGGCCAAGATCCGCGTCATGTCGACCGGGCGCAGTCACGCGGTCGACAAGCTGGGACGGTTCGCGCCGAAGCCCGTGACCCGCGATGCCCTGCTGACCGGCGAAGTCGGTTTCGTCGTCGCCGGCATCAAGGAAATCGACGGCGCGCCGGTGGGCGACACCATCACGCTCGAGGCCAATCCGGCCAAGGCAGCCGCTGGCCGGATTCAAGCAGGTTCAGCCGCGGGTGTTCGCCGGCCTGTTTCCGGTGAGTTCCGACGACTACGAGCAGTTTCGCGACGCGCTCAAGAAGCTGAAGCTCAACGACTCGGCGCTGCATTTCGAGCCCGAAGTGTCCACTGCGCTCGGCTTCGGATTCCGCTGCGGATTCCTGGGGTTGCTGCACATGGATATCGTGCAGGAGCGGCTCGAGCGCGAATACGACCTCGACTTGATCACCAGCGCGCCCACAGTCATCTATGAGGTCCTGCTGACCGACGGCTCGGTGGTCAACGTCGACAACCCGACCAAATTGCCGCCGCAGGACCGGATCGCCGAACTGCGCGAGCCGATCATCACCGCCAATATCCTGGTGCCTCCCGATCACGTGGGGGCGGTGCTGACGCTGTGCAGCGAAAAGCGCGGCGTGCAGAAGAAGATGCTGTTCCTGGGCAGTCAGGTGTCGCTGCAGTATGAGTTGCCTCTCGCCGAGGTGGTGCTCGATTTCTTCGACCGGCTGAAGTCGGCGAGCCGCGGCTATGCCTCCTTCGACTACGAATTCAGCCATTTTCAGGCGGCGCCGCTGGTCAAGCTCGATGTGCTCATCAACGGCGATCCGGTCGACGCGCTGTCGCTGATCGTGCATCGGGACAATTCCTACGGTCGCGGGCGCGAATTGGTCGATAAGATGCAGGAGCTGATTCCGCGGCAGATGTTCGAGGTGGCGGTGCAGGCCGCGATCGGCAGCCACATCATCGCGCGCGCCAGCGTCAAGGCGATGCGCAAGAACGTGCTCGCCAAGTGCTACGGCGGCGACATCACGCGCAAACGCAAGCTGCTCGAAAAGCAGAAGGCCGGCAAGAAGCGCATGAAGCAAGTCGGCCAGGTCGAGATACCGCAGGAGGCTTTTCTGGCGGTGCTGCAAGTGGGCAAGAAGGCCACTTGATTCGTGCTGCTCAAATCTATTGGAATTGCAACCGTTGGGGGTCTTTCGTGACTGACGGCGACAGCCTATTCGTAGGCCTGCTGTGCGCAGCCTCGCCTGCGTGCTGGTGATTCTGATCGACGGCTGGTTCCTGCGGCCGAAGCGCGATCCGGGCGCGACCGGCGAGGACGAGCCGCTGCTGCCGCGGCT
Organism: uncultured Gammaproteobacteria bacterium; assembly: GCA_963727045.1. GTDB lineage: Bacteria > Pseudomonadota > Gammaproteobacteria > Steroidobacterales > Steroidobacteraceae > Bog-1198. The sequence goes on along the minus strand of CAVSES010000001.1, from coordinate 1,649,868 downwards.
CGCGGGCTACGCGCTGGTGGGGCTCGCGCTGGCGATGCTGTGGCGCCTGTTTCGCTACGAGGCGGTCGATTTCAGTTTCATGCTGGTCGTGGTCGGCGCCGCTGTCCGGAGCGATTTGGGGGCTGGACCAGGCCTTCTTCGCCCGCCGCCGCAACAAGCCGCCGCGGCCGCCGGGCACGCCCGCCGAGCGGGTGCGCGAACCGGTGGCGGTGGAATATGCGCGCTCGTTCTTCCCGGTCATCCTGCTGGTATTGGTGATTCGCTCGTTTCTCTTCGAGCCGTTCCGCATCCCTTCTGATTCGATGATGCCTACCCTGTTCGACGGGGATTTTATCTTTGTGAGCAAGTACTCCTACGGGCTGCGCCTGCCGGTGATCAACACCCTGCTGGTGCCGACCGGCACGCCGCAGCGCGGCGATGTGATCGTGTTCCGGCTGCCGCCGAATCCGAAGATCAACTACATCAAACGCCTGGTCGGCTTGCCGGGCGACCGGATCCGGGTCGACGAGAACAACCTGCTGTATGTAAACGGCAGTGCTCATGCCGCAGGAGCCCGGCCCGATATACGCCGGACCGAAGCAGAACATGTGGAACTACGCCGGGGTGCCCACCGCCTACGAGCAGCTCGGAGCCAAGCGCCACCTGATCATGTTTGCCAAGGGCAGCGTCACGAGCGGGCGAATGGGTGGTGCCCGCCGGCCACTATTTCTTCATGGGCGACAACCGCAACAACAGCAAGGACAGCCGCTGGCAGGACGATCCGGATGCGCCGGGCTTCGTTCCGGAGCAGAATCTGGTCGGTAAAGCGGTGCGAATCTGGCTTAATCTCGATACTCGTGACGGACCTCTCTGGAGACGGATCGGCAATGCGATTCAATAAGAGGCTGTTTAGGGAGGCAATCTATGCGGCGGCATCAGCAAGGCATGACATTCATCGGGCTGCTCTGCATCCTCGGGTTGGTCGGGGTGATCGGTATGCCGGCATTCGCCTGGTCCCGGTGTACCTCAATTACATGAAAGTCGCGCGCACCCTGGATGCGACGGCCACCGAATTCAAGGGCGACAACCCCGATCCGGCGGCGATTCGCCGCTCGTTGGACCGGCATTGGGAGATCGAGGACATCACCGGGCGTCGATGCCAAGGACATCGAGATCACCAAGGACGAGGCGGCGGTACTCGATGCATGTGGTCTACGATGATTCGGTGCCCTACATCGCCAATGTGTCGCTGTCGGTGCACTTCGACAAGACCGTGAAGGTGCAGTGAGTCCGCTGCGCAAGTCCGACGATCTGCTGAGCCTGGGTCGAGCGCCCGTTCGGCCATGCCTTTCGCCAGCCCGCTCTGTGCCTTGCGGCACTGACCCACCGCAGCGCCGGCGGCGAACACAATGAGCGGCTCGAATTCCTGGGCGATTCGATTCTCAATTGCAGTGTGGCGCGCTTGCTATACGATGCGCATCCGCAGGCCGACGAGGGCGCCCTGTCGCGCCTGCGGGCCACTTGGTGAGCGGCGAAACGCTGGCGCAGATCGCGGCCGAACTGGGCCTCGGCGAGCATCTGCGCCTCGGGCCGGGTGAACTGAAGTCCGGCGGGTTTCGCCGGGCTTCGATCTTGGCGGATGCATTGGAGGCGATATTGGGGGCGATTTTCCTGGATGCTGGATTCGATGCGGCCGCGGCGGTGGTCAAGCGCATCATGGCGCCGCGCACTGTCGGATCTGCCGGCGGCCGAAACCCTGAAGGATCCGAAGACGCGCCTGCAGGAATCGCTGCAGGCGCGCGGACTGGCGTTGCCGGTCTACACCCTGACGGCGGTGGCGGGCGATCCGCACGCGCAATCCTTCACGCGTCACCTGCGAAGTGCCCGCCTTCGGTCTGGTCGCGGTGGGCGAGGGCGGCAGCCGGCGCCGCGCCGAACAATTGGCCGCCGCGCAAACTGCTGGAGCTGCTGCCCGCCGAAATGCGCAGCCCGGAACCGCGACCGTGACGCGACAGCCCCGCATTTCGCGCCGGGCATGGTGGCCATCGTCGGCCGGCCCAACGTCGGCAAATCGACGCTGGTGAACGCGCTGGTGGGCCGCAAGGTCACCATCGTCACCGCCAAGCCGCAAACCACCCGGCACCGGATCCTGGGGGTGGTCAATCGGCCGGAGGCGCAGCTGGTGCTGGTCGATACGCCGGGGCTGCACGAGTCGACGCGCCGCGTGATGAATCAATACATGAATCGCGTCGCGATTTCCTCCTCCCAGGACGCCGATGTCATCCTGTTCGTGGTCGAGGCCATGCGCTTCACCGATGAGGACGTCTGGGTGTGGGAGCGGGTGCGCGGCTTGAAGCAGCCGCTGTTCCTGGTGGTCAACAAAGTCGATCGGGTCCATCCGCAAGGACCAGCTGCTGCCCTTTCTCGAGGACATGACGCAGCGCATTCCCGCCTCGGGGATCGTGCCGATTTCGGCTCTCGACCGCGACAACCTGGACCGCCTGGTCGACCTCGTCGGTTCGCGGCTGCCGGTGGCGCCGCCGCTGTTCGCCCCGGATGTGCTCACCGACCGCGACGAGCCGTTTCATGCGGCGGAAATCGTGCGCGAGAAACTGACGCTGAAGCTGCGCGAAGAGCTGCCGTACGGCATCAACGTGCAGATCGAGCGCTTCGCCGACGAGGACGGCCGCATCATGATCAACGCGGTCATCTGGGTCGAGCGCGCCGGGCAAAAGGCCATCGTGATCGGCCAGGGCGGCGAACGGCTGAAGGAAATCGGCCGCCTGGCGCGCATCGAGCTCAACGATCTGTGGCAGCGCTCGGTGCATCTGGAGCTGTGGGTCAAGGTCAAGGAAAACTGGGCGGACAGCGAAATGGCATTGCGCCAGTTCGGGTACGACACGCTGTGAAGGCGCAGGCCGGCCATCCGGGCGGCGAGTCTGGCTGGCGCCGGCCTATGTCCTGCATCAGTACGCCTACCGCGACACCAGCCGGATCGTCGAGGTGTTCACCCGCGAGCACGGCCGGCTCACCCTGTTCGCGCGCGGCGCGAACGGCCCGAAGTCGAGCCTAAGGGGGTGCTGCGGCCGTTTCAGCGGCTGCTCGTCTCATGGTCCGGCCGCGCCGAGGCGTGTCAGCTGGTGACCGCGGAGATCGACGGCGCTCACGACGTCTGGCGCCAGGAGCGCCTGATGAGCGGCTTCTACCTGAACGAGCTGCTGCTCAAGCTGACCGAGCGCTGCGATCCGCATCCGGAGATCTTCTCTCCTACGCGTCCTGCGTCGCAGCGCTGTGCGGCGGCGAGGGCGAGGAGCCGAGCCTGCGGCGCTTCGAGAAGCGCCTGTTGGACGATTTGGGCTATGGTTTGGAGCTGTCTCGCACGCGGCGACGGCGAGCCGGTGCGAGCCGGACCGGTACTATCGGTTTGCGCCGCAGCGCGGCCCGCAGCCCTGCGTCGCCGAGGCGCCGGGCGCGGTCTATGGCCGCTCGCTGGCCGATCTCGAGGCCGAGACCTTCGAGGATGCGCGTTCGCTGCGCGACGCCAAGCGCGTGCTGCGCGCGGCGCTCGATGCCTGCCTCGACGGGCGCGCGTTGAAATCGCGGGAGGTCATGCTGGCCATGCGGCGCCGAGAGTCCGCTGTCGCGGGAGCAGCCCGTGAGCTTCTCGGCCCGGATCGCAGCGGCATCGCGCTCGGCGTGAACATCGATCATGTGGCGACGCTGCGTCAGGCGCGGCGCGTCCATTATCCGGATCCCATGCATGCGGCGCTGCTGGCCGAGCAGTCGGGCGCGGACAGCATCACGCTGCATCTGCGCGAGGATCGGCGCCACATTCAGGATCGCGACGTGACGCCGATGCGCCAGGCGCTGCAGACCCGCATGAATCTCGAAATGGCGGTGACCGACGAGATGATCCGCATCGCGCGGCAGGTGCAGCCGCAGGATTGCTGCCTGGTGCCGGAATCGCGCCAGGAGGTGACCACCGAGGGCGGCCTCGATGTTGTCGGACAAATGGCGCGGATCGGCGACTGCAGCCGGCGCTCGCCGGCGCCGGGAATCCGCGTGTCCCTGTTCATCGATCCGGATCCCGCGCAGATCGAGGCGGCGCGCGCGCGCGGCGCGCCGGTGATCGAGCTGCACACCGGCGCCTATGCGGACGCCGCGGGGCGCCGCGCGGGCCCGGGAGTTCGAGCGGGTGCGTTCGGCGGCCAAGCTCGCCGCCTCGCTGGGGTTGACCGTGAATGCGGGCCACGGCCTCAACTATCACAATGTCGAGCCGATCGCCGCGATCCCCGAAATCGTCGAACTCAACATCGGCCACTCCATCGTGGCGCGCGCCGTGTTCGACGGATTGGCCAAGGCCGTGCGCGACATGAAGGAATTGATGCGCGCGGCGCGATGATTTTCGGCATCGGCATCGATGTGCTCAAGGTCGACCGCGTCGAACGGGTGTTCAAGAAGCACGGCGAGCGCTTCGTGTGGCATCTGCTGATGCCCGAAGAGCGCGCGCAGCTCGAGCGCACGGCCCGCCCGGTGCGGTTTCTGGCGATGCGCTTCGCCGCCAAGGAGGCCATCGTCAAGGGCATGGGCACGGGGTTCGCGCACGGCGTGTGGATCCGCGACGTGGGCATCGTGCAGAACTCCTGGGGCAAGCCGGAAGTGGTCTATTCGGCGCGCGGCGCCAAGGTTCGCGACGGTCTGGGCATCGGCGAGGGTCATGTCACGCTCACCGACGAGGCGGGTTTGGTGGTGGCGGTCGCCATTCTGATGCGCCGCGTCCCGGCGCCGCGGCGTGACCCGGGGTGCCGTGAACACCCTGGTGTTCGACATCGAGACCGTGCCCGATACGGATTTCGGCCGGCGTCTCTACGATCTGCAGATCTGTCCGACGAGCAGGTGGCGCAGATCATGTTCACCAAGCGCCGCCAGGAAACCGGCAGTGAATTTTTGTCGCATGAACAGCATCGCATCGTCGCCATCTCGGTGGTCATGCGCACGCGGGATACGCTCAAGGTGTGGAGTCTGGGCGATGAGTCCTCCTCGGAAAAGGATCTGATCGAGCGCTTCTTCGACGGCCTGGAAAAGTACACGCCGGATCTGGTGTCGTGGAACGGCGCGGGCTTCGATCTGCCGGTGCTGCATTACCGAAGTCTCCTGCACAGCATAACCGCCGCGCGCTACTGGGAGACCGGCGATTGCGACACGAGTTTCCGATACAGCAACTACTTGAGCCGCTTTCATTGGCGGCACATGGACCTGATGGACATCCTGTCGGGCTTCCAGGGCCGGGGCCGGGCGAGCCTTCAGGACATCGCCATGCCTGCTGGGTTGCCCGGAAAACTCGGCATGCACGGTTCGCAGGTCTGGGAGGTGTATCTGCAGGGCGGCTTGGCAGCGCATCCGCGACTATTGCGAAACCGACGTCTCGAACACCTATCTGATCTATCTGCGATTCCAGCTGATACGGGGACTCTTGAACGCGGCCGAGCATGCGCACGAATCGCGCGTGTGCGCAATTGCTCGAGGATCGACCGCCGGCGCATCTCAAAGAATTCGCGGCCGCGTGGCCCGCGACTGAAGCCCGGCGAGATTCGGGAGGCCGACATCGTCGATCTTGCGCACGACGGCCGCGGCGTGGCGCGGGTCGACGGCAAGGCGGTGTTCATCGACGGCGCGTTGCCCGGCGAGCGGGTGCGCTTTCGCGTTCTCAAGCGCCGCCGCCACTTGGATGAGGCGGGGCTGGTGGAGGTGCTCTCGGCATCGCCCGATCGCGTGGTGCCGCGCTGCGCGCATTTCGGCGTCTGCGGCGGCTGCTCGCTGCAGCATCTCTCGCCCGCGGCGCAGCTCGCGGCCAAGCAGCGCCAGTTGCTCGACAATCTGCAGCGCATCGGCGGCGTGCAGCCGCGGCGCGTGTTCGAGCCGCTGCGCGGCCCGGAGTGGGCTTATCGGCGGCGAGCCCGGCTGGGTGTCAAATACGTGCACAAGAAGGGCCGTGTGCTCGCGGGTTTTCGCGAGCGCGAAAAGCCCTATATCGCGGACATCCGGCGCTGCGAGATTCTGCTCGCGCGCTTCGCGAGCTGCCGCAGGAACTGGCGGCGCTGGTCGAGACGCTCACATTCGCGAGAAGCTGCCGCAGGTGGAGGTGGCGGCCGGAGATGACGCGACCGCGCTGGTATTTCGGGTCTGGAGCCGCCGAGCGCGCGACGATCTGGACAAGATTGGCGGCGTTCGGCCGGCAGCACGGTGTGCAGATCTACCTGCAGCCCGGCGGGCTGAACAGCATTCGGCCGTTGCGCGAGCTTCCCGCCCCTTGACCTACTCGCGTCGACGGCGGCAGCGTAACCTCGAATTCGGGCCGGCCGACTTCATCCAGGTCAACCGCGAGGTCAACGTCGCCATGGTCGCGGCGGCCGTGGCCATGCTGCAGCCGAGCCCGGACGATGCGGTGCTCGACTTGTTCTGCGGCCTGGGGAACTTCACGCTGCCGCTGGCGCGGCGCGCCGGCGGGTCGTGGGCGTGGAGGGCGATGCGGCGCTGGTCGCCAAAGCACGGGCCAACGCCGGGCGCAACGGCATCGGAAACGCCGAGTTCGCCGTGGAAAATCTGTTCGAGCCGAAGCACTTTGGAGCCTGGGCGAACGACCGCTACGATCTGGCGCTGCTCGATCCGCCGCGCGCGGGCGCGCTTGCGATGCATGGCACGCATGGCACATTGGCGGCCGCGGCGGGTCGTGTATATTTCCTGCCATCCAGGGAGTTTGGCGCGGGATGCGGGGATCTTGGTAAACGACCAGGGGTTCAGGCTGATCGGCGCGGGGGTGATGGACATGTTTCCGCATACGACGCACGTCGAATCGATCGCGGTATTCGAGAAGCCCGCATGAGCTTGGGTCCGCTCATGGTCGATGTCGCCGGAACCGAATTCAGCGCCGAAGACCTCGACGTGCTTTCGCCACCCCTGGTCGGCAGCGTCATACTGTTCAGCCGCAACTACCGCGATCCGCAGCAGCTCGCCGCGCTGACGGCGGCGATCCGCGCGGTGCGCACGCCGCATTTGCTGATCGCGGTCGACCATGAAGGGGGGCGCGTGCAGCGCTTCCGCGAGGGTTTCACGCGGCTGCCGCCGGTTCGCGTCTGCTCGGCCGGCGTTTCGATGAGGACCGGCGCGACGCGCTGGCGCTGGCCCACTCGGTCGGGTGGCTCATGGCGAGCGAATTGCGCGCCGTGGGGGTCGATTTCAGCTTTGCCCCCTGTGTGGACCTGGATTACGGCGTCAGCGAGATCATCGGCGACCGCGCCTTTCACCGCGATCCGGAGGCGGTCGCGGCGCTGGCGGCGGCCTATCTGGCGGGCATGCGCGAGGCCGGCATGGCGGCGGTCGCCAAGCACTTTCCCGGCCATGGCGCGGTGATGGCCGATTCGCACGTGGCCCTGCCGGTGGATCGGCGCGAGTTCGTGGACTTGGAGCCGGATTTGCGGCCCTATCGGCTGCTCATCGAGAACCAGTCTGCCGGGGGTCATGGCGGCCCATGTCGTGTTACCCGGCGGTCGATTCATTGCCGGCCAGCCTGTCGCAAGCGCTGGATCACCGATATCCTGCGCGGCACGCTGGGTTTTCATGGCTGCGTGTTCGCCGACGATCTGAGCATGGCCGGCGCCGCGGCTTTCGGCGACGTGGTCGAGCGCGCGCGAGCTCGCGTTCGCTGCGGGTTGCGACGTGCTGCCGATCTGCAACGATCGGCAGGCGGTGCAGCCGGTGTTGCAGCACCTTGAGCCGGATGCGCGAGCTCGCGGCCTCGCAGGCGCGGCTGGTGCGCATGCGGGCGCGCGGCGAGGCGCCGGCGCGATCGCGGGCACATCGGCATTGGCAGGAGACGGTGGCGAGGATCGCGGACTTGTCGGCCGCGCCCCGCTGGTGCTGACCGAGGGGCAATCATGATGAGCTTCGATGCCGATCTGTATCGCCGCCTGCTCGAAACCTCGCCCGAGGGCGTGGTGCTGGTCGATGCGCCACACCCGGATCACCCGGTCGTCTACGTCAATCCGGCGTTTCGAGGCCCTGACCGGCTATGCCGCAGCCGATCTGCTGGGACGAACCTGCGCCTGCTGCAGGCCGACGACCGCGAGCAGGATGGCCGCCACCGGTTGCGCGAGGCGCTGAAGCCGGGCGAGTCCTGCCGCGTGCTGCTGCGCAACTACCGCAAGGACGGCACGCTGTTTTGGAACGAAATGACGGTCGTGCCGCTGCGCGATCGGCGAAGGCCGGGTGACGCACTTCGCGGGCCATCATCGCGATGCCGGCGACCGGTTGCGCATCGATCCGAAGCTGTCGCGCGATTCGCTGAGCGGCGCGCATCAGCCGACCGGCGTCGCCGTTCGCGACGACCGGCTGACCGGGCTGTTCACGCTGCCCTACCTGCAGGAGTTGCTGAAGCGCGACTGGGCCATTGCGCAGCGCGAGCAGCGCAGCATCGCGGTGTTCGCCATCGATATCGATGCGCTCGATCTGTACAACGCGACCTTCGGCCGGGCGGCCGGCGACTCGGCCATCCGCCGCGTGGCGCATTGCGTTTCCGGCTGCCTGCGCCGCTCGAGCGATGTCACCGCGCGCATCGACGGCGGCAGCCTGATGGCGTTTGCGCCCGGGCTGACGATGGAGCAGGCGCTGCGCTCGGGGAACTCATGGCCGAGAGCGTGCGCGAACTGCGCATCCATCATCCGCGCTCCGCGGTGCTGCGCTACGTCAGCGTCAGCGTCGGCGTGTGCGCCGCCGTGCCCGGCGCCGACGACAGCCCGGCGACCCTGCTCGATAAATCGCAGCAACAACTGAAGCCCGCGAAGAAGTCCGGCCGCAACCGGGCTGCATGAAGAGGCGCCGCCTCTGCGGTTCACTCGCGCCATCGTGCGTCCGTCCGGGGAGCACGTTCGCGACCGGTCTGCATCTAGCGCTGCGAACGAAGAGCATCTCCCATCTGCCTGCACGGGCGCTTGAGCAGCAGACCACCATGATTGCGATGCGCTCATTGCGCGCTGCAGCGCTGGAGTTCACCACTCATTCGAGGCCGAGACCAGGCTTTTCCCGACGGGACTTCTCGTCGAGGGTACGGCCCGCCGCGAGACCGGCCGCGCGCCATCTTGACGCGCCCGGCCGCCCCGAGCCGCAGCGGCGAAGTCGACAGCGTCGCGGCGGTGCATTGCGCATGTTCTACGGTCATGTGCAGCCGATTGCGGGGCCCGGCACGGTCGACGGCGGTGATGTGTGCGAGGCCGACGGGCAATTTCTCATCGGTATATCGGCACGCACGAGCGAGGCGGGTGCGACCCAACTGGCCGAGCATTTGCGCCACATGCATTACACGGCCGGCATCGCCGACCAATTCGGTTTGCTCGAAGGATTGCTGCACTGTGAAGGAGCGGCATTGCCTCATCTCGGCGAGGGCGTGTGGGCGGCCGACAGTGCTATCCAAAACGTCCTGCGCTCGAGTGCAGGCGCCCGTGCGTGAAGTTGATCGAAGTGTGCCGGCGGCGAGTCGCTACGCCGCCAATTGTGTGCGCGTCAACGACGCGGTGGCTCGTGGCCGCGGGCTACCCGCGCGTTGCCGAGCAGCACTTCGCGACAAAGTGGCTTTACTCACCGTTCCATTTGGAAATGTCCGAATTCCGAAAAATGGACAGCAGCCTCAGCTGCTTGTCGCTGCGGTTTTGAACCGCTATTTCGGCGGAATTTGACCGCTGATCGCGTTCTCCTGGCCGTTCAGAACCTTTTGTTCCGATTTCGTGATGTGGCCGCCGTTCTGGCTTGCCATGTCACGCTCTTCCTGCCGCACTTGATGATCTTCCCGGTGCGCCGCGGCCGCCTGACTCTTGGTCATGGTCCCGTTCTTCACGTCGGCGTTGATGCGCTTGTTCTGATTCGACAGGCGTTGATTCACCTGTTCGCGGCGCGGATGGATCTTCTGCCAGGTGTCGTCCGCCGAGGCGGTGCCGACGAGGGCGGCGCAGGCGACGATCGCCGCCGCGAAGCTCACGGTATTGCGGTTCGAGATTGACATCAAGAGGCTCCTTACCCGGTTGCGTTAGCCGGCATGTCGGCGTTTCACGACAATGAATCGACCCCCAATGAGCCGGTTCCCGATCAATGACAACGCGGCAATCGGCCGACCGTCCGCTTGAATTGAGCTGAATTGATGCGCGGCATGCCAACGGCCGAACGTGAACGGTTTCGCATTCCTCCGGGCTGGTGCCCCCGTTCAACTCCCCCGAAATTTCCGGAACGCAGGCCATTTGAAATATGACTCGGATACGGTGTTTTGGCGCGGAATCTGGTACCGAGGAGATCATGAAAATCCGCACGAAAATGGTTTCGCTGCTCGCTCTGCTGTTCGTGGCGCTGATCGGCCTCGACGTTGCCGTGCAAAACCGGATTCTGCTGCCGAGTTTCGCCGACTGGAGCGCGACGACGCCAAGACCTCGATGAAGCGCATCGAATTCGCGCTCGACCAGACTCTCGATGGACTGCAGTTGACCGCGCGCGGATTGGGGCAACTGGGAAGACATTTACCATTTCATGTGACCACGGTTCCCGCATTCCACGAGTTGTGAAGCCAATATCACCCAGCTCTCGATGAAGCAGCTGCAGTCGATGTCTTGCTCATTGTCGACATCCCGGCAACGTGGTGTTGTCGCATGCCGAGGATTTCAACTCGGGCGCGAAGCCTGGATCTCGATCTCGCGGATAGAAAGGTGCTGCCGGAGAGTTCCCTTGGCGGCGCAATCCGCCAAGGGCGAGCCGCGCGGGGCCTGATTCACACCAATCACGGGGTCATGTTGCTGGCCGCTGCGCCGATCCTCAACGGCACCGGCGGCGGGCAGCCGGCGGGCATGGTGATCTGGGGCGGATGCTGGAGTCGCCGCAAGTAGAAATGCTCGGCGCGCAGGCGAGGTCGCGCTGTCGATGACGCCGGTCGCCCGCAACGGGCGAGGGCGAAGAGGTCGTTGAGACAGACGCAGACGCAGGTCTTTCGATCGTTCCTCGACATCTACGGCCGGCCGGTGTTGAGCCTGCGCGTGTAGGTGCCGCGCAGGATCACGGCGCGCGGCCGAGCGCCGTCGCGTATGCGTCCGCCTACTGATGGTGGCGGCCGTCGCGGTGCTGATCCTGCTGGTGGTCGTGCTCAACCGCATGGTGCTCGGGCCGCTGGCGCGGGTGACGCGCCATGCGGTGGCGATCGGCGAGGGAACGGACCTGTCGGCGCGGTTGGGTCTGCCGGCACGCGACGAGATCGGGCTGCTGGCGCGCGAGTTCGACGGCATGGTCGACGCGCGTCGCGGAGACGCGCAGAGAGTTGGTCGATCAGTCCTTTCACGCCGGCTTCGCGGAGCTGGCCAAAGGGGTGCTGCACAATCTGGGCAACGCCATGACGCCGCTGGGAGTGCGGCTGGCGAAGCTCGGCGAGCGCCTGCGCGAGCGCCCGGCAGGCGACGTGGAGGTCGCGGCCGCGGAACTCGCCGGCGGATGCCGGCGCCGCGCCGCGCGGATCTGGAGGAATTCCTGCGCTTGGGCTGCCGGCATGGTGCCACCGTGGAGGAGGCGCAGGCGGACATCGCGGTATCCAGCGGCAGGCCGTGTTCGTGCAAACGGCGCTGGGCGAACTGATGCGATCCACCCGCAATGATCACGTCATCGAGTCGGTGCGCCTGCCTGATCTGGTGGCCCAGACCCTCGAGATCGTGCCGGATGCCTGCCGGCGGCGTCTGGGGTCGAAGCCGACGAGTCGCTGGCGACGTGGGCGCGGTGCCCGTGGCGCGCACCGTGCTGCGGCTGGTGCTGCAGAATCTGATCATCAATGCCGCGGACGCGGTGCGCGACGCGGGCCGGCAGGGGCTGCTGCGAGTTGCCGCCGAAATAGTGCGCGATGCCGATGCCGAGCAGCTGCATCTGCACTGCAAGGACGACGGCGTCGGCATCGCCAAGGACGATCTGGAGCGCGTGTTCGAGAAGGGCTTCTCCACCAAATCCCGCGACACCAATTACGGCATCGGCCTGCATTGGTGCGCGAATGCGATCGCCGCGTTGGGCGGCCGGATTTGGGCGGCGAGCGAAGGTCCGGGGCATGGCGCGTCGATGCATTTGTGCTGCCGCTGGCCATTCCAACCCGATGGAGCTGAAAACCGTGGAGTGCATCCGTGACCGAAATAACGCGTGGCCGATTCGGGTGCTCGTCGCCGACGACGAGGCGGAGTGCGCGACGCCTATCGGCAGATCCTGGTCGAGGCCGACATGAGCGGCGAAACGGCGGTGTTCCGCAATCTGCGCGAGCGGCTGTTCACCAAGACCGCGCCGGCGATCAGGCGGCGAGAAGCTGGCCGCGCGCAATACCTTGTTCGCGCCGGTGTTCTGCGACGGCGCAGAAGCGGCGGTCGCGGCGGTGCGCGAGGCGATCGCGGCGGACGATCCGTTCGCGGTGGCGTTCCTCGACATGCGCATGCCGCCGGGGCCCGACGGCGTGTGGGCCGCGGCGCGCATCCGCGAGCTGGACCCGGCCATCGAAATCGTCATGTGCACGGCCTATTCCGACGTCGATCCCGGCGACATGGGCGCCATGGTGCCGCCGGAGGAGAAGCTCTCGTATCTGCAGAAGCCGTTCCATCCGCACGAAATCCGCCAGATGACCATTTCGCTCGCGAGCAAATGGCGCGCCGAACATCGCATCGTGAAGCTCGCCTATTTCGATGCGCTGACCGGACTGCCGAACCGCGAACAGTCGCGCAACCGCCTATCGAGCGCGCTCGCGGCCGCCAAGCGACATCAGCGCATGCTCGCGGTGCTGTATCTCGATCTCGACAATTTCAAGCGCGTCAACGATACGCTCGGACACGCGGTGGGCGACGAGCTGCTGTGCCTGGTCGCGGCGCGCATGCGCCATTCCTTGCGGGCGGACGAGGGCGCCGCCGCGGATACGCTGCCGGGCCCGCGATCCAATCACATCGCGCGGCTGGGCGGCGACGAATTCATCGTCATCCTGCCGGACATGCGCGTCGCGGCGATGCGGCCGCTCGGTCGCCGAACGGCTTATCGCCGAGCTGCAGCAGCCGATGCGCCTGGCGCAGCACACGCTGGTGGTCACGCCGAGCGTCGGCATCGCGCTCTATCCGGCGGACGGCACGGACGTCGATACGCTTGCTGCGCAACGCGGATCTCGCCATGTATTTCGCCAAGCGCAAGGGGCCGGGGATGTACGCCTTCTTCGATGCCTCCATGAACGATGCGGCGCTGCATCGATTCACGCTGGAGGCGAAATTGCGCGGCGCGCTGGAGCGGGGCGAATTCACGCTGCACTATCAGCCGCAATTCGACGTGCAGCACGGGAGCCATCTCCGGGATGGAGGCGCTGCTGCGCTGGACCAACGACGACCTGGGCATGGTGCCGCCCGCCGAGTTCATTCCGGTCGCCGAAGAGACCGGACTGATCCTGGCGATCGGCGAATGGGTGCTGCGCACCGCCTGCCGCCAGGCCAAGACCTGGTGCGACGAGGGCCTGCCGGTGATCGCGCATGGCGGTGAACGTATCGGGCCAGCAATTCGCGCTCAAGGAGTTCCCGCTGTTGGTGGCGGCGCATCATCAAGGAGACCGGAATCGACGCCTCGCATGCTCGAACTCGAAATCACCGAATCGGTGGTCATGAAGGACGAGGCCTGGGCGGAACAGGCGCTGGCCCAGCTGAAGGAGCTCGGCGTGCATGCTCGCGATCGATGACTTCGGCACCGGCTATTCGAGTTTCGGCCGGCTGCGCCATTTCGCCGTCGACCGGCTGAAAATCGACCACTCGTTCATGACCAGCCTGATCGACTGCAGCGACGATCGCGCCATCGCCGCGGCGATCATCGCGATGTCGCGCTCGTTGCGAATCAACGTGACCGCGGAGGGCGTCGAGAGCTTTCCGCAGCTGCTGTTCCTGCAGGAGCACGATTGCCATGAGGCGCAGGGCTTCTTGTTCAGCCGCGCGCTTGCCCGCGGCGACGCGCACGAGCTTGCTGCGCCGCGCGGCCGAGACATCGGCTGGCACGCGCACCCAGCGTTTGCGGTCGCTGATCGGATAGCCCGAGCGCCGCCTTAGGGCGGATCGTCCGGAGGCGGCGGATGATGCAGGATCCAATGCCGGGCGATCGCTTCGCGCGTGCACAGCCATACGCCCTCATGTCGCTGCATGTGATCGAGCAATCGGGCCAGCGCGCCGATCCGGCCCGGACGCCCGATGATGCGGCCGTGCAGGCTGACGGTCATCATGCGCGGCCGTCCTTCGTTTCCCGCGCGGTACAGCCAGTCAAAGGCATCGCGGCAATACGCGAAGAAGTCCTCGCCCTTGGCGAAGTCGCCGCCGCGCTGCAGGCGGCTGTCGTTGTTGTCGAAGGTATGCGGCACGACGAGGTGCGCGCGGCCCTCGACCGAAACCCAGTAGGGCAGATCGTCGTTATAGGCGTCGCAGTCGTAAAGGAATGCGCCTGACTGCACCGCCAGGCGCCGGGTGTTCGGCCCCGGTCTGCCCGTGTACCATCCGCATGGCCGCCGGCCGGTGAGGCGCGTGACGACCTCGATGTTGCGCAGCATGTCTGCCCGTTCGATGTCCTCGGCGACGAACTGATAATCGATCCAGCGCTGTCCATGGCACGCGACTTCGAAGCCGCTTTGCGCGATCTGGGCGGCGGCCTCGGGATTGCGTTCCAAAGCCATGCCGACCGCGTAGATGGTCGCGTCCACCCCGCGTTCGCGCAGGATCCGCATGATCTCCCAAAAGCCGACGCGGCTGCCGTATTCGAAATTCGATTCGACGTTGAGGTTGCGGGCGTTCTGCAGGGGTTCGCCGCCGACGTCGGTCAGCACGGATTCGGATTGCGCATCCCCGTGCAGCACGCAGCTCTCGCCGCCTTCTTCGTAATTCAACACCACCGATACGGCGACTCGGGCCTCGAAAGGCCAGCGCACGTTCGGTGGGCGCGCGCCGTAGCCGATCAGATTGCGCGGATAAGGGTCCGAGGATTTCATACGAGCGCAGCCATTCAACCGCCGGTGGCGCGTTGCGCCGCGATCCAGTCCATGTAGGCGTGCAGCGCCTCGCGCACCGGCCGGGGCTGCCAGCCGGTCTCGGCGCGCATGCGCGAGATGTCGTAGGCGCCCCACATGCCATCCGTCAGGGCCGGATCCTGCAGAATTTCCGCCTCGCCCGCCGCGACGATCTCGGCATGGAAGCCGGGGGCCTTTTCCGCGGCCCAGCCGCACGAGGTCGCCGATCGTGGCGGTCGTGCCTGCTGCAATATTGTAGACGCTGTAGCGCAGCGCTCGGCGCGCGCAGCAGCGAGACGATGGCGCGCGCCACGTCCTCGACATGAATGTAGTCGCCCACCGCGGCGAGTGTGTTGACGCGCACGCGCGTCGCGCCGTCCACGGCCAATTGCGCGATACGATTCGGTACATGGCGGAAATTCCGGCTGGGCGTGACGCGGTCCATGGTTCCGTACACCGAGGAGAGACGCACCGAGGCGGACGAGAGGCCGAAAAGATCCCCATAGCGCTCGGTGATGAGCTCGGAGGCCAGTTTGGAAATGCCGTACAGCCGCCGCGGCATCACATAGCCGTCCTCCGGCAGGGGTTCGCCCGGACGATCGGGACCGTGATGCTTGTAGACCGCGCCGGAACTCACGTAAATGAACCGCGCGAGATTCGGCAGCGTACGCGCCCAATCGAGCATCGCGACGGTTCCCATGATATTGACGTCGAGTATGCGGCCGGGATCTTCAGCCTCGGGTTCGCGCTTCGCCTCCGCCGCCGTGCCGCGCGACAACGGCGTGACGGTTGCGCCGTGCACGATGTGAGTGATGTCCGCGCTCGAGCGCCGCGCTCCCAGGTGTCGGGCCGGGCTACGTCGGCGATCACCACTTCGAGCCGGTCCGCCACCGGGGCAAAATATCGCAGGGCAGCGGCATCCGGGGCGGCGGCATCGAGCACCACCAATCGCTCCCCCGGATTGGCGTCGAGCCAGTGCCGTCCGAGCACGCTCATGACGAAGCCCGTCGCGCCGGTGACCAGCAATGTCATGCGAGGGGAAAGTCGAGCACAAGCCCGAGCAAGGCGTGCGTCGCGATGCCGAAATCGTCCAGCGTCATTGCTTCCGCCGGATTGTGGCTGCCGTGCTGGTTGCGGACGAAGATCATACCGGTTGGGATGCCCATTTCGGCAAATACCGCGGCATCGTGGCCGGCGCCGCTCGCCATTTCGAACGGGCGCTCGAGTTGCGCCCTGAGCGAGTCGCGCAGCCGGCGGTCCATCACGGCGGGAGGCGAGTCGCTGGTCGCGCCGAGATCGAAGTCGACGCGATACTCCTCGCCGATCCGCGCCGCGGCCCGACGCGCTTCGTCCGCAACCGAATTCATGGTGGCATCGCGAGACGCTGCGCACGTCGATCACGAAACGGGTCTCTCCGGCGATCTTGCTGGGCCCGTGCATGGCGGGGTCGGTATAGAGCTCTCCGGACGTGATGACAAGATCCGCGCCGGCCCGCTCTTGCTCGAAGCCAGACCTCTCCAGATGGTGCAGCAGCGCCACGGTCGCTGCAACCGCGTCGTGGCGCTGCGGGCGATTGACCGCTCCCGAATGCCCGTACTCGCCCACGCAGCGCGCATTGCGGAACCGCCTGCAGCCTCTGATGCCGGTCACCACGGCGGCGGGCAGCCGCTCCGCGACGAGGGTCGGACCCTGCTCGATATGCAATTCCAAGTAGGCGCGGATCGAT
Organism: uncultured Gammaproteobacteria bacterium; assembly: GCA_963727045.1. Lineage (GTDB taxonomy): Bacteria > Pseudomonadota > Gammaproteobacteria > Steroidobacterales > Steroidobacteraceae > Bog-1198. The sequence goes on along the minus strand of CAVSES010000001.1, from coordinate 1,633,102 downwards.
TTGGGGTCGAGCAGCTGCCGCCGCTGGCGAATCGCCTGCGGGTCGAAGCCGCGCGCGATCAAGGTGGCCTCGAGGGTCATGCCGTTGTCCGATCGCGGTGTCGACAGGCAGGCTGGATCGAGCAGGCCGAATGCGCCGCCGCTCCCGAGGTATGCAATGTCGAACCAGGCGGACTCCTCCGCACGAATCCCCATGACCGTGATGTCGCAGCCGACAGAGACGCATGCTTGCCGGAGTGCGGACAGCACGCAAAGACCTGCGACGACGCCCGCCGCGCCGTCGTAGTTGCCTCCCTGGGGCACGCTGTCGAGGTGCGAACCCATGAAGATGCGCGGCGCGGCGCGGTCGCGTCCAGGAAGGGTCATCATTAGGTTGCCGATGGCGTCTATCGACACCTCGAGCTCCATCGATTCTGCCGCATCGCGCATGATGTCGTGCGCGGCCTGCTCGCCCGGCCCGTAACTGTCGCGCACGATGCCCGGTCCCCGCCGGGTCGCCCGGCTCAGACTATCGAACAGCGCGGCAGCCAGCTTAAGATCGGGATGAAGTCGTTCGATCGGCATGTCGTTGCGGTATGGTAACCCATCGAGGGGGGTGCGAGCAGATGTCCAGTCTACTGTCCGGCAAGGTGGCCGTCGTCACCGGTGCGAGTTCCGGCATAGGCCGCGCGATCGCTGTGAATTTTGCAGCCGAAGGGGCTGCCGTCGTCGTTGCCGACGTGGTGACGGAGCCGCTCGAAGGCGGCGAGCCGACTCTCGAGCTCATTGCGCGCTCCGGCGGCGCGGCGTCCTTTTTCAAGGCGGATGTCGGCCGCTGGGAAGACGTCGATGCCCTGATCGGGCACGCGGTGGCGCGTCACGGCAGGCTCGACATCATGGTGAACAATGCGGCAATCTTTTCAGGCACCGGGCTGCTCGACACGAGTGCCGCGCAATGGGAAAAGGTCATGGCGGTCAATCTGACCGGCATGTTCAACGGCTGCAAGCGCGCGATCCAGCACATGATCACGCAGGAGCCGCGAAATGAAGTGCGCGGCCGCGTGATCAATCTGGGATCGCAGCAGGGTATCGTCACCTCGCCACGCGACACGCCCTATGGCGTGAGCAAGGCGGGAGCGATCTACCTCACCAAGCAGATCGCCGTGGACTACGCGGCGGATCTCATCGTCTGCAATTGCATTTCGCCCGGCAAGATCGTCACCGGACATCCGGGCCTGCCCATGGACCCAGCACTCCTCGACAATGCCCGCCGGCGCACTCCCTGGCCGCGCCTCGGCCGTCCGCAGGATATCGCCAACGCAGCGGTGTTCCTGGCGAGCGACCGTGCAACCTACATCACGGGCTCGAATCTCGTGGTCGACGGCGGATGGTTGGCACGTTAGCGGCCGGGCTCCCGACGATTCGGGATCGAATAGACCTTGCCGAGGAAGGGCGACTTGTCGATTTGATCGACCGCGGTGACGAACAGCGTTTTTTCATCGGGGCTGAATGCGAAATTCGGCACCTGCAGCGACGGCAGGGTGAGTTGACGCACGAGTTTCCCGTCGGTGTTGACGATGAAGATGACGCCCGCCAACGGCACGTGCGTCTCGCGGGCGCTCTGGCCGATATAGATGTCGCCGTGCGAGTCGATTTTTACCCCGTCAGGATAGATGTGAACCACATGATGGGTGAGGTCGTCGAGGCTCACGAAGATCTGCCGGTCCGACAGTGACCCATCCGGTGCGATCCGGAACTTGAGCAGCCGGTACTCGTTCGTTTCCACGACATAGAGAGTCTTGCCGTCCTTGGACACTGCGATGCCGTTTGCGTTGTGCAGATCGGCCGCTTTGAGCGTGATGCTTCCGTCGGGCGCGATGTAAAAGACCTTTCCGTCGATCGCCGCGGGAGGCGTGCCCGACGCCGTGAAGTAGATTCCACCGCGGCCGTCGGGTGCGAAATCATTCGGGCCCGTGAACTTGTTTCCGTCCCTGTCATGGGTGTACGCCGGCAGGACCTTGCCGTCGGCTGTCATCCGGCCGATCGTGCCGTTGTCGTAGCACGTCGTAAGGAACTCCCCGTGCGCCGCCGGCACGACCGCGGACTGGCCGCAGCCTTTCTCGGCCGAAAACACCGCGTTTTTCTTGCCGTCCCAGGTCATGACCGTATTTCGGTCGTATTCCACGTAGTACAGTTTGCCGTGAAACCAGACCGGACCTTCGGGGTAATGCGCGTCGTCGTTGAGCACCTGGACGCCGCCCTGCGCGCCGTAACTTGAGCCGGCGGCGCACGACATCAGGAGAATGAGCGTTTTCAAGGGGCTTCCTCTCACGGCGCAACGCCGTCTTGCAGCGTCACATAGCCTACGGCGCGTTTCTGATCCTCGACGACAGTCCTGCTTGCCATGCAGAAATGATACACGGCCCAGAATCCGGTGGGTGCGAGCACCAGCAGCGCGAGGCGCAGCGATTCCGCATCGGCACCGCGGCTGCCCGCGAACCAGTCGCTCAGGAGCCCCACGCACTGCGGCGCAATGATCAGGTTGAACACATTGCCCACGAGCAGGGACCACGCGGTGAACATCGCGCGCATATGGGGCGGAGCAAGATTTTGCATCAAGCCCATGCAGGGTCCGATGTAAAAATAGATCGCGGGGATGAATATCCAAAACATGAGTTTCGCCACCGATAACGAGTAGGTCCAATAGGCAATCATCGATGGAATGGTCGCGAGACCGACGCCCGCCGCCAGGAGCCAGACCACATGCCGCGGATCCGCCATGGAACGGCGCGACAGGATCCATGCCGTGCCGGCAGTCGCCACGATGCCGCCCACGAGGTGGATGTGGCCGGTGACAGCCCCGGCCTCGCCCACGTTGAGGGAATAGGTGCGCATCAGAAATGTCGGCGTCCACCAGATGAGACCCCAGCCCCACAGAGCGCATACACCGGAGGCCATGATCACGTGGAAGGCGGCCCGCTGCCGCCACACAAACCGCAGCGATTCCAGCAGGGACGGCTTGTCCGCATCGACCACCGCATCCAGCCGTCCGCGCGCCGGCTCACGGATGGTCAGATAAACGATGGTGCCCATGACCACGCCCGGAATGCCCAACGCAAGGAAGGCCGCGCGCCAGCCGTACACATGCGCGACCGCACCGGCCAGATCGGCGCCCAGCCACGCACCGATGGGCGCGCCCAGCGCGAACACACCCAAAGCCATGGGCCGCCGATCCGCCGGGAAATAATCCGCGATGATGGAGTTCGAGGGGGGCGTGCCGCCGGCCTCGCCGACACCCACGCCGATGCGGCCCGCGAGGAGCTGCCAGTAGCTGCGCGACAGTCCACATAGGGTGGTGAACCCCGACCACACGATCAAGGAGATCGCCAGAATATTGCGCCGGTTCGATCGATCGGCCAGCCACGACATCGGAATGCCGAAGGAAACGTAGAACAGGGCCAGCGGCACGCCGGTAAGAAACCCCACTCCCGCGTCGGACAAGCGAAGATCGAGGCGTATCGGCTCGAGCACCGTGGAGACGACATACCGGTCGGCGATGTTCACCGCGTAGATCAGGCACATCACGATGACGACATACCAGCGTTCTGCCGAGGATGAAACCCGGGTCGCCGGCGTGTGGATCAATATGGTGCTCAAGCGTGCAAACTTCGGCCTGGTGGCTGCATTTAGAAGTGTTCGACCCAGGGACGCAGCTCGATCTCATGCGACCACGCACTGCGCGGCTGGCGCAGCACATCGATATAAGACCGTGCAATCGCGTCGGGATCGAGAGTGCTGTCGGGTTTGTCCGCGGGGTCCGGGCGGTGCGCCGCGCGCACGCCGCCGTCGATGATGAAGTGGGCGACGTGGATGCCGCGCGGTCCCAGTTCCCGCGCCGCGCTCTGCGCCATGCCGCGCAGGGCGAATTTACCCATCGCAAAGGCTGCCGATTGCGCAAAGCCCTTGACGCTCGCCGTCGCGCCGGTCAGCAGGATAGCCCCGCGGCCCCGCGGTACCATGCGCCTTGCCGCCTGCTGGGTCACGAGAAATCCCCCGAATGCAGTGACCGCAACCGCCTTCTGCACGGCCTGCGGGTCGAGTTCGGCAATCGGACCCTTGAGCCTTGCCCCCGCGTTGTACACGACGACGTCGGGCTCTCCGACCTGCGCGGTCACTTGATCGAAGAGATTCGCGACCGATTGAGGCTCGGCGGCGTCGGCGACGAATGCCCGTGCCCCGGTGTCGCGCACCAGCGAGTCGAGTTTGTCGACGTTGCGTGCGGCCAGGGCAACTTTTACGCCGAACGCCGCGAGGGCTCGTGCAAGTGAGGCGCTGATTCCGGGTCCTGCGCCGATGATCAGCGCGCTGCGGTAGGGAAAGTCCGGCATGAGCGCCCTAGTCTACCCGCACTAGCCGGGTTCCTTGGTGAATACCACCAGGCGGTTGTTCGCCGGCAGGTCATGATCCGCATCCAGGCGCATCCCGTATTGCAGGGCGAGCGTGGTGATCGCCTGGATGTCGCGCAATCCCGAGTTCGGATCGCGCTCCTGCAGCATGCGATCGAATTCCTGGTTGCTGTCCGAGGTGTATCTGCCTTGGTAGCGAAACGGGCCATAGACGCAAAATATGCCGCCCGGAGCCAGCACGGCGCCGACGCCCTTGTAGAGCGCGAGCACCTCCGGCCACGACATGATGTGCAAGGTATTCGCGGTAAAGACGGCGTCGACGCTGCGCACCGGCCATACGCTCTGCCGGACGTCGAGCAGCGTGGGCACCCGCAGATTTTGCGGGCCTTCGAGCCTTACGCGCTCCGCCAAATCGGACAAGTAGGCCAATTGTTCGGTTGGATGCCAGGTCAGATGCTCAAGCGCTCGTGCGAAATGCACGGCGTGCTGGCCGGTGCCGCTGCCGATCTCGAGCACCTGGGCGCGATCGGCAAACCGCACGCGCAACACCCCGAGGATGGGGTCCTTGTTGCGCTCGCAGGCTGCGGAGAAGGGAAGCATGCTGGCGGAGATTTTACTATAAAAGCCGCGCGGGATCGCGTGCTACTCAACGGCCGCGGCATTGGGTTACAGTGTCGCCCCCAATCAAGGGCTGAAGGAGATGACGATGCCGATTTCCATGTACGATTTTTCCATTCCCGTGCTGACGCGCGGTTTGACGAACCTGTCCGCCATTCTCGACAAAGGGGCGGCGCATGCCACGGCGAAGAAATTCGATTCCATCGTCCTCGCACAGTCGCGTCTGTTCCCCGACATGTTTCCGCTCGTCCGTCAGGTGCAGATCGCCTGCGATACGGCCAAGGGGGCGGCGGCGCGCCTGGCGGGGATCGAGGTGCCGAAGCATGAGGACACAGAGGCCACCTTTGCCGATCTGAAGGCCCGAATTTCAAAGACCCTGGATGTGGTCAAGTCGATCACCCCCGCTCAGATGAAGGACGCGGAAAACCGCACCATTGAACTCAAATTCCCGAACGGAACCTGGAAGTTCACCGCCGTCGGCTATCTGACGGATTTCGTTCTGCCAAATTTCTATTTCCATGAAAGCATGGTGTACGCACTGCTGCGAAAGGCGGGCGTGGAAATCGGCAAGGGCGACTACCTGGGCGAGCTTCAATAGCGGTCGTCGGCCGGCCGCCCCTCGGCTGGCGCGCCGGGTGCCCTCAAGTCAGCTGTTCGACCAATTGCTCTACGCGGGCGAACAGCTTTTCCTCGGTGCGGGCGTCGTGCGTGAAGCGAAGTTTCAGCGGCCCGTCGAGACGGTATTCCTTGGGCTTCCCCTGGATGAGTTTCAGCACGCGCTTCGCATCGATCTTGTTCGACTCCTCAAAAATGAAATAGCCGCTGGCGGCGCCCGCATCGATCTTGCGTATCCCGAGCTGCGCGGCACGCAACTTGAGCCGCGTTGCGCGAAACAGCGCTTGCGCGTATTCGGGCATCGGTCCGAACCGGTCGATCATCTCAGCCTTCAATTCGTCGAGTTCTTCGCGCGACGGTGTGCTCGCGATGCGCTTGTAGAGCACCAGCCGCAAGTGCACATCCGGCACATAGTCCTCCGGGATCAGCACGGGCACGTGCAGCTCCACCTCGGGTCCGGCGTCGAGCGGGCGTTCAAGATCGGGCTGCTTGCCGGATTTCAGGGCCGAAACGGCACGTTCCAGCAGTTCCATGTACAGGTTGTAGCCGATCTCCTGGATCTGTCCGCTCTGTTCCTCCCCGAGAAGTTCGCCCGCGCCGCGTATCTCGAGGTCGTGGGTGGCCAGCGTGAATCCCGCGCCGAGTTCCTCGAGCGATTCGAGGGCTTCGAGACGTTTGACCGCATCGGCGGTCATCGCCTTGCGCGGTGGCGTGATCAAATAGGCGTATGCGCGATGGTGCGAGCGTCCGACGCGCCCCCGCAATTGATGGATCTGCGCCAGACCGAACCGGTCCGCGCGATCGATGACGATGGTGTTGGCTGTCGGCACGTCGATGCCGCTTTCGATGATGGTCGTGCAGACCAGAACATTGAAGCGCCGATGATAGAAGTCGAGCATCAGCTGTTCGAGGTCCCGTTCGCGCATCTGGCCGTGTCCCACCGCGACGTTCGCCTCCGGGACGAGCTTGCGGATGGCCTGCGCGGTCTTTTCTATGGTCTCGATGGTGTTGTGCACGAAATATATCTGGCCGCCGCGTCGGATTTCGCGCAAACATGCTTCGCGTATCACCGTTTCGTTCCATTCCAGGACGAATGTCTTGACCGCGAGGCGCTCGGCGGGCGGTGTCGTGATCAACGACAAATCGCGCAGCCCGCCCATGGCCATGTTGAGGGTGCGCGGAATCGGCGTCGCGGTCAGCGTCAACACGTCGACTTCGGTGCGCAACGCCTTCAGTTTTTCCTTGTCGCGCACGCCGAAACGGTGTTCCTCGTCGATCACGACCAGCCCCAAATCCTTGAAGCGCACCTTGCCCTGAAGCAGACGCTGCGTGGCAATGACGATATCGACCTTGCCCGAGGCGATGCCCGCCAGAATGCCCTCCGCCTCCTTGTTGCTGCGAAAGCGCGACAGACTTTCGATCCTGACCGGCCAGTCGGCGAACCGATCGACGAAAGTCGTGTAGTGCTGCTGGGCGAGCAGGGTGGTGGGCACCAGAACGGCGGCCTGTTTGCCCGCTTGTACGGCGACGAACGCCGCGCGCAAGGCAACCTCGGTCTTGCCGAAGCCGACATCGCCGCAGATGACTCGATCCATGGGTTTGCCGGATTTCAAGTCCGTGAGCACCTGTTCGATCGCGGCGGCTTGATCGGCGGTTTCCTCGAATGGAAAGGCCGCCTGAAACGCGCGATATTCGGCTTCGCCCGCCAGCATTTGAGTGCCTTGCCGGGCGGCCCGGCGCGAATACAGATCCAGGAGTTCGGCGGCAACGTCGCGAATGCGCTGCGCCGCCTTGCGCCGGGCCTTCTGCCATTGTTCGCCGCCGAGCTTGTGCAATGGCGCCGTCTCGGCGGGTGCCCCCGTGTAGCGCGACACGAGGTGCAGCGCCTGAACCGGAACGTACAGCTTGTCGCCGTCCGCATACTCGAGCACGAGAAACTCGCCGGTGTACCCGGCGACGTCCATGGTCTGCAGTCCGACATAGCGCCCCACGCCGTAGGACTCGTGCACCACCGGCGCGCCGATTCGAAGATCCGACAATTCCTTGAGGATCTTTGCCGGATCGCGTTCGGCGCGGCGGCGCCTGCGCTCCTGCCGCGCGCGATCGCCGAAAAGCTGCGCTTCGGTCAGGATTTCCAGCGGCGGGCTTTCGAGCCTCAAGCCCGATACGGCGGCGGAGACGGTGATTCCAAGACCCAGGGAGCCGGCGACGAAGCCGGCAAAATCGTCGAAGACTTTGACCTGCACGCCGCGGGCTCGGAGCAGATCGAGCAGCAGTTCGCGCCTTCCGGCGGATTCGGCGGCCAGCAGGATCCGCGCCGGGCTCGATTGAATGTGCGCTTCCAATGCTGCGGCGGGCTCCCCGGCGCGCGGATCGATCCGCACCGCGGCGGGCGCGGCGCTTGGGAAGTTCTGGGTGGGTCCCGGGGTTTCCGGAGGCCACTCGAAGGTGTGCAGTTGGATCTGCCGCCGGATTGCGTAAGCCGCCGAGAATTCGGGAGGCGTCAAGTACACTTCCGCGGGATCCAGGATCGGCCGGTGGCGGTCGTGACGCAGCTGTTCATGCCGTTCAACGATTCCATTCCAAAGCCCCTCGACGGCGGAGGCGGCGTCGTTCATGTCCGTGAGCACGCTGTCCGGCGGCAGATACTCGAACAGATGCGAGGTGCGCTCGAAGAACAGGGGCAAGAAATATTCGATGCCGCCGGGTGCCATCCCGGCGCTCACGTCGCGGTAGATCGCCTGCTCCGACAGGTCCCCGGTAAAGCGCAGCCGATAGCGCCTGCGGAACTCGCGCACCGCATCCGGATTGAGCGGCGTCTCACGCGCAGGCAACAGCTGGATGCGCTCCAGTTTCTCCAGCGAGCGCTGCGTATCGGGATCGAAGCGGCGGATGCTGTCCACATCGCGATCCAGCATGTCGATCCGATACGGGATGTCCGAACCCATCGGGAACACGTCGATCAGCGAACCGCGAACCGCGAATTCGCCGTGTGCGACGACCTGCGTGACCGCGGCATATCCGGCCAGCGCCAATTGGGCCCGCAGAGCGTCGAGATCGAGGGTCTCGCCGACGTGGACCTTGAGCGAATACGCCTCGATGTAGCTGCGGGGCGGCAATCGCTGCAGCAGCGTGTCGACGGCAACCAGCCACACGCCCCGCCGCGCGCGCGGGAGCTCGGCCAGGGTGGCGAGGCGTGCGGATGTGATGTCGGGGTGCGCCGAGAAGCCGTCGTAGGGCAGCGTCTCCAGATCGGGAAATACCCTTACGGCAAATTCGCCGGCGGCGAAGAAGCGTATCTCATCGCTCAGAGCCTCGGCCTCGCGCGAGCTTTGCGCGATGACGATGAGGGGGCCTTCAGCCTGCGCCGCACCTTCCGCGATGGCGAGCGCCGCCGCCGCGCCATACAGCCTGCCCCATTTGACGACGGGCGCACGATCCAGGGGCAGAATGGGTTCGAGCAGAGGCATCGACACCTTGGAAAAAAGAAAATACGCCCGCCGCGAACCGGTCGCGGTGGGTGTGAGAGAGCTGGAATCTTACGCGATTTCGCTTTTAGGAGTTTGCAACGACGCTGTGAATGACGTGGTTCACTTCGAAGTACACGACGAAGCCCCGATATTCCCAGCGGGAAATCGGCGGCTTGCCGACGGCGGGCACCTTGGTGACCGGCGCCCCGAACTTGGTTTCCACCTGCTCCATGGTCATGCCGCGGGTCGGTGTGGCGACATCGGACTCCTTGACGGCAATGCCATTGTCGACCGCAATGGTTTCGGCCTGTGAGAGGCCGCTGGCGAGCACTGCCGCAAGCAGTAGGTTTCGATACCTCATGGCGCACCTCATTGGTTAACCCCTACGTTGAGAAACTATTATCACCGCAAACTATAGCATTGCCCCGAAGGTCCAAAACTTGATGCAATTAACACTCTGATTGTATTGTTAAATTGTGGTTTAATCGCCGCGCATGTTCCAGCCCGTTCCAGTTTTCGTGGGCCTGCGCTATTCGCTGGCCCGCGAGCATAGCTTCTTCGTCTCCTTCATCACCTGGGTGTCGCTGGTCGGGGTCGCCCTCGGCGTGGCCGCCCTGATCACGGTGCTGTCGGTCATGAATGGGCTGGAGTCCGAACTCAGGACCCGCCTGTTGAGCCTGACCGCGCATGCGAGTCTGAATGCGGCGGGGGCGCCGATCGTCGATTGGCAGACCCTCATCCGGCAATTGCAGGGTTCGCCGGGTCTTCTGGGCGCGGCGCCGTACCTCGACACCGATGCGATGTTGAGCAGGCCGCCCGCGATGAGCGGCGCCGTCGTGCGGGGCATCGATCCCACGCTCGAGACGCAAGTGTCGTCCATCGCCGACGCCATGCGCGAGGGCAAACTGAGCGACCTTGAACCCGGATCGAACCGGATCGTTCTGGGCCGCATGCTGGCCTACCAGCTTCAAGTGGGGATGGGCGATCAGGTGACCGTCATGATCCCCGGCACCCCTGCATCCGCCGCCGGCGGCGCGGGCGCGCTCGTGCCGCGTTTACGGGAATTTCACGTGGCGGGCATTTTCGAGGTCGGGCTGCAGGAGCACGACAGCGTCCTGGCCCTGGTCAATCTCGAGGATGCCGAGGCGTTTCGCGGGCTCGACGGTCCGACCGGGATACGCCTCAAGTTCTATGACGTGCTGAAGGCGCCGCAATTGGCGCGCCGCGCCGCGGAACGGCTCGCCGCCCCCGGCTTGCGCGTGCGGGATTGGACGGAGGACAACGAAGCGTATTTTCGCGCCATCCGCATCGAGAAGACGATGATGGGTTTGATCCTCATGCTCATCGTTGCCGTCGCCGTGTTCAATATCGTGGCGACGCTCATCATGGTGGTGAACGACAAGCGCACCGATATCGCGATTCTGCGCACTCTCGGCCTGAGTCCCCGCGGCGTGATCGCGGTGTTCATGACGCAAGGCGTGCTGATCGGATGGATCGGCGCGGCGGTTGGCGTGGCGCTCGGCCTAGCGCTCGCCTGCAACGTCGATGTCATCGTTCCGTTCCTCGAGCAATCCCTGGGATTTCACTTCATGGACCCGGACGTGTACTACATTTCGGGACTTCCGAGCGAGGTGCACCCCGGCGATGTGGTCAGGATCGGCACGGCGGCATTCATTCTGACGCTCGCGGCGACCGTGTATCCCGCTCTGCAGGCGGCGCGGACCCAACCCGCCGAAGCGCTGCGGTACGAGTGATGGCGTATTGGTACGAAGGATTCGTCGGTCTGCGGTATCTGCGCGCATCGCCCAAGCGCGGCTCGCTTTCCTTGATCGCCGGCATCGCGATCTTCGGCTTGAGCCTGGGCGTTGCCGTCCTGATCGTGGTGCTGTCGGTGATGAACGGCTTCGAGGAAGTGCTGCGGACCCGCATTCTGAGCCTGACGGCCCACGCGACGATTTCCGGACTCGAAGGGCGGATTTCGGACTGGCGGCCGGATTTGGAGCGGCTCCGGCACTTTCCGGGCGTCGTCGGTGCGGCTCCGTACATCGAAGAGCAGGGAATGATGATCCGCGCCGACAAGTCCTCGGGAGTCTTGCTGCGCGGAATCCTGCCCGACGCGGAGGCGGGCGTCGTCGATCTGGAGCCGCATTTGTCGGGCGGGCGGATGGGGGCCCTCGATCCCGGAAAGTACCGCGTCATACTTGGGGCGGCTCTCGCGCAGGAGCTCGGCGCCAGGGTCGGCGATCGCGTGGTTTTGCTCGTGGCGCTGGGGGATGTCACTCCGGTGGGCGTCATTCCGCGAATGCGGGCATTCGAAGTGGCCGGCATTCTTTCCATCGGCATGTATGAATACGATCGCCGAATTGCCATCGTCGCCATGCAGGATGCCGCGAAGCTCCTTCGCATGGGCGACGACGTGACGGGCATCCGCCTAAGACTGGCCGACATGTATGCCGCACCGCGCGTGTCCCATGCCGCCGCCGTCTCGATCGGCGGCGATGTGCAGGTGCAGGATTGGACCAACGAACACGCCAACTTCTTCCGCTCGATCTCCATCACCAAGCGGATATTGTTCTTCATCCTCTCCCTGATGGTGGCTGTCGCGGCGTTCAACATCGTATCGACGATGGTCATGGTGGTGAAGGACAAGCGCCGCGACATCGCCATTCTGCGCACCTTCGGATCTTCACCGCGCAGCATTTTGAGCATATTCGTCGTGCAGGGCAGCCTCATCGGAATGCTCGGAATCGGCGCCGGGGTGCTGCTCGGCGTCGTGGTTGCGGTGAATCTCCAGGATCTGGTGCACGGCCTGGAGGGCATCGTCGGATTCAAGTTTCTGGACGCGCGCGTGTACTTCATGAGCGACTTGCCGGCGCGGGTGCGCGTGTCCGACGTGGTGCGCATCTGCGGCTTTGCGTTCGTGCTCGCATGCCTTTCCACCGTATACCCGGCGGTGCGCGCCGCGCGCTTGTTGCCCGCAGAATCGCTGCGAAACGATTGAGGAAGGAAGGGACGATGTCGAACACAGATGCGTTGGTGCTCCTCGGCAGGGATCTCGCCAAGGAATTCGTCCAGGGCGACGTGAAGATCCGGGTGCTGCGCGCCGCGTCGATCAGCGTGCGCGCCGGCGAGCGCATCGCCATCGTCGGCGCCTCGGGTTCCGGGAAGACGACTTTGCTGCAGCTGCTCGGCGGACTCGATTTGCCGACCAGCGGAACGGTCGAGATCGCCGGATCCGCCATGAACAGATTGAATGATGCCGAGCGCGGGTATTTGCGCAACTCCGCCGTGGGATTCGTTTATCAATTTCACCATCTGCTGCCCGAGTTCACGGCGCTCGAAAATGTCGCCATGCCGCTTCTGGTGCGTCGAATGCACCCGCGCGCGGCCGAAGAGCGGGCGCGCGCGTTGTTGACGAGAGTCGGGCTCGCCGGACGCCTCGCACACCGTCCCTCGCAGCTCTCCGGCGGCGAACGGCAGCGCGCGGCGGTGGCCCGCGCCCTCGTGACTCAGCCGAGGCTGGTTCTTGCCGATGAGCCCACGGGCAATCTTGACGGCACGAACGCCGCGCAGGTGTTCGAATTGATGCTGGAACTCAACCGCGAGCTCGGCACGAGCCTCGTCATCGTCACCCACGATGAACGGCTCGCGGCGCGGCTCGACCGCGTTCTGGTGCTGTCCGACGGTATCCTAGCGGAGCGCGTCGCCGCGGCCGTTTGAGCGGGCCCGCCGGCGCCGCAGATGATAGATGACGCGGGCGCGCCAGGCGCATTGCGCCAGCACGTAGCCGCATCCGGCCGCGGCCAACCCGAGCACCAGGGCGCCCAGCAGGAGCGGCGCCCAGAGCTGGTGGACCTGCTCCGCCAGGTGCCGGTGCTTCAAGTCGTGCAGGAAGGGCATCAAATCCATTCCCATGAGCTTTGCGCCCACCCAGATCGAACCGACGACCTGCGGCAGCCAGGTGAAGGGGTTGCTGATGAATACCGTCGCGAACAGGACGGGCAGATTCAGCCGGAAGAGCACTCCAAGTATGACGCAGGTCACAATATGCACGGGCAGGGGAGTGGGCGGAATGAAGGCGATGAACAGGCCCAGGGCGAACGCGCGGGTCACGCTGTGCCGGTTGAACGTCCAGCATCCGCGATCGAACACGAGAGCCTTGAAAGGCTTCAAACACCAGAGCTTCTCCAGCGTGTGGCGGTCAGGTGTGATGCGTTTCAGCCAGCGTTGCATTGATTGCGATTGACTCCCGCATCCATTATGCCGGTTTCGCCGAATCGCGACAGTGACGTACGGCCACCTCAAATCAACGGGTTAGCCCCCGGCCGATGACGGTATCTCATCGGTCGGCGCTCAAGTATCATGCCCGCAGCTTTATACTTGACGGGCGAGGACGCAATGTGGGAGATCATCCGCGCGGGCGGCGGCTTCATGTGGCCGATAATTTTATGTTCCATCGCAGCAGTGGCCATCATATTGGAGCGCCTTTGGACCCTGCAGAGCGGCCGGGTCATCCCGCGTGACTTGTCGCAAAAGGTCTGGAACTGGATCGAGGCGGATCAGCTCAGCGAGAAGCTGGTGGCGGCGCTCGAGCAGAATTCGCCGCTCGGCAAGCTCCTGGCCATCGGGCTTGCCAACCGCAACAAGTCCCGCGCGCTGATGGTGGAGAGGCTGGAGGATGGCGGACGGCACGTGGTGCACGAATTGGAGCGGTTTCTGAACACGCTGGGCACGATCGCCGCCGTCGCGCCGCTGCTCGGTCTGCTCGGAACGGTGGCCGGCATCATCCATGCGTTCAATGCGATTACTGCGAACGGAATCGGCGACCCGAGGATACTATCCGGCGGCATCGGAGAGGCGCTCATCACCACCGCGGCGGGCTTGACCGTGGCCATTCCGTCGCTCATCGCCTACCGGTTCCTCCGCGGCAAGGTCGAACGCCTGGTGGTGCGCATGGAAAAGGAAGCCATGAAGCTCGTCGACGCGTTGGACGAGCGCGGCAGGCTGACGCGGGCGGAATGACGTGAATCTGCGTCCGCGCCACCGTGAAGACCCGGAAATCAATTTGATTTCGATGATCGACGTGCTGTTGGTGCTGTTGATCTTCTTCATGGTGTCGACCACCTTCAACCAAGAGGGCCGCGTCAAGGTTCAGCTCCCGCAGGCGAGCGAGACCCCCATCCCGCGGGGCGCGCACGAGCACCTGGTGATCACCGTGACCGCGGACGGCGGCTACCGGGTCAACGAGCGAACGCTGATCAATGCGAGTCCCGATACGCTGCGCGCCGCGCTGCTCAAGGAGGCCGGCGGCGACCGCGGGCCCATCACCATTCGCGCCGACGCCCGCACCACCCATCAAGCCGTCGTGACCGCCATGGACGTGGCGGGCAAGTTGGGATTCGCGCAGCTGAACATCGCCACGGTTCATGAGGAAGCCCCTCCTTGAGCGACGCCACGCTTGCGGTCCTCAAACCTGCCGGCGATTCATGGTCGATCTATCGGCGGCTGCTCAAATACGCAAAACCCTATGTCGGTGTCTTTCTGATCGGCGTGCTCGGCGCGATGCTGTTCGCCGCGTCCAACGCCGCCCTCGCGTATCTGGTCAAGAAATTTCTGAACGGCGCATTCATCGTCAAGAATCCGGATGTCCTGTGGCAAGTGCCGATCGGGGTCGTCGTGCTGTTCACGCTGCGCGGCATTGGCGACTACGTGCAGAGCTACTACCCGAGCTGGGTCGGACGGCAGGTCATCAAGGGGCTGCGCCGAGACGTGTTTTCGCACTACCTGCGCCTGCCCACGGCCTATCTCGACCGGCAGCAGTCCGGGCAGCTGCTGTCGAAATTGACCAACAACATCGAACTCGTGGCGGCGGCGGCGACCAGCGCCGCCATATCGCTCATCAGCGACAGCCTCACGATTCTGGGGCTGCTGGTCACGCTGTTCTACATGAATTGGCGGCTCGCGGTGTTCTGCATCGTCGCCGCCCCCGTCATTGCGTTGCTGATGCAGATTGCGAACCGCAGCTTCCGCCGTTACAGCGAGCGGATTCAAAATTCCATGGGCGATATCACGCGGGTCGCCAAGGAAGCCATCGACGCGCACCGATTGATCAAGATCTTCAACGCCGAAGACCATCAAACCGAGCGGTTTGAGCGCGTCAATGAACACAACCGCGCCTCGAACATGAAGCTGATCCGCGCGAGGGCCGTCAGCAACCCCGTCGTTCAGTGCATCGCATCGATAGCGCTCGCAAGCGTGCTGTACGTCGCCATACGGCAGGTATTCACCCATCACATGCAGGTGGATGAGTTCTTCGGCTTTCTGACCGCATTGATGCTCATCCCCTCGCCGTTGCGCAGCCTCGTCAACATGAGCGGGCCGCTGCAGCAGGGCATCGCGGCGGGCCAAAGCGTGTTCGAGATCATGGATCATCCGACCGAAGGCAGCGGCGGGTCGCGAACGCTCAGCCGTGCCCGCGGCGAGATCGAGTTTCGCAATGTCTCCTTCGCCTACGACGGGGACAAGGGAGAGGTTCTGCACGATGTGAGTTTTCACGTCCGCCCGGGCGAAACAGTCGCCATCGTCGGACGGTCCGGCAGCGGCAAGACCACGCTCGTGGGTCTGGTGCCGCGGTTCTACGACGTGCAGCAGGGCTCGGTGCTGTTGGACGGCGTCGACGTTCGCGAGTATCGGCTGACCGATTTGCGCTCCCAGGTGAGCCTTGTCAGTCAGGACGTGATCTTGTTCAACGATACGATCCGCAACAACATCGCCTTCAATGCGGTCGGCAAGACGGACGCGGAGGTGGAGGCTGCCGCGCGTGCGGCGAACGTCATGGAATTCGTGGCGCAGCAGGCGCAGGGGTTCGACACGCCGTTGACGGACCGCGGACAGAACCTGTCCGGCGGGCAGCGGCAGCGGATCTCCATTGCGCGCGCCCTCCTCAAGGATTCGCCCGTGCTGATTCTGGACGAGGCGACTGCCGCGCTCGACAACGAATCGGAGCGGCGCGTGCAGCACGAGCTTGGCGTTCTGATGCAAGGCCGCACGACGTTGGTGATCGCACACCGGCTCTCCACGGTGGAAGGTGCCGATCGAATCATCGTTCTCGACCAGGGCAGGATCGTGGAAAGCGGCGCGCACCATGAGCTCATGGCGCGCGGCGGATTGTATGCGGCTCTTCATGGGATGCAGTTCAACGCATAGCGGAATGTCGGTTCAAACCTGGCTCAATCGGATTTGGTACGACCACGCCGCGCCGCCGTGGTGGCTGCTGCCGCTGTCGCTCATCTACGGCGCCGCCGCAGGATTGCGCCGGTACCTCTACGCGAAGCACCTGCGCAAATCGACGCGCGTTTCCTCGCCCGTCGTCGTGGTCGGAAACCTGAGCGTCGGAGGAACCGGAAAGACACCGCTGGTCTGCTGGCTGGTCGCGCACCTGGCGGACCTCGGGTACAAGCCCGGTGTCGTCACCCGGGGCTACGGGGGTTCGTCCGGAAACGTGCGGCTCGTCAATCCGTCGGATGATCCCAACGTGGTGGGAGATGAGCCCATTTTGTTGGCGCGGCGCACCGGCGTGCCGGTCGCGGCCGGCCGCAACCGTCCGGCGGCGTCCCAGCTGCTGGTGAATGCAGGATGCGACGTGGTGGTGAGCGATGATGGTTTGCAGCACTATGCCCTGGCCCGCGACTGCGAAATCGTCGTCATCGACGGCGACCGCCGTTTCGGCAACGGCTGGCTGCTGCCGGCCGGTCCGCTGCGCGAGACGCCCGCGCGAATGGCAGACGCGGACGCCGTCGTCGTGAATGGCGGCCGCGCCCTGCTCGAGGGCGCCATGAGCATGCGCCTCGAGGCAAAAAGCGCCATGCGTTTGCTCGGCAACGCGGCCAGACCGTTGACCGAGTTTGCCGGCCGATCCGTGCACGCGGTCGCCGCAATCGGCAATCCAGAGCGGTTTTTCAACATGCTGCGCGCGTACGGCATCGAGGTCGTCGGTCATCCGCTGTCGGATCATGCTCGACTTGAGATCGGCGACATTTCCTTCGCCGACGAGCGACCGGTGCTCATGACGGAGAAGGATGCCGTAAAATGCGAGCGAATGGCCGGTACGCAGCATTGGTACGTTCCCGTCACCGCGAGTTTCGACGGTGCCGAGTCGAAGCTGCTGCTCGATACCGTCACCCGGGCGATTCATGCGCGCGCGGCGCGCTCTTGAGGTTTTATGGACAAGCGATTGCTCGACCTCTTGGTATGTCCGATTTGCAAGGGACCGTTGCGAGTTTCAGGCGGCGGCAACGCGCTCGAGCTCGTGTGCCGGCCTGATCGGCTGGCCTACGCCGTGCGCGAGGGGATTCCGGTGATGTTGCCTGAGGAGGCCAGGACCCTGGGCGCGGACGATCCGTTGCTCGACGGTTGAGCCTGCCGCCAGCATGTTTCACGTCATCATACCGGCCCGCTTCTCCGCCTCGCGCCTGCCCGGCAAGCCACTTCTCGTCATCGGCGACCGGCCCCTGCTCCAGTGGGTGTGGCAATGCGCGCAGGCGAGCGGTGCGGCGACTTCGATCATCGCGACCGACGATGTCCGCGTTTTCGATACGGCCAGGAATTTCGGCGCCGACTGCATGATGACCTCTTCGCAGCACGCGTCTGGTACCGATCGGATTGCCGAGGTGGTGGCGGCGAAGGGATTCGCGGCGGACGAGGTGGTCGTGAATCTGCAGGGCGATGAACCCATGATGCCCCCGGCTGTGGTGCGCGAAGTCGCCCATGCTTTGGAGGCGCGGCCGCAGATCGACATCGCGACGGCGGTGGCGCCTGTGCGGACGCTGTCGGAGTTCATCGACCCCAGCTGTGTAAAGGCGCTGAGAGCGCTGGATGGCGAGGCTTTGTACTTCAGCCGCGCGCCGGTTCCCTGGCCGCGCGATCATGTCGTCGAGGGTCAACCCGGCCGATTTGCCGGTGCGTGGCGGCACATCGGCATCTATGCCTATCGGGTGCACAGTCTGCTCAGATTCGCGTCATGGCGGCCGTCCCCCCTCGAGGAAACCGAGAAGCTCGAGCAGCTCCGCGCACTGGAGCACGGGATGCGGATTCACCTGGTGGAACTGGCTGAGCCGCCGCCTCCGGGCGTCGACACGCCGCAAGACCTCGAGCACGTGCGTGCCCTATTACGGGGGCGCTAGCGTACGGGGGCGCAAGCGGCTTCGATGAGCCGGACTCGATCGCCGCCGCGTCGCGCGGCCTGATTGCCGGCCTACAAAACGTTTCGTAGCAGCCAGTACATGCGTTTCCATCCGATCATGGTGCCCAAACCCAACGCAATGGCCACGGCGACCTTGACCCAGGTCGGAATGAACTTGGTCGAGTGATCGAGCTGCTTCCTGTATGCGTCCGCCTTGCCCACGAATCGCAGCCCCTCGCTCAGCAGGTACATGTCGTTGCGAATGTTGACCATGTATCCGGCCGGTACCTTGTCCAGCGAGTGATACTGACCGACTTGCCGGGTCTGGTGCCGGTGGGAGTTGCCGCCATGAGCTGGTTCATGAGCCCGACGCCGATGATGGATCCGATGAGGGTGTGCGAACTCGACGACGGCAGTCCGAAATACCACGTGCCCAAGTTCCAAAGAATGGCCGCAATCAGCAAAGCGAACACCATGGCGAAGCCCGCGCCGCTGCCCACCTGGAGTATCAGCTCGACCGGCAACAACGAGACGATGCCGAACGCGACCGCCCCGGTTGAAACCAGCACGCCCGTGAAGTTGCAGAAGCCTGACCAGACGACCGCAAGATTCGGCGTCATCGAGTGCGTGCAGATCACCGTCGCAACCGCATTTGCGGTGTCGTGGAAGCCATTGACGAACTCGAAGCCCAAGGCGATCAACAGCGCAATGCCCAACAGGATATAGGGATATGCTCTGGTATCGCGGACCACCGACAGGTCGTCCGCCAGATGAATGGCGCTGTACAGGGTCCCGGCGACGACCACGAGAGCGGCAAGCACGTTGAACCAAGGGCTCGGTTTTTGCCCGACCAGCGTGGATGCCGTGTGCCTGGGCGCCGTTCCCAGGGGCGCTTGATTGATCGCATCGATATTGGACATGCTGTGATCCCATGAAAAATGTGCAGGACGTAGCCGCCTGTTTATAGATCTGTAATATGACGTCGAGATGACGACCAGGGTCGGTTGATGCCGTTTACCATTTCACACGCCGCCGCCGTGCTGCCGTTCTCGCGCCTTCTGGCGCGGTGGCGGCTGCTCTCCGCTGTCGTGATCGGAGCGATGGTTCCGGATTTCGGGCTGTTTTTTCCCTGGCG
Organism: uncultured Gammaproteobacteria bacterium; assembly: GCA_963727045.1. GTDB lineage: Bacteria > Pseudomonadota > Gammaproteobacteria > Steroidobacterales > Steroidobacteraceae > Bog-1198. Next base: position 1,613,699 of record CAVSES010000001.1, on the reverse strand, counting down.
AGTGCCGCGTTTCGAGACGCACAGCGCCTGGGCGCTGCTGGCCTTTTGCATGCCGGTGGGGTTGACCGCGTACTGGGTCTTCCAAATCCTCGTCAAGACGCCGCTGATCGAATTGCTGCCGGAGGGCGCATATGCGCGATGGCGCCAGTTTTCCTCACCCGCGAACTTCACCAGCATCCGCCAGTGGATCCTGGCGGCCGGAGGAGTGTTGGCCGGAGCGCTGACGCACCTGGTATGGGATGCATTCACTCACGAGAACGCGCGCGGCATGCGCATGATCCCCTGGCTCGAAGAGCCGGTCGTCGATATCGGAAATCACCGGGTGGCCGTGGTGAGGTTGCTGCAGGACGGCAGCTCCTTGATCGGCCTGATCGTCGTGCTGGGGCTGATCGGCTATGGACTGCGCCGGGGCCGCGAGGCGCCCGTACCCCATCGGCCCTTGCGAACCGGGGAGCGTCGGCTGTGGAATCTGACTTATTGGGTGCTCGCTGTCGCCCTCACGGCTGCGTGGTTGCAATGGGCTCGCTTAGGCGAGGCTCCGGGACACACGATCAAGGCACTGGCAAGCGTCGCCGTCGCCGCCCTTCGCGGCCTGGCCCTCGCGCTTCTCTGCACCAGCGCGGCGCTGAGCTGGCGCCTGCGCGCGCTCGGCGCATCGAGCGCGCACAGACTACCGTAGCGGACTAGCGGTCGTCCGGCCCGGTGCGCGGTACCTCCACCGGAGCCGACGACCACACAACGTACTTGTTGTCAGTGCCGGTGCTCGACGCCGGCGCATCGGGAGCCCGAGGCGGGGGCTCACGGGGTGGCCCCTGTTCACGAGGTGACGCCGCTTCCGAATCGATCGGCGCAGTCGCTGCAAAGCCCGGACCGGGCAGCGTACCTTGACTTGGAACCTGGCCCGAACCTTGATTCGGACCTGAATTTGGACCCTGGACGGGGCCTTGATTGCCGGACTGATTCGCATTCGCGCCATTGGCGGAACTTTCGCCTCCATCGCGCCGACCGCGGCCGCGCCTCCGTCGGCTTCGGCCACCGCGCTCGCCGCCGGAGCGCTCGCCGTTGCCGGAGCGCTCGCTGCCCCCGGCATCATTGGCACCGGACCGCGGTTCGCCGCCGCGTCCTTGGGTGTCGCTTCGCGGTGCCTGATCGGTTCTGGGCTGCTCAGGCCGCGGACTTTGCTCTGCGCGGAAAGTTTGGTCCACGCGCGGGGCATCCGGACGGGGCCCGCTTGGACGCTCCGGCGGCGCGCCCTCGCGGCGCGGAGCGGACTCGCGGTTGTCGCCGCGAGGGCGACCATCGCGGCGCGGATCCCGGGGTCCGTCACGCCGAACGTCCCGGTTGCGGTCCCTATCCCCGCGGTCTCGGTTTCGATCCCGATCCGCGCCGCCGCGATAGCGGTCCTGACGCGCATCGCGATGAGCCGGCCGATCACGTTGGGTCTGCGGCGGCGGCGAGGAGGGGGCTGCCACGGACGCGTCGCCCGCACTGCTGCCGAACAACCAGCGCCAAAAGCGCACCAATGCCCCCGCTTGGGGTGCGGCGGCAACGGGCGCGGGTTCGGGCGCGGGCACCGGCATCGGAACGATGGGCGCTGCAGATGCAGGCAAAATGCTCGGGACGAGGGGTACGTCGCCCTGCGGCTTCTTGTCCCGATTTCCGATGTTCGAATCGTCGACCGTGGGCTGATCGGCCAGCTGATAGCTGACGGTGGTGTTCTCCGGCAGCTCCTTTTCGTCGTCGCGGATTCGCCGCAGCGTGTACGCCGGCGTTTGCATGTGAGGATTCGGCACGATCACGAGCGACACCTTGTCGCGCGACTCGATCTGATTCAGCCAATCGCGCTTCTCGTTCATGAGGTAGGTCGCGACGTCGACCGGAACCTGGGCAATAACCCGGCCTGTCCGCTCCTTGCGCGCCTCTTCACCGATCAAGCGCAGCAACGCGAGAGACATCGATTCGACCCCGCGTATCGTGCCCATGCCGCTGCAGCGAGGACAGTTGATGTGCGTCGTTTCGCTCAAGGCCGGACGCAGCCGCTGGCGCGACAATTCCAGCAGTCCGAACCGCGACAGCCGCCCGAGTTGAATGCGCGCGCGATCCATCCTGACCGCGTCCCGCAGCATGTCTTCGACGGCGCGCTGATTGGTTTGCGACTCCATGTCGATGAAGTCGATGACGATGAGGCCGCCGATGTCGCGCAAACGCAGCTGCCGCGCGATCTCTTCGGCCGCCTCCAGATTCGTATTGCGCGCCGTCGCTTCGATGTCGCCGCCGCGGGTGCTTCGGGCCGAATTGATGTCGATCGAGACCAGCGCTTCCGTGTGGTCGATCACCAGGCTCCCGCCCGAAGGCAGCGTCACCTTGTGCGAATAGGCGGACTCGATCTGGCTCTCGATCTGGTACCGCGTGAACAGCGGCACCGGGTCTTGATACAGCTTGAGCTTGCGCTGAGCGTCGGGCGGCATGAACCGCTGCATGTACTCCTGGGCCTTTTGAAAGGCCTCGGGCTGATCGATGAGGCATTCGCCCACGTCGTCGGAGAAGTAATCGCGAAGTCCCCGGGTCACCGCGTCGCTTTCCTGAAAAATCAGGAACGGTGCAGGCCGGCCATCGTTTGCGGCCACGATCGCATCCCACGCGGTCTTGAGATTGTTCAGGTCCCACTGCAATTCTTCGGTGGAACGGCCGACGCCGGCGGTGCGTACGATGGCCCCCATGCCGTCGGGAATCTGCAGCCCGTTCATCGCTTCGCGCATCTGGTCGCGGTCTTCGCCCTCGATGCGCCGCGATACGCCGCCCGCGCGCGGATTGTTCGGCATCAGGACCAGAAAGCGCCCGGCGAGACTGATGAAGGTGGTCAGGGCCGCGCCCTTGTTGCCGCGCTCCTCCTTCTCGACCTGAACGATGAGTTCCTGGCCCTCTCGGAGAACATCCTTGATGTTCTGCTTGCCCTGGGCCGATGCCTGCGTGCTGAAGTACTCGCGGGAGACTTCCTTCAATGGCAGGAAACCGTGGCGCTGGGCGCCGTATTCGACGAACGCCGCCTCGAGGCTGGGCTCTACGCGGGTGATCCGGCCTTTATAGATATTGGATTTTTTTTGTTCCCGTGAAGGGATCTCAATCGATAAGTCGTAGAGTTTCTGACCGTCGACGAGTGCGACTCGCAGTTCTTCTTCTTGAACTGCGTTGACGAGCATTCTTTTCATGTGCCCCAACTAAAGTGGTAGGGGCCGAGGAGGTGAGCTTGAGAATAGAAGCCGGGGACGCGACGAATGGAAAGACCACGAAAAGGGATATGCCGGTCGCGAGCCACGCGACCGGCATCAATTCAACCCAATTCTGCCAAAACGTATACGGCAAGCCCGGGGCCTTGTTCTCGGTAAACCGCTTGTCAGACGCCGGAGCTCAATTCGGGCTCACTTGCGTCCGTCTCATCGGCCGAGCGATGGTCTGGAAATCCAGAACCAACTAATATGCGGCTCCCCATCGGATGGGAGGCCACCGAAACCGGTGTCTCTCTGCATTACCTAAAATTTTGGGCGTGGCCCTTCAAATGGTTCAGCGCCTGACACGGTTTTGCGACATTATCACGACAGGCCGTCAGGGTCAATATAATCAATACCTTAGAACTTCGCTCATCAAAGATCCTCAACTATGAACAGCAATGCGGCCGCGCCCGAACGCGTTTATTCGCCAAAAAGCCCGGTAACCATGCGCACGGTCACCGCAGACGAGGCGGGTCAGCGGATCGACAATTTCCTGATGCGCCACTTCAAGTCCGTGCCCCGCAGCCGGGTCTACCGCCTGCTGCGAAAAGGCGAAGTACGGGTCAATCGCAAGCGCGTCGAGGCCGAATACCGCATCCAGGAGGGCGATGAAGTCCGTCTGCCGCCGGTGCGCATCGATGCCGGCGAGGAACCCGGCCGCGCCGGTCCCGGGCGTCCCTCGAGCAGTCTGTTGGAATTGATCGAAACCGCTGTCATTTATCAGGACAAGCATCTCTTGGTGATCGACAAGCCCGCCGGCGTCGCGGTGCATGGCGGCAGCGGCATGAGCTTCGGCGTCATCGAGGCCTTGCGGGCGTCGCGCCCGCGCGAGACGCTGGAGCTCGTGCATCGACTCGACCGCGACACGAGCGGTTGTTTGCTGGTGGCGCGCGACCGCGCCACCCTGACGGCGCTGCATGCCTTGATCCGCAATGGCGGGATGCACAAGACCTACCTGGGCCTGGTGTCCGGCAGCTGGCAGCTGGGTACCAAACGAATCGACGCGCCGCTCGCGACCGAGAACCGTCAGCACGGCGAGCGTCATGTGCGGGTTGCGGCCGCCGGCAAGGACTCGGTGAGCGTGTTCAAGCCGGTGCAGTTCTTCGGTCCTCTCGCGACGTTGATGGAGGTGGACATTCCGACGGGAAGGACGCATCAAATCCGCGTCCACGCGTCCTTCGCGGGGCATCCGCTGCTCGGTGACGACAAGTACGGCGATCGTGAGCGCAACGCCGAACTCAAACGCCATGGTTTGAAGCGCACGTTTCTGCACGCGCAATCCGTCGCCTTTGAATGGCCCGGCTCGGGCGTGCCGTTTCATGCCAGCGCGCCGCTGCCCGCGGAGTTGTCGGCGGTGCTCGACGCGATTACTCCCATCAAGCGCCGGGGGTCGCCGCGGGCGCCGGCGCGCAAACCGCCCAAGCGCCCGGCACGACGCTGAAGGACAGCGAATCAATCGCTGCCAAGGAGGTACGGCGGCGCGAAAGGACTCGGCGCCGAAGCGCTGCCGTGGCCGCGGGGTTATTGCGATTATTTTTTGTGGCGTTTTGACGCTTCGGTGACCGCCGCCGAAGCGTCAAAACGTCAAAGTTTTTAATGCGAGATCCGTACGGGACCCTGGAAATCCACAGTTACGGCAATTCAAACCCGGCGCTCCGAAGCGCCGCACTCAAGCGGATCAAGGGCAATCCGATGAGCGCGCTCGGATCCACGCTGTCGATCGATTCGCACAGCGCAATCCCCAGGCCCTCGCTTTTGAAGCCGCCAGCGCAATCGAACGGGGCTTCGAGCGCGACGTAGCGAGCGATGGCGGCATCATCCAGCGTGCGGAAGCGCACGTGCGTCGTGTCTACGAACTCATGCGCCGCACGGCTGTCCTGGCGCAGCAGGGCCACTGCCGTCACAAACGATACCGTCTGGCCCGAGGAGCCGCGCAACTGCTCGATGCAATGCTCCTTGGTACCCGGCTTGGCGAGGATGACTTCTCCCGCGGAACCCTCAAGCCTGACCGCCACTTGATCGGAGCCGATGACCCAGGCATCGGGACGCTGCACCGCTATTGCCGAGGCCTTGGCTCTTGCCAGCCGCACCGCGAGGGCGAGCGGCCGCTCGCCGGTGCGGGGAGCCTCATCCACCCCCGGGGCGCTGCACGAAAAGGGCAGGCGCAACCGCGCCAGGAGGTCCCGGCGGTAGGTCGAGGTCGATGCTAAAATGAGGGCAGGCGGAGACTTCAAAAACAACGACTTGCACCGGATTGATTTTTGACAGGGGTGGTAAGCGGCCCTATTATACGCGGCCCATGGCACCGGGCTTGCCTGACCGAGTCGATTGCGCTTATCTGGCAGACAGTGCGGTGGCGCTGGAACGCGTCTACCCGCTCGGTGCGATGCCTCGTTTGCAGGATTTGTTGGCGGATGCACGGGGATCCGTGCGTGCGAATTTCGCGTTTGCGAAGGCCTTCTCGGGACGTCCGGGTGCCACCGTTACAGTCGAGGCGACGCCGCAGCTGCGCTGCCAGCGCTGCCTCGAGGGTTTCGCGTTAACCGTCGCCGCTCGAAGTGAGATCGAGTTTTCGAACGGCTCGAACGAGGCAGTTTCGGATCGCGAGATTTATGCGATGGTTGACGGGCTGGTGAGCTTGCGCGAACTGGCCGAAGAGGAATTGTTGTTGGCTTTGCCGATCGTCGCGATGCATGCGCCGCAATCCTGCGAACGGGCGCCGACCGAAGAGGCGGGCGACGAGGTTGAGGAGGTGTCGGACGATCGATCCCGGCCGTTTGCCGCCTTGCAGGATTTGTTAAAGAAAACTTGATAGGACACAGCACCCATGGCAGTTCAGAAAAGCAGAAAAACCCCATCCAAGCGCGGCATGCATCGCTCTCACTCCGCGCTGCCTCTACCTGCGGTGTCGATCGACGCCAAGAGCGGTGAGACTCATTCGCGCCATCGAATTTCCCGCGAGGGATATTACCGCGGCCGCAAGGTGCTTCAGACCAAAGCGGACGCGGCAGCGGCCGAAGAATAAGCCCCGCACCACCGGTGGCGCTTTGCGCGCCGCCCGGGCCTTTCCGACGCACTGTGCCTGCGCTGCTTCATATTGCCATCGACGCCATGAGCGGCGACCGCGGAACCTCCGTGTCCGTTCCCGCGGCGGTGGCTGCCGCACTTGAATTCAGCGATGTGCGCTTCACCCTGATCGGACGTCAGCCGGACCTGGAGCGGGAATTGGGCGCCTCGTTTCCTTCCAACGTGTCCTGCCTGTTTGCAGCCGATGTGGTCGAGATGACCGACCATCCGCGCGAGGCGTTGCGCCGCAAGAAGGACTCATCGATGCGCCGTGCCATTGATCTGGTGAAGGCCCACGATGCGCACGCTTGCGTGAGCGCCGGCAACACGGGCGCATTGATGGCGACGGCGCATTTCGTCCTGAAGATGCTGCCCGGGGTGGAGCGGCCGGCCATCATCTCGCTCATTCCGTCGCGCGGCGGCCACACATTCATGCTGGATCTGGGGGCGAACGCTTCGTGCACGCCGGTGCAGCTGCTGCAGTTCGCGGTCATGGGATCGGTGCTGGCGGCCGATTTGGAGGGAGCGCATGACCGGCCGAGGGTGGGTTTGCTCAATATCGGAACCGAAGACATCAAGGGCAATGAGACCGTGCAGGCGGCGCACAATTTGCTCTCGGCCGGCGACCTGAATTACGTCGGCTTCGTCGAGGGCGACGATATTTTTTCGGACAAGGTCGACGTGGTCGTCACCGACGGCTTTACCGGCAATGTGGCGCTCAAGACCATGGAAGGCGCAGCGCGCTTGATCACGGACGCTCTGCGCGAAGAGTTCAGCCGCACGGCGCTGCGCAAATTCGGGTACCTTGCGGCGCGCCCGTCGCTCAAGGCGCTGCGCGCGCGGATAGATCCGCGCCGCTACAATGGAGCGAGCATGATCGGTTTGAACGGCATCGTCATCAAGAGCCACGGCGGCGCCGATTTGTTCGGATTTCAGCGCGCCATCGAAGTCGCGGTAATGGAGGCGCGCAATGGCGTGCCGGCGCGCATCGCGCAGCGTCTGCAGGCTCCGCGGGAAGGTTGAAGGAATAATGTACGCACGAATCGCCGGTACGGGCAGCTATTTGCCGAAGAAGATACTGACCAACGCCGATCTCGAAAAGCTCGTGGATACCAGCGACGAATGGATTCGCACCCGCACCGGGATCGAGCAGCGTCACGTGGCCGCAGAGGGCGAAACCACGACCGACCTGGCAGAACATGCTTCGCGCCGCGCGATGGAGGATGCCGGAGTCACCGCAAAGGATGTCGACCTGATCTGCGTCGGGACCACCACGCCGGACCTCGTGTTTCCGAACGTGGGGACATTGCTGCAGGACCGGCTGGGAATTCACGGCTGCCCGGCGTTCAGCCTGGAAGCGGCCTGCACCGGCTTCGTTTACGCCCTGAGCGTGGCGGACAAATTCGTCCGATTGGGCGAATCGAAGTGTGCCCTCGTCGTGGGGGCGGAGACGCTGACCCGGATCGTGGACTGGAATGATCGTGGCACCTGTGTGTTGTTCGCCGACGGCGCCGGCGCCGTGGTCCTCACGCCATCGCCCGAGCCCGGCATCATCAGCACGCGGCTGCATTCCGACGGCAAGTACAAGGATTTGCTGCTGTATCCGGATGGGGTATCCATGGGCTTCAAACTGGTCCGCGAAGGCAAGGCCGGTGTGCAAATGAAGGGCAACGAGGTCTACAAGGTCGCCGTCAACACGCTCGGCCACCTGGTGACGGAGACTCTAAATGCCAACGGAATATCCAAGAATCAACTCGACTGGCTGATACCGCACCAGGCGAATATTCGGATCATAGAGGCGATTGCGAAGCGGCTCGATTTGCCGATGGAGCGGGTCATCGTGACCATCAACACGCAGGGCAATACGTCGGCCGCGTCGGTGCCGCTGGCGCTCGATACCGGGATTCGCGACGGCCGCGTCAAGCGCGGCCAGCTCCTGCTGCTGGAGGCGTTTGGCGGCGGCTTCACCTGGGGATCGGCACTCATCCGCTATTGATCTGCCGGCGGGGATGGGAGACTCAAAAAAAAACGCCGCGGTGTTGCCGCGGCGTTCTTGCTCGAGCAGTCGCTCGATTTACTTCGACACTGACTTCTTGAACATGCGATCGATCTTCTCGTTGATCGCTTCGATGGCGGTCGAATTGGACTGCGCAGTCGACAGCGCCTGGTTCGCCGTGCTCTGCGCGCCCGAAGCGGCAGACTGAGCACTCGCGGCGGCGCTCTGGGCGGAAGCCGCTGCGGCTGCAGTCTTTTGATCGTCGCTCGCGTTCTTGCTGAGTTCTGATTTCAGATCATCGATCTGGGCTTGGATCGGCTTCAGATCCGTGCAACCTGCGAATGCAACAACGCAGGCCACGGCAAGAGAGGCCTTCAGTGTGGTGGTCAATGTCATAAAAGTATTCCCCTAGGGTTAATTCGTTCGTATCGGAAAGTCCGAAGCATTGCCACAAGCTGGCCCTGTCACGGTGGTCGGGGCCGTCTGCGTCGCAACACAGTCGCACATAAAGCCAAATTCCCGCCTCGAATGCAACTGAAATGCGTTATTTGTCGGTCATCGACGACGTTTTTCTTCAATTTCCGGTTTCGCAAATTAAATCATCTTAAGAATGCAGGCTTCAAATGTAAATTTTACAGCCAAGGCAGCCGATTCACTAGCTTTTCAACAGTTCCATGACTGCACGATGACCCTGGTTGATGGCTGAGTCCGTGTATGCGCCGCCACCGGAATCCGAATTCGCAATGGCTATGCGGCCGAACTTCGCACGAGCGATGACGTGTGGCCGCTCCGCCTCGGGAACATCGGGATCGAAGAGCGGATTGTATTCCGGCGCGTAACCGTGCGGCCACCGGTTTACGGTGATCGCGGTGATATCGCGAGCGGGATCAAACCCCCCCGCGGCCAACGTGCGGGCGAGTTGCTCGCGGATATTTCGCTCGAACGTCTCGAAGGTCGTGCTCAACAATTCGGCTCGTCCCGCTCGATTCTGATCATGTTCGGACAACCCCGGCTTGCACGGCGTACGCACCATGTGCACCAGGATTGGATCCTGTGCAGATTGCGGACTCCGATACTGGCCGATATTCACGTGAGGATTCAAATGAAAATACGTGTGATAGCTCCCCGGCGCGTATATCCGGTGAACCTTCAGCGAATCGAATGCCGTGCGGTTGCGAAGCGCAACGCTGGTGTAGACCAGCGGGGTCTTGACGAGCTTGTGCAGCGCGTCCTTCTGTGCCGCCGGCAATTCGGGGCACAAATAGGGAATCATCATGTTATAGCAGGCGAGTACCGTGCCGCGGGCGCGCGCCGTGAAGGGCCTGCCGCCGCGCAGGTAAGTGACCTCCACCCGCTCCGGCGCCGCCGAATTTCCGAGGTGGCGCACGCGGATGGCGGTGCTGTTCAATCGCACACGCACCGGATTCCCGGGCCGATCGAGCTGCGCATAGTCCACGCGCGCCGTGACCACGTCTTCGGCGCTGGCGCCGGGCACGGCACGCGGGATGAGATTGCGCACCAGCAACCGCGCAATGGTCGCGTTTCCATCGGGAAAATGTAAGCGAAGCGATCCGCCGGTGTCCGCGTATCCGGCCGGCGTGAAACCCATGCGGCGGATCGATCCTTTCGAGAGATTCATGCCTTGAAAACCAGGCAGTCCGATTCCCCAACAGTCGAGCGCGGACACGGCATCGATGCCGACGCCCCATTCGCCCATGGTTCGCGCACGATAGAAATTGAGCACCGCGGGTTCCGCATGGACCAGATCGCGCAGAAACGCTTCGTAGCTGATGCGCGACAGGCGATCCTTCTTGTCGTCGGAGGATAGGCCGGGCAGATAATCGACCTGTCCTTCTTGAATCTGGACGATGGTTTCGCGGGCAGATTCGGGCAGCGGCGATTCGGCCAGCAGTTGCTTGAACGGAAGCCGGCCAACGCCGACGATGAGCTTGTCGGCGCCGAATGTTTCTTGGTCGAGGAACACGGCGCTCTGCAACCCGAGATGTTCATAGAACTCGAGGTTTTGCGTCGCTTTCGCAAGTTTTGCCACGTCGATGCCGAGCGTCGCCAGAAGGCCGGCGGCAATGGGACCATAGGGGCGGGGACTGTCGATTTCCAAGGTGCCGCCGTTCAATAGATTGAGGTGGCCATCCAGGTTGAACTCGTTGCGCTTGGCGTGGCCGCCGAAGTCGTCGTGATTGTCGAGAATCAGAACGCGGCTGCGGGACGTGGTCTGCGCGCGATAGAAATGCGCGGCGGCGAGGCCGCTGATTCCTCCGCCGACGACGATCAGGTCATATTCCTCCCCGGTGTCCGAAGGCGCGGGCCAGGCGTGACCATCGCGCAGGGCGTGCGCGTCCTCGAAGGAGCCGGCATGACTCCCGCGGAGGCCGGTGAGCAGGGGTGGGTAGTATCCGAAGGCGTCTTGGGCGGGGATCGGCTGCGCGGTTCGCGATGCGGCAAGGAGGGGTCCGGAGGCGGCGGTGGTGGCTCCCGCAGCGATGCCGTTCAGGAAATCGCGTCGCGTGATGGGTTGATCCATCCCGAGAAGGTGGTCTCGATTCTTTTTTTCTTGTGTCATGGAATGCCCGCCCTTGGAATGGCTCGGCAAATTACCCTGCCATGAGCCGACTTGCCACTCTCCGAAGACTGTATATAATAACAGCCACTGTCTACATATACAGGTGGCTCATGTCGGACCTTACACCCCGCCAAACCCAGATTTTGAGGCTCATTCAAGACGCCATCATGGAAAATGGAATGCCGCCCACGCGTGCGGAGATCGCGCGCACGCTGGGCTTCAAGTCACCGAATGCTGCCGAAGAACACTTGCGCGCATTGCAACGCAAAGGCGTCATCGATCTCATTCCCGGCGCTTCACGCGGCATCCAACTGAAGGACATTCTGCGTGAACAATTGGGCCTGCCGCTCATCGGCCGGGTCGCCGCCGGCCGTCCGATCTTGGCCGAGGAGCATATCGAAACGCGATATCAGATCGACCCGCAGCTATTCCAACCTCAACCGCATTACCTGCTGAAAGTGCAGGGGATGAGTATGAAAAATGCCGGCATCTTGCATGGCGATCTGGTTGCCGTGCATCGCACCCCCGAGGTGCGTAATCGCCAAATCGTGGTCGCACGCTTGGAAAACGAAGTCACCGTCAAACGCTATCGGCAAGAAGGCACCATCGTATGGCTGCTGCCCGAAAATGCCGATTTCGAACCCATTCGTGTCGATCTGAAGGAGCAGCCCATGATTATCGAAGGGGTGGTTGTCGGGGTGCTTCGGCGCGGTAAAGACGTGGATGCCGCGTGAAGTATCGACACTCACGGATATTTTGGCCGATGCTCGCGTCTGGAAGTTAAAAGACGCCTCGGCTGCCCCCTCTCGTCCGGTTTGGTCCACCGGCTGTAGCTCGCTGGATGCGCGCTTGCCCGGGGGCGGGTGGCCGACGGCGTCGCTCATTGAAGTTCTGCTGGACGATACCGGCTTGGGCGAGGTGCAGCTTTTTTTGCCGGCGTTGGTGGAGTGCCAACGCAGGGTGGCCCATGGCGATGCTCCGTGGCTCGTCTGGGTTGCCCCGCCTCATGAACCTTATGCCCCTGCCTTAGCGCAGCAGGGAATCGAACTCGGGCGTCTGCTCATCGTGCGCCCCGCGGGTGCGACGGAAGCATTGTGGGCTGCCGAACAGGCGTTGGCGTCGGGTGTGTGCGCCGCGGTGTTCCTCTGGCTGAAGGGCACCGATGATCGTTGGCTGCGGCGTTTGAAACTCGCAGCCGAGGCAGGCGGTGCACTCGCCGTGCTGTTTCGCCCTGAGCGGCATCGTTTCGAATCCTCGCCCGCCAACCTGCGTTTGGTTGTGAGCCGGGGCGAGCACGAGGCGCGTCTCGATCTGCTCAAGGTACAAGGCGGCCGTCCCGGTCCCGTCGACCTGGGCGGCTTGCTGGGTGTTTTGTGAAGTCACGGACGGCGAAATCGCAAACGGCAGATTTATTTGCCGCCGAGGACGCCGCCGCCGCGTCCGCATCTGCGCCCGCGTTCTTGCCGCCGGCGCCTCAGACAGCCGGCCGCCGACACGCAAAGCAGCTTTGGTATGCCGCGGTGTTTCCAGGGCTGACGGACGTTGAACACTCCGCCGCGGCTCTGCAGCGTCTTTGCATGCATGCACAGCAATTCACCTCCTTCGTCAGCATCGAACCGCCGAATGCCTTGTTGTTGGAGATCAAGGGCAGCCTCAAGCTGTTCGGCCCCGTTGAACGTTTGCATGCCGACATCGATGCCTGTTGGCGCCGCCTCAAGGTGCAGGCGCACAGCGCCACGGCGCCGTCGACATTGGCGGCGCTCTGGCTCGCGCGGGCGGTTGGCTCCAGCGCTCCGACGACCGGCGCACCGCTGCACATCGAAGATCTCGCGACGCTGTCCGGGCATTTGGCGGGTTTGCCGATTGCTTGTACGGCATGGGACGTCGCGCGGTTGCAAACATTGCGGGCCATGGGCGTGACGCGGGTGGGTGAATTGTTGCGCCTGCCGCGCTCCGGTCTTGCGCGCCGGCTGGGCAGCGCCACGGTGCGGGATCTGGACATTGCGCTGGCGCGGCAATTCGCGCCGCGCAGAGCGTTCGCGCCGCGTGAACGTTTCCGGGCGCGATGTGATTTCGAGACGGAAATCGAGAATGCCGCTTATCTGGAAAAGGCGCTCGACCCTCTGATTGCACGCTGTGCGCAGTTCCTGCGGGAGCGTCAGGCCGGCGTCCAGGCGCTGCGGCTGAAGCTGCGGCATCGCGCCCGGCCTGCAACCGGCATGCTGGTGGGGTTGGCGGGCGTCACGAGTGAACGTCGTCGGTTGACGGACGTGCTTGTCCAAAAGCTCGGAAGGCTCGAGCTTGAAGCGCCGGTCCGCAGCATGGAGTTGATCGCCGGCCCCCTGCAGCCGCTCTCCGCAGCTTCACTCGATATTTTTGCCGGATTGGCCGGCGGCGGTTGCGGGCGCGACAGCGCGCCGCAACTGGTGGAGCGTTTACGCGCGCGCCTTGGCGAGGAAGCGGTCTATGGACTCGTTTCGATTCCGGAACATCGCCCCGAAGCGGCCTGGCGGCGTGTCCAAGAACTGCCGCTGACCGGTGCCCGGCGCCTCGGGGAGAAGATGACCGATCGAGGCGCAGGCGATGGCATGCCGCGTCCCGTGTGGCTGCTGGATGCGCCGCTGCCGCTGACCAGCAGCCTGGTTCTGGAACAGGGGCCTGAACGAATCGAGAGCGGTTGGTGGGACGGCAAGGGCGTGGCACGCGATTACTACATCGCACGCCAATCCCCGGGCACCCCTCAATCTCATGGCGCAAAGCTGTGGGTTTTCCAGGAACGCCAATCCAAGCGTTGGTATTTGCACGGGATGTTCGCTTGAACGGCGGGCGCTGTCGCTTTTAAGGCCGGTTCGTGTACGTCGAGCTGCATGCCTTGAGTAATTTTTCCTTCTTGCGCGGTGCTTCGCACCCCGAGGAACTGGTCGCCCGCGCCAAACGATTGAACTATCGCGGATTGGCGCTCACCGACGAATGTTCGCTCGCGGGAGTGGTGCGCGCGCACGTCGCCGCCAAACAGCATGAACTGCCGCTGATCATCGGCACGGAGCTCACGTGCATCGATGAACTGAAACTCGTGGCGCTCGCCACCGATCGGGCAAGCTACGGCGCCTTGAGCCGCTTGATCAGCCGGGCGCGCCGCGCCCAGCCCAAGGGCCGTTACTCGCTCGAGCGCACCGACCTCGAGAATGCCCTGAATGGGTGCCTCGTCATTTGGCTGCCTCGTGCGGGCAGAGCGTCGCCGCAGTCGCAGGAGGAGGACGGCCGATGGCTGCGGGAACGTTTTGCCGGGCGGTTGTGGATAGGCGTGGAATTGCTGACCGGCGGCTTCGATGCGCGCCGTTTGGAGCTGCTGGAAACGCTGGGCAGGACGCTCGAATTACCCGCCGTGGCCGCGGGCGACGTGCACATGCACCGCCGCGGCCGCCGCGCCCTGCAGGACGTGCTGACGGCGATTCGTCTGAACACGCCGCTGCAAGCGCTGGGATTCGCCCTGTTTCCCAACGGTGAGCGCTGCCTGCGGCCCTTGCAGCGCTTGCGGGAGCTGTATCCCGCGCCCTTGTTGGCGCAAACATTGGAAATCGCCGAGCGCTGCACCTTCCAGCTCGATGAATTGCGCTACGAGTATCCGGAAGAAATCGTACCTGCCGGCGCCACTCCCGCGGGCCATTTGCGCACGTTGACGATGCGCGGCTGCGCGCGGCGCTGGCCCGCGGGGGCGCCCCCCGCCGTACTCGAGAACATCGAGCATGAGCTGCGCTTGATCGCCGAGCTCAAATTCGAGCCGTTTTTTTTGACCGTGCACGACGTCGTTCAATATGCGCGTTCGCAGGGAATACTCTGCCAGGGCCGCGGCTCCGCGGCCAACTCCGCCGTCTGCTATTGCCTGGGCGTGACCGAAGTGGATCCCTCGCGCATGGCCATGCTGTTCGAGCGCTTCATTTCCAAGGAGCGCAATGAACCGCCCGATATCGACGTGGATTTCGAGCATGAGCGGCGCGAAGAGGTGATTCAGTATATCTATGCAAAATACGGCCGGGAGCGCGCGGCGTTGGCGGCCACCGTCATCTGCTACCGTCCCCGCAGCGCTCTGCGGGACGTCGGCAAGGCGCTGGGCTTGGATCTCGCGCAGGTCGATACCCTCGCGCGAGGCATGCAATGGTGGGACGGCCAGCGCATCGATCCCGAGCGCATCCGCGCCTCCGGCTTCGATCCCGACGATCCCGTGATTGCGCGCCTCATCGCGCTCGCGGCGGAGATCCTGGGTTTTCCCCGCCACCTCTCGCAGCATGTGGGCGGTTTCGTCATTGCGCGCGGACGCCTGGATGAACTCGTGCCCATCGAGAACGCGGCGATGCCCGACCGTACGGTGATCGAATGGGACAAGGACGATCTCGATGCGCTGGGTCTGCTGAAAGTGGACGTGCTCGGGCTCGGCATGCTGAGCGCGCTGCGGCGGGCGTTTCAGCTGGTCAACGAATTCGGCGGCTCATCCGCGGTCGCCGGTGAACTTGATCTCGCGACGGTGCCGGGCGAGGACAAGGCCGTTTACGAGATGATCTGCCGCGCCGATACCACGGGCGTGTTTCAAATCGAATCGCGGGCGCAAATGTCCATGCTGCCGCGCTTGCGGCCGCAAAATTACTACGACCTGGTGATAGAAGTGGCGATCGTGCGGCCCGGCCCGATTCAGGGAGAAATGGTGCATCCGTATTTGCGCCGCCGCAGCGGCGAGGAGGCGGTGACGTATCCGAGCAAGGAGGTCGAGGCGGTGCTCAAGCGAACGCTGGGAGTGCCGATTTTCCAGGAGCAAGTCATGCAGCTGGCGATCGTCGCGGCGGGGTTTTCGCCGGGCGAGGCGGACCGGCTGCGCCGCGCGATGGCGGCCTGGAAACGCAAGGGCGGCTTGGAGCCATTCCAGCGCCAATTGATCGACGGCATGCGCGAGCGCGGATACCCGGAAAGCTTCGCGCAGCAGATATTCAACCAGATACTCGGCTTCGGCGAGTACGGCTTCCCGGAGTCGCATTCGGCGAGCTTCGCACTCCTCGTGTATACCTCCGCGTGGCTTAAAGCTTACGAGCCGGCCGCATTTTGTGCGGCCCTCATCAACAGTCAGCCGATGGGCTTTTATGCGCCGGCGCAATTGGTGCGCGATGCGCGCGTCCATGGGGTGGAGGTGCGGGCCGTCGATGTGGCAAGCAGCGACTGGGATTGCACGCTCGAACGGCGGTCCGATGGGCGTCCCGCGCTGCGGCTGGGCCTGCGTTTGGTCAAGCATTTGTCGATGGAGGGGGCGGCTCGGCTGCGCACGGCGCGCGCCGCGCATGCGTTCAGCTCGATTGCAGATCTGGCGGAGCGGGGAGGGTTGGACCGGCGCGATCTTGAAGCGCTCGCCGCCGCCGATGCGCTCCGCTGCCTCTCGGGACATCGGCATCGTGCGGTGTGGCAGGTCAGCGGGGTGGAGCGGCCGCTGCCCCTGCTGCCGGCCGCCACGGCGCAGGAGGAGGGCATTCCGCTGCTGCGCGCGCCGCGCGAGGGCCAGGACATCGTCGCCGATTACGGCAGCACCGGTTTGACGCTGCGCCGCCATCCCTTGAGCCTCCTGCGCGGGAAACTCAAACGGCGCGGCGTGCTGCCGACGGAGGAACTCTGGGAACAGGCGCACGGAAAACAGGTGATCACGGCCGGCCTCGTCATCACGCGCCAGCGGCCGGGCAGTGCGGGCGGCGTCACCTTCGTCACCATGGAAGATGAGACCGGGTATGTGAATTTGATCGTGTGGAACAGCGTCGCGATCGAACAGCGCGCGGCGCTGCTCGAGTCGCGCCTGCTCGAGGTGCAGGGCAAGCTGCAGCGGGAGGGCGATGTGCAGCATGTGATCGCGCGGCGCCTGACGAATCTCTCGGCGATGCTGGGCGACCTCACCGTGACATCGCGTAATTTTCATTAAACGGCCGCGCAAACGCTCAAACATCCAGCCCGATCGAACGCATGAGCTCGATGCCGTTGCTCTTGGTGACGACCCCCGGGTGCAGCTTGAAATCGAACTTCAATTTGCCGTCGATCAGTTCGTCCTGAAAATGAACATTCTTGAGGGCGCCCTCGCCGAGATCCGTGAGGGCCAGGTCATGAGTGCTGACGAGGCCGATGGCGCCGCGTGCGATCAGTGCCCGAATGACGCCCTGCGCTCCAACCCGCCGGTCCGCGGAGTTGGTTCCCTGGAGCAATTCGTCCAGCAGAAACAACAACGGCAGCGCGGCCGGCTCGAACAGCCTGCGCAGCCGCGTGATTTCGGAGTAGAAACGCGAACTGCCCTCGTGCAGCGAATCATTGATGCGGACGCTGGCGCCGACCCGCAGCGGCGTGAGTCGCAGGTGCTTCGCGCACACCGGGGCGCCGGCCATCGCGAGCACCGTGTTGATGCCCACGGTCCGCAAAAGAGTGCTTTTGCCCGACATATTGGATCCGCTGACGAGCAGAACGCGGGTGGATCCCGATATGTCGACATCATTGCCCACGCGCGAGGCACGGGCGATGAGTGGATGGCCGAGATCCAACGCTTGGAACGCGGCCGCGCCCTCGATGAACTCCGGAAAGGGATCCTGGGGACGCTCGTAGGCGTACCGCGCCAGCGACATCAACGCCTCGATTTCGCCGAGCACCGCGAGCCAGGAGCTCACGGCGCCGGCATGAGCCGTGCGCCAGCGTTCGGCCGCGATCGCGGTCTGCAGTGGATACATGACCAACAGCAGCAACGGCGCGAGCAGGGGATTTCGCCTCGATTCGACGAAATTGACGATGGACGCAAGGCGCGAGAACGTGGCGGATGCACTGCGTGCATTCGATGAGAGCTGAAGCACGAGCGTGCGCAGCGGCGCGGCATCGAAGTGCTCGGCCTCGATTCGGTTCAGCAGCGCGGCGAGGCCCCTCAGATCATCATAGGCCGTTTCCACCGAGGCGATGGCCTGATGAATGGGTTCCTTGAGAAAACGCGCGACTGCGATTTCCGCGATCAGGACCGCGAGCAGCGGAAAGAGCACTCCCGACAGAGCCCAGACAAGCGTGGCGACCAGGGCGAGAGACGCCAGCAGCGGTGCGGCCCATCGTATCCAGCGGCGATCCAGCCGATTCGGCGCCTTCGCCCACGCGATCAGCATCTCCGGCCGCAGCGTGATCTGCGACGGCCCGCCATGGATCGCCATGTCTTCGCGCAAGTCCAGGCGTGCCTTCAGATCGATGATGCTCGCGTGGCGGTCGCGAATGGCGTCGATGCCGGCGGGCGCCAGCAGCCATTGCGCCAGCGTGTTACCGCCCATCGGAGTGCGCGCCGCACACAGCAGTTCATACAGGCCGCCGCTCCCGAATAGATCGAGGTCGGCCGCATAGATGTGGTGTTGCACGTCGAATTGCTCGCCGGTCGGCCCGTCGCCGCGCCATCGGTCGAATATCCGCTCGAGGGCGGTGCGATAATACGCTGCCGCGCGCCCGGCCTGACTGCGCAGTGCGCCCACGCGCCCGTGACGCAGTACCAGCACGATGAACGCCAGGATGGGGACCGCCAGCCATGGCAGAGGCAAGGCATAAGGCCCGAGGCACAGCCATGCCGCGGTCAAGAATGAGGCGCCGACCGCCAGGCGCACGTTGCCGATGAGTGCGTGCGAACGCTCCAATTTCGCTAGGCGCGCCTCGCGGTCGCGCAGACGCGCGCAATACTCTTCTTCCGGAAGCACGAGAGGGTGTGGCATATTCCAAAGCCAGTTAGCCCTTGACCCGCTCATTGCGTCAAGCGCGATCCACACGAAGGGTGTACTCCATTGTCGCTGCGCAAGTTCCGTCCTGACGAGACCGTCGACTTTGCCATTGTCGGATCGGGTGCCGCCGGCGGCGTGATGGCCCGGGAATTGGCACAGTCGGGTTTCACCGTCGTGGCGCTCGAGCAGGGGCCGCGCTTGACGCCGGCCGATTTCGAGCACGATGAGCTCAAATACAACTACCTGAGCGGCATCACCAATGACCCTGCGGTCAGTCCGCAAACCTTCAGGGATCACCCGGCGGAGACTGCGCATCGTCCGCTCATGGGAAATGCGCTGATCTATGCCCGCATGGTGGGCGGCAGCAGCAACCACTTCACCGCCAACTACTGGCGCTTCCATGAAATCGATTTCCGCGAACGCAGCGTCCTCGGCGCCATTCCGGGCACCGGTTTCGCGGATTGGCCGATCACGTATGAGGAACTCGAGCCCTACTACACGAAAGTGGAATGGGACATCGGCGTCTCGGGCCTTGCCCACGCAAGCCCGTTCGATCCGCCGCGAAGCAAACCCTATCCCATGCCCCCGCTGCCGGTGAAATCCTCCGGAGTGCTCCTGGCGAGTTTCGTCACTTCGGGAAGGGGTCAGCCGACCATGACCATCCAGGCGCTCGGCTTCAGGGCCGCCGACCACATCGCTGAATTCGCGAAGCGCGGCGAGATTTAGCGGATCTGCGCGCGACGTTGCTGCTACTATCGGATGGAAGCGCGCGGGGGAATTCATGAAATCAGCCGACGATGATCGAAACCGTTCACGCCGCTCCTTTCTGCTGTCCGGCGGGGGGTGGGTGTCCGGTGTTTGGATCGCGGCCCACTGGCCGGCCATCGCCGCGGCCGCTCATCACGCGGAAAATGCGCCCGCGGTCCCCGCGCGGACGCAGTTCGAATTTCTGGAGGCGGACGAAGCCGCGGACGTCGATGCGATCTCGGCGCAGATCGTGCCGAGCGGCGCAACGCCTGGCGCGCGTGAGGCCCACGCGGTGCACTTCATCGATCGCGCGATGGCCACGTTCTTCTCGGCCTGGGCTCCTGATTTTCGCTCCGGTCTCGGCGAATTCCGGGCGAAGTTCCGTGCTGCGAATTCCTCATCCGTGTCGTTCGCGAAGGAAGGTTCCGAGCAGCAGATCGCATATCTCAAGACCGTTGACGACACGCCGTTCTTCGAAGCCATGCGCACCCTCACGATCCTGGGCATGTTCTCCTCGCCCAAGTACGGCGGTAACTTCGGCGGTTCGGGCTGGTCGATGATGGGGTTCGCCGACCAGCATGCCTTCACGCCTCCGTTCGGCTACTACGATCGCGAATACGCGGGCTTCGTGCCGTACGCGGACGTGAAGCCCTCGTGACGGCGCGCCGCTTCAAGCTCAACGAGACGGTCGATTTCGTGGTGGTGGGATCAGGCGCAGCGGGCGCCGTCCTCGCGCGCGAGTTGTCGCAGGCGGGTTTCAGCGTGCTGGTGTTCGAGCAGGGCCCTCGGTTCTCCGCCGCCGACTTCGAGCACGACGAGTTGAAATATTTTTATCTCAACGGGATCACGGTCGACCCCGCGATGAGCCCGCAAACCTTCCGCAAGGATCCCAACGCCGCAGCCCAAGCGCCGAACGGCACGCAGCCGGCGTTGTACGCGCGTCTCGTCGGCGGCAGCACCACCCACTTCACCGCGAACTTCTGGCGCTTTCACGAAATCGATTTCCGCGAGCGAAGCGTGCTGGGGGCCATCCCGGGGACCGGCTTTGCCGATTGGCCGATCACCTACCAGGAACTCGAGCCCTACTACACGAAAGTCGAATGGGAGGTTGGAGTGTCGGGCCTGGCCCACGCGAGCCCGTTCGATCCGCCCCGCAGCAAGCCCTATCCCATGCCGCCGCTGCCGGTGAAGTCCTCGGGCGTGCTGCTCGAGAGAGGCGCCAGGAAGTTGGGGCTGCATCCGTTTCCAGCGCCGATGGCCATTGCATCCCAGCCGTTTCGCGGGCGTCCGGCCTGCGTGCACTGCGGATTTTGCATGGGCTTCGGCTGCGAGGCGCGGGCGAAGTCCTCGACGTTGTACACCATGATTCCGGAAGCCGAGGCCACCGGTCGCTGCGAGGTGCGGGCCGGGAGCTACGTGTACCGGGTGGGGACCGATGCGCGGGGGCGCACCAGCGGGGTTCATTACTTCGACAGCGAGAAGCGCGATCACTTTCAGAAGGCGAGGGCGGTCGTTCTGTCCGCGAACGGCGCGGAAACGGCGCGCCTGCTCCTCAATTCGGCGAGCCCGCGCTTCCCGGAGGGCTTGGCGAACTCCAGCGGGCTGGTGGGCAAGTACCTCATGTTCAATCAAGGCGCCTCGGCGCACGCGGTCTTCGAACACGAACTCAACGAGTACAAGAGCGTGCAGGTCACACGGATCCTGCATGATTTTTACGATTCTGATCCGAAGCGCGGGTTCTACGGCGGCGGCGGCATCGATGGGCGCATCGATCCGCAGCCCGCGACATGGGCGCTGGCGAGCGGCGGGGACCTGCCGCGCTGGGGCGCCGATCTCAAGGCGCGGATCGAGGGGTTTCCGCGTTCCATGGTGACGGCCGGCCACAGCACCTCGCTCCCGCTGGAAACCAACAGCGTGAGCATCGATCCTCACCTCAAGGACGCCTGGGGAATACCCGCGATCCGGGTGACTTACAAGGATCATCCCGATGATCTGGCCTTTGCCCGGTTTCTGCAGGACCGACAGGTCGAGATCATGCAAGCGGCCGGCGCGCGAAAGGTTTGGCGCGACAGCGTCGCCGAGCAGGTGTGGGGAGTGCACTTGTTGGGCACCTGCCGGATGGGAAACGATCCCGCCTCCTCGGTCGTGGACAGGTTCCACCGCACTCACGATGTGCCGAATCTCTTTCTCTGCGACGGTTCGAGCTTCGTCACCTCGGGACGGGGGCAGCCGACCATGACCATACAGGCGCTGGCGTTCCGCGCAGCCGATCACATCGGAAGATTTGCAAGGGCCGGCGAAATCTGAACGCCGCACGCAGCATCCCCGCGCGGCCGGCGGCGGCCGCGGCGATGCCCGCCATCGGGCCGGTTGGCGGTTTTTCTCCGGTCAGCGGGTCTTCTTCTTCTTTCTCGGCGCCTTGTGCGCCTCGCCGGATTCGTCCTCATCGGCGCCGAGCTGCGCGTCGTCGATCACGTCCCCGATCTCGTAATCATCGAAATCGCTCATGAGTTCCGCGGTGCGCCGTTCTTCCATCACGCGCTCCAGGCGGCGCCACGCGGGCTCGGCGCCTTTGGGGGCGCGTCTGCGCTGCGACTCGACGTCGCGCATGATGTGATCGACGTCGACTTCGTCGCCCCCGGGGGCCACGTCTTCGGCGTCCTCTTCCTCGAATTCGTCCGATTCGGGTTTTTCGCTCATGCTACCGGAGGTAAGCGGTTGACTAATTGAACCAGCACGCGCGGTTTATAAACGGAAAGACGCCTCAGGCGCAAGACCCCAAGGAGCGACGCAGTGCACAGTCCTTACTTGACCAGGTCGTTGAGTTGAAAAATCGGCAGCAGCAGCGCGATGACGATGAACATGACGACGGCGCCCATGAAGACCACCATGAAGGGTCCGAGCAGATTGGTCATGGTCGAGAGCAGGCCGTCCATTTCGCGCTCTTGATTCGTTGCGGCGCGCTCGAGCATCTTCTCCAGCTCACCGCTGCTCTCGCCGCTGCTGATCAGGTGGATCATCATGGGCGGAAACAGCTTGCGCGCGGCAAGCGACTTGCCGATGGGTGCTCCCTCTCGCACACGCAGCGCCGCATCCTCGACGGCCCTCTTCATGGGCAGGCTGTTGACCACCTCGGCGGAAATCCTCAGCGCCTCGAGAACCGGCACCGCACTCGCGGTGAGAATGCTGAACGTGCGGGAAAATCGCGCCGTATTGAGGCCGCGGATGAGCTTGCCCACGAGCGGCACCCGCAGCAGGAACCTGTCGAAGCGCATTCGCGCCTCGGGGCCCTTAAGCCAGCGCAGGAATCCCCACGTGCCGGCCGCGAGCGCGATCAGTGCGTAAAACCAATAGTGGCGGATCATGTCGCTCATGCCGATGAGGATGCGCGTCGCGATCGGCAACTCTTGATGGCCGGATTCGAACACCGCGACGACTTGGGGCACGACATAGGCGAGCAGAAAGGACACGATGGCGAAGGAAAGCACCATCAACACGATGGGATACACCAGTGCGTTGCTGACCTGCTGACCCATCACCTGGCGCGACTCGGTGTAGTCGGACAGCCGCTCCAGCACCTGATCGAGCTTGCCGGACTGCTCGCCGGCCGATACCGTCGCGCGATAGATCTCGGGAAATGCCTGGGGAAAGTCCCGCAATCCGTCCGCCAACGGATGCCCTTCGACGACTTTGCTGCGCACGCCCAGAATGATGCGCTGAACGCGGGGCTTTTCGGTCTGCTCGGCGACCGCCTGCAAGGATTCCTCGAGGGGCAGTCCGGAATGCAGCAGGGTGGCCAATTGGCGCGTCAAAAGCGCGAGATCGAGCGTCGAGAGCCCGCGGCGGAAGAATCCCCGGGCGCGGCTCTTCTTCAGCTCGCGCTGCGCAGTCTCCTGGATTTCCATCGGCAGCAGCTGCTTGTCGCGCAGCAGCTGGCGGACATGCTTGGGAGTGTCGCCTTCGATCAGGCCCTTGCGTTCCCGGCCCTGCGCATCGAGCGCCGTGTATTCGAACGCGCCCATCAATCCTCTCGCGTGACGCGCAGTACTTCCTCGAGCGTCGTCTCGCCCGCCATCACCTTTCTGCGGCCGTCGTCGCGAATGCCCGGGCTCGCCGTTCGCGCATAGCGCTCCAAGTCCTGTTCCGAGGAGCCGTCATGAATCATCGTGCGCATGTGATCATCGACCGCGATGAGCTCGTAGATGCCGGTTCGACCGCGGTAGCCGTTCCCGGGTTCGCTGCTCGGACGATACAGCGGCACCGGACTGCCGTGCGATTCGAGGTTGAGGAGCCGCCGTTCATACTCGCCGGCCATGAACGGCTCGCGTGTCTCCGGATTGAGCACACGGACCAGGCGCTGGGCGAGCACTCCGATCAGACTCGAGGACAGCAAGAACGGCTCGATGCCCATATCGCGCAGCCGCGTGACCGCCCCGACGGCGGTGTTCGTGTGCAGCGTCGAGAGCACCAGATGGCCCGTCAGGCTCGCCTGCACCGCAATCTGCGCGGTTTCCAAGTCGCGAATTTCGCCGACCATCACGACATCCGGATCCTGTCTCAGGATTGCCCTGAGGCCCCGAGCGAAGGTCATTTCGACCTTGGTGTTCACCTGGGTCTGTCCGATGCCGTCGATGTAATACTCGATCGGGTCCTCGACCGTCATGACGTTGCGCGTATTGTCGTTGATGCGTTCGAGCGCGGCGTACAGCGTGGTGGTCTTGCCCGACCCGGTGGGTCCCGTCACCAGGATGATGCCGTGCGGCTTATGGATGATCTCATCCATGATTTCCTGCGTGCGAGGGTCCATGCCGAGCGAAGTGAGCTCGATCCGCCCCGCCTGCTTGTCCAGCAATCGGAGCACCACCCGCTCGCCGTGCCCCGAGGGCAGGGTGGAGACGCGCACGTCGACTGCGCGCCCGGCGATGCGCAGCGAAATTCTGCCGTCCTGCGGCAGGCGCCGCTCGGCGATGTCGAGCTTCGACATGACCTTGATGCGCGACACCACCAGGGGCGCCACGGCCCGCTTGGTCTGAAGCACCTCACGCAGCACACCGTCGACGCGAAAGCGGATCACCAGACGGTTCTCGTAGGGCTCGATGTGGATATCCGAGGCGTTTTCCTTGACCGCCTGCGTCAGCAACGCGTTGATCAGGCGGATGATCGGCGCCTCGTCGTCGCTTTCGAGCAGATCCGAAGACTCAGGAATGTCCTCGGCGAGATGCGCCAGATCGGTGTTGTCGTCCAGGCCCTCCAGCATCTGCATCGCGGCGCCGGAGCCGGCCTCATAGGCGACGCGCAGCATGGAATCGAAGGACTCGACCGACACGCGCTCGAGTTTCAAGGGCACGCCGACGAAACGTCGCACCTCGGCCAGCGTCTGGGGCGTCACCCCCGGTCGGCACACGGTGTCCGCCACGCCGTTGGCGATGCTCCGCACCAAGACACCATGTCGTTTGGCGAACGGAAACGACAGTTTCCGTTGCTCGCCCGGATCATTGAGCTCCGCGCTCATGGGTTCGGAGCACCCTGCGGCGTGTTGGGCGTGGCGCCTTGAGGATTCGCGCCGGCGGGAGGCGGCACGGGCAGGCCCGATCCCGGGGGCATCGGCGGCACGACCGGCTGTTTCTGGCCCGGCAGGAGCATGATGTGCCCATTGTTCAACGAACGTTCATCCTGCCGGACGTCATTGTACTTCGACTCGCTCGTGCTTTCGGTGGCATCGGCGTCGCGCAAAATCTTCGGACGAATGAATACCAGGAGGTTCTTCTTCTGGCGGGAACCGCTGCGCGACTTGAAGAGGTTGCCGAGCAGGGGGATGGCGCCCAAACCCGGCACGCGATCCTCGCTCTGCGTGACCGCGTCGGACATCAGGCCGCCCAAAACGATGATGCCGCCGTCTTCGATGAGCACCGTGGTCTTGATGGATCGCTTGTTGGTCGAGATGTCCGCCGAATCGGTGAGCTTCGCACCGGGGGAGGAATCTTCCTGCTCGATCTTGAGCTGCACGGAATTTCCTTCGTTGATGTGGGGCGTAACCTTCAAAATGGTGCCCACTTCCTCGCGCTGAATCGTGGTGAAGGGGCTCGTGGTGCCCCCCACGGCCGCGGTTGAACTGCTGTAGGAACCGGTGATCAGCGGGATTTCCTGCGTGACCTTCACCTCGGCTTCCTCGTTGTTCATCGTGATCAGCGAGGGCGTGGAGATGATGTTGCTGCTGCCGTCGCTGCGCAAGGCCTGGATCAGGGCCGCAAAGCCCCTGCCGGTGTTGGAATTGTATTTGCCGATGGCAAATGTGGCGCCGGTGCCGACCGACGCGCTGCTGAGTCCGACGCCCACCCCCGTGGTACCGGTGGGCAGCGTCGTGGTCGTGGTGGCGCCGGTCGCGCCCAACACCGCCGCCGCCAGATCGACGATGCTGGTGCCGCTGCCGGGAAGATTCGTCACGCCGTACCCATAATTGTTGCCGCCGTCGAGGATCCACTGCACGCCGATATTGGAACTCTTGTTGACGTCGATCTCGGCGATGATGGCCTCGACCTGAACCTGCGCGCGGCGGATGTCGAGCTTGTCGATCACCGCCATCAGCGACTTCATGATCTTGGGCGGCGCCGTGATGATGAGCGCGTTGGTCGCCACGTCGGCCCAGATCGTGACGCTGGCGTCGACGTTCGACGAGCCGCCGCCCGTGGTCGGTGCAGTCGGGGGTCCTCCCTGCGCCTTCGCCGAGGCGGTGGCCTGCCCTTTGAGCTTGTCCGCGATCTTTTCGGCGTCGGCATAGCGCAAGTATCTGACTTGAGTATCCCCCCCGGTCGCCAGGGGGGTATCCATGTTGATGATCAGCGCCTTGAGCCGAAGTCGCTGCGATTTCTCGCCGGTCAGCAGGATGCTGTTGGTGCGGTCGTCGGCGACGATTTTGACGGCCGCGCCGGCGCCCTCGGCGCCCTGGCCTTGATTCAGGGAATTGACGATGCGCACCACATCGGCGGCGCTGGCGTTGTGCAGTGCGATAACCTCCACCGGCTCGTCGCCGCTTTCATCGATGCGCTCGATGATGCGCACCAAGCGGTTCACGTTGCTGGCCCGATCCGAGATGATCAGCATGTTGCCGGTGGCATAGGGCGCCAGGTGCCCATATTGAGGGATGAGCGGGCGCAGCATGGGCACCAACTGTGCTGCGCTGACATTCTTCAGGGTGATGACCTGTGTCACGATTTCATCGGAGGTCGCGCTGACGCTCTGCGGCAAGTCGTTCGCGGGCAATTGCCGGGCGTCGGTGTTCGGAATGATCTTGATGACCTTGCCGGCCGGGACCGCCACGTAGCCGTAGACCTGCAGCACGGACAAGAATGCCTCGTAAAAGGCGGCCGGCGACATCGGTGTCGCCGACAGCATGGTGACCTTGGCATTGACGCGCGGATCGATGATGAAATTCTTGCCGGTGACTTCACTGACGGCCTGAATGATCTGGCTGAGGTCCGCGTCCTTGTAGTTGGGCGTGATCGTGGGTCCGTCCTGTTGTGCCCGGGCCGGCGGCGCTGCCGCCCACAGCGTCGCCGATGCGAGCAACGCTGCTGCAAGCGCCGTAGCAAGAGCGAACCGTCGCTTGCTCGTCGTTTCGGATGAATTCGGCATCATGGGTACTCGTATGTTGAACGCATTCGGCGGCCGCTGCTATTCGTTTGGATTCTCATTGTTGCTGTTGGGAACCGAGCTTGGGGGCGGTGCCGTGCCATTGGGGGACGCACCGGGGGCTGCGCCTGCCTCGATGTCCAGGTCCTTGGTCGCCTGCGCTGCGACTTGTGCGATGTTCAGCGTGATCTCCTGCCGTTGACCGCCGCGTTCGATGGTGACGGTCGCATGGTCGGATGACTGAATCGTATTGAAAACATCCTGACTATGCTGCGGATCGTCGAGCGCCGTGCCGTTGATCGCCGTCACCAAATCGCCCGGCTTCAGCCCCAGTTTGTTGAATATTTGCCGATTCCTGCCCGGATAGGCGCGAAAGCCCCGGAGTTTGCCTGCCGCGCTGTCGTACGAGGGCACCACGCGCATGACTTGGTCGAGCAGACCGGGGTCCTGCTGCACCATGCGTCGAATGTTCTCGACCGCCGCCACGGTGCGCGGGTCGCCCCCCGGAGCCGCACGGCGCACGATCGGCGGTGCGTGCATGCCCGGCCCCAGGAGCCTCGGCAACAGCAACGTTTCCAGCGCGCCGCCCCGGTCCAGGATGACGTGGTCGAGATACACGGAATGCAGGGAGGCTCCGCCGATCGCGTCGCCCACCGAATACACCTTCGAGGGACCGCCATCGCTGATGATGGCCACGCCGCGCTTCGGGTCCTGGGTTGCAATCGTCCCCGCAAGCACCAGATTGGCGGTCGACTGCGGGGCATTGGCAGGGTCTTGGGCGGCGGAATTGGCCGCCGCGACCCCGAACAGGTGGGCGGAAACCACGCTTTGAACGTCGAACTGGCTGCGGTGGACGGGGGGAGCGGGGCTGGTCAGCACCGGTTGGGGTGATTTCACGGGAGTTGCGCCCAGCAGCGACATGACGATGCGGGCGGACTCCACGGCGAGCAACGCTGCCAAGCCCAGCGAAACCAGCTTGGGGCCGTTGCCCTGGAGCCGTGACAGCCATCCATGTGTGCGCGTATCAAGCATATGCAGTACTGAATGGTTTACCGTGGCCGGCATCATACGGGTTACTCAGTTGAACGCTCAAGCATTTGTTTTTACAAGTAAAGTGACACCGATTGGCGACAGGTCCACCTCGCCGCCTTTTGCCTGCAGTCTTGTAAACCGCCATGACGAACCCTATAAACTGATGATTCATGAGTGACATCGAACGTGGCCGGGATGGGACGGGGCTGGTCGTCGAGGAAGCGGCGCCGAAGCTCAAGCGTCCGCCTCTCTATCAAGTTGTGTTGATCAATGACGACTACACTCCCATGGAGTTCGTGGTCGATATTCTGCAGCGCTTCTTCGCGATGGACCGCACCAAAGCAACTCGCGTTATGCTGGAAGTGCATACCAAGGGCAAGGGGGTGTGCGGGGTATTTACTTATGAGATTGCGGAGACCAAGGTGGCTCAAGTGATCGCGTACGCGCGACAACATCAGCATCCGCTGATGGCAACGCTAGAAGAGGCGTAAATGCTAAGTCAAGAACTCGAATTTTGCTTGAACGACGCGTTTGCCGGGGCGCGAGAGGCGCGCCATGAATTCATGACGGTCGAGCATCTGCTGCTCGCCATCGTGGATACCCCCAAGGTCAGGGAAGTTCTGAAGTCTTGCGGCGCGGACACCGCAAAACTCAAGACCGAACTGAAGCAATTCATCGATCAGACCACGCCGCGGCTGCCGGCCGGCGAGGATCGGGACGTGCAGCCCACCCTGGGATTCCAGCGCGTGCTGCAGCGGGCCGTATTTCATGTTCAATCGAGCGGCAAGAAGGAGGTCACCGTCGCAAATGTGCTGGTGGCCATATTCAGCGAAAAGCAGTCGCACGCAGCCTACCTTCTCAGCATGCAGGACGTGTCGCGACTCGACGTCGTCAACTTCATCGCGCATGGCCTGTCCAAGGCCGGCGGCGAGGAACGCACCGACCGCGAGGAGGGGGGCGCTTCCACCGACCCCGATCGCGAGGGCGACGGCGGGGGCAATGCGCTGGAGAAGTACGCGACGAACCTCAACGATGCGGCGCGCAAGGGCAAGATCGATCCCTTGATCGGCCGCAAGCTCGAGGTCGAGCGCACCATCGAGATCCTGTGCCGCAGGCGCAAGAACAATCCGTTGTACGTGGGCGAAGCGGGCGTCGGCAAGACCGCCATCGCCGAGGGGCTCGCGCGCATGATCGTCGAGAATCAGGTGCCCGACGTGCTGCTCGATGCGACCATCTATTCGCTCGACATGGGCTCGCTGGTCGCCGGCACCAAGTATCGCGGCGATTTCGAGAAACGCCTGAAGGCCGTGCTGGCCGAGGTCAAGAAGCAGCCGGGCGCGATTCTGTTCATCGATGAAATCCACACCGTGATCGGGGCGGGGGCGGCTTCCGGCGGGGTGATGGATGCGTCGAACTTGATCAAGCCGGCACTGGCGAACGGCGATCTGCGCTGCATCGGTTCGACCACCTACAACGAATATCGCGGGATCTTCGAAAAGGACCACGCGCTCGCGCGGCGGTTTCAGAAGATCGACATCACCGAGCCCTCGGTGCAGGACACGGTGGACATTCTGCGCGGGCTCAAATCGCGCTACGAAGAACATCATGGCATCAAGTACGAGGACGATGCGTTGCGCGCCGCCGCGGAGCTCGCGGCGCGGCACATCAATGATCGGCACATGCCGGACAAGGCGATCGACGTCGTCGACGAGGCGGGCGCCAATCTGCGACTGCAGCCGGTGGAGAATCGCGCATCCAGCGTCACCGTCACGCAGATAGAGAACGTGGTGGCGCGCATCGCGCGCATTCCGCCGAAGAACGTCTCGCTCTCCGACCGGGACGTGCTCAAGAATCTCGAGCGGAACCTCAAGCTCACGATCTTCGGTCAGGACAAGGCGATCGAAGCCCTGTCCTCGGCCATCAAGATGTCGCGCTCGGGTCTGGGCGATCAGCGCAAGCCGGTGGGGTCGTTCCTGTTCTCCGGCCCCACGGGGGTCGGCAAGACCGAAGTGACGCGCCAATTGGCGATCGCCATGGGCGTGGAGTTCGTGCGCTTCGACATGTCGGAGTACATGGAGAGGCACACCGTGTCGCGCCTCATCGGAGCGCCTCCCGGCTATGTTGGGTTCGATCAGGGCGGATTATTGACCGAGGCGATCTCCAAGCATCCGCACTGCGTGCTGCTGCTCGATGAGATCGAAAAGGCGCATCCCGATGTGTTCAATCTTCTGCTACAGGTCATGGACCATGGGACGCTCACCGACAATAACGGCCGCAAGGCGGATTTTCGCCATGTCATCATCGTCATGACGACCAATGCGGGGGCGTTCGAAATGAGCCGGCCCAGCATCGGATTCACCCAGTCCGACACCGGATCGGATGGAATGGAGGCGATCAGGCGCTTGTTCTCACCGGAATTTCGCAATCGCTTGGATGCGGTCATTCAATTCGGCGGCTTGGATCAGGATACGATCGAGCGCGTGGTGGACAAACTGCTGGTCGAGGCGGAGGCGCAGCTGGAACAGAAGCGCGTCTCCATATCGGTCAGCGATCAGGCACGGCGCTGGATCGCCAAACGCGGCTACGATCCGAAGATGGGCGCGCGGCCGATGGCGCGGGTCATTCAAGAGTTCATCAAACGCCCGCTCGCCGAGGAGCTTCTGTTCGGCAAGCTCGTCAACGGCGGACACGTGGAAGTGACGTTGAGCGAGGACGGCGAGAAGCTGAAGTTGGACACGCGGGCGGCCAACGAACCTGCGCTGCTATCTCACGAAAGTTGATCCGGGACGGGGTCGCTTCGACCCCGTAAATTCGGCGCGTGAGCGCCTTAATTATCTCCCGCGGTAGACGATGCGGCCCTTGGTCAGGTCGTATGGGGTCATCTCGACGGTGACCTGGTCGCCGGTGAGGATGCGTATGTAGTTTTTACGCATCTTCCCCGAAATATGGGCCGTGACGACGTGGCCGGTCTTGAGTTTGACGCGAAACGTCGTATTAGGCAGGGTCTCGACGACCTCGCCCTCGAATTGAATAGCCTCTTCTTTTGACATGCGTCCTTATGGTATGCGAGAAACCGGGCGCATTGTGCATAAAGCCCCCTGGTAATGCAATTTAAGCGGCCGCGGTCGCCCAACTTCCGCTGGGCTCCCGTCGGGCATAGCGTCGCAGGAGCGTCACAAACTGAGCGCGCGAGATCTCGCGGGCCCCCAACGAGGCCAGATGAGAGCTTGCCACCTGACAGTCGATGAGTTGGATGTCGCGTGCGCGGCACTCGTGCACCAGGCGCGCCAGCGCCACCTTGGAGGCGTCGCGCCGCAGACTGAACATCGATTCACCGAAGAACACCTGGCCTAGCTGTATGCCGTACAGCCCGCCTGCCAGCTGGCCGGCATAGTATGTCTCGATGGAATGTCCGTAGCCCAATTCGTGGAGCTCCTCGTAGGAGGCGATCATGTCGTTGTTCAGCCAGGTGTCCGGGCCGCCGCGCCGTGGGGCGGCGCAGCCTCGGATGGTGGCGCTGAAGTTGCTGTCCACCCGCGAGGTGTAGGGACCGTTGCGCAAAGTCTTGCGCAAACTGCGCGAGCAATTGAACTCCGCTGGAAACAACACCATTCGGGGGTCCGGCGACCACCAAAGAATCGGCTGCTGCGCCGAATACCAGGGAAATACGCCGCGTTCGTAGGCGGCTAGCAGCCGCGCGGGCTTGAGGTCCCCGCCGGCGGCGAGCAGACCGGGGGGCTCGAGCAGCGCCTGCTCGACGGGCGGAAACCAATCCGGGTCCGCCTGCTCGCCCAGCCATATGATCCTGCTCAGAGGCGCAACTCCTCATCCGCCGCGCGATGATACGGGACGTGTTCGTTGACCGCGGCTGCATAATGATCCACGCCGCGCGCCTCGCGCTCGGCGAACTCGCGAATGGCGTTGGCAAAGCGTTGATCGGCGACGAAATGCGCCGAACTCATGAGCGTCGGCACGAAACCCCTCGGCACTTTGTGCTCGCCCTGGGTGCCGGGCTCGAAGCGCTGCAATTTTCTCTCGATGCAGTATTCGATGCCCTGGTAGTAGCAGGTCTCGAAGTGCAGGCTGTGATAGTTCCCGCCGGCGCCCCAGTAGCGGCCAAAGAGCGCATCGTCGCCCACGAAGAATACCGCGACCGCAATGGGCACGGAACCGATGCGCGCCACTTTGAGCATCAGCCGGTCCGGCATCGAGGCGGCCACCAGCTTGAAGAATTTCAGGTTCAGGTACGGTTCGTGTCCATGGCGGTAGAAGGTGTCCGAATAGAAGCCGTACACGGCATCCCACAGCACATCATCGATATCCCCGCCGTGCAGTGTGTCGAATGAGATGCCCGCCTCGGCCACCCGCCGGCGCTCGCGTTTCGCCTTTTTTCGCTTCTCGGCGGTGAAGGTCGCGAGGAACTCGTCGAACGACCGGTAGCCGCGGTTGTGCCAATGAAACTGGCAGTCGCGCCGCAGGATCAACCCCGAGGACCTCAAGATCTCGGCGGTGTCCGCGGTCGGGAACAGCACGTGCCACGAGGACAGATGTTCGCTGCGCGCGTAGTCGATCGCGGACCTGATCAGCGAGCCCGTGACCGCCTTCGCGTCGGCAGCGGGATCGATGAGGAGGCGCGGCCCGCGCACCGGCGTGAACGGCACGGCGCAGAGCAGTTTTGGATAGTACCTGAGGCCATGCTGCGCATACGCGTTGGCCCAGGAGAAATCGAAGACGAATTCGCCGCGGGAGTGCGCCTTGCGGTACAGGGGCATGGCGCCCACCGGCCGTCCTTGCGCATCGTCGATGATCAAATGCCGCGGCGTCCAGCCCGTGCGCGGCGCGACGCAGCCGGACTGCTCGAGCGCCAGGAGAAACTCATGGCGAAGGAACGGCTGTCCACCCTTGGCGAGGGAATTCCAGTCCGCCGCATCGACCTCGGCAATGCTGTCGAGAAACCGCGCTTTGGTCCGGATCACGCGTGTTTGACGCGCGGCTCGACGAAGGGTTCGGACTCCGCCCGTTCCAAATATTTGTCGGCGTCGAGGGCGGCCATGCAGCCGGTGCCTGCCGAGGTGACCGCCTGTCGATACACGTGATCGGCCACGTCGCCGGCGGCGAAGACACCGGCGATGCTGGTGGCGGTCGCTTCACCGTCGCTGCCGCCCTTGACCACGATGTAACCGCCCCGCATCTCCAGTTGGTTGTCAAACAGCTGAGTATTCGGTTGATGGCCCACGGCTATGAATACGCCGTCGACCGCGATGGTGCGCGTCGCGCCCCCCGGGACACCGCGCAGGCGAACGCCCGTCACGCCGGCCTCGTCGCCGATGATCTCGTCGATCGAATGGTTCCAGGCGATGCTCGCTTTGCCCGCAGCTTCCAGCGCGAACAGGCGATCCTGCAGAATCTTCTCGGCGCGCAGCTTGTCGCGCCGATGCACGAGCGTCACGTGCGAGGCGATGTTGGTGAGGTAAAGCGCTTCCTCCACCGCGGTGTTCCCGCCGCCGACGACCGCCACAGGCTTGCCGCGGTAGAAGAAGCCGTCGCAGGTAGCGCACGCCGACACTCCCTTGCCGCGAAATGATTCCTCCGAGGGCAGGCCGAGATATTTGGCCGAGGCGCCCGTGGCGATGATCAGCGCATCACAGGTGTATTCACCGTTGTCGCCGAACAAACGAAAAGGACGTTGGCGCAGCTCGACGCGATTGATATGGTCGAAAACGATATCGGTGCTGAAGCGTTCGGCGTGGCGCCGCATGCGGTCCATGAGGGCCGGCCCCTGCAGGTGTTCGACGTCGCCGGGCCAATTGTCCACATCGGTCGTGGTCATGAGCTGGCCGCCCTGCTCCAAGCCGGTAATGAGGAGGGGGTGCCGGTTCGCCCGCGCCGCGTACACCGCGGCGGAGTAACCTGCAGGGCCCGACCCCAGGATGAGGAGTGGACTGTGCCTGTGGACGCTCATGTATAATTTGCCTCTCTTCTCAACATCTTTGTCGGCTCATGGTAAGTAAATCTGTGGGCGCCAGCCAGTTCAATCAAGATCGCCCGCGCGCTTGAGCCAAGGTGGCCGCGCGGAGTTGGTAACTCGGTTTGTACTGGGTTACTATCACATATTATTCAATCAGTTAAGAAGTAAATATCATTAAAGGTCTAGAATTGTCGGACGCCGCTCAGCCCAAGAAAACCAAACAGAAAAGCGCGGTCTCCGCGGCGGTCGCGCGTTCCCTGCGTGAAGGCACGCTTTGGGTCTTGGCGGCGCTCGCCTTGATCCTGCTGCTCGCGCTCCTCTCGTATCACGCGCAGGACCCGGGTTTTGCGGATACCGGGGAGCCCGGGCAATCGGTCAGCAATTGGATCGGCCCGGTGGGCGCATGGCTTGCAGGTTTCTTCTTGTTCCTGTTCGGTCGCCCAGCGTATCTCTTTCCCGTGATGCTGGCGTATGCGGGGTGGCTCGTTCACAAGGAGCAGGCGCTCCCCGATGCGCGCTCGCGCATCAACACGCTGCTGCGTGCCGCCGGATTCGTGCTGGTGCTGATCACGAGCTGCGGCCTGGCGACGCTGCACTGGAATGGGGCCGGGCTGCCGATGAGCGCTGGCGGGGTGCTTGGCGAATTGGCGGGGCGGGGCAGTTCACGGGCCTTGAGCTTTCTCGGCGCGACTCTGCTGCTCCTGGGCCTGTGGTTGGCGGGTGTGGCGCTCTCCTTGAGCGTCTCCTGGTTCGAGGTCATGGACCGGCTGGGTGCGTGGGTGCTGAACGGAATCGAATGGACGAGAACCCGGATCGAGCAGCGGCGCGAACTGGCCTCCGGTCAGCAGCGCAAGCAAGCACGCCAGGAAGTTGTCCGCGAAGAACAGAAGAAAGTCGCGAACCGCCCGCCGCCGCGGATCGAGGCGCCGGCACCGGTGCCGCAGAAGAGCGACCGCGTCGAGCGCGAGCGCCAGGTGCCGCTGTTCGATGCGCCGAAATCGAGCGAGCTGCCGGCATTGTCATTGCTCGATGAGGCGGGCCCGCGCGAGCAGTCTTATTCGGATGAGGCCCTGGAGGCGATGTCGCGTCTGGTCGAACTCAAGCTGCGCGACTTCGGCGTGGAAGCCGAGGTGGTCGCGGTGCAGCCGGGTCCCGTGATCACGAGATTCGAATTGCGGCCGGCGCCGGGCGTCAAAGTGAGCCAGATCAGCAATCTGTCGAAGGATCTTGCCCGCGCTCTGTCTGCGATCAGCGTCCGGGTGGTGGAAATCATCCCCGGCAAGTCGGTCGTCGGGCTCGAGATACCGAACGAGAAGCGCGAGATCGTGACCTTGGGCGAAATCATCAAATCCAAGCCGTATGACGATGTCAGCTCGCCGCTGGCACTGGCGCTGGGCAAGGACATCGGCGGCGTGCCCATCGTCGCGGACCTCGCCCGCATGCCGCACCTTCTGATCGCCGGCACGACGGGGTCGGGCAAATCCGTCGGGATCAATGCCATGGTCCTGAGCCTTCTGTACAAGGCGAGCCCCGAACATGTGCGGATGATCATGATCGACCCTAAGATGCTGGAACTCTCCGTGTACGAGGGCATCCCGCACCTGCTGTCGCCGGTCGTGACCGACATGAAGCAGGCGGCCAACGCACTGCGCTGGTGCGTGGCCGAGATGGAGCGGCGCTACCAGTTGATGTCGATGCTCGGCGTGCGCAACATCGGCGGCTTCAACCGCAAGGTCAAGGATGCGGCGGACGAGGGCAGGCCCATCAAGGACCCGATCCGCATGGAAAAAATTGCGCAGGGTGTTCCCGGCGTGGTTGCGGAAGACGTGCCGGATTTGACGACGCTGCCGTTCATCGTGGTGATCATCGACGAATTGGCCGACCTCATGATGATCGTCGGCAAGAAGGTCGAAGAGTTGATCGCGCGGCTCGCGCAAAAGGCGCGCGCGGCCGGTATCCACCTCATCCTCGCGACGCAGCGTCCGTCGGTGGACGTCATCACCGGCTTGATCAAGGCAAACATCCCGACGCGCATCGCATTTCAGGTTTCCGCCAAGGTGGATTCGCGCACCATTCTCGACCAGAGCGGGGCCGAGTCGCTCCTCGGTCACGGCGACATGCTGTACCTGCCGCCGGGTACCTCGATTCCAACCCGCGTGCATGGCGCGTTCGTCTCCGATCAGGAAGTGCATCGAGTGGTGGGCGGCCTCAAGTCCGCCTCGCCGCCGGTCTACATCGATGAGATTCTGGACGGCCCGCGCAACGCCATCCCGGGATTCCCGTCTGATGACGAGGAGGGAGGCGAGGGAGGCGAGGCAGATGCCGAGGCCGACCCGTTGTATGACGAAGCAGTGCGCATCGTCACCGAGACTCGCAAGGCATCCATTTCCGGCGTGCAGCGGCGCCTCAAGATCGGCTACAACCGAGCTGCGCGCCTGGTCGAGGCGATGGAGGCGGCGGGTTTGGTCGGTCCGCTGCAGTCGAACGGCGGCCGCGAGATATACGGGGCTGCACCGCCCGAGGAATGAACGCATGACCCTGCAACGATTCGCTCAATGGCGGCGCGCCATTGCCGCGGCGAGCCTGATGCTGCTGGCGACGGCGTGGCTTGCTGCCCGCCGCGGCGTCGGCGTCGCCCGCATCGGATGTCGAGAGGTACCTGGCGGGGCTCGGCAGTTGGGCCGCTGATTTCACGCAGACGATCGACGACGGCCATGGCAACGTCTTGCGCAGCGCGGCCGGCCGTCTCTTCTTGCAGCGCCCTGGAAAGTTCCGCTGGGATTATTCCGAACCTTCCGAACAGCTGGTGCTGGCGGACGGCAAGCAAATCTGGTTTTACGACAAGGATCTGGCGCAGGCCAACGTGCGCGATATGGACACGAGTCTCGCCAGCACGCCGGCGAGCCTGCTGTCGGGCAGCACCTCTGTGAGCGCCCAGTTCGATGTCACCGCACTGGCGCCGAACGGAGGGTTGCAATGGTTTCAACTCGTGCCGAAGCACGCGGACACGGATTTTCAGCTCGTGCGGATCGGGTTCGACGAGGGCGAACTGCGCTCCATGTTCCTGGCCGACAAGCTCAACCAGATCACGCAGCTGACTTTTTCGAACTCGAAGCGCAACCTCAAGCTGGCGCCGGACTTGTTCTCGTTCGTGCCGCCGCCGGGGGTCGATGTGATCGGGCGCGGTAAATGACCGGCGCGAAGCGCTGAACATGGACGGTACGTATCGCCCGCTGGCCGACCGGCTGCGCCCGCAGTCTCTCGATGAATACGTGGGTCAGTCGCACTTGTTGGGCCCGGGTGCGCCGCTGCGCCGCGCGTTGGAGTCGGGCCGCCCGCATTCGATGATCTTGTGGGGCCCGCCGGGAACCGGAAAGACGACGCTGGCGCGCCTGGTGGCGACCGGAGCGCGCGCGGAATTCATCGCATTGTCGGCGGTGCTCGCCGGCATCAAGGATATCCGTGCCGTGGTCGAGCAGGCGCGCGGCTTGCGCGGCACGCGCGACACCGTGCTGTTTCTCGACGAAGTGCACCGCTTCAACAAGGCTCAACAAGACACCTTTCTGCCCTATGTCGAGGACGGCACGCTGATTTTCGTCGGCGCGACCACCGAGAATCCCTCCTTTGAAGTCAACAATGCGCTGCTCTCGCGGGCGCGAGTCTATGTGCTGAAGTCCCTCGAGACGGCGGACCTCGATAAATTGCTCGACCGGGCTCTGTCGGATGCCGAACGGGGTTTGGGGTCGCTGCAGCTTCAGGTCGACGTCGGCGCGCGCGAATTGCTGCTCGCGGCTGCCGACGGCGATGCGCGGCGCATGCTCAATCTGCTGGAAACCGCGGCGGATTTGAGTTCGCCGCAGGAAAAGGGCCGCCGGCTGGACGTGGACACCATGCGCGCCGTTATCGGCAGCACGTATGTAAGGTTCGACAAGGGCGGGGAGAACTTTTACGATCAGATTTCCGCCCTGCATAAGTCGGTTCGCGGCAGCGATCCGGACGCGGCGCTTTACTGGCTGTGCCGGATGCTGGCGGGCGGCTGCGACCCGTTGTACATCGCCCGCCGCGCGCTGCGCATGGCGAGCGAAGACATCGGCAATGCGGATCCCCGGGCGCTCACCCTGGCGTTGGAGGCGTGCGCGGTGTACGAACGACTGGGCAGCCCGGAAGGCGAACTCGCGATCGCCCAAGCCATCGTGTTCATGGCATGCGCGGCCAAGAGCAATGCCGTTTATGCGGCGTACAACGCGGCGACCGAGGACGCGACACGCCTCGGTTCGCTCGAGGTGCCCCTGCATTTGCGCAATGCACCCACGCGCTTGATGAAGGAGATCGGCTACGGCAAAGGGTACCGCTATGCGCACGATGAACCCGGCGGCTACGCCGCGGGCGCGCGCTACTTTCCCGATGCGATGCCGGATCGGCGTTACTATGTGCCGGCTCCGCGCGGCCTGGAAATCAAAATTGGCGAGGCGCTCGCGGCGCGGCGCGAGCGTGATGCCCTGGCACGCGGTGCAGGCGGATCGTAAGGCCGCCGCCGGCCGCGCCCTCATGGTGTAATCAAGGAATCCATCGTGCTCGATCCGAAGTTGCTCCGCGCCAATTTGACCGGTGTTGCCGCTGAACTCAGGCGACGCGGCTTTGTGCTCGACGTCGAGGCCTTTGGCGCACTGGAAGAGCGGCGCAAGGCAGTGCAAATAGAGGCCGACCGGTTGCGCGCCGAACGCAATGCCAATGCCAAGGCCGTGGGATATGCCAAGTCCAAGGGGCAGGACGCCGCGGCGCTGCTGACGGCGGGCGAATCCATGGGGGCCGAGCTGCAGCAGGTCGAACGGCAGCTCGAAGCGATTCAAGCGCAGGTGTCGGATCTGCAGCTGGGATTGCCCAACATCCTGCATGCCAGCGTCCCTGAAGGACGGGACGAATCGGCCAATGTGGAGGTGCGGCGCTGGGGTGTGCCCCGGCAGTTTTCCTTCGCACCGAAGGATCACGTCGCGCTCGGCGAAGGGATCGGCATGGATTTCGAGGCCGCCGGGCGAATATCGGGAGCCCGGTTCGTGGTGCTGACCGGAAACCTGGCGCGGCTTCACCGCGCTCTTGCACAATTCATGCTGAACATGCACGCCGGCGAACATGGATACCGCGAAGCATACGTGCCATATCTCGTGCACGGTGCGGCGCTGATGGGCACCGGTCAATTGCCCAAATTCGAACAGGATCTGTTCGCCGTGC
Organism: uncultured Gammaproteobacteria bacterium; assembly: GCA_963727045.1. Lineage (GTDB taxonomy): Bacteria > Pseudomonadota > Gammaproteobacteria > Steroidobacterales > Steroidobacteraceae > Bog-1198. The sequence continues at coordinate 1,574,431 of CAVSES010000001.1, read as the reverse complement.
GCGGGGATCCCGGCTTCTATTTGATTCCAACCGCCGAAGTGCCCCTGACGAACCTGGTTCGCGACCAGATCCTCGGCGACGAGGAACTGCCGCTCAAGTTCGTGGCGCATTCGCCCTGTTTCAGATCGGAGGCGGGCGCGGCCGGAAAGGACACGCGCGGCATGATCCGTCAGCACCAATTCGACAAGGTGGAACTGGTGCACATCGTGCGTCCCGAGAACTCCTACCTTGCACTCGAGGAACTCACCGGCCATGCCGAGGCGGTGCTTCAGGCGCTGGGGCTGCCCTACCGGGTGCTGTCACTGTGTGCCGGAGACGTCGGTTTCAGCAGCGCCAAGACCTACGATCTGGAGGTGTGGCTGCCATCGCAGCAGCGCTACCGCGAGATATCCTCGTGCAGCAACTGCGAATCGTTTCAGGCGCGCCGTTTGCAGGCACGGTGGCGCAATCCCACAACGGGCAAGCCGGAACCGGTGCATACGCTGAACGGTTCCGGGGTGGCGGTCGGCCGCGCCCTCGTTGCAATTCTGGAGAACTACCAGCGGGAGGACGGCACCGTCGCCGTTCCAGCCGCCCTCGCACCCTACATGGGTGGAGCGGAGTTGTTGAAATGAGCGGGCCTAGTTGCGGTTGCCCATCACGAGGCGCAGCACATACCAGAACATCAGCGCGATCGACGCGAACAGCTGCATGGCGGCGGACACGTAACGATCTTCAGGGTAATGGTGAATGATGTTGGACGTATCGTAGAGCACCGCAACGCCCGCAAAGCCGATCATCGCCACCGAGAACCAGGTGCCGAGCTGGAAGCCGAAGATGGCACCGCCGATCATGGCAACCAAGGCAAGGACGAAGCCCCACATGAGCAGTGCGCGCAGGAACGAAAAATCCTTGCGCGTGCGGTGGGCGACGAACATCAATCCGCCGGCGCCCAACGCCGTCACCAATGTCGCGCTATCGATGGCGCCGGGTGCCTTTGCATCGGCGATATAGAGCAGCGGAACGAAGATCAGAGCTTCCGCCACCACGTACATTGCGTAGGCGAAATATTGCATCCCGATCGAGGAACTGGTTTGCGCGGTGCGCGAGGCCAACCATCCGGTCAACATGAACGCGCCGAGAATCAGGAACCAGTTGAATCCGAGCATGAAGCGCGCGATTTGCGGCGCAAGTCCGGATTCGAAGAGTCCCAACTCCACCAGAATGAACCCCAGAATGCCCCCCACCAAATGGGTGTAGGTTCGCGTGATGAAGATGCTGCGGCTGTCCGCCTGAGCACCTGGAAAAGCGGCATTATTGGTCGGGAAATTAGCCATTAACGTGTCCTCCTATGATACGCACCATTTTAGCACCCCTAAAGGACGGGTGCCGGATGGCCTGGATGGCGATATTGGGCCGGTACCCCAAGGAATCAACCGGCCTCAGGGGGCCGCCCGGTCGAATTCTTCGCTCATCCAACGCTCCAGTGCCCCCATGGACTGTGGACGGCCCAGAAAGTTCTTGACCAAATCGTTCGCCGAAACGGAGCCCCCCGGTTCCAGCACCGTTCGGCGGTAGCGCAACGGCGTGCCGCCCGCCGACACGTTCTTCGGGTCGAACTGCTCGAAGAAGTCTTCCGCGATGACCTTGTCCCACATGTAGGTGTAGTAGGCGGAGGAGTAGCTCGACAGATGGCCGAACGAGGCGTACATGTGCGTTCCCGGCAGCGGTGTGAACGGCGTGTAGTTGGCCATGTCGCGGTCGGCCAAGGCATCCAAGTCCACCTCCTGCGGTCTGGCGTCGTAGATGTCGTAGGAGAGGGCCGTGTATCCGTTTTGCTGGCCGACGAAGTTGGCGCGCCCGAACGCCGATGCCCGCCGCATTCGCATAACCAGATCCGAAGGTATGGGTTCGCCCGATCGATAGTCCCGGGCGAACGAAGCCAGAACCTGCGGGCTTTCGATCCATTCCTCCAGCATTTGTGAGGGAGCCTCGACGAAGTCCGACTCCATCGTGATGCCGCTGATTCCCGCCCACCGTTGTTGCCCGCCCAAAATCATGTGCATGAGATGTCCGAACTCGTGGAAGAAGGTTTGCACATCTCCATACTCCATCAGGCCAGGATCTTCCGCGGTCGGCCGCGGGAAATTGCAAATCAAAGCGGCTTCCGGAAGTTGTTCGCCCCGTTTGCCATCGAGCACCGGCATCATTTCGGCGTGTGAATATTTGCCGGTTCGCGGATGCATGTCGAGATAGAAGCGGCCGATGGTTTTGCCCCCATCGATCACGTCCCAGGTCTCGACCGACGGATGCCAGGCGGGAACGCCTTCCTCCCGGCGGAAGGTGACGTGGAAGAGCTCTGCGGCGGTGTCGAGTATTCCGCGCTTCACACCCTCGTACGGCAGATACGGGCGAACCGATTGAGAGTCGAAATTGAAGCTCGTACGGCGGACCTGTTCCTCGTAATAGCTCCTCTCTTGAAGGCCGATCGTCGTTGCCTGCGGGTCGGACTTTCTTTTTTCGGCGAGCAACATCTGAAATTCTCTTTCGGCAACCGGGCGGACCGCCGCGCCGAGATCGCGAATGAATTCGGCGATGTGCGCACCCGATGCGATCATCTTGTCGGCCGCGTTGTAGTCCGCCCATGACCGGTAGCCCAGGAGGGAGGCGATTTCGTAGCGCGTTTGCATCATCTTCATCAGAACATCCCGGTTCTGCGGATAGGCGCGCGTGTTGAATGCGAGATACAGGCGGGTGCGCAGGGCGTCGCTCACCAGAAAGTTCATCGCCGGGATGTAATCGGGATAACTCGTCGAGATGTGGATGATGCCATCCTTGTCGGGCTTGTGGCTGTCGATGTAATCCTGGGGCATTCCGGCAAGCTCCGAAACGCTGCGGACCTGCACCTCCTTCTGTCCATCGTTGATGTTGCGGTCAAAGGCCGATTGCTCCTCCGTGAGTTCGTCGCTGAGCGCCTTCAGGCGCGCACGGATCGCCTCGTCCTTGTCCACGCCGGCGAGGCGGAACTCCAGCAACTGACGGCGCAGGTAATACTGAGTGGCGGGATCGGCGTGCGTCGCGTTCACGCCCGCCAGCGCTTGATAGACGCCGCGATTCAGAGAGAGCGCCGTCTGGGCGGCGCTCACTTTACGGGTCATTGCCGTGGCGTGATCGCGAAATCCGGCGTCCGGATGCACCGCTTCCATGAGCGACGAGAAGTAGTACGCCGCGTTTAGTTCCTCGATGGCCCGGTCGTAATTCGCAAGTGTGTTGGCGGCGGTTTTCGGCCCTTTCACCGCCCGAATCTTGTCGATGAAGCGCTGCGCCGCCCCGAGCCTGTGATTCTCGATCCGCTCGAATGCCGCGGCATCGGGCTTGGTGCTCCAGATCGGCGCCTGCGTCCGCGGCAAACCCTGGCCGGCCGCAAGCGTTGCGGCCGTTGCAGCGAGGGTTCCGAGGGCATAAAGAGTGATGGTCCGCATTCCACGTTCCTTGGCAGCTTTCGATGCGCGAGTTTATGCAACCGATGAAAATTTGGAAATATAGACCGGCCGGAAGGCGCATGCCGGCCGCGTGGGACGAAGCCGTCGCATTCCGGGACGAACTCGATGGAGTTGGATCGGTTATCCTTCGTGTCCACCGGTCACCTGAGGTTTCGCATGGAGTACATCCGGTTCGGGCAGACGGGGCTCAACGTCTCGCAGCTTTGCCTCGGCACGATGTCGATGGGCAGCTCGGCCTGGAAGGGCTGGGTGCTCGACGAGGTCGATTCGATTCCCATCCTGCGGCGCGCCCTCGATCTCGGCATCACCTTCTTCGACATGGCCGACTGGTATTCAACGGGCCGCAACGAGGAAGTCGTCGGCCGGAACCTGCTGAGGATGAGCACCCGCGAGCGTCTGGTGCTCGCGACCAAGGTCTACTACCCCATGAGCGACGACCCGAACGATCGTGGCCTGTCACGCAAGCACATTGCGGCCTCGATCGACCGCTCGTTGTCCCGGATGGGAACGGACTATGTGGATCTCTACGTGATCCATGCCTTCGATGCGGCCACGCCCGTCGAGGAAACCATGGAGGCGCTGCATGACACGGTCCGTGCCGGCAAGGTGCGCTACCTCGGTGCGTCCACGATGTATGCATGGCAGTTCGCGAAGATGAACCATGTGGCGGAGATGAACGGCTGGGCGCCGTTCGTCAACATGCAGTGCCAGTACAACGTGCTCTACCGCGAGGAAGAGCGGGAGATGTTCCCCTACTGCCGGGACCGGGGCATCGCCGTCACGACCTTCAGTCCGCTCGCGCGCGGCTTCCTTGCGCGCGGCGACCGGACCGCGCGCGCCGCCCAGGACGTCTACCAGGAATACTTCGGCGACGACATTGACCGCGAGATCGCACGGCGTGTCCGGGACGTGGCCGGGCGACGGGGTGTGAGCGCTGCACACGTCGCGATGGCCTGGGTGGCCGGCAGCCCCAACCATAACGTACCGATCGTGGGCGCCGCGAAGACGACACACCTGGACGCCGCCGTGGAGGCGCTCGCACTTCGGCTCGATGCCGAGGACAGGGCGTTCCTCGAGTCGCCCTACAGACCGCGGGACGAGATCAACGACCAGAATCCGGTGCGGCGCCCGCGCGCGCTGCATCCGGGCTGAGGCGGCTCGGCATCCGTCATCCCTTAAGCCACGGGCTGTCCTGCCGGACCTCGATCAAGGTCGGACGGTCTGCGGCGAGCGCCTCCCGTACGGATTGGGCCAGATGTTCCGGGCTCGCCGCGCGGGTGGCATGACAGCCGAGGCTCTGCGCCAGTTGCAGAAAGTCCGGACTCTTGGGCTCCACCCCGATGCGCGGAATGTGGCCGAGGTCCATCTGCTCCACGATCGCATTCAGGGCATCGTTGTTCCACACGATGACCGGCAGCGCGAGGCATTCTTCCACCGCAGTGGCCAGCTCATTGACCGTGAACATGAACCCACCATCGCCCGCGACGGCGATCACCGGCCGATGCGGCGCGCCGATCTTGGCGCCGACGGCCATCGGCAAGGCCACTCCGAGGGAACAATAAGTGCCGGAATAGTGCCAGCAGCGCTCGTTTTCCATCGGCATGGCAAAACTGCCCGTGTACACAATCTGCGTGGCGTCACCCATCACGATTGCATCCGCCGGCAGCGCGGAACGCAGGATCTTCCACACGCGCGCGTGCTGCCTTTCCAGCCCGGTCAGTGATGCGAGGTTTTCCGCGAGGATGCTGCGCACACGCGCCTCGCCTTCCAGCCTCTGCGCGGCCGGCTTGCGGCTCGCGAGCCCGGACGACAGGGCGAGCATCGCGGCACGCGCGTCGGATTGTATGGGCACCGCCGCGCAATACATGGACGTCAGTTCCGTCGGATCGATGTCGATCCGAATGATGTCGCCGCAGATGTCGAGTTTCGGCAGAAAGCTGTCCCCCGCGGACACTTCCGATCCGACCAGGAGCACCACGTCCGCGTCAGCCAGCGCCCGCTGGCTCGATTTCTGGACGATCGAGCAGCCCAGGGACAGGGGGTGCGACTCCGGAAGGATCCCCTTGCCGGCGTTGGTGGAAAGAACCGGAGCCCCGATACGCTCAGCGATGGCGGTCAACGCCTTGCGGGTGCCGACCGCGCCGCCGCCGACGAGAATCAGAGGCCGCTTCGACTGCGCGAGGCGATCGGCGGCCTCGTCGATCGCCGCCCGATCGGGCATCGGCAACGACGGGGCACGGCGCGTCTTCCAGCCATCCTCGACGGGTTCCGGGAGAATGTCCCGAGGCAGCGACAGATGAACGGGACGAGGCCGGGTGCCGCGAAATATCGCATAGGCACGAGCAATCAATTCCGGCAGCTCCTCAGGGTATCGGATCATGGCGCTGAATGCGGTGAACCCGGCGGTCACAGCGGCCTGGTCTGCGAGTTCGTGGATCGCCCCCCAGCCTTTTCCTTGCGTGCGCGTGGCGCACGCTCCGGACAGCACCAGCATGGGCTGCGAATCGCTGTAAGCCTGGGCGATGCCGGTCGCCGCGTTGGTGACGCCCGGCCCGGCAATGATCGTGCAAACGCCGGGTTTGCCGGTTGCTCGCGCGTAGCCGTCGGCCATGAGGCTGGCGCCCTGCTCGTTGCGACACTGCACGTGGCGAACCCCCGCGAGGGCGATGCCGCGATACAGCTCGACCGTCATCGTCCCGGCCATGCCGAACACCGTGTCGACCTCATAGGCCGACAGCAGCTTCATCACAGCCTCTCCGCATGTCATATCATTCCCCATGTGGATTGTTCGATCGGTGCACCGCGGTGTGCCACCGAAGCGCGATGTGGGATTTCCATGCAGCGTTGGAATATACGTCAAATGACGGCGGCGGCGTTATCACGCTGCGATCACGCCGGGGTCAGGGGCGCAACGCATACGGGGATGTGTCCGACTCAGGGCGCGGCCCGCGCAGATTCATGGATGGATTCCTGAAAACACATCGGGAGTAGGGCAGAATATAGCGGTCTGCGCCGCTGGAGAGGTGGCAGAGCGGTTGAATGCACCGGTCTTGAAAACCGGCATCGGAGCAATCCGGTCGCGAGTTCGAATCTCGCCCTCTCCGCCAATGCAGCAAGGCATCAATGATCGCGCGTGAGCACCACGTGGGTGGCGCTTGCCGTGTTCGAATGCTCGCGGCAACGATATCCGAGTTCCACGGCGTTCAATCCCGCGAACAGGTGCTCGCCCGATCCCAGAAGGACCGGAGCAATGGCGAGATGCATTTCGTCGATGAGGCCGGCGCGAAGGTATTGCCGAATCGTTGCGGCTCCTCCGCCGAGCCGGACATCTTGTCCGTTGGCCGATTCCACGGCGCTCTTCAATGCGGCATGAATACCGTCGGTCACGAAGCCACGCTCCGCGGATCGGTCCGAACATATTGCGGCCGATGATCCACGCGCCGATGTTGGAAAATCCGCGTGCCGCGAAGTCATCGTCCACGCCGGCCTAATTGACCGTCTTTTGGAAGCGCATCCCCCAGTGCCAGGGGGAGTGGGGTAAATCGATCACGCCACCCTGCGTGCGAAGCCCCGCCCGTTCAGCCCAGTCCGCGCATTGCTCGGGGCGCGGGCGGATTTCAAGCGGAGGCCCGCGCGGCGTCTCGATGTCGTGGCGCCAATGTATCGCCGCCGCCGTTCCCCCGTTCCATAGAATCCTGCGAGCTTCGCCCAGCAGGCTCATCGGATCCTCGATGTGCAGTATGTTGAACACGATCACGAGGGCCGCCGAGCCGCCCGGTCGACCACTGCCTGCGGTCACAAAGTCGCGCTGCTCGACGACGACGTTGTGTGCGAGCACCTTTGCCGCACGGTCGGCGGTCGCGCGCACCATGGCGGGATCGATGTCGACCGCATAGACGGCACCGGTGACCCGGCGCGCCGCGGCGATGGTAAAAGTGCCGTATCCGCAACCGAATTCGACGGCGTCACCGCTGATACTCCCGCATCCGAGGGCATCAAGAATGGCGTCCGGGTCGAAGAAACTCTCCCACACGTCCGCGGACGGCATGCCGCTATCCCGACCTTTCGCCATGCAAGCTCCGGCGGAATGAAAGGCGAAGCGTACCGCATTCCAGGTGCTGCGCGCGCGGGGCCGCTAGGCCGGCAATGTGACGATGAAGGAACTGCGCCCGTCATCCATCCGGGTGCAGCGAGCATCTCCGCCGTGGCGGCGCGCGATTTGACGCACCAACGCCAGACCCAAGCCGTTTCCAACGCCTTCGCGCGCGCCCGGGGGGCGGTAGAACGGCCGGAACACATTCTCGAACTCCGCTTCGGGAACGCCGGCGCCGCTGTCCCACACCGTGATCGTCGCGGTGCCGGCGGCGAGCGCAATTCGCACGTGGGTGGGCGGCGCGCCGTGGCGGCGGGCGTTCTCCAGCAGGTTGCGCAACAGCCGGCGCAGCAGGCGCGCATCGCCGCGGATGTTGATCACCGCCCCTTCGAGCTGCACGTCGTCGTAGCGCGCGCTCTCCTCGGCGGCAAGTGCCAGCAGATCGAGATCCTCGGCCGCCAACTCTGCCGGCGTCGCGTCCAGGCGGCTCGCCAGCAGGATCTCGTCGACCAGCCAATCCAACTCGGCGATATCCTGCTCCAAACCCAATTTGAGCTTTGGATCCGCCGAAGCTTTCATGAGCTCAACCGCCAAGCGGATTCGGGCCAACGGGGTACGCAATTCATGGGAGGCATTGGCGAGCAGCGTCTTATGGCCCTGCACCAGCTGCTCGATCTGCCCCGCGGCGCGGTTGAAGCTCTCAGCCAGCCGAGCCACCTCGTCGCGTCCTTCAACGGCGACGCGCGACTTCAGATCGCCGGCGCCCAGGGATTCAACTCCGCGCTGCAAGCGCTCGAGGCGCCGGCTGATCTGGCGCACGACTGGAAACGCCGCGATTGCGATCGACAGCGCCAGCAGGGCCAGGGCTCCGTGAAACATGAATCGCGGATGCGCAATCCCGATCGGCACGCTGGCGGCCAGCCATCGCCCGTCCGTCAGTTGCACGTAGGAGACGCGCCCGCCACCCCAGTGCAACATTCCCGTCCTCTCGCGATTGATCTTGCCGGGGGGCGGCAATGTGCGCCCCGTCGCGGCGATCGGTGCTCCGTTCCGGTCGAACAGCGTCACCTCCCCGTTGAGCCCCAGCGCCAGCCGCCTCAGGGCTTCTTGCTGGTCGGCGACCGGCGAGTCCGCGGGAGGCAGTACGCTCTGGACCAGCCTTCCCAGCGTGATTCCGGTCTGTTCCATCGAACCGCCGGTGAAATGCCACAGCGTCGCGGTCGCAAGGCCGAATAGAACCAGACTGGCCAGCAGCGCGAGATAGAACCGAAGGTACAGGCGCAGCATCAGTCCTGCACCTTCGCGAACACGTAGCCCGCTCCGCGCACCGTGATCACGCGTCGCGGCTTCTTCGGGTCGTCCTCGATGGCCGCGCGGATGCGCGACATGTGAACGTCGATCGAGCGGTCGAATGCCTCCAGATGCTCGCCCTTCACCGTGTCCATCAGAACGTCGCGCGACAACACACGGCCGGCCTTCTGCGCGAGCGCCAGCAACAAATCGAACTGATAGCCGGTGAGATCGCGCTGCGCGCCGTCCAGGCGCACGGTGCGTGCGGCGGTGTCGATTTCCAGGCGGCCGAAGCGAAGCACATGCTCGGTCGATGCGCTCCCGCGCACCCGGCGCCGCAGAATAGCGCGCAGCCGGGCGAGCAATTCGCGCGGCTGAAAGGGTTTGGGAAGATAATCGTCAGCTCCGAGCTCCAAGCCGACGATGCGGTCGACGGCGTCGCCTCGTCCCGTCAGCATCAACACCGGAGTGTCCGACGTGTCGCGCACCCGCCGGCACACGTCGAGGCCGTCCATATCCGGCAACATCAAGTCGAGTACGATGGCGTCGTATTGCGCACCGGCCAGGCGTTCCAATGCCGATGCGCCCAGCGGTGCGACGGTGATGCGAAACCCCGCCTGGCCTAGATACTCCGACAGCATCTCGGCGAGGCGGGGATCGTCTTCGACCAACAGGATGCGCTCGGCCATTTGGACATCGACTGTAGAGCCTGCCGTGCGCGTTCACCAGGGGGATCGCGCATCTGACCTCACGGATGCTGACCTAACGGATGCGGTGTCACCCCGTGCATGCGATCTAGATGGTCGGCCAGGGCCTTGCGTTGCGGAGGGGTGAGCAGATCGCCCACATCCTCAATAAGCTGCACGAAGCGCTTTGACGCCTGATCGGCCAACTGCAGGTGCTGGAGGCGCACGGCCTCCAACGAAGCACGATCGATAGGGGTCTGGGCCAGCGCCTGCATGGCCTGAGCATGGGCCGAGTGCAGCTGCGTATGCATCGGCACCAGGTCGTTCATCGCTTGTTTGACGAGCGGGTCGATCTGCGCCTTCTGCGCATCGGTGGCGTCGATCTCGACATAGAAATGCTTGAGCATGTGGTCGACATGTCCGGACATGTCGGTCGTGGAGTACGAGCCGCCCATCATCATTCCGTGATGGCAGCTCATGCCCGCGCCTGCGGCCCAAGCGCCGACTCCTGCAGCCAGCGCCGCGCCCACGGCGAACGCGGCCAATGTGTAACGGTTGAACAAGAGGCGGCGGAAGGGCTTCTCGCCGCTGGTGGACAAGGGGGTGTTCATGTTTGGTCCTCTAATGGGTTGGAGGGAAGGCACGGTTCGAACTCTGCGCGCCCCCTGTTGGCGGGTGTTGTCCGGCACGTAAAGATTTGTAAAGCGCACCTCGGTTGGGCTTCGGCGGCATTGCCTTGCGGCGGTCATCACACTTCCAGCCGATCTCCGGGACGGGCCGCGAGTGTATAGAGCGCGGGCATCAAGAAGATGCTGATCAAGAGTCGCGCAAGAAGCCCCCAGACGATGACGATGGCAAAGGGCCTTTGGGAATCTGTGCCGACGCCGGTGGCGAGCGCCGCCGGCAGCAAGCCGAGTGCGGCGACGAGCGCGGTCATTATGATCGGTCGAAGTCGAAGGATGGCGCCGGTACGAATCGCCTCGGGCGAGGTCGGTGCCGCCGAGGCGAAGCTCGTTGACATAGGAGATATAGACCACGGCGGTCAGCACTGAAACGCCGAACAGGGCCAGGAAACCGATGCCGGAAGAAACTGAAAACGGAGTGCCGGTGGCCCACAAGGCGAGTATGCCGCCCACGGGCGCTGACAGCACCACGCCGAGCACCGTGATGAACGGAAATTTGAAATTACTGTAGAGCGCGAACAAGAGCAGGAATATCAAGAACAAGGTCAGCGGCAGAATCACGCTCAGCTGCTGAACTGAAGCAGTATATTCGGTGTATTCGCCGCCCCAATCCAACCGGTAACCCTGTGGCAGCGTGATCTTCCGGTTGACCTGCTCGATGGCGTCGCCGACGGCACCCGCGAGATCCCGTCCCTCCACCGAGAATTGGACTCCGATGTAGCGCGAGTTGTTCTGGCGGTAAATGAAAGAGGCGCCGTTCGCCACCTTGATGTCCGCGAGTTCCCCGAGCGGAATCTGCTGTCCGGCCGGAGTGGCCACGCGGATCTCGCCGATTTCCTCCGGATTGTCCCGGTATTGACGATCCAGGCGCACGACAAGATCAAACTGCTTTTCTTCCTGCTCGACCTGGGTCGCTACGTCTCCACCTACTGCCGTCTGAATCAAGCTGTTGATGTCAGCGACATTCAATCCATATCGGGCGATCTTCGCACGGTCGACTGTGATGGTCAGGCTGGGTTGTCCCAGTTCTTGAACCAGGGTTACGTCACGTATTCCGCGTACCTGTTCCAAGATCTGCTTGATGGCTTTGCCCTTCTTCTCGAGTGTGTTCAGATTGGAACCGAACACCTTGACGGCGAGGGCGCTTTTCAGCCCCGTCTCCGCCTCATCCACGGCGTCTTCCGCGGGCTGGGTGTAGTTGAAATTGACTCCCGGAAAGGCCTCGAGCTTTTGGTTGATGGCCGCGATCAGCCCGGCTCTGGTGCGATACGAGCCTGTCCATTGCGAATACGGCTTGAGGCCGACATAGAACTCGACATTGAAAAAACCGGTCGGATCGGTTCCGTCGTCCGGACGGCCCAGTTCGGAGGTCACCGTGGTGACCTCGGGAAGTGAGTGCAGTATTTCCCGCACCTTGGGAGCAATCTTCGCCGATTCGTCGAACGAGATCGTGTACGGCATCGTTGCACGCACCCACAACGCGCCTTCATCCAGGTGCGGCATGAATTCGGCTCCGATGCGCGGGATGAGCAGCAGCGAGCCGGCCAACAGGACCGCGGAGGCGAATGTCGTCCGCCACGGATGCGCCAGGCACACGTCGAGACCCTTGATGTAGAGCGCTTGCATGGCATCGAAGGCGCGGTTGCGCCGCTCGCGCACGCCCCTTCGCATGAACCAGGAACACAGCACCGGCAACAGGGTCAGCGTGACAATCAGGGAACCGACCAGTGCGAAAATCATGGTATCGGCCATCGGCTTGAAAAGCGTGCCGGACGGTCCGGACAGGACATAGATCGGCAGAAAACTCGCCACGATGACCGCGACCGCGTAGAACAGCGGGCGGTCCACCTCCGCCGCCGCCGCCTTGACGACTTCGGTGACGTTGAACGCCGTTCCCGTGCGCGCCGCGATCTGGCGGAAGATGTTTTCCACCATGAATATTGCGCCATCCACCAGAATGCCGAAATCCACGGCACCGATCGAGAGCAGGTTGGCCGAGGCATTTTGCAGGTCGAGGCAAAAAAATGCGAACAAGAGCCCCAGCGGAATTGTGGTCGCGACGATCAGCCCCGCGCGAAAATCATAGAGAAAAAAGATGAGAACCACCACCACCAAGAGCATGCCCCGCACCAGGTTTCGTTCCACGATCTGCGTGGTGGCCGCGATCAAATCGCTTACATCGTAGAACGGAAGAACTTTGACGTCCTTTGGCAGGAGTTCGTCATTTAGCTCCTTGGTTTTCGCCTGCACCTGCTTCAGGACGTCCTGAGTCTTCTCTCCCTTGCGCATCATGATGACGCCTTCGACGGCATCGTCCTGCTTCTCGTACCCAAATTCACCGAGGCGGGGAGCGGTGCCGATTACAACGCGCCCCACGTCCCTTACCAGCACCGGCGTGCCGTCATGCACCGCCAGCACCACGTTGCCGATGTCCTCCAGCGTGGCCAGGCGTCCCATTCCGCGCACGTAGTAGAATTGGCCGCCCTGCGAATAGAATCCGCCGCCGGCGTTGTCGTTGTTGGCAGTCAGGGCGCTTTCCACTTGAATCACGGATAGGCCAATCGATGCAACTCGCGCCGGATCGAGCAGCACCTGATATTGCATGGTTCCCCCGCCAAATCCCGAATCGTCCGCCACGCCAGGGACCGATTTGTATTGGGGTTCGATGATCCAGTCCTCGAAGGTCTTGAGCTCCATCGGTGAGCGGTCGGGGCTTTGCAGTACGTAACGATAGATCAAACCCGAAGGCGCCGAGAGCGGTGCGAGCGTGGGGGTCACGCCGCTCGGCAGGTAGATATCGCCCAAGCGGTTGAACACCTCCTGGCGCGCGAAGTAGTTGTCCGTGCCGTTGCGAAAGGTCAGGATGACCTGGGACAGTCCATAGAGCGAAATGGATCGTTTCGCCGTCGTTTGCGGCACTCCGTTCATGCCGCGCTCGACGGGTACCGTGATCAACCGCTCAACTTCCTCGGCGGCGTGCCCGGGCCATTGGGTGATGATCTCGACCATCGGCGGCGAGAGATCCGGATACGCATCCATCGGCAGACGCTCGAACGCCCACCATCCCGCGCCGATCAGCACGAGCGTCATGAGCAGCACGAGAAAGCGCTGGCGCAGCGAGGAGGCCACGATCCGATTCATGATCGAGGCCGTTCGCGGCGGCGTTTCGCCTGGAGTGATCTCTTCGCTCATTGACTCTGCATGAATTGAACGAAGATGCCCCCGTCGACGACGATTTGATCGCCGGCCTTGAGGCCGTCGGCGATGTCGTATTGATCGCCGGTGCGATAGCCGACGGTCACATGCTGACGGGCGAAGCTGCCGTCGGACTGGACGAGATAGACAAAGGGCAGATTCTCGTCGTCGCGCAGAATCGACGAAACCGGGACCAACAGTCCGGTGCTTTCCTGGCGCGCCTGAATCAGCACTCGGACATACATTTGTTTCTTCAGGAATCGTCCGGGATTGTCCGCCACCACGCGCACGGCCACCGAACGGGTGTCGGGATCGACCAACGCCGAAATATTGTCCACTCTGCCGGAAAATTTCTCTGAACCAAGATCGGTCATCACCTCCGCCGTATCGCCGAGGCTGACCGATGAAAGGCTGGAACCGAAGACCTGCGCCATGACCCACACACGAGACAGGTCGGCCACCGTGAAGCAGGGGGTGGTGCCGGCCGCCAGAAGCTGTCCGGGGGTGATCAGTTTCTCCACCACCGTTCCTGCGATGGGGGAGCGGATCATTCCCTCGGGGCGCGCGGCGGGCCGCCCTTCCTGAATGTCCTTGATTGTCTGAGCCGGAACATTGAGCGATACCAGCGCCTGGAGGGCGGCATCGCGGTCCGCTTCGGCATTGGCGGCGTCGGTTTCCGCTTGTGCCGCTTCGCGTTGTGCGACGCCGTTATGCTGGGCGAGATCCTTGTCCAGGTCGGCGAGACGGCGGTTGGTTTGCGCGGTGGCCAGCGCCTTGTGGTACGCGCTGATGGCGGCCGCAAAATCGGCTGATTCCACCGCCGCGAGCGGGTCCCCCTTCCTGACCTGATCGCCCAGAGAAACCAACAGCCGCGACACGGGACCTGAGACCGGCGCCAACACGCTCGTGGCCTGGTCATTGTCGAAATCGACAGTACCGCTGGTCTCGATCGTCCGGTGGTACTTCGATGCCGCGACGGTGAACACGCGAATGTTGCGGCGCTGGGCATCGCTCAACGTCACATTGCTGGCCTTCACGACAGAATTCGGCGTCGGGTCGTTCTTCGATGAGCAGCCGCCGGCTGCGATGCTGGTTGCCGCGACCAGGACCGTCATCGAGCGAAAGAATCGTTGGCGGTGCTTCGCCGCCTTCATCCCGCGAAAAGGGCTATTTTTCATGATTGTCCGTGGCTAGATCCGCGCGGTGCCACCACCCCCCGCCCAGCGCTTGAAACAGCGCGGCGGTGTCGGCGTAGCGATTGAACTGCGCCTGCAGCAGACTGATCATGCTTTGCTGATCCGCCTGCTGCGCGCTCAAGAGGGAAAGGTAGGCGGCATAGCCGTCCTGCCACTGACGTTGTGCCAATTCCAATGTCACTTTGGCGGCGGCCGCGGCGGCCGCGGCGGCCTTGACCGCCTCGGCGTCCTGTTCGAGCGCCGTCAACGTATCCGCCACGTTCTGAAAGGCCGCGAGCACGGTGCTTCGATATTGTTCTGCCGCCTGATCATATGCCGCCTTCGCCGCGCGTTCCTGGTGCAGCAGCGTACCGCCCTGGAAGATCGGCGCCGTCGCCGCCACGCCGATCCCCCAAAAGCCGGTGCCCGACGTGAACAATTGGTCGAGCGCAGCCGCCGTGCTGCCCGCATTGGCGGTGAGTGTGAAGTCCGGCAACCGGTTGGCGATGGCGATTCCTATTTTGGCACTGGCGTCGTGAAGATTGGCCTCGGCCTGAAGAACGTCCGGACGCTGCGCCACGAGTGCGGAGGGCAGGCTCACGGGCAGCTCGTCGGGCAATTGCAGAGTTTCAAGATCGAATCCATCGATCGGAGGCTGACTCGGAAGCCGGCCGGTCAGGACCGCGAGCAAGTCGCGCAGCTGCGCGGACTGCTTGAGGAGCGGCGGCAGGGTGGCGGTGATCTGCGCGAGCTGCGACTCCTGTGCGGCCAGATCGAGCCGGCTGGCGTAGCCCTTGGAGAATTGGTATTGCAGTATCTTGACGGTATTCGAACAGCTGTCGATGAGCCGGCGGGTCGCGTCGATCTGCATCTCCAACGATCCTTCCTGAATCGCCGTGACCACCACGTTGGAGGTCAACGTGGTGTAGGCCGCGATCATTTGAAAACGAACGGCCTGTTCCTGCGCCTGCAAGGACTCAACCGTGCGGCGGTTGAGGCCGAAGACATCGGGCACGTACGAAACGCTGACCTGCGGGGTGAAGAGATTGTAAAGAAAGGCATTCGAATTGAGCGTGGGTGCGATTTGGCCCGACTGCCGCTGGCGGCTGCCGGAAAAGCTTGCCGCGGCACTCGGAAAATAAACACCCCGCTGCGCGAGCACGTTTTCCTGCGCCACGGACAACGCGGCTTGCGCCGCCTTGAGGTCGTGGTTGTTCGTCAGCGACATATCGATCAGATCATTGAGCGGCGCGGAGTGGAACAACGTCCACCAGTCTGCGGAAATGTCGCCTCCCTTGGCGAAGCGCTGCGCTCCTCCCGCGGCGACGTTGTCGGCGGCGACCGTGGTCGAGAGGGGATGGACGGTGTAATCGCCGGCATCCGGCGCGGCAGGCCGTTTGAAGTCCGGCCCCACTGCGCAACCGACGGCGGCCAACGAGATTACGGACGCGATGAGCGGCGGAAGGCGCGATTTACATGTCAGGGTCATACCAATTAGTGATGAATCGCCGCCCATGGGACAGCATAGCCGTAAAGAAATTCCGTGACACCTCCCAATGGAGGCCGTCGCCGCGCAGCCTCACGCCGACGGCAGCGGATGCAGGCCTCGCCGGCGCCTGCGAGCCTCTTCGAGGCCGTGGCCCCTGGGGCCCGCCTCCCGGCGCCAAAGGAGCGCCGCCGAGCACAGCGCGACGAGACTGAGGAGGAAGAAGAACCACAGCATGACCGCATAACCGCCCGGATTTTGCGCGCCGGCGCCGGCCCGGTCGGCAAACCATCCGGCGGCCAGATTGGACGCCGCCATGCCGAGCGCTTGGATCAGCGTGATGAGGCCGAGCGCCGTGCCGAGGCGCCGCGGTTCGACGATCAGGGTCGTGGCGGGCCAGATGACGGCGGGCACCAGAGAGAAGCTGATTCCCATCATCACGGTCGACACCCAGAGATTCAAGTTCGTCAGCCCCAGCACCACGAAAGTCAGAGGCAGAAGCGACGTGCCGAAGATCAGCATCAGGGCCCGATGGCCGAAGCGGTCGGCAAACAACCCGAAGAAGGGCGTCGCGAAGATGGCGGCGAAAAACACCCAGCTGTTGACGACGCCCGCTTGGGCGAGGGTGAGCCCTTTCGCGTGCTGGAAGTACTCGATGGCGTAGGTCGTGCGGAACGGGAAAAAAACAGCCGCGTACAGCACGTGCAGCGCGAGAATGTACCAATAGGACAAATCGAATTTCAGCAGATCCTTCGGGTCGACGCGCTCGACCGCGACGATGCCCGACGTCGATATTCCAGGCCGGTGGCGGCGGTCCAACCAATGGAACATCGCCGCGGCCGCGAGGCCCGCCAGCGTGACGCCCGTGCCGAGCCAGAGAGGCGGTTGCCAGCCGCGGTCGTACAGGGGACGGGCCCACGCCGTCGAGGTGTCGACCGCATACGATCCGGCGCGGGCGAGGCTGAGATACAAGGCGGTGGCGAGCGCAATGCCGCTGCGCGGGAACCATTGCGCCAATCCCGCGATGAGCGCAATGAAAATGGCGCCTTCACTGACGCCGAAGATGAATCGCCCGGCCACCATGATCTCGTAGGATCCGCCGGCCGCCGTGAGCGCCGCACCGAGCACGCCGATGGCCGCCGACCAGAGCGCCATGCGGGCGGGACCGTAACGGTCGATCAGCATCCCGTTGATGAGCGCCAGAGCCACGTTCGGGATGCTGATGACCCCGTTCAACATGCCGAGCTGCGATTGGCTGAATCCGCGCTGCCGGTGCAGCAGATCGGCGATCGGACCGATCACGTCGTCCTCGTAGTAGCTGCTCGAGACGGCGATCGCGGCCAGCGCCAGCATCCACCATCGCATCTGCGAAGTGCCGCCCGCGCGGCCCGCATCGCGCCCGGACGCGTCCTGACTCACCGGAAGCGCGCACCCTGGCGTGAAAGTTCCTTCTGCACCGCGCCGATGTCCAGCCGATCGAAGGCTTCGTCACGCTGCAGCGACACGGCCGCCGCCACCCCGGCGCCCTGGCCGCTCACGGCGCAGCACATCATGTTGCGCGCCGAGGCATGGGATATCTTGTCGCCGCCGATGCACCGTCCGGCGACGAGCAGGTTGCCGACGCCTTTGGGCACGAGGGCGCGATACGGCACGTGCCAGTAGCGCCCGGTGGTCGGCAGGATGAGGATGCCAAAGCCGTCGATGAACTCCGGAAAAATGCCGATGGCGTCCTCGAATCGCGCCTGTTCGCGGACGTCGGTGCCGGTGAGATTGTAGAGCGCGTCGATCTTGCGGGTGTCGCGAATACCGAGGGTCATGCCGAAATTGCGCAGCTTCGCGTGCGCGCAGCCCGGCATGAACCCGCGGAGCGCCTCCAGGGCGTAGATCGCTTCGCGCCGTCCACGCATCTCCCCCACGGTCAGGTCGGCAGGATCCGTGCCGTCAATCTCCGGAATGTGCACGAGGTTCAAGTACGTGAGGTCGCCCTGGTCGGTGACCGTGCCCCAGGTGCCCGCGATGGTGTGCAGATTCGGCGGAATGATGCCGGCCGCGAGGGCCTGCTTGAACGGTTTGCGCAGGAACGGGGAGAACAGCTGATCTTCCTTGCCGGTCGTTTCGTAGTCCCATTCGCCGTTGCCCGACCAATCGGCGTAGGTTTGAGGATCGGCCTTGATCGACTCGATGAATTCACGCTTGTTGACGCCGCTCATGGAGAACATCACCGAGACGGCCATCATTTCCTGCTTCGGGGACTTGCGCACGGGCGCCCCGGCGCGGGCCGCAATATCCGCGTCCCCGGTGGCATCGATGACGCGCTTGGCGAGGATGGCCTCGCGGCCTGCCTTGCTTTCCGTGATGACACCGCGGATGGCACCGTTTTCGAGGATCGGCGCCGCTCCAAGGCGATGCAGCAGCGGCGTGACCCCGGCCTCCTGGACCAGCGTATCGGCGACCCACTTGAACATCTCGGCGTCGAGCGCGTGGCTCAAGGATTGGGGTTCGGGCATTGCGGCTCCCATGGCCTTGGCACGCTCCTCGAACTCGATGCCGATGCCTTCGCAGTCGACCGTGCCCTCGTGGCGATACCAGGCAAAACCCTCGACCCCGACCTGGGTGATATTGCCGCCGAAACAGCCGTTGCGGTCGATGAGGGCGGTCCGTGCCCCGGCACGCGCCGCTGCGAGCGCCGCCGCCAGTCCGCCGGGACCGCTGCCGACCACCAGAACATCGGTCTCCAGGACCACGTCGACCGAGCGAGCGGCTTCGAGAATCTGCTTCATTGAGGGGAACCTTGGATTATTGACCGCGAAAATGCCTGTATTCCTAACATAGGCCGGTTAAAAGCAGGGCGTATATTGCCGCACTGCCGCGGGCGCGAAGAGATTACTTGAATCGCGCGTCACAGTTAAGTCATAGTAGTGTCATAAATATGTCATCTGCTGTGCGTAAAAAACAACGCAGCGGGGATTTGGCGGGCCGAAGTAGGGATGGATGGAGGCTCGATCTTACCGGGATGTATCTGCCATTCGGATCCTTCGTGCGCAGCGGCTGCGGCTGCCGCGCATTTGCGTATTTTTATTTCCACTGACTCTTCAGGGAGAGATGCTTGAACACCAACCATAAGCTTGCCTACGCCATCTCGGCGATCCTCAGCGGATACGCGGGAGGATCTCATGCCGCAACGGCGGCCGAAACCGAGACGGCCGGCGGTATCGAAGAAATCGTGGTCACCGCGCAGCGACGCACCGAGTCCATCCAGAACGTGCCCATCACGATTCAGGCGATCACGGGCGAGCAACTCGGCCAGTTGAACGTAACGACCTTCGATGACGTCCTCAAGTACCTGCCGAACGTGACCTTCAGCTCGAACGGCCCGGGCCAGGGCAACATCTACATGCGCGGCATGAGCGCGGGCTTTGCCGGCAACCAGTCGAGCGCAGCCATCAATCCGTTTCCGAACGTCGCGACCTACCTCGACGATCAGTCGATGGCTTTCCCGGCGCGCAATGTCGACGTCTACATGGCGGACATGGAACGCATCGAGGTGCTTGAGGGTCCCCAGGGTACGCTGTTTGGGGGCGGCGCCGAGGCCGGCGCGATCCGCTACATCACGAACAAGCCGAAGCTCAATGTCACGGAGGGCAATGCAGAGGCCTCCTACGGCACGACCGCCCATGGCGATCCCAACACCGCGATCACCGCGCGTGCTCAATGTGCCGCTGATCCCCGACACGCTCGCAGTTCGTGCGGTCATTTACAACGATCGCCGCGGCGGCTACATCGACAACGTGCCGAGCCAGTTCACACGCTTTCCGACGGATCCGGGCACCATTTCCTATCACCTGCCTTACCCGGCGGATGCGGCCACCGCCAATAACTACGCGATTGCCGGGAGGGCGCAAAATCCGGTGACCTACCAAGGCGTGCGCGCCTCGTTGCTCTGGCAGATCAACACCGACTGGAACTTGCTGATCCAGCAGAGCTACCAGTACATGGACGCGGAGGGCATCGATGCGCAGTACCCCTTGAGTTCGCAGGAGACACCGCTCGGTGCCGTGGCAGGAGACATCGTTCACGCCGGCCTACGACAAGGACAAGTGGGAAAACACGTCCTGGACCGTCAACGGCAAGGTCGGCGACCTCAAGCTGGTCTACACCGGCGGCTATCTCGAGCCGCACCATCGACAACGTGACGGATTACACGAACTACGCGCGCTCGGCGGGCGGGTTCTACTACACCTGCGGCGGCGGCGGCGCCCCCATGGGCAACGGCGTTGGGCCGCTCGACCTGCTACTCGCCGCTCTCGTCCTGGAACGATCACGTCGAAACCACGCACCAGAGCCATGAGCTCCGGCTCAGCACGCCCGACGATTGGCGGCTGCGGGGCCTCATCGGCGCGTTCTGGGAGGACTTCGACATCAAGGACGACATGAACTTCCTGTACAAGTCGTTCCCGTCCTGTACTCCGGCGAACCTCGCGCTCTACCAGGCGGGTCAGCAGGTCTGTACCGCCAACGTGATTCCCGCTCCCGGGTACGCGGCGATCGATCCGACCGAGCGCAACGAAAATGTCGCGTTCGGCGAGGACCTCGAGCGCGGCTACAAGCAGACGGCGTTCTTCACGTCGATCGACTTCGACCTGATCCCGAAGGTCCTGACGCTGACCGGCGGCACGCGCTATTACCACTACAAGGAGACCATGCACGGCTCGCAGTACTCCACGAGCACCGGATGCGCAGGCATCCCGAACGGCACATGCGTGGGCGGAAAGCTCACCGACGCAACGCACGACGCGACCTACAGCGGCTTCAAGAGCCGCGGCAACCTGACCTGGCACGTCACCCAGGACGCGATGGTCTACTACACCTTCTCGCAGGGCTTCCGCCCCGGCGCCGGCAACCGCAAGAACAGCGCCGAGGTCAAGATCGACGTGGATCCGGTGACCGGACTGCCGACGGTCGGCCCGGATGCGAACCCGACGCTCGTCAAACAGTACAACAAGCCCTATACCTATCCGCCGGACACGCTGGTCAACAACGAGATCGGCTGGAAGACGGAGTGGTTCGACCACCGGCTCCTGGTCAACGGCTCGGCGTACATCATGGACTGGAAGAACGTCCAGACGCTGATCTACAACCCGCCGGTCTACGGCAACACGACGTTCGGCGTGGCGGGACCCGACTATCGGATCAAGGGCGCCGAGCTGCAGATCGTCGCGCGCGTCACCGACGGCTTGACCCTGCAGGGTTCGATTTCGCACAACAACGCGACCGAGACCAACTCGCCGTGCATCAAGTCGTCGAATCCGGGCAACCCGACACCGATCGGCACCTGCATCACGCAGGTCTGGTCGCCGGCGCAGAGCCAGAATGTCGCCTCTGCAAAACCCGCTCGGCGCCGTCGGTGCAACGCCGGCCTTCTCGCCGACCACCGAGTACAACCTGCGCGCGCGCTACGACTGGCTGGTCAACGATTACAAGATGTTCTTCATGGTCGGCGCGCAGCACGTCGGCGACATGCAGAACGAGCCGAGCAGCTTCCAGTCCGGTGCAGGAGTCACCGTGCCGACGACGACATGGCTGCGATACGACCAGCCGGCATACACGACGTATGACGCGGCCTTCAACATCGCAAAGGACCAATGGACTGTGCAGTTCTTCGGCACCAACCTCGGCAACTCCGACGCGAGCCTGTTCACCTCGTCCGCGCAGTTCATCAAGTCGGAGGTGCCGCTGCGGCCGCGGGTGCTCGGCATCAAGGTCGGATTCAAGTTCTGACGTTGCGGCGCCATGCGGTAGACTTGGAGGGGTGGGCAACGTTGCCCACCCACCTCTTTGCGTCGGATGGCCATGACTGCCGCAGCAACCGCCCAGGCGACCTCGACCGTGGAGTCCGAGGTCGCGCGCATCCGCGCGCTCGTCAATGAGCGGCGCTTCGCCGAGGGCGTGGCGGCCGCGACCGCCCTGTGCGCGCGGGTCCCCGAAAACCGCGACGTGCTTCTATCTGCTCGCGCTCGGCCAACGCCAGCTCACCCGGACCTCGGACGCGCTCGCGACGCTCGATCAACTCGAGCGGTTCCATCCCGGATACAGCCGCCTGTATCAGGAGCGCGGCCATTGCTATGTGGCGATGAGGGACGCGCCGCAGGCCATCCAGGCATTCCTGCGGGCCGTCACCGATCAATCCGGCGCTGCCGGCGAGCTGGGGCATGCTCGAAGGACTCTACCGGATGTGCGGCGATGCCGACAACGCGGGCCTGGCCGCCGCCCACGTCGCGAAACTCAAGACGTTGCCGCAGGAAGTGATCACGGCGACCGGGCTGTTCAGCGACGGCGACCTGGTGGCCGCCGAGAAAATGATCCGCGCGTTTCTGCTGGCCCACGGCGATCACATCGAGGCGATGCGCCTGCTGGCGCGAATCGGCGCAGCCCTCGAAGTATTCGACGATGCGGAGTTGCTGCTCGAGGCGGTGCTGGAGCGCGTCCCGGACTACTCCGCCGCCCGCTACGACTACGCCTCGGTGCTGCTCGGACGGCACAAGCACAGCCAGGCCCTGATTGAGCTCGAGAAGCTGCTTGCGATCGATCCGGCAGAATCGCCAATACCGGACCCTGCACGCAACCGCCGTCGTCGGCCTCGGCGACCATGCCCGGGCGATCACCCTGTATGAGGATCTGCTGCGCGATGCGCCGCCGCGATCACCCAATGCCGCCGAACTGCACCTGTCGATCGCGCATTCACTGAAGACGCTGGGCCGCCAGCCCGACGCGATCGGGGAGTACCGGGCCGCGACGCGCGAGCGGCCGGAATTTGGAGACGCCTACTGGAGTCTCGCCAACCTCAAGACCTACCGCTTCACGGACGCGGAGCTCGAGTCCATGCGCACCGCAGAGGCCGCGACCGGCGACCCGCCTGGTCGACCGCTACCACCTCTGTTTCGCGCTCGGCAAGGCCTACGAGGATCGCGGCGAATACGCCGAGTCGTGGGGCTACTACGAGCGCGGCAATGCGCTGAAGCGTGCCGAGAGCCGCTACCGTCCGGAAGTGATCGAGCTCAACACGGCGAACCAGAAGTCGGTCTGCACCCGGGAATTCTTCGAGCAGCGCACGAGCCATGGCGTCGAAAGCGCGGCGCCGATCTTTGTGGTCGGGCTGCCGCGTTCGGGTTCCACGCTGATCGAGCAGATCCTCGCCTCGCACTCTGCAGTGGAGGGTACGCAGGAGCTCGCCGACATCCCGCGCTACGTGAACGAATTGCAGGGCCGCGAGCGAAATTTCGAGTCGCCGCGATATCCGGGCGTCCTCGCGCAACTTCCGGCCGTGGAATTCGCGCGCTTCGCCGAGAGGTATCTGGACGACACCCGCATCTATCGAACCGGCAAGCCGCGGTTCATCGACAAGATGCCGAACAATTTCCGGCACATCGGCTTCATCCACCTGATGTTCCCGAATGCGAAGATCATCGATGCGCGCCGTGAGCCGATGGCCTGCTGCTTCGGGAACCTCAAGCAGCTCTTCGCGCGTGGGCAGGAGTTCACTTACAGCATCGAAGATATCGCCCGCTACTATCGCACTTACCTCGAGCTGATGGAGCATTGGGACGCCGCGCTGCCGGGCAGGGTGCTGCGTGTCCATCACGAGGACGTGGTCGACGACCTGGAACGCAGTGTCCGGCGCATTCTCGACTTCTGCGAGCTGCCCTTCGAGCCGGCCTGCGTCGACTTCCACCGCACGGAGCGCAGCATTCGCACGGCGAGCTCGGAGCAGGTGCGCCGGCCCATCTTCCGCGAGGGCCTCGACCAGTGGCGCAATTATGAGGCGTGGCTTGGACCGCTGCGCGAAGCGCTCGGCGACGCACTCGTGCGCCATCGACGCTAGGATGCCCCCCGGACGCAACGAGCCTTGCCCTTGCGGCAGCGGCCGCAAGTACAAGCACTGCTGCGGTAAGAATCCGGGCGACGCGCAGTCGCACTATCTGCTTGGCCAGGCGCTCGAGGAGCGCGGCCTGCTCGAGCGGGCAGCCGAGAGCTTCGGGCGCGCGACCGCCCTCAATCCTGACTTCGCCGACGCGCACAACGACCTCGGCGAAGTGCTGCTGCGGCTGGGGCAGACGGACGCCGCGATCGCGAGCTGTCGGCGGGCGCTCGCGCTTCGGCCGCACTTTGCCGCGGCCCTTGGCAATCTCGCCAACGCCGAACGCGCTCGCGGCAGCCTCGCCTCGGCGATCGCGGGGTACCGGCGCGTGATTGCGCTCGAGCCGGGGCTCGCCGAGGCTCACCGCAATCTCGGCAGTGCGCTTCTCGAGGCCGGCGACCGGGAGGCGGCGATCTTGAGCTTGCAGAGGGCGATTGCGCTGCGACCCGAATTTGCCCGCGCGGTCACGCAGCTGGCGGCCGCGCTGACCGCTGCGGGTCGCGGAGGGGAGGCGATCCCTCATTACGAGCGACTGTTGGCGCGCGTCCCGAGCGACGAAACTCTCGATGAGTATGCGGCCCTGCTGGCGCGGCTCGGGCGCTTTGAGGCGTCGGCAAGGTGCTATCGGGGTTTGCTCGAACGGATGCCGCTCGATGCGCGGCTGCACGCCAACCTGGGCCACGTGCTGCATTGCCTCGGCGACTACCGGACTGCGATCGAGCACTGCCGTCGGGCGATCGAGCTCGGGCCGCCGTTGCCGGAATCGTACCTTCACCTCGGCAACTCGCTGCTTGCACTCAATGCATTGTACGAAGCCGATGCCGCCTACGGTGCCGGACTTGAAGCGGCTCCGGACCATGCCGCGCTTCACACCGCACATGCCATGGCCGAGCGGGCTCTCGGACGGCTCGCGGATGCGGAAGCGAGCGCGCGGCGGGCGCTTGCGCTCCGTCCTGACGCCGCCGACACGCTCGCGCTGCTTGGCAGCCTCGCCATCGACCATGGTCGGTTCGACGAGGCGGAGGGCCTGCTGCGCAGGGCGTTAGCCATCGACCCCGCGCTGCCGGAGGCGCTGGCCAGTCTCGCTACGTTGCGCAAGATGGGCCCGGCCGACGTGACGTGGCGCGACGCCGCGGAGCGCGTGCTCGCACGCGGTCTGCCGGTCGCACACGCCATCAACCTGCACCATGCCCTGGGCAAGTATTACGATGACCTCGACGATTGTGATGCGGCCTTCCAGCACCATCGCCGAGGGAACGAGCTGGCCCGCGGCAGCCGGTCACGCTACGACCGCGCCGAGATGACGCAGCGGGTAACCCGGACTCTGGAGGCCTTCGATCGAAATGCTCTCGCGGCCGCACAGTCCCGCGGGCCCGGCTCCGAACGTCCGGTATTCGTGGTTGGCATGCCGCGCTCGGGCACCAGCCTCACGGAACAAATCCTCGCCTCGCACCCGCAGGTCCATGGTGCGGGCGAGCTGCTCTACTGGATCTTTGCAGCGGATGCCGAGCGTGCGGCCACCGCGGAGAAGCGCGCTGCGACGATCGCCGAGCTAGGCCGCGCCTATCTGGACGGCCTCGCGATGCAGGCGCCCGGCGCGTCGCGCGTGGTCGACAAGCTCCCGGTCAACTTCAGGAACATCGGCCTCATTCACTCAGCGCTGCCGGGTGCCCGGTTCATTCATCTCGAGCGCAATCCCCTCGATACATGCCTGTCGATCTACTTCCAGGGGTTCTCCGCCGCGCACCCCTACGCGACCGACTTCGCCGACCTCGCGCACTACTACCATGAGTACCGGCGCCTGATGGCGCACTGGCGCGCCGTGCTGCCCCCGCAGGCGCTGCTCGAGGTGCGTTACGAGGATCTTGTCGACGATCCCGAAGGCTGGAGCCGCCGCATGCTCGCGCACATCGGTCTCCCGTGGGATCCACGCTGCCTCGAATTCCACCGCACCCATCGGCCGGTCCTGACCGCGAGCAACTGGCAGGTACGCCAGCCCATCAACAAGCGTTCGGTCGATCGGTGGCGCCGCTACGAGCGTCACATCGGGCCGCTGCGCGAAGCGCTCGGCGACGGTGCGGTGGTTTCGTCACCGTGACAGGGGCAGAGCGCGCCTCTCGCCAGTTTGATCTCGCAGTCGTGGGCGCGGGCATCGTGGGATTGTCCTGCGCGCTGGCCGCGGCGAGGCGAGGCCTCAAGGTCGTGGTCCTCGAGCGCAGCGCGTGCGCGCGCGGGGCGTCTGTGCGCAACTTCGGATTGATCACGATCACCGGCCAGGATCGCGACGGCGTGTGGCCGCGGGCCCGCCGTTCCCGGGAGCTGTGGCTGGAGCTGGCCGCACAGGCGGGCATCCCCATCGTGAACCAGGGCCTCTGGGTCGCCGCACGGCGGCCGGAATCCGCCGCCGTGCTCGAGGCGTTCCTGCGTTCCGACATGGCGGAAGGCTGCCATCTGCTCACGCCGTCGGCCGCGCGCCAGCGCTGCGCGCACCTCAACTCGGTGGGACTCGAGGCCGTGCTTTGGAGCCCGCACGAGCTGCGTGTCGAATCGCGGGACGCGATTCCGGCGCTGGCCGAATGGCTGTCGCGCGAACGCGGGGTGGAATTCCGCTGGGAAACGGCGGTGCATGCGGTCGATCCTCCGGTGCTCGAGACGTCGCGCGGATCCGTGTCCGCCCGGCTTGCCGTGATCTGTCCTGGCGATGACCTCGTCACGCTTTTTCCGGCGCGGCTGGCTGCCGCGGGGGTGAGCCGGCGTGGGGGCGTCCACCGGCTTCGCCATCGGCGAAGAGGTCATCGATGCCATGTTTGGCTGACAGGGGCAGGGTACGGAGGTGAAACCACTTCCGGCCCCATTCGTATTGTTGACTGAAGATTGTCAACAATTGGCAGTTATGATACGTTAAACACATGGTACAGGCCGCCGTCCCCACCGTGCTGCAGCTCGTGCAGGCGAATTCGCTGCCGGCGCTGGTGCAGGCCGAAATCGAACAACTGATTCTGCGCGGGGAACTTGCCGTGGGTCAGCGCATCAACGAGAGCGATCTGGCGGCACGGTTCTCGATGAGCCGCGGCCCGATACGCGAGGCGTTGCGGGCTCTCGAAGAATCGCGTCTCGTTCGCTCCGAGAAGAACCGCGGCGTATTCGTCCGTGAAGTGTCCGTCGCCGAAGCGGATGAAATCTACGATGTTCGCGAGGCGCTCGACCAACTGATCGGCCAGCGGGTTGCCGAGCGCGCCACACCGGAGCAGCGACGGGCTTTGGAGTCGGTGGTCGCCGAAATGGATGAAGCGACCAACCTCAAGGACATCAAGCGCTACCATGCGCTCAACCTGAAATTTCACGACATGCTCGTCGATTACGCCGGAAATGCCCGCCTGACGGAGAGCTACCGGCTTCTGACCAAGGGGCTGCTCCTGTTCCGCCTTCGAGGACTGCAGGACGGCGGCGGGTTCGCGGTGTCCAACACCGAGCACAGGGCGGTGGTCGAAGCCGTCGCGGCGCGCGATTCCGCACGCGCGGGGCGGCTGCTGCGCCGCCATGCCGTCGAAAGCCGCGCCCGGATGCACAAGGCGGCGCGGCAATAGGAGTGGGCATCTTGCGAAGCGACATCGAAGTGAACGGACGAACCTACCATTGGATGGACCGTCCGCTGGTCGTCGTCTGCGTCGACGGCTGCGAGTACGAGTACATCACGGCCGCCGTCGCGGCCGGCGTGGCGCCCTTCCTGGGCCGGCTGCTCGCGGGCGCCGGCTCCCATTTCACCGCAGATTGCGTGATGCCGAGCTTCACCAATCCCAATAATTTGTCGATCGTAACGGGCGCGCCGCCTTCGGTCCACGGAATCTGCGGCAACTACTTCCTGGACCCGGAGAGCGGCGAGGAGATCATGATGAACGAGCCGCGGCTCCTGCGGGCCGGGACGATTCTCGCGGCGTTTTCCGCGGCGGGTGCGAAAGTCGCCGTGATCACCGCGAAGGACAAGCTGCGAAAACTTCTCGGCCACCGGATGCAGGGCATCTGCTTCTCCTCCGAAAAGGCGGACCAGGCGACGCTGGCGGAGAATGGCATCGAAGACGTGCTCGCCCGCGTCGGCATGCCGCTCCCGTCGGTGTACAGCGCGGAACTGTCCGAATTCGTGTTCGTCGCCGGCGTCAAACTGATGGAGCGCGAGCGCCCGGATCTCATGTACCTGTCGACCACCGACTACATCCAGCACAAGGCGGCCCCCGGCACACCCTCGGCCAATGAGTTCTACGCGATGATCGACCGCAATCTCGCGCGGCTCGATGAACTTGGAGCCACCATCGTACTGACCGCCGATCACGGCATGAACGCCAAACACGGCGCCGATGGCCGGCCCAATGTGATCTACCTGCAGGACACCCTCGATGCGTGGCTGGGACAGCACAAGGCACGGGTGATTCTGCCGATCACCGACCCCTACGTCGTGCATCACGGTGCGCTTGGTTCCTTCGCGCTGGTCTACGTGTCCGACGCCGCCCGGCAGCGCGAGCTGCAGGAGCGAATCGCTGCCATTCCCGGCATTGAGGCGGTGCTTACGCGTGCCGAAGCTGCCGCACGGTTCGAACTGCCGCCCGACCGCATCGGCGATCTTGTCGCCGTTTCCCAGCGCGATACGGTGATCGGCACCAGCCGCGACCGGCACGATCTGTCCGGGCTCGACGTTCCGCTGCGCTCCCACGGCGGCACCTCCGAGCAGAAGGTGCCGCTGCTCATCAATCGCCGGATCGGCGTGCAGCCGGGGGGCCGGCGCTGGCGCAATTTCGATGCGTTCGATCTTGGGCTGAATCTCGCCGCTCGAGCGTGATTGAGGTGCATCCGATGTCCGCCAGCGCCCCTTCCGCCACGCGACAACCGATCCGCGAATCGCTGCGCATCGCGGGCGAGAAGGTATCCCGCGAACGCGTCATCGAGGTTCGCCACCCATACACCGGCGAGCTGGCCGGTACGGTTCCCAAGGCCACGGTCGATGACGTCAAGCGGGCCCTCAAGATCGCCAAGGGTTTCCGGTCCGCCCTCACCCGCCACGAGCGCTACGTCATCCTCATGAAGGCGGGCGCCATCATTGCATCGAGACGCGACGAGCTCGCGCGCTTGATCACGTTGGAATCGGGGCTTTGCGTGAAGGATTCGCAGTACGAGGTCGGCCGCGCCTCCGATGTGCTGTTGTTCGCCGCCAATCTCGCGCTGGTGGACGATGGTGAGATCTTCTCGTGTGATCTCACGGCGCACGGGAAGAGCCGCAAGGTTTACACGCTGCGCGAGCCGCTGCAGGGCGCGATCACGGCGATCACCCCGTTCAACCATCCGCTCAACCAGGTGATCCACAAAGTGGCTCCTGCGGTGGCCACCAACAACCGCATGGTGCTCAAGCCCAGCGAGAAGACACCGCTCACCGCATTTGCGCTCGCCGACATCCTGTATGAGGCCGGTTTGCCGCCCGAAATGCTCTCGGTCCTCACCGGCGATCCTGCCGAAATCGCAGACGAACTCTTGACCAGCGAGAACGTCGACCTCATCACCTTCACAGGCGGCGTGGCGATCGGCAAGCACATTGCAGCCAAGGCCGTTTACAAGCGCCAGGTGCTCGAGCTCGGCGGGAACGATCCGATCATCGTGCTCGAGGACGCGGACGTCGAGGAAGCGGCGTCCCTGGCGGCGAGCGGTTCGTACAAGAACTCGGGCCAGCGATGCACTGCCGTCAAACGCATGCTGGTTCAGGAAAGCGTGGCGGAGCGTTTCGTGGAGCTGCTGGTTGAAAAGACGCGGGCCGTCAAGTACGGCGATCCCTTCGATCCGGCCATGGACATGGGCACCGTGATCGACGAGCCGTCGGCACGTCGATTCGAAGCGGTGGTGAATGAAGCGGTGGCGGACGGGGCGAGCCTCCTGGTCGGCAATATCCGCCGCGGCGCGCTGTACTCGCCGACTGTGCTCGATCGGGTCACGCCGCACATGCGGGTGGTGCGGCACGAGACGTTCGGCCCGGTCTCGCCCGTGATCCGCTTCAAGACGGTGGAGGAGGCGATCAGCATCGCCAACGGAACCGCCTACGGCCTGTCATCCTCGCTGTGCACCAACCGGCTCGATCTGATCGCGCGCTTCGTCAAAGAGCTGCATGTCGGCAGCGTGAACGTGCGCGAGGTTCCGGGCTACCGCCTCGAGATCACGCCGTTTGGAGGCATCAAGGACTCGGGTTTGGGCTACAAGGAAGGCGTGCAGGAGGCCATGAAGAGCTTCTGCAACACGAAGACCTATTCATTGCCGTGGTGATTTGAGCGAGGTTTCCATGACGGACCCGATATTGCTGACGCCCGGCCCGCTGACGACCTCGGTACAGACCAAATCCGCGATGCTCGCGGACTGGGGTTCGTGGGACGGCTCCTTCAACGAGCTGACCGCATCGGTGTGCGGCGATCTCGTGTCGATCGTCAATGCCCAATCCGGACACGTGTGTGTTCCGTTGCAGGGCAGCGGCACGTTCGCGGTCGAAGCGGCGCTCGGAACCCTCGTTCCAAGGGGCGGGAAAGTCCTCGTGCCGGACAACGGCAGCTACTGCAAGCGCATCGTGCGCATCTTGGGATACCTCGGACGAGCGGCTGTCGTGCTGCCCCACGGCGAGCAGGCGCCCGCGGACCCGGAGCGCATCGATGCGGCGCTCGCCGCCGATTCCGACATCACCCATGTTGCGCAGGTGCACTGCGAAACCGGCACGGGGATTCTGAATCCGCTGGCCGAGATCGCGGCCGTCGTCGCCCGCCGCGGACGCGGACTGATCATCGATGCGATGAGTTCCTATGGAGCAATTCCAATCGACGCCGAAAGGCTTCGCTTCGACGCGCTGGTCGCGGCTTCCGGCAAATGTCTCGAAGGCGTTCCCGGCATGGGATTCATCATCACCCGACGCACCGCGTTGGAACGATCCGCCGGCAACAGCGCTTCGCTTGCCATGGATCTCCTGGACCAGTGGACGTACATGCAAAAGACCGGCCAGTGGCGCTTCACGCCGCCGACTCACGTCGTGGCCGCTCTTCGTGCCGCCATCGACCAGTATCGGGTACAGGGCGGCTTGACGGCGCGGTTGGCACGCTACACGGAGAACTGCGCGGCACTCGTGTCGGGCATGCGGGCGCTGGGTTTCAAGACATTCCTGCCGGACGAGCTGCAGGCGCCGATCATCGTCACGTTTCACTCGCCGCCCGATCCCGCATATGACTTCAAGGAATTCTATCGCCGGGTGCGCGGCCGCGGATTCATCCTGTACCCGGGCAAGCTGACCGCCGTGGATACC
The DNA here is from genome assembly GCA_963727045.1 of uncultured Gammaproteobacteria bacterium. Classification (GTDB taxonomy): domain Bacteria; phylum Pseudomonadota; class Gammaproteobacteria; order Steroidobacterales; family Steroidobacteraceae; genus Bog-1198. Next base: position 1,543,111 of record CAVSES010000001.1, on the reverse strand, counting down.
TTTCGGGTCGGCTGCATCGGCGCGATCGGCGCGGATGTGCTGAGGAGCGCCGTGGCCGCGGTTGCCGCCGTATTGAACGAGATGGGAGTACGCCGCATCGCGCCCCTCTGACGAGCGGTTCGTGTCATATTGGCGGCCCTTCAAAAGAGCCGGTGCCCGACAAGCCGATGCAAAGAAAGATCGTTGAAGCCGACGTGCGATCCGAATGGCAGCCCATTGTCTCCGGAAACGCCGAGCTGCACCTGTCCTCGGTGCCCGCCGGGCGCCGCTCCGCGCTTCGCATGGATTTCGATTTCAAAGGAGGCGGAGGATTCGTGGTCGCGCGGCGTGCGGTCACGTCGACCATGCCGGAGGAATACGCCGTGACGTTTCGCCTGCGGGGCCGCGGCACGGTGAATCATCTGGAGCTCAAGCTGGCGGATGCCACCGGTCAAAACGTGTGGCGGCACGTTGAGAAGGATCTGCGGCTCCCTGCGCGTTGGAAACGAATGCGGATCGCGAGCCGGGACATCGACTTTGCCTGGGGTCCGTCGAGCGGCGGACGCCTTGCGGTGCTGGGCTCGATGGAGTTTGCCATCGTCGCGGGCGAGGGCGGCAAGGGCAGCGTGTGGATTAGCGGCGTCGAGATCGAGAATTGCAGTCCCACCGAAGCCCCGCAAGCCACTGCCTCGAGCGCGCTGCCTGATTTCGGAGCGCCTGCCGCATTGCTCGACTCCGGCTGGAAACCCCGGCGCGAGGATCCTCGCCCGTGGATCGTGATCGATTCGGTCGAGCCCCGCACCGTCGGAGGGTTGATCGTCGAGTGGATCGAGCGGGCGCCGGCGAGCGGTTTTCGCATCCGAGCCTCCGACAGCGGACGGCGCTGGAAGACGGTCTATGTCGCGGAACGCGCAGGCGGGCAACGCAGCTACGTGTACCTGCCGGGGCTCAGAACTCGTCTTCTTCGACTGGAAATGGAGGAGCCTTCGGCGGGTGCGAAATTGCGCCTGCAATCATTCGAGTTTTCCCGCTCCATCCATGCCTTCTGGATTGAGGTCGCAAAGGGCGAGCCGCGCGGCTGGCATCCCCGCTGGCTGCACAACGAACAAAGCGTCTGGACCCCGTTCGGCACCGCGAGCGGCACTCATTGCGCGCTGCTGAACGAGGACGGCATGGTTGAGGTGGACCAGGGCTCGTTCTCGATCGAGCCCATGCTCTGGGTGAAGGGCAGGCTGTTCACTTGGACGGACGTCTCCCTCCGTCAGGAACTCAAGGATGATTGGATGCCCGTGCCCTCCGTGATCTGGCAGACGGAGGATTGGCGTCTTAGAATCCAAGCCGAGGCGACGCCGGGCGGCGTGTCGCGGGTGCGCTATACGTTCGAGAATCTCTCGGGCGGCTCCCTATCCCCGCGTCTGTTCGTAGTGATGCGCCCGTTTCAAGTCACCCCACCATGGCAGAGTTTCCGGAATCTGGGTGGCGTCAGTCCCATTCGCAGCCTGGCATGGCGCGGCGGCGCAGTGCGCGTCAATGACGCCACAGTGCTCGTGCCGGTGATCGCGGAAGGCACCCGGCCCGTGCGATTCGGCGCGTTGAGATTTGATGACGGATTCATGGCCGACCGTCTCGCAACGGGTGCGCTGCCGGCCGACGCGGAGGTTTGCGACCCCTTTGGTTTTGCCACCGGCGCACTGGAGTTCGGATTGTCAGTCGGGCCCCATCAGAGCATCGAGAATTCCGTCAACTACAAGCCGCTTGTCTCGGCCGCCTCGGTCGACGAGCCCGCATTCGAGTGGGGCAGCCGGCTTGCCGTGTCGCTCTGGAGCGGGGGGGATTGGATGCCCGATGCCGTTCGTGCAGCGCTCACCGCGACGGCGCATATTTTGGTGACACGCTCGGGTCCCGCGCTGCAGCCGGGTCCGCGGCGCTACACGCGCTCCTGGATCCGCGACGGAGCCATGATGGCCGCGGCGCTGCTGCGCATGGGGCACGCACAGGAAGTGAAAGAGTTCATCAGATGGTATGCGCCGCATCAGCGCGCCGACGGTTTTGTGCCTTGCTGCGTCGACCGCGAAGGAACCGATTGGCTGGTCGAACACGACAGCCACGGAGAATTGCTGGCATTGATCGCCGATTACCATCGATTCAGCGCGGATGATGCCTTCGTTGCGGAAACCTGGCCATTCGTTGCCGGGGCGGTGGCGTGTATCGAAGGGTTGCTCGGCGAGGATGGATTGCTGCCGATATCGGTCAGCCATGAGGGCTATCTGGCGCAGCCCGTGCATTCCTACTGGGACGACTTCTGGGCGCTCAAGGGGCTGCGCGACGCCGTGCACCTGGCGGTTGTCGCCGGGCGGGAACTGCTCGCTCGGCGGTGGGAAGCGCTGAGTGCGCACCTCGCCGCTTCGCTCTACGCCTCGATTGAGACGACCCGGGCCAATCGCAAATTGGAATTCATTCCCGGAAGCATCGAGTGGGCCGATTTCGACCCTACGGCGACCGCCAACGCCATCTATCTGCTCGATGTGCCCGAAGGCCTCAACCGCGATGCGGTCGAGCGCACCTTCGACAAGTACCTCGCCGATTGGCGCAGCAAGCGCAACGGCACGGTGGTGTCGCAGAACTACACGCCGTATGAGATCCGCATCATCGGTGCCTTGGTTCGATTGGGACGGCGTGACGCCGCGTTGGAACTGCTGCGGTTCTTCCTCTCCGACCGGCGGCCGCGTGCCTGGAATCAGTGGCCGGAGATCGCCTGGCGGGATCCGAGGACGCCCGCGCATCTCGGGGATCTTCCGCACACGTGGATTGCCGCTGAATTCCTGCTCGCCGTTCGCTGCCTGTTCGCCTACGAGCGCGAAGCGGATCAATCGCTCGTCGTGGCGTCGGGCCTCGCACCCGAGTGGATCGAGGGCGCCGGCGTTGAGGTGCGGAAGATGCCGACGCTCTACGGCGAATTGAGCTATTCGCTGCGCAGGGTTGATTCTTCCACATTGCGATTCGAGTTCCACGGCGCAGTCGCGGCCGGAATCGTTCTGCGTCCGCCTCTCCGGGGCGCGCTGCGCAATGTGGTGGTCGACGGCCGCGCCTGCACAAGTTTCAACCAGGATTCGGTGACTTTGCCGCGCACCCCGGCGCAGGTGATCTGCACCTTCTGATCCCCGCATCAGGTTGAGTGGTATGCTGCCCCGTCAAAGCGTGGCAGAGTGCGGAGCACGGTGACAGAACGCGCAACAGAAATCTCCGGCACTGCGTCCGAGGGTGAAGCTCCCCGGTTGGGCCTCGGGCGCCAGGTCGGGCTCGTGCTCCGTACCATCTTCGGCTCGCGCGTGAGGAAGACGGTCATCTTCGTGCTGGCCGCCATCGTGCTGGTCGTCGCCGCCACCGCATACGGGCAGATTCGCCTGAACGGCTGGAACAAGCCATTCTACGACGCATTGTCGCGCCGCGACCTGCGGGATTTTCTCTTCCAGCTCGGCGTCTTTTTTCTGATCGCGGGTTTTCTCCTCACCCTGAATGTGGCGCAGCGATGGCTGGTGGAAACGTTGGAGCTCAAGCTGCGCGAGGGATTGGTGCTCGGCTTGCTTCACGACTGGATGTCGCCGCGGCGGGCATTTTGGCTCGCCAACGCAGGATCGATGGGCGTCAATCCGGACCAGCGCATTCATGAGGATGCACGCAAGCTCTGCGAGCTGTCGGCCGATCTGTTCGTGGGCCTGCTGCAGGCATCGATACTGTTCGTGACCTTTGCGGGAGTGCTCTGGCGTCTTTCGAGCGATTTTCTTTTCAGATTTGGCGACCGGGACTACACCATCCCGGGATTCATGGTGTGGGCGGCGATCCTCTATGCGAGCGCAGGCTCTCTTATGAGCTACTTGGTCGGCCGGGGTCTCATCGGGCGCAATGCGCAACGCTACGCGCGCGAAGCCGATCTTCGCTTCTCCCTGGTGCGCGTCAACGAGCACGTGGATGACATTTCGTTGGCGGAAGGCGAGGCGGATGAGAAACGGCGCATCGAACTGCATCTGGGCAATGTGCTTGCCGCGACCCGCCGGATCGTCAGGGGTCACGCCAATCTCACCTGGGTCACCGCGGGCTTCGGATGGATTACGCTGGTCGCGCCCATATCTGGTCGCCGCGCCCTTGTATTTCAGCGGCAAGGTCTCCTTCGGCGGCCTGATGATGGCGGCCGGGGCCTTCAGCCAGGCGCAGTCGTCGCTGCGGTGGTTCATCGACAACTTCAGCGCGATTGCCGACTGGCGGGCGACGTTGCTTCGTGTCGCGAATTTCCGCCATGCCCTGATGAGCATCCATGAACCGCGCGGGTTCGAAAGCCGCATCACCTACGGGGAGGGCGACCCGGGCGCGATTTCGATCGACGACCTGGAGATCGTCTCCACCGCGAATGCGGACAAGCTCAAGGAAACGAGGGTGACCGTGAAGAGCGGCGAACGCGTGCTCATTCTGGGTGCGCCGGGAACCGGAAAGACCCAGCTGTTCCGTGCGTTGGCGGGCCTTTGGCCCTGGGGCGGCGGGAACATCACACGGCCGGCGGGCGAACAGATCTTCTACCTGCCGCGCGGCACGCCGTATATGCCCCGCGGAACATTGCGCGAGGTGCTCGCCTATCCGCTGAAGGCCGAAAGCTTCGAAGAGGGCGCATTCAAAAGCGCGCTCGACCGGCTGGGCCTCGAGCGTCTCGCGCCGCTACTCGATACGACGCGAAGGTGGGATCGGGAATTGAGCCAGGACGAGCAGCTCTGCCTCGCGATCGCGCGCATCCTGCTGCAGAATCCGCCGTGGCTGCTCATCGACGGCACTTTCGGTTCCCTCGACGACGACGTGCTCGAGCTCGTCATCGACGTGTTTACAAACGAACTTCAGCGCACCGGCGTGATTCACGTCGGCGGTCCGGCCCAGGCGCACCCTTTGTTCGGCCGCGCCCTGCATCTGATCAAATCCTCTCGTACCCGCAAGGTTGCGAAGACCCGTGAACGAACCCGGAATTCAGGAATGAGAAAGCATCCATGCCGGCCGGGTGCGGCAAGTTGAAGCGGGCGCTCCTTTGGCTCATCGCGTGGCTGTTCATGGCGGCGTCGCCGTCATGGGCCTCGGCACCGGAGCTCGAATTTCACTCGCCCGCTTCAGCCGACGACGCCGCGGCGGCCGCGACGATGCGCGATCTCGCGACGCGCCTTCTTCCCATCTATCAGGAACCCGATCCTGACCGCTACCTCGCAAATCTATCCGCGCTGCAGATGGTGTCCGGCAACTTCGCGGCTGCGGACGTCTCGCGGCAATCGCTGCGCAATCGGCGGCGCTCGAACGCCCGCCGGCCCGCGGGCCGCGGGTCGATATACGACATCTACGCGTACGCGAAGGCCCTGGAAACGGAGAATCGGGTCGCCTTCGCCGAAGCATTCGCGAGATCGTTCCGCGAAGTGATTTCCCGGCTCAGCGATCAAGATGCCTATGCGGTCACGCGATGGCTTGAGGTGTCCCCGGCGGTGGCCCGGGAAGACTCTGCAGAAGTCGCTCGACCAACAGCGGACCAAGGACATCATCGGACAGTCCGAGGCGGTGGAGTTGATCTGGAAATACCTTGCCTTCGATGCCTACCGGAGCTTCGGCCCGCTGGTCGGTCCGCTCGTCGCCGAGGACGATCATCGGCGCTACACGACCGAGGACGATGTGCTGGTCAAAACTGCCGGCGGTGCGAATCTGTGCGGTTCTGGTGGTGCGTCCGAAGGACCTCCAAGGCGTTTCCCGCACTGCTCGAGTTCACCATCTACGATACGAAGAATTACGCCATGGAGTGCGCCGCTCATGGCTATGTCGGCGTCGTGGCCTATACACGCGGAAAGCACACGAATCCCGACAGCGTGGTTCCCTATCAACATGATGGCGTAGATGCGCGACGCGGTGATCAACTGGATCGCCAAGCAGCCATGGAGCGACGGCCGGGTGGGAATGTACGGCAATGGCTACAGCGGCTTTACCCCCTGGGCAGCCGCAAAGAACCCGCCGCCCGCGCTCAAGGCGATTGCCAGTCTCGGCCCCCAACGCGCCGGGAATCGATGTCCCCATGGGGGGCGGCATCTTTCAGAACTCCGCCTACCGGTGGTCGTCCTTCGTGACCAACGCCAAGCCGTCGGATGCGGATGAGTATTACGACGACGCGCTGTGGCGCGCGCTCGACCAAAAGTGGTACCGAAGCGGCACGACGCTACCGGGATCTGGGCCGCCTGCACGGGCAGCCCAATCCGGTCTTCATCCGCTGGCTGAACCACCCGAGCTACGATCGGTATTGGCAGAACATGATTCCCTACCGGGAACAATTCGCCCGCGTCAACATTCCGGTTCTCACGACGACCGGCTACTACGCAGGCAGCGAACCGGGCGCCTTGTATTACTTCACCCAGCATCACAAGTACAATCCCCACGCCGATCACACGTTGGTCATCGGGCCTTACGACGACAGCGTGATGCAGCACGGACCGTCGGCAATGCTTCAGAGTTATGCGGTCGATCCCGCCGCTCTCATCGACGTTCGCGAACTGCGCTATCAGTGGTTCGACCACGTTCTCAAGGGCGGCTCCGGCGCCTGCGCTGCTCAAGGATCGGATCAACTACGAGGTCATGGGCGCAAATGAGTGGCGGTATGCGTCCTCCGCTCGATTCGATGGCGAAAGGGTCGTTGAAGTTCTTATTTGGACGGCAGCGGCCCGGGCGAAAGGCATCGACTCACGCAACGCAAGATCGCGCGTCCGGCCGTGTGGCGGCAGACCGTCAGCCTGACCGATCGCAGCGACGACGGCTGGACGCCGCCGGCGGACTTCACCAGCAGAAACCTGGCAACCCACAATGCCATGATGTTCGTGAGCGAACCGCTGGCGAAGCCGGCCGAGTTCAGCGGCTTGTTCTCGGGAAAGCTCGATTTCACGGTGAACAAGATGGACATGGACTTGAACATCACCCTGTACGAAATGCTGCCTGGCGGCGACTACATCTACCTGTTCAACCCGACCTTTGAATTTCGCGCGAGCTACGCGAGGGACCGGGTTCATCGTCACCTTCTGCTGGCGGGCGAGCGGCAGGACCTGATCTTCAAGAGCGAACGCATGACGAGCCGGCAGCTCCAGACGGGCAGCCGCCTGGTCATGATTCTCGGCATCAACAAGCGTCCCGACCGCGAGATCAATTATGGCACGGGGAACGACGTGAGCGAGGAATCGATGGCGGACGGAAAAACTCCTCTAAAGGTTCAGTGGCACAGCGACAGCTATATTGAAATCCCGGTCCGCAGGTAAGCGCTGCAATACACCCGCGAGGGCCTGCTCAAGCGGCAGGCTCGAGGCTAGCTCGAGCGCGGCGCGAATTTCGGCGCCACACGCGCATTCGCTGCGTGCTCGAATCCCGACGCGAGCCTGATGAGTTTCGGTTCGCTGAATGCCGTGCCGAAAAAAGACAGGCCCACGGGAAGGCCGCGATACAGGCCGGCCGGCACGGTGATGTGCGGATAACCCGCGACCGCGGCGGGAGAGGAACATCCGCCGGTGTCCAGATCGCCGTTCACGGGATCGATCAGCCAGGCCGGCCCCGAGGTCAGCGTCACGATGGCATCGAGGCCATGTTCGCACAGCGCGGCGTCGATGCCGCCGCCCCGCGCGGCCGTGAGACAGGCATCGCGCGCGTCCCGATAGGCAGCCTCATCGAGGCTGCCTTTGGCCTGCGCCTGGCGCAGCAACTCCTGATCGAACAGAGGCAACTCCCGGTCCGCGTGCGCCTCATTGAAGCGTATCAAGTCCGCCAGGGATCGAACCGGCAGCCTTCCGGGCAACCGGGCAAGGTACACGTTCAGGTCCGCCTTGAACTCGTACAGCAGAACTTCCTGCTCCGCGGCTGCCGCCGCGCCATGCATGGGCAGATCAGCCGGATCGATCACGATTGCCCCGGCGCGTCCGAGCGTCGCGATGCAATTGTCCAAAAAGGCGTTGAGCGGCGCATTGTCGGCGAAGAACCGGCGCGCGATTCCCAATCGCGCGCCGCGCAATCCGTCGGGGTCGAGGAACCGCTCATAGCCGCTTTCGAAGCGTTCGCCCACGGCCGCGCTGGCCGGGTCGGCGGCATCCAGGCCGCTGATTACGCCGAGCAGCAGCGCGGCGTCGCGCACGTTCCTTGCAAGCGGTCCTGCCGTGTCCTGACTGTGCGATATGGGCACGATGCCGCCGCGGCTGACCAGGCCCACCGTCGGCTTCAGACCGACGATGCCGTTGATCGATGCGGGGCTCACGATCGACCCGTCGGTTTCGGTGCCGATGGCGACCGCACAGAGATTCGCGGCCACCGCCACCGCCGATCCGGAACTCGAACCTGACGGCGTTCGATCGAGCGCGTAGGGATTGCGCGTCTGGCCGCCTCTGCCGCTCCAACCGCTCGAGGAATGGGCGGATCGAAAGTTCGCCCATTCACTCAGGTTGGTTTTGCCGAGTATCACGGCGCCCGCGGCGCGCAGGCGGGCGACCAACGGCGCATCCTGCGGCGGGTACCAGCCGTCGAGCGCCAGGGAGCCGGCAGTGGTCATCATGCGATCCGCCGTCTCGACGTTGTCCTTGATCAGCACCGGAACACCGTGAAGAGGTCCGCGCACGCCATGGGCTTGGCGTTCCCGATCGAGCTCCTCGGCGATGTCGAGCGCCTGCGGATTGGTTTCCAGCACCGCGCCGAGCTTGGGACCGTTGCGGTCGAGAGCGCCGATGCGATCGAGGTAGATCTGGGTGAGCCGCCGGGACGTCAAACGGCCGTCGGCGAATCCGGCGGAGATCTCCGCCAGAGTCAATTCGACGGCCGCGGCCGGGGTCTTGGCGCTCATGCCGATTTCGGGGGCGGCAACCGCGGCAACCGCGGTCGCCAGGAGAAAGTCGCGCCGATGCATATGACGAGTCCCTCGCGTTTGTTGGCCTTTGGAATCAGTCCACGATCGACTGATAGACATAGGCATGCGACAGACCGCGGACGTCCGGAACCCCGTCAACGGCGGCCGCGCCGGTGCCCGCGATTTGTTGAATCATGCCTATGACGATCAAATCCTCGCTCGGATCGATCCAGAACCACGTCCCCGCGGCGCCGCCCCAGTAGTAGGTGCCCTTGCCGTAGTAGCCGCCGGCGGCGGCGACGTCGGTATAGACCGCAAAGTCCAATCCGAACCCCGCGCCCGGCGACAAAGTCGTCATGGTGGGGGACAGCACGTTGGTGCGCATCAGTTCGACGGTGCGCGGCGCGACGAGCCGGACGCCGTCCAGCTTGCCGCCGTTCTGCAGCATCTGACAGAAGCGCATGTAATCCGCCGCGGTGGAAACCAGTCCGCCGCCGCCGGACGAGAAAGCGGGCTTCGCGGCGAAATCGTGATTGAGCATGCCTCGCACCACCTGCAGGCGTCCGTCCTTGCCGTACTCGTAGAACTCGGCAAGGCGCCCGAGTTTTTCCGCCGGCACGTAGAATCCGGTGTCGTTCATCTTGAGGGGTTTGAAGATGCGCCGCTCGAGAAATTCCTCGAAAGGCATGCCGGAGAGCTTTTGGACGATGTAACCCTGGATGTCGGTGGAAATGCTGTAGTGCCATTCGCTGCCGGGCTGGGAATTCAGCGGCAGTTGGGCGACGCGCTTGATGAATTCATCGAGCGTGTTGTTGACGTTGAGGAGATCCGCGTCGCGCTGCAGCTTGTCGACGGGCGTATTGCTGAAATATCCGTAGGTGAAGCCGCCCGTGTGCGACAGCAGTTCGCGCATCGTCACGGGATGGGTCTGGTCCCTCAAGACCATGTTGCCGCTCGCGTCCGTCCCGTAGACCTTGAGATTGCTGAATTCCGGAATGTACTTGGAGACCGTATCGTTGAGCTGCCACTTGCCCTCTTCGAACAGCATCATCATCGCGACTCCGGTAATCGGCTTGGTCATGGAGTAGATGCGGAAGATGCTGTCCTTCTGCATCGGGGCATCCGCTGCGATGTCCCGCTTGCCGATTGCATCGAATTCGATCACCTTGCCGTGGCGCGCGACCATCGTTACGACACCTGCGAGACGGCCCTGATCGACGAGGCTCTTCATGCCGGAAGTGAGACGGCCGAGGCGTTCGGTCGACACGCCGACGCTTTCCGCCTTCGCGGCCTGCAATCCCGGGGCTGCGGCAGCAGGCGCGGGTCGTGGAGCCGTCGCGGCCGCCAATACCAGCAAGAGCAGAAGTCGGCGCATTCTTCGGTTCCCGGAGCGTGGTGATGATCGAAGATGAAGTGTATGTCGAGTGTCCGCGGGTGAACAATGTGTTTGGCCTCACCGGCTGGTTCGTCGTAGGCTTCCACCAATGAGTCCCAACCGCATGCCCATCAAGAGATGGTTGATCATATTCGCCGCCGTCTTCACCGCGGGTGCCGTGGGTTTCATGCTGCCGAGCGTGAGCACCCATCCGACGTTGCCGCTGTTGGGATGCGGCATCGGGGTCGCCGCTTGCACCCGGTGGGGACGAGCCATGTGGCCCGCCATCCTGGCAGCCTCCATTGGAACCGATCTGTGGACGGGACAGCCGCCGATCGCCTCGTTTTTCGTCGGCATCGGTGCTGTGGGAGGCGCGCTGGCGACCGCGATGCTTCTCGAAAACCGCGGGTTTGACCCTGGATTCGCCCGGGCGCGGGATGTGCCCCTGTTCATCCTCGCCGCGGCGATCGGCATGACAATCGTGCCCACCCTGGGACTGCTGGGCTTTCTTCTTGCCGGGGATCCGGCGGCGGTGGATGCTCCTCGCTGGCTGCGATGGTGGAGCAACACGACGGCGGGTGTGCTGCTCGTCGGCCCAATGTTGGTTGCGGTGAGCCGCAAGAGCCTCGCGCAGTTTCTGGAGCATTGGGTCCAGGGAGGCGTTTGGCTGCTCGGAGTGGCCGTATGCTGCGCAGGCGCGCTGTCGTTTGACTCCACCGGCGTCGGCAGACCTCTCGTCGTCGTGGGGGCCCTGCTTCTCGTCGTCGTTGGAACCATCCGATTTGGGCTCGTGGTTGCAGCGTTCGGTACGCTCGTCACCTCGGGAGCATCGGGTCTGAGCTTCGCCTACGGCCGAGGTGTCTTCGCCGGACTCGACCCTGTCGCGGGGCTCGCCACCATCTGGTCGCTGAGCGCGGCACTCACCAGCCTCAATCTGATCATAACGGCGCTGCTCGCCGAACGGGACCGCGCGGGCCTTGCACTGTTGCGCGCCGAGCGGCGCTATGCGCAGATATTCGACGGAAGTCCGCAGCCGATCTGGGTTCACGATCCGGACACGCTCGAGTTTCTGTTGGTCAACGAGGCCGCGGCGCGCCAATACGGCTTGAGCCGCGAAGCGTTCCTGATGCTGCGGGTTCCCGCGCTCGCGCCGCCCGGCGGTGGACGCGTCCTTCCGCCGCCCGCGGACGATGCATGCGGCACGCCTCCGGAGCCGTTCGAAACTCGGCATATGACCCACGATGGGCGCGTGCTGGCCGTCGAGGTTTGGACGCGCGCCATCGACCTCGGCGGCCGGCGGGCCGAACTGGTATTCGCAAGCGACGTGACCGAGCGCCGGGCGCTGGGCAGCGCCCTCATCGATGCGATTGCCAACGAGCAGCGCCGCATCGGCCAGGAATTGCACGACGGTCTGGGGCAGGAACTGACCGGACTCGCGCTGTCGGCGCGCGCACTCGCGACCCGCGCCGAACGCGAGAAACAGCCGATTTCCGCAAGCCTGGTGCAGCTAGCCGCGCTGGCCGCGAGCTGTATTCAAGCGGCGCGCCGCATCGCGCAGGGAGTCTCCCCCCTGGGCGATGCGGACGGCAGTCTCCAGGGCGCGCTGGAGGTGCTGGCGAGCCGCAGCTCCGTGGGCGGTACCACGGTGCGTTTCCGCCCGCACCTGCAGTCGCCCCTTACTCTGGACTTGGAGACGCGCAATCATCTGTACCGGATCGCACAGGAGGCGGTGCAGAACGCGCTCAAACACTCCCACGCTGGAAACGTCGAAATCACCTTGTGGGTGCATGCACGGGGCGTGAGATTGACGATCGATGACGACGGCGTGGGATTGTCCGCAGGGGGAGCGCCGGGCCGCGGACTTGGCATGCGCACCATGCATTTTCGCGCGAGTTCGATCGGCGCGCGGCTCTCGGTCGAAAGCCGCGGCACCGGCGGTGTATCGATCGTCTGCGAGCTCGCACAACCCAAGGCCATGGCGGCAATCGCCTGACGAAACACGCACCTTGCGGCGGTAGGCCGCCGGGCGGTTGTCCCGTTGAACTGCCGATGGGTCGCGAGGTCTTATATAATGTCGTCCCGCGCATCCCCGTCCACCCAATGGGTGAGGTTATGAAAAATCACGCAACGCTCCGTTCGCTGGCCTTGGTCATCTGCAGCGGCATCGCCGCACTGGCCTTGGGCGCGCCCGCATCCGCGCAGCACTCGGGCGGCGGCGGTCACGCCGGCGCTGCAATGGGTCATGGCGGCGGCGGCCATTACGGCGGCTACGGCAATCGCGGATACGGCTGGCGCGGTGGATACGGCAATGGCGGATACGGCTGGCGCGGCGGCTACGGCAATGGCGGATACGGCTGGCGCGGCGGCTACTGGGGCGGCGGTTATTATGGACCGTGGGGCTGGGGCGGTCTCGGGCTGGGTCTGTATCTTGCGACGCTGCCCTTGTATTACTCGACCCTCTGGTGGGATGGCATCCCGTACTACTACGCAGACAATACTTATTACCGTTGGAACGGCGCGGTGAACCAGTATGAGACGGTGGCGCCGCCGCCCGGCATCGAGAGCCAGGCGGCGGAGTCGCCGGCGGTTTCGGATCTGATCGCATACCCGAAAACCGGCCAGAACCAGGATCAGCAGGGAACGGACAAGTTCGAGTGCCATCGCTGGGCCGTGGCGCAAACCGGATTCGATCCCACGCAGCCCGCGGGGACGGGGAGCGGCAGGCGATCCGATTACTTTCGGGCACAAGCGGCCTGCCTCGAAGGACGCGGTTACACCGTCAGGTAGTGCCGGGGGGTGACCGGGAGCGGCCGGAACAGGCGCCCCCCTGGCCAATCTCCCCAATTTTTTTCGACACACGCCGGATGCCGTGTCAGACTATGCGGTTTTGGCGCCGGCCCACCGCGGCCCTCCCTGGTCACATCTTTACGGAACCTTAGCTTATGGCCCGCACAATCCCCCTCTCCGATATCCGCAATATCGGCATCATCGCCCACGTCGACGCCGGCAAGACGACGACGACCGAGCGCATCCTGTATTACACGGGGCGTAAGCACACCATCATCGACATTCACGACACGAAGGATCTGAAAACCTCGACGACCACCGACTATCTCGAGCAGGAACAAAAGCGCGGCATCACGATTCAAAGCGCCGCCGTCTCGGCGTTCTGGCGCGACAAGAAAATAAACCTCATCGACACGCCGGGCCACGTCGATTTCACCATCGAGGTCAATCGATCGCTTCGCGTGCTCGACGGTGCCGTCGTGGTGTTCGACGGAGTCGCCGGCGTCGAGCCGCAATCGGAGACGAATTGGCGGCTGGCCGACAATTACGGCGTTCCCCGCATCTGCTACGTCAACAAGATGGATCGCAGCGGCGCCAACTTCCTGCGCTGCGTGGACATGATCAAGAAGCGCCTCGGCGCGCGTCCTCTCCCCGTGCAGATCCCGATCGGCTCGGAAGAGAACTTCAAAGGGATGGTCGATCTCGTCGAGATGAAGGCCCTGGTTTGGGAATCGGACGACAAGGATGCCCAGTGGCAGACCCTCGAAGTGACCCCCGATCTCGCCGACAAACTGCACATCACCACCCCGAGCGATCGCAAGCTGCTCGAGGATGTTCCCAAATACCGCACGGAGCTGGTCGATACGTGCCTGGAACAGGACGACGAGGCAATGGAAGCGTACCTGACCCATGGCACGGTTCCCTCGGCGGACGTGCTTCGCAAGGCGCTGCGCAAGGGCACCCTGCATTCCGCATTCACGGTCATTCTGTGCGGGTCCTCATACAAGAACAAAGGAGTGCAGCAGGTCCTCGATGCGGTCGTCGACTATATGCCGGCCCCGACCGACGTCGCCTCGATCAAGACGGTCGACGCGGATGGCGAACCCATCGGCGAGCGCAAATGCTCGGACGACGAGCCATTCTCGGCCCTTGCCTTCAAGGTCATCAATGACGCCTACGGTGCGCTGACCTTCATCAGGGTCTACTCCGGCGTGCTCACAAAAGGCGCTTCGGTCCAAAATTCGACGCGCGGAAAGCGGGAGAAGATCGGCCGCATGGTCGAAATGTTCGCCAAGGAGGCCAATCCCGTGGAGGAAGCGCGTGCCGGCGACATCATCGCGCTGGTTTCCCTCGCGGATACCGAAACGGGCGATACGCTGTGCGATGCGGCCGCTCCGGTGGTTCTCGAGCGCATGCGATTTCCCGATCCCGTCATCAGCGTTTCGGTGAAATCCAAGGTCAAGGCTGAGCAGGAAAAATTCGGCACGGCGCTCGGCAAGATGGTCCGCGCCGATCCGTCGCTGCATTTGGAAACCGACCGCGAAACGGGGCAAACCATCCTGCGCGGGATGGGAGAGTTGCATCTGGAGGTGACCCTGGATCGAATGCGCACCGAGTTCGGTGTGGAGGGCGTCATGGGTGAGCCGCAGGTCGCGTATCGGGAGACGATCACCAAGAAATTGACCGAGCAGTACATTCATAAGAAGCAGACCGGCGGCTCCGGTCAGTTCGCCGAGGTGTGGATCGTGTTCGAGCCACTGCCGCGCAGCACCGGATTCGAATTCGTCGACGAAACCGTCGGCGGCTCGGTGCCGAAGGAGTTCGTGCCCTCGGTCGAAAAGGGCCTGAAGATCCAGAAGGAGGACGGGGTGCTTGCCCACTACCCGACCGTCGATTTCCGCGCCACGCTCATAGACGGCAGTTTCCACGACGTGGACTCCAATGCGTTGACCTTCGAGATAGCCGCGAAGGCCTGCTTTCGCGAAGCCATTCGCAAGGCCGGCCCGATCCTGCTGGAGCCGGTCATGAAGGTGGAGACCGTCACACCGGGCGATTATCTCGGCGACGTGATCGGCGACATCAATCGGCGCCGTGGCGCGATCCAGGATCAGCTGGAGCGCGGCACCAACATCGCCGTGGTGGCAAACGTGCCGCTGTCGGAGATGTTCGGTTATATCGGACACTTGCGCGGCATGACGAGCGGCCGCGCCTCCTACACCATGGAGTTCTCGCATTACGAGCCCGTGCCGCGCAATGTCGCGGACGAGGTCATCGCGGAGGTGGCCAAAGCCAAGGCCGCGGCCGTGGGCTAGCGGCGCCGTTGCCCGGCGAGCCCGCTCAAAGAAACGCGCTCGATCCCGCGGGCGCGTTTCTTTCCTCCCTTTATCGCTTTACACGTCGGCGGCGCCGGTCTATCGTCCCCGAAGTTTTGGTGACACAGGTCGTCCTTGTGAGTAGTTGTGCAATTGGTGGTCCGTGCCGCATGAGCGGCGCCCGCTTTGGCTCGATGACGCCTTAGGTCCTTTCCTTCGAAGCGCCGTCCGCCGAATGCGGAATGGCGCGAATGGCTCGAACGATTTTCGGTTCGCGCCGATCCTTGATCCTCTGATTTCCACTTCTGCTTCCGCAGGGACTCCAGCGCATGGCGGAGTACGGGCGATGGTCAAGCTGCTCAAGAGCATCACGCAGGATCCGCGGGTCAGGCAACTGGGCCCGGGCCTCATCACGGGCGCCGCGGACGATGATCCCAGCGGCATCGCGACCTACTCCCAGGCCGGCGCCCAGTTCGGTTACAGCATGCTGTGGACCGTTCTATTCACCTATCCACTGATGGTCGGGATCCAGATGGTCAGTGCCCGCCTCGGCTGCATCACCGGGCGCGGTTTGGCGGCGAACGTGAAGTCGGTGTTCCCGCGCCCGGTGCTGTACGGCATCGTGGGGCTTCTCTTGGTCGCCAATACGATCAACATCGCCGCGGACATTGCGGCCATGGGGGAGGCGCTGCGTTTGCTTGCCGGCGGCTCTGCGCATCTGTATTCCGTGGGATTCGGCGTGCTGTGCCTGGTTTTGCAGGTCTTTCTGCCGTACACGCAGTATGTCCGCTACTTGAAGTGGCTCACCCTCGCGCTGCTGTCCTATGTGGCGGTGATATTCACCGTCCACGTCCAGTGGAGTGCCGTGATATCCGGCATGGTCGTGCCGCGGCTCGTCCTGGACCACAACACCATCACGATGATCGTGGCCGTCTTCGGCACGACGATCAGCCCGTATCTCTTCTTCTGGCAGGCCGCCCAGGAGATGGAGGATTTGCGGGCCGTCACCGCACGCAATGGCGGCGGCTCCCTGCTGCCGCACGCAGAGGAAGTGGCGCGCCGTCATCTGCGCCGGATACGCTGGGATACCTATGTGGGCATGGGGTTCTCCAACCTGATCGCGTTCTTCATCATTTTGAGCACGGCGGCCACCTTGCACCTGGCGGGCATCGGCGACATTCAAACGTCGGCCCAGGCCGCCGAGGCGCTGCGCCCCATTGGCGGACAGGCGACCTTTTTGCTGTTCAGCCTGGGGATCATAGGCACCGGAATGCTCGCCGTGCCGGTACTTGCGGGATCGGCCGCCTACGCGGTGTCCGAGAGCTTCGACTGGAAGTCGGGAATGGACATGAAGCTGCATGAAGCCCTGGAGTTCTACGGCATTATCGCCATTGCGACGGCGGGCGGCGTGGCCTTGAACTTCACTCACTTGGATCCGATGCGGGCGCTCCTCTGGAGCGCGGAGATCAACGGCGTCATTGCGGTCCCCATCATGGCGATCATGATGCTGCTGGCGACTCGCGAGGACATCATGGGGAAATTCGTGGTCCGGCCGCGGTTGCGCAGGCTGGGGTGGAGCGCCACGGCGGTCATGGCGGTAACGGTGGTCGCGATGATCGCCACCACGTGAGGAGCGGTGTTAGGTAAGCTTCGCCTTCATGAATTATACGTCATCCCCTGCGCCCAACTCTCCGGATGACCAGACAGAGAAGCTGAATACCAAGGCCGCGGGCATCATCGGAATTGCGGTGATGTGCAGCAGGCTGCTCGGCCTTGCCCGCGAGCAGATCTTTGCCGCCTTGTTCGGCGGCGGCGGCGCGATGGACGCGTTCACGGCCGCGTTCCGCATCCCGAATCTGCTTCGCGACCTGTTTGCCGAAGGCGCGCTGTCGACTGCATTCGTCACGACGTTCAGCAAAACAATTGCACGCGGCGGCGATGACGCTGCATGGCGGCTTGCCAACAAGACGGCGACGCTGACGGCCGTCGTCCTCGGCGTTCTGTGCATCGCGGGGATGATTTTTTCGCCCCAACTGGTGGCGGCCTTGGCTCCCGGCTTCGGACCCGAGAAAGCGGCCCTGACGGCGCAGCTGACCCGCATCATGTTTCCATTCATTCTCCTGGTCTCGCTCGCCGCGCTGATCATGGGGATGCTCAATTCCAAGAGCGTCTTCGGCATGCCGGCCATGGCCTCGAGCTTCTTCAACATCGGATCGATCGTCGGAGGGGTGTCCTTCGGATTCTGGATCGATCCGCAACTTCGGACCGCGCGCGCTTCTCGGTTTGGCCGCCGCCACGGTGCTCGGCGGTGCACTGCAGCTCGCCGTGCAGCTGCCGTCACTGGCGCGTCTCGGGTACCGCTTCCGGCCGGATTTCAAGTGGCGCGACGCCGGCGTGAAGGCGATCCTGTTGCTGATGGGGCCTTCGGTGATCGCCGCCAGCACCACACAGTTCAACGTCCTGGTCAATTCGATGTTCGCCTCGACGCTCGGCGACGGGCCCATATTCTGGTTGTCGATCGCGTTCCGGTTGATGCAGCTGCCGCTCGGCCTGTTCGGGGTCGCGCTCGGCACCGTGACGTTGCCGCTGCTGTCGCGGTTGGTGGTGGCCGGTCAGATGGGCGCGTTTCGCGCCCAGCTTGCGCGTGCCATGCGTCTCGCCTTGCTCCTCACCATTCCCTCCACGGCCGGACTCATCATGCTCGCCGAACCGATCATTTCGGTGCTCTATCAGCACGGTAGATTCAACGCATTCCAGGCGGCACAGGCCGCGGGTGCGCTGCGATTCTATGCGATCGGCCTGGCCGGATACGCCGCGCTCAAGGTTCTGGTGAACGCCTTTTACGCGCTCGACCGGCGCAAGACCCCGATGATCGTGAGCTTTGCGGCGGTCGGGCTCAACCTTCTGTTCAATTGGATATTCACGTTCCGTCTCGGGTGGGGATACCGTGGACTCGCGTTTTCCACGGGGTGCATTGCGACCATCAATTTCCTGCTGTTGTACGCGCTGATGCGCCGGCATCTGCAGGGGCTCGAATCGCGCCGGATGCTGGTGATGCTCGGAAAGGTGGCCGTCGCCGCGCTCGCCCTGGTGGCGGTTTGCGCCGCATCGTCGCACTGGCTGCTGGCGGATTGGGCCTCGCAGCGCTTCGTGAGCAAACTCGCGGCGCTCCTCGCGACGGTCGTCGTGGCGGCGCTCGTGTTTGCCGGCTGCGGGGCCGCGCTCAATGTCGAGGAGCTCAAGGAGTTGCAGGCCGCGATCAAACGCCGACTGCGGCGGGTTACCTGACCCGCGAGGGTATGTCGAGGCCCCGGACCACGGCCGGACGCGCCATGAACGAACGCAGCGCGCGCGAGACGTGCGTAAATTCCGAGATACCCACGAGGTCGGCGGCCTCGTAGAAGCCGATCAGGTTGTTGATCCAGGGGAAGGTGGCCACGTCGGCGATCGTGAAACTCTCGCCCATGATCCACGTGCGATCCGCAAGCCGCCGGTTCAGGACGCCGAGGAGACGTTTCGATTCCGCGACGTACCGGTCGCGCGGGCGCTTGTCTTCGTACTCCTTTCCGGCGAACTTGTTGAAAAAGCCGACCTGGCCGAACATGGGGCCGATCCCGCTCATTTGAAACATCAACCATTGAATGGTCTGGTATCGGGCGGCCGGGTCCTGCGGCACGAGCCGCCCGGTTTTCTCTGCAAGATAGATCAAGATTGCGCCTGACTCGAACAGCGGCAGCGGCTTGCCACCGGGTCCATCGGGATCGAGAATCGCGGGGATTTTGCCGTTGGGGTTGAGCGACATGAACTCCGGCGTTGATTGATCGCGGATTTCGAAGCTCACGAGATGCGGCTCGTAGGGCAGGCCGGTTTCCTCGAGCATGATCGAGACCTTCACTCCATTCGGCGTCGGCAGCGAATAAAGCTGCAGCCGATCGGGGTGGAGTGCCGGCCATTTCTGGGTGACGGGGAATGCGGAAAGATCGCTCATTTTGAACCCGGCGGCGGCAAAGTGCCCTATGGTAGCGAAAATCATCCGGGCAATCGCGGGCGGCGACAAACCTCCTGCGATTGGGCTATGGTGGGTCCGTCGCGCACTTGAGGTGAAGAGATGAAGCCTGCGGAATTAGGATTCACAATGCCGGCCGAGTGGGCGCCGCACTCCGGGTGCTGGATGGGCTGGCCGAAGCGGGAATCGATCTGGCACGGACATATCGAAGCGGCCCGCGACGACTACGCGAAAGTGGCGCAGGCGATCTCCCGCTTCGAGCCGCTGACCATGCTCGCCGATCCCGAACATGCGGCCGACGCCTCGTCGCGGTGCGGAGCGACGGTTCGCGTGGCCGCCGTTGCGATGGACGATTCATGGCTGCGCGACTCCGGGCCCACATTTGTTCTGGATGCGGCGGGGACACGGGCCGCGTCGGTGTTCACCTTCAATGCGTGGGGCGCCAAATGCCGTCCTTTCGACAAGGATGCGCAGATCGGTGCCCGGGTCGCAGACCTCGCCTCGGCACCCGCCTTCCGATCGGACCTCGTGGTCGAGGGAGGCGGATTCTTGTCGGACGGCGAAGGCACTCTGATCACCGCTGAATCGTGCGTGCTCAATCCCAACCGCAACCCCGGATTGACCAAGGCGGACGCCGATGCCGAATTGCGCGCCATGCTGGGCGTGCGGAAAATCATCTGGCTGCCCGGCGATCCGACCGACAATGCGACGGACGGACACGTCGATGGCTACCTCGCATTCATCCGGCCGGGCGCGGTTCTGTTCGAGGAAGTGGCCGATCCCGAGGACGTCAGGTTCTCCATCATGGCCGAGAATCGCAGAGTGCTCGAGTCGCAGACCGATGCGCGGGGGCGGCGCTTCGAGTTGGTGCCGATTGCCGAGGCGCCGCGGACGGCGGTGCCCGCCGGGGAGGACATCTACTGCCGTTCGTACGTCAACTTCTATCTGGCGAACGGCGCGGTCATCGCGCCCGCGTACGGGATCCCCGAGGACGCTGCGGTCGTCGACACGCTGCGGCGTGCGTATCCACAGCGCCGCGTGGTGGCACTCGAACTCAAGGATTTGTTCCGTGGCGGCGGGGGGATCCACTGCATCACCCAACAGGAGCCGCGTGCGCGCGATACTTGAACGATCGAAAAACAGTATCATTCCTGCCGTGACGAGCGGCCGGACGCGTCAACCCGGCGAAAGGAAATTCGTGGACAATAAAATTCTCCCTTGGATGCTAAGCCTCTCCCTCCTGCCTCCGATCTGCTGCGCCGGACCGGAGAATGCCGCCGCCGGTGCGGTGCCGCCATCGCCGCCGCCCGCTGCGGTGACCGCCATTCGTGCCGGAAAATTCATCGACGTCGAGGCGGGCCGCGTCCTCGCGAACCAGATCGTCCTCGTTCGCGGAACCAAGATCGAAGCGGTCGGGCCGGGCCTGAAGATACCGCCCGACGCCAGGATCATCGACCTGTCGAATATGACGGTGCTGCCCGGGCTGGTCGATTGCCACACGCACCTCGCGGATCTCGCCGACGCAGAGCCCCTCAACGTCCTGCAGAGAAGCGCGGTGGAAACCGCGTATCTGGCCATTCCCAATGCAAGCGTCACACTGCTGGCGGGATTCACGACGGTGCGCGACGTCGGCGTCTACAGGGCGTTCAACGATGTGGCGATGCGCGACGCCATCGCGCGCGGCATCATCATCGGTCCACGCATGTATGTGGCGGGCGCCTACATCACCATCAGCGAGGGCGCGGGCGCCATGACCGGCCTGCCGCCCGACATCCAGCTGCCCTTGGATTTGCGCTACGGAGAGGCGAACGGACCGTGGGAGGTGCGGCAGAAGATTCGCGAGCTTGCGCACCGCGGCGCCGATCATATCAAGGTGCTTTCGACCGGCGCGGTGCTCACTCATGGCAGCAATCCCAAATCGATCGAGTTCACGCCCGAAGAGCTGCGTGCGGCGGTCGAGGAGGCGGGAAATTTCGGCCTGCGCGTCGAGGCGCATGCGCATGCCGCGGAGGGCATCAAGAATGCGATCCGAGCGGGCGTGGCATCGATCGAGCACGCCACGCTCATCGACGATGAGGGGATCGCGCTTGCCAAGCAGCACGGCACGTATCTCGACATGGACATCTACGACGAGGAGTGCATTCAGGCGGCTCCTGGTACGCCGGCGGACTTCTTGCAGCACGATCGCGATCTGGGGGAGGCGCAGCGGCGCAATTTCACCAAGGCGGTCCGGGCCGGCGTGAAAATGACCTTCGGCACCGACGCCGGCGTGTGCCCGCACGGAATCAACGCGAAACAATTCGCCTTCATGGTGAAATACGGGATGACGCCCATGCAGGCGATTCAATCGGCCACGGTGAATGCCGCGGATCTCATCGGGCACCCGGAGCTGTTCGGAACCATCGCCGCCGGCAAGTCGGCCGATATCATCGCCGTGGGCGGCGATCCGATGGCCGATATCCGCGAGCTCGAGCACGTTCGCTTCGTGATGAAGGAGGGCAGGATCTACAAACAGGGCGATTGAGCTCAAATTCCGTGTGCCGGGCGCGTCCTGACGGCCTCCCCGCGGCGCCAGTCGGCATTTGGCGACGGTGTGCGCCGCCAAGGCCGTGCGCGCGGCGTATCGGCTATGATGCGCGGAGAGAAGATCACATTACCGGGAGGAGGTGCCGTGAAATTTCACCTGCCAACTTCAGTGTGGGCGAGCATGTTGATTTGGGGATTGACCGCCGCGAGCTCGGGGGCCGTTCCCGTCAATCACCTAGAGGTCCGCGTCGTCACAGGCGCCGCGGAACTGACCGCCGGCAGCTCGCTTGAACTGCGGATTTACGAGGCCGGCAAGAGCGTCAGACGGCTGCCCTTGGTGCATGGCGAGGCGTGGCCCCGCGACTCCACCCACGTGATTCCCGTGAAGTTGAGCGACGCCCTGGACCCCCGCAATGTGGTGCGCTTCAGCCTTTACTATCGAAGCGCGAGTCCCGTGGCACCCGAATTGGAGATTGTAGCCGCCGACGTGGAACTGCCGTCTGCGAAGGGGTCGCCCGAGCTGCTGCTCAATGCCACGCTGTCGGGTGTCATTCCGCGGCAGGGCGAACTCGCGAGCATGGACCGCGAGCAGGCGGCCCTGGCGTGCAAAAGCGACGCGGACTGCGATGATCGAAAGACCTGCAATGGGGTGGAGCGCTGCTCACCCCGTTCGCCGGGTGCTGATGCGCGAGGATGCGTCAAGGGCGCGCCGGTGGTGTGTCCGGTCAACCAGGTGTGCGGCGAAGGCGTGGGTTGCCGCGGCCTGTCGGGCGGAGCGAAATCCACCGACGAGCATTGATCCAAAGGTTCTTGGGCGGCGCGGGGCGACTATGTCGAATCGGCATCGGCCGATGCGCGCATGGATTTGAGCTTCTCCGCCGCTTCGCGCGCGAGAATCCGCGTCAGCTGCCCGGCCGGCAGCGACCGCCGTGCCAATCGCACCGCCTGACCCGACCACAGATTGGTGAAATCGCCGCTGCCCGCGGCCTCGGATTTCGCCCTGAGCGGCGCCAGTGCCGCAGCGGCAAGCGGAAACTCCGGCGTCAGGTATGACAGCGGTCCGAGTTCGCGCATGACGCGGTTGATCACGCCGCGCGCCGGCCTGCCCGTGAACACATTCGTGATCACTGTATCATCGTCGCGCGCACTGTTCAGGGCCTCGAGATGAACTCCCGGTAAATTCGTCTCGGGACAGAAAAGATAGGCGGTGCCGATTTGCACCGCGGCGGCGCCGAGCGCGAATGCCGCGACGATTCCACGGGCGTCGGCGATCCCGCCGGCAGCGATGACCGGCACCTTCACCGCGTCGACCACCTGCGGCACCAACGCAAACGTTCCCACCTGCCGCGACATGTCGTCCACCAGAAAGCTGCCGCGGTGACCTCCGGCCTCGGACCCCATTGCGATCACCGCGTCGCAGCCGTGATCCTCCAGCCACCGCGCTTCCGCCACGGTGGTCGCCGAGGAGATCACCTTCGAGCCTGCCGCCTTGACGCGCTCCAGCAGTTCGCGCCGCGGCAGCCCGAAATGAAAGCTGACCACCTTCGGCCGATGGTCCTCGACCAACCGGCAGAAATCGACGTCGAAAGGACGGCGGGAGGCTGCCGGAACGGGTGCTTCAGGATCGAGCCCGAACTCGACGTAATACGGCGCCAGCCGTGCACGCCAATTCAAGCTGCGCACGGCGTCGATATCAGGCTGGGAGTGACAGAAGAAATTGAGATTGAACGGCCTCGATGTGGAGCGGCCGATCTGCTCGACCGCCGAGCGGGTCTGCTCCAGGCTGAGTTGCGCGCAGGGCAGCGAACCCAGGCCCCCCGCGTTGCTTACCGCGGCCGCCAACTCAGGGGTCCCAGGACCCGCCATGGGTGCCTGGATGATCGGAACCTCGAGGCCGAACAGATCGAGAAGGCGGTTATCGGGCCAGATGCTCATGGCAGCTCCATCGATGGCAGGTCGCCACTATAAGCGCAGTGCCCCCGGGGATCCCTTGGAATTCCGGTGCGCCGCTAGGCGCGTCGCGCGCCGGCGACCTGATGAGTGGACCATCCGAGGCGCGCCCATTCGGACATGGTGAGCGCGAACGCGGCGTCGAGAGAATTCAGTGCCGCGGGCGCCTGCGCGCTGCCCGCGAGCCGCTCCAGATTGGCCGCGCAGGCCGCCACGGCCGGCGCGGATACGGTCGCTGCGGAGCCCTTGAGCCCATGGGCCAGTTTGCGGACGGTCTCGGCGTCCTCGCCGTTGTGCAGAGATAGCGTGAGCCGAGCCAGCGTTTCGCCGGCGGAGCGGATGAACAGGTTGATCAATTCGCGCGCGAAATCGCGGTCGTTGTCGGCTCTGGCCAGCAGCGCCGGCTCGTCGAAAATTCCGACGTCGTTGGCGGATGCCCCGGCCGGGTGCCTGTCCGCGGGTGCCAATACCTTCGCCAACGCTTGCTGCAGGTGGGCGGGGTTGATCGGCTTCGTCAGATAATCATTCATACCCGCGGCGAAGCACTTGGTCCGGTCCGTCGCCAGGGCGTGGGCGGTCAGCGCGATCACCGGGATATGCGGATTCTTCACGCCTCCATCCGGCTTGCGGATTTGACGGGTCGCCTCATAACCGTCCATTTGGGGCATTTGGCAATCCATGAGCACCGCATCGAAGTGGGATTCGCGCAGCGCCTGCAAGACTTCGATGCCGTTGACGGCGACCTGAACCTCCAACCCAAGCCGCTGCAGGAGCCGTGTGGCCAGCTTCTGGTTCACGGGATTGTCCTCTGCCAGCAGAATGCGCATGCCGGAAAAGCGCGTGACCGGCACGGCGTCGGTACGGGGAGCACTCGGACCGCCGGACTGAAGTTCCGCCAAGGTGCGCGCCAGGACCGCGCCCTTCGCGGGCTTGGTGACGACGCGGTCGACCAGCCGCATCTGCGCCTCGGTCAGGGAGGTTGAAAGGGACGTCAGAAGAATGAGCGATGAGGGCGGGGCGGCGGACTCGCGAACGGCCGCTGCGAACCAGGCTCCGCTGTGGTCGGACAGTTCGTCGTCGACGATGATGGCCGCCGGAGGCCGGTCGGCACCCAGCATCGCACGGTATTGCGCGAGCCCTTCCTCCGCCGTCGAGGCGAACTCGAGGCTGCACCCCTCGGCCGTCAGTTGCCGCTCCAGGATACGCCGATTGCTGCCGTGCCGGACGACGATCAGGACGCGAAGACCGACGAGCCTGTTGGCGGCTTCGCTTGCGACAGGCGCATCGCATCGCTGCAGGCAGATTTCAAATCGGAATGTCGATCCCCTGTCGGGAACGCTCTCCACTTCGATCGTGCCGCCCATGGCCTCCGCCAGACGCTTGGATATGGACAGGCCGAGACCGGTGCCTCCAAAGCGGCGCGTCGTGGAGTTGTCCGCCTGAATGAACGGGGCGAACAGAGTGTTGATCCTGTCGGGCGCGATGCCGATGCCCGTATCGCTGACGGCAAACATCAGCTTGCATGAATCGCCCGGGCCCGCGGCCGTGGTCAGATTCAGGCAGACTTCGCCGCGGGCGGTGAATTTGATCGCGTTGCTCAGGAGGTTCAGCAGAACCTGGCGCAATCGCATCGGGTCGCCGCGGAAGATCCGCGGCGTTGCGGGCTCGACGTCCACCAGAAGCTCGAGGCTTTTTTCGGCCGCGCGCAGCGCGACGGCATCGATGGCGTCTTCGATGACGTTCTGTACGTTGAACTCGATCGTTTCCAATTCCAATCGGCCCGCCTCGATCTTCGAGAAATCGAGAAGGTCGTTGACCAGCGCCAGCAGCGACTCGCCGCTGGCACGGACGATTTCCGCGTATTCGCGCTGCTGCGAACTCAAGGCCGTATCGAGCATCAGGCCCGTCATGCCGATCACGCCGTTCAGCGGCGTGCGAATTTCGTGGCTCATGTTGGCCAGGAATTCGCTCTTGGCGCGGTTGGCGGCCTCCGCGGCGTCCTTGGCGTTGCGCAATGTCTGCTCGGCCTGCCTAGCCTCGGTCACGTCCTGAAACGCGCCGATGATGCGCGTGCATCGGCCGTTCGCCACTTGCGGCTCGCCGATCGAGCGTACCCACCGGTGCCGGCCGGTCGCCGTGATGAACGGCACGACGATGTCGAAAGGCTGGCATTGTTCGAAGGCCGCCGTGACCGCATCGGCCACGACAACGCGGGCTTCCGGCGGATAGAAATCCAGCGCCGATTCCAATGCCGGCATTTCGCCCACGGGCAAATCGTGGATCCGGTAAACCATCTCGGACCAGATCGGCCCCGGCGCCTCCCGGTCCAGCTCCCAGCCGCCGATCTCGCCCATGCGGCTGGTCGTCGCCAGCCGGGCTTCCTGCTCGGCCAGCCGCCCCTCGGCGATCTTGCGCTGGGTGATGTCGACGGTAAGCACATAGAACCCCAGAACATAATCGCCGCTCCGATGCGGCAGATATTCGGTCTGCCAATGGCGCACGGTGCCGTCGGCGTCCATGTCGCTTTGATCGAACAGCTGGCGTTCGCCGCGCAGTGCCGCGGCGATTCGAGCGCGCCGGCTGGCATCCAAAGCCCGCCCGCTGAGGAGCCTTCGGCCGAAAACCTCATCGAGCGACATTCCTACCAGTTGTTCGGGAGTGAGTCCGAATCGATCGTAGTGCGCTTCATTTGCAAAGCGGCAAATGCCGTCGCGGTCCCAGTACGCGATCATGGCGGGAATGTTGTCGGAGATCTGTCGCAGCCGCTCTTCGGCGGCGCGCGACTTGGCCGCCTGCAGCTGAAGCTGGGCGTTGACCTCCTTCAACCGCTGTCCCTGCGCCGCGATCTTTGATTGCACGTGTGCGTCGAACACCGCCGTGATCAACGTAATGGCGAGCAGCGCCACCGTGATCAGACCGACGGTCAACGCCAATCCGTTGTTGTCGATCGTGACGCCGCCGACACAGTAGGATCCGCGGCTGAATCGGGAAGCCGCCATGCCGGTGTAGTGCATGCCGCTGATGGCTGCGCCCATGATCAGCGCCGCGCCCAGGCGCCTGACCATGATCTGCCAGGAATGGCCGTCGCGCAGTTCGAACGCGAGCCACAGCGCCGCAAAGGACGCGACCACGGCGATCATGAAGGATGCGGCCACGAGCGCAGGGTCGTACGCAATCATCGGTACGATGTCGATTGCGCTCATGCCCGAGTAATGCATGGCGCAGATTCCGGTGCCCATCAACAGGGCGCCGCCCGCCAAACGGCGCCAGCCCAATCGGACGCCGCCGGCGATTCCAATGGCGCATCCCGAGGTTAGTATGCCGACGGCGAGCGAACCCAGGGTCCGCGGCACGTCGTATCGCAGCTCAATGGGCAGCGAGAAGGCCAGCATGCCGATGAAATGCATCGACCAGATGCCGATTCCCATGGCGATCGCGCCGCCGATCAGCCAGTACCGCACCTGAGCCGGTGCCGCCGCGGCCACGCGCGATGCAACCGACAGTGCCGTATAGGACACCAGCATCGCCACGATGATGGACAGTACGACCAACGATGGATTGTAGATAGCTTGCATTATGCCGGTCGCGACGCGGACACCTCCCCGCAAAGGGGTTCTATCGGCCGGGGCGGGGCGGAATTGAGGGTGGAGCAGGGGGAATTGCGGGCCAATGTCGCAGAATCCCACGGCCGGTGCCGAGCCGGATTTTGCTGTGCGTCAAACGCGCTTGGCGCACGAATGGCCGGTACACTACGCGCCGCCCTAAAGGCTTTGCAGCGGAGCTCATTTGAACGCGGTTCGCTATGACATTGATTTACGCAGCGACACGGTGACGCGGCCCTCGCCCGGCATGCGCGCCGCCATGGCGGCGGCGGACGTGGGCGACGACGTCTATGGCGACGATCCCACGGTGAATCGCTTGCAGGCCGAGGTCGCCGAGCGCTTCGGCTTCGAGAGCGCACTGTTCTTCGCAAGCGGCACGCAGAGCAATCTGGGCGCGCTCATGTCCCATTGCGGCCGCGGCGACGAATATCTGGTTGGCCAGGAGGCCCATACTTATAAGTACGAGCAGGGTGGGGCGGCGGTTCTCGGCAGCATCCAGCCCCAGCCGCTGGAAAATGAACCCGACGGGGGAATTTCGCTGGAGCGCATCGCCAGTGCCGTCAAACCCGACGACGTCCATTTTGCACGCACGCGGCTGCTGGCGCTGGAAAACACCATCGGCGGTCGTGTGCTGCCCATGAGCTATTTGAAGCAAGTTACGGAATTTGCTCATGAAAAGGGGCTCTCAACCCATCTCGACGGGGCTCGGGTCTTCAACGCCATCGTGAAACTCAGGATCAGCGAGAAGGCGGCGGCGGCAGGTTTCGACTCCGTGTCGGTCTGCCTGTCGAAGGGGCTCGGTGCGCCGGCCGGGTCGGTCCTCTTGGGTGCGCGCGATTTCATTGCGCAGGCGCGTCGCTGGCGCAAAGCCTTGGGCGGCGGCATGCGGCAGGCGGGCGTTCTCGCGGCCGCGGGAATTTACGCCCTCGAGCACCACGTGCCGCGCCTGGCCGAGGACCACGCGAACGCCGAATTCCTGGCCGCGGGGCTGCGGGCAATCGGCTTGCGGGTCGAGGCCCCGCAAACCAACATGCTGTACGTCGCCATCCCCGCGCCGCAGGCGGCGGCGTTGAAGATGCACCTCGATGAGCGCGGAATTCTGGCGACCGTTTCACAGCGCATGCGCCTGGTGACCCATCTCGACCTGCCGCGCGCCAAGCTCGAGACCGTGCTGCAGGCTTTTCGCGATTTCCCGGACTTGGGGATCTTAGAGGCGGCGGCAGGCGTCGGTTAGGCTAGCGGATTTGGCCGAACAACGATCGCCGCGGGAGCCGCGCAGCAGGGCGGTTTCGCCGATACCGTTGCTGCAGGCGAGTTACCCAGGTTGAGCCGCGGAGCCCGGCCAGATACAACGTGATCGCGATATACATGCCATACAGCGCGGTCAGTACCCCGAGCACGATACTGGCTTTGTCCATGGCGCGCTCTTAACGGACACTCAGGCCGCAGGTACGGCGTGCCGTCGAGGCAAGCCGATTCTGAAACGAGCCCATGGGCTTGCCGCCGTACGCGTTCCGAAGCGCCGCGGGTTGTTGGTTCTCGCCGGCATGTACCGATGCTGATGTTCCAGTCGCGAAATTCATGAGCTGCTCCTCGAGCGTCGATTGCGTACCAAGAGGATGCCAGCGGGCGAGGGCGATCGGTAGACCTCATCGTGTGAGCATTTCTTCTCGACTCATGGCTGCCGGCTCGTGGGCTGATTAACTCACAGCGCGCTAACGCCCAGCCGCTATAGCATTGCCGACACAGTCAACGAGGGGTGCCGGCGGCCCCGGAGGAGTCGCCATGAAGCTGAAGATGACATCGTGCGTGACTGCGGCCGTGATCGCGCTCGCCGTACCCGCGCTTCTGAGTGCCGCGGAAGTCCCTGATGCGCCACCGGTTGCGCCAGTCCCCAGTTTTTCGGACACCCTGACCGCGTGGGGGCTCACGGCCAACGGGTACGTCGCGAGCTCGTACTATCACTCGAACGGTTATCCGGGAAACATCCACCAGTTCGATGTTCAGCACGATACGTTTCAGCTGGACCAGGCGGGATTTCAGCTTGCCTACCAGCCGAAATCCGGATTCGGCGCCCTTTTGGACATGATTGCGGGCGAGGATGCGAGGATTCTCCACGCCGCAGAGGACGGTCACGACAACACGTTCGATGTGCGACAGGCGTATGTTCAATACGTCACCGGTCCGCTCACGGTCATCGCTGGGAAGTATGTGACGCTGGCGGGAGCCGAAGTCACCAATCCGACGCTCAACACGAATTTCTCCCGGTCGCTGCTGTTCTTTGAGTCCGAGCCCATGACCCACACAGGCCTGCGCGCTACGTATGCACTCACCGATACGTTCAGCGTCATCGGTGGCGTCAACAATGGATGGAATACGACCTCCACCTCATACGGCTCAAAGACCGGCGAGGTCGGAATGGCGTGGGTGCCAAACAAGATCTTCTCGCTGACGACTCAGGCCTATTTCGGCAAGTTCAGCCCCTCGCTGGATGCACAGCGCACCTTGGTGGATGTCGTCGCGACTTGGAACGCGACCTCGGCCCTCACCGTCATTGCAAATTTTGACTACAACAAGCAGGACTCGGCGTTTGGGACCGCGAGCGCCACCTGGAATGGAACCGCGCTGTACATGAATTACGCGTTCAACGATCAGTGGCGGGTTTCGGTACGCGCCGAGTACCTCGACGACAAAGACGGGTTCGTGACGGCGACTACGGGCCAGACGCTGAAGGAGGGCACCGTGACCCTGGGGTATGATCCAGTGAAGAGCTTCGAGCTGCGGTTCGAAGTCCGCTACGACAAGGCGCAGACCAATCTGTTCCAGCGGACCGCCGTCGTCGGAGGCGCTGACGCGACCTTCGCCGACAGCCTGACGGGGTTGGCGCTGCAAGCGGTCTACAAATTCGGAACGTAGGCCGCACGATGTGACCCTGGCGGTGCCTGTTACTTCGGCCCGCAACGTAAGTAGTTATCTTCACACCAAACTCACACGACTAACGATAGAGTAGCGCACCACCGGAGGGGAAGCATTATGGATGCCGTATTCCTTGCGATCATTGTCGTGCTGTACGCGGTCACGCACTGGCTGGTGAAGGCGGTGTTGCGCCTGGGAGCCGGCGAATGAACGTCCTCTACCTCTTGAGCGGGCTGCTCTCGCTCGGGCTATTCGTGTACCTGCTCTACGCGATGTTCAAGCCGGAGAAATTCTGATGACGCCTTCGACATTGGCGCTGATCGCCGTCTATTTGATCGTCGCGCTGCTTCTGGTAAAGCCGGTGGGACTCTACATCTCGAACGTGATGGAAGGTCGGGCGATTTGGCCGCTGCGCATCGGCGCTCCGATCGAACGGCTGATCTACCGCCTCTGCGGCACTGACCCGGCCACAGAAATGAGTTGGCAGGGGTATTCCCTCGCCTTGATCGTGTTCAACGGCATCGGTGCGCTTGCGGTGTATGGCTTGCAGCGCCTGCAGCTGTGGCTGCCGTTGAACCCTCAGGCTTTTGCGAATGTTTCGCCGGACTCCTCGTTCAACACGGCTATCAGCTTCATCACCAACACCAACTGGCAGGGCTACTCCGGCGAGTCGACGATGAGCTATCTGACGCAGATGGCGGGGCTCGCGGTGCAGAATTTCCTCTCGGCCGCGACCGGCATCGTCGTCGCCATCGCACTCATCCGCGGCTTCACGCGCCACGGTGCCAAGGCCATTGGCAACTTCTGGGTCGATATCACGCGCTCGACGCTATACGTGCTGCTGCCGATTTCGACTTTGCTTGCGATCGTTCTTGTTGGCCAGGGCGTTGTTCAGAACTTCAGCGCCTACAAGGACGTCACCACCATCGAGACGCTTGCTTATCAGCAGCCCAAAGTCGATTCAGCCGGCAATCCAATCAAGGACAAGGACGGCAATCCGGTGACGGAGGACGCATCGACCCAAACGCAGACGCTGCCCATGGGCCCGGTCGCCTCGCAGGAGGCGATCAAGGAGCTGGGCACGAACGGCGGCGGCTTCGTGAATGCGAATTCCTCCCATCCGTACGAAAACCCGACGCCGCTGTCGAACTTTCTCGAGATGCTTGCGATCATTCTCATCCCTGCATCGCTGACCTACACGTTCGGGAGGATGGTCGGCGATACGCGCCAGGGTTGGGCCATATTGGCGGCCATGGCGATTCTGTTCGTCGGCGAGCTCTCCCTCGCAGCGTACAACGAGCAGCTCGGCAATCCGCATGTGGCAAAGCTCGGCGTGGATCAAACGGCAGGCCTGCTTCAGCCAGGCGGCAATATGGAAGGCAAGGAGGCGCGCTTTGGGATCGGCGCCTCCACCCTGTTCGCGACGATCACGACCGCAACTTCCTGTGGCGCGGTGAACGCCATGCACGACTCCTTTACGCCGCTCGGCGGCTTCGTGCCTCTGTTCAATATGCAGCTCGGCGAGGTTGTGTTCGGCGGTGTGGGCACGGGCCTGTATTCGATGCTGATCTTCGCGATCGTCGGCGTCTTCATCGCCGGCCTCATGATCGGCCGCACGCCCGAGTATCTGGGCAAGAAGATCGAAGCGTTCGAGATGAAGATGAGCTCAATCGCGATTCTGGTGATGCCCTTCATCGTGCTGGCCGGGACGGCCGTTGCGGTGAGCGTAACGGCGGGTCAGGCGGGCGTCGCCAATCCGGCTGCCCACGGCTTCTCCGAGATCCTCTATGCCTTCAGCTCGGCGAGCAACAACAATGGCAGTGCGTTTGCCGGGATATCGGCGAACACCCCCTTCTACAATACAGCGCTGGGTCTCGTGATGTGGCTGGGCCGCTACTGGCCGATCGTGGCGGTGCTCGCGATCGCCGGGTCGCTCGCGGCGAAGAAGCGCGTTCCGGTGACTGCCGGCACGATGCCCACGTACGGGCCGACCTTCGTCATTCTGCTCATCGGCACGGTGCTGCTGGTCGGTGCGCTCACCTTCGTGCCGGCGCTGGCCCTGGGACCGATTGTCGAACACCTGATCATGTGGGGCACCTGATATGGCTGAGCCGACTCAATATTCGCAGTCACCCGTCACGCCGACACCGGTTGCGGCGCGGTCGATCGCACACCACAAGCTGTCAATGTTCGATCGGTCGCTCTTGTGGCCGGCCGTCATCGATGCATTGCGCAAGCTCGATCCACGCATCCAATGGCGTAATCCGGTGATGTTCGTCGTGTACATCGGCAGCATCCTCACCACCGCACTGTGGGTGCAGGCGCTCGCCGGGCACGGCGAGGCGCCGGGCTGGTTCATCGTCAACATCGCCATCTGGTTGTGGTTCACGGTACTGTTCGCGAACTTTGCCGAGGCGTTGGCGGAGGGTCGCAGCAAGGCGCAGGCGGCGTCGCTTCGCGGCTTGAAGCAGGCGGTGATGGCCAAGAAGCTCGCAATTGCGACCGACCGCAAGCGCCAAACTCGCGTCCGCGCCAACGAGCTCCGTAAGGGCGATATCGTGCTCGTCGAGGCAGGCGACTACATGCCCGGGGATGGGGAGGTCATCGAGGGCGCCGCCTCGGTGGATGAGAGCGCCATTACGGGCGAGTCGGCTCCGGTCATCCGCGAGTCGGGCGGAGATTTCTCGTCGGTCACGGGCGGCACGCGCGTGCTGTCGGACTGGATCATCGTGAGCATCACGGCCAATCCCGGCGAGTCGTTCATCGATCGCATGATCGCCATGGTTGAGAGCGCCAAGCGTCAGAAGACCCCCAACGAGATCGCGCTCACCATCCTGCTCGTCGCGCTGACGCTGGTGTTTCTGCTTGCCACGGCGACGCTGCTGCCGTACTCGCTGTACAGCGTCGCCGTCGCCAAGCTCGGCACGCCGGTCACGATCACGGCGCTGATCGCGCTGCTCGTGTGTCTGATACCGACGACCATCGGCGGACTGCTCTCCGCGATCGGCGTCGCCGGCATGAGCCGGATGATGCAGGCGAACGTCATTGCCACCTCCGGCCGTGCAGTCGAGGCAGCCGGCGACGTGGACGTGCTGCTCCTCGATAAGACAGGCACCATCACCCTGGGCAATCGACAGGCCTCCGCCTTCATACCGGCGGCGGGCGTCACGGAGGAGGAACTCGCCGATGCGGCGCAGCTCGCCTCGCTTGCCGATGAGACGCCGGAAGGCCGCAGTATCGTCATTCTGGCGAAGCAGCGCTTCAACCTGCGCGAACGCGATCTGCAGTCACTGTCGGCAACGTTCGTGCCCTTTTCGGCTCATACCCGCATGAGCGGGGTCAACATCGGCGAACGTCAGATCCGTAAGGGGGCGCCCGATGCCATTCAGAAGCACGTAGAGGGACTCGGTCAGGCATTTCCGAAGAGCATCCTCACCCCTGTTGATGAGATCGCCCGCCGCGGCAGCACGCCGCTCTTGGTGAGCGACGGAGCCCGAGTGCTCGGGATCATCGAGTTGAAGGATATCGTCAAGGGCGGCATCAAGGAGCGCTTCGTCGAGCTGCGTCGCATGGGCATCAAGACCGTGATGATCACCGGCGACAACAAGCTCACCGCTGCGGCAATCGCCGCCGAAGCCGGCGTCGATGATTTCCTGGCCGAGGCCACTCCCGAGGCGAAGCTCAAGCTCATTCGCGAGCACCAGAGCCAGGGGCGTCTGGTGGCGATGACCGGGGACGGCACGAACGATGCGCCGGCGCTCGCACAGGCCGATGTGGCCGTCGCCATGAACACGGGTACTCAGGCGGCAAAAGAAGCCGGCAACATGGTGGATCTGGACTCCAATCCCACCAAGCTCATCGAGGTCGTCGAGACGGGCAAGCAGATGCTGATGACGCGCGGGTCGCTGACGACGTTCAGCATTGCCAATGACGTTGCGAAGTATTTCGCCATCATTCCCGCGGCGTTCGCGACCACGTATCCCCAGCTCAATGCGCTCAACGTGATGCACCTGGCGAGCCCGTTCTCGGCCATCCTGTCGGCCGTCATTTTCAACGCGCTGATCATCGTGGTCTTGATCCCGCTCGCGTTGAAGGGCGTCAAGTACCGGCCGCTTGGGGCCGCCGTCCTGCTGCGCCGCAATCTGCTCGTCTACGGGTTGGGCGGCATTGTGATCCCATTCTTGGGGATCAAACTCATCGACGTGGGTCTCGTGCTCACGCATCTGGTCTAACGAGGAATTTCATATGAGCTCGCCCCTTCGTCCCGCGATCGTGCTGCTTCTGATCATGACGGCGATCACGGGTGTCGCGTACCCGCTCCTGGTCACCGGCATCGCTCAGGTCGTATTCCCTCACGAGGCCGGCGGCAGTCTCATCGTCAAGAACGGTAAGGCCGTGGGCTCGCGGCTCATCGGCCAGAGTTTCAGCGATTCCAAGTACTTCTGGAGCCGTCCGTCAGCCACCTCGCCCCAGCCGTACAACGGCGTTGCCTCCACCGGCTCGAACTTGGGTCCGATCAATCCGGCCCTCACGGAGGGCGTCAAGAAGAACATCGACGCGCTGCAGGCAGCGGACCCGACCAACCAGGCACCGATTCCGGTCGACCTGGTGACGGCCTCGGCCAGCGGCTTGGACCCGGAAATCAGCCTCGCGGCAGCCCGCTACCAGGCGGGGCGGGTGGCGCACGTGCGTGGACTTTCTCAGGAGGCGGTGCAGAGCCTCATCGATTCGCATGCGCAAGACAGGTGGCTGGGGTTCCTTGGAGAGCCGCGCGTCAATGTGCTCGAGCTCAATCTGGCGCTGGATGATCTCGCGCTCGCCAAGCACTGAACTAGCGCTGCAGGGGGCCTCAGAGCGATACTGCGTCCAAGTCCCATGAACGAGCAACGTCTCGACCCCGATCAACTCCTCGCGCACGTCAAGGCGGAAGAAGCACGGGCAAAGCGTGGCCGTCTGCGCATCTTCTTCGGGGCGTCGGCCGGTGTCGGCAAAACCTATTCCATGCTCGAGGCCGCGCGCGGCGCACGCTCGACAGGGACCGACGTGGTCGTCGGCTACGTTGAGCCGCACGGCCGTGTCGAGACCGAACGGCTGCTCGAGGGACTCGAGCAGCTGCCCACGCTCGCCGTGCGCTATCGTGGCATCACGCGCAATGAATTCGATCTCGATGCGGCGCTGCGCCGCCACCCCTCCATTCTGCTCGTCGACGAGCTTGCCCACTCCAATCCCGTCGCGGGCGAGCCGGCCGCGCGCCACCCGAAACGTTGGCAGGATGTGGAGGAACTGCTCGAGGCCGGAGTCGATGTCTGGACCACCGTGAATGTGCAGCACCTCGAGAGCCTCAATGATCTGGTGACGCAAATCACCGGAGTGAGACAGCGCGAGACACTCCCGGATCGCGTGTTCGACGAGGCCGACGAGGTGGAGCTCATCGATCTGCCGCCGGACGATCTCCTGGCGCGCCTGCGGGCCGGCAAGGTGTATGTGCAGGATGAGGTGGCGAACGCGGTCGAGCGCTTTTTTCGCAAGCCGAACCTGCTCGCACTGCGAGAGATTGCGCTGCGACGGGTCGCTGATCGCGTCGAGGCCACGGCACGCGCCGCAGCCGCGATCGAGCGGCTGGGCAGGCCGAGGCTCGCCGGTGAGCGCATCATTGTCGCGACCGGCCCGGATGCGCAGTCGGAACAATTGGTTCGGGCCGGCAAGCGCCTTGCTGATGCGCTGGATGCCGACTGGATCGTGGTGTACGTAGAGACTCCGGCACTGATGACGCTGTCGGAGGCCGAACGCAATCGCCGCATAGAAATCTTGCGCCTGGGCGAGTCTCTCGGGGCCGAGACCGTCACGCTCGACGGGCCGACGGCCTCACAGGTGCTGCTCGAGTATGCGCAGACTCGCAATGCAACGCGCGTGATCCTGGGCAGTCCGAAACGCGTCGGCTGGCGGGCGTTGATACGGCCCTCCACGGCGACCGAACTTGCACGCAGAGCCCGCGGCTTCGATGTCACCACGGTGGCACCCACGGACAGCGATAGCCCAGACCGCGTGCGCTACGGTGGCACCGACAGCATTCCGCAACCGATTCGCTGGAATCGCTACGCACGGGCGGTCTTGATCACTGCGGCTTGCACCGCGGTCGCATTCTTCATGTATCCGTATCTCGAGCTCGTCAATCTCGTCATGGTGTATCTGCTTGGGGTGACCATCGCGGGGCTGCGACTCGGTCGCGGCCCGTCCGTGCTCACATCGATGCTCAATGTGGCGGCATTCGACTTCTGCTTCGTGCCGCCGCGCTTTACCTTTGCCGTCGCCGACGCACAGTATCTGGTGACCTTCGTGGTCATGCTGATAGTGGCGCTGGTCATTGCGAATCTGATGGCGAGCGTGCGCCAGCAGACCCGGGTGGCGGGAGCCCGGGAGCGGCGCACCGCGCTGCTGTATGCGATGAGCCGCGAGCTGACCGCAACCCGCGGCATCGCACCCATGGCCCGCGTGGCCGTGCGGCACGTCGCCGAAGTGTTCGAATGCAAAGCCGTGGTGCTGTTACCCGGTGCCGGCGGCAAGCTGCACTTTCCAACAGACCGCCCGCTCGAGCAATCTTTGCTCGGTGCGGATCTGGCGGTGGCGCAGTGGGTCGCCGACCATGGTCGCCAGGCCGGCCTCGGCACCGACACGCTCGCGGCCTCACCGTCGCTGTACGTGCCCCTGGGCGATGCGCAGCGGCGTCTGGGCGTCATTGCGGTCCTTCCCAGCAATCCTCGGCGCGTGCTGCTGCCTGAGCAGCGCCACCTGCTCGAGACCTTCGCCGGGCAGATCGGGATCGCCCTGGAACGCGCGGAGCTCGCCGAGCGGGCTGAGTCCGCACGAGTGGCCGCCCAGAGCGAGAACCTGCGCAACACGCTGCTCGCCTCGATCTCCCACGATCTACGGACACCCCTCGCAGTAATGGCCGGCGCCGGCAGCACGCTCGCCGATCGCGGGGAATCCCTCGACGTGGCGACCCGCCAGTCGCTTGCGCGTTCCATCGAGGCCAAGGCGCATGAGATGTCAGACCTCATCTCGAACGTGCTGGACCTGATGCGTTTCGAGTCTGGGCAAGTGGCCTTGCGGCGCGACTGGGAGAGTCTGGAGGAGCTGGTGCACAACGCGCTCGGCGCTGCGGGCGCGCGCTTGGATGGGCATGCCGTGGATGTGCGCATCCCCGCGGACCTTCCGCCGGTCTACGTGGATGCCAAGCTCATCGTGCAGCTGTTCGCCAACCTGTTCGACAACGTCATGAAATACACCCCGCCCGGCACCCGGGTTACGGTCACTGCCGCCGTCGAGGGGCCGGTCGTGCGCGTGACCGTGGATGATGATGGGCCGGGCCTGCCGCCGGGCGACCCCGCGCGGCTGTTCGAGAAGTTTCAGCGCGGCCACGAGGAGGGCGCGATCGTCGGTGTCGGTCTCGGACTTGCCATCTGCCGGGCCGTCGTGCGCGAGCACGGGGGGGAGATTACGGCAGGCAATAGACCGGGCGGCGGAGCGCGGTTCGAATTCACTCTGCCACTGACCCCGCCGACGGATCCACCGCCGTCGACTCTGCCCCAATGACAGAGGCCATGTATCGGATCCTGGTGGTTGAAGATGATCCGGCCATTCGCGACGTGCTTAGAGCGCTCCTCGAATCGGAACGGTTCAGGTTTGCCGAAGCTGCAACGGCGGCTCGTGCCGGGATCGAGGCACGGGCGCACAAGCCGGATCTGCTGCTCGTGGACCTCGGATTGCCCGACGGTGACGGGCTGACCGTCATCCGAAACGTGCGGGAGTGGTCGCCGGTGCCGATCTTGGTCCTGTCCGCGCGAACCGCAGAGGATCAGAAGATCGCCGCACTCGATGCCGGTGCGGACGACTATGTGACGAAGCCCTTCAGCGCACCCGAGCTGCTCGCGCGGGTGCGCGCCGCGTTGCGGCGCGGCGTGCGCGGGGCGGATCTCATCCACGTGCTCAAGTTCGGCACCATGCAAGTGGACGTTGCGCGGCGCACGGCGCAAGGCCCGTCTGGGGAGATTCACCTCACTCCACTCGAGTACCGCGTTCTCGAATGCCTCGCGCGCCATGCGGGCTTCATCGTGAGGCAGAATCAACTGGTGAAGGAAGTGTGGGGCCCTCATCAATTGGACACGCGGGGTTTGCGCGTCTGCATCAAAAATCTAAGAAGTAAATTGGAGCCGGAGCCGCATCGGCCGAAATATCTCCTGACGGACCCCGGGCTGGGCTACAGGCTGCGGCCCGATGAGGACGGGGAATAGCGCGCGGAGAATGTGCCAGACATTCACGCTGTGTCCTTCCGGCAGGCCACGCGCAACAGGGGGCGGCACGTCAGTCCTTGAACGATGATTGAGAACGCGACCACCGCGAAGGTTACGGCGACGATCGAATGGCGCCACGGCAAGCTCTCCGGAATGCTGAGCACGAGCGCAAGCGCGAGTGCACCGCGCAGGCCGCCCCAGACGAGCGCGTGCTGCTGCTCGACACCGACGCGGCTGCGTCCTCGGGAGAATAGGGCGCAGACCGGGTAGATGGCCGCCATGCGCCCCGCGAGCACGGCGATGGCGGCAACACTCGCCGTCAACCACAGACCGCCGAAGTTCTCATGCCCTTCGGCGAGGCCGATGAGCAGGAAGACGAGGGAGTTCGCGAGGAAGGTGATGAACTCCCAGGTCGAGCGCACCGCGCGGTCGCCAGCCTCCGAAAAGAACCCCCAACGTGGGGCCAGGTTTCCGAGGAGCATGCCGGCGGTGAGCGTGGCCAGAATCCCCGAGCCTCCGAATTGCTCCGCAAGCAGGAATGATCCGTATGCGGCAACCGCCGTGAGCGCGACCTCGAGCAAATGATCATCGGTGCGGCCTACCATGACGAGAACGAAGCCGGCGACGATTCCTCCCGCAAGCAAGCCGATCACGATGGTGCCCCCGAGTGTGATGGCAACGGTCTCGTAGGTCAGCGGCCTCCCGTCAACGAAACCGACCGCGATGGCGAAGAGAACGGCTGCCGTCCCGTCGTTGAGCAGACTCTCGGCCTCGATCAGCACAGCGAGCCGGCCGCGCGCTCCGATCTCCTTGAGTGTCGCTAGCACGGAGACCGGGTCCGTCGCCGCCATCAAAATGCCGAACAGCACGCCCATGGAGATCGGCCAGTGCGCGACGACGATCATCAGCGCCGCGGTCACGAGTGCCGAGATGATGACGCCGATCGTCGCGAGCACGACGACCAGCGCTAGATTGCGTCTGAGGGCATCCCAGCGCAGCTCGAATGCGGCCTCGAAGACGAGCGGCGGAAGGATGCCGCCGTAGACAAGATCGCGGCTCAAGGTGACCGAGGGGTGCCAGGGCAGAAGTGCCAGCCCAACTCCGGCGACGACGAGCCCGACGCTGTAAGGGACATGCAATCGCCGGGCGAACACACCGACGAGGGTGGCAACCAGGAGCAGAACGGCCCACGGTGCAACGCTACCCGTCATGATCACTGCTCCACGCTCCGTCGTCCGCCAACGTGCCTCCCCGGCTGGCGGCCCGACCAGCACGACGATCCTGTTGGCGCGGTTCTGAGCCGGCGCAACACCCTTTGGTCATAGTAACGTTTGCCGATCCACTAATGAAGCGCCAGAGATCCGGAACCGCGCGGCCCGCGTCTCGCCTCGCGAAGATCCTGCGGCGTGTCGATGTCCAGCGCCGCAGACGGAAGATCCAACAGCGCCCGCTGATGTTCCGGCAATGCGCCGATCAGATCGCGCAGCCCCACATCGCCGCTGACGGCAAGGGCGCGGGCATACAGCCACCGCGGCAGGATGAGCGGAATGCCGCCATGCCCTCCGATGCGCCTCGCGACCACGCGGCGACGGGCTCCGCGCCATTTCATGATCAGTCGCGCCAGGTCGCGGTCCCGCAAAACCGCCATGTCGACGGGCAGCAGCAGAAGGGCCGCGGAGTAGCGAGCCTGTTCGATGCCGTGACGCACGGAACTCGACAGGCCCGACGCTCGCCGAGGATTGGCGGAAAAGATCGTCTTGATCCCCCGTGCTTCGATCCTGTATCGCCCCGCGCGGGGAGGGACCACCACGATGATCTTGGCGGGCGAGCACCGTGACGCCAGCAGCAGGGTTCTGCGCAGCAGCGTCGAGGTACGGACCCGGACCAACGCCTTGGGGCGCCGCAACCGGGAGGAAAATCCCGCGGCGAGGATCAAGATTTGCGGTGTAGGCAGGGGAGCCGCATTCATTGATATCATATTGGCATGAAAAAAGACCACGCGAGCTTTCAACGCCGGCCCTTCCTGACGCCGATCTGGTTGACGGCGCTTGCCGCCGCCGCGGCCATGGGCTTGTTGGTCTTTGCCGTGTGGGTATGGGGCACGGCCGGTTCGACCACCGTCATCGTCATCCGGCACGCCGAGAAGGATATGAACGTCAGCCCCGCCGATCCGCCGCTCGCTGCGGCGGGAGAGGCGAGGGCCGCGCTGCTCGCGCAAATGTTCGGCGATGCAAAGGCTTATGGTCGCGTGGACGCGATCTACGTGTCGCCCGCCTTGCGAAATCGCCTCACCGCCGCGCCACTCGCCGCGCGTCTCGGCATCGGCGAGATTGTGGCGCCGGCGGACGACCCTCGGAGCCTCGCGCACCGCGTGCTGCGTGAACATGGCGGCGGCCGGGTATTGGTGGTCGGCCACGCCGATACCGTGCCCCAGATCGTCGCTGCGTTGAGCGGCAATTCGAAGATTCCGGAAATCGGCGCCCAGGAATACGGCACCATGTACATCGTGGCAGTACCCAGAATCGGCCGCGCGAACGTGCTGCGCTTGACCTATTGATGAACGGTCCCGCGGATTGCCCCGTGCGCGCCGCGGCTACGGAGTGACCGACGCGCGCAGCATGATCGCCTTGCGGACGAAATCCGCGTGACGACCGATCATGAAATCCGCCAACAGGACGTCGCGAACGCGCCGGCTGGCGTCGACCAGATAGGTGGCCCGTCGCACCCCGATTCCGAGCGGGCCGTTCACACCGTACATTTTGATGACGGTCTTCTGTTCGTCCGACAGTAGAACGAACGGCAATTTGTACTTGGCCTTGAATTTCGCGTGCGATTCGGGGCTCTGCGGACTGATGCCGACGACGCGCAGGCCGGCACTCTCGATTTCCGCGTGAGTGTCGCGCAGCACGCAGGCCTGACGGGTGCACCCGGGGGTAAAATCTGCGGGGTAGAAATAAAGGATGATTGCGCCCGCGCTCAACAGCTCCGTCAATGACCGATCCTGTCCGGTTTCGTCCGGAAGCGTGAATTCCGGCGCACGTTCGCCTGCTTTGATCATTATTTTCCCCTCCTTTAGGGTACATCCTAGCGTAGGTCGGGGCTCGTTATGGGCGATACTTTGGCATGTGCGGGCATTACTGCTAATATTCCGGGCCCTTTTTAGGGGGAGTAGCTCAGTTGGGAGAGCGTCGCGTTCGCAATGCGAAGGTCGAGGGTTCGATCCCCTTCTCCTCCACCAACAATTAAGGCCGGAGATCCGCCTCCGGCCTTGACTTCTTGGCCTCGGTAGCTCAGTGGATAGAGCGAGTGCCTCCTAAGCGCTAGGTCGCAGGTTCGATTCCTGCCCGGGGCACTCTTTGGGCGCACTTCACGGAAATCGCTGCACCTCGCCCTCGGAGTCCTCCACCCATTTCAGAATCATCGACTGATTCGGAAAGTGCAGTTCCCAGCGGCCGTTGTCCAACATACCCGCCGATCCCCCCACCTCGCGCGCCTTCTTGATGTCGGCGTCGAGATGGGTCATGGCGGCCTCGCGCGATTCGCAAATCTCCCTTCGCGGCAGCCGCGAGCTGCAAATGCTGAATGAAACACCTTCGCTGGTCATGGCTACACCTCGCAAATGCGGTGACCGGGCAGCCGCAGCGCGGCCGCTTCCCGGACACTATCATAAGGACTTCGAGCGGGGAGCTTGCACGCTGGCCTCCGCGGCGCTGGTTCCCTACCGGCTCGCAGATCATGCCCGGGGCTGGGCGCCGATGAACGGACCTTTTTGGGCCGGGGGCACCGGGCGGCGCCGAGACTTGCGCCACAGGTCGTAGGCCGCGAGGGTGCCGCAAAGCCCCGCCAGGGTCGCGAAATAAGCGCGCGGCCCGAACGCACTGATCAGAGTGCCCGCGAGCAGCGGTCCGCTCGCCGCGGCGCCTCCGTTCAGCAGCAGCAGAGTGCTGCTCGAGGCGACCATTTGCGTCGGCTCGAGCTTGTCGTTGACGTGCGAAACGGACAAGGAATAGAGCGTCAGCGCGAAGCCGCTGAACATGGCCGCAAGCGCCAGGAACAGCGCGTGGGGCATCTGCGGGAACGCGACGATGCTTGCGGCAATCATCATCGCGAGCGTGCACACGCCCGCGATCACCGTTCTTCGGTCCATCCGGTCGGAAAGCCGGCCGATGGGGTATTGCGTGACGACCGCCGCCAGTATGCTGAGTGCCATGAAGGTGGCGACGCCCGTGGTCTCCAATCCGCTCAGCCGGGCGTAGACAGGACCCATCGAGAAGACGATCGATGAGATCAAGCCGGACATCGTGACCGCGACGACGCCGAGCGGTGAGTTGCCATACAGTTCGTGAAGGCGCACTTTGCGCGGCACTTCGTGGTTCGGCACGCGCTGCGCGGACACCACGATCGGCACCATCGCGAGCGAGATCAGCACCGACACCAGCATGAACGGCGCGGCCGTGCGCGGATCGGACAGAACCAACAGGAACTGCGCAGCGCCCAGGCCGATGTACAGGACGACCATGTACACCGCGAACAGCCGGCCGCGGTTCGCGCTGGTGGCGCGATCGTTGAGCCAGCTTTCGGCGACGACGTAAATGCCGGCGAAACAGAGGCCGGAGACCAAACGCATCGCTCCCCAGGTCCACGGATCGACGAAGCAGCCTTGCACGATGATCGCCACCGAGGCCACGGCCGCGAGGGCGGCAAATACGCGTATGTGGCCGAGTTGCCGCAGCAACGGCGGCGCGACCACGGTTCCGAGAACATATCCCACGTAGTAGCAGGACATCACGATGCCGGTCACCAGAGTCGGAAATCCTTCGAGCGTGGCACGCAAACCGAGAAGGGTGCTCTGAAGGCCGGCGCCCAGCATGAGCACACCCATGCCGAGGAGCAGCGGCCATGTCGTCGTGATCGCGCTTAAGGGCACGCCGCCGCCGTTGACGCAGCGCGCGCAGTCAGTGCATCACTCAGGAATGCCGATGGCCGCAACAAGTTGATCTCTCTGCCCTCCCCGAGAATGCGCGAAAGTATATATTGGGCGCTTCGCAACCGCTTGATCTGTGGACGCCATGTCATGATTTTGAAGGATAAGTTGGGTCAGCGGGCGCACCGAAAGGTCACGGCTTTCTTCTTGACGGCCTCGCTGCTCGAATTTGCGACGGCCGCGCCGGCGCAAGATGTCTACAACGTCACGGGTTTGCCGGCCTACCCGAATCTCAATGCCGCGAAAATGGATGCAGTGGCCAGGACCGACAAGATGGGCCACTGGTGCACTCGATTCGCGGCCGATTCATCAGACCCCCTCGACGTCGTGGAGGCCTGGTACCGCAAGGCGCTGGTCAACGCCAGCGAGACCGATCTGAACAACGATGAACGATATCGGAACTACTTCAAGCTGACGGGCATCAAGCTCGCCCTTGGCATCGATTACGTCACGGTGTACAGGACCGGAGATCGATCATCCACGTCGATCGAGCTGTTTCGTTGCAGCGCACGCACTTGAAGGCGCCCTTTGGCGCTCGCCGCCCTGCGAGAACTTGGAACAGGCCC
This sequence comes from uncultured Gammaproteobacteria bacterium, assembly GCA_963727045.1. GTDB lineage: Bacteria > Pseudomonadota > Gammaproteobacteria > Steroidobacterales > Steroidobacteraceae > Bog-1198. Next base: position 1,498,942 of record CAVSES010000001.1, on the reverse strand, counting down.
TAAATTCGAAGCAACCCGCGTCTTGCGGCGTAGGCCAGCGCCATTCCCGCGACAAACGCCAGTCCGACATTCCACATTGCAAACGCGGCGGTCGTGACGGTGATGAAACGCTCGCCTTTGTCCTTGCTGAAATCGCAGGAGCCGAGCGCCAGCTGCGCACCGGTCAAGAACAGGATGACGCCGAGGACGGCGCTCGGAAACATTGCGAATATGGCTTCGATGGACCCGCTGAGGCAGAACGCCAGGCACAGGAGGATCGCGCCCAAGATGATGGGCGCACCTCCGGTTCGCGCACCGAACGCCACATGCCCGGCCATTCCGCCCGCTCCATGGCACATGGGGACTGCGCCGAATGCGGCGCCCGCGAGATTCATCAGGCCCGTCGAGGTGGCGACCGTTCTCTCCGTCACCGGGCGATCGGGAAAGAGACGGTTGTTCTCCTCGCGCACTCCGATGATCGCATTGCCGAGCGTCAGCGGCATTTGAGGCAGAGCCAGGAACAGCGCGCCCACCGCGAAGTCGTACCAGGTGATGCCGGAGAAGGCAAAGTGCGGCGTATGGAGTTCGAACTTCACGGCGCACAGGGCCTTGAAGAATTCAGGGTTTTGAACCGCCCCGCACACGCCGCCAAAGAGAAGGAGCAGGAACATTGCCGGGATGGCCCGATTGGTCAGAAGCAGCAGGGTTCCGACGAGCCCGATGGCGGCAACCGCCCAGCCGCTGTTCATCATCTTGATGCCCTCGAGCATGAAACCGAGGCCGAGTCCCAGAACGATTCCCACCACGACGAACCGGGGGACGAGCCTTGCGATGCGAGTTGCCGCCCCCGTGAGTCCGAGCGTGAGCCACAACAATCCCGTCACCCACGTGGCGCTGTAGACGGCGGCTTGCGTGATCACCGCCGTCTGCGCCGCCTGCGTCGTCGCGACGGCGCCGATGGCCTTCATCGGCTGCACTGGAAACGGGGTCTTGTAGTACAGGCCGCAGATGATCATCGCGGCGCCGAACGTGAACAGGATGCCGAAGGGGTCGATCTTCAGCACCGCGACGTACGCGACGACGAAGGGAATCAAGGTGCCAAGATCGCCGAATGCTCCCGCCCATTCCATTCGATCGAAGCGATTTCCGGAGCGGGCGCCGGACTGTCGACCTTCCTTGCCGGGCGTCAACGGTCTGTTCGTCGACGGTGTGCCCGTCGACCCATCATTGGCTCGCGGCGAAGGCGGGAATCATGCCGGGCACCAGATATTGCTGAATGAAGACGATCACGACCAGCGCCAGGGTGAGCACGATGCTGTGAATGAAGGTGCGCGCCAGCACCAGGCCCTCTTTGCCCTTGAGATCCGTCACGGACACCCCCGTCGCGATGTTCTGCGGCGAGATCATCTTGCCGAGCACGCCCCCCGAAGAGTTGGTTGCCGCGAACAGCAGTGCATTGAGGTTCAATTGCCTGGCTGCGACGACCTGCAAGTTGCCGAACAGCGCATTGCCCGACGTGTCGCTGCCGGAGAGAAACACGGCAATCCAGCCGAGGAAAGGCGAAAACAACACGAATGCGGGACCGGTCGAGGCGACCGCCAACCCCAGGGTGTATGCGAGGCCCGAGTAGTTCATCACATAGGCGAGACCGACGATGAGCATCACGGTGACCACGGCCTGCCAGATCTGGCGAATGGTGCGCACCGCGCATTGAAAGAACTCGGCGGGCGATAATCTGACGAGCAGGGCCGTGATGATCGCCGCCAGCAGGATGGCGGTTCCGGTGCCGAGGGGCTGGAAATTCCAAACGGCCGCGTACGGCTTGTCGTGGTAGAGAGTGATCGCCACCGCTTTGTCCAAACCAGGCCAATGCACCGCTTGTTGACCGATGGTGGCGATCTTCATGTAGGTCCATGCGATCACGATGGCCGTCACGATCAGCCACGGCATCCAACCCTGCCAGGCCGGCACCGGGCGCGCGGTGGCGACAGGCGCCTCGAGCGGCGATGCGGAAATCGCAAATTCTGCATCGGCCGCCGGGCGCCACACTTGTAGAAACAACAGCGTCACGGCCAGCGAACCCAGCGCCGCGAATACGTCGGTGAGGGTGTAATCGAGATAGTTGGAGGCGGCAAATTGCGCCACGCCGAAGCTCAACCCCGCGACGGCGAGCATGGGCCAGAGTGCGCGGATGGAGCGCCAGCCGCCGTAGAGCGCCATCACGTAGAAAGGCAGGAAGGCGGCGATGAACGGAAGTTGACGACCGACCATGGCGGCCAAAGCCGGCGCCGGCAATCCTGTTACCGCCCCCAACACGGTGACGGGCGCGCCAAGCGCGCCGAACGCGACCGGGGTGGTGTTGAAGATCAGCACGAACACGAGTGCATCGAGTGCGGGGAAGCCGCAGACGATCAGCAGCGACGCCGTGATGGCAACCGGCGCCCCGAAACCGGCAATGCCCTCGAGCAGCGCGCCGAAGCAAAATCCGATGGCGATCAGCACCACCCGCCGGTCGTTCGGCAGGTGCCTGATCACCCAGGCGCGGAAGGCGTCGAACCGGCCGGAGGCCACGGCCACGTTGTACAGGAGCAGCGCGTTGATGACGATCCACATGACCGGCCAGAGGGCGAATACCGCCCCATTGAGCGCCGCGGCGAAGGCGATGTTCACCGGCATCGCCCAAACCGTCGACGCAATCAATAGCGCAACCACGAGGCCCGCGAGCGCCGCCTGCCATGCCGGCCGCTTGAGCATGCCGAGCAGCACGAGGACCGTTGCGATGGGCAGGATTGCAACGAGGAAAGACAGGGCCAAACTGTCACCGACCGGGGTCAACAATTGATGAAACATGGGTTCTCCCTTCTTGCGGTTATTCGCGCCGCCGCTATTCGCTTTTGCCGAATCCTACTCCAGTGCCGCGAATTGCGTAATGGCGTCGAAGTGGGGGGACGGATTGCACGATCGCCGGACAAACGGAGTGATGCATAATGCCCCCCAATGAGCACTCCATTCATTGACAGCGGTCCGCAGGGCGGCTCGCGGGGCGCCGATGAGCCGGGCGCCGCCGTGCGTGGCGCCGCCGTGCCCACCGAATCGCCGCGCGCACGGCGGCAATCGGATTTGGTGGCCGCGCTGGCCGAAGTGATGCCCGGGGAGGGCATCCTGTTTCGTCACGAAGACACCGTGACGTACGAGTGTGACGGGCTCACCGCCTACCGCACCTCGCCCATGGTGGTGGCGCTTCCCGAGACTGAAGCCCAGGTGGCGGCGATCCTCGGAATCTGCGATCGAATGAGCGTGCCGGTCATCGCGCGCGGCGCCGGCACGGGCCTGTCCGGCGGTGCGACGCCGCATCGCGAGGGATTGATTCTGTCGCTTGCCAAATTCAACCGGATCCTGAAGATCGATGCGGCGGCGTGCACCGCGGTCGTGCAAAGCGGGGTGCGCAATTTGGCGATCAGCGAGGCGGCGGCGCCGTTCGGTTTGTACTATGCGCCGGATCCGAGCAGCCAGATCGCCTGTACGATCGGCGGCAATGTGGCCGAGAATTCCGGCGGCGTGCACTGCTTGAAATACGGCCTCACCTTGCACAATGTGCTGCGGGCGCGCGGCTTCATGGCGGACGGCGCGCCGGTGGAATTCGGGTCCGAGGCGCTGGACGCCGCGGGGCTCGATCTCCTGGCCGTCATCGTCGGCAGCGAGGGAATGCTGGCCGTCATCACCGAAGTCACCGTGAAGCTGACCGCAAAGCCGCAGCTGGCCCGATGCATCATGGCGAGCTTCGATGACATCGAATCGGCCGGCGCCGCAGTGGCCGCGGTGATCGCGCGCGGCATCATACCGGCAGGACTCGAACTCATGGACAAAGCCATGACCGCCGCGGTCGAGGCCTTCGTGCATGCCGATTACGATCTCGACGCCGCCGCGATTCTCCTGTGCGAAAGCGACGGCAGTCCGGAGGAGGTGGCTGAAGAGATTGTCCGCATGGAGGAGGTTCTGAAGGGCGCAGGGGCGACGCGGATCGAGGTCAGCGCCGACGAAGCGCAGCGGCTCCGGTTTTGGAGCGGCCGCAAGAACGCCTTTCCCGCATCCGGCGGCATCAGCCCCGACTACATGTGCATGGACTCGACCATTCCCAGGAAGCGATTGGCGCAGATGCTGCAGGCGATCGGACAAATGCAGGACAAGTACGGCCTGCGTTGCGTGAACGTTTTTCATGCGGGAGACGGCAATCTGCACCCGCTCATCCTGTTCGACGCGGACGAGCCCGACGAGATGCGGCGCTGCGAATTGTTCGGCGCGGATATCCTGGAAACCAGCGTGCGGCTGGGGGGCACCATCACCGGCGAACACGGCGTGGGGGTCGAGAAATTGAATTCCATGTGCGTGCAGTTCTCCCCGGCCGAGCGCGCGCAGTTTCTGGCGGTCAAGCACGCGTTCGATCCGTTCGAGTCGCTCAATCCCGGCAAGGTCATCCCGACCCTGCATCGCTGCGCGGAGTACGGCAAGATGCACGTGCATCGCGGCGTGCTGCCTTTTGCCGATTTGCCGAGATTCTGATGGATCCCGAGGATCCGGTGCTCGCCCGACTGATCGACCAGGTGCTGCTCGCCGGAGCCCGAAAGGCCCCCCTGGACATCCGCGGCGGCGGCACGAAGGCATTTTACGGCGAGCCGGTCACCGGAGAACCGCTCGACGTGACCGCCCTTGCGGGGATCGTTTCCTATGAGCCGACGGAACTGGTGGTCACGGTGCGCGCGGGGACACCGCTGTGCGTGCTGGAAGCGGCGTTGGAGGAGGGGGGGCAATGCCTGCCGTTCGAACCTCCGCGCTTTTCTGCGGGCGGCACGGTGGGAGGCATGGTGGCGGCCGGCCTGTCCGGGCCGGCCCGCGCCAGCGTGGGTTCGGTGCGCGACCATGTCCTCGGAGTCACGCTGCTCACCGGCCGCGGCGAAGTGCTGACATTCGGGGGCCAGGTCGCCAAGAATGTCGCGGGCTACGATGTGTCGCGGCTGATGGCAGGGTCCTGGGGTATTTTGGGAGTCATCTGCGAGATATCGCTCAAAGTGATGCCGAAGAGCCGGCATGCCGCAACTCTTCTCTTCGAGAGAGACGAACGTCAGGCGCTCGAGCAGCTCCAGCGTTGGGCGTCGCAGCCGCTGCCCATGAGCGCCAGCGCCTGGCACGACGGCCGATTGCATGTGCGGCTGGCGGGGGCGGTCGCAGCGGTCGATGCGGCGTGCGGCAAACTCGGGGGCACCGTGCTCGCTGCCGAGGCGGCCCCGGGTTGGTGGTCGAGCCTGCGCGATCAGACGCTGGCTTTCTTTTCGCTCGATGACGACGCATTGGGCGGCGGCGAACGCCTCTGGCGATTGTCCGTGCCCCGCTGCACGATGCCCATCGAGCTGCCGGGCGCGCAATTCATCGAATGGCACGGTGCCTTGCGCTGGTGGCGCACCGCTGCTCCCGCAGCAGAGGTACGCGCGGCCGCGGCCCGGGCAGGCGGACATGCCACCCTGATTCGCGGCGCCGACAAGTCGGGCGGTGTGTTTGCGCCGGTGAGCGACGTTGTGATGCGCGTTCATCGGGGTTTGAAGCGGGCGTTCGATCCTGCGGGCGTTTTCAACCGCGGCCGCATGTACGCCGAGCTTTGAGGCCGCCATGCAAACGCATCTGGCTCCGGAATTCGAGGGCACCCCGCACGGCGGGGAGGCACAGGCCATCATCCGCAAGTGTGTGCATTGCGGTTTTTGCAACGCCACCTGTCCGACCTATCAACTGCTGGGCGATGAGCTCGATGGCCCCCGCGGCCGCATCTACCTCATCAAACAGGCGCTCGAGGGCGAGCCTGTGACGCGCAGCACGCAGCAGCATCTGGATCGTTGTTTGACCTGTCTCAATTGCCAAACCACGTGTCCGAGCGGCGTGGAATATGGGCACCTGGTCGACATTGGCCGGAAGATAGTCGATGCTCGGGTGGCGCGTCCGGCCTCGGAACGGTCCCTTCGCTGGCTGCTCAGGGAAGGACTCACCTCGCCGTTGTTTGCGCCGGCTTTGCGGTTGGGGCAGGCGTTGCGGCCGCTGCTGCCGGCGTTTCTCGCAAAGAAGGTGCCCCCGCGCGCATCCACGCCCGGCGGGGCCGCAACGTCCACCCACCGACGCAAGGTGCTGGCGCTGCAAGGCTGCGTACAACCGTCGATGATGCCGAACATCGACCGCGCGGCCGCACGGGTTCTGGATCGCGCCGGCATCGAAATCGAGTACGCGGGCGCCGCCGGCTGCTGCGGCGCGTTGCGCACTCATCTCAGCGATCCGGAGGGAGGGCTCGAGAACATGCGCCGCAATATCGACGCCTGGATGCCGATGCTCGCTCACGGCGATGTCGAGGCGATCATTGCCACCGCCTCCGCCTGCAGCCTGGCGATCAAGGAGTACGGGCACGCGCTGTCCGGCGATCCGACATACGCCGATCCGGCGGCGCGCATCAGCGCGCTCGCGCGCGACTTGAGCGAGCTCTTGCCGGATCTCGTGCCCGCTCTTCGGGGCAAGGTTCGTCCGGGACAAGCTCGACCGTTGGCGTTTCACCCGCCCTGTACATTGCAGCACGGGCAGAAACTCCGGGGCGGGATTGAAGCCCACATGCGCGCGCTCGGATTCGACGTACGGGTGGCGGATGAGGAGAGCCATTTGTGCTGCGGTTCGGCCGGCACTTATTCGATTCTGCAGCCCGAACTCGCCGGGCGTTTGCGCGACCGCAAGCTCGGACATCTCGAGAAGCTTGAACCTCGCACCATAGTGTCCGCCAACATGGGCTGCATTCAGCACTTGCAGTCGGGTACGCTTACGCCGGTGAAGCACTGGATAGAAGTGCTGGACGAGGCCATGGTGGCTTGAGGTTCTGCGAATAATCGGCCGGAGAAATTTGGATGTGTCTGGTTCTCGTTGTCTGGCGCGCGCATCCGCGCTACGCCTGCGTGGTGGCGGCGAACAGGGACGAATTCCACGCGCGGCCCACCGCGCCCGCCGCGTGGTGGCCGGATCGTCCGCAGATGCTCGCCGGCCGGGATCTCGAGGCGCAAGGAACCTGGCTGGGGTTGACACGGTCGGGCCGTTTTGCCGCCCTCACGAATTATCGTGGTCCGCAGAAGCGACGCGCTGATGCTCCGAGCCGCGGATCTCTCGTGACCGACATGCTGGAGTCGGACCGCACCGTTGCGGAGGGTTTGGCTTATCTCAAGGACGTGGGCCCCAACTACAATGGCTTCAATCTCATCTTCTCCGACGGCGAGCGGCTCGGCATCTATGAAAGCGTGCCCGGCGCCGGCCGGGAGCTCGGACCCGGCATCTACGGGCTGTCGAACCACCTGCTCGACACGCCGTGGCCGAAGGTTCTGAACGCCAAAGGGCGATTGCAGTCAGCGCTCGATGACATGAACGACACGGCGCCGTTGCTCCACGTGCTGCGCGACGAGGAGCCGGCCCCCGATGAACAATTGCCCCAGACGGGCGTCAGCCTGGAATGGGAACGGCTGCTCTCGAGCGCCTTCGTGCGGGCGAAGGATTACGGCACCCGCTGCTCGACAATTATTCGCATTGAGCCAAAAGCCCGAGCATACTTTGAAGAGTGGAGCTGGAACTCCGAGGGGGCGGACATTGGCAGGGTCAGCCTGCGGTTCGAGCTGGAGCGACATTATGTTCAAACGGGTGCTGCTCTGTTATGACGGTTCCGAGGTGGGCCGGCGGGCCCTGAAACGCGGCGCGGAACTCGCCGTCCTTCTCGGCGCGCACGTGTACGTGTTGTCCATCATTCCGGGAGGCGTGGCGGCGCCCGCGGTCGCCGCCGGCGCGGCCGGCCATGCCTGCCTCGTCGACGAGGAGGCCGGCTACCGCAAATTGCTCGATGAGTCCATCGATTGGCTCAAGACGCGCGGCGTGGCCGCCGAAGGTTATCTGGCAAGCGGCAACATCATCGAGCAGATCATCGCCTTCTCCCGGCGCCTCGCGGTTGATCTCATCGTGTTGGGCCATTACCCACAGCCCGCGGGCGGCTTCTGGTGGGGCAGCCCCAATCGCACCTCGCTTGCCGAGCGCGCGAACTGTTGCGTGTTCGTCGCGGTCAATGCGGCGGATGAGCCGGCGTCAGCCACCCCCTAGCGCGGCGCCGACGGCGCGGGCGAATTTCTCGACGATTTCCTCCAGCTCGGCGTCGCTCGCATTATAGGGCGGGGCGATGATGATGGTGTCGCCCGCCGTACCGTCGACATTTCCCGCGCACGGATAACAGATGAGCCCGTCGGCAAAGGCGCGGGCGCCGATGTCGAAACTGAGAGCGCGCTCAGGCCGGAAGGGAGCGCGGGTCTCGCGGTTGCGAACCAATTCGATGCCGATGAAAAAACCCCGTCCGCGGACATCGCCCACTTCGTCGAATGTCGACAGAGTCCGGCGAATGTTCTCCTTGAAGATACGACCGGCGGTGCGAACGCGTTCGAGGAGGCGGTCGCGTTCGATGATGTGCTGCACGGCGAGACCTGCGGCGCACGCAGCGGTATGACCGGTGAATGTGTGTCCGGTCATGAAGGAACCATGCTCGCTGTGGATCGGTGCGGCGACTCGCGCGGTGACGAGCGTCGCCCCGAGCGGGATGTAGCCGCCGGCCAGTCCTTTTGCGATGCACATGATGTCCGGAACCACCTGCTCGTGCTCCAGGGCTCGCCATGTGCCGCTGCGCCCCGATCCGCACATGACTTCATCCGCGATCATCAAAACATCGAATTTGCGGCACACGGCCTGCATGGCCTGCGCGTAACCGTCGGGTGCCGGGACGACGCCGCCGGCCGCACCGACGATGGGCTCGAACACGAATGCGGCAACCCGCTGCGGTCCCGCGGCCACGATCGCCCGCTCCAGTTCGGCGGCAAGATGGGGGACCAGATTATCTCCGGACACCCCGTCGGGCATCCGGTACGCATTCGCCGCGGAAACAAATGTCACGTCGAGCAGGCTGCCCTCGAAGGCGCGGCGCCGCTGCGCGAAATCCGAGACCGACAGCGCTCCCAAGGTATTGCCGTGCCACGAGCGGCGCCGGGCGATGAAGTGGCGTTTGCTCATGAGATCGCGGGCGGCGAAATGCTGGAGCGCGATTTTCAATCCCGCTTCGACGGCTTCCGATCCGCTGCCCGTGAATACGATGTCCTGGAAATGCCCTCCGCACAAGCGCAGAACCGTACCGGTCAGCTGTTCGAGGGCGGAGCTCGTGAAAAGATACCGGTAGGCGCAGGCGATCTCATCGAACTGCCGCGCGATGGCCGCGTTGACTTCCGGATGGGCGTGGCCGAGGCAGAACACCGCGGGCCCGCCGGATCCGTCCAGATAGCGCCTTCCTGCGGCATCGAACAAATAGCTGCCCTTGCCGCGCACGATCCGCGGCAATTCGTCGATCCCGAACCCGCTGGGGCGGTTTTTCATTGAGTGACCTCTCCTGACAATGTGCGAATATATCGCATGGACTCGCCCGCCTCCCCCGCACCCGATCCGTCGCCGCTCGCGGTTCGTGACCGGGCCCTTGGAATCATTGCGACCGCATCGATACTGGCGCTGTTGTATTTTGCCCGTGACGTACTGGTTCCGATCACCCTGGCGGTCATTTTGAGCCTGTTGATCGCCCCTGTGGTGCGGGCGCTGCGGCGCATCGGCCTCGGTCAGACGCTCTCGGTGCTCGGAGCCGTTCTCGTCCTCGCGTTTTCGTTTGCGGCGGTCGCGGGCGTGATCGGTTCGCAGCTGATGCGCATGGCGGCGAGTCTGCCGCGCTACGAGCGCACGCTCGAGCACAAGCTCAAGGTGCTGAATGCCGTTACGGTGGTCAAGCTCAATGGCATCACCGGACAGCTCCAGCACCTGACGGACCGCCGCAGCCGCGCGGACCAGCCCGGAACGCTCGAACAGCCCGAGACGACGGGGCCCGCCGCTCCGGTTCCCGTGGAGCTGCGCGAACCGCCGCCCAATCCGTTGCAGGTCATCGAGAAGGTTCTCGGATCGATCTGGGTGCCGATCGAGACCGCGGGCATTGTGCTGGTCGTTTTGGTGTTCGTTCTGCTGGAACATGAGGCGTTGCGCGACCGCTTCATCCGGATCGCCGGCGGCGCCGACATCCGCTTGTCGACGCTCGCGATCAACGATGCGGGGGAGCGCCTGTCGCGCTTCTTCTTGTCGCAATTCGCGGTCAATCTGGGCCTGGGGCTCACGGTGTGGATCGGCCTCAGCATCATCGGGCTGCCGCATCCCCTGCTGTGGGGGGCGCTGGCGGGAGTATTGCGCTTCGTTCCCTACATCGGCGTGTGGATTGCAGCGCTGTGCTCGGCGTTGCTGGCCGCCGCGGTCGATCCGGGATGGTCGTTGGCCCTGACGACGCTCGGGTTCTTCGTCGTCGTGGAATTGATTGCCGGGCAGCTGGTCGAGCCGCAGCTGTACGGGCATACCACGGGTTTGTCGCCGCTGTCCGTGGTCATCGCGGCGATATTCTGGAGCTGGCTCTGGGGTCCGATCGGCTTGATCCTGTCGACGCCGTTGACGCTGTGCCTGTTGGTCGCGGGCAGGCACATCAAGGCGCTCAGCATGCTCGATGTCCTGCTGGGCGACACGCAGGCGCTGACCATGCCGGAACGCTTCTATCAACGGGCCTTGTCGGCCGATTCCGATGAAATCATCGCAAGCGCGCGGACATTTCTGAAGCGGGATTCGTTCGCCAATTATTGCGATCTGGTCTTGATGCCCGCACTGCACCTCGCCCGCATCGACCTGCTGGCGGGCGCCATCAATGTCGATCAGCAGGCGAAGGTTCGCAGCGCGATGGTCGCCGTGATCGCCGCCATCGGCGGCGAGGAGCGCAAGCTCTCACGCCGCCATCGCAGGACTTCGGTGCTCGACACGAATGCCGGCCGGCAGCTGCGCCGCCAGCGGGAACAGGTCAGCGGGCGCTGGCAGGGGCCGCTCGTCGTGCCTGCGGGGTCCGTCATGGTCTGCGTGGGCTTGGGGTCGATGGCTGACGATTTGGCGACCGAACTGCTGGTGCGCATACTGCGCGAGCAGAAGATCGATGCCCGCCACATGTCGCTCGAAGACCTCGCGGCTGCGCCGCCGCCCGAGGCGGCGGAGGCGGTTTCCATCGTGTATGTCGTGAGCGCATTTCCGAGCGAGGAGCGAAGCCGGGGCGGCGCCACCGCGGAGGAAATGCGGCGGCGTTTTCCGAATGCCTGCATCGTCGCCGTGTTTCTCCCGGGAATGCTGCTGCAGCCGGGGGCTGACGCCGGCCGCATCCACGGCGCCGACAAGGAGGCTGCCTCGCTCGGTCAGGCGGTCGAGATCTGTCTGGACATGCAGCGGACTCCGGCTCACGCATGATGGCCGAGAGGCGTACCCCGGCATTGCGGATCCGCTGGCGAATCTTTGCGATGCTGTTCGGATTCGGCTTCGTCGCGTATCTGCAGCAAAAGAGCATCACGGTGACCGCCGAGCCCATGATGCCCGAACTCGGCCTCAGCCAGTTCCAGATCAGTTTGATCGAGTGGGCATTCGTGCTGGGCTATGGGCTGTTCCAGCTGCCCGGCGGGATCTTCGGCCAGCGCCAGGGGGCGCGGCGCACGTTCGTGATCATCGGCATCGCCGCGTTTCTCGCCACCGTCGCGACGCCGCTCGCGCCGTATTGGCTGACGGGCGCCGGCTTGTTCGCGGCGCTGCTCCTGCTGCAGCTGCTGCTCGGCTGTTCGCAGGCGGCGATATTTCCGGTGTCTGCCGGCGTGTTCGAGGTGTGGTTTCCGCCGCGCCGCTGGGCCTTCGTGCAGGGACTGCAAACCATGGGATTGGGACTCGGCGCGGCGTTCACCCCGCCGCTCATTTCCCACCTCATGTCCGCGTTCGGATGGCAGCAGGCGCTGCTTTGGGCCAGTCTTCCGGCGGTCGGATTGATTTCGATATGGGCCTGGTACGGGCGAAACGCGCCGTGCGAGCATCCGTCGGTGTCCGCCGATGAACTTGCGGAAATCGGCGATCAGAACGTTGCGGCCGCCGATGCGAACATCAGCGCGAAGCAGCTGCTCGCCATTCTGACGAACCGCAATGTGCTGCTGCTTGCGATTTCCTACCTGTGCATGAATTACTCGTTTTATCTGCTGTCGAACTGGGTTTTTCTATACCTGGTGCAGGAGCGGAAATTCTCGGTGTTGGAAAGCGGCTGGCTGGCGAGCACGCCGCCGCTCGCCGCGGCGCTGGGTGCGGGGGTGGGTGGCATGATCACGGGCGCCGCGTGCCTGCGCCTGGGCAACCGCTGGGGCTACCGTCTCGTGCCGCTGATTTCGTTGCCGATTGCCGCCGCGCTGCTGTTGTACTCGGTGAGTGCGGCCAACCCCTACGTTGCGGTATTCGGCCTCGCGTGTTGTTTTGCCGCGGTCGAACTCAATGAAGGCGCGTATTGGGGTGCCGCAATGACGGTGGGACGCGGCGAGACCATGGCCGTAAGCGGCGTCATGAACACCGGCGGCAATCTTGGCGGCATCATCGGGATACCGCTGGTCGGGTACTTGTCCGGCGAACACCTGTGGCGCTCCGCCTTTGTGATCGGTGCGGGGTTTGCGGTGGCGAGCGCCGCGGCATGGTTCGGGATCACGGTGGACGAGCCCGCGGATGCGAAGGCGCGCGGTACGGCAACGGAATAGGAGATGAGATGAAAACGATTGTGGTAACAGGAGCGGCCCAAGGCGTGGGCCTTGCCACGGCCACGCTTCTGGCGCGACGCGATTACCGTGTGATCCTGGTGGACCTTCAGGCGGTCGACGGCCACGTGGAGCGGCTGCGCGGCGGCGGAGCGCAGGTCGCGGGAATGTCGGGCGACGTCTCTTCAGAACCGTTCGTTGAGCGATTGGCGCAATGGGTCGCCGGGGAGTTCGGCGGGGCCGACGGTCTGGTGAACAACGCCGGCATCAGCCTCATCGCCCCTGCGGAAGACACCACCGCCGCGCAATGGCAGCGCGTCATGAACATCAATCTGTTCGGACCTTTTCTGTTGTGCCGGCACCTCGGTGCGCAGATGCTCGCCCGCCGGCAGGGCAGCATCGTCAATGTCGCTTCGGTCGCGGGCCTCGCCGGCGTCAGCCATCGCAGCGCCTACAACTCGTCCAAACACGGGCTCATTGGTCTGACCAGGTCGCTTGCAGCCGAATGGGGCGGCCGCGGCGTGCGCGTCAACGCGGTATGTCCAGGATGGATCAAGACCGAGATGGACGTTGCGGACCAGGGAAGCGGCGCCTATTCGGACGCCGACATCGTCAACCGGGTGCCCATGGCGCGCTTCGCCCGGGCGGAAGATGTGGCCGAGGCGATCGCCTTTCTCGCAGACGGCGATCGCAACGGGTTCATCAACGGGGTCAGCCTTCCGGTCGACGGCGGCTGGGTCGCCGATGCGAGCTGGGAGAGCCTGCGATTGCGCACCCGCTAGAAATGATTCCTTGAACCGCCGTGGACGCACGTTGGCAATTTTGGATCGACCGGGGAGGCACGTTCACCGACATCGTCGGATGTGCGCCGGACGGCGGCCTGCACACTGAAAAACTGCTGTCGGAGAATCCATCGCAATATCCGGACGCCGCGGTGGAAGGGGTGCGGCGGATGCTCGGGCTCGCGGCGGACGAGCCGATCACGCCCGAGCGGGTGGCGTGCGTGAAGATGGGGACGACGGTCGCCACCAACGCGCTTCTGGAGCGCAAGGGCGAACGCATCGCGTTGATCATCACCCGGGGGTTTCGCGATGCGCTGCGGATTGCGACGCAAGCCAGGCCGCGCCTGTTCGACCGGCACATTGTGCTGCCCGAAATGCTGTACGAACGTGTGATCGAGGCGCACGAGCGCATTGGTGCCGGCGGCGATACGGTAGAGCCGCTGGATGAATCCGCGCTCGCCCTGCAATTGCAGGCGGCATTCGAGGCAGGCCTGCGTTCCTGCGCGATCGTGTTTCTTCACGGCTTCCGCCATGTCCGGCACGAACTCGCCGCCGAGGGAGTGGCACGACGGATCGGCTTTACACAGATTTCGGTTTCGCATCGCGTGAGCCCCCTCATGAAGCTCGTGCCGCGCGGCGACACCACGGTCGTGGACGCCTACCTCTCGCCGATTTTGCGGCGATATGTGGATCGCGTGGCCGAGCGGATGCCCGGGGTGCCGCTGTACTTCATGCAAAGTTCGGGCGGGTTGGCCCGGGCGCACCGGTTCCAGGGAAAGGACGCAATACTTTCGGGTCCGGCCGGCGGGATCGTCGGCATGGCGCGCACCGCGCAGGCGGCGGGCCACGCCAAGCTCATCGGGTTCGACATGGGGGGCACCTCCACCGATGTCAGCCACTTCGCGGGAGAGTATGAGCGCGCATTCGACACGGCAGTGGGCGGCGTGCGGGTTCGCGCGCCGATGATGAGCATTCACAGCATCGCGGCCGGCGGCGGTTCGATCATCCGGTTCGACGGCGCACGCCTGCGCGTCGGGCCGGAGTCCGCGGGAGCGAATCCTGGACCCGCGTGCTACCGGCGTTCCGGGCCGCTCACGATTACGGACGCGAATGTTTTGCTGGGGCGGATCCAACCTCGGTACTTTCCGCGGGTCTTCGGCCCGCAAGCCAATGAATCTCTGGATGGGGACATCGTCGCGCGGGGCTTCGCGGCGCTGGCAGAGCAGATGAGCGCGGCCACCGGCAATCCGATCGATGCGGTCGAGATCGCCGCCGGCGCGCTGCGGATCGCCACGGCGAGCATGGCCAACGCGGTGAAGCGCATTTCGGTCATGCGGGGCTACGACGTGAGCGCCTATACGCTGCAATGCTTCGGCGGCGCCGGCGGTCAACATGCCTGTCAGGTGGCGGATGCGCTTGGCATGACCCGCGTGTTCATCCACCCGCTCGCCGGCGTGCTGTCTGCCTACGGGATGGGACTCGCCGATCAGAGCGCCTTGCGGGCCGCGGCGGTGGAGCTTGCACTCGACGAGAGTGGAGTACGCGAGGCGCGAAGCCGGGCCGGCCTTCTCGAGGACGAAGCGGCCGCAGAACTTCGCGAGCAAACGTTGGGCAGCGCCGCCGCCGAGCCGCGCACCGTGTTTCACGTGCACATCCGCTACGAGGGCACGGACACCGCATTGGCCTGCGAGTTGCCCATGCGCAGCACCCCGCGGGAAGCCGTGGCGGCCATTCGCGGCAGCTTCGAACACCTCTATCGCCGCCGCTTCGCCTTTCTGATGCCGCAGCTCGTGCTCGTGATCGAGTCGGTATCCGTCGAGTGCATCCTCGCGGGAGCGGACGCCCGGGAGGCAGGGCGTCCGCGCGACATGACCACCGCCGGCGCGGGGGCGGTGGCAACGATACGGATGTACTGCATCGAGGATGAGGAGTCCGCGGGTTGGCGCGAAGCGCGGCTGTTCCGTTCCGAGGGGTTGCCCGCCGGAGTGAATATCGAGGGCCCCGCGGTCCTTGCCGAGCGCAATGCGACCACGGTCATCGAGCCGGGCTGGCAGGCCGTGGGATTGGAGGGGGGGTGCGTCGAGCTCAAGCGCGTTCGTCCGCGCGAGGTGCGCCATGCCGCGGGCACCGGCGTCGACCCGGTGCGGCTCGAATTGTTCAATAACGTGTTCATGAACATCGCCGAACAAATGGGACTGCGCCTGCAGAGCACCGCGTACTCGGTGAACATCAAGGAAAGGCTGGATTTCAGCTGCGCGGTGTTCGACGCTGACGGTTCGCTGATCGCCAATGCACCGCACATGCCGGTGCATCTGGGATCGATGAGCGAGTCGATCCGCACGGTCATCGATCGCAATCCGCAGATGCAACGCGGGGACGTGTACGTCTTGAATGATCCCTATCACGGGGGCACGCATCTGCCCGACGTGACGGTGGTGACGCCCGTCCATCTCGATGACGGCGACGCGTCCCCGGGCTTTTTCGTGGCCTCGCGCGGTCACCACGCCGACATCGGCGGGACAACGCCGGGCTCCATGCCGCCGTTCTCGACCAGCATCGCCGAGGAAGGAGTGTTGATCGACAACTTCAAGCTCATCGAGCGCGGCACCATTCGTGAAGCCGCCTTGCGCCACTTGCTGGGCGCCGGGGCCCATCCGTCGCGCAATCCCGCGCAAAACCTCGCTGATTTGCGCGCACAGGTGGCCGCGAACGAAAAGGGTGCGCTCGAACTCAAATCGGCGGTCGCGGAACATGGCCGCGATACCGTGATCGCCTACATGCGCCACGTGCAGGACAATGCCGAAGAGTCGGTTCGCCGCGTCATCACGGCGCTCAGAGACGGCGAGTTCACGCTGCCGCTCGACAACGGAGCGCGGATCCGGGTGAGCGTGTCGGTCGATGCGCGGCAGCGCGGCGCCTGCATCGACTTCAGCGGCACCAGCGCTCAGCAGGCCAACAATTTCAACGCGCCGCGCGCCATCACCGCCGCCGCGGTCTTGTACGTGTTCCGCACCTTGGTGGACGATGACATTCCGCTCAATGCGGGATGCCTCAAGCCGCTGCGGGTCATGCTGCCGGAAGGCTGCATGCTGAATCCGCGCTTCCCCGCCGCCGTCGTCGCGGGCAATGTCGAGACCTCCACGTGCGTCACGAATGCACTGTTGGGCGCGCTCGGCGTCATGGCGGCGAGCCAGTGCACGATGAACAATTTCACCTTCGGCAATGCGCGCCTTCAGTACTACGAGACGATTGCCGGCGGTTCCGGCGCAGGGCCTGAATTCGCCGGCACGAGCGTGGTCCAAACTCACATGACCAATTCGCGCCTCACCGACCCGGAAGTCCTGGAATTTCGCTTTCCCGTGCGGGTCGAATCCTTCGAGATCCGGGCGGGTACCGGCGGCGCGGGGCGATGGCGGGGCGGCGACGGCGCGATTCGCCGGATTCGCTTCCTGGAACCGATGACTGCATCCATCTTGAGCAACGGCCGGCTTCACGGCGCGTTCGGCTTGCAGGGGGGCGAACCCGGTGCGGTGGGGGAGAACTGGGTGGAGCGCGCGGATGGCCGCGTGGAGCGCCTCGGCCATCTTGCGCAAGTTGACATGCAGGCCGGCGACGCATTCGTCGTTTGCAGCCCGGGCGGCGGCGGATACGGACAAGCGGCGCGAACGTCGGATAATTAACATGATAATATGTAGTTAACATATTGAAAATACAGAGTTTGATATGGAAAAAATAGAGATGGTGGAAGTCGGCCCTCGAGACGGGCTGCAGAACGAGTCAGTGCTGCTCACGACCTCGCAGAAACTCGAGTTCATCGGTCGGGCACTCGATGCGGGTGTGCGCCGAATCGAGGCGGCCAGTTTCGTGAATGCCAAACTCGTTCCTCAAATGGCGGATGCCGAGGCGGTGGCGGCCGGTTTGCCGCGCCGCGACGGTGTCGTGTTCATCGGATTGGTGCTGAACAAACGCGGCGCGTTGCGCGCCTTGGACGCGGGCATGGACGAACTTGGCGCGGTCTGCGCTGCGTCCGATGGATTTGCCTCACGCAATCAGGGCGCCACGTCGGATGGATCGCTCGCGATGTGCTGCGAGGTCGTGCGTCTGGCGCGCGCGCAGGGGCGGCCGGCTCAAATAACGATATCGACGGCGTTCGGTTGTCCGTTCGACGGCGAGGTCGATCCTTCGCGGGTGGTGGAGATGGCGCGAGTGGCGGCGGCGGCAGGCCCGGTGGAAGTCGCAGTGGCGGACACCATCGGCGTCGCGAGTCCGGGCGAGGTTTCCTCGTTGGTGGCAAGAGTGGCCGCGGCGATCAAGCCGCTTCCGGTCCGCGTGCATTTCCACAACACGCGAAATACCGGACTTGCCAATGTGTGGGCGGCGGTTCAAGCGGGCGCCAAGATCGTGGATGCATCGCTGGGTGGCATCGGAGGCTGTCCGTTTGCGCCGCGTGCCACCGGGAATGTTCCCACCGAGGATGTGGCCTACATGATGGCGCGGTCGGGCTACAGCACCGGATTGGATTTGGATCGGCTGATCGCCGCGGCACGATGGTTGGCCGGCACCATGGGCCGCGATGTTCCGGGAATGCTGAGCAGGGCGGGCGGTTTCCCGAAGAACCTGGTCGACACTAGCGCCAATTAGCTGTTAAACAATAACATAGACGTTTGATCTCACCTTTTTTATAGAAGGCGATCCATGGCCAGCATCACCGCAGCGACCGTCAGCCTCGACATACGTGATCACACGGCGTTCCTCACCCTGACACGGCCGGAGTCGGCGAACACGATGAACCTTGAATTCGGCCGCGAGTTTCTCGCCGCGGCCTTCGCCATCGAGGCCTCAGCGGCGGTGCGGGCAGTCGTGCTCACCGGACAGGGCAAGAACTTCTGCTTCGGCGGCGACCTCAAGTCCATGGTGGCCTCGGGAGCGGACGTGGGTGCCTACCTCCGTGAGCTCACGACGAATCTACACGCCGGCATGGCGCTTCTCGCCCGGTTGGATGCGCCGGTGATCGCGGCCGTCAACGGCACGGCTGCGGGTGCGGGATTGGGGCTCGTGCTGGCGGCGGATCTCGCGATCGCCGCGCGCAGCGCAAGGTTTGCCCCCGCCTACACGGGGGTGGGTCTCACGCCGGACGCGGGCTGCACCTTTCTGCTGCCGCGCGCCGTGGGGTACAAGCGCGCCATGGAACTCTTGCTCACCAATCGGGTGCTCGATGCGCAGCAGGCCCTGGATTGGGGACTCGTCAATCAGGTGGTCGAGGACGAGGCTCTGGCGGCGGCGGCTTCCGCCCTCGCCGAACGCTTGGGCAACGGGCCGGTGGGCGCGTTCGGCGCGGTCAAGCGGCTGCTGGCGGAGGCCGAGCCCGGCCTCGAAACGCAGCTCGCGCGCGAAAGCCGCTCGATAGCCGATCGGGCGATGACCCCCGAGGGTCGCGAAGGCATCGCTGCATTTCTCGAGAAGCGGGGACCTATTTTTCGCCCTTGATGTAGCGGTCCAGCTCGCGATGGAAATGGCGCACCCGCTGTTCCTGTTCGGACCACAAGGGGCCGCGGAAACCCCGTGACTTCGAGCCGCGCTGCACGGCGGCAACCAGTTCCACGTCCTGGTCGAGAACCTCGCCCAGGTTGGGCCGCACATCCACCGGCACCCGTTCGATATCCGGACGTGTGGCGCCGGTCACATCCATGCCGCTGGGCAGACCCATCCAGCCCGGCACGGTGTAGCCAGGATCGTCGACGTAGCGGAACAGAGTCATGTTGTCGTAGTAGAAACGCTCCGGGTCGGTGGGGTGCGGCAGGAAGCGCATGATGAACACGCCCTCCGGATGCATGCCGATTTGAACGTTGGGGAAATACCCGGTCGCCCAGCTGTCGGTCAGCTGGGCATCGGTCAGTTTGTCGTAGTAGCCGAGCCCGAAGCGTTTGCCGCGGGCACGTTTGGCCTGCTGGATCGCCGTGCGCACCTCCCGCGCGGTGCCGGTGAACGTCGCGGGGTCGATGCCTGCCTCTTTCATCATGTACTGCTGATATGGATCGACGCTGACCTGGTCGCCCACGCGATGGGACTTGACGCCGATCGGCACGATCATGCGGCTGAAGCCGTTGGGATACAGATCGTACTGGCTGAAATCCTCCATCACGCCCTGCGTCTGTGGATGGATGAACGGCAGGTGATAGGTTTCGTAGAAGGCATCGATGCCGGTCTTCCAGTTCGCGCGCCATTCGCTGCGAACGTGCCGCACCACGTTCATCCTGTCGATTTCATAGTTCTCGATGTAACCCGCGGGCAGGCCGATCCACTCGCGCAGCGGCGGCGCCTTGCCGTCCATGTTGATGAAAATCAGCCCGCCGATGACCTCGCACCTTACTTCGCGCAAGCCCGGTCGATGGGCGATCAGGCGCGCATCGAACGTGTGCTCGTCCGTGATCTTCTCGAGTTTGCCGTTGCAGGCGAATTGCCAGCCATGAAAAGCGCAGGTGAACCTGCCGACGCTGCCGCGATCATTGAGGGAGATGCGATTGCCGCGGTGGGGACACACATTGTAGAAGGCTTTGATCGACGCATCGTCCTGGCGAACCAGCAAGAATTCCTCGTGTCCGATCTCGAACACCTGGTAATCGCCCGACTCCGGCAGGTCGGGGGTGACCCCGGCAAGCAGCCAGACGCGCGGCCAGAGAAGCTCCCATTCCTTCTTCATGTACTCGGCGGAGGAGTAGCGTGCGGGGTCCGGCACGTCCAGGCCGTTGTCGACCGGCGGCTGCTTCGCCTCGAGCGATTCGGCGGGTGCGTGCAGATTCATGGGCCATTCGACTTTGTAATTGACCGACACGGGGGCGTCCTCGGCTGGGTGTTTTTGCGGCCGCTTGGGCGCGGCCGCGCTGGTGTCCGATGGTAGCAGCGGGGTATCCACAAAACAATCAGGACTGACTGTTTTTAACGGGGGCGGCGGCGGCTTTGAGGCTCGCGTTGATCTCCCTCGGAGTCGGATTGCGGCGCAGAGTGAGGCCGCCGTTCACCTGCAGGACCTGGCCGGTGACGAAGCTTTCATCGCTCGCCAGCCACAACGCTGCGTTGGCGATGTCCGCGGCGGTGCCGATGCGGCCGAGAGGGTATTCCTTGACGAAGGCTTCCTTGAGCCCGGGCAGCTGCATCTCGTGCGCCGTCATGGGGCTTGCGGTGAGCCCCGGCGCGATGGAGTTGACGCGGATGTTCCTTGCACCGAATTCGTTCGCGAAACACCGCACCAGCGCATCGCCCGCGGACTTCGTCGCGATGTAGGCGGCGTGGTTGTAGAGCAGGGCGTAGGCCGATGCGGACGACATCTGCACGATCGATCCACCGCCGCTCGCCGCCATCTGCGCCACCATGTTTTGAAGAAAGAAATAGACGCCCTTGAACTGCAGCGCGCACAGCCTGTCCAGTTCCTCCTCCTTGACCTCGAGAAGTTTGGTCATCGGCGCCCAGCCGGTGCAATTGACCGCAATGTCGATGCGTCCGCAGCGCTCCGTGCAGTATCGCGCGAGCGCGGTCACATCGGCGCTGCGCGTGATGTCGCACACGAAGTGTTCTCCGCCGAGTTCCGCGCCGAGCGCGCGCAGCGTCGATTCGGTGCGGCCCGCCACAATGAGGCGCGCTCCTTCCGACGCGAAGCGGCGCGCGATGACCTGTCCCATGTTGCCTTCGCCGGCGGCACCCAAGACCACCGCGACTTTGCCGTTGATGCGTCCCATGTTGGATCCTATTGCAGGGAAAACGAGTATGAACGGGAATCAGGCATGCAGCCGGCGCAGCGGCTCCGCGCCGTCCCAGCCCTCCGCCGCCTTGCGCACGTAGCGGTAGAACCTGAGCAGATCGCCCGCCGGCTCGTACAGTTCGATCATGTGGCCGAGTTCGCGCGAGGTGTCGAGCATCGCAAAATTCGTGCCGGTGGCGGTGCGGGCGTCGAGCGCTATTTCGCGTCCCGCCGCGCGCGCCCGATCCAACGCATCCCCCAGGCTGGGAACGAAGTGCGCGACGTGATGCACGCCGACGGCGTCGCGCGCATACAGGTCGCGCAGCACGGACGGCGCATCGTCATGCTGCGTGATGAACTCGATCATGAGATCACCGGCCTGACCGTAGGCCGAGCTGTGATCGAATGCGGCGGCAGCGCCGCGGTAGATGCATCTCGACAGCGCGATGTGCTCGAACAGGAAGAAGGGGCCCCAGCCGAAATTTCGCGCGCCTTCGCGCGCCGCGCGCTCCGGATCAGGAACGTGATAGGCGATCTGGACGGGTTTGAGGACGCTGAATGCCATGCTGCATCCGATGGGCGGGCTGCGATGGCGGCGGCCGGTCAGAGCCGACGCAGCGGCCGGCTGCCGTCCCAACCGGCGGCCGCCCTGCGGATCTTGGCGAAGAACGCCTGCACCGCAGGGCCGGATTCGATCAATTCGATCATGCCGCCGGGGTGGCGGTCCGTGTCGAGATATGCGAATCGCATGCCGTTCGCCGTGGCGCCCCACTGCACCGGCTGCACGCCGAGGGGGCGCAGCCGGGCGAGGTGCGCGTCGAGGGAGTCGGTCATCACGCCGAGATGCTGCAACCCCTCGCCATGGCGATTCAAGAACTCCGTGTAGATCGACGCCGCGGCATCGTGCTGCACGATGAGTTCGATTTGAATCTCGCCCCACTGCGCAATGGCGACCGACATGTCGAACACCAGCGGCGCGCCACGTAGATACACGTCCCCGTATTGGATGTGGTCGAGCAGATAGAACGGTCCCACGCCGACCTTGGTGCTCCAATGGTCGACCGCGGCCTCAAGGTCGCGAACGACGAACCCGTTCTGCACGACCGGACCGAAATGCGGCGGTACGGCGGGCACGGCCGGCCTCTACGCCAGGCCCAGTTCCGCGACGAGGGATTCGCGAAGCCGGAATTTTTGAATCTTGCTCGAGGACATCGGCCAATCATCGACGAATCGCACCACGCGCGGCACCTTGAATGCCGCCGCCTCGCGCTTGCAGAAATTCACGAGGTCCGCCTCGCTGGCGCGGCCGCCGGGCTTGAGCTCGACGAACGCCGCGGGCACCTCCACGTATTTGGCATCAGGAATCCCGACGACTTGGGCGAGTTTCACCGCCGGGTGGCGGCCGAGCAGGGCCTCGATTTCAGCGGCGGCCACGTTCTCGCCGCCGACCTTGAGCATGTCCTTGTAGCGGCCGTGGAACATGATCGTGCCGTGCTCGTCGAGGGAGCCGATGTCGCCCGTGTGAAACCAGCCGTCCGGGTCGATGGCCTGCGCGGTCTTTTCGGCGTCCTTGTGATATCCCTCGAGCAGGCTGTAGCCGCGCACCAGGACTTCTCCGCGCAGGCCGGTGCGCACGTCGTGTCCCGATTCGGGCGCGACGATGCGCACCTGAAGGCCGGGAAGGGGTTTCCCAAGCCGCGTTATGCGCAGCGATTCGGCTTCATCCGGAGAACCCGTGCACACGGTGCCCGCGGTTTCGGTCATGCCGAAGCTTCCGACCTGCAGGGCTTGAGGCATGGCGCGCATGATCGTCTCCGCCACGGCCGGCGGCTGCACGGCGAAGTTCGAGTTCATCAGCCTGACCCGCGAGAGATCGGTGCGGTCGAATTTGGGATGGTAGATGAGGCCTTGCATGATGGTGACGAAGCACGGATACGTGGCCGTGACTTGGTAACGTTCGAGCATGTCGAGCGCGACGCCCGCGTCGAAGTAGCTCATCGTCAAATAGGTGCCGCCGACGTCGAAGATGGCGAGCATCGGCAGCACCGAGGCGATGTGAAACATCGGCAGCGGCGACCAAAAGCGATCATCGTGAGTGAGGCGATAGCGATGGCGGCCGAGTGCGATGGAGTTGCGGACCTGCGCCTCGTGGGTGATCAGGCAGCCTTTTGGATTGGCCGTGGTGCCCGAGGTGTAGAGCATGAGGCCGACGTCGCGCACGCGCACTGCGAGACGGGCCAGATGCACATTGCTTTCCGGCGAAGTCTCCGCGAGGGAATCGAACTCCTTTTGCGTGACGAAGCCGGGCGCAGCGGTGTTGCCCATGAGCACGATGTTGCGAAGCGCCGGCGCGCCCGGCACGTGCAGCCGGTGCGGATCGGCTTGTGATTTGAGGGCGGGCACGGCGCCCTGCAGACGCTCGACGAAACTCACCTGCTCCGCAATGGCGTCGGTCGTGATGAGCGTGGCGATGTCGCCGTTTTCGATGACATAGGCGAGCTCGGGCGATCGATAGCGCGCGTTGATCGGCACCACGACGGCGCCGCACAGCGCCGCGGCGAAGAAGACCTCGACGAACGCGGGGCAGGTGTGCATCAGAATGCCGACGTGATCCCGCGGCTTGACCCCGAGCGCCTGCAGACTGCGCGCGCGCCGCAGCGCCCGCGAGGCGAGTTCCCGATAGGTGTACGATGAGTCGGGAAAGACCAATGCCAGCGTTTCGGGATATCGATCGGCGGCGCCAAGCAGAAGATCGCCGATTGTCGTGACGGCGATTCGCAGGCGGGAAAGATCTTCCCCTTCGGATTGCGCGGGCGCGGCGGGCGCGGCATTGGTACCCTTGCGGGCCTTGGTGCTTTTGCGGGCCTTGCTACTCTTGCGGGAGACAGCCGTTGCGCGAGAAGCTTTTTTCGATCCAGCCATGATCCTGTCCGCCCGGCACAGATGATGAGCAAACAGTATCACGAGGCGGCCATGAAACAAACAGTCAGTCCTGTTTCTTTTTGGATGCGCCCTCCTTATACTCGCTGCAGTTCTTTGCGCCGCGCACCCGAAAAATTCCAGAAATGACCAATCGTCCGCCCCTCGATCCCCCCAAACAATGGGGCCTCACCGATGCCGACCTCGCAACCCAGCCGCTCGTGTTCCGGGACGATCTCCTGGCCGGAAAGGTTTGCGTCGTGTCGGGCGGGGGCAGCGGCATGGGCCGCGCGATCGCCTACGTGCTGGCGCGGCTCGGGGCCGAAGTGGTCATTTGTGGACGACGCGCCGAGAAGCTCGAGGAGACCGCGGCGGGCATCGCCAGGCACCTGGGCAAGACGATCATGACCAAGGCGATGACCATCCGCGAGCCCGCTCAAGTGCAAAACCTGTTCGACGAAACGTGCGAGCGCTTTCAGCGGCTGGATGTCCTGATCAACAGCGCCGGCGGACAGTTTCCGCAGGCGGCCATCGATTTCAGCGTCAAGGGCTGGAATGCGGTGGTCGATACGAACCTGAACGGCACCTGGTACATGATGCAAAGCGCCGCCAAACTCTGGCGGGACCGCAACGCCGGCGGCTGCATCGTCAACATCGTCGCAGTCGTCAATCGCGGGATGCCCCAGGTGGCGCACACTGCCGCGGCGCGCGCCGGCGTCATCTACCTGAGCAAGACACTGTCTGTGGAATGGGCGCCTTTGGGCATTCGCGTCAACTGCGTGGCGCCGGGATCGATCGCCACCGACGGCTTGAACGTCTATCCGCGCGAGGCCGCCGAGGGATTCGTCGTGTCGAACCCGATGAAGCGGTTGGGCGACGTCTTTGACATCGCGCAAGCGGTGGTCTATCTGGCCGCTCCGACCGGCAAGTTCATCACCGGCGAAGTGCTCGCCGTGGACGGCGGCCGCCAGAATTGGGGCGAA
This sequence comes from uncultured Gammaproteobacteria bacterium, assembly GCA_963727045.1. Taxonomy (GTDB): domain Bacteria; phylum Pseudomonadota; class Gammaproteobacteria; order Steroidobacterales; family Steroidobacteraceae; genus Bog-1198. The sequence goes on along the minus strand of CAVSES010000001.1, from coordinate 1,473,840 downwards.
GACTGGCCGGCCGGAATTCCCGATTATTTCATGGTGCGCGGCCGCTGATCTGCCGCGTTCGCGGCCGCTAGCCAGCCGCATTCGCGGTCATTGCGCGTTCGCCACCGGCGGTGCTCGCGAACGGACAATAACCTTCACGCTCCACGAGATCGAGCACGAAGGACAGCTTCGCCATTCCGGAAATCACCGCCATCGCGGTACCGAGCTCGAGAATCTGCGCCTCCGAGAAATGTGCTCGCAGCTTGGCATACAAGGAGGGGGTCATCCGCCCCTCCATGTTGGAGAGTGCGATCTGATCGGCGTATTCGATGACGGCGCGCTCCTCGGGCGAGAAGCATTCGGCACTCCCGTCCTTGAGCGCCTCGATCTGCGCCGGGGTGAAGCCCGCCTCCAGGGCGCCGGGAACATTTTGCTTGTTGCACGTGCGGCAGCCATGAATGATGGACAGCCTCAAGCGGGCCAGCTGCTTATGGCGCTGCTGGACGTTGCCGCCGAAGAATATCTTCGAGTAGAACTGCTGCATCACGAACTCGAGCAGCTGCGGAGCCTGCGCGAACACTTCGACGAAGGTGGCATCGCCCGTAAGTTGGTTGAGCGTGTCCCACGCAGGACGCCACTGCGGTGCCATGCGGTCGCGATCGATGCGTGTAAACAGTGTGTCGGTCATGGTGGCTCCTTCAAGTTCATACGGCGAGCAGTCCGAGGATGGAAACGCTGGCAATGTTCCGGTTGGGAATCCCCCCCAGATTATGCGTGAGACCGACCGAGGGGCCGCGCCCGCCGCGTCCGGGGAGCTGGCGCTCTGCGGCGCGGCCGAGAAGCTGCAGATAGATTTCATAAGCCATCCGCAAGCCCGTGGCTCCGATCGGGTGGCCGAAGCACTTGAGCCCGCCGTCGATCTGGCAGGGGTTCGCGCCGTCGCGGTCGTAGCGGCCGTCGAGCACATCGTGGGTCGCGCGGCCGGGATCGGAAAAGCCAAGATCCTCCATCAGCACGAGCTCCGTGATGGAGAAGCAGTCGTGAACCTCCATCAGCTCGATCTGCTCGCGCGGATTGCGAATGCCGGCTTCGGCGTAGGCGCGCCGCGCGGCGATGGGCGTCGTCAGGGTGTGCGTTCCGTCCCACGATTGGTGGCCCATTTCGACGCCGTTGCTCGGCACGAGCTGCATGGCCTGCACGGAGACGAGGTCCCGCTTGCCGAGACTGCGCGCCACCTCCGGTGTGGTGACGATGGCGCAGGCGGCGCCGTCGCTGACGCCGCAGCAGTCGAGCACGCCGAGCGGATAGGAGATGGTGGGCGCGTCGAGCACCTGCTGCTCGGTGATGCGGTTGCGCAAATGCGCCTTCGGGTTTCGCGTCGCGTTTTCATGACTCTTGCAGGAAATGTGCGCCATCGCGCGCCTGAGGTCCGCCATTGCGATTCCGTGGCGCTTTGCGTAGGCGTTCGCAAGCTGGGCGAAGGCGCCGGGTGCGGTGCTGCTCGGCAGGTAAAGGTCCTCGAAGGTTCCCTTGGTGCGTTCGGGCAGGCCGCCGAAGCCGGTGTCCTTGAGCTTCTCGACGCCCATGGCAAGGGCGATGTCGCAGGCTCCGGCGGCGACCGCGTACACGGCGCCGCGCAGCGCCTCGGTGCCGGTGGCGCACAGATTCTCGACCCGGGTCGTCGGCACGTTGGGAAGCCGCAGCGCCATCGACAGGGGCAGCGAGGACTTGCCCGTGCTCTGTTCGTCGAAGAAGACGCCGAGCCACGCGGCCTCGATGCGGTCGCGCTCGATGCCGGCATCGGCGGCGGCCTCCGCGAAGGCCTCCACCATCAGGTCCTCCGGCCCGCAGGACCAGCGTTCGCCGAAGCGCGAACATCCCATGCCGGCGATCACGACCTTGTCCTTGATTCCGCTTGCCATCGTTGAACCTCGAGGCCCCGGGGAGGCGAGCCTCCTAGGCCTTCGTCGCCTTCCAGAAGTAGCGGCGGAAGCCGCGCGCCCGGTCTTCGTCCTTGATGCGAAACACGAATCGAACCGCATCGTCGATCTTGATTTCGCCGGAGCCCAAGTCCGTGAACTCCATGAGCAGGTTGCCTCCTTCGGAGAATTCGACGTTGCCGTAGATGTACGGCGGCCGCGCGGCATAGGCTTGCCAGTCCTCGGTGAAAGTCTTGACGCGGCCGCGCGAGTCGGCGAGGCGGTACGGCATCTGCGTGTCGGGCGCGCGGCATTCCGGATTCACACACATGTGCGAACGCGGGAATTGGACGGTACCGCAGCGCGTGCAGCGGCCGCCCGAAAAGCCGGTCAATGCGTCGCGTTTCCGGTAGGCCACGCTGTGCGCCGTGCGCTGGTCGCGCTCGGCGCGCATGCCGAAATCGACGTCGAGCAGTCCGCGGTGAGAGAGGTAGCGGGTGTAGCTCGGCTCCTCCTGGCGGCGCGCAAGCGCGTCCGCCAGCGCGCGCCGGGCGTTGATGATCGCGTGTTCCGCCCGCAGCAACACCGCGTCGACTCCCTGTCCCAAGCCGATCAGAAGAATGTGCTCCCCGGGCCGTGCCGCCTCGAGGGATGCGCAGAGCTGCAGCAAGGGGAGGGCCGTTCCGGCATCGCCGCACTCCGTCAGCACACTCTCGTCGCGCCGTGCGGCACCCAGTCCGCACACATCCGATATGCGCTTTGCGATGCCGGCGGACGCGGGCACGGCGAAATGCTGAATCGAGCCGGGGCTGCAGCCGGCGCAGGCCAGCAATTCGGCGATCACCCTGGGAATGAGCTGCATCAGCAATTCATCGCGGACCCAGCGCTCCTCCAGCGCATAGTCGAACTGCCCATCGGACATCCGATAATGATCGACGAAGTCGCTGCCGGCGCTTCGCGATGCAACGATGGTTGCGAGTGCAGCGCCGTTCGACGGACCCACGAGAACGGCCGCGGCGGCATCCCCGTAGGTCGATTCCTGCGGGCTGCCGGCGCGGGTTTGGCGCGCATCGCTCGCGAGGAGCAGCGTGCGGGAGTCCGGGCGGCGCGCCGCGCAGAGGAGGCCGCCGGTCCCCGCGCGCAGCGAGGACGATAGATTCATGGTCCCGACCGAATCGGGCAATCCGAGCGCAGCGCCGATGAGGACCGCGTCGTCGCGGTCGGCAAACGGGGCCGTCGTCGAGCAGAAGATCAGACTCTCCGGCTCGATCGAACCGGCCGATGCCGGGCCCGAGCCCGCGAGGCAGCTACGGGCGGCTTCCACCGCCATGGTGAGGGCATCCTCGTCCCAATTGGCAATTGCGCGCGCGCCGCGGCCGGCGGAGCGCGCCGGCGCATTGAGCCAGGACAGCGCCTGCGCGATCGTCGATCGTGCCAACCGCAGCCGCGGGACGTGGACGCCGAAGGACAATACGGCGCCCGACGGGCTCCCGCTATTGTTCATAGAACCGGTCGAGGAGCGGCTTCACGCGCAGAGGTGCGGGAATGCGCTCGACGCCGATGCGCCGGTCGAGTTCTTCGTGCCAGTGGTAGATGCGCCGCTCCTGATAGCTCAACGGGATGCCGCGAAAACCGGGAGACATCAGCGATTCCTGGATCTGCGGCCCGAATTGCAGGTCCTCGTCCAAAATGCGGTCGAAGTTCGCGATGCGCGTCTTCCATAGTTCCGCCGGCGGACCGCCCCCCCAATCCGGCGCAAACCAATGACACTCGATGCGCATGCTGGTGTCGGAGGTGGGCCAGAAGGTCAAAAACGGCACTCCGGTCGGATCGACGGGCGCGACCAAATTCGGATAGAAATTGAAGGAAGGATTGTTCTTCGAGGAGATCACCGTCGCGGATTCGATCCGCCGCATGCCGCGAGTACCCGGATCCTGCCATTCCGGACGCCGGTTCGGGGTCACCATGATCGAGTGGCCGTGACGATAGAGCGCGATCGTCGTGCCGCGGTGATCGAGGAATCTGTCGACGGTGTTTTGGTGGATCGACTTCAAGTGATAGACCTCGAGGAAGGCATCCAACAGCACCTTCACGTTGCATTTGACCTCGAACGCCTCCTGCGCCACGAATCGCCACGAGTCGGGCTCGAACTGCTTGAAATATTCGAAAAATGGCCGGGTGTGCTCCAGAAGCGGCGCGGCTTCTGGGTCCTCGTTGATGAATACCCAGTTGTAGAACCGCTCGCAACGGACGCTGATCAGCGGGCGCGTCGACAGATCGAGGCCGGGGAAATCCCGCCTGTCGCGGAGATTGACGAGCTTGCCGTCCAGGCTGTAAGTCCATCCGTGATAACCGCACACCAGTCCCTCGACCTTGCCGCAGGCGGATTTCACCAGCGGCCCGCCGCGGTGGCGGCAGGTGTTGTAGAACGCGCGGATCACATTGTCCTTGCCGCGCACGATGAGGATGGGCGTGCCGGTCTTCTTCCACAAGATGAAGCTGCCGGGCTCGGGAAGCTCATCCACGTGGCAGGCATACAGCCAGCTCCTGCGCCACAGATGCGTCATCTCGAGCTTGAGGAACTCCGGATCGGTGTAGCGTCCGGCGGGGATGTCGGGCAGCTGTGGAAAACCCTCGCGGGGTCCGGTCCGCTCGGACTCGAATTTCATGCCATCCAAAAAGCGTTGAACGGTTGCGCTGTCCATGATTGCTGCCTTTAGATTGGGGCCGACCCCGCGCAAACATTATACCTGGAAGTTAAAAAGAAACAGACCTGACTGTTTTTTTCTATGCCTCAACGAGCTGCCCCTGGAGTCCCGCGGCGCCGCTCATTGGCCGTTCACCGAGAACGCGACCAGCGCATTTCCCGGCATGTGAAAGTAAAGTCCGTAGCCCGAATTCGTGTACACCATTCCGTCGTGCACGACCGGACCGCCGCCGCCGATGGTGCCGCCCCGCGCCGGGGCGCCGCCCAGCGCCTCGAGCGGCCGCGTCGTGTCGTATTCCCAAATCACCTTGCCCGTTGCGGAGTCGTAGGCGCGGATCCGTCCGTCCATGTGGCCGGCAAATACGGCGCCCGGTATGGCTGCAATCGATGCCAGGATTCCCGCATCGCAAAACTGACGGCCGGCGCAGACATTGTCGGCCGGACTCTTCCACAGGAGCTTGCCGGTGGAGGCGTCGAGCGCATAGAGGCCGGGGCGTGCGGGACCGGCGGCGGAGTCGCGCGCCTTTTGCGAGTCGTCCATGGCGTTTCCCATGTCGGATATCGGCACGTACAAGCGTTGCCCGTCGAATGCCATGCCGAACTGAATTCCACCCTGTATGGAACCGCGGCCCACCCGGTTCGTCCACAGAGCGCGATCATGCCGGGAGGGATCGACGCTGAGCGCCATGCCGCTTTTCAGTCCGACCAAGAGCCGCTCGCTCCCATCGGGCAGCCGGGCCAGCACCACGCCTGACCCGATGTCGAAGTCCGGCCCCGAGTTCTCCGGGCAGCTCTGCAGCCCGATCATGCAGCCCACGTTCCACGCGTCTCCGCCGACGACCTGCCAGGCCCATGCGATTTTGCCGGTTTTCAAATCGAGAGCGAGCACGGAGTTGCTGCGCCCGTTCGCAGGCCCCGTGTAATTGTTGCCGGTGCCGACATACAACAGCCGCCGTGCCGGATCGACGGTCGGCGTGTTCCAGATCGCGGCGCCCGATGGGGAGAATATCTTGGTCCCCGCCTTGGTCGTTCCGACTTCGCGGGGCGCTTCGTCGATGGTGTAGCGCTGCCACAGACGTTTGCCGGTCGCGGCGTCGAACGCGACCACGCTGCCCCGGAAGCTGCAGCACGGATACGACGGATCCGCCGTGGCTTCTTCGAGCGATGATACGGGCACGTAGAGCGTGCCTGCGAAATACACCGGCGCGCCCGTGATGGTGGCGCTCGGATGTTCGTCCACGCGCCGACGCCAGAGCTCCCTGCCCGTGCCCGCATCGACGGCGTATACCCGGCCGATGATGTCCCCGAAAAAGGCCTGCTTCGATCGGCTGGTCTCGGCGGGAACGACGATCGGCGTGCGCACCTCGGCCGTGGTTTCGAAAGTCCAGCGAATGCATCCGCTCTTTGCGTCGAGGGCGTACACGACGCCATTCTGACTGCCGACATACAGAGCCCCGTAGGCGAAGGTCGGGCGCGAGCGCGCGCGAACCGAGGCAGGGTAGCCAAAGGTCCATTTCACGCGGAGTTTGGGAATCTCGGCAAGTGTCAATTTGGCGGCCTCACCCGGGATGAAGTGGGTGTTCTCGCCATTGAATCCCCAGCCGACGATGTCGGGAGTGCGCGCGAAATCGAAACGCGCGGCATCGCCCGAGCACGCCGGCGCGCTCGGAGGTTTGGGCGCGCCGAACGGCATGCCGGACAGATACTCCGCCACGTGTTTCCTGTCCTCGTCGCTCAAGCCCGCTGCCTGCTGCTGCATGATGCCGATGGAGAGGGCGCGATGGATCGCCTCCGGGGTCATCATTTCGATGAATGTGCGGGAGGGAGCCTTCGGTGCCTGACCCTCGTGGCAGAGCTGGCAGCGCTGATGATAGACCGCGGCCCCCGGCAGCTGCTCACGGTTGCCGCCGCTCTTGGAGGCGTCCATCTTTTCGCGAAGCGCGGTCAGATCCTGAGCACCCGGTTCGGCCGGCGGCGGAACTGCTGCTGCGGCGGCGCGCAACGCCAAGATGCAGAGGATCGAGATCAGCAGCGATTTCTTCATCCGTACCCCATGGAAATCATTGAATTCGATCTAGAGAGATGCGGCCTCTTCGAGCAGGGATTTGAGCGTACCCAAGAACTGCGCGCCGATGGCTCCGTCGACGACCCGATGGTCCGCCGAGAGCGTCAATGTGGCCATCCTCGCCACCGTTGGCGAGCCCGCCCGTACCACGACGCGCTCCGCGACGGCGCCGACCGCAAGGATGGCCACCTGCGGCGGGTTGATGATGGCATCGAAGCGGTCGACGGCGAACATGCCCAAATTGGAGACCGTGAAAGTGCCGCCCGCGATGTCGTCTCGCGTGAGAATACCGGTGCGCGCGCGCCGCGCCAGTTCGCGCGTTTCCCGGCCGATCTCGGCGGGCGACTTCAAATCCGCGCCGCGCAGGACCGGCGCAACGAGGCCGCCGTCCGTCGCCACCGCAACGCAGATGTCGGCGTGCGCAAAGGTGAGGACCTCGTCGCCGACGAGATGCGAATTGACGATCGGATGGCGGATCAGCGCGAGTGCGGCTGCGCGAATCATGAGGTCGTTGAGGGACACGCTGTGGGCGGGGTCCGAGTCCGCGCGGCGCAAGGCGAGCGCGGTGCAATCGGCGTCCACGGCCAGCCGGTAATGCGGGATGGACTGCTTGGACTGCACCAGCCGTTTCGCGATCGCCAGGCGCATCGACGTGAGCTTCACCCGTCGGGGATCGGAATTGGCGCCGCCACCGGAATCGCCGCCGCCACTCTGAGCGGCGGCATACGCTTCGACATCTTCCTTGGACACGCGTCCGTCGCGGCCGGTGCCCTTGATTCGGGTCGGATCGATTCCCAGACGCTCCGCAACGCGGCGGGCGATGGGGCTGATCCGCGTTTCCGCGTCAGTCGACTCGCGGGCGGCGGGGGCGGGCGGAGCGAGGGGAGCCGCACCGGCCGGCGCTGCGGGTTGTCTCGCCGGCGGGAAGTCCTCCGGCTCGAAACTCGCGTTGGCGGGCTTGAAGTTGCGCACGAACATCTGGATTTCGGCGTCTGTGACCGAGAGATCGGCCATGACTGCGATCAGAGCGCCCACGTTTTCGGTCGCGCCCTTGTCGGCGACGATGAGCCGCAGCACTCCGCCGACGGGTGCCTCGACCGAGTTGACGATCTTGTCGGTTTCCACATCGAGGAGCGGCGTCCCTTTGTCCACGTTGGCGCCGGGACCTGCATGCCAGGCGGCGATTGTGCCTTGCTGCATTTCGATGCCCCATTTGGGCATGGTGATCGGAAAGATTCGCCGGCTCATGTTTGCCCATCCTCTCAAGGGACCGTTTCCCGCCCTGATGCGCCAGCGCAACATGGCGCAGCCTTTCGCCGCCAATGCAGCTCCACTTCGCTCCTCTCACTGGCGGGAGACACGCGGAATAGCCAAGTCAATTTGCCATATGTTACGCTCCAAAAAAACAGTCACGCTTGTTTTTTTTGATTGTCGCGCGTAGGTTGCGCATTCGGAATTCTGAAAAACAGCTGAAGCGTTGTGATCGCGCACTGGTTGGCGCGCTCGCGGCGCGTTGCGTAAAGCCGTAACGATCCAATTCGAGGGGAGACAATATGACGATCATCAAGGGTAACCGGCATTGGGGTGGCGCTGCGCTCGAGTGCACTTTGGTCGCTGCGCTCGCCGCCGCGACGGCCATGCTGTCGGCCACGGCGCACGGCGCGACGGTGAGCGAGCAGGCCGCCGGTGGTGGTCTGGAAGAAATCGTCGTCACGGCGACCCGCCGCGAATCGAACTTGCAATCGACGCCCATCGCGGTCACGGCGATCGACTCGCAGGCGATGGCGGATTTGACACCCCGCAACCTGGCGGATGTCGCGCTGCTCGTCCCGAATTTCTCGGCAAACAAGATCAACGGATTCAATGCGGCTTCCTTCGCCATGCGCGGCGTCGGCAACACCGACATCATCGTGTACAACGAGGCGCCCGTCGCGGTGCTGATCGACGACTTTGTCATGCCGAGCACCCAGACGCAGCTCCTCGATCCATTCGACGTGCAGGAAGTCGAAGTGCTGCGCGGCCCGCAGGGTACGCTGTTCGGCAAGAACACCACCGGCGGGGCCGTGGTCGTGAAGACCAAGGCTCCGGTCCTCGATGAATTCACCACCGAGGTTCAAGCCGGCGGAGGCAGCTACAACGAATTCAACGGCCAGGCCGCCATCAACATACCGATCATTTCCAACCAGCTCGCCCTGCGGCTCGTCGGCAGCGAGGAGCGCCAGGACGGCTGGATGCGCAACGGCGCCTCCGACACCATCGGCGGCACCACGTACACCGGCGACGGCCGGCGCATCGGCGGCACGGATGTGTTCACCGCCCGCGCCAAACTGCTATGGCAGCCGACCGACAATCTTCGCGCGTTGTTGACCTATGAAATGCTGACCGATCGCTCGCAGACTCCGGCGGCGGTCAATGTGACGCCGACGGATTTGAGGCCGGGGACGAACCTCCCGTACTTCGTGTTCGCGCAACTCGGACTGCCCGGCTATACGGGCAGCAATCCGCTGGGCAACGCGGGCGTCGACAATCGGCAGGGCTATCTGGTCGACATGCAGAATGGGCATCGCGTCGATGCAGAAGGCGAGCACCTGAACATCGACTACACCATCGACCCCGGCACATTCACCTGGGTTCAAGGGTACCGCTCGCAGGATTCGAGCCTGCCGTCCGACTACACGGGAGTCGTGGGCCCGCTGTCGGTGTTCGATGCCAACCGCTCGGACCGGCGCAAGACCTGGCAGGAAGAGTTGCGGTTCGCCTCCAAGCAGATCGGCGCCTGGAACTTCGTGGCGGGCGGCTTCTACCAGCACGACAACACCAAGTTCTGCGTCGCGCAGATTTTGGGCATCTACGACCTGTTCGGGGTGCCCACGCCCCCCGGTGCGCAGCCGGGCGGCTACAACAACAATCCGCAGGTGCTCTGCAATGAGCAGACCGAAACGTCCAAGGCGCTGTACGGCGAAACGAACTACAAGATCACCGAGGCGACCACGTTGACCGTCGGGGCGCGCATCACCGAGGACAGCAAGGATTGGATCGGCCGCCAGCAGGTATTCGTGCAGCAGCTCGCGTCTCCCACCGGCGCCGTCATCCCCAGTTTCACCTATCCAGAACTCGGCGGCCTGATGAACGGCGCCAATTTCGGCGCGTATCCCTTCGGCGTGGTGACCGACAGCCACTCCTGGACGCAACCGACCTATCGCGCGACCTTGTCGCACCAGTTCGACCAGGACGTGTTCGGCTATGTGAATTTCTCGCACGGTTTCAAGGGCGGCGGGTACAACGACCAAGCCGGGACCGGCGGCACGCCGATTACGGCCGCTGAAAGGGCGCCGACCAATCCGGAGAAGGCCGATTCGTTCGAAGTGGGCATGAAGAGCGAGCTGTTCGAGCGCCGCGTGAGGTTGAATGAAGCGCTGTTCTACGTGAGATATACGGACCTCATCCGCCAGGTCGTCTCGCCCATCACCAATGCCAATGGTCAACAGGGCGAAGAAACGCTGTTCAAGAATGCCGCCAGAATGACGGCGTACGGCATCGAGAACGAGCTGACGGTGCAGCTGGCGGAAGGGTTGCTGCTGCGCGCTCCGCTGAGCTTCCAGCACTGCGAATACGGCAACTTCACGACGCTCGATCCTTCCGGAAGCGGCAAGATCGTCGACTTGTCGGGCCTCCCGGTCAATCGCTGCCCCACGGTGACGGCCACGCTCGACCTGAACTACACCCTGCCGGTGAGCTGGACCGGCGGTCGGGTCGTGATCGACGTGAACGACAACTACGTGTCGAAGAACCTCGATACCTACTCGATCGCCCTGCCGAACGCGCCGTTCACGCAGACCTATGCGGACGCGCGCGCGCTGCTCGGCGCCTCCGTGACCTACAACGGCGCGGACAACCATTGGTTCGCGCGCATCTACGGGCGCAATCTGACGAACAAGCTCTACAAGGAATCAGGGCAGAACGTCGATCCGCTGTGGGTCTGGGCTTTCTACGGCGAGCCCTTGTTCGTGGGCGGCGAGCTCGGGTTCAAGTTCGGCCAGAAGTGAGCGGCGGGCCGGTCAAACCACCCCTTGCTCGCGGAGCGCAATGATTTGCGTATTCGTATAACCCAGCCCGGCGAGCAGCTCCTCGGTGTGCTCGCCGAGCCGGGGAGGGTGCCCGACGGGGACGGCCGGAGTCGCCGTCAGTTGGAATGGCAGACCGGACACGGGAACGGGTCGCTCAAGACCCGGATAGTCCGCGACCGTACGCAGGAAATTCATGGCCGCGACCTGGGGATCGTCGAGCGCCTGTTGGGGCGTATACACGGGACCGGCAGGCAGGCCGGCGCCCTCGAGGGCCTCGAGCGCTTCGGCCGTGGTGCGCGATGCGCACCAGCCGGTCATGCGCTCGAGAATCGCGCTGCTGTGATCGGCGCGCGATTGGTCGCTGGCGTAGAGCGGATCGAGCATCCATCGGCTCTCTTCGCCCATGAGCCTGGCCCAGCGGCGGAACAGCCCGTTGCCGACCACATGGAGCAGGATGTGGCCGTCCCGGGTCGCGAACACATCGGAGGGCGCCGACGTTTGCACGCGGTTGCCGCTGCCCACGCGATTGATCCCGGTCGCGCCTTGCTCGGCCAAATGCGATCCGAAGACGGCAAGCGCGGTGCCGAGCAGCGTGGCCTTGACCTCCTGGCCTTCGCCCGTGCGCTCGCGATGCAGGAGCGCGGCGAGCGTGCCCAAGGCGGAGAGAACGGCGGTGCCGAAATCCACGTACGGCGCCGCGGCTTTTGCCGGCGCTCCGGGGACACCCGACATGTACATGGCGCCCGACATGGCCTGTCCGACGCCGTCGAACCCGCCCCGGTCCGCATAGGGACCATGGTCGCCGAATGCCGTCTGGGTGGTTAGGATGATGCCGGGGCGGATGGCGCGCAGCGTTTCATAGTCGAGTCCCCAATTGCGGAGCTGAGCCGGAGGAAGATTGGCCACGACGACGTCTGAAGTAGCAACGAGCCGGGCGATCAGTTCGCGCGCTCCCGGCTTGTTCGGGTCGAGCGTGATCGATTTCTTGTTGCATGCGGTCTGGAAGAACACGCCGCCTTCGCCGCCGGCGGCGACCGGGGCAATGTATCGATCCTCGCCTCCTTCGCGGCGCTCGATGCGCACGACTTCGGCGCCGAGATACGCGAGCAGCGAGGCGCAATACGGTCCGGCGACGTACCGCCCGAAGTCGAGCACACGAATGCCGGCGAGCACGCGGCGGGCGGCATCGGCAGCGGTGTTTGTTGGAGCATTCACCGCGCGAATCTTACACAAACACAGCCCAGGGAGCGTGCATTGGATTTCACGCTGACGCACGAGCAGGCCGCGCTGCAATCCGCCGCGCGCGAGTACGCTCAAAAGCGGCTGCCGCCGCTGGCCCGCGACATCGAGGAGAGCGGCGAGCCGCCCTCGCACGAGCTCGTCGCCGAGTTCGCCGCTCACGGCTTTCTGGGAATCAACATTCCCGAATCCTTGGGCGGCCTCGGCCTCGGCAACCTCGAAGCGCTGATCGTGCTCGAGGAATTCGGCAAGATTTCCTCGGCGGTGGCGTTTCCAGTATTCGAGTCCTGCGTCGGGCCCCGTGCGGGCCATCGAGCGGTTCGCGCAGGCCGGCCTCAAGGAGCGCGTCGTACCGCGGGTATGCCGCGGCGAAATCGTGGTGGCGATCTCCATGTCCGAGCCTGCAGCCGGCTCGGCGCTGACGGATCTGACCACGCATGCGCAAACCCGGGGCGATGCTCTGATCTTGAACGGCGCCAAGCGCTGGTGTTCCGGAGGCGGGCACGCCGACGGCTATGTGGTGTACTGCCGCATGTCCGATGCGCCCGGCGCCAAGGGAATCGGCGCCGTGTACGTGGAGAAGGACACCGCGGGTCTGTCGTTCGGAAGGCGCGAAGCGCTGATGGGATTTCGCGGCGTGCCGTCGTCGGATCTGTATTTCGACAACTGTCGGGTGCCGCTCGCCAACGTCATCGTGCCCGCCGGCGGCTTCAAGCAGTTGATGGAGGCGTTCGATCTGGAGCGCTGCGGCAACGCCACCATGGCCCTTGCGCAGGCGAGCGGTGCGCTCGAGGACGTGGTGCATTACGTGCAGGAGCGCGAGCAGTTCGGCAAGCCGATCGTCGAGTTTCAGGCGGTGCAGTTGCGGCTGGCGGAAATGCGCATCAAGGTGGACGCTGCGCGGCTTCTGATATGGCGCGCGGCCTGCAACGCGCAGGCGGGGCTGCCCAGCATCCTCGAGTCGTCGGTGGCGAAGTGCTTCGCCAACGAGATCGCACGCGAGGTCGCAGGACACGCGGTTCAGCTCATGGGCGGCTATGGCTACTCGCGTGAGTATCCGATGGAGCGCCGGCTGCGCGACGCCTGGGGATGGGGCATCGCGGGCGGCGCCATCGACATCCAGAAGGTGAACATCGCGGCGGCCATGGTGGGCCGCCGGTTCGATCAGCGGGGCCGCTCGTGAGGCGCGAGCGTGATCTGCACGCGGTCGCCGGAGACTTGCACGGCATGCGTCGCGAGGGCGCGAGTGGCGGGGGCGCCGAGCGCGCGCCCATCCCGCACGTCGAAGGACGCGCCATGCAGCGGGCAGATCACGCGCGTGCCGCGCAGCCGTCCTTCGCTGAGGCGCGCGAACGCATGCGTGCACACATTGTCGAGCGCGAAGATGCCCTCCTTCGTCCTGCAGACGAGGATCTCATGCCCCTGCACATTGCAGGCGCGCATGCTTCCCTCCGGAAGCTCCGCGAGGAGCAGGGCGGCGGGCGTCGATTCCGGCATCGGCATTTCCTATGCTGCAAGATGAGAGCTGAATGCGGCTTCGGATCGTATCATGTCAACCAGAGCCGCCGCGGCGGCGCCCAAGTCAGGAGATAACCGCCATGGCCACCATCACCTTCATTGCGCGCATGACGTGCAAACCGGACAAGCGGCCCGAGTTTCTCGCGCATTGCCGCCGGCTCGAACAATACGTGCGGGCTAACGAGCCCGACACCCTCTTGTACCAGTTCTTCAAGCTTCGCGAACCGAACCGATATGCCATTCTCGAGTCGTTCCGGGACGAGGAGGCGGAACATCGGCACATGAATTCGAAGATGCTCGCCGAAGTTGCGCCGAAGATCTCCGGATGTCTCGACGGCACCTGGGTGCGCGAGTATTTCGATCCTCTCGAGTATAATGATAAGGAGAACGATTCATGTCGACGACTTTCATCGCAACGCTCGCCGTCAAGCAGGGCATGGAAAAGGAGTTCGAGCGGCTGCAGAAGGAGCTCTCCGAACTCACGCACGCGAACGAGCCGGGCACCCTGGTGTATGACGTGATCAAGAGCCGCAGCAAGCCGCGAACCTACGTGGTGTACGGGCGGTTCAAGGACGAGGCTGCGTTTCAGGCGCACCAGACCAGTGCCTTCCACGAGCGGCTGGTGCCGCCCATCCTCGCCTGCGTTGAAGGCGAAATGGATCTGCAGATGGCGGATTGGAAGAGCTAGGCGCCTAGCGGTCCTCGCCGGCGAGTTCCTTGAGCTTCTCTTCGAGGTAGCGCAACACGCGCTTGTCGCGCTCCGTTTCCTTGTGTGTGAGGAAGCTGATTGCCATGCCCTCCATCACGTAACGGCTGAGGTCGAACCCGAGGACGAACTTTTCGCCCTTGCGCTTCCATTCGGGGAACAGCTCCAGGCTCGCCTCGTACCACTCGCGCTCGAATGCTTCCTGCGCCGGAAACAGGATCGCCGCGAGTTCCTTGTCGGTGCGCGCCGCCACCGCCATCTCGAAGAATGCAACGAACCAGGGATGCTTGACGTGCGCCCAGTAGCCCTCGACCCCGAGGCGCACGTGGTCGCCGTCGACCGGCTCCTTGGTCATCGCCTTGCGGAAGGCGCGCAGGCGTTTCGCATGCAGATAGTCGACCGCGGCCCTGACGATGCCCATCTTGGAGGGAAAGTGATGCAGCATCGCCCCGCGGGACAGCCCGGCCTTTTCTGGCGATGACCGTGGTGGTGGTGCGTCGCGTAGCCAAGCTCGACGAGGCACTTGATCGCTGCTTCGATGATCTGGGTGCGGGTCGAAGCGCTCTTCTGCGCCTGCCACCCTGTGGGGGCTGTCGATTCGTTTGCTGCCATGCGCCAAGCCTTGCTACGCGACGGGGGCCGTCGAAAAATCCCTTATATGCCAAAGTTATATCGGCTGCTCGAAAAAGTCACTTTTGATTGAAACCGGATACATTGACTGTTAATTTCGACACGCCGAAGGCAAGAGCCGGCGCAACTTTTGGAGCATAGCATGGGACGTATCAGCGGAAAGACGGCCTTGGTCACCGGGGCGGCATCCGGCCTCGGCAAGGCAGATGCAGAGGTGTTGGCGAGGGAGGGCGCGAAGGTGGTCATCACGGACATCAACGAGGCGGCGGGACGCGACCTCGAGCGCGCGCTGAATGCCGCGTACCCCGGCAGTGTCCTACTTCATGCCGCAGGACGTTTCGAGCGAGAGCCGCTGGCGCGAAGTGTTTGCGGAGATACGCAGCCGCTTCGGCGGCCTGCACGTGCTCGTCAACAATGCCGGCATGGTCGTGATCGGCACGCCGGAGTCGGCCACTCTGGAGCAGTTCCAGTCGCACCTTCGCGTGATGACGGACAGCGTTTTTCTGGCATGCAAATACGGCATTCCATTGATGAGGGATTCGGGCGGCGGATCCATCATCAACATGTGCTCGACGGCCACGCACCTGGGGTATCCGGTTTTTTACTCGTACAGCGCCGCGAAGGGCGCCGTGAGATCGATGACCAAGTCGATCGCGATCCACTGCCAGATGAACCACTACAACATACGCTGCAATTCGATCCACGCCGGCGCCATCGAGACGCCGATGGTGGTCAAGGCGACGCAGGAGCTCGGCATGCAAATGTCCGCGTACGAGCAGTCCCCGGTCGGGCTCGGCAAACCCGAGGACGTCGCGAATCTGGTTCTCTATCTTGCCTCGGATGAGTCGCGGTTCGTCAACGCGACGGAAATCGTGATCGACAACGGATTGATAAGCCAGTAGGTTAAAGCGGCTTTTTTGGCGGGATTCCCACGCATAATAAAAAACAGTCGTGACTGTTTGTTTTATGCCGGCGGGGCGCATATACTTCGTTGCATCCAAACAGGATGCGCCGGTCCCGTTGCATGAGCCGCGGGGACCGTGCGCTTTGATGATGCGTCTGATTCGGGGAGTGAAGCATGGATCTGGGACTTCGCGGCAAGAAGGCGATCGTCACGGGCGCCACCAAGGGCATCGGACGCGGAGTGATCGAATTGTTGCTCGCCGAGGGCGCGGAGGTGTCCTTCTGCGCCCGCACCGCTGAGGAGGTCGCCGAAACCGTGCGCGCGCTCAAGCGTCCCGGGATCGAGGTGATCGGCGAGGCGGTGAACGTGCGCGACGGCGATGCCTACAAGGCATGGCTCGAGCGCACGGCGGCCGCGCTTGGCGGCTGCGACATATTCGTGCCCGGCGTCAGCGGCGGCGGCGGCATGGACAGCGAAAAGAATTGGGTGCGCAATTTCGAGATCGACATGCTGCACACGGTGCGGGGCTGCGAGACGCTGATGCCGCATTTGGAGAAATCCGGCGCCGGCTCGATCGTCATCATCGGCTCGACCAACGCGGTGGAGACGTTCGCCGCGCCGATGGCCTACAACGCGATCAAGGCGGGACTCATCACCTATGCCAAGCAGCTGTCGCAGTTCGTCGGCAAGAAGTCCGTGCGCGTCAACACGGTTTCGCCGGGGCCGATCTACTTCGAGGGCGGCGCATGGGAGATGATCAAGGGCACGCAGGCCAAGTTCTACGACTGGGCCTTGAAGCAGTTTCCCGGCGGACGCATGGGAACGGTGGAGGAAATCGCGCGCGTCATCGTCTTCGTCGCGAGCCCGGCGGCAAGCCTCATCACCGGCGCCAACATCGTGGCCGACAACGGCTTCACCAAGCGCGTGCAGTTTTGAGCACCCGGGTCCGCGCAACGCTGCGGCGGTAGCCGGCCATGGCAGCGGCTCCGGTCAACGGCTATCTGGTGTGCGGCGGCCTTTATCACGACATGGACTTCGCGCGCCTGGAATTGCTCAAGTTGTTGGGCGAGCACGAGCGCATCCGCATGCAGGTCGGCGCGGACTACAGCGACCGCGGCGCGATTGCCGCGGCCGATTTTCTCGTGAGCTACACCTGCAATGTCATGCCCGCCCCCGACGAACAGGACGCGTTGCAGACATTCCTCGGCGCCGGCCGGCGCTGGCTGGCGCTGCACGGAACCAACTCCGTGCTCAGATATCTAAAAGGCCGCGGCTGGAGTGCGCCGCGCGAGGCGCCGCGATTCGCGGCCATGCTGGGCAGCCAGTTCCTCGCCCATCCGCCCGTCGAGCCGTACCGGGTGGAAGTCAGCGACCCGTCGCATCCCCTGGTCGCCGGCATCGAGCCCTTCGAGGCGGATGATGAGCTGTATCTGTGCGAATATCATGGCGCCTCGCATGCCTTGCTGCACACGCGATATCGCGGAGAGGCGCATGGTTTCGTCGAGAAAGTCTGGCCGCGCGAGAACGAGCGCGGACGACCGTCAGCTCGTCCTGTACCTGCATTCTCACGGCGGCGGCGAGGTCCTCTACTGCACGCTCGGCCACTGCCGGGGCAAATACGACATGCGGCCGATGATCGACGAATACCCGGTGGTGGAACGCGGCAGCTGGAAGCTGCCGGTATACTATGAACTGCTGCGGCGAGGGATACGCTGGGCCGCGGCTTTGCCCCACGAGGTCACCGATGGCGAGCGACTCCACCCGGCCGGCTGACGAGGGCGGCGGCGCCGACGATCTGCTGGCACGATCGAGATCCCCGGGCTTCACGCCCGTGCCCCGCGTCAAGCCCGGCGCCGACGGCCGCACCTGCGCACTGCCGGGCACGCCGCACGAAAAGGCGCCCGATCCTGATCTGGGGCACTCGGTCATCGATCAGCGCCGCTATACGTCGGCAGAATTCATGGCGCCTGGAATGGGAACGGATGTGGACCAAGGTGTGGCTGCTGGCGGGCCGCACGTGCGACATGGAAAAACCCGGTGATTATCTGGCGACGGACATCGGCGGCGAGTCGATACTGATCGTGCGCCAGAAGGACGGCGGCGTGCGGGCGTTCTACAACGTGTGCCAGCACCGCGGCAACCGGCTGCGGCCCTGCGGTATCGGCTCGGCAGGTGCCTCGCTGTCCTTCAAGTGCATGTACCATCACTGGGAATACAATCTCGACGGTTCCTACCGGCGTATTCCCGACATCGACACGTTTCCCCAGGGCGCCGCCGCCATACGGACTCACTGAGATCAAATGCGATACGTGGGGCGGTTTCGTCTGGTTTTCCATGGATCCCGACGCGGCGCCGCTCGCGGAGTTTCTGCGCCCCATCCCGGCGCACCTCGACCCCTATCACTTCGAGCGCATGGTCCAGACCCGGGACATCACGGTCGAATGGGACTGCAACTGGAAGGCATCCGTCGACGCGTTCAACGAGAGCTACCACGTGCAGGGCATCCATCCGCAATTGCTCTGGTACCTGCACGACCTCGACATCCAGATCGATTGCTACGAGCGGCACAACCGCTATCTCATCCCATTCGGCACCGTGTCCCCGCGCGTGCGCAAGCCGCCGGCGATCCCGGATCCGATCAAGCTGATCATGAAGAGCGCCGGGATGGATCCTGCCGACTACGATGAGCCCATCGCCAACATTCGCCGGGACGTGCAGAAGCACAAGCGCGCCGCCAGCGCCGCCCAGGGCAAGGACTACTCCGAGTTGAACGACGACCAGCTCACCGACGACTATCACTACACGATCTTTCCGAACCTTTCGCTCAACGTGCATGCGGACGACTTCTGGGTGTTCCGGCAGCGGCCGCATGCCTCGGACCCGAACAAGATGTACTACGACATCTGGACCTACGAGCTCGTGCCGCAGGGGCAGGAATGGCCGGCGCGCGCGAGGCATCAACGCTGGAAGCACGGCGAAAAATCCATCGGCCTGGTTCTCGACCAGGACGCGGCCAACCTGCCGAATGTGCAGGCGGGCATGCATTCGCGCGGTTTTCGCGGTTTGTGGCTCGGCTCGCAGGAGCTGCGAATCCGGCACTTTCACAAGGTGCTCGACGACTATCTGTTCCCGGACCGCGCGCCGCGCAAGGATGAGGTATGACCGACAGCACGAATCTGGGCCCCGCACAGCTTAAGCGCGCGTATCGGCAGATGAAGATCATCCGCGAATTCGAAGAGCGTCTGCACATCGAAATCGCGACCGGCGAGATTCCCGGCTTCACCCACTTGTACGCCGGGCAGGAGGCGGTCGCGGTCGGAGTCTGCGAGCAGCTCACCGACGCCGACTACATCGTCAGCACCCACCGGGGCCACGGCCACTGCATCGCCAAGGGCTGCGATGTCGCCGGCATGATGAAGGAGATCTACGGACGGCGCGACGGGCTTTGCCACGGCAAGGGCGGCTCCATGCACATCGCCGATGTCGACAAGGGCATGCTCGGCGCCAACGCCATCGTCGGCGGCGGTCCGCCGCTGGCGGTGGGCGCGGCGATCGCGTGCAAATTGCGCGGCAACCGCTGCGTGAGCGTCGCGTTCGGCGGCGACGGCAGCGCCAACCAGGGCACCGTATTCGAGGCGATGAACATGGCCGTCGTCCTCGCCGTGCCGGCGATCTTCGTCTTCGAGAACAACGGCTACAGCGAGCACACGGGCGCCGCGTATGCGGTCGGATCGCGCGATCTCGCCGGCCGCGCGCGCGGATTCGGCATGCCCGCCGAGCGCGTCGACGGCGCGGATTTTCACGCCATGTACGACGCCATGGGACGCGCGGTTGCGCATGCCAAGAGCGGCGCGGGGCCCTGCACGATCGAGGCGACCATTACGCGCTTCTACGGCCACTTCGAGGGCGATCCGCAGAATTACCGGGCGAAGGACGAGGTCGCCACGCTGCGCGAAACCATGGACTGCCTGAAGCGATTTCGCGCGCGCGCCGAGGCGGACGGCAAGGTGGCGCAGGCGGATCTCGATGCAATCGATGCAGAGGTCCTGGCGCTGATCGACCGCGTCGTGGTGGACGCGAAGGCGGCGCGCGCCGCCGGCCGAAGCGGATCTGTATACCGACGTCTACATCAAGTACTGACCCGCGAAGGAATTCCCATGCCGCAATTGTCCATGCGCGACGCGCTCAATCAGGCCCTGCACCAGGAGATGGCCAGGGACGAGCGCGTCATCGTGCTTGGCGAGGACGTGTCCGGCGGCGCCGGCGGCACCTCGGGGCAGCGCGAAGCATCCGGCGGGATTTTCGGCGTCACCAAAGGCTTGTTGCCGAGATTCGGCGATCAACGCGTGATCGACACGCCGATCTCCGAATCGGCCATCGTCGGAGCCGCCGCCGGCGCGGCGCTCGCGGGCCTGCGTCCGGTGGCCGAAATCATGTTCGCGGACTTCATCGGCGTGTGCATGGACCAGGTTTACAACCAGATCGCGAAGTTCCGCTACATGTTCGGCGGCAGGAGCGTCTGTCCGGTGGTCATTCGCATGGCCATGGGCGCGGGCATGAACATGGGACCCCAGCATTCGCAATCCATCTATTCGTTCCTGACGGCGGTTCCGGGCCTCAAGGTGGTGATTCCGTCGAATGCCTACGACGCCAAGGGTTTGCTGATCCAGGCGATCCGCGACGACGATCCGGTCATCTTCTTCGAACACAAGGCGCTGTACCCGCGCAAGGGCGAAGTGCCTGAACAGCCCTACACGATCGCGTTCGGCGAGGCGAACCTGGTTCGCGAGGGAGAGCATGTCACGGTGGTGGCGATCGCCCGCATGGTGCCCTTCGCGGAGCGGGTGATCGATGCGACTCGCAAAGGAGGGCATCACCTGCGATCTGATCGACCCGCGAACGACCTCGCCACTCGACGAGGAGACGATCCTCGAGAGCGTCGAGGGCACCGGACGGCTGGTTATCGTCGATGAATCTCCGCCGCGCTGCAGCGTCGCCGCCGATATCGCCGCAATGGTCGGGCAGAAGGCGTTTCGTTCGCTCAAGCGGTCCGATCATTCAGGTCACATCGCCGCACACTCCCATTCCCTTCGCACCGGTGTCTGGAACGCGCCTACGTGCCCGGACCGGCCCGCATAGAGGCTGCCATCCGCAGCGCACTGAAGGACGAATGATCCCTTCGGGCCGGCTACCCGGCGGGACGCTCCTGATGGTAGCGTCGCCAGCAGTCCGTGCCCTCCGGAAAATCGGCCGGCCTGGCTTCCGCATACGCGCGATTGCGCAGCAGTCCGCCCATGGCTTCCCCGTAGTCGGCGGGCCGCAGGTAGTAGAAGAATGCGAGAGTGCGCGAGTGGAACCGCCAGCGGCCGTCCTCGACGCGATACTCATCGTGGTAGCGCAGAGACGCCAGCATGGGCTCCTCGTTGCGGACCACTTCGGCGTGCGAGTTGACGACGCCGCTGGCGCGCCGCGGGTCGAGTTCGTCGAACTCCAGGGTGTGATCGTGGGTAAAATGATTGCTCGGCCCGAGCACCGAGAAGCGGCCGTGAAACTGGGCGATCACGGCATCGCGGCCGGTGGCGTTCATGAGGCCGTCGAGCGAGCGGAACGAGCCGTCGCGCGTGAAGCATCGACCGATGCCCTCGATGTCGCGCTCGTCGACCGTAAAACAGTACCGGGCCACCAGGTCGCTGATTTCCGCCCGGGCCTCGAGGCGTGCGAGTCGTTGCTCCACGGTTCGGGAGAAAGGTTCGAACGTCTTGCCAGTGTTCATTCGCGGGGAACTCCATGATTGCGGCCGAAGGGCGTTACTATGAGGACCTTGTCATCGGCGAGGTGCGCGAGTCAAGCACGCGCACCATAACGCTCGAGGAGCTCCTGGAATTCGCCGTGCGCTACGATCCCCAATACTTTCACGCGGATCCGGTCGCCGCAAAGCAATCAATCTTCGGCGAGGTGATCGCCTCCGGGATTCACAGCGCCGCCATATGGCGCGCGCTCGATCACGAGATCAGCGGCGACATCCGCTGGATTTGCGGCGTGGCCTGGGAGGATGTGCGCTGGCCGAATCCCTTGCGCGCCGGCGATTCGGTGCGCGCCCGGGCGGAAGGCTTGGCAAAGCGCCCCAGCCGCAAGGGAGACGGCCGCGGAATCGTCGAGTACCGCTACACGCTGTTGAACCAGCATGACGCGGTCGTATTCACGTGCCGCAGCATCAATCTCGTGGCGCTTCGATGCTTGCCTGCCCCGCATCAAAGCCTGTAGCCTCGGGACGCGGACGGCCACCCGCAGCCGCCAGGAGACTCCTATGACTGCACCATCGAGCCTTGACGGCAAACCAGAGCCACCGGTCCTGCAACGGCGCCGGGACGGCGTCGCGTTCCTGACGCTCAATCGGCCGGCCCAATACAACGTCTTGTCCGAACAGATGATGGCGGCTCTGCACGGAGCGCTCGACGCGCTGGCGGATGACCCGTCCGTTCGCGTCGTGGTGCTCGCCGGCGCCGGCAAGGCGTTCTGCGCAGGCCATGATCTCAAGGAAATGAGGGCCAATCCCCGGCTCGAGTACTACCAGCGATTATTCGACGACTGCAGCCGGTTGATGATGCGAATTCAGAGTCTGCCGCAGCCCGTGATCGCCCGCGTGCAAGGAATCGCGACCGCGGCCGGCTGTCAGCTGGTGGCCATGTGCGATCTTGGCGTCGCGGCCGATGATGCCCGCTTCGCGGTATCGGGCGTGAACGTGGGCCTGTTCTGCGCAACGCCTTCGGTGGCGCTCACCCGCAACGTGGGGCGCAAGGCCGCGTTCGAAATGCTGGTGACGGGCGAGTTCATCGACGCGCCCACCGCCGTGCAGCGGGGACTCATCAATCGATGCGTGCCGGCGGACCGCCTCGATCGGGAGATCGACACCCTGACCGCGGCAATCGTCGCCAAGCCGCCGTCGGTCATGGCGGCGGGCAAGGCATTGTTCTACCGGCAGATCGAGCTGGGGGTGGCGCCTGCCTACGAACTGGCGGGTCGAGCGATGGCCTGCAACATGATCGATGACATCGCGCAGGAAGGGGTCCAGGCATTCATCGAGAAGCGCGCCCCGGGCTGGGCCTGAAATCGGGCCGACCGATGTTGCAAATTCGCTCACGGCGGGCGGCGGATTTGGCCATTTGTTTCGCCGTCCAGGTTCACTAAAATTGCAACGAATCATGAGCGCCGTATCCATCGCTGCCAAGCCGGTCTACCAGCCCACTCACAAGGTCCGGTTCGTCACCGCGACATCGCTGTTCGACGGCCACGACGCGTCGGTCAACATCATGCGGCGCGTGTTGCAGGCCTCGGGAGCCGAGGTCATTCATCTGGGCCACAACCGCTCGGTGCAAGAGATCGTCAATGCTGCTCTGCAAGAGGACGTGCAAGGCGTGGCCGTCACGTCCTACCAGGGCGGACACGTCGAGTTCTTCAAATACATGATGGATTTGCTGCGCCAGAACGGCGGCGACAACATCAAGGTGTTCGGCGGCGGCGGCGGCGTCATCGTGCCGGCGGAAATTCGGGAACTCATGGCCTATGGCGTGACGCGCTTGTACTCCCCGGAGGACGGCGCCAAGCTGGGCCTGCAGGGCATGATCGACGATGTCATCCGCACCAGCGACTACGATGTATCGGCGCTGGCGCCGGCCGAGGGGGATTCGCTGCAGGCGTTGCGAACCGGCAACCGGCGGCAGCTGGCCCGGGTCATCACGGCGGTCGAGAATCGCTCCTACTCGATGCGTGCGCGCCAAGCGCTGCTGCAGGCTGCTGCCGCCATGAAGACGCCCATCCTCGGCATCACCGGCACCGGCGGGGCCGGCAAGTCGTCGCTCACCGACGAGCTCATTCTGCGGCTGCGCCTCGACCAGCAGGATCGGCTGCAGATCGCCGTGGTATCCATCGACCCTTCGCGCAAGCGCACCGGCGGCGCGCTGTTGGGCGACCGCATTCGAATGAATGCGATAGATTCCGACAGGATCTTCATGCGTTCGCTGGCCACGCGCGATACCGGCACCGAAATCTCGGCCGCGCTGCCTGAAGTGATCGCCTGCTGCAAGTTGAGCGGCTTCGACCTGATCGTGGTGGAGACCTCGGGCATCGGGCAGGGCGAGTCCGCGATCGTCCCGCTGGTGGACGCCTCGGTCTACGTCATGACGCCCGAATTCGGCGCCGCCTCGCAGTTGGAGAAGATCGACATGCTCGATTTCGCCGACTTCGTCGCCATCAACAAGTTCGACCGCAAGGGATCCGAGGACGCGCTGCGCGATGTGCGAAAGCAATATCAGCGCAATCATGAATGGTTTGCGAACAGTCCCGACAGCATGCCGGTTTACGGCACCATGGCTTCGCGCTTCAACGATGACGGCGTCACGGCGCTTTACCAGGCCCTGCTGCCGCGCCTGACGGAAAAGGGCCTGAAGCTGGGTCCGGGCAAGTTGCCCCACGTCGCGGTGAAGGCCTCCTCGCGCGGCCGCGCCATCGTGCCGCCCGAGCGGGCGCGCTATCTGGCGGAGATATCCGAAGGGGTGCGCGGATTTCACCGGTCGATCGACAGCCAGGCGCGAATAGCGCGCGAACGCCAGTCGCTGCGCACCTCGAAGTCCCTGTTTGCGGCGTCGGGTCTGGAAGTCGCGGGGTTCGACGCGTTGATCGCCGCCAAGGACGCCGAACTCGAACCCTCCTCGGGCAAGCTGCTGGCGCAATGGCCGAAGACGCAGGAGCTCTACGCGCAGTCCGAATACGTGGTGAAGATCCGCGACAAGGAGATCCGCACCAAGCTCAAGCATGCGTCGCTCTCGGGCACCGAAGTCCGCAAGGTCTCGCTGCCGAGGTTCGAGGACGACGGGGAGATCCTGCGCTTCCTTCTCAAGGAGAACGTTCCGGGCTCCTATCCGTACACGGCCGGGGTGTTCGCCTTCAAGCGTGAGGGCGAGGACCCGACGCGCATGTTTGCGGGCGAGGGCGACGCCTTTCGCACCAACCAGCGCTTCAAGCGCGTGTCCGAGGGCATGCCCGCACACCGCCTGTCCACCGCCTTCGATTCGGTCACTCTCTACGGCTGGGATCCGGACCCGCGTCCGGACATCTACGGCAAGGTCGGCAACTCCGGCGTGTCGATCGCGACGCTCGACGACATGAAGGTGCTGTACTCCGGATTCGACCTGTGCTCGCCGACGACCTCGGTGTCCATGACCATCAACGGGCCGGCGCCGATGATACTCGCCATGTACATGAACACCGCCATCGATCAGCAGGTGGATAAATTTCAGCAGCAGAACGGCCGCGATCCGACCGCGGATGAGCTTGAGAAGATCAAGGCATGGACGTTGTCGACGGTGCGCGGTACCGTGCAGGCCGACATCCTGAAGGAAGACCAGGGCCAGAATACCTGCATCTTTTCCACCGAGTTCGCGCTCAAGATGATGGGCGACATGCAGGAATACTTCGTGCGCCATCGCGTGCAGAACTTCTACTCGGTCTCGATTTCCGGTTACCACATCGCCGAAGCAGGCGCGAATCCCATCTCGCAGCTGGCGTTCACGCTCGCCAACGGCTTCACCTACGTCGAGTCCTACCTGGCGCGCGGCATGCACATCGACGACTTCGCGCCGAACCTGTCGTTCTTCTTCTCGAACGGCATGGATCCGGAGTACTCGGTGATCGGACGCGTCGCGCGCCGGATTTGGGCGGTGGCGATGAAGAACAAGTATGGGGCGAACGAGCGCAGCCAGAAGCTCAAATACCATGTGCAGACGTCGGGTCGTTCGCTGCACGCGCAGGAGATGGCGTTCAACGACATACGCACCACGCTGCAGGCGCTGTGCGCCGTCTACGACAACTGCAACAGCCTGCACACCAACGCCTACGACGAGGCGGTCACCACGCCCACCGAGGAGAGCGTGCGCCGGGCCATAGCGATTCAGCTGATCATCAATCGCGAGTGGGGCCTCGCCAGGAACGAGAACCCCAATCAGGGCAGCTTCATCATCGATGAGCTGACCGATCTCGTCGAAGAGGCCGTCCTCAAGGAATTCGACGCGATCGCCGACCGCGGCGGCGTGCTCGGCGCCATGGAAACCGGCTATCAGCGCGGCAAGATTCAGGAAGAGTCGCTGTACTACGAGCGCCAGAAGCACGACGGCACGTTTCCGATCATCGGCGTGAATACATTCCGCAATCCGAACAGCGGGGCCGCACCGGCGCCGATCGAATTGGCGCGCTCCACCGATGCCGAAAAGCAGTCGCAGCTCAAACGCCTCAAGTCCTTCCAGCAGTCCCATGCCCCGGACGCGGCTCAATTGCTCGAGCGCCTGCGCCGCACGGTGATCGAGAACGGCAATACCTTCGAGGTGCTGATGGACGCGGTGCGCGGCTGTTCGCTCGGCCAGATCACGCATACCCTGTACGATGTCGGCGGCCGTTACCGCCGCAACATGTAGGCAGATCATGCAGGAATATCAGGCACCCCTCGCCGACATGAAGTTCGTGCTGCGCGAACTCGTTGATTTCGACCGGCTCGCGGAGCTGCCTGGATTCGAGGACGTGACGCGGGACGTGGCCGAGGCGGTGCTCGATGAAGCGGCCAAATTCGCGGGCGGCGTGCTGTCCCCGCTCAACCGCCGCGGCGACGTGCAGGGTGCGCGCTGGCAGGAGGGCCGGGTGCTGACCGCCGACGGCTGGAAGGAGGCGTATGCGCGGTTCGTAGAGGACGGCTGGAGCGCGCTGTCGTGTCCGGCGCAATTCGGCGGCCAGAATCTGCCGCGGGCACTCTCGGCGCTGATCGAGGAGATGTGGAACGGCGCCAACGTGGCGTTCGCACTGTGCCCGATGCTGACGCGCGGGACCGTCGACGCCATCGAGCTGAGAGGGTCGGAAGCGCTCAAGAGCACGTATCTCTCGAAACTGGTGAGCGGGGAGTGGACCGGAACCATGAATCTCACGGAGCCGCAGGCGGGCTCCGATCTGTCGGCGGTCCGCACGCGGGCCGTGCCCACCGGCGACGGCCGCTATCGGCTCGAGGGACAGAAGATCTTCATCACCTACGGCGAGCACGATCTCGCCGAGAACGTCGTTCACCTGGTGCTGGCGCGCGTCGCCGGGGCGCCGGAAGGCGTCAAGGGCATTTCGCTCTTCGTGGTGCCGAAATTTCTCGTCGGCAGCGGCGGCTCTGTGGGGGCGCGCAACGACGTTCATTGCGTGTCGATCGAACACAAGCTCGGCATCAAGGCGAGCCCGACCTGCGTCCTCGCCTACGGACAGAACGGCGGCGCGATCGGCGAACTGGTCGGCGAGGAGAACCGCGGACTCGAATACATGTTCATCATGATGAACGCCGCCCGCTTTTCGGTGGGCATCGAGGGTGTGGGGATCTCGGAGCGGGCGTACCAAACGGCGCTGCACTATGCGCGTGACCGGGTGCAGGGTACGGACGCCGGCGTTCGCGGCGGCGCGCGTGTGCCCATCGTCCGCCATCCTGATGTTCGCCGCATGCTGCTGCTGATGAAATCTCAGACCGAAGCCATGCGGGCGCTCTCCGGCGTCGTCGCCGTGTCGCTGGACGCCGCCCGTCTGCATCCGCGCGCCGAGGAGCGCGAACGCCACCAGGCCTTCGCGGATTTGATGATCCCGGTGGTCAAGGGTTGGTGCACGGAGAATTCCGTCGACATCGCCTCCCTCGGGATTCAGGTGCACGGCGGCGTCGGCTTCGTCGAGGAGACCGGCGCCGCGCAATACCTGCGCGATGCGCGCATCACGCCGATCTACGAGGGGACGACGGGCATTCAGGCCAACGATCTCATCGGCCGCAAGGTCGCACGCGACGGCGGAGCCGCGGCGAATCTCCTCCTCGACGAGATGCGGGCGGCGGCGGCCGAACTCACCGCGGCGGCGGCCGGCGCGGCGAATCTGCCGGAAATCGCGGCCGCCCTTGCCGCCGGCGTCGACGCGCTGGCGCGCGCGGTCGGCTACGTCGTGGAGAAGTACGGCACGGATATCCGCGGCGTGTCGGTCGGCGCCGTGCCGCTGCTCAAGCTGTTCGGCGTCGTGGCCGGCGGCTGGCAGCTGGCGAGGTCGGCTTTGATCTCGCAACTGCGTCTCGCGCGAGTCCGGCATGAAGGACGCCGATCGAGGATTCCACGAAGCGAAGATCATGACGGCGCGATTTTATGCGGACCATGTGCTCTCGCAGGCGCCGGGTCTCGCGCACAGCATCGTGCACGGCGCTGCGGGCGCCCTCTTCGAGGGCGCTCTGTAGCCTCGAGAGAGCGTTCCATGGACAATCGTTATCCAAGGCGCATCGTCTGCCTGACCGAAGAGCCCACCGAGGTTCTATACGCGCTGGGCCTCGAGGATCGGATTGTGGGCATCTCCGGCTTCACCGTGCGGCCCGCGCGCGCGCGCCGCGAAAAGCCGCGCATTTCGGCCTTCACCAGCGCCAAGATAGACCGGATTCTCGCGCTCGAGCCGGACTTCGTGATCGGCTTCTCCGACATCCAGGCCGACATTGCCCAGACGCTCATCAAGCGCGGCGTGGAGGTCTGGATCAGCAATCATCGGTCGGTCGATGGAATCCTGGGTTACGTGCGCCGGCTCGGCGCCCTGGTGGGCGCCGCAACCCAGGCCGAGCGCTACGCCCTAGAACTCGAAGCGCACATCGAGCGGGTGAGGCGGGCGGGCGCACAGTTCCGCCGCCGCCCGCGCGTCTATTTCGAGGAGTGGGATGAGCCTCTGATCACCGCCATACGCTGGGTGAGCGAGCTGATCGGCATCGCCGGCGGCGAGGACGTATTTCCGGAACGTGCGGCATGCGCTTTGGCCAAGGACCGCATCCTGGGCGATTCCTGCGAGGTCGTACGCCGCGCTCCGGATGTCGTGCTCGGTTCCTGGTGCGGCAAGCGCTTCCGCCCGGAGCGGGTGGCGGCCCGCCTCGGGTGGGATTCGGTGCCCGCCGTGCGCGACGGCGAAATGCACGAGATCAAGTCGCCCCTGATCCTGCAGCCGGGTCCGGCGGCCCTGACTGACGGGCTCGATGCCATCCACCGGGTATTGCGGCAATGGTCGACGCGCCACTGACCGGGCCGCCGGTGCCTTCGCCCTGCATCGACGTTTGTCGATTGGATGCGCACGGCCTGTGCGTCGGATGCCGCCGCACCATGGGAGAGATCAGCGAATGGCCGCGGGCGAGCGATGCGCGCCGTCGGGAAATATTGAGGGAACTGGATTTGCGGCCGCGTGCACTGCCAACATCCGTCCGTTGATCCGCCGGCGGCCCGCCTATTTCGCGAAAATTGCCTGTCTCCCGCGTTGCGTCCAAAATGCCCTTTATGAAATGCTTGGACCCAGATACCGAGAGCGCAGTACGCGAATTCCTTGCGCGGATTCCCAGCCGACATAAAGCTGGATCGAGCGATTCTTTTTGGCTCGCGTGCGCGCGGCGAGCACCGGCCGGATAGTGATGCGGATGTCGCTCTGATCTTGCACGAACGTGGCGACGATGGGATGACTTTGATGATGTTGGCCGAACTGGCGTATTACGCGTATCTCGATACAGGAATCATGGTTCAGCCGGTTCCCATTGCGATCGAAGATTGGCTCAATCCAGCGGCATTTCCGAGGCCGGGGTTTCTAAGAAACGTTGAGCGCGAAGGCATCGTACTGTGACGAAGACACCATTCGCGCGTGCCTTGGTACGAAAAAGCGAAAGGGCGCTGAAAGTTGCCAGGCTCGCATTGAACGCCGGCGATAATGATAGCGCCGTCAGCAGATCCTACTATGCGATGTTTGACATTGCGCGGGCCGCGCTCCTGCGCACCGGTGTTACCGAAGACAAGCTGCCACGGACTCATAACGGAGTTATCGAAGCATTTCGCGCCCACGCGGTTGATTCAGGACAAATTGATCGACGACTCGCGGCCCAATTGAGCCGGACGGAATCACTTCGAATAAAAGCTGACTATACCGGTACGGAAATTGATCTGACCGAGGCCAAAGGTGTCGTTCAGAACGCCGAACTTTTCGTGCAGACGGTGGAACGTGCATTTGGTCTGGGTGAGTCCTCCTTGTCGAAGGAATACGAGAACCCTGACTCGAAGGATGATGGTGGGGTTTCCGAGCCGAACGTTGCAATATCGGAAACTCAGAGAAAAACCGCAGAACTCGAGCCAATTTCCTTGGAAGAGATTCGACGTCAGGCGCGGGAGAACTGGCTGCGGTTGCGGCAGCAAGACATCGGCGTCGCAAAAGGGGTGGGGGATTCCAAAGATGCTGACCGAGGCGCCAAGCAAGATCGAACCCATGTAATCGACGACGATGTCGATTGGTAGCAGCCGCCGGATGCGTTAGATCGCAATTCGATCCTCAGCGCGGCTGCATCCGGACGGCGCCGTCGAGACGGATGGTTTCGCCGTTGAGCATGACGTTCTCCAGAATATGAGCCACCAAGGACGCATATTCGTGGGGTGCGCCGAGGCGCGGCGGAAAGGGCGTCTGCTTGCCGAGGGAATCCTGTGCTTCCTGCGGCAGACCCTTCATCATCGGGGTCGCGAACAATCCGGGCGCCACCGTCATCACGCGAATGCCTGAGGAGGCCAGCTCGCGCGCCAAGGGCAGAGTCATCGCGACGATGCCGCCCTTGGAGGCCGAATAGGCCACTTGCCCGATTTGACCGTCGAAAGCGGCGACCGAGGCCGTCATGACGATTACGCCCCGCTCGCCGTCGTCATTCGGCGGATTCTGCTGCATCGCCACCGCCGCAGCCTTGGCGACCAGCACGGTGCCGACGAGATTGATTTCGATCACCTTTCTGAAATGTGCGCCCGCCATGGGCCCTTGCCGTCCCACCAAGCGGCCGGGCGTCGCGACGCCCGCGCAGTTGACGGCCGCATTGATCTTTCCCATGCGCTCTCTGGCGCGATCGATGGCGGCGTTGACCGCGGATTCATCCGAGACGTCGGCCGCGATGAAGCCGGCGCGTCCGCCGAGCGCGGCCGCCGCCGCCGCGCCCTGTGCTTCGTTCACGTCGAACAGCGTCACCTTGCCGCCGGCCGCCACGATTCGCTCCGCGACCGCGAGACCCAGGCCCGAGGCGCCTCCAGTGACGACGGCGTGTGATTCTTTCAGCAGCATGGATGTGTGCTCGCGGGCGATTATTATTTCAGACTGATGGTCGTGTTCACGCCGCCCGAGGCGGCGCCGTCGTCGAACCAGCGCGACGTCACAGTCTTCGTTTGGGTGTAGAATTGCACGACCTGTTTGCCGTACGGACCCAAATCGCCCAGCTTCGAACCGCGCGATCCCGTGAAGCTGAAGATGGGCACGGGCACGGGAATCGGCACGTTGATTCCCACCTGGCCCACGTCGATCTCGCTTTGAAATTTACGCGCCACCGCGCCGCTCTGGGTGAAGATGCCGGTGCCGTTGCCGAACGGATTGTCGTTGATGAGCGTAATGGCCTCATCCAGGGTTTCCACGCCGACGATGACCATCACGGGTCCGAATATCTCGGTGGTGTAGATTTTCATGCCGGCCGTCACCGAGGAAAAGATGGTGGGTCCGATGAAATTGCCCTTTTCGTAGCCCGGCACCTTGATGGAGCGGCCGTCCAGTTCGAGCTTGGCTCCCTCCCTGATGCCGTCCTCCACGAGGCCGAGGATGCGCTGTTTGGCGCTCTTGGAGACGACAGGACCGAGATCCGCGCCTTTTTCAACGCCCGCGCTGACCTTGAGCGTCTTCGCCTTGGCGACGATGTCCGGTATCCACTTCCGGGCCTCCCCGACCAGTACCGTGACGGAAGTTGCCATGCAGCGCTGTCCCGCGGCGCCGAAGGTGGAACCGACCAAGGCATTGAGCGATTGCTCCTTGTTGGCGTCCGGCATCACGACCGCGTGATTCTTGGCACCCATCATGCACTGCACCCGTTTGCCGTGCTGCGAGGACAGTGTGTGGACATGCGTGCCCACCGCCGTCGAGCCGACGAAGGAGACGGCGGCGACGTCCGGATGAGTGCACAGTGCGTCGACGGCGCGCTTGCCTCCGTGGACGATGTTCAACACCCCCGGTGGCACGCCCGCCTGCAGGGCAAGTTCGGCCAGCAGCATGGGGGTCAAGGGGTCCTGCTCGGAGGGCTTGAGCACGAAGGTGTTGCCGCAGACGATGGCCATCGGGAACATCCACAGCGGAATCATTGCGGGGAAATTGAACGGCGTGATGCCCGCGCAAACGCCGATGGGCTGACGCAGGGTGTAGGTGTCGACGCCGCCGGCGACGTTCTCCGCAAATTCGCCGAGTTGCAGACTGCCGATCGAGCAGGCGTGTTCGACGACCTCGAGGCCGCGAAACACGTCTCCCTCGGCATCTGCGAGCGTCTTGCCCTGTTCCGCGCTCAAGGTTTGCGCGATGCGGCTCATGTGCTCGCGAACCAGCGATTGGAGCTTCAGCATGATGCGCGCGCGCGCAGCGATCGGGGTGTTCTTCCAGGTTTTATAGGCGTGTTTCGCCGAGGCGATCGCTGCATTGATTTCCTGGTCGGTGGCAAAGGGGACTTGAGCCAGCACCTCCTGGGTTGCCGGGTTGACCACGTCGTGCCACTCATTCGTCTGCGATTCGACGAATTTGCCGTCGAGCAGCATTTTCACGGTCGGCATCGGATTGGCAACCGCTGCGAGTTTGCTTGTCATGAGAATTCCCCTCAAGGTCGGTCTTTGCGATAAGGCCCTAGTTTAACCCGGCGGACCCTCGCGCGTCAGGCGGGACTCAAATCCACGCGTGCGGCGCCTCCTTGCGTGGCCGCCGCCCGTCGGCATCGCGTAAACTACATGTTCAAATGCCGACACTGACTAAAGGCGGGCCGAGTCAAGGAGTTGCCGCCGCGGCCAGCCGGACTGCGGAACCGGGGACGATCGCCATTTGCTTCGTCGCCGCAGCGCTGCAGAGCGTGCGCGGCCGCGCCCTCGATTCGGACCAGCTGCTCGCGAACGTCGGCCTGTCGCCGAGCCTTCTGCAGGTGCCCCAGGCGCGGGTTTCTGCGAAACACTACGGGGCGCTGTGGCGCGCGATTGCCCTGGCGCTCGATGATGAGTTCTTCGGCCAGGATTCGCGCCGCATGAAGGCCGGCAGCTTCGCGATGCTCTGCCACTCGGTGCTCGGCTGCAAGACGCTGGGGCAGGCGCTCGACCGGAGCCTGCGCTTCTACGCGCTGATCCTGGACGACATTGCGGGCAAGTCGGAGCGCGAGGCCGGCGAAGCGAGAATCGTCCTGCACGAGCGGGTTCCCGGCGCGGGCCAGCGGGTGTTTGCCCACGAGCTTCTGCTGATGCTCCTCTACGGAGTGTCTTGCTGGCTGGTGGGGCGCCGAATTCCCATCCTGCGCACCGAGTTCAGCTACGCGGAGCCCCCACACAGCGCGGAGTACCGGCTGATGTATTGCGCGGATTTGCGGTTCAACCGGCCGCATACGCAGATCGTCTTCGAGGCGAATTATCTGGATCTCCCGGTCGTGCAGAACGAGCGGTCGCTCAAGGAGTTCCTGCGCACGGCGCCGGAGAGTATCCTGTTGAAATACAAGAATGGCAGCAGCCTCAATGCGAGGGTGCGGCGGTTGCTGCGCCAGTGTCTGCCCGGAGAGGTCCCGGATTTCGAAGGACTGGCCGAACAGCTGAACATGACGCCCGCGACGATGCGCCGCCGATTGCACGAGGAAGGCGAGTCCTTTCAATCCATCAAGGATAATCTGCGGCGGGATCTTGCGATCAGCTATCTCAGTCATTCGAGCCGCAGTGTCATGCAGATCGCGCTGGAATTGGGATTTTCGGAACGCAGCGCTTTCCATCGGGCGTTTCGAAAATGGACGGGCGCGTCGCCGGGGGAATTCCGCCGCACGGCGCAGGTTTAGTCGGCCCGGTGGCGTGCGGGCCGCGGGCGGCGAATGTTGCAATTCCGCTCAATTATTTTGATCGGTTTGGTCACTCCGGCCGAATCGACTATTCGAGGATAATTTCACCATGAATCCATCCAAAACGCGCCCGGCGGCATCGCCCGGCGCGCGGTTTCGCGAGGCCGTCGCCGAGGAGCACCCTTTGCAGGTCGTCGGCGCCATCAATGCCTATGCCGCAAAAATGGCCGCCGCGTGCGGATTCAAGGCCTTGTACCTGTCGGGCGGGGGCGTCGCGGCGAATTCACTGGGCGTTCCCGATCTCGGCATCAGCACCATGGATGACGTTCTGATCGACATACGCCGCATCACCGATGCGTGTCCGCTGCCGCTGCTGGTGGATGCGGATACCGGATGGGGCGGCGCCTTCAACATTGCGCGCACCGTGAAATCCTTCATCAAGTTCGGCGCGGCCGGATTGCACATCGAAGATCAGGTCCAGGCCAAGCGCTGCGGCCATCGGCCCGGAAAGGAAGTGGTATCGAGGCAGGAAATGGTGGACCGGGTGAAAGCGGCCGTGGACGCGAGGACAGAACCGGGCTTCGTGATCATGGCGCGCACGGACGCCCTGGCCGTGGAGGGCATCGATCTGGCGATCGAGCGCGCGGTCGCGTGCGTCGAAGCGGGGGCCGACATGATTTTTCCCGAGGCGATGACCGAACTTCGCATGTACCGGCGCTTCAAGGACGCCGTGGGTGTGCCGGTCCTCGCCAACATCACTGAATTCGGCCATACGCCGCTGTACACCCGCGACGAGCTGCGCTCGGTCGGGGTCGACATCGTGCTGCACTGCTGCTCGGCGTACCGGTCGATGAATGCGGCCGCCCTCGCAACCTACCAGGCGATTCGCCGCGACGGAACCCAGAGGAACGTGCTCGATTCGATGCAGACACGCGCCGATCTGTACAAGTACCTCGATTATCACGCGTACGAAGCCAAGCTCGACGAATTGTTCGCGGTGGGGAAGGAAAAATGACGGATTGCAGGAGATGAACATGGCAGAAGCTGAATCCAAGGCCGCCGCCTTCAAGCCCAAGAAGTCCGTGGCCTTGTCAGGAGTGGCGGCCGGCAACACGGCGCTGTGCACCGTGGGCACGACCGGCAACGACTTGCACTACCGCGGCTACGACATTCTCGACATCGCCACCGAATGCGAATTCGAAGAAATCGCCCACCTGTTGGTGCACGAGAAACTGCCGAATCGCGCCGAGCTCGCCGCCTACAAATCCAAGTTGAAGGCGCTGCGGGGTCTGCCCGCGGCGGTGCGCACGGTGCTCGAGCAGCTGCCGCCCTCCAGTCACCCGATGGATGTGCTGCGCACGGGGGTCTCGGCGCTCGGATGCTGCATGCCGGAAGGCAACGAGCACGGAACCGCGGGCGCCCGCGACATCGCCGACCGGCTGCTGGCCTCATTGGGCTCGATGCTGTGCTATTGGCATCATTATTCGCGCGCCGGCCGGCGGATCGAGATGCAGACCGACGACGAATCGATCGGCGCGCACTTTTTGCACCTTCTGCACGGACGCAAGCCGTCCGAATCGTGGGTGCGCGCGATGCACACTTCGCTCAATTTGTACGCCGAGCACGAGTTCAATGCCTCGACCTTTGCGGCGCGGGTGATCGCGGGCACGGGCTCCGATCTGTACTCCTGCATCACCGGCGCCATCGGGGCGCTGCGCGGACCCAAGCACGGCGGCGCCAACGAAGTTGCGTTCGAGATACAAAGCCGCTACCCGACCCCCGACGCGGCCGACGCTGATATCCGGCGACGCGTCGCCAACAAGGAGGTGATCATCGGGTTTGGCCATCCGGTCTACACGATCTCCGATCCGCGCAATCAAATCATCAAGGACGTCGCTCGGCGCCTGTCCCGCGAAGCCGATGACATGCGCGGGTTTGAGATCGCGGAGCGCATCGAATCGGTGATGCACGAGGTCAAGAGCATGTTTCCGAATCTCGACTGGTTCTCCGCGGTGTCCTATCACATGATGGGCGTGCCCACCGCAATGTTCACGCCGCTGTTCGTGATGAGCCGCACGTCCGGCTGGGCGGCGCACATCATCGAGCAGCGAGTGGACGGCAAGATCATCCGCCCGAGCGCAAACTACACCGGTCCGGAGAATCTCACCTTCGTACCGCTGGCGCAGCGCGCATAGCTCAAGGGGCCGCTCCCCAACCATTTCACAAGAGGTTCCCCACCCTCATGTCCCATGACATCAAGTCAGCCGAACGTCCCGCGCCAGACCCCATACTGACTGCGATCGCCGATTACGCGCTCGACTTCAAGATCAAGAGCGCGCTCGCTTATGAAACCGCCGCATACTGCCTCATGGACACGCTGGCGTGCGGTTTCCAGGCGTTGAAATACCCCGCTTGCACGAAATTGCTGGGACCGGTCGTTCCCGGCGCGACGCTCACCAACGGCGCCCGCGTGCCGGGCACCGCCTACGAACTCGACCCGATCAACGCGGCATTCAACATCGGCGCGATGATCCGCTGGCTCGATTTCAACGACACCTGGCTCGCGGCCGAATGGGGCCATCCATCGGATAATCTGGGGGGCATTCTTGCCGCGGCCGACTACCTTTCCCGGTCCGGCAAGCCTGTCGCCGTTCGCGACGTGCTCACGGGGATGATCAAGGCACACGAAATTCAAGGTGTTCTCGCGCTGGAGAACAGCTTCAACCGGGTCGGTCTGGATCATGTGCTTCTGGTGCGGGTCGCCTCCACCGCCGTGGTCACCGCCTTGCTCGGGGGTTCGCGTGCCGAGATCATCAACGCAGTGTCGAACGCGTGGGTGGACGGCGGCGCGCTCAGAACGTACCGGCACGCTCCGAACACGGGCTCACGCAAAAGCTGGGCGGCCGGCGACGCGACCAGTCGCGCCGTGCGCCATGCGCTGTTCGCCCTCAAGGGCGAGATGGGTTATCCCTCGGCGCTGTCGGCCAAGACGTGGGGATTTCAGGACGTCTTGTTCAAGGGAAAAGCATTGTCCCTGCCTCAGCCCTTCGGCAGTTACGTGATGGAAAACGTCCTGTTCAAGATTTCCTATCCGGCGGAGTTTCACGCGCAGACCGCGGTCGAGGCGGCCATGACCCTGCACGCGGAAGTTGCTGCGCGCAGCGGCGAGATCGAGCGCGTCATGATAGAAACGCAGGAACCAGGCGTGCGAATCATCGACAAGACCGGTCCTCTCGCCAACCCGGCCGACCGGGATCACTGCATTCAATACATGGTCGCGATTCCGCTGCTCTTCGGCCGGCTGAACGCATCCGATTACGAGGACCTCATCGCCGCGGATCCCCGCGTCGATGCGCTGCGCGCGAAGATGCAGGTCAAGGAAAACCCGACATTCACGCAGGAATACTACGATCCGAACAAGCGCTACATCGGCAACGCGGTGCAGGTCTTCTTCAAGGATGGCGGGGCAAGCCGGCGCGTGCAGGTCGACTATCCGATAGGCCACCGCCGTCGCCGCGAGGAAGGCATGCCGGTATTGGTGCGCAAATTCGAGAACAGCGTGGCCGCGCACTTTGGGCCGAAGCAGACCGAATCGATCAAGGCGATGTTCTCCGACCGAACGGCTCTGGCCGCGATGCCGGTGAGCGAGTTCGTCGCCGCCCTCGTGACGGCACTTTAAAATACCCGCGCGCCGGACCGCATTATGACGCATTGAGCTTGCCGAGGCGCGGCAGGTACGTGGATAGTGCGACGATGAACGGAGCGAATGCCGAGGGGGTGCTGTTGATGCGAGAACGGCGCGAAAGCGCCGACCGCCGGCGCAGGCTGTGGTGGTCGGTCTGTTACGGCAGTTTCAGACCTCGCCGCCGGTCGGAGCCGCGGCGCCTCGGCGACTGGGGCTACCATGCGCTCGACTGGCACTCCTCTGACTTGCTGGCGGTGGCGATCGGCATCCTGCTGTTGAGCGTGGTCGACGCATTCATGACTTTGGTGTTGCTGCAGGGGGGCGCCTATGAAGTGAACCCCATCATGGCGCTGTTCGTCGAACACGACGTCGCGGCGTTTGCGGAACTCAAAATGGCCCTCACGGGCTCGGGCATCGTGTTCATGGTGTTTTTGGCACGCTACCGGTTCATGCGTCTGCTGCCGGTGCGATGGCTGCTGTACGGGGTCTTCATCGGCTACGCGGGCCTCATCGGTTACGAATTCTCCATGCTCAAGGCCCCGCTCGAGCTGCCGATCTTGTAATTCTGCCCGACGGCGTCACATTCCATATTGTGCCGCCTTCGGCTAGACTATGGGTCGCTTTCCAAGCCCGCCCCCACTTCTTATCATGTTGATGCGCTTGAGGTTTTTACCGTCCTCACTATGAGCCAATCACTCGCCGACCAATCAGCCACCACGGCACTTTCCGGCGGAAACGCCGCCTTCATCGAGGACATGTACGAGCGGTTCCTGATCGATCCGAAAGCGGTCGATCCGGCCTGGGCGGCCTACTTTCGCGGCTTGCAGGCGGGTGCGGGCGGCGAGGTCGGGCACAGCGCCATTCGCGAGCGCCTGACGTCGCGCCGCGCTCTGGCGGCTGCGGGCCGCGGCCCGGGCGGGGATCCGGGCGGAGCGAGTGCGAAACAGGGCGCGGTTTCACGTCTCATTCAAGTCTATGCAAATCGCGGTCACCTGACCGCCAACTTGGATCCGCTGGGACTGCAGCAACGCGCCAAGCCCTACGTGCTCGAACTCGCGTATTTCGGCCTCTCCGACGCCGATCTCGAGACCGAATTCTTCACCGGCAGCCGCAACGGCGCACTCGCCGAGCGCGCCAAGCTCAAGGATATCCTCGCGGACCTCAAATTCATCTACGCCGATACGATCGGCGCGGAATTCGCGCATGTATCGGACACCGATGAGCGCCTGTGGCTGCAGGATAGTTTTCAAGTGGCGCGCCTGCAGCGCCGTTTCGGCGTCGATGAAAAGAAGAACATCCTGTGGCAGTTGACTGCCGCGGAGGGCCTGGAACGCTATCTGCATACCAAGTACGTGGGGCAGAAGCGCTTCTCGCTCGAGGGCGGCGACAGCTTGATTCCCTTGCTCGATGATCTGGTGCAGCAGGGCGGGAAGGCAGGGGTGGAGGAGACCATCATCGGCATGGCGCACCGCGGCCGTCTCAACGTCCTGGTGAACCTGCTCGGCAAGTCGCCCAAGGATTTGTTCAATGAGTTCGAGGGTCAGTACGATCTGGCCAGTCTGCGCGGCTCGGGCGACGTCAAGTACCACAAGGGATTTTCATCGGATCTGAAGACCGCGTCCGGGAACGTGCACGTCGCGCTCGCGTTCAATCCTTCCCACCTCGAGGTAGTGAACGCGGTGGTCGAAGGCTCGGTGCGGGCGCGCCAGGAGCGGCGCGGCGATGCGGCCGGAGACAAGGTGCTGCCCGTGCAGATTCACGGCGATGCGGCGTTCGCCGGGCAGGGCGTCATCATGGAGACCTTGCAGCTGTCGCAGGCGCGCGGTTTCTATACCGGCGGCTCGGTGCACGTGATCATCAACAACCAGGTTGGCTTCACCACCAGCGAGCCGCGCGACGCGCGCTCCACCCTGTACTGCTCCGATGTCGCCAAGATGGTCGAGGCACCGATCTTCCACGTCAACGCCGATGATGCAGAGGCCGTCTGCTTCGTCGCGCGTTTTGCCCTCGAATACCGCATGAAATTTCACAAGGATGTCGTGATCGATCTGGTCTGCTACCGGCGGCACGGCCATAACGAGGCCGATGAGCCCGCGGCGACACAGCCGCTCATGTACCAGGTGATCCGCAAGAAGCCGACGGCGCGCCAGCTCTATGCGGAAAGACTCGCCTCCGAGGGCGTGATCGCGGCGGCGGACGCCGCCGCCATGATGGAGCAATATCGCGACGGTTTGGACCAGGGCAAGCCGCAGGCCCGGGCCGCGCTCGGTCTCATCGGCAACAAGTTCACCGTCGATTGGTCGCAATATCTGGGTGCGGATTGGTCCGAGCCCGTGAAGACCGCGGTCGAGATGGGGCGACTGCGGGCGCTCGGCAAGGCGATCACTTCCTATCCGTCGGACTGGATTCTGCATCCGCGCGTCCTCGCCATCATGCAGGCGCGCGAAAGGATGGTGGGCGGCGATCTCGCGCTCGACTGGGGCTGCGCCGAGAATCTCGCGTACGCGAGCCTCGTGCAGGACGGATACCCGGTCCGCCTCACCGGACAGGACAGCGGCCGCGGCACATTCTTTCATCGGCACGCGGTGCTGCACGATCAAGCCACGGGGCGCCGCTACGTCCCGCTGCAGCACATTGCCACCAATCAGCCGACGTTCAGGGTGACCGACTCGGTATTGTCCGAAGAGGCGGTCATGGGATTCGAGTACGGGTTCTCGACCACGGAACCGCACTGCCTGACGATATGGGAAGGCCAGTTCGGCGACTTTTGCAATGGTGCGCAGGTCATCATCGATCAGTTCATCAGTTCCGGCGAGGCGAAGTGGGGGCGCCTGTCCGGCATCACCTTGTTCCTGCCGCATGGCTACGAGGGCCAGGGACCTGAGCACTCGTCCGCGCGCCTGGAGCGGTTCCTGCAGCTCTGCGCCGAATACAACATGCAGGTATGCGTGCCGTCCACGCCCGCCCAGATGTTTCACATGCTGCGCCGTCAGATGGTGCGGCCGCTGCGCAAGCCGCTCATCGTGATGACGCCGAAGAGTCTGCTGCGACACCCCTTGTCGGTATCGCGGCTCGAGGAACTCGCGACCGGCGCCTTCTATTCGGTGATCGACGAGATCGACGATCTCAAGGCCTCCGCGGTGACGCGCATCGTACTTTGCAGCGGCAAGGTGTATTTCGACCTGTTGAAGGCGCGGCGCGAGGTCAAAGCGGATACGGTGGCCGTCGTTCGCGTCGAGCAGCTCTATCCCTTTCCCTCGGACGAGTACGAGGCGATCCTGCGCAAATATTCGAATGCCCGCGAAATCATCTGGTGCCAGGAAGAGCCGCAGAACCAGGGCAGCTGGTATCAGATCCGCCACCGGCTGCAGTCGAAGTTGAGCGCCCGGCACGAACTTCTGTATGCGGGGCGCGCCGGCGCGGCGGCGCCCGCGACGGGCATCGCGGGCCTGCACGAGCAGCAGCAGAAAAATCTGGTCACCGCGGCTCTGCAAGGCACC
The DNA here is from genome assembly GCA_963727045.1 of uncultured Gammaproteobacteria bacterium. Taxonomy (GTDB): domain Bacteria; phylum Pseudomonadota; class Gammaproteobacteria; order Steroidobacterales; family Steroidobacteraceae; genus Bog-1198. Next base: position 1,433,007 of record CAVSES010000001.1, on the reverse strand, counting down.
CCGCCGGAAGAGACTTCCCGACAAACGATGCGCCTCCCGGCGGCTCAAACAAGGACAGGGTCATGACAATCGAAGTTCGCGTTCCGCAGCTGCCGGAGTCGGTGGCTGACGCGACGCTCGTCTCGTGGCACAAGAAGCCGGGGGATGTCGTTGCGCGCGACGAAAATTTGGTCGATTTGGAGACCGACAAGGTCGTTCTCGAGGTACCCGCGCCTGCGGCCGGAGTGCTCAAGGAGATCAGGCAGAGCGACGGCGCGACCGTGACCAGCGGCCAGGTCCTGGCGGTGCTGGAAGAGGGCGCCGCCGCCGTGCCCGGGGCCGGCGCACCCGCCATCGTGGCCGCGTCCGGCGGCGCCACCGCTCAGGCGAACTCGACCGCAAGGGCGGACACGGCCGGCAAGCTGAGCCCTGCCGCAAAGCGGGTGGTCGAGGAGAACAAGGTCGACCCCAGGGCCGTCACCGGGTCCGGCCGCGACGGGCGGGTCTCGAAGTCGGATGTGGTGAATTATCTCTCCGCGAAGGAGGCCTCGCCGGCGCCGGCATCGAGGGCGGCGGCGCCTGCGGCAGGCGCGCGCGGCACGCGCGGCGAGCAGCGGGTGCCGATGACGCGGCTGCGCGCGCGGATCGCCGAGCGCATGGTCCAGGCGCAGGCCACTCAAGCCCTGCTCACCTCATTCAACGAAGTGGATCTGAAGGCGGTCAATGAGCTGCGCGCGCGCTACAAGGTTGAGTTCGAGAAGCAGCACGGCGTGAAACTCGGATTCATGTCGTTTTTCGCCAAGGCATGCGTCGAAGCGCTGAGGAAGTTCCCGGCCGTGAACGCCTCGGTCGACGGCAACGACATTCTCTATCACGAATATTTCGATCTCGGGGTCGCCGTGTCCACCGATCGCGGCTTGATCGTGCCGGTGTTGCGCGATGCGGATCTGCAGAGCTTCGCGGATATCGAAAAGTCGATCGCCAATTTCGCGGCCCGTGCCCGCGCCGGCACCATCACGATGGAGGAACTCACGGGCGGGACCTTTACGATCACCAATGGCGGCGTGTTCGGGTCGCTGTTGTCGACGCCCATCGTCAACTCCCCGCAAAGCGCGATCCTCGGCATGCACAAGATTCAAGACCGCCCCGTCGTGATCGATGGGGAGGTCGTGGTTCGCCCGATGATGTACATCGCGCTGACCTACGATCATCGCATCATCGACGGCCGCGAAGCGGTGCAGTTCCTGGTGACCGTCAAGCAGTGCCTCGAGGACCCGGCGCGGATGGTGCTCAGCATATGAGCGAGCGCTACGACGTCATCGTGATCGGTGCGGGTCCGGCCGGCTATCCGGCGGCGATTCGGGCCGCACAGAACAAGCTGAAGGTGGCTTGCGTGGATGAGTGGAAGAACTCCGACGGCACGTATGCGTTCGGCGGGACCTGCCTCAACGCCGGGCTGCATACCCTCCAAGGCGCTGCTCGAGTCCTCGGAGCTGTTTCAGCGCGCCAAGGAGGAGTTCTCCGTGCACGGCATCAAGATCGGCGCCCTCACGCTCGATCTCGCGGCCATGCAGAAGCGCCGTGCCTCCGTGGTGAAGACGATGACGGGCGGCATCGCGGCGCTGTTCAAGGCAAATGGAGTCGCCGGGATCCAGGGTCATGGGCGTTTGCTGCCGGGTAACAAGGTGGCCGTGACGGGGGCGGACGGCGCTGAAAGGATTTTGGAAGCCACGCACGTCGTGTTGGCTTCGGGGTCCGTGCCGGTTCGGCTGAAGAACGTGCCGCATGACGGGAAATACATCGTCGATTCGTGGAATGCCCTGGAATTCGACGCGGTTCCCGCCCGTCTCGGAGTGATCGGCGCCGGCGTCATCGGCCTCGAACTCGGGAGCGTGTGGCGCCGGCTCGGAAGCGAGGTCACGGTGCTTGAGGCTTTGGAACAATTCCTGCCGATCGCGGATGGAGCGATCGCGAAGGAAGCCCAGCGGCATTTCAAGAAGCAGGGTCTGGACATCAAGCTGGGTGCGAAAGTGTCCAACGCCTCGGTGGCAGGCGGCGCGGTGGATGTGATTTATTCGGACCGCGAGGGCGAGCATTCGCTCAAGGTGGACAAGCTGGTGGTCGCCGTCGGGCGCCGGCCTTTTACCGAGGGATTGCTGGCCGAGGGAACCGGCGTCAAGCTCGATGAGCGCGGCTTTGTCCAGGTCGACGACCATTGCCGCACCGGCGCCCCGAACGTCTGGGCGGTTGGGGACCTGGTGCGCGGTCCGATGCTCGCACACAAGGGCAAGGAAGAGGGTGTAATGGCCGCGGATCTGATCGCCGGGCATTTCGCCGAAGTGAACTACAAGGTCATTCCTTCCGTGATCTATACCGCTCCGGAAATCGCCTGGGTCGGGCAGACCGAGGAGCAGGTCAAGGCCGGCGGCCGGCCGTACAAGGTGGGAACATTTCCATTTTCGGCAAGCGGCCGAGCGCGGGCGATGGAAGCGGCACAGGGCCTGGCGAAAATCATCTCCGCCAAGGACGACGACGAGGTGCTCGGCGTTCATGTGATCGGGCCGATGGCGGGGGAGTTGATCAGCGAGGCGGTGCTGGCGATGGAATATTCGGCGAGCACGGAGGACATCCAGCGCACCATTCACGCCCATCCGACGCTGTCCGAGGCCATTCACGAAGCGGCCCTGGCGGTGGACAAGAAGGCGATCGACAGCATCAATCGCTGATACCTGCCGCCGATGTTCCTGTTGCGCCACGGCCAGAGCTATTTCAACCTGCATTTCAATCAGACGCGCGTCGATCCGGGAATCGAAGACCCGGAGCTGACGCCGCTGGGTATCGAACAGGCGGCGGCGGCCGCGCTGCGTCTCGCCGACAAGGCGCTCACCAGCATCATCGTCTCGCCCTATACCCGCGCCCTGCAGACCGCGCAGCCGGTACTGCGGATTCACAGAACCGTGCCGGTCAAAATCATGCGGGAGGTTCGGGAACAGGCCGCCTTCGTGTGCGACGTCGGCAGTGCGCCCGGCTTGCTGTCCAGCCGGTTTCCGCATCATGATTTTGCCCATCTGCCCCCGAAGTGGTGGCATGACGGCGTCGAGACATCGGAAGAAACGAGCGCTCGCGCCGATGCATTTCGGGCACTGATGTCGACGCGCACCGACTGTCCTACGACGCTGCTGGTCAGTCACTGGGCGTTCATTCGGGCACTGACCGGAATCTCCCTGTCCAACGGCGAGATTCTCGAATACGACCTCTAAGGCTCCTGAGAATGGCATGGCTTGCAACCTGATACCGGACCGTGCCGCGGAAAGCGAGGTTCCGGGTTGCGGTGGCAGTTGAGGCAAAAGCTGTGGAATTGCGCCTCGACCCCAAGCTTGATGTCGGCGCGGCCGCTGCGGTGACAATGAATGCAGGCGTCGAATCCGAGTCCATCGGCATAGTTGTGGTGGCAGGACAAGCAATTGACGGCGACATGCTTGCCGTGATCGAAGTTCAACGGCAGCGTTTGCGCGCGCCCCATGAGAGGTTCGCGGAGGGCGACACCGGCGCGGCCCGCGATGAGCACGCTGAGCGCGATGATGGTTGCGGCGGTGACGCCGGCGACGAATGTCGAATGACGCCCGAACGCGAGGCGGCGCACGGCTCCTGTGGCGTGCGCCGCAGTTCCGCTGCCGCGCCGGCGGCGCAGCAGCATTGCGACGGCGCCCGCAGCCGCGGCGATGAACACGAGCCGGCGGCCGAAGCCTCCGGTGTATCGACCGGCCGCGATCACGTGCGCGCCGAGCAGCGCCAGCAGCAGGCAGCCCAAGGCGATATGGGTCGCCTGGAAATTTCTGTGGCTTGACCACAGGCGGCGGCGCGCACCGGCGAGCGAGGTTGCGACGAGCACGAGAAGCAGCAGGGTCGCCGCGATTCCCGCCAGTTGATACAGGGGCGAGGAGAGTTTCAAGTACTCGACGACCGCGTGGTCGGCGGCGAGCGCCGCCAGAATATGCAGCGTTGCGGCCGCAGCGGCCAACCACCCGAGGGCCTCGTGGCGGCCAAGAGAGAGCAGCACAGGGGGCGTCGATTCCCGCGGCCGGACCGGGCAGCCGCACAGCGCGAGGCACGCGAGCGTGCCGGCAAGGCCCATGATTTGCGAGAGCTCCCAGCCGAGGCTCGTAAACCCGGCGACGACCGGCAGCGCCGCCACGATGATCAACGCGGCGCCCCACGTGAGGTAGCGCCGATCAGGTAACTTCATGCGCGCCATGATAAGCCACGCATACGGCCGCATGGGCCGTTTGGCGGCGCAATTGGCGGGCGGCTATCCCTCGCGTCTAGCGGTCGCGGTCGCGATCATGTCCGTGGTCGTGGCGGTGCTCGTGACCGCGGTCATAGTCGCGGCGGACAAATCCCGGTTCGTACTCCTCCGAACGAACGAAATACACGGGACGATCACAGGCGTTGTATTCCCGGCAGTGCTTGCGCCAGTTTCTGGCATGGCCGGGCGGGACGTGCAGGTACACCGGCGGCGGCGGTGCCGCCCGCTGCTCGATCAGCACGGGCTGCGCGTAGACGAGCGGCGGAGGGGGCTCGTTGCCGATCTGAACCTGGCCGTAAACGCCGGGCGCCACCTCGCCCGACAGCATGAGATGAATATTGAGGTCGCCCGCAATACAGGCGCCGGTGCCCCCGAGGAGCAAAGTCATGATTGCAAATAGTCGCATGCTGAATGCCCCGTGGTTGAATCGCGTCGCGAAAGTCTGCACGATCGAAGTGCCGATTCAAGCGTGAAGCCCGTCGTCGAACGCCGACAGCGGGCGCTCATGCGCGACTTTGTCGCGACACTGTGAACCAGTGCCGAAGTTTCGCGCCGCTGGTTTAGACTATGGTGCAACGCCGAATGAGGGAGACGGGGAATGAGCCTGATGAAGACAAGTATTGCAGCGATGCTGCTGTGTGCGACGGCAGCCCTGGCGGACGCGCCGCCGGCGAAGCCGCTCGTCACGACGAAACCGGTGAAGGTCAGCGCTTCGGACGCGATCGGCCCGGTGTTTGCCGGCAAGACCGCGGTCAAGGAAAGCGGCCCCGACGGGCCTGCCACCGACGTGCTGCTCTTGAGGTCGAAGGATCGAAAGGTCGAGATGGGGCTCTACGATGCGGGCCCGTCCGAGCAGGATATCGAGTCCTATGAGGACGACGAGTTCATGTTCTTTCTCGCCGGCGGTGTGACGCTGACTTCCGCGGACGGCACGGTGCTGCAGGCGCAGGCCGGCGAGGGCGTTGCGATGCCAAGAGGCTGGAAGGGTCACTGGTCGACGAAGGGATACAAGAAGTACTACGTGATCTACACGGGCGGCGTCAAAAAGCCGGCCGCCGCGCCCTGACAGGCTGCCGGTCTATTTGCGTCGCCGGGCGCTGATGACGTTCGGCACCTGAGCGATGCGCGTCAGCACCTGCGAGAGCTGCGGCAGCCCGGTGATCGATATTTTGATCTGCATGTGGGCCAGATTGTCGCGCTTGTCCGTGACGGTATTCATCCCCTGGATGCTGATCTTGTCGTCCGCCAATGCGGCGCTGACATCCCGCACCAGCCCGCGCCGATCGAATGCCTGCACGTCGATATCGACCGGAAACTCGCCGGAGCCCAGTTTGCCCCACGTGACCGGCAGCACCCGCGCCGGCGACTTGATGCTGAGGCGGGCGAGATTGGCGCATGATCGGGCGTGGATGCTCACGCCTCGACCCACGGTGATATAGCCGACGATTGCCTCGGGAGGGACCGGTTTGCAGCAGCGCGCGTAGGTGGAGAGCAGGTCTCCGATTCCCTGCACCGCGACCTCGGGCTCCCGGGCGGCCGGAATCCGCGTGCGGGCCGTGTGCTCCGGCCGCGTCTCGCGCGCGTGAAGGATTCGCTGAATGGCTCCCGCCATTTGAGCGGAGCTGACTTCTCCCAACCCCAGGGCTTCATGCAGGGCATCGGTGTCCGGGAGCTTCAGTTCGCCAAGCAATTCGGCCATCGGCGGACTCCCGATCCCCAACCGTTGTATCTCCCGATCGAACATGGCGCGGCCCTCGCTTCTGTTCTGGGTCTCGTTCTGCCTGCGGAACCATGCGCGCACCTTGTTGCGGTGTCTTGGGCTCGCCAGAAAGCCGGACTGCGCGGACAGCCAGTCGCGGGACGGATGCCCGGTCTTGGCGGTGATGATCTCCACCGTTTCGCCGTTCTTCAGATGGTAGTCGAGCGGCACCATTCGCCCGTTGACTTTCGCCCCCCGGGTGCGGTGTCCCAGATCCGTATGCACCTGATAGGCAAAATCGAGCGGTGTGCCTCCCACCGGCACGTCGACGATCTCACCCTTGGGTGAAACGGCGTAGATTCGATCCTGGAAAAGATCGACACGCATGCGGTCGAGGAAATCGCGCGATGTCTCCGCCCCTTCGGCCGGCGCCAGCAAGGAGCGCAGCTGATTTATTTTTCGCTCGTATGCCTGATCGCCCCGTCCGCCCTCCTTGTAGCGCCAATGCGATGCGACACCGCGCTCGGAATCAGCGTGCATTTCGTGCGTGCGGATCTGGATCTCGACGGGTTGCGCGCCCGGCCCGATGACCGCCGTATGGATCGAACGGTACCGATTGTCCTTCGGAGTTGCGATGTAGTCGTCGAATTCCCCGGGGATGAACTGCCACAGCGAGTGCACCACGCCGAGCGCCGCGTAGCATTCCGCAACGGTGTTCACGAGGACGCGCGCGGCGCGAATGTCCATGAGCTCATCAAAGGCAAGCCCTTTGGCCTGCATCTTGCGCCAGATGCTGTAGATGTGCTTCGGCCGTCCCTCGATCTTCGCCTCGATGCCCGCATCATGCAGCTCCTTGTGCAGAAGCGTCTTCAAGTCATCCATGTAGCGCTCGCGTTCGGAGCGGCGCACCTGCAAGGCCGCCGCGATGCGCTTGTAATCCGCGGGTTGAAGGTAGCGGAATGCGAAGTCTTCGAGTTCCCACTTCAATTGCCACACACCGAGTCGATTCGCGAGGGGCGCGTACACTTCGCGCGTCTCGGTCGCGAGCTTGCGCTGCAGGGCCGGATCGAGCGATTTGGCGGCGCGCAACCTTTGCAATTGCGTCGCGAGCCGCACCACCACCAAGCGCACGTCGCCGATGACGGCCAGGAGCATCTTGCGCAGCGCCTCGGCCTGCCCTGCCTCGAGGCCCTGTTCGGGTGTCCAATCGACGCTCAGGCCAAATTCCCCCAATTGGCCCAAGTTGCGGGCGAGGCGGATCGCATCCAGGCCGAATTCCTTTTCGGCCGACACCCTGTCCAGGAGATCGGCATCGAGCAGCGGCTGCAGCATGGCGGCGATCACCACATCATCGTCGGCGTCGAGAGTTCTTACGATCTCCGCGACGTCGAGGCCGGTCTTGAGCAATCTTGCGCCGGCGGCGGGCAGATCGAGCCCGCGCACGGCCGCAAGGGCGGCGCGCAGCCGCTCGCTCGCCGAGCCCCGGGTTGAAGCCGTTGTTTCCACTTGAATTGCGCTGCTGCTGCCGGTGGGTTTAAGCGCCTATTGCCGGTATCATACGCGCCCATGACGGATATCAGTACGCGGCCGGACCCCGCCACACTGCGTGTGCTGGGCATCGATCCCGGTTCCCAGCGCACGGGTTTCGGCGTGCTGGACGCGGTCGGCCCGCGACTGACCTATGTGGCAAGCGGTGTGATTCGCACCGAGAAAGGCGAGTTCGCCGAGCGCCTGTGCGAGATTTTCCGCTGTGTTCAGACTCTCGTTGCGCAATACCGCCCTCACGAGATCGCCATTGAAAGGGTTTTCGTGAACCGCAATCCCGACAGCGCGCTCAAATTGGGCCAGGCGCGGGGTGCGGCCATCTGCGGGACCGCGGAAGCGAATGCGGAGGTCTTCGAATACGCGACAAGGCAGATCAAGCAGGCGGTCGTCGGATCGGGCAGCGCCGAAAAGGGGCAGGTGCAACTCATGATGAAAAGCATGCTCAAGCTCGATGGACCGCTGCCGCCCGACGCCGCCGATGCCCTGGCCGCGGCCGTATGTCACGCCCTGCGCGGCCGCGTGCGGGTCTCGGTTCTGCGTTCCGCGGGCCGCGGATGATCGGTTTTCTCAAGGGCCGTTTGGCGCTCAAGCAGCCGCCGATGCTCATGGTGGACGTGAATGGCGTGGGTTACGAGATGGAAGCGCCCATGTCGACGTTTTATGGCTTGCCCGCCGCCGGCGAACCCGTCGCGCTGTTCACTCACCTGGTGGTCCGCGAGGACGCTCATATCTTGTACGCGTTCGGCACCGACAGTGAACGGCGCCTGTTCCGCGGCCTGCTCAAGGTTTCCGGAGTCGGGCCGAAGATCGCCCTCGGCATACTTTCCGGCGCCAGCGTCGATGACTTCCTGCGGATCATCGAGGCGGAGGACATCGCGATGCTGACGCGGATTCCGGGCATCGGCCGCAAGACGGCCGAGCGCGTGATCATCGAGATGCGCGACAGCGTCAAGAAGCTGTCCACGCCGGCGGCCGGCAGCCCGGCGGGCGTGGGAGCCGTCGTGACTCCGCACAGCGAAGCATTCAGTGCGCTGATCGCATTGGGATACAAGCCACCGGAAGTGGTCCGGCTCTTGAAGACGGTCGACGAGCCCGATCTGGCGACCACGGAAATCATACGCCGGGCGCTCAAATCGGCGGCGAAGGCCTGAAGATCCGCAATGGGCATCGAACAGGATCGGATCATTGCGGGACCGGCCAAACGTGAGGACGACGTGGTCGACCGCGCCGTGCGGCCGAAATCCCTCGCCGACTATGTCGGTCAGTCGACCGTGAAGACGCAAATGGACATCTTCATTCAGGCGGCGCGCAACCGCGGCGAGGCTCTCGATCATGTGCTGATTTTCGGCCCGCCCGGGCTCGGCAAGACCACGCTCGCAAACATCATCGCCAATGAGCTCAAAGTGAATTTGCGGCAGACGTCGGGCCCCGTTTTGGAGCGTCCGGGTGATTTGGCGGCGTTGCTGACCAATCTCGAGCCTCGGGACGTGCTGTTCGTGGACGAGATCCACCGGCTGAGCCCCGTCGTCGAAGAGGTCCTGTATCCGGCCATGGAGGACTCACAGCTCGACCTCATGATCGGCGAGGGTCCCGGTGCGCGCTCGATCAAACTCGATCTGCCGCCGTTCACGCTGGTCGGTGCAACGACCCGCGCGGGACTTCTGACTTCGCCGCTGCGCGATCGCTTCGGCATCGTGCAGAGATTGGAATTCTACTCGACGGACGACCTGACGAAGATCGTCACGCGCAGCGCGTCCATCTTGAAACTGCAGCTCGAGGCGGGAGGCGCGCTGCGGATCGCCGAACGGTCCCGCGGCACGCCGCGCATCGCCAATCGCCTGCTGCGGCGGGTGCGCGACTTCGCGGAGGTCAAGGCTGCCGGACTGATCAGCGCGGACGTGGCGATCGCCGCGCTCGACATGCTGGAAGTGGACCCTTTGGGGTTCGATATGCTGGATCGAAAGCTGCTGCTCACGGTGATCGAAAAATTCGAGGGAGGGCCGGTGGGGGTCGACAGCCTGGCCGCGGCCATGAGCGAGGAGCGGGGCACCATCGAGGACGTCATCGAGCCCTTCTTGATCCAGCAGGGATTTCTGATGCGCACCGCGCGCGGGCGCGTCGCGACGCGCAGCGCCTATGCTCATTTCGGGCTCTCGGCTCCGAATATCGACCGGGATCTGAATCTACCGTTGTTCCGGGACCCTTGAGCGGCGCCCGCCCGTCATTTCTTCAAACTGCGCCTGCGGCTCTGCGGCGGCCGGACTCAGGGATGACCGCCGTCCGCCGCGGGTCGACCGCGTCGCCCTGAAGTCGGAACACACCGATGGCGCGGCTCAGCGCCTGCGCCTGGCTGTCGAGGGTTACCGCCGCGGTGGAGACCTCCGCGACCAATCCGGTGCTCTGTTGGGTTGCCGCGTCCATATCGGTCACGGCTTGACTCACCTGCGCCACACCGGCGGATTGATCGCGGGTGGCGGCCGAAATTTCTCCCACTATGCGGCTCACCTTTTGCACGCTCGCCATGATTTCATCGAGTGTCCGGCCGGATTCGTTCACGAGGCTGGTCCCATCGGCGACCTTGCAGGCGCTGTCTTCGATCAAGCCCTTTATTTCCCGCGCGGCTTCCGCGCTGCGTCCGGCCAGGTTTCGCACTTCCGAGGCAACGACCGCAAAGCCTCGTCCCTCATCGCCGGCGCGCGCGGCTTCGACCGCGGCATTCAAGGCGAGCAAATTGGTTTGGAATGCAATGGCGTCGATGACGCCGATGATCTCCGAGATGCGCCGGCTGGAGGCGTTGATCGCGCCCATTGCCAGCACCGCCCTCCCGACCACTTCGCTGCCGCTCACCGCGCGAGTGCGCGCGTCCTCCGCAAGCTCCTTGGCCTGCGCGGCGCTATCGGCGTTGTTCTTGATCGTGCTGCTGAGCTCTTCGGTCGAACTCGACGTCTCCTCGAGACCCGCGGCCAGGCGGACGGTGCGGTCCTGCAGCTCCGAGTTGCCGGCCGATATCTCGCGCGCTGCGCCGCTGACGGCCGCCACGGATTTCTGTAGTCCGGATATGATTTCCGTCAGGCGCTCGACGGTGGTATTGGCGTCCGCCTTCAGCTGCGCGAACACGCCCTTGTAGTCGGCGGTGATGTGCACCGTCAAATCGCCGTGTGACAGGGCTGCGAGCACCTTGCCGACGTCGTTGAGGATTTGCAGGCTGGAACGGATGCCATCCACGGCTTCGGTGACCCGGGCCTGGCGGCCGGGCAGGCGCTCGATGGCGCCGCTCAAGTCGCCGGCCGCATATTCGGCCACCACGCTGATCACTTTTTGCGTCACTTGAATGTGGAGGCCCGCCAGATCGTTGACCGACGCGGCCATCTCGCCGTAGATGCCCGGGAACTCCTTTACGGCCATCACTTGCTCCGTGTCGCCGCGTGCATGCGCCTGCACCAGGGTGGTCTGCGCCGCTGCAAACTTCTGGAACGACCCAACCATATGCTGCATGGCGCGAAGCAGCTGCGCGGTTTCATCGCTCCCCTTCGGATCTATGTCGTCAGGCGTGATGCCTCGCGCCATTGCCTCGGCGACAGTTACGGCCTTGTTCATCGGACCGGTGATCGAGGGGATCAATCTGTACGACAGGAAACCGAGGCCGAGCGCGACCAGCACGCCGACCAGCAGCGTCACGAGCACTTGATTGTGGATCCGGCCGCTCGCGCCCATCAAGTAAGCCTCGAATTGCGCGGTCATGGTCGCTCGAAGCTCCGGGAACTCGGCTTCGAGCGTCTTTTGCGTCGTTTGCATGGCTTGAATCGCGGAGTTCGTGTCGCCCGATTGCTTGCCCAGCAGGAGCGAGGTCGCCGAAATTGCGGCGCTGTAGTAGGCGTCGAACTTCTGCCTGAGCTCCGCGGCGGCGGCATCCTCGCCGGGGAGTTTTTCGAGCTCCGCGGCCGTGCTGTTGAAAACGGCCGCCTTTTGCGCCGCCGTTGCGAGCGCATTTGCGTCGCTGGAGGCGACGGCATATTTGAGTGTTTCCTCGATTTGATCGACCGTGCTGTCAAGGGTGCTCAATTGATCGAGCGCAGCACCGGCGGCGCGCGCGGCATCGACGGTTCGGGACGCTGCGGATGACAGCCAATACGAAGCCGCCGTGCCGAAGAAGCTCGCGAGAATTGCGATGGCCGGCAGCAGCCAAATTCGTTGCTTGATCGTCATTGTATGCGCTCCGTCGGAAACCACGGCTACTGGATGGCGACCTTCACGGAATCGTCGGCGCTGGCCGGCTTGATGTAACCGACGCCGCCCTTGTTGGCGGCCACCAATTTCTTCACTTCGTCGTCGGATGGGGCCGTTTTGGGCGGCAACGATTTGCCTGAGAAGATCAGCTGCGCCCACATGGCCTTGAGGCTCGACACGGGTTTGCCCACCACACCGGTGCTGAAGCTGGCGCGCTGCGGGCTGTCTTCCGGCAAGTCGTAGGCGGCCACCGGAGTCCCATCGCTCCAGGATTTCATGTCCCCGGTGTAGATTTTCGCGACGGTGGCCTTGTCGACCGCGGCGCTGTTGGCCTTGTTCACGATCACGACGAAGTCTCCCGCGTGCGCCATGGCGGCGAGGGTCAGCGCCGCAGCCAGCGGCAGCGTGCAGCCGATAATCGATTTAAATGCGTTTGATTTCATGGTGGCTGGTCCTGTCAAAATATGAAGTGCACGCCGAACACGATCATCGTCCAGTTGCGTGCACCGTCGCCCTGGATCACTTCACCGGAGGCGACCGGCAGTGCGTAACCGCGGTTGAAGTGAGCCTCGCCCCGCAGCGACACATTGCCCAGCAGCCTGTATCCCAGGCCCGCGACCACCGACTTCTCGGTGAAGGAATCGTTGCCCTGCAGCGCGCGGTCGAGATTGGCCACGTCGTAGCGGACGAAGGGGGTCCAGCGCTCCATGAACATGCGGCCGACCTGCAAGTAATAGGAGTTCGAGTCCACGTGCTGGAACTGATGGGTCGCGTATTCGGTCTTGATGTCCCAGTCATGTGCCGTGTAGTCGCCCGAGAGAATCATCCGCTGTTCGGACACCATGAGATCCGTGGAGATGATCTGCACCTGCCCGTGATTGAAGGAAATCATGAAGCGCAGACCGTCTATGGGCGTCGCATAGGTCAGCCGCGTGCCGAGCATTTCGCGGTCGCGAAGCAGCGGATCATTATCGGGATCGTAGTTCTGTCCGGCGTAAACCTGCCACGTGAGCCTGCCGGCGCCGACCGGTCTTTCGTATCGAACGCCGACGCCGGTGTAGGAGTCGTGCACGAAATCGCCTGCGGCTTGATAAATGTCGGGCGGGATCGACGACAGCTGCAGGAACGTCGTGTCGACGGTTTCGTTGTACAGGCCGGACGGAAATTTGATGCGCCCCACCTGTGCGCTGAAGGCATCTGAGAATTGGTAGTCGACAAAGGCCCAGGTAAAGCGCGTCGTGTCGACGGTGCTGGTTTCGAGCTGCGCCCAGAGCTTCATCTTGTCGGTCAGGGAGACCGCGCCCACGAGGCCGAGGAAATCATTGTTCCAGGTGCCCTTCTTGTCCGCGTCCAGGTATTTGTTGTCGGTTGTCTGTGCGTAGTCCTGACTGCCGAATCCGTGAAGCTGGATGCTGTCGCCGATATCGATGGCGGCGGCTGGGCCGGCCAGCATCAGTCCGACCAGCGCAAATATCCCGCAACGGGTGGGTGTCATGGTCGTTCTTCTCACGGTGAACCGCTCCTCGGCGATGCGGGTAGGTCACCTCGCTGCGCCATGCATTTCGAATGATTTCAACTTCCGGAAATGCTGCGGTGCTCGGAAACGACGATTGCTGGAATCTTGTCGTGCGCCTGTCGCGGTAGGGGCCGGTCTGGAATTGTTGTCGGCATGACCGGTGATTACTGAAGCCGGGCGGCAACGCGGGATCGGCTCGTTTGGAGAAGTCCGCGCATGTGCTAGCGCACATCGAGATGCCGTCCCGTTGCCGGTGGAATTACCTCCGGAGCGGGCCGTTTTCCCGTCCTGATAAACTAGCGGACGACCGGTGCGCTACGCAGGAGAACGAGTTGCTCTACAATGACCAATAAGAAGTTCGAAATCGCCTGTCGGGTCTATTGGGAAGACACCGATGCGGGCGGGGTGGTGTATTACGCAAACTATCTCAAATTCATGGAAAGGTGCCGCACCGATTGGCTGCGCGCACTCGGCATCGATCAGCTGCGCTTGCGGACGGAGCGTCGATTACAGTTTGCGGTGGTGACCGTTACCGTGGATTTTCTGCGTCCGGCCATTCTCAATGATGAAATTCTCGTCACCGCGGAACTGGAACGCCTGAGCGGTGCCACAATTGCGTTCAAGCAGACCATCTCGCGCGGCGACGTGCAGCTGATCGATGCAAGCACCCGCGTTGCCTGCCTCGATTCCGGCACGTTGAAGCCGCGTCCCATCCCGAAGGACTTGTTTGTGGAGTGGCGCAATGGGCAATGACTTGTCGATCTGGACCCTGGTGCTTGACGCGAGCGCCATCGTTCAGGCGGTCATGGTGCTGCTGATGGGCGCCTCCGTGGCATCTTGGGCCGTCATCTTCAAGAAGGGACGGGTGATTTCGCACTCGCGCCGTCAGGCCGATCAATTCGAGGCGGCGTTCTGGTCGGGCGGCGATCTGTCGACCCTGTACCGAAGCATAGAGACCAAGGGGCGCGAAGGCACCGGCGAGCAAAGCATTTTCGAGTCGGGCTTTGGCGAGTTCAGCCGCCTGCGTCAGCAAGGAACGCCCGCCGATCTCTTGCTCGAGGGAGCGCGCCGCGCGATGCGGGTGGCTCAAATGCGCGAAATGGACCGGCTCGAGCGCAATCTCGCCATGCTCGCCACCGTCGGCTCGACGAGCCCTTACGTGGGTTTGTTCGGCACGGTGTGGGGCATCATGAGCGCGTTCCACAATCTCGGCAACGTTCAGCAGGCCACTCTCGCGGCGGTGGCTCCGGGCATCGCCGAGGCGCTGATCGCGACCGCCATCGGACTGTTTGCTGCGATTCCCGCAGTGGTGGCCTACAACCGGTTTGCCGATCAGGTCAGCCGCCTGGAACTCCGGTTTGACACATTCGTCGAGGAATTCTCGACCATCCTGCAGCGTCACGGCCCGGCCCGCCCGGCGCAGAGCTAAGGCTGCTGATGGCCAAGCCGCTTCGCCGCCGCAAGCTCATGGGGGAGATCAACGTGGTGCCGTACATCGACGTCATGCTGGTGCTGCTGGTGATCTTCATGATCACCGCGCCGCTGCTCAAGGAAGGGGTGAAGGTCGATCTGCCCGACGCCGGCGCCAAGCCCATCGACCCAGAATTCCTGGCGAAGCACGAGCCGCTGATCGTCACCATCGACGCCCGCGCGCGCCTCTATGTGAACTTCGGGCCCAACCCCGACAAGCCGGCGTCCGAAGCCACGGTGAGCGCCCGCACTTCCGCGCTTCTGCGCCGTGATCCGCAGACGCCGGTCCTGGTGAAGGCCGACACCACCGTTCCCTACGGCACGGTGGTGCACGCGATGGTGCTGCTGCAGCGTGCCGGAGCCACCAAGGTCGGGTTTCTAACGGATCCTGTGCGGCCCCCGGCGAGGGGGAAGGGCAGCGGGGCCGGCAGCGGTGCGGGTTGAATGCGGGATTTCTTGCGCGAACATGCGTGGGCCGTGGTCATTTCCGTCGCGCTGCACGGATTGCTGGTGGCCGCTCTGGTGCTCGCGGCGGTGATTTCGGCCCATAGGGCTCCGCCCAGCGTCCAGCCGCTGCCGATCGATGCGGTGGTGGTGGACTCGCAGGTGCTGCACGCCGCGCAGCGGGCTCAAGACGACCGTGCCGCACAGGAGGCCGCGCGCGCGCGCGCGGCCGAAGAAGAAAAGGCTGCGGCGGAGGCTCAAGCGAAGGCGGCCGAGGAGGCCAAGGCGGCCGACCAGGCCAAGGCGGCCGAGCAAGCCAAAGCGGCCGAGGAGGCCAGGGCCGCCGAGGAGGCCAAGGCAGCGGATGCGGCCAAAGCGGCGGCCGCCGAACAGCAGCGCCTGATCGATGCACAGAAGACAACGGCGGCGCAGAAGGCCGCAGTTGCGCGCCAGGCGGCGGAAGTCGCAGCCGCGGAGGACGCGAGACGCGCGGCGGACGCCCGAAAGGCCGCGGAAGCGAAACAGGCCGCTGAGGACAAACGCGCCGCGGAAGCCAAACAGGCCGCCGATGCCAAGCGTGCGGCCGACGAGCGCGCACGCCAGGATCGCGAAGCGGAGTTGCGCAGACAATTGGCGGACGAGGAGCATCGAAGCGCGGTCGAGTCCGGACCGTTGCGCGACAGTTATATCGCCAAACTCCGCAATCGGATTCAAAATGCCTGGATCAAGCCTCCCTCGGCGAGCGTCGGGCTTGATTGTTTGGTCGAAGTCACCCAGATTCCGGGCGGCGAGGTGACCGGCGCGCGAGTGACCCAGTGCAACGGCGATGCAGCCGCCCGCCAATCGATCGAGAATGCGGTGTATCGTGCATCGCCCCTGCCGGATCCGCCGGACCCGGCGCTCTTTGAAAGAAATTTCGTATTTAGGTTCAAGCCCAATGAATAAGCGCATTTCCTGTTTGCTGGCGGTCGGCTTTTTCTTGCTCTGTTCGCCCACGTGGGCGGGTCTCGTGGTGGAGATCACGAAAGGTCAGGCAGAGGCGATTCCGATCGCCGTCGTGCCGTTCGGCTCTCCCGACGCCGCGCAGACCTTCGACGTGGCGCAACTCGTCGGCGACGATCTGTCCCGCAGCGGCCGGTTCAAGGCCACGGACCGCAAGGACATGATCGAACAGCCTCACACCGGGGCGGCCATATCGTTCGACGACTGGCGAAGGCTCAGCAACGACTACATCGTCGTCGGGCAGATTCAGAGCCTGGGACAAGAGCGCTCCACCATCACGTTCGAACTCTACAACGTGCTCACCCGGCAGCGTCTGCTCGGTTTTCAGATCACGGCGAACAAACCCGGAATGCGTCTCGCGAGCCACCAGGTCGCCGACATGGTGTTCGAGAAGATCCTGGGAATTCGCGGCGCGTTCGCAACCCACATCGCCTACATTTCGGTGCTCGGGTCGTTGCCGCACAGGGATTACAGGCTGATCGTCGCAGATGCGGACGGGGAAAATCCGCACGTCGTGATGCAATCGGGCGAACCGTTGATGTCGCCCGCCTGGTCCCCGGACGGGCAAAGTCTGGCGTACGTTTCCTTCGAGAACCGGTTGCCGTCGGTATACGTTCAGGTCTTGAAGAGCGGCGAGCGGCGGCGGGTGTCGGCCCGCGCGGGCGTGAATCAGGCGCCCGCATGGTCTCCGGACGGCAAGAAGCTGGCGCTCACCCTCTCGACGCGGGACGGGAATCTGGACATCTACGTGATGGATCTGGCCACGGGGGCCCTGACCCGCATCACCGACGATCCCGGAATCGACACCGAACCACAGTGGTCCAAGGACGGGCAAAGCCTGTATTTCACCTCCGACCGTGCAGGAGGCCCGCAGATCTATCGCGTCGGCATCGAGAATGGGGACAAGCCCCGCCGCTTGACGTTTCAAGGCAGCTACAATGCGCGCCCGCGGCTTTCGCCGGATGAATCTCAGCTGGCCTTCGTGACCCAGGAGGACGGCGGATATCGCATCGCGACCATGGATCTTCGCGGGCGCGGCGATGTCCAAGTGCTCACCAAGGGCCATTTCGACGTCAGCCCAAGCTTCGCGCCGAACGGTGCTGAGATCATCTACGCGAGCCGCGATCGCGGGCGCGGCGTGTTGGCGCTGGTCAGCGCCGATGGACGTGTGCAGGAGCGGCTGGTGTCGAGCGAGGGTGAATTGCAGGAACCGGCATGGGCTCCGTTCTGATGCGGCATCGTCAAACAAAGTACACAAACAAGCCGTTCGTCGGTAGGCTTGGGGGTTACGTCACTCGGATGGAGAAACATAAATGAAAAGAATTGCATCGATCGCGTTGTTGATGGCCGGGGCGGCCCTGCTTGCGGGATGCCCCAAAAAGCACAATGTGATTGAGCCGCCGGCCGCCGGGAGTCAGATCCCCGGGTCGGCGAGCACGACGCCGGAAGAGGGCGCATCGACCTCCGGGCGCGCCTTGGGCGGCGATGCCGCAGGCCAAGGGGGCATGGCCGGCGCCACCGGGGCGCTCGCGAAGCGGGTCATCTATTTCGATTTCGACAAATCGGAGATCAAACCCGAGTTCGCCGAGATCGTGACTGCGCATGCGCGCAATCTGAGCAGTCATGCGAATCTGCACGTGAAACTCGAGGGCAACACCGATGAACGCGGCACGCGCGAATACAACATCGGGCTGGGCGAACGCCGCGCGCAGGCGGTACGCCGGGCTCTGATGCTCCAGGGGGTCGCCGAATCGCAGCTCACCACGGTCAGTTTCGGCGCCGAAAGGCCTGCTGTGGAAGGCGATGACGAGGCGGCATGGTCGCAGAACCGCCGAGTGGAATTGGTCTACGGTCCGTGAGTCCGCGCGCTTCGTTCGCATCGAGCGGCGCCTGTCTGATTGCACTGGCGCTGTCGGGCTGCGCGAGCACTCCGCCGGAAGAGGATCCGGTGCAGATCAAACTGCACGATCTCGACGCGCGTTTGGTGCGCATCGAGAGGATCGTGGCCAATCAAAGTCTGCTCGATCTGGCGAATCAAGGCGAATCGATGCGCACCGATTTGCGTGCCATGCACAACGACATCGACGTGTTGACCAACAGCCTCGAAGCGAGCCGCAAGCAACAGCGCGATTTGTACGCCGACCTGGATCGACGCCTGAAGAACGTCGAGTCTCACGGTGCCGCGGGCGCGGGTGCCGCGGCGTCCGGGTCGGGAGACTCCGGCTCTGCGGCACCGGGTGCCGCGGGCGGGTCGTTGGCCGGCGGTGCCGATGACAAAGAGGCGTATCAAGCCGCTTTTACCTTGCTGAAGGACGGCCAATACGATCGGGCGATCACCGCTTTTCAAAAGTTCCTCGTCTCGTTTCCGGACAGTCCGCTGGCGGACAACGGCGTGTATTGGCTGGGCGAGGCCTATTACGTCAACAAATCGTTTCCCGAGGCGCAGGCCGCATTTGAACGCGTTCTCGGCAAATACCCGCAATCGCGCAAGCGTCCCGACGCAATGCTGAAAATCGGCTATTGCCAGTACGAACTGAAAGAATGGGATCTGTCCAGGAAAACCCTGTCGCAGTTGGCGGCGCAATTTCCCGATACGCCCGCCGGACATTTGGCACAGCAGCGCCTCGACAAGATGGCGGCCGAGCAGCATTGAGCGAGATTGCCGGCAAATCCGAGCGGCTGCGCGTCAATGAAATATTTCATTCGCTGCAAGGCGAAGCCGATGCGGTCGGCTATCCGACGGTCTTCGTTCGGCTGACCGGCTGCCCGCTGCGCTGCCGGTATTGTGATACCGAATACGCCTTCCACGCCGGCGATTGGATGGATCTCGCGGCCATCCTGGACACGGTGCGCGGCTACGGTACGCAGCATGTCTGCGTCACGGGCGGGGAGCCTCTGGCGCAGCCGAATTGCCTGAAGCTGCTCGAGCGCCTGTGCGATCTCGGTTTGCAGGTGTCGCTCGAGACCAGCGGCGCGCTCGACATCGCAGCGGTCGACGCGCGGGTTTCCCGGGTGGTCGACGTGAAAACCCCGGGTTCGCGCGAGCAGGCGCGCAATAGAATCGAAAACCTCGAATCGCTGACGCCGCGCGACCAGCTGAAATTCGTCATCTGTTCGCGGCAGGACTACGATTGGAGCAGGGAGTTTTTGCAGGAGCATGGATTGCCCGGGCACTGCCGCATATTGTTCTCCCCCAGCTACCAGGAAGTCTCGCCCGCCGCGCTCGCCGAGTGGATATTGGCGGACCGGTTGCCGGTGCGCTTTCAACTGCAGCTTCACAAGGTTCTGTGGGGCGATACGCCCGGCAAATGACGGCCGGAAGCGGGGGCGCGCAACCCAGCCGCGCAATCGTTTTGCTCTCCGGCGGTTTGGATTCGTCCACGGTGTTGGCGATGGCCCGCGCCGGCGGCTTCGAATGCTACGCATTGAGCGTGCACTACGGTCAGCGGCACGGCGCGGAGCTCGATGCTGCACGGCGGATCGCATCGGTCCTGGGCGCCCGGGAGCATCGGGTGATGGGCGTTGACTTTGGCGGCATCGGCGGGTCGGCATTGACCGATCCTGGCATCGCCATACCGGAGGCGCCGACGGCCGGCATCCCGGTAACTTACGTGCCCGCGCGCAACACTCTTCTGCTGTCCTTGGCTCTCGGTTGGGCGGAGGTCGCCGGGGCGACCGACATCTTCGTGGGCGTCAACGCGGTTGACTACTCAGGCTATCCGGATTGCCGGCCGCAATTCATCGAGGCCTTCGAGCATCTCGCCCGGCTCGCGACCAAGGCCGGCACCGAAGGCGTTCGATTCAGGATTCAGACGCCTCTGATCAGCATGTCGAAGGCCGACATCATCCGCAAGGGGACGCAACTCGGGGTCGATTTCAGCATGACCGTCTCTTGTTATCAGGCCTCGCCGGACGGCGCCGCGTGCGCAAAATGCGATTCCTGCCGGCTGCGCGCCGCCGGATTCGCGCAGGCCGGGATAGCCGATCCCACGCGATACGCTTCGTGAATTGCCGGTGATCTCGGCCCCCAAGTTCGGCTATCATGCGCGCCTGATTGGGACGGTAGCTCAGTTGGTAGAGCAAGGCCCTTTTAAGGCTTTGGTCCTGGGTTCGAGTCCCAGCCGTCCCACCATTTATTCCTACAAATCATACGCTTAGATATCACTACCTAGAATCGCTCAAGGTGTGTTTCCTCAAGAAACGCATGTGGGCTGACGGCTTAGGCCACGACGGATCACCGCTCGTCACGGCTGCCGCGCTCTGCCCAATGTGTTCTATCGCACAGACGTGATATTTCAACATTGCTGCAATTCCGCGAGCCCCAAGGGACGGGAGGCATCGTGATGCCAAGGAAAAGCGCATTGCCGCAGAACATTCTTTTGATCCAGGAGGATCACGCGGATGCTTATGCCGTGCGAGAGGCGCTCACCACCTCGAAGGACGGACCCTTTTGTGTCGAATGGGTCACGCAGTGCTCCCAGGGTCTGGAACGTCTCGCGAACGCCGACAGGCACCGCTTTCACTCACCCCACAGCATCGCCGCGGTGCTGGTGGACCTTTTCCTCCCGGACAGCCAGGGCATCGAGACTTTCGACAGGCTGTTCCGGGCGGCGCCCAGGATTCCCATCTTGGTCCTCACTTCGTCCGATAACGAGGCGATAGCCGAGCTGGCGGTCGAACGCGGAGCCCAGGACTTCATTCTCAAAGGCCGCCTGGATAACTACTGGCTGCCCAAAGCGTTGCGCAGCATGGTTGAACGCGTTGGAAACGTCGATGCGCTGTTCGACGAAAAAGAGCGTGCCGACGTGACGCTGAATTCCATCGGTGATGCCGTGATCAGCACCGACGAGTGGTGCAATGTGACCTATCTCAACATCGTCGCCGAAAAAATGACCGGATGGACGAGGGCGGAGGCCGCCGGCCGTCCCGTGGCGGAAGTGTTGCGCATCGTCGACGCGGTCACGCGCGAGCCTGTCGCAAGTCCCATGGAGTCGGCCATTCGGGAAAACAGGACCGTCGGCCTCACCCCGAACTGCGTCCTGATTCGCCGCGACGGGGTCGATGCCTCCATCGAGGACTCCGTCGCGCCCATTCATGATCGTCGGGGCGCGGTCACGGGAGCCGTCATGGTGTTTCACGATGTCAGTATCGCCCGGGCGCTTTCGCTTCGAATGTCGTATCTCGCCCAGCACGACGGACTTACGGATCTGCCGAACAGGATATTGCTGAACGACCGGCTGGAACAGGCGATGGCTGCCTCGAGGCGCGGCGGCCAAAAGCTCGCGGTGCTCTTCCTGGACCTCGATCATTTCAAGCACATCAACGATTCCCTCGGGCATGGCATAGGCGACGGGCTGCTGCAAAGTGTCGCAAAGAAGCTGCTCTCCAGCATTCGCAGCTCGGACACCGTCAGCCGCCAGGGAGGCGATGAGTTTGTCGTGCTGTTGTCCAAGGTGATGCACGCAGAGGATGCGGGCGTTGCCGCGGATAAGGTCTTGCTGGCGCTCAATGAGCCGCACCAGATCGGCGAGCACGAGATTCACATCACGGCGAGCATCGGGATCGTCACGTTCCCGGACGACGCGGGGGATGCTGATACCTTGCTGAAGCACGCGGACTTGGCGATGTATCAGGCCAAAGACGCCGGGCGCAACAACTATCAATTCTACAAGTCCCACCTCAACGTCACCGCGCGCGGGCGTCAAGCGATTGAACTCGGACTGCGCCATGCCCTCGATCGCGGGGAACTCGAGCTTCACTATCAACCGCAGATCAATCTTGCAACGGGCGCGATTACGGGGGTCGAGGCTCTCCTGCGCTGGCGTCATCCGGTTCGCGGACTGTTGCACCCCGTGGAATTCATATCCGTGGCGGAAGAGTCGGGTCTCATCGTGCCGATCGGCCGTTGGGTGCTGAACGAAGCATGCCGCCAAGCCAAGGCTTGGACCGATTCGGGCTTCGCTCCGATGCGGCTCGCGGTCAATGTCTCGGCGGCGGAGCTTCGCACGAGAAATTTTGTGCAGGGTGTGCGCGAAGCCCTGCGCCAGAGCGCTTTGGATTCGCGCTGCCTGGAGCTCGAACTGACCGAAACCTTCCTGATGCAGGATTCCACGGCGACGGGGACGGTACTCGACAGTCTCAAGGACATGGGGGTGCAGCTCGCACTCGACGATTTCGGCACGGGATATTCGAGCTTGAGCTACATGCGGCGCTTTCCGATCGATACCTTGAAGATCGACAGGTCGTTCATACGTAATCTGGCCACCGACCCGGACGATGCGGGCATCGTGAGCGCCGTGATCAACATGGGCAGCAGCCTGCACATGCTGGTCGTCGCCGAGGGAATCGAAACGGCGCAACAGGCGATGATGCTTTGCGAGCAGCATTGCCCCGAAGGGCAGGGCTATCATTTCAGTCCGCCGGTGGCCGCGCGCGACATTGCCCTCATGTGCGCAGGCAGCCGCATCCTGCCGGCCGCCGCGCGGTGAAGGCTAGCCGATCCGCTCGATGAACCCGGCTATTTTCCGCCAGGTGTCCCCCGCCACGATTGACTCGCAGTCTTCGACCTCGCGCACATTGAGATCTAAATGCGCCGGTATTTGTTCGACCGTGACCACGAATCGCGCGGTGTCGCGCGGAGTATGTATTCCACCGAATTTGCAGTGTATCGATTCGAAGCGGATCTTCGCACGCTCCAGCTCTTCGCGAATATGAGCCGCGATCTTCAGCTTTCCTTTCTCGAACGGGGAAATTGGCAACGGGACCGCTCCGCTCAATCGTCGATCCCGGCCATATTACCAGCGGGCTAATTGTCCCACACGCGGGAGGCTCGGTTGGTTCCCTTCGGCCCTGCGTTGTCCGCCACGAGCTTTATGGTGCCGTCCTCCAGCGGCACCTCGATGGGCGCCACCTCCACTTTCGCGAGGCCATCCTTGCGCTCAAGCCCGATCTTGCGCGCCGTCGCGGGCGAAAGGTCGAGGATTCGACCCTTCACATAGGGACCGCGGTCGCGGATGGTGACGACGGCGGCTCGACCGGTTTCAAGGTTCGTCACCAGGGCGGTGGTGCCGAGCGGAAGCGTCTTGCTCGCTGCATTGTCGCCCTGCGGGCGCATCGGCGTACCGTCGGCCATCTTTCTGCCCGCGAATCTCGCGGCATAAAATGACGCGATGCCGGTACGCTTGCTGCCGGTCCGATCGAGCCGCCCTGTTGCCGGCGCGGGAGCGGGCGCATGCACCAGCGGTGCCCCGCCGGCCGCCTGCGTCGGCGCAGGCAATTCGCCCGTGCCGGCGAGCACGCAGGCCGCGAGCAGCACCAGGACCGAAATGAATCGCTTGCGTCTCGCGCGCATCAGCTGAAATGGGGAAGATGTGCCGATCATGGGGCTAGTGTGGCCTCGCCGCGCCATGCGGTCTGAGGCGTCATTGCTTGGCGGCGACCGCATCGGCCTTTGCATTCGCCTTGGCCGCAGCGTAGTCCGCGTCCGCCGTGTCCTTGCAGCGCTTTTGCGCATCGCCCGGCAGGGCATCGCATTTTGCGAGCGCGACCTTGCGGTCACCGTCGGCCTTGGCAATGGCGATGTTCTCCGCGTCCTTCGCGGCTGCATTGTTGAGATCGGTCAGCTTGTCGTCGACTTTATCGGCCGCCTTGCCGACGTCCTTGGACGCATCCTTCTCGCTGTTTGCGACCTCGGTTGATGCCTTCTGCTGGGCGGCGGCAACATCCTTGGCGACGGCATCCGGTGATTTGGGTCTGTCGCAGCCGGCGGCCATCAGTATCGTCAAAGCAATCGCCGATGTCAGAAGTACGCGCATAATCATTCTCCTTGTGGCCGGACGCGCTCATGGCGCGTCGTTCGAATTGATTTCAAACAATCCCTGCAAAGTTATACGGAGGATCCGCAATGGACGAAGTAGGACAGCGAGACGGAGGATGGTCCGTTGCGGGCCAATCCGGCATAGGCGGGCGCCTACAGGTGCATCGGGCTCTCGCAAGTGGACGCCTCTCATCTCCCGCCAGCATGATGACGCGGTGAAGACGTCGTCATTCATGCGGCGAGGGTTGATCGTCACGGCATCCGCTTTGGCGGTGGTGATCGTGATGATCGCGGCGCTGCCGGCGGCGTTGGACGCAGGCCATTTACGCGGTCCGTTCGTCCGCTTTCTTGCCGCGCACGCCGGGCGGCCCTTGCAAATCGACGGACCCCTCAAGACGCGGTTCCTTTCACTCACTCCACGTGTGACATTCGAACGCGTCACCATCGGCAATCCGCCGTGGATGCCTGCCGGGAATACGGCGCAGATTGACAGGATCGTCCTCGTACTGCAGCTGCCGGGGTTTGGACACCCGTTTTCCATACAGAAACTCGAGATGGACGGCGCAAACCTGCATCTGGCGCGCGATTCCACCGGCCATGCGAACTGGCAGAGAACGGACCCGGACAAGGGGCCGCAGAGCGGCCTGCCGATCATCCGAAGCCTGTCGATGCCCCAGGCGCACGTCGAACTTGACGACGATCTCCGGCACCTTCGGTTCAGAGGAACCGTATCCGCGGAAGAGGTGCAGGGGACCGAAGGCTCGAAGGTCCTGCGCATCGGGGGCGACGGCGAGCTCAATGGCAGGACGGCCGCGTTTGAGCTCACCGGTGATCCCCTGGCCACCTACAGCAGCGAGCATCCCTACGGATTCAAATTCTCCGAAGCTTCGAGCGGTTCCCGCCTGACGGGCAGCGGTTCGCTGCCGCAGCCATTTGATTTCGACAAAATCGACGCCGCGTTCGAGGCGGCGGGCGAGGACCTAAGGGACCTGTATTTTCTCACCGGCGTCATGCTGGTGAATACCGGAGGCTATCATTTGTCCGGCAAGGTGGTTCGTCGCGGCACACATTCGCAGTTCAGCGACCTCGAGGTGACTTCCGGACAGAGCGACTTACGGGCCGGCGTATCGATCGATTCGTCGGGCTCACGGCCGAAATTCGAGGCGCAATTCGATTCGAAATTCATCCGATCATCGGATCTCGGGGCGCGGGCGGCGGCCCGCGACCATGATCCCAAAGCGGGCCAATTGCTGCTCTCGGACGCCATGCTGAATCCAGCCGGGGTGCGCCACGGCGATTGGGTGGCACAATTTCGAGCCCAACGGGTCGACATAGGCCGCATCTCGCTGCACGGAGTCGCGGCCCGGATGACGATCGATCACGGCGTGTTGGTTGTGTCGCCGGTGACGTCGGAAGTGCTCGGCGGCAAACTCGCCGGCCACGTCAAGGTTGACGCGCGAACCGATACGGCGGTCGGCGAGATGGACCTGCAGCTGAGCGGCGTTCAGCTTGGACAATATTTCGTCAAAGATCCCGCCTCCCCGCCGCTCGATGGGTCCCTGCAGGCTCGAGTCAACCTCAAGGGGCCGGGACGATCCATCCATGAAGTCGCTTCCGGCGCGGATGGCACGGTGACGGCGGTGCTGACGCACGGAACCATTCACTCCTCGCTTGCGGAATTGACGGGGATCGATCTTCGCGGGCTCGGGTTCCTTCTGACCAAGAATAAACAAGAAGCCGGCATTCGCTGCGCCGTCGCCAGCTTCCAAGCCCAGGGCGGAACGCTGCTTGCGCGAACGCTGGTCATGGATACCGATCCGGTTCTGATCAGCGGCGAGGGCACGCTCAAACTGGACAGCGAAGCTCTCGATTTCACGTTGCGCGGGCATCCGAAGAGCATGCGAGTCTTCAGGCTGCGCACACCGGTGCTGCTGCGGGGGACGCTCGTTCACCCCGCCGTCAGCGTGGATGCAAGCAGGACCGCGGGGCAGACCGCAGAGGCGGTGGCTCTCGGAGTCGTGTTGACCCCGCTTGCCGCAGTACTCGCGTTTGTCGATCCGGGTCTTGCAAAGGACGCGGACTGTGCTTCACTGGAAAAGCAGGCGGGCTCAGCGGCGCAATAGAGGCAGGCCCGCCGGGCGGTGGATCGAATTCGGCCGGCCGCGGTGTCCGGTATAATCCGAATCGGTCGAATCTTGAGGGTGCATTCGTGCCGAACGTTTCATTGACCACGGCGCGGCTCGCCGATCCGGCCGCGATGGCGAAGTTCCTGTCTGCGATACCGGACGGCGGGCAGCTTGCAAAGATCCTCGGCGTCGGCAAACCCGTTTCATCCCGGGCCTACGATGATGAGGCGTGGACCGCGCGGTTTGTCTCGAGCGACGGAGTGACCGTCAAGTGCTTCACGGTCATCAATGTCACGATCGATCAGGCTGAGATGATAGCCGCCGTGTGCCCTGATTTCAGCGCCTGGCAGGAACCGGAATTTCGCGAAATGGTGGAGGAAGTCCTGGCTCCGACGCCGGATCCGCCCACTTGAACCTTCCCAACCCGCGGCCCCAAGGGTTCGGGTGGGCGATCGCTCCTACGCGGGCGGCTTTCGCGCGTTGAGATAGGCGATGCGGTCGGTGGCGATGTTCTTTCCGGATTCGACGGTGGGCCGGACCATCTGTTCGAAGAATGCGCGTTCCTCCGTGTTGAACCGCTCCGCGAGAATCCGGCGCAACGGCGGTGCCCAGGGATGGGGCGAGTGGTTGATGAACACTTCCCACGATGTGATGAGCGATGGAAAGACATCGATATGGAGTTCCATGTGGATGTCGACGAGCCCGCCGTTGCGGACGAAGCTCACCAAATCACGCTCGGAGAAGTTGGTGATCGGGCTCGCGGCGCAGGCCTCTTCGGTGTCGGGAAATTGCGCGGCCTTCCAACGATGCAGCAGGGTCAGGAAAGGATCCTTCCGCTGAGTCGGATCGTCGACCCGCCGTTTCAGCGCCCGTGCAAAAAACGCTTCGTCCTGCAGGATGGGTTCGCCAATCGCCAGGCGGCCGCCCGGCTTCAGCACCCGGGCGAATTCGCGGAAAGCCGCTGCCTTGTCGGGAACATAGGCAATCGCCGCGCGCGCCGCGACCACATCCACGCTTGCATCATCGATGCCTGCAAGCGTTTCGGCCGAGCAATGAATGAAACTGCATTGGCCGCCCACTCCTCGCTGCGCCGCCGATGCCTGCGTATGCCGCAGCATGGGCTCGGAAACGTCCGTCAGCACGACCCGCAGCGCGGCGCCGATCCGTTCGATGGCGCGGAAGGCGAGAAGACCGTCGCCGGTGCCGACGTCGACCAGCGTCATGCCGGGCGCCAGGCAGGCGCTGTCGAGCACCCGGTCGGCGTAGCGCTCCACCACGCTGCGCACGATCCGCTCGTATTCGGAGTCGCCGGCATGACGAACGTGCAGCAGCCAATCGGACCATTCATCGCTTGCAACGGTGCGCGGGCCGCTGGAGGGGGAATCGACCTCAGCCGTCATGAGCGCTCGCACCGGCAGGCCGCTTCTGCATCAACGCCGCGCCGCTCAAATCGAGGATCTTTCGTCTGACGGAGGCGGGGAGTGCGTGCATGATGAATCCCAGTGGAAAGGCGAAGGGATAGGGCCTGTTGATCAATTCGGACTGCTCGGCGCTCGTGATCACCCGCTGAGGATACCAGTCCAATCGTTCGAAGAACTCGAACCAGCTGTCCACATGAAACAAGAATGGGGCGGCGGCGAGGCGCTTCGCCCAGGCGCGCGGCATCCGGCGCTTTCCAGCATTGTCAAAATCCATGATCCAGTGGCGAAAAGACGGGACGGCATAAACATCTGCAGCCAGCGCCTCCGTGTCTGCGTTGGTCAGATACGGGATGACACCCTCGGCGATCACCAATGTACGCTTGGTTTGCGAGCCCAGCGTGGCGAACAATTCGCGCCGGCGCACGCGGTCCAATAGATCGAGGCCCACCCGCTCCACGCGGCAGGCCGGCGCATGTCCGCCCAGCGCGGCATCCTTCGTTTCAATGACGTGCGGGAAATCAATCTCCACCCAGCGAAGGCCTGCCGGAAGGGGCAGCCGATACGGCCTCGTATCGAGGCCGGCGCCCAAATTGACGACTGAATCTATCCCCATTCCGAGCGCTTCGCCGATGAGCGTATCGATCGCCGACGTGCGCACCACCGTGGCCCAGGCGACCACGGCGGAACGCGGCATGGATGCCGCAATCTGGCGGCCGCGCGCCCCCGCCAGCATCGCGGCCAGTGGGTCGTGAAACGCGGCGTCGGCGCGCAATCCTTCGTTCCCCCGGAAGGTCGCCACCCAGAAAGCCGTGTCGGCCACGCTCGAAATCTTCCCAAAGTCGGTCACGGCGGCATTATACCTCGCACTTTGTTTTGCAAAGTACCCGCTGACCGCTTGCTTCCGGGCGCCGCTTGGTCATACTTCCGGGCATGACGCACGATTCTCCGCAATTTGCGCCTCCGCCGTCGGGAGTCGGGCGCTACGGACCGGTTGCGATTGGATTGCACTGGAGCATGTTCCTGCTGGTCGTCGTGGTCGGCACCCTCGGGCTCTTGCACGATTCGTGGCCCAAACACACCCAGGCGTTCTGGATCAACGTGCATGCGCTGGTCGGTCTGGCGTTGTGGTTCCTGCTCTTCGCGAGATTGTGGTGGCGGGTTGCGCATGTACCGCCGCTCCTGCCGGAGGAGGTGGGAGCCTTTTCGCGCCGCCTGTCGGGCCCTGTGCACGCCATGCTGTACATCTTGATGTTCGTCATACCGGTCTTGGGCATCGTCACCTTCATCTGGCACGGCCGCGCACTTGATTTCGGCTTGTTCCAGATCAATTTTGGGGTCAAATCCAACCGAGCGGTGTTTCATCCGACGGAGGACATCCACGGCTATCTGGCCTACGCCCTGTTCGCGCTCGCCGGCATTCACGCGCTTGCGGCCCTGTGGCACCATTTCATCCGCCACGACGGTGTGCTCCGGCGCATGTTGCCGTGGCAGGCGTAAGGCGGACCTCGCAACCCACCCGGGTCGGCGACGGCGACATACCCTTCGATTCGTGGTAATAAAGCGGATTCAAGCCCGGGGGTGCAGATGAAATCCAACATCGTGCTTGCTGCGCTGGCGGCCGTGGCATCGATGGCCATGGCCGTGCGGGCCGGCGAGGTTCCGGCGAAGGCGGATCGGCCGGCTTCTCACGACACCTACAGCGACGAAGAAGTCGCCAAAGCCGCCTCGGATTTCTTCAGCAGCGGCGCCAGGGAATTGTCCGACGTCCTGGCGAAGGTGCTCAAAGAAAAGGGCCGCCCTGTTGCGATCATCAGGGGAGAAGAGGCGGGCGGCGCGATCGGAGTGGGCCTGCGTTATGGTCACGGTGAACTCGTCTACAAAGGCGTGCCTTCCCGCAAGGTGTACTGGCAGGGGCCGTCGATCGGCTTCGACGTCGGCGCCAATGCGGTCAAGACGTTCATCCTGGTTTACGATCTGCCGAACGCGGAGTCGCTTTTCAAGCGGTTCCCCGGCGTGGAAGGAAGCCTCTACTTTGTCGGCGGCTTCGGCGTGAATTACGTGCAGCGCGACGGCATCGCATTGGCGCCGGTGCGCTTCGGCGTGGGCTGGCGCCAGGGGATTGCCTTGAGCTACATGAATTTCTCGCGCGAAAAGCGCTATAACCCGCTGTGACGCAGCACCCGGCGCACCTTTCGGCGCGCCGGGTTGACCGGGTGCAAATCAGCCGATCGGGGTGGCTGAGGCCGGGCTGCCTTCGACCTGGATCAGCAGCTTCGTTTCCATCTTGAAGCCGTACTTCTCGCCGAAATTGACGCCGAAATCGCCGCGATTGAATGTGGCCGATGCATCCGCACCGCACACTTCCTTCTTGCTCATCGGGTTGGGTTTGCAGAGAAAGGAATTGATCATCAGGGTCAAGGGCTTGGTCACGCCATGCATGCTCAAGGTGCCCTGGGCTTCCGCCGGCGAGTCGCCGTTGAATTTGGTAAATTTGCCGCTGAATGTGGCCGTGGGGAACTTCGCGACGTCGAAGATTTCCGCCGACTTGGCATGTTCGTTCAGCTTCGGCATGCCGAAGTCGACCGAACTCATCTCCACCGTCACGTCGATCGAGCCGGACTTGGCGGTCTTGTCGTACACGACCTTTCCGGAGGTGGTGGTGAACTTGCCGCGCCACACCGACAATCCGCCCATGTGATCCGCCTCGAAACTGGGGTAGGTGTGGGAGGGGTCGAGAATGTAAGTGACGGGCGCTGCGAACGCGCCCGCGCAGAGCAGCGCGGCCACCGACGCCAAAACAATACGGTTCATTGAAGACTCCTTCGAAAACTCTGTGGGTATACTTTCGAGGCACCGTTGCTCGGCGATCTCGCGTATAAATCATAGCCGATATACTGCTCCGTCGTTTTCATCTTTTTCGGGGCCCAGATGGAACTATTCGATGCCATTGACACACGGTCATCCGCGGGACGTCTGAGCGAACCAGGCCCGAGTTCCGAGGATATCGATCGGATGCTTCGCGCGGCGGCGCGCGCGCCGGATCACGGACGCATGAAGCCCTGGCGCTTCATCGTCCTCAACGGTGCGGACCGCGAATCCTTTGCCCAGGCGGCTGCCGCCGCCAAACGGGCGCGATTGCCGACGATGACCGAGGAGCAGTTCGCCTCGGAGCGGGAGAAGATCACGCGTTCGCCGACGATCGTAGTGGCGGCCTGCGTGGTGGATCGTGCCAGCACGAAAGTGCCTGAGATCGAACAAGTCATCGCGGTCGGCGCCGCGGTGGAGAACGTGTTTCTCGCGGCGCACGCTCTCGGTTACGGTGTCATGTGGAAGACGGGGGCCGCGGCCTACGACCCCGGCGTCAAGGCGGTGTTGGGATTGCTGCCCGAAGATCACATTGTGGCGATCCTGCACCTGGGGACGCGTTTGAAATAGGCCGGGCGTGCAGCGATACCGCCTTCACCAAGGCCCACACCGGCAACCCGGGCGCAATGGACAACTCGAGCGTGGCGGCTTTGGTGATCCGTGCCAATATTTCGGCGCCGCCGATGTCGATGCCGATCAAATCGGAATATTCATCATCCGCCGTCACGGTCGAGACCACGCCCGCCAGACTGTTGCGAACGCTGAGATGCCGCGGCGGCTGGGTGGCGACGATGAGATCCCGCGCCAGCAATTGCACGCGAAGCGTGACTCCCATCGCCGGATTCGCCGCCTGAACGTTGAGTTCGCCGGCACCCACCCGGATTCGCGTCAATCGGCCGGACGGATCGGCGCCGAGCACGATCCCATCGAGAATGGCGCCGACCGCATCCTCGCCGATGATGGCCCGCAGTCTGGGGTTCAGGCTCATTTCACCGACGCCGCCCTGGGCCACGGTGCGGCCCGATTCCATCAGGACGATATGGGTTGCGAGCCGCAGGACTTCGTCGAAATTGTGGCTGACGTACACCATGGGGATGGCCAGCTGATCGCGCAACGACTCAAGGTATGGCAGCACCTCCTCGCGACGCGCCGCATCGAGCGAGGCCAGCGGTTCGTCGAGCAGAAGCAGGCGCGGCTGGGACAGCAGCGCACGGCCGATCGCCACGCGTTGTTTTTCGCCCCCGGAAAGTTCGTGGACGCGACGGTCCATCAGCAATTCCAGATCGAGAAGGGCCGCCACCGCATCGAAGCTGACGTACGCGCGCGCGCGCGCGCGCTTCGCCGCGTAGCGCAGATTGGCGGCGACACTCAGGTGCGGAAACAATCGCGCGTTCTGAAACACATAGCCAACGCGGCGGTTCTCGGGCCGCACATCGATGCGCCGGGCGGTGTCCAGCAGCACGTGGTCGTCGAGGACGACGCGTCCCGCATCAGCCTCCAGAAGACCGGCTATGAGGTCGACCAGGGTGCTCTTGCCGCAGCCCGACCGCCCGAACAGGGTGACGACGCCCGGCGTCGGCAGCTCGAATTGTGCGTCGAGCGTGAAGGAGCCGCGGGTCTTTCTTGCCGTGACGGACAGCATCAGCGGCCCATCAAGCGCCGCACGCGGCGCGCCAACCACTCGGAGAGCAGCAGGCCGCACACGCCCAGCATCACCGAAATGCCCGCGAGCCGGGCCGCGGCGGCATCGCCATCGGGTGTCTGCAGCGCCGAATACAAAGCCAGCGGCAAGGTGCGGGTTTCGCCCGGAATGTTCGACACGAATGTGATGACGGCGCCGAACTCGCCGAGAGCCGCGGAAAAGGCGGTGACGGCGCCGGCGAGTATGCCCGGCAGCATCAGCGGCAGGGTGATCGTGGCGAACCGGTCGATGGGCCCGGCGCCCAGGGTGCGCGCCGCATCCTCGAGGCCTCGATCGACGTTCTCGAGCGAGATTCTCATGGCCCGAACCATCAGCGGGAACGACATCACGGCCGTGGCGAGCGCGGCGCCGTTGCGCGTGAAGATGAGTTCGATGCCGGCGGTGCGCGCAAGCCATGATCCGATGGGACCGCGCATCCCGAACAACAGGAGCAGGATGTAGCCGATCACCACCGGCGGCAGCACCAGCGGCAGATGCACGAAGGCATCGAGGAGTGCGCGGCCGACGAAGCGGCGCCGGGTCAGCACCCAGGCAACGAATATTGCCAGCGGCAGGCTGGACACGACGCTGCGCATCGCCACGCTCAAGCTAAGATGCAGCGCCTCGGTTTCGCTGGGGCTCAGCCACATCATTCTGAAGGCGCGGTGCGGGGCTTCATGCGGGACGCAGTATACTGTGCCCGCGCATCAGCTTAAGGATTTGCTTAATGACCTATTATCGCGCCGTGGCGCAGGCCGGGACGGCGCCCGGGCGGATCGGCGTGTTGATGGTCAATCTCGGCACGCCCGATTCGCCCACCTACTTCGCCGTGCAGCGCTATCTGCGGGAATTCCTCGGCGATCGCCGGGTGATCGACACCTCGCGTCTGATTTGGCTGCCGCTCCTGTATGGAGTCGTGCTGCCGCTTCGGCCCATGAGGACGGTGCGCAAATACCGCAAGATTTGGATGCCGGAGGGATCGCCCCTGGCGGTTTATTCCCAGCGGCTCGCCGACAAGGTCGGCGCCTTGCTTCGCGACGATTTGGGCGACGGCGTGCGGGTGGGTCTCGCCATGACGTACGGCAATCCAAGCATCGCGAACGCCGTCCGGGCATTGGCCGAACAGGGCGTGCAGAAGCTGCTTGTGCTGCCGCTCTATCCGCAATACTGCTCGTCGACGACGGGTTCGGTGTTCGATCGGACTGCGCGGGTGTTGCAGCGCTGGCGTTGGCTGCCGGAAACCCGGTTTGTCAACGATTACTTCGACGATGAGGGATACATCGATGCGCTGACGAAGCGAATTCAGCGGCATTGGACGCAGGCAGGTGAGCGCTCGCATCTCCTGCTCTCGTATCATGGAATTCCCGCCGCTTACGTCGCCGAAGGCGACCCCTATCAGGCGCAGGCTGAAACGACCACGCGCCTGGTCGTGTCCCGGCTCGGATTGGCCGCGGATGAATATTCGCACTGCTACCAGTCGCGTTTCGGGTCCGTGGTGTGGCTGCAGCCCTACACCGATGACACGTTCAAAGCCCTGGCCGCGCGCGGAATACGCACGCTGACGGTGGCTTCGCCGTCATTCGCCGTGGACTGCTTGGAAACATTGGAGGAAGTCGCCATCGAATATCGTGACAAATTTTTGCAGCTGGGAGGCGAACGGTTGACGCTCGTGCCCGCCCTGAACGATGACGACGGGCATGCCGGTGTGCTGGCGGCGATCGTGAAGAATCACCTTCGAGGTTGGACGGATCGGGGTGTTGGATGATGCGTCAGCGAGCGCCGGCACCCTGGTGGGCATTCGTATTTCCGCTGCTGGCGGCGGTTGGAGTGCCGCTTCGCGCAACGGCGGCGACGTCCGCGCACTACGGCCCCCACTACCGCAACCTTCAGGGCGAGGTGCTGCTCGACAACGAGCGGGTCTTGGTCCAAAAGTTCATCCTTCAGCCCGGTCAGTCGACCGGCCCTCGCTCGGGTCCGGGCGATCAGTTGCTGGTCTTCGTCAAGGGGGGTGTGATGACTTCGCCGGCCGGGCGCTCGACGCTGTGGCGGGATGGCCGTGTTGCATGGAATCACGCCGACGATGAGGCGGGCAGCACCAACACGGGTACCGCGCCCATCGAGATGATTTGGGTGACGCTCAAGCCGGTTGCCGCAGCGCCGGCCGCGGCTGTGCCGCCGACAACGCCCAAGTACCGGCACCTCAACTATCCGAATATTCCGGGAGAGGACCTGCTGGAGAATGACTTGGTGATCGTCCAGCGCTTCACCGTGAATCCGGGGCAATGGGAAGGAGTGCATGCGCACCACCCGGACATGCTCTACATCCACATCAAGGGCGGACAATGGGCGGCGCGCTCGAAGCGCGAGGGCGAGCACGCATACCCCCAGCCGTCGCCGGACGGCGAGGTCGGTTGGATGCCCACGATCGATATCAGCGAGGGCCACGAGTCGGGCAATATCGGCAAAGAGCCGATAGATCTGATCTGGGTGACGCTGAAGAAGTAGCGCCCGCCGCCCGCAGATCCCAAGGTCCCCTGCGGTGCGCGGTCTATTCTTCCCATGCGCGGCGCAAGATCGCCGCGGCATCGAGCAGGGCGCCGGCGGCTCCGAACACCGCCCCCCAGCCGCTGTCGGCGTCGAGCCGCGTCGCGCAGAATCCCTCGGCCACGGCTCTCGATGAGGGAGTGATCGCGGCGCGCAGCAGCACGCTCGCCTGCATCAAGGTGACGAATGATTGCGTGAAGCGGCGCGCGTGCGCTTCGGGCAGTGCGGGCGCGCCGAGCGCGGCTGCAAAGCGGTCGAACGCCGCATCGAAATGACGATCGCGTCCGCGGGCCTGCTCGAGTTCGTGCAGCACGGCCTCGCGGGCGGGCCCCGCTTTGCCGAATGCGCGCAGCACGTCCAGGCACATGATGTTGCCCGATCCCTCCCAGATCGAATTGACCGGCATTTCGCGTGCGATGCGGGCGAGCGGCATCTCCTCCGTGTAACCGTTGCCGCCGAGCACCTCCATGGCCTCGGCGGCCAGTTCGCAGCCGCGTTTGCAAATCCAGAACTTCGCCGCGGAGGTGAGCGCGCGGCGCAGCGCGATCTCGCCCTCGGCATCGCTGTCGAAGGCGCGCGCCAGACGCATCGCCGTCGCCATGGCCGCCTCCGATTCGATCGCCATATCGGCAAGCACGCTCTGCATCAGGGGCTGATCGATCAACAGCGCGCCGAAGGCCTTGCGGTGGCGGACGTGGTGCATCGCCTGTACCACGGCCTGCCGCATCATCCCCGAGGTGCCGATGACGCAATCGAGGCGGGTGTAGGTGCCCATTTCGAGAATGGTCGCAATGCCGCGGCCCACTTCGCCCAGGGGATGCGCCCATGCGTCGATGAATTCAACTTCGGACGAGGCATTGGACCGGTTGCCCAGTTTGTCCTTCAGCCGCTGAATGTAAATGCCGTTGCGCGTGCCGTCGGGCAGCAGACGGGGCATGAAAAAACACGACAGCCCCGCATCCGCCTGCGCGAGAACGAGGTGTGCGTCGCACTGCGGCGCCGAGAAGAACCACTTGTGGCCGGTGATGCGGTAGGAGCCGTCGGAGGAACGCGACGCACGAGAACTGTTGGCGCGCACATCCGATCCCCCCTGCTTCTCGGTCATGCCCATGCCGATCAGGCCGCCGCGCTTCTGCTCGATGGGGAGCGCCCGTGGGTCGTATGCCCGGGTCACGATGTGCGGTACCCAATCCCGTTCCAGCCACGGGTCCCGGCGCATGGCGGCAATCGCGCCGTAAGTCATGGTGGTGGGGCAGAGCGTGCCGCATTCGACCTGGGCCTGCATGTAATAGCCCGCTGCACGCGCGGTGTGGGCGCCCGCGGCGGCGGGATCCAGGGCCCGTTCCCACGGCGCGGCGTGATAGCCCCGCGCGGCGATGCCTTGCATGAGGGTATGCCAGGCGGGATGGAACTCGATGGAATCGATTCGCCCGCCCTGCATGTTGAAGCTGTGCAGGACTGGGGCGTTGCGGTTGGCGAGGCGTGCATCCTCGAAAACGGCCGCGGTTCCCAGCGCCGCTCCCGCGCTGACCAGGTCGCGGGTGGCCGGCGCCGCACCTTCGCGCGCCACCGCTTCGGCAAGCGCCTGGTCCGTCGTGAACAGATTGTAGTCCGCGAGCGGGGGCGTCTGATTGATGACTGCGTGGGTGGGGCTTGGGGGCTGCACGGCGGAAAGAATACCGCTATTGCAAAGAAGCCGGGGCGGATGCTAGATTCGGGGTCAATGCGCGCTTCTGCCTGCAAGCTGATTGCAATTCCCCGCGGCCTGACGCTGCCGGGTTCGCTTGCCCTGCTGCTGCGCCGCTAGGCGCCATATACCCCGCGCCAACGGTCGGCGCTTACAAGACCGGAATAATCCCAAAGTTGCGCCAAGATTCAGAGGCGCTTTAAGTGTTTAGCGCGCGAGAAATAACATGTTGCGGAACCCATCGACCAAATATCGTCCATTCTCTCCCGTCGACTTGAGCGACAGAAGCTGGCCCGGCCGGGTCATCGAAGCTCCGCCGACGTGGTGCAGCGTCGATCTGCGCGACGGAAACCAGGCGCTGATCGAACCCATGGATGCCGCGCGCAAACGGCGGATGTTCGACATGCTGGTCAAGATCGGCTTCAAGGAAATCGAAGTCGGATTTCCCGCCGCTTCACAAACCGATTTCGATTTCGTGCGGCAGATCATCGAGCAGGATCTGGTGCCCGAGGATGTGACCATTCAGGTGCTCACGCAGGCTCGCCCCGAGCTCATAGCCCGCACATACGAGTCGCTGAAAGGCGCGCGCCGCGCGATCGTTCATGTGTACAACTCGACATCCGCGGCCCAGCGGCGGGTGGTGTTCAGGCTGGACCGTGCCGGCATCATCGACATTGCGGTGCGCGGCGCCGCCGCCGTACGCGAGCACGCACAGCGCGACCGCAACACCGAATGGATATTTCAATACTCTCCAGAGAGCTTTACAGGTACGGAACTCGACTTTGCCGTTGAGATTTGCGATGCCGTCAATGCGGTGTGGGAACCCACGCCGCAGCACCGCTCGATCCTGAACCTCCCCGCCACGGTCGAGATGGCGACGCCCAATGTCTACGCTGATCAGATCGAGTGGTTCCTCAGGCACATCGGCCGCCGTGACTCGCTCATTTTAAGTGTTCATCCGCACAACGATCGCGGCACGGCGGTCGCGGCTGCGGAACTCGCGGTCATGGCGGGCGCGGAGCGCATCGAGGGCACGCTGTTTGGCAACGGGGAGCGCACGGGGAACGTCGATATTGTAACGTTGGCTCTTAATCTTTATTCGCAAGGTATTGATCCAAAACTGGATTTCTCAAACATCAACGAGGCGGCTCGCTGCGCGGAAGGCTGTAACCAATTGCCGATCCATCCGCGACATCCCTACGTCGGAGACCTGGTCTTCACCGCTTTTTCAGGCTCCCATCAAGATGCGATCAAGAAGGGCCTTGCGGCCAGAAGCGAGACCGACATCTGGGACGTTCCCTACCTACCCATCGACCCATCCGATCTCGGCCGCTCCTACGACTCGATCATCCGCGTCAACAGCCAATCCGGGAAGGGAGGAGTGGCCTATCTCCTGGAGCGCGATTATCAGCTGGTCATGCCGCGGCGGCTGCAGATCGAGTTCAGCCAGGTCGTGCAAGCGGCTGCAGATATCACGGGTAAAGAATTGACTTCACAGGAGTTGTGGGATCTTTTTGACAGCGAATACCTAAAGCCGCGCGTTCCTTACACGTATCGTTCTCACCAGCTGGCCGCATCGACGGACGGAGCCGACAGCGAGCGCATCACGGTGCAGGTGGACGTCGGCGGTCGGCTCGAAACCTGGCACGGGCAGGGATCCGGACCCATCGATGCCATGGTGAACGCCATCGCACTGCCATTTGACGTATTGTCCTACGAGGAACACTCCCGGGGCCAGGGAAGCGCCGCCAAGGCGGTGTCCTACATCGAAATCACGACTCGGTCGCGACGGACCTTGTTTGGGGCCGGCATGCACCCCAATATCATTACTGCTTCGCTATTGGCGATTTTCTCGGCCGTGAACAGGGCGATCGCTCAAGAGGCGCTGCCCGCGCGGGTTGACAAGGCTCGTACCGGCACCTGAAGGCGACGGCGCGGGGGCTGGCGCGGGGGGCCGCGCTTCAAGGCCTGCGATTTGGTCATGCTAGTTGAATGGCGGGCAGAATCGGATATAGTGCGCAGCTTCACCGATCGGGCTGATCGATCCTATTGATTTCAAGGGCTTTTCTCGAACAATGAGCGAACGCGAAGACGAACATTTTGATATTGACGATGAGTTTCTCGGGGAAGCCGAAGAATCGCACGACTTCGATCCCCTGTTGGAGCGCACCGAGCGGCGGCCGAAAGCCGTTGCGGTGGCCAAGCGCGGCAAAGCCGCTTGGAGCCGCGTGGAAGACGTGCTCGCCGAGCGCCAGTTGGAAAAAGAGCTGCGCGACATCTTCGAAGACGATTAGCCGAAAGCTCCGCGCCGATCCGTTAAATCACGCGTCGCGGCCAGCGCCGCCCGCTTGGACCCATCACATGTGCGACATCCTCCGTGCCGGAAAATAAACATCCGTGGGTGGTCCTCAAGTTCGGCGGCACCAGTGTTTCCTCGGCCGCGAATTGGCACAACATTGCGCAGGTGGTCAGGGCGCGCCTCGCCGCGTCTTTCAATCCGGTAATCGTCCACTCGGCGCTGTCGGGCGTCACTGATCGCCTCGAGTCGCTGCTGTCGGCCGCCGTGACCGGCACGCATGCGCCGATTCTCGAGCAAATCGATGCAAGGCACCGTGATCTTGCCCGGGATCTTGGCATCGAACCCTGCCCGCGATTCGAGCGCTTCATGCGCGAGCTGCGTGAGCTTGCGGACTTCGCCGAGCGCAGCCGCGAGATCGGTGATGGTCTGCGCGCACAAACGATGGCCATGGGAGAGCTGCTTGCGACCTCGTTGGGAGCGACATTCTTGAATGCGCAGGGGATAGACACGGCTTGGGAGGACGCGCGGCAGGCGCTGCGAGCCGATTCGAGGCCCGGCGCCACCCAGAAGGCGGGTTTGTTGTCGGCGACCTGCGATTTCGCGCCGGATCAGAAGCTCAATGCACGGTGGCTGGCCCTCGATCGGGTGGTGATAACCCAGGGTTTCATTGCCGCGAACGACGCCGGTGAGACCGTGTTGCTGGGCCGCGGCGGATCGGACACCTCGGGCGCCTATCTTGCCGCCAAACTGCAGGCGGCACGCCTCGAGATCTGGACGGATGTGCCCGGCATGTTCAGCGCCAATCCGCGCGCCGTGCCCACCGCGCGATTGTTGCGCGCGCTGCACTACGACGAGGCGCAGGAAATCGCCAGCAACGGAGCGAAGGTCCTGCATCCGAGGTGCATCCTGCCGGTTCGGCAATACCGGATTCCCTTGCATGTATACGCGACGCAGGCGCCGTGGCTCGAAGGAACGATCGTATCGGCGAATGTGGCCGACAGCGCCGCCCAGGTGAAGGCAATCGCCATCAAAAAGGGCATCACCCTCGTCTCCATGGACAGTCCGGGCATGTGGCATCAGGTCGGCTTTCTGGCGGATGCGTTTCAAATCTTCAAGCAGCAGGGCCTGTCGGTCGACCTGGTCTCCACCTCCGAGACCAACGTCACGGTATCGCTGGATCCCACGGCGAACACGCTCGACTCCGCGGCCCTCGATCGCCTCGCCTCGGCGCTCGGGCTTCTGTGCCGGGTCGAGATTCTGGGGCCATGCGCTTCCTTGAGTCTGCTGGGCCACAACATTCGCGGGATCCTGCACGAGTTGGGCTCGGCCTTCGAATTGTTTCAGGATCAGAAGATCTATTTGGTGACTCAGGCTGCGAACGATCTGAACTTCACCTTCGTGATCGACGAGGCGCAAGGCGACCGTTTGGTCCATCAGCTTCACGAGCGGCTGATCCAGGGCATCGGGTCGGACAAGGTCATGGGACCCACGTGGCAGCAGCTCTTCTCCGAGCAGAAGGATGCCGCGCCCGCCCTGAACTGGTGGGAGGAGCCGCTCAAGCGCCGCCGCCTGATCGATATTGCCACCCGCGAATCGGCGGCCTTCGTATACGACGGCGCGACCCTGGACAAAGCCATTGCCGCTGTGCAGCGGGTCGCCTCGGTCAGGCGCTGGGCCTATGCGATGAAGGCCAACTGGCATCCAGAGATTCTGCGGCGGATGTATGCGGCGGGTCTGACCTTGGAATGCGTATCGCAAGGCGAGCTCGAGCATGCGTTCGGCGCGGTGCCGGACCTTGATCCGGACCGCGTGCTGTTCACGCCGAACTTCGCGCCCCGCGCCGAATACGAATTCGGCTTTGAAAGGCGCGTGCGGGTGACCCTGGATAATCTGTACCCGCTCAAGATGTGGCCGGAGGTGTTTCGCGGCCGGGAGATTTTCCTGCGCGTCGATCCAGGATTCGGGCGCGGCCACCACAGCCACGTGCGCACGGGCGGAATGCATTCGAAGTTCGGCGTGCCGCTGGATGAAGTGGATGAAGTGGCCGCATTGGCGCGGAGCGGCGGCGTCCGCGTGACCGGCCTGCATGCGCACACGGGCAGCGGTATTTTCAACGTGGATAATTGGACCGAGACCGGCGCCTTGCTTGCGCATCTTGCGGCGCACTTCCCGCACGTCGCGGTCGTCGATCTGGGGGGCGGGATCGGGGTGCCGGAGCAGTTGGGCCACGCCGACATCGATCTCGGCGCCCTGGACCGCGGCGTCGCAGGATTGGTGCAGCGCTTTCCGCACATCGAGTTTTGGATGGAGCCCGGCCGATTCTTGGTGGCCAAGGCGGGCGTGCTGGTCGCCGTCGTGACGCAGCTCAAGGGCAAGGGCGATGTGGAGTACGTGGGCATCGCGACGGGGATGAATTCGCTGATCCGGCCGGCTCTGTACGGAGCGCATCACGACATCCGCAATTTGACGCGACTCGAGGAACCGATGAGCCATCGGGTCAACGTGGTCGGCCCGATTTGCGAGTCGGCGGACCTGCTCGGAGCCGACCGTTGGTTGCCGCAGACGCGCGAAGGCGACGTGCTCCTCATCGCGAACTGCGGAGCCTACGGCTACGCGATGTCTTCGAACTATAATCTGCGTCCCCCCGCGTCGGAGTTTATGATTGAATCATGATTGAGGTCGGCATCATCGGTTGGCGCGGCATGGTGGGTTCGGTGCTCCTCCGCAGAATGCGCGAGGAGAAGGACTTCGAACTCGTCGCGCCGACGTTCTTCAGCACCTCGCAGGCCGGCGCGCCGGCTCCCGACGTGGGCGCCGCGGCGCTGCACGCCCCGGTGCAGGATGCCCATGACATCACCGCCCTCGCCAAGCTGCCCATGCTCATCAGTGCGCAGGGCGGGGATTACACCCAGGAGGTCCATCCGCGTCTGCGCGCCGCGGGCTGGAAGGGCTATTGGATCGACGCCGCGTCCAGCCTGCGCATGCAGAAGGATGCCGTCATCGTCCTGGATCCGGTGAATCTTGCGGTGATGCAGGCGGCGCGCGAACGCGGAATAAGGGATTTCATCGGGGGCAATTGCACCGTGTCGCTGATGCTGATGGCGGTGGGCGGATTGCTCCGGGCGGGCGCCGTGGATTGGATCACCGCCATGACCTATCAATCGGCCTCTGGCGCCGGCGCAAAGCACATGCGCGAGCTTCTGGAACAGATGGGCGCCTTGTATCGGTCGGCGTCGCCGCTGCTGGGTGATCCTGATTCCGGCATTCTTGACATCGATCGCGCGGTTTCCGCATGCCTGTCGAGTCCCCAGTTTCCCCGGGCGCAATTCGGCGTGCCTCTCGCGGCGAGCCTCATACCCTGGATCGACAAGGACCTGGGCACCGGACAAAGCCGCGAGGAATGGAAGGCGGGCGCGGAGGCGAACAAGATAATGGGCACGGAGGCGGATCCCGTGCCCGTCGAGGGCATCTGTGTGCGCGTCAGTGCGATGCGCTGCCACTCGCAGGCTCTCACGATCAAGCTGAAGCGTGACCTACCGCTCGCCGAGATCGAGCGCATGCTCGCCGGCGCAAATCCCTGGGTGCGCGTGGTTCCCAACGACCGCGAGGCCTCGATCCGCGAGCTCTCGCCGGCCGCGGTCAGCGGCAGCTTGAACATTCCGATCGGGCGCCTGCGCAAACTCGCCATGGGCGGGGAATACATTTCCGCGTTCACCGTGGGTGATCAGCTGCTGTGGGGCGCCGCGGAGCCTTTGCGCCGGACCATGCGATTCCTGCTTCCTCATGCGTGAGCTGGCGAATCGTCGCCGCGGTCGCTGAGGCTTGCGGCGCCGCTTCAGGGCGACCACATGACCTGGACCGGCGTGCGCGATTGACGCAGCACCGCGCGCACCGGCATGTCCTTCACCGGGCCCTCTGCGCAAGCGGCCGCATAGGTGCGCCGCTTTGATTCGCCGCTGATCAGCACCACGACGCGGCGCGAATCGAGCAGCGCCGTCAGATTCAGGCTGAGCCGCGGATGTGGTTCCGTCGGAGACCACATGCCGACGCATCCCGCGGCGGCGGATGCGTTCAATGCGCCGGGCAGGTTTGGCGAGCCGGGGAACAGGGAGGCCATGTGCCCATCATCGCCCATGCCCAGTATCACCGCGTCGAACGGGCGCGGCACCCGCGCAAATGTCTCCCAGGCCGA
This sequence comes from uncultured Gammaproteobacteria bacterium, assembly GCA_963727045.1. Lineage (GTDB taxonomy): Bacteria > Pseudomonadota > Gammaproteobacteria > Steroidobacterales > Steroidobacteraceae > Bog-1198. The sequence goes on along the minus strand of CAVSES010000001.1, from coordinate 1,390,188 downwards.
CACGGCGCCGAGATCCGGCGTGGGCGCGCCGTTCTTCAAGCCAAGGAACCGTGCCTGGGCCGCGCGATCCTTGAGCAGAACATCGCGCACCAGGCGCTCATTGCTTGCGGGATCCGCCGGTGCGACCCAGCGTTCGTCGGCGAGAGCGACGCAGACATGATCCCAGGCGAGGGGCATCGTGCGCAGGATCTCGAACAGTCGCACCGGCGACCGTCCGCCGGAAACCACCAGGCTCGCCGTCCCACGTGCGTCGATTGCCGCCGTGAGGATCGCGGCGATTTGGGACGCGAGCGCGCGCGACAGGCTCTCCGCGTCCGCGTGCGCCTCGAGCTTCGGTTCAAAGTTCGTCATGCCATGCATACCCGTCGCGTCCGATCATTGCGCTGGAGGCGGCCGGTCCCCAGGTGCCGGCGATATAGGATTTCGGCCGTTCGTCATGCTGTTCCCAGCCCGCCCGAATGGGATCGATCCAGCCCCACGCCGCGTCGAGCTCGTCCCGGCGCATGAACAGGGTAAGGTTGCCCTTGACCGTGTCCATCAGCAGCCTTTCATACGCGTCGAGGCTCCTCGTCTTGAATGTTTCGCCCAGGTCGAGCGCCAGGCTCACCGGCTTCAAACGCATGCCTTCGCCCGGATTCTTCGCGAGAATGGTCATCGTGATGCTTTCGTCCGGCTGCAGCCGGATCACGAGCTCGTTGGCCGTTCGTGCGGTGGGCGGCATTTCAAAGATCGGGTGCGGCACTTCGTCGAAGGTCACCACGAGTTCCGTCAGACGATCCTGGAGCCGCTTGCCGGTGCGCAAATAAAACGGCACCCCCGCCCAGCGCCAGGTATCGATCTCCACCTTGAGCGCCGCGAATGTCTCCGTCGTGCTGTCAGGCGCGATGTCGGCCTCCTCGAGGTAGCCCGGCACCGGTGCGCCGCGGACGGCGCCGGCCTTGTACTGGCCGCGAACGGTCTTCAAGAGCACGTCGCGATCGCGCAATGGGCGCAGCGCCCGCAGAACCTTGAGCTTTTCGTCGCGTACGGCGTCCGGGTCGCTGCTGGCGGGGGGTTCCATGGCCATGATGCACAGCAGCTGCAGCAAATGATTCTGCACCATGTCGCGCAACGCGCCGGTCTTGTCGTAGAAATGGCCGCGCCGTTCCACGCCGAGTTCCTCGGCCACCGTGATCTGCACATGCCTGATCAGACCGCGGCGCCAGAGGGGCTCGAACAGCGCATTGCCGAAGCGCAGGGCCATGAGATTTTGCACGGTTTCCTTGCCGAGGTAGTGATCGATGCGATAAATCTGCTTTTCCGCAAATACCTCGCCGACCTCGGTGTTGATTAGGTCCGCGGATTCGGTGTCGTGTCCGAGGGGCTTCTCCAGCACGACTCTGGAGAGGGGCGTCACGACGGCGGCCCTGGCGAGATTCCGGCAGATGACGGAGAACAGATTCGATGCGGTCGAAAAGAAGAATACGCGGATGAACTCATCGCGGCCCTGCAGGAGGGTCTTGAGCGCCGCGTAGCCGGTTTCGGCGCCCGCGTCCAGTTTGACGTAGTCGAGCAGGCCGCCGAAGGCGCTCCACTGCGCCTCGTCGAATTCCTTGCCGAGGAATTCGCGGCATGCGGTCTGTGCCTGAAGGACGTATTCGGCGCGCGACAGAGCCGTGCGGGCGATGCCGAATATGCGCGATTGCGCCGAAACCTGCCCCGCGGCATGGCGCCGATAAAGTGCGGGCAGTAATTTGCGCGTGACGAGGTCCCCGGTGCCGCCGAACAGCAACATGTCGAAAGTCGGAAGTACTGCCACCGGCGAAATCCTTGTGAGGGCGCTTCGCGACGAATCTACGGGGTCGGGGCGACCTCGTCTAGGGGGACCCAAGAGATATGGCACAATGATGCATGCACTCGACCGGAAGGGACGCGGCATGAAGGATTTGACGAACGGTTCGATTGCCAGGAACATTCTGCAAATGTCGGTGCCGATCGCGGCCGGCATGTTCTTTCAGACGTTGTATTTCCTCATCGATCTGTACTTCGTCGCAGGACTGGGCGATGCGGCGATCGCCGGCGTCGGTGCCGCCGGCAACGTGATGTTCATCGTGTTCGCGCTGACCCAGGTGCTCGGCGTGGGCACTGTGACGCTGATTTCGCACGCGGTGGGGCGCAAGGATCAGGCCGACGCGTCGCTGATCTTCAACCAGAGTTTGGCGCTGTCGGTCGGCTGCGCGCTGATCACGTTGTTGTTCGGATACGGCGCCGGCGGTTCGTACATGCGGACCCTGGGCTCGGACGCGGCCACCGTCATCGCCGGCACTCGATATCTGTATTGGTTCCTGCCGAGTCTGGCGCTGCAGTTCGCGCTGGTCTCGATGGGGTCTGCGCTGCGCGGAACGGGCATCGTGCAGCCCACGATGATCGTGCAAGTCGCGACGGTGCTTCTCAACGCCCTGTTGGCGCCCGTTTTGATCGCCGGGTGGGGGACCGGCCGCCCGATGGGGGTCGTCGGCGCGGGACTTGCGAGTTCGCTGTCCGTGGGGGTGGGCGTCGTGCTGCTGACGTTCTATTTTCAGCGCCTTGAGAAATACGTCGCGTTCGACGTCTCCGCGTGGCGCCCGCGGTTTGCAGCCTGGGGGCGGCTGCTGCGCGTCGGGCTTCCCGCGGGCGGAGAATTTGTCCTCATGTTCCTCTACATGGCCGTGATCTATTGGATCATCCGGCGGTTCGGGGCGGATGCCCAGGCAGGGTTCGGGATCGGCCAGCGAGTCATGCAAAGCATGTTTCTGCCGGCGATGGCGGTGGCGTTTGCAACGGCTCCCATCGTCGGACAGAACTTCGGGGCCGGCAAGCATGCCCGCGTGCGCGAAACCTTCGGTCTCGCCGTGCTGATCGGCGCCTGCATCATGGTGACATTGACGCTGCTCTGCCAGTGGTCCGCTGGCCGGCTCATTCATGCATTCACGGAGCAACCGCCGGCAATTGCCGTCGGCACGCAGTTCCTGCAGGTCATCTCCTGGAATTTCGTCGCCAGCGGCTTCGTATTCACGTGTTCCGCGGTATTCCAGGGGCTCGGAAACACGGTTCCGGCGGTGATGAGTTCCGCAAGCCGCATCCTCAGTTTCATCGTGCCCGCGTTGTGGCTCGCGTCACGGCCAAACTTCCAGCTGATTGAGCTGTGGTACGTGTCCGTGGCGAGCGTCACGCTGCAGGCATGCTTGAGCATTTGGCTGGTGCGTGCCGAGTTCCGGCAGCGCCTCGGCCCGGGCGCCGAATTGGACATCGGGGGCCGCCGGCCGGCAAGTCCGCCATGACGTTCAAGACCTTCGTCGAGGCCTCCGGCTGGGCGGCCGCCTTTTTGATTCTCGGCAGCTACTCCCTGCTGTCGTTCGGCAGGATCCAGGCGCGCTCGCCGCTCTATCAGTGGATGAATATCCTGGGCGCGCTGGGGTTCGTCATCAATTGCACGTGGAATGGCGCGTGGCCGTCGGTGGCCCTCAACGTGGTGTGGGTGGGAATCGGTGTCTACGCGCTGCGGCGCAATCGCCGCGCCAAGGCGGGCTAGGAGCCGGTCAGACGGGATCCTTGGCGAGGCGCTCGGCGTGCCGTGCTTCGAGTTCAACCACGACCTGTGAGAGCGAAAGACCCTTCACCTTGAGCAGCAGCAGCATGTGATAGAGGAGGTCCGCCGCTTCGCCGATGATCTCCGGGTCGGATTGCGCGACACCTGCGAGCGCGAGCTCCAGTCCTTCTTCGCCGACCTTCTGCGCGATGCGCCGGGTGCCCTGCGCCAGAAGCTTGGCGGTGTAGCTGCCGGACGGACGCGCGGCGATCCGCTCCGTGATGATCTCCTCGAGACGGCCCAGGAAGGCGATTTGCCGGGCGAGGGGCCGGGGCGCAGATTCGCCCCAACAGGTTGCCGTGCCCTTGTGGCAGGCGGGGCCCATGGGTTCGGCCGTGATCAACAATGCGTCGCCGTCGCAGTCGGCCGCGATCTCCTTGAGCATGAGAAAATGACCGGAGGTCTCGCCCTTGGTCCATAGCCTGCGCTTGCTGCGGCTCCAAAAGGTGACGCGGCCGGTTGCCCGCGTCGCGGCGAGCGCCTCCCGATTCATGTATCCGAGCATGAGTACCGCGCCGCCGGCCGCGTCTTGAACGATGGCCGGTATCAAGCCTCCATCCTTGTCCCAGTCGAGATCCTTCAATGGTTCGAAATCCTGCGCTGCCGTCATGGTCGCACCTCGATGCCTGCGCCGCGCAGGCCGCGCTTCAGGTCTGGAATTGCAATTTCGCCGGAATGGAACACGCTTGCCGCGAGGGCTGCATCGACATGAGCCGCCCGGAAAACCTCGATGAAATGCTCCGCCGCACCCGCGCCGCCGGAAGCGACCAGCGGCACGCGGCACACCTCGCGCACGGCGCGGAGCTGGGCGATGTCGAAGCCCCGGCGCACTCCGTCGCTCGACATGCAATTGAGCACGATCTCGCCCGCGCCGCGCCGCTGCGCTTCGATGACCCAATCGACGGTGCCGCGCGAGGTATCGCGCGTACGCCCGGGGTCGCCGGTGAATTGCTGAACACGATAGCCGCGATCCATGGTCTGGCTGTCCACGCCGACCACCACACATTGGGCGCCGAAGCGCTGGCTCAGCGCGTCGATCAACTCCGGATGTTCGAGCGCGGGCGAGTTGACGGAGATCTTCTCGGCTCCGCAGGCCAGTATCTCCTCGGCCTGTGCCACCGAACGTATGCCTCCGGCAACGCAGAACGGGATGTCAAGCGTGCGCGCCACGCGGGTCACCCAGGAGCGGTCCACGGAGCGATTCTCGGGGCTTGCGGAAATATCGTAGAACACCAGCTCATCCGCACCCTCGTCGCGGTAGCGCGCCGCAAGTTCCAGGATGTCGCCGACGACCCGGTGGTCGCGAAAGCGCACGCCCTTCACCACCTGTCCGTCGCGGACGTCGAGGCAGGGAATTATTCGTTTGGCAAGAATGGCTGCAAGTCCTCGGCGGGAATGAGTTCTTCGAGCAGCGCCTTGCCGCTGATCGCGGCGGCGGCTCCGGCGGCCGACAGCGCGTGCAGGTCGTCGGCATCGCGGATGCCGCCCGAGGCCTGCCATGCGATCTGCGGATGGCGCCGCGCCGCCTCCCGATAGAGCGCGATGTTGGGTCCCGTGAGCGCCCCATCGCGGCCCACGTCCGTGCACAACACGTGTTTGAGTTGCGAGCCGGTGAAGAGTTCGAGCGCGCTCCACAACGAGAGTTCCGACTGCTGCTGCCATCCGTGGGTCGCGACTCGGGGAACGCCCGAGCCGTCCAGCCGCACGTCGAAGGCAAGCGTGATGCGCTCGGAACCGAAGCGCTCGAGCCACGTTCGCACCTCCAGGGTCCGGGTGACCGCCGCGCTGCCGATCACCACGCGCGCGGCGCCGAGATCGAACATCTGCGCAACCGCCGCCGTGTCGCGCAATCCTCCACCAACCTGAAGCTTGACGGCCCGCTGTCCCGCCAGCTGCGCGATGATCCCGCGATTGCCGGGACCGCCGTCCTTCGCGCCGTCCAGATCGACCACGTGCAGCCAATCGGCGCCGAGGTCGCGGTATTTCGCAAGCAGGGCCGCGGGGTCCGCGGCGTATCGGGTCTGCCGGGCGAAATCGCCGTGCAGCAGCCGCACGCAGCGGCCGTCCTTCAAATCGATGGCCGGAATCAGGCGCATGTTCAAGGGTGCCGGTTGTGGCGCATGCTCAAGGGCGCTTGCTCAATTGATGGCCAGGAAGTTCTTGAGCAGGCGCGCGCCGACCGCCGCGGAGCGCTCGGGATGGAATTGCGCGCCGTAGAAATTGCGCCACTCCACGCAGGCGCTGAAGGCACCTCCGTATTCGGCGCTCGCCACGGTGGCTGCGCTCAGCGGAAGCGCGTAGCTGTGCACGAAATAGCCGTAGTCGCCGCCGGCAATACCGGCGAGCAGCGCGCAAGGCCGGCGAATGTCCAGAGTGTTCCAGCCCATGTGCGGGACCGGTCGATCCGGTGCCGGCGCGAATCGTGCGGCGCGCCCGGGGATGATGCCAAGGCATCGGGCATCGCCTTCCTCGGACGACTCGTACAGGAGCTGCATTCCCAGGCAGATGCCGAGCACCGGCTGCCGCAGCGTCGGGATCAAAGAATCGAGCCGGTTCTCCCGCAGGCGCGACATGGCATCTGCGGCGGCGCCGACTCCCGGCAGGATGACGTGGCTTGCCGCGCGGATGAGATCCGCGTCCGCGGACACCGCCGAGGCGACGTCGAGCCGCTGCAAGGCATACTGCAGCGAGGCGATGTTCGCACCCCCGCTCGCCACGATCACGGCCTGCCGGCGGATCATGGACCTTCCTTGATGCGCGGCGTCAAAGGGAGCCCTTCGTGCTGGGCAGCTCGCCGCCTTCGAGCCGGATGGCCTGCCGGAGGCTCCTGCCCACGCCCTTGAAGCAAGATTCGATCATGTGGTGGGAGTTCTCGCCGCGCACGCTGATGTGCAGCGCGGCTCCCAGGGATTCCGCGAACGAACGGAAGAAATGAGGCACCAGTTCGGTCGGCAGCTCGCCGACCCGTTCGCGATTGAAGCGTCCCTCCCAAACGAAGAACGGCCTGCCCGAGATGTCGAGCGCGACCTGGGCCTCGGCCTCGTCCATCGCCAGCAGGAAGCCGTAGCGCGCGATGCCGCGCTTGTCGCCGAGCGCCTCGCGCAGCGCGGCGCCGAGAGCCAGGGCGCAATCCTCGATCGTGTGATGCTCGTCGATGTGGAGGTCGCCGCTGCATTTCAGATCGAGTGCGAAGCCGCCATGCTTTGCGACCTGTTCGAGCATGTGGTCGAAGAAGCCCAGGCCCGTCGCGATGGTGCTGGGGCCCTCCCGCGAAAGGTCGAGATCGACTTGGACGTCGGTTTCCTTGGTCTTGCGATGCACTCGCGCGCGCCGCGCCTGGCCCAGGATACGCCGTGCAATGGCGGGCCAGGTTTCATCCGGTTCGCCGTCCAATCGAATGCGCAGACCCGGCACACCCAGGTTCGCCGCGAATTCCAAGTCCGTGTCGCGGTCTCCGATCATGTAGCTGCGTGCGGCGTCGATCGAGTGGGCCGCGAGAAAATCCGCCACCATGCCGGTTTTGGGTTTGCGGCATGCGCACGCCTCGTGCTTGAAATGCGGGCAGACGCAGATCGCCTCGAACTCGATCCCCTGGGAGGAGAACAATTCCAGGATGAAGCGGTGGGCGAGATCGAATCGCTCCTGCGGGAAACTGGGCGTGCCCAGGCCGTCCTGGTTCGTGACCATGACGAATGCAAACCCCGCGCGCTTCAATTCGAGCAGGGCCGGCATCACGCCGGGCATGAGGCGAATTTTCTCCAGGGTGTCTATTTGCTCGTCCGGCGTCTCCTCGTTCAAGGTGCCGTCGCGATCCAGGAACAGTATTCGTCGGCCGCTCATGGGACTCCCGCGCAGTGAAGCAGTGCATCGTTTTGTGCGCGGGTGCCGACCGATATGCGCAGCGACCGCGGCAGCAGGGGGTGGGCGCGCAGGTCCCGCACGATGAGTCCGCCGGCAGTGGCGTTGCTCATGAACCGGTCGGCGTCGCGGCAGTCGATGAGCAGGAAATTCGCGCTGCTCGGCCAGACCCTCTCCACCAACCGCGACCTGGCAAGGCCGCGGGCCAGGTGCTCGCGCTCCGCGAGCAGGCCTTCCAGCCGGACCTGGGAGGCGGCAAGCTCCGCCGGCTCGAGCGCGCGCAGCGCCGCCTCCACCGCCGGCTGTGCCAGGGCGTAGGGAGGTATGATTCGCTTCGCCAACTCGATGAGTTCGGGGTGCCCCAGCAGGGCGCCGATCCGGGCGCCCGCCAGGGCGTGCGCCTTGGAGAGGGTGCGCAGTATCGCGAGCGTGGAGAAGCGGCCCAGCCATCGGACGGCGCTCGGTGAGCGCGACCATTCGACGTACGCCTCGTCGATCACGACGATGGCCTTGCCGTCGAGCGCGGCGCAGATCCTCTCGATGGCGTTCGCATCGAGCAGATTCGCGGTCGGATTGTTCGGCGAGCACAAATACACGAGCTTCACATCGGGATGCCACGCGGCGAGAAACCGGTCGGCATCGAGCGCCCAGCCGTGGTCGCGGTCGAGCGGAGTCTCGATGACCCCGCAGCCTTGAATGCGCGAGGCGACCTGATACATGCCGAAGGTCGGGGTGCACTGTAGAATCGAATCGGCGCCGGCGCGAAGGTAGATGCGCGACAAGAGGTCTATGGCCTCATCGGCGCCGCGCGTTGCGAGCACGCACTGCGTGGGTACACCGTAGAGCGCGGCCAGCCGCGCAATCAAGGCGCGAGGCTGCGGCTCCGGATAGCGGTTGAGCCCCGCGGTGGTGCCGTCGCCCGTCGGCCGCCACGGCGCCTCATTGGCGTGCAGGCGCGTCAACGAGGGCAGCCACGCCGCATGGGCATAGGCTTTGAGCGAGACGATCTCGGGACGCGCCAGGTTGATGACAGCGTTCATATCGCGGCCTCTTCGATGGCGGCGAGGCGGATGCTCACCGCGGTGGCATGCGCGTCCAGGCCCTCGAGGTCCGCCAGGATCTGCGCCGTGGGCCCCAATGCGGCAAGGCCGGCGGGTGTCAATTCCTGCACCGTGATGCGCTTTTGAAAATCCTCCAGCGACAGGCCGCTATAGGCCCTGGCGTAGCCGTAGGTCGGCAGCGTGTGGTTCGGTCCGCTGCAATAGTCGCCGAGGGGTTCCGCCGACCAGTGTCCCAGAAAGACCGCCCCCGCCGCGCGGACCTCGGCGAGCCAACGGCGCGGTTCCTGTATCTCGAGCAGCAGGTGTTCGGGAGCGTAATCGTTCGCGATCTGGAGGGCGGTCTCGAGCGTGTCGACCGTCAGGAGCCGCATGTGCAGGATGGACTTTGCGAGTATTGCTGCCCGCGACAGGAACGCAGCCTGGGTCTCCACCTGCCGCGCCACCTCCTCGGCCAAGGAGACGGAGGTCGTGATGAGCAGCGACTGTGCGTCGGGGCTGTGCTCCGCCTGCGCGAGCAGATCGGCGGCGACGAAGGCGGCGCGGGCGGTGTGATCGGCGATGATCATCACTTCGGTGACGCCCGCCGGCAGATCGCAGGCCGCCCCGCCGGGATCCTGCGCGACCAGCATTTTCGCCGCGGTGACCCATTCGTTGCCCGGCCCGAAGACCTTGTCGCACTTGGGAACGCTCGCGGTGCCGTACGCCATGGCGCCGATGGCCTGCGCGCCGCCCACCTTGAAAATCTCCGTGACTCCCGATCGGCGCGCAGCCACCAGCACGGCCGGGTCCGCGGCGCCGTTGCGCCCGGCCGGCGTGCACATGACGCGCACCGGGCAGGCGGCAATGGCCGCCGGGACGCCGAGCATGATCGCGCTCGAGGGCAGCGGAGCCGAACCCGCGGGCACGTACAAGCCGACCGCGCGGATCGGAACGCTGAGGCGCTCGCATACCACTCCCGGCGAGGTTTCGACGCGCAGCGGCCCCACGGCCTGCGCCTTGTGGAACCGCCGCACGTTCTGGATCGCGCGCTCGATCGCACCGGTTTGGGCGGCATTCAGGGCGCGCTCGGCCACCTCGAATTCTTGCGGCGTCACCTTGAGCGACGCGAGGCGGACTTGATCGAATTTCTCCGTCAGTGCGAGAAGGGCGGCGTCGCCTTCGCGGCGCACCGACTCGAGGATGTCCTGCGCAGCCTGCTTGATGGCCCCGGCATCGCGTTGCGCGGGACGCCGCAGGGCATGATCGCGCTGCGCGGCGGACAAGGATTTCCAGTCGAGAATACGCATGATCGAGCTTGGCGTCCCTAGGCGAGCATCTTCTCGACCGGCAGGACCAGTACGGAGGTTGCACCCACGCCTTTGAGTTGTTCCAGAGTCTCCCAGAACACGTTTTCGCGGCACACTGCATGAACGGCCACCCGGTCCCCCCGGCCCTCGAGCGGAATGACCGTGGGCGCTTCGCTGCCGGGCAGCAGTTTGGCGATCGCCGGCAGCGCGGAGCGGGGCGCATGCAGCATGATGTACTTGCTGCCCTTGACCTGCTCGACGCCGTCGATGCGCATCAACAGGCGCCGCGTCCATTCCTGCTTTTCCGGCGCTATGGGCACCGGCGTGCGGATCAACGCGGCCTGGCTTTCCAGCACGACCTGCGCCTGGCGCAGATGGTTGGCCGCGAGCGTCGATCCTGTCGACACCAGATCGCAGATCAGATCCGCCCGCCCGAGCCGGGGCGCGATTTCCACCGAGCCGGAGAGAACCACTACTTCGGCGGCAACACCGTGGTCCTGGAGAAACCGGCCCAGGATCTGCGGGTACGTGGTCGCGATGCGCCTGCCCTGCAGCGAGATCGTCCCCCGATACTCGAATCCGTCAGGAACCGCGATGCACAGTTTGCATCGGCCGAAGTCGAGGAGCTGCACGGTTTCGAACAGCGGGGAGATGCCGCGGGCGGCGAACGCCAGACGCTTTTCCTCGACGACATTGAGGCCCACCAATCCCAGGTCGCAGACGTCCTCCTGCACGAGGTCCGGAATGTCGTCGTCGCGCACGAACAGCACGTCGAGCGGCATGTTCTCGCCGTAGCACATGAGCTGATCCTTGCCGCGGCTGTACTTGAGTCCGCAGCGGGACAAGAGATCGAGCGAGCTGTCGGTGAGCCGGCCGCTCTTTTGCACGGCTATCTTGAGGCGCATCGAGTCTGGCGAATTCATGTGTTCAACCGGCGAGTTTCAGACGTTCGGTGACGGCCCGGTAGCCGCCGTTTCCCGCCGTCAGGTAGCGCGCGACGCGGCCGATGGTGGTGACGCTCACCCCCGTCTGTCGGTGGATCTCCCGGTAGGGCAGGCCGCGCTCAAGCAGCTCGACCACGGCCCATCGGTCCGCCATCGCCTGCAATTCGGCAGGGGTGCAGAGATCGCGGAAGAAGCTGCGGCATTCCTCGACGCTGCGCAGCGCGAGGATGGCCGCGCACAGGGCGCGCTCATGCTGCTGTTCCTGGCGCAGGGTGACCGGTCGGTTGGTTTTCATGGATGTTTCGCGGCGGCCCTTGATCAATGTATTAATGTATTAACACACTAATGCATTATAGAAATGAACGCAAGCGCACCGGTGTAAAATGCCTTGACGCGAACTTGGGGCGTGCCTAAAATTCCGGCAGCTCATCTAGACCGGCTGAGGGAAAGGCCCTTAGAAGCCGGGGCAACCACCCGATGTTCCCTTAAGAACCTTTGGAACGGTGCCAACTCCTGCGGAATCGGGTTGACCCTCGGATCCGGTAGATGAGCGGTCGATTGCGCGGTGTTCCCGCCGCAATGGGCCACGAGCGCCGGCGCTGCAGGGGTTATGTAAACCTCTATTGGGAGCGAGCGTTAGGTGGCCGAAAAATCCTCGATTCATGCCGACCAGACGATCAGGCTTTCCCAGCCCTTCAAGCTGCAATACGGCGACGTGCTGCCGGACGCGAAGGTGGCCTTCCGGCTCGTGGGTCCGAAGGATGCCCCGGTGATCGCGGTTCTCGGAGGCATTTCGGCGCACCGCATCGTCGCCGGCTCCCCGGGCGAGGCATGGTGGCCGGAGATCGTCGGCCCCGGGCACGGCGTGGATACCAAGACCTGTCGCGTTCTCGGCATCGATTATCTGGGCGGTTACGGCGAAAGTTCCACGCCGCAGAGCGGCGGCAAATTTCCGCCCTTGAGTTCGTACGACCAGGCCGACGCGCTGTGCGCGGTCGTGCGCCATCTTGGCCTGAAGCAGCTGCATGCGATCGTCGGCGCCTCGTACGGCGGGATGGTCGCGCTGTGCTTTGCGGAGCGCTACGCGGAGCTGGTCAAGCACGTCGTGATATTGAGCGCGGCCGACAAGGCCCAGGTGCTCTCCACCGCGTGGCGCAGCGTGCAGCGGCAGATCGTGCGTGAGGCGATCGCGCGCGGCGACGGGCCCGGGGGCCTGAAGCTCGCGCGCGCTCTGGCGATGGCCACCTACCGCAGCGCGGTGGAATTTCAGCTGCGCTTCGGCGGGGCGCCCGTGCGCATCGAAAACCGTTTTCGATTTCCGATCGAGGATTATCTGTTCGCCCGCGGCGACAATTATGTGCAAAAGTACCGCGCCGAGTCGTTCCTCGTGTTGAGCGAATCGCTGGATCTGCACCACGTGGACGCCACGCGGGTGCATACGCCGGCCACGTTGATCGCGGTTCGCGAAGATCAGCTGGTGCCGTTCAACGACATGCAGGCCCTCGCCGCGCGGCTCAACGGGCCGCGGCAGCTCATCGAGATCAATTCCATTTTCGGCCACGACGCCTTCTTGAAGGAAGGCGCGGCCCTGACGCCCATCATCAAACTAGCCCTCGCGGAGCAGACCACATGAGCAGCAAAGCGCCTCCATCCAAACACATTGCGACGCGATCGGTCCGCTCGGGGCTCGAATCCGACGCGCAGCACGGATCCGTGGTGCCGCCGATCTATCTGTCGACGAATTTTGCGTTCGAGAAGTACGGAAAGCCGCGCAAGTACGACTACACGCGCTCCGGCAATCCGACCCGCGATCAGCTGGCGGACGCCCTGGCGGACCTCGAAGGCGGCGCCGGCGCAGTGGTGACTTCGACCGGCCTCTCGGCGATTACCTTGATACTGGCGACGTTGCCGGGCGGCGCCCGGATCATAGCGCCCTACGATTGCTACGGCGGGTCCTACCGGTTGCTGAATGCGCTGCATTCGCAGGGCAAGATCGCGGTGGATTTCGTCGATCAGGGCGATGCGGGCGCGTTGCAGCGGGCGCTCGGGTCGGGTGCGGATCTGGTGTGGATCGAAACACCGAGCAATCCTCTGCTGCGGGTGGTCGATATCCGCGCTGTCGCCGATGCGGCGCATGCGGCCGGCGCGCTGGCGGTGGTCGACAACACCTTTCTGTCGCCGATCTGGCAGCAGCCGCTCGCGCTCGGCGCGGACCTGGTCATGCATTCGACCACCAAGTATCTCAACGGGCACAGCGATGTCGTCGGCGGCGCCGTCGTCGCGGCGACCGGCGAACTCAAGGACAAGCTTGCATGGTGGGCGAATGCCATCGGGGTCACGGGGGCTCCGTTCGACAGCTTCATGACGCTGCGCGGCGTGCGCACGCTGCATGCGCGCATGCGCGTTCATGCCGAGAACACCGCTGCCGTCGTGCATTTCCTCGCCACGCATTCGGGCGTCGAGCGGGTGCACTATCCCGGGCTGCCCGATCATCCCGGCCATGAGATTGCGCGGCGCCAGCAGAGCGGCTTCGGCGCGATGCTGAGTTTCGAACTTCGGGGGGGCGAGGCGGGCGTTGAAGCCTTCCTGACGGGACTCGAGTGCTTCACTCTCGCCGAATCGTTGGGAGGCGTGGAGAGCCTCATATCGCACCCGGCAAGCATGACGCACGCAGGCATGGAGGAATCGGCGCGATTGCGCGCCGGAATCGGCGCGGGGCTGCTGCGGGTCTCCGTCGGAATCGAAGATCCTGCCGATTTGGTCGCCGATCTCGCGGCCGGGCTCGAACGCGCGGTCAGAGTCCAGCCAGCACCGCCTCGCCGGCGGCACGCGTCGTAACAGCGGCGCCCGCGGCGGCGAGATCGGCCGGCAGCGCGCCGGACTCGATCGCGCGCGACACCGCCGCTTCCACTGCGCGCGCCTCGGTTTCCAGCTGCAGGGAGTACCGCAGCAGCAGCGCGGCGCTTGAGATCGCGCCGTAGGGATTGGCGATGCCGCGCCCGGCGATGTCCGGAGCGGATCCGTGAATGGGTTCGAACAATCCGCCCCGCAGGGCGGTGCCGAGCGATGCCGAGGGCAACGATCCGAGCGAGCCCGCCAGCATGGAAGCTTCGTCGGTGAGGATGTCGCCGAACATGTTCTCGGTCACGATCACGTCGAAGTCGCGCGGCCGCCGCAGGAGATGCATGGCGGCAGCATCGACGAGCATGTGTTCGAGCTCGAGGTCCGGAAATTCGCTGCGGATGATCCGCTCGACCACCGCACGCCAGAGGCGGGAGGTTTCGAGCACGTTGGCCTTGTCGATCGAGGTCAGTTTGCGCCGCCGTCCGCGCGCAAGTTCGGCGGCGAGGCGCACGACGCGTTCGACCTCCGGCACCGTGTAGCGGCACAGATCGGTGGCTTCGGTGGCGGTGCGCGTCTTGTCGCCGAAATAGATGCCGCCCGTCAGTTCGCGCACCACCATGATGTCCACGCCGCGCAGGATCTCCGCCTTGATCGGCGAGGCATCGAGCACTGCCGGATGCGGCACCACGGGCCGCAGATTGGCGAACAGGCCGAGCGTCTTGCGCAGCTGCAGAAGCCCCTGTTCGGGGCGCACCAAGGCATCGGGCGCCGACCATTTCGGGCCGCCGACCGCGCCCAGCAGGATCGCGTCCGCGCGCTGCGCCAGCGCGAGCGTCGCGGGTGGCAGCGGCACGCCCGTGGCGTCGATGGCCGCGCCGCCGATCAGCGCCTGCTCGAACTCGAAGTCATGTCCGAACCGTGCGGCCACCGCGGCAAGCACGCGCACCGCCTCGGCCGTGACCTCGCCGCCGATGCCGTCACCGGCAAGCACTGCGATCAGCGCCTTCACCAGCCCGCCCTTCGGGAGCGGGCGGATCTGCCTTCATTCATCCCGGGTTCCCCGGAATCGCGACGCTTCGTAGCGTTCGATGTCGCTCAACCGGCTGCGCAGATAGCCGAGCTCGTCGAGACCGTTCATCAGGCAGTGCCGCGCGAACGCCTCGATCGGGAAAGCGACGGATACGCCCGTGGGCAGCGTCAAGCGCGCAGACTCGAGGTCGATCTGCACCTCGGCGCCGGGATGGTCCAGCAGCCATTGCGAGGTGGACCCGTCGACCGTGATCGGCAGCAGGCCGTTCTTCAACGCATTGCCGCGGAAGATGTCGGCGATTTCCGTGCTGATCACCGCGCGAAAGCCGAAGTCCAGGAGCGCCCATGGCGCATGTTCGCGCGATGAGCCGCAGCCGAAATTCCGGCCGACAACCAGCACCTGCGCGCCGCGTGCCTGCGGAAGGTTCAACGCGAAATTGGGATCGGGTGAACCGTCGGCGCGATAGCGCCAGTCGGCGAAAAGCTGC
Source organism: uncultured Gammaproteobacteria bacterium (assembly GCA_963727045.1). Classification (GTDB taxonomy): domain Bacteria; phylum Pseudomonadota; class Gammaproteobacteria; order Steroidobacterales; family Steroidobacteraceae; genus Bog-1198. Next base: position 1,375,071 of record CAVSES010000001.1, on the reverse strand, counting down.
GCACCGAGCCCCTGCTTGGTCGTCGTCGTGAGAAATCTGGCCGGTATGATCTGGTCCGTGTCGATGTTGCTCGAGGGGATCACCACGGTTTTCGAACGCACGCGAATCACGGGGTCCATCACAGCATCTCCCGCGGATCGGTGATCCTGCCCCGCACCGCGGAGGCCGCGGCGGTATACGGGCTCGCCAACAGGGTTCGCGCGCCCACGCCCTGGCGGCCTTCGAAGTTGCGGTTGCTGGTGCTGATGGCATACTGCCCGGCGCCGACCGTGTCGCCGTTCATCCCCAGGCACATCGAGCAGCCGGACTCCCGCCAATCCGCGCCGGCCGCCTTGAAAATATCGGCGTAACCCGCCGCTTCGGCTTCGCGCTTGATCTCCTGGGAACCCGGCACGATCAGCAGACGCACGCCGGACGCCACCTTGCGGCCTTCGAGTATGTGCGCAGCCGCCTGCAAATCGGCGAGCCGTCCGTTGGTGCAGCTGCCGATGAAGACCACGTCGACTGGCTTGCCCAGCATCGCATCGCCGCCGTGAAAGCCCATGTAGCGCAGCGCCTTGTCGAACGTCTCGTCCCCCGCCGTGCTGGGAATGGAGCCGCCGATCGGCAGCACCATGCCGGGGTTCGTTCCGTATGTGATCATCGGTTCGAGCGAGGAGGCATCGATGTCGACGGCGGCGTCGAACCGGGCTCCCGGATCCGTGGCCAGGCTGCGCCAGTGCGCGACCGCCGTGTCCCAGTCGTGTCCCTTCGGTGCGCGGGGCTTGCCCTTGAGATAGGCGAACGTAACCTCGTCCGGAGCGATCATGCCCGCGCGCGCGCCGGCTTCGATCGACATGTTGCACACCGTCATCCGCTCGTCCATGCAGAGGGCGCGAATGGCCGATCCTCGGTACTCGAACACGTGGCCGGTCCCGCCCGACACGCCGATCTTGCCGATGACGGCGAGAATCAAATCCTTGGCGGTCACGCCGGCCCGCAGCCCGCCGTCGACGTTCACCGCGAACGTCTTCGGCCTGCGCTGCAGCAGCGCCTGGGTTGCGAACACATGTCCGACTTCCGTGGTGCCGATCCCGAATGCGAGCGCGCCGAATGCCCCGTGCGTGCTCGTGTGGCTGTCGCCGCAGACGATGGTCATGCCCGGTTGGGTCGCTCCGAGTTCCGGACTGATGACGTGTACGATGCCGCGCCGCGAGTCGCGCATGCCGAACAGCTCGACTCCGAACTCGGCGGCATTTTGTTCGAGCTGGCGCACCTGTCTCGCCGCAGCATCCACTTTGATCGGCACGTTGCCGAACACCTGTTCGGTGCTGGTGGGCGTCGAGTGATCCATGGTTGCGAGCGTGCGATCGGGTCGCCGCACCGGCAGCCCCAAGCCCTTCAGCACGCTGAACGCCTGCGGCGAGGTGACCTCGTGGATGAGGTGCAGGTCGATGTACAACACCGCCGGGGTGTCTGCCGTTTCAGCAACGACCTCGTGCGCCGCCCATACCTTGTCGAACAGGGTGCGCGTGGACACAGGAGTCAAGCCTTCCCGGATTCCAACCAGGGCATGCGCGCGCGCAGCTGCGCTCCGACCTTTTCGATGGAATGAGCAAGGTCCGCCTTGAGCAGCTTGGAGTACTTGCGGCGGCCGCCCTTGTTCTCGGCAATCCACTGGCGCGCAAACTTGCCCTGCTGAATCTCGGTGAGGATCTTGCGCATTTCCTTCTTGGTGGCCTTGTTGACGATTCGCGGGCCGCGCGTCAGATCGCCGTACTTGGCCGTCTCGCTGATGAACCGATGCATCTTCGTGATGCCTCCTTCATGCAGCAGATCGACGATCAGCTTGAGCTCATGCAGGCATTCGTAGTACGCGACCGCCGGCTGGTAACCCGCCTCGACCAGGGTCTCGTACCCCTTGACCACGAGTTCGGTCGCGCCCCCGCACAGCACCGCCTGTTCGCCGAACAGATCCGTCTCCGTCTCTTCGGCGAAGGTGGTTTCAAGGACGCCGCCGCGCGTACCGCCGATGCCGTCGGCATAGGCCAGCGCCTTGTCCCAGGCGCGCTTGGAGGAATCCTGGGCCACCGCGATCAAACAGGGCACGCCCCGGCCTTGTTGATACTGACGCCGCACCAGATCACCCGGCCCCTTAGGCGCGATCAGCACGACGTCCAAATCCTTGCGCGGTTTGATCTGCTTGAAATGAATATTGAAGCCGTGGGCGAACAGAAGCGTCGCGCCCTTCTCGAAGAGGTTCTTGACCTCGGCATACAGGGGCTTTTGCGTAAGATCGGGGACCAGCATCGATACGAGCTGCGCGCCCTTGACGGCGGCCGCCGGCTCCATCACTTTGAGACCGTCCTTCTTCGCCTTGTTCCAGCTGTCGCCCTTGCGCACGCCGACCACCACGTCGTAGCCGCTGTCGTGCAGATTGAGCGCATGCGCGCGGCCCTGGCTGCCGTAGCCCAAGATCGCGATGCGCGCCCCGCGCAGCGCTTTCTTGTCGACGTCTTTTTGAGAATACAACCGCATGAAATTCTCCTGTGGCCCCGGCCCATACCTGTAAAATGCAAGACCCCGCCTGGATCGCTTTGTTGCCGAGGCGGGGTCCGTTGTTATCGCGCTAAACCCAGCCGCAAATAGCACCACAGAATCCCGCGTGATGCAAGACATTCGAAGACCGGTTGCCGCTTCGTGAGGACGCTTTTGAATGAACCTCGATACCACTGATTCGCTTCCCTTGTGGTTGCTGTACGAGAACGAGGTGGAAGCGTGGCGTTCGACGCAGACGCCGGCGGCCGCGCGCTGGATTGCCCTGCAGAATTTCAAGGGAGAAAAGCACCGGGTCGTGCTCGTTCCCGATGCTGCCGGCGGAATCGAGGCCGCCGTGGGTGGATTGGGCCGGCGTCAGGGAGAGTTGTCGCTGTGGCATGCGGCCGGCTTCATCGAGCGCCTGCCGCCGCGCCGGTTTCGACTCGTGCAACGCTTCACCGCCGAGGAAGCCACTCAATTGTGCCTGGGCTTTGCCTACGGGGGCTATCGCTTCGAGCGCTATCGCGCGGCCGCGGCTGCGGCCGCCAGAGTCGACGCGCCGTCGAATGCCGACGTGCAATTCGTTGCGCTCGCGGCCGAGTCGATGCGCATGGCGCGCGACTGGATCAACACGCCGGCGCAGGACATGGGTCCGGCGGAGCTTGCGGGGGCCGCCCGCGGGATCGCCGAGCGGCATCAGGCGGACTACCGAGAATGGGTGGGCGAAGAACTCCTGGGTGCGAATTTTCCCGCCATCCATGCGGTCGGCCGCGCCAGCAGCAGGGAGCCGCGCCTGGTCGAACTGCGATGGACGCCCCGCGCATCGGAGTCCCATCCGCGTTTGACGCTGGTGGGAAAAGGCGTCTGTTTCGACAGCGGCGGCCTCGACCTCAAGCCAGGATCCGGCATGGCTCTCATGAAAAAGGACATGGGCGGCGCGGCCGTGGCACTGGCGCTCGCACACATGCTCATGAGCGTCAAGATACGCGCGGAGCTCAGGATACTGGTGCCTGCGGTGGACAACGCCGTGAGCGGCAATGCCTACCGGCCCGGTGATGTGCTGGCGACGCGCAAGGGTTTGACGGTCGAGGTTGGAAACACCGACGCTGAAGGCAGGCTGGTGCTTTGCGACGCGTTGGCGTTCGCCGACGCCGAGTTGCCGGATTTGATCGTTGATCTGGCGACGCTGACCGGCGCCGCGCGCGTCGCTCTGGGGCCGGAATTGCCCGCCCTGTTCGGCAACGACGAGCGCATCGTGCAAGACCTGGCCCGCATGGCCGCCGCCGAACACGATCCGCTGTGGCCGATGCCGCTGTGGGCGCCTTATGAGGATGAACTTCAGAGCAGGATCGCGGACTTGAACAACGTAGCCTCATCAACCCTGGCGGGAGCGATTTTTGGGGCGCTCTTCCTCAAGCGCTTCGTGGGCGAATCGACGCCCTGGGTGCATGTTGATCTCTATGCATGGAACTCGAAGGATCGCCCCGGCCGAAGCCTTGGCGCCGAGCCGCAAGGTGTGCGCGGCCTTTATCGATACCTGGTGCAGCGGTACGGGACCGCATGACTCGATGACGCACGCCCGATTTCGTGTGCCGGAAAAGCGTTGCGCTGTGGCAACGCGGATGATTATGCTGCCGGCCCGGATTTCATCGAACCGACCCTTCCTCGAGAACCCATGTCAAAGAAATCAAGCCCCGTCGATCCACGTCATTACTCGCGCGTCGTCGTCGACGGCCTGAAACAAACGCCCAGCCGGGCGATGCTGCGCGCGGTCGGATTCGTCGATGCGGATTTCGACAAGCCGCAGGTCGGCATCGCCTCGACCTGGAGCAACTTGACGCCTTGCAATATGCACATTGATGAACTGGCGCGTCTGGCCGCCGGAGGTGCCGAGGAGGCGGGGGCCAAGGCGATCACGTTCAATACCATCACGGTATCCGACGGAATCTCGATGGGCACCCCGGGGATGCGTTACTCGTTGGTGTCACGCGAGGTCATCGCCGATTCGATTGAGACGGTGGTGGGCGCTCAGGGATTCGACGGCGTGGTGGCGATCGGCGGTTGCGACAAGAACATGCCCGGTTGCATGATGGCGCTTGCGCGCCTCGACCGCCCCGCGGTGTTCGTCTATGGCGGCACCATCCGCCCGGGAGTGGACAAGCGCGACATCGTTTCGGTGTTCGAGGCCGTCGGGGGCTATGCGCAGGGCACTGTGTCCGAGCAGCAGCTCAAATTCGTCGAACGCACGGCGATTCCCGGTCCGGGTTCATGTTCTGGAATGTATACGGCCAACACGATGGCATCGGCGATCGAAGCGCTCGGAATGAGCTTGCCGAACAGTTCGGCGCAGGACGCCATCTCCTCGCAGAAGCGCGGCGACAGCGCGCGCGCCGGCGCGGCCGTGGTCGATTTGGTCAGACGGGGCCTCTCTCCGAGGCGCATCTTGACGCGCCGCTCGTTTGAAAACGCGATCACGGTCGTCATCGCGCTCGGCGGATCGACCAATGCGGTGCTGCATTTGATGGCGATCGCCTCCTCGGCGAACGTCAAACTGAACCTCGACGATTTCACGCGGATCGGCAGGCGCGTGCCGGTGCTCGCGGACTTGCGCCCGAGCGGCCGGTATTCCATGTCGGAGCTGGTGGCCATCGGCGGAATACAGCCGCTGATGAAGACGCTGTTGGATGCGGATTTGCTGCACGGCGATTGCATGACCGTCACGGGCGCCACCCTGGCCGAGAATCTACGCGAGGTCGCGCCATACGCCGAAGGCCAGCAGATCGTCCGTCCGCTGCGCGACCCGATCAAGAAGGACAGCCACTTGGTGGTGCTGTATGGAAATCTCGCACCGGAGGGCGCCGTTGCAAAAATTACAGGGAAGGAGGGCCTGCGCTTCCAGGGCAGGGCCCGCGTGTTCAATTCGGAGGAGGCCTCCTTGAAGGGCATTCTCGGCGGCCGCGTACGGTCCGGCGATGTGGTGATCATCCGCTATGAGGGACCGAAGGGCGGTCCCGGAATGCGCGAAATGTTGAGCCCGACGGGAGCCATTGTGGGCAAGGGGCTCGGCCAGGAGGTCGCGTTGATCACCGACGGTCGGTTTTCCGGCGGCAGCCATGGCTTCGTGGTCGGACACGTCTCGCCGGAGGCCGCGGTCGGGGGTCCTTTGGCGTTGGTCGAGACCGGGGATGCCATCACGATCGATGCCGAGCGCCGTGAAATCACCTTGCACGTCAGCCCGGCCGAGCTCAAGCGCCGGCGCAAAACCTGGGTGGCCCCGAAACCATATGCGCGTCGCGGTGCGCTCGCCAAATATGCACGGCAGGTAAGCAGCGCATCCTTGGGCGCGGTCACGGATCTGGAGCCGGTAGCGTCGCGCGGTGCAAAGACACCGTAGCACCAGCGTTTCAATAGGGTCATTCATGGGGCAAAGTCGCGCTTGCAGTTCAGGCGGGATGTGTGTCAGTCTCTTTACTCGCCGAGGGGAATGAGGGGACGCTGCCAGGAAGGGTAGTGTGCGTCCCTTCGAGACGTGAGAGAGACGCGCATCGATTGGCGCGCACGGCGCCACTAGATGATTGAGGGGCAGGGTCGCAATAGACTTATGTATAAATACGAAGAGCCGTCATTGTTTTCGGGCAGGAGGGGCGCGGCCCTTCTAGCCGTCATTCTTCTCCATGTGCTCATGGTGTGGGCTTTTTATACGGGACTTGCGGGAAAGCTCGTGCAGACGATCATCCCGCCCGTCGAGATCGCTCAGATCGACAAGCCCAAGGACGTCGACAAGCCGCCGCCGCCGCCGCCCAAGCTCGAGGAAATCAAACCCTACGTGCCGCCGCCTGAATTCGTCGACATTCAAGCGCCCCAGCAAGAGACCACGGCCATCACCCAGACGACGCAGGTCAACAAGCCGCCGCCGGCTCCGGTGGTCGCCGCACCGCCGCCTCCGGGCACGCCGGCACATATGGATCCGAAGCACCCGCTGAAGATCGGTGAAGACTACTATCCCGATGCTTCCAAGCGTGCCAACGAAGAGGGCCGCTGCGTGGTGCTCATGACGGTCGCCGTGGATGGCAAGATCACCAACGAATCCATTCAGCAGAGTTCGGGCTTCCCGCGCTTGGACGAAGCCTGTTTGAAGGGAGTGCATGGACAGCGCCTGGTTCCGGCGACCGAAAACGGCAAGCCGGTCGAGAAGACCATATCCATTCCGATTGTTTGGAAGCTAACGGGCAAGTAGGTAGCTATCGCCGGATCAGAGAGTTGTTTTCTAATTATTACACTTAAGCTTTTCTATTAGAGGGAATCGGTCAATGCAAGAGACAGCTGTTGAAAACCCATATGGCCTCGGGGCCCTGATCGCGAACGGCGATATTATTGCCAGGTCGATCCTCGCCATCCTGTTGATCATGTCGCTGTTGACGTGGTTCATCATGATCACGAAATTCTTCGACCAGCGCCGCCAGCGCAAACAGGCCATCGAGGCCGAGAGAGAATTCTGGTCTTCGTCCAGTCTCACCGACGCCCTGAACAAGTTGAAGGGTACGTCGAATCCGTTCCGCGCGCTGGCGGAGACGGGCAAGCAGGCCTACGAATATCACGAGACCAACAAGACGCGATTGTCCGGGGCCATCGGCACCAGCGAATGGATCACCGAATCATTGCAGCGCACCGCGGACACCGTGATCAGCCGGATGCAATCGGGCTTGCCGGTGCTCGCCTCCGTCGGCGCCACGGCGCCTTTCGTCGGCCTGCTCGGTACGGTCATCGGTATCTATCACGCGTTGATCGCGATCGGCGTCGCGGGCCAGGCGTCCATCGACAAGGTCGCGGGACCGGTGGGAGAAGCCTTGATCATGACGGCGATCGGGTTGGCGGTTGCGGTTCCCGCCGTGTTGGGCTACAACATCCTATTGCGCCGCAACAAGGGCGTGCAGGAAATGGTCAGCCACTTCACGCACGAGTTGCATGCCTACCTGATTTCGGGTGCAAAGATGGGTTTGGGCATGGAAAAGTCGCCCCCGCCGGTAGTCGGCAAGCCATCCGCGCCCGCGGCCGCCCGCTAGGAATTAGAGCATGGCGATCAACGTCGGCGGTGAAGAAGCGGAAGCGATGTCGGACATCAACGTCACGCCCCTCGTGGACGTGATGTTGGTGCTCCTCATCATCTTTATCATAACGATTCGGGTCATCATTCAGCAGGTCCAGCTCGACCTGCCGAAGGCGACCAATTTGCCGACGCAAACGAAACCGGAAAACATCACCATTGCGATCGACAAACAGGGGGACATCTATTGGAATACCAAGGTGTTGTCGGGTCAGGATGAGCTGAAGCAGAAGCTGCGCGGCATCGCTCGCGAGGAACCTCAGCCGGAAGTGCACATCCGCGGCGACGCCAATGTCCGCTACCAGTTCGTGGGCCAGGTGCTCGTGGCCACCCAGCAGATCGGCATCCGCAAGGTCGCGTTCATCACCACGCCCGATCACTTCGGCCCCGGAACTTAGGAGACAACACCCATGGCCATGAATGTAGGCGGGAGTGGCGAGGGCCAGTCGTACTCCGACATTAATATGACGCCCTTGATCGACGTCATGCTCGTGCTGCTGATCATCTTCATCATCACGATTCCCAGCATGACGCATGCAGTGAAAATCGATAATCCGTTGCCCCCGCCGCCGAATTTCGTGCCGCCGCCGCCGCCCGAAGTCATCGACCTGACCATCGATTTCGACGGCACGCTGCTGTGGAACAAGACGCCGGTGGATCGGCCGACCTTGCAAGGTTACATCAGCCAGGAAGCGGCGAAAACGCCGCAGCCGGAGGTGCACATCTCCGTCGACAAATTCGCCAAGTACGAAATAGTGGCGCAGACCTTGGCCGATTTGCAGCATCGCGGTTTGAAGAAGATTGGGTTCGTCAACAACGACTATTTCTGATAGGCATCCCTAGGTGGTATTACGGCGCGTCTTCCTCGCATTGAGGACGACGCGCCGTTTGTTTGACCTAGGGCGTATGACGCGGCAGTCATTTATGCAGCGCAAAATAAATTCAAGACTTGTACGTAGCGAGGTTTGGTAATGATTCATTCGATACACCATATTGGGCACCGGCCGGTCAAATTCTGGCCCGGGTATTTGACTGTGGCTGCCATCCTGGGGCTCCTATGCGTTGCCAACCCGCCTTCGGCGCACGCGGCCGACAAGGAAAAGGGCCAGCAGATCAGCCGGGTCATTGCCAAGGAAATGACGGCCGCACAGAAGGCCCTGCAGGCCAGCCAGTGGGCGGAGGCGATCAAGAATCTGGAGGCGGCGGAGACCAAATCGGGATTGAACGCGTTCGACAAGAAGACCATTTATGACTTCAAGGGCTTCGCCTACGTCAAGCTGAACAATATGAAAGAGGCGCAGAAGGCTTATGAGGAGGCCCTCGGCACCGGCGCCTACACGGGGGAGGAGGCAGCGAAGACCACCCGCAACCTGTTTCGGCTGGCAGCGGGCAACCAGCAATATGCGAAGGCGGCTGAGTACGGCAAACAGGTCGCGGACTCCGGATCCGCAACGGCTGACGACCTTGGGATCCTGAGCCAGATCTACTATCTGCAAAAGGACTGCAAGAATTCCGCCGTCTGGGCCGATAAGGCAATTGCCGCCGCTCGCAAGGCCGGTGACGCGCCGAAGGAGAATCTCTACCAGTTCAAGCTGCAATGCGCTTCCGACGCGGGCGACTCTCCGGGGATGGCGGCGGCCCTGGTTGATCTGATTCGTCTCACCAACAAGACCAATTACTGGAACACCCTGCTGCGCATCGAACGCCAGGACGAGCGGGAAGACCGCAACACCTTGATGTTGTATCGCGTGATGTATGACACCTCCTCCATGACCGCCGGCAGCGATTACATAGAGATGGCCCAGCTGCTGGGCGATGCGGCGCTGCCCGCTGAGGCGCAGACGGTTCTTGAGAAGGCGATGAGCAGCGGACTCATCAATGACCAGCAAAAGGAGCGTACGAATCGCCTGGTGAATTCGTTCAAGACACGCGCCGAGGCGGACAAGAAGGGGCTGACCCAGCTCGACGCGGAGGCGACCAAGAACCCGGCCGGCGAGCTCGACGTCAAGCTCGGCGAGGTTTATTACGGCTTCGGCGATTACACGAACGCGGTAACGGCGCTGAATCGCGGAATTCAAAAGGGACAGATCAAGCATCAGGACGAGGCTTACGTGTACCTCGGCCGCTCGCAGGTGGCGCTCAAGAACACCGCGGAGGCAAAGAAGGCCTTCGTCGGTTTGAAGTCCGTTCCCAACGTCAGTGCGCGAGTCCTGAAGTTGTGGGAACTGTACTCCGATACGCTCGGTCGGTAAGTGGACCGTAGGAGAATCGCAAATGACCATCAAAGCCGGCGAGAAGATGCCCGAAGGAACCTTCACCCGCATGACCGGGGACGGGCCGCAGAAGTTGACCACGGAACAGCTGTTTGCCGGTAAGACGGTGGTGCTGTTTTCGGTACCCGGAGCATTCACTCCCACCTGTGATGCCAAGCACTTACCGGGTTTTGTTGAACTAGCGGATCAAATCAAGGCGAAGGGGGTGGACACCATTGCCTGTACCGCCGTGAACGATGTGTTCGTCATGAACGCCTGGGGCAAACATGGCGCTGTGGGCGACAAGATATTGATGCTGGCAGACGGGAACGGCACGTATGCGAAAGCCCTCGGCCTCGAACTCGACGGATCGAAGTTCGGCATGGGGGTGCGCGGCCAACGGTTTGCCATCATCGTCAAGAACGGCATTGCTACGCAGGTAAACATTGAAGGGCCGGGCGAGTTCAAGGTTTCCGCGGCCGACTTCGTCCTCAAACAGCTGTAGCGCGCAGTGCTTTGCTAGCTCTGCGGACGACGCCACCGACCCTGCGTCTGGCGGAGGCCGAACGGATCGCGCGCGATCTTTATGGGCTCGCCGTCTCCACGAGCGCGTTACCCGGGGAGCGGGACTCCAATTTTCGATTGCGCACCGCGGAAGCGCCGGGCGTCGCTACGCGGGGCGTCCCCACGCCGGGTGCCGCTCCACGCGAGTTCGTGCTGAAGATTCAGGCGGTGGAGGCCGATGCGGACGGCACCGACTGCCTCGTCAAAGTGCTCGACCACCTGGCGGAACAAGATCCGGACCTTCCCGTCCCGCGGCTCCATCCGACGCTCGAGGGCGACGCGATAGGCCGCATCACGCGCGACGGCGTCGAGTACACGACGTGCCTGGTGAATTTCTTGCCGGGGCGTTTGTTGCAGGACTCGGCGCCCAGTGCAGCCCTGTTGCAGAACACCGGGATCACCCTCGCGCGAACTGACCGCGCTTTGCAGGGGTTTTTTCATGCTTCGCTGAATAGGCGCCTCGCCTGGGATGTGAGGCGCCTGCCCGAACTCGCCGAATTCAGCGGGTACATCGAATATCCGGCTGTCCGCGAGGCCGTCGAAAAAGTGGCCGCCAGCCTTCGGGCGCGTCTGCCCAAGATGCGCGGATTGCGCAGTCAGGCCATCCATGGAGACTGCCATGCCGCCAATTTGTTGGTGGATTCCGAGGGGCAGGCGATCTGCGGGATTCTCGATTTCGGCGACATGATTCACGCGCCGCTGATCTTCGAACCCGCTGTCGCAATGTCGGAGCTTCTGACCGAGGCGGTGGTGCCGCTGGCTTCGGTGGGTGCCGTGCTGCGAGGGTTTGCACAGAGCCAGTCCCTGCAGGCCGGGGAGGTGGACCTTTTCTTCGACATTATCACCGCTCGTCATGCCGTGACCGTGTTGGTGCACGCCTGGCGGCGCCATCACGATCCGTCGGGGGCCCGCGTCCTCGATGAGGCGGCGGCGAACAGCGCTCGGTCGCTCGATCGACTGTTGGGTGCCGATGTTCATGCATTGACCGCTGCCTGGCACGATGAGGCCGGCACCCGGACCGCGCCGGCGTCGATTGGCCAGCCGGCCGCCGTCGACCTTGCACGGCGCCATCGTCTCTTGGGCGCCGGTGCCGAACTGTTCTACGAAAAGCCATTGCACCTCGTGCGCGGCAGGGGGGTCTGGTTGTACGACGCGCGAGGCCGGGCGTACCTCGATGTGTACAACAACGTGCCGCACGTGGGCCACACGCATCCCGCCGTGGTGGAGGCGATTCAAAGGCAGACCGCAATCCTTGCCACCCATACCCGCTACTTGCATGAAAACATCCTCGACTATGCCGAGCGGCTGACGGCCCGGCTGCCTGCTCATCTCAACTCATGCATCTTCGTGAACTCAGGCAGCGAGGCAAACGATGTGGCTTGGCGAATGGCCAAGATGGCCACCGGGCAGCCGGGCGGAATCGTGATGGAGCACGCTTATCATGGAATTACCGATGCGGTCGCGGCGCTCACCCCGAACGTCGGGCGGCCCCATGACCCGCGCGTGGTTACGATTGCCGCGCCTGCGGCTGATCTTTGCGCGGCCGACGACATGGACGGCGAGATGCTGGACGCCGCGCTGCAAGATGCGGAGCGCGCCATTGCCGATCTTGCAGGCAGAGGCTTCGCGCCCGCCGCCTTCTTCATCGACTCATGCATCACCAGCAGCGGCATTTTCGATCCTCCGGCTGCTTGGGGGGCCGCGGTGACGAAGCGGCTTCGCGCGGCTGGCAGCCTCATCGTGGCCGACGAGGTGCAGTATGGATTGGGCCGGTCCGGATCTCATTTTTGGGGATTCGAGCGGCGCGGCATCGAACCCGACATCGTGACCCTGGGAAAACCGGTGGCGAATGGCTATCCCATGGGGGTTGTGGTGGCCAATCGCGCATTGATCGAGGCTTTTCAATCAAAGTTCGGTTTCTTCTCGACGTTCGGCGGCAATCCAGTCGCGGCGGCGGCGGCCCTCGCGGTCCTCCAGGTGCTGGACGCGGAAGGCCTCATGGACAATGCGGCGGCCATCGGGGCCTACCTGCGCCTGAAGCTTGAAGGGGTTGCGGCTCGCCATCCATGCTTGGGCAGGGTGCGCGGTACCGGCCTTCTGCTGGGGTTGGATGTCCTGGCCCGCGATGGGACCCCCTCGAAACAGCGCAACAAGCGGATCGTCAACGCGGTGGCGTCGGAGTTCGGGATCCTGATCGGATACGAGGGTCCGCAGGCCAGTATTCTAAAGCTGCGGCCGCCCATGCCGTTCCATCGGGAGCACGCCGACCTGTTGGTCCAGGCAATCGACGCCTCAGCCGCCGCCGTGGATTTCGAGGGCGCTTGAGCGCCGCCTAGCCGCCCACCAGCCGCTCGAGTTCCGGCACGATCTGGAACAGGTCGCCGACCAAACCGACGTCTGCCACTTCGAAGATCGGCGCTTCGCCGTCCTTGTTGATTGCCACGATGGTGCGTGCGTCCTTGATGCCCGTCAGATGCTGGATGGCGCCCGAGATGCCGATGGCGATATAGATTTCCGGAGAGATGATCTTGCCGGTCTGGCCGACCTGCATCTCGTTCGGCGCATAGCCCGCATCGACCGCGGCGCGGGACGCGCCCACAGCCGCGCCGATCTTGTCCGCAAGGCTGAACAGCAATTTGAAATTCTCGGCGCTGCCGAGCGCGCGGCCGCCCGACACCACGCGCTTGGCTGTCTGCAGGTCGGGCCGATCGGTGGATCCGGTCTTGGCGCCAATATAGCGCGTATGGGCGGGAAGGGCGGCGCTGGTCGATTTGGATTCGACTGCAGCGGCACCACCGCCCTTTGCCGCTTCGAAAGAGGCGACTCGTACGGTTGCGATGAGCGTTCGGCCCGGATCGGCTTCAACCGTCACGATCGCGTTTCCGGCGTACGTCGGCCTTTTGAACCGGTGCGCTGCTTCCACCGCCATCAAATCGCTCACCTGAGGCACGCCGAGGAGTGCCGCAATGCGCGGCATGAGATCCTTTCCGAAGCTGGTCGACGGACCGAAGACATGACTGTAGCCGGCGGCCAAGGCCGCCAATTGCGGCGCGAAAACGGCGGCGAGCGGATGCTCGTTTTCGGCTCGATCCACCCGCAAAACCGACTTCACGCCCGCGATGGCGGCCGCTTGGGCGGCGACCGCCGCAGTGTCCGCGCCGAGGACCACGATGCTGATTTCGGCTTCCGGAATACCGACCGCGCAGGTGACGCATTTCGCCGTCGCCGGGTTCAGCGTTTTTCCGTCGTGTTCGCCGACAATGAGGATCTTGTGCATTAGATCAAACCCTTCTTCTTGAGTACCGCCGCCAATTCAGCCACGTCCTTGACCATCACGCCCTTCTGACGCTGCGCCGGCGGTTCGGTCTTCACGGTCTTGAGCAGCACCGTCGCGCTCACTCCCAGCGCCTCGAGGGACGTGACGTCGAGGGGCTTTTTCTTCGCCTTCATGATGTCGGGCAGCTTCACGTACCGCGGCTCGTTCAAGCGCAGATCCACCGTCACCACCGCCGGCAGGTCCACTTCGATTGTTTCCAACCCCGCGTCGACCTCGCGCGTGACCTTGGCCTTGCCCTCGGAGATTTCCACCTTCGAGGCATAGGTCGCCTGGGGGCGTTCCCAAAGTGCGGCCAGCATCTGCCCGGTTTGATTGGCGTCGTCGTCGATGGCCTGCTTGCCCAGGAAGATCAGATCAGGGTTTTCCTTTTTCGCGACGGCGAGAAACGTCCGCGCCGCCGTGAGCGGTTCCACGGGCGCATCCGTCTGCACCAGTATCGCGCGGTCGGCGCCCATCGCGAGCGCCGTGCGAAGCTGCTGCTGCGTATCCGCGACGCCGATGCTCACCGCGACGACCTCGATGTTCGCGCCGCGCTCCTTGATGCGCAGGGCCTCCTCGAGGGCGATTTCATCGAACGGATTCACGCTCATCTTGACTCCGTCCAGCATCACGCCGCTGCCGTCGGGCTTGACGCGGATGCGCACGTTGTAATCGACGACGCGTTTGATACACACGATGATCTTCTGCATTGCTTCTCCACACTACTCAGGCGCTTACGCGCCACAGTTGACGGGGCCGAGGCGGCCGCGTCCGATAATTTTATGACAAGAAGGGAACCCTACGCTGTTGTTTCGAGGTCGCCTTTCAGGCCTGCTTCGGCGTGCTGTTCCGAATAAAAGGTGCTGATCTTGGCTGCACACTGGCGCAGTCTGGGCAGGAAACGCTCCATCCCGCTTTTCGGCGGTACGGCCGACGCGGCGAAACGCACCGTGAGGCTCGCAAGGACCCGATCGCGCAGCAGGATGGGGACGCTGATGCTGACTTCCTCCATCAGTCTGCGGGTGCGGGTGGCCGTCGCGAAACCGGCCGACCGGATGTCGCCGAGCATGCGCTGAAGTTCCCCGCGCGCCCGGGCGGGCTTGTCCTCTTCCTTGTTCGATCGGGCCAGCATGTCGATGAGCGCATCACGCTGCGGCGCCGGTGAGTTCGCCAGCAAGACCCGTCCCGCTGCCGTCGTCAGCAGCGGCGCGCGAAACCCGGCGGAATAGCGCTCGATCGCGAGCGGGCTGCTGTGATCCGTGGATTCGCGCACCAGCATGGCCGTTCCGGACAGGGTCGCGATGGAGACGGGCCACACTATTTCGCGGCATAGGTCGTGAATGAAGGGCTTGGCGATCTGAGTTACCCATGCCTCATCGTCGAAGCCGTCGCTCAAGGCGCGGACCAGGATGGTCAAGCGGTAACGGTCATCCGCCGCGTCGCGAAACACGAATCCGGAGTTGCACAAGGTTTCCAGGATCCGATAGACGGTGGTTCGCGGCAGCCGGATCTCCTGCGCGACTTCCGAAACCGTGGCGCCATCGCGCAGATTGAGGACCGTCAGTGCGTCGAGGCCGCGCATCAGTGCACGGATTGGGCGGGTGGATTCCATGAAACCTCGAGCAGATGGGCTATCGGCTTGCGCCGGTGATTCAAGAGGGCGGTGCAAGTTCGGCGCGCTAGTTTAAGGATCGCCGGTTTGCTTGTCCACCTCGCGGTCAATCGATAGACTTGAGGCAGATGCTTCGATATTTTTTGACCCGTCTGTCCGGCGCGGTTCCCACGTTGTTCGTCATCGTCACGATCACGTTTTTTCTCATCCGCGCGGCGCCTGGCGGTCCCTTCGATCAAGAACAAACGCTGCCGCCCGAAATCATGGCCAACCTGCAGACGGCCTACGGTCTGGACAAGCCGCTCTGGGTCCAGTACGGACGATACCTCGCCGCTCTTTCGCACGGCGATTTCGGCCCCTCGTTCAAGTACAAGGATTTTTCGGTCACGGAACTCATCGGCCAGGGATTTCCCGTGACGTTCGAGCTCGGCTCCATTGCCCTGGGATTGGCATTGATGCTGGGCGTTCCCATCGGCACGTTCGCCGCCCTTCAACGCAACCGCGCGGGCGATTACGCAACGATGTCGCTCGCCGTCGTCGGCGTCGCGATACCAACTTTCGTGGTGCTGCCGTTTCTCGGTTTGGTGTTCGGAATTTATCTGCATTGGCTGCCGGTGGCAGGTTGGGAACCCGGTTCGATACGGCATCTCGTGCTGCCCGTCATCGCGCTGGCGTTGCCGCCCTTGAGCGTGATCGCACGACTGGTGCGCGCGAGCATGCTCGAGATCCTGCGCAGCCATTACATCCGCACGGCGGTTGCCAAGGGGTTGCCGCTGCACACCGTGATCCTGCGACACGCATTGCGCCCCGCGTTGTTGCCGGTGGCCGGGTATCTCGCGCCGGCGGTCGCCTCGATCATGACCGGCTCGCTGGTCGTCGAATCGATCGCAGGACTGCCCGGCATCGGGCGGTACATGGTGCAAGGCGCGCTCAACCGGGATTACACCCTCGTCATGGGCATGGTGATCATCTATTCGACCTTGCTCATCGTCATGGGTCTGGTGGTGGATCTTTTCTACGCCTGGCTCGATCCGCGCGTCAGGCTCGAACGATGAACCTGTTCGAGGATGCCGCGCGGCGCCTGCGGGCCAGCCCCGGCGCGATGGCGGCGGCCCTGGTCATCGCGTGCATCGTCGCTCTGACGCTGTTTGGTCCGTGGTTCACTCCGAACAGCAGCGAAGCGCTGGATTGGTCGCACGTGGCCTCGCAGCCGGCGTGGGCCGGCGCGCACTGGTTCGGCACCGATCGTCTCGGCCGGGATTTGTTCGCGCGCACCCTCGAAGGCGCGCGCGTTTCGCTCGCCGTCGGTCTGGTGGCGAGCGCCGTGAGTCTCTTGGTGGGCATCGGC
Organism: uncultured Gammaproteobacteria bacterium; assembly: GCA_963727045.1. GTDB lineage: Bacteria > Pseudomonadota > Gammaproteobacteria > Steroidobacterales > Steroidobacteraceae > Bog-1198. The sequence goes on along the minus strand of CAVSES010000001.1, from coordinate 1,358,358 downwards.
TACGGTGCGGTCGCCGGCTACGTCGGCGGCCACACCGACCATGTGATGATGCGAGGCATCGAAATCTTGAGCGGCCTGCCGTTGATCTTCTTCGTCATATTCCTCACCGTCATATTCGGACGCAGCGAATATCTGCTGTTCGTGTCGATCGGCGCCGTCGGGTGGCTCACCATGGCGCGGATCGTGCGCGGCCAGACCTTGAGCCTTCGCCAGCGGGAATTCATCGAGGCCGCGGTCGCCTCGGGGGCGGGCACCGTGCGGATCATCGTCAAACACGTGATTCCGAACCTCATCGGCCCGGTGATCGTCTACGCCACGCTCACCGTTCCCCAGATCATCATGTTCGAGAGTTTCCTGAGCTTTCTCGGCCTCGGCATCCAGGAACCGCATGCAAGTCTCGGCACCTTGATCGCGGAAGGCGCGGGCGAAATGCAAGCCGCGCCCTGGATATTGTTGGTGCCGGGCGGGCTTTTGGCGATGCTGCTCCTGTCGCTCAATATCTTCGGCGACGGATTGCGAGATGCCCTCGACGCGAAGGAACGTTGAAGCGTGCCGCCGGTACTCAGCATCGAGGACTTGACGGTGGGCTTCTCGCAGCCGGGTCGGACCATCATGGCGGTCCGCCAGATTTCCTTGTCCGTGTCGGCAGGCGAATGTGTCGGCATTGTCGGTGAATCTGGCTCGGGCAAGACTCAGGCGTTCATGGCCGCGATGGGACTGCTCGCCGACAATGCCGCGGCCCAGGGCAGCGTGCGCTTCGGCGAGCAGGAAGTCATGGGTCTCGGCCGCGGGTTCTTCAATCGGTTCCGCGGTTCGAAGCTCACGATGGTGTTCCAGGATCCGATGACCTCGTTGACTCCGCATCTCAAGGTCGGTACGCAGCTCGCCGAGGTTCTGGTCTGTCATGCCGGCAAATCGTGGGGCGAGGCGCGTGCCGCTGCGAGGCGGATGTTGGATCGCGTCCGCGTTCCGGAGCCGGGGCGGCGGTTGGAGCAGTACCCGCACGAACTGTCCGGCGGCCTGCGTCAACGCGTAATGATCGGCATGAGCCTGCTGTGCGATCCCGCGCTGGTGATATTCGATGAGCCGACGACCGCCCTCGACGTGACGGTTCAGGCGCAGATCATCGATCTCCTGCGTGCGGCGCGCGCGGAGGTCGGCATGGCGATGGTCCTCATCAGTCATGACCTGGGCGTGGTCGCCGGCCTCGCAGACCGGATCCTCGTCATGTATGCGGGGCGGATCGTGGAGATCTCCAGCGCGGCCGGGCTGTTCCGGCACCCGCTGCATCCCTACACTGCCGGGCTGCTGAAATGCATCCCGAGCCTGTCGGGCCCGCGTCTGGAACGATTGCCGACCCTGACCGGGCAACCGCCGCGGCCGGGCGATTCAGACGATGGATGCGCGTTTGCGCCGCGCTGTCCACGCGCGGCCGCCCGCTGCCGGTTGGAGCGGCCGCGGCTCATGGAGCGGGGCGATGCGCGGCTGGCCGCATGTCACTTTCCGCTGTCTTCGTGAGCGCCGACACTTCCCTGCCCGATCCCTTGCTGCGGGTCCGGGACCTGCGCGTCGAGTTCGGCGGCCGCGTCGCGCTCCGCGGCGCGAGTTTCGATCTGCATGCGGGCGAGACGTTGGGCTTGGTCGGTGAATCGGGATCCGGCAAATCGACCTTGGCGCGCGCCATATTGCGCTTGGTCCGCTGCTCCGAAGGTTCCGTCGTGTGGTGCGGCCGGGATCTTCTGTCCTGCGGCTCGGCGGCGCTGCGCCGGCTGCGCCGCGATCTGCAAATCGTTTTTCAGGATCCCCTCGCGAGTCTGAACCCGCGAATGACGGTGGGAGAGACGATCGCCGAACCGCTGCGTATTTTTGAGCCCTCACTGGACGCAGGCGCGCGCAGAAGGCGGGTTGGCGGGATGCTGGAGCGCGTCGGTCTGACCATGGATGTGATCGGCCGGTATCCCCACGAATTCAGCGGCGGGCAATGTCAGCGGATTGGAATTGCACGGGCCATGATTTTGAGCCCGAAGCTTCTGATCTGCGATGAACCGGTAAGTTCGCTCGACGTCTCCATCCAGGGCCAGATCATCAATCTGCTGCTCGACCTGCAGCGCGAAGCCGGCACGGCGATGCTGTTCATCAGCCACAATCTGGCGGTCGTCCGGCATTTGAGCCATCGAATTCTGGTGATGTATGCGGGCGCGCTGATCGAAACCGCCTCGCAGGAGGCGCTGTTCGGTTCGCCCGTGCATCCATACACGAGAGCGTTGCTGGCGGCCGTGCCCTCGCTGGACCCGGCAGCGCGCAGCGCGCCCATGCCACTGCTCGCTGAAGCGCCCGCGCCTTTGCCGGCGGCGGGCGGTTGTGTGTATCGCGGGCGCTGCGCCCATGCCTTGGCGCTTTGCGCGCAGGCGCCGCCTCTGCAGGAAATCATCCCCGGGCATTCGGTGGCCTGCCACCGATCCCGGGAACTCGCCGGGCGCGCAGTTCCTTAGGAGCCAGGCTCTGCTGCAGCTGCCTGCGGCCGCTCGCCCCGTACAGAGGTGTTGCTCGATGCCAAGTTGGCGCTCTGCGCCTTGGCCTCATCGAGGCACGCTTTTTTCGCATCGAGGTAGGAGAGGGTTCGATTCGACCTCATTCGCTTGAGCATGCAGCCCAGAACCTGCCGCCTGCTCGCGATGGACTGATTGAGCGGATCCACGGCAAACACCGGCGTGCTCGTGCCTGCAAGGATCAAACCGACGGCCGCAATCCGCCATGGTGCGTGCTTCATGTCAATCACTCCGGCAATGACGCTGCGCCGAATTGCGCGTCGACGCGAATCAACAAGCACATGCAGTATGTCGTCCGCCGCCGTTGCCGCAAGACGAGGAAATCGCCAAGCGCTGTCCGGCTTATGCTGACAGCCGAAGCGGCCTCGGATCCCCACTGCCGCGGCTTTCGCATCACCCGGCCGCGACGCGGGGTTGGGATTCCGCTATTCTTCGCCCCCATGACGCAACGGAAACCGGTCCGACCCAGCGAGGGTCTCGCCAACGTTCGCTACGAGATTCGCGGCAAGCTCGCCCGCCGCGCGCTGGCTCTCGAGCGGTTGGGCTATGACATCGTTTCGCTCAACATCGGCAATCCCTACGCGTTCGGTTTCAGGACCCCGGAAACCATGCGCCTGGCGATGATCGAGAACCTGCGCAACAGCGAGGGATATGTGCACCAGAAGGGCATCTTCCCCGCGCGCGAGGCCGTCGTGATGCAGCAGCAGGAGCGCGGAGTGCGCGGAGTCAGCGTCGAAGAAGTCTTCATCGGCAACGGCGTGAGCGAGTTGATCGATCTGAGCCTGCGCGCGCTGCTGAATCCCGGTGACGAAGTCCTGGTGCCGAGCCCCGACTATCCCTTGTGGACGGCGGCCGTGAATCTTAATTCGGGGCGTGCGGTGCACTATCCCTGCCTTGCTTCGCGCTCGTTCATACCCGACCCGCAGGATATCGAAGCGCTGGTGACCAAGCGCACCCGTGCCATCGTGATCGTCAATCCCAACAATCCCACCGGTGCCGTCTATCCTCGCGAGACGCTCGCGGCGATTGCGCAGATGGCGGAGAAGCACCGCTTGGTGGTGTTGTCCGACGAAATCTACGACCACATCGTGTACGAGGGCGCGGAGTTCGTCCCCATGGCGACGCTCGTGCACAACACGCTGTGCTGCACCATGAGCGGACTTTCCAAGGTTTATCGCGCCTGCGGCTATCGCGTCGGGTGGGCTGCATTTTCCGGCGATGTCGAAAGCGCGGCAGAATACTTGAGCGGTCTGGAATTGCTGTCGTCCCTGCGTCTGTGCAGCAACGTGCCCGGTCAGTGGGCGGTGCAGACGGCGTTGGGCGGTTATCAAAGCATTGGCGAATTGACGCGTCCCGGGGGCCGCCTGTACGAATCACGGCAGGCCATTCTCGATGGCGTCGCCCGCAGCAAGTACCTCAAGCTGTCACGCCCCATGGGTGCCTTATACGCCTTCGTCGAGGTGCGCGGCGACTTGCTGCCTGATTTCGACGACCAGGCTTTCGCACTCGAATTGCTGGAAAACAAGCATGTCCTGGTCGCGCCGGGCGTTAGCTTCAACGTGCCGTACCGCAACGCCTTTCGCATCACCAATCTTCCGGAGCCGCAGGTTCTCGCGACCGTGTTCTCGCGCATCGAGGAGGTCCTCGAGGGCCAGGCGGCGGCCCGACCGGAGCTGCAAGTGGTCGGATCGCAGCCCAGGGTTCAGCAGCACTGAGGGTGGAATCCGATTTGACCGGCCTGATGACGGCCGTCGGCGCCGGCCATACCGTCCTCGTCCCGAACACCGAACTCGCAGCGGCACTGTTCGATGCGGTTGAGAGAGCTCATCTCGATGCCGGCCGCGACGTTTGGCCCACCCCGCGCGTGCGCGACCTCGGCAGTTGGCTCAGGGAAACCCATGCGACGCGGCAGCTGACCGATGCAGCCTCGCCGCGACTTCTCGGACCAGCCGACGAACGTGAGTTGTGGCAGGAGGTCATCGACTCGAGCGCCGCCGGTCAGGACATGCTCGAGCCCGCGGGCGCGGCCCGCGCCGCTCGGCGCGCACGGCGGGCCCTGTACGAATACGGCATTCCATTGCGCGCCGTCGCCGAGCACGCCTCCGCGTCCGACGAGTCGCGCGCTTTTCTTGACTGGAACCGACGATTCCATGAACGGTGCCGCGAACTGGATTGCATCAGCGCGGATGAATTGCTTCCGGGTCCCGTAGCCCCCGGGGAACCGATCGTTTGGATCGAGAGTCCGGCATGGCGGCCGATGGCGCGTCAATGGCTGTTGCGCCATGGCCGGATGCTGGCGCCTCCCATCAACCTGTCGTGCACGGCGGCCCGGCTGAACGCGGCATCGCCCGCCGAAGAACTGGCGGCCGCCGCGCAATGGGCGCTCACGAATTGGCGGCGCACCGAGCGCTTCCGCGCGTGGATCTTGATTCCGGACCTGAATTTGCGCCGTACGGAAGTGATCGATGCTTTCGATGCGGTGTTGGCGCCGCAGCGCTTTGCCCTGTCGAACCGCGCAGGCGCCGCCCCGTACGCCGTGGCCGGCGGCACGCCGCTCGCCGAGTTCGCGCCGGTCCGCGCGGCGCTCGACGTGTTGGCCGCGAGCGTTGACTCCGTTTCGTTCGAGCGATTCAGCCTGCTGTTGCGATCGCCGGAGCTGCAGGAGTCGGCGGCGGAGGCCGGCACAGCGGCGCGCTTGGACGTACTGCTGCGCAGGCGAGGTCCCAGCGACGCCGATCTTGCAACGTGGCTCGAACTCGGGGAGCGCCTGGCGGCCGTGCACGGCATCGGTTCCGTCGCCGCGCTGCAACGCCTGCACCGGGCTCTTCGTGCACTGCAGGATTTGCGCGGCAGCCATCCCATCAGCCGCTGGGTTTCGGCATGGATCGCCGCTCTCGAGGCGGCGCCGTGGGCGATGCGGCATCGCTGGTCGAGCGCCGAGTATCAGGCTGCGGAGCGATTCCGCGAACTTCTGGCGGCGCTCGCGACGGCCGATTCGGTGTTCGGCACACATTCACGCCCGTCGGCGCAGGGCATTCTGCGGCGGGCGGCCCGCGACACCGCATTTCAGGAGCAAACCGGCGTTGCACCGATCTGGGTGAGCGGACAGCTGCTCGATCCGTGGCTGACCTACGATGGCCTGTGGGTCGCCGGCTGCAGCGACGAACGCTGGCCCCCGCCGGTCCAACCCATCCCGTTGCTGCCGATCGGGTTGCAGCGAGAATTCGGCGTGATCGAGGCCGCACCCGATTCGCAATTGCAGTTCGCGTTGGAACTCAGGAGCCGCTGGACCGCGCGGGCCGCTCAATGCGTGTTCAGCCATGCCAGTCCCGGCGACGGCCGCTCGACAGCGGCGAGTCCTCTGCTGGCCGACGTCGCTTCGATGACGTCTTCCGCCCTGCCTCGGCCGCACTGGCGTGCACTGTTGCAGGCCGCGCCGACGCTCGAGCGATTGACCGATGAAGCGGCACCCGTGTTTTCGGCAGGTGAGCGCACGCGCGGGGTGTCGACGCTGCGGGCGCAGTCGCGCTGTGCCTTCCGCGGATTCGCGGAGACGCGTCTCGGCGCGGAACGGCTCGAACGCCCCGTGCCGGGCTTCAACGACCGCGAGCGCGGCGAGCTGATCCATTATGCGCTCGAGCACATCTGGTCCTGCCTCCGCAGCTCGAGTGCCTTGCTGTCGATCTCTCCGGAGCGCCAAGCCCTGCTGATCGATGACGGGGCGGCCCGCGCGCTCGGGAAGGTATGCGCATCGCGCGATCCGGGCCCGCGCTGGCGCCTGCGGGAGCGCGAGCGCATGGCGGGTGTGCTCGCCAAGTGGCTGAACGTCGAAAGACAGCGCGCGCCCTTCGAAATCGAGGAACTCGAGCAGGGCACGCTTGCGGTCCGCCACGCGGGTCTCGCGTTCAACGTCAGGATCGACCGGGTGGATCGTCTTGCCGACGGTGCGCGAGTCTTGATCGACTACAAGACGGGAGTTGCGGCGGTCGATTGGCGCGGTGAGCGGCCCGACAACCCGCAATTGCCGATCTACGCGCTGCTGCGCCCCGATTCCCTGGTCGCGGTCGCTTACGGCCGCGTGAATGCGAGCGAATGCGGCTTCTTCGCCGAATCGGAGCGCCCGGCCGTCTTCAAACCGCGCGGGCAGGTCACGGCGCTCGAGGGCATGGGGAGTCTGGCGGCATTGGTGGACGTATGGTCGGCGCGCATCGAGCATCTGGCGGCAGACTTCGCCGCCGGACGGGCGGCCGTGGCGCCCACCCTGCAGGCCTGCAGGAGCTGCCGGCTCCACGCACTGTGCCGTGTCCCTGCCGCGCTCGAAGATGAGATGGAGTCCGATGACTGAAGTGTCCGACAACGCAGCCCGCACGCGCGCCATCGAGGCGCAGGCATCGGTGCTGGTCCAGGCGCCGGCGGGCTCCGGCAAGACCACGCTGTTGGCGCAGCGCTATTTGCGGCTGTTGAGTCAAGTCGATGCGCCGGAGCGGATATTGGCGCTCACGTTCACCCGCCGCGCCGCGCAGGAGATGCGCGAGCGCGTGCTGCAGGCGCTGGGCGCCGCGCGCCTGGAGCGCTGCCCGCAGAGCATGAACCGCGAAACCTGGCAACTGGCGGTTGTCGCGAACCGGCATCTCGACGCGCTGCATCAGGATGTCGAACGGCAGCCTTCGAGGTTGCGCATCGAGACCATCGACGCGTTCAATGCATGGGTCGCGGGCCAGCTGCCCATTTCCTCGGGCTCTGGGTCCGCGTCTCAGGTGCTCGCCGATGCCGGACCCTGCTACCGGGAGGCCGCCCGACGCGTCCTGGCGCACGAGGCGGAAGGCCGATTCGGCTTCGCCGTCGACCGCGTGCTTGCGCTCGACGATCAGCGATGGCGCCGCCTCTTGGATTTGATCGCCGACATGCTGCCGAGCCGCGACCGATGGTTGCCGCTGCTGGCGGGCCGGTTGCAGGCGGCGAGCGCGCTGGACGATGCACAGTTGAAGCGGGTACGCCGGCACCTCGACGAAGATTTGCAGTTGTTGGTGCTGCGGGTGCTGATCCGCGCAGGCGAGGCTCTTGGCGCAGAGAGGTCGGCCGCGCTCTCGCGTCTGGTGCATGGCGCCGCGCAGCGCGTCGGTGGGGAGCATCCGTACCTGTCCGCATGGCTCGAGGACGGCTCCTCCTTGCGGGCCGACACCGCCGATCTTGCGCGATGGCGGGGCGCCGCCCGGCTCTTGTTCACCGAGGACGGCAAGTATCGAAAGCGGCTCACCAAGAGCGAAGGCTTTCCTCCTCGCTGTTCGGACAAACCGGCCATGTGCGATCTTTTGCAGGAGCTCGAGCGCGATGCGAGTGCGCAGGGAGCCCTTCAGGAGATTCGAGGCCTGCCGGCGCCGGCTTACAGCGATGAGCAATGGAGCCGGGTGCGCGATGTGGCGCAGGTGTTGGTGCTGGCGGCGGCGGAACTGGACCGGGTGTTTCGCGAGCAGGGCGCGGCGGACTTTCCCGCGGTGTCGCTGGGTGCGCTGCGCGCATTGGGGACGGCCGACGCGCCCAGCGATCTGGCGTTGCGCCTCGACTATCGATTGCAGCATATCCTGGTCGATGAGTTCCAGGACACCTCGAGCGCGCAGCTGGAGCTCGTTCGGTTCCTGACCGCCGGTTGGGCCGCGGGGGACGGACGCAGCGTGTTCTGCGTCGGCGATCCCATGCAGTCCATCTACGGCTTTCGTCAGGCGGAAGTACGCGCATTCCTCGAGCTTGCCGAGGAGGGAATCGGCGAACTGCGCTTCGATGTGCAGCGCCTGCGCGACAATTTTCGCTCTGCGGCGCCGGTGGTGGATTGGATCAACGCCTGCTTTTCGCGCGTACTGCCGCGGGCCGACGATCGGGATCGCGGCGCGATTGCGTTTCGTCCGAGCGTCGCCGCGCTGGCGGCGGCGCACGAATCCACGGCGGGGGCGGGTGTTGAATTGCACGGCTTTGCCTCGAGCGCCGGGGAGTCGGCAGCCATCGCCGAGATGGTCGCGGCGCAGATCGAGCAGCACCCTGAGTGGCGGGTCGCCGTGCTGGTGCGTGCGAGGTCGCACGCGCGCGAAGTCGCCGCCGGTTTGCGCGCGCGGGGCATCGGTTTTCGGGCCGTCGACATCGAGCCGCTGCAGGATCGCGCCATCGTGCGCGACGTCATCATGCTCGTTTGCGCGCTGCTGCATCTTGGCGACCGCACCGCTTGGCTGGCGGTGTTGCGCGCGCCGTGGGTGGGCCTGACGTTGGCCGATCTGCTGCAAGTCTCCGGGGGCGCGCCGCTGATTTGGGAAGCCTTGACAGAGGATGCCTGCCTCGAGCGGTTGACCCCGGATGGACGGGCGCGTTGCAGGCGATTGCGCGCGACGCTGGAGGCCTCATTTCGAGTGCGCAACGACACCTCGCTCGCGCGTTGGGTGGAGCGGACCTGGCTTGCGCTCGGCGGGGCGAGCTGTGCCTCCTCGGCGCAGGACTTGGACCTCGCGGATGCGGCATTCGCGCGCTTGCGGCAGCTGGAAGAGCGCGGATTGCCGGATGCCGCCGAATTGCCCGACAGCTTCGCGGATCTGTATGCCGATCATGGTGCGGCGAGCGCAGTGGAAATCATGACCATCCACAAGGCAAAAGGGTTGGAGTTCGACATGGTCGTCCTGCCGGCGCTCGATCGCGTCATTCCGCCCGCCCGCGATCAACTGTTGTTCTCGCACCAGTTTGCCCGCACCGGCCGGGACGGCATGGTGATGGCGGCTCGTCCGGGCGTGGGTGCCGACCGCGATCGGCTGTTCGATTTCTTGCGCCGTCAGGTCCGCGATGCGGCCGGCCTCGAGGCCGAACGGCTATTGTACGTGGCGTGCACGCGCGCCAAATGGCAGCTGCGGTTGACGGCAACGATCGGTGGGGACGATAGCGACGAATCGGTGGAGGAGCGTCCGGCGCGTGCGGTTTGGTCGCCGCGCGCAGGCAGTCTGCTTGCGGTGCTCTGGCCCGTCGTGGGCACGCAGTTCGCCGCCGCGGTGTCGGGGACGGCCGCACGGAAGGAGGAGGGCGCGCCGCGCGGCGGTCCCTTGTGTCGTGTCCCGGCAGACTGGATGCCGATGCTCGACGCAGGGGTTCAGGATTCTGAGTCGGCGCCGGCGGTGCCGATCCTGCGTGAAGAGACGCCGGTATTCGACTGGGCCGGCGAAACAGCCCGGCGGGTCGGCACTCTGGTGCACGCCGAGCTGCATGCAATCGACATCGCGAAAAGCGATGAGCGCAATGCGCGCGCGCGCGAGCCGCATTTTCGCCGCTGGTTGGCCTTGAACGGCGTTCCGGCCGAGCGTCTGCCGGCGGCGGCGGCGCGGGTCGTCGATGCCCTCGTCGCCGTGCACCGCGATCCTCGCGGCCGCTGGATCCTGCGCCAGACGCGCGCAAATCTGCGGGAGCACGCGCTGTCGGGCCGCTGGCACGGCGAAGTGGCGCGGGTGGTCATCGATCGAAGCTTCATCGATGAGGAGGGGGTGCGCTGGATCATCGATTACAAGACGAGTCAACACATCGGCGGCGGCCGCGAAGAATTCCTCGACCGGGAGGTCGAGCGGTACCGATCGCAGCTGCAACGCTACGCTGAGCTGGCCAAAGGGCTCGGTCCCGAGCCGGTGCGCCTCGGTTTGTATTTTCCCCTGATGAGGGCTTGGCGAGAATGGGCGGCCTAGGCGCCACCCAGCGGTCCCGAGCCGTTGACTTGCCCGAAAACTGGATATATAACCAGTACCTTAACAATGAACGAGGGGAGTTCGCCATGATCGGTTACGTGACGATAGGAACGAATGATTTGCCTCGCGCTGCCAGGTTCTACGACGCCCTGCTCGGCGAGGTGGGCGCCAAGCGCATGATGGAAAACGATCAGTTCATCGCCTGGTCGGTGCGCCCGGACGCGCCGGGGCTCGGGGTGACCAAGCCCTTCGACAAGAAGCCGGCCACGGTCGGCAACGGCGTCATGGTGGCTCTCGAGGCCGCCAACGCGGCGCAGGTCGACGCCCTGCATCGCAAGGCCTTGCAACTCGGGGGGAAGGATGAGGGTGCCCCGGGTCCGCGGGGCGAAGGATTCTACGCGGGCTATTTTCGCGACTTGGACGGCAACAAACTCAATTTCTTCTGCTACGGCTAGAAGCGAAACTCGAGGTCCAAGGGAATGCGTCCCTGCGGGTCTCGTCCGCGCAGCTGCGCCAGACTGTCGATTTGACTGCGCAGGGCCGCCGAGGCCTCCGGACGTTCGCGCACGGCGCCCGACAGCATGCCGGTGCGCTCCGTCGGCGAGAAATGAACGAGCGTCTGCAGCTCCAATGGGCCGCCGGCGTCCACGATGTGCGCGGTCACATTGCCGTCGGCGTCGACGGCCTTGTCATCCAGGTTGAGAACGTAGCCTCCCAAGTCCGCTCCGCCCGCGATCTGAGCGGAGCTCAGATTGGAAACTTGGACATTCCCGACGGCGGCCCTCGGTTTCATCAAGTTGCCTTTGAGTTCACTGAAATTGACGACCGCGGTGCCGCGCCACCCCGCGGCGACGCCGAGATCCTGCAAGTCCTGTATGGGACCCCCGCCTTTCACTGCGTGCAGGTCGAGGCCTTGGCGGCTGAGCCTGACGGCGGCATCGATCACGAACCCCACCTTGACCCAATGAAGATCCGCCGCCACGGTCATTCCGAGCAAAGCCGCGGGATGCAGCCGCCACTCGAGCGCGCCGGCGTCGTGCGAATTCAAGGTGATTCTGCCGGCGGAACCATGCCAAAGGCTGCCGGAAAAATCCTCCGCGTGCACCAAGGGCGGCAAGCCATGCTTGAGGAGCGATGCCGGCAGTGAAGTCAGGACGACGGCAAGCACCGCCCCGAGGCCGATCAGGATGAGCGGCCAAACAGTGCGCGAACGCGGGGGCGGTTCGGCGCCGCGGCTGGGCGAACGAGCGTCGCGGCCGGGTGAACCAGCGCCGCGGTTGGGTGAGCCGGCGCTGCGGCGGGGTGAGCTAGCGCCGCGGCTGGGTGAACGTGATGCTGGCATTCACCGCTCCCGGTTGGGCGGTGCGATCCACCGTGATCGACTCGATTGCAAGTCCGTAGCGTTCATCGAGCGTGGCGAGCCACACGACCATCATGTCGAACGCCGCCGCTTCGAGCTGCACGCGAACACCGGTGCCGTTCGGTTGAGTGCCGCGCAACGCGCTGGCGAGTCCCGCCTCGCGGCCGACCCGGTCCACCAGCACAACCGGCGCTTCCCCCGTGTCCGCGGGGAGCTGTCCGCCGTATGCCCGTATTTCCGGCGCGTTCACCTCCATCCACTTAAGGTCCTCGCGTTTGGATTGATTGCGGTGGGTGGCGCTCGATAGCGCCGATTGCAGCGGCATCAGCACGCCCAATACCACTATGAGAACCGCGACCGTGACGCCGCCAATGGTCACGGCACGCTGCTCGCGGGATTGCAATCCGGCATACCAGGCTCGCAGTTTGTTCATCGTTGTGCCCGTGCGGTTTGTCCGCGCAATTGGATGTGTGCCTCGACGCCGCCGGCGACCGGCGTGGAAGATTGAATTTCCGCGGCCATGCCTTGCTTCACGATGAATTGCGACAGCTGCGACAGCGCTGCCAGGCTCGGCGCGCGCACCTTCATGTCGACGGAATCCTCGCGATAGCTCAGCGCGTCGATGTCGGTCTTCGGAGCCGCGGACATGGCGCCGCTCAGGACCTTCAACGTGCGCAGAAAGTGTTCCGGGCCCGCCCCCGCTTTGCGTATGCGATCGAGCCGCGATTGCATCTGGCGCCGCGGATCCTGCATCGCTTCGGCGGGCATGGCTTGAGAGAACACGTTCGCGATTTGTTCGTCGAGCGCGGCCGTTTCGTGCTTGGCCTGGCGAATTTGCAGCGCCTGCGCGGCGACATGAATGACGAGAAGCGCCACCGCGAGCAGCGCCGCCATGCGCCATTGGCGCAGGCGCGCGCCCAGGTCGGTCGTGCGCGCGAACTCTCCTTGCAGCAGGTTGATCGCATCGGTGCCCGCAAGCCCGCGTGCCAGCCACGGCAACGGCCCGTCGGGAAGAAGCTGGATCTTGAGCGAGTCGAACTTCCCGGCCAGTTGCTCGAACTCCTTTTGGGAGCGCACCCAATCCTCGCGCGTGATGTACAGGATCGCGCTTTCCGGCACCTTGGGTTCCCCCGCCGTATCGAGCGGATCGGCGATCACGCCGGCAACCACCAACGCTTCGGTCACGGGGGAGAGCTCCACCGCAAAGGGCAGGGCGCCGGGGCGGCGCACCGCAAGCCGTCCCTTCTCGAGCCACAGCACTGTCTGGCCGGGATTTTCCGGCATGAGCAGGATGTCCGGATACACGGCCAACGGTTCGAGCCCGGCGGCGATCAAATCCGACAACCAACCCTGAAGGACGGCGCGCGACACCGCGGCAACGGGTGTGCCGCCGCCGGAGCGGCGCCGTCCGACGGCAAAGCTCATTTGATCGATGTCTTCGGTCAGCTGCTCTTCCAGGGCAAACGGCACCGCGCGGGCGATCTTCACGCCGCTGCCGGGGGGCAACTCCGGCTCCGCCAGCAAGATCTGCGTCGCGGGTGCGAGCGCGACGACTTTGCCGTTGCGCGACACCGCCGCGGCCAGCGTGAGAGAACCACGCTGCCGGGTCGTGGCCGATTCGGCCGATTCGTCCATCACCAGCCATTCAGTGTCTTCTTGGCCGGGCGGCGGCAGGCGGAGCAGTAATGTTTGCGGCATATTTACGGGGCTCCGAAGGAACGCAGCAGGGGGGTCACTTTATTGCCGTTCCTGACTAAAAGACTGTACAAGGTGAACTCCGTAGTGCCAAGCGTGACCCGCGTCGTCAGGCGGAAATACTGGCTTTTCTGATCGTAGCGGTTTGCGATCTGCGCGATCAGTTTAGGGCCGACGACGTTCTGGAACGCGTACATGTCCGGAAAGCAGCCCGTCTTGCGGCCGTTGGCCAGGACCTGCGGGCTGTACTCGCCATTCAGATTCTCCGAAAGGCTCTCGAGCACCGGTGAGGACGCCGTGCAGATGTTGATCGGCAACGTTGCGTCCGGCAGGGCGGTCACGTAGGGGGCGATCTTGCGATAGCGGTCCGCGCCGAAACCGGGAAGATTCATCAATTCGCTGGGCGACATCATGGGCCAGTTGCCGGTACGAAAGGGAGGGGTTTGCGAGGTGTAGATCTGATCCTCGGCGCCGTCGGGGCTCCCGGGGATGTCGTCCGCATCGACCCAATCGCGCGCAAGACCCGCCCATTTGGGTTCCAGCCCCACCAATACCAGCAGCCGCTGAAACTGCTCCAGCGGCTGCGGATCCTGCTTGCCGTCCGTCAACACCCTCGCCAGGCTGTTCAGGTTGAACCGCCCCTGCATGTCCTCCAATTCGCCCTGCAGCGTGCCGATGGGTTCTCCTTCAGGGTCCTCCTCGGGTGTGATCGGCAGAGGCTGCGTGGGCTGTGCCCAAGGTGCGGCGAGGGTGGTTTGGTTGCCGCTGGTCTGCGCGTCCTGTGCGAGCACGTCGGCGGCCAGCGCCTCGGCGCCCATCCCAAAATGCAGCGCTTGTTCCGCGGCCAGCACGCCGATGGCACGGCGGCGCTCCAGAAATCCGTCGAATGTCAGCTTCGATGCCAGAATGGCGGCGAGCGCCACCAAAATGAGCGCAATGATGAGCGCCACGCCGCGCTGAGTGCGGCGACTCATCCCGCGACCTCGATGAGCCGGCGAATGCGCCCCCAGTCCTTGAACTCGACGATGAGCTCGACGGCCACCGGTCTCGACCACAGGCCTTCGGTCTGCGGCACGCTCGGCGGAGGCCACTGCGTCTGCCAGGTTTGGTTGCTGTCGAGGTAGCGCAATTGAATGGCTTTGACCCCGGTGAAAAGATCCTGCACCACGGGTTTGTTGCCCTGCACGACGTCCAAATTCACCTGGTAGCTGCGCTTCAGGACATCATCGACAAGCCCGTATGAAACGCGCTGCAATGTGCTGCGTTGCTGGCCCGCCGTGTTCGACCAACCCGTGCGGGTCAAGTCGACGATCGACGCAGCGCCGGCGCTCGTGCTCGAGAAGCCACTCGCTCCAGAATTGAAGGTCATGCCGGAGAAGGTCATGGCGGAACTCGATCCAAGACTCGAACTCGAGCTCGGCAACGGGCTCAGCGTCCCGATGCCGCCGCTTCCCTGCATCGCCGGCATGCGCGTTTGGCCCAGGATGTCTCGCACCGGACGCGGCACCATCTCCGCGAAGTCCTGCACCATCACGCGCATGCCGAATTCGATCTCGCGCGAGCGGCTGAGCGCCTCTTCCGTGCGTTCGGCCGAGATACGGGCGGCGCGATACGTGCCGTAGCCCAGCGCGGACATGACCGCCAGAATCAGGAGCGCCACCAAGATTTCGATCAGGGTGAATCCGTCCGCGGCGCGGGGCGTATTGCGTGTGCGGTTGCTCATTGCGGCCGTGTCGGCGTTGGAGTCGGCGTCGGGGTGGGAGTCGGTGCCGGCTGTCCCGGCCCGGCCGGCGGTGTCGGGGTCACTACCGGCGCCCCTGCGGGCGTTGTGTTGGGGTTGGTGCCGGGAGGCACCGTGCTGCCTCTGGTCCAATCGACGTTGGAGCCGCCGGGGGTGCCCAGCGAACTGCCCAGGAAGCCGATCGACTCGGCAACCGGATTGCCCTTGGTCTTGGCGTCTCCGGCGTACACCCGGACGACCACGCGCTTCATGCTGGCGATGCTGGTATCGAAATAGCGCGTGTCGTAATGCCAGGTCCGATTCGCGAAGTAGACCTCCCCCATGTCGGTGTTTGGGCCGAATTTGGTCAGGTTCAAGCGCACCTCGGACAGCCGGTTGAGCGCCATCCACTGAGCGAGGGTCTTATCCCGCAGATAGCCGCTGGTGCGTGCCGTGCTGCTCACCGCGGTCATCAGTGCGGCAAGGCCCATCGCCACGACCATCAAGGCCACCAACACTTCGATCAGCGTGAAGCCGTGCGAAGTCGGCAGCGGGCGCCGCTGCGGCACCGTTGGCTGTGTCAAGTTCGCGTCTCCTGATGATCCGAGCCCAAGCGCGTGACCTTGCCGAGGGCATCGCCGCTCACGGACGCCTTCGCCGCCGTCCCATCCCGCAGCAACGTCAGACGAAAGGGGGTTCCCTCGCCGCTCGCGGCGATGGCCACCTGCGGGTTCGGCGGTGCTTGATCGGCCGAGAGATTGCGGTCGATGGGTTTGATCACGACGGTCTGGGAATCGAGTTCCAGCTGAAAGCTGACGCCTTTGGGCAGATCGCGATGGCGAAATTCGTGTTCTTGGTCGAGCGTCATCCAGCGGTCGCGGCGGGGCTCGTAGACGAGGAACTCATAGGCTGCAGGCTCGATTCTCAGGCCGAAATCCCGGCCCTCGAGCAGCGCTCGCTCATGCAGCAGACCGACCAGGCCTTCGATGCGCCGGCTCTCTTCGTCGAGCTGCGTGTCGCGTCCCGTGGTTCCGATCGACAAGACCGCAAGCGAGACGACGATGGCCATGATCACGACCACCACCAAGATTTCGACCAGAGTGAATCCCTTGGCTCGCATGCCGCGTCACTGCCGTGAACTAGCGCTGATCGAGGGTCGAGGTGCTGATGTCCGCGTCGTAACCCTCGCCCCCGGGCTTGCCGTCGCGCCCGTACGTGATGATGTCGTAATCACGGCCGTCGGTGCCCGGACTCACGTACTGATAGGGGTTGTTCCATGGATCCTTGGGCAGGGACGCGAGGTAGCCGCCGGAGCGGTAATTGGTGATCGTTGGGTCCGCCGGTTGTTTGACCAGGGCCTGCAATCCCTGTTCAGTGGTCGGGTACTTGAAGTTGTCGAGTCGATAGAGGTCGAGTGCCGTCTGAATCGCGCGAATGTCGCTTTGAGCACGGGTAACGCGCGCTTTGTCGACATTCTCCAGAATCTTTGGCACCACGAGGGCGCCCAGCACTGCGAGAATGACCACCACGACCATGATCTCGATCAGAGTAAAACCGCTGTGAGCATTGCGCATAGGGACCTCGAAAATTGCGTGGATGATACCAAAATAGGGCGCCTTGATGCCGCGTAACACCCCCCATCGCTTGGCGCCGATCGCCGCCGCACTCCAGTGGGATCGCGGCCGATGGATTTGGTTGCTCGCCATCCTGCTGGTATTGGATGCGGTGTTGGGTCTTGGCGACAGCATCAGCCAGCTCTTGCGCTACGATCGAAGCGCCATTGCGGCCGGCGGTTGGTGGCGGTTGCTGACAGCCCACATCGTGCACCTGGATGTGCATCACCTGGTGCTCAACGAGTTGGGGTTGGTCCTCATGTGGTCGCTGTTCGCGCAGGACTATGATGCCGTGGAATGGTGTGTGATCGTGTCGGCCGGGGCGCTGGCGATCAGCTCGGGTCTTTGGTGGTTGAGTCCGCGCGTCGGCTGGTACGTCGGTGCGTCCGGGGTCCTGCATTCGGTGATGGCTGCGGGCGCCGTGAAGCACCTGGCGCAACGCCACTGGGACCGGTGGATCCTCATCATCGGACTGTGCGCGAAGCTCGCCTGGGAGCAATGGGCCGGATCCCACGCATCCTTGATCGTCGTGGACGCGCATCTCTATGGTGCAGGCAGCGGATTCGTGGTGGGGGCTTTACTTTCCTTCAGGATCGCTATAATTCGCCACCGCTCTCGCGGCTAGGGGCTCAAAAGAATGTCACTTGCGTTCGTGTTTCCGGGCCAAGGCTCTCAGTCCGTCGGCATGATGGCTGCGTTGGCGAAGCTGTCACCCATCGTCGAAGCGACCTTCGCGCAGGCCTCGGCGGTGTTGGGCTACGATCTGTGGCAGCGTTGCCAGGACGGTCCGCCCGAGTCGCTGAACTCCACGGAATGCACTCAGCCCGCGATGTTGACGGCGGGGTATGCCACGTACCGGCTGTGGCGGGAGCGGGGCGGTCCGGTGCCGGCCATGATGGCGGGGCACAGCTTGGGCGAGTTCACCGCGCTGGTGGCCGCCGGTACCCTGGATTTCGAGGCAGGCGTCGACTTGGTCAGGTACCGCGGCGAATTGATGCAGGCGGCCGTGCCACCGGGTCAAGGCGCCATGGCCGCGATCCTGGGGCTGGAAGATATCGATATAGATGAAGCCTGCCGCGATGCCTCGCAGGGCGAAGTGGTGGAGGCGGTCAACTTCAACGCGCCGGGCCAGGTCGTGATCGCGGGCGTCGCCGCCGCGGTTGCGCGGGCGGTGGAAATTGCGACCGCCAAGGGAGCGCGGCGCGCGCTGGCGCTGCCCATCAGCGTGCCCGCGCACAGTTCCCTCATGCAGCCGGCGGCCGACCGGTTGCGGGTACGTCTCGAGAGTACCGCGTTCACGCCGGCCGCCGGCGTCGCCGTGTATGGCGTCGACGTCACGACTCATGACAGCGCCGAGAGCATTCGCGCCGGGCTGGTCAAGCAGCTGTACACCCCGGTGTATTGGGCCGCGACCGTGCGCACCATGATCGCGGCCGGTGCTGCGCAGATCCTCGAATGCGGCCCCGGCAAGGTGTTGACGGGATTGAACCGGCGGGTGGACAAGAATCGGGATCTCAAAATGATGGCGCTCGAGGATGCGCAGAGTCTCGACGATGCGCTTGCGATGCTGAAGACCTGATGGCCGTCACGCCCCAACTTAAGGATTGACATGCTGAAAGGAGAGATTGCCCTGGTGACCGGCGCATCGCGCGGCATTGGCGCTGCCATTGCCGAACGCCTCGCCCGGGACGGCGCGCGGGTCATCGGCACCGCCACGACTCCGGAGGGGGCCGCCCGGATCGGCGCGAATTTGCAATCCCGCGGCGGCCGCGGCGCGGTTCTCGACGTCCTGCATCCGGCTTCCATCGAGGCGCTGCTCGCGGATATCGAAGCGAAGGAAGGGGCCGTCGGAATTTTGTGCAACAACGCCGGCATCACCCGCGACACTCTTCTGTTGCGCATGAAGGAAGAGGATTGGGACGCGGTGCTCGACACCAACCTGGCCTCCGTTTTCCGGCTGTCGAAAGCGGTGTTGCGCGGCATGATGAAGGCACGCAAGGGTCGCATCGTCAGCATCACCTCGGTCGTGGGTTTGACGGGAAATCCGGGCCAGGCCAACTATGCCGCCGCCAAGGCGGGAATCATCGGTTTCACGAAGTCGCTCGCCAGGGAAGTCGGCTCGCGCGGCATCACGGTGAACGCCGTTGCACCGGGTTTCATCGACACCGACATGACGCGGGCTCTGGCCGAAGCGCAGCGCGCCGCCCTGAACACCCAGATACCGTTGGGCCGCCTCGGGCAGCCGGCCGACGTCGCCGCGGCGGTCGCGTTTCTATGCTCTCCCGACGGCGCCTACATCACGGGGGAGACATTGCACGTGAACGGCGGAATGTACATGGCCTGAACGAGGCTGTTTCAGGCTCCATGGGCCCTAACTCGCGCGGGTTTGTCAACAAGAACCGGGCAGGCCCCAAGTCAATTATGCGTTCAAGGTAGCCGCCGCCGCCGTGTTCACATAAAATACGCGCCCTGTCGATTCCTTAAGGCTGGTCGCGGGCTTAAGTTAGTGCAGCGCATAAATAGCAATTCCGAGAGGACACCATAACGATGAGTACTGTTGAGCAGCAGGTTAAGAAGATCGTGGCCGAACAACTGGGCGTAAAAGAAGAAGAAGTCACCAATGACGCCTCGTTCGTCGACGACCTAGGCGCAGACTCGCTGGATACGGTTGAACTGGTGATGGCGCTCGAGGAAGAATTCGAGACCGAAATTCCCGACGAGGACGCCGAAAAAATCACCACGGTCCAGCAGGCGATCGACTACATCAATTCGCATAAGGGCAAGGCCTGAACCCCATTGGGTAGCGTGGCAATGCCGTGACGCCCGCGAAGGCGCAAGGCCGACTATGCAAATCCTCGTGAGGAGCCGCCGTTGAGCAAACGACGAGTCGTCGTGACGGGTCTTGGTGTCGTCTCGCCGGTGGGCAATGACACCGCAAGCGCATGGGAGTCGATCTTGTCGGGCCGCAGCGGCATCGCTCCGGTGACGCGCTTCGACACCAGCAATTTTCCCACGCATTTCGGCGGCGAGATCCGCGGACTCGATCTCGAACCCTACATGAGCGCGAAGGACGCGCGTCGCATGGATGCGTTCATGCAATACGGGGTCGTGGCCGGGATGCAGGCCATGCGCGATTCGGGGCTCGAAGTCACGGAGGCCAATTCCGATCGAATCGGCGTCCTGATGGGTTCCGGAATGGGCGGGCTCGAGTCGATCGAGGAAGCGTACGACAAATATCTCGAGAATCGCTCGCCGAAAAAAGTGTCGCCGTTTTTCATTCCCGCCAGCATCATCAATCTGGTCAGCGGCCACCTGTCGATCGCCTTCAACGTGACGGGTCCGAATCTCGCCGTCGCCACGGCGTGCACCACGTCGACCCATTCGCTGGGGTTGGCGATGCGGCTCATTCAATACGGCGAGGCGGACGCGATGCTGGCCGGGGGATCGGAAATGTCGACCTGTCCCACCGGCATGAGCGGGTTTGCCCAGGCGAAGGCATTGTCGCAGCGGAATGATGATCCCCAAGGGGCGAGCCGCCCATGGGACAAGGACCGCGACGGCTTCGTCATGGGCGACGGCGCCGGCGCCATGATGCTCGAGGAACTCGGGCACGCAAAGGCGCGGGGGGCGAAGATCTATGCAGAGATCGTCGGATTCGGGATGAGCGGCGACGCGTTCCACGTCACGGCTCCTCCGGAGAACGGCGAAGGTGCGCGCAAGGCCATGGCCAAGGCGCTCGCCGATGCAGGGTTGAATCCCGACCAGGTGCAGTACGTCAATGCACACGCCACCTCCACCGAACTCGGCGACCGCGCCGAAACGACCGCGATCCGCCGCGCCTTTGGAGCAGCCGCGGACAAATTGGCCGTGAGTTCCACGAAATCGATGACGGGCCACCTGCTCGGAGCCGCCGGGGTGGTGGAAGCCATCTTCTCGGTGCTGGCATTGCGCGATCAAGTCGCGCCCCCCACCATCAATTTGCACACGCCGGGGGAGGGTTGCGACCTCGACTACGTTCCCAACACGGCTCGCAAAATGTCGATCCAATACGCCCTTTCCAATTCATTCGGGTTCGGTGGCACCAACGGTTCGCTCATCTTCCGCCGATCTTGAGCCCCTGACTCTCGTCGAGAGGTTTCCGGCTTCCTATCCGGGTCTTCTCGAGAGCGGTTCCGGCACAGGCGCATCGGGCAGCGGCAGCCGGTTCGACATCCTGCCCATGGCGAGCGGCGAAGTGCTGAGGCTGGACTCGGACGGCGGATTGTCCGGCCCCCACGCGGGCGCGAAGGGCTTTCTGTGCGCGCTGGAGAAATGGTGGACCGCCTTGCGGACGCCGGAGACGGTTTCCCCTCTTCCGTTCTTTGGCGGATGGCTGCTGTACCTGGGGTATGAGCTGGCGTCCGAAATCGAGCCCCGCCTGCGTCTTCCGCGAAGCGCGGATCCGGTCACCGCCCTGGCGATCCGTACGCCCGCAGCGTGGATTCGCGATCGTGCGACCGGACAGGCCTGGCTGGTGGCGGAGCCTGGTTTCGAGTCGTTGCTCGAGGAGTTCGACAGGCGGGCGGGGGAATTGCCCCGGCCGCCCGGTCCGGTTGCAGAGTTCCGCATGGAGGAGGATGCGCCCGAGGCGTTCTTGGAAGCCGTCCGCCGCGGCCTCGAATACATTGCGGCCGGCGATGTATACCAGGCCAATCTGTCGCGAGCATGGTTCGGACGAGCGGCGCCGGCGGCGAGTCCGGTGCGCATCTATCAGCGCCTTCGCGCCACCAACCCGAGCCCCTTCGCCGCGCTGCTGCTCGACGGCGATTTCGCATGCATGAGTTCCTCGCCGGAGCGCCTTGTGTCGATCCGCGGAAACACGGTCTCCACGCGGCCGATCGCCGGGACCCGTCCGCGCGGCGCGAGTCCCGAAGCCGATGCGGCACTGGTCCGATCCCTTTTGGACAATGAGAAGGAACGGGCCGAACACGTCATGCTGATCGACTTGGAGCGAAACGATCTGGGCCGGGTGTGCGCCGGCGGCTCGGTGCGCGTGGACGAGTACATGGGTGTCGAGACCTATGCCCACGTGCATCACATCGTCTCGAATGTGAGCGGCCGTCTGCGCAATGGCATGTCGCCCGTCGATGTGATCCGCGCATTGTTTCCGGGCGGTACGATCACGGGTTGCCCCAAGGTACGATGCATGGAGATCATCGCCGAACTCGAGGGGGTGGGGCGCGGGGCGTACACCGGCTCGATCGGCTATTTGAACCGCGACGGCAGCTGTGATCTCAATATATTGATCCGCACCATCACCGCCCAGGGCGGCCTCTACAGGTTTCGCGCCGGAGCCGGGATCGTGGCGGATTCGAGTCCTGATCAGGAACTGGCCGAGACCCGCGCCAAGGCGGAAGGCCTCCTGCGCGCCCTGGTGGCGGGTCGGTGAACGCCTGGATCAACGGGCGCCGCGGCACCAGGATCGATCATCGTGACCGAGGATTGCAATACGGCGACGGGGTATTCGAAACCATGCGGGTGCATGGCGGCCGGGTCCGGTTGCTGGATTATCACCTGGAACGGCTCCATGCCGGATTGCGACGGCTCAAGATCGCGGGCCCGTCGCCCGGGGCGTTGCGCGCCGAACTCGGGCGAATCTCGGACCGCGCCAGCGAAGGCGTATTGAAGCTCATTGTCACGCGCGGCAGCGGACCTCGGGGCTACCGGCCGAGCGGTTGCGAACGCTGCACGCGCATCCTCACCCTGCACGCCTTGCCGCGGACAGTCACCGCGGCGGCGTCGACCCCGGTGCGGGTGCGCCTCTGTGCGACTCCGATGGGGCTGAATCCCGATCTGGCGGGTCTGAAAACCCTGAATCGCCTGGAATCGGTGCTTGCGCGTACGGAGTGGCGCGATGCACGGATCTGGGAGGGGTTGATGCAGGACGTCGACGCAAACATCGTCTGCGGTACGATGTCGAACTTGTTCCTCAGGCGGGGATCCACCCTGCTGACGCCCCTGCTCGATCGCTGCGGGGTGTCAGGGGTGATGCGCCGCTGGATATTGGAAACCGCAGGCGAACTGAAGTTGCGCGCGATCGTGCGCCGTGTGCGCTGGCAGGACTTGAGCGACGCCGAGGAGGTGTTCATGAGCAACGCCGTCGTCGGATTGAGATCGGTCGCGGTGATCGAGCGCGGCAGGGAACGCTTGCACCGCGCGGCGTTCGAGGCTGCCAACCGGCTGCGTGAACGGTTGGAATTGCTGTGAGCCGCGCGTGGCGGGCCGCTGTGTTGTTCGGCATTCTGCTGCTGGGGACGGCGGCCGTGTTCGTTTGGTCCGGCATGCGCAGTCTGGATGTGCCGGTGCGGCTCTCTTCTGCCCTGCGATTCAAGGTGGTGCCGGGTGCAAGTTTTGCCCGCATCGCGGCGGAACTGGCCTCGCAGGGGGTCATTGCGAATCCGCGGGCGTGGGTGGTGTACGCGCGCCTGCGCCGTCTTGCTCCGGCGGTGAAGGCGGGAGAATACGAGATTCAACCGGGAACGACGCCCCGCGAACTGTTGACCAAGATGGTGAATGGTCAGGTGCTGCTGCATTCGTTCACGATTGTCGACGGTTGGCGGGTGCAGGATATGCTCGAGGCCTTGCGCCACAATCCGGACATCGTCGCGACGCTCGCCGACAAGGCGCCGAACCTCATGGAGAAGCTTGGGGCTCCCGGTGTGCCTCCCGAAGGCCAGTTCCTCCCGGAGACGTACCGCTTCATCGCCGGCACCACGGACCTCGAACTGCTGCGTCAGGCGCACGGCGCGCTCGCCAGGGAGTTGGATGCGGCGTGGGCCGAACATGATCCGGGTTTGCCGCTGCGCGATCCCTACGAGCTCCTGATCATGGCGTCGATCGTCGAAAAGGAGAGCGGCGTGCCGCAGGAACTCGGAAAGATCGCCGGTCTCTATCTGCATCGCCTCGCCATCGGCATGCGGCTCCAGGCCGACCCCACGGTAATCTACGGCATGGGGGACCGCTACGACGGCGACATACGAACGGTCGACCTGCACACCGACGGGCCGTACAACACCTATATGCGCGCCGGGCTTCCGCCGACGCCCATCGCGCTGGCGGGCGCCGCGGTCATTCGCGCGACCGCACGCCCCGAGAAGACCGATGCGATCTATTTCGTCGCCTCGCCGAAGGATGACGGGAGTCACGTATTTTCTTCCACGCTGGAGCAGCACAACGCGGCCGTTGCCGCCTACCTCATGCATCTGCGGCGAAAGGCGGCGGCGGAGGGGACGCGATGAGGGGGACGGGGCGGTTCATCACCTTTGAAGGAATCGAGGGAGTCGGCAAATCGACGCAGGTGGCGCGGCTGTCGGAGAATCTGGATGCGCGCGGCATCCCTCACGTCGTGACGCGCGAGCCGGGCGGCACCGCCCTGGCGGAGCGCATCCGCGATATCGTCCTCAATTCGCGCGACGAGCCTCTGCCATCGAGCGCGGAACTGCTGCTCATGTTCGCCGCCCGCGCCGTGCATCTTTCGAACCTGGTGGAACCTCAATTGAACGCGGGTCGGTGGGTGGTGTGCGACCGGTATCTCGATGCCACTTATGCCTACCAGGGAGGGGGACGGCGCTTGAACGAGCGCCAGATCCAGGAACTCGAAACGATGGTGGGCGCACGCCGCCCGGACCTGACGGTGCTGCTCGATGCGCCGGTCGAACATGCTCTGCAGCGGGCGCGGCAGCGCAATGCCGGCGCCGCCGCGGATCGATTCGAAAGCGAGCGTGCCGAATTTTTCGAGCGCGTGCGCGGCGCATATCTCGCGCGGGCGGCCGCGGAGCCGGGCCGCGTCGCGGTTCTCGACGCGCGCCAGCCGGTCGAGACGATCGAATCCCAGATACTCAGGCTGATCGAGGCGCGAACGTGGATTTCGTGAGCGCCGACTCGCTGCCCTGGCTGCAGGACGCGCAGCGGCGTCTGCGCGCAGCGCTCGCCCTCGACCGGTTGCCGCATTCGCTGCTGCTCCTGTCGGCACCGGGACTCGGCGCCGAACAGCTGGCGAATTGGATCACGGCGCTCGCGCTCTGTGAATCGCGGGATCCGCGCCCATGCGGCGTGTGCGCATCGTGTCAACTGCTGCGGGCGGACAGCCACCCGGATTCGCACGTCGTGCGGCTCGAGGAGGACGCGCAGCAGATCAAGGTGGATCAGGTGCGGGGGCTGATCGAATCCCTGTCGCTCAAGAGCTATCGCGGCGGTTACAAGGTGGGCATCATCGAAGGCGCCGAGTTGCTCAATGCCAGCGGCGCGAATGCCTTCCTGAAAACGCTGGAGGAACCCACTGCGGATACCGTGCTGATCCTGATTGCGGCGCCGAGCCATCGTCTGCCGGCAACCATCGCCAGCCGCTGCCTGCGACTGACGTTGTCCCCGCCGCCGACCGAGATGGCCATCGACTGGCTGCGAGGGCGGGTCGGTGCGCTTGCGCCGGCTGCCGCCGCGGCAACGTGGGACGCAGCGTTGGCGCTGGCCGGCGGCGCACCCCTGATGGCCCTGGAAATGGATGCGGCCGCCGTCGCCGAACTCGACGCCGACATGCACCACTCCTTGAGGCAGCTTGGGAGCGCTTCCGTGGATGTCACCCTGTTGGCGGAGCGGTGGATGCATTCCAATCCCAGGTTGCGCATCGCCTGGCTTGAGAACTGGATCACACGGCGAGTACATGAATGCACCGCCGCGGGGACTTCGCATCAAAGTGCGGAACCGGTCCGCTTGCCTGCCGCTTTACTTAAGCCCAAGATAAGAGCTCTATTCGAGCTGCTGGACGCTGCCCGCGAGGTGCGGCGTCTGGCGTCGACCGGCATGAATCAACAACTGGCGCTGGAGGCCTTGCTGCTCGGTGGTCGAACCGCGCTGGCGAACTGAAGGCTCATCGCGGGAATGGCAGGAATTGCGAAGTCCAAGTAATAAACCGGGTTTATTGACTCTTACGATCAAGGATAAGAGCGCGCTGTACCTCGCCTACATGCCTTTCGTGAAGAACGGCGGCCTGTTCATCCCGACCAACAGCAATTATCGTCTGGGCGACGAAGTCTTCATGCTGCTCAATCTCATGGGCGAAGAAGAGAAGCTGCCGGTGGCCGGACGGGTGATCTGGATGACCCCGAAGGGCGCGCAGGGCAAGCGCACCGCAGGCATCGGCGTGCAGTTCAGCGATCAGGACCGCGGCAACACTCAAAAGAAGATCGAGAATTATCTCGCGGGCGCACTCGGCGGCGACAAGCCCACGCATACGATGTGACCTAGCGCGCCGCGGGCGGCTCCTTCGGCACCACATCGATATAGACCGATTGCACGCGGCGGCGGCGGCGGCTTGGGCGCCGCGAGCATCGACTTCACGAAGTACGCCGTCAATGCCAGGAACAAGATACCGAACACGATGGCGAGACCCTTGTACTCCTCGATCATCGAGCGGGCCTTGTAATCCCGGATGGCGCCCGGCTCGGGGCCGCGCGGCTCCTCGCCGCGAAACGATCTAGGCACGGTGCTTCAACCTCTGTGCGAGCGTGCGGCCTCGGTGGCGGCGAGGCCGCCCTTCAACACGTAGGCTTCGAAGCCGCGCTCGCTCAGGATGTACGCGGCCGCTGAGCTGCGGCGTCCCGTGTCGCAGCACACGACGTACGATGTGTTCTTGTCCAAGGCATTGAGTTTGAGCCGTATGAAATACAGCGGAATGTTCACCGCGCCATCGATGCGGAAGTTCTGAAATTCGCTGGGCAGCCGCACGTCGAGCCACTTGCCGCCGCCGGCGACGATTTCCTTGGCTCTGTCGTGATCCACCCACTGCAGCAGCGGTTCGTTGAGAAGGGTCTGAAAATCCGTCTTGCCGAGCCGCATGAGCGTGCCTTCGGTCGCCATGGTGACGGTCGCGTTGCGCTTTGCCTCCGCGATCAACGCTTCCTCGCCGAAGCTGTCGCCCGGTCCCAGCTCGGCGAGCTTGATGCCCTCCTTGTTGAGCGGCGTCTCACGGGTGACGACGCATTTGCCGGCGACGACCACGTAGAAGAAGTCGCCCTCGGTTCCCTGCTTGATGACGACATCGCCAGCGCGATAGTTGATGCGCTGCATGCGCATGAAGATCGCCTGGATGTTGGCCGGCGGGATGCGATGAAACGCCTTGGTCTGCAGGAGCGTGGTCATCCAATCGCCGGTCACATCGAGGCCATCTCCGCGCAGTTCGGCAACCTCGTACTGGCCCGTCTGGTCCCAGGTCAGGAGGACGTCGAGCAGATCGCTGTCGATCATGATGTACTCGAGATCAATCGAGGCGCGGGCGGTGAATTTTCGCGGCAGGCCCGGCGCGAGCGCGGCGCGCGCTTCGGGTGTGCCGGCGCGAATGGTGCCGATGAGGCGATCTTCCGCCCGCAGTTCGACGGTGCCCGCCACGAGATAGAAGGTGCGCTTGTCGGTGTCGCCTTCCTTGAAGAGAACGCGCCCGGCGGCCAACTCACGAATGTGGGTCTTGCGGGCGAGAGCATGCAGGTTCTCTGCCTTCAAGCCGTCGAGAGGCGAGAAAGTCCTGAGTATCGCGAGTTCGAGAGGTCGTTCATCCATCAAACAATTCGCTCAACCCTATGAATTTGGCTGCGAATCCTACCATAGGAGGCGGTGGATCCGACCACGCAGTGGGTCACAGAGAGGGAGGGGATTCGGCGGAGAATCGCTGCCAGCCCGGGTCGGGTCGGAAACGCTCCCCATAGCGCCCCGCGAGTTCATCGAGCCTTGCGGTGATGTTCGCGATGCCTCGTATTTTCGCATATTGCAGCGGACCGCCGCGAAAGGGGGCGAAACCGGTGGCAAATATGGCGCCCGCATCCAGAAGGTCGGCGTCCTCGATGACCCCCTCGCGCAGGCAGGCAACCGCCTCGTTGAGCATGGGCAGGATCAACCGGTCCTCGAGGTCGGCCGGAACGGCGGATTGCGGTGACTCGGACTTCACTGGTTTGCCGTCGCGCCAGACGTAGAATCCTTCCCCGCTCTTTCGGCCCAACTTTTTCTGTTCCACCAGCTTGACCAATATGTCGGGCACGCGCCGCTGGAACGCCTCGGCGAGCACCCGTCCCACGTGAAGGGAGACGTCCAGTCCGACCACGTCGGTCAACTCGATGGGCCCCATGGGCATTCCGAACGCCTTGCCGGCGCGGTCAATGACGGCGGGCGGAATGCCGGATTCCAGAGCGAACAGAGCTTCATTGACGTACGGCGTCAAGATCCGGTTGACCACGAAGCCGGGTGCGCTCTTGCATGGCAGCGGCAGCTTGTCGAGCTTGCGGGTGAATTTGAGGGCATTTTGCACCACGAGTGCCTGCGTGCTCGCGCCCTGCACGATCTCCACGAGCTGCAGCTGCGAGACGGGATTGAAGAAATGAATACCCACCAGACGGCTGGGATCGCGAAGCCCCGCGCACAGGGTTTCGATCTTGATGCTCGAGGTGTTGGTGGCGAGGATGGCGTTCGGCTTGAGCTTCGGTTCGAGCTCGGCGTACAGGGCGCGCTTGGCGTCGACATTCTCGTATATGGCCTCGATGACCACGTCCGAATCGGCGACTCCGTCTCCTTTCACGTCCATCCGCAGGCGCGCGCAGGCGGCGGCGGCGGCGGCGGGATCCTTCAGCCGCTTTTCAAAGAAGGTCTTGGCGCGGTCGAGCGCGGGCTGAATCAATTCCGCGGATCGATCCTGCAGGGTGACGGTCATGCCGCGAAACGCAGACCAGGCGGCGATGTCGCCGCCCATGACGCCGGCGCCGATGACGTGCACGTGGCGAAAATCGGCGGGCGATTTCCCTCCCAGGCCTTTGAGCCGGTCCTGCAGCAGGAACACGCGCACAAGATTGCGCGACGTCGGTGTACACATGAGCTCGCTGATGGACCGCGCTTCGGCTTCGTAACTCTCGGCGCCCAGGGCGCCGTGGCGCTGCCACAAATCGAGAATGGCGTAGGGCGCCGGGTACTGATCGCGCCGCACGCTCTGCCGCAATTTCGATGCAGCCTGTCTTGCGATGAACGGGCGCGCCGGACCCAGGTTCAGCAGCTTGTCGACGAAGGGGGCGGTGGTCTTCGGCGGCGATCGCAGCAGCAGGGATTTGGCCCGCTCCAGGAGCGCCGCCCTGGGCACGAGTTCGTCGATCAACCCCGCGGCAAGCGCGCGCTGACCCTTGTACGGTTTGCCCTTGAGCATGAGATCGAGGGCGGGGCGCACACCGATGAGCTGCACGCTGCGCACGGTGCCGCCAAACCCGGGGTGAATGCCGAGCAGGACCTCGGGGAGACCCAAAGAAAGCCCATCCTCCGCCCCGACGCGGTATGAACAGGCGAGCGCGAGCTCGAGGCCCCCGCCGAGCGCGAAGCCATGCAGGGCGGCAACGGTCGGGCAGGGCAGATCCTCCAATGTCTGCAGGACGGTCTGGCCCGCACGCACCAATGCGTAACCCTCCTCGGGGGTGCGGATCTTCAAGAACTCCTTGATGTCGGCGCCCGCGATGAAACCGCTTGCCTTGGCCGAGTGAATCACCACGCCGACTGGCCGCTGTGCGGCAATGTCCGCGAGTTGGGTGGCGAGATCCTGCAGCACGGGCCGGGAGAGGACGTTGGTCGAGGCTCCCGGGGTGTCGCAGGTCAACCAGGCAACCCGGTCGGCATCGATCTTCAGGGACCATGTTGCCGTATCGGCCATCACGCCGCCTGCCGCGCTTGGTCGTGAATCGTGAAATCGCAAATCAGCGGCAGATGATCGGAGAACTGCACGTCCGGCATCTCAAAGCGGTCGACTTCGATGCGGCCGCTGTGCAGGATGAAATCAAGCTCCTTGCGCGGGCTGCGGCTGGGATATGAGGGAAGCCCCTGAAGATTGGCGCTGGTCAATCCGGCGGCCTGGGTGAAGAGGTAGAGTTCGTGATCGCCCCAGTAGGTATTGAAGTCGCCGGCAACAATGACCGGCTTGCGGGTCTTGCGCACCAGATCGTACAGATACCTCAGCTGGTATTGTCGATGCCGGAATTTCAGCGACAGGTGCACGAGAAAAATGGCGACGTCGTCAAGTTCCAACTCGATGATCAGGCGCTTGATGCCGGTGTCGAAATAGTGAAAGCGCTCGCCGCGGACCCTGGGCGCCGCCAGGAACGCATTCGCCTGCTTGCGCACGATGGGGACCAGATGGTTTACCGATGAAACGCCGTACTTGCATTCAAAGGTCGAGTAATGGCCGAGCGAGCGGGCGATGAAGTCGGCTTGATTGACCATGCCGGTGCGAATGGAGCCGGTGTCGACCTCGATCAGGCCGACGACGTCCGGGTCCTGCTCCTTGATGAAGTCGGTGATCTGCGACAGAACCTGCCGGCTCGAGCGGAGATAGCCGGCACCCGGCACGGGAAGGTGGAACGCGGGGCCCGTTCCGGTAGCATATCGTATATTGTAAATCAGCAAGCGCACTGCGGGTCATTGTATCGGCGACGAGTACTTCGCGCATGACCATTGTCAAGATAGACTAGGCGAATGTCGACCCGGGTCAATCCCATCCGCCTGTTCGTCACCCACGCGTGGCTGGAAAACGACGACTATGCGCGGGTATTCGAGTATCTCGAGGCGTCGGGAACTTTTTACTACGTCAATACCAGCCAGCCCCAGGCGAAACGGCCGATCGACAAGGAGTCGCAGCGCGAGGATTTGCGGCGGCAGATCGCACCCTGCGAAGTGATCGTCGTGTTGCCGGCGGTATATCAAGTCGCGCCGGAACTCGTTCTATTCGAGATGAATTTTGCCAAGGCCGCCGACAAGCCGATCGTCGCGATGGAAAACTTCGGTTCGACGGAGCCGCTGGCGAAAGCGATCAAGGATCTGGCCGATGAAGTGAGCGCGTGGAATGAACGCAGCCTGATCGACGCCTTGCGGCGCCAAGCCCGCCATGAAGAGACGACGCGCTGGGATACGATCGAATTCAAACTCGACTGAATCAGTGTTTGGCGATCAGCGCCGGAACTTCATAGTCGGCCGGGGCGCAATCCACACTGTGCAGCTGCACTACGGCGCCCGGGCGGCCCGCGGCCCCAGTGTGCCGGCACATCGCGCCGAAGATCTCGACGATCAAGCCCGCGCAGTCGTCGGCTTCCTGATTGGACATCTTGCGCACGGATGCGGCCACCGCATCTTCACCCGGCAAGGGCCGCACGCCGCGCAGCATCCGCATGATTTGGCCGAACGATTCGCGCAGTTCGCTCGGCAATTGCTCTTCGGGAAGTGCGGCGAGACTGCGGCGATAGGCGGAGATCAAGCGTTGCTTGATGGGGCTCGAACGCACGAGCTCGAGCGTTGCGGAATGGAAACATTCCCAGACACTGATCATGGACGCCCCATTTTAACCAAGAAGGAAACCTTAATGTCGTTTCTAGGCTGCAACTGACATTTGAATCTTGTTAAATCAAGACTCTGCAGGCGGAATATACAAGACAATCACAGAAACGCAACGCGGTTTTTATGAACACTTTGAAGTAGTCGACGAAACGCTCGCGAGCGGGGAGTTTGGGCGGCGTTTTCGATCGTTTCTAGAAATATAATTATAAAATAAATATAAGTATATGAATTATAAACTAGTGCGCGCCGCCAACGGTGCCGGCTGCCAAATTTCCCTTGATCGGTCGCGCCAGCCAAATGACCGCGATCATCAGCAGAAAGAGTATCGAGGAGACCCAGAACAGATCATTGGCGGCAAGGAGGTGAGATTCCACATCGATCGTGCGATTGATGGCGGCGCTCGCCTGAGGAACCGACAGGCCGCCTGACTCGAGCGTCTGCATGTAGTCCCTGGCGGCCGCGCTTCCGCTGCTGACGTATTCGGTGAGCTGGGCGTGATGCAGGATGGCGCGGTGGTCCCACAGGGTGGTCGCGATGGAAGTGCCAAAACTGCCCGAAACGATGCGCGCGAAGTTCGACAAACCGGAGGCGGCGGGCACCCGATCGGGGGGCAGGCCCGACAGAACCAGGCTTACCAGGGGCACGAAGAAGAAGGCCATGCCGGCCCCCTGGATGATGATGGGCACCACCAGAAATCCAAAATTCGCCTGCGTGTTGTATCGGGTGCGCAGGTAGAGCGATATCGCGAAAATCACGAATGCCACGCTCGCCAGCCATCGCTGATCCACCTTCCCGACCCAGCGTCCGACGAGGGGCGAGAGCAGCAGCGCGAGAATTCCGACGGGCGCGGTGAGCATCCCGGCCTCGGTGGCCGTGTACCCCATGTACTGTTGCAGCCAGAGCGGCAATACCACGACGTTGCCGAAGAACACACCGTAACCCAGCGCCAGAGCGAGCGTGCCCGTCCAGAAATTGCGGCGCTTGAACAGCCGCAGATCCACCACCGGATAGGGGTTCTCCACCAGTTCCCAGGCGATGAACAGGCAGAAGACGATCACGGCGGTCACCGCGAGCGTGACGACGGTCGAGGAGTGAAACCAGTCGAGTTCCTGGCCCTTGTCGAGCATGATTTGCAGGGCACCCACCCACACCACGAGCATGGTCAAACCGACGCCGTCGATCGGCAGACTGCGGCGTTCGGTTTCGCGGCTGCGGTAGATGCTGAAGGTCACAAGCGCGGCAAATATGCCCACCGGAATATTGATGTAGAAGATCCACGGCCAGGAGATGTTGTCGGTGATCCACCCGCCCAACAGCGGCCCCATGACGGGCGCGACCAGTGTCGTCATCCCCCAGATGGCGAGCGCCGAGCCCGCCCTGGCCTTGGAAAAGCTCGACAGAAGGAGGGATTGGGACAGCGGGATCATGGGTCCGGCGACGGCACCTTGAAGCACGCGGAACGCGATCAGTTCCTGCAGGGAGGAGGCCCACCCGCAAAGCAGCGAGGCGATGGAGAACAGAACGATTGACGCCGTAAAGAGGCGTACTGCCCCGAATCGCTGGCTCAGCCACCCGGTCAAGGGCACGGCGATGGCGTTGGCGACGCCGAAGGAGGTGATCACCCAGGTCACCTGGGTCGTCGATACGCCGAGGTCGCCGGCGATCGAGGACAGCGATACGTTGGCAATCGACGTGTCGAGGACATTCATGAAGGTCGCGAGCGCCAAGGACAGGGCTCCAAGAACCTTGGCGGATCCGGTGAGGGGCGGCAGTTCCGCGGCAGCCGCCATGCTTCAGGCAGACCTCACAGTCATGTACCCGACTGGGGCGCGGGCTCGGTCTCGGCGGAGTTGTACCCGGAATGATCGGCGCCGATCATCATGTAGACGGCGGGGACAACGAATAACGTGAACAACGTGCCGATCGAGAGTCCCGCAAAGATCACGAGTCCCATGTCGTGGCGCCCGGCGGCGCCTGCTCCGGAGGCGATGACCAGCGGCACGACGCCGAGGACCATGGCGGCGGTCGTCATGAGAATCGGCCTCAAGCGCACCGAGGATGCCTCTTCGATCGCGTCGCGCTTCGAATGCCCCGAGCGCTGCAGCTCATTGGCGAACTGGACGATGAGAATGCCGTGCTTGCTGATCAGCCCGAGGAGTGTCACCAGGCCAACCTGGGTGTAGATGTTGAGCGAGGCAAACCCCATGGTCATGAACATCACCGCCCCCAGGAGGGCCAGGGGCACGGACACGAGAATCACGATCGGATCGCGGAAGCTTTCGAACTGCGCGGCGAGCGCCAGAAACACGATGATGATGGCGAAGCCCAAGGTCACGAAGAAGCCCCCGGACTCCTGGATGAACTGGCGCGACTGGCCGGCGTAATCCACGGTGTATCCGCTCGGCGCGAGCTGCGCGGTGGTGTCCTTGAGAAACTTGAGGATGTCTCCCTGGGCCATGCCGCTGACCCCCGCAATCGTCACCGAATTGAGCTGTTGGAACCGGTTGATCGACTCGGGCACGACCGAATACTTGATGTGCGCCACGGTGCTCGCGGGCAAAGTGGCGCCCGAGGGCGTGCGAATATAGTAGTCCAACACCTGTTCGGGATTCAGCCGGTCCACCTGCAGCACCTGCGGGATCACCTTGTACGAGCGCCCCGCGATGGAGAAGTAGTTGACATATCCTCCGCCCAAGGCGGCGCTCAGCGCGCTGCCCACGTCGGACTGGTTCAATCCCAGCGCGGCGACCTTGTCGCGATCGATCTCGATGGTCGCCTGCGGCTTGTCGAGTTTCAGGTCGACGTCGGCGAAGTAGAAGGCATGCGCGCTCAGGGCCTTGGCGACCACGGCCTGCGCCACGTCGTTCAGATTCTGGAAAGGCTCCGTCGTCGTAATGACGAATTGCACCGGAAAGCCGCTCGAGCCAGGAAGCGGCGGGAACTGGAACGCGAAGACCTGGGCGCCGGCGATTTGACCCCATTTCTGCTGCAGATCGAGCTGCAGCTCGTGCGCATTGCGCTTGCGCTGATCCCACGGCTTGAACAGCGCGCCGCCGATGCCCTGATTCACGGTCGGCACGCCCGTGATCTGGAACATCTGTTTGTACTCGGGTTCATGGCTCGCAATTTGAAACACCTGGTCCGCGTAGGTCTGCATCTGCTGCGCGGTGGCATTCGGCGGACCGTTGATCTTGGCGAGCACGACGCCCTGGTCCTCCTCCGGCGCGAGTTCCGATTTGGTGAATTTGAAGCAGGCCAGCAGCACCAGCAACAGCAGGCCGGCCATGACGATCATGACCGGCCATGTGTCGAGCAGCGCATGCAGCGCTCGGTGATAGCGTTCGCGGAAACGCTCGAAATTTCGGTCGATGGCTTTGACGAACCGGCCGGCATCGCGATTCGAGCGGAAAAATACCGCGCACATCATGGGAGAGAGCGTCAGTGCGACGATGCCGGAGACGGCCACCGCGCCCGCCAGCGAGAAGGCGAATTCGGTGAACAACGCGCCGGTGAGGCCGCCCTGAAAGCCGATCGGCACGTAAACCGCCACCAGCACCACCGTCATGGCGATGATCGGACCGCCGAGCTCGCGCGCCGCGATGATGGCGGCATCGAGCGAGGACCTGCGCTCCTGCTTCATGTGCCGATCGACATTCTCGACGACGATGATGGCGTCGTCGACCACGAGTCCTATGGCGAGCACCAACGCCAGCAGCGTCAATAGATTGATCGAGTACCCGAGCATCAGCATCACGAAGAACGTACCGATCAGCGACAGGGGCATGGCGATCACGGGCACGATCACCGCGCGCAGGCTGCCGAGAAACAGGAAGATGACGAGCGTCACGATCATGAGCGATTCCGCCAGCGTCTTGACGACCTCGACGATGGAAGTATTGATGAACTCCGTCGAGTCGTAGACGATTTCCCCCCGCACGCCGGTCGGCAGCTGCGATTGCAGGTCCGGGAACGCCTTGTGGACGCGCTTCGCCACGGTGAGGATGTTCGCCTGCGGCGCCACCTTGATGCCGATGAACACCGAGCGCCTGCCGCTGAAAGCGACGTTCAAGTCGTAGTTCTCGGCGCCGAGCGTAACCTCGGCGACATCCTCGAGACGCACGATCGAATCGCCCACCTGCTTGACCGCGAGCTGCCGGAATTCCTGGACGGAATGCAGATCGGTGCCGGCGGTCATGTCGATGGTGACCATCTGGCCCTTGCTGCTGCCCGCGGCCGCGAGGTAGTTGTTGTTGCCCAAGGCCGCAAACACATCCTGAGCCGTGACGTTGTGCGCGGCGAGTTTTGCGGCGTCCAGCCAGGCCCGCAGCGCGAATTGCCGTGCGCCCAGAATCTCGGCGGTCTGCACGCCCTCCACCGAGTCGAGCTTCGGCTTGACCACGCGGATCAGATAGTCGGTGACGTTGTTGCTGGGGATGGTGTCGCTGTAGAACCCCATGTACATCGCATCGACCGTCTGGCCGACCTGCACCGTCAACACCGGCTGCTGGGCCTGGGGTGGCAACTGGTTCTTGACCGAATTGACCTGGGTGTTGATTTCGGTCAATGCGCGGTTCGAGTCATAGTTCAGGCGCAAGGTCGCCGTGATCGTCGACGCTCCGGTCGTGCTCGAGGAGGACAGGTAATCGATGCCCTGCGCCTGCGCGATCGCCGATTCGAGAGGCTGCGTGATGAAGCCCGCCACCGTCGCCGCATCCGCGCCGTAATAGGCCGTGCTGATGGTAACGACCGCGTTCTCGGTATGGGGGTACTGGTTGACCGGCAAGCTGCCGACCGACCGTAAACCCAGCACCAGGATCAGCAGGCTGATGACGACCGCGAGCACCGGCCGGCGGATGAAAATATCGGTGAATTTCATGGCGCGAGCCTCATTGTTCCTGAGGCGTTGGATTTTGCTCGTTGAGCGGCTGCACGCTGTTGTCGATGCGCAGCGGCGTGCCGTTCTTCAGTTTGAGCTGCCCGCTCGTGACCACCGTCGCACCCTCGGACACGCCCTTGAGGATGGCGACCTGGTCTCCCCGTGTCGGCCCCGGCGTGATGAACACCTGCTGCGCCTGGACTTGGGGATTGCCCTTTGAGTCCTTCTTGTCGACCGTGATGAACACGGTGGCACCGTACGGGTTGTAGGTGATCGCGGTCTGGGGAAGGGTTAGATAAGCCTTCTTCTCGCCTGAATCGACGGCGGCGCGTGCAAACATGCCCGGCAACAGCAGTCTCTTCGGATTGGCGACCGTGGCCTCGATCTGCACATTGCGCGTGGCCGTGTCGACCTTCGAATCGATTGCCGTCACCTTGCCGCTGAATCCCTGCCCGGGATAGGCATCGCTCAGCGCGGTCACCGTTTGGCCCACCGAGACGCCGCTGATCTGCTGTTGAGGCAGATTGAAGTCGATGAAGATCGGATCGATGGTCTGCAGCGTCACGACCTTGTCGCCCGGATTGAGGTACTGGCCCGGGTTCACGAGCGTGATGCCGAGACGGCCTGAAAATGGCGCGCGAATCGTCTTCTTGTCGATGGTTGCCTGCTGGCCGGCAACCTGGGCGTGCTTGCTTTTCAGGTCGGCTTCGTCGTTGTCGATCTGCGCTTGAGAGACCGCTTCGGCCGCCATTTGCACCCGATCGCGGGCGAGGGTGGTTTGAGCGAGGTCCGCGGCGGCCTTGAGCGAGGCAAGCTGGGCCAGGTCGGAATCCGCATTCAGCTGGACCAGGACTGCGCCCTCCTTGACTTCATCGCCCGATTTGAACCGAATCTCGCGCACCAGCCCGGCGATTTCGGTGGTGACGTCGACGCCCCGCACGGCGCGCAGGCTGCCCACCGCGTTCAGCTGGGGCTGCCATTCCTGCTTCGCGGCCTGCATGGCCGTCACCACCACCGCAGGCGGGGGTTGGGATCCCTGGGCGATCTGTTTCATGATGTTGCGGAAGACCACGAAGCCGATCACGGCAACTAGGATGATGACCCCCAAAATCATGATGATCATGCGTTTCTTCACGGCATCTCTCTCGGTTCTTTGAAGTATTCTTACGTTCGTCAGGCGCCCGTCACTGCGCCTGCCGGGAAGCTTCCCCGGCCGACATGTCCGCCAGCGATCCGTCGCGGTTCCACCATCCGCCGCCAAGCGCCTGGAACAGCGCCGCCGTGTCCGCAAAGCGCTGGGCGCGCGCCTTGACGAGAGCCACCGCGGCGGACTGCTGGCTTTGTTCCGCGCTCAGCACCTGCAGGAAGCTCGCGGCGCCGCTCTTGTACTGAGCTTGAACCAAGGCGAGGCTGTCGGCCGCCGTGCGCTCGGCAGTGGTTTGCGCGGACAGCGCTTCCGCGTCGCCTTGCAACGCATACAGGGTGTCGGAGACGTTTTCAAATGCAGTGATGACCGTGGCCCGATAGTTGGCGGCTGCCTCCTGTGCGGCCGCAACGGCCGCGCGGCGCTGGTGCAGCAGTTGTCCGCCTTTGAAGATCGGTTGCGTCAGCGAGCCGATGAGACCGAACACGTTCGAAGCGGGCGAAAACAGGTTGGACCACGTCGCGGCATCCTGGCCGTAGTTTGCGGTCAGCGTGATTTGCGGCAGCATGTTGGCCGTGGCCACGCCTATCTGCGCGGTGGCTTGATGCAGCAGCGCCGAGTATTCGCGAACGTCCGGGCGCTGCTCGACGAATTTTGAGGGCAGGCTGACGGGCAGATCCTGCGGCATGTTGAGCGAGTCGAGCGTGATTTCGGCGCCGTCGAAATCGGCGGGAAGATCTCCCACGTAGGCGGCCAGTTGATTGCGCTGTTGCGCGAGCTGACTGCGCAAGGCCGGCAATGCGGCGAGCGTGCTTTGGAGCGCCGCCTGCTGCTGCAATACATCGGCGCGAGATGCGCCGCCGGCGGTGAAGCGGATGTGGGTGAGGTCGAGCTGTTTCTGCTGCGAGCGCGCAATCTCATCGGTCGCGGCGATCTGTGCGCGCAGCGATGCCTCATTGACGGCGGCCGCGACGATATTCGCAGTGAGGGTGATATAGCTGGCCTCCAGCGCGAACCGTTGGTATTCGGCCTGCGCCCGCAGCGCCTCGACTTGACGCCGCGTGCCGCCGAACGTATCGAGCGTGTACGAGACGTTCACCGAGGCGGTCTGCAGATTGTAGAAGTAGGAGCTCGGAAAGCCGGGGATCCCGAAAGCGGCCCCTGAGCCCTTCTGGCGCTGGCTTTCCACCGTCCCGGATACGCTCGGGTAGTAACTCCCGCGCTGCGCGGCGGCAGTCTCGTTCGCCTGACGCAATGCCGCTTGGGCGGCCTGCAGCGTCGGGCTGTTCGCAAGGGCCTTTTCGATGAGCGCATTGAGTTGCGCAGACTGGAAAAGCGTCCACCACTGACCGGGGATGTCCATACCCTCGACGAAGCGTTGTGCCTCTCCGCCTGCCAGCGGCGTCGCCGGGGTCTGGGGGGCGATCTGACCTGCGGGCGCGAAACCTGCTGTGTGCGGCGCCTCGGGCGCCTTGAAGTTCGGACCCACCGCGCAGGCTGAGAGATGGGCCGTGGCCGCGAGGACAACGCTGATGGCCATTCTCCGAATGATCGAATGGAGATTTTTCATATGTTAAATGCCATCGAGGTGGATTGTTGTTGGCGTGCCGCACCGGACAGTGCGGCGCGGGCCCGTCCATGGCCCGCGGCCGACCTACATCTTGCTAATCGACCGTTCAGCGACCCCGGTAGTTCTTGCGGGCCGATAATTGACACGAATTCATGGCCAAAAAATGACATGTGCCGTTTGCTAATGCAAGAAATATTTACACACTAGATATTCATTTGATAAAATATATAACATGAAATGGTTAGTAGGCAAATGAATAGCGACACTTCGCAGTTCGACAAGTTGGAGGCGAACCTCCGCGCGTTGAGCGCACGCGTGCCGGATGTACCGCTCAATGAGATCTTGGTGAGTCGATTGCTGATTCACATGGGACGGGAAATGACCGGGGCATTCGAACAGAAGATCCGGCCGTTCGGTCTTGCGGAAGCGGAGTTCCGCGTTCTGACCACTTTGTTCTCACAGCCCGAGGGTGTTGCGCACCCCGGGGAATTGTGTTCGCGAGCGGCCCAGAGTCCGGCAAACATGTCGCGGATCTGCGATGCCCTGGTGAGCCGCGACCTCATCACCCGCGTACTCAGCGCCCATGATCGGCGGCGCATGGTCTTGCGCATCACCGAGCAGGGGGAGGACTTGGTGCGCCAGTTGTTGCCGAAAATGTTCGCGCCGCTGCGCGGCATGCTGGCTGGATTTCCGGAAGCCGAGCAGCGGCAGCTGATCGCGCAACTAAAGCGCCTGTATGTGACCCTGGAAGATGCGCCTCACCAGGATGCACCCAGGTCCGATGCGCCTGAGAAGGGCGAATGACGCGCTTGTGGTTTTCCCTGATCGCTTTTGCGCTGGCCATCGCCGGCTGCGCCGGTCTGCCGCCGAGACCCAAGCCCGCGCAACTCCCGGCCGCCGTGCCCTTGGACGGATTCGAGGATGTGGCCGGCGGCACCTGGCCGGCGCAGGATTGGTGGAAGCGCTATCAGGACCCCGTTCTGGATCGATTGATCGAGCTGGCCCTGGGATCCTCGCCGACTCTCGCGACCGCCCATGCCCGCTACGATACGGCCCGCCAGTCGGTGCGCGTCGCGGGAGCCTCATCCGGAGCGCGCGTCAATGCCGTCGCGGACATCGAGCGGCAGCGTCTGAGCGACAACGGACTCATCCCCCCGCAGCTGCTCGGCTTCAGCTGGTACAACCAGGCGGATTTGGGTTTGCAGGCGAGCTACACGTTCGATTGGTGGGGCAGGCAGCGCGGCATCGTGGAATCGGCCCTTGACCAGGCCCACGCAGCCCAGGCGGACCGCAGCGCCGCGGCGCTGATGCTTGCGACGTCGATTGCCGATACTTATTTTGGCTGGCAGGCTGATCAGAGCCGCATTGCGCTGGCGCGGGAGCGCGCAGGCATCGTGGAGCGCGAAGGCGCGATCGAGACCGCCCGCATCAAGGCGGACCTGGATGCCGCGGAGGACACCCATCGTGCCGACCTTGCCTTGGCGGCTGCGCGGGAGCAGATCGCGGCACTGGAAGGATCGGCGAAGCTGCGCGTGGTCGCGCTCGCGGGATTGGTCGGGCGGTCGATCTCGGAATTGCCGACCTTGGAGCCGAGGCCGTTGCCCGAGCTTTCCGGCAACCTGCCGGACGACGTCAAGATCGATCTGATTTCACGCCGCGCCGACATAACGGCAAGCCGCTGGCGGGTGGAAGCCGCGGAGCGGAACGTTACGACGGCGCGCGCCGACTTCTTTCCGGACGTGACGATCAACGCGTTGCTCGGTTTGTCCAGCATCGATGTCGGCAAACTGCTCGAGTACGGAAGCCGGGTGCCGCAGGCCACCGCGGCCGTCCATTTGCCCATATTCGATGCGGGGCGGCTCAAGGCAGGCTACGGCGCGACTCAAGCTGCACTCGGCTCCGCGATCGCAAGCTACCGGGAGACCCTGGTCGGCGCCGCACGCGACGTGGCCACGCAGGCCTCGACTCGCGCACAACTTTCGTCCGAACGATCGCAGCGCCTGATCCAAGTGGAGGCTGCAAGCCAGCTGCGCGGCAGCGCGGCCGCCCGCGTCAGGGAGGGCATCACCGATGTGCGCACGGAATTGAGCGCGACGGAATCTTGGTTGGAGCAGCGCGACGCGCTGCTGCAGCTGGACGCCGCCGCGCTGTCGGCGGACATCGCCTTGCAACGCGCGCTGGGCGGCGGTTATGAAAATCCGCAGGAACTCGTGAATTCCACCTCGACCGGTATGGCAGCGACACCATGAATGCAATCGTAGAACCTGCGGCGCCCGCGCCTTCCAATGGCAGGCGAACCCGGATCCTCATTCTCATCGCGGTGGTTTTCATCGCGCTCGGCCTGCTTTGGCTGGCGTACTGGGTATTGGTCTTGTCCAAGCGCGAGCAGACCGACGATGCCTATGTGAACGGCAACAAGGTGGTGATCTCTGCGCAGGTGGCCGGAACGGTGATCGCGGTGCTCGCTGATGACACGCAATTGGCAAAGGCGGGCCAGGTGCTGGTGCGTCTCGACCCGACCGATGCGGAAACCGGCTTGAGCCGCACGGCCAGCGCCCTGGCGCAGACGGTGCGCCAGGTGCGCCAGGAAAAATCGACGGCGGATCAATACGACTCGGTCATCCTGACGCGAAGACTGGAACTGGCGCGGGCCGAGGCCGACCTTGCAAAACGCGAGCCCCTTCTCGCTGACCGCGCCATTGCGCCGGAAGAAGTGCGCCACGCGCGCGAAAGCGTCGATCTGGCGCGGGCCGCACTCACGCAGGCGGTGCGTCAGTCGACCGCTTCTCACGCGCTCATCGACGGCACCGAGGTGGAGGACAACCCGGCCGTGCTGCAGGCTAAATCGGCGTATCGCGACGCGTGGATCGCCGCGCAGCGCAACGCCGTCGTGGCCCCCGTCACGGGATACGTGGCGGAGCGCAGCGTCCAGCTCGGTCAGCACATCCAGGCGGGCCAGGCGCTCATGACCGTGATACCGCTGAACTCATTGTGGGTGGATGCGAATTTCAAGGAGGTGCAGTTGCGGCATCTCCGCATCGGACAGCCGGCGGAAGTGCGCAGCGATCTTTACGGCGGATCCTTCATATTCCACGGCCACGTCAAGGGCATGTCCGCAGGTACCGGGGCGGCATTTTCCCTGCTGCCGGCGCAAAACGCGTCGGGCAACTGGATCAAGGTGGTGCAGCGCGTGCCGGTGCGAATTCAAATCGACGATGCCGATCTGGTGAAGTCGCCGCTTCGGGTCGGCCTTTCGGCCACCGTGACGGTCGATACGACATCGCGGTCGGGCCCGGTCCTCGCGATGGATGCGAGCGGCGCTCCGGTGGGCGATACACAGGTTTACACCCAGGATTTGGAGAAGGCGGCCGCCGAAGCCGACGCCGTCGTGCACCGTAATCTGGGCCAGGCGCACTGAGCCAATCGCTCGAACGCAACGCACGCACGGCGGCGGCATGAACACCGGGGTTCCGATACCGTGTAGGATTTCGCCTGGCTCGGTTTTGGGACGGGTATGCCCTTGAGTTCACCATATATCGTTGCCGTGGGCGGAACATTGCGTGCCAATTCCACGACGGAGAGGGCCATGCGATTCGTTCTCGACGCCGCGCAGCGCGCCGGAGCGAGAACCAAGCTCATCAGCGGCGCGTGTTTGCAGCTGCCGCTGTACCAGCCCGACAATCCGGACCGCACCGATGCCGCCCGCGACCTGGTGGCGGAGCTCGCGTTGGCCGATGGAATCATCCTGGGTTCGCCTGGTTATCACGGCAGCATCTCGGGCCTCGTCAAGAACGCGTTAGACTATGCGGAGGACTTGCGCACCGATGTGCGGCCCTATTTCAGCGGCCGCGCAGTCGGCTGCATTGCGACGGCGGGAGGGTGGTCCGGGGCCGTGAATACATTGGGCGCTCTGCGCGACATCGTGCATGCGCTGCGCGGCTGGCCGACACCCTTGGGTGCTGCGATCAATTCGACGGAGAAGGTGTTCGACGATGACGGCGCGTGTCAGGCGCCGCGCATAGCGCAGATGCTGGAATTGATGGCCGGCGAAGTCATGAGCTTTGCCAAGCCGATGGAGCGAGGATGAGAAGATGCGGGCGAAACCATTGATCCGATGGCTTCTGGGCTTTGTTGCTGCGTTCGGCTTTGAGTCGCCCCTCTGGTCGGCGCCTCAACCGGCCGACGTCGTGCTGCTTCATGGCAGGATTCATACCGAGGATGCAAACCGCAGCGTCGTGCAGGGTCTTGCTTTGCGGGGCAATGCCATCGCGGCGGCGGGCACGGATCAGAGCGTTGGTGAATTGATTGGTCCCGGTACGCGCACGATCGATCTTCGCGGCAGGGTGGTGCTGCCCGGGATCATCGATGCCCACACGCATCCGGCGCAAAGCGCGCAGGACCTGGACAAGTGCAGTCTCGACGACAAGCCGCTCGCGCCGCCGGACATCAAGCGCCGCGTCGAGGCCTGCCTGAAGGCGCAGCCCGGCGAGCGCTCGCAATGGTTCGAGGTCGTCATGGTCAATCCGTCCGGCCTGACTCTCACGCGCGCGGATCTCGATGCGATGCTGCCTGCGCGGCCTTTGTTGTTGAGCGGATCCGACGGGCACACGCTCTGGGCAAATTCGGCGGCATTGAAACTCGCTCACATCACCGCCGCGACCCGCGATCCGGCGGGCGGTCATATCGAGCGCGACGCCTCCGGAAATCCAACCGGCACGCTTCGGGACGACGCCGCCGACCTTGCGACGGCGGCGAAGCCTTCGGCCGGCCTGGATCACGAGGCCTCTCAATTGGACAAGGCATTGGCCTCGATGCGCGCCATCGGCATCACATCGGTGCAGGATGCAGATGTCGATGAGCACGCCATGCAGATCTACAAGCGGCTGTACGACACCCACCGGTTGAACATGCGCGTGCGCGGATCGTTTCATTTGGCGAATCTTCACGAGCCCGCGGCCGCCGTGGTCGACGAGGCGGTCAAATTTCGGGCCAAGTGGGCCGTGGACCCGGATTTTTTGCGTGCCGATGCCGTGAAGATCTTTGCGGACGGCGTCATTGAGTACCCTTCGCAGACAGCCGCCTTGCTGGAGCCCTATCTCGATGCCCAGGGCCGCCCCACCCGAAATCGCGGTCCTTCGTATTTCGAGCAGGAGAATCTCAATCGAATCGTGACCGCGGCGGATGCCGCAGGACTGACCGTGCACATTCACGCCATCGGGGACGGTGCGGTTCGCGCTTCCCTGGATGCATTTGCGCAAGCCAGGCGGCACAACGGTGCCCTGGCCAATCGGGGCCAAATCGCGCACCTGGAGCTCATCGATCCGTCCGACTTTCCGCGCTTCAAGGAACTCGACGTGATCGCCAATTTTCAGCTGCTGTGGGCCGAGCGCGACGACTATGTCGACAAGGCAACCATCCGGTACCTGGGACCGCAGCGCTCCCGCTATCTCTATCCGGCGCGCTCCCTGCGAGATGCGGGTGCCGTCATTGTCGGCGGCAGCGATTGGGGCGTCAGCAGCTTCAATGCCTTTGCGGCGATGGAGCACGCGATCACCCGCGCCGAAGGCAGGGGTCGGCCTGCATTGCTGCCCGAGCAAAGCCTTACGCTTCAGGACATGCTCGATGCATACACGATCAATGCGGCCTCGGCGCTGAAGCAGGAGCGTACGACCGGCAGCCTCGAGGTCGGCAAGCGCGCGGACTTCATCGTGCTCGACCGGGATATTTTCGCGATGGATGCGTTCGATTTGCACGAAACGCGGGTCATTTCGACCTATCTCGACGGGCGCGAGGTGTACGCTGCGGGCGGCGAGCAGCCGAAACCATGAACGATTTAAGGGTGGACGAACACGCCGTACTGACGTTCTTGAAGCCCGACACTCCGTTGGGCGCCATCGCCTACCTCGTAATTTTCATCGCGGTAGCCATGCTCCTGTCGAGGGCGCTGCGCGCAGCTGTCCACGCTGCGATGACCCGCAAGGGACATCTCGACCGAACCAGCATCAGTTTCCTGCAGCAGATCTGCTCGGCGCTGATCTGGGTGGTGGTGGTGATTCTGTACGCGCACCTCATTCCGGAATTGCGTTCCATGGGCACGGCACTGCTGGCCGGCGCCAGCGTTGCCTCCGTCGTCATCGGCCTTGCGGCCCAGAGCACGCTCGGAAATTTGGTGGCGGGCATCGCGATCACCATCTACAGGCCGTTCCGGCTCGGCGATACGCTCCAGGTCGCGACGCCGACCGGAACCGATATCGGCGTAGTGGAGTTGATATCGCTCGGCTACACCACGCTGCGCGCGCCGGCGGGGCATTTGATCGTACTGCCCAACGCCAGCGCGGCAAGCC
Organism: uncultured Gammaproteobacteria bacterium; assembly: GCA_963727045.1. Taxonomy (GTDB): domain Bacteria; phylum Pseudomonadota; class Gammaproteobacteria; order Steroidobacterales; family Steroidobacteraceae; genus Bog-1198. The sequence continues at coordinate 1,313,402 of CAVSES010000001.1, read as the reverse complement.
AGGTCATCATCAATTTGAATGCCACGTATGCGCCCTGGCCGATCACCATCGCCATCCGCCTGAGCAGAGGGGCGGAACAGGAATCGGCGCGGCAACTGGCGCTCGATGTCGCCGGAAAGACCGTCGGCGAGAAGGCCGTGGTGGGCTGCTTCCTGACAAAGATGGACGGCGCCTCGATCACGCTGGAATTGCGCCTGCTGGCGCCGGACGCCGCCGCCCGCGACTCGATCCGCTCGACGCTGATCGCGGATCTCGCTCGACGATTCGAGGAGAATCACCTCGACCCGGATGCCTCCGGCATGCCGGCATTCTCGTAGCGGCTCGGCGCATGTGCGCGTTGCGGGCTGCACCCGGTTGCCGCGGACATAACGCAGCGATGTTTGGGGAGCCGGCTTGACATAAACCCGCGTTGTCGCCGCGAGGAGACGCCGGTCACGGTTTCAGCGGCCGCGCTTGGCCACTATCCTCAGCGCAATCCAGCCGCTCATGGAAAAACCTTTATGGCTGCGCCGATAAATACGCCATCGACCGGGGACATCTGGCACCTGAGCATCGATGATTTGTTGGCGCCGTTGCCGGAAAAGACCTGCCTCGGTGGGCCGGGTCCCTTCGTGATCAATCTCAGCGCCTCGACCGCGCCGATCGACGTGCCAACAGCGACATTCGTCGGTTGCGAAGATGCCCATGTCTATCAGGTGCACCGCATGGAGGATCGGCGTCCCCGGTATCGCCTGCGCCTCGGACCCTTTGACAAGGAAGAGTATGCAGACACGATTCTGCAGAAGGTGCGCGACATCTATCCGGGTGCCTTGACCGCGACCGCGGATGGCGACGACTTGCGTGCCATCGCGGCTTTGCGGGCGAGAGTGGAGCCGCCGCCAGCACCTGCTCAAGCAGTCATGCCGCCCGCAGCGGCGGCGACGGTCGCCATGAAACCTGTGCAGCCGCTGGTCGTCGTCGCGAAACCCGCCCCGTCCACCGTTGCGGTCAAACCCGCTCCACCGCCTGTTGCCGTCGCGCCGCCGACCGTCGTCGCGAAATCCCCGCGGCCAACCGTCGCGGTGAAACCCGCGCCGCCGACGGCGATGCCGCCCCCGTCTGTACCGGTGCTGAGGTCCGCGCTCAAGCTTCCGGTGCGCGCATCCGTGGCAGCGTCTCCGCCGAACGCTCCTAAATTGGCCCAACCCGCGCTGGTTGAACGGGGCATACCCAACCTCGAGACCACGCAAACCATTCGCGCCCTGACGGCACTGGAATTGGAGGACGAGGAAGCCTCTCGTTGGTTCGTGATTCAATTATCGCTCTCCGAGCAGGCCTTCGATCCTGAAACCGTGCCCAACTTGGATATCTTCAGTGTGTACCGTTTGTACTCCGTGGCTGGAATCGATCAAGGCCGAATCGTGCATGCACTGCGCGTGGGCTTCTTCAGCGAAGAAATCGCGGCGAGCGCCGTCGCGAGTTACCTCGCCGCGTTTTACGATCAGCCGACCATCAAGCGGGTGAGTGCGGCCGAGCGGGAGCGGTTTGCGCAACAGACTCTCGAACCGCGCAAGGACGTCGGCGCGACCGGCAAGCAAGCCGTCATCGAAATCACGGACGAGCGCTACATTCGCGAAAGGCGCCTCGGTCAGGCGGTGGGAAAATAAGGCCGAAGAGGCTGCCGTCGAGCGGCGCGGCGTGCAGAGAAGCCAGGGCTATGAACGCGATCGTCCGGGCGACGATGATATGTTCCGCCGCAGCGCTTCCGGTCACTGCGCGAGACAAGTCTTGAATCGCTGGTCGACCCGGTGAGCATACCAGTTGGTGGTCAGATGACCGGCTATTTTGGGGCCGTGCAATTCAATCCGCGGAACCAGGGCGCGGGGGAGGGGATGGCCGTCTGCCTGTTCTGCGATCGCGAAGACCCTTTCGTACAGCGGCGTCCGATCGAAGTCCGCGCTCTTGCCCTGCTCGAGTGCGCTGTGTATCGCACTGTCTCCGATGTCAAGCCGCTTGCCGAGGGTACGCACGGCGCGCTCGGTGCTCCCGGCGGACTTGTCCTCATGCGGAAGCAGCGCTCCGTCCGTCGCAACCGCGATGCCCGATGCGCGGCTCACGGCGCTTTGGAAGGCCGCGTTGCGGCTCGCATATTGCCCCGCGTTGAAATCCGCGAAGCGATACAGGTACGCGTCATACGAAGGTCGGTAGGCGAGGAGATGCGCGATGCCGAAATAAACGCTTCCGCGCCGGGTGAACAACTCATCGGCGATGCTCACTTTCACAGGATAAGGGTAGGGTTTGATGGATGCATATTGCTCGGCAAACGCAGCATTGACCTGCATGGGTCCGCGGGTCCTGATGGGATTCCGGTCCGCGAACAGCGTCTTGCCCAATGGTATGGTGCCGATGAAGTCCTCGAAGATATCGCTGAGATCCTTCTCCGTGCGCGCAGCGTCGATCCGATCAGAGTAGCTGCGTCCGGTGCGGGATGTGAGCTGCAATGCGGTATGCACGACGATGCGCGGAACGCCCGCGTGTTCGGCGCGGCTGTCGATCTCGCGCCACGCCATCGACGGCAGGCCCGGTATCACCGGATCGACGCGAAACCCGGATTCCTGCTCGATTACCGCCACGACGGCGCAGACGTTCTCGCGTGAAGGATCTATCCCGAGCACCGTGAATGCGGCAAGCAGGTCCGCCGCCCACCCGGGTCGGTCCTTCACGGAGCGCGGGATCGACCTTTCAATCGCCGCGCGCGCTTGCACGGGAGTCATCGTCGTCGCGGGCGCCATCGCCGCCGGCGGTGGCGCGCTTGCGCAGGACGTGAGCAATGCTGCAATTCCGCACCTCGACATGGCGGCGATACACCGCGCCGCGGGGCGTAAGAAACGCCTGACATTCGATAAATCAAAACGAGAATGGATAAAGCCCGCGAACTCGCGCAATGTTTCCTCAGCTGATGGGTGGGCGGCTGCGCTCTCATCTAAACAACATCTCCGAAGGAATACAAACATGGGCCGCGGAATTCTGCTTTGGTTGCTGGGTGTTCCCCTTCCGATCATCTTGTTGCTCGCCATGTGTTCGCATCGCTGATTGGCGGGAGCGCACATGGAACAATCGATGGAAGCGCGTCTCGACAACGGGCGCACGGGATCTGCCGCGTCCTGGCCTGCAATCGTTGCCGGCGCATTCGTTGCCTCGTCGGTGTCGCTCGTGCTGATCGCGCTGGGTTCCGGACTAGGATTCGCCGTCATTTCCCCCTGGCCGGGCCACGGCGCCACGGCGACCACGTTTGCGATTACGACGGTCATATGGCTCATCGTGATGCAGTGGGTGTCCTCGCTGTTCGGCGGCTACATCACGGGAAGGCTGCGCACCCGGTGGATCGGCACGCACACGCACGAGGTATTCTTTCGCGACACGGCGCACGGATTCGTGACGTGGGCGGTGGCGACGGTATTGGTGGCGGCTGTGGTCGGCACATCCTCATTCGAGGCGGCGCGCGGCGCGACCGCAAGCACCTCTGCGCAAGTGAACTCGCGGTGGGACGCCTACGGTGTCGACAAGTTGTTCCGCTCCACCGGCGGCAGCGCCACCACCGGCCAGCCATCGAGCGATCCACGCATCGAAGCTGCCCACATTGTGGCGAATGCATGGTCATCGGGCGGGGTCCCGGACGCCGATCGCAGCTATCTGGCTGAATTGGTCGCCGCAAGGACCGGCGTGCCGCGGGCCGATGCACAGAAGCGCGTTGATGAATTCATTGCCGCCGCGCAGGACGCCGAGACGAAAATCAAAGCGGAAGCCGACTCCGCGCGAAAGGTGGCGGCAAAGACGGCGATCTACATCGCCCTTGCCATGTTGGTGGGTGCCTTCATCGCAAGCGTCGCCGCGGCGCTCGGCGGCCGCTTGCGGGACGAACACCCGTGACGCATCGAAGTGTATCGGGGAATGGGGGGGTTGGCTGGCTACGCGCCTCCCGGCTGAGCCGGGGGTGGGTGCCGGCCGGTGGGTGCTGCCGCGAAGGATTCAAACCGCAGACTAATCAGCGATCCGGATTCCTGATTCGGAATGCACGTGGTTCTATCTTCCATGTTGCGCGTCGTGAACATCGGCAGCACATTGTGGCGGAACTGCTCGACGAGTTCGCAGTCCCCGACCCCAAGCTCCTGCGGCGAGCGGTTGGCAAAGGAGACGGACCGCCATACGCCATCGACTGGTTTGGCGTCCGGCGCCGCATCCGAAGCGCCTGGCGCCAGCGTATAGAACGTCAGATCGGCCCTCGCGAACTTATCGGGTTGCCCGAACCCCGACGCGCAGGCACCGGCAAGCGATTTGGAATCGCGTCGCGCTCCGGCCGCTATCAGCAGCAGCTTGATTTTATCGGCCAGCCCATCGCAGGAATAAGTGGACGTGAAGCCCATGAAGGCGAACGAGTATTGGTGCTTCTGCCAAACTCCCGGCTCGTGCGCCGCTGGTTGGTCGGCCCATGCGGAACCCGAGACGAGCGCCGCGCATCCGATGAGGGCCGCGAATTGCCTGGTCATGTTCATGAACGATGCTCCCACCCATGATCGGGGTGTATTGTAACCATAAGTGACATAACGGCGGACTAGCCGGTCAGTTGACAGAGCGTCGTCCATCGCGCGATACCCGCGTACGGTCAGTCGAATACGATCCGTGGAAAGTAGAACGAGACGGTCCAGTTGGGGATGTCGACAATTTCGCTGATGCGAAGGTCGCCGCAGACGCTGCACAACAGGTAGGCGTCGATCGCCGGCATTCCGTGCTGGCGGGTCAACAACTCGATCATCGAACGCACGGATTCCCGCGCCGCCTCCATCAGATCGGGCCCGATGCCGGTGGTGACCTCGTACCCCTTGGCGTCGAGGTGCCGTGAGACGGGGCCTGGAGTTCTGAAACGCGGGAAGGCGAGCGGCTGGTGTTTCAGCAGGTCGAATTGCAGCGCAACGCGCATCGGACTTTCGATGGCCGTGCCGCACACCTCTCCGTCTCCCTGTGCGGCATGCGTATCGCCCACCGAGAACAGGGCACCGGGCACCTCGACCGGAAGATACAACTCACTACCCAGCGAAACGTCGCGGACATCCATGTTCCCCCCGACGCGGCGGGGCGGCACGATGCTGTGCAGCCCGGGCTCGGCGGGAGCAACGCCAATCGTGCCGGTGAACGGCTTCAACGGCACCTTGCCCCATCGGCCGAACAGGGCGGGCGCCAGGGTCTGCGGGTTGTAGCGCCACAGATGCAAAGCGGGTTCCTTGAACTCTTCCGCCAACAGCCCGAATCCCGGGATATTCGCGGTCCATCCCCAGCCCGATGGGTCGAAGGACAACAAGGTGATCTTGAGCACGTCGCCCGGCTGCGCGCCATCGATGAACACCGGACCCGCGACCGGATTGACCTTGGAGAAATCCAGCTTTGACACATCCGCGACGGTGGAGGTCGGGCGGAGCTGCGCACCGGATGCGTCCGCAACGTCGAATTCCAATGTCTCGCCGGGCGCGATGCGCGCCGCCGGGGCGAGACTGTTATCCCACCCATGATGGTATTGGTGGATGGTGTGTCGGTGCGCAGCAACCATGGCGCATTGTACGGAATCCGGGGCGCCCCAAAAGGGACAATAATCAAATAAACTGCGGCGCATGCCGTTACAAGACTTCGGATACAAGGAAGAACTGAACCGGGTCCTGACGCTCAAGGATCTGGTCATTTACGGCATGATTTTCATGGTGCCGATCGCGCCTTACTCCGTGTTCGGTTTTGTTTGGAATGATGCCCGGGGGATGGTGCCGCTCGCCTACCTGGTCGGCCTCGCCGGCATGTTTTTCACCGCGCTGAGCTACGCCGCGATGTCGCGCGCATTTCCCCTGGCGGGATCGGTCTACACGTATGCGCAGCGCGGACTCCACGAGATCGCCGGATTCCTCTCCGGCTGGCTGATCCTGCTCGACTACATTCTGGTGCCCTCGCTCCTGTATTTGTTCAGTGCAGTGGCGCTGCGGCCGATTTTTCCCTCGGTTCCCCCCTGGGCGTGGCTGGCGGGCTTCATCGCGTTCAATGCAACGGTCAATCTGCTGGGCATAGGGTTTACGGCTCGTGTGAACCGGTACATGCTCGTGATGGAATTGGCGACCCTGGCGCTGTTTCTCGCGCTGGGCTTGATGGCCCTGTATCGCGGCGCCGGCGCGGGCGGCCTGACGCTGCGGCCGATCTACGACCCCCGGGTTTTTAGCTTGTCGACGGTGGCCGGCGCCACATCGATTGCGGTGCTGTCTTTTCTCGGGTTCGATGGCATATCGACGCTCTCCGAAGAAAGCCGCGGAAATCAGAACGCGGTGGGTCGGGCTACCGTGCTTGCCCTGGTCCTGGTCGGTGCGTTGTTCATGCTGCAAACCTGGGTGGCCGCCGATCTGGCGCGGGGCATGCGCTTCGCCTCGCCGGAGACGGCGTTTTACGAGGTGGCCGAGCGCGCCGGCGGCCCGTGGCTGCGGCTCGTCACCATTTTGGCCGTTGTGATCGCATCGGCCATCGCCAATGCGATGGCGGCCCAGGCCGCCGTGGCGCGAATCCTGTTTGCAATGGCCCGCGACGGAAAACTGCCCTCGCTCCTCGCCAGGGTTCATCCCCGCTACAAGACTCCGTACGTCAGCACCCTCGCGGTCGCCGGGGTTTCGCTTCTGGTCGGGGTGCTGTTCGCCGACCGCGTGGACGATCTGACCCGCGTCGTCAATTTCGGCGCGCTCAGCGGCTTCGTGCTCCTGCATTTATCCGTGGTGACCCACTATTTTTTCCGCCTGCGCAGCGGAGATTGGCTGCAGCACCTGGTTTTTCCGCTGACAGGCCTCGCCATCATCGTTTACGTGCTCTACGAAATGGACCACGCAGCCAAGGTTCTCGGCGGCTGCTGGATCGTGCTCGGCATCCTTTACTTTCTCGTGCTTGCGCTTGCGAGGAAGAAGACTGCGCTGGAAATCTGAGAGCCGGAATTAAGACAAATACGGCCGGCGGGGGAGCCTCCGAATTGTGTAGGAGAGGGCCGACAACATGTTCCATATATTGCGTCACAGAATTGCGTCACAGAATTACCAGCTCGGTGCGAATGTCCCTAGCGGGAGGACTTTCGAATGGCTAACAATCCGACGCCATGAGCTTGAGATCTTCGCAAACCGTTTCATCACTCACCGGCGTCGCCGCCGAAGCGGCGCAAATGGCGGTGGAGGCCGGCCTCATCTACGTGTCGGACGCGGAGCCCGGGATACGCCGCCTGCGCGCGGGCAAGGGCTTTCGTTACCTCACCCCGGAGAACCGCCGGCTCGCCGCAGCGAAGGAGCTCAAGCGCATCGCGAGTCTCGCGATTCCTCCCGCGTATAGAGACGTGTGGATTTCCATGCAGGAGCGCGGCCACCTGCAGGCCACGGGCCGCGACGCGCGCGGCCGCAAGCAATACCGCTATCATCCGGAGTGGCGCCAGGTTCGCGACAGCGCGAAGTTCGACCGCATGGTCGCATTCGGCGAGGCGCTGCCCAAATTACGGCGCAAGTTGCGCCGCGACATGGGGTTGCCCGGTCTGCCGCGCGAAAAGGTGCTGGCGGTGGTCGTCGGTATTCTCGATGCAACGCGAGTTCGCATCGGCAATACCGAGTACGCCAGGGAGAACAAGAGCTTTGGCCTTACGACGCTGCGCAACCGGCACGTGAGTTTCATCCGGGACGGGCGCGCCGTGCTGAATTTTCGCGGCAAGGGCGGCGTGCAGCACGAGGTGCACATCGACGACAGGCGCATCGCACAGATCGTCCGGCACTGCCAGGAGATTCCGGGACAGCATCTGTTTCAGTACGTGAGCGACGACGGTCAGCGCTGCCCGATCGATTCAGGGCAGGTGAACGATTATCTGCGCGAAGCCATGGGCGAGGACTTCACCGCCAAGGACTTCCGCACCTGGGGAGCCACCCTTCACGCCATCACCTTGCTTGCGCGCACGCCGCTGCCGGAGCCGCCCAGCGAACGAGCGCTGAAAGGCGAGATCGCGGAGGTGGTCAAGCAGGTGGCGGCGAAGCTCCGCAATACGCCCGCGGTCTGCCGCAAGTCGTATATCAACCCGGCGGTCTTCGAATCCTGGCGGTCGGGCGTCATTCACAAGGTCTTCAACGGCTCCCTGAGTCTCGCCGCGCCCCGCAAGGCCGAAGCCCTCGTGTTGGCATTCCTGCGCGAAGAAGCCTGACCGCTGCGATCGCGCGCAAAAGCGCGCTCCGCCGCATCCGGCGGAGACTAGAATGCCCCAATGGAAACCCAGCCGGTCTATTCCGCGGCCTACGAGCGCGCCGTGGTATTGCTTCTCATGACGGCATACACCTTCAATGCAATGGACCGCACCATCATTTCCATCATCGGTCAGTCGATGAAGCTCGATCTGAAGCTCACCGACACGCAGTTGGGACTGCTCGGGGGATCGGCCTTCGCCCTGCTGTATGCGTTCGGCGGGATCCCCATGGCCCGCCTTGCCGAGCGCGTCAGCCGCGTCAACATCATCACGGTCGCGCTTGTGGTCTGGTCCACATTGAGTGCGCTGTGCGGCGCGGCGGTGAGCTTCCCCCAGCTTCTCCTGATCAGAATGGGTGTGGGCGTCGCCGAGTCGGGATGCTCGCCGCCCGCGCATTCCCTGATTTCGGACTATTTCGGGCCGTATCGGCGCACGTCTGCGCTGTCGATCTATTCCTGCGGCACCTCGCTCGGGTATCTGTTGGCGGCGGTGGTGGGCGGATATGTCGCCCAGCATTGGGGATGGCGTGCGGCTTGCGCGCTGGTGGGTCTTCCTGGGATCGCAATTGCCGTGGCGATCAAGGTCTTCATTCGCGAGCCCGCGCGCGGGCATTCGGACCGGATCGGCGGGAAGCTGACAAGCCGGGCGCCGGCGCCCTTCTCGGTCGCCTCGGAATTGCGTGAATTGATCGCGGTCGGCAAGGCATTGTTTGACGACCGGCCGGTGCTTCACATGGTGTTGGGCGTCACCATCGGCGGCTTTGCGGCTTACGGCTTCTATGCCTTCGTGCCACCCTACTTCAGCCGCGCCTTTGATCTTGACTACGCGGCAGTCGGTGTTGTTGCAGGACTCGCGGGAGGAGTCGCCGTCGGCATGGGCATCATCGCCGGCGGGTTCGTGGCCGACCTCCTCGGAAGAACCCATGCCCGCTGGTACGCGTTGGTGCCGGCGCTCGGCGGCCTGATTGCCGTGCCGTTCTACCTGCTCGCGGTGGTGCAGGCAGATTGGCGGGCGGCTGCCGCGCTGCTCGCGATCGCCGGGTTCTTCCAATATGCGTCCTTGGGACCCACGTTTGGTGTGGTTCAGAATGTGGTTGACCGGCGGCGGCGCGCCACCGCGACCGCGCTGTTGTACATCTGTTTGAGTGTGTTCGCACTGGGACTGGGACCCCTGGCCACCGGTTGGGCGATCGACCGCTTCGCCGAGGCTCATTTCCATCAGCTCTCCGTACGGGGTGCGGACGTTCCTTCCTTCGCGATCAGTTGTCCAGGAGGCGCGGCCGCGGCCGCGGCAACGGCGGCGGTGAAGTCTGACTGCAATTCCGCACTGGCCGGCGCCACACGCCATGGCATGCAGATGATGCTGCTGTTCTTTGCGTGGGCGTCAGTACACTATTTCCTGGCCGCAGCCGGCATCGGGAAGGCGCTGAAAGACGCCGCGATCCGCAATGCGGCGGCGGTGCCGTAGGGCGGCCGGAACGGCCTCCTAGTCCCGCGGATTGGCGGCGCTGGCCGAACGGGCTTCCTCAGTCCAGTCCGATTCGATATAAAACGGCCCCGGCCGTTCGCGCAGCAGTTCGTACTTGCACACTTGCGGCTCCGAGCCGAGCGGTGCCGAGACGCCGCCGCGAAAGGCCCACTCGCCGCGCTCGCTGTCCGCCGCCCGTACGTAGCTGTTGATCATGAAGCGCCGGTCATAGTCGCTGATATTGGGAGCCGACCCGTGAACGGTGAATAGCGTCCAGAGCAGGAGGTCCCCCGGTTCCATTTCGCAGGTGACGATGTTCCCGGGATCGAGACCCGCCCGCCGCAGTTCCTCGTCCTGCGTCTGACCGACCATGATCGGCCCATCGTCGGACAGGCCCAGATATCCCAACCGGTGGCTTTTCGGAATTACCCGCAGCGCGCCGTTTGCGACCGTCTGCCGATCGATGGCAAGTCCCGTTGTCACGGTGCTTCCCACGTAACCGAAGTCCTTGATGTTGCCCTCCCGAAAACGCGCGTCCTGGTGAAATCTGTACGACGTGTATTTCGCGCCCGGCGGCTTCCAATGCAATTGATGCGTTATCTGCTTGATGTCCGCGCCCAGAAACGGCTCGAGCACCGAGAAGAACTTCTCGCTGCGGCGAACCTCCTCCATGAACGGACTGAGCCACGCGGTCCAGTGCGCCTGCAAGACCACGCGCCGCTTGGCTTTGGGATCATCAAGGACCTCGAACAGCAGGTTCCTGTCCCGGTACGTCGCGTGATGCTTCAATCCCTCCTGGTACATGCGGTCGGTTTCCGCGCTCAAGCGCGCCGTTTCCGAGGGGGACAGAAAGCCGCGCACTATCGCGTACCCTTCGGCATCGAGTTCTGCGAGGAGATCTTGCATGGGCGCCTTCAGTGAATCAGGCCCTTGTACGCATGCCAGGTCGCGTGTCCCAACAGAGGCGCAATGATGAGCAGCCCTGTGAGCAGCGGCGCATAGCCGATAACCGTCAACACCAGAATCGAGGCGCTCCAGAAGATCATGGCGGGAATGTTGTGAAGTACCGCCGTGAGGCTCGCCCGCATCGCCTGTCCGGCGGTGGCGTGCCGGTCGATGATCAGCGGTATCGCCACCACCGATACCGCGAACACGGCGGTTGCCAGCACGCCGCCGATGACGATGTACGCCAGAACCTGCGAGCGGTTGGTCGAATCCAGAAACCCGCGGTACAGCGTTTCGCGGATGTCCGGTGCGGCAATGTGAAACACCGTGCCCAACAGCAGCGCGGAAACGCCGAACCATACGGCGGCGCAGATCGCCAGAATGACGCCGAATTCGAACAACGCCGGGGCATTTCGCACAAAGCCCTCCAGCGAGTCGTCGAAATTCGCCGATTGCCCCAGGGAGTAGCGCCTCGACATTTCGCACAGGCCGGCCGACATGAGAGGGCCCACCAGCAAGAATCCGGAAATCGCCGCCGCAATGAAGTAGGGGTGCACGGCGCAAAACACCAGCAGCGTCCAGCCGAGTGCCACGATCAACGCGCCGTAGCCCAGGCTGGTTCCCCAGTGCCTGCGCATATCGAGCCATCCATCCTTGAGCCAGACCAGAGGCTGGTAAACCGGGATTCTCACGACTTCCAGATGCAAAGCCCGATTCCCGCCGCCGACGAGTGTAGTGCCCATGATCGCATCCTCCAATTGAGAGGTTCATACCCGTAAGGTCACTCTTGGGATGGAGTTTAGTCCCATTTCCGCTGCCGCGCCCTTACAATAAGCCGACGGCGGTCGTCGATCGTTGCAGCGCAAACAAGGATCAGAATTGACGGTTCATTTTCGTATTGACCGGCACTCGCGCCGCGGAGCCGCTTCGTGAAGCACGATGACGTCCAGGACCCACGAAGGAAGGCCGCCCTCGATTATCACGAATTTCCGACGCCCGGAAAGCTCTCGGTAACCGCCACCAAGCAGCTTCTCAACCAGAGTGATCTGGCACTGGCCTATTCGCCCGGCGTGGCCGCAGCCTGCGAGGCCATCGTGGAGGACCCCCTCAACGTCTATCGCTTCACCGCGCGCGGCAACCTTGTCGGCGTGATCACCAACGGCACCGCGGTCCTCGGCCTCGGGGCGATTGGTCCGCTCGCCGCCAAACCGGTGATGGAAGGCAAGGCGGTGCTGTTCAAGAAGTTCGCCGGCATCGACGTGTTCGACATCGAAGTCGATCAGCGCGATCCCATGAAGCTGGTCGAACTGGTTGCCTCCCTCGAGCCCACATTCGGCGCCATCAATCTCGAGGACATCAAGGCCCCGGAATGCTTCATCGTCGAGCGCGAATTGCGCCGTCGCATGAAGATCCCCGTGTTCCACGACGACCAACACGGCACCGCCATCATCGTCGGCGCAGCCTGTCTCAACGGGCTGCAGGTGGTCGGCAAGGACATCGACAAGATCAAGATGGTGGTCAGCGGCGCCGGCGCCGCTGCGCTCGCCTGCGTTGAGCTGCTGCTCGATTTGGGGCTGCCGCGCGGCAACGTCTGGCTGACCGACCTCGCGGGAGTCGTTTACGCGGGCCGCCAGGAATTGATGGATCCCGAGAAGGCCCGCTTTGCGCAGGCTACCGCCGCGCGTACGTTGAACGACATCATCGACGGCGCGGACGTATTCCTCGGGCTCTCGGCGGGCGGGGTGCTCACCCGGGACATGGTGCGCAGAATGGCTCCCAAGCCTCTGATCCTTGCGCTCGCCAATCCGCTGCCGGAAATCCTTCCGGAGGAAGTGCGCGCGGTCCGCAGCGATGCCGTAATCGCCACCGGCCGCAGCGATTATCCCAATCAGGTCAACAATGTCCTGTGTTTCCCGTTCGTATTTCGAGGGGCTCTGGATGTCGGCGCCACCACCATAACCCGGCCGATGGAAATCGCGGCGGTGCACGCCATCGCGGAATTGGCCCGGCAGGAGCAGAGCGACGTGGTCGCCGCCGCCTACGGCGGCGTCGAGGATCTCACTTTCGGCCCGGAATATCTCATCCCCAAACCCTTCGATCCGCGGCTGATCGTGAAGATCGCGCCCGCGGTGGCCAAGGCTGCCATGGAGTCCGGAGTCGCAACCCGGCCGATCGCCGACCTGGAAGCCTACGGCCAACGGCTGCTGCAGTTCGTCTATCACAGCGGCACGCTCATGCAGCCCATATTCGCGGCCGCGCGCAAGGTGCCGGCGGAGCGCAGCCGCATCGTCTACGCAGAAGGGGAGGATGAGCGGGTGCTGCGCGCGGTTCAGATCATCGTGGACGAAAAGCTCGCCAGGCCCATCCTGGTGGGGCGGCCGGCGGTGATCGAACGCGGCATCAAGCGCCATGGATTGCGCATCAGGAACGGCGAGCACTTTAGCATCGTCAATCCCGAACACGATGCGCGCTATCGCGAGTATTGGCAGGCCTACCACCGGCTCACCGAGCGCGCCGGCGTCACGGCGCAGTACGCCAAACTTGAAATGCGCCGCCGCACCACCTTGATTGCCGCGATGCTGCTGAGAAAGGGCGAGGCGGACGGTCTGATATGCGGGACCATCAGCACGAATGCGCGGCACTTGCGCTACATCGATCAGGTCATCGGGCGCCGCGCGGGCGTCAACGTGTACGGCGCGATGAGCGGCCTGATCCTTCCGGGCCGTCAGGTGTTCATCGTCGACACGCACGTCAATCTCGACCCCACATCCCTTGAGCTCGCGGAAATCACGCAGCTGTCGGCGGATCAATTGTGCGCTTTCGGCCTCAACCCGAAAGTCGCGCTTCTGTCGCATTCGAATTTCGGCAGCAGCGACGCGCCCTCGGCATTGAAGATGCGCGCCACGCTGGCATTGCTGCGCGAGCGCGCGCCGGATCTCGAGGTCGACGGCGAAATGCACGGTGATTGCGCACTCGATGAGGCGGCGCGCCGGGCCATCCTTCCCGACAGCACGCTGCGGGGCAGCGCCAACCTGCTGGTTTGTCCGAATCTAGACAGCGCCAACATTGCCTATAACTTGCTCAAGTCTGCGGCGGGTCACAACGTGGCCATCGGCCCGATATTGCTCGGATGCGCCGCGCCGGCTCACATTCTGACCCCGGCGGCCACGGTGCGGCGCATCGTCAACATGACCGCGGTCACGGTGGTCGAGGCCAGCAGGCTGACCGCGCAGCGAACGGCGTGACCGCAGGGCCGCGCTGCGTTGAACTCGCCTGGCGCGCAAAAGGCGGCAAAGCAATCGAATCAACCGTTGCGGTAGGCGCGGCTCTTCCATTGCGCTCCCCGACCGCGCCAATAATTCAACGCCGAATCGAACGTGGCGGCCATGTAGACGAGCGCGATCAACGGCAGCGTCAGGGCCCACAAGCGGCTCTGTCCATATCGCGCCAAAGTGGGCAAATAGCTGACCGCCGAGAGAGCACAGGCAAGCAGACCCGCGACGAACTGCCATCCGTGGCCAAACACCATCGCCGCCGCCGGCATCCACCAAACCGCGCACAAACCGAGCAACGTCAGCGTCAAGAGGACCGCCGAGTGGCGCAGTTGCGTGAATGCCGTGCGCGAAATCATGTGCCAGATGTCGGCAAATCGCGCATAAGGACGAATGGAAACGGCGAGGCCCGAGTGCCCCAGGAAAATCGAACCGTGCTTCTTGACCAACGACGCCAGGGCGACATCGTCGATCAAAGCATTCTTGATCGCATCGATGCCGCCGCTGCGCTGCAGGGTCTCCCGCCGGATGAGCACGGTGCCCCCTGCCGCGGCAGCGACGGGCGACCGGGGGTCGTTCACCCGGTTGAAGGGGTATAGCATCTGAAAGAAATAGACGAATGCAGGAACCAGCATTCGTTCGGCCAGGCTCCGGCAGTTGAGGCGCACCATCTCGCTCACCATCTCGACACGGGATTGCTGCAGCTTGGCGACGAGGGAGGACAGATGACGCGGGTCATGAACGATATCGGCATCGGTAAAGAACAACAGGGGTGAGCTGCCCTGCGCGACGCCCCGGCTCAAGGCCCACAGCTTGCCGGACCAACCCTCGGGTTTGGTCCGCAGCGTGAGCACCGATAGATTCGGCGCGGAACCGGCCAGAACCGCGGTGTCATCGGTGGAATTGTCGTCGACCAGGATGATCCGGAACGTGCCGGTGTAGTCCTGCGCGAGCAGAGAGGCAATCACGGGAGCGATGGTGCGCGCTTCGTCGCGGGCCGGTACCACGATGTCGACCTCGGGAAACTCGCGCGGTGCCGCGGCGGGTAGTTGCGGCCCCGACTGCCAAAAGTTTCCACGCGCAAAGAACAAATAGAGCCAGATCAACAATGCGGGAAGGGCGATCATGGCGCCGGCCGCCGGTCGGAGAATCTCAAATAGGGTCATCCAGGGATTTCGCGAGAGGGGTGAAGAGTTTGGGGCCCGAGACGCTCATGGCCCAGCAATCCTCCAAACGAACGCCGAATTCGCCCGGTATGTAGATCCCCGGTTCGTCCGAGAAACACATGCCGGCCTGCAACGCAGTGACATCACCGTGCACGAGATACGCAGGCTCATGACCGTCCAGCCCGATGCCATGGCCGGTGCGATGCGAAAGTCCCGGCAACTTGTAGCCCGGGCCCCAGCCTTCGCGTTCGTAATAGCTGCGCACGGCGTCGTCGATCGCGCCCACCGGCCGGCCGATCTTCGCGGTTTCGAGGGCGATTTCCTGCCCGCGCTTGACGGTGTCCCAGACCTTTCGCTGGCGCGCGGTCGCCTGACCGAATACGAAGGTGCGCGAGATGTCGGACTGATATCCGTGCACCGTGCAGCCGCAATCCATCAGAACAATCGAGCCTTCGCGCACCGCTTGGGGCTGCAGCGAACCGTGCGGGTACGCCGACGCCTCGTTCAGGAGCACGAGGGAAAATTCAGGCGAACCGCCGAGGGCGGAGGTGCTGCGATCCATCAGCGCACCGATGTCCGCGGCAGTCATGCCGCGCGCCAGGCGGCCATGCACCGAACGAAGCGCCTCGATGGTGACGGTATTGGCCAGTTGCATGAGTTCCAATTCGGCCGGCGACTTGATCAGCCGGCACGCGCGCACGAGGTCGTCGCCCGGAACCGTCTGCAGGCTGTTTGCCGCCCGGCGGATGCCATCGACGATGAAGAACCGAACGGTGGGCTCCACGGCGATCGAACCGGCGCCCGCGCCCCGGTCGCGCAATCCTTGCACGATGCGCTCGAACGGGCTTTCGTGCTCGTTCCACGGCCGCACATCGCCGCCCACCTGCAATGTTTCGCGCACGGACGGCTCCTCGAACGCCGGAGTCACAACGAGCACTTCGCCTTGAGCGGGTATGATGGCGGCCGTGATTCGTTCAGAACGGCGCCATCTTATGCCCGTGAAATAGTCGAGCGTTGATCCTGGCTCGAGGAGAAGGGCGGCCAGTTTGCGCTGTCCCATGAGCATTTGAACCTTCGCGATGCGGGCGCGCCGCTCCTCGGGCGAGATCGGCTTCGCCCCGGCCGTCAGGGATTTGAGATCCTCCGCCGGCGCCGCGGCCAGCCGGTTCCACGCAGCCGCGGCGATGAGAGGCACCCCCGCGGCTCCCCAAAGAAAGAATCGTCTCGACGTCATGATCGCCCCCTCACGGAGCGGCGGCGCGCCGCAATCTTCACCGGCGCGCCGGTAAATGCCGCATGCTGCTTCGGGTCGAGATACATGCGGTACACCTCCATGGAGAATCGGGCCCCCAGGATACTGCAATTCCGGACAATCGAGACTTCGAACGGTAAGATGCACCCCGGACAAGGCATACGGGGTTGATTGCAAATGTACAAGCTCTATGGACGCCCGGGTTCCGGCTCGCTCGCGGTGCAGATGGCGCTCGAGGAGATCGGCGCTCCGTACGAACGAATTTGGGTGGGCACCGGCGCGGCCGATGTGGCGCAGTTCCGCGAAACCAATCCGACCGGTAGGGTTCCGGCATTGATGCTGCCGGACGGAACCGTGATGTTCGAGTCCGCCGCGATGCTGATCCACCTGGCGCTGGCCCACCCGAAATCGGCATTGGCGCCGCAGCCGGGCACCAACCGGCACGCTGCATTCCTGCAATGGATGGTGTTTCTTTCGGCCAACGTCTACGAGTCGGTGCTGCGAGTGTATTATTCGGCGCGCTACTCGCCGCGCGGGGAGGCCGATGCCGCCGCCATCCGCGAGCAGGGCACGGCCGATTATTGCGCGCATTTGGATCTCATAGGCCGGGTCTTGAATCCCCATGTGCTCGGGGGTGGCTATTCCATCGCCGATGCGTATCTGCACATGCTGGCCTCGTGGTATCCGGGGGACAAGACCGATCTGTACAGGCGCCTGCCGAAGTTCGAGGCACATGCCAAGATCGTCTCCGCACGGCGCGCGGTCGCGAAAGTCGAGGCCGACCACGCGCAGTAGCCGGCTTGGGCATCAACGGTCGAATTTCCGACAGTCGATGAGTGATCCGTCCTACAGGTCAACACAGTGCGCCGCGCAACACTAGCGACAGTGTGACGTGTCGGCCGTTCGCCGTCGTTATCAGGAGAGATCCATGGGAATTAACAAAGATCAAGTCGAGGGCCGCGCCAGGGAGGCAGCAGGCAAGGTTCAGGAGGTTGCCGGCAAGGCGGTCGGCAGCACGAATCAGCAGGTGAAGGGCAACATCAACAAGAACGTGGGTGCAGCTCAAGCCAAATTCGGAGATGCGAAGAGCAACCTCAAGGATGCGGACAAGGACTACAAGGACTCGAAATAAGGCGAGGAATTCGAAGCAACGCAAGAACTCCGAGCAACGCTTCTCTCTCGACACAACAGGAGGGCCCTCGCCCGGTTTTGGCGAGGGTCCAAACGGCGGATCCATCCACAGGTCAACGCAGGTCAATACCGTTCCACCAAGTACGCGCGACATTCTTCGCTAGAAAGCATGCATGCCCCTGCCGATTGAGAATTATGCGCTGATCGGCGACTGCCACACTGCCGCGCTGGTGGGCAGCGACGGTTCCATTGACTGGCTTTGTCTGCCTCGATTTGACTCCGCCGCCTGCTTCGCCGCCCTGTTGGGCGGCCCGGAGCATGGACGCTGGCTGCTGGCCCCGGCCGCCGGCAGACGGAGCGTCAAACGCAGGTACCGGGGGCATGGTCTGATACTGGAAACGGAATTCGACACCGACAGCGGCAGCGTGCGCATCATCGATTTCATGCCCCTGTCCAATGAGCGGTGGGACATCGTGCGCATCGTCGAGGGGTTGACGGGCCGGGTGGACATGCGCATGGACCTCACGGTGCGCTTCGATTATGGGTCAATCGTGCCCTGGGTTCATCGATCCGAAGGAATTCTTCTGCTCACCGCCGGTCCGGACACCCTGGAGCTCGCATCGTCGATCGCCGTCATTGGCGAAAACATGCACAGCGTCGCGGAGTTCGGCGTGAGCGCGGGGAGTCGCGAGTCATTCGTGCTCAACTACCGTCCTTCGCATCTCGACAATCAAGCCGCGATCGACGCCGAAGCGGCGCTGGCCGATACGGATCGCCGATGGGAGAAGTGGTCCGGACGGTGCGACTATCGGGGCGGATGGCGCGACATGGTGCTTCGATCCCTGATCACCTTGAAGGCGCTCACCTATGAGCCGACGGGCGGCGTGATCGCCGCACCCACCACATCCCTGCCCGAGCGTCCCGGCGGGGTGCGCAACTGGGACTACCGCTATTGTTGGCTGCGCGACGCGACGTTCACCTTGAACGCATTGTTGCTTGCGGGCTATGAACATGAAGCAGCCGCTTGGCGCGAATGGTTGCTGCGCGCGATCGCGGGTTCTCCCGAGGATCTGCAGATCCTCTATGGAGTTACCGGCGTGCGGCGTCTCGACGAATGCGAGATTCCCTGGTTGCCGGGTTACGAATTGTCGGTGCCGGTGCGAATCGGCAACGCGGCGGCGGGGCAATTCCAATTGGACGTTTACGGCGAAGTCATGGACACGCTGCATCTGGCGCGCACGGCCGGCTTGCACCCGGAACCGGAGGCGTGGAAGGTCCAGGTGGCGTTGCTCAAATTTCTCGACTCTCATTGGGAACTGCCCGATGACGGATTATGGGAGGTGCGCGGACCGCGCAGACACTTCACGCATTCAAAGGTCATGGCCTGGGTCGCGTTCGACCGCGCGATCAAGGATGCGGAGCGCGACGGCTTGGAAGGTCCGATCGAACGCTGGCGGGAACTGCGCGACGCCATTCACACGCAGGTCTGCGAAAAAGGATTCGATTCCAATCTCAAATCATTCGTGCAGTCATACGGGTCGGCGCACCTCGACGCCAGCTTGCTGCTCATTCCCCAGGTCGGATTCCTGCCCGCCGACGATGCACGGGTTCTCGGCACCGTGGCGGCGATCGAGCGGGATTTGATGCACGGCGGCCTGGTGATGCGTTACTCCACGGCGACCAACGTCGATGCGCTGCCCCCCGGTGAAGGAGCCTTCCTGCCATGCTCGTTTTGGCTCGCCGACAGCTATGTTCTGACAGGACGCCGGCGCGAGGGCGAGGCTCTGTTCGAGCGTCTTTTGGCATTGAGCAACGACGTTGGTCTGTTCGCTGAAGAATACGATCCGCGCGCCCGGCGCATGCTCGGAAACTTTCCGCAGGCGTTGACTCACATGGCGCTGGTCAACACTGCGCGGCTTTTGTCGATGCCGGAACGCGAGGCTGCGGGCGCGGCAGCCCAGGGGGAAAGACCGGGCTCCGCCGCACAGCCGCCGGCGCCCGGCCGGCCGGGATAGCGGCGCCGCAGGCCCGCTGTGGGATATCGCCGTCATCCGCTTGCTTGGGGCGCCTACATACCCCCCGGGCGCCTTGCGGCAACCTTCGTCTCGATAGACAGCGAGAGCCACGGGGCCATAACAAACTGATTGCAGGAGTAGAAGAAATGAAACGTCTCATATTAGCCAGTATGTTGGCTGCCAGTGTTGCTTGCGTGCCAATGGTGCTCGCGGATGAGTCAGGGGCATCTGAACATCACTACGTCAAGGATTCGGTGATTACGACAAAGGTCAAGTCGAAACTGGCGGCGAAGCATCTGAGCACGTTGACGAGGATCAAGGTGGACACGGACGCGAACGGCGTGGTGTGGTTGAGTGGGCGCGCTCCCACGCAGGATGCCGTCGACATGGCCGGTATGATTGCGAAGGACACCGAGGGTGTTAAATCGGTGCACAACGACATCGCAGTGCAGCCGTAGGCTTGGGGCTGCCACTTCAAGGTTGAATCGCGCGGTACGCCTCCCACGGGTTCGGGGCGTACCGCGCACTCGTCATGGTCCGCCCGGGCGGGGCAGCTCCGCAGCCAACCGGTCTGCCAACAGAGCCAGGCACTGACTCAACGCCTGTGCGAGTCCCGCGTAGCCGTCCGGCGCCAGTGGGGCGCTGAACTCCTCTCCGCCGGCCGTTTCGCGGCCCTCCCCGTGGAGGATCCGCCAATGCGCCGAAATGCCGACTTGCCCGCCCTTGCGCGCCGACATCTGCACGATGTCCACCATCACTTTGACAGCGGCGGCGCTCGAACGAGTGCCGCCGCTGACCAGCAGATCGCCGCGGCTACTCTCAATGTCCCGCGCCAGAACCTGTGTCACGAGGTCCGACAGTGGGGCGGCCCACCGTTCGTGGTCCAGGACAATCACTCCGTCCGCGCCGGTGTTGATCACCATTTCGGCCCGATCCACCAGCGAGGGCAGCGACACTCTGAGGGACACCGGCGTGGGGGACATCGCCGTGCGCTCGTCGGCACTCCGGGAGCGTGCAGTCAGTATGTAAAAGTGATCGGGCTGCCTGGAAGCGCACGCGCTCAGCACACACAAAAGACAAATCGGCAGCAGGCATGTTTTCACTTCGAGTCCCCCGGTTTCCCGCGCAGCAGAGCCTCCGGATGGCGTTCCAGATACTCGACCAGCGCCGTGACCGACTTCGCCGCGCGCGACAATTGCAGCAGCGTCGCGCCGAGGTCGCTCTGCAGGGGCGCGTCTTGCGCCAGCAGATCCTTCGCGTTCTTCATCGCGGCCCGCGCCTCGGTCAGGGTGGCCTCGATCTGCGGCGCAAGGCTCGTATCGACATGCCGCATCAATTGATCCGTGCTCTTCAAGGTCTGCTCGAGGCTCGTCATCGTGGAGATCAGGCGGTAGGAAACCTGATCGAACGGCACTTTGTTGAGCTTGCGCGCAATGCCGGCCACGGAATCCTGGATTTCATCGAGGCCATTCGAAATGGTGGGGAATACGGCGGGCTGCTCCTTCCACCAAACCTTCTCGGCGGGGGCGTCCGCATGCATGTCGAGGTTCACGTATTTCTGCCCGGTGAGCAAGTTGCCGGATTTCAGCTCCGCCCGGAGTCCGTGCGCGACCAGGCTGTCGATCAGGTTGCGGCTGCCGGCTTCGATGTCACCCGTTGCACCGGACGGCGGAGCTGCGTGCGCATTGTGGCCCCGGATGCGCTGCGGGTAGAGATCCACGACCACGGGAAAGCGCAGCGATGCCGAGTCCCGGTCGTATTCCACATCCAAGCTCTCGACCTCGCCGACGCCGATGCCGTGCAGCTCGACCGGGGCACCCGCCGACAGGCCCCGCAGCGAGCCCTTGAAGTACATGACGAGCTTGATGTTCTCCGTCTCGTTCGGCCGCATCGCCCGGTCCTCGTCCGTATACAGAGTGAACGGCGTGTCGATGGGAGCCGGTGTCTGGGCGCTTCCCGGCAGCGCTCTGAACGCAACACCGCCCTGGAGGATGGACGTCAGGGATTCGGTGCGCAGCTTGATCCCGTCGGAACTGAGCGACATGTCGATGCCGCTCGCCTGCCAAAATCGGGCCCCCTCGGTGACGTAGCGGTCAAAGGGGGCATTGACGAATATCTTGAGCGTCACACCGGTGCCGCCCGGGTCGAGTGCGTATGCGACGACCTGGCCGGCGACGATGTGGCGATAGAAGACCAGGGACCCGATGGCCAGAGAACCCAGATCCTCCGCGTGCAGAACGAACTCCCGGCCCGGCAGATCCGCAGTGACGATCGGGGGCACCTCCAGGCCGACGAATTTTCTACGCCGGTCGGGGGAAACCCCCGCATCCACGCTGATGTAGGCGCCGGACACCAAGGTTCCGAGGCCGGTGACGCCCGCGGCGGAGATCCGCGGCCGCACCACCCAGAAGCGCGTGTCCTGCACGAGATATTCGGTCGCGTCGCGGTGGATCATCGCCGTGACGATGACCTCCTTTCGATCCTTCGCCACGTGAATATCCGTCACCTCGCCGATCTCCACGTCCTTGTAGCGGATTTTGGTCTTGTTGGCGTCGAGATCCTCGGCGTTGTGGAAGCTGATTTCAATGCTGGTTCCCTGCGCGAGCTTTTCGTGGATGACGACAAAGATGCCGGCCAGAACGACGACCACGGGCAGCATCCAGATCAGGGGCAGGCGCCCCCAGCGGGAGTGCGCGGGCACGGCGCTCGGAAGATCATCCAAGCCGGGATTCGTCGGCTCACCCATGTGCAGGGTCGTCCCATAGCAGACGTTCATCGAAGGTGCGCGCCGCAAGCAGGGTCAGTACAACGACGGCGCCGAACGCCCACGCACCCCACCCGACCGTGATCGATGCGAAGGATTGCACCTGCACCAAGGTGGCCAGCAACGAGATGGCATAGATGTCGAGCATCGACCATCGGCCGATGAACTCCACCAGCCGGTACAGCTGGCTCCGCTGCAGGCGGCCGCGCGGCGAACGCGTCCATGCCGAGTAGAGCAGAACTCCCAACGCGAGAATCTTCAGCAGCGGCACGACGATGCTTGCAATGAACACAAGCAGCGCGATCGGCCATGATCCGGAGTGCAGCAAGACCAGGACCCCGCTCATGATGGTGTCGTTTTCGTCGTCGAAGAAGGTTCGAGTATCCATGACAGGCAACAGGTTCGCCGGCACGTAGAGCACGGCAGCGCCGATGAGCAATGCGGTGGTGACAGCGAGGCTGTGCGGCTTGCGCGTGCGCAGGCGCGCACTGCAGCGGGGGCAGCGCGATTCGGCGCAGTGCGCATCGCGAACCGTCAATCGGCAATCCAGGCACATCAGGAGTCCGAGACTGCGGCCGGTGGCCGGAGCACTCATCGCGGACTCCGGGCGGCCCACCGCCACAACTGCTCCGGCGAGGTGACGCCGGACAGCGCGGCCATGCACAGCATCGCCAAGGCGCTGGACCAGAGGGAGATCCCGGGGACGACATGCGCGAATTTCGACAGACGCACCAGCGCCACGAGCGCGCCGAGCATGAACACCTCCATGAAGCTCCAGGGCCGAACGCGCGTGAGAATGCGGATCATCGCTCTTTGCCCGCGGGCGGATCGTCCCCGCCGCAGCGGAATCAGAACATAGAGAAGCGCTGTGACCTGCAGCAGCGGGGCGGCGACGGTGGTCAGGAAGACGAGCGCGGCGAGAGTCGCGTAACCCTGGGCGTACAGGCCGAGCGCGGCGCCGACCAACGTGGTTTCGCGGGAGTTGCCGTTGACGTGCATCCCCACCAGCGGATAGGCGTTGGCAAGCCAAAAGAGCACCAGGGCGCAGACCGCCAGTGCGATCGCGGTGTCGATGGCAGCGTTCTCCGGGCGTTGCATGGGTGCATGGCAGCGCACGCAGCGCGTGCGTCCGTTCGGCGGGGGCGCGCTGCGACGATGCGCCAAATCACAGGCGGGACAGAGGATCACCGGCGGCATTTCGTTGGTCTCAGTTGGCGCCGCGGCTGGCCGCCAGCGCGCCCAACGCCGCGTCGGCGCTTGCGATACGCATTGTATCGTACCTCAGTTGGGTGATCATTTCGACAGCCGGCGCGGCCGGGCGTTGACCGCGTCCCGCGGCAACGAGGGAGAATTCGCGGTCGAACCCGTGTAAGGTTCAGGCAAGACCCGAACGCGAGGATGAACATGAAGGCGACGTCCATTGTGCAGCTCGAGAATGAACGTGTGATCGTGACGGAATGGCGCTTCGCTCCGGGGGCGGACACCGGACATCATGTGCATGCCCACGACTATGTGGTGGTGCCCCTGACGAGTGGCACCCTGCGTCTGGTGGATGCCGCCGGCTCGAGAGATGCGCTTCTTGAAACGGGCGTTTCCTATGCGCGGCCCGCCGGCGTTGCGCACAACGTCGTCAACGCCAACTCCTTCGAGTTTCGATTCGTGGAGATTGAACTCAAGTGAACGGAGGTGAAATGAGTCGAGCGCGGCTGGAACGCCGTCGTGTGCTCGCGGGAGGAGGCGCGGCCAGCTGGCGCGCATGATTCCGCAGGCCGACGTCGACTATGGCTTGTTCTACCGGGGCGTCTCGTTCATCCCGCGCCGCGACGGGATGGTATTTCAAGTGGTCGGCGAAGACGACTACTACGGGTTCAACGATTCGACCGCGGTTCCCGATCGTGCCGAGGCGGAACTCGCCGTGAATACGATCGCCGGGCTCTACAGGGAAATCTGACATGATGAACGCCGGGCTGCGCGTTGCGCGCGACGCGCATCTCCGGGCAGGCCGTCGTCGAAGAAGTGAAGCGCTGATACGTCCCCACCCGCCTCACGCCGTTCCGGACGCCTTTAAACCTTTTCCATCCTGCTTCCCTCCAATCGGGTAAGCGAGGGTCATTGGGGGCTTGGCGTGGGGACGGTTCAGAGCATGCACGCTGCATATTCGACGGATGCCGCCAACGAGCCTGCCGCGCTCATAGCCGCAGCGGCCGGGGGTGACCTGGCCGCCTTTGAGCGCCTTTACCGGCAATTCGCACCGCGGGTCTATGGATTGTGCCTGCGTCTGACCGGGCAGCGCGAAGCGGCCGAAGACTGCACCCAGGAGACGTTTGTCGACGCCTGGCGAGGGCTGTCGGGTTTCGAGCGGCGAAGCCGGTTTTCAACCTGGCTGCATCGAATCGCCGTGCACGCGGTGCTCGCCCGGCGCCGGGGCCTGCGCGTGGCGTACGAGGTGCCTGAGCCCGCCAACGGTCTGCCCGACGTGGCCGATCCCTCGGGTGAGGCGCCGCCGCTGGACCTCGAGCGCGCGATCGCGGGACTGCCGGAGGGTGCGCGACATGTGCTGGTGCTGGTGGGCATCTATGGCTTCAGTCACGCGGAGGCGGCGGATACCTTGAATATCGCGGAAGGCACCTGCAAGGCACAACTGCATCGGGCGCGGAGTCTGATGGCCGCCGCCCTCGGATCGGAGGCAACATGAGCGATTCCATGCAAAATTCCCTCGACCGGCAACTCGCGGAACTGCGGCGCGACGTGGCTCCATCGAAGGATCTATGGCCGGGCATCGCCGCTCGTCTGCGGCGGACACCGCGGCGGACGCGGCCACTGGCGTTTGCCGCGGCCGCAGGCGTTGCGGGTGCATGTTTGGCGAGCGCCCTCACCTGGGCGGTGCTGCACGGCCGCTCCGCGGCGCCCCCGGTGGCGGCGGCGGGGCCTGCTTCGACTTTTGAGGAGCCTCGAAATCCGAACTACGTGGCCGCGCGCGCTTCGCTCGAGTCGAGTTTTCGGGAGCGCCTCGCGCTTCTCGATCCCGCAACGCGGGCCCGCGTCGAAGCGAGTCTCGCGGTCATTCGTCAGGCACACGAAGAGATTCGCAAGGCCCTGGCGAGCGACCCTGCGAGCCCGGTGCTCGAACAGCTGTGGCAGAGCACCTGGCACGATGAACTTGACCTGTACGACCACATCGTGCGGGCCACCCAACCCACCATGACGAGGACATGACCCATGTCAAGAGCACAACCTGAGAATCGCTGGAGCGGTCCTGTCGCAACTTGTGCGCTGGCGGCGCTTCTCGTTCCGTGGTCCCTGGTCCATGCGGGAAGGACAATCGAGGAGCGGCGGGCGGCCGAAGCGGCAGGCGAGGTCGAGATCGTCAACGTCGCGGGAAACGTCGAGGTCGACGGCTGGGATCGCAGCGAGGTCGAGGTCACCGGTACGGCCGGCGATGACGTGGACAAGGTGGAGGTGACGAATGCAGGCAGCCGCACTTCCATCCGCGTTTTGTCGCGCGCCAGTCACGGATGGGGCTCCGGCGGTGACGCGCATCTCGTCGTGCACGTTCCGGCGAGGAGCGCCGTGACGGCCACGCTGGTCAGCGCGGATTTCAAGGTGAGGGGAGTCTTCGGCGATCTGAAGCTGCAGTCGGTGAGCGGCAGCGTGAAAGGCGATGGAGGAGGGGACATCCGCGCCACGACCGTGAGCGGCGATGTGCGCCTCACAGCACGCGCGGCCAAGGCGATCGAGGTCAAGACCATCAGCGGCGATATCCAGCTGACCGGCGGCGGCGGTGACGTGGACGTTACGACCGTCAGCGGCAGCGTGACGCTCGAGCTAGGCGATGTCGGCCGCGCGCGGCTCAACAGCGTGTCCGGCGACATGGCGGTCGGATTGGCGCTGACGCCCGACGGACAAATCGAAGGCCAGTCCGTGAGCGGCACCGTCAACTTGACGTTCGCCGCGGAACCCACCGCGCAGATCGACGTCGAAACCTTCAGCGGGGACATCCGGAACTGCTTCGGGCCCAAACCCGTCGAGCAGCATTATGGTCCGGGATCGCGGCTGCAATTCGCCAACGGCGACGGGCACGGGCGCGTCCGGGTTGTCACCAAGAGCGGAGATGTCCGAATGTGCGTGAAGGGCATGAACGCCGGCGCCGCGGGCGGCAAACATTCATCCGCGCTGTCGCTGGCGCAAGTGCGCCCGGTCAGGATGCTCGTCCCGTACGTGTTCTAACGCCCGTCAGCGCATGCCTACGTGTCCTGGTAACGCCTGCCGATGGCGCCCCCGGGCACCGGGCCCTAGTCTGTGGTTTCACAGCGCGCAATACCATCAACGCAGGAGGGGCAATGAATTCGGCCACCGTTTCGACTCCACCAATCGTGCTGCCGGCGCTGCCGTACGAGCAGCATGCTCTGCAGCCCGTCATCTCCGCGAATACGGTCGGCTTCCATTACGGCAAGCACCACAAGACCTACGTCGACACCCTGAACAAGCTTATTGCAGGCACGGAATTTGCGGACATGCCGCTCGAGAAAATCATCAAGGCGACCGTGAACCAGTCCGAACACACCGCCATATTCAACAATGCCGGCCAGGCGTGGAATCACGCGTTCTACTGGCGCGGCATGAAGCCGGGGGGCGGCGGCGAGCCGCCTTCGACCCTGAAGCGGCTGATGGAGGCTTCCTTCGGAAGTGTCGAAACCTGCAAAAAAGAATTGTCGAATGCCGCGGTCGGTCAATTCGGCAGCGGCTGGGCCTGGCTCGTCCAGGACGGCGGCAAACTCAAGATCGTCAAGACAGGCAACGCAAATTCACCTCTGACGCAAGGGTCGAAGCCTCTGCTGACGATCGATGTGTGGGAGCATGCGTACTATCTGGACTACCAGAATCGGCGTGTCGACCATGTGAACGCGGTGCTCGAGAAGCTCGTGAATTGGAATTTTGCCGCGGAGAATCTAGGCGCAACGTAGCAGCGCACCGCGCTCGCGGAGCGGTTCGCGCAGCACCGAGCGGTGGTGCGGGTGTCGGTGCTATATTTAAACTGTGCTCAAAATCTGGAGTCCAACAATCATGAATGAGTCGTTCAGAACCCGCCTGCGCAAAACCCGCTCGCTGCTTTTTTTCACGGCCTTGACGGCGTTCAGTGCATTGGCCTTCGCCGCCGATGTCAAAGTGAACTTGACCGGCGCGGAAGAGACGCCGCCCGTGACGACCTCCGCGTCCGGCAGCGGCACCATATCGATCGGCGCGGACAAATCGGTCAGCGGGACGGTGAAGACCTCGGGGATCGACGGTACGGCGGCGCACATTCACGTGGGCGCCCCGGGCCAGAGCGGCCCGCCCATCATCACGCTTGACAAGAGCGCCGAGGGCGTGTGGTCGGTTCCGGCGGGGTCCAAGCTCACGGACGAACAATATGCGAGTTTCAAGGCCGGCAAGCTGTACGTGAACGTGCACAGCGCTGCTCATAAGCCGGGGGAGATCCGCTCGCAGCTCAAGCCCTGAGCGCCCGCTCGGCGGGAGTGTGTTTCAGGCGGCTTCGCGCATGGCTCCCGCAAGCGCGACGCCGTGACGCTTCACGATGTCCGATGTGGTTTCCCACAGGCGTGCCGCGAGTTCTGCATCCCGCAGCAGGGGATTGCCTTGGGCGATCTGACAATTGGACCAATACTCGCCGCTGATTCCGACGATGCTCGGGCTTGCGGCGAGCATCGCCTGCGTTGCCGCCGCGCGCTGCACCGGCTTTGCGAACATTTTTGAAACGCGTTGGAAAAGTTTCGCCCCAGGGCGAAGGCTCCGGTCGATGCCAGTGCCTCCCGTGACGCCCGGATCGAGCGAGTTGACGGCGATGCCGCGGCCGCTCAAGCGGCGCGACAGCTCCTTGGAGAAAAGCGCGTTCGCCAGCTTCGATTGGCCGTAAAACGCGGCAGGCTCGTAGAATCGGCCGCCATCGAGATTGTCGAACATGATGCCTTCGGCCGGCGCCCTGCGGATGCCGGCGGCGCCGCTCACGATGACGATTCGTCCGGTGCCGCTGCGCACCTGCCCTGATAATCCGTTGACCAGCGCGAAGTGGCCGACATGATTGACCAGAAACTGCAGCTCGATGCCGTATCGGGTCCGCAGCGTCGGCAAGTTGGCGATTCCCGCGTTCGCGACGACCGCATCCAGAGGGCTCTTAAGCGCGCGGATCGCAGCCGCCGCATCAGCGACCGAGTTCAAGTCTGCAAGATCGCAGGCGAGCGGCATGCAGAAGGGCCCCGCCTTGCCGCAGGCTAGTTTGGCGTCCGCGAGCGATCGGGCGAGGCCTACCACGTGAGCGCCGTTCGCAGCGAGGGCGTTCATCGTCTCGAAGCCGATGCCCGAGCTGCAGCCCGTCACAACGATCCTCTTGCCGGTGAGATCGATGCCGGCCAGAACCTGATCAGCCGTCGAACGGGCCCCAAACGGTATTGAATTTGTCATCACAAGTTCTCCAGCTCCTGCCTCGGCTCACGCAGCGGCGCGCAAAACATGCGGGCTGCGACCGTGATACCCTTCAAGAAAGCTCCCCGGGATGCACAACTGTGCTTGAGCCCGCGCGCTGTGGCATGCAGTGCGCACGCCAGATCGGCTGGAGAAAGACCGGCCGAGCTGCAAAACTCAACGAGCGGCGAATCCGCAATCGCGCGCGCCACCGCCTGTTCGAACTCCGACTCGTAGCGGGCGAGCACGGCACCCGCCAACGAGGTGCTGGCGCACATGAGATCGGCAGCGTCCGAGCCGAGCGACCCGACGAATCGTCCGGACCACGCGTCGCAGGCCGCAATCAGTCGCAATTCCAGGCCGTCCTCTCTGCGGGCCAGGGCGGCGATGGCGGCGCTCAACTGATGGGTGAGCGAGTGCTCGAGTGCCCTGCGAAACAGCTCTTCCTTGTTTGCAAACTGAAGGTAGAGTCCCTGGCGCGAAACTCCAGCCGCGCGTGCCACTTCTTCCATGGAAGTCTTGCGAAACCCATAGCGCGCGAACACGCCGCCTGCGGCATCCAGGAGGGCGGCTTGCCGCGAATCGGCGGGTTCCACATCCGGAGGCTGCATTATGTTCATATATACAGAATAGACATTTTAGAGCCATGTTGTCCAATATGTTTAGCAACCTCCGGTGCGCGGCCGCCAGCCGCCGCTGCAAACGGCTACTATGAAGTCGAAACTCACCCACACCCGGAATCACAACACATGGGTCATTCGGAATCGATCAGGGGCGCCTTGGTGCCGGTGCTCGGGCTGCTTTTGGGCGCGCCGCTGACGGCTTGGGGAGCGCCCGATTATCACCATCGCGTGGAGCAGGTCCTCGAGCGGACCCCTTTGGTTGACGGTCACAACGACCTGCCATGGGAGATACGGGAGCGCTTCAAGGGGGATCTCGCGGCATGCGATTTGAAGGCGGACACCGCGCACTTGCCGCTCTCCGAGGGGCAATCTGCGCTGATGACGGACATTCCGCGTCTCAAGGCCGGATTCGTCGGCGGCCAGTTCTGGTCGGTGTGGATACCGACCGAGATGAAAGGCTTCGAGGCGGTTCAGACGACCCTCGAACAGATCGATCTGGTCAAGCGCATCGCTTCCAAGTATCCCGCGGATTTGGAAATGGCGTACACGGCGGCGGACGTGCGCCGCATTCACCGGTCTCACAAGGTGGCATCGCTCATCGGGATCGAGGGGGGGCATCAGATCAACAATTCGCTCGCGGTGCTGCGCCAGATGTACGACGCCGGAGCGCGCTACATGACTCTGACGCACACCACGAACACCGCGTGGGCGGATTCAGCGACCGACAAGCCCGTGCACCACGGACTCGCGCCCTTCGGCATCGAGGTCGTGCGGGAAATGAATCGTCTCGGCATGATGGTGGATCTCAGCCACGTCTCTCCCGAGACCATGCGAGCCGCGCTGGCGGTCGCCGAGGCGCCGGTGATTTTCTCGCACTCCTCTGCGCGCGCGCTCGATGATCATCCGCGCAATGTTGCCGACGACATCCTTCGATCGGTGGCCGCGAACGGCGGCGTGGTGATGGTCAATTTTGCGCCCGGCTATGTGTCGGACGCGCGCAACCGCTGGGATGCCGACCAGGCGGCTGAACAGACCCGCTACAACAGCCCTCCGTATGTGGGCCTGTACATCGGCCAGCCGGAGCGCGCGAAGGCCGCCCTCGCGGACTGGGAGCAATCACATCCGCGGCCGGCGACGACGCTCGCGCAGGTGGCCGATCACATCGATCACATCAGAAGCGTGGCCGGAGTCGAGCACGTCGGATTGGGCTCCGACTTCGACGGAATCGAAGACGCACCCGTTGGCCTCGAGGGCGTGGATCGATTTCCGATGCTGCTCGAAGAGCTGATGCGCCGTGGCTGGACGGATGCCGACATCGCCGGGCTGGCGGGCGAGAACGTGCTTCGGGTGATGGCGGCGGCCGAGAAAGTCGGCGCGAGACTGCGTGCGGAGCGCGCTGCCTCGAATGCCACGTTTGCGGAGAAGGTGGCTCCGTCGCCGCGATAGCTTCGGCCGTCTGAGTTCACGGCTCGTAGAGCAGTCCGTCGCGGGCAAATTCGATCGGGCCTTTGTAATTTGCCTGGATCGAGTCGCGTACGTCGCCGCTCGACGCATCGACCGCCGGATTGAGATGGCTGAGCAGGAGCTTCTTCGCGCCGGCGCGCGCGGCAATCTGTCCGATATCGTGCGGCGATGTGTGCAATGTGTAGAGCACGGCCGGAGATCCCGGCGGATCCAGCACCACGGCATCGAACACCAGCACGCCGGTGTTCTGCGCCAACCGGCCGAGCGCGGCGTGGCCGGCGGCATCCACATCGCCGGTAAAGGTGATGCTCTGGCTCCGGTAATCGATGCGGTAGATGACGCTGGGCGCGTCGCCGTGATGTCCCGTGATGGCGGAGACGGACAATCCGTTGACTTTCAGCAGAACCTGAGGCTGCGAGCTACGCTCGACATTTTTCGCGTGCAGCGCCAAATGACCGGCGAAGTCTCGCAGGTAGCCGAAAGCGCCATGCACCCCGAACATCAGGTCCATGAATTGCGTGGTGGAGGGAAAGCGTGCGGCATCCTTGCCGGCGGGGCTGCCGGGGGGTCCGAAGATGCTGAATGCAATGTCGCCGCGCTCGGATACGACCCTCGCCTTGATCAGTCCGGGCAGCTCCCCCGCGTGGTCAGCGTGCAGGTGCGTGAGCAGCACGATATCGAGCCCGCTCAAATCGACGTTCACTTCGCCCAGGCGGGCAAACGTTCCTGGACCGGCATCCACCAAGATCCGCGGCCGGCCGTCGAGCGAGACGATGTAACCGGACCCTGCGCGTCCGGTGGCGCCGGGACCGCCGGAACCGAGCACCAACAGCGACAGACCCGATGCAGCAGCGGCATCGCCATGAGCGTTCTGTGAAGATGTTCCCAGGCCGCCTGCCGTGAGAAACGCAAAGAGCATGATGAACGGGCGGCATCCCCGTCCAACGCGCGTTGCGGGGAATGGACTTGCTCGATCGCCATCGCGGCACCGCATGGGTCACCGGTTCACATCGACTACCACTCGTCCGCGCACGCGGCCCTTGAGAATCTCCGCGGCCAGGCGCGGTACCTCATCGAGCCGGGCGCTGGTCGTCATCGCCTCCAGCTGGGTGCGCGGCAGGTCGGATTGCAGCCGGTTCCAGGCCTCGAGTCGGCGCGACGTGGGGCACATGACGGAGTCGATGCCGAGCAGGCTGATTCCGCGCAACAGAAATGGGATGACGGTGTGATCGAGCTTGCTGCCGCCGGCGAGCCCGACTGCGGCGACGGAGCCTCCGTACTTCGTCTGGGCGAGAACCCGGGCAAGGGTATTGCCCCCGACTGAGTCGACGCACGCCGCCCAGCGCTCGCCCTCGAGCGGTCGTTTTGCGGTATCGGCGAACATCGTGCGGTCGATGATCGTCGCCGCGCCGAGACCTTTCAGGTATTCGTGCGCGTCGGAACGTCCGGTCGAGGCGACGACCTGATACCCGCGGTGGGCGAGAACGGCGGTGGCCACCGACCCGACGCCTCCCGCGGCGCCGGTGACGAGCACCTCGCCCGACTTCGGCATGAGGCCCTGCGCCTCGAGCGCCATGACTGCAAGCATCGCCGTGAAGCCGGCGGTGCCTATCGCCATGGATTGGCGCGAGTTCAAGCCCTGCGGCATCGGAATCAACCAATCGCCGGTGACGGCTGCCTTCTGCGCTAGACCGCCCCAACGAACTTCGCCGACACGCCAGCCGGTCAAGATCACCTTGTCGCCAGTCTTGTATTTTGGATCTTCGCTCTTGATCACGCTGCCCGCAAAGTCGATTCCGGGTACGTGGGGGTATTGTTTCACCAGTCCGCCTGCGCCGGTGGCGACGAGACCGTCCTTGTAATTGACAGTGCTGTATTCCACTGCCACCGTCACGTTGCCGGGCGGCAATAATGATTCGTCCAGTTCCTGGATGGCGGTGATGACCGAACCACCGGCGTTATCCACCACCAATGCCTTGAACATTCCGCGCCCCTTTTCGGTGTGTCGAGTGAGCAATATACCTACTTGCGCTGCAAATGTTCCGCAGTCCGTCGGACAGGGTCCCAAATGAGGAGCGGGGGCCGCCTTGGCTGACGGCGAACCCGGATGCGGTGTGCGGTGAACGGCGAACTGCGCCTGCAACTACGCCGTCTTCGTCGACGGTCTCAGTGCATCGCCACGCGGCCGGAATCCAAGGCTTCGTGCCGGCAGTCGCCGTGGCCCATCAACGACGTGATGGCCGCGCAGGCGTTGATGCTGTCGCCGCCCGGATCATCCCGATGCATCGAGGTGATGCGCAGCAACTGATACACCGCGGCCGGCGACAATTTGGGATTCTTTCCGAGCAGCAGCGCGACGGTGCCGGTGACGTGCGCGGTCGACAATGAGGTGCCCGACGCAAAGTCATAACGGCCGCCTGGGAACAGGGTGAGTATTTCCCTTCCCGGCGCATGCAATGGGCTGCCGGCATCTCCCTGGATGCCTCCCTCGGCGACCTGAATCACGCCGTCCATGGCGAGAAATTGTCCGTCGCGGATGCGGTTCCCGGTGGGCGCCGCGGATTCCGGCGGTGCCGCAGGCTCGGACGGCGCGGCGCCGATGAACAGGATGCCGCGGCGAATCCCTTCACGAATAAGGTCGCGCAGCAGCGGGTCAGCCGGTCCCGACAGGCTCAGATTGACGATTTGCGCGCGCGCATCCATGGCGGCGGTGAGCGCCTGCGCCAGCGTGAAGGAATTGCAGCGCGCCGCGTCCGTATTCTCCCGCAGCTGCCAGCATGCCTTGAACACGGACAATCGCGCGCCGGGTGCGATGCCGACGATCCCTTCATGGTTGTTCGCCACGGCCGCGATGATGCCCGCCAACTCGGTGCCGTGCCGGTCGCGCCGGAATTGCTCCGTGTCGGCATCGACGAAGTTGCCGACTTGCACGACCGCGCCCCGCAAATCCGGGTGAGCCGTATCCGCTCCGGTATCGATGATCGCGACTCTGACTCCCTCGCCGCGGGACCAGGCATGGGCCTGCGGCACGTCCATTTGCTGGAAGCCCCGCTGCAAACCCACGTATGGATCGTCGTAGCCGGCCGTTTGCGTGGTGAAGGTTTGCAGCGGCTGCGCGATCCGTACGCGTCGATCCTGCGTCAGAGCGGCGAGCACCGACTGCGGGTCCGCATCGGCCGTCAACTCCAGCACTGCGCAGTGCATGTGCAGAGGGAGAATGGGCCATGCGGTCACCTCGCGCAGCCCGTAATCGCGTTCGACTCCCCGAAGCAGCTGCGCGGCGCGGGAGGTGGGCCCATACACGGTCAAGCTGTCATAGCCTTTGGGCGAGCTTCCCGCATGGCCGGCGGGCATCGTCTCTTCATTGTCGACCCCTGCAACGATGTAGCGCTCGGGGTGTTCGCTGAGCCGCTGCGGCGGCGATCGCGGCTTGCATTTCGCGGCGTGGGCTTGCGCAGCCGCACAGACTGACGCAGATCAGCAGCGCAAGCGGCAGGTGCCTCATGGCGGCGGCGCCGGAACCGATGCGGGCCCCAGCGTCTCGGCAAAGCGGACCGTATCGTGTCCGCGCAGTCGCCGCAGCGACCAGTCGATGGATTGGGGTCCGGTCATCGCCAGCGAGTACACGCCCGCTTCCGTCGGCCCGGAAACGATCTTCAAATGCGCATCGTCCAGAATTGCCTGCAACTCGGACAGGGTCGCCGTGGGAGCGAAGACCGCGCGAATGACCTCGCCGGGGTGCTGGGGCGTTGCGGTCGTGACTGTGTAATAAGCCGGCGCATGCCGCGTTTGATTCCAGCGCCAGGCCGCGGGAATGCCGAGCGCAACCGAGACGGCAATCACGGATGCGGCAACAGCGGCCGCGCGGTGCCGCAGGACTGCGGAAGCCGCGCGGCGCGGAACGGGCGGGGGCGCCGGGCCGGCCGGCGCATCCGCGGCGAGGGGGCGTGCGGGTCTTTCGATGCGTTGTCTGAGCTTGTTGAGCCCCGCCATCGGCATTTGTTCGACGGCGTTGTCCGCGGAGACGATGTCATAAATCTGCCGCTGGGCCGCGCACTCGTCGCGGCACGCGCCGCATACGCGCAAGTGCGCCTCGACGCGCCGGCAGTCGCCTTCGCTCAACCGTCCATTGACGAGCCAAGGCAGCAGTTCCCAAATATCCTGGTGTTCGGCGGAGGGCGGGTTTGTGGCATTCATGGGGAAGGTGAATTGTTGAAGATATCTGCGGCGGCAATCCCGCCCAGGGTCGGCAAGGAATGACGCAGCTTCTCACGCGCATGGAACATGCGGGCCTTCACCGTACCGGAGGGGCAGCCGGTGATTTCAGCGATTTCCTCGATCGAATGGCCCATGTGATAGGCAAGCTCCATGGTCAGCCGCTGTTCCAGCGGCAATCGGTTCAACGCATGCGCGATCCAATCGCGCAACTCCGCGGATTCGGTCGGGTCGAAGGCCTCCTCGGGCAGGTCGTCGCTGCGTTGGGCGCGCATCAATCCGTCGTTGCCACGCAGCGATTTGAGCGCCACGCGGTACGCGATGCCGATGATCCAGGTCGATACGCGCGAGGCGCCTCGAAACTCCTTTGCGTGCTGCCACACCACCATGAAGGTATCGTTGATGATTTCCTCCACGGTTTCGTAGCGGGGCGCAATCCTCGCCAGGAATCGCGCCAGGCGGCGGTGATAGCCCAGATAGAGCGCATCGAGTGCACGGCTGTCGCCGCGCGCAACCGCGCCCAGCAGCTCGTCGTCCTGCTGCTTCGAATATTGGCGGACATTCGCGGGCATGTTCAAAGCGGGCTCTTGTCGATCACAACCATATTCGGTAAGTACCACCGATGCGGCAAAAGGTTGCCTTCCTCCGGGCGCTAAAACCGCCATATGACGGTGGCGGTCCAACGGTCATGCGCCGCACCACTATAAAACAACGCGGTCGCTTCGGTGCTGGTATTGACATAGGCCAGCGAAAAAGACCACGGCGCGAGATCCAATACTCCGCCGGCGCTCCAATACCCATATCCGCCGCCGCCGGGGCCCGACAGTTGCGAGTACCCCGCGCCCGCAGTGGCGGCCACGCGGCGACTCCACGGAGTGCGTATCGACACTTCAGCCGTTTTCGAAGTGACGCCGGCGAGGCCCCTGCCGGAGAGGTAGCGCGGCGCGTCCGGCGAATAGACGGCGCCGATGTCCAGCCAGTCGTCGAATGCAGCCTCGAATCCGAGTTCCGCATAATTGTATTGCGAGCCGGAGTC
This sequence comes from uncultured Gammaproteobacteria bacterium, assembly GCA_963727045.1. GTDB lineage: Bacteria > Pseudomonadota > Gammaproteobacteria > Steroidobacterales > Steroidobacteraceae > Bog-1198. Next base: position 1,277,333 of record CAVSES010000001.1, on the reverse strand, counting down.
GTTGTTGATGTAGCCATAATAGCTTGCGACCAATTTCGCGCGCCAGGTGCTGTTCAGCTGCCACGCGTGGCCGAGGAACGCGCTCAGTTCCGCGTTGCGGTGATCGCCGGAATCGAACTGCACGCTGGACGCGAACACTCCGCCGATGAGACCGCCGTCGGTCGCGATGTGCAGATCCGCCTTGAAGTGCGGGACCTTGGTTGCTGCGGGAGATTCCGCGCACCAGATAATCGCTCGTGGCCGCCAAGGACCCACCCCAGGACTCTGCGGCACTGCTCCACTGCGGCAGGATTATTGCGGACAGGAACGTTGCCGCGATTCGCGCACGCGTCCTCCCGACGGTGCATTTGAAGGATGACCCTTCGTCCATGAGTAATTGGATTCCAGCGTGGACAATGTGTGGCAGATTAAACCTTTCTCGACTCGTTGGGCACCTACCTCACGAATCAACTCTACTTTCGGCTTCGAGGGAACCAACGTGCAAATCAAACGTGCTGCATTGTGCAGCGTGACGGGAATTCTTTGCGGATTGATTTTGGCAAATTGCGGCGGCGGTGGATATGGGGGCGGATCGAACATGAATCCGGGCTCCTCGGTGAGCGTGTCCGTCAAGCCCACGACGATTACGCTGGGGCAATCCGCCGACGTGAGCTGGACCGCGAGCGCGGGTACGACCTGCACGGCGAGCGGCGCATGGAGCGGAACACTCGCGGCGACCGGATCGAAAACCGTCACGCCGACGGCCGCGGGCACGGAGACCTTCACGCTCAGTTGCACCGGCGGTCCGTACAGCGGCGGCAGCACGGGCTCTGCAACCCTCACGGTCGACGCGCCTCCCGCATACTCGCTGACGAAGCTCGTGTCGGATACGGCCGGCGGAACGGCGGCCGGCGTGGACACGAATCTCGTGAACCCCTGGGGTTTGTCGATCCCGGCGGGAAGCTTCTTCGCGTGGGTCGCGAACAACCACACCGAGACGTCCACGCTCTATGACGGCAACGGCAAACCGCAGCCGCATGCAGCGCCGCTCGTGGTGAACTTTGCGGCGAGCGGCACGGGCGTCGCGTTCGACCCCACGGGCATTGTCTTCAACAGCACCACGGATTTTGTCGTCTCGGGCGGGGCGAAGTCCGGCGCGGCCGCGTTCATCTTCGACGGCGAGGGCGGCATGATCGCCGGATGGTCGAGCGGCGTCGATGCGACGCATGCCATCACGATGTACACGGATGCGGGCGGCGCGGTGTACAAAGGTCTCGCGCTCGCCGAGAACGCCGGGCAGCCTTTTCTCTACGCGACGGATTTTCACAACAACAAGGTCGATGTATTCAACTCTGCCTTCGTCAAGCAGACGACGTCAGCAACCGCGTTCACCTTCGCGGACCCGGCAATTCCCGCGGGCTACGCGCCGTTCGGAATCCAGGCCATCGCCAATGGAACCGGCGGAGCAACGCAGCTGTATGTGACCTACGCCCAGCAGCAGGCGCCGGACAACCACGACAACGCCAACGGCGCGGGACTCGGCTATGTCGACATCTACGACACGAACGGAAAGCTCATCAAGCAATTGGCGGCCAAGGGCGCGCTGAATGCCCCCTGGGGCATTGCGCTCGCGCCCGCTGATTTCGGCGGGCTCAGCAACGATTTGTTGGTGGGGAACTTCGGCGACGGCAAGATCAACGCGTATGATCCCGCGGCGGGTACCTTGCTCGGCACCGTCAAGGATTCCAGCGGGGCCGCCATCGCGACGCCAGGGCTCTGGGGCATCGCGTTCGGCAACGACGCGAACAATCAGCCGCACAACACGCTGTTCTTCGCCGCCGGCACCAATGACGAGGCGAACGGCAGTTATGGGCGCATCGACACCGGCTCCACGCCGCCCGCCCTGAACGCGCCGCCCGTGGTCACGCTCACCGTGCCGGCGGGCAGTCTCAAGGGCACCGTGACCTTGAGCGCGACCGTGCAGGATTCGTTGCACATCGCGAAGGTGGAGTTCTTCGCCAATTCGACTTCGCTCGGTGTCGCGTCCGCTTCGCCGTATTCCGTCAGTTGGAACACCACGAGCGTGGCCGACGGGCAGTACAACATCAAAGCGACCGCGACCGATGCGGACGGCAACGTGGGTTCCTCCACGCCCAAGGCCGTGACGGTGGCCAACACGACCACCGCGCAGGTCACCCTGACGCAACTGCAGACGCAGATCTTCACGCCGATCTGCTCGGGTTGTCACAACGGCGTCGGAACGGCATTGCCGGGTGTGCAGAATCTGACCGCCGGGCACACGTTCGCAAACATCGTCAACGTGCCGAGCATCGAGAGGGCGTCGCTGTTGCGGATCAAACCGAGCGATCCGACCAACAGCTACTTGCTGCAGAAGATCGAGGGAGCCCCGGGGATACAGGGTTCGCAGATGCCGTTCGGCTGCGGATCGACGTCGAACCCGTGCCTGGATCAGGCGAGCATCGATCTCGTGAAGACCTGGATCAGCCAGGGCGCTCTCAACAACTAGCGCGAAGTCCCCGCGCTTCGGCAATGCACGAAGCGCGGGGCCCATCAATTCTCGATTTGGGATGATCATGCGACAGGCGATGTATTCAGGATGCGCAGCGCTGCTGCGCGCGGCGGTGGCGTCATTGCTCCTCGGCGGGTGCGCCGGCAACGGCGCGGGGCTCGACGCGAACGGGGAGCCTCTTGTCCCCGGCGCCGAAGGCGCAGGTCCGCTCACGGCGGACTTCGACTCGATTCAGGCCAACGTCTTCACACCCGTCTGCACGGTCTGCCATGCCGGCGCCGACGCTCCGCATGGATTGCGTCTGGATGCGGCGGACAGTTACGGCCTTCTCGTCGGTGTACCCAGCGTCGAGGTGCCGGGCCTGCTTCGCGTCAAGGCGGGCGATCCCGACAACAGTTATGTCATTCAGAAACTCGAAGGGCATGCGGCGGTCGGCGCCCGCATGCCGTTGGGAGGTCCGTACCTGTCGGGCGATGTGATCGCGGTAATCCGGCAATGGATCACGGCGGGCGCGCTGCGCTCGAATGCAAACGCCGCGCCCGCGTCCTTCACGGTCGTTGCGGTGGCACCGGCAGCCGCCGACGTTCTTGCCGAGGCGCCGGCGCAGGTCATGATCGCATTCAATCACGATCTCGACACGACCCGGATCGATCCGGACTCGGTGCGCATCGAACGGCGCGTCGGCGAGGGCGCCGAGGCGGCGATGCAGTGGGTGCCGGCGCGAATTGCCGTCGCAACGGGCAACCCGCGCGCGTTGCTGCTGTGGCCGCTGCAGCCCTTGCGCGATGGATATTACCGCGTGGTCATGCGCATCGCTCCGTCGGGCTTGACCGATCTGTCGGGAGAAGCCCTGCCATCGACCCATCATGATCCCGCACTCGCGGGCGACACCGGCGATGCGGTCATCACCACCTTCAACGTCGAGAGCGCGCCATGAGTCTGCGCACGCTCGCGGGCTGCACCATGGTGCTGATCGCAGGGATTCTTTGGTCGCATCCGGCATGGTCTGAGCCCTACCTGGCGGTGCAGGAGGGATATAAGTGCAACGTCTGCCACGTCAATCCGACCGGTGGCGGATTGCGAAACAATTTCGGAGTCATGTACGCGAAGATGCTGCTTCCGGCGCAGACCATCAAGGATCTGGACGCTTGGACCGGCCGCGTGATCGACCCCGTGCGGATTGGCGGCGACCTGCGGGCCGAGTGGTCCGAGAGCACGGTCCCAAACTCGCCGAGCCAGCAGCAATTTGCGCTGGAACAATTCCGGCTGTACGCCGATGTTGCGGTCATCCCCGATCGGCTCGGCTTGTACATCGACGAACAAGTTGCGCCGAACTCCTCGCAGAACATGGAAGCCTATGTCCGCTACGGCAATTCGAACGATGGCCTGTATTTCAAGGGAGGCCAGTTCTATCTGCCGTTCGGCTGGAGATTGCAGGATCAGACCGCATTCGTGCGGGAACTGTCGGGCATCAGCATGACCACGCCCGAGCAGGGGGTGGAGATGGGGTATGAACACGCGGCCTGGTCGGCGCAACTCGATCTCACCAACGTCCCGGCATCGGGAAGCGGCACGAAGGCAGGCCATCAGATCACGGGTCAGCTCGTGTACGTGCGGCCGATGTGGCGGTTGGGCGCCGCGGCGTCGTCGACGCAGTCCGATGCAGGCAATCGCCGCGTGGCGGGCCTGTTCGCGGGGCTGCGCACCGGCCCGGTCTCCTGGCTCGGCGAGATCGATGCGGTTCGCGACGAAGGGTTTGTGGGCGGCCGTTCACTTGCAGCCGGACTGCTCGAGGCGGATTGGCGCATCCACAAGGGGCACAATCTGAAATTCACCGCCGAGTCCTACGATCCGAATCGCGCGGTTGCGGAGGACCAGCGGGCCCGCTACAGCGTGGTCTATGAGTTCACGCCCATTCCGTTCCTGCAGCTGCGCGCCGGGTATCGCCGGTATCGCGGCATTCCGCAGAGCAACGTCGAGAATCAGCGGCTGAGCTTCGTCGAGCTGCACGGCTATTTCTAATCCTCGTCGGCGAAATCGAGATTTCGCGGCGGCTCGAGATCTTCGCGCAAGCGGGGAAGATGAAGCTTGACCAGCGTCCTGTTCAACCCGGCGATTTCATCGTCGCGCAAGCGCCGCCACGCGGGCTCGAGCGCTGCCCATTCCTTCAAGGCACGCTCCGTCTCGGCGGCCTGCACCGCGGTGGGCGCCGCGTCGACGTTCGCGACTTGTGCGTACAGCGTGGCGACATCGCCGTTCAAGCGCTCGAGTCCGCGGACCGCCGAACCGCCCGCATCGGCTGTTTCGACAAGCGCGGCAATGTTGAGATCGAGAGACCGGATCGGCGCCTGCAGAATTGCGCCCGCACGCGTCCCCAGATCCTTCAGCTGGGCCCGGATCGAACGCGCTTCGATCAAAATGGCGCTGCTGCCGTCGAGCGCCGCGGCCAGGCTCCGCGCGAGAGCGAACTGGGCCGTGAAATCCTCGCGGCTGATCTTGACCCGCGGGTCCGGGGTCACCGCAAGCATCTGCTCCCATTGGTGCGCGCCGATGATCAAGCGGATCCGATAATCGCCCATATCGGCGGGCGGACCCGCGGGTTCCTGGGGCGTATCGTTGGGCACGGCGGAGATCGGGAATCCGCGCTTCACGCTGCGGGGCGGGGAATAATGCAGGTCCCACACCCAGCGATGCATGCCTGCGCCCGCCGCGGGCGCCGCGGTCGCCCTGGCCCAATACGGCGGAATCAACTCTCGGTCGAGTTGCGCCTGGGTGAAGGGCGCTGGATCCGTGCTCGATGCGCGCCTGACCAGCGCTCCGGTCGAATCGAGAATTTCGATCGTGACCGGCACTTTGGAATCGCGCGCAAGATAGTAGTCGATCGGCGCGCCGTCCGGGGGATTGCGTCCCGCGGGCTCGTCCGGCTGAATCGGCGTGTCCGACCCGGTGCTGCGCCTGACGCGTACCGCGGCCGCGGGTTTGAGCAGCACGGCCTCATGCGCCGCAAAAGCCGGCGAGAACTGCCGCAAGGGAGTGATGTCATCCAGTACCCAAAATGCGCGGCCATGCGTTGCAACGATGAGATCCGGATCGTGGATCGCCAGATCGCGCATCGAGGTGTGCGGCAGATTCAGCTGCAGAGAACTCCAGTGATCGCCGTCGTCGTAGGAAACCCATACGCTCTTCTCCGTCCCCGCAAAGAGAAGACCGCGCCGCGCCGGGTCCTCGCGAACCGTGTTGACGGGCTCATCCGGCGGCAATCCCCCGATGATCGGCGTCCAGTTTCTGCCGCCGTCGCGGGTTCGGTATAAATAGGGTTTCAAATCGTCGATGCGAAATCGGCTCACGGATACGTAGGCGACTTCGGGGTCGAAGTGCGACGCCTCCACCTGCGTCACCTTGCTCCACGCGGTGAGCGGCGGTGGCGTCACGTTTTGCCAGGCCCCGCCGCCGTCGCGGGTCATCCAGACGAGCCCATCGTCGGTGCCGGTCCAGATAAGCCCCTCCTGCATCGAAGACGCGCTCGCCGCGTAGATGGCGCCGCGCTGCTTGCCGGCTCCCGGCAGCATCAGGGTGCCGACACTCGGGGGCACGCCCGGATTCTCCCGGGTCAGATCCGGGCTCACGACGCGCCAATGTTGTCCGCCGTCGATGGTTTCGTAGAGGCGATTGGCCGCGTAGTACATGCGATGGGGGTTTTGTGGGGCGAAGAACAGGGGCTCGGTGCGATCCACACGAACATCGGCGCCCTTGAGCGGGATCGGCGTGATGTCCTGCACTTGGCCGGTCGACAATTGCGTCCGGGTCACGACGTTGCGGCCCGAGCCATAGATGACGTCCGGATCGAGGGGATCGGGGACGGCATATCCGTACTCGATCACCCCAACGGGATGCCATTCGCGCAGGGTGATCTCGCCGTCGTTGCCGCGACTGGCGATGCACACCGAACCGCTTTCCTGCTGCCCCGAGCAAATCCGATATGGGAACGCGTCTGCGACGCCGATGTGGTAGAGCTGCGCGGTCGGTTGATTGAGCCATGAGCTCCACGTCGCACCCGCATTGACCGTGATGATGCCGCCCTGATCGCCGACCAGGGCGATGTGCCGCGGGTCGTCCGGGCTCACCCATAGATTTTGATAGTCATCGCCCCCGGGCGATCCACGGAGCGATGTCCAATGGACGCCGGCATCCGTCGATTTCATGGCGACCAGGCTCGCGCTGTAGAGCACATCGGCATTGCGCGGATCCACCTTGATGATGGGCAGATCGCCGCCCCCGATGCGCAGCGCCGGCCGCGGATCGGTGGTGGCGCGAATCCAGGATTCGCCGCCGTCCTCCGACCGGTACACGCCCAATCCGGCCGCCGAACCGTATTCGCCGTCCGCGGTCGTTGCGACGGTTGCGTACAGGCGCTCTGCACGGCTCGGTGCAACCGCCACTTCGATTTGCGACAGATTTTCCGGAAGGCCCCGGGTCAGCCGGCGCCAATGGTCCCCGCCGTCGGTGGACTTGTAAAGGCCGCCTGCCGTGCCGTTGAAGACATTCTTGTCTTCCCACGGCCCCGCGCGCACGTTCCACAGGGCCGCATACAGCACGTTCGGATCGCGCGCCCCGATTTTCACGCAGGAGGCTCCCGTATCGTCGTCGACATACAGCACGCGGGTCCATGTCTTGCCCCCGTCCGTTGACCGGAATATCCCGCGCTGCGAACTCGGGCCGAACGGATGGCCCAAAACCGCCGCATACACCCGGTTCGGATCTTGCGGATCGACCGCGAGATCGGGAATCTGCTGCGCATCGTCGAGGCCCAGATGCATCCATGTCCGCCCGGAGTCCGTGGAACGATAGATGCCGTTGCCGACGGACAGATCCGGCCGCATCAAACCCTCGCCGCTTCCCACATAGATGATCGACGGGTCCGAGGGTGCAACCGCGATGGCGCCGATGGACTGCGTCGGGGCCGCATCGAACAAGGGCGCCCATGTGCGCCCGAAATCCGTCGTCCTCCAAATCCCGCCGTTCACCGCGCCGATCAAGAAAGTTTCGGGTTGGCCCGGTACGCCGGTCACCGCGCGAGTACGTCCGCCCCTAAACGGCCCGACCAGCCGCCAATGCAGGCCCTCCGAAGCGGTACCGGCGGGCGTTGGCGCGGCAGCGATGGCGCCGGTCTGGAGCCAAAGTGCGGCGGATAGCGCCGCAAGCATGCTGCGGCTCACGGCGCTCATGGCTCGCGCGTTTCTCCGATGGACGGAACACCCTGCGCGCGCATCAGCGACTCGAGTGCCGGCAGATCGGCGTCGAGCAGGGCACGCCACTTGGCGAGTTCGCCGGCGAGCTCGCCGTGCAAATAGGCATAGACCTGACGTTGCGATTCCGTGGGACCGAAATCCTCGGAGTCGAGCGTGGCGGAGAACGTGTCGTATTGCTCGTTCAGCATGTTCGGATAACGAAGGTTGTCCTCGGATGCCGCCATCTTCACCTGCACCAGGCGCGCCTCGATCGGCGCCATCTTGGCGGCGAGCTGGTTCGCCGCCTCGATCACGGGCTTGGCGGAGCGGTTGCCCTTGCTCCATTTTTTGATCGTCTCGACGCGCGCGCGCGTTTCGCGAATCTGATTGACGGCCTTGTGCAGGGCATCGATGTCGGTCCATGTCCTTCGCGACAGGTCCGCCAGTTCCTTGACCTCGCCGTCGGCCAGCTGCCCTTCGAGCCTGGGATCCGGCACGACCTCGAGCGGCGCGGTTTGGCTCTGGCCGCGGAACGAAAGACGGACCTGGTAGGACCCTGGAGTGACCAACGGTCCGCGGGGTCCCTCGTCCGCGTAGAATGCGCCCGGGATCTTCTGCGGGTCCTCGCCGCGCAGATCCCACGCAAAGCGGTTTGCGCCGGCGGCGTCCGGAATTGCATCCGCCGGTTTCTCCCGGTCCGTCCACTCCGCCGGTTGTTCGGGACCGTCGGACGGCGGGTGGTTCGTCATACGGCGAACCGGTTTGCCATCCGCCGTCAGGATCTCGAGCGTGAGCACTTCACCTTCAGCGGGTTTGGCGCTCAGGTAATAGTCGATGACCGCGCCCGCGGGCGGATTGTCGCCCACGGGAAGGCGGCGCTCGACTTCGTTCGGGTAGTGAAGTTTCACGGCGCGGGCGGGCCGAAACAGGTGCATATCGCCGGCCGCGAGTCCGCCTGACGCCTGCCTCAGCGGCGACACATCGTCGAGAATCCAGAACGAACGGCCGTGCGTCGCGGCCACGAGATCATTGTCCTTGACGATGAGGTCGTGTATCGGCGTCACGGGCAGGTTGAGCTGCAGCGCATGCCAGTGGGCGCCGTCATCGGCGGAGAAGAAGACCCCGAGCTCCGTGCCCGCATAGAGCAGCCCTTTGACCACGGGGTCTTCGCGCACCGCGTGCACATAGGCCCCGTCCGGAATGCCGGCAACGATGCGGGTCCAGGTTTTGCCGGAATCGTGAGTGCGGTAGATGAGAGGTTTCAGATCGTCGAGTTTGTGACGATCGATCGCCGCATAGGCCGTGGCCGCATCGTGCGGGGAGGGATCGATGAGGCTCACCATGCTCCAGGCCGGCATGTCCTTCGGCGTGACATCGGCCCAACTGCGTCCGTCGTCGCGCGTCAGGTGAACCAGCCCATCGTCGGTGCCGGCCCACAATAATCCCTGCTGCAGCGGCGACTCGCCGAGCGCAAAGACCGTGTCGTAGTATTCGACGCTCGTGATGTCCAGGGTGATCGGTCCGCCGGACGGCTGCTGCTTGCTCTTGTCGTTGCGCGTGAGATCCGGACTGATCGCCTTCCAGGTGCGCCCCTGGTCGGGGCTGCGCAGCACGAATTGCGCCGCGGTATACAGGACGTTCGAATCGTGCCGCGAGACGAACAGCGGCTCCGTCCACTGCAGGCGGAATTGAAGTGCGGCGGCGCCGTTTCCCGACACGTCGAGGGGATATACGGATACATCGCGCAGGTTGTTCGTGCGGTGATCGAGCCGGGTCATCTGGCCGCTGTCGGAGTTCGCGTAAATGACCTCGGGATTCTTCGGATCGGGTGCGATGAAACCGCTCTCGCCGCCGCCGACCTCGAACCAATCCTGGCGGCCGATGACACCGATGTCGTCGCGGCTCGCAATGGCGATCGTGGAATTGTCCTGCTGCGCGCCGTAGACGCGGTACGGCCAGCGGTTGTCGACCGCCACATGATAGAACTGGGCTGTGGGCTGATTGTAGGGGGCCGACCAGGATTTGCCGCCGTCGACGGAAATGCTCGCGCCGCCGTCGCTTCCGTTGATCACACGCCGCGGGTCCGCAGGGTCGATCCACAGCGCGTGATGATCGCCGTGCGGGGCGGGCATCAATTCGAAGGTCTTGCCGCCATCGGCGGAGCGGAAGGCGCCGGTGTTGAGTACATAGACGATGTCGGGAGAAACGGGATCGGCAAATACGTGGCTGTAATACCAGGCTCGCTGGCGGAATCGATGGTCGTCGTTGACGCGAATCCAGGAATCGCCCGCATCGTCGGAGCGGAAGAGACCGCCTTCGGCCGCTTCGATCATGGCGTACACGCGCCCCAAGCCGCCGCCGGCCACGGACACGCCGATACGTCCGAGAATGCCCTCGGGCAGGCCGTGTCCCTCGAGATGCCTCCACGTGAGGCCGGCGTCCGTCGATTTGTAGAGGCCGGATCCCGGGCCGCCGCTCGAGAAATTCCAGGGCTGGCGGCGCATCTGCCACAGAGAGGCATAGACGGTGTTGGGATTTCCCGGATCGAACGCAACGTCGACGGCGCCGGTGTCCCTGTCCTTGTACAACACCTTCGTCCAAGTACGTCCGCCGTCGGCGCTGCGGAACACGCCGCGCTCTTCATTGGGGCCGAACGCATGTCCGAGCGCGGCAACCAGCACGATGTCGGGGTTCTTCGGATGCACGATCACGGCGCCGATCTGCCGCGTATCCTTGAGCCCCACGTTCGTCCAGGTGCGACCCGCGTCGAGCGACTTGTAAACCCCGTCGCCGTAGCTGATATTGCCGCGCGGGCATGCCTCGCCCGTGCCGACGTACACCACGTTGTGATCTGAGTCGGCGACCGCGATCGCGCCGATCGAGGCGATCTTTTGGCCGTCGAACATGGGTTTCCAAGAGTTGCCGACATCGGTGCTCTTCCACACTCCGCCGCCGACCCCGCCGAAGTACCAGGTCGCGGGATCCCCCGGTACGCCGCTCACCGCCACCACACGGCCGCCGCGGAAGGGGCCTATTTGGCGCCATTTCATGCCGCCCACCAGCGCAGGGTTCACGTCGGCGACGGCTGCAAGACACAAACAGGGCATCAGCAAAAGCAAGGCAAGGGTTGCCGCGGACGGCGTGAACCGATGCGTCATGATCATGGTACTCCCCAATTGCGAAGGCCCGTATCGTACAGCAAGGCCCGACGCGTGTGCTTGCGCAAATGGGATCGGCTATTCTGTGCGCCCTTTAAGTCAGCGCGATGGAGACGTGTCGGGATGAGAACATTGACACGGCTGATGCTGGTGCTCCTCGCCGGCGCGGCGAGCATCGACGCAGCCGCGGGATCGCTCGACGCGGTCGTGGTGACGGCGACCCGCATTGCCGAGCCGGTCGATCGCATTCCGGCGGACATCTCGGTGGTGTCTGCGGATGAGCTCGGTGCGCGCGATGCACGCGACATGGCTTCGGCCCTGAGCCTCGTGCCGGGCGTGGAGGCGCCGCCCGGCGGCGATGCCGGTCCGTCGAGCGCCGTGCCTGCGTTTTGGGGACTTCACGAGTTCGATGCGTTCCTGCTGGTCGTCGATGGCATACCGTGGGGCGGCGCCTTCAATCCGGCGATTGCCACGCTCAATTTCACCGACGTGCAGCGGATCGAGGTCATGAAGGGTTCAGCACCGGTCATGTACGGTGCAACGTCGTTTGTCGGTGTCGTGCAGGCGATTCACTATCCGGCCGGCGAAGCGGCGGACGAAGCGGACCTGGCATTCGGTTCGTACGGGTCGGTTCGGGGATCGGCTTCGGGTGCTTTGCCGCCCATGGACGGCTACCGGCAGTCGATCGCGGTAGACGGGCAGAGATTGGGTTTCGCGGACGCCCGGGAGAGCATCGCCGACGGCCATGCGCTCTATCGGGGGGCGCTCGACCTGGGCTCGGGAACATTGCGGCTGGATGCCGATGTCTCCATCGTCAACGATGTTCCCCCGAGTCCCACGATTCGCGTGGGCTCGGGCCTCACCACGCTCACCCCGATCAATGCCAATTTCAATCCGGCGGATGCGAAGATCGAGGAAGAAAAATATCATGTCGCGATAGGCTACTCGCACCCCGTGCCGGCGGGTGCGTGGGATACCCTGATTTCCTACGCTTATTCGGACATCAAGGATGTGCGTGCGTTTCTGGAACCCGATTTGAGCGGTGCGGCCGACACGCAGAATCAGCGCCGTCGCATCGACGACGGATACTTCGACACCCATTTGACCCATGCCTTTTCGACCGACACGTCGCTGATCGCGGGCGCCGATCTCTTGTACGGCCGGGGGCGGCAGACGTCGCTCAACGGCAACGCCGCGTATGTCGCGCCGCTGGACGGGTCTTTCCTGCCGCCGCCGACCACGGCGCTGCCGGCCAACGAGATCGGGACCGTCAACGACAAGCGGCTGTTCGCCGGTCAATACGCGCAGGTCGATTGGAAGCCGGATGATCGGTGGGATTTGCTTGCCGGTGTTCGTTTGAATGAAGCATACGAGCACAAGGACTCCAGCGATCTGACCCTGCCGCCTCCCGAATTGCTGGCCGAGAGCGTGCACAAGACGATGATCCGGCCGTCGGAAACCATCGGCGTGAGCTATCGGCTGTGGGCCTCGGGCAAGGATCAGGCCGTGGCGTACGCCGATTTTCGAAATGCATTCAAGCCCTCGGCCATCGACTTCGGCCCCGATTACACGCCGGATCTTCTCAGCCCGGAAACGGCGCAGAGTTACGAAGTGGGCGTGAAAGGCGCGGCGGCGGACGGCCGCTTGAATTATCAGGGGGAAGTGTTCCTCATGGACTTCAATAATCTTGTCGTCCCCACGAGTTCCGGCGCACTGGCGAATGCGGCCGCCGAGAGACTCAAGGGCGTCGAGCTGGAAACCCGCTATCGGATGGCGCCCGATGTCGAGATCGCGGTGAACGCGTCGTATCACGACGCGCGCTTCAAGCAGTACCTGTTCTTCGATGAGATTGCCGGCGTCGATGTCGGCGGCCGGGAGTTGCCGCTGTCGCCTCATGTTCTCGCCTCGGCGGGACTGCTCTACACGCCCGCATCGGGAATCGGCGCCACGTTGGTCGGTCGCTATGTCGGCAGGCGCTTCCTCGACGAGGAGAATTCCGCGGCGGTCGGCGGATACACGGCGCTCGATGCGACGCTCGAGTATCGCATCCACAAGTTCCGCGTGACGCTGGAAGGCACCAATTTGACGAACCGCCGCCCCCCCGTGTCCGCGAGCGAATTCGGCAGCGAGTCCTTCTATCTATTGCCCGCGCGCATGCTGTGGGTTCGCCTCGGATACCGCTGGCATTAGAACCGGCGGCTTACGAATGATCGTGCGTCGTGGGAAGCCAGACCGCAGCGCGCGCCACCGGGCCCGGCGACGCGCCAGGTCCCGCTTCGGCGATTGCCACGTAAAAGACCTCGCGCTGGGTTCTCGAGGCGCTCGGAACCAGCTTGATGAAAAAGCTCGCCGTGTCCCTGCCCCTGGGAATCGTCTGAGTGACTTTTCCCTGGTGCACGTAATCGACGCCCGGTTTCGCCGACGCGGCTTCGGTCCACCAAACAAACGCAGCATCGCGATGCGACTGTGAAGACCGGTGCACGCGGATTTCGGCGAAATTCTCGCCCGACCGGATTCTGTAATTGCGGGCCGAAACGACGATTGGATTCAGCATCGCGGGTTGCGGGCGCGGGTGGTCCGCGTCGCGCTTGGCGTTGTTCGCCGGCTGCGATTCAGAATCGGCGCTCTGTGACGGTGTCGCGCGAAGCGCGGCAGTCGGCGGGAGCGATGCGGTCGGCGGGAGCGATGCGGTCGGCGGCGCGACCACGGGCGGCTCGTCGCCCGCGGGGCTGCGCGGCGCCGTGCTCTCGGGTCCCCGGCTCGCCGCGATCGCCGAAACGGTCTGTTGACCGCCGACTTTGCCGGCGGACGGCGCGTGCATGATGGAAATCGCCGCAGCCGCGATCAACAAGACGGCGAACACGGCGGCGGCCCTCAGCGAGCCTGCGGTTCCTCCTCCGGCGGGAGCAGGTCCGAGGTCCCGCGCGCGCGGCAATTGCCTCGCCGCCGCTTGGCCCGCGCGCAATCTGTCGAGCCATGCGCGCACCGCAATGGATCTGCCCGCCCGATGCCAGGACAATCCCATCATCAGGGCCTTCCATTGCCGGCCGGTGAGGCCGGGCGGCCGTTGCGGCACCACTCCCAAGTCCCGCGCGACCGTTGAGGGCCGGCGCTGGAAGGGATGCGAACCCGCCAGCAGTTCATAGGCAATGCAGGCAAACGCATAGAGGTCGTCGCGCGGATCCGCCGATCGTCCAGCCAGAAGCTCGCAGCAGGCGTACGCGGGGGTGATCGCGGAAAGTCCGTTTCTTCGGCTGAGAACATCCGTGCCCTGCGCCATCGAGGTGCTCGAGGCGCCGAAGTCGAGTATCCGCACTTCGCCGGAATTCGTGATCATGATGTTGTGGGGCTTCAAATCGGTGTGGACCACGTTGCGGGCATGAGCGTGCGCAAGCCCGGCGCCGATTTCCCAGATGATCGCCCAGGCATGCGGGCGCAACATCGGCAGCGGGTGCAGCCGCTCCGTCACGCTGCTCAAGAGTTCTCCTTCGAGCAGTTCCATGGTGAAGAAATCAATGTCGCCATCCCTGTCGAGTTCGTACACCTTGACGATGTTCCGATGCGAGAGCATCTGCGTGCAGTAAAACTCCCGGCGCACGTTGTCGAGCAGTTCCAGCCGATTGTCGCTTTTTTGATGCAGGATCTTTATGGCCACGTATTGATTGGCTGCGGGAAGATCGGAACGGTAGCGGTCGAGCGCCTTGAACACCGTTCCCATCCCGCCGCTGCCGAGCCGCTTTTCCAGCACATATCGGTCACGCAACACGCGGCCGACCCCGGGGGGTGAGCACGAACCGGGCTCGTCGTCCGAATGCCCCGATGGCTTGTCAGGCGGCCGAGGGGCACGGGGCGCATCAAGATCTATGGTCGACCCCTGAGCTGCCCCGGCCGACCCATGAGCAATGCGCCGCGAAGCGATGGCGATGTCATCGGCGATCGGGCTCGTCGGGGCGTACGTGTCGTTCATGGGCGGCTCGTGCACCGTACTATGGGTGTCCGAACGCGCGATGTATGTCAGACAAAGCCGATATTTCGGTGCCCAATTGGCCACAGCGTTGCGCCCGGTGTTTGTCGCCCGCAGCCGACATGGGCGGAGGGCGAGGGGAGGCCGAAGAAGCGCCTCAACTGGCCGCGCAATCTCCCCGGGCGAGATTAGCGCGAAGTATTCGTTGGACCCGGTCGGGGTCCACCGGTTTGGTTAGAGGTTCGAGACTTCGAGCAAATCATCGAGCATCAGCGCCACCTCAGCCGCAGAGTTCTTCGATCAACATATCCAATTCCGGCCGGTTGAATGGCTTGGTGATCGCCTTCACCCGGGGCCCCAGCCGACATTCCTCAGGATCCAGAGGGTATCCCGATGCCAGGATGACGGGCATGGATGGGTCGATCGCTTTTACCATGCGCACCAGTTCGAGACCGGACATCGCCGGCAGGCTCACGTCGGTTACCATGATGTCGAACCGGCGTGCATTGACCTGGGAAAGAGCCTCTTCGCCCGTCGCCACCGCCGTGACCTCCCTCGAGGCGTCCTCGAGCAACTCACAGGTGATTTCACGGATCAGCTCGTTGTCCTCTATATAGAGAACCCGCAGAGGAGGCGTGGAATGATTGTGCGGCATTGATCGCGCCCTTCAGGATGAAGCCAGAGGATAGTAAATGCGCAGCGCGTTCGGCAAACGGGAGTCTGCCGGCGGCTCGAGGCGGCCCCCGTTCGCCGACACCCATCGTTGGGTCAGCGTCAACATCAATTCGTACTGGGATGACATCGCGCCCCCGGAATGCCACAGATCCTCCGGAGTACGGAGCGCGGGGCAGGGGATGCTCGATCTGAATTCGATCACGGCATCCATATTCGACCGCGCAACCGCAATGTCGATCACAGCCCCCGGGGCGGCGGCATCGATGAGAGCGGATACGATGCCGAGGAGCACCAAGTGGAACTTGTGGACCTGCGCAGCCACCCACACGTCGGCAGCCGATTCGAGCCGAAAGGCAATGGACTTGCCGGCGGCGTCATTTCTGATGAATCGCAGCACCTCGCCCACCAATTCGCCGACGTTGACCGGGGCCGCGGCCTCCCTCTGAGGAGTTAACTTGTCGAGCAGCTCGGCGAGCGACTTCTCGTGATTCTGAACCGCACGGCGGGCAAGCGCCGAAGCCTTTTCCGCCACGGCGGCACTCTCGCCCGGACTCATGGAAGCGCGGGTCAGCAGTTCGACGGCGGTGTGAAGGCTCTGCAGACCGCCTCGAATGTCATGAAGGAAGGATTGCCGGCACCGCTCGCCCACGAGGGCGTACGCGGCAGCCTCGAGCAGATCGATGAAGGGAATCGCTTTCATTGGAACGCTTGACGTTGCTCGGTGGCCGTTATGGCGGATCGAAGTGTCCCTCACGGGTATTGAACCGTCGCGTGCGCAACGGTGCGAATCGTTGTAGGCAAACGCTTACAGGCGCGCCACTTCGGGTCGATGTTACGGATTCCCCTCAAGCCGCGCCAGTTGACGCTGTGGATGACGGGCGGAGCGCTGAGACATCGCCTCGTCGAGCATCTTGGCCAGTTGGTCCAAGTCATACGGCTTGGCAAGCAAAGGGACGCCTCCATTTTCCGGCTCCCGCCGTGCCGCATCGGCGTAGCCGCTGACCAGCACTACGGGCAGATCGATTCCGCGGCGGCGAAATTCGCGCACGAATGAAATGCCGTCCATTCCGCCCGGCATCATGATATCCGACAGCACCAATTCGAACCCATGCGGTTCCTCAAGTGCGTTCAACCCGGCGCGGGCGCTCGCGACCCGCACGACCTCGTAGCCAAGCACCTGAAGCATGTCGATCGTCAGGACTGCGACTGCGGTGTCGTCCTCGACCAGGAGCACCCGCTTCGGCGCATTTCCTGCCGGCGGCTGCCTATTCAGGGATTCGGTCTCTGAGCTTCGCGTCTCGGCAGGGGGCTCCGATCGGGGCAATAGCAGCGAAACCCTGGTTCCTTCGCGCGCCTTGCTTTCGATCTGCACCGAGCCCTGAGAGCCGTGGGCGAAGCCGTACACTTGGGCAAGCCCGAGGCCGGATCCCTTGCCGATATCCTTGGTGGTGTAGAAAGGTTCGAGGCAGCGTGCGACCGTCTCCGCATCCATCCCTTCGCCGGTATCGGCGACGGACACCTCGACAAAATCGCCGATGAGTTCGTATTCACGCAAATCGGGGCGATTGCGGGCGGCGATGCTGATCGTGCCCCCCTTGGGCATGGCATCTCGCGCATTGACGCAAAGATTCAAGAGCGCAATTTCGAACTCCCCCTCATCGGCGCGCACCGGCCAGACGTCCGGATCAAACTCCAATCTCACAGTGACATCTCCGCCCAGGGACCCGTTGAGAAGCTCCCGCATTCCCTCGACGTGACGGGGGATCACGATTGGCCTGGGATGCAGCTCCTTTCGCCGGGAAAAGGCGAGCAGCTGACGTGTGAGGGCGGCGCCCCGCTCGGCGGCCTGGCGCATTCCTTCGCGCAGCTTCTGATGCCGCTCGGGCGGTGGATCGCGGTCCAGCATGCTGAGGCCCCCCGTGATGACCATGAGGAGATTGTTGAAATCGTGTGCAATTCCTCCGGTCAGTTGTCCCACGGCCTCCATTTTTTGGCTCTGGCGCAGCAATCCTTCCGTGCGTTCGCGTTCGGCGACCTGCAGCAGCAGCGCAGCATGCGCGGCTCGCAGCTGGTCGGCCGTTCGGCGCTGCTCCGTCAAATCGGTGACGATGGCGCAATGCATTTCTGCGCCGTTCAAACTCCCGCCGCGCAAGGGGCTGAACGACATGTGGGCCGGAATCCGGCCGCCGTCGATGGTGTGAATGCTCACTTCCCCTTTGGATCCTCGCGCGATCATGTCGAGGACGGACGGCCACTCGGTCTCGGCGATGAGGTCTCGCAGCGATCCGCCGGCGAGTTTTGCGGGTTTCATCCCGACGAGCTCGCCGAAGCGCGCATTGCAATAGAGAATGTCTCCAGCCTTGGTGAGCGTCAGCGCCCCTTCCTGCATTTCCTCCACGAGGAGGCGGTAGGACTCATCCGCCGTTTCCAGGGTGTAAACGCGTGGAACATTATCCCTCCCGGAGACGACCACGGCATCGACGTCGCCGTTCCGAATGGCATTGAGCGTCTCCTCGGCTTCGCGCAAGCGCTCACGAAGCCGGTCCAATTCCATCATTCGCTCGCCGGAGCCCGGACGTTCGACTTCAGCGTCTTTGCCTGCGGTGGCGTTCATTTGTCAGGAATTTCACTGTCTTTTGGGCGCAGGTCGAGGCCGGCCAAAACGCGCTCTTCATCTTCAAGGTCACCGATGATCCGCCGCAGCGGCAGGGGCAGCATTTTGACCAAGGTCGGTGCCGCGACGATCTGGTAATCCTTGGCGGCGTCCGGGTGCATATATATGTCGATGACTTCGAGGTCGTATTCGCCCCGCAGACGTTCTTCGCAGACGCGCCGCAGATTGGCGATCGCGCGCGCGGAGCGCATCGTGGTGCCGGTCACGAAAAGCCGCAGCACGTATTGCCGGCGCCGCGCGGGGTCAAGGAGCGGTTCCTCGTTCACGGCGCGGCTTCCGGCCGCAAATCGAGTCCGACGAGAACCCGTTGCATGTTCGACAGGTTGCCGATGATTCTTTTGAGCGGCTCGGGAAGCCGGCGCACGAGCGTCGGCACCGCGAGGATCTGGTCGCCGGCCGCGAGTTGAGGATGTTCCAGCAGGTCGATGATCTCGATGCGGTACCGGCCCGAGAGATGCTCCTCGCAAATTCTCTTCAGATTGGCGAGCGCGGTCATGGATTTCGGCGTCTGCCCCGCGACGTAGAGCCTCAAATTGTAGTGCTTGTCCGCTGGCATCGCTTCCATGCTGGCACGGTTCGTCATGTCGAGGTCCCGCCGCGCCGGACCGCCATGGCCTGCCGGTCCGCTTGAATCCTGCGTTCGAGTTCTGCGTCATTCTCGAGCGACAGGCGGGCCTCTTCTTCCTCGGCCTCGAGCGCGGCGCGCATCTCCGCGATTTGACGCTCCAGCGCGGTGCGCTTCCGCTCAACCTCCCGCCGCTTGCGTGCGCTCTCCTGGCGCCGCCGCGCCGCATCGGCGGCGTCGAGGGCCTCCTGCGTGAGGCGCGCGGAGCCGGTGAGCACGCCGGCGCTGCCCAGATAGGCGTCGACCAATTTCACGCCTCTCGACGTCAGCTGATACTCGCGAATCTGGTTCGAGTGGCTCATGCCGCGGGACTTCAACACGAACAGGCCGCGATTGCGCTCGCCGTTGCATTCGAGCTGCACGAGGGAGAGCCAGCTGTCCATCAGCGACGACATGCCGGTGTCGGCGTAATCCATGGTTCCCTGAATGGGCAATAGATTCGTCAGGAACGCGGTTATCGAGCGGCTCTTTAGCAGGTCGATGATCCGCAGCAGCATGGAATATACATCGCCGGTGTCGCCGCGCAGCGATGAGATGGGGTCCAGAACGACGGCGGCGGGGGAAAACTCCTCGATTTCCCGGTACATCCGCGCCAGGTGCATCTCCAGGCCGAAGAGGCTCGGCCGCGCCGCTTCGAACCGCAACAACCCCGAGTCAACCCTCGGCTGCAGGTCGAGTCCGATGGAGCGCATGTTGCGCACGATCTGCGCGGGAGATTCCTCGAATGCGAAATACAGGCAGCGTTCTTCGCGGCTGCAGGCGGCATCCACGAAATGCGCCGCGAGACTGGTCTTGCCGGTCCCCGCGGCGCCGGACACGAGAATGCTCGTACCGCGAAAAAAGCCGCCGACCCCGAGCATGCTGTCCAGACCCGAAATTCCGGTGGAAACGGCCACTTCGGACGCCTCGTGCGCAAGGCCCGCCGCGGTGATCGGCATGACCGAAATGCCGTTCTTATCGATCAGGAACGGGTATTCATTCGTGCCGTGCGCGGAACCGCGATATTTGACGATCCGAAGCCTGCGCGTGGTGACCTGGTTCGAGACGCGGTTGTCGAGCAACAGGACGCAATCGGAGACATATTCCTCCAACCCGAAGCGGGTGAGCGCCCCGGAGCCGCGCTCCGCGGTGATGATCGCCGAGACGCTCTGCTCCTTCAACCAGGCGAACAGTCGCCGCAGTTCCGCTCGAAGCATCTGGGTGTCGCCCAGTCCCGAGAACAGCACCTCGAGCGTGTCGAGAACCACGCGCTTCGCGCCGATGGACTGGATCGCGTAGCCCAACCGGACGAAGAGCCCCTCAAGGTCGTATTCCCCGGATTCCTCGATCTCGCTCCGCTCGACGCGCACGAAATCCATTGCAATCTTCCTTTCGGACACCAGGCTCGCCAAATCAAAGCCCAGAGATGTGACGTTTTGAATGAGATCGTGGCTCGATTCCTCGAAGCTCATGAACACGCCCGGTTCGCCGTACATCACTGCGCCGTTGATGAGAAAGGAGGTCGCCAGCAGGGTCTTGCCGCAGCCGGGGCCGCCGCAAACGAGTGTGGGGCGCCCGGCAGGGAGGCCTCCCAGGGTGACTTGATCAAGGCCTGCTATTCCAGTGAGCGTCTTGGCAAGAGGTTGGATGCAGGCGTTGCTCATTCTTGCCGTGGAGGCGCTCATTGACGCCTTCCTTTCGGCGAGAGCGACGCGGCACCGCGCCTTGCCCCGGTCCCGTCCACGTGTTCGCGGAGCGCCGTCTCGATGAAATTCGTCAGCGAGCGATTGTCCCGGTTCGCCGAGCGCCTGACTTGCGCCAAGAGTTCTGGGTGCAGGCGGACCGTGACCGGTGTTTTTATCTGCGCCATGGAATAAATTTGACGCACGATGATGCGCTTTGCAATACAGGCGGAGTACGACCCGACCGCGCGATGGAGTCGGAGAAATCTTACAAACATCGCACCACGGGCGGGGCTGTGACCTCATACTAGGCAAGAACATGAACAGACGCTTCCATGCCGCGATTCGGGACGGCAACCGTTTTTCACTGCTCCGGGACGGGAGTGAATTCTTTCCCCGCATGATCGCCGCGATCGATGACAGCCGCGAGTACGTTCTCGCCGAGTTCTACCTGGTCGAATCGGGCCAAGTCGCAGACGAATTCATCGCCTCGTTCACCCGGGCCGCGATGCGCGGCGTCCGGGTTCGCGTTTTGTTCGATGCATTCGGATCGCGCGGTCTGAGAGAAGCGGACCGGGCGCGGCTGCGATCCTCCGGGGTCGACTTGGCGTTCTACAACACTCCACGCTGGCGGACCTTTCCACGGCCGTTCCTGCGCAATCACCGCAAACTGCTGGTGACGGACAATACGAAAGGCTTCACCGGCGGTACGGGGCTTGCCGACATGTTCAGCCCCGCCGCGCGTCCGGATGATTACTGGATGGATTGCATCGTTGAAATCGCAGGGCCGGTGCTCGACGACTGGTACAAACTTTTTGCTGTTACGTGGAGGCGCAGCACCCGTAGGGCGCTCGACGTTCAATTGCGTCCGGCCCCGGCGCAGATGTCCGGAGAGCGCGGGCGTGTGGCCGCCAGCAGCGGACTTGGCACGAATGAAATCGGGTATTCGGTCGCCAAACGAATCCGAAAGTCCGGTACTCGCGTGTGGGTGGCGACCGCCTACTTCTGGCCGTCAAACCGGCTCCGGCGCGCGCTTCGGCGCGCGGCGCGGCGCGGCGTCGATGTGCGGCTGTTGCTGCCGGGCCCTTACACCGATGCCCCGGCGGCCCGCGCAGCGGCGCGCCTGTTTTATGCGCGGCTCCTTTCCAGCGGTGTGGTGATCTACGAGTACCAGCCCCGGTTCCTGCACACCAAACTCGTCTTGTGCGATGACTGGGTATCCATGGGATCGAGCAACCTGGATCGATGGGGCGTGCTGTGGAATCTGGAGGCCAATCAGGAGATCGAGTCGGCCGCTTTTGCCCGCGAGGTCGAAGCCATGCTGCTGCAGTCCAGTGAACGGAGCGTCACGCTGCGCATGGCGAGCGAGGTTGCGCACAATTGGCGCGTGCCGCTGTGGCGTCTGATTGCCAGGGCGGTGTTGGCGTGGAGTCTGCGCGCGGTGTCCCGGCTTCGCCGTTGAACGGGCGCGTTTGGTAGGTCAGCGGTCAGGGGACGGCCGCCTGCGCTCTGCAACATCGTCGCGGCTCAATGAAGCGATCCAAGCGGCAAGGGCATCGACCAGCTGACCCTGCACCTGTGCATCGCTGCGGCCCGTTCGAGCCGGTACATGAAACGAGTGGTCCGCGTCTTCGAAGACTGTCAGCGTTGCGGTGGCCCCGAGCTTTTCCACGAGTGGGCGCAGCAGACCGGACTCGGCGAACGCATCGCGGGTGCCTTGAAGAAAGAGCAGAGGGATCTGTATCTTGCAGAGATGCTGCGCGCGGACGGTGCAAGGTTCGCCGGGCGGATGCAGCGGAAATCCGAGAAAGCAGATGCCGCGAACGCCCGGCAGCGGCTTGGCCGCTTGAGCTTGAGATGTCATGCGGCCACCGAAGGATTTGCCGCCGGCAAACAAGGGGACATCCGGCAGAAGCTTTCGCGCCAATCCCACGGCGGCGGCGACCGTGGCATGACAAAGGCCTGGCGGGTCGGGTCTTCTGCTCTTCTTTTCCATGTACGGGAACTGATAGCGCAGCGTCGCGATACCGTGCGAGGCGAGCCCATGTGCCGCGGCCGTCATGAAGGGGTGTTCCATTCCGGCTCCAGCACCGTGTGCCAACACCAGGCAGGCAAAAGCTCGCGGGGGATCTTGCAGCAGGGCCGACACGGCGACGCCGGCGCCAACCTCGACCGTCATGCGTTGGGGAACGAGCGATGTCACCGGCTTAGTATGCCCGCCCGGCATTGAGGATTGCGAGTGCGGCAGACGCCTACCGCAACGCAAAATATTGCGCGCGATAATTGTAGGAGCACGGCGGACATACAACGCCAAAGGAAGCGGGTGTTCGGACACGCCGGTGGCGCGCTAGGCTTCGCTCATCGATACCTAAGCACTGGAGCGATCATGAACATTGCACGAATCATGAAAGGAAGCTTCTTGATGGGAATCGTCGCGTTCGCCTCTGCATGCATCGTGGCCGAACCGCGCGAAGGATACTATGATCATGATCATCATCGATACTACCGCGAACATACATGGCACGAGTGCGTCGAGCACGACGCGTATTGCCGTTGATTGCGGGTGTTGCCGCCGACTGGAGGAGCCATGGGTGCCCCCAAGGATCGAAGTAACTGGCTGACGCTTGGGGCGGCTGCTGCCTCGTTGGCGTTCGTATTGCCGGCCGGCGCCGGGATGGGCGCACCTCCACTGCGCGAAATCGTCGCAGCGACGCCCACCCCTCGGGCGGCGAGGGCGGCCGATGAAGATGTGAGGAAGCGGGTGAAGACGGCTCTACGCGCGGACCCCTACTTCTATGACGCCCATGTCGAGGTTGGGATTGAAAAAGGCCGCATCGTGCTGCGTGGTTTCGTGTTCAGCGATTGGGATCTGCGCAATGCCATGCGTATTGCCCGCGAGGCCGCGGGCGATATGCCCGTCATTTCCGATCTCGCCATCCAGGAAGGCGGGCGCCGCTGATTCAGCTCCCCATCAGTCGATGTTCAGAGAGCAGGGAGGTGTCCTATTGCGGACTGATGGCGCTGCTTTGCCTTCGAAGAACATATTTCTGGATCTTTCCGGTCGCCGTTTTGGGAAGCTCCTGGATGAAGATATAGGCGCTCGGAACCTTGAAGTGAGCGAGGTGAGCGCGCGCGAAGTCCCGCAATTCCTCCGCGGTCGGCATCGCGCCGACCCGGGGTACGACGAATGCATGCGGCGTTTCACCCCATTTCACGTCGCTCACCCCGACGACCGCCACCTCGAGCACCGCCGGGTGCTGCAACAGCACTGCTTCGACCTCGATGGAGGAAATGTTCTCTCCGCCGCTGATGATCACGTCCTTGAACCGGTCGCGAATCTCAATGTAGCCGTCCGGGTGGACGACGGCGGCATCGCCGGAGTGAAACCAACCCCCGCGCAGGGCGATTTCGCTCGCCTCAGGATCGCGGTAGTAGCCTTGCATCACCACATTTCCGCGGGTCACGATTTCGCCGAGCGTTGCGCCGTCGTGTGGCACTTCCTCGCCACTCTCGTCGACGACGATGGTTTCCCCGGATGTGATGAGTTCCACGCCCTGCCGAGCTTTGATGATCGATGCTTCTCGTGCGCCGAGCGCGGCATGTTCCGGCCGCCCCTCGCATATGGTCATGAAGGGCGCGGTTTCAGTGAGACCGTAGACGTGCGTTATTTTCCATCCGAGTTTGCCTTCGACCAGCTCGATGGTGGTGGGGGCGGGCGGCGCACCGGCGGTGAATACCCGCACTCCGGCGGGCAGACGCCGCCGGGATTCCTCGGGTCCGTTGGCGATCCCGATGAGTACGGTGGGAGCGGCGCAGAGCACGGTCACTTTTTCCGTCTCGATGTGAGCATAGATCCTGGCCGGATCGACCTTCCTCAGGCATATGTGGGCCGCACCGACCGCGGTGACCGTCCAAACGAATGTCCAACCGTTCGCATGGAACATCGGCAGGGTCCACAGGTATCGGTCCGCCGAGGACATGGGATGGTGCACCAGGGAGCCGACCGAATTCATCCAGGCGTTTCTGTGGGTGATCATGACGCCCTTCGGCCGCGACGTGGTCCCGCTCGTGTAGTTGATGGCAATGACGGCGGTTTCCGCGATGTCGACACCGCGAAAGCCGCCAGGCGCATCGGCCAGCAAGGATTCGTAGTCCCCCCATCCCGGCCGATGTCCCTCGAAGGCGATGAAATGCCGCACACCGGGCAGGCGATCACGAATGCCGTCGATCGCATCGATATGATCGGAGTGGGCACAAACGACCGAGGCGCCGCTGTGGTCGATCATGTACAGGAAGTCTTCGGATGTCAGACGGTAGTTCAGAGGGACCACGATGGCCCCGATCTGGGGGATCGCATAGAAGGATTCGAGCATGGCATGCGTGTTCGGGGCTATCACGGCGACGCGATCGCCCGCCGCGACGCCGAACCGCTGCAACACGGCGGACCAGCGATCGCAACGGTCCAGAAATTCGAGGTACGTGAAGCGCCGACCCTCATCGACGATGGCCTCCCGGTGCGGATAAAGTTTTCGGGCTCGCCGTGCAAACTCGAGCGGCGTCAATGGCATTTCCATGGCAAAGGCTCCCATTGCGCATCGCGCAATCAGTCATTCTTATCGTGGGAAGGCATGAGATCATTGCGCGCCGGCCGTGCCTTGGCAAGAATCGCCGCGCCGTTGGTCCGATTCGCGTTCCGGATGGCAACGTGCTACACGTGAGACTGCTGTCGCGGCCGACGCCCGACGAGGGCCGCGAGCCCTTAACCCCGGATTGACCACATTTTCCATTTAAAGCGCCTTCGCGGCCATTTCTCGAACGACCTTTCGATCGATCTCGGCACCGCCAATACGTTGATTTATATCAAGTCGCGCGGAATCGTACTGAACGAACCCTCCGTCGTCTCCCTGCAGCTCGATCCCGTTCGAGGCGGCAAGATCGTGGTTGCCGTCGGAGTGGAGGCCAAAAAGATGATGGGCCGCGCGCCGGGACATATCACCGTGGTGCGGCCCATGAAGGATGGCGTCATCGCCGATTTCACGTACACGGAGAAGATGCTGCAGTACTTCATCAATAAGGTGCATGGCAATCGACTCTTGCGCCCGAGCCCCCGCGTTCTGATTTGCGTACCGTTCGGATCCACCCAGGTGGAACGCCGTGCCATCAAGGAATCCGCGGAAGGGGCCGGCGCGCGCCACGTCGACATCGTGCCGGAACCGATGGCCGCGGCCGTCGGCGCCGGGCTGCCGGTGCATGAAGCGCGCGGCTCGATGGTCTTGGACATCGGCGGCGGCACTTCCGAGGTGGCGGTGTTGTCCTTGAATGGAATCGTCTATGCCGCGAGCATTCGAATGGGCGGCGACAAGTTCGATGAGGCAATCACGCAGTACGTGCGCCGAAATTATGGAATATTGATCGGGGAGGCCACGGCTGAGCGCGTCAAGATAGCGATCGGATCGGCTTATCCGGGCGATCAGGTGCGCGAAATGACCGTCAACGGCAGAAATTTGTCGGAAGGGGTGCCGCGCAGCTTCACGTTGAATTCGAATGAGATATTGGAGGCATTGGAGGAGCCCTTGCAGGCAATCGTCGGCGCCGTCAGACAAGCGCTGGAGCAGACACCGCCCGAACTCGGCAGCGATGTGGCCGAGCGCGGAATCGTTCTCACGGGCGGCGGAGCGCTGCTGCGCAATATCGACAGATTGATCAGCGAGGAAACGGGCCTGCCGGTGGTGGTGGCGGAGGATGCCCTCACGTGCGTGGCCCGCGGGGGCGGACGAATCCTCGAGCTCACGGAGAAACGGGGGCACCGGGAATTTGGACTGCAGTGACCCCATGGGGCCGTTGCTCACGTCCTGCGTGCACGATTCCTTGCTGCGGGCCCGCCGTGCGGGCGGCGCGACGCTCGATTGCTCTCTCGATCTTGGCCGTTCGACGACGAGCGTCCGAGCGCGCCGGGAGGATTGGATCTTCGACGGCCATTCCTATCCTTATCTCGATGTTTGCAAGCCGAGAACCATCTATTACTGGACTGCGGTGCACTTCGAGCCATTGGCGCGATTTTCGGTTTCGTTGACCAAGCTGATTCCGACGGAGTGGGGAGCGCCGACTTTTGAAATCGACGGGATCAAAATGCTCGCCTCCCAACGCATCTCGCCCTGGGCCGACGCGGAACGCAAAGTTGCGCTCATACGTCCGCGCGGCAAGGTGATTTTGGATACCTGCGGAGGCCTTGGCTATTTTGCCGCCTTCTGCCTCGCCGGACGCAGTGCGCATGTGCATTCCTACGAAAAGAACGCCGATGTGATCTGGTTGCGAAGTCTCAATCCCTGGTCGCCCGACATTCTTGAACATGGCGCGGCCGGCTCCATGACGCTCACGAACGGCGATGTGACGGAACACATATGCAAACATGCGGCCGGTTCCAGCGATGCGATCCTGCACGACCCGCCTCGTTTCGGCATCGCCGGCGAATTGTATTCGCAGGCCTTCTACGGGCAGCTCGCCAGGGTGCTGAAACGGGGAGGCAGCATGTTTCACTACACCGGGGCGCCCAACAGGCACTCCAGCGGACGCGATTTGGCGCAGGAGGTGGCGACGCGGCTGCGCCGCGCGGGGTTTGCGGTCGAAGCCTGCATCGACGGGGTATTCGCCGTGAAGAGGGGGGTTCCTCAGCCTTTCGAAGGGTGATCCTGGTTGCTCCGTCGAGCCAAGGGGATCTCGCGCGCTTGCCCGTCGCGCGTCGATTCAAAAAGACGGGGCACGTCGTCGGCGCTCACCGGCGCACCGAAATGATATCCCTGACCCGCGTGACACCCCAGCGACGCAAGAAATCGCAACTGTTCCGCCGTCTCGATGCCCTCGGCGACGACCTCCAGCTCCAGGCTCCGGCCCAGCT
This sequence comes from uncultured Gammaproteobacteria bacterium, assembly GCA_963727045.1. Taxonomy (GTDB): domain Bacteria; phylum Pseudomonadota; class Gammaproteobacteria; order Steroidobacterales; family Steroidobacteraceae; genus Bog-1198. Next base: position 1,249,944 of record CAVSES010000001.1, on the reverse strand, counting down.
GGACAATCGCCGTCACAATCGTGGCCGCATTCGCATTGGAATGCACGTCCTGAACGAAGGATTTGTCGATCTTCAGCGTATCGATGGGAAACAGCAGCAGGTGATTGAGGCTCGAATAGCCGGTTCCGAAATCGTCCATCGCGAATCGAACGCCTTCCGAGCTCAATTCTTCCAACACGTGCGAGGTGGCGATCACGTCCCGCATCACCGCAGTTTCCGTCAATTCGATTTCGAGGCGCCACGGATCGAGCCTCGTTTCCTTCAAGACACGGCGGACATTGTCCAGAAATGACTTGCGGTTGAATTCCACCGCCGAGACGTTTACGGAGATGCGCTCGATCGGCAGACCGTCGGCAAGCCATGCGCGCACCTGGGTGCATGCCTCGCGCAGAACCCATTGCCCGATCGACTCGATGAGCCCCGAATCCTCTGCGATCGAAATGAATTGGCCCGGGGCGACCAGACCGTGCGAAGGCCGCTGCCACCTGATCAACGCCTCGATGCTTTTCACCTCCGATGTGTACAGATTGTACGAAGGTTGATAGTGCAGCACGAATTCCTTGCGATTGAGGGCCTCATTCAGCGCCTGAATCATCGATTGCCGCCTCACGACCCGCACGTTCATGTCGTTTTCGAAGAATTGCACCCGGTTGCGCCCCGTTTCCTTCGCGTGATACATGGCCATGTCCGCGCTTCTGACCAGCGTGTCGACATCGCGTCCGTCGTCGGGATAGACGCTGATACCGATGCTGCAACGCACATGAAGCTGATGGCTGGAGATGAAGTACGGCGCCGCGAGCGCCACGCGTATCTTTTCGGCCGTGACGGCGGCATCCTGCGCATTCGCCACCTCGGTAAGCAACACCAAAAATTCATCGCCACCCTGCCGGCTCACGGTGTCCGAGCGCCGAACGCAGAGCATGAGGCGCCGAGCCACTTCCTTCAGCAGCTCATCGCCGATCGAGTGGCCCAGGGAGTCATTGATGAGCTTGAATCCATCCAAGTCCAGAAACAGGACGCAGAGCGTGCGGTCGTGCCGCTCCGCCAGGATGATGTTTTGACTCAGCCGGTCGTTGAGAAGCACTCGATTGGGCAGGCCGGTGAGAAAATCATGATGCGCGAGATAGGACATCCGCTCGGACATGGCGAGCGATTCGCTCAGGTCGCGAAAGACAAGGATCGATCCGGTGAATGCCCCGTGGTCGTAAAGAGGCGAGATGGTGTATTCGATGGGAATTTCCGTGCCATCCGAACGGACCAGCACGCTGCCTCGAACCGCCTGCCCGGCCGGCTTCTGTCCGGGGACCCACGCCGCGAGGTCTGAAAGAAACTCCTTTGCTTGGACATTGTAGACCCGGCATGCCTGAGCAAAGTCCATGCCGTGAATGGAGGAGGGCTCGCGACCCAGCAGTTGCCGCGCGACGTTGTTGACGTAAGTCACTTTTCCGTCCGCGTCCGTGCCAAGTACCGCATCGCCGATGGTGTTCAGAACCACGGTAGCCATCTGTGGATCGACATGGTCCGGGCGCGTCTCCGGAGGCGCGGGGTGATCGTTCACGAGAGGCGGCGAGTCGGGCCGTCCTTGCACGCTGCGCCTAGAGCCCAAGAATTATCCAACCGACGAATGACATCTGAATCTCCTTGGCTGCAACTTTTTTTAGTGTTCGCTTTGGCGCCGATACTGCCCACGGCGCCGAACACCCAGATGTTGTCGGTGAATCGCCTGATCGCCTGTAAGACTTTCGGAAAACCGGCCGCCACGAATCGTCGGGTAGGCGCACTCTGACCGCGGGCGGCGAATTTCCACCCTTGGGCGCGCGGCGCGGCGCGGCGAGCATAGGCACCAAGAAGTGTCCAAACGAATTAGTCAACCAACGAGGAGATTACAATGGGGCGGGTACTGGCAGGTTTTGCAGTGTTGATTCCGGTCGCCGTTTACGGTGCCAATTCGAGTCCCGATGCGGCATTCTACAAGCATGCGGCGGAGGGCGGCATCGCGGAGGTTGAGATTGGCAACCTGGCACAGCAGAAGTCCAACAACCAGAGCGTCAAGGACTTTGGCGCAATGATGGTCAAGGACCACAGCGCGGCGAATGATAAGCTCAAAGGGATCGCCGAATCGAAAAATATCTCTCTGCCGAGCAGTGCAAGTGTCGGGCAAATGGCGACCAAGGCAAAACTCGAAGTGATGTCCGCAAATACGTTCGACAAGTCATACATCAAGGGAATGATCAAGGACCACGAGGAGGACATTGCAATGTTCAGGAGGGAAGCGGCATCGGGCCAGGACCCGGACGCCAAGGCATTTGCGAAGGCGACGTTGCCCACTCTTGAGTTGCACCTGAAGAAGATCAAGTCGATCGCCGCCAGCGCCGGCGTGAATGGCTAGTCAACGGGCGGGCGGCCGGCGGTCCCGAGCCGCCGGCAGGTCCACCAATTCCACCCAGGTGGGCGCGTGGTCGCTTGCCTTCTCCCATCCTCGCACTTCGCGATCGACGCCGGCATCGACGAGCCGGGGCGCGATGCTAGGACTGAGGAGCAGATGATCGATGCGCAGCCCGGCGTTGCGGTTGTAGGCGTTGCGAAAGTAGTCCCAGAACGTAAAGATCTGCTCCCCTGGATGAACGGTGCGAACGGAGTCCACCCAGCCGTGCTTCAGGAGATGCGCAAAGGCCTCACGCACCTCTATGCGAAACAGCGCATCGTCCACCCAGCGCTCAGGCTTGTAGACGTCGGCCTCGGTCGGAATGATGTTGTAATCGCCGGCGAGCACGACGGCGGCGCCGGAGAGGAGGAGTTCAGCCGCATGAGCCAGGAATCGATTGAGCCAGCGCAGCTTGTATTCAAATTTGGGGCCGGGCGCCGGATTGCCGTTGGGAAGATAGAGGCAGCCGATCACGATGCCGTCGACCATGGCCTCGATGTACCGGCTGTGGCTGTCCTCGGGATCGCCTGGCAGCGCACGGCGGATCTCCTCGGGCTCCGAACCGCGCGCGAGGATCGCGACACCATTCCAACTCTTCTGTCCGTGCCAGACTACCCCGTAGCCGGCCTCCCGAATGGCGGCGTGAGGGAAGCTTTCCTGAGTCGTCTTCAGTTCTTGAAGGCAAACCACGTGCGGTGCGGTTTCTTGGAGCCAGCGCAGCAAATTGGGCAAACGCGCGTTGACGCTGTTGACGTTGTAAGTGACGATTCTCATGAGCACTATGGTAACCGCACGGCCAATGATTCTCGCGGAACGTGCCGTCGACCTTTATAAAGCGTTAATAATTAGTATGTTACAAGATAAAAGTAATGTTTTACTGAGCTATCGCAGCACCCGCGTCACAGAGTCCGCGTAGTGCACGACCCAAGAGCGACGAAACCCTTCTCCATGATTCGCGGTTTTCACCTGGCTGACTGGTTCACGCTGGGAAATGCCATCTGCGGAACGGCGTCGCTGTTCTCCATCATCACGTATGTGCAAAGCGGCGGCGTGCGGCATGTTTATTTCGCGGGCGCGCTGGTCCTTGCCGCCTTCATCTTCGATGTGCTGGACGGACGGGTGGCGCGGTGGCGTCAAACACACTCGGCGATGGGGCGCGAACTCGATTCGCTTGCGGATGTCATTTCCTTCGGGATCACACCTGCCGTGATCGGCTACGGCTGCGGCATGCAAGGTCTGTATGATCGGGTCGTTCTGGGCTACTTCGTGGCCTGCGGGGTGTCGCGTCTCGCGCGCTACAACGTGACGGCGCAGGAGCTGTCGGACGATACCGGGAAGGTCAAGTACTTCGAGGGAACGCCGATCCCCACGTCATTCCTTCTGGTGTGCGTCTTGATGGTTGCGGCACACCGTGCGGCACTCGGCGATGATTTGTGGTTCGGTGCGGCATCGATCGCGGGCCACGTGTTTCACCCGCTGGTGTTGATCTATGCGGTTTCCGGCTCGCTCATGATCAGCCGCATTCGCATACCGAAACTGTGAAGCGCGCGGCCCGGCTGGAATGCCGGTGTATGCGGGTCACATCGTCAGTTCGGGGCAAGGCCGCCGATTTCGAACTCCCGCTCTTGAGCCGCCCCATCATGAACCCCGGCGTTCGCCTTGTCCCTCTGCTCGCGCGCGTAGACGCCGATCAGACAGCCGGCCGCCACAGCGCGCTGCATGACCGCCGCCGCGATGTCTTTGCGTCCAAGTCCGGAGGAGAGATCGGGAACGGCGCTCAAGGCGAACACCTGAAAGACGTACCGATGCTCGCCGTGACCCGGCGGAGGGTCCGGGGGCAGCCAGGCGTGTTGGAGATATGAATTCCTTCCCGTGCTCACGCCGGTTCCGCTGTGATCGGGGCTCGCCAGCGCGCCGGCGTTCAGCATGCCGTCGCCCCCCTCCAGTACGACGATGGCGTGGACAACAGGGCGCGGCGTGGGGGAGTCCGCGTCTTCGACGATCACGGCCACACACGCCGCTGCCGCGGGCACACCTCGCCACTCGATGGGAGGCGATATCCCCTCCCCATCGGGCGTTGGCCCTCCAACGCGTGTCCGATCGATTCGGGAATTTTCTCCAGCATCCGGTCTCACCTGGTCGGTCGTCAGTCCGCCGCCGTACTAATGTGCGGGAACCACCGGATCTTTGTTCGGCTGATCCACGCTCGCTTTGATCTGATCGCGGCAGGACTTCTGCATGTCTTTGACGGACATGCCGTTATTCGCCGCCTTTTGCTTTGCCATGCACTCTTTCATCATTTGCTGATTGCTTTTCGCCGGTGCGGCGTATTCGCTGTTGGTGCTGTTGGTGCTGTTGGCTGGTGGTGTCCGCGGGCTGGTCGTTGGCCGGCGGCTCATCGGCCATTGTCTGGGACGCAGCGCCCAAAAGCGCAGTCATTACCAAGGCTGTGCATAGGTGATTCATCATGGGCTCCTCCTGTCAAACGCACGCTGCAACACGCAACGCCACTGTGCGATAGCTTGACGGGATCCCTATTGTTTTCAATTCCTCGGAGTAGTGTGCGGTTGAGGGGCGCATCCTACAGAGGATGTAGGTCGCCAAATCGGCTGCGAATGTGTCATACGCGTCGCGTGCTCGATCGTTTACGGCCTGTCGCGTGCGGGCGGGATTGTTTTCCATTCGGCTTGTTGCTCAACGGCCGTCCGGAATCGAAGGCGCCAATCGAGGCATGCAACGCGACCGCCAGGGCAGCTTCGCCGTTGACGATCTTCGTCCATGGCAATTCAAACCCATTGCGCTTCCCCTTGAGTGTGAGTTTGAGCGCCTCGTCCGTGAGCGTCACGACGTATTCGCGACCCTGGATCGTCAATGCGCGCTTCAGCGTCGAGTGCAGCGGCGTCGTCATTGGCCTGAATCCACCACCCCGGTCGAATACTGCCGCGGGAAGAGTATCCGGAAAGTGGTGCCGACTCCCTTCTCGGTGTTCATTTCAATTGTTGCGTCCAGGAGGTCGCACAATCGTTTGACAATGGAGAGACCGAGCCCTTCGCCGCTGGAGTTGGGGGTCCAGGGCATCCCGTTGGCCGACGGATCGGCGCCGAGCGCCGCGGTGGGTTCATCTTGAACGTCTTCCCTCGCACTCTCGACCGTTACCGACTGCTCGCGGGCCTTCTCGAGCGCCTGTGTCAGGGGCTCGTCGGAACCGTCGTGAAATCCAGGTCCCGTATCTCTGATGCTCAATTCCCATCGCTTGGGGTCATTGGCGCTGCTGTCACCCCAACTGACGGTGATGCCGCCATTCTGGGTGAACTTGACGGCGTTCAGCACGAGATTTTGCACGATGCGGCGGATCTTGACCTCGTCCCCGTCGATGGCGAACCCATGGGGCCCGTTGCAGCGCAGGAACAGGTGACGCTGCTGCGCGAGAGGGCGGATGCCTTCGCATAATTGCTGCAGCACCGGCGATATGTCGATCAGTGCAACGTGCCGTTCTTCGCGGCCCGCCTGCAGCCGCGCAAGGTCGGTAACGTCGTTGAGCAGGTGATGCAGCGAGGTCACATTGCGCATCAAGATCCGCACGAAGGCGTCGCGGGCCGTCTCGCGAAGTCCGCCTTGGGTGAGCCCGACCGTGGCGTTGGCGACGACTCCCAAATTGCCGCGCAGATCGTGGGCGGCCTGCCGCCAAAGATCGGCGCGCTGCCGCTCGAGCTGCTGGACTTCCAGGAGCGCACTCTCGAGATCCTTGACGTGGCCCGCGGCCTCCTGCTGCTGGAGCTGAAAATATTGACCGATGCTCTCCTCGATGCCAACGCTGCAAAGAACTGCCCAGAGCCGCCGCGCTTCGCGCCCCACGGTCTGATCGGCATGCAGAAAGTTCTCCAGCTCCGAAACGACGATTTCGTTGAGCTTACCCAGCTCGCGGGTGACCTCTCTCAGGTCGTAACCCTGTTGCCAGCGCTGCAAGCCGTGCGCTGCCGCCGGCGCGTGCGCGGCCTCGCGGTGCACGGCGGCTGCGGATGAGCCGCTGTTGCGGAGTTGCCGCTCGAAGGTCGACAGCAACGCGGGAATGTGATCGTACAGGTCGACCCGGGGCAGCGAGTCGCTCGTGGTGAGCGCCGGATCTCTTTGGATGGCGCAACGCCATGCCCGCAAAATATCGTCGCGCCGGGCCCGCAGGTGATCGGCCAGCGCAGACAGACCGTCATCGACATTACTCATGCTTCTCCCCCCAACGATGCAGCCGCCGCATGCGCGAGCCCTCGATTCTTCGTTGTTGAATCCGGCCGCAGTGCTGGGCGGAGTCTGAAGTTTGAAGTGTTCGAGCCAATTTTTCAATTATCCGGACCCATCACCTGCCGCGTTGCAGAAAGAATTCGTGTCGCAACGAAAGACGCATCGCGGCTTCACTAAACGAACTCGCGGCCGCTAAGGGTAAATGCGAAGCATCACCCCTCACCGGAGTCGAGCCATGGAAGATCGAGACTCCATCTCGTACCGCCTGCACCTGGCGGCCGTGCTCGCCTGCTGTATTTGCGCGGCCGCCGCGGCCCGCGGCGCGGGATTGGTCGGTGGCGTGCGTCTCGAACTGCTGCCGCAGCGCTGGCTCGACGATGACAACAGCCGGATTTCCCTGTCAGGGTTTGCCGGACAGCGCGTGGTGCTGACCATGGCCTATGCGAATTGTCATCGCATCTGCCCGATGACCATCGCCGCACTCGAGCGGCTTCAATCCGCACTCGACGCGAAGGGGCAGCACGCGCAATTCGTCGTCGTGGGATACGACCCCGACAACGAGGATGCGGCGACATGGCGCGGATATCGGCGAAGCCACCGGTTGTTGCATCCGAACTGGCATTTCCTGACCGGCTCCGCCGACGACACCGCGCGGCTCGCGCGGCAGCTTCACTTCGAACGCTGGAAATACGATGAACACGTGATGCACGACTCGCGCGTGCTCGTGTTCGACACCAATGGATTGTTGGCCCATGAGTTCGCTCCTGGGATCGATGACTGGTCGGATGCACTTTGAAGCTATTGGGGTTCCCAAACGCGAGGCACTATGTATAGATTGATCCAACGAGTAGTAAGCGGCATGTGCGTCGCTGCCATGCTGACGGCCGCCGCGCCGGCGCTTGCGGCTGCGGATGACGCGAACGTCGATACGGCGAAGCTCCTGCGGCAAAGCATTGCGATGATCAACGCATTGGCCGCCCGCGTGAAGGAACTTGAGGCGAAACTGGCCGCTATTCCGGCGCCGCCGGCCGCCACCGCCACGGTTCAGGTTCAGCCCGCACCGGTTGACGCGGCACGTCTTCAGGCCGTTGAGCAGCAGCTCAACCAGATCGAAACTGCAAACGCCGCCCGGCAGGGCGACGATACGGGATTGCCGGTGCACGGCTTTGCCGACATCAACATCGGCAATCACAATCCTTTTCACGCTTACGAAAAGGGCGCGAGCCTCAACAATTTCGACATGTATCTGGCGCCGAAGCTCGGCGGCAAGTGGCTGTCGCTGTTCGAAGTGAATTTCGAGGTCGATTCCTCAGGCACCGTCGGCGTCGACATCGAGCGCGGGCAGGTCGGGTACCAGTTCAGCGATGCGGCGACCGTCTGGGTGGGCCGATTCCATACGCCGTACGGCTACGTGAACACCGCGTTTCATCACGGGGTATGGCTCAATGATGCGCTGCGCCGGCCAAGCTTCCTGATGTTCGAGGATCAGGGCGGCGTGATGCCCGCCCACACGGTGGGCGCGTGGTTGACCGGTGCCGACCGCGGCGAGGGCGGCAAGCTGCTCTATGACGTGTTTGCGGGCAATGGGCAGCAACTCATCGACGGCCTCATCGACATGCGCAGCGGCGGCAACGATCACGGCAAGCTCATCTTCGGCGGCAGGCTCGGTTACCAGTGGACCTCCGGTCCGGTCGAGGGGCTCATGGTCGGCGTAGATGCCTTCGATTCGAAGATCGACGACAATCAAGTGCCGCAGAGCCTGGTCGATGTCCGGGTTGCGGGCACCTACGTGGTCTACGACACCGACGCCTGGGAGGTGCTCTCGGAGGCCTATTGGTTCGACAATGTGGACGTCACTCAGGGCGAAGGCGCTCACCGCAGCAAGGCCTGCTTCGTGCAGGCGGGCTACCGGCTTCCGTACATGATCCCCTACGTCCGGTACGAGCGCGCGCATCTGGATCAAACGGATCAGTATTTCGCGCTGCAGACGACCGGCGCCTCCTACTACCGGACAGCGGCGGGATTGCGGCGCGATCTCAACCCGAAGGTCGCCGTCAAATTCGAAGTGGCCAACACGCACTACACGGATCGCACGGTCGGGAGCTTCGATGAGTTCCTCGCCCAGCTCGCGATTCGCTTCTAGGCAACGAAGGAAGGCATGCAGATGTACACCAAACTCTCAGCTCCTCCCTCGGGGACCCTCAATCACCGGTCTGCGCACCTGCTGGCGCTGGCCTCGTTGCTCCTCGGGGCGGCGCCCGCCGCAAGCGCCGGTGACATCTATATTGCCTGCAGCGCCGGGGTGTCGATCACCATGGCCGACGTGCGCGACGTGTTTCTCGGTGAAAAGCAGTTTGCCGGACCGGTCAAGCTTCTGCCCGTCGACAACAGCGCCGCACAGCCGGAGTTTCTCAGCAGCGTCATGAAGATGGACGCGACCAAGTACACCACGGCATGGACCAAGAAATCGTTTCGTGATGGTTCGACATCGCCGACGGTCAAGAGCAGCGACGGTGAGGTTGTCGAGTATCTCAAACACACCGCGGGCGGCTGCGGCTATCTGGGGTCGGCGCCCCCGGCCGGGCTCACGCTCGTCGGCAAACTTTGATCGGGGTTCCAGATGAATGCACCCAAGTCGGATCGCCTCGTGGCGCTGCAATTTTTGGTTGTGGCGCTTCCCGTGGTCGTGGTGCTTGTGGTGCAGATGATCGCGGACTCGCGGCGAGCGGCGGCGCTCGGCCATTCGCGCCCGCTGCATGAGCTCGCGCAGCGCGCCCGGGTCGACTACAAGAGCTTCATGAACGGCGTTTCCGACGCGGTGGACACGGGCACTCTGTCCGAGCAGGCAGCGGCGGGCCTGGCCGCCGCCGCGGAATCGCTCTCGACGCTTGCCCTGCGCAATGACTCCGATGTCGTGGGATCGGCGCCGCGTGAGGTCAAGGCCCTCTCCGAGGCGCTTCGCAAGGGCGCGGCAATCGCGGCGATATTGCCGCTGCGGGAGAAAATCCGGCTCTGCGACAAATTGACGGAGGACATCGATGAGAAATTCGCGCGCGATGATGCGGCCGTTGTCGCCGATGCGGTCAGTTCGGCGCGGCGCCAGCAGATCGTCGTCGCCCTGACGCTGCTGGTGACGATCGTGTTGACCTTGAGTTTCGTCATTTCAAGCCAGCGGCGGCTGCGCAGGCAGCTTGCGGCCGATCATCAGATTGCCGAGGAGGGCTTGCGCCTGCGCAACGCGCTCGACAACTGTTCGATCGGCATCATCGTGGCGGACGCCGCGGGGACCGTCGTCCACGCGAACCGTGCGGTGTGTACGCAGCTTGCCGCGGTCGACCGGTCGCTGCGGGCCCGGGGTTTCCCCAACGGCTGCGAGCAGCTGAAGGGCGGGCGCCTGGACGATCTGGTCGGCCAACAGGGTCTTACGGGCTCGCTGACGGCCCGCCACGGCGCGAACGTGAGCCTCGAAGGGCGAACGTTCAGGACGGCCATCGATCCGGTTCTGGACGGCAGCGGCAGCCGTGTCGGCTACGTTGCCGAGTGGGCGGATCGGACCGCGGAAATTGCGCTCGAATGCGAAGTGGCCACCGTCGTCGCCGCAGCGGCGCGCGGCGACTTCACGGCGCGGATCGGCGACCTGGTCGCCGACGGCCTCAGCGACTTCAATCAGCAGCTCGCGAAGGGCATCAATCGCCTGCTGGAAACGAGCGAGGAGGGCCTCAACGACATTGCGCGGGTGCTCGAGGCCTTTGCAGAGGGCAATCTCACCGAGCGGATTCATCGCGACTACGATGGCACGTTCGCCAAATTCAAGGAATATCTCAACCGGACGGCGAATACGCTCGAGGTGATGATCGGCAAGATCAAACAGGCGTCGGACACGATTGCGACCGCGACACGCGGGATCGCCCACGGGAACCAGCATCTGTCCGAACGCACAGAACAGCAGGCGGCCGGCATCGAGGAGACCGTCAGTTCGATCGCGGACATCACCTGTGTGGTGCGCAAGAACTCGCAAGGGGCGCAGCAGGCGAGCACCCATGCCGACGGGGCGCTCGACGTCGCCCGCCGGGGCGGCGAAATCGTGCACCGGCTCGTCGAGACGATGAGCGGCATCACCACCTCGTCCAACAAGATCAACGATATCACCGCGGTGATCGACGGCATTGCGTTCCAGACCAACATTCTCGCGCTCAACGCGGCGGTCGAGGCGGCGCGCGCCGGCGAGCAGGGGCGCGGCTTTTCGGTGGTCGCCAGCGAGGTGCGCGCACTCGCCCAGCGAAGCTCGACCGCTGCGAAGCAAATCAGCGATCTCATCGGCACCTCGGTGGGGCAGGTGCGGGAGGGTTCGCAACTCGTCGACACCGCGGGCCGCACCATGTCGGAGATCGTCGATGCGGTGCAGCGCGTGAGCACCATCATCGGTGAAATATCCCAAAGTTCGCAGACGCAGACGGTGAGCATCGAGCACGTCAACGCGGCCATTTCTGAAATCGACGGGTCGACGCAGCAGAACGCGGCGCTGGTGGAGGAGGCCACCGCCGCTGCAACATCGCTGGATGATCAGGCCACCGAACTGGTCAATTCGGTCGCTGCCTTTCGGTTGAGCGCGGACGGCGCCGCCACGGCGCGGGGCGCGGCAAGGGCGGCCTGACCGCGGCATGCCATCGGTGCGCCGCCTTCATCGCTTCTGCTTCAGTCTGGCGCTGCTTGCCGCAGCACGGCTGCATGCGGCGGATGATTTCAGGTTCGAGACGCTGAGCGGACTCGCTGGCGCGCGGCATTCCGACAATGTGCAGGGTGCGCTCATGCTGCTGCCGCCGGAATTGCGCGCGAACTATACGCTCGTGTTCGCGAGCCGCAGTTTGCAGGGAGCGACGCCGTACGCGCCCAGGGCGATACTGTTCGGCTCGGACGCGCGCCTCATCGTGACCTTCAATGGCGATGCCGCCGAGCGAGGTTACGATGTTCTCGAAACCATGCAATTCGACGATCGCACCAACACCTTCCACTTTCGCGAGTTGTCGTTCCCGAGCGGGCTCGGCGCCGTCGCATCCGAGGATAATCCCGCGCGCTGTGCCGCGTGCCACGGGCGCCCGGCGCGTCCCATTTGGGATGCCCTGCCGACCTGGCCGGGCGTCTACGGCGAGCGGTACCGGGCCGGATTGTCCAAGCCTGAATCCGCGGGCATGAGGGCGTTTCTCGCGCGCCAGGCAAGCGATCCGCGCTACGGCCAGCTGATCGGTGCGCAGCGCCTTGGCGACCGGGAGACGTACGTGGCCGGCGCTGCAACGCGCTACGACGGCGACAAATTCGAGCCGCCGAACGCACGCCTTTCGGTGCTGCTGGCGACGCTGAATGTGCGCTCCATCGTTTCCGATCTTTCCAATCAGCCGGCATTCGCGCCGCATCGCTACGTGATGCTCGCCGCGGCGGGCGGGGATTGCGGGTCACTGAGTGCCTTCTTCCCGGATTCGATGCGCAGCGCCACGGATGGGGCAATGCGCGCCTTCGAAAAGGCTTCCGAGGCCGCCGGCGCGCTGCAGCGGACGGCGAAACGGAATCGACGGGCAAGCATCGCCGAGGGCTACCAGAGCGGTGTCGCGGTCAACGATCCGGTGAGATTGAGATTCATTGCCGAGCGGCTGGTGGGAATGCCGCGCCAACGCTGGAATCTCGCGCTCGAGGCGGAGACCTTCGATTTTGCCTCTCCCGATGGAGCATTATCGCTGCAGCAGCTGCTGTTCGAGAAGATTGCCTCCGCGGAACCGGAGCTGCGCGATCTGCGCTCGTTTCGAAGCTTCACCGCGGCGGATGCCTACTGCGCGGAACTTCGCCGCCGCAGCCGGCGGGACCTGGCTGCGTACTATCGCGCGATTGGAAGCGACGCATTGCAGCGGGTAAGTGCGGCGCCTGCGGCCGCGGCTGATGGGCGGGCGGCGCCCCCGGGGCTCATCCAACATTGCATAGCGTGCCACGACGGGGAGGTGGGTCCGGCGTTGCCGTTCGCCGATCCGGCCGCGCTGGGCCCCCGCCTCACCACGGGAGAGTACCCGCACGGACGGCTGCTCGACGAAATCCTGTACCGGCTATCGCCGCAGGCCGCTGCGGGGCGCATGCCGCGCGACGTCAATCCGACCCCCGCGGAGCAGCACGACCTGGAAGAGTATTTCGTGCGCCTTGCCGTTCACCAGGCGCAGGCTCTCGATCAGGCGCGTGCTCCCTGACGTCCGTCCCAACCGAAGATTTGCTATCCCCGCGGCAGCCGATCGCGGGCGGCAGAAGATAGATGAGAGAGCGTCCAGGCCAGCGAAGCGGCCGTCAACACGGCGAGAAATGGATGATCATGGACGTAATCGAACACCGACCCGGGAATGCGCGTCACCTTGACCGCGCCTTCACGGCGGTTCGACTTTCGCCGCTTCGCATCCGAGATGAATGCATTCACCCGGTCGCGGAGCCTTTGGATATCGGGATTTTTCGTGTTCCTCAATGTCGACACCAGTTCTCTTGCCTGGTCGATCAACTCGTTGATGTGTTTTTCGTCACTCATGTCGCGGCCCTTTCGTGAATCTGCGCCACAGTGGGGCAAGCGCTCGGGGATTTCGGTAGGCCGCGGCAGCTTTTCTCTGTCAGAGGGGACCCACAGAACGACCCAAGGCGGCCCGAAGCGCCGCGTCGAGGGCTTGGATTTCATACCTTTTGCGGAGGACGCCAATCGCTTGGAGAACCGGCATTTGCGGCCGCCGCCGCACTTCTCGCGCCAGCTCCCGCACCGGCCCGGCATGGCGTCCGATACGTCGAGGGTGTTTTGCAGCCTATTCTTGTGGTAAAGAGGTATCCTTGATGACCGAAAAATGTGGAATAAGAACTCAAATTCCGATTCACAGGCGCGCATAGGCGGGGGTGCGGCCAAGCCCGGCCCGTGGCATGCGGTATCGATCACCACCGATCGGTATTGCTGTGAAGCGGCGCGCGGGTTGATCGCCAGACGCTTTCTCGCCGCAGAGGCGCCGCGCTTGCCGCTCGCGGTATGTGCCGCACCCGAGCATTGCGGCTGCAAATACAAGCACCATGCCGATCGGCGCGGGCCGCCCCGCCGGAAGGAGGACATTTCGGGCCTGCGGCGGCGGGAGCCGGGCGGATCGGAGCGTCGGGTCGGTCAGAGTCGGCGCGCCGAGGATTTGGGGTGACGGGACCGTGAACGCCACGGGCTCCGCGGCAGGCGGCCCATGGTGGGACGAATCGGTTGTTTGCAGGGACGAACTCGATGCGCGGGCATGGAACAGCTCGGGCGCGTGGGATTTCATGGGCGTGGGAACGCCATGACTATGAAGCTCCTCATTGTGGATGACGAACCACGCGCGCGCTCGGCGCTGGTGCAGCTGTGCGAGCGCAACCACGATGTGCGTGTGGTGGGCGGGGCCGGATCAGGAGTCGTGGGGATCGATGCGGCGGAAAAGCTTGGTCCCGATGAGCGGGCCCGGCAACGCTGCAATCCTGTGCGTCCGAGGGAGGAAGCCGCGCGAAGCGCGGAACGGCGGCGGGTGAGTCATGCGAACGCGGTTGCGGTGGCCCCGTTCAAGATCCTGATCGGCGAGCGCGAGCATCGGCTCTATCCGTTGAATGCCGAAGGGGTCGACTACATCGAGTCGGACGGCAACTATGTGACGATCCGTTCGGGCAACTCGAAGTACATCCGCCGGGATTCCGTCAAGCGTCTGTCGGCGGAGCTGGCCGACGCGGGCTTTCTTCAGATCGAACGCTCGCTGCTCGTCAACATTCGAGCAGTCCAGTTCGTCGAGGCGGTCGGCCGGGGCACCTTCGCGTTCACGCTGAGATCCGGAGCGTGCCTGCGCTCGAGCGCATCGTTCCGCGACTCGATCCTGCGGATGTTGCCGATGAGGCGGGTCGCGAACTGTCGGATTTGACTCACGCGCTCCCGGGCCCGCAAAGAATGGGAATTCGCCTGTCCGGCTGTTTACCATCGCTGCGCGAGGGCGTCGCGCCGCCCGTGGCAATTGTGATCGCGAGCGGATGCGCGAGGCGATCACCCAGATTCCGGAATTCGATGTGGTTGCGGCGGTTGATTCCGAAGCCGCGGCGATCGCGGAGATCGCCAAGCGGCGCGTTCACGTGGTGCTGCTGGATCTGCATCTGCGGCAAGGTTCGGGCTTTGGCATACTGCGCGCGATGAGTGATGTGCGCCCGAAACCTCATGTGCTGGTGCTTACGAACCACGACTCCGAGCAATACAAGCGTGAGGCCATTGCGCTCGGGGCGACGCATTTTCTGGACAAGGCGCGGAATTTCGAGCAGCTGCCGGACATCCTGCGGCGGATCGCCGCGGGCACGCCCGCGTAGGCAAAATCCCACGATGCCTGCCTCCGTCGGCGGATTGAACGCATGCGTGTTGCCCGCTAGTTTCTCGTGATCTAGCGAACCGCAGGGCGGCGTCGGGGGAGACGGCTCGAACAAGCAATGAACACGGAACAAATCCCGCGCCACGGAGCCAGACCTTCCGCATTGCACGTCTACCAGCTGACCGGGACCAAGCTTTTGGTGCTGGGCGGCCTTGGAGTATTGCTTTACGTGGCGCACGTGGCATTCGTCCCCATCGCGCTGGCGCTGCTTTTCGCACTCATTCTTTCCGGACCGGTCGAGGCGCTGCACAAATTGCATGTGCCTCGAAGCTTCAGTGCGGCGATCATTCTTCTGCTCGCCCTGTCGCTCGCGGCGGGGATCGTCAATCTGCTGTGGGCGCCGACCCAGCAATGGTTCGCAACCGCGCCGCAGACGATGAAGATCATCAAGCGCAAAGTGAGTCCCGCGGTGAAATTCCTCTCGCACGTGGAGGAGTTGCGCAACAGCGCGGGAACCCTGGCGGCTCCGGGGCAAGCGACGTCCGGTGCGGCGCCGTCCGCGCCGGCTGCGGAAAAAGGCAGCGCTCCTGTCCTCATTTTCGACGCGACGCGCGGGGCCGCGGTGAGTCTCGTCACCTTCGTGATCGTCACCCTGTTTCTGCTGGCGGGCGGGCCGCCCATGCTCGCCAGAATGACGGCGGCATTTGTCGATGATCTCAACGCGGCCCACGTGCTCGATATCCTTGAAAAGGTGCGCGGCGAGGTGGGTCGATTTTATGTGACCACGGCGACCATCAATGCAGGTCTCGGATGCGCGACCGCCGGTGCCATGATGATTTGCGGCATGCCGACGCCGTATTTATGGGGCGTGCTCGCCGCGGTCTTGAATTTCATTCCGTATGCGGGTCCGACGACAACATTGATCGTGCTGACGTTGGTGGCCTTCGTCACCTTCGATGGAGTCGGGCATGTTCTCGCGGTGGCCGGCAGCTACCTGGGTCTGGCTCTGCTGGAAGGGCAAATCGTGCAGCCTCTGTTCGTGGGTCGAAGACTGCAGGTGAACCCTTTGCTGATCTTCTTGGCGTTGTGGTTTGGCGGGCTGTACTGGGGCATCGCCGGCGTCATTCTTGCCACGCCGGCGCTGGTCGCGCTCAAAGTCGTTGCCGAGAATGCGATCAGCGGGAAATCCGTCTTGGAATTCCTCGGCCCCAACGATCAGTCGCGCGACACCCGGCCGACGCTGAAAAAGAGGCGGCGACGGGTCGTCGAAGAAGCTGGTACCTGACCGGTCGGAGGCCGAATTGGCAGCGTGCGGATTCGCCCCCAAGCGGATAGAATTGCCGCCAACGACAATTCGAATCATGCAGGGGATCACTTGGACGTGTCATTGCGACTCCCGCACGTCTTGCAGGGGTGTGTTGGCTTCGCGCTGTGCGTGTTCGCGGCCGGCGGCGCGTTGGGCGACCCGCCGGCGGAAACTCCCACGGGAGGTTTTCTATCCTCGCTGAAGCAGGCCATCCACAAGGATTTCGATCACGAAGTGGTCCGAGGGCATTTCGACGTCGGCACGCCGCCGGAGTCGCGCCGATACTATTGCTTGGTCGATCCCACGACGGGCAAGAGTGAAACCAACGGCGTGGTGGGACAGGCCTTCGTCCGACCCGACGGGATGACGGGCGTCAAGGGAGCGGCCGTCTCGTTCTATAGCTGCGCCAATGCGGAACAGCTGGGGACATTGGTGACGAGCGGATATTCATGGAGTGGCGCTGGAGGCAGCGCGAGTGCGCCGTCGCCCCCACAGCGATCGGTCGACGTGCCTGCCTCGCAGGTCCCCCCGCCGGAAATGACCGCACCCGTGGACAAGATCGCACCGCCGGCGAACGGCGCTTCGGATGAGTCGATAGACGTGGCGGGCGTGCGGCTCGGAATGTCGCCCGAGCAGGTGCGCGCGGTCCTCAAATCGAGGAAGCTGCTCGATTATCTTGAATCGGCGCGAAGCCTGAGCGACGATCCGGCCGCCGCCGTGCAGTTGCCGGCCGGCGGCCGTTTTGTGAACAGCATTGCCGCATGGACTTCGTCGTCGACTTCAGCCGGTGCTTCGGCTGGGGACGGGGAGGCCTACGAAGTCATGTTCACGCCCGTTCCGGGCAGGGAACGGGCGATGTCAATCATCCATTCGATCGCGTATTCGACCGGGAATCCGGCGACAGAGGCGGCGCTGCAGAGCGGTCTCATCAAGAAGTATGGCGGCTATTCCGGAGCGGACTTGCCCGGCTCGCCGACGTGGCGCGTGCAGAGGGGCGGCGATGTGTTGGCCGGCGATTCTTGCAGCCGTCGCGCGGTCGTGGGGGGGCTTCGCGAGCTCGATGCGGGAGCGCAACCCCGGCAGAATCTTGCGCTGAAGACCACGCCCGAGGAGTTCCAATACGAGATCGATCATTGTGGAGTTGCGATCGTGACCGAAGACCACGCCACGGCGAACGGCGGCGCCTCGCGTCAGGAGCGCGCGGTTGCCCGGTTCACCGTCACGGCCTACAGCCCGGCGATTGGGCTCGACGGCGCGATGGCGGCGATGCAGCTGCTGCAAACCGCCCGAAATTCGGTCGATAAATCCAAGGCTCCGCACGTCAAGGATCGACCGGCGCCGAATCTTTGAACCGATCGGGCGCAGGTGAAGCACAGCTCCGATGTCACAAACCCCCGCGGTGCATCGCGCGTGGGACAGCAGCCGCCACGGCATCGATCGAGCCAAACTGATGGGGATGCGTCAGCAGCATGCGGGCCATGGACAATGCACCCGCTTCGCACCGTGCACGCACGGTTGCGTCCCTGATCGAATCGAAATCGATGACATGCGCGAAGCCAAGAAGACGGCGGATCATCTTGCAGGCGGCGAAGCCGAGCATGTCCGAAAACAGCCCATCCAAGTAGGCGCTGCGCGCCGCGTGCAGGATGGCGAGATCCTCGGGAGTCGAGAACAGCGCGGCGGGGAATGCGTCGCCGGCGGCGTGCTCGGCCCATAGCGAGAGAAAGCGGCGGCGGAAGGCATGCCAAAACACGTGCGTCTGCTCGATGATCCACTCTTGGTACCCGACCCGGTCATCGTCCGCGCTCGCGTGTCCGGGTTGCGAGTACCAGCTGAGCAGTAAATTGCCGAAGAACGCCCCGAGATCGAAGCCAATGGGGCCAAAGAAGGCGAATTCCGGATCGATGACCCGGGTATCGTCCGCGGTGACCATTACCGACCCGGAGTGCAAATCTCCGTGAATGAGCGCTTCGGGGTGGTCGAGAAATTTCTGTCCGAATCGCGCCACGGCGGCCTTGAGCGGACCGTCGCGCCGAACATCCGAAACGATGTCATCGAGCTGCGGGGAGGTATGATGATTGCGCTCGCTCAGGATGTAAGGATCGGTGAATACGAGGTCCACGGTGATGCGCAGCAGCGCCTGGTTCGCGGCGAACTGCGCGATTCCGTCGAGCTTGCCTTCGAAGGGCGCGGCAAAGTTCGATGTGAAATAGCACGCCCGGGCGACGTATTCCCCCAGGTCGTCCGCGAGATTCGGGTAGCGCTGCCCTGCGATCAAGCCATGTCTCAGGATGATGTGCGGCGACAGCCTCTCCATGACGATGCAATACAAATTTGCATCGTAGTGAAGAATCTTCGGAATCAGTCCGCCGACGAAGGGAGCCACCGCAAGATAGTAGGATTTTTCGAAAAATGCGCGCTCCGGCGACATCGGCCAGGAAGGACCCGCGGCACGAACGTACGGCAGCGCCTGCTTGACGCATACCGAACCGTGCGGCCCCTCCACGATGAATACCAGATTGAGGTTTCCGTCGCCGACTTCGCGCACGCTCCATTCATCCGGCCCCCCGCCGAGCTGCGCGCACGCATCCTCGAGGCCTGCGACAAAGGGCAGCAGGCTTCGAGAATCGAGTATTCGATAGCCGCAGGCTGCCTCGCTCTGCATCATGGATTCTCGCCGCCAAACACGAGATCGGGGTCCGGCGCATCCTGCCGTCCGTAGGTGCGGAACTTCTCGAGCACGTTGCGCATCTCGGCCTCGGGCAGGATGTGCACATTCCCGACGGCCAGCGCCGCACAATACTGTGCGGCCAGGTTCTCGACCTCCGCGGCGAGCGCGAGGGCGGCGGCCAGATCCGTGCCGATGGCGATGACGCCGTGATTCGCGAGCAGGCACGACAGCCGGCCGCTCAAAGCGGCGAGCGCGGCATCCGAGAGGCCCTGTGTGCCGAAGGTGTGATAGGGAGCGCAGCGGATGTCCGCACCGCCCGCAACGGCCACCATGTAGTGAAACGCAGGAATTCCCCTTCCCGTGCAGGCAAGCGCGGTGGCGTGCCGGGAATGGGTATGAACGATGGCGCCGATGTCGCTACTCGACTTGAAAATGTCGCGATGAAACCGCCACTCGCTCGACGGACGCCGGCGGCCGTACCAGCGGCCGTCCAGATCCATCAGGGGGATGTCGCCGCATTCGAGGGAGTCATAGGGGATGCCGCTCGGACTCACGAAGAAGCGGCGCTCGTCGAACCGCAAACTGATATTGCCCGAGGTACCCTGTGTGAGACCGCGGCGCTCGAGTTCGCGGCAGCCGGCAATGATCGCCTCGCGATGAGCGTCGTCGCGATTCGTGCCGCCGGGACACATCATCCTGCCGCTCGGTGCTCGGGATATGCACTCCTCAATCCGGCCCGGCTTGCCGGACAGATGCCGCGCTCGGTGATCAGCGCGGTGACCAGCCTCGCCGGCGTCACGTCGAAAGCCAGATTGAGCGCCGCGCTCGCCTCCGGCACCACTCTCACGGTCTCGATCGCGCCGGTCGGACTCTGCCCGGTGACATGGGTGAGTTCGGTCGCGGACCGCTCCTCGATCGGGATGTCGTGTCCGCGCTCAAGCGACCAGTCGATGGTGCTGAGCGGCAGCGCCACATAGAACGGTACGCCGTTATCGTGGGCGGCCAGCGCTTTGAGATAAGTGCCGACCTTGTTGCACACGTCTCCCGCCCCGGTGGTGCGATCGCTGCCCACGATCACCATATCGACCTGGCCCCGTTGCATGAGGAGACCGCCGAGATTGTCGGCGATCACCGTGTGGGGCACTCCATGCGCGCCGAGTTCGAAAGCGGTCAATGAGGCACCTTGATTGCGCGGTCTCGTTTCGTCCACCCAGACGTGGACCCGAAATCCGGCGTCATGAGCCATGTAGATGGGCGAGAGCGCCGTTCCCCAATCGACGCACGCAAGCCAGCCTGCGTTGCAGTGGGTGAGAATGTTGACGGGTCCTGCCGTTCTGTTTGCGCGCTCGCGGATGATCTCGAGACCATGCACGCCGATGGAGCGGCATTGCTCGACCTCCGAGTCGCAGATCGCAGCGGACTCGCGGAATGCGGCAGCAAGCCTCTCGCGCGGTGCGACCGGCGCAAGCGCTTCGCGCATCCGTCGCAGCGCCCACGCGAGGTTGATCGCCGTCGGCCGCGTTGCGCCCAAAATGCGCGCGGCCTCCTCGATGCGCGTCCCCGATGTGCTCGAGCGCAGGGCGAGCGCCATGCCGTAGGCGGCTGTGGCGCCGATCAGCGGTGCGCCGCGCACCACCATGCTCTGGATGGCCCGCGCGGCATCATCGAGCGTTTCGAGATCGACCGTCGTGAATTCAAATGGCAGGCGGGACTGGTCGATGACGCGGACTGCTCCGGCCGCGGTCGGCCATATCGTGCGGTAATGCGTGCCGGATACTCTCATTGCGTGACCTAATATACTCTTGTAACCCACGATCTATTATGCACGAGCCGTTGATTTGGCAAGAAAAACCCCTGGATCAGCGGGGCCTCTTCGCGGTTTCGTCGGGACCGGCAAGCCCTCAGTGTTTTATTTTGCGGCTACACGGACGTTCCGCGCTGCTGTAGAGTTCCCGGCTGAAGCCCCAAGCCAAAGGAATTTCGAAAGATGGAAACCCTCTTCGTTCCCATCACCTGCAGCGTCTGCAAGCGGCACAGCGCGCTGTCGGTCTCGCGACGCGAAATCAAGCGAAAATTGCAGACCGGTGAGCCGATCGAGCTTCGATGCGCCTACGATGACATGACGTGGGACGCCACATCGAAGGAGCGCCTGCAGATCATGAAGTTGTCGATCGAAAACGACGTGGTCGACCGGTTCATGCCGGGACGCGTGCGCGATACCGGCTCACCGCTGCATTACTGAGGCGGCCATCTCGCCGCCCGGGCGCGCCGAGTGAGCCCCTCGGCCTGCGCAATCTGTGATCCGGTTCCGGCGGCCAGAGTCATCGACTTGACGGGCCGCGCGTTGCTGATGTAACGACAGGAGAAATGCCGTTGCATCGTTCAATCAAGGGACAATTCTGGGGCCTTTGGATTTGGCTCGCCATGCTCCCGGCAACGATTGCACGGGCCGACGCGCTGTCCGCGGTGCAACTACTCAGGGAAGGCGGCTGCGGCGGCCTTCAGGCGCCCGTCCCTCCGCTCAATCACAATGCGCTGCTCGACCGTGCCGCCGCAGCATGGGCCGGGGGAAGCCCGCCCGCGGCAGCCACCGAGCGAAGCGGCTATCAGGCCGAAGCCACGGCGGGGTTGCACCTCAGCGGCTCCGATTCATCCATGGTCCGGCTGCTCAGGCGATCGGAATGCCGCACGCTGATGAATCGCAGCCTGCGCGACATCGGCGTCCATCAGCGGGGACGGGATACCTGGCTCATTCTGGCATCCGCCTACTCGGTGCCCTCGCGATCGCAAGCACCCGCGCTGGCGGCGCGGGTGCTCGAACTCGTCAATGAGGTGCGCGCCCGCGGCACCCGATGTGGCGGGCGCACCTTTGGCGCGGCGCCGCCCGTCGCACTCTCCGCTGCGCTTGCAGGGGTTGCGTTGGGACACGCAACGGACATGGCCGAGCATGGCTATTTTGAGCACCACGATCGCGCAGGGCGCTCACCGGCGGAGCGTGTCCGCGCGGCCGGCTACCGGGAGAAACTGGTGGGCGAGAACATTGCCTACGGTCCATCATCGGCCGACGAGGCGGTCCGAGGATGGCTCGACAGTCCCGGCCATTGCGAGAACCTGATGGACCCCAGGTTCGCGGAAATGGGCATCGCCTACGCGGCGGGAAGGACCTCGAAACGCGGTTTGTACTGGGTTCAATTGCTGGCCGCGCCCGGGCGGGAAGCCGGCACGGCGTCGCTAAAGTGAAATCTTGTCCGGGAACATGAACGTGCGTTTCGCCAGCGCCGAGGAGAGCGTCTCGTCGCGGTAGTATTTCTTCAGGACGTTGTTCTCCCACGTCATGAGATCCTGGTTGGCCGCCGCGAATTCCGCCCACGACCGTGCGCCTTGGCCGCGGGCCATCCGCTCGTGAATCAGCAGCAGGAATGCCCAGGTGATGGTTTCGTGATAAAGCCCGGGCTTGCCGAGGGATGCCGCCAATCTCATCAGCGAGGCCGAGAAGCGCTGCAGAGCGTCGAGCACCGGATAGCGGCAGAGATGGAGATATGCCATCCGGACATGGTCTGCATGATGAAATGAGGCGCCGTCCAGGCTGGCATTCTCGAACGCCTCGATGAATTCATCGTCGGTCATTTGCGGGCACCGGGTCCGTCGATTGCAACGTACCATTGTACCTTGGTAGCGGAGGGATTGCCCGCACGACCGGCGCGCGGGGGCGCCGTCCGGCCTCAGCGCAGCTGGCTGTCCTTGCTGCCGCGCCGGTTGTATCCGGCGGCACGCACGGTCTCCCGGTCCTGGACATCCTGGCATGCCAGACAGAGACGTACGCCGGGGACGGCGCTGCGCCGCGCCTCGGGAATCTCCGCGCCGCATTCTGCGCAATGGGCAAGGCTGGGTCCCTGGGGCAATCTGCCCCTGGCCCGCTCGATTCCGTCCTTGACGGTGGCGTCTATTTGTTCCTGCACCGCGCCCTCGGCCGCCCAACCCGTTGCCATTGCATTCTCCTCAAATAGACATGGGCGACCATAGTGCCGCCTGAACTCATATTTGTCTTCCCACCCCGATTTGCAAGCGAGCTTGGCACCCAAGTCGCGCCCGGTTCGGCGTTGTTGTGGTCGGGTGTCGTGATGCACTGCAATATAGCCGCGGCCCACGCTAGACTACGGGGCGATGAAGGACCAACTGCTGCTCGATACCTGCCATCAACGTTCCGTCGAGTTGCTGCGGCGGAATCTCACACCGGGAGGCGTCCTGGCGGCCTCGCCCGGCGCGCGTGCCAGCGAGCGGGGATATACCGCCGTTTTCGGGCGCGACGCTGCCGTGTGTGCAATCGGCATGGCCTTGTCCGGCGACAAGCTTCTGCGACGCGCAGCGGCAACGGGCCTGCGCACTCTTGCGCACCATCAGGCGCCCAACGGACAAATTGCGAAGTTCGTGGATCTGCACAGGCAGGAGGCGGATTTCTGGTACCTGGGTTGCATCGATTCGACGCTGTGGTGGCTGGTCGCGCTCTGGTTCCTCGATCGCGGCGGCCATGTGCGGGGGCTGCGGAGGCATCACTCGAGGCAGATCGGGCTTGCTCTGCAATGGCTGCTGGCGCAGGAGCATCAGCGCTTTTTTTTGCTGCAGCAAAACGAAGCGAGCGACTGGGCCGACATCATGCCGCGCTCGGGGTTCGTCCTGTACACGAATGCGTTGTGGTACTTCGTGAAGCGTGTGTACCGCGTTCCCCATGCGCGGATGACGCGCGAGAACTTCAACGGGCTGTTCCATCCGTTTTCGGCGGGCATCGCCGAATATCGTCGCGCGCGGCTGCTCAACGACTATGCGCTCCGGCGGGGCAGGGACCGGGATCTGTACTTGAGCTTCGTCAACTTCTCTTTCTTTGGGGAGGAGGGTGATGTGTTCGGCAACGTGCTGGCCGTCCTGTTCGGACTCGCGGACGCACCGGCCAGCCGGCGAACGCTCGATGCGCTGACGAAGGCCCACGTCGGCGATCCCTATCCGGTGCGCGCCGTCACGCGCCCGATCAAACGGAACAGTTCGCTGTGGCGCGCATATATGGGACGCCACCGGCAGAATCTCGAGTGGCAATACCACAACGGCGGCATATGGCCCATGGTCGGCGGGTTCTGGATCGCCGCTCTCGTGGCGGCGGGCAGGAGGACGCAGGCAGGAGCGGAGCTCGTCAAACTGGCGCGCGCCTGTGCGATTCGAGACTGGGCGTTCACGGAATGGTTTCACGGAAAAACGCTGAAGCCCAGGGGAATGCCGGGGCAGTCGTGGAACGCCGCGGCATATCTTTTGGCCGAGCACGCGGTGTCGACGGGCAAGAGCGCGCTATTTATCCCGGTTTGAGGCCCGCATCAGCGCCGACTTGAGCGTCACGGCATCGACGGGTTTGACGAGATGATCGTCAAATCCGGCCGCCTTGGTCCGCTGCTGATCCTCGCTCTTTCCGTAGCCGGTCAAGGCGATCAGCCGCACACCGTCGAGTTCCGGCATTGAGCGGAATCGCTGGGCGAGTTCATAGCCGTTCATCCCCGGAAGGCCGATGTCCAGCAGCACGATATCGGGCCTGAAGGTCCTTGCGCGTTCGAGCGCCTCCGCGGGCGTGTACACCGCCTGAGCCTCGTGACCCTCGAGTTCCAGAAGCATGCCGAGCGTATCGGCGGCATCGATGTTGTCATCGACGACCAATATTCTCTGAGGCGCGGTGCTCAAAGGCGCATGCGCGTCGACGGTGGTGCGCGGGCGCTGAATGAGCGGCAGCCGGATCTCGAACGTGGTGCCGCGGCCGAGCCCATCGCTGCGTGCCTGCACCTTTCCCCCGTGCATTTCGATGAGACGCTTCACCACCGAGAGGCCGATGCCCAAGCCGCCCTGGGCCCGGTCGAGCGTGCGCTCGCTTTGCACGAACAGGTCGAAAATTCGCGGCAGGAGATCGGGCGAGATGCCCACGCCATTGTCCGTGATTTGAAGCACCGCGGTACCGTCGCTCGAGAAGGATCGAATCGAGATCTCCCCGTCAGGATCGGTATATTTGGCAGAATTGGTGAGGACGTTTCCGACGCACTGCACGAGCCGCGCGTTGTCGCCGAGCACGTAGAGGGGGCGATATCCCATCGCAATGGACACCTTGTGGCGTTGCTCGCGGAACAGCGAGTCCACGACCTCGACCGCCTGGGAGATGATGGCGCCGAGTTCGAGCGGCTCACGCTTGAGTTCGATACGGCCCTGGGTGATCCTCGAGACATCGAGCAGGTCATCGACGAGGCGCGTCAGCTGCGTGACCTGCCGTTTGATGACCCCGACGCTGAACTGTGCTCGAGGCTCATGATGGGTGAGGGCCGCCAGCAGGGTGCTTGCGTTTTGGATCGGCGCCAGCGGATTTCGCAGCTCGTGCGCCAGCATGGCCAGAAATTCGTCCTTCTGACGGTCTGCATCCTGCAACGCGTTGCGGGCCCGGATGTGCACTGATATGTCCCGAAAATAGCATACGACGCCGAAATTCCCATCCGGCAATCCGATTCGGTTGATTTGCCACTCGTAGATCTCCGCGGTGCCCCGGTCGAGCCGCCTCTCGGCGCGCTCCGGCGCCACATAAGGCTCCCCGGTTTCCAGCGTGTGTCTGAAAAGGCGCACGACTTCATCGGCGTATTCCCCTCTCCAGAGCCTGTGAACGACCTCATCGAAGTCGCGGCCGACCAGATCATGCATGTCGCCGAACAGGGAACGCGCCGGCGGATTCGCTTCGTGGATGCGAAAGTCGGCGCCCACGAGATAAACGCCGAGCGGCGCCTCGTTGAGCAGCGTCTGGAACTGGGCCGTGCGCAGTCTCAAGGCGTTTTCAGCCTCCCGGCGTATGCTCGCGAGTTCCAGCAGAGCACCGATGCGGGCAACCAGCTCGCGCGCCGAGAATGGTTTGATCAAGTAGTCGTCGGCGCCGGCGTCGAATCCTTCGATTTTTGCCTCCTCGCCCGCGCGTGCCGACAGAATGACGACGGGCACGCTCCGCAACGACTCGTCCTGCCGGATCGCCGCCAATAATCCGAAGCCGTCGAGGTGAGGCATCATGACGTCCGCCAAAATCAGATCCGGCCGCTCGCGGCGCGCGGCTTCGATCGCCTGCTCGCCATCGGCCACCGTTTCAATCCGGTAGGCGGGCGCCAGGAGTTCGCGAAGGTACTCGCGCATGTCCGCGTTGTCGTCTGCAAGAATCACGCGGGCGCCGAAGGTGCCTGCAAAGCGTGGATCGCGCACGGGGCTCGATGTCTCGGGCAACGCCGCCCCCGCGGCCGCGCTCCCGACGCTCTCCTCCGGCAGCCACCGCAACGCCTCTTGAACGAAGGTTTGCGCGCCGAGTGCGGCCAAGGGGTGGCTGCGGGGAGGGTGCAGATATTCCGGCGGCAGGTGCGCGTCCCCCAGGGGAACCGACACGCGAAATGTGGTTCCGCGATTGAGCTCGCTCGCAACGTCAATCGATGCGCCGTGCAGCCTTACCAATTCGTGGACGAGCGCAAGGCCGATCCCGGAGCCTTCCTGAGTACGCGCTTCGCCGCCTTCGACCCGATGGAAGCGCTCGAACAATCGGGGGAGTTCCTTGGCGGGAACGCCGACCCCGGAATCGGCCACCGTGAGCACGGCATGGCCGTTCTCCCGCGCCAGGCGGACGGCAATCTCGCCGCGCAGCGTGAATTTGAATGCGTTCGACAATAGGTTGAGGACTATTTTTTCCCACATTTCACGGTCGACATACACGGCCTCATGCAAATCGCCGCACTCGACGGTGAAACGCAGGCCGGCGCGTTCGATTGCCGAACGAAACGTGCTGGCGAGGTCGCGCGTCAACGCGGCGAGATCGGTCGGTTCAAACGAGGCTTGCACCCGCCCTGCCTCAATTCGGGCGAAATCCAGCAGCGAGTTGACGAGCTTCAAGAGCCGCAGCGAATTTCGCTGCACCAACGCCAGCCGGTCGCGGGCATCGATTGGAATCCGGCCGTCGGCGATCGTCTGCTCGATGGGCCCGAGCATGAGGGTCAGGGGCGTTCGAAATTCATGGCTCACATTCGAAAAGAAGATCGTTTTGGCGCGGTCGATTTCCGCCAGCGCTTCGGCGCGCCTTATCTGCGCTTCGTAAGCCTGCGCATCCGCAATCACCGTCGATAGCTGCCGGGCGATGAGTTCCAGGAATGACCGGTAGGCGGCGTCGAACGGACGCCGGGGACTGACCCCCACCATCAGAAAACCAGTGAGGTCGCCGGATCCGGGGCCCTTCAAGGGCATCATGAGCGCGTGCTGCACGGTATCCGGCCACGGCCCGGCCGCGATCGCGATGCCGAGTCGAGGAAGGCTTACTTCCTGATCTGCTTCGCTCAGCACCAATTTCCGTACCGGCCAGATGGAATCCTCGACGGCCACGGTCGCGGGCAGGCTGGTGCCGTGCGCACCGGCAGTGCGTGCCACGCATCGAAACCTCTGTCCTTGGACGTCCTGCAGATACAAGGCGCCGAACGGCGTATCCAGGGGGTATTGCCCCAAGACTTCGCACAGACGTTCACACGCCTTCTCGACGCTCTCCACACCGACCGAGCGCGCCGCCAGGTCGCGCAGGATCCGCAGACGCCGCTCGCCGATGACCTTGTCCGTCACTTCGGTGACCACGCAAAGCATTCCGGAAATGCGGCTTTCGTCGTTGTAAACGGGGCTGTAGGAGAACGTGTGATATGTCTCCTCGGTAAAGCCGCTGCGTTCCAGGAACAGAAGCAGCCCTTCATCCCAGGTTGCCTCTCCCAACTCGAGCACGCGCGCGATCCGGGGAGCTAGTTCGGGCCATATCTCCGCCCACACCTTGTCGGAGCGGGCGCCCAGAACCCAACTGCTCTTGATGCCGACGGTGGGCAGATACGCGTCATTGCAAAAGAACGTAAATTCCGGACCCCACAGCATCCACATCGCGTAGCGCGAATCGAGCATCACCCGGACAATGGTTTTGAGCGATGGGGGCCACAGGGCAGGGTCCCCGAGCGGTGTCTTCGTCCAATCAAGCGCGCGCATGCGGGCGCCCATCTCGCCGCCGCCCGCGAGAAAGCCGAGTTCCGCCGCCGCGGCTGAATGGCCGTGCAATGTCTTGTTGACCGATATCGACATGCGAAGGAATCCTCGTTGCAGGCCGGGCCGGCGGCGCGCGGTCCTAATCAAAGATGTGCAAATGCACACCATGTCCAGGGGAATGGCATCTGTCAATCATTGACGAGGGTCCCGCGCCAAGGGTGCAAGACCCGGCTTCGGAGCATTCACGTTATTTATTTATTCATAAAAACAATAGGTTAATTACAATATTTTATGTACGTTATGGAGATCAATGGAGGGGAATGGTGACGCGGATGATCGACCCTCTGTCCGGGGAGGACGACATGACCGCTTGTCCATTCAGTTGCTTCACCCGATGGAACACCGACAGCATCGGCACAGACGCCCTGTCGCCGTGTGCGTCGGCGGGGGACTGCTTGCCGTCGTCCGCCAACTGCACCATGAGCTCGTCCTCGGTCGTATCGATCGATAACGTCACCGCGCTGACCGCCTCCCGGCGCAGCGCAACGTTGAACGATTCTTGGGCGATTCGAAACAGGGCAATCAAGCTTTCCGGATCCATGTCGGGGACCGATTCGGGATAGGATTCGGTGTACTCGATTCCCGCATGGGCGCAACCGCGCCTGAATTGCCAGCTCAGCGCGGCAAACAACCCCACCGAGTCAAGGAGCGTGGGCCGCAGCTCCTCGACCATCCGCCTCGCCAGATCGATGGCGCCCCGCAAACCGTCCTTGACCCTGCCGAGCCGCATGGTGGTGTCGGGGGTGAGCTGAGAATCGTGCTGTTCTATCCACGCCACATCCATCATGGCGCCGATCACCGAACCCCCGATCTCGTCGTGAAGCCTGCGGGCAACGAGGGTGCTCTTTTGCTCGTTGTCCTCGTGCAGAAACGTCACCAATGAGTCCAGCTCGGCGATTCGGTCAACCAGCCGAGTGTCCATCGCCGCAGGAGAATGGAGATCGCGCGATGAGGTGATCGTCGCCGCTTCATCGCTCATATCGGCCAGCCATTGCGCCGATGGGAGCATCGCGGGCCACGAACACAAGGGAGAATATGCATGCCGAGCAGCTTAGGACGCGCAGCGCTATTTTCTATGGCAAACATTCATCGCCCTTCGTCAGATCATTCCTACGCCTGCTGTGGGCGTCAGGAGCGCGGCGCGCCCTCGAGGCGAACGTGCCGAGATTGCGGCGCTTGCCGGTCTTTGGAGCACGTGTCGGAAGTGTGCGCCAGATATCGGATGCTGCGGAGCGTTGGGATGAAAATGCCGAGCGTGCAATCGCGGGGGTAAGACGATTCCGGCGGGTGAATGGGAGACCGGCGGGTTCACATTCAACGTGCGAAGCGCAAGCTGGCCGCACCTCGATGATCAGCGCACGACAATGATGAGGAGGTCGAAATGAATGCCGCGCTCGCGTTCTTGAATGGAGCAGGTCACGGCAGCCAAGGGCTGTCGAACAGCGTCCGTGACGATCACATGTCGATGATGCATCTGCTGCTGGCCATCCACCCCGTTCGGGTTCCGCGGCCGCTGGCGCGCCCGCGGCGCAAATCGCATCGATGGTCTCCGCGGCCCGGGCCACGAGGCAACTCACCCAATGGGTGAGTACCGCATTTTCCTCGGATGGTTTAGTCCCCAAGAAGAATAATCTCGCACATATATATCTGCGCACGGCCGCACCGCGCGTGCGTGCACGATGTTGCTCCTCCTCGACGGCTACTGTGTTCCCTACTACGGGAAAACTACGTAATTCCCCCTGAATGTGATGGGGCATTGCAAGTATTGGTTGGGCATCCCTTAGCGCCTAATTTGTTGCGCATGCCGTGCATGAAGCCGGCTCCGCAACCATCGTGCAAAACAACATTTATGTCGATCACTCATAAGATCCGCTCACA
The DNA here is from genome assembly GCA_963727045.1 of uncultured Gammaproteobacteria bacterium. Classification (GTDB taxonomy): domain Bacteria; phylum Pseudomonadota; class Gammaproteobacteria; order Steroidobacterales; family Steroidobacteraceae; genus Bog-1198. The sequence continues at coordinate 1,219,957 of CAVSES010000001.1, read as the reverse complement.
GCGATGCATCAAAATCTTCGGGGGTCTCGCCGCGACGATCCTCGCCGTTCTGTCCGCGGTCCCGGCCCACGCGGTACCAAGTTTCGCGAGGCAGACCGGCAAGCCTTGCGCGCAGTGTCACACGGTGGCCTATGGCCCGGCCCTCACGGCATATGGGCGTCAATTCAAATTAAACGGGTACGTGTGGGGCGACGCGGAGACGGTCATTCCCCCGATCGCGTTGATGGTCCAGGGGGGCTTCACCCATACCGATAAGGCGCAGGTCGAGGCACCCGCGGCGCATTTCGCGCCCAACGATAATTTGTCCGTCGACCAGGTCAGTCTCTTTTACGGCGGCCGCATCACGAAGAGCGTCGGCGCGTTTGTCCAAGTGACCTACAGCGGCGAGGATCGCGTCACGACGTGGGACAATCTTGACGTGCGCTATGCGCATTCGACGACGATCGGCAATACCGGCATCGTCTTCGGCATCTCCGTCAACAACAACCCGACGGTGCAGGATCTCTGGAATTCGACCTCCGCGTGGGGTTACCCCTACATCGCTTCCGGATTGGCGCCGGCACCCGCCGCGGCTCCCATGATTGCAGGGGGTCTCGGCCAATTGGTGCTGGGCGCCACGGCCTACGCGATGGTGGACGATCATCTATACCTGGAGGCGGGCGCATATCGCGGGCTGTCCGATCGATGGCTGCGCAATGTCGGCCTGGGTCCCGACGACAACCTGCATCTTGACGCAATGTCCCCCTACTGGCGCGCGGCATGGCAGATGGACTTCGGTCCGCAATACTTTTCTGCGGGCGTGTTCGGACTGAACGCGAAGATGCATCCGGATCCCACCTCGCCGGCGACGGATCGGTTCAACGATGTGGGTTTCGATCTCACCTATCAGTACGTCAACGACGGCGGTCATGCGCTTTCCGCCGATTTCAGCGTCATTCATGAAAAGCAGTCGCTCGATGCGAGCTTCCCCGCCGGAAGTTCCGCCAACGGCACCGACGAGCTGAACACCGTGGGTTTCGATCTGACCTACGCCTATCGACAAACCTGGGTCGCAAGCGTCGGTGTGTTCAGCACCACCGGCACGACCGACATGGGCCTCTATGCTCCGGACCCCGGCGACGGCAGCCTCTCGGGATCCCCCGACAGCCGCGGCTACATCGTGCAGCTCGAGTACGTACCGTTCGGCAAACTCGACTCTTTTGCACGGCCATGGCTGAACCTGCGTCTCGGATTGCAATACACCGCGTATCAGCGATTCAACGGGGCGGGCGCGAACTACGATGGATTCGGCCGTTCCGCTTCCGACAACAACACGCTGTTCGGGTTCTTTTGGTTTGCACTATGAGAAGGGGATCAATATGAAATGGCTCTGCATCACCGCCTTGTTTCTAATCTCTCGCGTGAGCCTGGCCGAAGTGTGTCAGCTCAACATCAATGCGACGGACTCCATGCGCTTCGAACAGCAGACCCTGCAGGTCGAATCGCAGTGCTCCGAGGTGGAGGTGACCCTGCACAACACGGGCAAGCTGCCGGTAAGCGCAATGGGACACGACTGGGTTCTCACGAAGACGGCCGACGTGGCGGCCGTCGCCAATGCGGGAATGAGCGCAGGTCTCGCGAACAACTACCAGAAGCCGGGCGATCCGCGGATTGTCGCCGCCACGAAGATCATCGGCGGCGGCGAGAGCAGCATGGTGCGGTTCTCGACGGCGCAACTCGACAGCGGATCGAGCTACAGCTATTTCTGTTCGGCGCCGGGCCACTTCGCCATCATGAAGGGAAGGCTGGTCATGAACGCGGCAAGCTCACCCGCAGTGGCGAAGAACGTGTCGAAGTAGCGCCCGACAGCGGCCGTTCACGTGTAAAGGTGGGTGACCGGCAGACCGAGCCGCACGCAGGCTTGGATCGCGGGGCTCTGGATCGCAATGATGCGATTGGAAAAATCCCCGGCCAATCGCACCAGCCACCTTTCGCGAGGACGCAGACCATCGCGTTGTGAGATGCCGAGCCGCTCACGCACCCAATCGGGCACGATGTCCACCGCGGCGCGCACCAGTATGGGCTGCAGCCACTTGAGCGGACGCGGAAGCGCGGCGGACTCGCGCATGATTTGGAGAAACTCGAAGACGATGGGGGAGGCATCCAACCTACCCCGCATGGATTCGAACAAGTCGTGCATCGCAGCGATGGACTGGGGGGCGTCGGTCGCGCCGTAAAGACGCGAGGCGGGCGCGCCTTCGCGATACAGGGCGTCGAATTGTGCCGCAGTCAGCGCGGCGACGTAGCGGTCATAGGCTGCGGCGAAGCTGTGCATCGCGGTGGCGTGCACCCACCGCAGCAGCCGCGGATCGTTCGCCGAGTACGGCACACCCGCGGGCGTTTCTCCGTCGACGGCGGCATGCCGTCGTACGACACCCGCAATCATCGGCTCCGCGACGCTGCGGGCGCCATAGACGGTCACCATCGCCGCCAAACCGGTACGCCGCAGGCGGCCGACCGGATCCTTGCGAAAAGACGAATGTTCCCACACCCCCGCGCGCACGGCCGGCTCCGCCAATTCGAGGATGACGGCGGCGACGCCGCCGACGAACAGTGCAACCGGATTCTTGAAAATGCGCCAGGAAACGGAATCAGGCCCGACCAATGCTTCCTCCCTGAGCGGCCGGCTGAAGTCGATCGAGCGGCTCTGCTGAAGGTTCAATAAGGCGTTGACCGTACCGTCGAGGCGACGCTGCAGCACCGCCGGCAACTGGATGATCGAACTCATGACCCGCAGTATAGGGCTTCAGGGGCGGGTTGCAGTGCCCGCGCGCACTTCAAATGATGCGGTCACCGACTGACCGGTCGAGAAGCGAAGGGTTATCGGCACCCGGTCGCCGGAATGAAGAGTGCGGCGGCTGTGCATCAGCATCATGTGGTAACCCTGTGCGGCAAAGTCGACGGAACTTCCCGCCGCGACCATCACCGAATCGACGGGAGTCATGCCGCTCATTCCTTCGACCGTTCTGATTCGATGCAGGCTGATTTCCTTGTAATCGGGGCTGCTGGCCCCGACCAGCATTTCCGCCACCGGCCCCCTATTGGTGAGGATCAAATAGCCCGCCGCGGGCAAATCGGCCGGCAGCCAACGAATCCAGGCGCCGCTCACCACGACGTCGAGCGAGGGTTGTGCAGCCGCGCTGACGAGGCTGGCCAGCGCCAGGATGGCGGTCGAAATGATCCGCATCACCAGTGGTAACTCACCATGATCTTGAGCAGAACCGGCGCCACCAGCTGTCCCCGGGTGCCTTCCGCGGCCAGGGAGGGAGCGGCGTTGGCGTAATGATAGATCCGAAACTCTGCGTCGGCGTAATATTTCCAATGCCCGATGCCGGCCTCGACACCCGGCGACAGCAGCACGCGCTTATAGCCGCTGTTCATCGAATCCGAATTGACCCCGCTGTCGCGCAGCCGATCCGAGGCGCTGACCTGCAGCAGCGTTGCGAGCGAGCCTCGCTGCCCGAGTTGCAGGCCGTTGTACACGATGCCGGCGGCGACCACCGTTTCGTTGCCCGGCCGGTAGCCGTTGCGCGTGTTGAAGGCACGGTCGTACAGGGCCTCGGCGAACCAATTGAGGTGTGCGCGTTCACTCAGCATGCCCAGATGATAGGCGCCCAGCAGCAAGTCCGTGGTGCCGGTGCCGAGGGATGTGTCCCGGTCGAAGTTCGGGTACGTCCAGCCGCCGGTGGCAAGCTTCAGTCCCACCGTAATTCCGGTCGTGAGGTCCGGCGAGAATCCCGTATAGCGCCCGCTGATGCGCACGTCGCCGATCCCGCTATGCCGAAAATCCATGATGTCGGGGGCGCCCGGAGTGCCCGTGTCGGTGCGGAACAACCGCTTCCAGTACGGCACCTTCATCGTCATCCCCCAAGCCCCGTTGAACTGATAGTCGAAGCCCACACCGCCGAAATGCGTTTCAATCTCCTTGTCGGAATTCGCATCGGCCGGTGCAGCATGTGAGCCCACCCAATTCTGGTCCTGATTCTGATAATCATCTTCGAGAAAGATCACACCGCCCGGCTGGGATGCGAGCATGGTGGCGGTGCCGACGTCGAACACGTCGCAGCCGCATGCGCAAGCCCAGGAGAATGCGGGGGCGAGAACCGCACCGAGCGCAAACGCCGCGCCGGTGGCCGGGAAACTCTTCATCTGGACCTCGAAAGCAATCAACCCATGAGATCACGACGGACAATCGAGGCCTCGCCCCGGCTTGTCTGTGTGCTTCGAATCGGGGACTAAACGAGGGCGGGTGGACCGCGGGGGGATTGCTGGCGAGGGGGACCGAAGCTGAGCCGTGTTTGTGTGATCGCGAGCACCTGCTCAGCGCGATGCAAAGCCGCCGGCGCCGGCAACGCGGGCAGCGTCGGCATCAAGGCGGGACCGGCGCTCTGCGCATAAGGACACGTGGGATCGACGACGGTGGAGCCGGAGTCCTGGCCGTGGTGATGATGGTGGGCGCCCGCCATGAGTTCGGGCTGGCACAAGACGATCTGCCACGCACCGTCCACCGAGGCGGCCATGAACCCTGCTGGAATGAGCGCGCGCAACGCCAACACCGGCGCCACGAGGGCGACCAGGCAAATCAGGCGCAGGCGTCGGGACCCGATCAAAGTGTTGACCTCATGCTATGTCTTGTACGGTCGGGGCGGAGGTCTAGACAATAGGGTATAGCCTGTACGCGCCGCATTTGCACGATCCAACCGCCAATGTAGCCCAAATTTCCGGTGGATTTCGCTCGACGCTCCTTTTCATGACGGCCCAATGGGCGGCACTGCTGCATTGCCGCAATATTCTTCGCGCAGGCTCCCCGGCGTGGAGGCCTCCGGATGCATGCAAAACGCAGGCTGCGATTCGACCTTTGCAATGCAAAGTGTCGGCGGAATGGGAACCAACTCGAATGCGGCCGCTCTCATTCAATCGGCGGCGGGTGTTGCCAATGTGAACTTTGTACTGCAAAGTACGCGCCGATACGGACAGAAGGAATTCGCATGTTGAGCACCAATTCGCGCGGCGGCGGCCTTTGGACACGGTGGCATTTCGGATGGGCGGCGCTGGCGATGATGCTGTCGATGGCGCTGAACTCGGGTCCTGCACGTGCCGCGGGTCTCGATCTCAGCGCGTATCGCGGCAAATTGGTGTACCTGGATTTCTGGGCCTCGTGGTGCGCGCCATGCCGTCAATCATTTCCATGGCTGTCGGATCTCGTGCGCCGGTACGGCGCGCGCAACTTCGTCGTCATCGGCGTCAACGTGGACCAGGACCGCACCCGGGCGGAGCACTTTTTGAGCGAAACGCCGGCCAATTTCCCCATCGTCTACGATCCGCGCGGCGAGATTGCAACCGCCTACAAGGTGGCGGGCATGCCGAGCGCGGTTCTCATCGACCGGGACGGTCACGTTCGTTTCCAGCACGAAGGATTCTCGGCAAAAAGGAAAGACCTCTATGAAGAACACGTTCAGGCGTTGCTCGGCGAAAGGCCCTGATTTGCGGCTGCTCCTGGCAGTACTCGTGCTGGCCGACGGCGGCTGCGCATCTTTGGGCGCCAAACCCTGGGAGCACGATTTGCTTGCCGAGCGGGCCATGCAGCTGGATCCCTATCCGCTGCAGACGGCCATGGACGATCACATCTACTTCAGCAAGGAAGCATCCAGCGGCGGCCGCAGCTTTGCAGGCGGCGGTTGCGGATGCAATTGAAGCCGGCCGCCGCGGGCGGCACACCGAGTCTGCGGCGCGCGCTGAGTCTGGCCGCGGCGGGCCTGCTGAGCAGCGGCACGGGTCGGGCTCAGGAAGCGCCCCCCGACGCTCCGGCCACCAACATCGATTCAGGCGTGCTCTTCTATCATGAAGTCGGTCGCGTGCAGGCGATCGAACCTGTCCTGAACGTATCTCAAAAGGTCACCGAAGACGGCACTTTGTTGCTCGGTCTCGCGGCCGATGCGCTGACCGGCGCGACGCCCTTGGGCGCGGTTCCTTCGACCCTGCCGCAGACTTATGTGCGTCCCTACAAGGTCGTGCCGCTCGGCACGCCCGTGACGGTCACCACCGCCTCGGGCGGCTCCACGGTGGTGCTCGTCCCGCCGCCCACCGGTGCGAAGACTCAGACTCTCGCTGCCAGCACGATCGTGCCGCCCAATACTCTGCCGCTCGATCGCGCCTTCCACGACGATCGGGTGGCAGGCCATGTCGGTTGGGAACAGTCGCTGACGGGAACGCTGAGGCTCGACGGGGGCTTGGCGTATTCGAAGGAACACGATTATCGATCCGAAAGTGCCAACCTGGGCATTTCCAAGGATTTCAACGCGCACAACACGACGCTCAACGGGGGTCTTAATTACGAGTCGGACCTGTCGTTCCCCATCGGCGGAACGCCCACCCCGCTCACCGCGATGAGCGGCACCTGGAAAGGTCCGGACGCAACCCGGCGTGAAGTGGACGCCGTCGTGGGAATCACCCAAGTCATGAGCCGCCGCTGGCTCGCGACCTTGAGCTATTCGTACGCGGATGCCCATGGTTATCAAAACGATCCCTATAAGATCATCTCGGTGGTCGATCCGGTGAGCGGCCAACCCACTGCACAGCTCTACGAGAGCCGTCCCGACGTTCGGCGCAAGCAAAGCGTATTCCTGGAGAACAAGATCCATCTGACGAGCGATGTGATCGGTCTGGCGCTGCGTGGCTACAAGGATGACTGGGGCATCAAGTCAGGCACGGCCGACCTCCGCTATCGCTATCAGATGGGACCGGACTATTATCTCGAGCCGCACGTGCGCTTCTATGAGCAGGGGGCGGCGGATTTCTTTCGCTACTACATGATGGCCGGCGAACCGATGCCGCAGTATGCTTCGGCCGATACGCGCCTGGCGAAGTTTCATGCGTTCACCTACGGTCTCAAGTTTGGAATGCCGCTCAACGAGGGTTCGGAGTTCAACGTGCGAGTCGAGTACTACGATCAACATGGCGACGGTTCGCCGGCGTATGCGATCGGGCAGTTGCGGCAGCAGAACCTGTTTCCGGATCTGCAGGCGATCACGGTGTTGTTGGGCTACAGCTATGCATTTTGAGGTCCGGGGCCGCGCTTAGGCAATCATCGCATGTCCGACGCGCAGGCTCGGCACGACATCACGACCGCATTCACGGCCATGGCGAGTCCGTGCCTTGTGCTCGTCGATACCGCGGATCCCGAGCTTGGGCGCATCGTGGGCGAAGTCGTCAGGGACGAGGCGCAGCGCATCGAGGCGAAATTTTCGCGTTACCGCCCGAGTATCGTTACCGGCATCAATGAAAGCGCGGGACGCCCCGTGGAGGTCGATTCGGAGACGGCGGATCTGATCGACTATGCGGTGTCATGCTACGAATTGAGCGCGCACCGCTTCGACATCACCTCCGGCGCACTGCGCCGGGCGTGGAAGTTCGACCGCTCCGCCGCCGTTCCCACGGCGGCGCAGGTCGAAGAGGCACTGGCCTTCGTCGGGTGGCACCGCGTGAGGTGGAACCGCCCGGTACTCAAGCTGGCAGCGGGCATGGAGATCGATTTCGGCGGGATCGGCAAGGAATACGCCGTGGACCGCGCGTTGACGCTCGCGCAAGCCCGCACGCCGGCGCCCGTGCTGATTAACTTCGGAGGCGACCTTCGCGTATCCGGACCGCGGCAGGACGGCAGCGGCTGGCGCGTCGCGATCGAGGACGTAGAACACCTGGGGACCGCCGCCGGATTGTTGGAATTGACGGGCGGCGCGCTCGCCACCAGCGGCGACGCGCACCGCCACGTGATGAGCGGCGGGCTGCGCTATGGTCATGTGCTCGACCCGGTCACCGGCTGGCCCGTGGCGAATGCGCCGCGATCGGTCACCGTGCATGCCGCGACCTGCAGCGAGGCCGGGCTGCTGGCCAAACTCGCATTGCTGAGCGGGGCGGATGCCGAACAGTTCCTGCGCGCGGAGCACGTGCGGGCCTGGTGCGCTCGATGATTCTTCGTCAACTCGATTTTGCGGGGCTTGTGCCGCGGTACCATCGTTCCAGCAGATGATCGAGCGACAGCACCCCGGCTCCCGCAATCGCCAGCCAGAGGAACAACGCCAGGTATTCGAACTCATCGAAACCGAGCAGCGTCTCGAGCGAGTCGACGTCGGCCCATTTTGCGGACCGAATGGCGACGATCATCGTGATGCCGAGCGCTCCGGCCGAAATACGGGTCAGGAGCCCCGCCAGCAGGAATGCTCCGCCGAAGAATTCCACTCCCGATACGAAGGGAGCGAGCACCTGGGGCATCGGAATGCCCCAACTGGCGAAGTTTTCGGTCACCTGCGGCAGCCCCTGCAGCTTGCCCCATCCGCTCCATAGGAACACCCATCCCACGGTGATGCGCGCAAACAAGGGAGCGAGCCAGGTTAGGTGATGGGCAACGCCCTTCGGCCATTCGATCAGCCAGCGTACGAGTAGTTTCATGAATGATCCCCGAGATGTTCTTTAGTCATAAGGACGCCCAAAACGGCCGCCCGATCTTACACATGTCCTAAGACCGGGAAACGCGCGGCATTATTGCCGTGACAAAGCGCATTTTTGGAACCCGCGACACGGAATCCACGCAGCCTTGAGGGCTCCAATGACCCTCGCAGGAGGAGCGATCATGAGATTCGGCATAACGGCACTGTGCACTTTGGCGGCAATTCACACGGCGTGCATCGCCCGGGCGGAAATTCGTCCCGAACAGACGCATACCGCGCTCGCGGCGATCGACGACGCGAAGGCACTGGTGGCGGCGGGCCGCGGCCAGCTTCTGTTGGTGGGCGGGGTCCTGTCGACGGAGCAGGATCCGAGTGAAAACGTGCTGGTTGTGCTGGAATATCCGCTCATGCGCGAGATGAAGCCGGGGATGATTCTCATCCTGGCAAGGAACGGCTGCGGGCCGATCGAGTCCTGCTTGATCGCGAGGCGGGTGGCCGAGATCGATGGGAGGGGCGAATTACAGACCGATCCCTACACGAGCGAGGGGCTGTTGTTCGGCGAGACCAAAGCCACGTTACTCGGCATCGTCTCCTACGCAATTGACCTGGAGACCGATTCCATCCGCGACATGCGGGGGGGCAGCGCAGAGTCCATCACACTCGCCCAGGCGATCGCCCAGGAAGAGGCGGGGGCTCGAGCCGGCGCCAGGCGCCCTTGAATCTTGTTTTGGTGCCTTCCCCGCAAGCACTGCGATGCAGCACGCCTGCCGCCGGCGGTGACGCCTCGCAACGTGGAGCGCCGCATCAAGCCGCCCTCGGCGGCAGCAACCGGTCGTATTCCTTCTTGACCACCGCGTAGCACTCGCAGGTCCGCAGCTCGAGCTGAGCCCGGTCGAGAACGGTGATGCGGCCCCGCTGATAATCGATCAATCCCGCCTTATGCAGGCGGCCCGCGGCGGCGGTGACTCCCTCCCGCCGGACGCCGAGCATGTTGGCGATCAGCTCCTGGGTCATCACGAGCTCGTTCGAGGGCAGCCGGTCGAGGCTCAGCAGCAGCCAGCGGCACAGCTGTTGATCGAGCGTGTGATGGCGGTTGCACACGGCGGTCTGGGCCATCTGGGTGATGAGCGCCTGGGTATAGCGCAGGAACAGATGCATCACGCTGCTTGCGCGGTTGAATTCTTCGAGCATCACGCTCGCCTTCAGGCGAAATCCCTTGCCGGCGCTTTGCACCACGGCGCGGCTCGGCGTCGATTCGCCTCCCATGAACCGCGATATGCCGACGATTCCCTCACGTCCGACGACCGCAATTTCGGCGGATGCCCCATCCTCCATCACATAGAGAAGCGACACGATGGCCGAGGTGGGAAAATACACGTGGAGCAATGTAGCGCCCGGTTCATACAGCACCTTGCCGAGCTGCATGTCCACGAGCTCCAAGTGCGGCACCCAGCGCGCGAGATCCTCGTCGGGGAGCGCCGCGAGCAGCTGATTTTCGCGCGGATCCACAGCTAGCGCCATTCCAAATTCCCTTTGCGTTAGTGCGGTAGCGAACAGAGCGAAATTATAGCAAAACGCGGGCGCGCAGTGGTGACCGCAGGATGACCGAGGGATCGTTGCGTGCTCGGGAGGGTGCGGGACAGCCGTGTCAGGGGAGGTTTCGAACGTCGGAGGAGCGTTTGCCGGCGTCCTTGTCCGCATCCAGCTCGAACCACATCGCATTCAGGATGGCGAAGGCGCAGGCGAGGCCAAGACCCAGTATCCAGCTGAAGTACCACATGTGCTACTCAATAACTCGTGTCGCGGTTGGCATCGACATAGGCGCTCGTGACCGGGCCCCGCAACACGTGGTAGACCCAGCCCGTGTAGGCGATCACGACCGGCAGAAACATCAGCGTGGCGATCAGCATGATCTCAAGCGTGCGCCGGCTGCTCGAGGCGTCCCAAACCGTGAGGCTGCTGCCCGGAAAGGACGAGGAGGGCAGCAAGAAGGGAAACAGGCTGACGCCCATCGTGCCGATCACGCCGGCAATTCCGAGGGCGCTGATGACGAACACGAGCAGCCGCCGGCGAAAGCCGGCGAGAGCGGCCACGGTCAGGGGCGCGCAGAGGCCGATCGCGGGCGCCAACAGGGTGATCGGCCACCGGCCATAGTTGGCAAGCCATGCGCCGCCGTGCAAGACGGCGGTCTTCGCGAGCGGATTGGGCTCCGCCTGGGGCAGCGCACCGCTCGTAATGGCGAGGCCGTAACCGCTTCTCCACAGCCACAGGCCCGCCAGTGCGAAAAGGAGCGTCCACGCCACGCCGGCATGGCGCGTGATCACGCGCGCACGTGCTGCGATGGCGCCGTCAGTCTTCATCGCCAGATACACGGCTCCATGCGTGCACAGCATCGCCGTGCTGACGAGTCCGCAGAAGAGCGCAAACGGATTCAAGAGATCGAACAGGCCGAACCCGTAGCTTGCGCGAAGCTCGGCATCGAAACTGAACGGCACGCCCTTGAGCAGGTTGCCCATGGCCACGCCGAACACGAGGGTAGGCACCGCGCCGCCGGCGAAGAGCGCCCAATCCCAAGCTGCGCGCCAGCGGGCGCCCGGCATCTTGCTTCGGAACTTGAAGCCGACCGGCCGCAGGATCAGGGCCGCAAGCACCAGCATCATCGCCAGGTAGAAGCCCGAAAAACTGGCCGCATACAGCGAGGGCCATGCGGCGAATATGGCCCCCCCGCCGAGGATCAGCCATACCTGGTTGCCCTCCCAGACGGGACCCACCGTGTTGATGACGACGCGTCTTTCCGTGTCGCTTCGCGCAACGAACGGCAACAGCATACCCACGCCCAAGTCAAATCCGTCCATGATCGCAAAGCCCATCAGCAGCACGCCGAGCAGCAGCCACCAGATCAACTTCAAGGTCTCGAAGTCGAGCACGAGTCCTCCCCGGCATTGGCGCCGCCTGCGTCGGGGCCGAGCTTGATGTATTTCGTCAGCAGGAACACGTCGATCACCGCCAGAACGCTGTAGAACGCGACGAAACCGGTGAGACTGAGTGCGACGCTCGCCGCCGGAATGGGGGAGACGGCCAGAAACGTCGGCAGGACACCTTCGATGGCCCAGGGTTGCCGGCCGTGCTCGGCGACGAACCAGCCCAGCTCCGCGGCGATCCACGGCAGAGGAAGCGTCCACAGAGCAATGCGCAGGAACGCGCGGCTGTCTTCGATCCGGCGTTTGGCCGCCAGCGCGAATCCGAAGGCAAAGAGAGCGATGAAGAAAAAGCCCAGCCCGACCATCAGGCGAAACGACCAGAACATCGAGCTGACGGCCGGAACGGTGTCCCACGCCGCCTGTTCGATTTGCGCCGGACTCGCTGCCGCGGGATCTTCCACATATCTTCGCAGCAACAGCGCATAGCCCAGGTCGCTTGCGTGCGCCGTCAACGTTCTGCGGGCTGCATCGTCGGCGGGATTGCGGCGCAGCGCACGCAGAGCCGCATACGCCGGGATGCCGTCGATGATTTGCTGCTTTGCCTTCGCGACCAGTTCATATATTCCGGGAACTTCGGTATCGAACGAGCGCGTGGCGATCAGCCCCAGCATCCACGGGATTCGAACCTGCGCGTGCGTCTCGTGGGTTGTCGAGTCGGGAAGACCAAAGAGCGTGAAGGGCGCGGGAGCGGGTTCCGTGTGCCACAGGCTCTCCATGGCGGCAATCTTCATCTTTTGGTGCTCCGTCAGGGTGTAGCCGCTCTCATCGCCCAGAACGACGACGGACAAGGATGCGGCCAACCCAAAGCTCAAGGCGACGGTCGCCGAACGCTTGGCAAATTCGACGTGCCGTCCCTTGAGCAGATACCACGCGCTGACGGCGAGCACGAAGACCGCTCCCGTGACATATCCCGCGCTCACCGTGTGCACGAACTTCGACTGCGCGACCGGGTTGAAGATCACATCGCGGATCGAGTCGAGTTCCATCCGCATGGTGTCGGGATTGAAATGTGCGCCCGTGGGGTTTTGCATCCAGGCATTGGCGATGAGAATCCACAGGGCGGAAAGGTTGCTGCCGATGGCCACGAGCCAGGTGACGATCAGATGCTGCCGGCGGCTCAACCGGTCCCATCCGAAGAAGAACAGCCCGATGAAGGTCGCCTCCAGAAAAAAGGCCATCAATCCTTCGATGGCGAGCGGCACGCCGAAAATGTCGCCCACATAATGAGAGTAATACGCCCAATTGGTGCCGAATTGGAATTCCATGGTGATGCCCGTCGCGACACCCATGGCGAAATTGATTCCGAACAAAATGCCCCAGAATCGGGTCATGTCCCGCCAGATCGAACGCCCCGTCATGACGAAGACGCTTTCCATGATGGCGATGAGGATCGACAGCCCCAGGGTCAGCGGCACGAACAGGAAGTGATACATCGCCGTCGCCGCGAACTGCAGCCGCGAGAGGTCGAGCAAATGCGTGGCATTCATCACGGGCTCGCCGCGGCGTTCGCGCCGGCGACCGCCCGGGCGGTCGCCGGGGCATCCGACGCTGGCCGGTGTGGGGGGGTGAAGAACAACAGGTAAAGCACCGCGAGCAGGACGAGCTTCAGCGATATCGCTGCCAGCACGTCACGCCAGGGATTGCCTCTTCGACCCATGCCTGGCGATCTAGCTGCGGGATGGAATCCCGAAATGAGCGCGTACCTTCGCAACGATCTGCGGTTCCGTCATCTTGTCCTCCGTTTCGACGCCGATCACGAGGGCCCCCATCTTCATCTTCTCCAGACGCTTGTGCAATTCGCCCTTGGCTTCGCCGGGGCCGAACAGCAGCACCTGCTGGAAACCGCGCACCGCCGCAATCACGGCGTCATAGTAATGGTTAAGTTCGCCCGTCAGCGCCCGTTGACGACTGTCGTCACGGGGCACCTGTCGCGCCTCGTACTTGCCCTTGAGAGGCGAATCGCCGCCGCGCTCCGGGTGCTTTTCGACATTCGAGGCGATGTTGGCGATGTGCTCTCCACCGGACGTCAGGGAAACCACCACGGCCCGTCGATGATCGATCCACACGCCAGCTTTGCCTGTCATCTTGATTCTCCTTGCATGCTCACGACGCGTTTGAGGGGCGAGCGGTCCCAATCAGACCCAACCCACCAAGTCTACCTAATTTGCCTCGCCTTGACGGCGTTTGCCGGCTGCTCTTTACTGCAGTGAACATCAGGGTACCCTTGCATATGCCGAAGTCAGCGCGAATCGCCGTATCGTTGGTGGCCGTCATGGTTGCCGCAGCGGCGCTGTGGTGGGGGTTCGGGCGGACGGGTGTGCGCACGGAACTTAGCCTGTACGGCAACGTGGATCTTCGCCAGGTGGAGCTGCCGTTCAACGGCAGCGAGCGCGTTGCCGAGGTCCTGGTGCAGGAAGGAGACCGCGTCACGCGCGGACAGGTGCTTGCCCGGCTCGATACCAGCCGGTTGGCGCCGCAGGTGGCGAAAGCCGACGCCGACGCAGCCGCGCAGCAGCAGGCGGTGGCGCGGCTGCATCATGGCAACCGACCCGAGGAGATCTCGCAGGCGCGCGCCAACGTCGAGGCGGCCGCTGCCGATGCCGCGAATGCCCGCGCCCAGTTCGATCGGCTTCGCTCGCTCATGGACAGCTCTTCGGGACGCGCCGTGAGCCGACAGGACCTCGACGCAGCCAAAGCCGCGCTCGATACCGCGGACGCCCGGCTCGCCGTGAACCGGCAGGCCCTTACGCTCGAATCGGCCGGTCCGCGCAAGGAGGACATCGCGCAGGCGGAAGCCCAGTTGCGCGCCGATCAGGCCCAACTGGCGTTTCTGCGCCAACAACTCAAGGACGCCGAGCTGCTTGCGCCGCTCGATGCCGTGGTGCGCTCGCGGGTTGTCGAGCCGGGTGAAATGGCATCGCCGCAAAAGTCCGCCTTTACGCTGGCCATCACCGATCCGAAATGGGTGCGGGCCTACGTGGCGGAATCGGACTTAGGATCCGTGCATGAAGGCCTGCACGCCGAGGTGACGGTCGACAGCTTTCCGGGACGGCGCTATGCGGGCTGGATCGGCTTCATATCCCCGGTGGCGGAGTTCACGCCGAAGGCGGTCGAGACGACCGAGCTGCGCTCGAGTTTGGTGTATCAAATTCGCGTTTTCGTGAAGGATCCCGCGGATTCGCTGCGTTTGGGAATGCCGGCGACGGTGCATGTGGCGCTTCAGCGAGATGCGGTGCCGCCCGCGGCTGCAAAATCCCCGCGGGGTGAGCCTTGAGCCGCGCCGATGGGCCTCCGGCGCTGCTGGCGCATGAGGTGAGAAAGAGCTTCAAGCGCGGGTCGGAATCGCCCATCTGCGCGCTCGACGGCGTTTCGCTCGAGGCCCGCCATGGAGAACTCACGGCACTGGTCGGGCCCGATGGCGCCGGCAAGACCACGCTCCTGCGGCTGGCTGCCGGGTTGATGCGCCCCGACGGGGGCGAACTGACGGTGCTCGGCGTCGATGTGTCGAACCACCCTCAGCGGGTCCAGGACCGCATCAGCTACATGCCGCAGCGCTTCGGCCTGTACGAAGATCTCTCTGTGGCGGAGAACCTGGATCTGTACGCGGACCTGCACGGGGTCACTGCGGCGCAGCGCGAGCAGCGCTACCCGCAGCTCATGGAAATGACCGCTCTGGCGCCATTTCGATCGAGGCTTGCGGGTCAATTGTCGGGAGGCATGAAGCAGAAACTCGGGCTTGCCTGCACTCTCGTGCGCTCGCCGGATCTGCTGCTGCTCGATGAGCCGACCGTGGGCGTGGATCCTCTGTCGCGGCGCGAACTGTGGGACATCGTGCACCGGCTGGTCACCGAGCAGGGTCTGACAGTGTTGCTGAGCACCGCGTATCTCGATGAAGCCGAGCGCTGCAGCCGCGTCATTCTGCTGCACTTGGGCAGGGTGCTTTCACAGGGTCCTCCGTCGGTGCTGGCTGCCCGTGCCGATGGGCGCAGCTTCGTGGCGACTCCGGCGGCGGGCCGGTCGGCGCGCACTCTTCAGGCGGCTCTGCTTGATCGCGCCGACATCATCGATGCGGTCCCCGACGGTGGGCGTGTGCGCTTCGTCCGCGGCGACCCTTCCGGCAGCCGGGTTTCCGTCGGCGGGGACATCCTGCAAGGACTCGCCGTGGATCCGGTGCCCGCGCGTTTCGAGGACGGCTTCATGATGCTGTTGCGGGGAAATGCTGATCGCGAGGGGGCCAAGGCGATTGCCATTGCGCGTCCGGTCGCGGCGCCGGCCGATGCTCAAGCGGTGCAGGTGCGGCAGCTGACGAAACGATTCGGCCGCTTCCTCGCCGTCGACGGCATCAGTTTCGAGGTTCGCTGCGGCGAGATCTTCGGGTTGCTCGGACCCAACGGGGCCGGCAAGACGACCACATTCCGGATGTTGTGCGGGCTGCTCGCACCGACCGGAGGAGAGCTGCACGTGGCGGGGATGAACGTGCGCGACGCGCCCGCCGCGGCGCGCGAGCGCTTCGGATACGTGGCGCAGAAGTTCTCCCTGTATGGTCCGTTGAGCGTGACGGAGAACCTGGAGTTCTTTGCGAGCGCATATGGATTGCGGCGCGAGCGCAAGCATGAACGCATCGCATGGGCCCTCGAGCAATTCGATCTTGGCGCACATGCCGCCGCCACGAGCGCACAGCTTCCGGGCGGCTATAAGCAGCGCCTCGCCATGGCCGCGGCGCTGCTGCACGAGCCGGAAATTCTCTTTCTCGACGAGCCGACGAGCGGCGCCGATCCGTTGGCGCGGCGCGCATTTTGGCGCCGCATCACCACGCTCGCGGAGCAGGGGGTGACCATCATCGTCACGACTCATTTCATGCCGGAGGCCGAATACTGCGATCGCATCGCCATCATGGACGCCGGGCAGGTATTGGCGCAGGGTTCGCCGGCGGAGGTTCGCCGCGAGGCCCGCAGCGGGAGTTCGGACGTTCCCGGTATGGAGGAGGCATTCATCGCCATCGTCGAGCGGGCGCGCCGGACTGAGGCTGCCGCGTGATGGCGCGGTTCGCAGGGATCAGCGCACGGACTGCGGCGCCATGAACAGCGGTTCCAACGCCTGGCGGTCGAAATACAGGCGGGTGCGGGCGCTCGTCGTGAAGGAGACCCATCAGATCGTACGCGACCCGTCGAGCATCGCGATCGGCGTGATATTGCCTCTCATCCTCATATTGCTGTTCGGCTACGGGCTGTCGCTCGACGTCAAGAATGTGCCGATCGCCGTCGTCGTCGAGATGCCCGGGCCCGAGGCGATGGAGTTGGCCGCCGGCTTCGAGTTGTCCCCGTATTTCCATCCGCAAATGACCCGCTCGATGCAATCCGCCCAGCAGCTGCTGCTCGAGCATGGCGTGGACGGCATCGTGCGCATACCCGCCGACTTCGCGCGCCGCATCGGCGCCCGGGATGGAGCGGTGCAGTTGATCGTGCACGGCGGCGATGCCAACCGGGCGCGAATCATCGAGGCCTATGTTCAGGGGGTTGTCGGGGTCTGGGGTGCGCGGCAGGGTGCTCAAGGACGGGGCGGCGCCGCCGCCGCGGTGAACGTCGTCGAGCGGCTGTGGTTCAACGAAGCCAACGACAGCGGCTATTTCCTGGTGCCGGGACTCGTGGTCCTCGTGATGACGTTGATCGGTGCGCTCCTCACGGCGATGGTCATGGCCCGGGAATGGGAGCGCGGCACGCTCGAAGCGCTGCTGGTGACGCCGGTGCGCAGCGAGGAGATCCTGCTGGGCAAGACGCTGCCGTATTTCATCCTGGGATTGATCGGATTTGCGCTGTGTGTCCTGTCGGCGAAGGTTCCTGTTTCACGTGCCGCTGCGCGGTTCACTGTGGGTCCTGTCTCGGCGCGTCGATGTTGTACGTGTTGGTCGCGCTCGGCATCGGACTGCTGATCTCATCCTGGGTCAAGAACCAGCTGGTGGCGAGCCAGCTGACGATGCTCGTCACATTCATGCCCGCATTCATGCTGTCGGGGTTCTTGTTCGACCTGCGCAGCATGCCGCCGGTGGTGCGGTTCGTCACCTACGCATTGCCGGCGCGATATTACGTGGCGCTGCTGCAGAGCGTGTTTCTCGCCGGCAACGTCTGGTCGGTCATCGTGCCGAATTGCCTGGTGCTGCTCGCGATGGCCGCAGCGCTGGCGTTCGGCAGCCGCCATGCGATGCGCAAGCGATTGGACTGATGGCCGTGTTCGACTCCATTCTGCGAATCGCGGCGCTGACGCGCAAGGAGTTGCTGGCCGTGCTCAAGGATCGCCGCAGCCGCTTGAGCCTGCTCATCCCGCCGATCGTGCAGGCGTTGATCTTTGGCTATGCCGCGACCTACGACCTCAACCGCGTGCCGTACGCGGCCCTCGATCAGGACCACAGTGCGGCATCACGGCAGTTGCTCGCAGGTCTCGACGGCTCGGGCATATTCGAGCGGGTGGCGGATCTTCGGCGTGCGAGCGATATATCCGCCTTCATCGATGCGCGGCGCGCGCTGCTCGTGGTCCAGATCGGTCAGGACTTCGAGCGCGAGCTTCTGTCCGGTCGGGGCGCCGACCTGCAGATCATTGCCGACGGGCGCAATTCCAACACCGCCGGCACCGCCATGGGATACGTCGGAAGCGTGGTCGATCGGTTCAACCAGGAGTGGGGCGCCGAACACGGACGCAGCCCGCCGCCGGTCCAATTGATGGCGCGAGCGTGGTACAACCCCAATCTCGAGACCCGATGGTTCATGATTCCGGGAATGATCGGCACGCTGACGCTGATTCAGACCATGATGCTCACGGCGATGTCGGTGGCGCGGGAGCGCGAACAAGGTACGTTCGACCAACTATTGGTCACGCCGTTTCGACCCTTCGAGATCATGGCCGGCAAGGCGCTGCCCTCCATGCTGGTCGGCGTCATTCAGGCCGCCGGCGTGCTGCTGGTCGCGCAGCTGTGGTTTCGTATTCCTTTTGCCGGATCGTATTTGACGCTCGCCGGCGGGCTGCTGCTGTTTCTGCTGGCCGCGGTCGGAATTGGACTGCTGCTGTCGGCCGTCGCAGCCACCATGCAGCAGGCCATGCTCTATTCCATGCTGCTCATCATGCCGTTCTCATTGCTGTCGGGATTGACCACTCCGCTCAGCAGCATGCCCGTCGCAGTGCAATATTTGACCACAATCAATCCCCTGCGATACGCAATCGACATCACGCGGCGGGTGTATCTGGAGGGAGCCGGCGCCGGCCTGCTGGTCGGCGATCTGTGGCCGCTCGCCCTCATCGCCCTCGTCACCCTGACGACGGCGAGTTGGATGTTCAGCCACCGGATGCAATGACAATGACCCTGTCGCAGCAGCGCCGCCGCGCGGCTCCTTGGTTGACGGGCATGGCCATGCTGCTCGCCGGCTGCACCGTCGGGCCCAATTTTGACCGTCCCGTCCCAAAGGTGCCGGCAGACTGGTCCGCCCGCGCCGCGGCGGCGACCGTGCCGTCGGGGACGCCGGCCGATCCGCAGGACCTTGAGTGGTGGGGCCGGTTCAATGATCGCATGTTGTCATCGCTGATCGATCGCGCGGTCGCATCGAACCTGGATCTTCGCGCATCCGTGCTTCGCATCGAGGAGGCGAGGGCGCAGCGGGATGTCACGGCATCGGGTCTGCTCCCCAGCCTGTCGATGGAGGCGGCCTACAGCCGCCAGCGCATCAGCGAGACGACGCCGACGGGGTCGCTGTTGAGATCGGTCGGCAGCGTGCGCCTGCCTGGCGGCGCGAACGTCAGCATTCCGAACCCCTACAGCCAATATCAGCTGAGCGCCGATGCCTCATGGGAGATCGACCTGTTTGGACGCGTGCGGCGTTCAGTCGAGGCGGCGGACGCGGGCATCCAGGTCTCGGTCGAGGATCGGCACGCAGTGGAACTCTCGTTGCTCGCGGAGGTCGCGCAAAGCTACATGGCGCTGCGCGCTGCGCAGTCGCGGCTCGGGCTTGCACAAGAGAATCTCGCGACCGTCGGCGAATTGCTGGAATTGACGCATCAGCGGCGCGCGGCCGGATTGATCACGTACATCGACGTCAGCAACGCACTGGCGCAAGAGGCCTCGTCGCGTGCGGAGCTGCCGGCAGCCGAATTGCAGATTACCCAAAATATCAATCAGCTGAGCCGGCTGCTGGCTCAAGATCCCGACGCACTGCGGGCCGAACTCGCAACGGCGGCTCCGATCCCGCCCGCGCCGTCTCCGGCTCCGTTGGGTCTGCCGGCCGATATGGCCCGGCGCCGGCCCGACATCCGCGAAGCGGAGGCGAATCTGCATGTGGCGACCGCCCAGATCGGCGTGGCCGTGGGCGAGCTCTTTCCACGCCTGACGCTTTCGGGCACGGGCGGCTATCAATCCGATGCCGCGGGACGGCTGCTCGAGTGGGCGAGTCGTTTCGGTTCGATCGGTCCGACGCTGCAGTTGCCCGTATTCCAGCGAGGCAGGTGGGTCACCGTGCGCCTGCAAAACCTGCGCGCCCAAGAGGCGGCGCTCGCTTACGAACGAACCGTCCTGGGCGCCTTGCACGAGGTGGAGAATGCCCTTGCGGCGTATGGGGCCGATGGACAACGGCGCAAGTCGCTCGAGGCCAGCGTAACCGAGAACGCGGAGGCACTCGATTTGTCGCGCCAACGCTATGAAGGGGGTGTATCGAATTTCGTCGACGTGCTCAACGCGCGGCGCGCGCTGCAAGAGAATCAGATTCTGCTGTCCGAGACGTCGGCCGCCATGGCGATCGATCTGGTTCAGGTGTATCGCGCGCTTGGCGGCGGATGGCAGATGAACGAGCATGAGGCACCGGGCGCGCATCGCGGAGAGTAAGGAGCCTGTCCACGTAGGGAAAGTCTTACACGGCGCAATGCCGCACTGCGAATAAGTGGTCGCCGAAACGGCATACGCAGAAATTCTCATTCGATCTCCGCATCCCTCATCGATCAGTGTGAGGTGCGCACGGATGACATGCCGGTGCGAGCCTATACTTCTCCCATCGAGTTGCACGCACTTGCGCGCCACAGCGAAGGGAATCACTTCCAATGACGGATGCGGATGCGGTCGGAATGCGGGGCTTCGAAGCCGAAATTGCGGCACCCGGGCAATGCCGGTTCCAACCCGACGGATTGTCAGCCCCGATGCGTGCGATCAAGCACATGATCGGACAGGTGGCGCCGACCGCCAGCAATGTCTTGATACTCGGGGAGTCGGGGACGGGCAAGGAAATGGTGGCACGCCACATTCACGAGCTTTCGCCGAGACGCGGCCGCTCGTTCGTTCCCGTCAATTGCGGCGCCATTCCCGCGGATCTCCTGGAAAGCGAACTTTTCGGACACGAAAAGGGCGCATTCACGGGCGCTCTCAGCACGCGTGTCGGCCGCTTCGAGTTTGCCGAGGGCGGCACGCTGTTCCTGGACGAAATCGGCGACATGTCGCTGCAGATGCAAGTGAAGTTGTTGCGGGTGCTGCAAGAGCGGTCCTTTGAACGCGTGGGCAGCAATCGCAGCCTTCGTTGCGATGTTCGCATCATCGCGGCGACGCATCGCGACCTCGAGAGCGCGATCGTCCACGGAGAATTTCGAGAGGATCTGTACTACCGGCTGAACGTGTTTCCGCTGGAGATTCCGCCGCTGCGCCAGCGCATGATCGATCTGCCCCTGCTCATCGAGACCTTGCAGAAGCCGCAATTCAGCCGCAAAGGGGGCTTGCGCTTCAGCGCTGCGGCGATGAACTGTCTGATGGGTTACTCATGGCCGGGAAACGTGCGCGAGCTGGCGAACGTTCTCGAACGGCTCTCCATTCTGTACCCGCGTCAGGTCGTGCAGGCCGCGGACCTGCCGGAGCGCTACCGGCAGGAACCGATGCCCGAATCGCCGGATCCCGCGGGCTCGCGCGGCGGCAGCACCTTTCCGCCGGGCGGGTTGGATCTCAAGAGCCACTTGCAGAGCATCGAGTCGACTCTGATTCGCGAGGCGCTCGATGAATGCGACGGCATCGTGGCGAATGCGGCGCGGCTGCTGCGGATGCGCCGCACCACCCTGGTCGAGAAGCTGCGCAGGCGGGAGTCGAATGTGTAGGACGCGCGAGACGCGCGTGCGGGGTCGTAGTCCATGAACGTCCAGGAACAGTTCCGTTACCAGACGCTTGCGCAGAATGAAAGCCCGGACGCCATGCTGGTTCTGAGCGATGATTTCCACGTTCTGTACTGGAACGGGGGCGCGCGGGAGATATTCGGCTACAGCGAGATCGAGGCGCTCGGCGGCTCCATCATCGATCTTCTCGTTCCACCCGAGCGTGTGGCCGTGAAACGCCGTCTGCTGGCGGAGACGCTGGCGCAGGGGTCGAATCGCTTCGAATCGCTGCTGAAGCGAAGCGACGGCGCCCTGGTGTATGCCGACGTGTCGGGGAAGGTGGTGCGCGAATCGCAGCACGGGCCTGCGCTGATTCTGTTGACCGCCAAGGATGTTACGCACCTTCGGGTGATCAGGGACGCGCGATTGGTGGAGGCGAAATTCAGCGATCTGCTCGAATCGATGCCTGACGGAATCGTCATGATCAATGCGACCGGCCACATCGTGTTTGCGAACACGCACGCCGGCCGCCTGTTCGGCTACCCGGCCGATGAATTGCGCGGCAAGGCAGTGGAGGCGCTGCTGCCGCTGCGGTTCCGCAATGCCCATCTCGCTCACCGATCCAAATACTTCGCGCAGCCGCGCCCGCGCGCCATGGGGGCGGGTCTCGAATTGTTCGGCGTGCGCAAGGACGAAACGGAATTTCCACTGGAAATCAGCCTGAGTCCGTTGCGCATGGACGAGGCCACCCTGGTGATGAGCACGGTGCGCGACATCAGCGACCGCAAGCGCGCGGACCAGAAATTCAGGGGGCTGCTCGAAGCGGCGCCCGACGCCATCGTGATCGTCAACCGCAGGGGTGAGATCGTATTGGTCAATTCACAGACTCAGAAGCTGTTCGGCTACGGCCGCGAGGAGTTGGTTGGAGGCAACATGGAATTGCTGCTGCCCGAACGCTATCGCGTCAAACATCCGGCGCACCGGGACGGCTTTTTTGCGGATCCGCGCGTGCGCCCGATGGGCATCGGGCACGAGCTGTACGGCATGCGCAAGGACGGAACGGAATTCCCCGTGGAAATCAGTTTGAGTCCTCTGGAGACGGAGGACGGCATGCTCGTGTCGAGCGCGATCCGCGACATCACCGAGCGAAAGCGCTTCGAGCAGGCGCTGCACGAGAAGAATATACAGCTCGCCGATGCGAGCCGTGCGAAGGATCGTTTCCTTGCCAGCATGAGCCATGAGCTCCGAACCCCCTTGAACGCGATCATCGGCTTCACCGGTACGCTGCTGATGCGGCTCCCGGGACCGCTCAACGCCGATCAGACCGGCCAGCTGACCACCGTGCAACGCAGCGCAAGGCATCTGCTCTCGCTGATCAATGATCTCCTCGATGTGGCGAAGATCGAGGCCGACAAGATCGATGTGAAGCGCGAGCTGGTGGATTGCCGCGAAATTCTCGAAGAGCTCGGGACGACGCTGCGGCCGTTGTCGCGGAAGAAGGGGTTGGAGCTGATCATCGAAGACTCGGGTCCCGCGGTGATCCTCAACACCGATCGGCGCGTGCTCAGTCAAATCCTGATCAATCTGATCGACAACGGCATCAAATTCACCGAGCGCGGCACGGTCACCGTTTCCATCGCGAGAACGCCGGCGGATTCACCGAGTTCGGTGTGCATCGGTGTGCAGGATACCGGACCGGGGATCAGTGCCGCCGGGCAATCGAAGCTCTTCGAACCCTTCTCGCGGCTCGAGGCGGAAGGGAATCCGCGCAGCACCGGGACCGGACTGGGATTGCACCTGAGCAGAAAGCTTGCCGAACTGCTGGGCGGCACCTTGACGTGCCGCAGCGAGTTGGGACGGGGCTCGACGTTCACCCTGCAGCTGTCGCTGGCATGAAGGTGCGCATACTGATCGTGGAGGATGACCCGCCGAGCATGGCATTGGTCAAGTATCTTCTGGACTGCGCGGGATACGGAACGATTACCGCGGAAAACGGGCGCGATGGGGTGCAAAGAGCCCTGGACGGATCACCCGGACTCATCCTGTGCGATTTGCAACTGCCCTTCTTGAACGGCTTTCAGGTGCTCGAGCATTTGAAATTGCGGCCGGACTGGCGTCCGATTCCGGTCATCGCAGTGACGGCGTTCTCGATGATGGGCGACCGCGAAGCGGTGCTCGCCGCCGGCTTTGACGGCTATATCTCCAAACCGATCGACCCGGAATCCTTCGTGTCACAGGTCCGGGCGTTTCTCCCCAACGGCGCAGGGAGCGGAGTCTGATGTTGCGGGAAGTGCAGGCGGCGGCGGCCACCGTGCTGGTGGTCGACGACAATGCAGCGAATCGCCAGCTTGTCGTGACGCTGCTCAAGTATCAGGGGCACCGGCTGTTCGAGGCCAACGACGGACGCGAGGCGTTGGAGATGGCCCGGACCATCCGGCCGCAGCTGGTCATATCCGACATCGTCATGCCGTCGATGGATGGCTTTGAATTCGTGCGCCAGCTGCGCGCCGACCGGGAGCTGGCGGGTACGGACGTGATCTTCTATACCGCCCACTTCCATGAGCGCGAGGCGCAGAAGCTGGCGGAAGCCTGTCAGGTGGCGCGCGTCATCATCAAGCCGTGCGAGCCGGCCGATATCTTGAATGCCGTCGAGCAGGTCCTGCGCGGTACCCCGGCGCCGGGCTCCCCCGGGGTGCCGGAGGAATTCGACCGCGAGCACTTGCAGCTGATCACGAACAAGCTCGCCGAAAAGGCCGAGGAGCTTCATAGTGCCTATTCACGTCTCAGGGCCCTGACGGATCTGAATCTGCAGCTTGCCTCCGAACGAGACCCGCAGGTGCTGCTGAAGAACGTATGCTACGGGGCAAGAAAGCTCCTTGGGGCGAGGCATGCCGTTCTCGCGGTGCACGAGAAGCGCGACGCGAACGCGCTGTTCTTCACGAGCAGTGGAATCGAGAATCCGGACGATTTGAGCGCGCCGTTGCTGTCGAAATCGGACCCGGGGCCTCTCGGCCAGGTCTATGCTCAACGAAGCGCGTGGCGCACGCGATTGGCAGGCAATGAACCGGTGCCGCGGGTCTTCCCTGCCGACTACCCCCGGGGCAGTGCGTATCTGGCGGTGCCGGTGAGCTCTTTGAGTCACACCTATGGCTGGCTCTGCCTGCAGGACAAGATTGGCGCGGCTGAATTCGACGCCGAAGATGAACGCGTGCTCGGCATTCTGGGTGCCCAGGTCGGGCGCATCTATGAGAACGGCAGCCTCTATCAAGAGGTGCAGATGCATGCGGCACAGCTGCAAGTCGAGATGGACGAACGGGAACGGTCGGCGGTCGGGCTGCGGCGCAGCGAGGAGCGGTTTCGACAGCTGGCCGAGAACATCCAGGACGTGTTCTTCATCACTTCGGCCGACTTCAGCGAGCTCATCTACGTGAGCCCCGCCTACCAGCGAATCTGGGGACGCACACCGGATCCTCAAAGACCCTTTGACTGGATCAACGGCGTCCACCCGGATGACCGGGATCGGGTGGTCGGGCAACTCGAGGAGAATGCCGTGCAGCTCTCGAATGCAGAGCTCGAGTACAGGATCGTGCGCCCGGATGCCTCCATCCGGTCGATATTGACCCGCTACTATCCTTTGCGCGACGAGCACGGTCATCCTTATCGCATCGTCGGCGTCTCGACCGACATCACCGAGCGAAAGCTCGCGGAGGCGAGGATTCAACATCTGAACCGGGTGTACGCCGTGCTGAGCGGCATCAACGCCCTCATCGTTCGGGCGCGCACGAAGGGCGAGCTGTTCGCGGAGGCATGCCGCCTCGCGGTCGATCAAGGCGATTTTCAACTGGCGTGGATCGGGTGCCCGGCGGCGGGCAGCGAGCGAATCGCCCCGGTCGCCTGGGCTGGCGATGATTTCATGGTCACGCAGCTGCTGCGGGACGATGCCGAGAATCCCAACGAAGGAGTCACGCTGCTGTCCGCTGCCGCCCGCCTGAACCGGCCGCAGGTGTGCAACGATCTGGATACCGGCAACGAGAAGATCCCGTACCGGAAGGAAATGATGGCGCGTGGCTACCGCTCGATCGTCGTCCTGCCGTTGACGATCCAGGACCGGGCCATGGGATGTCTCGTTCTCGGGACCGAGGAATGCGGGGCGTTCGATGCCGCCGAAATGCGCCTGCTCGTGGAGCTCGCGGGCGACATCTCCTTTGCGCTCGATCACATCGAAAAGGCCGAGAAACTCGACTATCTTGCGTATTACGATTCGCTCACGGGGCTCGCCAATCGCACTCTGTTTCTGGAGCGTGTTTCCCAGCGCATCAGCCTGGCGGGTGAGGGCGAGGGCCAGTTCGCGGTGGTGGTCGCGGATCCCGAGCGCTTCGATACCATCAACGACACCTTCGGCCGATCTCAAGGGGACGCGCTGCTCAAGGAAATGGCGGACCGCCTGAGCCGTGGTTCGGCGGGCGCCAATGCGGCGGCACGCCTCGGGTCCGACCAGTTCGCGACCGTGATTCCGTATACCGGCGATGCCAGCATCGCCGCTCGCCTCTTCGACGAGCAACGCCACGCTTGGGTGGGGTCTCCCTTTCGAATCGACGGCAGCGAAATCAACTTGTCCCTGCGCGCCGGGATTGCATTGTACCCGCAGGACGGCGGAGACGCCGAGACGCTCCTGCGCAACGCCAATGCGGCTCGAATGAGGGCAAAATCGACCGGCGATCGCGTCGTGTTCTTCACGCAGCAGATCAGCGAAAGGATCGCCGAGCGCCTGTCCATGGAGACGCGTCTGCGCCGCGCGTTGGAGAACGAAGAATTCGTGCTTCACTATCAGCCCAAGGTGGACCTCGAAACCCGCAAGCTGGAGGGTGTCGAGGCGCTCATTCGGTGGCAGAGCCCGGAACTCGGTCTGGTGCCGCCGGATAAGTTCATTACCCTGATGGAAGAGACCGGGATGATCGTGGACGTCGGCGCCTGGGTGTTGCGCCGGGCGAGTCTCGATCATGCGGTGTGGCTCGAGCGCGGCTTGAGGGCGCCCCGGATCGCGGTGAACGTGTCGACGGTGCAGCTGCGCCGGGCGGACTTCGTGAATGTGGTGCGCGATGCAATCGCGCCGGGGATGATGGAAACCCTCGACTTCGACGGCCGGCGCACCGGAATCGATATCGAAGTGACGGAGTCGCTCCTGGTCGAGGGCGCCGAGGCCAACATCGAAAAACTGCGTGCAATCCGCGACCTAGGGATTGGCATCGCCATCGATGATTTTGGAACCGGCTATTCTTCGTTGAGTTATCTGACCCGATTGCCGGTCGAGAGCCTGAAAATCGACCGCTCATTTACGATGGCGATGCTGGATGATCCCGGCGTCATGACGCTGGTGTCGACCATGATCACCCTCGCGCACTCCTTGAAGTTGAACGTCATTGCCGAAGGCGTGGAATCGGAGGAACAGGCGAAGATTCTGCGTTTATTGCGTTGCGATCAGATGCAAGGCTATCTCATCAGCAAGCCGCTGCCCTTCGAGGCAGTGACGCAGCTGTTCGACCGAAGGAAAGGCTGAGGGGTGCGAGGCGGCGCCGGCCGGCGCTATTCGACCTGGGGTTCGTGCAACAGATCGATCAACACGACCAGGGATGCCCATACGTTTGCGTCCGCGTGATCCGAGCACGATTGCGCCGCCGCTGCCGCCGCCTGCTCGAGCGTGTACGCGGCCGCCGCGATGGCGGTTGCCTCGAAAATGCTCGCGGTCCCGGACAGCCGGTGCGCGCGCATCTGAAGTTCATCGAAGATCCGTCCCGGCTTCTCCTCGGCTCTCGCCAGCGAGGCGCTGAGCGTCGCGAGGTGCAGGCGTTCGCTTTGCAGGCGTGCGAGAAAAATGCTTCCAAGACTTTCGAAATCGGCGACGGGTGCGGCCGCGGGGGCGGGCTCGGCGTGTCTGCGCGTCTCAGCGGCTGCCATGATGTCCTCCGCAGCCATTTGCGCCCGATTGGGCATGCTTCTTGTCGTAGAGACGATGATCGGCGGCGCGCAGCAGCTCCTCGACACCCGGTGCTCCGGCGAGGGTGTGTGTCGCCTCGACCGCCGTCACCCCGATGCTCACGCCGAAATGAACCGGCCCGACATGGGTCACCACGGGTGAGGCTGTATAGGCATGGAGCAGCTTCTGGGCAACGAGATTCGCGCCTTGCAGGTTCGTTTCCGGCAGCACGATCACGAATTCATCCCCGCCCTTCCGGGCGAGCCAGTCGCTCGCCTTGCGAAGGCTCTTCGAGGACCGGGCGACGAACGCCTGCAGCACGAGGTCTCCGACGGCATGCCCGAACCGGTCATTGACCTGCTTGAAGCCATCGATGTCGCAGCTCAGGATGGCGAGCGGGTGCCGGTATCGCTGCGACCGCGACAATTCGCGCGGCAAATGTTTCATGAGGTAGCGCAGGTTGTGGGCTCCCGTCAGGGAGTCGGTCACCGCCAGGCGGCGGTTTTCGCGGTTGCTGGTGCGCAGCGAGTATTCGACATGGGTGATCCGCCGGCCGATCTCGACCCGCGCGAGAATTTCCTCGATCGGCGCTCCCTTCACCACAT
This sequence comes from uncultured Gammaproteobacteria bacterium, assembly GCA_963727045.1. Classification (GTDB taxonomy): domain Bacteria; phylum Pseudomonadota; class Gammaproteobacteria; order Steroidobacterales; family Steroidobacteraceae; genus Bog-1198. The sequence goes on along the minus strand of CAVSES010000001.1, from coordinate 1,191,813 downwards.
AGTCATCGGCGCCCGCGGCAAGGCCCAGAATGATGTCCTGCTTGCTGCCGCGCACGCTCAGCATCATCACATAGACGTAGCTCTCGCTGGCGCTGTTGCGGACGAGGCGGCAGAGTGCGAGCCCGTCCATGTCCGACATCTGCCAATCGGTGAGCACCACCTGGCAATGCGTCGCGCTCAGGATCTGCAGCGCTTCCTCGCCCGAGGCGGCCACCACGACGTCATATTTCGACTTCTCCAGGTAGAACTTGAGGCGCGCCCGGACCAGCTCGTCATCATCGACGACAAGAACGCGGCACGCTTGCGCGGCTCCAAGCTGATGCGAGAGGATGGTGTCGTTGAGGTCCGTTCCCAAATTGGACGACTCGGCGGTTTGCTGTTCAGGATGCATAACGCACCCCCTCGACAAAGGTGGACGGCGGGGCCACTCCGGGCCTGCGGCCCCACTGCTTCCCAAGAAGCGCTCGAGCCTCGTTCGCCGCGGCGGGCGAAGCCATGAGGTAGCCCTGCGCCTGGCCGCACCCATACGCATTCAGCAAGGCGAACTGCGGTTCCGTTTCAACGCCTTCGGCCAGCACCGTGATGCCCATTTCACGGCACAAGTCGATCACCGCACGGACGATCACCGCACTCTTGCGGTCCGAGACCATGGTCTGCGTGAAGGATTTGTCGAGTTTGACGCGGTCCACCGGGAGGCGCGACAAATAGCTCAGGCTGCAGTAGCCGGTACCGAAGTCATCCAATGCAATGCACACCCCGAGATTCTTCCACCGTGACAGGCATTCGAGCGCGAGCTTGGGGTCCGCGAACAGGGCAGACTCCGTGATCTCCAATTCCAGCCGCCTGGCGGCGAAGCCCGTGCGCTCGATGATGCGTTCGAGTGCCGCACAAAAGGCCGCATCGACCTGGTGCGTGGATACGTTGACGCTGAGGGTGGAGAGCCGCTCGCCCGGATCGGTCCACAGTGCGACTTCCTCGCAGGCGGACTGCACGGCCCATTCGCCGAGCTCTGCGATCAGGCCGCTGCGCTCTGCGATCGCAATGAACACCGAAGGCGGCACGTGCTCACCGTTCGGGCGCGTCCAGCGGGCCAGGGCCTCGACCCCGATCCCGAGGCCGCTGCGCATGTCGAATTGGGGTTGGTAATTCATCGTGAGGTCCCGGTCGTGGACGGCATCACTCAGCTGCGATTCGAGGCGGGCGCGGCCCGCCCGCGGATGGGCGTCTGCGGCGTCCAGCCGCAGCACGTTGCGGCACGCCGATTCGTACGACTGTTCGGCCGCCGCCAGCCTGCGCCATGACGCCGTGCGGCGCGATTTGCGCAAAGGCAGCGGCACGATCTTGGTGGGATCGCCGTATTCTGCGGAAATTCCTTTCTCGCTCATCCCATCTCTCCCTGTCCTGGGGCGACTGCTTGACCATACTCTGGGCGGGAGAGCGGACCGCAGTCTGTAGGGAGACTGCTACACTTTGCATCAAAGAGGCAGAAGTGAGTGCTCGATCGCAAATCGGATGAGCGCAGTGCGATTGGGGGTGCCGAGCTTTGCCATCAAGCGACCCCGATAGGTGTCCACGGTCTTGGAGGACAGGCAGAGCTGCCGCGCGACTTCGGCGCTCGTGGCGCCTCCGCAGATCCCGTGCAACACCTGGCGCTCGCGGCAGCTCAGGCTTTCGATCGGGCTCAGCGCCGCCGAGATGCACTGCTCCGCGTCGACATCGAATGACAGGGTTCTCGGGCTCAAGTATTGCCGCCCGGCCAGGACCGTGGCCACCGCCTCTGCAAGCTCAGCGGCCGCCGCGTCCTTGATGACGTAGCCCAGGGCCCCGGCCCGCAGCGCACGGTAGACATGTTCGGAAGTACGCGAGGCGGATAAGATCACGACCCGCGTGAGAGGCAGTTCGCCGAGTATGTGCGCCGTGACGTCGATGCCGTTGATGTCCGGGAGCACCAGATCCATCACGATGGCGTCGGGTTTGAGCCGCGCCGCCTCGAAAATGGCCTGTTTGCCGGTCCCGGCGCCACCCGCCACGAGATATCCGGCTCTCTCGAGCAGCATCGCAATTCCATCGCGCACGATGCCGTGATCATCGACGATGAGGATTCGCGCCGGTGGCGCTTCGCTCGGTTTGTTTGCGAATATCAAGACAGTTCCTTTGTCCGGTGTTGATCTCAGCTTACGCCGCAAGAGAACAAAAAAGACGGTGTGCGTCGCATTTGAGCGCTGGTGCGATGCAGTGCAAGCGGCGCTCCCTCCCTTGTGCGTGCCACCAGCGGCGCGTACAGTGACCGTCGGTCGAAGGAATGATTGAACTTCGGGCAAGGAGCCATAATCGAAGTATCACCTATGGTATTCATACGTGCGGGCGAGGCCGCGACGTTGATGGATGCCGTCCCCTGCGGCATTGTTATAATCGGCGAAGACGGCAAGATTGCCTTGGTCAATCGCGAGGCGGAAGACCTGTTCGGCTACGCCCGGGCGGAGCTGATCGGCAGCGCCGTGGAAGTGCTCCTGCCCGAGAGGCTGCGCGACTTGCATGAGTCGCATCGGCGCGGATTCTTCGCGGCGCCGCTGAGACGTCTGATGGGCGAGAGCCGTGAGTTGACGGCCCGCCGCAAGGATGGCTCGGAGTTTCCGGTCGAGATCGGTTTGAGTCCGATGCCGGGAGAATCTGGCTCGCTGGTGCTCGCTGCGGTGACGGACATTACGCAGCGCAATGCCCTGCAGCTGGCGCTTCGCAATGCGCACGCGAATCTGGAGGAATTCACCTATGCGGCATCGCATGACCTGAAATCGCCGCTGCGCGGTATTTCCGACCTGGTGGAGTGGATCCGCGAGGATTTGGGGCCCGGGGCGCCGCCGCCGGTCGTGCGCAATCTGGGCCGCGTCGGCGACCGGGTGCAGCGGCTCGAGAAGGTCATCGACGATCTCTTGAGCTATGCCCTCGCGGGGTCGACGTCGGCGAACGCAGTGGCGGTGGAACCGCGGGCGCTGCTTGAGGAGGTGCTCGAATTTTTGTCGCTGCCGGCGGAGTTTCAAGTGCGCCTGCATATTGCCGCCAGCCCGTTCGTGACGACGAGGTCGCCGCTTGAAACCATCTTGCGCAATCTGATCAGCAATGCTGCTAAGCATCATGACCGCGCCGAGGGCAGCCTCTCGATTCGGGTGAAGGATGTGGATCGCTACTGCGTTTTCACCATCGCCGATGATGGCCCCGGCATTCCCGTGGCCTCGCAGGAGCAGGTCTTTCAAATGTTCCACACCCGCTCCGCCGACAAGGGTGAGCATTCGGGAATCGGCCTCGCGCTGAGCAGACGTTTGGCCGAATCGAATGGAGGAAGGATACAGCTCGAGTCGGGTGGCACCCGCGGCGCCACCTTCCATGTCTGGTGGCCGCGATTTCAGGGGAGGACGGCTCACGAATAGCACATCGGCATTTTCCCTGCTCGTGGTGGAGGACGATGACGTTGCGGCCGAGGCCGTGGCGCGGGGCCTGAACAAACACGCGCTGCGCTGGCCCATCGTGCTCGCCGAGGACGGCATCGTCGCGCTTCAGGTGCTGCGCGGGATGCATCCCACGCTCAGGATCGAGAAGCCGTCTCTCGTGCTGCTCGATCTCAACATGCCTCGCATGAACGGCATCGAGTTTCTGCAGGAGCTGCGTGCCGACCCGGCGATTCGCGGTACGGTGGTGTTCATATTGACGACGTCCGGCGCCAACGCGGATCGCGCCCGCGCGTATGACGAATTCGTGGCGGGGTACCTGGTGAAGTCCGCGGTGGGGCCGCAATTCAGCCACCTTGCGCATTTTCTCACCGAGTATGCAAGGGCGGTCCTGCCGCCTTGAAATTCGAACTGTCATGATTTCCCGACATCAATCCGGCAGCGCCCCGGACACACTCGATGCATAGCTCCTGATGACATACCTGCCGCGCGAACTCGCCCGCTCGAGTCGCTGTCGACGGCGGACGAACTCGCCGGCAGGTCCGCCTGCGAACGCGGCAGCGTCCAGCATCTTTTTCCAAATTTGCACCTATGGCGGCGCCGAGTTGTAGTACGCTTTCGCCGGTATGCTAATGGCCGCGCCAAAGCGAGCTTCCACGCTTTCCCTGGTAGTTTCGCCCCATGTTGTGAGCCGCCGCCGTTGCCCGGCGGGGGCTTGCGCATCGGACTTGCGATGAGCACACCTGCCGCGGCGGCTGCCGCGGACGGGGTCTGGATGAGCGCAAGAACACAGTGAAGATTGTGACTCCCAGAGAATTTCGCGATGCATTCTCTGCGGTCATGAAAGTGGAGCAGGGGAATTTTCGCGAAGCGGTGCGCTTCGAGCCGAAATCCTATGCATATTTCATGCGTGTGGACATCCTTCCCAGGGTTGCAAGGCATCTGGGATTGCTGGCCTGGGGCAGGGAGTACTGCACGTTGGACGGCATCTTTTATGAGGAGCGGGAGACGCAGCAGGGGCGCGCCAATGCCATGTACGCGAAATGGATTTCCGTCGCGCTGGAACATGAGCGGGACGCGCGCTCGACGTATCGCGGGCTCAACAAGCTGCAGTTGTTCAACGCGCCGCTCAAGGTGCTGATTACGTACGCCGCCGAAGGCGCGGACACCAATTCGTTGTTGACGAGTTACGAGAGAATCATTCGTGCGGCGGATGTGTTCGACGATTTTGCGACCCTGCGGCGGCAACTCGTGATACTCGGGACGCCGGGCACGGCCCGGGAATGGCGCTTTTTCGCTTATGAAAGCGACGGCTTCGTGCACATGTTGCCGCTGCGGGAGACATCGTGAGGGATCAAACACTTCGGAGAGGGCTTCCATGTCCAAGGCATATTGGATCACCTGCTATCGGAAAATTTCAGACCCCGCCAAACTGGCCGCCTACGCGAAATTGGCGGGCCCCGCCATCGAGGCCGGCGGCGGCCGCTTCATGGCGCGGGGAACCGCCGTGCGTGTCTACGAGGCAGGCCGGGCGGAACGCACCGTCGTGATCGAATTCGATTCGGTCGATCAGGCGATCGCCGCGCATGACAGCCCGGGCTATCAGGCGGCCCTCGCCGAATTGCAGGGCGGCGCCGAGCGCGATGTGCGAATCGTCTCCGGTGTCTAGGGGTTAGGGCGCCCCCGGCGCGTCAGGAATCCACGGACGATGATCGCTTGCGCATGCTGCATCGCGCTTACCTCGCTGCTGCAGCGGATAGTTGCGTAGTCCTATTCAGTAACTGCGGGCGCAGCCGAAGTCCTGTGGCTACCGCGGTTACACCGCAAGGCCTCCCGAGGGACATCGAATGTTAGGTCGCAGCGAAAGCTCGAAGGGCTGGGCGCTCGCATTGGCGTGCGCACTCGGCACTTCGTCGGTGCATGCGGAGCCCCTTCCACAGATCGACGCTCCCGCGGATTTGTACCAAATCAGCCTTCAGTCCTTGATGGACATGGAGGTGACATCGGTCTCGAAACGCGAGCAGAAGTTCTCGCAATCGGCGGCCGCGATCTTCGTCATCAATCAGGACGACATTCGGCGTTCGGGGGCCTTGAACATTCCCGATCTGTTGCGCATGGTGCCGGGTCTGGATGTGGCGCAGATCAACGCCAATACCTGGGCCATTTCCTCGCGAGGTTTCAACTACCAGTTCTCGAACAAACTGTTGGTGCTGGTCGACGGACGCACCGTGTTCACCCCGTCTCAAGACGGCGTGAATTGGGATACACAGGACGTGCCGCTCGAGGACATCGAGCGGATCGAGGTCATACGCGGCCCGGGCGCCACCGTATGGGGATCGAATGCCGTGAACGGCGTCATCAACATCATCACCAAATCCGCCGCGGACACGCATGGCACGCTGGTGACGGCGGGCAGCGGAACTGAAGACCGCGCATTCGGCACGCTGCAAGAGGGCGGCAGATTCGCCGAGGACGTGAACTATCGGGTATTCGCCAAGTATATGGACGTCGGCGCGCTTCCCCCGGTCGCGGGAGCCGGATCCGATGCCTGGCATCTGCTGCACGGCGGCTTCAGATTGGATGGTCATGTATTCGGCGCGGATTCGGCGATGGTTCAAGGGGACATCTATGAGGGCAGCGAAGGGGCCGTGATCGGTCACATTGCGTCTTTCACGCCGGCAATCAACGAGAACGTGCCGCGCACTTCCGCCTTGTCGGGAGGCGACGTTCTGGCTCGATGGAATCATGTCCTCTCCAGCAGTTCGGAATCCACATTGCAGATCTATTTCGATCGGTACCTGCGACTCGGTCCGGAAATGGATGAGGCGTGCAATACCGTCGACATTGACTACCAGTTGCATGTGCGCGTCGGCTCGCGGCACAACCTGGTGTGGGGTGCGGAGTATCGGCATGCGGACGATGAAACGATCCCCACCATCGATCAGGCCTTCGACCCGACGGGCATGCGCCTGCAGCTGTTCAGCGCGTTCGTTCAGGATGAGATCACACTGCGTCCCGATCGGCTCATGTTGACGGTGGGCACGAAACTCGAGCACAACGATTTTACCGGGTTCGAAATCGAGCCGAGCCTCCGCATCGCCTTCACGCCGAATGCCCGCGAGACGTATTGGGCGGCAGTGTCCGACTCTGCGCGCACGCCGTCGCTGCGCGACGAAAATGCGGACTTCAATCTGGCGGTATCCACGCTTCCGAACGGAACGCCCGCGATCACCACAATCGAGGGAAATCAGAGTCAAAAATCGGAGTATTTGCTGGCGCAGGAAGTCGGCTATCGGATACAGGCAACCGATTGGGTCTCCATCGACATGACCGCGTTTCACAACCAATACCGCAACCTGCGCAGCTTCGAGCAGGGCGCCACGTTGCCGCAGACGAGTCCCGTGCCGTATACGGAAATTCCCATCTATCAGGGAAATCGCGTGCATGGATCGACGGAAGGGCTCGAGCTGAGCACGAAGATTCGGGCGGCCGATCGGTGGACGTTGAGCCCGGGGTACGCGCTGTTGCGCATGAACCTTCGAAACGACGCCGGGTCGCGTGACGACACGACCGTGCCGAACGTCGAGGGATCAAGCCCGCGGCATCAGGCGCAACTGCGATCGGCGTTGGACGTCTCTCATGCAGTGACATGGAATGTCGCCGCCTATTACGTCGATCGGCTGCCGGCGCAACAGGTCTCCTCTTACGTGCGGATCGACACCAATCTGACGTGGCAGCCGACCGATACGCTGATGGTGAGCGTCGTCGGACAGAATCTGCTGCGCGATCAGCATGTGGAATCGCTCGACATCCAGACCAGCGTGAACTCATCTCAACTCGAACGCAGCGTTTACGCGAAGCTGACCTGGAAGTTTTGACATGATTCCGGAATCTACGCGGCAGGGGCGTAGGCGCAGAGTGCCCCGCCGGCCTTCGCTCTGGGCGTGCGTGGCGGTCGCGGCGGCTGCTCTCGGCGCTCCCATCGTCCGGGCCGACGACGGTATGGACCAGTTCAAGGCCGTATATCTCTTCAACTTCGCGAAGCTCACCGCCTGGCCGGCATCTGCCCCGACGGACATGCTCACCATGTGCTTCATCGGGGCCTCCGGAGTGCGTGATCTGATCGCGCGGGATGTGAGCGGCAAACTCATCGGTGTTCGTCGAATTGCAGTGCGCTCTCTGGGCGCCTCGCAGCGCGCCGACGATTGCAGCATCGTGTATGTCGATGCGGCGTCGCCGCAGCCGGCCATGCTGGCAGCCGTACCCGCATTTGCGTTGACCGTGAGCGACGCGCCCGACTTCGCGCAGCGTGGCGGCATGATCGAGCTATATCTACAGGGAAACCGCTTGCGCTTCATCATCAATTTGGACAACGCGCGAGCCGCGGGCCTCAAGATGAGCTCCAGCCTGCTGGAGCTGGCCTCGAAGGTGGATCAGGGGGCTCCCCCGTGAAGAGATGGTTCGCCTCCGTGCCGATTCGCACGAAGCTGATGCTTCTGGCAAGCATGGTGGGCGTCGTGGCGTTGTTGATATCGGGCGGGATCAACGCATTCACGCAATATCAAACGGGACGCGGCGCACTTCTGCATCGGCTGCAGATGCATGCGGACATGGCGGCGCTCAACTGCGCGGCGGCGCTTGCCTTCAACGATGCGGACGCCGCCGACAAGGCTTTGAACGCCCTGCGGCTCGACTCTGCGGTGGTCGCGGCTTCGATCGTGCACAAGGACGGGACATCGCTGTCGCGCTGGCGGTCTGCCGCGGGACTGACGACGGACGTATACATTCATTCGGATGTGGCGCTCGGCGAGGGGATCGGCGTGGTGCAGATCGAGGCGACGACGGAGGAGCTGCGCACTCAATTACGCCATGACGCGATGATCCTCCTGGGGGTGCTGGTCGGCGCGCTCGGCGTCGCGCTGGCTGCGGCCTCGATGCTTCAGCACGTGATCTCCGGTCCGATTCTGGAATTGGAACGGGCGGCGTCGGAGGTTTCCCGCACCCGCGATTTCAGCGTGCGGGTTCGGCCATCGGGCGGCGACGAAGTGGGCAGGCTGGTGCAATCGTTCAACGAAATGTTGGGGGACCTGGAGACGTTGGCGCGCGAGGCGATGGAGCACAGGCAGGAGCTGGAGAACAAGGTGGCGGCTCGGACAGCCGAACTCGCGACCGCGTTGAAGAGCGCGCAGGCGGCCGCAAAGGCGAAGTCGGAGTTTCTGGCGAACATGAGCCACGAGATTCGCACGCCGATGAACGGGGTCATCGGCATGCTCGAACTGCTGCAGATGGAAGCGCTCGATGCCGATGCGCACAGCATGATTGAGACCGCTCACCACTCGGCCGATGCACTGTTGACGCTCATCAACGACGTCCTGGACTATTCGAAGATCGATGCGGGCAAGCTGTCGCTCGAGAACATCGACGTGGACTTGCGGCAGCTCGCCGAGGAGGTGGCGACGCTGTTCAGCCGTCAAGCCAACGCCAAGGGCGTCGAAGTTCTATGCGCCGTTCATAACGAGGTGCCGATGGTTCTTGGCGGAGATCCCCTGCGGCTGCGGCAGATCATGGCCAATTTGATGGGCAATGCAGTGAAGTTCACGGAGCGCGGGGAGGTATTGCTGGGGATTCGGCTGCGGGAACGGCAGGATGCAGGGCCGCCGGGCAGCGGCCACGACGAATCCGGGGCGGTCGCCGTGGTGCAGATACTGGTGCAGGACACCGGCATCGGCATGTCGCCGAACGCACAGGAGCAGCTGTTCCAGGTGTTCTCTCAAGCGGACGCGTCGACGACCCGCCGGTACGGAGGCACGGGCCTCGGCCTCGCGATCACCAAGAGCCTGGTGGATGCGATGGGCGGAACGATCAAGGTGACCTCCGAGCCCGGCCATGGGTCGACATTCAGCGTGTTCGTGCCGCTGGCGCTGCACGCGGGCGCCGCGGTGGTCGCCGCGGCAGCGCCCGGTGACCGGTACGCGCCCAACGTTCTGATCGTCGATGACAATCCGACGAATCGCTGCATTCTCGAACATTACTTGAAGCACCAGAATGCACCTTCGCACAGTGTCGCGTCGGCGCAGGCGGGGCTCGCCGCCTTGCACGCCGCCGTCTTGAGCGGCGCGCCCTTTGACCTGGTGTTGCTCGATCATCAAATGCCGGAAACGGATGGAGTGGGATTCCTGCGCGCGCTGAGGGCCGATCCAGCCATCGCCGGCACCGCGTGTGTGGTCCTGAGTTCGTTGGGGGATCGCGTCGCGGAGGCCGATCTCCTCGGGGTCTCGGCGTGGCTCACCAAGCCGGTGAGAAAGGCTCAGTTGGAACAGGCGTTGACACAGGCCCGCGGGTTCACGGCGCACGACCAGCCGATCTCGAGCCGCACGCCCCTGGACGCGGGTCATCCCGGCGCACGGGTCCTGCTGGTTGAAGATAATCGCGTCAACCGGGAGGTTGCCCTGCGAATGCTCGGCAACTTGGGCATCGACGTCGCGGTGGCGAAGGACGGGGAAGAGGCGGTGGCGCGCGTCGCGGCAGACCGGTTCGACTTGATCCTCATGGACTGCCAAATGCCGCTGATGGACGGTTACGAAGCGACCCGGGCGATACGAGACTGGGAATTGCGAACGGGCCAGGCAGCAGAGCCGCGAATCCCGATCGTGGCGATGACGGCGAATGCACTGCAAGGCGACCGGGAGAAGTGCCTGGACTGCGGGATGGATGACTACATCTCCAAACCGATCAAACGCGAAGTCCTGAACGCGGCTCTCGATCGATGGCTGACGCGGCACGCCGTGCCAACTCGAGCCTTCAAACCAGATTCTGACGTCGCGGCCCCGGCGAGCGCCTCGAAGAGTCCCGCGATCGCGCCGGATTCGAACAGCGCTGCCGCCGCCGCAGATCTTCAATCGCTGGACTGGGACGCCTTGAGCCGCCTGCGCGAATTGATGGAAGAAGAATTCGGGCAGATGATGGCGGCTTACCTGACCGATACGCCGGCGCAGCTCGAGGCCATCGCTGCGGGAATCCACGAACGTGATGCCCGCGTGGTTTCTCGGGCGGCGCACAGTCTGAAATCCACCAGCGCGACCGTGGGAGCGGTGCTCCTCAGCGGCGCGGCGGCAGCGCTCGAGCATACGGCGGCGGAGTCGGATTGGCTCGTGCAGGCGCAGGGACGATTGGCTGCATTGCGGTGCGAGTTCAACAAGGTGCGGCCCGAGCTCACCGAGGCCGCGCGCAACCTCGGTGGCCCGAAGCGCGCCCGCGAGATCGCGCGGCAGCCGGCAAGTCGCCGCGACAAATAGCAAAGGTCCGTCGGACATGCCGGCTCGCCATTTGAGACCCGACGATCCTCGTGTACGCTGAGAAAACCCTCAACCATCCCGCCGGCGTTTGGCGCCAGAAGCAGCCGGCATGGCAATCCATGACAGGGCGATCAACGCGGACAGCGACAGTCCCGAGGAAATGACGAGCGTCGCGGAGCCTAATTTTTCGATTGCCAATCCGAACAGAAAGGGCGACAAGGCCTGGCCGAACCTGGCCGGCGCGGCAATCCGTCCCATGCGCGCGCCGTATCCCGCAGGACCGTAGAGCGCCAGCGGCAGCGTGCCCCGGGTGATGGTCAGCATGCCGGTGCCCGCGCCGTGAAGAATGGAAAATACCGCAATGAGCGGCGCCCCGCCGATCGCAAGGGACAGCGACGCGAGCGGGTGCATTGCGTTCGCCACTCGTGCGCTGATCAGCGGGTTGATTCTTCGCCGCGCACCGAATTCGAGGACCCGTGCCGCCACCTGCGAGGGCCCCATCAGGGAGGCGGCGGCGATCGCCGCCGCGGGCACCACACCCATGGCCGCGAACAAGCTGGGTAGATTGGTCGCCATGCCGATGCTCACCATTCCCGATGCGGTGAACATGAATGCCAGCAGCAGCATGGCACGGTCGGATTCTTGCGGCGGCGGGAGCGGCATATCGTTGACGGCAGATTCGTGGCGGACTTCGCCGCTACCATGGCGCAATGCCCAGTCGTTCAACGGCAGACCCAGGCAAACGTGAAGGGATGCCCACGCAAAGCAAGCACCTCGCCAACCGATGGAGTGTTCCAGAAGGGCCGACATGGGCCAGCCCACGGTACTGGAGAATCCTGCAATGAGCGTAATCCCCGTAATTGCATTGCGCGAGTCGTGCCCGTACAGACGGGTCAGGGAGGCGAATGCGGATTCGTACAGGCCGGCGGCCATGGCGATGCCCAATATCAGCCACGCCAGCGCGAGCGAAACGGGGCCGCTCGCGATTCCCAATGCGCATAAACCCAGGGCAAACGCCACATTCGATCCGCATAGAACAGGCCGACCGCCGTGGACATCGATCCGTCGCCCGAGTGAGGGTCCAAGCACCGCCGAGACGGCGAGTCCGAGCGACAGCGCCGCATAAACCCACGGTGTCGAAAGACCCAAGTCGCGAGCCATCGGCGCCGCCAGCACGGCCGGCAAGTAATACGAGGAGGCCCATGCCAGAGTCTGGGTTGTTCCGAGCGCCGCGACGATTGCAATGGGCTTCCTCATGGCACTCGGACCGCGGCCCTGGACGACATATCGGAAGCTATGATGAGGTCGTGGCCGCGATGCGCGGGAAGCGCTACCGCTGGCTGCCGTTGCTGGGTGAAATCACGCGGCCGAGGTCCGATGCGCGCGCGAGCCGGTCGAAAAGACTGAACGCCGAGGCGGAAATCTGCGTGATGGCATCCTCGCCGGCGTGTTCGTCGGCAAGATAGCTGGTCATCACGCAGATGACGTAGGGGCGATTCTTTAGAAACACGATGCCGGAGTCGTTGCGGACGCCTTCGAGAGATCCAGGTTTGTTCGCGATCTTCAAGCCTTCGGGCAGACCGCGCGGCAACCAGCTTTCCTTCGGCGTCGCGAGCACCGTGAAGAAGTCTTCGAGCAGCGGCTGTCCAATCACCTTGCCGCGGTAGAGCTGGTCGAGAAACTGCATCATTTCGCGCGGCGTGGACACATTTTCGCGGCCCTCGGCCGCCGCCTGGAGGTCCATCATTTTACGCCGGAGCTGGGTGTGCGGCAGGCCGAGACGCTGCATCAGGCCGACGACGTTGTCCATGCCTACGCGATCGATCAACACGTTGGCGGCGGAGTTGTCGCTGACCGCCACCATGATCGTCGCGAGGTCGCGGTTGGTGAGTTCGGTGACGCCCGGCGTCAGGCCGCCCAGGACGCTGCTGTCGGGCACGAGGTCCGATGCCCGCACGACGTATCGGTCCGTAAGCTTCGCCTTGCCCGCCGTGCCGGCTGCGGACTGTTCTGCCTGGTGATACAGCTCCGCGAGCACGGCAATCTTGATGGAACTCGCCTGCGCAAAAACTTCGTCGGGACGCACCAACAGCCGCTGCCCCGATGTCAAATCGAGGATGGCTACGCCAGCCACGCCATCGAGCTCGAGCTCGACGCCATTGACCACGGATCGTAGATGCTCCCACAACACCGCTTGCTTATCGCCGGGCGCGTGTGCCGCCTGTGCCACCTGTGCCGGTGCGGCGGCGGATGCAGCGAGCGAAGCGGTCAGCAGCATCGGCCCCACGAGCCCTCGCAACGTCGATCGCATTCCTCCGTCCTCGCCGTTGCGCAGCGAAGTCAAGTACATGCCGAGTTCCTATCGGGCTCATGGACCCTGTATTTAAAGGAGGTAAAAATATGTGAATATTTAACGATATGCACGATATATATCAGGCATTAGATCAACTGAATTTCACGCGCCATCATCAAGAGGACCCGGGCGAGGATATTCGGCAATGCCGGAGCTCTTAGCGGGTGAAACCTGAGAGTACCCGGATCATTCGATGTTCGCCGGCGCCCACATACGTATCTTCTCGATAAACGACGGCGTCGCCCAGATGTATCTCCACCTTGTGAGCCCCGGACGCCACCTTCAAAACCTGGGGATGATCGTTGAGGGTGGTCAATTGTCCGGCCGGCGAGCCGTCCACGTATACGATCGAACCCGCTGGGGCGCCGGTCACGATGATCTCGGTGGGATCCGGCTGATGCGCTTTTCTCGAACCAAACCAGCTACAGGCTGCCAGGCCGGTCAGTGTCAATAGGACGAGGACTCTCAATCGCAGCTCCTGCGCTTCGCTACACAAGCTTCAGCGTATCACGAGGGAGCGCCGGCAACCCTTGTTCTTGGTCCGCAGCATATTGGACATTTTTTTCCTTTGGCAGCATGTTATTGCCCTCCCGGCTCTGAGGTAAGGGCACGAAGAGGGACCCGTGAGAAGAGTCGACCGATGAGCAAAGTCCGATGGGGAATTCTCAGCACCGCCAATATCGGCGTCAAACGCGTCATCCCGGCGATCATCGCCTCTGAACGCGGCGTCGTCGCAGCGATTGCCTCGCGCGACGGCGACCGCGCTGCCCGCATCGCCGCCGGTTTCGGCATCGCACGCAGCTACGGCAGTTACCAGCAGCTCTTGGAAGACCCTAAGATCGACGCGATCTACAACGCGCTGCCGAACCATCTGCATGTTGAGTGGACGATCAAAGCCCTGCAGGCAGGCAAACATGTGCTCTGCGAAAAGCCGATCGGGCTGGACGCCGCACAAGCGCAAGCCATCCTGGCGGCGCGGGACCGCAGCGGTCTGCATGTGATCGAAGCGTTCATGGTGCGTTACCACCCGCAATGGCATCGGGTCCGCAGCCTGGTTCAGGCGGGCCGCATCGGAACGGTGCGGGCGATCCAGTCGGCGTTCGTGTTTTCGGTGTTGGATCCGAACAATGTGCGCAATCGGCCCGACATCGGCGGCGGCGCGTTATATGACGTGGGCTGCTATCCGATCGTCACGGCCCGCTACCTCTTCGGCACCGAACCGAACAGGGCCATCGCCTTGGTCGATCGGGATCCTCTGCTCGGCGTCGACCGGGTGACCAGTGGTCTGTTGGCGTTTCCCGATGGCGGTCAGCTCACGTTTTGCAGCGCGCTGCAACTGGCCCCTTACCAGCGGGTGGTCGTGCTCGGAGCAGAGGGTCGAATCGAGATCTCGGTGCCCTTCACACCGCAGAAGGAACACGGCTGCCGCCTCGTGATTGATTCGGGAAAAGCCCTCGACGGCAGTTCCGCGGTGTTCGAGGAATTCGCACCGGTGGATCAATACGGCGTGCAGTGCGACGTGGCCGCCGCCGTTTTCCGCGGGGAGACTGCGCAGGAATTTCCGATCGAGGATGCCATTGCCAACATGCGGGTGATCGATGCCCTTTACCGTTCCGCCGCGTCGGGCCGTTGGGAAATGCCGTGAGGTCGACGGGCAAGCCGCGAACCTCGGCGGCTCCCGTTTGGATGATGGGCATGGCGAATGCGCTGTTCGGCATGTACGGGGGAATTCTGGTCATTTCGGTGCCGCAGATGCTCAGCGCCCGCCGGGTCCCCGAGGCGACGATCGCCGCGATGACGGCAGTGATGATATCCCCCGGCTTCTGGACATTTCTGGTCAGCCCGGTGCTGGACGTCCGATTCAGCCGGCGCTGGTATTCCATGGTGACCGCGGCCATCGCCGCTTTTCTCCTCTCGATGGCGCTCCTCAATCTGGATCATCTCGCCCGGGTGGAAGGCTTGTTGGTCGTGGGGTTTTTCTTCGCAAATCTCTATCAAAGCGCGCTCGGAGGTTGGCTCTCCACCATCACGACGACGGAAGAGAAGCTCAATCTCAGCGTTTGGGTGACCATTGCGAACATCAGCGGCGGCGGCGCGATGGCCATGATAACGGGCGAGGTGGTGCAGCACCTGCCGCCCGCTTTCGCTGCGCTCGCGTTGGGTGCCGCGGTGCTGCTGCCAACCGCGGTGTTTCCATGGATGCAGGCGCCGGGACCGGATCGGCGGCTGGCCCGTGAGAGTTTCCGGGAGTTCTTCGGCGAAGTGTTGAGCATTCTGAAGCGGCGCGAGGTATTGATTGCCATCGTGCTGTTCATCGCGCCGGCCGCAACGTTTTCCCTGGTGAATATTCTCGGCGGATTGGGCAACGATTTTGCCGCGTCCACCCATTTCGTAGGACTGGTGGGAGGGGCGGGCGTGTTGATGGGCGGCATCGTGGGGTGTTTGATCTTTCCATTGATCGACCGGCTGCTGCCGCTGAGGTATCTGTACCTGGCGATCGGCGCCGTCGGGTCCATGTTCACGCTGACATTGCTCCTGTTGCCGCGCACCCCGGCGGCCTTCGCCGTGGCTCTCATCGGAGAGAACGTGTTTCAGTCGGCCGCCATCGTCGCCTCGACAGCGATCGCCTTCGAAACCATCGGGCGCAGCAATCCGCTCGCCGCAACGACCTATTGCCTCATGGTGTCGGCATTCAACATCGCCAATACCTACATGGTGGTCGTGGATGGCTGGGGGTACTCGCAGCGCGGGGTTGCAGGAACATACGCCACGGACGCCGGCGTCAGTGTGGCCGCATGCCTGTTGCTGACCGCGCTTCTGATCGCGCTGTCACGCCGTCGCGCGTGACAGGAGCGTTGGATAATCTGTGGTATGCCATCGCGGCGGTGCTGATCGTGGCGGGGCTGGCGGGTGCCGTCATGCCGCTGCTGCCGGGCATCCCATTATTATTCGGCGGCCTCTGGTTGATCGCCGGGGTGGATCACTACCGGCACATTGGCGTTTGGTGGCTGTTCGGGATCGCGGCCGTGGGCACGGTCGGTTTGACGTTGGATGTGCTCGCGGCGGCTCTGGGAGCGAAGCGCGTGGGAGCGAGTCGGCAGGCTGTATGGGGCGCGCTGGCAGGCACGGTGGTCGGTCTGTTCTTCGGGCTGCCTGGCCTGCTGATTGGACCCTTCTTGGGCGCAGTTCTGGGCGAACTTGCCGCGGGCCATGGTGCCGCGCGATCGACGCGCGTGGGTATCGGCGCCTGGCTCGGTCTGATCATCGGTGCCGTCGTCAAACTCGCCACATCCCTGGTGATGGTGGCATTGTTCGCCGCAGGATGGTGGTGGAGCGGCCATCGATGAGGGCACAACGATACCTCGATGTAGGACAACGCCTTCGTCAAGTGTCGTCGTTGCTGTGCAGGCGCGCAGGTTAAGATTGCGCTTTCGCCTTTCGAGGACAACATGACCGAACGAGCATCGCGTGCCGGATCTTCGATACCGAGCGCGCAACTGGCGGAGCTCCACGATGGAAATGTGCGGCGATTTCCGAGCATGGAATTGTTCAAGGGACGCCGCATCATCCTGTTCGCATTGCCGGGAGCCTTTACACCCACTTGCAGCACGGCGCACGTGCCGGGGTACGTGGCGCGGTTGAAGGATTTCAAGGAGGCGGGGATCGATGATGTCATTTGTCTCTCCGTGAATGATCCGTATGTCATGGAAGCGTGGCAGAGATCGGAGAAGGCGCAGGGGGTGCGGTTCGTCGCCGATCCCTATGGCGAGTTCACGGAAGGGATGGGAATGTCGATTGATCATCGCGACGCCTCATTGGGGGTTCGTTCATGGCGATACTCCATGTTGGTGGATGACGGCAAGATCGAAAAGATGTTCATCGAACCCGATCGGCCGGGCGATCCCTTCGAGGTATCCGACGCTGACACGATGTGGCGGTATCTGCGGCCCAACCAACAGGAGCGGGAATCGGCGCTCATGCTGGCGAGAGTCGGTTGCCCGCATTGCGCCCGCGCGAAGCAGCTCCTGGAGCGCGCCGCGATCCCCTTCGAGTCGATTCATTTGGGCGACGAACTCACCATGCAAGGCGTCAAGGCGGCAAGCGGCGCAGCGACCGTTCCGCAGGTGTTCATCCGCGGGAAACTCATCGGCGGTGCCGATCAGCTATCCGACTATCTGGCGGCGGCGATTCCGCGCACGTAGGCACGGCTTTGGTCATGATCGGTCGGCATCCACCGATTCGGGCTTGCACGTGTATTTGTCCTGGATGAGCTTGGTCACCAGTGACAGCGCCTTGGTCGTGCAGTAGGCGTGACCGGTGCTGGAGGTCCAGAGAGTTCTGGTTCTACCGTCCTTGGTGTAGTCGACCCGGCAGATGCCGTCCGAACTGCGTTTACCATCCGGGGCCGCGTGGTTGTAGATGCGGACGATCCTTTGCGTGGTCCCGGAAGTGCAGACGAACTTTTCGTGGGATTCCAACGCGGCCTGACCGCCGCTCGTGCCTGCAAGGCCGATGCAGAGGATCGGGAGGAGCCGGACGGTGTTCGTGCGAGCCATGGCTTCATTGAGTCTACTCAGTTGCCGAGCCGTGTGCCGGGGTGGATGCATGCATGCCTCACCTCGGCACCTGCGTTTGTGATTTCCCATCAAAGCTGTAAAGCTGCCGTTTTTCACAACCACGGCGGGGTTCGATTGCCGGATGCCGCCGATAGATTCAGCCATGAGCAGCGAAATCGAAGAGCGCATTCACAAGGCGCTGGCCTCCCATCCCCTTGAACGCACCGAGGGCGGCTATCGTTTGGTGCATCCGCAGGGGGCGGGGATCAGCACCCTTCGGGTGTTGCCGGTCAACGACGCTGCGGGAACCAGCGCGGTCGCGATTGCGGAAATCGTGGCCGAGTATGCTGCGGGTCTGCCGGCATTTCACACGGTCGGAGTGCAGCGGCTCAACTCGTGGGCCGTGCATGGTGCGTACCATGTCAACGCCGGGCGCCTGTGGCAGAAGGCGCAGTGGTCGATCTATCCGAATGAGCCGGCCGTACATCTCGCGGTGCAAAGCATTCTCAACGCATTCGGAGCCCAGCTGCCCCTGGGCAGGTCCACCGCCTTGGCGACCCAGTCAGCCGCGGTTCTGAAGCAACAGCGCGCCCATCATGGGATGCCTGCCCGGTGGCCAAAACCGTTGGACGAGGAGGCGCTCGGATCTGCAGCGGCCACTCTGCGGCAACGAGGATTGGCGGCGTCCCACAGCGCGACGGCATTGTGGGCCGAACTCCCCTTGAGCGGCGATTGCCCGTCGCGGTCGATTGATCCACAGGCGGAAACGGCCTTGCTGCAAGTCAATGTCGGGGTTCCCCATCCGATCGCGGGCGCCGGCTACCTGGCGACCATTTCGCTGCCCTGGACGCAATCGCCGCCGAATGCCGCGGAGCTGTGCCGCAGGCTCAATGAACGGGAGTTCGAACAGGTGGATTTCGTGCCGCGGCTCGGTGCATGGGGGTTGCATACGCCGGACGATTTACCCGGGTACAGTTGCTTCATACCTGCCGCGGAGTCGATCGAGGGATTGCATATGGCAATCATGTGGTGGTGCGTCATGAGAACGGCGTGGCTGAGGGATCGCTTCTGGAAGGCCAAGCTGGGCATCGGGTTCGATGAGCAGCCGCAACCCGCTTCCTGAGCCGACAAGTCATGTCAGCACTTCGCGATCTGTACCCAGAAATCGAACCTTACGCATCCGGACGTTTGCGAGTCGATGACATTCACTCGCTCTATTGGGAGGAGTGCGGCAACCCGAAGGGTATTCCCGTGGTTTTTCTTCACGGAGGACCCGGCGGGGGATGCTCGGCAACCAGCCGGCGGTATTTTGATCCGGCGCGCTTTCGAGTGATCCTGTTCGATCAACGAGGCGCCGGCCGATCAAGTCCCAACGGCGAACTGCGCAACAATACAACGGCGCATCTCATCGAGGATATGGAAGCACTGCGCAAGCTTCACTCCATCGACGCGTGGCATGTCTTCGGCGGCTCGTGGGGTTCCACGCTCGCGCTGGCCTATGCACAGCAGCGTCCTCAAAGCTGCTTGAGCCTCATTCTGCGCGGGATTTTCCTGATGCGGGAGTGGGAAATCCACTGGCTGTTCGAGGCCGGACGGTTGTTCCGGCCCGAGGCATTGGAATCCTTGCTCGCCGGCCTGCCGCCGGAGCTGCGGCAGGGCGATCCGTTGGAGGGCTACGCAAGACTGCTCGAACATCCGGATTACAACGTCCGTCTATCAGCCGCCCGCCGTTGGAGTGTGTTCGAGGCGACCCTGGCCAATTTGATTCCCGATTCTGCGAGGGTTGCAGGAGCGAACGAGGAGCGGGTGGCGTATGCGATGGCGCGCATCGAAGTTCACTATTTTCGCAACAACCGCTACCGGCCCGAAGATCAACTGCTGAAGGGAATGAAGCGGATTGAACATCTTGCGGGGACCATCGTGCAGGGCCGCTACGATCTCTTGTGTCCCCCGATCACGGCGATTCAGCTGCACGGTGCATGGCCGCGGTCGCGGCTCATCATGGTGGACGATGCCGGGCACTCGGCAACGGAGCCGGGCATTCGCTCCGCTCTGGTGACGGCGATGGACGAAATCGCCGCGCAATGATCAAGCGTTGGTGATCCGACCACTGCACGGATTCGCGGCCGGAGTTGCCCACCGCGCAATATTCTTCCCCGACAGTTAAATTTATGGTAACAAGTGATTGGACTCCCGCGACGGACGATCCGGCGGAAGCTGCCATCGAAATTGATTCCAACAAGTAAACGGGATGAAGCATGAATCCGCACTCGAAATTGCCATTCGCGATCGCCGCCATTCTGGGCGGCGGCGCAATCGGTCAGGCGCTGTCCGCCAATTCCACGGACACGAATTCGGCCGGGGATCAAATTCAGGAAATTACCGTCACTGCGCAGCGGCGCAGCGAAAACATCCAGAACGTTCCGATCGCGATCCAGGCGCTCACCAGCGAAACCCTGACGCAGTTGAACGTCGAGACATTCGATCAATTCATCAAATATCTTCCCAATGTCACATCCTCGACCGTCGGCCCGGGACAGACCCAAATCTACATGCGTGGCCTCAATGTCGGTAATCAGGGCACACAATCGGGCGGTTCGATCAACGGGTTTCCGAACGTCGCCATTTATCTGGACGACCAGTCGGGTCAGCTGCCTGGCCGAAATCTCGATGTGTACGCGGCGGATTTGGAGCGCGTCGAAGTTCTGGAAGGGCCCCAGGGGACCTTGTTCGGAGCAGGCGCCCAGGCCGGTGCCATTCGCTACATCACGAACAAGCCGAAAATCAACGTGACGGAGGGCAGTGTGTCCGCGGGGTACGGCACGACCGCAGGCGGCGATCCCAACAGCGATCTGACCGCAGTCATCAATCTACCGCTGATTGCGGACACGCTCGCCTTCCGCGCGGTGATCTACAATGACCGGCGCGGCGGATATATCAATAATGTGCCCGGCACCTTCACCCGCAAGCCCAGCGACCTCGGCATCAACGGCTCCAATCCGTATCACCACTACACCAATTTTGCGACCGCCTGTGCGGCAGGCGTCCCGACCGCCGCGGGATTGTGCACGGGAGCGGGGAATCAGGCGACGGCTTATGGCGTTCCGCCGGGCAGCGCCGCCATCAACAACAACGGCATCGCTGCCCGCGCGATCAACCCTGCCACCTACCAAGGGGTTCGCGCGTCGGCTCTTTGGGACATCAATGCGGATTGGAATGCCCTGGTGACACAGAGCTACCAGAGCATCGATGCCGAAGGCGTGTTCTACCAGATGCCGAACGGCTCCGACGGCGAGGTGCTGCCGAAGCAATCGGTCACGCTGTTCAACAATTCCTTCAACAAGGACAAGTTCGAAAATACGGCGTTCACGGTCAACGGGCGAATCGGGGACCTCAAGGCCGTCTACACGGGAGCTTATCTCGTGCGCAACGTGAGCCAGATCCAGGACTACACCAATTATGCGCGCGGCGTCTATGCGGATTATTACCAGTGCCATGGCGCCGAGCCGGCCAACGGACTGGCGGCGAAGTGCTATTCCCCGAGCAGCACCTGGACCGAGACGGAACACAACACCCATCAGAGCCATGAGATTCGGCTGAGCACTCCCGACGATTGGCGCCTGCGCGGCATCGTGGGCGCTTTTTGGGAAGAGCTTAAGATTCAGGATCAGCTGAACTGGCTTTACAAGACGCTGCCCGCATGTACCACGACGGTCACCGTGGGATGCATGACGGACGTTGCGCCCGCGCCGGGCTCGAGCGTCTCGAATCCCGCGACGCGCAACGACAATATCGCCTTTTTCAATGACGTTCACCGCGGTTATAAACAGGCTGCGTTCTTCACGTCGCTGGATTTCGACATCATTCCGAAGATATTGACGGTGACCGGGGGGACTCGCTATTACAACTTCGACAATATCGAAAAAGGCGCCGTCACCGGCAGCTTCGGCTGTTACGAGGCGGGCCCGGCTCCCTGCCTGGCGTCCGCGACCAACATCGACGGGGAGAACCTGCATACGAAGTACAAGGGCTTCAAAAGCCGCGCCAATGTGACGTGGCATGTGCTGCCGGACGCATTGGTCTACTACACCTGGTCGCAGGGTTTCCGCCCCGGCGGTTTCAACCGCTCGTTCGCCTGCTACATCCAGGACGCCAAGGGCGTCGCGCTGTACTGCTCGCCGTCCTCGTTCACTTCCGACTCGTTGACCAACAACGAACTCGGGTGGAAGACGGAATTCTTCGACCACCGCCTGCAGTGGAATGGAGCCGTCTATCAGGAGGATTGGAACAACGTGCAGGTTGCCTTCTTCGACCCCGGCGTTCTTGGCAACGTCGGTTTCGGCACGAACGGACCGAGCTACCGGGTTCGCGGCGTGGAGACCTCGGTCATCGCCGTGCTCGCCCAAGGCTTGACGGCGCAGGGAGGCGCTTCCTGGAACACCAGCAAGCAGACCAACTCGCCATACCTGATCGCCAACAATCCCGCCCTGTTGACGGATCCGGCCACCAAGGCCGAGTTCGGACAGCCGATCTTGAGCGTTCAGAATCCCTACGGCCCCATCGGCGGCCCGAGCGCCAATTCGCCGCCGCTGCAGTTCAATCTGCGATTGCGGTACGAATGGGCGATGAATTCTTACAATGCCTTTGCGCAGGCCGGCGCGACGCATACCGCGCATTCGTTCACGCAGTCGAGCGCCAATCCCTCCCTGTCCGCAGGCTCGAACGTGAGCACCACCCTGCTGCGGTTTGAAAATCCCGCATATTCAGAGTACGACGCGTCCCTGGGCGTCGCGAAGGATGCGTGGGCGGCCGAACTGTATGCGCAGAACCTGACCAATGTGATCGAGAGCACCTACACCTCGACCAACCAATTCGTGCCGGCCGAGGCGATCACGAGACCGCGGGTGCTGGGATTGAAGTTCACGTATAAATTCTAGGTTCCAGCGCCCGACGGTGGGACTGTTGTGGACTGCGCCGTGGGACACGACAAGAGTTACCGGGAGAGACTGGTGAGAGAGTTTCGCATTCCAGCGTTCCTGTCTTTGGCCCTGCTGACCGCTTCCCTGCTTCTCGTCCAGCCGCTGCCAGCCGAGACCGTGGCGGGGACGGTGTCGTCGCAATTTTACGGCGACATGAAATGGCGCATGATCGGTCCATTCAGGGGCGGGCGCGCGGTGGCGGTCGGCGGCGTACCCGGCTCGGGTAGCACCTTTTATTTCGGTGCGGTGGACGGCGGCGTGTGGAAGACGATCGACGCGGGAACGGTCTGGAAACCGGTCTTCGACAATCAACCGGTGGCCTCGATCGGGGCACTGGCGGTCTCCACCGCAAACCCCGATGTGATTTACGTCGGAACGGGGGAGAGCGACATTCGCTCGAACCTTGCCTCCGGGGCCGGCGTCTACAAATCCGTCGACGGCGGCGGCACCTGGGCCTTTGCAGGTCTCGGCGACACGCGGCAGATCAGCAAAATAGTGATCGACCCGACGAACCCCGACATCGTCCATGTCGGCGCCTTGGGGCACGCCTACGGGCCCAACCCGGATCGCGGCGTCTACAAAAGCACCGACGGGGGAAGGACCTGGAAGCACACTCTCGACAAGGGTCCGAGCGTCGGTGTGGCGGATCTTGCCATCGCTGCGTCCAAACCGAACGTCCTCTTCGCCTCGCTCTGGGAGGCCCACCGTCCGCCGTGGAGCACATACGGGCCGCTCACGGGACCCGGAAGCGGAATTTATCGTTCCCAGGACTCGGGCGAAACATGGCAGCAGTGCGTCGGCCACGGCCTGCCGGAAGGTACCTGGGGCCGCACAGGCGTGGCAATCAGCGCCGATGGGCAGCGCGTCTACGCGCTCATCGAGGCGAAGATCTCGGGCCTCTATGTCTCGCGCGACGGCGGCGAGAACTGGCTTCTCGTCAACGCGGACGAGCGCCTCACCAGCCGGGCCTGGTATTTCAGCAGAGTTACCGTGGATCCAAGCGATCCCGACACGATCTATGTTCCAAACGTTGCGCTGCTGGGTTCCACGGATGGCGGCAAAACCCTGACCGTCGTGCGGGGTGCGCCCGGCGGGGATGATTATCACGAACTGTGGGTTGACCCGAAGAATCGAGATCGGCTGCTGCTCGGCACGGACCAGGGAACGATCGTCAGTCTCGATCGTGGCGCCTCGTGGTCGACCTGGTACAACCAACCGACGGCGCAGCTCTACCACGTGACGACCGATGATCGCTTCCCCTACACCGTCTACGGCGCGCAGCAGGACAGCGGCGGGGCTGGCGTGCCAAGCCGGACGGACCATGGCCAGATCACGGCGCGCGATTGGTTTCTCGCGAGCAGCAGCGAGAGCGGGTACCTGGCACTCGATCCAAAGAATCCCGATATCCTCTACGCGAGCGGCAGCTATGGGTCGGTGCTGCGATGGGAGCGCCGCCGCTCCCTGGCGCAGGACGTCTCCCCGTGGCCGGTGACGGTATTTGGAACGGAGATCGCGCAGCGGAAATATCGCGACCCTTGGACGCCGCCGCTCGTATTTTCTCCCGTCGATAAGACTTCCCTCTATCTCGGGGCGCAATACGTCTTGAAGACCATCGATGGCGGCCTGCATTGGCGCGAGATCAGTCCCGATCTGACCGGAGGTAAAGTGGCTTCCGCTGCGGCAAAAGCGGTCGCCGCCGGGAGCGGCAATCCCTCGGCACGCAACCCAACGGACAACGCCCCAACACCGACGCCGGAAAAGGCGATTTCGCTGGGTTACGGCACGCTCGCCACGGTGGCGCCGTCCTATCTCGACCAGAACGTCCTTTGGACGGGCAGCGACACGGGAATCATTTCTTTGACGCGCAACGGCGGGTTGACCTGGACCAATGTGACGCCGCCCGGGATTCAACCCTGGAGCAGAGTCTCCTTGATCGAGCCTTCGCATTTCGATGCGGCTGTCGCTTACGCTGCGGTTGAGCGTCATCGCATGGACGATCGCGCGCCCTACGTCTACCGAACGCGCGATTTTGGCAAGAGCTGGGAGGCAATCACCACAGGACTCGAAGCACCCAACTTCGTGTGGGGGGTGCGCGAGGACCCCCGGCGGAGGGGACTGCTGTTCGCAGGCACGGAGTTTGGAATCGAGGTCTCATTCGACGACGGCGGTCACTGGCAGCCGTTGCAGTTGAACCTTCCCGTCACTTCCGTGCGCGACATGACCGTTCACGGCGCCGATCTCGTCGTTGCAACGCACGGCCGCTCCTTCTGGATACTCGATGACATCACGCCGCTGCGACAAGCCGCGGACCACGTCGGATCCTCGTCCGCATTTCTCTACGCGCCGCAGACCACAGTGCGGGTCGACAACGATGCGTTCCCGGGCACCCCCATCCCTCCCGAGGAGCCCACCGGGGAGAATCCCCCCAACGGCGCCGTGCTCGATTATTACCTGCCGGACACGGAACAGTCGGTCGTGTTGCGGGTGCACGACGCCGGCGGCCGGATGGTTCTGCAGGTTGCCTCAGCGCCGGAGCAACCGGCGCGCCACGCGCCCCTGCCTGTCGCGGAACGCTGGTTCGCGAAGCCGCCGCGCCTCGACACATCGGCCGGCATGCATCGCTTCATTTGGAATCTCGCCTGGGGTCCGCCGGGGACACCCGAAGACAACGAGCCCGATGATGGAGAAGGCCGCACACCCCACGCGCCCCGCGTGGCGCCCGGAACCTACACGGTCGAGCTCGACGTGAATGGGAGGAAGGTCTCCTCGGAGCCTCTGATCCTGGTCAAAGACCCGCGCTCCCCGGCAACCCAGCCGCAGTTCGTGCAGCAATTCGAGAGGAGCCTGATGATTTTTCGCGACGCGACCGACAGCCGCCGTGCGCTGGAGGACATCGCCTCGGTGAAGGAACAGCTCGACAAGGCCATTGTGAACGCCGGCGCCGCAGATGCCGGGGTGATCGGGAGGGCGAAGGGGTTGCGCGCCGATCTCGATGCGCTCCTCGAGGGAAACTCGGGCCTGGACGCGGCGACGACGGAACTCATCACCGCGCTCAATGCGGTCGAAAGTTCCGACCGGCCGGCACCCTCGCAGGCGCTGGCGGTCTACAAATTGGCGCGCATCGCGTCGCACGCAAAGCTCAAGCAGTGGGCTGCGCTTCGCAGCGGACCGATTGCAAGGCTTGGCGAGGAATTGAAGGCGCAGGGGCTGTCGCCGGTATCGGTCCCCTGAACCGAGCCTCTCGTGGCAGGACAGCGCGTCAATAGGGTGAAGAATGCCGCAAGGTTCGCCGGCCTCGTCCTGGTGCTGTTGGCTGTGGTTCTGGGCATCAACACCTGGCGGCATCGCTCCCGGCAGGTCGTGGTACCGATTGCAGCGCGCACGCTCATCGATGAGCAGGCGGCCGCCGCGCGGCTTGCGGGCGCAGTTCGATTTCGCACGATTTCCTACGACGCACCCTCAGAGGAGAGCAGGGCCGAGCTCTTGAAGCTTCACGACTATTTGGCACAATCGTTTCCGAGAACGCACGCCGCGCTCCAGCGCGAAATCATCGGCGGCTACAGCTTGCTGTACACGTGGTTGGGTCAGGACGCGCAGGCCAAGCCGATCCTCTTGATGGCACACCAGGACGTCGTGCCCGTTGCGCCAGGCACCGAGGGTGAGTGGCACGCGGATCCCTTCGGCGGAGAAATCCGCGACGGGTTCGTGTGGGGGCGGGGTACGTGGGATGACAAGGGAAACCTCATGGCGATTCTCGAGGCGGTGGAATCGCTGGCCGCCGCCGGCTTCAAACCGCGCCGCACCGTCTATCTGGCATTTGGGCACGACGAAGAGAACGGCGGCGCGCAGGGCGCCGCCGCCATTGCAAACGCGCTCGCAGAACGCGCCGTCCATTGTGAATTCGCACTGGATGAGGGTCTGTTGATCACCGAGGGCATCATGCCGGGCGTCGAGGCGCCCGTCGCCCTGGTGGGTGTGGCGGAAAAGGGGTCGGTGACCGTGCGACTGACGGCGGCGGGAGCCGCCGGCCATTCTTCGATGCCGGGCGGACAATCTGCCATCGGCACCCTGTCGCGCGCGCTGGTGCGGGTCGAGTCGTCGCCGATGCCGGCGGCGATCGGCGGTGTGGCCGCCGACATGTTCGACGCGGTGGTCCCGGAAATGCATGGAGTCAACCGCGTGGTCCTCGCCAATCGATGGTTGTTCGGTCCGTTGATCGTGGCGCAGCTTGAGCGCACCCCCTCGACCAACGCCATGCTGCGAACGACCACGGCGATCACCGTCATCCGCGGGGGCAACAAGGAGAACGTGTTGCCGGGGCAGGCAGAGGCGCTCGTCAATTTTCGCTTGATTCCGGGGGATCGTTCCGCGGCCATCGTCGATCGTATTCGGCACGTGGTGGGCGACGATCGAGTCTCCATTGAGCCCGCCACACCGGCGACCGAGGCATCCCCGGTCACCTCTCACGAATCGGCCGCGTATCTGATGCTCAATCGCACCATCCGCGAATTATTCCCCGATACGGTGGTGGCTCCGGGCCTCATGATCGGCGGGACGGATTCGCGGCATATGAGTGCGGTCGCGGACCATATTTTTCGGTTCTCTCCCGTGCGCGCGCGCGCCGCGGATTTGGCGCGTTTTCACGGCACGGATGAACGCATGGCAGTATCCAACTATGCGGATCTGATTCGCTTCTACCAGGCGCTGCTGCGAAACGGCGCGGGCCAAGAATAGGAGACCCTCATGTCGAGCGCACTGAAGACCGCCGCCGCAACGCTGCTGATTTGCACATCGTGCCAACCGCCATTCGCCAGCGCACAAGATGTGCCGACACCGCCGAAGGCCGACATCCAAGCGCGCGTCGAGGCGCTGCGGCTGGCCGACGTGTGGCTCGACAGCGTGCAAGCCTATCAGCGCCTCCCGGCGCTCTCGGCTGCGGTCGTCCAGGGCGACAAAACCGTTTGGTCGAATGGCTACGGTACGCTGGACGCGCCGCACAAGATCGCTGCCACGGCCCGGACCCTCTATTCGATCTGCTCCGTCTCGAAGCTGTTCACATCGATTGCGCTGATGCAGCAATGGGAGGCCGGGCGCGTGCGGCTCGATGAACCGATCACCACTTATCTGTCCTGGGCGAAGCTCAAAGACCTCGATCAGGACAGCGTGCCGATCACCCTGCGCGCCATTCTCAGTCATTCCGCGGGCCTGCCGAGGGAATCCGATTTCCCGTACTGGACCGGGCCCGATTTTCCCTTTCCGACGGAGGAGCAGCTGAAGAGGAGGTTGGCCGACCAGATGCCGCTCTGGCCCGCGTCTCGCTGGTTTCAGTACAGCAATCTCGGCCTCACCCTCGTGGGCGAAACGGTGGCGTCGGTCTCCGGCGAGACCTACTCGCAATACGTACAGACCCATATCCTCGAGCCGCTGGGATTGAATGACACGCATCCATTCATGCCGATGGCGCTCTATGGCAAGCGGCTCGCAATCGGTTGGGGAGCCGTCAAGCGCGATGGATCGCGGGATTTGGTGAAGCCCTTCGACACGCGCGGCGTGACGCCGGCGGCCGGCTATACCTCCACGGTGGAGGATCTCGGCCGGTTCGCGGCATGGCAGTTCAGGTTGCTGCGTACCGGAGAGCCGGAGGTGCTGAAGGCGTCGACGCTGCGCGAAATGCAGCGCGTGCAGTTTACCGATCCGGATTGGAAAACCACGTGGGGTCTGGGATTCACCGTGAGGCGCAAGGGCGATCAGACCTACGTGGGTCACGGCGGAGACTGTCCAGGTTATCATTCCATTTTAGTGATGCGACCGGCTACCGAGACCGCCGTCGTCGCGATGCTCACCGGTGCCGAGCACCCGGGCGCCTATGCACTCGCCGTTTTCGATCTTCTGGACAAGAGAAAACACTGGGACTTCAAGGCTCCCGCGCCCGCCAAGGACATCGACCTTGAGGCGTATGCGGGCCGATATTCCGAGCAGCCCTGGGGCGCCGAGATTGCGATCGTGCCATGGGCGGGCGGGCTCGCCGTCGTGTCGCTGCCGTCCGCGAACCCTGCGGAAGAATTGACAATACTGAAGGCCAAGGGCGGCGATGTCTTCCGGCGAGTCCGCGAAGACGGAAGCGAGGCCGACGAGATTCGCTTCGAGCGCGACACGTCGGGAAGGATTTCCGCCTATGTCCAGTTCAGCAATCGACACAGCCGCGTGGGTTCCATACCGCCCGGCCCGGGCGCATGAGCAGGTGGTAGGATTGCGGGGTCCTATGTGGCGATTCAAAGGCACGCGATGAAAGGCACGACGCTGGCGTTTGACGGCATCGAGTATCCGGATGGCAACGCCTCGGATCCGAATGTGTTGGGGCTGATGCAGGGGTCACCGCCGCCCGTGGCGAAGCGCATCCGCTTTGAAGATGACCGCTATCTGGAGTTTCCGCAAATCCGCTGGAGCTTGTCGCACATGCGCGAACTTGTGCCGACCGCCACCGTCTGGCGCGGTTCCGGTCCGCCAAGCCCTCTCGGCGCCGCGACGCCCGGCAGCGAAGCGAGCATCGATGCATTGGCATTCGATGACCTGCGGGGTGTGCGCCACACGTGGCTCGAGTCCCTGGCGCAGACTTACACCGATGGAATTGTGGTCCTGCATCGCGGTGCAAGGCTCTATGAGCGCTATTTCGGAGCGTTGCAGGCGCAGCGGCCTCACGCATGCTTTTCCATTACCAAGTCCTACGCCGCGACGCTGGCCGCGAGTCTGATTCACGAAGGCGTTCTGGACGAGCGCAAGCCGGTTTCTCACTACCTCCCCGAGATGTTGACCACCGCCTACGAAGACGCGACGCTGCGGCAGGTTCTGGACATGCAGGTCGGCGTGCGCTACTCGGAGCTGTACTCCGATCCGCAAGCCGAGATCTGGGACTACTCACGTGCAGGGGGCCTTCGCGCGCGCCGTGCGAACTATACGGGCCCCACCAATTATTACGAGTATCTGGTCACGCTGCGCAAGTCGGGCGACCACGGCGCCGTGTTCGATTACAAGACGGTCAATACGGAGGTGCTTTGCTGGATCATGGCGCGGGTCAGCGGTATTTCATTGCCCCAGCTGTTGAGCGAGCGACTCTGGTCGCAGATCGGCTGCGAAGAAGACGGCTACATGGCGGTCGATTCAATCGGAGTCGCGATGGGCGGCGGGGGACTCAGTGCCTGCTTGCGGGACCTGTGCCGATTTGGAGAATTGATGCGCTGCGAGGGCGCGTGGGGCGGGAAGCAGCTGATCCCCGCCGAGGTGGTCGCCGACATCCGGCGCGGATCCGACCCGGGCAAATTCGCACCTGCCGGATACTCGCTGCTGCCCGGATACTCCTACCGCAATATGTGGTGGGTGTCGCACGGCTCCTTGGGCGTCTTCGAGGGCCGCGGCATTCATGGTCAACGGCTGTATATCGCGCCGCAGGCCGAGGTGGTCATCGCGCGTTTCTGTTCCCATCCGATCGCGACCAGCGCTGCGAATGATCCGCTGACCTTGCCTGCGTTCGCGGCTCTGTGCCGTTTCCTCCTGTGATGAGGCGTGACGTGCCGATCGTCGCAGGCCGACGGGCGCGCGTGTCACGCGGTGCGTGCGTCCTCGGAGTCGTGTTGCTGGGGATGACTGTGCTTTTCGGGTGTTCTCGGACATCCGCTTCGCATGCGTTCATGGCGCCGCCCAGCGCAGCGCCCAAGGAGAGCGCGGCGAGCGAATCCGGTACGCTGAGCCGGGAGCATTCCATTGTGGTCGATGTGCCACAGACGGAGCTCGACACCTCATTTCGCCGCGTCGCCGGTCGATGCACGGCGGATTCGGTTCACCATTGCACGATTCTTCAATCCGATCTGTCATCCGGACAGTCGCCCTCGGGCCTCATCAAATTGCGAATCGATCCTTCGGCCGTGGAAGATCTGATCGGTTTCGCCTCCGGCCTCGGGAAGTTGGAGCACCGCTCGACCACCGTCGACGATCTCGCCGACGCGATCCAAGACACGCAATCGCGCATCGACATGCTGACAAACTACCGCAAGCAGCTGTTGGCGCTGCAAGCGAAGGCCGGCACGAACGTCGAGGCGGCGATAAAGGTGGCCTCTGAGCTCTCCACGGTGCAAAGCAACTTGGAACGGGCAGCCGGTCAGGCCGCAAATCAGGCGAAGCGCGTGACGACCGATATCCTCACCATCAATTTTGCAGTCGCGGAGCAGCGGGCGTTCTGGCGCCCGGCGCGCGCGGCGGTTCAGGATTTCCTCGGAAATCTGTCGAATGGTATCTCGCAGGCGATCACGGCGGTGGCATACATCGTGCCGTGGCTGTTCGTCATCCTGCCCGGGTTGTATCTGTTGCGGTTTCTGTGGCGGCGAAGAGGGCGGTAGCCGCTTCGCAAAAAGCGTTATTCGCGCGCGATCAGACCGTCTGCGAAGACGGTCTCGAGATTTGCGAGCGCGAGCCCTTCCTGGTAACGCATCTCGATGAGTTCCAATTCATCGTCATTGTCCCTGCGCTTCATCGTCATGGTGGATATCTGCACGGAGCCGATATCGAGACGCACGGGCGGCGATTCGGACCGTGGGCGCAATACACGCGATACCCGGGGCAGCGGCAGGGAATCCATATGCCTGTAATGATGCGCCGAATCGCTGTGCGCTCCTATGTCGCCACGCACCGACAGGACCGCGCGCTCGGCACTCGACCGGGCGAGGCGTCCACCATGAACGGGGCCCGCCGCTAGAATTGTCCGTATCCCCGCGCCATGGCGGCGGCACAGACGAGCACGAAGACAAAGAGAGCCAGTTCGAGGCGAATGTATCGGCGGGCCGACCGAACGGCAGCGTCATCCGGCGGGCTTCCCAGCCTTCGCCACCGCATGAACGCAAGGGTGGGCGGCACGGACAAAAGCCCGATTGCGGCGACGCTCGCCATCTTCGCCCAGAAGAATGCGTTGCTCAGCCGGGCCGCACCATCGTGAATTCGGCAATCGCAATCCCAAATATTCCAAAGATCAGCACGTGATGCGCGACGGCGAGGATGAGATCACTGCGCGGTCATGCCGCTCATCGCCACCCCGGCGACGAGGTAGACCCACATGGTCAACAAGACGAACCAGCTGAAGAAGTAGACGCGGATTCTATTTTTCAAGCGATTGCCGCCCAGGTGGACATACGCATGCGCGATTCTGGCAGCGACGTACAGCCAGGCGAGCGCTTGCATTGCAACGCCTGTGAATTGTGTGATCATGGCCGCCAGGCAGACGACGTAGAAAAGGACCGGGGCTTCGAAAAGATTTGCGAAATGCCGGGCGGGCTTCGCGGAGGATTCCGGTTCGACTTCGCCCTGATAAACCCGAAAATAAGTCGTGGATACGAGTCCCTGGCGCACGGCGCCGACGCGGGAGCGGAACAACGTCGCAAGAACAACGGCCGTCAACACCACCATCGCAAACATTGGGTAAATCATGCCTGAATCCTTTGACGCACGGAGGCTGCGCTCAATTCCTGCGCGGCGCCGGCGCTCGATCGTGCCGGTACGGCCGATGCATATGGTCGGATCTTCGGCGTGCAACGAATGGAATTGCAACGAGGTTCGGCGAATTGTCTGCGAGGTCTTGCGCCGGCGGGGCCGGGTAATCGGGCTCGTAGTCCGGCGGCGGCGCGTACCCGCGAGAAGGTGGCAGGATGGGTGTCGGATCCATCCCGTTAATCGGGCCTATTTCTCGAACGGAGGAGTTCTCTCCGCATGGATTGTTGGAAAAAGTGCGTAGACCATTCGTGATGCATTCCCAGATTCGATTGGGTGACGGCATTGGTGCGGTCGCTGTCTGCACTGGCGCAGCGGATGCCGTCGTTGCCGGCGCGGGCGCCGGCTCTTGCGTTGCGACGGGCGGCAAGCGATTGGAGATCGTGGTACCGGCCGCGTGAACGCCGACGGGTGCAGGACTCTTGCTCGATGTGGCGGTGATTGCGACCGCTGCAACGGCCAGCAACAGACCGCCTAGTATCCACGGCAGGAGGTCGCGATCATCGTCCATTGATCCATTATGCTCCATCCCGCTTTGGATTGCCGCCCATCGTTGCGCAGGGACTTTACACGATCGGGCCGGAATGGACATCATGCGGTCTACCGCCTCCAGAAGCCCTAGATGCTCAAATTCGAGGCGCGGACGATCGAGTTCAACGGGAGCGGGGTTGGATTCAGGGGTTAGATTCAAGAGGAAATTCCACATGAGCACGCAACCGCAACTGAAGCCCGCACGGGAACTGGCGATGAATAATGGTGTTCGCTTCCCGAACGAAAGCGGCGAGTACCGTCGAGATCGCATCGCCCTGCTCGCCGAAGAAATCGAGCTCAGACGCCACATCGAGCGGGTGGCGGAGCAACGCCGCGCGCTGCCGCCCGGTGGCGCCGTCCCCAGAGACTATCGCATCGAAGGGGAGGGCGGTCCGCTCGCGTTCTCCGAATTATTCGGCGACAAGCAGACACTCGCGGTGTACAGCTACATGTACGGATCGAAGCGCCAGCAGCCGTGCCCCATGTGCACCTCGCTGTTGTCTGCATGGGACGGGGAGGGGGCGGATGTCGAGCAGCGCATTGCGCTGGCCGTGGTTGCGCGCTCGCCGATCGAACGTCTCGCGGCATTCAAGAAGGAGCGAGGTTGGCGCCATCTCAAAGTCTATTCCGACGCCGCCGGCGACTACACCCGTGACTACGTCAGTGCCGACGATGCGGATGTTCCGGCATTCAACGTCTTCACGAGGCGCGATGGCACAATCCGCCATTTTTGGAGCGCCGAGATGGGGCCCGGGACCGCCGATCCGGGCCAGGATCCGCGCGGCGCGCCCGACCTGATGCCGATCTGGACAATTCTTGACAGCACCCCCGAAGGGCGGGGGAGGGACTGGTATCCAAAGCTCAAGTATTCGCCATAGGCGTCGCCATCCTCCTGACATCCAGTACGCGAACCCGGCAAAACCTTTGAGCGCAGGGTTCCATGACATCGGCGATTATGTGCTCGCGTTCGTGGGGAACAATGCCTACAACATTTCAAAGACGGTGAACCTGTACTGGACCGGCGCACGCTACACCGTCGCCCCCCACCTCGATCTGACCGTCGCCTATTACGGCTATCGTCAGAACGCCTACGGCACCGGCAAGCAAGCCGGCGGCACGACGTCCGCGCACGATGTACAGCAGCATCCATGACGGTGCGGCCAGCGGCTATGTCTACGCGACCAACATCAACCCCACGGTGGGTGTGCGCTATAAGTTCTGACGCTTGACGTGAGTGCCGTTTGACCGCCGGAATGAGTTACGGGCCTGTGCCGGCGGGCTCGAACAGGTCGCGATACTGACGCGGTTGGCTGCGTAGGTATTGTTTGGGCGCCCGCACGCGTGCCCCAAAATGTGCCGCCGCGTGCCAGGGCCAGCGCGGATCGTAGAGAATGGCCCGAGCCAGCGCGATCAAATCGGCATCTCCGGTCGACACGATCGCCTCCGCCTGCTCGAACTCGGTGATCAGTCCGACCGCGATGACCGGCATCATCGTCGCCCCCTTCACCGACCGCGCGAAAGGCACTTGATAGTTCGGGCCGATGGGGATTTGTTGCTTCGGCGTCAGACCGCCGCTCGAGACATGAATGGCGGAGCACCCACGGGCCTCGAGCGCCTGAGCGAACGCGATCGTCTGTTCAATGTTCCATCCACCGTCGGCCCAATCCGTCGCTGAAACGCGCATCGTGACCGGTCTCTCGGCGGGGAACGCCTCGCGAACCGCGTCGAATACTTCGAGCGGAAAACGCATGCGATTCTCCAACGACCCGCCATAGGCGTCGCTTCGTTGATTTGCGAGCGGCGAGAGAAACTGGTGCAACAGATAGCCGTGGGCGCCGTGCAGCTGCACGGCCGCGAGATCCAGGCGCGCGGCGCGTCGGGCTGCATCGACGAAATTCGATTTCACCCTGGCCAATCCCGCGCGGTCGAGCGCAACCGGCGGTGTCTCATTGCTTTGAAATGCGATTGCCGAAGGGGCCACAGTCTGCCAGCCCTGATGCTGATCGGATGGAATTTGATTTCCCCCCAGCCAGGGTGGACGCGTCGAGGCTTTGCGTCCTGCATGGGCAAGTTGAATCGCAATCGGCATGTCAGACCAACGGCGCACGCTCTTGAGTACGCCGCGCATCGCCGCTTCGCATTCATCGGAATATAAACCCACGTCGGCGTAGGTGATCCTGCCCTCGGGTGACACGGCGGTGGCCTCTATCGTCAACAGGGCGGCACCGGAGAGGGCCAAATGTCCCAGATGGATCAGATGCCAGTCGGTCATGCAGCCGTCCACGGCCGAATACTGGCACATGGGGGCGATCACGATTCGGTTCGCCAACGTCAGCTGACCGACGCTAAAAGGAGTGAACAGTTTGCTGGCCGCCATATCGGGATATCATGCCCCACGAGCCAGGATCGGTCGAGGCGGGGACGAGGAGGAGCTGCTACTTTTTCGTGATTGCGGTGTTTTGGGGTGAACAGGGGTGCTTTATGACGCTGTCAGATGAACTTGGCAAACTGTCGGAACTTCACGCAAAGGGCGCCTTGACGGAGGAGGAGTTCAAGCGCGCGAAGGAGCGGCTGCTCGACGACGGACAGACGCGTTCCGCCGACCCGATCGCCTCGGTTGTGAGCACCTTTCGACGCAGCCGTACGGACCGATGGTTCGGCGGCGTGTGCGGGGGAATCGCACGATCGACCGGGATGGAATCCTGGGTCTGGCGGCTTCTGTTTGCCGCGCTGTTCATTTGCGCAGGAGTCGGTCTGCTGCTGTACGTGCTGCTGTGGATTTTCGTGCCAAGCGAGTGATGCTCGGAAATCGGCAATCGATGAGAAACCCAGCGCGGCGCGTGAGGCGCTGATCGCGCGGGCCCACGAGGTGATTGTCGAGGCGGGCACGAATACAATGGCACGATGCCCGCCCGTGTAGTCCACCAGACCGAGTTGACCGCCCACCCAACCACGTCCAACAACGCTGTGCACAGTCTCGCGGTGCGGCTGCAGTCGAAGGCACCCGGCATCCTCATGCTGCAGTATTCGCTCGTGGCGGACATGTCCCGCGTGCGCGTTCCCCTCCCGGGTGCCGGTGGGCGGGCGGATTCCTTGTGGACGCACACCTGCTTCGAGGCATTCGTCGCCCCCGCGGATGCGCCCGGCTACCACGAATTCAATTTTTCGCCTTCCCTTGCATGGGCCGCCTACCGGTTCAGCGCCTACCGGGAAGGAATGTCGCCGACTGCGATCACCCAGGCGCCACAGATCTCCACTCACCAAGGCCCGGGAGGGCTCGAGCTGCAGTCTGTCATCCGCCTCGGAGATCTTGCCGGGGTTCGCGACGCTCTGCATCTCAGGGTCGCGCTCGCCGCGGTCATCGAAGACAATAATGGTAGTCTTTCGTACTGGGGGTTGCGGCACGCGCCCGGCAAACCCGATTTTCACCACCCGCACGGGTTCGCACTGGAATTACCCGCTCATGAAATTTGGAATTGACCGATTGCTCGACGAGCCTGAGTTGCGCAAGCCGTTGGCGGGACTGCGAGTCGCACTGCTGGCGCATCCCGCTTCGGTAACACGGGACCTCGTCCATTCGCTCGATGCGCTCGCCACGCTCGGCGATGTCCGTCTGAGCGCGGCATTCGGACCCCAGCACGGGCTGCGCGGGGACAAGCAGGACAACATGGTCGAGTCGCCGGACTACACCGACCCGGAGCGCGGCATTCCCGTCTTCAGCCTGTACGGTGAAGTGCGCCGGCCGACGCCGGCCATGATGGATACCTTTGACGTTCTGCTCGTGGATCTGCAGGATCTGGGGTGCCGAATCTACACGTTCGTGACCACGCTGCGCTACGTGCTCGAGGCGGCTGCGAAAATGCACAAGGCCGTGTGGGTGCTCGATCGCCCGAACCCGGTGGGCCGGCCCGTGGAAGGGCTGACGCTCAAGGCGGGCTGCGAGAGTTTCGTCGGCGCCGGCGAGATGCCGATGCGTCACGGGCTCACCCTCGGAGAGCTTGCGCGGTGGTTCGTAGAAACATTGTCTCTCGACATCGACTTGCGCGTCGTGTCTCTGGAAGGTTGGGATCCCAACGCGGCGCCGGGGTATGGGTGGCCGCTCGGCGGCCGGACGTGGGTCAATCCGAGTCCCAACGCGCCGAATCTGTGGATGGCGCGCTGTTATCCAGGATCGGTGATGCTGGAAGCCACCACCTTGTCGGAAGGTCGGGGGACCACGAGACCGCTGGAACTGCTCGGTGCGCCGGATCTGGACGCACCACGGTTGTTGGCGGAGATGCGGTCGCTGGCACCATCATGGATGGGCGGTTGCCAGCTGCGTCCCTGCTGGTTCGAACCCACGTTTCACAAGCACGCGGGACAGCTGTGTGCGGGCCTGCAAGTGCATGTGGAAGACCCGGCCTACTACGATCACGAAGGATTCAGGCCGTGGCGATTGTTTGCGCTCGCGCTCAAGGCGCTGCGGCGCCTGCGGCCGGACTACGAGATATGGCGGAACTTTGCCTACGAGTACGAGAAAGATAGGCCGGCGATCGACGTCATCAACGGCAGTGATCTGCTGCGTCGCTGGGTGGACGACCCGGCGGCGACGCCGGCCGATCTGGAGGCGCTCACGGCCCGCGACGAGGCCCGCTGGCGCACCGAACGCGAATCGGTGCTCCTCTACTGAACCCTGCGCAGAATCTCATCGGCGGACACGTGAAGAATCAGTGCTGCGTCTCGCGCTCGTACAGCACCTTGCCTTGAAATAGCGTCATCTCGCAGAGCATGTCCTTCAAGAGATGCGTCGGGATGTGATAGGGGTCGCGATCCCATATCGCGATATCGGCCGACTTGCCGCGTTCCAGGGATCCGGTTTGATTCTCCATGAACAGCTGTCGCGCCGCCCAGATCGTGTATGAGCGCAATGCGGCGCGGATGTCGACCGCCTGGGCCACGCCGAACGGGGTCTTGCCGTAAGTCCCATTCAACGTTTCGCGTGCCACCGAGGCCCATACGCCATAGCGAGCGGGAAACGGCGTGACGTTGGTATCAGAGCCTCCAGCCCAGAGGATGTGGTTGTCCAAATAGGCATGCAAAGGAATCATGCGCTGACTGCGCGCGGCTCCCAAAGCGCCCGGATAGGCGTCACCGAGCCACCATATGAACTCGGCCTGGGTTTCGGGTATGCCGGAATCGAATCGCTTCTGAAGTTCCGCCATCCCTGAGATGGCGTGATCGGTGGGAAAGTTGGCGTGGATGATGCTGAGTCGCAGACCTCGCTTCGGATTCGAGCGCAATGCGGCGGCATACGAGTCAACCACCCAGTCGATCGCCCGATCGCCGACCGCGTGAGTTCCCACGCTGATGCCAGCGTCGACAAATAGCTGGACCTGCTGGCGATAGACGGCAGGATCGAGTGCAGGAACGCCGTGATTGCCGGTGTCGATTTCCGTGATCGTTCGGTTCCAATCCTGGTACATCCAGGCCGTGCGCGCGACCCCGCTGCCGTCCATGTAAATCTTCGCGCCGCAGACGCTGAGCGAAGTGCGCCCCGAGGAAAGCAGGAGATCGGCCTGCGCTCTTTGGATGCGGCTCACGGTGACTCTGGCTTCCTCGAGCGTGGGCGGCGTGTGGAAGAGCACGCAAACATGCACGCCCAGGTCGACCGCCAGACTGCGGTAGGCTTCCCAATCTTCCTGGCTGATGTCCGGATCCTTGAATCCCGTCATGCCTTCCGCGTGCAGCAACGGCAGCATATGAGCGATGGCCTGACGGCGCTGCTCGACTGAATAAGGAGGAATGATCCCAAGGACCGCGTCCATGGCCGCCTCCTTGAGGATGCCGGTCGGCTGTCCGTCCGCCCCGTGTTCGATCACACCCGCTGCCGGGGCGGGCGTGGACGCGCCGATTCCCGCCATAGTCAGTGCTCGTGTGTTGGCAACCCCGTAATGCCCCGTGGTGTTGTTCAACCAGACCGGATTGTGGGGCGATGCACGGTCAAGTTCCGCCGCGGTGGGGTAGCGGTGTTCGGACAATTTGCCTTCATCCCACCCGCTCCCCACGATCCACTCATCGGGTTTCGCGAGGAGTGCGCGCTCCTCGACCCGGTGCAAGAGCTCTTGGATGTCCCGAGCATCGCTCAATTTGACTTCAAACAGGTCGGCCAGCCCGCTGTCCACGACATGGGCATGAGCGTCGATCAAGCCGGGAGTCGCGACGCGGCCTGCCAGGTCGATAACGCGGGTATCCGGGCCGATGTCACGTCGCACCAGGGCGTTGCTGCCGAGCTCCATGATCTTCCCTTGGCTGATCGCCAGCGCGTCGACCACCCGGTCTTTGGGGTCCACTGTGATGATCCGGCCGTGCCTCAGCACGACCTCGGCAAATCCGGCAGCGCGGATCGTATTGGCTGTCAACAGCAGGATGGCCGCGGCAATGGCGGCGCCGATCGATGCCTTCCCCAAGTTCTTCTCCCGCTGACGCGCGACCTCAAGCGACGTGTCAGCGAGTCTATCAATTTATGGTCGGGCGATGCCGGTCCCGGCACCGATGCAAGCCGCGCGGCAGGCAGGACGCCCCCATGAGGAGACGGATGGGTTGGTTGACTTAGATCGCCACGACGGCGAAGATTCGCCGCAAATCGGGTGATAGGCAGCGCAATTGTCAGCGAAAACTCACTGGCTGGGGTGGATCGCGTCACTGCTCGTGGCGTGCGCAGGAGGGAGCACGAAACCCTTGGCGCCGCCGCTCTACGGCGTGTGGAGCGATGCGCGCACGAACAATCGCTGGGTGGAAATCGACGCCAATCAATTCATCGCCTTTGGCGTGACGCAAGACGGTCGCTGTTCGGCGACTCGCGCGGACGTCGCGACGCGCGATCACGTGGTGTTGCCGGTGAGTCCGATCGGAGTCGGGCCCATGTCGCTGTCGGTGGAGGGGGCGGCCTTGGTGGTCGCCGGGAAAAATGCGACACAGCGCTTGGTGCGATCGTCGCGCGACGCGATCTGTCGCAGTCCCGGAGGCGCATATTTGCCGGGAGCGCCGTATCCCAAGCCGGGATAGCGCCGGACCCGTGACGAACTGACTAGCGCGCAGGATCTTGCAACGCGGGAGGTGCGCTCGGCGAATCACTCAGATCGGCACTGTGCCGCTCCAGAAGAGTCAGTCGCCGGGCGGGCATCGCCAACAGGTAACGATTGCCGAGCCAAGCCACTGCATTGGCCAGCGCCGAATGGTAGTCCATGGCGGCGGCCTTGTCGGATGGATTCAAGAATCGCATGAGACCTCCTCATATCCTCTACAACCGCGTGTGCATGAGTGTTTAGAACACTCAACCTAATAAGGCGGCAAAATCTTGCCGCTTCTCGTGGCAGCAGCGCCAAGCGATTGACTGTCCGACGAATCGCAAGGCCGCTACGCCTGAACACAACGACACCTCATGAGGGAAGCAGGATTCGTGCCAGGTCACGTCGGCCAGCCTGCAGCCGACCTTGTCGCGGGAGGGGCGCGCTCTTCAGCTCAAAGATTGCAGACGATGATCCGATAACCGAGGTCTAACTCCGGGAGGCTCAAGAGGTTGCCGTATCGACGGTGCCATTCGCCCGTCGCCAGGTCTTGGCGTAGTTGTTCGATGCTGGATCGAGCGTCTGTGAGTTTGGAGAACGTTGAAATGGCGGCTCGGACGTCCTCGTGCAGATAGGCGTCGGGGCGCCGCCAGTAAGCCCCCAGGAACCCGTCCGCACAATCGTGCGGGATCGGGAGTGGAAAGACGGTCATGGAGCCGAGCACGTGCGCAAGTTTCGGAAGCACCGGAAACACGCGTCGGTCGGCGGTCAGCGTATGCGGACAATAGTGCGTCAGCCAGAATCCGGGACTTGAAGGGTCCCAGGTCACGATGACGATTCTGCTGCGTGCCACGCGCTTCAGTTCGAGCAGTCCCTTCTCAAGATTCGGCCAGTGATGAAGAGTGAGAATGGCCATCGCGGCATCGAACTCATCATCCCGAAATGGCAGAGCGGTGGCGCTTGCTTGAATGGTGGGAGCTGCGTCGAGTGCGCGCTGCTGAATCATCACCCGAGAAGGCTCGACGGCGACCACGAGCCGGTCTGTAGGCTCATAGGAGCCCGTGCCGGCGCCGACGTTCACAATTGTCGAAGCATCGCCCAAAGCGCGAATGATCGCACCGCCGATCCTGGGATCCGGTTGCCGGTGGCGCCGGTATCCTTGACCGATACTGTCGTAGAGCGCGGCCACCTGCCCAGTCTAGCACCGACGGCAGAACGCACGGTCGCGGCGATTGGATTGCGTCCGTTGTCGGTTCCCTGTGACAATCACGCCCGGCGGGCGAGGGCATCGACAGCCGCATGGCTCGCCCGGTCGAAGGAGTGTCTTCGTCAATGTTTCACCTTCAACATCTTTGGACGATGACGAGATATGCGGCGTGGGCCAACGATCGTACATCCAGTATTCAGAGGACCTGCGGGACGGCGGCTGCGACGAAGTCGTGAATTTCACTTTCATCGGGGATGGAGACGGTTCGATGAGTCGCGGCGACATTTTGCTTCACGTAATCAACCACACCACGTATCACCGCGGACATATCGGCAGCATGATGTATCAATTGCCGGCGACACCTCCCACCACCGATCTTCCGGTCTTTTTGAGGGAAACGGTTGCACGAGATGACATCACACAAGGAAAGATCTGTGAGTGAAGAATCGACGGCCGCTGCGATCGATAAGCTGGCCGAGACGCCTGTCCGTTTGCGAAACGTGCTGGCGGGGATGGACGTTGCGAAATTGCGCATCAAGGCCAACCCGGATCTTTTTTCGCCGTTGGAGGACGTGTGGCATCTTTTCGACATTGAACGAGAAGGATATCTCGTGAGAATTCGGCGAATTTTGACCGAGGAGTCGCCGATTCTCGAGAACTTGGACGGGGACCGGATGGCCATCGAGCGGCGCTACAACGAATTGGACCTGACTGCGGCGATCGACGGGTTCGCCGCTGCCCGCACCGAATCGTTGGCACTGCTGCAGGGATTGCCGACCGAGTCCTGGGTGCGGCGCGCTCAGTTCGAGAATCGCGTCATCAACCTCAAGACTTTGATCGACATGATGGTTGAGCACGACCAAGGCCATCTGTTGAGCATTCAGGGTGTCGTCGTTTCGTCGGCCGCGGCTTGATTGGGGGCAGGTGGGCGGCCCGCGAAGGGTCTGAGCATGGGTTCTGGTGCCCGAGTGGGGTCGGGGCCCCGGGTTGACTAAAGGCGTCCTGCCGAGTAGGGCAACGCGATCAGGATGAGCGGTGATACTCCCGCCTATGCAATGCATTGATTTTTAAGGGCTAGTTGACGTTCCAGCGATGGCCCTGTCTAATACGCGATCCAATATGGCCAGGTAGCTCAGTTGGTAGAGCAGCGGACTGAAAATCCGCGTGTCGGGGGTTCAATTCCCTCCCTGGCCACCATAAAATCAATGACTTACACGCGTTTGGCCGAACCCAACTGTGGAATATCCCGTATCCGTTTTCGCTTGGTAGAGCTGTGCGTTAGCGCAATCCCTCGTCAATCGAGGACAATGGCTCAGTGACGAAGACCAAGCGACGACCTCGATGCATCTTGATTGCAGGTCCCAACGGTGCCGGTAAGACGACGTTCGCACGCCGTTATCTGCCCGAAAACGCGAGGGTGGTCCACTTCGTCAATGCTGATCTCATCGCGAGCGGCCTATCGCCCTTGAAACCAGAAATAGCGGCCATTGCGGCGGCCCGAATGGTATTGGGTGAAATAGATCGTCTCGTGGCTGACCGAGCGGATTTCGCCTTCGAGACAACGCTAAGCGGGCTCACCTATATGCACCGGCTCAAGTCTTGGAAGCGTGCCGGCTACCGCATCGACATCGTGTATCTTAAGCTTGGTTCCTCTCGATTGGCGCTGCGGCGAGTCGCCGCGAGAGTGCGTCAAGGCGGGCACAATGTTCCGCAGGCTGACATTCTTCGCAGATTCAGTAAGAGGCTGGGAAAACTTTCAGCGCATCTACCGCCCATTGGCCGACAGCTGGGCGGTGTACGACAATTCGGGACGCGCGCCGCGACTATTGGAGAAAGGTTGATGAAGCCGAAAACGCAAGCGAAGCCAACACGCCCACCGAGCTTTGCCGCTGGTGTGGGGCGTGCTTTACGCCGCGCAGCAAAGGACGCGCAGAAAACTGCGCGAATGTACGGCACGCCGATATACGTTTGGGAAAAGGGCAAAGTCGTCGCTAAAAAGCCATAAGACTTTCTGGGTTGGAAGCATCGACTCTGCATCGGCAATGCAATGCTCCAGTCGCTCGCGAGGACATGGCGATCGTCGGCGTCCGGAAGCGCCAGACCGCCGATTAATTCAACGCTCAGAAGACGTGTCGCAATGTGCGGGGCGAAGAGTCCCTCGCTTGGGCCGAGGTGAATTCAGCTAATTTTCAAGGGAATGATCTAGAGCCCCAGTCGTGGGGGTAGCGCGTTCACCGTGCCAC
Organism: uncultured Gammaproteobacteria bacterium; assembly: GCA_963727045.1. Lineage (GTDB taxonomy): Bacteria > Pseudomonadota > Gammaproteobacteria > Steroidobacterales > Steroidobacteraceae > Bog-1198. Next base: position 1,148,629 of record CAVSES010000001.1, on the reverse strand, counting down.
TGTTGAGCGAGAGCTCCACCAATCAGGCAAGCCCTGGCAGCGACGTATTCGTGAGCTACGCCTCGCAGGATGTGGCTGTCGCCAATGCGGTGGTAGAGGCTCTCGAGCGGCAGGGGATCAAGTGTTGGATTGCGCCTCGGGATGTGACGCCGGGTGCGGCCTATGCGGAAGCCATTGTCCGGGCGATCAATGATGCGAGCTCCTTTGTGTTGGTGCTGTCTGGCGCTCCTTTCAGGAATCTCAGAGGTTAGCGGCGCTAACAAGCAGTAAGGTTGCAAAGGTTGTTATGTTGCGAAATGACCGTACCCAAAGGATACGCCGTGCCCCCGTTTCTCAACGTGTTGCTTCCCGCTAAAACGGCCTGATACGGTTCAGTACTTACGGCCAAGTAGCTCGCGACGACTACGTTGCCGACGACGAGTGCAATGGCGGATCCATATACAGAAATCCCAACGTAGTCGTTGGTTACAAAATTAGACTCGACGATTCCCGAGCTCAGGCCCAGGCCAATACTGTGCGGATCGCTGCCGCCCGTGACGCTACTCTTGCGGATCGCTCCAGCGTTTACCTCAATACCCACGACGCCATATCTAGACACCGTGAGGCCCTCGACTGTGGCATTGCCCATGTTGCTTAAATCTACACCAGTCCAGCACCCTGCCACATTTCCATTCGCAATGGTGAGATTGCTATAGGATGTCGAGGACGAGTCGCTGAATATCCCTGTGTTTTGGCCACCTGCACACTCGATCTGAAAGCCACCCAGATTGAGCGCAACGTCGGAGGCGTCGATGACGATGCCATTGGCACTGGCCGGTACATGAAGATTCCCAGTCAGGCGATAGTTACCAGGTTTCGTGATTTTGTAAGGGAACCCGCCGGCGGCTTGGATCATGGCTTGGTCGATAAGCACCGTTTTGTCATCAGCAGTTGCTTGCAGTGCCACCAAAGTCAACGCAGAAATAGTCACGGTCGAGAGTAGATTATTCATGTATGCACCTTCCTATAGGTTACGTGTCGAACTTGTTCTCTGTAGCAGTCTCACTGTTAAAACCGTAAAGTGTCGCTAGACACGCCATTAAAGAGAAGAAACGCCTAGTTGGGGTATCGGATTGCGCGTCTCCGGGGAGCGGTTTGGCTCCCGTGATCGGTGCGCTCAGGATGGCGGTCACATCTTCAGGTCTCAGAATATGCCGGTCGCACGCTGAGTTGGTGGTTGACGTGCCACTCGCGACCGCCGCTGCGTGACCGGTGGTGCCAGGCCCCGTGTGATACGAACAGCCCGTTAATAGCGCACAGGCAATGCGGCGGTGTACCAGTTGGTGAGGTCTCGGGTGTTTCTCCCCGAAATGATGAAAAAATCCCCCGACGATTGGCTCTTGCATACGACGGTCGTGGGCAGCGGACCCGTTTCGGTCACTCCAGGGTAGACGGGCAGTCCCGTCGTTTTGTCCCCGGCGGAATTCACGGGCGATGCTGTGTCAGCCCCGAACGCGCTCATCTGCGCGCCAGCAAGGACGAGACCGAGAAACATCCAAGCAATTTTCATAACAGCTCACCCCGTTGTTGGGTTGTCGTTTCATTCTCGCCAGCATGAAATCTGCGTTGGTCTTGCCATAGACCGCACCGACCCACGCTTCGCATTTCTGCGGACTCTTGCTTAGCGTTGAGGATCAACGGGGGCGCCGTGGTCCAATTTCCGGGTCGGCCCCACCGTTGCACTGTGTCCGGGCGGAATGGGCTGCGGATTGAGGGCGCCGTGGTCCAATTTCCGGGTCGGCCCCACCGTTGCACTGTGTCCGGGCGGAATGGGCTGCGGATTGAGGGCGCCGTAGTCCAATTTCCGGGTCGGCCCCACCGTTGCACTGTGCCCGGGCGGAATGGGCTGCGGATTGAGCTCCACGTCGCTGCCGGTTTGGGGTTTTCCGCCTACGAAAATGATACTTCGATGAGCGGCCGGCACAGGCCGCCAGGGTGCGACGGCGGTGACAACGGGCGGCTTGGGTGGCAGCAGCGGCGCGAAGCCGGACGGTCGCAACGCGATTTCGGCCACGGCGGGCTTCGTAAGCGGTGCCGTCGGGGCGGCTTTCTTCGGGTGAGGGGCGATGGGTACCTTTGCCATCACGATCAACGGCATGGAGACCATCGCGCACAGGGCAGCGGCGGATACCACTTTGATATGAAATTTCATCGGGCATTGCTCAGGTTCTTGGATCGGTAGAGGCTTCGAAGGTGCTCGCGGCTCGAGGGACCGTCGATTTACCTTTAAGAACCAGAATCGGAGCTCAACCCCGCCACTTTACGAAGCATTATGTTGGGTCGACATTCGAAGATCATGCGCGCTGTACACGATCGCATCACTGAGGTTGAGATCTTCGCTCACCAAGAACTTGCCCCTCTCAATCACATCGGTGATCTGCACCGGAGCGAGTAACACTGTCACGGTGTTGCCGCTGGTCTCGATGTGCGCGATGCGACCGACAATAGGGACGATCAGCATGGCGGATCCGCAGTCATCCTATTTACCGGAATACGGTCCAAATTTCTTCGCATACCAGCTTAGGCCGATGCTGGTATCCGGTACAACGATGTTCCCAGGCTCGACGTCCACGGTCGCACCGCTGTGAGTGTAGAAAATGTGTGCGCCATCGTCAGTGACCGTCTCGCCGTTTTGATCTTGCAAATTCAGCCGGTACCAGGCGCACACCGTTGCCACCGAGTCCCTGGTTCTACTGACAACCGAACCCGCGCTCTGTCGGTGAATGCGTGTTGCACCAGCGGTATAGAACGGGACCGGTGGCGTGGCGTTGGCCGGGCTGGTGGTGATCGCGGCAAAGCTGCCCACGAGCATGAGCACAAGCGTTCGTGTGCTATGGGCAAGGCCTGCTGCTCGATGTGTGGGGCTGACGAGCCGACCCTCCTGTGTGGGCGTCGGGCGATCGTCAGCCGCCACACGAAACCGCTGATGGACGTCTGTCATATCCAGCTCCTTAAAAGTTCATAGGCATCTCGATGCATGTGCATATACGTAGAAATCCAGGCCCGGTGTTATGCCAATATCAGTTAGAACCAAAAACAGTGGCCGATCCCGCCAGGAATACGGAACTGATGGCCCTTCGGGTAAGCGATATTCACAGAACGAGGGGCGAGGCGGGGGGGGCATGCACTGATCACCGTGGCGTGATTGAAGCCTATCCACCATTGACGGTGCTCTGATCCATTTCCTCGGCGATATCGCGGATTTCGCGAGCGGGAGGAACATGTACCGCGCTGCTCGGCAGCCTGCTTTCGGGCCGTGGTGCCGATGACTCGCGTAAATAGAGACTACTTACGCGGCGCACACCGGCTGCTTCAGTGACCGGACTGCGTAGTCGCGGCGCAATGACCATAGTACGCCAGACAAAAACACGGCGGTGAGCACAGTCCTCGCCGTCCGCGCATCCATCGGCGGCGCGATCAGCGTCGAGCTGTCGCCTTGACAGGGCAGGCATCAATGGGAGCGGCGGGCGGCGTTTTGGTGAGATCGGGATTGCCTTCAAAGCATGCATGAACGTCCTCGGGCGCGTAGTCTGGGTGGCTAGCCTGTTGTAGCTCCACCTCGGTCAGCGCGTGAAATACAAATTGAATCTGTCCATCCCGCGCCACGCTGCCGATCAGATAGCCGTAGATGTGAGCTTGCGCGTCAGGTCCCTGTACGATGCCCGCGGGAAGCACATAGCGCTCCGCTCCAGCGCTGCCGACGATCCAGCCCGGCAACACCCGCGCATGGTGAGCCGGATCCCGCCAGTAGCCGGTGTTAAATACATTGGCCAAATAGTAGTGCGAGTGACTGGCCAGTAGATAGACTCGTTTGTGCCGATCTTGCGCTTCGATCAGCTTGCGGTAGACGTGCTCGCCGCTGGCCATTCCCGCATCCGAGCCGCACATGCTGTGACTGCCCGAGAGGCTGTAGGGTAGGGCCTCGTGCATCGCCACCACAATGCTCGAGACGGCAGGGTCGCGTACATCGGCGTCGAAGATTTCATCGAACCAGCGCAGCTGCTGTTCATCGAAGTTATCGTCCGACGCGTTGTCCAGATTGAAAAAATCGACGCCCCTTTCGACCCAGTGGTAGTAGGTGGAACCCGGAGGTGCTGCCGTGAGGTGGCGCTTGGCGTCGAGTTGGCGTTGCGCACGCAACTCGGTGCGATCCAAAAGCGCGCTGAATTGAGAACGAAACTCCGTCCGCGATTTCGGCGGCACCGTCTCGTGATTTCCGATACCGAGAAAAAATGGCATCTCGCCGAAAGGCGCCACCTGGTGCTCGAGAAAATCTGGCCAGGCCATTTCGACGTACTCTTCCGTGGACGGCGGGCGGCCGGCAAAGCGCCGCTCGTGCAAGAAATCAAAGTCAGGTGCGCGGATTCTTCGAAGATCGCCCAAATGCCAATAGAAGCTCGCACCAGCCTCACGTGCGCCGCGTGCGATCGCCGGCATGACGGTGTTGCCGCAATCGCGTGAATCACCGGATACGGCGAACGTCCAGGCCTGCCGGGGCGACTCGTGGGCGCAGCCGGCCATCGCGGATATGGCCAGCGCCAGCAGTGAGACTTTAAAGGCGAAAGAAGCGGATGCGTGTTTCGCGGCCGGGCGCGAAGCGTTCACGGCGTATTCGGCTTGTGCGGAGCTGTGCCCGGCGTCGATGCTCCTTGCACGTGCGCCGTGTTCGGCATGTCGGAAACGGTCTCGGTTGAACCAATCGTCGCCTTGGGATCGACGAGTTGACTCGGATCGTTCGACGACGTCGGGCTAAGGTCATGCTTTGTGAAGCCGATCGGCTGTTGTCCTTGTTGAGGATCGTTCGGATCGGTTGCGCCAGGCCCGGTGGTGAAGCCGCGGCCCGGCGGCGGTAGGGTTGAATTGACATTGGTAGAACCGTCGGGTTTGACCGTCGTAACGGTTCCATCCAGCGCCGTTTTCGTGATGGTGCCGTCGCCGTATGTCGTCGTCACTGTGCCGTCGGGTGCGATGATGGAATTGGCGGGCCCTGGCGGAGTTGTATCCGGGGTTGGGCTGGCCGCAGTCGGACCGCCATTGTTCGAGGGTACGGTGTTGCTATCGGGAGTGGGCGTGTACTGCGCCGAGGGTGCGCCGACCTGGGAGGCGATAAAGACGCCCACCGAAAACATCATGGTGATGCCGGCGATGAGGGCCAGTTTCGCTTGACCGCCGGTGCCTAAGGGTGCTTGAACGAGTTGCGCATTGGTCATACAGCGATATAACCAGATGAGCGCTGCAAAACCGCCAACGCAATGTGGCGGGAACGACGGGCCTTGATCCCGAGCTTTGCGATCGACTCATCGAGGTTCTTCGCAAAGATACTGTCGCGATCATGAAGCAGGTATTTGTACCGGTCCTGCAAGCCCCTATGCGAGCGCCATCGCCCATTCGGCCTTCCTCGACCAACCATGGCGCCGACGCCTGCGGCCAAACGAGAATTGTCCCTTGCGAATGCGATGGGCCAGCTCGATGCCAGCGATCGTGATGGCCGAGTTCGCGAACGACTTGAACCCAGCCATCGACGCACAGCGTCGCTTGATTGCCCGATGATCTTGCTCGACGATGTTGTTCAGATATTTGCAGGTCCGCACTTTGACGTGACGCCAGCACGGATGCTCTCGGCGCAGCAGCCACGGTGCGCGCCGACTCGGCACATGACCATCGGGAGTCACTTTGCGTGGGGCGCGTGGAGCGTTCGTCGCGAGCGCCTTGCGAAAGAATGCTTGTGCGGCCGCAATTCCACGGTCGCGGCGGAGCAAGAAATCGACGGTCTTGCCCTGCTTGTCGACCGCGCGGTAAAGGTAGTGCCACTTCGTTCTGACGGAGATGCACGTCTCATCGACTCGTCACGACGTGCCAACGGCTCGCGAGAATCGGTTCCAGCGCTTCTCGAACTCCGGAACGAAACGAGTGACCCACCGAAGGATCGTCGAATGCGCGACTTTGACGCCGCGCTTGGCCATCATCTCCACAAGATCTCGATACGACAGCCGGTAGGTGATGTACCAGCGCACACATAATGCAATGATTTCTGCATCGTAGACGCGCTTGCGGTAGATGGGGTTCTGTTGCATTTGGGGATTTTGGAGCTGAAACGGCGCACTCGCGTGCCGCTGGCCGACAGGCCCCCAATCACAAATGCCTCCTTTCAAGACACTTATCGTGGCTGGCGAGAGCCAACCCAAGCGCTTCGAAGGTCGAATTGAGACTGATGCCCGTAAATGCAACAGGACCGTAGCGATGTGGGCTGTAAGAACTCCATGGGGCGGAAATCAATTCTCGTCTCAGCGACCATGTTTAGCATCAATCACCTAAACCGCCAACTGATTCGCATTTTCAGCTGAGCGTAACCACATCAGCGCAAATAGATGGCGGGAATTTGTGTCCGATCCGGTTTCCATTCCTATGAACAAAACTACGCTCGGTCTCGTTGCCCTCGTCGTCCTGACCGCCAGCCTGGGTTCCGCCCGCGCGGGCACGGAGGATGCGACCTGTAAACTCGTGTTCGATGCTACGGCGAAGGGCCTCACGACGCCGAATCACTCATACATGAAATTGAGTCTTCCTAACGTCAATGGCGGCAAGCCGGCGGACAGTGAGACCATCAATACTGGCAAAGCTCGGTATACGAGGGGAGCGGACGGCAAGTGGACGCCTAGTATGTCTCCGCAAGATAACCTTGATCAAATGGCTGATAATCGAAAAGAAAACCAATACACCTGTCGCTTTATCCGGGACGAGACTGTCGACGGGGTGGCCGCGAGCTTGTACGAATTCCGAGGGGATACGGGACTGATTACTAAAACGTGGCTCTCAAAATCAAATGGATTACCCGTGCACGTTATCAACGACGCTGGGAGCATGCACAGCGAACAGCGGTTTGTCTACGGACCGGTAAGCGTGCCGCAACTCAACTAGCACGTTTTTCGTGAAGCCTTTCGCCAGGATCGCCTTTTGCACGCAATCATTGCACCAAAATTGGCGCATCATCAAAATCGGGGTATGATTCCAGTGGAGAGCGGAGCAGCGTAGTCAGTCGTCCTCAAGCGCGAATTCGTAGGCCGGTGAAGTTTTGGGGGCAACTCAAATTCGCAAAACAATAAAAATAGAATCGATAGAAAATCGTAGTCGATTAATTTCAGAGCCTCCCTGGCCACCAAAAATTTCTTTATTTTTCCGATGCTTGTGATCCGAGCTGTTTTTGCGGGTTCCGTTGCATTAAGGGGCATTGTCGTACAATTCGGGCGTCTACGAGATGCCCAAATGACCAGGCCTATTGCCCGAGATCCCATTTACCGCCGTCGCCGCTTCGATGCCGAGATCATCGAGCTGTGCGTCCGCTGGTACATCACCTACCGGTTGAGTTATCGGGATCTCGTGGCGATGATGGCGGAGCGCGGCATTAGCGTGTCGCACACGACGATTCATCGCTGGGTGATCCGCTATGTGCCGGAGTTCGAGAAGCGATGGAACCGCTTCGCACGACCCGTGAATACGTCCTGGCGGGTGGATGAGACCTACATCAAGGTCCGGGGCAAGTGGAACTATCTCTATCGGGCTGTCGACAAGCATGGCAAGACGGTGGATTTTCTGCTTCGCCCGGATCGCAGTGTCGCTGCTGCACAAGCATTCTTCCGCAAAGCACTGTCGAGGTGTTTACCGCGGTGGCCGCGCAAGATAACGCTCGATGGCCTCAAGCAGAGCCACCTGGCCCTTCGGCTTCTGCGGCGGGAGGATCCGAAGTGGAAGTACGTTCAGGTGAGGTGTAGCCAGTACCTCAACAATCTCATTGAGCAGGATCATCGGGCGATCAAACGCCGATGCGCCTCCGAGCGCTCGCCTAATACTTCGCCAAAGGCGAATCTCAAAATGCCCGTTCCACTTGGGAATCGAGGTCGTGATCCTGGTTTTTGACGCCCCCAATGCAACAGTTCCTTCTCGCGCGCTTCGATTTTGCCGCGCACCTTCGCACAGACTGAAATCGAACAATGGCCTGTCATCTACAAGGGCGAACCCCCGCTGGGCCACACGCTATTCTTCGCACCAATTCAGCCTGCGAGTGAATGCCGGTCCTGGAGAAAATAGACTTCAGATGCGTACGCGCCGTGTGGTAACTGATATGCAGGCGGTCAGCCGCGTTCTTAATGTCGTACCCGTTAACCAGCAGAGCAGCCAGTTCCGCTTCGCGCAGAGAAACAGCGAGGTCCTGGGCAATCAGTTCTGTGGATGCCAGCAGCCGACGGTCAGGATCGAGCAACAGCAACATCCAACAAGGTGGTGCTCCGCCAATCCACAAACTGTTCTTCGTGGGGAGGCGCGCAACCATGACCGACAACGGAAGGGCTAATGGCCGGGGAACGTGCAGCAATCCGTCGCCGTTCTGCGGGCGTGCCGTGCCGTGGGTGATCCAGTCGTTCAATTCGCGCCCCGCGGTGCCCCGCAGCCACACGGTCCCGTCGGTATTGCGACGAATCCCAGTTTCTGTGCACAGGATCTCCGTTGCGCCGGAACTGGCTTCAACAATTCGCCCTGCGTCATCAAGCAGCAATATCGCTAAGCTTACGCGGTCCAGGCAATGGGCAATGGTGTCGTGGCGGATCTGCGCCAATTCCAGTCGGTCTTTGATCTCCAAAGCACGCCGGACGTGCGGGATCAGCGGGCGAACGTGATCGCAATCCTCTGGGCTAAACGGCCCACGTGCGCGAGTCGCCTGAATGACCAGTGCCGTGGCCTTATCATCCTGCCGATGCAACGTGGTGTTGAGTGTCCAGGCGCAATCGTTCTGATAGAGAAATTCATTAAAGATGAGGCTGCCTCGCCATCGCCGATCGCCGATCGATCGCGCCTCGGTAAATGGCTCAAGCAACGGAATCGTTTTTGATGCCTCGATTCGAATATCCTGAGATAACCATCGGCTAAAATATTGCTGGTAGACCACCGCGTCGTAGGAGTAGACCTTAAATCGGCGGAGTTCTTGCGTTGATGGGTTGACGGATATCAGTAGCGGACCCTCTCCACCCACGAGACCAGCAAGCGCGCGAAGGCCGCGATCCCACGCGCCCTCATCGAACGTTCCCTCGTAGAGGTCTCCGACGATCGATTCGAACGTGTTCGTCCTGCTGAGCATCGCGGGCCCCGTATCGTCGCCCATGTCGAATTTACCATTATTGCCGTCAGTTGACGCTAAATACCCCATTTGGGCGATTCATGGTCCCTTTTCCAGGACTAATCTGACTTGTATTTGCAACGTCCCATTACGAAATCACGACCAGCGCGATCAGCCGTCGTTGCCATTTGAACTAGGGATGATAAAAAAAGCGAAGGGATCAAAATGAACACTCGCGCGCCGTTCTCCTGCTTCTATTGGGTATCCCGCCACGCGAAACGGATCGGCATTGCCGGAATTCTTCTTCTGGCCTGGCAATCGACGCTCCCTGCGATGGCAGGCGTAACCGTAGTGATGACAAACAATGGTTGTACGGGGTACTCCATCGACTATGCGTCCACCTCGACGTTCGTCCTGGCATCCACTTCGGTGTTGCAAGTGGATACCTATCGAGCGTTTGCCGGCGGCCTTCAGAAAAGTGTGTGCGATCTCGAGTACCAATACACATTCGATGATCTGACCAATGCCGTCAACGGAAAAAACCAATCGAATGTTCCGATCCAGTGGTTGATCAACGGGCGCATCCGGAATTCCATTTTGAATTCTCACTCCACGCCGAGTCCTCCCTTCCATATTCAATGGATTACTACTCCGACTGATGGGAACGGGGTTCGAGGATCAGTAAACGGCACTGGAGGTGCTGCACTGACGACGGCATCTCCCGCCTACAATGTCGTGTTAACGAATGCCATTACTAGCGAGGCGGCGCTGGCGTTCGTGGTGGAGTCAGCCGCTCCCGGCGATTCACTGTCCATTGAAGGCTCCGCGGGTGTCATCTGGAGTCAACCGCTCGCCAACTTCACGCTCGGACAAGTGAACTTCGCCATCATTCCAGCACAGCCTACGGACCCGCTGGCCCCGCTCCTATTGACGTTCTGGGTTCATAATGCGGGGCAAGGGAGCTCGACGGTTTATTTTCCAGACACCTTTACCTTCACGCCAGATCCCGCGCAGAGCGTGTTGCGGGCACCCTCCGATCAAGCCGCCTTTCCACAGAATAGCGTGGTCGCGTCGAGTTTCGCCTGCACGGACGGGACCGGCGCCCCACTGCCAAACTGTGTTGGATCGAGCGCGAGCGGCGCTCCCTTAAATACCAGCACCGTCGGTGCGCAAACCTTTACGGTCACGGCGACAGATTCCTCAGGCAACATCGCAACCAGCACCAACACCTTTAATGTGAGTTCGCTCACCTATGCAACGCCTGGCAGCCTTTGGACGCTGGCCGGTAATGGCAATGCGGAGCTCTTCGGCGACGCAGGCGCCGCTATCGCCGGCGGACTGGCACTCTCATACCCTGCCAACATTGCGATCGATTCAGCGGGAAATGTCTACATTGCCGACAGCGCCAATAACAGTGTTCGCAAGGTCACCCTCGCCAGTGGCTTGATTTCCACCGTCGCGGGGATTGGTACTGCAGGCTTTGGCGGCGATGGGGCCGCGGCAATCGGCGCTAGTCTCAATAATCCTACGGGGATCGCGGTCGATTCGGCCGGCAATCTGTACATCGCGGACACGGGCAATAGCCGTATTCGACGCATCGATGCGCAGTCGGCCACGATCAGCACCGTGGCGGGCAGTGGCTCGACCGTCTATACGGGGGACGGCATCGCCGCCGTGGCGGCGGGCCTTGAGTATCCCACCGGAGTCGCCCTCGATGGCACGGGCAATCTCTTCATCGTCGATTCAGGGACAAGCGCGATTCGGCGCGTGGACGCGGTGAGTGGCCTCATCTCAACGTTTGCCGGGACAGGCTTGGCCGGTTTTTCGGGCGACGGCGCGGCGGCAACGGCCGCGCAACTTAATCATCCGAGCAGCCTATCCTTGGATTCGAAGGGTTCTTTCTATATCGCCGATGCGGGTAACAACCGGATACGCAAGATTGACGCGACCAACAGTTTCATCACGACGGTGGCTGGTAACGGAGTCTCGGGGGTGGCCACCGAGGGCGTGCTTGCGACGGCTTCGCCGTTGAGCTCTCCGTCGAGTGTCATCGTCGATAGTGTCGGAAACCTTTATATTGCGGATACCAATAACAACGCCGTGCACAAGGTCGATGCCGTCACCGGTCTTCTCTCGTCGATCATCGGCGCCGCAGTATCACCAGGGGTCGGTTCTCCCGGCGGATTCTCAGGCGATGGTCAGCTTGCATCGGTGGGCCTGATCTCAGCGCCAACCGGCTTGGGCTTCAATGCACAAGGTACGCTGTACATCCTGGACAGCGGCAATAATCGAGTGCGCTTTGTTCCGGGCGCCGGCGTCGTCCCCACACCTCCCGTCATTCAGCCGACGGTCAGCGGCATACAAGGCGCCAATGGCTGGTATACCGGCAACGTCTCGGTCAGCTGGAACGTGGTGCCAGGATCCTTTCCAATCACCAACGAGATGGGGTGTGGCACGATCGCGATCGCTTCGGATACCGCCGGACAAGCCGTGACCTGCACCGCGACCAATGCGGGCGGCACCAGCACTTCATCAGTTACGGTGATGCGCGATGCGACCCCACCCGTGGTGACGATCGGTTCACCGGTCAACGGACAATCATTCACCGTAGGCCAGGCGGTTTCAGCAGGCTATGTCTGCTCCGATGTCACCTCGGGTGTGACAACGTGCACTGGCTCGGTGGCGAACGGAGTGCCGCTCGATACCAGTACCGCGGGTCCGAAATCGTTGACGGTAGCGGCCACGGATGTCGCCGGAAATAAGGCGACGGGTGTTGCCTCCTATACCGTCTCAAACCCGCAAGACACGACACCTCCCGTGATCACCCCAGTGCTTGCAGGGAATCTTGGATCTAACGGCTGGTATCAATCGAGTGTGACGGTGAGCTGGAACGTTGTGGACCCAGAATCAGCGATCAGCGCAAGCAGTGGCTGTGGGCAAACTGTGCTCGCCCAGCAAACAAACGGCACAAAACTCACGTGCACTGCCACCAGTGCAGGGGGCACCGCAAGCAATACGGTTACGTTGAATATCGACAGCAAGCCCCCGCTGATAGCAATTCTCCTGCCCTTGAACAACCAGCAAGTGAAGCGTGGCTCGAAGTGGCCGGCGGCTTATGCGTGTTTTGATTCTGGATCAGGCGTCCAACAGTGCAATGGCACAGTACCCTTGTTCTCTCTGATCGACACCAGCACTGTGGGCGTCAAGCAATTTAACGTGGTGAGCACTGATCGCGCGGGCAATACGCTGACGAAAAGTGTGCAATATCGCGTGTATTAATGACCTGACCTGAGGATTTACTTCGATAAGCACCATCGTCCGTATAGCGTGGCGCTCGTTCCCATTACCCTCAAGATTAGTCGTAGGCACGAGGGACCCAGCGACCCAGCGTCTCAATTTTGATCTCCCGAATTGGCCGTGAGGTGCTCCGTGTCCAGGTGCACCTTCTTTCGCGCGGATTGCACGTCGGCGGCGGACACTGATGCTGCCTGGTTGCGCCAGCTATTTCGAATGAAGGTTGCGACGTCAGCGACTTCCCGGTCGGTGAGCTTCCATGCAAAGGTCGGCCTGGTCATGGGGGAAGGGCGAGCGGAGCCGGTTCTGATACGAGCACCGGCCAGGATCAGGTGCTCAAGTCCGATCGAGTCCGCATGCTGCAGCGTGGCGCTGGGGTCCCAGCTTGCTCGAACGGCGTCCCGATGTGGCGGCGGCGGAGCGGCGAGTCGCGGCGGCGACCGCGCAGTTCGGTCGAACGCGCTGCGTATGTTCCGATGCTTCTTTCTCTCGTGCCGGGATTGTGACCAACTCAGATTGAGTGTGCCAGGATTGTGCCTTGGTGTGCCTGGGAAGGGGGTGGCAAGTCGCTGCAAGTGATTGATTGATAAACCCCTGGAAGACCCGGCAGCGGGCTGAAAATCCGCGTGTCGGGGGTTCAATTCCCTCCCTGGCCACCATTAAATCAAAGACTTACGCGCGTTTGGCCAAACGCAACTGTGGAATATAAATGCCACTGTCCGTTTTTGTTTCATGCGGTTGTGCGTTAGCGAAGTCCCTAGTCTATCGAGGACAATAGCTCGGTGACGAAGACCAAGCGACGACCTCGATGCATCTTGATTGCAGGTCCCAACGGTGCCGGTAAGACGACGTTCGCACGCCGTTATCTGCCCGAAAACGCGAGGGTGGTCCACTTCGTCAATGCCGATCTCATAGCGAGCGGCCTGTCGCCCTTGAAACCAGAAATCGCGGCCATTGCGGCGGCCCGAATGGTATTGGGTGAAATAGATCGTCTTGTGGCTGACCGAGCGGATTTCGCCTTCGAGACAACGCTAAGCGGGCTCACCTATATGCACCGGCTCAAGTCTTGGAAGCGTGCCGGCTACCGCATCGACATCGTGTATCTTAAGCTTGGTTCCTCTCGATTGGCGCTGCGGCGAGTCGCCGCGTGAGTGCGTCAAGGCGGGCACAATGTTCCGCAGGCTGACATTCTTCGCAGGTTCGTAAGAGGCTGGGAAAACTTTCAGCGCATCTACCGCCCATTGGCCGACAGCTGGGCGGTGTACGACAATTCGGGACGCGCGCCGCGACTATTGGAGAAAGGTTGATGAAGCCGAAAACGCGAGCGAAGCCAACACGCCCACCGAGCTTTGCCGCTGGTGTGGGGCGTGCCTTGCGCCGCGCAGCAAAGGACGCGCAGAAAACTGCGCGAATGTATGGCACGCCGATCTACGTTTGGGAAAAGGGCAAAGTCGTCGCCAAAAAGCCATGAGACTTTCTGGGTTGGAAGACTCTGCATCGGCGACGCAATGCTCCAGTTGCTCGCGAGGACAAGTCGATCATCGGCGTCCGAAAGCGTCAGTCCGCCGATTAATTCAACGTTCTGAAGACGTGTCGCAATGTGCGGGGCGAAGAGTCCCTCGCTTGGACTGAGGCGAATTCAGCTAATTTCCAAGGGAATGATCTAGAGCCCCAGTCGTGGGGTACCGCGTTCACCGTGCCACTGTTCGATCAATAAATGTATCGGATAAAGCAACGCCTTCAATTCAGGCCGATCTCAATTTGAAGATGTGCCTTGCTTTAGCGGGCATTTCTCGATCTATTCAATTGTTTCGATAGATATTATCAATGACCGATAAATACAGTTATCGAACTAGCGTCGAGGAGACCGTGAACAGCGTGCTGGACGCCGAAGCGGATCAGATCTGCGGCGCCAGCCGGTACGAGCGCAGCGCGGATAGGGTCGATACGCGGGCCGGGCATTATGAACGGCAGTTGGAGACGAAGGCCGGCGCGGTGACCTTAAAGGTACCGAAGTTACGCAAGCTGCCGTTTGAGACGGCGATTATCGAGAGATACCGGCGCCGCGAGGCGTCGGTCGAAGAGTCACTGGTCGAGATGTATTTGGCAGGAGTGTCAGTGCGTCGAGTCGAGGACATCACAGAGGCGCTGTGGGGCACGAGGGTGAGCTCGAGCACCGTGAGCCGCCTGAACCAGAAGATTTACCGGCACATCGAGGCTTGGCGCAACCGCGCCATCGAGGGGGATTTTCCGTACGTTTATCTCGACGGTGTCATTCTTAAGCGCAGCTGGGCCGGCGAGGTTCGCAATATCTCGGTGCTAGTCGCGATCGGCGTCGGCACCGATGGACATCGGCAAATCCTCGGGGTTGCTGAAGGCGAGTGTCGACATCACTCATTCGTGTCCATTCCGTCAGCAGTTAATGTCCAAAACCCAGGCATCGTCAAAGAAGTGCCCGCCAATTCATCGGTTTACAAAGGGAATCTGGAGAAAGCGGACCGCGGACTTGGACATGAATTGCTGACAATGAATGCTTTTGGACATGAAATGCTGACATGTTCAGCGCAAAAAAATAAGCCGTAAAGAAACCTTGCTGTCGGCGATCGAGAATTGTTTACACAAATCATGTGCCTATGGGAGGCGAGGAAAGGCGCCCAAAGCCGCGAGTTGAAATGTTTGGTCACAAAACGCTGATGTCGACAGCGAGAAAGAAGATTTATCCGGCTGGAGTACATTCCTGCGCCACCTTAAGGATCGCGGCTTAAAAGGGGCGTGCAATTGATTATTTCAGATGCCTGCCGCGGCTTGATTGAAGCGGTTGGCGAGCTGTATCCGCAGGCTCGATGGCAGCGCTGCGTGGTCCATTTTTACCGCAACGTTTTCTCGCACGCACCCAACAGCAAGGTTGCCGAAGTGGCACGCATGCTCAAAGCCATCCACGCCCAGGAAGACCGGACATCGGCACTAGCGAAGAATGCCGAGGTGGTCGCCAAATTGCGTGCCATGAAGCTGCCGCGAGCTGCAGAGCTTGTGAACAATCATGGTGAAGACACTGACGTATTTTCTCTTCCCGAGCAATCACTGGCGCCAGATCAGGACCAACAATCCACTCGAGCGGATCATCCGCGAGATCAGACGTCGAACTCGAGTGGTCGGAGCCTTCCCGGACGGCAACAGTGCGCTGATGCTGGTCGCTGCAAGGCTTCGGCACATCGCCTCGACCCGATGGGGGAAGCGTCGATATCTCGCAATGGAAACTCTACTGAACCCGTTTCATCAGGAGGTCGCAGCCTGACTTCAGACTGGGCTACCGCCAATAAATGTGCGAAAGAATCGATGCACCATCCCTGCGGTGGAAGGTGCTAAACGGCTACTATGTCTCTCCACACGAAATGCGCAAAATTGCGTAGTTCTCAAATGAGTTGTGACTACGTGATTCACTCTTGCTTCCGATTGAAGCGAAGCACTTATGCTTTAACTACCAAACTCTCCAATGTTTTGGCGCGATTCACCAGCGCATAAAATCGTCCCTGATCACGCGTCAGCGCTAGCCAAGCGCCCTGGTGTTCCACAATCAGTCGCTTGCGCGTCTCCGTATTCGCGATTTCGAACTCGTTGACCGAAAAACTAATCACATCGAGTGCCCCTTCGAAAAGACGCTCCACTTCTGCGGTGTTAATCCAGGTTGCGAGTTCGAAGAACGACGGCAATTGGCCCGCTTGCAACGGAGGAGTGCGGGTCAACTCCGCCCAGGGCTCGATGGGATACACCGGCGGCGGTAGGACCGGATTTTGCACGGCAGCCAGAAAGCCCTTCAGGAGTTCGGCGGCCTGATCGGGGATGCCAAAAGCGCCGTTATCGTCAGCAATGAAGTTGCCGTTCCTAATCGGCCCACTCGGGGGATCTGTCCCATACCAGGCACGTTGCTCACCGGCAGCGAGAGCGGCTTCGTAACGTGGAAACGCTTGGGCGAGGCGCCAGCGGATCGCCTCACAGGAGCACACACCAACGAAGTGTCCGGCTCTCTTACCGTCTTGGTCCACAAAGACGACGTCGCGCACGCCTCGCATGCGCATCAAAATGACGACCAAAATAAACAGTCGCGAGCTTAACCATTCGCCGCCAGTACCCAGATTGACGACAATGAATTCCAGCGGCGATTGCGATCGAATTTGGGTAAAAAAGGCGGCTAGCGTGCTGTCGCTGACATCGAACTCCGTGCCGCTGTGCCGTATGTCGATCAGGCCGCTGTTCGAGAACGCGGGAAGGGTCGGACTCGCCGCCAATTCCACCGATACCCCGGCGATGGAGAATGATTTCAGGTTACCCAGCAGTTTCGCAAGGACTGCGCCAATGGAGCGGCGATAGATCAGTGCGATCAACAGAATGACTAGCGGCCAAAGAACCGCCTGCACTACCTCAAAGGGCACACCAGCGACGTCGTGCGATGGATTCTGGCCAGCAACACCGGGAGTTACCGTGACGGTAACCATTGGCTTTTCGGATGGGCTCGAGATCTCGCGGGTTGCCTCTGTCATCCTTGATTCCTTATCTCAGCACCGCTCTTAAGGCCGGTTGCGTGGGAAAGTTCACCGCCCACATTCAATCATAGTGGATTTATTGTGGGGTCGCCTGCCCCGAGACGCCGAGAGCTTCAGCGTTAGGGGGGATCACCTGCACGTCTTGGCACCTCTCGCCCAATTAGACGCCAACAAATGACAGGCGCATTGACGTCCGACGATTCATCTCGCATCGTTCACGTTTTTGGTTTAAGGTCGCGGAGTCCCCCAGCGACTTATCTAGTGCAAACATGGAACGACGCACTTCGACCTCCTCTTCTTTGAGATCGGTTGATCTTGCGCCGCAACAATACCTGTTGTTTGCCCAAGCGCGGCCCACTGTCACCCCGGAGCAGCCCGCGTCTTTCTTTGAATCCATTTGCGGAGCTTGTCATGGAACGAGATAAGCACTCTTTTGAAATCAGCGGCAGTGTCACCGGCGAGCGAGGCGTCCCACTCGCAGAGGCACGCGTTGTCATCTGGTGGCAACAAATCCGAGAACGACGCGAACTCGCGGCGGGCGAGACTTCTAATGGCGGCCGTTACCAAATCAACTATGAGATACCAGCTGATGCACCTCAGCCGGTGCTGCTCACGGTTGAAGCGCTTTCCGAGCACCTGGATAAGCCACTCTTCTCTCCCCTGACCGCCGCCGCCGATACGCTCGAGATCAATCTCGCCTTCGAGTCGCTCGATCAATCTGAGTGGGCCAAGCTGGTGCGAAGCATCGAGCCGTTGATCAACGGTCTCACTCTCGAAAGCCTGGTTGAGAGCGACGAACATCACGACCTTTCCTTTCTGGCCCGCGAGCTCAACAAAAGCGCCGAGTCCTTAATGCGCGTCGTATTGTCGGCGCGCCTGCAAACCGCATTCAAAATCCCAGCGCCAGTTTTCTATGCGTTCCTCCGTCAGCAGATTCCGGCCACGCTACCGAGACCGCTGCTGGATGCCAGTCACGACTTCACCCTCATCGATGCTCTGGTACAGAATGTTGCCTCGATGATTTTTGCGCTCTCAGCGCCGGTGCAGACCCAGGCGCTCACCGCCGCCATCGCGCTCGACTACATCGGACCGCAATTCACCAAGTCGCTCAAGGCGCTGGTCGCGGATCTGCAAGCCTTGCGCAGCGCCGATCTCTTGAATCAGCCCTACCTTGTAGGCAATGCGAATTTATCGCAGCTCCTCACTGCCGTCGCCATCCCAATGGCCAAACAGCAAGTGTTCGCTCAGTTACTGACCAGTAACAGCCAATCCATGCGCAATTTCTGGCGCACATTGAACGCGGGCAAGAGCGGTCTGACCGTGGCCGAAGCTTCCCTCATTCAACGCACGCTCTCCATCGGCGCCTTCGTCAAAAACTATCCGCCGCTGCTTCAGCAGTTGGTCCAAGGCTTCGCAGCGGGTACCTATCAATCACTGTCCGATCTTGCGCGCCTGAGCCGGGCTGACTGGCTGCGCTTGGTCACCGCCAGCGGCGCGCCGGCCGGCATCGATCCCGCTGGCACCGATGATCCCGTGCAAGTCTTTGCCGAGGTCATCTACACCCGCATCATCCGCGCCTATCCGACCGCAGCACTTACCAGTCGCATTGCCACGGCGGCCTTGGTTCCAGCCGCGCAGCAAGCACCACTGATGCAATTTTTCAAGAACAATGCGGATCTCAATCTGCTGAAGGACAACATCCCGGTGTACCTCGCCGCCAAAGGCGATGCGGCCTACCCGGGCATCAACGTCGCCGACCGCAACACCGTCGTCGCCAATGCGCGTAGCTTTCAGCGCACCCTGCGCATCGCCCCGGATGCCGACACGGCGCAAATGCTGATTCGCCGAGGACTGACCTCGGCGACACAAATTGCCGCTCTAGGCCGACAGCAGTTTTTCACTCAAGCGCAAGCCGCCGGCTTAAATCCGCATGTTACGAACCAGGTGTATGCCTCCGCCGCGCACCGCTACGCTGCGGTGGTTTCGACTTTCATGCAGTACAACCGCGGCTCACTGAACCTTTGGCCGAAGGCCTTGGGAGATCCACGCGATCTCGACGGGCCCATGCAAACAGCACTGCAGGCCGATCCTTCTTTATCGACATTGTTCGGGTCGCAAGATTACTGTGCCACCAGCGATTGCGCCTCGGTCTTGAGTCCCGCCGCCTATCTTTGTGACTTATTGATGTGGCTTCGCAATCATCCACAAGGCGGCGGAACTGCGCTCGATGTGCTCGACCGACGTCGCCCGGACATCCGTCACCTGCTGCTTAACTGCCCCAACTCCGACACTGAGCTGCCCTTCATCGATCTTGTTATCGAGCTTCTGGCCGATGTCGTGAGCCCACCGACTGCAACCACGCTCGTCGCCGCGATCGCCGCCGGGGATCTCGCTCTCACCGTGGTGGATGCGAGCCAATTTCCTGGCGTGCCTTTCAGTGTGCTCATCGGCACCGAAGTTATCACTGTCACGGCCGAAGCCGGTGTGGGGAATGCGACGTGGACCATCACCCGTGGATCTCAAGGTACGGCCGCCGCTGCGGCCGCGGTGGGCGCCACCGTCCTGCTCACCACAACGGCCAATCCGCCCTGGAAGCAAACTCCTGACAGCGCCACGGCCGCGCAGCTGAGCGCCGCTCCGGTGTATTTCAATCAAGACGCCTTCGTGACTCTCTTTGGTGCCGAGTATCCGCAGTCCCTGCCCTACAGCGCCGGCCTCGACGAACTGCGCACCTATCTTGGCCAATGGAATCTGCCGCTGTGGCAGCTGCGCCAGGCGCTCCTGCCCTTGGTCGGTGCCACTCCAGCGCAGCAGCTAGCCGTGGCTGCCGAGCGCTTGCATCTCAACGTTGTCGCGCAAAATTTCATCGCCACCGCCAATCCCGGCGGCATCGATGTCGCGTGGAATACCACGAATTCCACCACCGCCCTCGCCACGGTTCCGGCCTTTATGCAAGCCGGCGCGATTACGTACGAGTCGCTGCTCGAACTGCTGGATTGTGAATATGTCGTCGGAGCTCTCGATATCGAGCTGTTTGGGCTTAACGATCTGTGCGACACCAGTACTCAAAGCATCACGCCCAGCACCACCCTCGCCGCCGCCATCGGCGCGGCGGATCTAGCGATCACCGTGGCAGATGGTCGCGATTTTCCCGCGCCCCCCTTTATCGTCGCCATCGGCGCTGAACTTTTGCAAGTCACCGCCCTCGCCGGGACCAACGCCACCGCGTGGACCGTCGTGCGAGCCCAATCCGCCACCGTTGCCGCCCCAGCAAACGCAGGCGCCGCAGTAGTCGTGCCGCTCGACGCCGCTTTCTTGGATCGTGCCAATCGCTTTTTGCGTCTGTGGCCGGCAAGCGGCTATAAACTTTGGGAACTCGATCTGCTGCTCGAAGCCCCGAGCGTTGGCAACGGTACGCTCGATGCGGCCGCCCTGATCAACTTGCAGGCCTTTTGGCAATTGCAAAACGCCGTCAAGCTCTCCGTCGATCAAACCTTGAGCTGGTACCAAGATATCGACACGGCGACGCACCGCGACCCCGATGGCGGCACCACGGTCTCGCTGTACGCACAAATATTTTTAAATCCAACCACCACCTGGATCGCGCCCGACCCTGATCTTGTGGCACTGCCTGCGGGTGGCGCCATCGGGGATCCTGTATTGAGCAATCACGTCAAAGCGCTGCAGCCCGCATTGGGCATCTCGGCCGCCGACTTGAATGCATTGCTTTCCCTCACTGACAACACCTTGACACTCGCCAACTTAAGTTTCATCTACCGGCAGAATGCGCTCGCCACCGCGGGCAAACTCAAAGTGGGTGACTTGCTCAGCATCGCCAAACTGCTTAGTCCCCCAGCGGTCGCACCCGCGACGGCCCTCGCGGCGGCCATCACGGTCTCGCAAACCACCATTTCCGTGATTGCCGCCGCGCCCTTTGGACCGCCGACTTTTTACGTCCAAATCGGTGCCGAAATTCTATTGGTGACGGGAATGAGCGGCGCGGGCAATGCGACTTGGAGCGTCGTTCGTGGGCAACTTGGCAGCGTCGCGGCCGCCGCAGCCGCCGCCGCGGTCGTCACCGGCGCTGCCAACGGCGCCAGTCCGGCCGCGGCGCTTGCCACCCTGTTAGGTCCTACGAGCTCGCCTGCAGCGACGCTTAATTTTCTGCCCCAAGTCAGTGCCATCCAGCTGCAATCGGGTCTCACGCTCGATGCCATCAACTATTTGCTCAGTCCACCCTCATCCATCACCGGCGGCTGGACCACCAGTTCGCAAATGACACCGGCCAACATCGCCGCGACCTTGAGCGCCGTGCAGCTGTCCGTGCTAACCCTATTGTCCGCCAGCACCACTCTGTCCGCAGCCATCGCCGCCGGCGATTTGACCCTCACGGTGGCCAGTGCCGCTAACTTTCCTGCGCCCAACTTTTACGTCTACATCGGCGCAGAAATACTGCTGGTCACTGCCGTCGGCGACCCCAACGGCAAGACTTGGACGGTTGCCCGAGCTCAACTCGGCACGACCGCGGCTGCGGCCGCCGCCGGCGCTACCGTCACTCCCACCGCAGGCGATCTGAACGGCGTCGTCATCGCGGCCGTCGCCGCGAACGCCCACGGCACCGGCACCACGCCGCTCGCCAACGATGTTGCCGCGCTCATATTGCAGAACTGGAATCTGCCCGGTACCGCGCAGCCGCTGCTTGCCGCGCTCATGGACCCCGCGCTGCTCAACGCCACGGCCACCATTACGATTTCAGGCTCGCCTGCTGCCGGCGATTCCCTGCAAGCCACACTCACTAACGGTATCGCGCCGGCTGTCGTCGTCAACTACCCACTCGCGGCCGCCGATGTCAGCAGCGTCAACCAAACGGCGATGGACTTCGCGCAGGCAATCAACAATTCAGCGGCGGTCGTGGGTCCGCAGGCCTTCTTGAGCCCCTGCACCGTGGCCAACGCCACCATTACTTTGCTGCCACTGAACCCCGGCGCCCCCGGAAGTGGCATCAGCTCAGCCAATATCGCCGCACCCGGCGGCGTTGGTCACGTCGCCGTCAATGCCAGCACACAAACGATCGGCCCCGTTGCCTTTGCCAATCAATTCACCGCGGTGCGATTGTTTGACAAGCTTGCCGTGCTGGTGCGCGGCCTGCGTTTGATTGCCACCGAGTTGCGTTGGCTACTGCAATCCGGCGGCAACCCCGCTGTCGGCGGATTGGATCTCACGCAATTGCCCGTCACTCAGGCACAGCCGGCGCTTCCCTTAGGCCCACTGCTCACGACGCTCCTCGCCATCAAACTCGCGCGCCTGTGGAAGGCTGCCCCGCCAGCGGCAGCGGTGGCTTCTTTGTACGACCTCATCGCCGGCGTGCTTAGCGGAGGACTTCCCGATGCACCGAGTACGCAGGCGGCCCTGAGCAGTATCACGGGGTGGCCGCTGTCCGACATTCAAGCATTCGCCGCCGCGCTACAGCTGAATTTTCCCGCAAGCTATACCGCACCGAACACCTACAACGCGCTGCGCACCCTCGAAGCCATGTCGGCCGCGGTCGATACTTCCGGGCCCATCGCCTCTGGCACAGGCACCACACTTACGGCGCCCTTAGCCATCGCCGACGTCTCGATCAACGTCGCCAGCGCCATCGGCTTCCCCGCGCCGAATTTCTACATCAACATCGGCAGCGAGATCTTGTTGGTCACGGCCTTCACGGGCGCAGATAACACCACGTGGACGGTCACGCGCGCGCAAAGCGGCACCGCCGCACAGGTTGCGGCCGTCGGAGCCGCAGTCACACCGACCTACGGTGCGCAAATCGTCAGCTGGGCCGCCGTTCCAGCCGATGAAATCAGCGCTCAGGCGATGGCAGCGAGTGCCCTAGGCGTCTTGAAAGCGGAGCAACCCAATGCAGACGCCTGGAACGCGCTCGCGCCCACGCTCATGAATCCGATTCGCCAGAATCAATCCACGGCCTTGCAAAATTATCTCTTGGGACAGCGCACCGCCGGCGGAGCGCCGTTGTACCCGGACGCCGACGGACTCGCGACCACGGCTGGCCTCTTTAACTACTTCCTGATCGACACCCAGATGACTGCCTGTCAGCTCACCTCGCGCGTGGTACAGGCCTACATCGCGGTGCAGATATTCGTGGAGCGCTGCTTCATGAACTTGGAAGCCCCCGCCATCATCGTGAACCTCAATACCGACGACACCTGGAAGCAATGGGAATGGATGAGTCGCTATCGGGTCTGGGAAGCCAACCGCGAGGTGTTCCTCTACCCTGAAAACTGGCTGATTGAATCTCAGCGTCCCAGCCGCACCGAAATTTTCCAGAAATTTGAGCAAGATGTGCGCCAAGGGGAGAGCACGGCGGACTACCTCGAGACAACGGTCCTCAGTTACATTGACCGTCTCGATGCCGTTGCCCACTTGACTGTCACTGGGACCACGGAGGATCCGGCCACCGGCACCATCTATGTCGTCGCCCGCAGCGTCGCGGATCCGCCGGTGTTCTACTCGCGCACGTACACCAACAGTGCCTGGTCCGGCTGGACCCAGATTCCGCTCGACATCAAAGCGGGGCAAGTCGTGCCCGCGCTTTACCGGGGGCGCCTCTGTCTCTTCTGGCTCACTATTACGGTGAAAAACGAGTCCAATTCCACGCTCACCGCGCCGCAAGCCTCCTCCTCGCCGCCACCCGCAGGCGCCAATCGATATGTCGTCATCTCGGTATTCTTCAGCATGTTCCGCAACAACAGCTGGAGCCCGGCGCAGGCGGCCAAGGGGGCACTGTTCGACAAGCCGATGTTCTCTAATGATTTTTCACTCTTGGGAACTTACAACTGGTGGCAGGGATTGACCACCACGGAGAACAATCCGAAAGCGTTCGAAGCGCTCTACAGCATCAAAATCCAATCCCAGCCGCCAGTCTCGGGCTACGGCACCAACATGCTTGTCGATGTATTTCGTTACGGTGATTACACGGTTACGTTTAGCGGACCGTCCAGCGCCTCGCTGGATCTGCACAGTCTCGCCGTTCACATCGGACGCGCCACCTTCGATGGCCGGTTCAGCGATCTGGAATTGAGCGACACCGCGCAGTTTTTCGTTCCTGCAGGCGTCGCCAACTTGTTCGATTATGCGCAGGCCAACTATGGCCCTGATGCGCAGCCCTTGCTGCCCCTCACTGCGCCCGATCCCGATTTGGGGGGCAACGCTGGTCTTTTGCCGCAGTCCGGTGCGTGGGTTTCGCAGCCAGCCACGAGTGGCGGCCCCATCTCCGTGCCTTTGAATCTGTCCCTGGCGAGCAGTCTCGAGCAGAACACGGGACCGCTTCTGAACAGCGCGCAAATCCCGTTTCGGGTCCTGGGGCCGGACACGGACCTGTTGTTCAACTCCGCCTCGTATTTCTTTTTCCAAGACAATCGGCGTTGCTACTTCGTCAATACGCAAAAAGACTATTGGACCGGCAGCGCCTGGTCCCCCACGGTACCCTCCTACCCCAGCACCGTGCCCTACGAAGTCAGCTATGATTTCCGGGTTTTCTATCACCCGTTCACGCGGCTGTTCTGGAACCAACTCGGCGCTGGCGGCTTCGATCTGCTATACGACGTCGATCTTCAGCAAGCGCCCGATGCCGTGGATCCGGGCCACGGCGAAGTCTTCAGTTTCAGTACTAATTATCAACCCTCGGCGCTCGTCGACTGGGATCATTCCGACGTCCAAACCTACCTTGCCGCCGACATGACTGCCGCGCAAGGCGGAATCATCGTCACCAACAACATCTGGGTACCGATACCCACCTTGAGTATCTATGACTTCTACATTCGCATCGGCAGCGAAATCTTAAAGGTCGTCAGTGTCGGCGGCTACAACAACACCAGCTGGGGAGTACGGCGCGCGCAAATGGGCACGGTGGCGGCCGCCGCGCCGGCCGGTACCGCGGTCACGCCCACGCATGCCACCCAAGATCGCCAGTTTCTGGATTTCTCAACGAGCGCACCCAATGCGGTCTACAACTGGGAATTGTTCTACCACGTGCCGCTGTTCATCGCGCAGCTCTTGAGCAAGAACCAGCAATTCGAAGATGCGCAGAATTGGTACCACTACATCTTCAATCCCACGCGCCAAGGCAATGAGCCCGCGCCGCAACGCTTCTGGATCACGAAACCGCTGCATGACCTAAACAGCAGCCAAATACTTGCACAGCGTATCAACAACCTGCTGAATGCCGTGAACCAAGGTGATGCAACCGCCGATGCTGAAATCGAAGCTTGGCGGAGCAACCCATTCAATCCGTTCCTACTGGCCGACCAACGGCCCATCGCCTACATGAAGTCCACGGTCATGTCCTATTTGGACAATTTGATCGCCTGGGGAGACAACCTCTTTGCCACCCAATCACGCGAAGCCTTGAGCGAAGCCACGCTGATTTATGTGATCGCCTCCGAAGTCTTGGGGCCCACGCCGAATGCGGTCACTCCGCCGCAACATGCCGACGAATCCTTCGATGAGCTCGAGCCCATCCTGGACGATTTCGCCAACGCCATGGTGAGCATCGAAAATCTCATCGGCAGCTCAGGCTCCGGATCCAGCAGCAGCTCCGGCAGCGGCGGGGTGATCCCGGCCGCCCCGACGTTCTATTTCAAAATTCCTTCGAACCCCACGCTGCTCAACTACTGGTCCACCGTTGCCGACCGCTTGTTCAAGCTGCGTCATTGCGAAGATCTCGCGGGCGCGCCGCTGGCCCTGCAACTATTCGATGCACCCATCGACCCCGGCCTCCTGATTGCCGCTCAGTCCGCCGGCGTCGATCTGTCCAGCGTATTGAGTAACCTCGCGGCGGCGCTGCCGAACTACCGCTTCACCGCGCTTTATACACAGGCGCTTGACTTCGTTAACGCCCTACGCGCCTATGGCAGCTCCCTGCAAGCTGCCCTCGAGAAGGTCGATGCCGGTGCGCTGACCCTGCTGCAGCAAACCACCCAGCAGCAGTTGCTTACCGATGGCAACCAGATTCTCGATTGGCAGGTGCAGCAGGCCAGCAATGCGATCGACTCTGCCACTCAAACTTTGGCGCTCGCGCAAAAGAAATTTGACTTCAACAACGGTCAAGCCTTTGCCAATCCCTACGAGGTGACGGGCCTCACCCTCTCGGCCGTGTCGCAAATTATCAAGACCATTGTGGGTACTACCTGGGTGATCGCTGCAATTGCCGAAGTCGTCCCCAATTTTACCTTCGGCGTTGCGGGCTTTGGCGGCAGTCCCGTCCTTACCGCCAACGACGGTGGCACGAAGGCCGCCCAGGCCGCTCATCTCTCAGGCAAAGGCATTGCCATGGGTATCTCGGAATTCCTGGCAACCGCTGCATCCGTCTGCAACACCATCGGCAGTTGGGAGCACCGCGCCGATAATTGGAAGGAAGCCGCCGCCGAGGCTGCAATTCAAATCACCCAAGCCAACACGCAGATCAACAGCGCGCAGCTCGCGTTGCAAATTGCTCAACTGAATCAACAGTTGCACCAGGAGCAAATCGACAATATCCAGAAGCAAATCGATTTCCTCACCAGCAAGTTTACCAACGATAGTTTGTATGACTGGATGGTCAGCTCGCTGTCCGCGACTTACTTTCAGAGCTATCAACTCGGCTACGCCATGTGCAAGCAAGTCGAACGCTGCTACCAATTTGAACTCGGGATCAGCAACAGCAGCTTCATCCAATTCGGCTACTGGGACAGCCTGCACAAAGGCCTGCTGTCAGGCGAGACTTTGAATCATGACTTGCGTCGCATGCAGGCATCGTATTTGAAGCAAAATGCCCGCCGCTTCGAAATCAGCCGCTACGTCTCACTCATCGCGTTGAGCCCCACGGCCTTCCAGCAATTGCTCACGACGGGCGGCTGCGACTTCACATTGCCTGAGTCTCTCTTCGACAACGACTACCCCGGGCACTACAACCGCCGACTCACCCGCGTCAGCGTCACCGTGATTTATCCCAATCCCGGCAAATTCGACAACGTCAAGGCCTCACTCACATTGACCGCGAACCAGGTTAGAATTTCGAGCGACACTACCGCCGGCTATGCCGAGAATCCGCCGGGCTCAGACGCGCGCTTCACCTATAACTATGCCGCTGTGCCCCAGAAAATTGTGCTCGGCAATGCCCAGGATGATCCGGGCCTCTTCATCACGGCCATCGCCTCGAACATCGCCGATCAGCGTTATCTGCCATTCGAAAACGCCGGCGCCATCAGCTCCTGGCATCTGGACATGCCCGCCGCCACCAATGAGATCGATCTTTCTACCGTCGGCGACATCATGCTGCATCTGTACTACACGGCCTTGGATGGCGGCGAACCGTTTGCGCAAGCCGTGCAAGCCAACAATGTCGCCACTCAGCCGAACACAGGCCTTAAGCTCTTCAGCGCGCAAAACGATTTCAGTGCGGGCGCGCCGAGCGCCGCGAATCCCTATCCGGTCTCTCCGTGGTCAGCGTTTCTATCCAAACCGCTCAGCACCTCGACCACACTGGCATGGCCCATCAATGCCGCACAAACCAGTATTATCGTCGCCAGCAATTCAGGCTTTCCCGCCACACCCTTTTTGGTGCAGATCGGCGATGAAATCCTCAACGTCACGGCGACTGCAGGAACCGGCAACACCACCTGGACCGTCGCCCGCGCGCAGCAAGGCACCGTCGCGGCGGCCGCGACAACCGCAGCCGTTACGCTGCTGCCCACCGCCGCGCCCAATCAAATTCTCTCGTTGAGCATGTCGGCATCCAAGTTCCCGGCGTGGACCCGCGGCAAAACTATCACCGTGACGTCCGTCACCGTCCTTGTGGTCTCGTGGCAACTCACCACCGCGCCGCCGCCGGGGCCGTTCAACCTCGTGCCGCAAGCACCGTTTCCAAACGCCACCATCGACATGCTGCCTGTGCCCGGCGTCACGCAGCCGAATATCTGCAGTTCGGGTCCCATCAACCCGCCAGCCAACACACCCTTAGGCACTTGGAGTTTTGAGATACAACTGCAAGGCGCCGCCAACTTCAATTCTCTCAGCAAGAACGCCATTAGCGATGTTCTGCTGCTCGTCAGCTATAGCGCAGCCTAATCATGAGCCGCAATACCCACACAACCCCTGATAAGTCATCCACGCCGCCAATGCGCAGCGCGGCACCGCCGCTCCCAAAGTTGGTCGAACGCACCGTAAAGCGCCTGATTCGCGCCTTCGCGCCTGAGCAAATAATTTTGTTCGGTTCCTATGCCAAAGGCACAACCCATATTCGCAGTGATGTCGACTTGCTGGTTGTCACCAACATTGCCGGCGACCGCGGGTCTCAAATGAAACGTGCACGGCAACTCGCCTCGGATTGCTTCCCGCCGGTGGACATAGTTTTTGCGACGCCGACGGATTTAGCGAACGCGAAGACGGCCAAGTCGCCGTTTTTGCTGTCGGTGTTGGGGACGGGAGTTTCGATTTTTCGGCAGGGCGATTTGATCGACGCGAGGCGTTGACCCTACGCTTAGGAGCTATGAAACGTGCGGGCATGCCTCCGTTGCGAAAGCACCCTCGAGATTCTTAAACCCGCGTATCAAACCCGCCGCAAGTGTGGCACTTTCGCGAGCGCCGCGCCGTCGCGCGCATCCGCTTGCATCACCGTCCCGGTGCGCTTGAATTCATAGCGGCGGCCTGACGCGCCGGTAGCGACGGCCGAGGTTGGGCCTGAGTAGCGCACTGAGATAAAGGCAGGCCGCGCCT
Organism: uncultured Gammaproteobacteria bacterium; assembly: GCA_963727045.1. Classification (GTDB taxonomy): domain Bacteria; phylum Pseudomonadota; class Gammaproteobacteria; order Steroidobacterales; family Steroidobacteraceae; genus Bog-1198. The sequence continues at coordinate 1,119,895 of CAVSES010000001.1, read as the reverse complement.
TGGGCTTTGCCATCGACTTAGTACTCGAAGCGTTCGCTATAGGAGTCTTCCCGCCCGGACAATTGCACGCCATAAAGTCTCCGCTTATCGAGTTGCAACCCTTGAACTATCCTACGCCAAAAATTCGGCGCTCATAAAGTTAAGCCTGCCAACGTCGCATCGCAACAGACGGGGCGGTCCATGCTGTCGATTTCAGTATTCTTTGGCCAAAATTTCAGCAATCCATGGACACTGGACCCCAAAAGTGCGCGGGCCAGCCCCTGGAACTGGGGATTTAGCCAGTATTTGCTGCGGTAGCGTTCCGGCCAGATTGCTCATCCGGGAGGCGAGCCAAGCACGCGCCGCCGGGGGCCGATACGGCATATTTGATTTCCTGTCTTGAAGTGCGCCGATAAGCGGTTTGACGGTCCGAGGCATCCTGATGGAAAGATGCCATCACGGAGTGCGCGAACCAAAGCGCACTTCCCCGCACGGCAGGATCCTCTATATCAACGAGCGAGCGGGCGGCGCGATCACCCGCATAATCGGCGGCTGTCATTCGACGATTGCGGCCGAGGAGTTTGTACCCGTCGGCGATTTCGATGGGCGTCAAGTCCTCGGCAAAAGACCAGCTTCTTACGGCCTCAAAATGGGAAAGACTCCATGTCGTCACATCTTCAAGTACGCGAAGGAAACTGTCGGCGCTCACGACGCCCCATTGTCGTCGCCGCGGTCGGATCGCCGGCGAGCGCATTCTCTATGGCTGCTTGAGTTTCGAGCAGTGCATACTGAATGTAATAGCGCTCGCGTTGCGGATGTTTGGCGTGTTGATAACCCAAGGCCGCTGCAAGACTTGCATCTTGCTGAAGTTGATGTCTTTTCCAACAGGCGATCCGAGGTGGTCCGTCGCAACAGCAGCGGCATCCGGTGGATACGGCAGATGGTGTACCACGCCTGCTGCCATACCAGGCGTCCGTACGGCGTTTCGCCGCGATGAAGATCCTCAAGGCAACATCGCGGACAATAAGTACGAAATTCCTGCCGCGGAAGCTCCCATCCCGTGCGCGCTGGCCGCAAGGAGGAAAACGTCGACGGCGAGAGTCCACCCAAGACAATGAGGCGGCGTGCAACCTTACGGTTACCGGCGAGGGCGATGCCGACTTTGAAGGCATCGCTCCAGCGCTTCGGTTTGGGTAATCCGCGCGAAACGCTGTTCAACATGCGATGGGCGGACGAGCCCGTAACACGCGGCGACGCGTTCGAACCAGGAGTGCAAGGACTCGTCCGTCGTGCGGTGGTGGACAAACGGGCCACGGCGCAAGAACGGCACTCATGCGGCCGCCGAGCGTAATCGTTCGTGGTGTTTGACGATCGCCACAGGATCAATGTGTTCGCTGCCATCGAGGATCGCAGCTTCGGCGGCGCGAGCCAGCAGTGCCGTGACCTTGCCGGTGATACCGCCGCTCAGTTCGAGCAGCGTTCGGATCATCGCCGCATCGCCGAAAGGCGAGGGCTTGCGCAAGGGCAGCAGGCGGCCGTAGCCGGTGACGAAGCCTCGAAAGCCGTCGATTTCTGTCCAACGCGGCAACAGCAACGGTTCGAAGCGGCTTGCCACTTGAGAATCGATTTGCATGGCGTGAAACGCGTCGTGCGTACCGACCACGACGACGGCGATTTTGAGCTCGTTCGCAACGAATTTGAGCAGATTCAGTGCCCGACGCTGCTCGCGCTGGCTGCCTGCCAGTAAATGATGTACCTCGTCAATGCATAAGAGCTTGGTACCGATCTCCGCCAAGATGTGCAGCACTCGACCCTCGAGAGCGCCAATCTGGTCGTGACTTGTGTACGGCGCACCGAGGATTTCGAGAAGTCGAGTGTAGAACCGGCGCTCATCGGGACTTGCCGGCATCTGCACTCGAAGCACCGGGCGCAGGGTCAGGCCACGCCGTTCATGATGGGAATTCGGGTGCTGGCGCTCCATCTTCTCAATCAGCATGGTCTTGCCCATACCGCTATCGCCATAAAGCAGCATGCAGGGCATACGAGCGCAACTTGGATACTGATAGCGGCGCTCCAGTTCCTCGAGCGCAAGTCGTCCGCGCGCAAATTCGACCCACCGCGCCGTTTGCACGAACCGCACCCGCGTCGGCGCATCATGAAAGGCCTCCTCTTTCACGCTCGCCGCAAGATGAGACAGATCCAGTGTCATGGGGAGAGCTGTCCAGATTTCACCCGGCGATGGCACCGCTTCTTGACCGTAATCGATTGTGGCCGGCGGGGAGTTTGATTGAGGGCGCCGGGCGTCCTGGCTCGACCTTTCGTCGCATCGCTTTAGTGGCTGAGGTGGCGGCGGCCACGAGCTCCCGCTGCTTAGCACGGAATTCAAAGATCCGCCCTTCGTTGACGCTTTTATGCCCTCTGTGCGCGAAGCGCAGCGTAGGCGTGGCGCACTTCCTCGAGCGAGATTGGCGGCCGAGTGATGTTGGCGTAGGTGATTGTGTGGTAGTGGTGATCCTTGCCGATCACGTGCAGCCGGGAGATGTCCCGTGGGTCATATCGCACCATCAACGGCTCGCGTGGCTGCGCTATCACCGGCAGAACGTCCGACCAATAGCGGATGCGTTCGAAATGCAGTCCATCCCGCTGCAGGCGACGCCGCGTTACCGGCAGGAAGCTGATCAAGAACGCCTCCGGGTGGGCCGGCACAACCGGGGCGATGCCCGTCGCCAGGCTGTCGTTCCAGGCAGCGGCTGGCGTCGTACCCAGCATCCGATGCTCATGATGGTGGTATTGACCGATCTCGAGCGCAAGCCAGCGGGCAAACTCGGGTAACGTGAGCACCGCGGCCGCCTCGGAGTCATAGCCGCCCCGGGCAGCGGGCGAGGCGTCCGTGGTGCCGGGGAGCAAATGTACTTTGCCCATCATCGTGCCGATGAGTCGTTCGATATGACCGCCGTAATGTGGGCGGGCGACGGGCCGGTGGAGGAGGGTGATGCCGTATTCACGGCAGCCTCGCTCAAGTGCCGCGCCATGAAACTCGGGGCCATTGTCGACCAAAACCTGCTTGGGAATGCCGAACATCGGCCAGGGCGCGTCGGATTGAAGAAGATTGTGCGGCCTGTCCTTGGGCCGGCAAGCGTGTTCCATGCACAGCGCCACCGCCGAGTGCGGAGGGAGCCTCGATCGCTACATGAGCGCCGAGAACGCAGCGGGTGGCTACATCGATCGCAAGGCTCAACCACGGTCGACAAATTGGCCGCCGATGGCGCGAGTCCACGATGATGACATCGGCGAGCGTGTGGTCCATCTGAATCAGTTCGAGCGCCTCTCGGGCTTCGAGCGTGCCGGGCGTGGACTGGGCGATGGCCTGTGCGGCCTTGGATCCTAAGCGCTTGCGGGCGGCGAAGCGCGCGTCGAGGGCTCGGATGCGCTTCAACACGCTATTGCGGGCCGGTGGCCGCAAAGCGAGTTCACGACATCGATCGACGACCCGGTTATACGCTTCCTCCATTGGTGGCTTCGGCCGAATCAAATAATGAGCTCTCGATCGCCTCGTCAATGATTCGTTCTCGGGTTGGGCCTAAGCGGCGCCGCTTTTGATGTGGCCCGGCGGCTTTGGCGACCAGACTGGTCGTTTGCGATGAGGCGCGGTATTGCTTGACCAGACGCCGCACTGTTCGTGGGCTGATATCCAGCACGTTGGCGGCCGCCGCCAAGCGCGTCTGCCATGGAGCCCTCGCCGTTCAGCAACTCTCGAATGATCGACTCACGTTGCTGCGCCAGGGACCAACTCTGGTCTGAGGTGGTTCGTAGCCGATCCACATCGCTGGTCAACGTCTTCGGGTGGAAGCGATGGCATGCCGCGCAACTCCGCGACTGCCACCTCATGCAACTCTGCATTGACCGAGTCGCGAATACTCGCTGTGCTTCCTTGCAGGGAGATAAAACGAAAGGGACGCGCTTTCCAGAGGACCCACTCGCCGGGCCTCAAGTCGAGCCGGACCGCCGAACTCAGCCGTTCCATGACCGCAGATTCCTTCCTGCTTGATGTGGCCACGAATTGCTATTGCGCGACGTGATCGTGCCATAGATTCGTGAAATATTTCATGTCACACTGCAGCAGCGATGCTCGCGGCGCAGCAACCGGCAAATCGGCAATCATCTCAATCGCTTATTTGTAATCCGCGAGCGGAATCGAGTGACAGATTGCTGAAATAAATGGCCAGAGAATAGTGAAGTCGACAGAGGGGATCCTTCAAGATTGGGAGAATTACGCTCAGTCACTATTTCCCGCGACAGTAATCAGCGAAAGACTTCTTCGGAACCACGCGAAAGATATCTTGGAAACAATCGCTACTGACATCTCGCGATCTCAAACGCTCCAAACTCAAGAAGACAAATCCAAGGGGTTGACGCCGGATAACTCTCCCGCGTTAGAGACTGCGGGCGAGCAGCACGCGCTGGCTAGAGTCAAGGAACATTTCGATTTGAATCAACTCATCGGTGAGTTCAGGGCCCTTCGCAGGAGTGTGTTACGTCGATGGGCCGCCCAGAAGATGGGTGAAGTCGGTCATCCTCATGAGATTACTCGGTTCAACGAATCTGTTGACGAAGCTCTCGCCTCGTCGGTCCGTCACTACTCACAAAAACTTGATGAAGCACGAACCGTCATCATCGGAATCTTCGCCCACGACCTCCGAAACCCGCTACACGCGATATTAATGGGCGCTTCCTACATTATTCGAAATGCGACCGAGACTTCGAAGTGCATCCAAACAGCGGCTCGAATCAAGATCAGCGTCAGTCGCTCCGAACAGTTGGTGTCAGATCTTCTCGATTATGCAAGGTCGAAGCTCGGTCAAGGTATGCCAGTAACTCCGAATGCAGCGAACATGCAGGCCCTATGCTCCGGGACCATCGACGAGTTAGAGTTGGTCAATCCGGGCAGAGTGATCATCCGGCACTATTCAGGGCCGTTGAACGGCGTCTGGGATTCCGCACGCATATCGCAATTGATTGGGAATTGGCTATCGAATGCGCTAAAGCATGGACGTGTTGATTCACCGGTGTCTCTTACCGCGGCGTCAGAAAATGACAAGGTCTCTGTGGAGGTACACAACGATGGACCATGCATTCCGGGGGATGCCCTTGATTCGCTTTTCGAGCCGCTGTACCTGAAGGGTGGAGTGCCTGGGCAGCAATCCGAGGGATCGTCCGGCCTTGGCCTGGGACTTTTCATTTGCCGAGAAATCGTCCTCGCGCATGGAGGCGGCATTGAGGTCAAATCGAATCCGCAATTCGGAACTTCGCTTAAGTTCACATTGCCTCGCGAAAGTCAGCGCAAGTAGGGCCTCTCGCACAGTGTATACAGGGCGGTCTCTGTGAAAGAAGCGTGGGCGTGAGTGGCCGCTTGGAGGCAAGGGATCGGGAATGAACAACTTCCGGTTTGGCCGACAGCAGCCCCACAAACCAACACGAAAAAGGCCCTGCAACCAGTTAGGTCACAGGACCGAATTGAATTTACATATTCATAGATCGGCCGGTTTCTTACCAACTCTTTACCGGAACGCCTAGCCCTCGAGGGCGCCGGAAAGATGTTGATGGATTCACTTATTGGACCGATTGTCGTCAGGATCCGGTGGCAGTACCACTAGCCGACCGTCGACAGGAAACGCCTTCAGATCGATGTTAAATCCTGTTGGACAGCGCCCCTCGAAGAATCTGCCGCGCACCCGGCCAAAGCCGACGCCGTACTAAAGACGGGCGGTACATTCGTGGACTGTTACCGATTTCACGGCGACATCCTCGATGGTCGAGGCGACTGGAAGGGAGCTAAAGAGTGGTATACCAAGGCCGTTGAGCTAGCGCCAGACTTGCCTGCCGGCTACTATTCCTGGGGCCTCGCTCTCGCCAAACACGGCGATCTTGCCGGCGCCGAAGCCAAGCTCAAGGACGCCCATCAACGCGGACCGCACTGGGCGGATCCCCTGAAAGCCTGGGGCGATGTACTCATGAAGCAGGGTAAGACCAAAGAAGCACTCGCCAAGTACGACGAGGCACTCAAGTACGCGCCCAACTGGAAGGAGCTCAAGACAACGCGCGAGGCAACGGCGAAGCAGAAGGGCTGATTAGGCTGAACCAAAGCGGCCGGCCACCACAGTGAGCTCCGGGTAGATGCCGGTCGGTAGCGACTTCGGCTATGGGTATCGGACGACTTACCTGTCTCGATCCATAATGGTGTTCCGTCACATACCCAGAGTTGGGCGAAATACCTTCCGGGAGCTAACCACCAAATTATGCAACTGCCCCGACTGGTTTTGGCAACGGCTCTCGCCGCCGCTGCGGGATTCTCCATTCATGTACTGTACGGCAGAGGCTGGGCCGAAAACTATGCGCAGATAGCTGCGCAATCTGGTCGTATGAGCCATGTGCTGACCGAACCGTATCCTGGTTGGGTAGTTGCTGTCGCCGCTGCGACGGCCCTCATCCCCACGTTCGGCAAAGTTCTTGTCTATTTACTCGTCAGAGATAGATTGCCAGGCAGAACCGCCTGGCAAAAGGGGCTTCTCTTCGGCGGCGTCTTGCTGCTGATGAGCGATGGTGCGTTACGACAACCACTGATGGATGTATTGGTTGGGGTTCCCGGTGACGTGGCCCTCGCGCAGGCTCTTGAGCCCTGGCTTATTCAGCCGTTAATGGGGTTATTCATCGCACTGGTCGTCGAGTTCCGACGGCGTAGCAGCGTCGAGATGGCAAACTAGGGGCAATTTCCCTGTTTGGCGGGCTACCCTTGCTTCCCCTTGGTCCATCCATGAAACTGGCCATGCTGCGGCAGGGAGCGAATGATGCAGGAGGGCGGGATTGGGGGGTCCTCAGGGGCGGTATCGGTGCCGCCGGGCGGCACTGCGGGTGCCCGGACCGTATTTTTGAGCTACGCATCGGCCGATGCGTCAGTTGCAATCCAAGTTTGTGAGTATTTAGAGAATCACGGGGTGTCCTGTTGGATGGCACCGCGTGACGTGAAGCCGGGCGCGCAGTATGCGGATGCGATTGTCCGGGCGATCAGCGACGCCAAGGCGTTGGTCTTGGTGCTGTCGGCGAATTCGGTGGGGTCGTCGCACGTTGGCCGGGAGATCGAGCGGGCGGCGTCAAAACACAAACAAATCATAGCACTCAAGGTCGATGCAGCGGTCCTTACGCCGGCGCTGGAATATTTCTTGTCCGAGTCGCAGTGGATTGATGTGGCGGCCTTGGGGATGCCGGCGGCGTTGGCGAGGCTGGCCGAGGCGGTGGGGCAGGGGACGGCAATTAGATCGCGGGCGGATGCGGTCTCAGGTGGTGGCGGCGTTGGTGCTTCCGGTCGATCGGCATCCAATCGTCCTCGGGGTACTGCGAACGTTGGGAAGGGAGTGGCATTGTGCGCGACGGTGACTGTTGCCTTAGGCGTTGTCTGCGCCCTGGCCGTTCACTTTTGGCCGTTGAAACATCCAGAGAGCCAAGCGCCGGCGGTCGCGGCAATCTCGGACAAGTCGATTGCGGTGCTGCCGTTTGCGGATATGAGCCAGAAGAAAGACCAGGAGTATTTTGGCGATGGCATGGCGGAGGAGATCTTGGATCTCTTGGCTAAGATCCCGGGGTTGACGGTGATTGGGCGGACCTCGTCGTTTCAGTTTAAAGGCAAGAACGAGGATTTGCGGAAGATAGGAACGGAGCTAAATGCGGCCTATGTATTAGAGGGGAGTGTCCGGAATTCCGGAGATCAGGTGCGGATTACGGCGCAGCTGATTAACACCAAGACTGGGGCGCACGAGTGGTCGGAGACCTATGACCGGCCGATCGGGGATGTGCTCAAGTTGCAGGATGCGATTGCGGCGGCCGTTGCACGGGAATTGCAACTTACGGTGGCTCCCGGACACTTAGGTTCGCGCTCGACAGTCAAAAACGCCGAAGCTTACGACTTGGTGCTGCGTGGGCGGCATGCCGCCGATCGCTTCGATAAGGAAGGTCTCGATGACGCCGTACGCCTGTTTCAGCAAGCACTGGATCGTGACCCGAATTCAATCGATGCGGTCGCGGGTCTCGCCTACGCCTATTTTATTCTCGGGACATATGGACACCTCGCTCCCTCAGTTGCTTACGAGCAGAGTCGTCGGGCGGCGAAAAAAGTCCTCGAGCTCGAGCCCAATAATGTGTTGGCCCATTGGATGCTGGGTGGAATTTATCAAATCTACGATTGGAATTGGTCGGCTTCCGAGAATGAATTCCGCCAGATTTCAACAGCAGCGCCGGACTCGTGGGAAGCGCTAAATGGCAAAGCTTGGGTGTCTTTGACATTAGGCCGCTGGGATGAGGCCCTTAGTCAAATTAGGGCTGCATTGGCTCGCGATCCCCTAAATCCATCAAATTACGAGTGCTTGGCATGGATTCAAATGAACCGCGGGCACGTGTCTGAGGCTGAAATTGCGATCCGGCGGTCGCTGGACATTCGCCCGACCTACGGCTGGGGGCACTACATACTGGGGCTGCTGTTGCTCCAGGGCGGTAAACTCCAAGCCGCACTGCTCGAGATGCAGCAAGAACAGCTGGAGTTCGCACAACTCGCCGGCTTGGCAAAAATCTATCACGCACTGGGAAGAGCAGCAGATGCCGATGTTGCGCTTACCCGCATGATCAAGGATCACGCCGCGGATAACGCATTTCAGATAGCCACCGTCTACGCCTTCCGCGGCCAGCCTGATGAAGCGATGCAATGGCTTGAGCGAGCCTACGCGCAAAAGGACTCGGACCTGGCATTCATCAAGAGTAATTTGTCATTAAAGAGTATTCAGAAGGACATCCGCTTCAAAGCCTTCCTAAAGAAAATGAATCTCCCGGAATGACGGAAGAAATTCCCAATGAGGACTCGTCGGGCCGCGATGTGTTCGTGAGCTACGCGTCGCAGGACGTGGCCGTTGCTGATGCTATCGTTGCAGCACTGGAGAAGAATGGAATCAAATGCTGGATTGCGCCTCGGGATGTCACTCCCGGTGCTCTGTACGCAGACGGGATCATTCGGGCGATCAATGACGCGAAAATCATGGTGCTCGTGCTATCGGCGAGTTCGATTGCATCGAAGCATGTGGGCAAGGAAGTTGAACGCGCATCTTCCAAGGGCCGGCCGATTATTGCCTTGAAGGTGGATGCAACATCTTTGACCACAACGCTCGAGTATTTCTTGAGCGAGTCGCAGTGGATCGATGTCTCGGCGTTGGGATTGCCGTCGGCGTTGGGGAAGCTCACTCAGGCGGTGAGGCAGGTGTTGTCGGCTTCGTCGGACGTTAATCCAGAGTTAGGAATCAGTTCGGCTACCTCCGGATCCCAGGCCGCCAAGCGCACCGTTGGGACGAGGCGGATAGCGCTTGCTGCGACCGCTTTTGTCGCCGTAGGTTTATTGGTTGCTTTGGGTGTTCATTTCTGGCAGTCGAAGCATCCAGAGAGCCAAGCGCCGGCGGTAGCGGCGATCTCGGATAAGTCGATCGCGGTGCTGCCGTTTGCGGACATGAGTCAGAAGAAGGATCAGGAGTACTTCGGGGATGGGATGGCGGAGGAGATTCTCGATCTGCTGGCGAAGATCCCAGGGCTTACGGTCATTGGGAGGACGTCCTCTTTTGTGTTCAAGGGGAAGAACGAGGATTTGCGCAAGATCGGAACAGAGCTCAATGCGGCGTATGTACTCGAGGGAAGTGTGCGAAATGCGGGTGATCAGGTTCGGATTACGGCGCAGCTGATCAACACGCGCACTGGGGCGCACGAGTGGTCGGAGACCTATGACCGGCCGATCGGGGATGCGCTCAAGCTGCAGGACGAAATTGCCGCAGGCCTTGCGCGCGCGTTGGAAGTGTCCATTGGTGCTGCTGACCTCCAGCCACGCGGTACCCTACGAAACACCGAGGCCTATCAATTCTATTTACGGGGACGACACGCCTTCGATCGGTACGATAAGGATGGTGACGAGCAAGCCGCGGTTGATTTTCAGAAGGCACTAGATCTCGAACCTACTTTCGCTAATGCGGCCGCGGATCTGGCGTGGACACGAGCGCAGCAGGCTATGAACGGATTCATGAGCTATGCCGATGGATACAAAGACGCGCGGCGTTGGGCGGAAACCGCTCTTCGTCTCGACCCGTCTCTGGCAGAAGGGCACACTGTCCTTGCGGATTACTACATCCGTTTCGCCTGGGATTGGGAGGCGGCCCGTCAAGAAGCGAAACGGGCGAGGGAGTTGGATTCCAGAGGCGTTATCCCGTTGGGCGTTTCGGCAAATCTTGCGGCTACTCTCGGTAACTGGGATGAAGCCGTACGCCTGTTGAACACCGCGCTCGAGTTTGACCCGCTCAACGCGGCTCTGTATTGGGGCCTCGGAAACGCGCGATACAGGTCGGGGCGGTTGCCGGAGGCAGAAGCGGCATTCCGCCGCATATTGCAGATATCCCCGACCTTCGTTTCGGCTCATTTTGAGCTGGGCAGAGTCCTGCTGGCGCGGGGGCAGCTAAGTGACGCGCTCAAAGAAATGGAGCGGGAATCGCCGGAGCCAGAAAGCGGCCGAACCGCGGGTTTGTCTATGGTCTACTACGCCCTCGGACGCCGCAAAGACTCGGATGCCGCGCTGAGACGTCTCGAAGCGGAAAGCGGGGATGATTGGCCGTTCGGGATGGCCGAGACGTATGCATTCCGCGGCGAAGCAGACAAAGCATTTCAGTGGCTTGAGCGTGCGTATACACACAAAGACGAACTGGAATTCATAAAGGGTGATCCGATGTTCGAGAAGATTAACCGCGACCCGCGCTATAAGGCGTTCCTCAAGAAGATGAATCTCCCGGAATGAGTCAGGACTCGCCCAATCCGGTAAGTGCTGGCCGCGACGTGTTCGTGAGCTATGCGTCGCAGGATGCGGCGGTTGCCAATGCGGTGGTCGAGGCTCTTGAGCGGCAGGGGATCAAGTGCTGGATTGCGCCGAGGGATGTGAGACCAGGTGCACCGTATGCGGAGGCAATTGTACGCGCGATCAATGATGCGAGTGCCTTTGTATTGGTGCTATCTGGCGCTGCCATGGCATCAGAACATGTCAGCAGGGAAGTCGAGAGGGCGGGATCGAAGCATAAGCAGATCGTTGCGTTCAAGATCGATGTGGCTGCGTTAAGCGCAGAACTCGAGTATTTCCTGTCGAGATCCCAGTGGATTGATGTAATGGCCTTGGGAATGCCGGGGGCGTTGGCCAAGTTGGTCCAAGCGGTGGGGCAGGGGTCGGGGACGTCGCACGACGACCCGGTGTCAGATGGGGGCGGCGGTTCTGGCCGCGCTCCGTTAAGTCGTTCTGCTGACACTCCGACTGTGGCGAAGCGGGTGGCAGTAGCGGCGATAGTTGTGATTGCCTTGAGTCTCGGTGGGGTGCTGGCGGTTCGGTTCTGGCAGTCGAAGCACTCTGAGAGCCAAGCGCCAGCGGTCACGGCAATCTCGGATAGATCGATTGCGGTGCTGCCGTTTGCGGACATGAGCGAGAAGAAGGACCAGGAGTATTTTGCCGACGGAATGGCGGAGGAACTTCTGGATCTGCTGGCGAAGATTCCGGGTCTTACCGTCATTGGGCGGACGTCGTCATTTCAGTTCAAGGGCAAGAACGAGGACCTGCGCGCAATCGGCACAAGACTGAACGTCGCTCACGTACTCGAAGGGAGCGTGCGCAAAGCTGGCGAGCGGGTGCGAATCACCGCCCAGCTCATCAACACGCGAACTGGAGCGCACGAGTGGTCGGAGACTTATGACCGGCAAATCGGTGATGTGCTCAGGCTCCAGGACGCCATTGCGGCTTCTGTTGCTCGGGAGCTGCAACTCACCGTGGCCTTCGGAAACCTGCGATCTGGTTCCGAGCTAGGAAATCCCGAGGCGTATGACCTGATGCTTCGCGGGCGCCATGCCTCAGACCGGTTTGACCGGGAAGGCCTTGACGAAGCAATTTCGCTCTTCAAACAGGTCCTTGAGCGTGCCCCAGATTCTGACGATGCGTATTCTGAGCTCTCATTCGCTTATTACGCGGAAGGGATAAACGACTTTCTGTCCTCAACGGCCGCCTTTGAGCCGGCTCGACACGCGGCCGAGACCGCGCTCACGCTGAACGCCAGAAACGCACTCGCTCACTACGTGCTTGGCAAGATACATGTCGTATTCGATTGGGACGCGGCCGCCGCGGAGCGCGAATTTAATGAGATTGAGACACAAACTCCCGGTAGTGCGTACGCCCAAAGCGGTGCGGCATTGTTATCTATGGCACTGGGTCGTTGGGACGACGCGCTGAGGCACATCGAGGCTTCACTCGCTCTTGACCCGCTCGACCCAGATGTCTATCAAAATCTCATGGAGATTCAACTGGGTCGTGGGCGTCTGCCCGAGGCAGAAGCGGCAATTCGGCGATCACTTGATATTCGTCCGACGTATGGCTTTGGTCACTTTCTTCTTGGATTCGTAAAACTCCTGCGTGGGGATCCCGATGGTGCCCTGCTCGAAATACAGCAAGAGACAACGGAAGAAGGGCAGCAGGAGGGGTTGGCAATGGCGTACTTCGCCCTCGGGCGAATAGCGGACTCCGATGCCGTACTTGGCCAAATGCTGAAACAGTACCCAGGCCGTTCGGCATATGGGATCGCCGTTGCATACGCATTTCGCCGGCAGTCCGATGAGGCGGTGCTATGGCTCGAACGGGCCTACGCTCAGAAGGATGCGTTTCTGCAGTTTGCGAGGGCGGACCTATCGCATACGCGCCTCGCAGAGGACGCTCGATTCAAAGCGTTTCTGAAAAAGCTGAATTTGCCGGAATGAGTCAGGACTTGCCCAATCCGGTAAGTGCTGGCCGCGACGTGTTCGTGAGCTATGCGTCGCGGGATGCGGCGGTTGCCAATGCGGTGGTAGAGGCTCTTGAGCGGCAGGGGATCAAGTGCTGGATTGCGCCTCGAGATGTTACGCCTGGCACGGAGTATGCGGACGCCATAGTCGCTGCAATCAATGAGTCAAAGGCTGTCGTGCTTATATTGTCTGGGAGTGCAATAGCATCATCCCACGTAGCCCGGGAGGTTGAGCGGGCCGCATCAAAGCACAAGCAGATCATTGCATTTCGGGTCGATACAGCCGATCTGAGTCGGTCTCTCGAGTATTTCTTGTCGAACTCTCAATGGATTGACGTGGCGACGTTGGGGATGTCGCCGGCACTGGTCAAGCTCACGCAAGCGGCGGGACAGGCTTTGGCGGTTTCGTCGGGCGTCAACCCGGTAGCGGGTGTTACCGCTTCTGGGACCCCGATTTATCGTGCGGGAACAGTAAACCGCATAGCTATCACCGCGGCCGTTCTATTCGTTTTGGCTGCGGCGGTTGTTCTGGGCATTCACTTCTGGCCGTCGAAACATCCAGAGAGCCAAGCGCCGGCTGTCGCGGCGATCTCCGATAAGTCGATTGCGGTGCTGCCGTTTACTGATATGAGTCAGAAGCACGACCAAGAGTATTTTGGCGATGGCATGGCGGAGGAGATCCTGGATCTCTTGGCGAAGATACCTGGGTTGACGGTGATTGGGCGGACGTCGTCGTTTCAGTTTAAGGGCAAGAATGAGGATTTACGGAAGATCGGGACCGCGCTCAATGCGGCGTATGTGTTGGAAGGCAGCGTGCGCAATTCTGGCGATCAGGTACGGATTACGGCGCAGTTGATCAACACGAAGACCGGGGCGCACGAGTGGTCGGAGACTTATGATCGACCGATCGGGGATGTGCTCAAGCTGCAGGATGCGATTGCGGCGGCGGTGGTGCGGGAGCTGCAGCTGACGGTCGGTTCCGGCAGCCTTGATTCACGCGCAATGCTGAAGAGCGCCGAGGCCTACGACCTCCTGCTGCGCGCGCGACACAGTGCAGATCGTTGGGATAAGGAGGGGCTTGACGAGGCAATCTCGCTATTGAATCAGGCGTTAGTTCTCGAGCCAACTTTCGCGAATGCGGCTGCCGAGCTTGCTTACACCTACGAGAAACAGGAGGAGGCCGGCTACATGTTGCCGACTGTGGCTTCTCCGCGGGCTCGTCATGCAGCGGAAAGGGCCGTTAGTCTCGACCCAAAGGACACGCTCGGACATATAGTGCTCGGTCGTGTCCATCTTGCCTACGATTGGGATTGGGCAGCCGCCGATCGTGAATTTGAGTCCGCGATGTCTTTGGCGCCCGGGAATGCGGACGCTCTGCACGGCAAGGCGTTACTTTCTTTGGCGTTTGGTCGCTGGGACGAGGCGTTGACGCAGATTAAGGCGGCACTGTCCCGAGATCCACTGGACTCAAAGACTTGGTTTGATTTGGCGGAGATTCAATTTCGGCGCGGCCATCTCACCGAGGCTGAGGCGGCAGCGCGCCGCGCGCTGGAAATCCGGCCGACATTCCCGTGGGCGCATTGGTTGATCGGACTCGTGAAGCTATGGGGCGGGGACCGCGACGGCGCTTTAGTGGAGATTCAAAAGGAACCGACTGACGAGGGTAAGCAAATTGGTTTGGGGATGGTCTATCACGCTCTCGGGAAACGAGCGGACTCGGATGCCGCAATCGCCCGGATGATCAAAGACCAAGCCGATGGGAACGCCTATGGGATCGCCGAGGTGTATGCATATCGCGGTCAGCCTGATGAAGCCATGTTTTGGCTCGAGCGTTCATATAGCCAAAAGGAACCTTTTCTATTCTTCGTCAAAACGGAGATAGCGCCGACCATGCCAGCGGACGATTCGAGGTTCCAGACTTTCCTCAAGAAGATGAATTTGCCGGAATGAGCGAGGACTCCACAAGTCAGGCAATCGCGGGCCGCGATGTATTCGTGAGCTACGCGTCGCAGGATGTGGCGGTTGCCAATGCGGTGGTAGAGGCTCTTGAGCGGCAGGGGATCAGGTGTTGGATTGCGCCGCGGGATGTCACTCCGGGGTCTCAGTATGCGGATGAGATCGTGGGCGCAATTAATGAGTCCAAGGTCCTGATATTGGTGCTTTCTGAACACGCGGTCGCGTCTCCGCATGTGGGAAGGGAAATCGAGCGGGCGGCGTCCAAGCGGCGGCGAGTCATTGCACTCAAGACTGATGCGGCCCCCTTGACGCGGTCCTTTGAGTACTTCTTGAGCGAATCGCAGTGGATCGATGTGGCGGCTCAGGGGATGCCGGGCGCCTTGGCGAAGCTCACGCAAGCGGTGGGGCGGGCTTTATCGACAGCAACTGGACGTAGTCCGGCGTCGGCGACTGATGTGTTGGTGCCTGGATCCCGGGTGAATCCGTCGATCGGTGTTAGGCAGTTAGCGCTGGGCGCCGCCGCTCTTACGGGGCTGGCTGTTGCGGTGGCGTTGGGTATTCATTTCTGGCCGTCGAAGCATCCAGAAGCGCAGGCACCGGCGGTGGCGGCGATCTCGGACAAGTCTATTGCAGTGCTGCCGTTCGCTGATATGAGCGAGAAGAAGGACCAGGAGTACTTCTCAGATGGTCTATCGGAGGATCTGATCACGACGCTTTCGCAATTCCCGGGAGTGAAGGTGGTTGGTCGCACCTCCTCGTTCAGGTTTCGGGATTCCAAGGAAGACAGCAAGACGATCGGGGCAAAGCTGGGCGTTGCGCATTTGCTGGAAGGGACGGTGCGTCATGCGGGCGATAAGGTAAGGGTGAGCGCCGAACTCATCAATGCGTTGGATGGCAGTACGCAATGGTCCGAGCGGTATGACCGACCCTACGGGGACCTCTTTACCATGCAGGACGATCTCACTCGTGCAGTAGGCGAGGCACTCAAGGCGCGCCTCATGCCGCAGGAGAACGCCTCTGCTCAGCAGAGCGATCGACCGCCGAGTGGTAATTTAGAAGCCTACGACGCCGTGCTGGAGGGCAAGCACTACCTTGCACGCGACACGGGCGCCGACAATCACAGGGCCATTGAGCGCTTCACTCGGGCCACACAGCTGGATCCGCATTACGCATTCGCGTGGAGTTTGCTCTCGCTCGCATGGACAAATCTCGGTGGATTTCATCTCAATCTCGCGACAGCGATGGAGGCGTACGCGAAGGCACGCGAGGCGGTCAACGTCGCCCTGTCCCTGAACCCCGATCTGGCGAGTGCGCACATTGCGCGGGGCTCGCTGTTTGAAACAGCGGACTTCGACTGGCGCGGTGCCGAAGCGGAATATCGTCAGGCTTTCGAACTCGCTCCTGGAAGCGGTGATGCGGCCGCCAGTCTCGCCCGCCAACTCGCTACTTTCCTAGAACTGGATCGCGCAATCGAGCTGACCCAGCAGGCGCTCGCTACCGATCCATTACACTCGAGGTGGTACGCTTCGCTCGCCGTCGATTTTTACGCCCTGAATCGGTTGGAAGAAGCGGAGGCGGCAATTCGGAGGGCTATCGAGCTGCAACCTGGCGCTGTTTGGCTCCACGGTGCGGTGCTGACCAACATTGAGATTCGGCGAGGTGATCCTAAGGCGGCGCTGGCCGCCGCGGAGCAGGAGCCACCCAGTTTTTTTCGGGAATCGGCACTGGCAAAGGCGCTACAGATTGGTGGCAACCGGGCGGCTGCAGAGGCCGCGCTGGAGACTCTCCTTGATAAGGGTGCTTCTTGGGATCCCTACGACGTGGCTCAGGTTTACGCAATGCGAGGCGACGCGGACAAGACCTTCGAGTGGCTGGAGCAAGCTTGGAAGTACCGCGATCCGAGCGTCCGCAATCTACTCTACGACCCGTTCATAGGGCGCTACAAAGATGATCCCCGCTTCACGGCGTTTTGCCGAAAGGTTGGACTACCGGTGCCGGGGGATGCTGCGGGGAAAAAGAGCTAGGGGTGCGTGCGTCGAGCAACATTCGCCAGCGGAAGTGGTTCAATGACGTTGCCGCTGATCGAGGCGGTGTCGCATGCCGTCCGTCGACCAGTGCCATGGATTTACACGTTCTCTAATCCTTCTGCGTTTGTGTCCGTGAGTGCTGCTCGAAGGAGCTTCCGGGCGTGTTGGCAGTTGATACCGAAAACGCGTTGCAGCGACTCCTTGAGAACCTCGTCGTTCGAGCGGTAATAGTAGTGGGGCTCCGACGTGAGGTCGGGATTGTGAGGCGTGACCGATAGGGGATCTAAGTGGTCGACGTAGGCGGCGGCCCAGTCGAGGAAGTCGATGGTCTCGTCTCGGAAATGAGCCTGGACTCGCTGTCCTTTGAGTATGCGGCGTGCGGCTTGGACGTACCGGCGCAAGAATCTGGCGCGATGCCAGGCGCCGGCTTGTTGCTCGAGGTCGGCAATGAGCTTGGCATGTGCCTCGCGGCGTTCCCGGCGCTCTTGCTCAAGGCGTTCTTCTTCTTCGTTGCGTATTCCGGGCCATGCCGGCCACCAGTTCCGGAGCATGTCGGGCCAGCATTCCGGTCCATGCCGGGCCACCGTTCCGGTTGATGCCAGCCGGGGGGTGTGAAGCGGGTTAACCGCCATTGCCGTGGTCTCTTTTTCCAACAGGAAGGGGAGCTACGGTGGGGCAAGCGAGGTTACCCGTGCGCAAGATCAGGGAGGTTCTGCGGCTCAAGGCCGAGGGCTTCAGCGATAGACAGATAGCTGCTGCGATCGGCAGCGCGCGTTCCACCGTGCAAGAGTGTATTCGCCGGGCGCGCGAGGCCGATGTGGTTTGGCCGCTGCCGGCGCTGATGGATGAGGCGGCACTGCAGGCCAAGATGTATCGGCGCTTGGTTCCGCTGTCGCGTACACCGCGACCGGACTTTGCGTACTTGCATGCGGAGCTGCGCCGCCGCGGCGTCACACGGCTGTTGTTGTGGGAGGAGTACAAGAGCGCCCACCCCGACGGCTGGCAGTACAGTGTGTTTTGCGATCAGTACCGGCGCTGGCTCGCCACGCAAGAGCTCGTGCTGCGCCAGGAACACGTCCCCGGCGACAAGCTGTTCGTCGACTACGCCGGCCAGACGGTGCCGATCCAGGATCGGCACACCGGCGCGGTGCGCACCGCCCAGATTTTCGTCGCCGTGCTCGGGTTTTCCAACTACACCTACGCGGAGGCCACCTTCAGCCAAGGCGCCGGGGATTGGCTGGGTGCGCATGTCCGGGCGTTGAGTTATTTCGGCGGCGCACCCACGTAATCAAAAGCTTTTGATTACGTGGGCGCCGCCCCGTAGAACTCCAGCGCCCGCACGTGGCTGCCAAGCCAGTCCGGCAGCGACTCGCTTCGCGTCGCCTCCGCATACGCACAGCCGCTCGCGCCCATGGCCGCCACGAACAGATGCGCCCGGTAGGCTTCCACGCCACCGTAGCCCAAGATCGGGACCGTGCGGCCGGCGTAATCGACGAACAGCTTCTCGCCGGCGAAGTGCCGCTGGCGCATCGAGCGCTTGAGCCGCTTCTCCCAGCGACGATAAATCAGGCAGAACGCGCTGCGGCGATACGCCGCAGCGCCATACCGGCCCGAGTATTCTTCCCACAGCAGCTGCAGGGTCACGTGCCGGTGGCGCTTCAGCTCGCCGTGGATCCACGCGCAGTCCGGCGGCACCAACGCGGCCGGCTTGGCCGCCAGCAGCGGACCGAACACGCGCCGCTCGAGTTCGTGTTCAGTGAGCGTTTCCGCCTCGGCCGCCTCGATCCCGCAGGCCCGAACCGCCCGCAAGTACTTGGAGACCGCGCCGAGTGACAGGCCCAAGGCACGCCCCAGCGCCCGGACGCTTAAATTGCTCGATTGCAGCTCGATCAGCTGCTTCAACTTCGACATGGAGATCCTCTCGTTCGGCATCGACTGCGCTCCTGGCGGCAAAATCCCAGGTTACGCGGTCTGCCTTTCGATCAATCTCCAGCCAAACACCCCACTTTCCACGATCGTGAACACCTTTCCATGATCGTGAACAGCGCGCCACGCGGCACCCCAAACTGTTCACCATCCCGTGGAAACCTGTTCACGTTGCCGTGGAATCCGTGTTCACGATCCCGTGGAAACGCTGTTCACCATCGCGTGGAATACGCATTGAATGAATTCCGGATCGAGGTCTCTCATGAGGACCGGCTCCAAGCCGGGCTCCGGCGGCCAATCCCGAGGTACATGCAGCCATTGTCCGCGCATGTCGTGCCAGCGAGTATACAAATCAAAGCCGAGAAGCTTGGCGAGTCCGGATCCGAAGTGGGTGTGGCCATGGGTGTCAACCGCAAGCGAGCGGATCGGGGTCACGCGCTGGCGCACAACGCCTTCAAGGGCGGCGCCGACTTGGCGGCGCAGCAGCGGTAAGGGTTGATCGTACGGGATCCCCCATTGATCAAGTACGGTTTGATATATTCCGACGCCGTGAACACGGCGTTTCGGATCGACGCGAGCATCATAGAGATGCTTACTCGCATCTAGGCTCATCAAATCGGATGACGCCTCAAAACCGCTACCCCAATGATTGACGATACTATGACTGCGGGCGAAGTGCAGGAGCGAATCGTTGGCCTCGCGCAATGCCGGGTCGCTTTCGAATAGACGCATATAGCGACGAATCGTGCTTTCATGAACGCCACGGATCATTGTCGCGACCCCGCGTGACTGAAGGTCGGTGCCGGCGGCGAGTAATGCACCATAGACACCGAGCAGTTCCTCGGCGCTCTTCGGTTCGCGACTCAACAGCTTCCAGCTGAAATGCACCTGCGAATCCAGCTCGAGCAACAGCGTCGGCAGCTGTATCCGCCCGACCTTGCGGTAGAGCTCGTTTTGGGCGTGATCAACGCCCTCAGGTTGTACCTCGGCGTCGTCTCGCCGGAAATACAGATCCTTTCGACCGACCCAGACTTCACCAGCCGCGACGGCTTCCCGTAGGCCGGAGAGCGACGACCGCAGCGCCGCCTCTGCTTTGTCGGTGTATGAATGCTCCGCACTGGGGAGATCCTTTTCCAGTTGGTAGCCGCTACGGCGCACTTTCCAAGTCTCGGCAGGCATCCAGTGACTGGAAGGATCGGCATACTCGAACCCGTATTTCGAATGGAGCGAGCCATTTCGCAGACCCTGGCGCACCGCCCAGGCGGTCGCGGCTTCGTAGGCGCGAGCGCTCGTCTGGGTATCCGACTCCTCGATCAGGGTCTTCCAGCGCCGCGCCCAGGCCGGTGCTTTGTCCACAAAGAACGTGCCGATGCCGTCATGATAGACGCCATCGAGCCAACTGAGGCCATTCCCACCGACGCCGTTCCCCTGGAGATCGAGCTTGGTGAGAAGTTGCAGAATCGGGCGGATGCGCCTCAGGTCCAGCCGCGCTACTTCCTTAACGCAATGTTGTCATATCTATAATTAGCAATTGCCTTATTTTAGTTAAGTCGTATAATCTAAAACAAGAAAGACTCTTGTTTTAAATACAGAATTTAGTGAAATGAAGAACTTCAATTCCGGCCACAAAGTGCAAGAGACAAACTATATGTCTTTTCACCCAACGCCTATAAATCGACCATGGAAGCTCGAGAACATGGAGCTCCTACAACTGCTAGGGCAGGCGGACCGGGAATTGGGACGCATTGATATGTATTCGGACTACATTCCGAATATCGACCTCTTCATTCAGATGCATGTATTTAAAGAAGCGACTCAGTCGAGCCGTATCGAAGGCACCCAAACCAATATGGATGAAGCGCTGCGTGCCAAGGAAGACGTGGCGCTCGACAAACGCGACGACTGGGAAGAGGTGCAAAATTACGTAGCGGCCATGAACCAGGCGATTGCTCGT
The DNA here is from genome assembly GCA_963727045.1 of uncultured Gammaproteobacteria bacterium. GTDB lineage: Bacteria > Pseudomonadota > Gammaproteobacteria > Steroidobacterales > Steroidobacteraceae > Bog-1198. The sequence continues at coordinate 1,099,178 of CAVSES010000001.1, read as the reverse complement.
CTCAAAAGTATTCCCTTCTCGTCGCGACTAATAAGAGAAGCACACGAAACCTTGATGCAGGGCGTACGCGGAAAACACAAATCACCGGGAGAATTTCGACGAAGCCAAAACTGGATTGGCGGTGCGACTATCAATGACGCAGCATTCGTGCCGCCTATACATACGAAGATTCCGGAATTGATGTCTGACCTGGAAGCATTCGTTCACAACGATAGGGACTATTTCCCAGAATTGATGAAAGCCGCCTTAGTTCACTATCAATTCGAAACGATTCATCCCTTTCTAGACGGGAATGGTCGAGTCGGACGACTGATGATCACGCTGTATCTGGTAAGCAAGGGAATACTTAAGCAACCGATACTTTATCTTTCCGATTTCTTTGAACGAAATCGAAATCACTATTACGATAACTTGATTAGAGTTCGCGAGCAGAACGATCTGCAACAATGGTTTAAATTTTTCCTTGTGGGTGTAATTGAAACGGCAAAAAGCGGCATCCTCACGTTCGATAATATATTGAAGTTGCAGAAGAAGGTCGAAGGGCAAATTAGCACGCTCGGAAGTCGAGCTGCAAACGCGCAGAAAGTTCTCAATGCCCTCTATCGACACCCCGTGATCAACGCCGCAGACGTCGGTAGAATAGCTAAAATATCGGCAGCGTCAGCATATAAGCTTGTCGCCGACTTAGAGAGGCTGAAAATTCTGCGAGAGATTACGGGCGGAAAACGAGGCCGTACATATTTGTTTGACAGTTACGTCAAGTTCTTTAGGTAAGAAACGACGTTCGGGTGCTGACTGGCGATTCGAAGTCGCCGACGAGAACGCCGCCCGAGATTTGTCCGAGTGTCCCGGGTTCAGTAGCCGTTTTCCTCAAAATTGAGTGTGGGTAACAGCGCGGGTAACTCAGTTTTAGGTCATTCTAGAATGCCGTAATTATAGGCTTTCCGCCTGTTGTTAAATTCCCTCCCTGTAATGCATTGGTCGATTCTCGCCTTCCCTTGGAACCTCGGAACCTCCGCTCCGGCGTCGAGATGAGTGAGTGTCAACTGCTTCGTGCGCGAGTCGAGCTTTCGCCTGGAGTCATCGCAGCGTCAAGCAGTGAAATGAGTTTGCGGCGCGCGCGGTACTGAACGCGAATCTGATTGACCCAGGCCCGCGAACTCGAGCCGGGTGCGAGTGCGAGAATTCGCGCAATCTGCTGCGCTTGATAGGCGTAGTCGCGGGGCTGACACCGCGGAAGTACCGCATCGACGAAGCGTCGCAGGAGTCCGGCGGCGCATTCCGGGTGGGTTGTGGCGATCTGTTGGGCAAGGCCGTCGAGCAACTCGGGCGCGAGCGCATGCTGCTCGGCGAGTACGCGGGCCGCTTCAAAGTCGCGATCGGCGACCAGCAATCTTGTGCGCAGAGACGCATCGCGTCGCCCGTCAGGTAACGCGCGCTCGCGGCGACAAACCTCGTCCAGTGCCCGCGTGCGGTAGCCTGACCACTGTCGACCGGCCGCGTTCTTCAGGGCTCGCCAAGTTTCGACCGTGGGCTGACGTTGAAACTCTTGCCAATAAAGCTCCAGGGATTCGTCGGTCAGGCCGGCGCGCTCGTATTGCCTCGCGAGGAGCGGCCGTATGCCGCGCCAGTCGGGATGCGCCTTCAGTCCACGTTCAGCCCACTGCGTTGCTTCGCGGTGCCGACCGGCTGCCTCACACACGGCGACAATGCGTTCGTACGAGTGCCCGCTCGCGAGGTCCCGCGAGATGACAGCGATGAGCGTGTTCGTGTCACCGCGTACGGCGGCGAGTGCCTCCATGCGCTCGGTCGGCCAGAAGTATCCGCTTTGGAACCGGTTCCCCTCGGTGGGCGAGCGGGGAGGTAGCGCGTGAAATTCGTCTTCGATGGCTTTTGCATAGACCGCACGGCCCGCCTCATCGAGGAGTGGCCAGACCTCCTTGATCGGCAGAAAACTCCACTGGTCTTCGCGCTGTACGTCAAAAAGGGCCTTGGCGCGTGCTGCGCCGGCGGGAGTACTGCGGACGAGGCCATCGAGGTAGCGCTGGACGAGTTCTCGAATCCGGTCGCCGATATCGCCTCCGGAATCGTCGCTTTGTTCATAGATCTTGAACAAGCGGGTAAGCGCGTACTCGTAGAGTTCGATGCCGTTGTGGGCGTCATTGCCCGTCAATTCGGCAAGCAGTTCAATGACCGGGTCGAGGTCACGGGCAAACTTGCGCGAGGCGCGCCAATCCAGAAATCGCGGCGCACGCAGCAACCTGCCGAGCGCCTTGCGCAGCTCCCGTGGTGAATGCTGTGACTGGTAGACACGCAGACGTCGCTCGATGGCCGGATCGGCTTCGGCGAGATCCGCGAGCCAACCGGCAAGTCTTTCGGCGGGCTGTGCGGCGAGAAAGACGCGCAGATCGGAATCCGCCGTGGCCGTAGCCCTGCGGGGCGTGGCGGAATCGGCGCCCGCGCCGTCCTCGGTTGTCGCGTGGTCGCGAGCGACGATCGCGGTGGCGATTAGATGCTTGCAAAATATCCCCTTCGCAAACGCGGGGCACGTGCAGTGTGATTCCGCTTCACGGCCGCCGAGCAGCAGCCTCACGGAGTAATCCTCTGTACCGGACACTATGGCGTCGATCTGCCTGTCGAGGCGAGCCGTAATCTCAACGGCGCCAGTACGCACGTAGGATTGCGCGCGCTTGAAACTTGCCGAATCGGACAGCTGTTGCAATTGGGCGTCCGTCGGCAGCGGCTGGCGTTCCACATTGGTTTGTGCGCGCTTAGTCAAACTGAGAGGTGTTCCGGTCTTGGCGCTAGCAGGAATTCCTCGCACGGGACACAGGTATACAGACCATTCATCAGGATTGTTTGCACATGGCGTCAACTGCCGCAGGGGCAAGAAATCCCGAACGGGTCTCAGCGTGCCGGCCAGCGCGGGCATAGACGGAGCTGAGCGTCTGATAAGCGGCGAGCGGCATGTTCACTGCTTCCCTGGGCCTAGCGGCAACAAATGAACTCGAGTAACCCGGGTCGACCGTGAGTAGCGCGCCTGCGGCTAGCTCGGCGGCCATTTGTCGTAACGCCGCGATCAGCGGCTCTCCAATGGCTGCTGGACTCAGATTGTCTGAGCGGATCTGCACGACACTGGGTTTCGTCCCCTGGGTCGCAGCGAGAATGGCGCTGAAATCCAAGTCATGCGTCACCACGACGTAATCGTGGGTGGCGGCGTATGCCATGATCTCGGCGTCGGGAGCATCCACGCGGCCAACTGTCGACCAGTGAATAGCCGGCAAATCTTCCGCATTCAGCCGATCTACCCAATGCGGCGACAGGTTCATGTCAACGAGTAGCTTCACGCTTTGGCCAGCGCAACCTCTCGTTCCTCGGCTCGCCACGCGGCATACCGAAGCGCCTGCAGGATGTCTTCGCGCTCTAAGTATGGGTACTCTGCTAGGAGATCGTCGATGCTACGCCCGGCTCCGATCTGACCGACGATCATGCCGACGGTGACCCGCATTCCACGGATGCAGGCCCTCCCACCCATGATTTCGGGGCGCTGGGTGATGCGATTTAACTGTTCCATCCGTCGTCTCCGGCTTCAAGTAGTGCAATGTTACCGCAACGGTCATTGCTCTTGGATTCGACGACGAAGCGGTTGGCCAAGGTCCCGGTGCGAGCTGAACGATGCGTGCAATCACCTTGGCTTTGGCTGCAACGTCAGCGAGAGTCATCACTCTATGGCCTCCCGATGACAATTACCATCGGTGGTGATAGGCGCAAGTGCACCCTCAGGGCGCCGATTGCAACGGCGTCACGCGGTAAGCCATTGAATTGATAGGGATTGCCTGCTTATGACCGCGCGGAAATCCGGAAACTGGACATCTTGCAGCTCTCACTGCATAGCTTGGACCGGCTCCACCTGACACCCAATGGTCTCCACCACGGAGACCTGGCTCGGATCGACTAGCTTCACCTCTGACTCGCCCGCGAAGAATGTCGTGATGCGGAGGTTGCTCAGCGGGGTTTTCAGCACAACATAGTGAGGACCGAATTTCCGCGTCCCCATGGCTGGATCCAGGGAATACGATTGTTGGGCTGCGAACCAAAGCTGATTGGCAAAACCGGCGGATTTGATGTCGAGTCCCGCTGCGGTGGCCATCTGGTCGCCCAGCCACGTTGCGTGACGCAGACCGCCGGTCTCCGAGCGATTGACCCGATCGTGAGCAGTGTTGAAGGACAGCACCGAATCCGACAGCATCGCCGCCTGGACGCCCAGGTACTTTCGCCAGATGTCGCGATTCACAGCGGAAAGTTCTTCAGGCCTGAACTGCAAGCAACGGAACGCCTTGGTCTCCGCTATACCCCGATAGAGCAGGGCTTGTCCGCGTTCTATGTGGGGTTGATCCTGCTCAGAAATCCATTGATAGCTGCCGTGCTGGATCAGCACAGAGCCCGCCGTATCGTACAGCTTCTTGATATGGCGACAGGCGGCCATCGGCGCCTTGACTTCAATGTCCGAGAAAACACCACATTGAGAGTACTGTTGCAGCGCTGCGCCATTCGCGTTGCGGACGTTTCCCCAGAAGTCGAAGAGAAAGCGCGCGTCGCTCTTGAGGGGACTGCCGAAATAGCGGTGCTCGCGCAAATTGACTTTCGGGTCGAAAATTCCCGGGAGAATCCAGGTGTACTGGAAAAAGTAATCTGTCGGCGGCGGCTCCTCGGGGCAATAGGCCAAGGGACCTTGCGCGGCCAGCCAAGGAACGGGGCGTCCCGGGTCAAATACAGTGGAGGTAGAAAATCGCGAGAGGGTAGCCATACCGAATACCTACCGGACACCCAGCAGCAATTTCACAGCACTGCGCGTTTCCGGACTCAAGCCGGAGAATTCATCCTCCGGGAGCAAGGCAGCTGCGCGAATGCGAGCCAGCACTGCAAGACCATTAGAGCGCTTTGGATTGTTGAAGATGCTTGCGATTTCGCGGTCACACCGCTCGACGATCTTGAAGATATCGAGGTAACGCTGATGAGGGCTTTCGGCGCTATTGTGTCACGCGCTCGATCTCGGAGAGCACGCGTTCGCAGTAGCGTTCGAGCGCGAGCGGATGCACGCGCCTCGATGGAGGTCAGGCGCCCCATCGCGGTCGTAAAGCCTTAACGAAACCGATCGTCCTCGTATTCACGGCCGTCCACGGCGTAGCGATAGCGTCCGAAGTACAGCCACTGGCAGTTGAACCACAAGATGCCGGCGCCGAGCGCCATCGACACCCACGCCCAGCGCTCGCGCGGCCACGTTATGCTGGGCCGGCTCGCGATGGGCATCGCCTCACATCCTCGCCTTGGCGGCAGTGAAGATTTTCTGGGCCTTCGCCGGTGCGTCGGTGACGCCGGTGAACACCATCTTCATCAAGTCCTCGCCCGTCTGGATCATGAGGGCCGGTCCCACGGCGATGGCTTGATCGCCCAACCCATCGTAGGGACTCGTGATGCCCGGCTCACGCTTGTTCATCATCGCAGCAGCGCGCATGGCCACTTCGCCGTCGCCCCAGTCCACCTCGAGTTCCACCGCCGGAAAACCCGACGGTGTCGACCACTTGCAGTTGGTCGCGCCGCTCGAGTGCGTGAGGTCTTTCGCCGTCACCGCGACGCCGAGGATGCTCGACATCTCCGCTTCAGTGACCATCTCGCAGGCCTTCGTCGCCGGCTTTTGCGCGCGGGCGATGGCGGCGGCGACCGCCGCTTGGTCCGCCGCTGCGGTATCTTGCGCTGGCGGGGGCTTGGCGGCGCCGCAGCCCGCGAGCGCCGCCATCACAATCAACACGGCACCCCCGGCGCGAGTGCCCAGCAACAGGGGACAAGGGTTCATGACAGGCTCCTTAGGTTGAGATGGCATTTGAGATGGCATCACTGGCGGATCAATTCCACGCGGCGGTTTCTGGCACGCCCGGCCGGCGTGTCGTTGCCGGCTTGCGGCCGCGACGCGCCGAAGCCCGCGGTGCTCAGGCGGTCGGCGTCGATTTGGTAACGCCCGACGAGTGCCGACTTGACCGCCTCTGCGCGCAGGCGTGACAGCGCGAGGTTGTCGGCATCGGCACCGAGCTTGTCGGTATGCCCCTGGATGCTCAGCTTCCACTCCGCATTCTTGCTGAGCACGGCGGCAATTTCGGCGAGCACGGGAGTAGATTCCGCACGCAGCCGGTCGCTGGCGGAATCGAAGTAGATGCCCTGCACATCGACGTGCTTGTCGACTGCCAGGTGCCGTTCGAGGTTGCCGTCGCCCGGATAAGAAATCTTGGTGTAGCGCACGCCGAATCCCTCGCCTGGCCGCTGATAGTCGAGCAGGAGCGGAAAGCGCTCATCGTCCACGATCAGCGCGCTCGTCTCGATAGTCGAGTGCGGGTAGGCGGTGGCGCTGAGCGTCGGCAGTTCCACGGGCGTGTCGTTGACGAGGATCCGCGTGGATTCCCCGGCCGCTTGACGCGTCAGCGCGCCGTCATAATTGCGCGCGAAGGGCTGCGCCCGCCCGCGCCAGGCATCTTTGATCTCCACATAGCGGTGACGGGTATGGCCGGCGGCTTTCAACTCGCGCAGCGAGCGCCGAGACAGGCTGAACATGGTGGTCGGCGAAGAGACGGGCGGAGCGACGCGTTTGTCGGCCGTCTCGGTGCGATAGACGTAGGCATCGCGCAGGTCGATCTGGCAAAGCCGCCGATACTGGGTGACGTTCTCGCCGTCGGCGGCGGCAGGGCAGCTTTCCGTAACCTCGACTTTGAAGTCGTCGACCGCCGTGACTTGTTCCAGGCATTCGAGGTCTGCGCCGTTGCCCGGCGTCCAGATGCTCGACAAGGTGAGGCCGGCCTTGAGCGGCACGATCGCGGCCTCCTCCTCGGCGGCGGCATGGGCGACTTCTGTGGGGCACTCCTCCCCCAACGACAGCCCCTCCGGGAGCACGCCGCCGGCGGCCGGTGCCGCGGCTGCGGCCGACGCCGAGGGCGCTGTGCCGATCTGCGCGAGCAGAGCTTTGCCGATGGCGACGGCCCTCGCTTCCGAGTCCGGCCGCATGGGCAGTGTGACGGTGATGCGGGTCTTTCCCGTCTGGATGCTGAGCACCCCTTCGAGGCTGAAAAACGCGCGATCGCCGAGCGGCACCGCATGCGCGATCTGCTCTCCTGGGTCGCTGTCGCCGAAGGCTTGCGCCAGTTGCTGCTCGAGGGGCGTGGCGCTGGCGCCAGACCAGCGGATCTCGATGTCCGCCTGCGAGTAGCTGTCCGGAGCGCCGGGAGGATAGGCACACGAACTCGAGCCGACCTCTTGCGTGTCGATGGGTGTGCCGATGGGCGCGCCGAGGAGCTGCGCCATCTGCTCGCGCGTGATGAAGGTGCAAGCTCGCCTGCCGGTTGCGGCTGCCGCGCTCACGGCACGCACCGAGGTAGGCGGCGAGCCCTTGAGCGCCGGCGCCGGCGAAACCGCCGCTGATGCCGGTCCCGCCGCCGCCGGCCACCGCTCCGTTGCCGATGCAGCACCCGTGTGCGGCGCCCCGCACCCAGCTTGCCCCGCGGCCAGCGCGCACGCCGCGATCCATACGCCGGCGCGTGCCGCGCCGGCCGTCGCGTCGCCCACAATGCCGCGCTTATACCGGGCCACTCAAATGCCCCTTCGCAGACGAATCATCGACAGGGTTGCAGCCGCCGATCTGGTTGGTTTTATTGATGATGGTGATCGGCTCGGGCGGCTCCAGGCCGCCTTCGCCGGTGATCGCATACCGGATGTTGAGCGCCCGCAGCACCGAGTTGATCAGATTGACGATGGATTTCGGAATCAGGTAGCCGACGCCGCCATTCAGCTTGATGTCGAGCGTCGCGCCGTTGCAGGCGAGCATACCGATGCTCGACGTTCGAAATGCGCCGACGGCTGTGGTGAAGGAAAAATACGGTCCGGCGGCGAAGCCGTGGGTGCCGATGCCGGCGATGACGCGCACCTGATTCGCGAGCGTCAGGCCGGTCGCGCCCATGGAAATCCCGGTGCCGGTGCGAGTCATGCTTTGCTGGGTGGCAAAGCCGATCGGGCCGGCCACGTTCCACGCCTTGTTGAAGTAGCCCACCTGGAAGCCGCCGGTGAAGGTGTAGTCGCCTTGGGCCTTCAGCACGCTGTCGCGCACCCCGAGCGCGGTGGTGAGCTTGAAGCGCTGGCGTACCGTGACAGCCAGGGGCACCGGTCCGATGCCGCCCACCGGAATGCTGAAGTCGGTATCGGGCGTCAGCATCACGTCGACGTTGCCCTTCATGCCCACCTTGCTGCCGGCGGCGAAGGTCCAGCTCAATCCCGCGGCACCCTTGAGCTCGATCGACGCGCGGCTGATGCCGCCGTCGTCGATGTCCAGGTGCACTTCGAGTTTGGGCGTGAGCAGATGTACCATGCTTTCCGCCGAGACCTTGAGGCCGTTGGCATCGGTGCTCACGCTGATGCCGATGCCGTTTTGGCTCACGGTCGGAGATACCGTGAAGTTCTTGTCCTGCAGGAGATCCGACACGTCCGGGACCGCCGGTGGCGGCGGGGTCTGGACCGGCGACTGATTAGGCGCTTGACCCGTTCCTTGGCCGGGCGCCTGGGCCGAGGCTCCCGCCGATGCTCCCGCCGATGTTCCGGCCGACGGCTTTGCCGGTGTCCGGGCCGGCAGTTGCACCCGGTAGAGCGACCAGCCGGAATCGGTGACGAAGGTCGCCGGCATCACGCCCCCGTTGCTGCGGGGCATTCCCGCCCTGACCACCTGGCCGGGCAGATCGGTGGAGGTGTAAGCTATCGCCTCTCCGAGATCAATGGGCATGTCGACAATGTGGATGTGGGCATCGCGGATGACTTCGGTGAGCGTCACAGGACCCACCGTGACGATCAGGTCGCCGCCCTGCGGGCGCACATCGAGCACGCGTCCCACGGCCCGTCCCGTCATGAAGAAGATCTTGCCCGGAACGAGGTCGCGTGCGCGCGGTGCACCGGCGTCGATGGTCCAGCGGAAGCCGTTCGGGTCTTGGGAGCGGATGGCGGCGGCGCCGCCGCCGACGATGATCACGTCAGGCTGGTAGGTCACGGTCGCGTCCGGCACCGGGGCGACGCCGAACCTGCGTTCCGCCTCGCTCAATTCAGATTTCTTCAGCTGGCGCGCCGCCGTGTTCGCGGGCCGCGCTGCCGTGGAATGGCTCGAGGATGCGGATGGCGACGAGGGCGGGGCGGCAGACTCAGCATTGGGGCGCTTGCTGCATCCCGATGCCAGTGCAACGATAATCGTAAATAGCACGCGAGTACGCACGGGCTCTCCGCCAGGTTAATTGGTATTCCCCACTGAATGAAACGTCTTTTCGGCGTCGCCCGGACACCGGCTGCAATAAAAAATGCCGCGGCAGCGCCGGGCGCCGGATGAAAATAATTTCCGCGGTGATGTCCGGTTGGGGCACGTCGGTCTCGTTCTCTTCAGTAAGCAGTTGTGATGCCGAAGGGAAACGATCAGGAACAGAACATCGAAGTCTGCGGCGCTTTTCACCATGAGCCTGGCGGCACAGATGTTGTGCTGCCCGCTCAACAATCTCATTGAGCAAGACCATCGGGCGATTTAACGCCGGTGCGCCTCGATGACATAAGGAGTAGCAACAAGCGCAACGTCGGCAATACGAGGGTCGCCAGGGGAAAGATAGTGAAGATCGCGCCGCCGGGGCGACTTGGGCATCGTAGCAAATCGAGTGGCGGTGTTATGATCGCTTATGCCGCACTTTAATCGCCGAGCTTTCCTGCTTTCTGCGAGCGCACTCGGCGCTACCGCCGTATGGGCGCGCGCTGCTGCATTCGCACCGCTCCAAACTTGGAAGGAACGGAGGGATCTTTTTTTCGAGGGCGTTGCCTCAGGCGATCCGGATTCCTCGAGCGTCATCCTTTGGACGCGCCGCCCCTTCGGGGATGGACGAGCCAAAGCGGTCCTTAGCGTCCAAGTGGCAGAAGATGAAAGCTTCAACCGCGTTATCGCTCACGCTCGCTCGACGATAACGGGTGCATCGGACTGGACAACGCGCGTCCTCGTTGGGAACCTGAAGCCGCATACTGTTTACTGGTATCGCTTCATTGATGCCGAAGGCAATGGCAGCCGAGTCGGCCGAACCATTACGGCTCCGGAAGTTGAGGATGCGCGATCGGTTCGATTTGCTTTCGTTTCGTGCCAGAGCGTGAACGAAGGCACACAGAATGCCTATCGCCGGATGATTTGGGAGGACCGGCGCGCCGCGCCCGATAAGCGCTTGGGGTTCGTCTTGCATCTCGGAGATTTCATCTACGAAGTCGTGGAATACCCCGATGAAGTGCCGCATCGCTACGATCGTACGGTGTTCGACATCGGTCGCATACCCGACGCCCGTAAGGTCGACAACTTCCACGTGCCGACAACGGTCGACGGCTATCGGACAGTCTATCGCGCGACGATTCAAGATCCGGACATTCAGGACGCCCGCGCATACTTCCCGTTCATCTGCATCGGCGACAACCACGAATTCTCGTGGCAAGGATGGCAGAGCACCATCAAGTACGACGGTAAGTCGGAGCCTGCTCAAGCACTGCGAGTCGCGGCCAATCAAGCGTGGTGGGAATATATTCCATCACGGGTGCGAAAGACCTCAGGGCCTGGCCTGGACAAATTTGACGGGCCACGCGTCAAAAACGCGCCGATAATACACTTGGATGCGGACGGCCTCGGTGACGAACCTAATAATCGCACGGCAATCGCGAGTATGACTGGCTATCGCGCAATGCGGTTCGGTCGTCACGTCGAGCTGATCCTGACAGATTTCCACAGCTATACGATGGAAGACCCGACTTCGCGAAGCGAAGCCGATGCGTTCAGCTTGGAGGCATTTCCCGAGTTCTTTCCGCTCGAGGCAATGCAAATCCTCGACGCTGGACATACCTACGCAGGCGGCAACCCACCGCAAAGCATCCGGCTCGGTGGGAAGAGCGTGCAGAATTTTGCGCGCAACGATCCGCCGATGACGGTGCTTGGGCGCGAGCAGAAAGCTTGGCTCAAGCATACGCTGGCGGCGTCGAAAGCAACGTGGAAGGTTTGGGGCGCCACGAACGGAACGCTGGACATGCGAGCCGATCCACAGAACTTGCCGGCGGGGCTAACGACCCCGTGGCCTGGCAAGGGCTATGCGTGTTTTGGCGGGGGAGACTTCAGCGGTGCGCTCAATGAACGGGCCGAACTGTATGATTTCGTCCGCGATCAGGGTGTGAGCGGCTTCACGATCGTCTCAGGTGACCGGCATAGCTTTTGGGCTGGATATGCGGCCAAGGCGCTGCCACCTGAAGCTTTCGATCCGGTGGGCGTTGCTTTCATATGTGGCTCGATCTCGGCGATCGGTATGGCCGAGGCCCTTGAGCACGGGCTAATAGGGCATCCGCTGCGTCCACTGTTCGTGAGCGAGCGCGAGCCGGGCAAGTTCCAGTCGGCCATCAACCTGACATTGAAGCATGGGGTCAAGAGTGCGCTTGAGTATGAGCGTACCGGCGATATCGCGGCGGCTCATCGAGTCAGCAATCCGGATAACGCACCGCATCTGAAGTTTGTCGATATGGGTGGCCATGGGTATGCCGTGGTATCGGCCGGTCCCGACTCGCTCCAAACCGAGTTTGTTTGCATTCCTCGCCCGATCTCGCGCGCTACGACTCCTGATGGTGGACCGCTCCGCTACCGTGTTTGCCATACGGCGCAAGCATGGACGGCGGGGAAGCGACCGGAACTGATCCAGGAGATCATCGAGGGGGACCCCGCGCTTTCTGTGTAAAACACAACAGCCACAGCAATCACGGGTCAAATTTGGGGGTAACTTTATTCGCAAACTCGAAAATTACTTAAGATTCAGCTAGCTAACATCTGTCTTTCATTCCCTCCCTTCTTTGTAAGTAAAAACAATGGCTTGCACGGTATCGGAGGCCTTCGAATTTACCCTGCACCCGCGCGAAAAATCCGCGTGTCTAGCGCTCGCCGTGTCGCGCCGAAATGGGACAAAATGTGCGATTCGTCTATAATGCACGAAACGACCCATGGAGCGAGACATGCGCTTTATATCCGCAACTGATGCCAAACAAAACTTCGCTGCGCTGTTGGATGACGCACAGCGAGGTCCGGTGATGATTCGCCGCCAATCACGCGATCAAGCGGTCGTAATCTCGCCGCAAGAATACGCGCGTCTACGCGGGTTGGCCGTTGCCGACTTTCAGGCTTTCTGTGATCGCGTGGGCCGAACGGCTGTTGAGCGCGGGCTGACGGAGAGAAAACTCGCATCGTTGCTGCGTACGGATGACTAAACGGGTCATCCTGGATACGAATGTACTCCTCAGCCGGCTGTTGCTTCCTGATTCCACGACAGCGCGTGTAGTTCGTCGATTCTTGGATCGCGCACAGCCCATAGTCTCTGAGGAAACTTTGATGGAGCTGGCGGAGACGTTGGCGCGGCCGAAATTCGATCCCTACGTTTCCCGGCCAGATCGTCAGAAGTTCTTCGAACTCTTTGCGCGGGTCGCCGAATGGGTCCCCGTCACGACTACGATTCGGAGGTGTCGGGATCCGAAGGATGATAAGTTTCTCGAACTCGCGGTCGACGGAAAGGCGGATTGGATCATCACCGGGGATAAGGACCTGTTGGAGCTGTCTCCGTTTCGATCAACATCAATTTTGACTCCGTCGGCGGGGCTGGTCTTGCCGGACTCCGCATTCTCATGAGCGTGGCGTAATGTACCTCAGGCACTTGCGACGCGTAAATTTTTAGGTCGGCGTTAACAGCGGAGCAGTCACGCGACCGGCCCATGCCGTGACTTGGTCCGGTACGTTGCGACCGGGTCTGTCAATTGTCAATCAACGCGCGAGCACGTGCCAGAAGTGTGACTGGCTCAGATTGAGTGTGCCGGGATTGTGCTTTGGTGTACCTGGGGAGGGGTCGGCAAGACGCTGCAAGTGGTTGACTCATAAACCCCCGGGACTTCCTCGAAACGCCTGAAAATCCGCGTGGTGGGGGGCAATTCCCACTCGCGTAGTTCTTCGCCTGGGGAGCCTCAAATGCGCCGATTGGGCCCTGAATTGCTCCGGGATCCCAATCTTCGGGCGCCGGTAATGCAACACTTCCGAATCGAGGCCGCGATCCTATGTGCTCGCCTGGTACGGAATCTGAACTCTAGAAATGTATGTCATACCCTACGCGCACGGCGCACACAATGAACTGCCGCTCTCGGGCGTCGGCTATTGGGTAAGCTAGAGCTAGCGGCTCAAATCGGCTGTCCAAGGTAGAGACATATGGCGAATGTGTTCGCTCGTTGGGGATTTTCATGGCAACCTCCGGTGCTGATTCTATGCGTCCTTACGTTGACCGGTGCGCATTATGCAACCGCGGCCGCTCAGCGCATTAGCGCCGCCGAATTACTTTCGCCGACATGGTCTGGCAGAGTGACCGCCAATAGCGCCTTCACTCCGGGATTAGATGCTGTCGCGGAGCGCACGCCGTTTTTGGGAACGCTGCACTTGACCGAAACGGAGATGGTCACTGAACCTGCGGAATTCTCTCCTCGGTCAGTCCTTGGTCGGGATCCGAAGTTATTTCCGGGTGTCGCCATCTCCTTCTTCACCGACCATGGCGATCTTATTCCCTACACGCAAGACGTGATTCGGTACGGTTCCAACAATCGAGGGCGCAGCTACTGGGACATTATTGTCCAGCCTGGCCGGGTTTGGTCTCAGCTTGACGACGGCGGCTGGTCGCGTGCCGCGTTCCCCTTTGCGCTGGTGAACTCCATCGAGGGCGAGACGCACAATGGCTTGGCGACATTCCTCTACAAGGACGGGCGAGTATCGAATTTGCGGTTTCAGATCGTGCAACAAACGGCGCCGTTCTACATTAAGGATAGCTTCGTCGCCGCAGGTCTCGTTAGGGCGACCTTTGCACCCGATGCGACCGATCAACTAAGCGCTCTAAAGCAGGTCTACGAAGCCGACCGCACAGATGCAGTTCCGATTGCCAGTTGGGACGAACTCGCGGCAAAGGTAGGCAGTGCCCAACTCGCCAATTTCGATGGCACGATGCGAGCGAGCGACATTGTGCTCTCGGGATTGGACTATCAAGGCACCTTCTACCTGAAAGCCTGCCAGAGTGCCGGTGGTCAGTTGCCGTGGTGCGATCGCGCGCGCTTCGGAGTGTGGTCTGCCACCAAGGCGTTGGCGAATGAAACGGCGTTATTGAGACTCGCCGAGAAGTACGGCCCGACGGTGTTCGAATTGAAAATTGCAGACTACTTGCCAGAGGCGGCACGCTACCCCGGATGGGACCACGTGCGGTTCGAAGATGCAATCAACATGGCGACTGGAATCGGAAATGGCAGCGCGAAACGAGAGCCGAATGACACGAGTGATGGATATCTCGATCCTGGTTACTCGAAATGGTATGAGGCCCGCTCGACCCAGGAAAAGGTAACCGCACTGCTCAAGGACGGCGGCGTGTATCCGTGGGGTCCTGGCCAGGTCACACGCTACCGTGATCAGGACATGTTTATTCTTGGAGTCGCGATGGACCGCTTTCTCAAATCGAAGGAGGGACCTACGGCCAACATCTGGTCGATGTTACAACAAGAGGTGTTTGGACCAATCGGCATCCATCACGCACCGACAAACCGAACCATCGAAGCGGATGGCAGCACCGGGCATCCACTCATGGCCTACGGCTACTACCCAACAATCAGCGATATGGTGTTAATAGCGCGGCTTTACCAAAGCCACGGCAAGCACCTAGACCAACAGATCCTGTATGCGCCGCGCATACGAGAGTTACTAGCCGGCCCCAATCCGCGGGGATTTCCCACTGGCGAGAAGCTGTCGGTGGGCGAAACAACCTATACCAATGCGTTTTGGGTCACATCGTACGCACCATCGCAAGATTGTCGATTGTTTTATCCTAGAATGATCGGCTGGGGAGGCAATATTGTGGCTTTGATGCCCGGAGGTTTGACGGGCATCCGCCTCGCTAAGAGTGGTGAGACGGCGGATAACTCCGAAGTCGACACCAGCGGAATGGCGCAGGTCGCAAACTCCTTGTCACGTTTCTGCCAGCGGGGTAGCTAGCGACCCCGACCCCGCTGCTCAGAAAGAGCGTGGCGTTCGCCGGGTGGTGCAGCGGGTGGCTGAAGATTGGAGCGGTCATTCGATCTCGGTACTTCGCCGCCAATACTCTCCGGGACGAATAATCGGAATATCACGAATTGTCTTCATATCGAGAAGATCCCGATCGACGCTGATCAGGAGCGCGCATTCACCGGCAACCGCAGTGCCCAGCACTGGTACATCGGTAGGATCTCTGCACAGGTCTGACGGCAGATCGGCCGGCTCTACAACAATGCCAGCTCGACGAAGGAAGACGCTCACCTGGTCCGAATCGCGCCTCGGAAAATTGAATTTCTCAACGAGCTTTCGCCCCAGTTCCTCGAGGATAAAGTTGGAAATCACCAGCTCCTGGTGCAACAAAATATCCTCAAGCATCTCCGCGCACACTCCCGCACGGCTGATGTGTGCCGCGATGAGTACCGATGAGTCAAGCGCGATCCTCACTTCTTCTTGAGTGCTTCGAAAACATCCTCATCGGTATTGACCCCGCCGGCCTGCGCACGCGCAACCAGCCTGGTTCGCAGCGTTCGAAATTCTGCGACCCGCAGATAGCGTTTCAAAGCCTCGCGCGCAAGATCGCTTTTGGAAATTCCAAGTGCGGCGCTCTGGCGCTCAAGGGCCTTGTCCAGGTCATCAGGTACACGAAGTGTCAAAGTACTCATGTATTACAATGTACTACATCACGGGAGCGCATTCCAGGCTGGTCAGCTGCTGAAAATCGGCGCGTCGGGGGTTCTGCCGCTCCCCAATAAAAACAATATGTTATGAATAATACCTTCGGTGCATTCGATATCAACTCTCCCGATGCACAATCGTAAAACGGCGCCAATACCTCAACTTGCGCGGGTTCCCGACACTCGGGCGAAGGATCTGTGTGCCTAGGCCCGGGTGTCCATCGCGCCACGTAGGCGCGATCGTCGCCAGAAATCGCCTGTATGGAGAAATAGGAATGCGCGGCCCCGGTCTGATTCCCCACGCGGAACAAGTAAGCGAGACGAACTCGGATCGGGCGAGGTCCGGGAAAGAACAAGCATGAGGCTAAAAACCCTGGTTAGGATCGGTTGTTTCCATTTCGCGGGTCCGAAACGTATATAAGTATCGTGGCCCTCACTCCGCACCCTACCGACGAAGCCAACAGCGACAGCGCCGCTCGGGATGACACCTCCCGGGCTGAGGTGGTCGCGCGGCTCTTCCGCGAGCACAACGATGCCCTGGTGAGCCTGCTTGCCTTGCGCTTACGATCCGTGCACGACGCCAAGGAGGTCGCGCAAGAGGCCTACGTGCGCCTTCTGCAGCTGGATCGCTCCGACGGGGCCATCAGTCTATTGCGGTCGTACCTTTTTCGGATTGCTTCGAATCTGGCCGTGGATCGGTTGCGGCATCAAAACGTGCGTTGGCATGCCTCGGCGGCCGTCAAGGCGGAATTGTTCGATACCTTGCGCCCCCGGGATACGGTGGAACGTGCGCTGCTGGCCACCGAGGAGCTGGATCGGGTCCGTCAGGCGCTGACCGAACTGCCGTTGCCCTGTCGGCGGGCATTTTGGATGCATCGTGCACAAGGCGCGACCGTTGCGGAGATTGCCATCGAGTTGCATGTTACCGAGCGCATGGTGCGCCATCATTTGTCGCGCGCATTGGTGTATTGCCAGCTGCGAATCGGTGGTGCGAGTGAAGCTCAGGCCAAGGAAAGGTTGAAGCGATGAACGACGTGGCACGAATGCACGAAGCTGCCGATTGGTTGGTGCGTCTCAACGATGCGCCGGGCGATGAGGCGACGATCGCGGCTTGGCTGCAATGGTGTGAACAGGACGCGGACAATCTTCCGGCGTTCAAGCGCACCCAGGCGGTGTGGCAGGGCGCGCTGCCGATGGAAGAGCCGCGTCTTGCCGCGCGATCCGTCTTCAAACCGTGGTTTGCAGTTGCCGCGTCGGTCATTGTCGGCCTGAGCGTCGCGGTGTGGTTTCTCACGCGCCACGACATCGATTCGGGTCGGCAGAGCTATTCGACACCCATTGCGGGGCGGGCATCCGGCGTGCTGCCCGATGGGTCCAAGGTGGAGCTCGGCGCGGGTTCGCGCATCACGACCCAGTACACCGACCTCGATCGTGGGGTCACCGTGGACGCGGGAGAGGCCTTTTTCTCCGTCAAGAAGGACGCGCAGCGCCCGTTCGTGGTTACCGCCGGCAATTTGCGAGTGATCGCGGTCGGCACGGCCTTTAATGTTCGCCGAGGCGATGATCGGGTGGTAGTCGCCGTGGAGGAGGGGAAGGTGCGCGTCGCGGATAGTGTGGGCGCCGAATCCGATCTCGCTGCGGTGAGCGCGGGCGAGCAGGCGGTGTATCTGGCCAATGCGCATCACGTCGCCATGGCGCACATCAAGCCCACGGACGCCGCTTCTTGGCGCGAGGGAATTCTCAAATACGAGAATGAGCCTTTGAGCGCTGTGGCCGCCGACTTGAACCGCTATTCGACACGCAAGATCGTGATCAATGACCCTGCGGTTGCCGAGCTGCCATTCACGGGAACCGTATTCAGCAGCCGCATCGATGATGCCCTGCATGCCTTGATCGATGTATTTCCGCTCGCTCTCATCGAGCATTCCGATTCCATTGAGCTCAGTCGGCGCTGAAGAATTGTTGCATCCTGGTTTCCATCGGCGCCCGCTCAAACGTACTTAAGGTCACACAACAGCTCTTGAAGAGCAACGGGGATGACCATGAGTGCAAGGGGCGGCGTCGCGGTACGATGGGGTTGGATGTTGGCATTGTGGGGTGCGTTGGCGCAGGCCGAGCCGCTGTCACGACAAGTCAATTTCAACATCGCTCCGCAGCGCTTGGCGGCTGCCATCATCCAATTTTCCGAGCAGGCTCACGTTCAGGTCATTTCCTCGGGCATCGACGTCGGCGACCAGACGACTGCGGGAGTGATCGGAAAATACACGGTAGCGGAGGCGTTGGCCGTCATGCTCAAAGGGACCGGGCTGCGCTACAAGGCCATGAACGAGAATACGGTGTCCTTGCAGTCGAGCAAACAAAGTCCGGCAACTACACAGACGAAGTCAGGCTCCGCGCTGACAGTCGCGCAAGCTAATTTGGCGGGCGATGGTCGTGTCGAGGAAACGGTGGGTTCGACGACCAATCCGGCCACGCTGGCGGAGTCGGAGCAACTAAAGCTGGGCGAGATTATCGTCACGGCCCAGAAGCGAAGCGAGCGATTGCAGGATGTCCCAGTCCCTGTGACGGTGGTCAGTGCGGAAAAGCTCGTCGACAATAACCAGCTGCGCATTCAAGACTACTACACGAGCGTTCCGGGCTTAAGCGTGATGCCTTCCACTTCGGGTTCGGGAGGATCCTTTCAGGCCGTCTCAATCCGAGGAATCACTACAGGGGTGTACACGAATCCGACTGTGGGCATTGCGGTGGACGATGTGCCCTACGGGTCGTCGACTTCGATAGGCGCCGGCGGGGGCAGCGTAGTGGCTGACATCGATCCCGCTGATCTTGATCGTGTCGAAGTACTGCGAGGACCACAGGGGACACTCTATGGCGCCAGCAGCATGGGTGGTCTTTTGAAGTACGTGACAGTGGATCCGTCGACTGACGGGGTGACGGGTCGATTGGAAGGAGACACCAGCAGTATCTATCACGGCAATAACCTGGGATACGGTGCGCGCGGGTCCGCTAATGTACCGCTCAGCGAAACTGTGGCGATTCGGGCCAGTGCGTTTACCCGGGAAGATCCCGGGTATATCGACAATCCGGTACTGCACATCAATGGGATCAATCAGGACCACGTCAGCGGAGGTCGTCTATCGGCGTTATGGAAGCCGTCAGAGGTGCTCTCCGTCAAGCTCAGTGCATTGTATCAGGATGCCAAAGGCGACGGATTCTCCGACGTCGACAAGCCGATCAATGGCTACGCGGGACCCGCGTTGGGGGATCTGCAGCAAAATTACCTCCGCGGAACCGGAGCATACGACCGCAGCGTTCAGGCCTATAGCGCTATTCTAACGGCGAAGCTGAGCAGCGCCGAATTAACGGCGGTGAGCGGCTACAACATCAACCGGTATTCCGACTCATACGATTTGACGTATTTCTTTGCTCCTCTGACGCTAGCGCAATTCAAGGTTCCGGGCACGTCGACCCCGGAAAGAAACAAGACCGATAAGTTCACGCAGGAAGTGCGCCTCTCGGTGCCCATCGGACAGAGCGTTGACGGGCTGCTTGGATTCTTCTACACGCACGAAAACTCTCAATACGAACAAAGTATCTTGGCGATCAATCCTTCCACGGGGGCAACGGTTGGAGACTTCTACAATGTCGGCTTTCTGCCTGGGTATACGGAATATGCGGCGTTTACCAATCTCACGTTCCATATTACGGATCGATTTGACGTGGAGATCGGGGGGCGCGAAAGTCAGATTAGGCAAACCTATTCGGAGGTTGACTCGGGACCTCTACTCACCGCATTCTTAGGTGAGCCCTCGCCTCATGTTGTCCCGGAACAGCACTCCAAGGCCGACTCTTTCACATATCTCGCCACACCGCGATTCAAGGTGTCACCAGACCTCATGGTGTACGCGAGATTAGCGTCGGGTTATCGGGCGGGCGGACCTAACCTGACTATCTCACCTGGCACTCCGCCCCAATACAGTCCCGACACCACGAAGAACTACGAGATTGGCGTCAAAAATGAGCTCCTCAACCATACACTTTCCATTGACGCGTCGCTGTATTACATCGACTGGAATGATATTCAACTCTCGTTGGTCAATCCCCAAAACGGGTTGGGGTACAACGGCAATGGCAGTCGAGCGAAGAGTGAGGGCTTGGAACTTTCCGTGGAGTCCAAGCCAATGACAGGCCTGACCGTGGGAGCTTGGGTCGCTTGGGGCGAGGCTAAACTGACGCAGGCGTTCCCGAGCACCAGCACCGCCCATGGTGCGGTAGGTGACAGGTTACCGTACAGCAGCCGCTTCTCCGGCAACGTCTCGCTACGGGAGGAATTTCCTCTGACAAATGGATTGACGGGGTTTGTTGGAGGTTCGGTCAGCTACGTGGGTGACCGCGAGGGCGAGTTTACCTCGAGTGCCACGCGACAAGACCTGCCGAGCTTTGCGAGGACAGACCTACAGTCGGGGGTGAAATACGCCTCGTGGACCGTGAACTTGTTCGTCAATAACGTTGCGGATCGGCGCGGTCTCTTGACGGGGGGCCTGGGTAGCTATCCTCCGTTCGCTTTCTCCTATATTCAGCCGCGCATCGCCGGTATTTCTGTTGTCAAAACGTTTTAGCCGCAGTGTGCATTGCACCGGCCGCACGTGACGGAAGCTAGTGAGTCCAATAAAGGCCTTTGGATGCGTCGCACTGGCGACCGCTCTCCTACTAACGCTCGCGCAGGCCGCTACAGCCCCGTCGACCTGGTCTGATCGTTCGCCTCACACCAGGGGTTTCGTCACCGCCAATGGGATAGGGCTGGAATACCTTGACTGGGGGGGCACGGGCCCTGCGCTCATTTTCATTCATGGCAGTGGCGACAACGCGCACGCGTTTGACGATCTGGCTCCGGCCTTTACAGATCATTTCCAGATCCTCTCCTATTCGCGACGGGGCCATGGAGGCTCCACCGCGCGGCTTCCTTATGACACCGTGACCCTGACGGAAGATCTTCGCGCTTTCATGGACGCTCTGGGAATTGCGAAGGCGCATCTGGCCGGTTGGTCGTTGGGCGGCAATGAAATAACCGCCATGGCGGCAATGTATCCGGACCGAGTCGGGCGAATTGTCTATTTGGATGGCGGCTACGACTGGGCGGATCCTGATTACAGGACGGCATTCGAAGCGATTCCGCCCAGTCTACTCGACACCCCTGCCAGCGCTATGGCATCGTTCGATGCATACTTGTCTTTTGAAAAAGCAGTGGACTACACCCGGTTGGATGATATGCGACGCGTCGAGGCGTATCTTCGCGAGAGCGTTGTCATCGAGCCGGATGGTAGCGTAAAGCCCAGGATCCCCAAGGATGTGATGGATGCGCTGTTGACTGCGTTATGGACCAATCCGCCGAGGGATTACGCGCGCGTCAAGTCTCCGGCGCTGGCCATCTATGCGCAGTCCATGGTCGATCCGAATATCGTAGATGCGCGTCGTCGCGACGATGGGCTCGGCTGGGAACGCAGATATATGGCACCATTTCGAATAAAGTCCATCGCTCGTGTGCGGCGGGAGCTTGCACACGTCGAGATCATGACCGTCGCGGGTGCGCATGATAGCTTCTTTCTGACATCTCGTGAGCAGGTGGTCAAAGCGATGAAGCGATTTCTGAACGGGACCAGCCCCTGAGTACTAAGACGGCAATGTTCTCGCCGCCGGTTGAGGATTTCCTTGTTCGGAAGGAACCCTTCTTGTGGATCAATGACCACTGGCTGCCGTTGTCCCCTGAGCACTTGGACGGCGGGCTCGGCCTGAATGATGTGCGCAACGCTGAAACGCGAATGAGTCAGTTTGGCGGTCTCCTGATGAAGCTTTTTCCCGAACTCACACCCACCGGTGGAATCATCGAATCGGATCTCTTGCCGGCGGACTCGTTTCAGCGGGCGAAGATGAAAGAGTGTCGTCATCCAGGGCGCTGGTTGGTCAAATGCGACCACGCTTTGCCGATTGCGGGTTCCATCAAAGCGCGGGGCGGCATTTATGAAGTCCTTGCGCATGCCGAGAACCTCGCGCTGCAGAACGGACTGTGGCATCCCGATGACGATCGACTGGTACTCGCTTCAGAGAGGGCCCGACAGTTATTTGCGCGACACCGGGTGGTCGTCGGCTCAACCGGCAATCTCGGATTGAGTATCGGCGTGATGGCAGCGGCGTTGGGGTTTCAGTCCACGGTGCACATGTCCTCCGATGCAAAGGAATGGAAGAAATCACGCCTGCGCTCTTTGGGTGTGGACATCGTCGAGCACAGGGGTGACTTTGGAGTGGCTGTCGCGGCGGGGCGGAGGCAAGCTCAACAGGATGAGTCCGAGTATTTTATCGACGACGAGAATTCGCGCCATCTATTCATAGGGTACAGCATTGCGGCACTCAGGTTGGTTGAGCAGCTGGCGGCTCGCGGCGTGCGCGTGGATACTGAGCATCCGCTGTTTGTTTACTTGCCCTGCGGGGTCGGTGGAGCAGCAGGAGGGATCACCTTCGGACTTCGTCAATTATTGGGAGACAATGTGCATTGCTTTTTCGCCGAACCGGCGGCATCGCCCTGCATGCTTATTCGGCTCGCATCTACTCGAGACTCGCCAATCTCAGTTGGGGAATTGGGCCTGGATAATTGCACCGAGGCGGACGGGCTTGCTGTCGGAAGGGCCTCGGATTTTGTGGTGCCGTTCGTGCGGTCGCTTGTGTCGGGGATATTTACCGTGCGAGACGATGAACTTTTCGAAGATCTTTACCTTTTGGAGCGAACGGAAGGGATGCGCGTTGAGCCATCGGCGGCCGCTGCATTACAGGGTCCGCTTTGGGTGCTCAAATCGGCAGCGGGTGAACGGTACCTCGGAGACCATGATCTATCGAAGAATTTGGATAACGCGTCGCACGTCCTTTGGACTACCGGTGGAGCGCTCGTCCCGACCCTAGAATATCGGCGATTTCATCAACGGGGTGCAGCACAGTGGTCCGCCAAGAATCCTGTGGGTGTGGGGAGCCGGGTCGACACGGGATTTACGCGCGGCGCAACCGACTTCGGCAGCAGCGCGCCCGATAAATTTAGCGACAGACGTTCCGCCGCTCGAACGCCCTCACCACCGGTCAACGGCGATCGCCATTGACCGGAATACGAATTCCTTTTGTCTCGTGAATCCAGGCGCACATCGAATTGATGCTGAGGGTATTCGAGTGCAGTCGCGACAGATTGGCGCGCAGGGTCGGTGAGACAGGTGTAAGAGGGGTTTGCCGATAGCCGTACGATCATCGGCGCGGCGTTCTGGAGCGCTTTTCATCAAAACCAATCAATTTCGCACGAATGTCCCCATCGAGCCTGTTGGCGATAGGGCGTTTGAGCGTACTATCCGCGCATTGGCATCTTGGTGCTCATACAAGCAGCTCGGGAAATCGTGTAGGAACAAGGTCATTTGTTTTCGGCCAAAGAAATTCCGGCTGATCGGTCAAAGTATTATCCGCACGAAGGGGAGTCCACGCCCTATGAAACTTGACTCTGGAATTGCTCAGGGTTCAGCCCTGTCACGGCTCAAAACACCCCGTAGAGCGCCTACCGCTCTGATTCTGGCATTCGCGTTTTTAACGATGGCAGCCGTGTTGTTGCAGCCGAACAAGGCATCGGCGCAGGAGCGGGTGGTATGCCAGACGTCTGGCGGGGTGCAGACCTGCACCATCACGGAGCCGGAGGTCAAGAAGGCCCAAAAAAATTATCCCACTATTATTTTTCATCCGGGGTCATTCGTTACGGTGCATGCCGGAGGCTGCGTGCAATCCGGCGGCAGCGGGCAGACGTGGCATCGCTATGTGGATCCGAGCGGCCCGGACAGCGATCATCTTTATCACGGGCTGATCAGTTATCCGGGATCGGGCGGGCTGATCCGCTTTTCCTCAAAGTCACAAACGCCGGCCGGCTGGACATTTCCGATAGCCACGAACGTGCAGGGTGACCTGAGCCTGACTCTGGGATTTGAAGACGATGATCACAGCGACAACGGATACTGGGGTCATGATCGCGATAACGGCCCCAATGGCCAGTGTCCAACACCGGGAACGCCGCAGGCGGACTACGGCAAGCCGGCCTGGGTGACGATCAAGATTGCTCCTACGGGCACGGTTACGCCGAACGAAGCGATGGACCTGCTGAGCGATACGGTGGATCCGAACAACCTGCCGCTGAATCCGTGGTGGGCGTATGAGAAAGGTGTGGGCCAGCCGGCCGGCGGACCGCCGCATCCGAATCCGGATGCGCAATGCGGATTGACATACAAGGATCCTGACAACGTGGATGAAGGAATTAACCTGGTTGGCAACCAGTGCACCACGCAGGCACCGTCAGTAAACCAGGGCACCGGGTTCAGCGGAGAACTTTGCCGGGGCGCAGCGGACCCGTATGTTCTTGCCGGACACCTGAACTGGTTTGTGAGCACATACGAGGGCAAGATCAGGTGGGATGACTGGAGCGGCACGTTCAAACCCCTGCACCCGACCAAGAGCGGTGATGACGACTACAACTTTACCCTGGCGCCGGACTCCGGGACCGGACTCACGTTCTCAAGACCTGCAACGATTGGGCTGGAATTTGATTCCGACGAAGTGGTGGACCGGATTGATAAAGGATGGTGGAACGATTTTCACAATCTGGTGAAAACCGATCCCGGCAAAGATGGAGCCGCGGCCCAGAGGATTTTCGATTCACCTGCCGTTGTGATTGGCTTGTTTGGCCTGGACTCAGAACACGGCGCCTATTCTGAGCTGCATCCGGTTTACGGCATGGCCATACGCACCAACTCTGATGCGGGGCATGTGGGCACCGATGACTGGGTATTTCTGGCGCGTAATTGGGGCAATGAAGGTTACTGCGCTGACGGTGATATGCCGGTGCCGGAACTAACGTCACTGAGTTTCTTTATTCGCCGGCCGGATGCGATTGGCGATGACCCGGCCAGCCCTACGGCGCTGGACGAACTCTACAGCACCAACGATAACAACTCCGTGGCCGTCAACTTTGTACCCGGCGGCGCTATTGTTACGTTTGATCTGGGAACACCGAGTGCCAGAACGCTTTATTCGGGACACGTACAGTTTCACTGGAAGTTAAATGCCACACGCGGTCGCGTGGCAGGCGGCCTGAATAACCAGAAAGTGGGCGGGCTGCAGGGTGCGGTCATCCCGGGAAGACCTGCTGCTCCCGGCGGGAAAGTGCTCCATGCGCCTCCGGGACCGATCAGGGGAAGCCAGGTTGGCGGCAGTACGGATGCCGATGCGGAAGAGTTGTCCAGCAAGGTAATTGGCGGTTTCCCTGCCAACATACAGACGCAGATCAATGCCTTGCTCACCAAAAAGCCGGTGACAGCACACACAGTGCAGGTGCGTCGAGTCGCGCCGGCGGCAAGGGCGCTGGTTCACAAGGCGAAACCGACGTACATCAGGGTAACGAGGGTGCCGGATCCAGAGCGCGAAGCCCGGGAAGCGCAACTGCTGAAACTCTATTGTGAAACTTATCCGGGTGGAAAATCGCCGAATCTGACCGCACGTTCCTGCACGCGCGTGGTGAGGAGATCGGTGGAACTTCCTCCGGTAAAGGTGATTCCGCCGAAGCAGTAATGGTGGGGTGGTTGACAGCGGGGAAAAGCATTTTGAATTGGGAATTTTCAATTTCAACCGCCGGGCGCGTGCGGCATATGAGCGAGCCACCGCGGCATGACCGCTGCTGCCCAATATACCCGAACACGAAAACGCTCCCGTGTCCGGGCATGTACAGGATCTATGCGGAGGTGCTGCGCAAGGAAAAGCCCCTGCGCATTCCCCGTGCCGCTCCGCTACTGCAACCCGAGCGCGGCCGCGCACGCCGGCGCGGCTTGATCCGTACGCTTGCTAATACCTTTCGCAACGACATACGTGACCAGGAAGTGCGCATCAATTGAGCTGCTGTTGACGACATCGTGCAATTTCGTTCCCTCGGTCCACGAGTCGCCCGCATTGTAGACCCGCTTCACACACGCCGCATCGTACCAATCCACAGGGCCGGAATCTGCCGCCAAGGTGAGCAGCAAGATGCCGGGGTGGGTATGCCAACCGGTGGTGCCGCCGGGGGAAAACTTAATTTCCTGCTGGATGACATTGGCGGCACCTTCCGTTTCCAATTCGGCACTGAAGCCATCCTCGGTGCCGGGCAGTGCCACATGAGCGTGGGCATGGATTTCTTGGTTAACCGTGCCCGTCGACAGAATGACGTTGTACCAGGCACCGATCGTGGGAGTCGCCATTGCGAGTCCGGCGACAATTGATGCGGCCAAGGCGCCGCCGCATAGAATCTTAGTTTCCTTGTTCATCTCAATCTCCTTTGGTTGGGACTCGACAAAACAGCCGTTCAAGCGGGGCTCCGCGCCAATGGCTTCGGTGCCTGCGAGAACAAAATAGTCGCCGCGAAACCGCTTGACCTGACATTTCTTGCCAAGAGTTCTCCAACCAGGAAAAATACCCGCGATCTAGCATCTTTAAGTCGTTGGCGACCCGGGACGAACTGGGAAAAATGGATGTAGCGATTCCCTCCGAAATCCTCGATCGCCTAACCACCTTCGGCGAGTTGCTTCGCTATCTTCGACGGCGCGCGGGACTCACGCAGACGTCGCTGTCCATTGCCGTGGGATACAGCGATGCGCAGATCAGCCGGCTTGAGCAGAATTTGCGCCTGCCGAACCTTGCGACGGTGCAAGCCCGTTTCCTCCCGGTGCTGCGGCTCAAGAACGAGCCCGCCGCTCGCGATCGGTTACTGCAGCTCGCGCAGCAGGCACAGCAGAGGCGAGCCGATATGCACCTTGGCGGCGAGGTTCAGCCGGCTCAGCGTGCGCCCTCCATTGCCGTACTACCCTTTGTCAACATTGGCACGGCCGCGGAGAACGACTACTTCTGTGAGGGGCTGGCGGAGGAACTCATCAACGCACTGACCCAGATCAAGGGCTTCTTCGTCGTGGCGCGCGGATCCGCGTTTTCCTTTAGAGGCAAGGAAATGGATCTCCGGGAGATCGGACGGCGGCTCAACGTCGACACCATCCTAGAGGGCAGCATTCAAAAGTTGGGCGATCGACTCCGGGTCACTGCCCAGCTTATTGACGCCGGCAACGGCTATCAGTTCTGGTCGGAGCGATTCGACCGTCAAATGACGGATGTTTTCGCCATTCAGGACGAAATTACGCTGGCAATCGTAAAGCAGCTGAAGGTGGAGCTGCTGGCCAAGGAACGGGTGGCGATGCTTGCGAAGAAGCATGAAAACCTCGAATCTTACAATCTTTATTTGAAGGGCCGCTTCTACTGGGCGCAGCGGCCTCAGGGCATTACGAAAGCCATCGAATATTTTGAACGGGCGATTGATAAGGACCCCAACTCTGCGCGTGCGCGCGCCGGACTGGCTGATTGCTACGTCACTTTGGGTTCCTGGGAGAATGGGACCCTGCCGCCCATCGATGCAATGGCGAAGGCGCGAGCCGCCGCAGGCAAGGCATTGGAACTCGATAATCGACTGGCTGAGGCGCATACGACACTGGCGTACCGCACGACCCACCATGACTGGGACTGGGCTACGGCCGAAGCGCAATTCAAGTCCGCCTTCGAACTCAATCCAAACTATGCTGTGTGCCACCACTGGTACTCTCATTTCCTGACGGCCGTGGGCCGCACCGAGGAGTCCCTAAACGCAAGCAAACGCTGCCTGGAACTCGATCCGCTCGATCTGGTGATCAATATTCACATGGCGTGGCACTATCAGTTTGCGCGTCAGTATGAGCAAGCGGTTGAGCAGTGCTGGAAGACCAGCGAGCTTCACCCCAATTCCTTTTGGCCTGCCTATTTTTTTGGCCTGGCCTACGAGCAGCAAGGTCAGTTTGACCGTGCGGTGGAGGAATTTCAGATCGCGGTCAAACTGTCCGGTGACGTCACCTTCGCGAGCGCAGCGCTAGGTCACCTCTATGGAGCAATCGGCAAAACAATCGAAGCGCAGGCTGTATTTGACGATTTAACCGCCCGTGTCAACCGCGTCTACGTGCCTTCTTATGATATCGCGCTGGTCTGTGCGGGGCTGGAATGGAAAGACCAAGCGCTTGGGTACCTGTCTCAGGCTTATCAGGAGCGCTCAGGGTGGATGACGTATCTCAACGTTGATCCACGGCTCGATCCGCTGCGCAACGACCCGCGATTCATCGATCTCTTGCATCGGATACGATTGACCGATTGAGTCACGAAGTTCGTGCATACAGACGAAGCCTAGCTCAATATCAAGGCCAATCATCTTTCGCTCACGTGAATCTCCACAGATCGAAAGTGCTGTGTCATTTGCGACCAACTCAGAAATCAATTGGGTGTGCCAGGATTGTGCCTTGGTGTGCTGGGAGGGGGTCGGCAAGACGCTGCAAGTGGTTGATTGATAGCCCCCTGGAACACCCGGCAGCGGGCTGAAAATCCGCGTGTCGGGGGTTCAATTCCCCTCCATCCGCGGTTGTCTGCATGGTCCTTCAATGGAAGGTCGAAGGGAACAGAAGAGAAGCCACCGGTGAGCAGAGAGCCACAAAAGCCAGAACATTCAAAACTACACTTACCCAAAATGCAGACTGAAAGTCCTTCTTGTTCGACTTATGGCGTAATACTTGTTGGGCGATGATTGCACCCGGCCAACCACCGGCCAAACCCAGCAGAATCAATGTGCTCTCAGGAATACGCCACTGCCCCGCTGCCGCTGCAGATTTATCTACAGCGTAATAAATAAAGCACACGACTGTAGATGCCAAGTAAACCCAGGCGACCCAAACCGGCACGCGCCATACCATGGCGACAAGGAGGTAAAGCAAAAGAAAGGCGGGAATCGCCAAGAAACTTGCAGTGCCCCAGGGCCGTGGGGCGCTGCTACGTGGCGGCTTCGACGCGCCCGCGGTTAGCACTTTAGTTGCTCGCCTTTTTCCATCCCGAGTTGTCTCGACCTCGAAAGTCAGAAGCTGCCCTATCTTCGGTCGAACTGAGCGAGACGCAAAGGCCTTGATGTGAACAAATATCTCGGGTCCATCCTCGGCGGGGGCAATGAAACCAAATCCGCGCTCGTCACTCCACGATTTGAGACTACCCTTGAATCGCACGGTGGGGGAGCTAATAGGTCTGACTGTGGATTTGACTAACCAACGTAACGGTCAAGCGCCACCGTGTAGCCAATGCATCGGGAGCTGGCATGCTCACCCTATTTTGTCGCCCGTAACGCAACAGGTCCGTTTTGTGCGAATCATCGGCTATTCCTTGTGGCCTTCAATATGATCTGGGACTCGAAACGAAGACGGCCCAGCGCAACAGACTGGACCCACCCTGACAATGCCGCGCCCGTCCGCCGTCATCCCTCCTTCGACCATTGCAACGCCAGCGGTATTGGCCAGCCATAACCTGCCGCTGCCACGACTCTCAGTGGCACCGAACTCCGCAACAGGTTTCACTCCTGAACTGTCAAATGCGCGAAATCCGCCCTTGGTAGCCATTTCGCCCGTTAAGTTGCCGCTTGGGTTGAATACACGAACGGCTCCGCCCTGATCCGAGTATGAACCTATGACGATGTTTGGATTGCCTCCTCTGCGGATCGACAACCCTAGGTTCTGATACTGGGAATAACCCTTCGGTCCATTCAATCTGATCACCGCCTGGCCGTCCTCTATATCGGCGACAATCGATGGCGGGCTCTCCGCTTGGGGAGCAGTGCCAGCCGCCGGCGGCGGCGCTCCATCGTAGACCGCCACCATGCCGGAACCATTGTTCCTTGCTTCCAGCGATCCGGCGGTTTGACCGGCCTTGTTGCGCACATACAGGCCTTGTCCATCCGTGCTCTCGTAGACGGCGATGATTGCTCCGCCTGCGCTATTCAGAATCCTGAAGGGCGCCTTGATGTCCGTGCCAACTTTAGGCGCGGCTGCGGCGAGATTGCGCGAGGTGGCGATGAAAAGGGTCCCCGCGAAGCCTAGACACGCCAACATGCCGGTCAACAGCCGAAGGTGTACGCGCGTAGAGCGCTGTTGCTCAGCAAGCGCGGCATTGAGCGCCTGTAACTCCTGTTCCAGTGTCGAAATTCGTTGCTCGGATGTATTGGGACTGGATTGCATCGTAAACTCCCCAGATTGTTTGGCCTTCTACGGATGGCGCTTACGCGCCAGATCAAGGAATTCAAGCGCCTCTCTAGGCGGGCCGCATTGCCCTACGGCGGACCGCGCCGATCAGAAACGTTAACACGGCAAAGAATACTCCCAAAATCAGCACCATCAGATCACGCCACTCCATCGGGCGCACCGGAACGGAATCGCTTGGCCAGAGGGGATTAACCTTTAGCTGGAGCCGGGTGCCCGGCGCGGCGGTGAACATGGATCGGATGTACTCCTCCGAACCCCGGCCATACACCTCGCCGAACCGGCGGATGTCGTTCGTTCGGTACTCGTATCGGAGATAGCCGTACTGACCGTACTGCAAACTCCCGCGGGCACTTCGAGCGCTGTAGATTATCCGACCGGTTGCAGTCGGCCACAATTCGGTTCCGGTAACCCGATACAGTTGATACGAACCGACAATGATTAGCAGCGCCGACACGCCGGCAAGCGTACGGTGGACACTCGCAAGCAATGCTCGTGGCCGTGGCCCTGGAAGACTCGGGTGTTCGGCTCCCTGCGCCGACTCGGCAGGCGATCGTGCGCGATCTCGAGCCAAAGCAAATCCACCCATGGTTAGAAATAGCCCGAACACAATCCAGCTCATATCGTCGAAGGATGGGCCGGGTTCGGCGACAGACTGCTCAGAGTCGCTCGGTGACACTGCGATTTGGGCAAGTTTGCCCACGGGGAAACTCGCGACCGCCCCTTTTGCGTACAGCGTCGAGTGATTGTTCCACAACGTGTCTGGCGATGAGGCTCGGAGCTTGTAGCGCCAGCGCTCGCCGACGCAAACTTTCTCGCCGCACCGGTACTCATACTTTAGTCTTATCTCATCGGTGGCACGATCGGCGCTGTAGACCTTCGACTCTGTGACGAGCGCGTCCACCCGCGGCCAGCGCTCGCTCGCCAATCCGAGCCAGAGCGAATGTGCGCACAACACTACGAGAATCAGTCCCCCAGGCGTCACGAGCCATGCCAGCGATCGAGGAATGTTCATCTGTTTTCGCGCGGACATGCTAATGAAGGGGCATTGTCTAACGAGTGCGGACAAGCTCGACACGACGATTACGGGCGCGTCCTTGCGGCGTGTCGTTGCTTTCTTTAGGCTGCGTTGCGCCAAATCCGGCGTAGATAAATCTTGCCGAGGCGATGTGATAGCGTTGTGTTAGCGCATTACCCACCGCGCGGCAGCGCTTCACGGACAATTCCTGATTGAAGGTGGCATTGCCGACGTTGTCCGTGTGCCCATTGATGCTGAGCGTCCAATCCGGATGTTCGATCAGTGCCGCGGCGATCTCCGCGATCGCTGCTTCGGATTCAGGGCGCAGCTCGTCACTGTTGAAATCGAAATAAATGCCGTATGCCTCCGCACGCCTCGCGGTGGCAAGTTGCTGTTCAAGGTCGCCAGGATACGAAATGCTAGTGTATGCAATTTTGAACTTCCAGCCGACGTGCTCGTATTCCAGCACCAATGGAAAGGCCGCGTCGTCGAGCACTTTGGCACGTACTTCTTCGTTGCCGTGTTCCGCCGGAATAACGCCACGTACATTGATGATGGGCAGAGAGCGGAGGCGGCCGTTGACCTGCAAATCCAGGGTATTGGATAGATCGATGCGATAGGGGGAAGAGGGGCCAGGGTCCTCACGGCGCAGGATTCCATCCTGGTCGTCTTCGACCACCCAATGTTCCTCGGGTTGCTGTCTCAATTTTAGCTGAATGTAGCGGTGACGTGTTTCTCCTTTGGTTTTGAGTTCTTGAAATGATTTCTGGGAGAGGCTCAACACCGTCGACCCGCGCAGCACCTCCGGCAACTTCGGATGAAAAAAAGTCGCATAGACGTAGCCGGTTCGAAGATCGCTTGCGCATACCCGGCGAATACCATTTTCCACTGCTCGGCCTGGACCCCACCCGCAACTCAGCGCCACCAGGGCGCTGTTCGCATCGACGCTGCGGATACTCGTGAGGCATTCGTGATCGACATCCTCACCGCGTCCCCGCCATACCCAGCCGAGTGTAAGACCTGCCTTCAACGGAATCGAGTCCCGAGCAGGTGCGTGATCGGCCGCATCCGCGCCCGAGTCCTCCACCGAACACTTGCCCGCGAGGCTGGTGCGGTCGGCGAGTACCGGTAACAGCGACGGCCCCTGTGAGATCGACGATGAAGCTGGCAGGGCTGTCGGCGAGTGACCGCCGCCGGCTGTTTGCTGCGTGTGGCGATCAGACCCCATCACCGCCGACGGCGGCGCTCTATCGCACGCGTCAAAAGCGTGAGGATCGCGAAAGTGACGACCCCTCGAACCCTGCCGTGTAACGCCACAAAGCTCCTCGGCTCCGGGTCGTTCGCCCGGTTCGACGAAACTATTACACGCGTTTCCTTGACTTCGCAAGAGAATCGCCTGGGATTCGCCATCACCGGCCCGCTCTTACACCACTAACCGGGACACGATCCACAGGACGCACCAGCAACGCGTTGAATGATAGGCCAGCCGATCCAGGTGCGCCATTGCAGTGGACGTTAGACCGGACTCACAATACGCAGGAACTTCACCAGTTGGTCAGTTAACCACATCGGGGGCTTCGTGTTGCACCCAGTGGCCAACATTGTCGAGTTCGAGCCCTCCCACGAGGCCCGGGAGACCACCACGCATCTGGTCTATGGTCAGCGGATAGAGTTCTTTCAGCCCGTCCGCCTTTCCCCAAATGAAAAAGGAAGGCTGAGTGATCTTCGCGCCTTTAATGCGGCAGATAGATTGAAATACGGTTCGGCGGCGCGGTAGTAGTTCAGGCCACCGTGAAACCCGGTACGCTGGAATTCCGCGATGCTGTGATTGACGTAATCGGGTTCTGCCCATGAGGGCAATGAACCAGGAGCCGGACGATGAAGGCTGCGCGCAGGATCCATAGGACTCCATCGTTCGTCGGCTGGAGCAGAATCTGATGCCCAATACAATATCCCTGGAATAGTGACTGCTGCATTGGCCCAAATCTGATCGGCGTCCGGTCGGATCTGTTCGAACATGTAAAAATCGTTTTGATGGCCCGACTTTCGCATTTTTTCGAAGACGCTGACATCTCCGCGCGGAACGTAAGGCACACTCAGGCAAACACGGCTTTGAATCGGTCAGGGCGCATCAGCGCCGCATTCCACGCATGAGTTGCACCCCAGTCATGGCCCACGAGGACAGCGCTGGGGATCTTCAGCACATCGAGCAGACCCACCAATCACCGGCCGTATATAGCGGCATGTATAAGTTCGCGTCCGCCGGCGCCGAGCTGCGGCCATAGCCACGCATGTCAGGCGCGATTGCTCGATAGCCGGCGGCCGCGATCGCTTTCATCTGCCGGCGCCAGGTATAAGCGGTATCAGGAAACCCGTGGCAGAAGAGCACGACCGGCCCGTCTCCCTGCTCCGTGACGTGCAAGGAAATGCCATTCGTAGCGATGTCATATTCTTTGAAAGGGGAACTCGCGATGCCTCCAGTGTTTTCTGCCTTCACCAATTGGCCCAGCCATAGACCTGCACCAAGGGCGGTTGCACCTGCAAGCACAGCGCGGCGAGAGATGGTGTTTCCAGTATTTAAAGACTCATCTTCTTCCGCTGAAATACCGCTTCTCAAATCGATTCCAAGTTTTCTCTTATTGATGTTCACGGTGCGCCCCTTGATCTCAAACTTACAATCCACTTACGTCGTAGTCACTGAAATGCCCTCAGCTGTGATTGCCGAGTGATTGGGTAAACTCAAAAAGGTTACCCCATGGATCCGCAAAGAAAGCGATACGAAGGTCCATGGCGACTACGTCGTGCGGCTCAGAGACGACAGTCGCTGACTACAGCTGTTTCGTTGAAACCCATGAGCGGATGTTTTGGACCAGTTCATTCTTCTGCTCAAGCGGCAACCAGTGCCCGGCCGGCAGGTGTGTCACGGTCAGGTCCCCGCATGCGGACCACATGGGCTCCCCAAGGCGGCTGCGGTTGATGTCCGTGATGGCATCCAAGTCACCGTTGACGAACAGCACCGGCTGGCGCAGACGGCCGCCGCTGGGTGCCGAATGGGCGTAGATGCTATTGGCGTTGTCGTTTAGGTACCAGGCATTGCCCGGGCGGAAACCTGTGGCGCGGAACGAGTCGACCAGGGCATCGAAGTCAGCGGATGGCCAGAGTGTGGGGTCAGGCGCTGTTGGCGGTGCCCGATGCACCGAACCGTAACGCCCTCCATTGGCCGTGATTAGGGCAGAGGGGGAGATCTTGCCGGCGGACGCAGGGTTCCCAGGCCGATAGATCGACGCCAGAGTCGCCCGGATGTCCGCTCCCATGTCGCTGACCGTCTGGTCAAAGTGAGTCAGGTAGAAGCGGTAGTAATCCCATTGACCGTCCGGATATCGGTAGGCCGGGTACAACTGACGATCAACCAGAGGAAGAACACTCGGCAAGCCGAATCCATTCGGGAAGTAAGGGATGGAAATCAACACCATTCCGCGACTGCGTTTTGCATGATGTGCAGCCAGCGCCCCGGCCACCGGGCTTCCCCAATCGTGACCGACCCAAATTGCCGGGCGGGCGCCTAGATGGTCGTGAAGTTCGACCATGTCCCCTACGATCTCCTTCAGAGCGTACGCCTCGGCGGCAGTTGGCGCCGATGAGCCACCGTAGCCGCGCATGTCTGGTGCAACGCAGTGCCAGCCTTCGGCCGCGAAGGCCTCGACTTGCGCTCGCCACATCAGACCGATCTCGGGCCAGCCGTGGAGGAAGATCATCAGGGGCCCATCCGTAGGTCCAGCCTCCCAGTAGCGTGTTGTGTGACGGGGGGAGTTGAAAGTGCGGGCGGTTAAGGTTTGTGTCTTCTCCAAAGCAGCGCCAGCCTGGGACGTCGCCGCGGCAGCCGCAAGCTGGTCCTCACCGATGCCGGGCGCGACTGCGTCGCCTCCTCCCGCCGCATTCTCGAAGACATCTTCGAAGCTGAGCGCAACGCCTCGAGCGAATATCGTGCGCCCCAAGGCGAGCTTGTGATCAGCGCGCCGGTGTCCCTTGGCCGAACTCACATCCACTCCATCGTGCGCGCGTAGATTTGGAACTTTCCATAGTGGTAATGTGCCAAATGAAGCACTATCAATCGATGTATGGTCATGCATCAGCAACGATCACGCTTAACTATTCTCACGGCTCTGATTTCGATAGGACTTTGGAGTTCAGGATTCGCCGTTTCTCATGGTGCGACTGGAGGCAATAGCAGCGCAGGTCACGGTGCTGGTTTCCATAGCAGCGGCAGCGGTCATGGTCACGGTCATCACCGAGGCGGTTGGCGCGGCTCGCGCGGCACTAGTGGTGGCGGGAATCGCAGCGGCGATCATAGGGGCTGGAGCATCCCAGGTCATGGGTTTTACTTTGCATCCATTCCATCGTACTGCAAACTCCTCTACTGGGGAGGCGCGGCCTACTACTATGCTGATGATATCTACTATGAATGGAACGGTACCGCTGGAGCTTACCAGGAGGTACAGCCACCCGCCGGCCTCGGTGAGCAGATCGCTGCTCAAGCACCGGTCGTGACAGAGCTGTTCGTGTTTCCCAATGGGAATCAGAGTAACGAGGAATTGGAGCGTGATCGCGAGACGTGTCACCGCTGGGCAGTTCAGCAAGTCGGCTTCGACCCCAAAGCGGCGGCGCCACCCATCAAAGCCTCGGATCGCCTGCTGGCAAAGCATGCAAACTACCGTCGCGCCGACGAGGCTTGCTTAGAAGCCCGCGGCTACAGTGTGGAATAGCGGGCTCTCTGAACGCCAATCTTCGCTTGGAGCCGAAACTGGGTCGCGGATAGAATGCAATCCAATCTAAAGGCCTTCCTTGTCCAGGTGTACCCATCCAATGCGTTTGAAGCTCGACATCCTGTCGCTGGCGGCGCTGCTCGCCTTGTCCTCCCAGGCACATGCAGCTCCTCGGGCCGCGCCGCAGGACGATGCTCAATCGGCCGCCGACATCCACGCCCACATGGCATTCCTGGCCAGCGACCTGCTGCGTGGCCGCGAAGCAGGCACTGTTGATTTCGACATCGCCGCGGCCTATGTCGCCTCGCAGATGGAGCAGCTGAGGCTGAAGCCGCTCGGTGGCGACGGGAGGTCGTATCTGCAGCCGGTGTCGCTCCTCGCCTTTCGTGCCGCCGACCAGGGCGCCCTGGTGTTGAAAGACGCGCAGGGCAAGGATGAGCCGCTGAAGTTCGGCGAGGACTATCTGGTGCGCGGTTCGGCCTTCGGCGCCGCGGTCAAGATGTCGGCGCCCCTGGTGTTCGCCGGCTTCGGCGTGATTGCCCCCGAGCACGGGCGCGACGACTATGCTGGCCTCGACGTGCGCGGCAAGATCGTGCTGCTGTTGAGCGGCGCCCCAAAGAACTACCAGAGCGAGGAACGCGCTTACTACGGCAACGGCCGCACCAAGGCTGCGGTCGCCCTGGCCCATGGCGCCATCGGCATGCTGAGCCTCGACACGCTGACCGGGGAGAAGCTCTACCCCTTCCCCAACGCGGTCCGTCAGTATCAAAGCTGGGGCGTGGTGTGGCGCGACGCACAGGGCAAGCCCTTCATTCCCTCGCCGATACCCAGTCTGGGCGCCATCAGCGTCGCCGGCGCCGCCAAGCTATTCGCCGGCGCGCGGCAATCAGCCGATGCGATTCTCGCGGCCGCCGAAACCCCGGAAGGCGCGATGAAGGGCTTCGAGCTGCCGCGCTCGCTCGACGCCGCCCTGGATTCCGAGATGAGGGAGGTGCAGAGTGAGAATGTGGTGGGGCTGCTCGAAGGCAGCGATCCCAAGCTCAAGGACGAGGTGGTGGTTCTGTCGGCCCACCTCGACCATATCGGTATCACTCCGCCGGTCGACGGCGATTCGATCAATAACGGCGCGCTCGACAATGCCGCCGGCGTCGCCACGACTCTGGAAGTGGCCAAGATGTTTCGCACCCACGGCAAGGCGCCCAAGCGCTCGGTATTGTTCCTTATCGATACGGCGGAGGAGAAGGGGCTGGTCGGGGCCGAATATTTCGCCCACAACCCAACTGTGCGGGCGAAATCGATCGTCGCCGACGTCGATCTCGACATGCCGATGCTAACCTATGAATTCAGCGATGTGGTTGCGTTTGGCGCCGACCGCTCCAGCATCGGCTCCTCGGTCAAGAAGGCGGCGGGACGGATGAATGTCAAGCTGTCGCCCGACCCGATGCCCGACGAGGGCATTTTCACCCGCTCGGATCATTACCGTTTCGTCGAGCAGGGCGTGCCGGCGGTGTTCCTGATCACCGGCTTCGCCAATGGCGGCAAAGCGGCCTTCACCGACTTCATGGCACATCACTATCACAAGCCCAGCGACGACATGCATTTGCCGCTGCGCTTCGACGTTGGCGCCAAATTCGCTCGCCTCAATTATGAGGTCACCCGAGAATTGGCCGAAAGCCCGCTCAAGCCCTCATGGAACAAGGGCGACTTTTTCGGGGGCAAGTTCGCTAAGCCGTGAGGTACAGTGATTGGGGTTGTTCGCTTTATAAGATGACGGGAGATTCGATGGGTTCCTGCGCGCTCTGCGGGAAAGAACGTGGCGATGGAAGGGTGAAGATCGGAGTGATCATTCGGTCTCGGTACTTCGCCGCCAATACTCTCCGGGACGAATAATCGGAATATCACGAATTACCTTCATATCGAGAAGATCCCGATCGACGCTGATCAGGAGCGCGCATTCACCGGCAACCGCAGTGCCCAGCACCGGTACATCGGTAGGATCCCGGCAAAGATCTGACGGGAGATCGGCCGGCTGCACAGCAATGCCAACTCGACGAACGAAGGCGCCGACCGGATCCGAATCGCGCTTCGGAAAATTGAATTTCTCACCAGCTCATGATGCAGCAAAATATCCTCAAGCATCTCCGCACACACCCCCGCACGGCTGATACGCGCCGCGATGAGTATGGAAGAATCAAGTCCGATCCTCACTTCTTATTAAGTGCTTCGAAAACATCCTCATCGGTACTGACCCCACCGGCCTGCGCACGCGCAACCAGCTTGGTGCGCAGCGTTCGAAATGCATGTATTACAATGTACTACATCTGCAGCGCAGGCTCCATTGTCATCAACCAAGTCGCGAGTCCCAGATGCCGTGTGCCGTATTTGTGACCAACTCAGATTGAATGTGCCGTAATTGTGCCGTGATGTGCCTGGGAAGGGGTCGGCAAGACGCTGCAAATGGTTGATTATTAAACCCCTGGAACTCCCGGCAGCGGGCTGAAAATCCGCGTCTCGGGGGTTCAATTCCCTCCCTGCTGACGCGCTTGCAAGATGCCCGCAATGCTGGCACTATGCAAGCATGGCGATCCAGATTAATATCCGTGACGTTCCCGAGAAAGTTCGCGACGAGTTGGCTTCCCGCGCAGCTATGCAGGGTAAGTCGATGCAAGAATTCTTGCGCGCCGAGCTGGAGCGGCTGGCTGCGCGTCCATCAATAGACGCATGGCTGCGGCAGGTGCGCAAGAGAAAGCGCGCCGCACAAACTCGTATCTCGTCAGAACAGATTCTCGATAACAGAAACGCTGACCGGCGTTGAGTATTGTTGTTGATTCGTCTGTGCTAGTGGCCGCGCTAATTGACAGTGGCCCTCAAGGCGCTTGGGCAGAGAGGGTTCTAGCACGGGGTTCGCTATATGCGCCTCAGCTGGCACGTGTCGAAGCGACGAATATATTTCGTCGTCTGGAGAGAGCAAAGCTAGTCACGACGCCAGAGGCGAACGCGGCGCAAGAAGATCTTATGCAGCTCGATATGGAGCTGTTTTCGTTCGAGCCATTTGCCGAGCGAATTTGGGAGCTGCGCCACAACATGACTAGTTACGACGCGTGGTATGTCGCCCTTGCCGAAGCGCTCAAGTTGCCGCTTGCAACATTGGACGAGCCTCTTTCGAGATCTAAAAAAGTCACCTGCGAGTTCCTAACACCCCGGTCCTGAGCAGGCTACAAGGCCTTGAAATGCGTACCTCAAATCATGGGCGGGACAGAAGAGCGACTACCGTCCGCGGACGTCCGCCAGCAGCCGCGCGCTTTAGGGATTCAAAGTTGGGGTAACTTTCTACGGGTCATCAAAAATATCGTTAGATTCCACACGATAGTGAGTATCTTCAATTCCCTCCCTGTCTTTGAATGTTCCGCTCCGAGCAACGGGACCCCGGGAACGCGTCGAAAAGAGTACAGTCATCGCACTATGAATCGTACGCGCGACGTGGCGGCTAGGGCTTGCTGAAGATGGAGCCGAAGGACCATGGACTAGAGGAGCGAGCAGCTGTAGAGTTTTTGCGCCGCATGCTGGCCAACATCGAAGCCGGCACTGTTGATCTCCCCGCCTTTCCGCAAGTTGTCATTCAAGTGCAGGAGGTTCTGAAGAATCCGAACTATTCGGCCCAGATGATTGCACGCCCGATTTCCGCCGATCCGATTCTCGCCAACCGGCTGCTCAATATGGCCAACTCGGCCGCGTTCAACGCAACGGGCAGGGTGATCATTGACCTAAGTGTTGCAGTGACGCGCCTCGGTGCTCAGAAGGTTTACAGCGTCGTCCTGGCGCATGCTATTACGGATGTTCGACGACTTGAATTCCTGCGATCGATCGCGAGGCCGCTCGATGAGCTATGGTCCGAGAGTGTGGCAGTTGCTCATTTCTGCGGCGCGGTGGTCAAACGCTTGAAGCTTGCCATGCCCGATGCGTTCGCTGCGGGTCTGCTCCATCGCGTTGGCTATCTCTACATTCTCATTCAATTGGCGAGGCAAGAGGCGTCGCAACCGCGTGTCGCTCTGGGTAAGGATCTTGTGGACGCATGGCATCCCACGATCGCCAAAGCCGTGCTGAAGAATTGGCGTGTCGACGATGCTGTTTGCGAAGCGGTGGGCATGCAGGCAGATGTCCTTGCGGTGCGGTCGGGACCCCCAACGCTGACTGACGTTTTGATTGCCGGCATGCGGCTGGCGAATAGAATGATGAACAGTAGCGACACCAGCAGTTTGAGTTCGGGCGGCGTCCTGGCGCGGCTCAACCTGTCAATTGAGGAATGTCGTGGCTTGATTGGCGAGGCGGAAGCAGAAGTAAGGTCGCTTGCGCGTGCCTTGTACTCATAAGGGATTTGCAGACTTACGGTCAGCGGCTGCTAAACACACCTTCTTAGCATGCCGTTATTGATGTAAGGATGCCTCTTCACTGAGCGCGGAGGTGTACACGTGTCCACTAACGGAGTGTCCACCCGGCCCACGGCGGCGGCGACAGCACAGCGAGCTGCTCAAGGCCGAGGCAATTGGGGCAGATATCCATCCGACCTATGAGTGGGGTCATTGGTTGCTAAGGGTAGTATTGGTGGCAAAAGCGGCCGCGATGCCGCACTTGTTTAAATGCAGGGTGTGAACGTGGTCGACGGTCGGCAGTTAGGACTGGCTGCTATCTGATTACTATTGTCGCGCTCCCGGCGCTGCGCGAACGACAAACTGCGAAGCACGTCGCGCGCTTCGAGGTCGTGCGGCGCGCCGTTCCAGGTATCATCGGACTACGATGTCACTCCCACCGCCTGCTTCTGCATTTCTGCGTCCCTCTCTGCGCGTCTCCCGCAGTGCCTCAACGGCGCTGCCGCTCCTGGGCCTCCTTCTCTGCTCTGCGTGCGCCTCCTCGGGCGGGCGCATCGAGGCAGCGGACGACCCAACGCTGGTCGCGGAAACCGTCGCCGCGCCCGATGTGCAGGACCTCCCGCTGGCCGCGAGCGAAGCCAAAGACGAGGGTGAGCCCGAGGTTCCGGCGGCCGTCGCCGAGTCGGAGCAGCGCGAGGCGCCGCCCAGGACCGAGGGCTTGCCGGAGTTGGTCGTGGAGGGGCGCGAGCGTCACCTCGTCATCCGCGACTTGGTCGCCGAGGGCCAGGCGCAGCTGCGCGACGTGGAACTGCAGTACGCTTTCACCGGTAAGGGCGGGCGCGAGGTGCTGCGCGGCCGGCCGGTCGCGTTCGCGTTGTGGAGCGAGACGCAGAAGAACTGGACCATTGCTTACTTGGAGATCCCCCGCCCGCCGGTGAAATGGAAGCCCGGCCACGGACCACTGCCCTTCGCCGTGCGCACGCCCGGGATTGAGGCGCGGCACGTGAACGGTACAGGGGCCGAGCGGCTGATGTTTGCATTCTCGCGCGGCGGCGAGGAGCTGAAGGTCTACGGCCGCAAGTTCCCGGTATTCGACAACACCCTCATCAAGAAGAAACGCTGGCGCGAGGCGGCGGCGACGGCGCGGCCCATCGTCTACCTGCCGTATACCAAGGATACCCTTGACCCGCGCTTCGTCACGGGCGGCAGGGATTTCCTGCTCACCACCGCACGGCGCGCCATCGACGAACTTCGTAACGCGAACGTGCCGAGCGCGGCCTTTCCGGGCGAGCTGCTCGCGGATGTGGTACCCGCTGAGGTGATCACGACGCTCGCGGTCATAGAACAGACCGACGACGAGGACTTCCTCGAAAAGGGCAAAGATGCATTCGAAGAGGTGCTCAACCAGTACGGCCTCAAGCGCGAGGAGGCGTATCGCTACAGCGTCTCGAGTGCGAAAGCGCTGGGTCCCATGCAGTTCACCAACCGGCACGGCAATGGCACCTATTCACTCGTCGTGCGCAGGTGCCGCGGCGCGCAGCTGGACCCAAACTTCGAGCGCGGCGCGACCCGCCTGCCGAACGCAATGAAGGCGGCCGTCTGCCTGCTGGACCTAGAGCTATCTCAGATGAGCAGTGAAATCCGTTCCGCCTATCGCACGAATCCGGAAGTGCTCGGCATCTTTGCAGTCGCCGCCTACAATGGCGGGCCGCGCAACGTCGCAAAGCTTTATCGTGCACTCGACCGCATGGGCGTCCAACTCGGCGAGCTACGCCGCGCGGGCCAGCTCACCCCGGGCTCCACAGTCGCCTGCCCCTGTGTCTGGCGCGAGCAAGCCTCGGTGGTGCGAGCAGTCAGCATTCCGCCTTACAACCGCGAAAATCGCGGCTACATCGAAAAGTATCAAAGCATCCTCAGCCTGTTCGATTGAGCCCGCATTGGCAACGCTACAAAGCCTTGGAATGCATACCCCAAATTATGAGCGGGGCGGATGAGCGACTAACGTCCGCGGACCTCCGCCGGCAGTCACGCCTTTTAGGGATTCAGATTGGGGGTAACCTTCTCCGAATAGTGAGGATCTTCAATTCCCTCCCTGCAGCGATCCGATTATCAGCACAAGCAACACGATGTCGTAGTAGTGTTCTGCCATCCGAACCTTATGCAGAGAGTGGACCGTGAGCGCACAAGCCTTCCCGACCGCAATGAAGCTGCTGGGCCTGCTCGGCGGAATGAGCTGGGAATCGACGGTTCCCTACTACCGGCTCATGAACGAGGCGGTACGCCGTCGACTCGGCGGTCTGCACTCCGCCCGGATTCTTCTGGGCTCCGTGGATTTCGCGGAGATTGAGGCGCTGATGCGAACCGACCGCTGGGATGAAGCCGCTGCGGTGCTCGGGCGCCTGGCGCAGACTCTCGAGCGCGGCGGTGCCGAGGCCCTCGTCCTCTGTACGAACACGCTGCACAAGGTTGCGCCGGCGATCGAGGCCGCGGTGTCCATCCCGCTTCTGCACATCATCGACCCCTTGGCTGAGGCAGCGCGGCGCTCGGATCTCACCCGCCTCGGGCTCCTCGGGACGCGCTTCACGATGGAATTGCCCTTCTACGCCGAGCGGCTCCGACGGCAAGGCCTTGATGTTCTCATTCCCGGGCCTGAGGACCGGGCCGAAGTGCACCGCGTGGTCTTCGAGGAGCTGTGCCTCGGCAAGGTGATCGATACCTCGCGTCGCCGCTACCTCGATGTTATCGCGCGGCTGGCGGAGGCGGGGGCGCAGGGCGTGATTCTCGGTTGCACGGAGATCGCAATGCTGATCACCGAGGCAGACTCGCCCCTGCCGCTGCTCGACACCACGAACCTGCACGCGGAGTACGCGGTCGACTGGGCGCTGCGGAGCGGCTAATCGGCCGCCGACGAGCATGCCGGGAGAAGCGATCTTTGATGGATGCACTGTCGGATGTGCTGGGAGCCGCGCATCTTACTGGTGCAGACTCACAGCGGCACGATGTCGCAGTAGTTGAATCGAGATGAGCGGAGGGTTCTTGCGCCAGCTTTGCAAGCGACGGGGTGCTTAAAAATGGGGCCATCGTGGACAAAGGAATGGTACTCGCCGTATTCGCCACAGGGATCGGCGGTTTCCGGAAGGTCGTGCAGGAGACTGTGATCGATTTCTCTGCCGGCAAAGGATGCGGCAATCGCTTGTGTGTCGACGCATGCCACGATCGCCTTGAATCCCAATCCAATGAAGGTCCGCACTAGTTCGTCCGTGTCTCGCATCCAAATCGGATACACGCCCGTCATGCCGGCCGCTTCCAAGCGTTCGTCGCGATATCGCTTCACGTCCGGGAGAAAGAGATCTCCGAAGGCGATCTTCGTGATGCCGCGGGCTTTGAAGTGGCCGAAGGCCTCCGTCATACGAACTTCGTAGATCTCATTGGTGCATTCCTTCGGAATCAAGACTGTGTGCAGCGGTATTTCCAGAGAAGCAGCCTGGCGATCGAGCAATTCGCGCCGAACGCCGTGCATGCTGATTCGATCGTAGTCTTCCGTCACGGTCGTCAAGAGCGCCGCGATGTCGTATTTCTGAGAAGACAGCAGATGGTATGCGGCCATGGTGCTGTCCTTACCGCCACTCCAGGACAAGACGATGGGTTCCTTGAGAGGCTTTTTACGAGACGAGTTCTCGGCAGTCATCAATAACTTCAGACGCTAATCTGACCAGTGGAGGAGGGTGCCAACCACGGTATGGCGTCTGCCGTCGAGCGTCAACGAGATCGTCGTATCTAGGTTCCAGAGACAGCCATGAGCAACATTGGACTCAGTAGTTGGAGGCCGATGATGAAACGCCCCCGACCGTCGCCCTTGTGGCCTCCATGCAATCGAGTGGCGCACCACGCAATGATTCCGTTCACCTCGAGCTTAACCCGAGGTTCGACATATTCGACTGCGACCTTCATGCGCGGAGCCAGACTCGTGTCCAGATAAAACCGTATCCCGGAAGTCGAGATGTCATTGATTATCTTGATGGGATATGTCTGCTCGGGTGTTATTAATCGAAAGTCCCCCACCGGTTGACGAAGCAGCGGATACCGAGGGTTCTTGCGCTTTTCGACCAGTGTCATGGTGTTGATCCCAGATCCTGACTATCCCTAGTTGCCCGAGGGTACACTAGGAGAATCATTTCCATAAATTACGGCGGGGTGGGGCGCCAGCCAATGAAAGCTACCAGCGCCGAATGGCGCCAACTGTTTAGCCTCCTCGACATGGCCCTTGAATTGACGCCCGCCGAGCGAGGCGCTTGGCTTGAGGATCCTGGTGGGCCACCGCCCGCTCTAAAGCCCACCCTTGAGCGCCTGCTAGCGGAGCACGCGTATCTGGAAACAGGTGACTTTCTTGCGGCCCCGCTGTCGCTCAACCTGGCTAGCGAGGGCGCCCTTCGCGCCGCGCTGGAACCGCCCGACCTGCCCGACGTCGGGAGCGAGATAGGACCGTATAGGCTCATCCGAGAAATCGGTGTCGGAGGCATGGGTCGCGTGTGGCTTGCACACCGAGTAGACGGCCAGTTGGACCGCCAGGTCGCGCTGAAGCTGCC
This sequence comes from uncultured Gammaproteobacteria bacterium, assembly GCA_963727045.1. Lineage (GTDB taxonomy): Bacteria > Pseudomonadota > Gammaproteobacteria > Steroidobacterales > Steroidobacteraceae > Bog-1198. The sequence goes on along the minus strand of CAVSES010000001.1, from coordinate 1,054,427 downwards.
CTTTGCGGGTCCTTTTCAACGTGAATTGATGGCGAGGTTTGCGCGCGAGCGGGACATCCTGGCGGCGCTTGAGCATCCGCATATCGCGCGGCTGTATGACGCCGGCGTCAGCGCCAATGGGCAACCCTTCCTGGCGCTTCAGTACATTGACGGTACGCCGATCAACGATTATTGCAACACTCGTCATCTCTCGGTCGAAGAGCGTCTCCAACTATTTCGCCAGGTTCTCGGGGCGGTCCAATATGCCCACAGCCATCTGGTGGTTCACCGCGATCTGAAGCCTTCCAACATGTTGGTGACGGCCGCCGGGGAGGTCCAGCTGCTCGATTTTGGCATCGCAAAGCTGCTGACACCGGACCGACCCGGCGCGCCGGCTCTGACCGAGTTCGCCGGTCGCGCGCTGACCCTCGACTACGCGGCACCGGAGCAGGTGACAGGGGCGCCGATCACCACGGCAACCGACGTCTATTCGCTTGGTGTCGTGCTGTTCGAACTATTGACCGGGCGCCGGCCCTATTATTTGAATCATGTATCTCGCGGTGCGCTTGAGGACGCCATTCTAAACGCGGAACCTCGCCGCCCGAGCCTCGTGGCAGCCGAGGCATCTGAAGTTAAGGATGCTCACGAGGCGCACCGGTTCCGACGATCACTCCGCGCGGACCTCGACACCATCCTCCTCAAGGCGCTGAAGAAATCACCCGGCGATCGCTACGCCACCGCAGACGCATTCGCCGCGGACATCGACAACTACATTGCAGGCCGGCCGGTCCTTGCGCGTCCCGATACACTGCGGTATCGAGCTCGGCGGTTTTTGGCGAGGAATCGCATTGCCGCTGGAGCAGCGGCCGCGGTTTCGCTATCGCTGATAGCCGGATTGGGGGTTGCGATCTGGCAGGCCGGGAGCGCACACCGGCAAGCCCGAATCGCGCAGGATGAGGCACGCACGGCGGAGGCGGTGCAAGGATTTATTGAGGACATTCTCGCCACCAACACGGCAGACCAACCGAATCCGCAGCTTGCGCGCCAAACCACGGCGCGGGAACTTCTTGATCGCGGACGCCACACAATAGCGACTTCACTTAATGATGCTCCGGTCGCCAAGCTTCGCGTACTCAAGACCCTATGGCGCATGTACCGTGGCCTCGACCTTGACAACGAAGCGGCCGACCTGGGCCGCGAAAGAGTAGCGCTGGCCCGCGCCGTGTACGGGCCTTTGGATGTGCGCCTTGCCGATGCACTGATCGATCTTGGAACTGCCACTGTAGGTGCCTTTCAGATCGAGGAGGGAGGTCATGCCCTGCAAGAGGCCGAGCAGATCCTGGATCATGCGCGGGACAATTCTTCTCCCCTGCGCGCTCGGTTGGACGTGGAACTCGCCTTCTACTACTCCGCGAAGGGTGACAACGATCAGCGGCTGCTGTACGCCGGTCGAGCCATCGCGTTGCTTCGCTCCTTAGGACCGTCCAAGGATTTGGTGGTGGCGCTGTGGGCGCGCGCAAACGGCATGGTGACCGCCGGTCGACCGGAGGAAGCACTCGACCCGGCAAAAGAGGCGCTTGTCCTCGTCAACTCGCTCAACGGGCAGATCAATAGCCTGCGGCCTGGAATCTACACAAATCTCGGCTACGCGCAGACGGAGGTCGCCGACTTCGCCAGCGCGGAAGCCAGCTTGCGGGATGCCGTCGCAGCGTCGCAAGGCGTCTATGGTGCAAATGCCAGTACCACACTGGAGTCCATGCGCATGTTGGGCGATCTCTTGTTGATGACCTCGCGCCTACGCGACAGTTTGGATGTGCTCAGGCCCGCCCGGGACGTCGCCATTGCGCTCGGGGCAGGCGGCGATTCAGGGACCATTCCGGAACTGACCCTCCTGAAGGAGGCACGGGTTCTGACGCAGTACGGTCGCCTTGAAGACGCACGCGCGGACATTCGTGCCGCCGAGGGAATCCGAGCGAAGTTCACACCGGTGTCCTGGCTCACGGCGCGCATGTTGGAGGCGGAGGGGGAATCGCTGACTGAAACGGGCGACTATGCGAGTGCCCGGGAACGGCTTGGCCGCGCCTCCGACATCGAGGTCGAGATTGGATGGGATAAATCCACGCAATTCAACACCAACGTCCTTTTGCGTACGCGACTTCTCATGGCGGAAGGGCGGGGCATCGACGCCGCGAAAGTATTCGAATCCTTTCGGACGGCGGATGACCCTTCGCGGCCGAACTTTCTTGCTGTACTTGAACGGCACACCACTGAGGCGGAGATCGCGCTGATCAAAGGGGATACGCAGGCTGCGGCGCTCGAGGCTGCACGTCTGAGGAGCGATGAGCTGCCAGAAGGCAAACGGATGTACCTGGAGAGCTATGAACTGCGGTCGCTGTTGGTGGAAGGGCAGTCGCATCTATTGCGCGGGGAGGCGCGCGATGCGCTCCCCTTGCTGCAGCAAGCCGTGACGCTCTCAGCAAGGCTCTACGATCCGAACGCGAGCCCGCGACTTGCCGATGCCAAGGTCGCCCTTGCGCACTGTTATGTGATCTTGGGAGACCTGCGCGCAGCGAGAACGTTGCTCGCTCAAGCGACCACGATCCACGCAACCCATCCGCTCATCGGCGAACATTATCGAAAACGTTTGCACGTGGTCACCGCGTTACTCGAGCACGCGCGCCAGAGACCTGATCGCTCATAAGGCGATTCAGCGAACTAGACGCGCCAGACAGGCCTGCTTTGGCAATTGATCCTCCGGCTGCTTCTTGAGTGCCTCACACCTTGAGATCTTTACTGGCGTCGCAATCCAGGTCATCCCGGTTCATCAATTTGCGGCGCGCGTCGACAAATGAGCCCACGAGTTGCCCCCAGATGTCTTGCTTCCCCAATGAGCTTGATTGAAACTGCTTTGAGGGGAGCATGGAGCCCACTATGGCGGAGGGGGATGGAGTAGGGATGTCCTCGGAGGCGGTATCGGAACCGTCGGGTGGGTCTGCGGGTGCCAGGTCCTCAAAATCAGTATTCCTAAGCTACGCATCGGCCGATGCGGTAGTCACCAATCAGGTTTGTGAGTATTTGGAGAGTCACGGCGTGCCCTGTTGGATGGCGCCTCGGGACGTCAAGCCAGGTGCGGCGTATGCGGATGCCATCGTCCGGGCGATCAATGAGGCGAGCGCCTTGGTGTTGGTGCTATCTGGCGCTGCCATGGCGTCAGCACATGTGAGCAGGGAAGTTGAGCGGGCGGGATCGAAGCACAAGCAGATTATTGCGCTCAAAATCGACGCGGCTGTTTTAAGCACGGAGCTCGAGTATTTCCTGTCGAGGTCGCAGTGGATCGATGCAGCGCCGTTGGGGATGCCAGCGGCGTTGGTCAAGCTCGCTGAGGCGGTGGGGCAGGGGTCGGCTGCCGCGCAATACAATCCGAGATCGCCCGTGTGTACGCTTTTCGAGGAGAGAAGGATCGCGCCTTCGAGTGGTTGAACCGAGCGTTCGATCTGCGCGATGAGGATCTGTACGTCATAAAGGGCGACCCGCTGTTCAAGAATATTGAAGGAGATCCGCGTTACAAGGCGTTCCTGAAGAAGATGAATTCGCCGGAGTGACGGAGGAATCCGCCAGGGCCGCAGTAGAGCGAGTGATGTGCACGATAGGGGTGCGACTGGACTGCCGAAATGAGCGGCGATATGCTGCCGCTTCCGCAAACGCCAGCCTTCTTCGCCACCAGTAAAAGTGGCCGAAGGCTGGAACGGACGACATCTGTGAGCAGGGAGAGGATCATGCGCATAGGGAGTCATGCACTCAAATCGTTCGCCTGCGCCGCCGCCATGTTATGTGCGTTTTCTGCGCACGCGGGGCGCGTGTACATCAATCCGCACTTTCCGATTTCCGGGGGCGACACGAAGGGGCGCACGACCCTGTCACCTCCCGTCATCGATGCGGTCGATCAGTGTTCCACCCATGTTTACGTGCAGTCGTACATTCCGAAGGCGACGGTTCGAATTTACTTGAACGGTACTACGGTGATTGGGACCGCCACGCCGCGGTTGGGCTTCACTGCCGTTAATTTGACGCATGCACTGCACACGAACGACCAGCTGACGGCGCGGCAGTTTGTCAACGGCTTGAAGAGTGCTGCGTCGAGCCCCCCGGTCATCGTCGGCGCGATGCCGAACCCATTGCCGCCTCCCAGCGTGGACAATCACCTGTACGAGTGCGGAAACGTCGTGGACGTCGATGGCTTGCTGCCGGGCGTCACGGTGACGGTCACCGACGTGACCGCCGGCAATGCCAATATCGGCAACGGGTTCACGCCGAATGATTGGGGCAGCAATTGGGATCCCACGGTGTCGTCGGCACTCAAAATCAACCATGAGATTACCGCCACTCAAGCGTCCTGCTCCGCGCCCGCGAGCGCCGCGGCCATGGCTCAGATGGTCAACCCGGATCCTAGCCCACTGCTCCCGCCACAAGTGGATCCACCGATCGTCGGCAATGATGCGCTGACGCTGCACGGTTTACATACCGGGGGCAGCATTCAGGCTTTCGACCACGCAAGTCCCATCGGGTCCGGCTATGCAACCGGGGCGGATAACTGGATGTCGGTATCGACCATCTCCTCGACGGCATCGATCTCCGCGCAACAATCGCTGTGTTCGCCGAGCGGCGGTTCACCCCCGCAGGTGTCGGTGAGCACCATTTCGCCGCCCGTGCTGCTCGGTCCGATCTGCCCCGCTCAGTCCATTGTGAAAGTGCGCAATTCCACGATCGATGCGACGCTCGTGCTGCTTAAGAATGGGGTGGTCGTCGGCAACGGCGGCGCAGCTCCGGGCGATGTGCCGCTGTCGATTGCGCCTCCTTCCGCGTTTGCCGTCGGCGATACGGTCGCGGTGGTCGAGTACATCGGCAGCCTCATCAGCCCGAGTTCGAACGTGGTCACGGTGAACTGTGCCGCGCAAAACGTCGTCACCCAGCACAACAACAATGCCCGTCAGGGGGCTCAACTCGCGGAAAGAATCCTGACCCCCGCCAACGTGAGCGGCCCGACCTTCGGCCTCTTGTACGAGCGACATGTGGCGGGCGCACTCCTGGCTCAGCCGCTCTATGTTCATGGCGTTAAAATTAAAGGCCACACCCGAAACGTCATCTACGTCGCCACCGCCGAGGATCTGATCTACGCGTTCGACGCCGGCGACTATTCCGCCGATGCCACCGTCATGGTGCCGGTCACGGGAACCGGTTCTCCGCCGCCCGTGGCTCCGGTCAACGTCGCGGAATCGACCAAGTGGCTGTGGCGCACCTCGCTCGGCAGCGGGCAAGTCGGGGGCATCTGCGATGAAACCGATCCGCAAATCGTCGGCATCACGAGCACCCCGGTCATCGACGTCAGCGCCTCCACCCTCTATGTGGTCGCACGCCATCAGGATGACCGCGCGCCAGGCACGTGGCACGACTACCTGGAGGCGCTCGACATGACGACCGGCACGGTGTTGCGCAGCGTCCAAGTGGGTGGGACAGACCCCATCAACAATTTTGCATTCAACGACATCTGCCAACGTCAGCGCCCCGGATTGCTGCTGCAGAAGGGTACGGTCTATCTCGGCTACGCCACGTACTCGTGTGACCATTACTGTCCCTCGGATCCTTATCGCGGATGGATCATCGGCTACCGCGCAGCCGATTTTGCGCCGGCAGGGATCTTCACGAATTCTCAGTCCTATGTCGACGGTGGTATGGGTGTCTGGGCATCCGGGAACGGCCTCGCAGGCACCGACGATGGCTCGATCTTTTATCAAACTGGCAACGACACGGGTCCGAGCCTGGCGCCGCTCGGTGACTCGTTCGTCAAACTCATGGGCGACGGCACTTCGTTAACCTTGGCGTCGCAATATCAACCCCCCGATGCGCTCAGCTATAAAAACGGGGACACGGACTTGGGATCCGGGGGTCCGATGCTGCTGCCCAACGGCATGCTCGTCGGTGGGGGCAAGGACGGCCGGCTTTTCGTGCTGTCGCAGAGCAACCTTGCGACCTCGCCCCTCAGTTTTCAGGCGTTCTTCAATACGTTTCACTATGGACCTGGGGCGTATCCGTACAACTCACCGGCCGTCTATTCGACAGCCTGTCCGCCCGCCTCCGTGTATGGCGTGGCCGACGTGGGCTTGAGTTGCTACATCGACCCGAACGATTATCAGAACGGTGAATCCTTCGGGCCCAACATCCATACGGGCCCCGTCCTTTGGCAGCATTCGCCGACGCATGCGCTCATCTACAAGATGCCCGAGAAGGACTATTTGAAGTCTTTTGACTATGACCTTGCCTCTGGCGTCGTCAATCAGACACCCGTCAATGTGGCCACCGTGCGACCCGGCGCAGACGGGATGCCTGGCGGGTTCAGTTCAGTGTCGGCGAACGGGCACCGCAACGGCATCGTGTGGACGGTCGTGCAGCAGGCCAACAGCATGTACGGTCCGCCGACGCCCGCCATTTTGTACGCCCATGACGGCAGCACCCTGAAGGAACTCTGGAACAACGGCAATGACCCGGCGGCGTTCGCGAAATTCACGGCACCAACGATCGCAGATGGCCGCGTCGTGCTCCCAAGCTTCAATCTGTTTCAAGTCTATGGTCTGGAAGCGAAGGGAGGCAAGAAGGGGCGCTGGCTGCACGGGCTGCCGCTCAAGGCAGCGCTCGAGCGCAAATGGCTCAACATGGGGGGTGAAGCGGGCATCCTTGGTGCCCCTGTCGATAACCTCATGCGCGACGGAGAAAGGGGCATTCGCCGAGATTATCGCTCGCGGATTTCAGGGGGAGGATATGGCCGCGTCAGCGCGCCACCGACAGCCAAGATCGAAGAGCCGATGTGCAGACCCGGCATGGCGCATGAGCCCGCGCAGCCGATCGAGGCTTCCATCTTCGCGTCCCAGGAGACGGGCGCCCACTACGTGATCGGCGAGATTCGTGCGAAATTTCTGCGCGAGGGCGGCGTGCAGCGTTTTGGTTATCCCATCACCGATGAAGTACCCACCCCCGACGGCTTCGGGCTCATGACCAAATTCCAAAAGGGGACGGTCTATTGGTATCGAGGTCACTCGGCTGAGATTGGCACACCGACGCTGCCGCCTCGACGCGACCGGCCGGGGAATTAACGTCGGAGATTGCGGCAACCGCGCGATGCGGCAGATTCGGTTAAGGACAGCACCAACACATGGAGGTACGTGGATCATGGCCGACTGCAATTGCACAACCAATTTACCCTGCGTGATTGTCCAGACTCCGAAAGTCCGTCCTGAAGTCACCGGGGGTCGAAGGTGCACACGGCTTCGGTATTTATCGCTTCCCAGTTGGGGGCCATGCCAGCGGGTATCGGTGCGACCGTTGTGCTGATCGGCATGGCCATTGTGCTGAAGCTGGCGTGGTAACGACATCGTGACCATTTCGAAAATGGCGAACGTCACGGTAGCGAACGACACAGCAGGCAACGTAATATCAATTACTTAGGCGGTATTACTTGAACCAGGATCATTTTCTGTACTTCGCATAATGTATATTATGGTAAATCGCATTAAAAGTGCCTGAGCGCTGCAATCCGCCTTGTCGGTGACCGCAATTTTCAGTAACCCTTTTGTGCTTTTCGGTAACGGGCCATGCCGTAATGAGATCCCCGTCTCACTTTATGTCGTTACCACAGGTAGTTGGTGCCGGCTATGGCGCGCAAGCGCGCAAAGCCACGCTAGGTCGTGCGAGTTCCGTAGGTTCAAATCATGGGCGTGATTTGCGCTGTTCCTACAATCGCTCAGAGCGCTCGCCTTAAGTAGCGGGGGGGGACGCTTTGTTGAACCTCTCAGTGTCGAATTGATGATGATGAGACGATAATTCCTTTCCCGCCACTATTCGGCCTTTAGGGACCCCCGACACACCGATTTTTAGCCACTGACGGAGTTTATAGGGGGGCAGCGCTTGCTACCCCTCCTCCCAGGCACCCCAAGGCACAATCCCGCCACACTCAAATTCAGTTGGTCACATTCCTGGCACGAGATAAAAGGAACTCGTATCCGGGGCAATAGCGGTCGTCGCTTGACGGTTGTTAGGCGTCATTGTTTGAATCGGCATCCTCCCGTCTTGTTCAAGAACTCCAACGCATTCACGCCGCCGCTCGTTCGTAGTAGCTCAGCATTCCACCGAGGCGAGTACGGCGACCGACGGGCTCGAACCTTGACGATGGAACGCGGAGCGGTACGATCAATTCGTTGGCGAGGCCTTGATGATTGCGCTCGCGATGATAATGCTCCATGTATTCGTGCATCGCACGGCGCAGCATCGGAACACCGATCGGTATCAGTTTCGATAGGCATTCGCTCTTTACGGATCTGACGAACCGTTCTGCGAATGCGTTCAAGTTAGGCGACCGCGGCGGCCGGATAACCTCTACGCCCTCGCGGGCGAGAAACGTCCGGAATGCTTTCGAGTATTTTGTATCTCGATCGACGATCAAATGCCGCGTTCCGCGGAGCATTCCGCTCTCCGCATCCGTCAGATTGCGCGCCATCTGCAACATCCACACCTCATTTGGGTTCGTCGTGATGCCGGCGATGACGACGCGGCGTGTGGCCAGATCGATCACGAAGAGAATGTATAATACCCCACCCCCACATTCCGGCCTGGTTCGACGCCAGCGCCAAAGAACGCACCGCGCTCCTCAAAGCACTCGACGCCGCAAAAAACAATCATCGAGAATGGCCACCGACCTGATGGCTACAACCTCGGCGTCAACTGCGGCGCGGTGGCTGGCCAGACGATCTTCCACCTCCATGCTCACCTGACTCCGTGCTGCATTAATTGAATCCTGGCCGCAAGTTGTTGACGGGTCCTTCAAGGCACTCTCCAAGGGCCTACTTCGTAACAAGCCAGAGCGAACCTGGTTGTGCTATCGACCAAAAACGCACTTTCAGTCAACCAATCTTCCCGTCACACGAATCGTGAAACGCTTTCCTCTAGCCTCCGGCTGAATATGCCAGACAGCGGCGGTATAGGTGTTTGCAGAAGCTGCCTTGGGTACTTGCGTTCCTTGACCGCATACGAACGAGCGCGGGTAGGCCACATGTGGATAGACATTGAGCTGCCTGTGCAGCGCTTTTCCGAACGCCCACTTCGGCGACTGGATGTTGACCGAATATCGGCCCATTCCGTTCAGACCTAAGACCTGGGACGGCTTGCCCCGACGATTTGTCGGGTTGAACGACGGGGATGCCAGAAGGTGGTCAACTTTCGCACGCGCGCCCGCGAGGACGAATATTGCTTCGCAGCTGTAATGGTATGCCGCCAGTTCAAGACGAACGCAATCCCAGATCACATCCCGAATTGAAATCCCCGGACGCGCCCATTTGGTTTCCACTGCGAGCGTAACCTTCTCATTCTCTCGAATGATGAAATCCAATTGCGGGGATCGACCGTCAGCCCCGTCGATGCTCAATACCGGGTGATTGTGCTCGGCGATGACTGTGCCAGCCGTGTTCTTTGAGAGGAGCTGCGCCATTGGCAATGCCAAATAGCGCTCGCTGAACAGTCCATCTCGGCCACAGTGATATTCGAATGCTAACCAAGATGCTAGGCCTTCTGAGATTGACCGCCTGAGCGCAAGACGAGTGTCCATTTGATTCCTTTCACACAGAGTGCGTTGCCGGCTACCCACGTATTCCCACAGAATTATTACACGACGTCAGCGCTACTGAGAACTAACCCGAGTCTCGCCCGAGTGAGAGTCTTGAATGTGATCGACCTCGCCAATGATATGTGGGCGCTAACAATGCCCGTGTGCCTCCCTATGTAATTGGTTTCTCGAAAACGCTGGCGCCGCATCAGACCTTAGACCAAGATTCTTTGGTAAGCATGGATCGTCCGCCCGTGCTCAGTTGTAGAAGCACTGCGGCGATACCGGCAGGCGGGGCGCGGCTGCTGTCTGCGAAATCCATCGGTTGGATATACGGCGGATGTCGGTGAATCATCAATCGCGAAATATCTCTCCAGCCTTGCAGGCCCAGACGACCTGTAAGGGCACGGCGAACCGCATTTGTCAGAGCGTCGACAATCTCAAGGCCGCAACCGGTTGCAGGCGAGAACTCAATGGCAAACGCTGAATTGATCGAAAACGCTTGATGTCCAAGAGTGTGCGGGAATTGCTTCATCACCTCCTCCGGAACGGTCATGAGCTTTCCAACAAAATGCGAGTAGTCGCCATCCTCTAGTTCAGGAAACGGATCGCGAATTGATATCGCCTGCAAAAATGGCCTCACCACCTTGGACCACCAATCCTCATACTCTGTCCTGCCTCTCGGCTCTTTCGCGTCCACCACCCATCGGAAACTTGCCAGTGCCTTCGGCTCTCGCTGGCTGTAGTAAGCCGCCGCATGTTTGAAGGTCCTCCATACGAGATCGAACATTGCCGTCGATTGCGCATAAAGCTGCAACGGCAGTTGTTCAAGCTTTCTTCGAAGAGCCCATATATCGGCAACCAGCCGAGCGTTGTGGGCGGCGGTGAGATTCTTTGTAAGCCCCTCGCATTGAGCCAAGCGATGAGCGCGGATATTGTCCGCGCTGTTTTGGGCCATGTCGAGGACGGTGATCTCGAAAATGAGCCCACAACGTCGCGCTAGATCTACCACCCGCGCAACGCTCGTTTCATCCAGTAAGCGACCCTTTACTTCGCCATTATGCGTTGGCAGTTGAGAGCGTAGCTTCGCGTATCTGCGCTCCAAGGTGGGAAACTGCCCGTCAGTCACCACTAACGCACCGACTGCTCCAATCGTAGAACCCTGCCCAGCAAGTGCGAAGGTTCCGGATTCGTCTATAAAAATCTGCATCGCGTACCGGCTAGGAGTGATATCGCGCGCCGAGCCATCCGGTATCGACGGGCGGTATGTTCATTATTGTTACCTCCTCCCTGAAAAGGCCGGCGAGATCTCGCTGGCCGGCGCGCTGAATCTTAGCGCATGCTGCCCTTGGAAAACGCGGCTTAGTCGCTGGCCGTCACGCCCGCTCACCAGGGCACATATTTAGTTTCGAGCCCACCCTCTGACGACTCAGAGACTCGGATAGCCTCCGCGCCCTCGACTTTGCAATTCTTTGAGTTCAAAAGCGAAACCCCGTTGCTTCGTAAACTGGGAGGCCAGCCACCCGCGAAGTCGAGCGTAAGAGCCGGCCACAACAAAGAGGTGAGCATGGGAGACGGCTCATCCGACGCGTCCAGCCCTCGACAGATCAATCCAACCATGAACCCTTTCTGGTCAAACACGGGGCCGCCGCTCATGCCGCCCCAAGATGGACAGTCGACCTCAATGCACGGCCACGGAGCGCCCACGCGATCACGACCTAACGCGGTTGGGTACCGCTCAGTCACAAGGCCGGAACAGATGATCATTTCAGCGGCTAAGTCCAAGCACCCATTCCCCTTCGACTCAAACCGCGGACTACTCGCCCTAAAACCGCAAATCGTCAATTGCTCTCCGATTTTTGGAAGTCGCGTTGTTATGCTTGCTTGATGAAATACAGAATTCGGTGGCAAATCTCATTGATACACAAGCCCCACAATGCACAGGTCAGTCCGCGGCACTACCTGCACGCGTGTGACAAACCAAGCCTGCCCGCCACTTTTTGCAATTCCAAGGCAATACGTGCTGCCGACGCGGCGCTCGGCTCAAAGTCGCTGCGGCCTGCATCGAAGACATCAACTACAAGGCCGCCCGCGGCCTCGACAAGCGACAGATCGCCGCTCTCGCCGGCGGCGAATGGATCCAGCGCCACCAGAATCTGCTCATCACCGGTGCAACGGGCGCCGGGAAGACCTGGCTCGCGTGTGCGCTTGCGCAGCAGGCCTGCCGCCAGGGCACTTCGGTGCTGTACTGGCGCGTTCCCCGGCTCGTCGAGGAGCTGCGCATCGCGCACGGCGACGGCAGCTACATCAAGTTCCTGAAGATGATCGCCAAGGCGTCGCTGATCGTCCTTGACGACTGGGGTCTCACCGCCTTCTCGACTCAGGATCGGGCCGACCTCTTGGAAATCCTCGATGACCGCGTCAATGCCGGCTCGACGCTCATCGCCAGTCAATTACCCGTGGATACCTGGCATGCGTACCTCGGCGAGCCAACGCTGGCCGACGCCATCTTGGACCGCCTAGTTCATCAGAGCCATCGGATCGAGTTGAAAGTGCCCGGCGACTCGATGCGAAAACCCCCATCGCCGGTGACCGCATGAGCCGGATCAAAAACGTCGCCCTGACGGCCGACCTTGACCCATCGTGAACACCTGAGTAAAACGTCGAGTCCAGTCAACCGCTCCACACCCGTGTTCACCATCGTGTGGAAACCGCGTTCACGATCAGTGGAATACGCACACGATGCGCCCAACGAGTTGCGCGATATAGATCGCGTCCTCGGCCCTGCGGAACGACATCATCACTTCTGCGCGCGGACAATCCCAGCCTGTCCTCAACGCCATCTTGAAGATAACTATGCGGATCGATTCGTCACGCTCGATCCGGTGTGGCTCGACGTAGCGAATGTCGGTGATTTCCTAGGTTCCAATCACGGGCAGGTGATTGCGCCTATATGGAAGTGCGCCTAGACGGGGGTCGTACTGACTGCGGTTGCGCTCCAAGGCGTGGGAACTCGTCACTGGGCGGCGCTCTCAGACAGCGTCTGGTCTTCGATGGCCATCGACCCGTCATTGATTCGCGGCAAGTCCAGATAGAAAATTGTTCCCTGGCCGACTACCGTGCTGAATCCAATGGTTCCGCCCATGGCCTCTATCAGCTTGCGCGCGATACTGAGTCCAAGACCGCTTCCTTCGAAGCGGCGTGTTGTGGAAGCGTCGGCTTGTGCAAATTTCTCAAATATGCGGTCTCTAAACGCTTCCGAAATGCCGGAACCTGAATCTTCCACTTCGATGCGGATGGCTGTTGGTCCGGGTCGGAGGCGAATGTGCACGTCAGCGCCTGACGGCGAAAACTTGGCCGCGTTCGATAGGAGATTCGCGATGACTTGCATCAACCGATCGGGGTCAATTATTACCCGGTCGCCACCAGACGCGGCCTCCAGCAGAAACCGTACCCCGTACTTGTCCGCATAGCTCGCATTCGCTTCGACCGATTGTTGAAGCAACTCCGCCAACGGTACGCTCACCATTTGGAGTGCTAACTGGTGGGCTTCGAGTTTACCGATGTCGAGAATATCGTTGATTAATCGGACCAAGCGTCCGCTGTTCCGATGCGCGATCTGAACCATCGCAGCCGCCTTGTCCGGAAGCACACCCAAGGCACCCGATTGAAGTAATCCCAAAGAGCCGCTGATAGAAGTCAGGGGGGTCCGCAGTTCGTGGCTGACCGTCGACACAAAGTCGGTTCTCAATCTATCCATTTCTCGCCGCTGCGACAGATCAACGATGGAACTCAAGACGAACATTCCCGCCGACGTGCGTAGCGGGTTGAGTCCTATTTCGACAGGCACTTCGGAGCCATCTTTTCGAAGACCGTAAAGATCCCTGCCCGATCCCATTAGCCGAGCCCTCGGCGCGCTGAAGAACCCCTGTCTGAGACCTGGGTGATGCATGCGGAAGCGGTCCGGCACCAGCATTTCGATTTGCCGTCCGTGCAACTCGGCACGGGGATAGCCGAATAGCTTCTCGATCTGCGCGTTCACGAGGACGATCGTGCCCGCTTCGTCCATCATGAGCATGCCAGTCGGTGCCGCCTCAAGTACCAGCCGAAAATGCTCCGTTGCGCGTTTGCGTTCCGTGATATCGACGATAGAAGCGACGACGAACTCGCCCGTGGGCGTCTGCATCGGATTGAGTCCGATTTCGACGGGCATCTCGGTGCCATCTTTGCGAAGGCCGTAAAGCTCCCCCCCGCTGCCCATGGCGCGCGTCTTCGGGTCGCGGAAGAACGCCTTCCGGAAGTTGGGGTGATGCGCGCGGAAGCGCTCGGGCACCAGCATCTCGATTTGCTGGTCCAGCAGTTCCTTGCGTGAGTAACCGAACAGCTTTTCGACCTGAGCGTTCACCAGCACAATCTTCCCCACGCAGTCAATCATGAGCATCCCCGTCGGCGCAGCTTCAATCGCCAGACGGAACTGCTCAACGGCCTGCTTGCGTTCCGTAATATCGATATCGATGCCGAACAACCGGGTCGCGCGACCGTCCCGGTCATAGATCGCGCGTCCGCGGCCATCCATCCATCGCCAGGCTCCTGGACCATTGCGGAAGCGGAACTCAACTGCGTAATCAGTCCCGGCAGCAACTGCCGTGTCCACCGCCTTTGCGATTTGCGCGCGGTCCTCCTCATGCACGAAGTCAAAAAATTCCGCTTCCGTGCCAGCAAACCCGCCGGCCGGAAGTTCGAAAAGCTCCTCGAGCTCACGACTCCGCCAGACCTCATTCCTCGCGAGATCACGAACCCACGCGCCCATACGCCCGCACCGCATGGCGAGCGACAGCACATCCTGGCTCTCGCGAAGCGCCGCTTCGGCAGTCAAGGTCCGGCTGAGCTCCCGTCCGTAGATAAGGCCGGCTCCTGCGACCATCACCCCTCCCAGAATCGTCATCAGGATTGTGAGCAGACGTGTTGCCCACCGGGAGGCTTGCCCGAGCGTATAGGAGAAGGCATCTTCAATCGGACGCAATTGCTCGTTCAGCGACTGCAATTGAGCGACAATGTAGTCGATTCGCGCGGAATCTCTGGATCCTTCGACTGCGGCCTGTAGCGCTGCCCCATTCGAGATTATGCGTTCAATCAAGCGGTCGCCTTGCGACCAGATATCGATGGCATTGGCGATGTAAGTGAGATGTCGGAAGTGCACAAATATTGCACACATCGAGTCTATGTCGGTGGCGTCATTCCTGCCTTGCAGGAAACCTCGTCGCGCGGCTTCGTAGTCTACGGGTGCGTCAAGACGATCGAGTGCTTCTCGCGCCTGTCTATCACCCAAGGGGACAGCAATTGCTACCTGGTATTTTCGATAGTCCGACGCATCAGCGGAGCGCGCATAACGCACCAGATGGTAGATGGCATCCGTTTGAGCCTTCGACCACAGACTTTCTCCTCCCACGTATGCTCGTACACCCGAAAGCGCATACATGCTGGCGGCCGCAAGGGCAATTAACATCGCGACCGCAATCAGCATTGGAACGATAGCCAGCCATAGGTTCGCTCTGTATAGGGGTTTCATCTTCAGAAGGCGGCGTTTATTTTGAGAATAGCGGGTGACCACTTCAATGCACGCTTCCGACGATCAAGACCGACGTTCGTCATCGTAGGGCAGCATCCTTGCTCGCCACCCCATCAATTGACATTTCTACTCCCTTTCGGCAGCAAGTGACAGATTTACATCGGGCCCAACGGAGCGATGCTGTCAATCCAACCGGGCGATATGAAACCTTCACGGCGGAAATCGCTGGTTAATGACTAATCTTGGGGATGTACTTGCCCAGGCAATGAATTTGCTTCGTCGCATTTCATCTCCGGCGAATTATCCAGCAATTTGCACTATGGGAATCGGGGTCCACAGTAGCGCGCCACCGATCGCTCGGACGGTGTGACGCGACGCATCATTCTCACGGGAGCGTCAAGCGGCGCCTGAGGACGCCATTGTCGGATTTAACGCACGCTCTCGGCCGCCGCCAGATACGCGAGCACGTCATCGAGCGATACCACCTGGGCATGCTTTGCCTGCAGGTCGAACAAGTTCGCCTCATGCGGCTCGCGCGCCCGGTCGCCGACGGCCTCGCGCACTACCAGCGGAATGAAGCCATGCTGACAGCAGTCGACCGCGCTCGCGCGCACACAGCCGCTGGTTGACAGCCCGGCGAGGATGACCGTGTCGATGCCCAAGGACGCGAAAGTGAACGCCAGGGTCGTGCCGAAAAATGCGCTGGCATATTGCTTGGACACCACCGTTTCGCCCGCCGCCGGTTCGAGACCACGGGTAAATGCGGCCCAGTCTGGACCCATCCCCCGGTCGAAACACTGCAATACCGGCAGCTTTCGATAGAGGATGCCACCGTTTCGCCCGCCTGGCTGGTACTCGATGTTCGTGTGCATGATGGGTATGGCCACGACGCGCGCCGCCTGCCGCAGCCGCACTGCCGCCGCTCGAGCCGGCTCCGCTCCCGCATACAGCGGCGAGGCAGGCGCGAGGTACGCCTCCACGAAAGCGATC
Source organism: uncultured Gammaproteobacteria bacterium (assembly GCA_963727045.1). Lineage (GTDB taxonomy): Bacteria > Pseudomonadota > Gammaproteobacteria > Steroidobacterales > Steroidobacteraceae > Bog-1198. The sequence goes on along the minus strand of CAVSES010000001.1, from coordinate 1,038,243 downwards.
AGCAGCAAGGCGGGCGCGCGGCCGGGCGTCAGGCGTTGACCAAACCCGCCGCGCGCATAGTTCGCTTCCAAAGACTCGCTCATTCCTTTCCCCGGCTTCGAAGGTAAGTCGCCCTACCCGTCATGATGTGTGCTTGCATGATGCTGTGGGCCCAATCGGGATCACGGGCCTCCGGCGCCTGCACGAGCTCCAGGTGTTGATCGGCGCTGCGGCGCAGCTCGCCGGCCGTGTACTCGCTGAAAGTGCGCAGGATCAACGGCGCCTCCAGGATGCCGGACAGCGCCTTGGTCAGACGCCGGCTGTTCGAGGCCTGCTGGATCAGCCGGTGAAAGCGGTCATTCAACTCGCCGATGCGGGTCAGGTACGCGCCTCGACGGCTGGTGGATTCGCGCATCTGTTGTTCCGCTAGCAGACGCAGTTCCGCGATCTCCTGCGCCGTGAGGAGTACTCGATGAGTCTTGAATTCGGTGCTTTACCGGCACCGCCAGGCAACGAGCCCGGACCCTGCACGCCGAAGGCTTGGTGCACTTCGAGCCGAATCACGGCGCCATCGTGGCATCGTTCGAGTTGGCACGACGCCGAGGAAATCTTCGACCTCCGCGCCTTGCAGACCTCTTTTATAGGTGCCGCAGCACCTAGCCCGCGGTCGTCCCCGCCTCTCCGCAGTCCCGAACAACCCCAACTTATGTCTGGTGACCCATTAGCCCTAATTCGACTCCAGCCCTCTTTCGCGTAGCGCCTGGCGGGATTGGCTCGAAATTGCGGTTTAGCTAGGCAGGACTATGGGTATGGACGACAAGAACGGGGAGAACGTCGATGACTAAAATCTTTGCATTGCTTCTCAGCACATTAGCTTTGACTGGACTCATAGGGCCCAAAGCGCAGGCAGCCGGTCTGCCGATTGTCATCAGCGCGACCGTGGATTACACCCATAAGACCGTAACGATCAGCGGCCAGAACTTCGGCAGTTCTCCGACCGTCACGCTGGATTCCATCACCTTCCCGACGATGAGTTCTGCGAGCAAGCAGATTGTCGCGGATTTTCCCACGACCAGCCCGCCCTCGAGTTTCACGCCGGGTACATACTTTCTGTCGGTAACATTCAAAAATCAATTTCCAACAATCTTTGCGGTCGACATTGGTGCGAATGGTGCGCCGGGTCCGGCTGGTCCTCCTGGTGCGCAAGGATCAGTGGGAGCTGCCGGGGCGCCAGGACCCGCAGGTCCTGTCGGCCCGCAAGGTGGACCAGGGCCGATGGGCCCCCCCGGAGGGACGGGAGCGACCGGAGCGCAGGGCGCGCCCGGCCCAACGGGCGCAGCAGGATCGCAAGGCGCAACAGGTGCGCAAGGTCCGGCCGGAGTTCCAGGCCCTCAAGGCCCAGCCGGTGCCAACGGCTCAAATGGCACGGGGGTTCCGGTCTGTACCGCGCCAACCACTTTTCTAATGCTAAGTCAGGGAGCGCTGGTTTGTCAGCCGCGGTTCAATGTCAACGGCGACGGCACATTGACTGACAATCAGACCGGCTTGATGTGGGAGCTGAAGTCCGTAGCGGGAACCGGGGACGTACACGATGTCACCAATACTTACACCTGGAGCACCACCGGCTCCGCTTCCGACGGAACGCTGTTCACGATTTTCCTGTCCCTCCTCAATTCGGACGTCAGTCCCAACGGCGGCTCGACGTGTTTTGCAAATCATTGCGACTGGCGGGTGCCCAACATTCCGGAGCTCCGATCGATCATCGACACTAACGTACCGAATTGTGGATCCGGCGCGGTCTGCATCGATCCGGTCTTCGGGCCAACCCAGGTCTTCGGGCTGAACGCGGGGAACGAATTCTGGTCCTCCACGACCGCCGCTGATTCCTCGCTCAATGTATGGATCACGAACTTCAACTTCGGCTTAACCAGCGAATTTCAGAAGCCATTTCCCCTCCCGGCGCGCGCGGTGCGTTTTGCTCGATGATGAAGAAAGATTGTAAAAACATCTTGACTTAGGACTCCGAAAAAATGACTGTGACTGGCGGCGCTGATAATGAGCGCCGCGCACCAGCCGAATGAATAACAAGGCGCTATCGTTTCTGCTCATGATCGTTCTGATCGCGGCGCTGATCACCGTGGGGATCTGTTATCGCCACAATGAGGCTCTCGACGCGTCGCGTGCGCAAATTCTCGTCGGCGAGCTGCAGCCGATCGCAATATTCTTGGAAGAGAATCAGGCGCTCACACGAGAACTCAACTCCGAGCCCTTCACCGAGAAGGAATCCGGGATCCTAGAGTCCTATCTCGCCAAGATCCGCCGCGATGGAGTGGCCAAGCATGCTGACATGAAGCAAAAGCTCGATGCACTCGCAGAGAACAATACAGCGATTGTCACGCTGATCAAAGCCTACGCACCGCACGCCAAGACACCCGCATTTACCCCGGAAGCGGACAAGTTCCGCAACTATGCCTCAGCCTGGCGCGACCGCTGGAACTCCGTGATGGAGTTGTTCATGGCTGGCGGCAACTACGCCGCGTCGGAAGTCCCGTTGCCCGCGAGATTTCCACAGGTAGTACAAGCGGAGATCGTGGCGATGAAGTAACTTGTTTGTTGGCCGTGCTGTTCGTGCTATCCCTGCCCTCGCCCGGCACGGCGACTTCGAGGCGTGACTCCAACCTCGACGACGCTCCGGGTTATTCGGCGATGCGCCTCACCCTCTCGCGTGCGCTCGGATCCGCCCTTTCGGGCGTTCTCCGACGCTGCGCGATTTCAGCAGCGTTACCAAAATCTCGAGCCGGGAAGAGACATATTCCGCCCAAATACACCCAAGCTGGACCGTGATCGACCCCCGAGCGGTCGTCCACCGACGACTGCTTAGGAAAAGGATTCGTTGTACGGGGAATCCCCTCAATGCGTCTGACCTGCCGGCGCTGCCAGCGGCGGTCCGGTGAACTCCGCTTCGATCGAGAAATCGATCAAGTCACCAACGCCCATCGTCGTTCCCGGAGCAGGCACGCCATACGCGATGCCAAAATCCGAGCGCTTGAACGAACCGCGCGCGGAAAAACCTACGCGCGCCTGCGGATCCATGTTCGGCATGCCTGCATACCCACCGTTATAGGTCGCCACGAGCACCGTCGGCCGCGTGACGCCATGCAGCGTGAGAGTGCCGGATATCTCCATCGACTTCGCCCCTGTCATCCGGATCTCTTCAGACTTGAATACGATCTGTGGAAACTTCGCGGTGTCGAGCATCTGCGGTCCCTTCATGATGTCGAGACACATCTGCGGCGCAGCGTCCATTTCGAATGATGAAGCGTCGATGGTCGTCACCACCTTGGAGGCGGATAGACTACGAGGGTCCAACGTCAAGTCCGCATCGAAGCGGCTAAAGCGCGTCGTGTAGGTGGAGAAACCCATGTGACTGGCGCGCAGCACCAAGCTGGCGTGGGATTTGTCAAGTTTGTACGCGCCCGCTGGGGGTGCTGCCATCGGCGCCATCGCAGGCGGTCCAGCCGATTCCGCCGCCGGCGACAACCCGCTATGCAGGCCCAGCGTTGCAGCAACCAGCGCGGCGACAAGGGCCTGCAACTCGGCCAGATTTGTGCGCTTCGCGCAAATGCCGCCGTGTACGGGCGGTGTGTTGAAATGGATCGTCATCGGCGGCTAACCCTATTGGGTGAAGGTTTCTCGTAATCGTGAATCCAGTTTCAGCTATGGATTTGTCTGACGCCTATGTACTTCCAGTTACTGTCGAATACATACGCGGTTTCGAAACCGGCCTGCAGCATCCTTGTGTCCTCCACGCCGTAGGACGATCCAAGGGTCACGACATATAGCGTGTAACTCGAGCGCTTTTCGAGTTGCTTGGTGTCGAAGGCCGCTGCCGCCTTCGTGCATATCGCGTTGTCCGTCACCAGCACGACCTGCGACGGAGTGACAGTCGCCAGTCCCATCGTAGTTTTTTCCACTGTACCTCCCATATCCGTCTTCCCGACAAAGGCTTTGAAGTTCGCGACGAGTTGACCGCTTCTCGCATCCTGGGGCGCACAGCTCCCGGTGATGGCTGGCCCACCGTTCGTGCCCGCCCCTGCGGCTGCTGCATTCATCATGAGCATGAGTAGGAGCGCCCTCTCGAATCGTCGTGACACTTTCTTCGCCCCCGAGCAGACGACTGTGTTCCTTGCATTTGTCATGAGTCCCTCGCATGTCTTGGGTATGACGTTCCCGCCACAGTGTGCGTGAGTATAGCGTTTGTACGGTCTGCGGACCGAAGTGAAGGTCATGAGAGCTGATGACGCGTTGGCAGGTGTGAAGCCACGGTCGCAGAAGCGCGTGTGGGGAGATTTGCTTTCCACACACCCTGTAATCATCTGATTGTATTCCACCGCATGCGGCGAATTCACGCCGCAACTGCAAATCGTTCCGTGCTCGCTCGGGTTCACGCAAAATCCCTTTGGGAATTCGTCGGACCGAAGCTTATCGCAAAAACGCAACAGACTGTCCCGACTGTCTCCTTGAGGACGGCTGATTCAGTCACTTCTGTCGCTGAAAGACGGCATGGCGTTGCCAACGCAATGCAAGCAAACCGACCTGACATGGCGTCTAGTTACTGATTAGTCTGCGATAGTAGAGGCTCATGCCGTACATTCTTCTCTCGCTTTGACCTCGATTTGTCACATGGTAACTTAGGCCGTGAACGTCGGCTAACTGGATCGCAATCTTGATGCGCCAGTGGCCGGAGTTGGGCGGTTGCCGACTTTCGTCCCGGCGGCTGGTACCGTATTTCCGCCATCGACCCCTTGTCGCCCGTACCCAATGTCGGCTTTGCGGCGGCGTAACCCAATCCTTTATGATACAAACGCTCATCGTGGAAGCCGTGTAAAGGAATGCACTCATTATGAGTTGGAAAGCAATTACAGTCGGGACTTGCGCCGCGCTTCTTCTGGTTCTAGCGCATCATTAAGAGCCGGAGGCGACGGATGCATTCGTCGTTGTCTGTTTAATTATTCTTGTGTGGCATGTAATCGATTGGAAATTCATGTCGCGCGAACGGCGGGCGGCGCTTGTCGCCGGTTTCAAGAAGAGACATGGCATACCTCAGGATCAACCACACAAAGTTGACTCAATTCTGAGGAAGTGAACCCCTATCCCGGCAGCCGTGCATGCGCTGCCATACGATTATTTGATCCACTGCCGCTCGCCACAATTTGCGAATCTCATCGCAGAATTGCCTCCAACACGGGCATACTCTGCGAGCATGGAGCAAACGGTCGCCCTGATGGTCAAAGCAATGTTAAGCAAGGGATCGCTGCAGGTATCAGGCACCGGTTTTCTTGTCATCGGCCTATTCATTTTCTGGCGGCTGCCGCGAAATCGAAGCGACCGTTCTCCGCGCGGCTTGTTCCGGTACTTGGTTCCCGCGGCCCTGTATGGTCACCGTTCAGCAAAAATAGATTATTGGATTTTGCCCCTGACGATCGGCAGCGCCTTTCTGGTTTCCGCATCAGGATGGGCGGCCCAATTCTTCGTCGGCAATTCGATTCAAGCGTCATTATCCGCGATTCTTGGCGTTCGGATTGCAATCGTGGAAAATTCCCGGGGGTCAATCGTCCTGCAATTCTTGATTTTGTTTCTCGCAGTCGATCTGATGCAGTACGTACAACACTATCTGTTCCACAAGATTCCCCTGTTCTGGCGCCTGCACCGGGCGCATCATTCCGCCGAAGTCTTGACTCCCGTTACCCGCTGGCGTTTTCACCCGCTGGAAACAATCATCGAAGCGATCATTACGGGCCCGGGCAGCGGAATACTCTCGGGTTTTTTGCTGTACCTCTGCGGAATGAAGGCAACGGGCGCCGCGATGACCATCGTTGTTCCAACGAGGCTCGCGCTGCAAGTGACATATTACTTTCGCCATTCCCACGTCTGGATCTCTTATGGCACGGTCCTGAGCCACTTTTTCTACAGCCCCTGCATGCATCAGATCCATCACAGCGCGTTACCGCATCATCGGGACAAGAACCTGGGATCGCTTCTCTCGGTATGGGATTATCTGTTCGGCACTCTATACGTCCCGCGACATCTGGAAGAATTGTTGCTGGGCCTCAGCGTGGATGAGGTTCATGACCGGAACCCGCACCCGAATGCTCTTGCGCTGCTGATTGAACCTCTCGTGACAGCGGCGAGGCTGGTTCGCCCACGCCTCTGGACCTCACGCGACGCGTGATCTTTCTAATGCCGCCCGTACTGCCGGTAGGCTTCGAGATGCTGGGGAACGCCATATCGACCCCTTCCGGTCCGTGGTCAATGTCCGCCTCACGGCGCCGAAGCTGTGGCCCGCGATCGGTCCGTGTTGCAGCTATGACGCATGCAATTTCAATTTCTTGAGAGTTTGATCAATTTGATGTTCCACGAACACTTTCATTGCGTCAGCCACAGCTCCCTTTTCAGCTTCCGTAAATTCTTCCCATGAGTTGTGCCAGAAGGGTAAGTTGGAAAAGCTGGGGCATTGAAAATCAGAAGCGGATGCGATTTGCTTCCCATCTGCTACCCGTAGCACGACTATTCGCATGCTATTGCACGTGAAGGATTTTTGGCCGCCGCCAGTTCTAAACAAAGTTAGGCCAGGACCTGTCATATGGAACTGCGTATCCTCAGCGGGTTGCATCGCTACAACGACATCAAATCCCTGTTCGCGCGCAGCCGCGATAAGCGCCTCGGTTTCCAAAGACGGAGTGACTAGTATTGCCACCTCTCCCCCAACCTTTCCGCTGGCAGCGATTGTCGTCTTCATTTCCGCGGTGAACACAACATCCAGGTCGCGGTTAGACAGGGTGGCCTTGGATGTCTTATTGTTGAAGACCGTCAGGCCCATAGATCGAACCATTAAGGTATCGCCGAGGACCGAGATAACGCCCATTCGCTTGATTGAGGATGCGTCTGCATCACTCAGTCCAGAAGAAAACATGCCCGCAGTCACGGGCTCGGCGGTGAGTGTGATCACCGCAATTAGCGTGATGAAATATCCTTTCGTCATTCCTTTCCCCAATAGGTACGCAATACTCGGGAAATCTCCGAGCTGTTAGCTGTTCCGCGGGGCTACCTTTGGTTAGTCTACCGTGCGCCGGGGAGCGACAGCTATGCGGCGATCAATTCGGGACCGTCACCGTCGGCTCGTGGCCGCCCGCCGCCTCATGGGCAGATCGACGGCGAACTCACCCTTTCGACTCGCTTGAGACGCTGGCGACTGGCCGCTTCCCGGCCGAAGACTCGGTCGCGAGGTGTGCTCGATTCAATCGAGTCGCGGACGCCACCCACGTGGCTTGAGGGCGAACCGATACCATAGAAGCGCAAGTCCGACGCAGAAGGCAAGAAGCAGGACGCTCGGACGACCCACGTCCTCGTCCTGAAGGCCGGCGGCAAGAAATACGATCGTAAGGGCAATGCCCATCAGCGGTACCAGAGGAAATAGAGGTGAGCGCCAATACCCGTGCCGGCCAGTCAACCCTTTCAGCCTTCCGACGAACACCGCCCCCGAGACCAAGCCGAGCGTAAACGTCGATAGGCCCGCACCGAAGATGACCAGCGCATGGGTACTAAAGGAGCAGCAGGCCGCAGTGGCCAATCCGATCGCGATCGTTGCGTTGTGCGGAACGCCGGTGCCGGAGTGAATCGTGCCGAGCCAAGATGAGACGCGTCTCGGTAAAATTTCGTCGCGTCCCACGCTGAATGCGATGCGCGCATAAAACATGTTACTCGCGATTATGGAATTGAAGATCGCCAGTGCGACGCATCCGCTCATCGCCCGACTCGCGACCGGTCCAATTTTTGCCGTGAAGTAGGCCCTGAGGGGGCGGAACTCTTCAGCACCATGGGCAAGTCGTGGGCACCAAGGACGACGCATATGACGGGAAGCGCGGTCGCCAGTGCGCCGATGGTGGCCGCCAACAGGATTGCCCGCCCCATTTTCTTGTGGGGGTCATGCAATTCCTCGCCGAAGACAATTGCTTGATTGCCCCCTAATGTCGCATAGACCGCGCCGATGCTGCCTAGCGCCAGCGCCCCCATGGAAACCTGGACGAGGTTGCCGGCGCCATCGACGATGAGCGGCTCGCGCAGCACTTCTGCAAGGTCCCGCGCCGGGTGCCATAAGCCGGTTGCGATGAGCGCTATAACTCCCAGCATCTCAATCGCGAGGAAAATGCCCGTGATAATGGCGCTCGTGCGGACCTTCGGCAACGCCAGCAAAACACCGGCCAGCACAATCGCATATGTGGTTGGCCCAAGCGGTAGCTCTGGAAACACCTCCGCGAGGTAGATAGCGTTGAACCTTGCGCTCGCGGCCATCAAGGGCGCCCCCGTTACCATCCAAACGGTCAAGCTGGCAAACCCGCCCCAGAGTCCCAGGATCGTTCCCACCCCGACGTAGTCGCCGCCCGCGTAGGGATACGCCGCTGCAAACTCTGAATAGACGAGCGCCCATATCAAGGCCGCAACCAGCGCCACAAGGAATAGAAGCGCCGCACCGGTACCTGCGTGTTGCAGGACGTCCGACCCCGTGCCGTAGATCGAGTAGACCGGTGAGAGACATGAAAGGGTGAGCATTAACACCGCCAACACCGAGAGTTCGCGACGCAGGCGCGAGGGACCGTTAGCAGTAGCTTCTACGGCGGTGGTATTCATGAGCCTGAATGCACGTCATCCCCGTCGCGTTAGGTCCCTAGATTTGTTGGTTCGGAGCGGCCGACCATTCAAGGGCTCTTGATGGGTTCCGCGTATTCTACCGTAAGGTCTGAGCGTCTGCTTCCGGGCCGTCATTTCATCATGGCGAGTGTCCGCGTTTCGGTTGCCGACGGATTGACGGATTGGGCCGTACCGCCGCTCTCGACCCCACAGCTGCCGGATGCGACCGGCCGCTTTATGGTGCCTTAAAGACATTCCGCTGTTGTCGTGACCTAAGGAAGGTCTGAAAAACTGGGTATGAATACGGGAATATCACCGGGATTTCGTTCGAGGTTGGCCTGGTCGGGCGTTTCCGCGGAAATTCTCCGTGTTGCCGGCTCGAAAATCCATATTCGGCATCCTTCGCGGACACCTTCGCTACGCATTGAGCAATCTCCTCCGCGACAAGAACAGATTCGCCAGCGCTGCGCTGACCTCCAGTCGGTGCAGGTTCTTCGCCAGGCCTCGGTAACACACTTTCTCAAAGCCGAAGACCCGCTTGATCACGCCAAACACATGCTCAACTTTGGCGCGCACGCTGGACTTGCGCCGATTGGTCGCCTTGACCGACTCATCAATTCGTTTGCCCCACCGATAACGCTGGTTGGTAAAGTCCTTCGCTCGGGGCGCCCCGGCGCGGATCGCGGCCTTCTGGCCGCGGTACGCCTGATCACCCCAGACTCGTCTTTCTTTCCCGTGCAGCAAGTACTGCAGCGCGAGACAATCGGCCACATTCGCCGCCGAGGCCAGCACCGTGTGCACCAGCTTCGTACGGCTATCGACTCCGATGTGCGCTTTCATCCCGAAGTACCATTGTTTTCCTTTCGCGGTTTGATGCATCTCGGGATCACGTTTGCCGTCTTTGTTCTTCGTCGAACTCGGCGCACCGATAATTGTCGCATCGACGATCGTCCCGGTCGTGATCTTGATGCCGCTGCGCCGCAGGTGATCATTCACGGTCGTCAGCAGCTTCTTTCCAAGCTTGTTCTTCTCCAGCAGATGGCGAAACTTGCATACTGTCGTCTCGTCGGGCGCCGCTTCGACTCCCAGATCGATGCCGGCGAAGTTGCGCATCGAGTTCGACTCGTACAACGCTTCCTCGACCGCCGGGTCCGACAGATTGAACCACAGCTGCAAAAAGTACACCCGCAGCATCCGCTCCAACGGCAATGGCGGCCGACCGCCGGCTTCGCTGTTCTTCGGATAAAACGGCTCAACCACCGCAGTCAATTCTGCCCACGGCACGATTACTTGCATGTCCGAGAGAAACTGCGCACGTCGCGTCGTCTTCCCGTACCGCTCGAATCCCGTCAGTGTCTGCTGCTTCATCGTCTCTCCCGACTTCCTACGGCCCGATCCTGTACCATTTTAACGGACGAAGCAGAATAGTCCCAATGAACATCAAGATCAGAAATGAGACCGCAACTGATGCTCCGGCAATTAAGGCCGTGACGATCTCCGCGTTTATGAACGCGCCACACACAAGTCACACCGAACAGTTCATCGTCACCGCATTGCGTAAGGCCGGGCTCCTCACGATCTCACTCGTCGCGGATGCTGAGGGCACTGTGATCGGACACGTGGCTGTGTCTCCAGTATCCATATCGAATGGTGCGTCTGGCTGGTTCGGGCTCGGTCCCATCTCAGTACTGCCTGAACATCAACGTCGTGGCGTGGGTTCCCTCCTTATGCACGAAGCTCTGCGGATCCTTCGCGAGCATGGCGCGGCCGGCTGTGTACTGGTCGGGGAGCCCGAATACTACAGCCGCTTTGGCTTCCAGGCCGATCCGAACCTCATTCTTCCGGATGTTCCACCACAATACTTCCAGGCGATCTCGCTCGATTCATCTCGGCCGCACGGCACTGTCTCATTCCATCAGGCATTCAATGCGCGGGAATGACTCGGTAAATCAGAGTGTCCCTAACGCGCCACCAGATGACTCAGCCGCGTCATCTTTGTCGCTCAGCCTCGGTCAATTCTGCGAGTGCTATTCCGAGCTTTCTGGCCGCTGCCGCCTTCGCCAGTCGCCTGGCGGCAGCCCGAAGTGCCGTCTGAAGGCTCGGTTGAATGCCGCTTCGGATTCGTAACCGGCGTGATCGGCGATGGCCTTCACAGGCGCGTCGCTGCCCTTGAGTGCCTGAGCCGCAAGTTGCATGCGCCATTGAGCGAGGTACTTCATCGGTGACTGCTTGAGCCTTCGGGCAAACCGCTGCGCAAGTACCGTTCGCGATACGCCCACATGGCGAGCCAAGACCTCGACGGTCCATTCTCGGAAAGGCTCCCCGTGCAACAGCTTTAACGCCACCCCCGTCACCGAGTCATTATAAGCTGCGAACCATCCTGCCTCGTTGGCGGACAGCCCCTGCATGTACTTGCGTAGAATTTCGACGAACATCAGTTCCGTGAGGCGCGGCAGCATGCTCCGCGCCCCGGGCCGACCGCCGCCTGCCTCGGCTGCGGTATGGCGGATCGTAGCAGCCAGCCATTGATCATCCGCAGTCGAATCAGGACGAACATGCACCAGGGCTGGCAGATGCCGCAGGATGGGATGAAAGAGCAGCTCATCGCATTGGACGAAGCCGCATACAAGGGCGGTTACATCTCCGGTACCCCCATGCACGACCAGCGGGATATCCAGCCAGGGTCTGTCCGGCATGAGGTGTGCGATTTGCACCGGCTCCGCCGCGTCGCGACCGCGCAGCGAATGACTGGCACCATAGGGCATCAGGACAACATCGCCGTCCCGCAGCCACACGGGATCGTGCCCTGGCATCTCCAGCCAGCAGCCGCCCACCGCGACGACGTGAAAGGGAATGATGTGCTCGGTCTTGAATGGCAACACCTGAGCAAGCCGGGTTGACCCGGGGGTGGTCACGGCCCAAGGCTCATGAAACTCGGTATTGAATAGTACCGTGCCGGACAGCTGCATGCTTCCCAGCAGATCCGACAATAAGTCGGCCGAGCCCCGCGGCGTTTCGGTCAAAACTTTCGGCAACCTGGCCATGGTTCCCAGCTATCAGCTCGTTTATCCTGCCAGCATTCCTAATTTCGCTAGTGGAGATTAACAATGGGCACGGAAAATCGCGAACTGGTGGTCCTGATCACTCACGGTATCGACCACGAGTTATCGTCTGCGGGCCTGGTCATCGCGCTCGGGGGCATGACGGCAGGCCTGAAAGTCTCAATCTTCCTTACGAGCAGCGGCGTCGATATCGTTAGGAAAGGCGCCGCCGATACCACTCAGGTCAAACCCCTCGACCCGCTGGCCGACATGCTACGGGACTTCCTGGCCAGGGGCGGCAATCTCTGGGCATGCACACCTTGCGTGAAGAGTCGTGGCTATACCCAGGAGAGCCTGATTGACGGTGTCGTCATCACAGGCTCGAGCGTCATGCATGAGGTAATCAAACGCGGGGGCTCAACAATGAGCTTCTAAGCGAAGCTCCCAGGAATTCTGATCTGCTTGCATTCCCATAGCTGGCGCGCGCCAGTATTTTCGAACGTCTGCTTTGCACTGGCATACGCGCCTTGCCGTACGCCAGCTCTTTGGCCGGTAGGCGACAGAGGTGGCCCCAGCAATTTAGACAGATTTCGCGGTCGGGATGAGTGGAACTCCGCGGGTTAAGCAGCCGCCGCGAGCGGCTGAGAGTCGAAGTAAACGTGATCGGGAGTCTGTCGGTCAAGTGACGTGTGCGGACGCCGGTTGTTGTAAAAGGAAAAATAGCGTTGGATGCCGGCCTTGGCCGCAGCGACGGAGTCGTACGCATGCACCTAGACCTCTTCGTACTTGACCGACTTCCACAGCCGTTCGACGAACACGTTGTCGCGCCACGCACCACGTCCATCCATGCTGATGCGGATTTTGTTTCTATGCAGCACATCGATGAAGCTCGCCGCCGTAAATTGCGAGCCCTGGTCGGTGTTGAAGATCTCCGGCGCTCCGTAGCGGCTGATGGCTTCCTCGAGTGCTTCGACGCAGAAGTCCGCGTCGATAGCTGTTGGAGACCCGCCAGCTCAAGACCCGGCGGCTGAACCAATCGAGCACCGCGACCAAATACACAAAGCCGCGCGCCATCGGGATGTACGTCACGTCGGTCGCCCAGACTTGATTGGGTCGATCGATGATCAGGTTTCTCAGCAGATACGGATAGATCGCGTGTCGCGGATGCCGCCGGCTCGTGTTCGCGCGGCGGTAAATCGCCTCAATGCCCATCTTTCGCATCAGCGTCGCAACGTGTTTGCGCCCGATCGCGATGCCTTCGAGGCGAAGCATATTGCGCAGCATCCGGCTGCCCAGGAACGGCCACTCCAGATGCAGCTCATCGATACGGCGCATGAGTTTCAGGTCTGCCTGGGGGACTCCTACGGGCTCGTAGTAAAGCGATGCACGCGAGAGCTGCAAAAGCTCAGCCTGACGCGTGAGGCTCAAATCGTGGTCGGGGTTGATCATCGCTTGGCGCTCGATCCGGGTGACTCGTCCGAGCGCGCCTGCTAAAAAATCATTCTCAAGCGCGAGTTGTCCGATCTTCGCATGCAGAGTTTTGATGTCCGGGCCGGCCTCTGCTGCCTGTCCTGAACCGTTAGAGGCATCCGCCGCTCGTTCTAGCAACTGGTTCTTCCATTGAACGATCTGATTCGGATGAATATCGAACCGAGTGGCCAACTGCGCCAGGGTCTCTTCGCCCTTGATCGCAGCCAGTGCCACTTTGGCTTTAAATGCCGCAGAATGATTGCGGCGGGATCTCTTCGTCATGGCTCTCATTCCTTTCAAGCGATATCCTCGCTTGTAATGAACGGAGTTGCCACTTATCCCGCTGTCTCAAAGAGTGGGTCCAGCTCTGACTGATCCGCTCCCAAATCCGGTCATTCAACTTCGAGCCTACCTCTCGTCGATTCGGCACCGTTCTGCTCGCCTCATGTCGTGCAGCTTTTGCCGCGCTTTATTGCAGATTCTCGCCAGCGACCCGCCTTTTCTGTCACTACCCCCTGAAAATACTGCGGCGGCGTACAAAGCACTGCGCTAACGCATCGCGCGGCAAAGCGGGAAAGATTTCAGGCCCCCCCGTCGGCCATCATTTTCTTTCAGCGCGGCGCGCAGGGAGGGCAGCGGACTCGCACGCAACCCGAGAACAGCACTCACGGATGCCACGGAAGCCATCAGGGCACGGTGCGGCGCAGGCGATCGGCACCTGACCCTGTGGGTAGGTAAGGGGTCGGGTCGATACCCGCGCCCGCGGTGCCGTTATGGGGCCGCAATGGAGCCAAGTTCCGATATAGACACTCGGGAGTTTGGGCGGCCGGGTTCGACCCGAAACGGTCCATGGTCAATGTCGGCTTCACGGCAGGCCGAACGACCGCGCCCTACGGGATCCCATCACTCCGGCGCCCGCGCAGCAACAATGGCACATCAGAGTGGCTGGTATAAATCGTTATACCGTTCGCGTCACGGATAGCCCGCTGTGCGAATGACTGCAACCCGCGGGCGTAATTGCTGCGCTCATTTGACACACTCCCACCATCGAAACTCATCGGCCGCCACGAACTGCGCGTGCGTAGGAGGGGTTGTCCTTGGAGTTGGCGCCGAAGACACCGCTGTTGCCGAAGCCAACGTTCCACGCCTCTGACGGATCGGTTGCGACCGAACTCGATGACCAGTAGTTCGCTGTCCTGGTAGGACCGAAGGTGGAATCAATGCAGGCAGAGCCCGAACCACATCCCGATGCGATAGCGTCGACAATCAACTGGAGCTCTCCGATCGAAGGAATCCGCCAGTCACAGTGGTTCGCTAAGCAAGTTCCAGGACCGGTACTGAGTTCCAGCCCGAGCGAGGGACTGGAGTAACTCCCGCCATTGAGTCCAGCAATAAAGCTCGTGAATATTGTCCCGTCCCCGGGGGTGCCCGGCGCGGGGCTCCAAGTGTATTCGTTGAAATAACAGGTTACCTCGCCACCACAGGTGTCCGTTGTCTGCTCCCACATTAACCCGGTCGCGTTGTCCGTCACCGTCCCGTCGCCGTTATCCACATAACGCGGCTGGCACACTAAGGTTCCGTTGGCCGACACCAAATGGCTGTTCAGCTTCGTACACGTCGGAATCCCAGCCCCAGCGGGTCCTTGCGGTCCGGTATTACCCTGCGTTCCTTGTGCGCCTTGCGCTCCCGTCGCACCTGTCGGTCCGGCGGGACCAGTGGCCCCCGGTGGCCCGATGGGCCCCGCCATACCTTGAGGACCGGCCGGCCCCGCGGGCCCCGTCCCACCGGGCGCTCCCGCAGGACCGGCAGCACCCTGAACTCCAGCCGGCCCCTGCGCTCCGTTGGCGCCGATATCAGCGGTGAATATCGACGGCAGTTGATTCCTGTATTGCAGTGTCAGGAAATACGTTCCCGGCGCAAAACTCGACGGGGGATTGCCGGCCGGGAAATTGGCCACGATTCGGCTGCTCGAGGCGCTTTGCGTGGGAAACGTCATCGCGTCCAGCGTCACGGTGGGGCTGCTACCGAAGTTTTGCCCAGTGATTGTCAAGGTGCCGTGGGCGTAGTCCACGGTGGCGCTAATCACCAAGGGCAGTCCGACTGCCTGTGCCGGCGACGACAACACACCTAACAACGCCAGCAATGCGCCAAAGAGCCCGCATACCCTCCGGATCCTGTGGATTCGCGGCACTAGCTCTGTGGGTTGGTTCTGGGTACGAGAGAAAATCGCGAGCAGACTGCCCATGGTCATGTTCATCCCCTATTGTTCGACCTTCACCCTCGAAGAGAACTCTCCTCACTTACAGACGCGCGAAATCTGTGAAAGGCGGCTCATCAAGTTTTAGGAGTGCACTCGTCGGGGGGTGGGATAACATTACCGACGCCAGGCCGATCAGATCGCGGGGCTATCGGACATGGTCGAAGATCTTCGGCGAAACCGTGGGAACTGACGTCGGGCGCGCCCTGGGACAACGCAGGTGACGCGAGCGTCCCCTTCGGAGTTGCCATTTCGGGACCGCGACCGGCGGGAGTTGGCCGGTTGGTGCCCGTGGCGGCAGCGGTGACTGCCAACGCGTGCTCTCGACCTATTCTGTTGAAAAACTCGCTGCGCGTATTCGGCGGAAAAATCGTAGCGCTTTAGAAGGCCTGCAATTTCCGTGATTCCGGGGAACAGACGCTCTTGACGATCTCCGCCCTCAATCTATCTCAGTCAGCCGTACGTCGTGTTTCCCTCGGATCTTCGGCTGTCTTCCTTTAAAGCTAAAAAATCCCGCGTGCACCGAAAAGGAGTTTTTCAACAGAATAGACCCGCTGCCGCCGGTGGTGAGTGGCAGCTTCGAGTCAACGAAATCGTAAATCGCCGAAACACGAGCATTGGCGCCGAGTCGCGCCCGATCAGGCACCGTGCAGAATGTTGAATCCCTTGCCTGAGACGAAGAGAAACACAGCCGCTGCAAGGCTGGCCAGAATGGACAGCGCGCCGATCCAACTTGCCGGGTGCGGTCGGCGCCTGACGATCAGGTCGTGGACAATCAGCCCACCAAATAGAACCAGCAGCCCGCCGATGCCGTAGAAGGGACGTGCATTGACTCCACCGGGGAAGATCGGCCATTCCGTAAAGCGCGCAATCGCCGGTCCCACGATAGAAAACGACGCTAGCAATGTCAGCCGCTTGTGCGCCTCGGGCCTCTTTCGGAAGACCACTGCAAGCGACACGAACGCCGTGAATAGCATAAGCGTGAAGAGGTTGCCCCAAAAAACAATGTTCTCGGCATCCGAGGGCGAGTTAATCTCCGATGCCAGCCGCGCGTCCGCAATCAATCCCATCACGACCACGAGTGCAGCGTAAGCCGCGGACACGAAGCCAATCCGCCGGTGCAGCCGGCGGCGCTGCGTTCGAATCAACCATCCTTGAACCACGGTGAGCAGGAACCACAGAGTAAGTACCGCACCATGCAGGTAGAGTACTGCCGGTAGCGGTCGCATCTTGATCACGGGGCGTAGATAGAAGGTGTGCGAAAACCCTACCAGCACGACTACCAGCAGCAGCAGATGGGCAAGGAAGTAAAATCCGACTGTGGAGCGAGCGGCGCGCCGATCAATGGTCAAGCCGGTTTCAGACGCATCGCTAAGCATACAGAATTGTTTGTCTTCTCACGGATACGAAAGATTAGCATAGTCCTCGGCGAAACTTGCTGCATCGACCGCTGTCGTCAGATTCCATGGCGGGCAATGCAGTCAGCTTTGTACCCGCGGTCCTCGGCGGTCATTTGCCGGTTAGCGAACGTCCGGTATCAGGCGATCATTCCGGCCCACTGAATGACCGGGTTCTGGCCGGGAGGCGCCGGTTGCTCGTCCCGATTGCGGCCATTGGCGCAGCAATTCCGGTGAGTGGCGCGTCCCGGACCCCTCTCCGGCCAGTGGGGGTGTCGGCTTTGCGGCATCAAGGAGGTCCAACCCGCGTCGCTCGAATGATTGTTAGACCTTTGCGCCAGGGTCAAAGCCATACCGCCATTGATTGAGAAGTCCGTCGGAACTCTCGATTCCCAGAATATCCATGATGGTCTCGATGTACATGCAGACTCGATCCTTCTTTTCAGAGTCGGCAAGTTCAAATTCCTTCAATGCTGATTTAAACTCTCCAAGAACCAACGACTTTGTTGGATTCTGCGGGAGCCCCAACATGAGACGGTCGAGCAGCGCGTCAATATGGGCTGCTGACTTCCGCCGAACCGCATCGGTTGGAGCTTGGTAAAGACCATCCGGATCAAATTTGGACTGTGTCCTAAGAGACCGTAGCTCACCCACCATGTCGTCGGTGAGACCTAGTGTTTGGTCTGGCAAAATTGAACCCTCCCTGTTCTGATTGGGCATCCCAGCTTGTTGGACCCCGCAGCGAGGTCAACTCATTGATTATTCGAGAGTGCCGTTACCAGAATCTCGTTGGACCGACACGTGGCATGAACTCCGCGTCAATCTCGTCCGTGCGCCGAGTTCCAACTAATGACCTCCCACCGGGTCTGGAATGTCGGTCCGGCTCGGCCTCGTTCGTCTTTTATGCATACAAACCCTAGGAGGAGCCATGAAATACCTGACCTTCATTCGCCATTCGGAGTCCTATCGCCAAGCCGCGCCGCCGGCTGCACTCATGGAGGCGATGGGCAAGTTTGTAGAAAAGTCCATGAAGGACGGGATCCTGGTTGATACTGGTGGTCTGATGCCGAGCAAGGATGGCATTCGTGTACGGCTCGCCAACGGCAAGATCACCGTGACGGATGGGCCCTTTACCGAGAGCAAGGAAGTGATCGGTGGCTGGGCGATCTTGAAGACGGACTCGAAGGCGGAAGCCATCCGCATTGCAACTGAGTTTATGGAGTTGCATCGACAGTACTGGCCCGGATTCGACGGTGAGTCGGAATTGCGGCCGATGTTCGATCCCGGCATGGGGCCGTAGCAAGCGAGATTGTTCAACCGCTAACCCTCGGACAATGCTCGTCCGATCGAGCGCATTCGTTCGTCTCATATGAAGGCGCCACTATCGGGAGACCTCATGAAAAGGCCAGAATTCCGACCGATCCTTTTGCTGCTGCTCTTGCCCGGCTTGGCACATGCGCAAACGAGGCAGCACACACCCTACCCTGCGATGGCGGCGGTCGAGCGATACCGTATTGCCGACCCAGAAGAGGAGATCGCGCTGGCGCGCACCGCGGCGCCGCGGTCCATTTCCGCCGATGCCGAGGTGCTCGTGCTGGGCAAGCATGGCTACGAGACCGGGGTCAGGGGCAGGAATGGCTTCGTGTGCTTTGTCGAACGTTCATGGGCAGCCGGTTTCGGCGATGCTGAGTTCTGGAATCCCAAGCTGCGCGCGCCGAACTGCTTCAACCCGCCAGCGGTGCGCAGCGTGCTGCCGCAGTACTTGCAGCGCACCGAGTGGGCGCTGGCTGGAATCGGCAGGGAGCAGATGATCGAGAAAGCCCGAGACGAATTCGCCAGCCGTCGCTTTACCGCCCCCGAGGCAGGTTCATTGTCGTTTATGCTGTCGAAGCAGGGTTATCTTAGCGACGACGCGGCTGGACCCTGGTTACCGCACGTGATGCTCTTCGTCCCGCACGGCGAGGCTGCGCCTTGGGGCGCGGGGCTGGAAGCCTCACCCATCCTCGGCGCCGACGGCAGCGTGTTCGAGCCGACTGTGCTGCTTATCCCAGTGCGACGCTGGTCGGATGGCTCGCCCGCGCCGTCGCCGGCAACGGATCACCAGCACAGTCCGTGAGTTGCCGTGACGGTACGAGTCCCTGTGACCGTCAAATGGTGGCCGCAATCCAGTCCGGTCTGCACCAATTCCTCCAGCGTTATGCGGCGAATGCGGTGCAGCTAAAGCTCCCGCCGTTCATGCAAGAGAAGGTGTTGGCCGAAGCTCGCGCTTACGCCCTCAAGCGGTATAATTTTCATCACGCCGACGCAAGACATTTTGCTTAAGTGGCTGATTCCTATGCTGGCTGTCGCGGGGATCTGCGGATCGGCCGCCCGCAAACGAGCAAAGACCGACATCCAAGGGATTTAAGTCCCGCAAATGAACAAGGAATTTAACAAGATCGGCTCCAGCAGCAAAAGGAGCGACAGGGGCTTCATTGTGACTTGGCGGCCCTCGGGCGGCGTGGATTATTCCGATCAAGCGAGCGCGGCACGCGTTGATTCCGAATTGCTGGCAAAGCGTTCAAGGATTCACAAAGCGGTCGGATTTCGTCATTGCGAGTCACCTTGCTCTGGAGCCTCTTCAACATAGTCCTCCCCCGGCGAACGCACGCCCGTGAAGAGGATCCGTATACTAGGGGTGCCCCATTTGCAAAAAAAGGAAAGTCCATGTTTTCTCACATCATGATTGGAACCAACAATCTAGCGCGCGCGAAAGCATTCTATGACTCTGTACTTGGCACGCTTGGCGTACCGCCGGCAAGAGTCGATGGACACAGAATCTTTTACCGGACGCCGACCGGCGTTTTCTCCGTCACGACACCCATTAATGGCGAGCCCGCGACTTGCGCCAATGGGATGACGATCGGATTTGCTGCTGCGTCTCCGGCTCACGTAGAGGCCTGGCACGCCGCGGGCCTTGCTGCTGGCGGCACTACCTGTGAAGACCCTCCGGGCGTGCGCGAGGGCAGCACTGGCAAATTCTATTTGGCCTATCTTCGTGATCTTGATGGGCACAAGCTCTGTGCGTTGCACAGGATCTGAATTTTCTTAAAGGAACAGACCTGTCCGGATACAGCCAAGCGTATCTGGACAAGACTGCTCTGCGTCTAAATCAGCGTCCGAGAAAGACTTTGGGATTTAAAACCCCAGCGGATAAACTTCAGGAAAGTGTTGCGTGACCGGGCTACGTGAACCGAAATATTGATCTATGCCCGGAGTCTTCACAAAATGATGGCAACGGAAGATCGTCGATAGCCATCGGAGCATGTGCGAAGTGGGACGGCCCGATCTTTAATTGCCACCTAGATCAGTGCGAATTTCTTCATGTTCGAGGAAACCCTAGAGCGGCCGCTCGTAGCAGGCTTGGTCCCGATCGCGACCCGACTATGGACGCCGGGCCTGCCCGCATCGGCAGCAGTCGGCCCAGGAGCGGTCGTATGTTTGTGCTGGAAGCACGCCCGCGACTTGATACAGTACGACGATTAACCCGCATGAACCTGAACTGAACCACATATGGGCAAATTACCCTCCCGTGCTATGCGGGGACCGCGGAATTTTCGGTCATCGAAAGAACTTCGCGCATGGATGGCGAAGGAGCACGCCCGAGCCCGTGGTCTGCTCCTGCGAATTTACAAGAAGGACTCTGGTGTTCCATCAGTCACGCGCTTGACCAGGCGCTGTGTATCGGTTGGATAGATGGGCAAAAGTTGCCGTTTGACGCAACCTCCTGGGTGCAAAAATTCACCCCGCGCAGGGCGAAAAGCGCCTGGTCCAAGATAAATGTTGCGCATGTGGATCGGCTTATCCGTGCGGGCCAAATGACGCCTGCCGGTCTCGAGGAGATAGAGGCGGCCAAAGCCGACGGGCGCTGGGCCACTGCGTACGATTCTTCCGCTAACGCAACGATGTCTCCGGAGTTCGTCAAGGAGCTCGCACATAACGCCAAGGCAAAGCAGTTCTACGCGACGCTCAACAAGGCCAATCTGTATTCGATTGCCCACCGGCTGCAAACAGCAAAGCGCTCAGAGACAAAGATCAAGCGCATAAAGCTGATTATCGATATGCTCGCGCGCGGCGAGAAATTTCACTGACTGCCCAGGCCCGTGCTTCAAGGCACTGCAATACGCCACTTCCGCGTCCATTACCGCCTCTCCTAACCTACTCTGGCCAGGTGCGACCGCCGACAGGCCGCTTCGGGTCGACGTCTGCGGGTTGACACCATCCCAGCGGCCGGTTAGGGGAAGGACGTCAGGCGGCAGTCGGTCAACTCCGGCCGGTGGGTACAACTCAAAAGATCGCCGCCAAGCAGCCGTTCACAACTTGCGGTAGGCTAACGCCGTTGTTTGGCGAGTCCAACGGCAACGCAGGGAGTGCACGAGTGCCATTGCATATATTCGGCGCGTTTCATCGGCATTTCTGTCGCCCAATCAATAGTTAGTGGACGTGAAAATGACAGTCGCCGCTCGGATTCGCTTTGCCCTTGCCGCGGTGGTCTTGGGCTTCGTGTATTTCCACCTGCTCGTTCACCTGATCGGTTGGATGAGCACGCACGAACGACCAGGATGGTGGGTCGAAGTGTTTCCCACTCGACGACTTGGCGCGATCGGCTGGTTGATCGCGCTGCATACGGCCGCTGTTTCGTTAGCGGCTCTTCCTGTCGCGGTCACCGCGGTGATTATCGCGCGATCGAATGCAGTGCTGCTGGCGTTAACGGCCGCCGTACTCGCGACTGTCGCGGCGGTAGTTCCTTCGCTCAGTTCAACTATTTGGCCGATCATCTGGAACAGCAATCCAATATTCTTTGTAACGGACCAAGTTAAGCTTATTGTCGCCGCTCCTTTTATCGCTTGGGTTCTTCGGGCCGCGTCTGACCATCGGTTCGAGCGATCGCGGGTGCGATGGCGCAAGGCCGACACGATGCCCGCCGACGTTTGGGGCGCAAAATTGGAAGATCATGGATCTAACTGACGTCATAGCGACTCTTGCGGCTGGAGCTAAAATTGTTGGTGCAGTTATCGAACCGCATGGCTTTGTGTGGGTGCCCGGAAAAGCACATGAAGGACATCCGGGTAACGCCGCTCGTGGAGCCTTTGTCAAAGGCGACAGACAGTTGGAGCTTGGCTTTAGGCGGAGTCTTGGACCTGTCACTTATCGCACAGGCACCGCGTCTGTGAGTCACGAGGCGCTTATGCGGTACTTGGGTCATCACGCCGATGCGGCTTATCCGGGATATTCGTCCGATCGGTTGGATGCATTTCGACATCTTGCAAGGGATCTCCACGAATTTGGGGCAGATTTCATGTTTGACGACGGCGAAACGATTATCGCTGCGGGCAAGGTGCCGTACGTTGGAGGGTTCGGTGCCCTACCCGATTCTTAACGATCGGATCGAGCGCACAGCTATGATCGCGAAGAGCTGCCCGGTACGGATCGAAGCGGTGAGTTCGCCGGCGGTCTCCATTCATGGGGCGGCGGGCGGCGAGCGAGGTTATCCGCCACCTGCTAACTTTACGTTACCAGACGCTTGCCAAAGCGATTACGTTGGATCGGGAGGGTAAGGATGCGGCTGCACTTGTCTCAGGTTTCTTGGAATGGCCGAAGGCTCGCTATCGCAGCCATGTTCGTCGCCTGGGGGAACCCGGTCACCATCTTTGCGGACGAAGCGAGCGACGTGGCGGCGCTTGAAGCTAAATGCGAGGCAGAGCGGGAAGCCAAGATCAAGCCGCTGCGAGATGTGGAGATTGCGAAATGCAAGGCGGATCAAAACAATGATCCCGCATATTGCGAACGCTTCTGGAAGGACTACGGCAATGCGATGCGCGGCGCCAATGGCGGAACGATCCCGAGAATGTTCAGTGACTTGCCGATCTGCGTCGCGGCATTCAATGCCCGCAAAGCGCTAGCGGATGATGTTCGATAGCCCGGTCGATTCTCCGATTACATTGTATGACTTCGCCCGCGCCGCTTGGTGAGCACGGCGGTAGCACAGAGTCAGCATTAAGTCGATTGCGCAACTACGGAGCGACATCCTTCATCATCGACGCCTTGAGGGCCAGGAGCTGCGTCCTGTCGTCATGCTCCGTGTGGTAGAGCGCCTTGAGATAAGCTGTATCCCAAGTACTCATGCCGAGCGCAGGCGCATTTGCAGAGTCGGTGAACAGGCGCAAGATTGTGGGTGCGTCGCCGATTTTCGCATCGATGCGAATCTCTGCTAGCCCAACCATGGCGACATAGGCTGCCAATTGACCGTAGTTGACTCCCTTCGCGCGAGGCGCGTCGATGAGTACAATGACGGAGGAAAGGTCCCTCACGGCGCCCCATCTAATATGGCCGCCAGCCGCACAAATTGGAATGCCTTCTTCCCACCTGCAGGGCGATCCATCCCCGTTGAAAAACGTGGCGTTGTACCAGACCCGTACTGGGGTATATGCGGTGAGGAATTGACGGATCTTTGTCCCGCCTGCATCACCGAATAGCCAAGGATCGCGCTTGCTCCACGCCGCCATTAGCTCATCCGGCACCGATGTCACGATGACATAGAAATTGGGACTGCAACTCTCGGGCGCTAGAGGGGCGCCCGCGGCCTCGGCAATCTGCGATAAGCCAGTGAGGATGTACTCAGCGTGATCGTGGGTCAATCCCGCCACCGTGGGGCAAATCGGCATCTCTTTTTGCCACCGCGCAAGGGAGTCTTCGAAGGGTACCTTGGTTATGCCTGAGACGAACGTCTTCACCCGGCGCTCGAGAGTCGCACGGTCGCGTTTACCCTCGACGATAATCGTCTTCAACTTACTCTCGGATTCCTGGGGGGAGGGTTCGGGTGGAGCCGCGGTCGCGACTGTGGCCAGCAATGAAAATGCAGCCAGCGACGCACACCTAATCCGTCGATCCGGTGCCCGCAATCTGCCTCGCAATCCTTTGGGCTTCTCGAGTGCTGTCCGTTGCCCACGCATGGATCCGTTCCTAAGACCGTTCCGCGGAGATCGACTCGCCAGTTTGACCGGGCTGACAATAATTAGTTCATCGGTCAACGTCGCGCCTTCGGCAAGTGCGGCGGGTTGGCCGCAGCCGCCCTCCTAACAACATGGTTGCCAGGCGGGCACCGAATCTCTCTGACCGAAGGCGGCCAGTCGCGAACTTCTCAAACGGGTCGAAGGTACGCACTGGCGGGGTCGATGCGATGGCTCTGACGACGAGCAGAGCGCAGCGCAACAGATAGAGAGGCATTGGCGAACTTTGGCGTTTACATCTGCCTACGGAGTTGACCCGGACGCCCACAGTTGCGGTTGTTGTGAACAACGATACGTGGTCAAGCAAAAAGCCCCCAAAAGCGATGACACATCCGAACTGTTCATCTGTTTTGACGCATATATGCCGTTCATCAACAGCATCGGATCCACGTTTTCTTCCGAATAATGCAAACCATGCCTACCGAAACTAGGTTCGGAAAGCTGCGCCGCGTAATCTGTAGCGCACGCCGATAGCGCGACACAGACAATCAAATACGAAATTAGCTTCATGCGACTTCCGTAGGTTACGAGCTTCGACTTCCGCGTCTACTTCAATACCACGATGGTGAATTCGAGGCAACGGCTCTCGCCTTCGAAGGAGAGCTAGCACGTCTTTACGTTCCCAGTAGCCGCCGGTCGCGTGCGACTGCTTCACGGGGTGGGGCCGGTCTTCTGGCGTGAGGTTGGCGGCCACGGGCAGCAACCGGCCAACTCTTGACGATGGCCGCCCCGAATTGATTGCCTCTTAGCTGCCATTCCCGGCGCACGGTAGACCCTGTCGCCAGCCTTGACCAAGCACCAAGGTGGGGGCAATCACCTCACATTTAACGCCGAGCTCGCTCAGCTGCCAGAACAACACCTAACCGGTAGATCCGGCCTCATAGCAGACCCGCAGCTGTTCAGCCTTACCGAGCTTGCGGATCAGCCGCGCGATCGGCTCGGGGCGGTTCGGGATCGTGCCGAGGCTGTGCACTTCACCACCAGGTTCTGCAACCGCTACCGCGATCGTCTGCGCATGGACATCCAATCCAATAAATCGTACGTTCTTCCTGGCCGGCTCCCATTTGTATGCGGCTCTGCGCCGCGGTTCTTTCCCGATCCAAAGCGTAACCCGCGCCTTGCAAATCGGGAGCCGGTCGTTCCATGATGACTATGCTGATGACGAGGGATCTCGGTGGGCGTTGATCACGGGCGATGCATGATATTGTTTCGTGTGCTAGTTTTGGCGTACGGTTTGGTCGTCTGCTTGGCCTCTACGTGGGCGTGGTGGGTTGTGAAATGGCTTGGCCGTGGCAAAACGCGCGCCTGACCTACGGTCCGAGCGAATAGGTTCCCGATATCTAAAGCAGACGCTGACGAGCCGGAGAGGCTCGCGTGACCGACGATGGAGATTCTCAATCGGATTTGCATCGTGATTAATCGAATCGAATTGGAGCTGAATTACACATGGCACCGGTGATTGAAGGCTCTTGCCATTGCGGCGAATGCCGGTGGGCGATCAAGGGAGATCCCGGTCCCGCGACTGCTTGCAATTGCACGCTCTGTCGTCGCTATGGAGCGTTGTGGGCGTATGACTTCGAGGGTGAGCGCATTACTGTTTCTGGCCCAAGCACCTGTTACACGCGTGCAGGCAAGGCCAACCCGACACTGGAGATTCGCTTCTGCCCTAGATGTGGGTGCGTGCTCTGTTGGCGAGGCCTCAAGCTCGATGAGGAGGGGCGTCGACGCATTGCGGTCAATCTACGGCTCGCGCCTCCAGAGGCAGTTGCAGCTCTTCAAATCGATCATTTCGACGGGCTAGACACGTTCAACGACCTTCCGCGCGACCATCGTTGTGTTCGCGATTTGTGGTTTTAGCTGCTCTGTTCTCTGCTTAACGGTTGAATTGCGCTATTTTGGCTACCGGAAAGCTGCCAGTCACGGGCGGCTCCTGTGGTCGAGAGCGGTACGGCCTCAATCCGTCGGCAACCCGGCCAGGTCCGCTCGTTCGGGCTTCGCCATTTCGGCAAGTCAAGTGATGCATAGCAGCCGGTCGAGTGCACACAAGCGTGAAGCGTTATCCTCATTTGACCCCGACAGCAACCACCATTTCGCATGGTCCGACAAACCCATCGGCACCCTCGAATTTCCTCAGTTCCTGCTCGATCTCTTCCCATACTGACGGGCGCTCGGCTTCGGGTACGCCCGCCAGCATTTGATGCAGGGCGCCGAAGGATTCGCGCTCGAAGCGAACACACTCCTTGGCGGATGGCAGACGCAGCGGAGACGGCACCAAGCGCACCTGGATATCGCTAAAGCCAGCTTTCTTGTAGGCGGCCTCGATCACACCCGCGCCGCCCAGACTGAATGGCCCGGGCTGGCCGGGCAGCGGGGGTGGCAAGTGAGCGCGGCGGCGAATTATGGAGACTGGAACGGAAAAGAACTTGTTGTTCTCGGGCGTCGAGTAGGTGATCGCACCGACACGGCCGCCAGGCTTGAGTACACGCTTCATTCCCGTAAGGGCCCTGTGCTGATCGGGAAAATAGATCAAGCCGAC
The DNA here is from genome assembly GCA_963727045.1 of uncultured Gammaproteobacteria bacterium. Taxonomy (GTDB): domain Bacteria; phylum Pseudomonadota; class Gammaproteobacteria; order Steroidobacterales; family Steroidobacteraceae; genus Bog-1198. The sequence goes on along the minus strand of CAVSES010000001.1, from coordinate 1,011,826 downwards.
CCGCGACAAGACAGCGTCGAACGAGTTGTCCGATAGTTCCAGATTCTCACCGTCCATGACCTGCGTCTTGGTATTCGTGAGCCCGGCTTTGAGAAAGGATTGCTGAGCGAAGTCGAGAATATTGGAGGAAATGTCCGTTGCGAGAACCGACCCTCCCGGACCCAAGCGTCGACCGATCACGATGGTTTGCTCACCGGCACCGGCGGCAACGTCTAGAACGTTCTGGCCCGGACCGATCCTGGCCATGTCCAACATTAGCTCTGTCGCTGTGCCTAACCACTTCTGCAGCGTCGGCCCCCAGCGGTTCCATGCTTCCGCCGCCGCCTGCCATTGCTCGTGCGTGGTAGTTTTGTACCTGATTGGATCGAAGACCGGAGTAGACATCAGACACGTCCCCTTCGCCGCATTCCTACCATTCGCTGCCGGTGCGGCCTTTCAGGATCGCCCCGAGCAGCCGTTGAAAATTGTGAGAACCGATGTTCGTCAGCCCAGGGTTACGGCTTGCCCATCGCCTCGGCGACCCATGCCTTGTCCACGCTATGGTACGTCCCGCCCGATGCGGTTGTCACGTTAGCCCCCGGCGCTGCAGTGGCCAATGTTCGCTGTCGCAAGAATCAGAACGTCACGGCCATCCTCGACTCAGGGCCGATGGCGATCCGTGAGCGGCGGTTCTTGTTTTTTCCCGGTGAACGTCCGGTATCGGGAATGGCATCTGGCGCTTCCCTGCCGCTTTGAGTCATTCGACCAGCAGAAAGGCGCGCCTAGAAGGCGTCATTCACAGCGTGCGGTAGACTGATCGGATGCAGGGTCAGTGGACGCCAATGTTTAACGACAAGATCGTGCGTGGGGTTGTGTGAAATACTTTCCACTGGTCTGGGCAGCGCTGTGGCGCAAACCGGCGGAAGCCATCCTGATATGGCTGGCGGTCACGGTCTCGTTCACCTTATTCGGACTCATGGTCGGTCTGGATGCCACCTACGACCGTCTCATTGAAAATTCGCGAATGGACCGGCTATATGTCAACGCGCGCTTTCCCAGCGCCAGCCCAATGGGAATTCTCTTACCCGTTGCGCTGCGCGATCAGATCGCGCACGTAGAAGGCGTGTCCGCGGTCAGTTCCGTCCACTACCTGCGGGGCTACTACCGGGACCCTCACCAACGTGCGACGGTCTTCGCGGTGGACGAACATATGCGAAGGGCCTGGCCGGAGTTGCCACTCACTGCCGCTCAGTGGGATCAGATGCTCGCGACACCCGCCGGCGTCTTCATCACCCGGGAGCGGGCGGCGACTCTGGGACTCAAGGCCGGTGACACCCTCCCACTGATCACGCCGCCAGGGACGCGCGCCGATGAAGCACCGTCATGGGAGTTTCACGTGCTCGGAATCATGCCCAATATGCCGGGCCACGAGTCACTGATTCTGGGAAATCTGAGTTACGTGGACGATTCCATGCCGCTGCCCCTGCGGGGCCATGCATGGGAGTTTCGCGTCGCGGTGCGCGATGGCGCGAATGCGAACGATATCAGCGTGCATATTGATCGAGGACTGGCCAACTCCAGTACACCCACCCTCACCATTCCCGACAAGGTTAGCGAGATCGACGCGGTCAATTCAGGCATATCTGTTGCCTCCAAGACCTGGCCGGTGGCGGGTGCCGGCATCTTTATGATCCTGTTGCTGACCGCCAATGGGATCGCACAATCGGTACGCGAAAGGATCCCGGAGTTTGCCGTCCTCAAGACGATCGGCTATCGCCAGTCGATCCTCATGGCGCTGGTGCTCGCCGAAGCCGCCATTCCCTGCGTTGCCGGTGCCGGCATCGGCATGGTAGTCGCGATGCTCCTAACGCGGCTGCCGACACACTTTCTTCCCAGGGATCTTGCTTCGATGCCCAAGCCGACACTCTCGCCGGGCGTATTCGCTCTTGCACTGGCCTGTGCGCTGTTGCTTGCGCTGGTGGGCGCCGCAATTCCGCTGCAGCGCCTGCGGCGACTGAGCGTCACCGACGCATTGGCGGGGCGCTGAGCATGCGAATACTGATGCAAACCCTCGTGCTGACACACTTGGGATTAATGGGAATCGCGCAGCGCAAGTGGTCCTCGTTGGTGCTCGTCGGCAGCGTGGCGTGCGTGATCGGGGTCCTGCTCTCCATGCTCTCCGTCACGGCGGGGATGCTGCGTGCCTATCGGTCGGGTGAGGATCCGCGGCTGGCGATCGTATTGGGGCCGGAAAACAGTACCGAATGGGGCAACGGCATTCCCGCAAATGCCATCGGCACCATTCTCGACGCACCCGGAATTGCGAGGAGTCCCGATGGGCATCTGCTTGCCGATCCGGAAGTCCTGGTATCAGTCCCGCCTTCAGGCGCATATCTCATCGGTGGGCCAACACTGCGCGGCATTGGCGCGGCCGGGCTCGCGCTTCGCCCCGATCTCAAAATCGTCGAGGGTCGGCAGTTTCATTCCGGTCAACAGGAGCTCACAATCGGTGTGGCGGGCGCGCGCGCCTTTCAACTGCGGGTGGGAGATCGGATCACCTTGCCGGGCGGCACCTGGCCCATCGTCGGGTCATTCACTGATGATGGCAGCATTCTCGAAAGTCAGTTCATGGCCGATGCCGAAACCTTGCTCGCCGCCGGACGGACGACCGGTTACGGCAGCGTGCTGGTGAAACTCCAAAGTCCGGACGTATTCGATGCGTTCTCGCAATGGCTCCGCACCAATCCGAATCTCAAGGAATCGGCGGAGCGTCTGACCGACTACTCGCAGCGCAACGCCCATCGGTACTCGGCATTCTTCACCGCGCTTGCGTACGCTGTCGCCTCTATCATGACCCTTGGGGCATTGTTCGGTACCGTCAAACTTATGTACGCGGCAGTGAGCGCACGGACACGCGAAATCGCAACCCTGCGCGCGATCGGCTTCGAGCCGCTGCCGGTCGCATTGTCGGTCTTGCTTGAAACCACGACCCTTGCGCTCACGGGCGCAGTGATAGGAGCGGCACTGGCGTGGCTACTGTTCGATGGCAGGCATACGACCCAGGCGCGCAATGTCTTTGATCTTTCCGTGTCAGGTCATCTGATCGCACTCGGTATCGCCTGGGCTCTCGTACTGGCCGTTCTAGGCGGCATTCTACCCGCCGTCCGCGCTGCACGACGTTCCGTAAGAGACGTGCTCGCTTGACCTGTGGTGCTATTCACGACCAAGCTGACATAAACATTCCCATCTTGGGCGGCGCAAATGGACGAGTTAAGGGACCGGCATCACTGTTTCGCAAAGAATTGATTCTCCAAGGATTGACCCGCTTCTTCGGTGATCGGACTCCCCGTTTTTGATGGAACTGACCTTAGGGGCTCCCGCCCCATCTTTGTCATTCATCATCGCGCCAGGGAATTGTCCACTCCTCGCCACGCGCCGTGGTCACATACTCAGGCCAGCGATATCGATGCGGAACCTTAAAATCGGACGGCAATAAGGGTGCCACCCAGCGAGAGCCGCCGATGCCGCCGCCGGTTCGCTCCTTAAATTCATCCTGCGCGGCCTCGAGCAACGTAGGCTGCGTCAACAAATCAAGCAAAGTCGCACCAATTGTCTTCGCAGCGACACGGATCATCGGATCAATCGTCGCCGGAATCCCACCGAGCGCATTGGAAACCCAGGCCGGATAGACGTACCCTGGAGGACCCGCAAGCGACGGGCGCGCCACTATTAGCCGCACCGTCGGACAGTGCCAGCAATACTCGGTGTAGTCGTCTGAGGTGAGGTATTGCTGCCACGCCGGCATTATGGCGCGGAGTTGCCGTTCGCAGTCCTTAGGATCGAGCAGGTGCTCGGTCTCCGGCGAGAATGGGTGCTCGAGCGGCTCAAGGCCGAGATTCACCTGGATCTCGCGTGCGACGCGTATTGCTTCATCGCCCCAGCGAGGCGCCCCGATCCGCTCAAGATTCCGATAAGTGGCAAGCGCTAGCGTGTGATTCGCAAGACCTCCCCGGGACTTGGAAACCCAGGTCTTACGCCAGCGGCAGCCGGACGCTTTAGCCGCGACCTCTGCATTGTTGTCCATGACCGAGCTGATGATGTCTGCTTGGGCGGTGGAGTCAGTGCGGACCATGTAATTTATTTGCGCGAGGTGTGGCGCGAGATTGTCCGCTGTCGCTTGGCCAGCGGCCAAGATCGCCTCATTGAAACTCCACAATCCGGTGGCGGGGAGCATCGATCGGCGCATGCCCTCGTTCAGATGGTAGAAGAGCACCAGAGCATCGTTCGCACCGGGCGCTCGGGCGCTCAAGTGATTTTGCGGAATGGGACTGCGGTCGGCGGCAATCCATTTCTCGGGCTCCTCGCAGGTGAAGGTATAAATGTAGTTATAACCGACCCCACAATGGGTATCCCATGCAACAGTATTGCAAAGCGGCAACATGTAATGAGGGTGGAAGCTCACAGCGGCATCGAGCCCATCGTAGTAACCCTTCGCCGCGTGGATTGGCTTGGAAGCCCTGAGCTTTTCAGCCGGCTCACCAAAAAATTTGAGGGTGCCGCCGATGCGGTGCCGTTGCATCGCGGCTTTGACGGCGAGCGCCGCACCGAGGGCACTGATGCCCAAGGCTGAATGGGGATCGGTGTGCCCGGGCGCATATTTAGAGAGTCCTCGACGCGGTTGTTGTGTAGTTGTTGCGGCCTGGCAATTACCCGGGACTGCGTCGTATTCGGCGTACGCCGCGATCGTCGGACCGGGACCATTGCTAAAAGATGCAGCGAAGGCAGTGGGCATTCCGCCTGAGCCCACCTCAACGCTAAAACCCTGCATCCTCAGACGCTCTACATACCATGCACTGGATTTGTATTCGCGAAATGCTGGTTCGGCGTAATCCCACAGTACTCCGTTCCACTCGGATAGCTCGGTGAAGTTCTGGTCAACCCAACCAAGGACTTCTTGCTTCGAATCAGTTGTCATCGCCCTCGTACCCCCAAATGCCTCGTCCCTATCTTCTGACACCTGCCAACAATCTGCCAAAGTTAAGATGCCCCCTGGTTCTCTTTGCACCAACCTATGGTGGCTTCGTACTCGGCGGCTGGCGCTACACTCCCCGAAAGCGCGTGGAGACGAACGTCAATTGTTTGTCTGTTTCCTTCACAAACCCGTTGTCAAATAATTGTTGCAGCAGCTTGGCTCGCTCCCCGGCGGACATTCCGGGAAACCATGACTTGATCTTGCCCTCGAGTCCCTTCCGCTTGCGCGGCTGCGCCTTTTCCTTTTTGAGCAGAGACGTAACGCGCACAAGATTCGACGATGGGGTCGGCACATCCGGCGGAAAGGCGTCTGTCTGCGCACTGACTCGCCGCACACGGAAGCCGCGTTCCTCGGTGAGGTGCCGCACCAGCGGATCAAATCCCGTCTTATCCTTGGAGAGGATGACGCATTCGGCTCGCTGATTCTTGCTCAGATACTCACCCAGATAAGACGCGATACAAAAATCGCAGGCGTTTCGCTCAACACTCACAATACGCACATAAGCGAACCGCGCGCCCATGACATGTGCTTGAACGGCGAGATCGCTTGGAACCTTCCCTTGTTTACCTCCCAGTACAAAGCGTACTTTGACGTCGGCGGGCAGCGACCGCAAATCCACGGCCTGATTGTTTTCGTAATCGACCAAAAGGATACGTTCACTCATAGGGATCTCTCACTCCAATCCGGGCGCAAAAGATGAATTGCCCTGGTTCCCTTCAGCCCGCCGCGTCGTTATCGGAGACAGACGCACGTCAAGGAATGCGCACGTCGTTCACTCAATCGCAAACCATCACCGGCGAATTGTGAGCGAGCTCACTGATCGGTGGACGTCCCTTGCGTAAGTTTGTCATATGATGGTTGAGACGCAAAAATGTGTGCTGCACTCGGACGTTCCAATTGCCTTCCAGCTACGATGGCACAGACGTATTGCTTATTTCTTGATCGCCGCTTCGATATTTGTACTTCATCACTCCTAGAATCTGACATTCTTGTCTGGCCGGGTCCATGTTTGCCTGCTTTACCGAAGGCGTCCGAATTCGGGGGCCATCCGGCAACGTCCTGCCGCAGCTAGTGTCGGACACCTGGGGAATCCCCTGATCCATTCGCCTCCAAACAGCCCCTACTCCGGCAAATTCATCTTCCGCAGCAACGCCTTGAAGCGACCGTTGTTGACGCTACAGGCCAACTCGTACGCTTCGTAGCCACGTGCGGTAACGGGGATCATTCGCAAACTTTGCGAAAGGTGGATCACCGGTGCACTCGGACACCCATGTGTCCTTTTGACTTGCCGCACGGCTTAGCCACGGAAGCGCTTGATCTAGTTCGTCGCGATATGCATGAGCCTGTGCGACCTCGTATGGCTCCCCAGCTCCCCAGTCGGATTCGAGCTTCTGCATCGCGCTATCTGATGCCGCTTTCTGATGCATTGCGTAGTAAACGGCCGCGCGACCCACTAACTTGCCGTATTCGAGCGGCACTTGGTCAAATATCGCCAAGGCATCGGCTGGTCGTCCGCGCGCCAGCAGCACCTGACCGAGCGTGTAACGGGCCCACACATGCGTCGGACTGATCTGTAGCGTGTGACGAAGTTGAACTTCGGCTTCCGGCAAGTGACCGCCGCGCGCCAAGTAATCGCCCTTATCGAAGTTAAGAGCAGGGTTGAGTGGATCCTGCAAGAGCGCCCGGCTCACGAGACTCTGGGCTTCATCAATTTGACCACGCGCACCCGCTATGAATGCAGCATCCTGTAATACGTCGCCGCTGCTCGGTGCGATGAGCAGCGCGCGTTTCAAATACCCGTCCGCGGCGCCCCAATCGAGCCCGATAGCGCTAGTGCGCGCCAAGATCGCAAACATATTCGCGTTGTCAGGCTGCTTAGCCAGCACAACTTCAATCTGCCTTCGCACGCGCTGAAAATTGGCGTCTGCCTCTCCAAGGCCGGTCGAGACTGAGCTAAAGTAGGCCACGGCAAGTGCTTCTGCCGCCGGCGAGAAGGAAGGATCTAACCGAGTCGCTTCCTCATAGTACGCAACAGCCTGTTCCACGCCATCCTTGTCATACCGGTCGCGGGCACTGCGTCCCCGCAAATACAGCTCGTAGGCCCTCGGATCACGAAATAGAGGACGAGGAGGAAGATCGGCGGCGCCGACTTGGACCTGCAGGGCTCGAGCAACTCTTGCGGCGATGTCGTCCTGCACTGTCAAGGCATCACGGAATTCACGATCATAGGTCTCTGACCATTCATGCGCTCCGGTCCGCGTGCTAATCAGCTGTGCCGTAATCCGCACCTGATTGCCGGAATTGCGCACACTGCCTTCCAACACATACGCAGCATTGAGCTCGCTCCCAATCTTCCGCAAATCCTCGTTCTTCCCCTTAAACTGAAACGACGACGTCCGGCCAATCACCGTGAGCCCGGGAATCTTTGCCAAAAGATCCAGAATCTCCTCCGCCATCCCGTCGCCAAAATACTCCTGATCCTTCTTTTGACTCATGTCCGCAAACGGCAGCACCGCGATCGACTTATCCGAGATCGCCGCCACCGCTGAGGCATTGAATTCTCCATGCTTCGACTGCCAGAACCGAACCGCTAGCACCCCGCCAACGCCCAAGGCGATCACGACCGCCGCCGCAACCACCGCACGCCTCGCAACGCTCGAAGTAGCCACAGCCTGATTGATGCTTGTACGGCCGGCAGCGCCACCATCGCTCAATCCCGGATTGCCGTTCATCGACGCCGACCCCTGCCCCACGGCTTGCGCGAGCTTCGCCAACGCCGCCGGCATCCCCAACGCCGATACATCAATCCACTGTGACTCCGACAGGAAATATTCCAGCGCTGGCGTCAGAAGCGCCGCATCAATTTTAAGCGCAATGATCTGCTTGCGTTTCGACGCCGCCCGTTCGATTTCGCGGCCAACGTGCGCTGACCCTACCGAACTTGCGGAGAGCACCATCACCAACGCCTTGGCGTCGCTGATCGCCCGAACAATGGCATCTGCATATTGCGCGCCCGGCTTTACGTCCCGAGGTGCCATCCAACAGGACACTGCGTGACTCTCCAGAAACCCACAAACCTGGGTGGCAAGGTCCGCATCCGCCGATGCGTAGCTCAAAAATACGGTCCGGGAACCCACACCCGCAGGGCCGCGGGGCGGCTCCGACACCGCCTCTGAGGACTCCCCGATCCCCTTGTCCCCTGCCATCCCGAGCTCCCTGTGCAGTCAGGGCAGTTTCATGGATGCCCGCGAGGGAAGCAAGCGTGGGGCATCAGGGGCGGATCTCGGGCGACCTGGGTCACAGCCCGACAGAGTCACGCTGGAATCCGCACCGGAAGATGGCTGAAGCCACGTACGAACGAGGAGCGAATGCGCGTCGGCTCGCCCACTACCTCAATAGCTTCAAATCGCCGCAGGAGTTCCTCCCAGAGGATCTTCAACTGCAGTTCGGCGAGGCGGTTTCCGACGCAGCGGTGGATGCCAAAGCCAAAGGACAGATGTTGCCGCGGCCGCTCACGATCTACGATGAATTGGTTTGGGTCTGGAATCACCGATTCGTCGCGGTTACCCGACAGGTACCACATCGCCAGTTTGTCGCCCTTCCTGATTTGCTTGCCGCCCAATACCGAATCGGAGAGCGCGGTGCGCCGCATGTACGCCAGCGGTGTCTGCCAACGAATGATTTCGGGCACCAGGCTGTCGATGAGTGCGGGATTTGCGCGCAGCTTCGCCATCTCCTGCGGATGATGGTGCAAGGCCAGCAGCCCACCGGTCATCGAATTGCGAGTGGTGTCGTTGCCGCCCACGATCAGCAAGGCCAGGTTGCCCATAAATTCGGCGGGTCCCATGTTCCTCGTCGCCGGTCCGTGGGCCAGCATGGAAATCAGGTCGGTGCGCGGCGGCGCATTGATGCGCTCGTTCCACAGCCGGCTGAAGTACTGCAGCATTTTGCGCAATTCGGCCATACGCACCTCGGGTTCGGGCGCGTCGGGATTGGTCAGCTTGTTGGCAGTGGCCATATCGGACCAATGCGGCAGCAGGCGGCGATCCTCCAACGGAAAATCAAAAAGGGTTGCCAGCATGTACGTGGTGAGTTCGATCGAGACCAGGTCAACCCAGTTGAACGTTTCATTGCGGGGCAGGCCGTCCAGGACCTTGACGGTTCGCTCGCGAATCAGGCCCCGCCAGTTGTTGAGGTTCGCCGGCGCAACGATCGGACTCACCGCCAAGCGTTGCGCGTCATGCTTGGGCGGGTCCATCGCGATGAACATGGGCAGCTTCTGTTCATCGCCCGCAGGAAAGTCCATGAGCGTGATTCCGTCTTCGGAAGAAAAGACGCCGTGGCTGGTATCGACCTGCATGATGTCCTTGTACCGGGTGACCGACCAGTACGTGTCGATGCCTGGTACGGGGCTGCGCGAGCGGTGCACTGGATCCTCGCGACGAAGGCGCTCGAAGACATACCCCGCGGTATCGTCAACGAACCACTGCGGATCGGCCGGATTGAATTCCGCAAGCGGCAGAGAGGCTATGCGGGCGCGCACGGCGGCGTGCGTGTCGACCCGCTCGATGGGTTCAATGGCTTTCACGTCGACTCCTTCGCGGTACGGTAGGTTCAATGCTGAGCTTCAGGCAATTTGACCATGAGGCCGTCGAGGGCGTCGGTCAACGTGATCTGGCAGGCGAGTCGCGAGTTGTCCGCGCGCTCCGCCACGCAGTTGAGCATTTGCTCCTCGGTCGCCGTGCGCGCCCCTACCCGGGCGCACCAATCCGGATCAACATAAATATGGCAAGTCGCACAGGCGCAATTTCCCCCACAATCTCCATCGATGCCCGGCACACGGTTCTCGGTGGCTGCGCGCATCAGCGTCGTGCCCGAGGGCACTTCGACCGTGTGCGTTGCCCCGTCGAAACCACAAAAAGTAACTTTGGGCATGCAAACCCTTGCTTAGGGGAAGAGGCAGCTCATCTGAAATTATCGGTTCGAAACCGTTAGCCTGGGTGGTCTCAAAAGGTCAGCGCAATCTTACAAATAGTCTGACACAAGGAGGTGACCGCTTTAGTGCTCGGATTTCGTCCGCTCGCGTGTCTCAAACTGGCCGAAATCCCCGCCGTCCGCCTACCCGATACCATCTTCGTCACGCTCATGATCGGAGTCACCCGCCGACGGGTGCTTGACATGGCAAGCCCACTCGCGCCACTCAGATCCCGACGTACCACGCCCATCCGTTCTGCAGCGAGCCGACCTTGCCGAGATCGTCGAACTCGTCCGTGACAACAATCCGCTCGAGAAACTTGACGCTCTTGTAACCAAGTTGAGTCTCGACCCGCATGCGTAACGGGGCGCCGTGCGCCAGCGGCAAGTCGCGACCATTCATGCCGTAGGCCAGGATTGTCTGTGGATGAAGTGCATCAAGCATGTCGATGCCCTCCGCGATGTCATCGTAGGCAAAGTAGTTCACGAACCGCGCGGATGGCAGAATGCCCGCCGCCTCAAGCACGGTGCGAAGCGGAACGCCGGTCCACTCTGCAATCGCAGACCAGCCCTCCTCGCAGGTATGTTTGGTGATCTGTGTCCGCGCGGGCATGCGTTTGAGATCCGCGAGCGAGAAACTCGCGGGGCTCGCGACTCGACCCTCGACCCGAAGGCGCCAGTCGGCAAAGTCACCCGTCCGCAAGCGGTCGTAAAGGGGTCCTCGGTCTGCATTGAAGGTCGGCTGCTGCGAGTCGGCGGGGTTTGTGTTGCCGACCGCCGGGCTCGACGAGATATCGCCGTGAGCGTACTCGTGCGCAAGCGAATGCGCCGGCAGCAGCATTCGAAATGCCCGATAGGTCAGTAGATCTCCCATGCGGAGCACGTTGCCGTAGGTGGGAGGCAGCTCTTTCGATGAGCACCCCGCGAGCAGCAGGCCGCCGGTGGAGGCAAACCCTGTGACGATCTTGCGACGGCTGATGAGGAGCCTGTCTTTGTTCATGTCAATTCCCGAGAATCATTGTGCGCATTTGGCGCTTGAACCCTGTCATTACCACCATCGCGACGTGCACGACCAGAAACAGCATGAGCGCCGCAAAGGTGAAGAAATGAATGGTTCGTGCCGACTGCGAGCCGCCGAAGACATCCAGCAGCACGGGATAAGCGGCCGTCACCGCCGGCGCCATCGTGAGCCCGCTCACGACCATGAGCGGGAGCGCCAACAAGAGGACACCGAAGTAGGTCAGCTTCTGCAGCAGCCCGTACGGTGGTCCGCCGGTTGCCTGCGGCATCGGCAGATGCAAATGGGTCACGATGTCCCGCCACAGCAATCGCGGGGAAAGCTCCCGGAAGCGTGGAACCAGGTTGCGTCGCAAGTGTCCCCTCACGAGCGCCGCCCCGAGGTAGATAAGTGCGGTGGCCACCAGAAACCACGCTGCAAGAAAGTGCAGGCTCCGCGCCCACCCGTTCTGATTGAAGATGTCGTAGGTGCGCGCTGCACTCACGACCTGGCTCGCGCCCGTGAAGAACGTCACCGGCGTCGCCCAACCGCCATGCTTGTAGTTGCGGCCGATGGGAAGTTCGAAGAGCGCCGGTGTCAAATCGTTGCCGACCGCGCCCCAGTAAAGCCGCGGGTGCGCCATCAGGATGACAACGCCTGAGATGGCGAGCGTCAATACACTCACCGCGATGATCCAGTGCGACATCCTGACCCAGCGGGGGTGGCCCGCAACCGAACGCTGCGGCACTTCGCCCAACGTCGCAGCCGCCATCGGCATCTCCCTGCAGCCGCTGACCGATGCGCCAGCCGACCGCCTGATTGTTCTTGTGCCGTAGGATCATGCCCCAACCGCACGCCCGAGTCCATTTGGGTTCGGGTGCGATTGCGGCTGGTCTGAGACGCCGGGGGGGCTCGCGCCCCCCGGAAGCCCCTCAAATAGTCGACAGGGACAAATGATCAATCATCAAGCTAAATCACCGGCCGCGACGAACGGCGCGCGCGTAGAAGGCGTCGCTCTTGGGGTGCGTGGTGACGCTGCCATCGAGGAGGTTCACGTTCCACGCGTCGACGGGAACGATGGCCAGCGAAGTAGAAGACCAGAAGTAGGACGCCGGCGTCGGCCCGAATGGAGGGTCTGGCGGTGTACAAACACTACAAGCCGGATACAGCGCCGGAATGAGAGACATCAACTCGCCGACGGACGGAATACGCCAATCGCAGTGTCCGGCAAAGCACGGCCCTCCCCCGACAAAATTGAGACCATCCAGCTGCTGCAGAAAGTCGCTGTACAGCGTGCCCGTCGGGTCCGTATAGGGCGGCGCGGCGCTCCACGTGTAGAGGTTGTTCGAATCGTGCACGTCCCCCGTGCCAGCGGCCGACTTCTTCTCCCACATCAGTCCCGTCGAGTTGTCCGTCACCGTCCCATCGCCGTTGTCCATGTATTGGGGTTGACAGGCCAGGGTCCCGTAAGCGATGACCAGGTAGACGTTCGGCGCCGTGCAGGTGATTCCACCAGTTCCCGGCGCGCCGGGGTCGCCCTTATCACCCTTGAGGCCTTGAGGGCCGATGGCACCCGCAGCGCCGGTGGCGCCTGTCGCGCCCATGGCACCGGTCGCTCCCGTTGCACCCATCGGTCCGGGCGCACCCACGGCCCCGGTTGCACCTCTCGCACCGGTCAAGCCCTGAATCCCCTGCGGCCCCGGCGCTCCAGGAGGCCCCTGCGCTCCGGCGGGACCCTGAGGTCCGTTAGCACCTATGTTCACGGTAAAAACGGAGGGCAGCTGATTTCTGGATTGCAGCACCAGAAAGTACGTTCCTGGCGTGAAACTAGACGGAGGCGTGCCAGACGGGAATGTTCCCACAATCTGATTACTCGCCGAACTCACGGTGGGAAAAGTCATCGAGTCCACCGTAATCGTCGGGCTGCTGCCGAAGTTCTGACCCTTGATCGTAAGAGTCCCGTGGGTGTAGTCGACGGTAGCGCTGACAATGAGCGGCAGCCCAGCGGCCTGCGTCGGCGCAGAAATGACTCCGAGGCATACGACCATGCCAGCCATCACTCCAGCCAAGCGCACCCAATTGGAGATGTGTGGTGTGCAATAAATCTCGCCCAATCGTGCAAACAGAATGCGTATGATCATGTGATGCCCCGTTCAGTTTGTTCTAAATGGAATATCGAGTGCGGTCGCCTTCAGTCTCGATTGCCACCCTTCGTAACGGCAAGCGGCAAAGCACGGTAAAGCAGGGCAAAGCAGCGCAGCGCGCAGTAAACGAAAGTTTTATCGCCCCTTGCTTGAGCCCGCCCCGGGCGAGGGTCTGGTTTGCGAGGATTCGCGTTGCAGCGAAGCTGGGTTAGAAGTGTTGCCGGGCCTGCTGCCCTGCCCCGGCGTCGCCGGTTGCCGGTGCCGCGCGGCCCGACGCGTCTCGGCGCCTCTCCCCTATCGAGATGCCCCACCTCGAATAGAATCGGGAGCCTTCGTTGCGCGCGACACCTTGCCTCACCACGGTCGAAGCCTTCAGGGCGACAAACTCGCCAAATTGCTCATCGGCCGTAACCGGTCAGCGTTAGGCGGTGACGCGCCATCCGCAACCACGTCACCAATTCGCGCTGCCAGGAGCACCATCAACGCCAAGATCCGCGGCTTGGCTTGCCGCAGAGCTAGTTCGCGGCCATCAATGCGGTTTCCTGAAGCGAAACAGGAACTGATCGGTGTGACCACGAACGGAAGGGTCGAATACATTTTTGGTGCGATCATCGGCTTCGTTTGCAAGAATCGAGCTCTCCGCATCGAGCTTAAAGCCGGCGGCCAGCACATCTGCCTTCACTCTTGCCGGATCGATACGGTGCAGTGTATCGGTTGCACTGACCCCTGAGCCCGCCACCGCCGCGTGATCCAAGACGACATAGACACCGCCCGGCTTCAGGGCGGCAAAGACCTTCTTGTTAAACGCGGGTACATCCGCTGGCCCCATGAACTTGTTGTAGAGATCGTGATAATTCTGCCGAATGAACACGGCATCGAGTCCGGACGGCAACGCCGATGCGACCGGCTCCTCGCTGACGATGACGTTGGGCGACTGACTCGCCAGTGCCTTCATGTGCGTCAATGCTTCGGGATGGGCCTTGACGAGTTCGGCTGTTTCAACCGCGTACACTTTTCCGGACGGCCCAACGGCCTGCGCAAGTGATGCGGTAAGGCGCCCGGCCACGATGTCGGCTACTTTGTCACCCTTTTTGAGGCCGATGAATTGGACGACTTCCGGCGCCTTCCAAGCCGGATCGACGGTCGGCGCGGCGGTTTGCGAAAATGCATTCGTCCCAGCGCCAATTGAGATAGCCAGCGTTAGAGATAATCCGAGCTTTCGCATGTGCCACTCCCTCGAGTTAGTTTCACAGTAACCATCATTTGCGGATGGTAGCGCATATTTGACGGTCGCCGCTCCACGTTGGTGACTTGAGGCGGCCGGTTCGCGACTTCGGCTGCTTCGATCCGTGAGAAGCCCAATTTACCCCCGGCGGGTCCCGATATGGGTAGGAGGCTGCGGAAAAATAGGGAGCGCCACCGATTTGCGCGAAGTCCAGACATTTTAGCTTAGCCAACACCCGGAAGCGGCGGCATCAGGAGGGACGGCACCATGCATGGCGGGGCAAATACGTTGCAGAATGACGACGAGAGCGAGCGCGATCTGCTTCGCCGGATCAGCTGCGCGGATCGCAAAGCGTTCGAACAACTGTATCTGGATTACCACAAGCGCCTCGTACGGTTCCTGTTCCGAGCCATCCGCCGCCATGAAGACCTCGAGGAAGTGATCAACGATGCGCTCCTGATCGTGTGGCAGCGCGCCGGCGACTTTCGCGGCGCGTCGCGTGTGTCGACCTGGATCTTTGGCATCGCGTATCGCTGCGCCCTCAAGGCCATCCGCAGGTCGATGGTGTACGCACGCTGGGCCGCGGCCGAAGTCCGGGATCGCGAGGCGGTCGTCGAGGATGCGGCAAGAAGGACGGAGGACCGGCAGTTGCTGGATCTCGCGATCTCGCGCCTGCCCGCCGAACAGCGCCTCGCGTTCGTGCTGGCCTACTGCATGGACTATTCGTGCGAAGAGATCGCCGCGATCACCGAGTGCCCGGTCAATACCGTGAAGTCACGGATGTTGCACGCCAGGCGAAAACTTCGGACGATCGTGTCCGCTGCTGCCGCCCCGCAGGCCCTCGTCAACGGAGGCTGCC
Source organism: uncultured Gammaproteobacteria bacterium (assembly GCA_963727045.1). Taxonomy (GTDB): domain Bacteria; phylum Pseudomonadota; class Gammaproteobacteria; order Steroidobacterales; family Steroidobacteraceae; genus Bog-1198. Next base: position 996,616 of record CAVSES010000001.1, on the reverse strand, counting down.
AGGCGCTGCCTTGTCATGCCCCGCTATCTCCAATGTTCAGGAAGGCGTGACCTGGCTGCGCTCCTAGAGTCCCGACAAACATCACCCATTTTGCATTACGACGGTCTTTCGCCGGAGGCGATTCGGCGCGCTGCGGCGCGAAACCGCCTATTGGTGCCGCCATACCCTCGGACGGCTCACGAACATCGAATGGGCGTCGCACAACTCTGACAGCATTTTGGTCGCTGCGCCGACTTTCCTGTGCCTCGCACGCGCACAGCATGCCCTACAGTCTACTCAGCCTGAGGAAACCGCGATGGCCAGAAAGTACAGCAAAGGCGCCCAGAGTAAGGTGAAGAAAGCGATGGAGGAGCGCAAGCGCGGCACGCTGAAGAGCGGCCGCTCAGGAAAAAAGGTCACGAGCCGCAAGCAAGCCATTGCCATCGGCCTTTCCGAGGCCCGTCGCGCCGGCAAGAAGGTGCCGAAAAAAAAGCAACACCCGATCGACACCGGCGCGCATTGATGCCGCAGTCAGCATTGATGCGCTTCTGAATGTCCGACTGAATACCAATGGTATTTCTTTATATATTGCGTAAATATTGGATTTCACTAGATATATATCCCTTTGAGCTACGTCGACGCAAACCCCCAACGACGCTGGCGGTTTGTATCAAAATGCCTCATGGATGACCGACCCTCCGTGCAGATTCGTCGCGCCCGCGAATCCGATGCCGTGTCTGCCCGCGATGCGGTCAATGCGATCGCTGCTGAAAAGTGGTACTTGGCCACCGTTGATGGATTCACCGTCGAGCGAACCCGCGCGTTTCTGAAAACTGTGATTGAAGGCTCCCTGCCCCAGGTTCTCGCAGTCACCTCAGACGCAGTTGTGGGGTTCTGCTTGCCTGCCTCTCCCTCGCACGCGATACCGCCATCGAATAAATTGAAATCGAAGTATTCTCCGACAACGTCGTGGCTGTGCATCTCTACGAGTCCTTCGGCTTCATGCACCAGGGGCTCAAACTTCGCGGCCGAAAACTGGAGAACCGATATCAGGATCTGATGCTCATGGCTCTGTGGCTCTGTGGCTCTGTGGCTCTGAGCGCTTGGAAGACGCGCATCTTTGGGGGGAGAAGCATGGCAAGAATTGCCTTCGTGGGTCTTGGGAACATGGGCCATCCGATGGCCGCCCGCTTATTGCAAACCGGTCATACGCTGAACATCTACAACCGCACAGCTTCGCGCGCCAACACGCTCGTCGATCGTGGTGCGCGGCTGTTCGACTCGCCGAAGGGCGCATGCCAGGGGGTTGAAGCAATTATCTCCATGGTGGCGGACGACTCCGCATCGCAAGCGATGTGGCTCGGGGCGGACGGAATACTGGCCGCTGATTTTGACAAAGGTGTATTTGCGATCGAATGCTCGACCCTGTCCCACGACTGGGTCACCGACCTCTCCGCCCGGTGCAAGGCGCATGGTCTGCGTTACATCGATGCTCCCGTGACGGGGCTGCCAGATGTCGCAGCGGCGGGCGCGCTCACGTTGCTCGTGGGCGCCCACCCGGACGATCTGTCCTCGGTAAGCCACATTCTCGGTTCTCTTTCGCAGCGCACTATTCGATTTGGGCCGCCCGGCGCTGGGACCGCTTACAAACTCATCATCAATTTGATGGGCGCTGTGCAAATCGCATCGGCGGCGGAGGGTCTGGCCATCGCTGAGCGCGCCGGCCTGAACGTTGGCCTCGTTGCCGACGCCGTTTCAACCAGCCAGGCAGCAAGTCCCCAAGTCGTCCGCAATACCCTTCGGATGGTGGCGAACGATCATGTGGACCACGTGGCATTCAGTTCCGCCCTTCGCCTGAAGGATGTTGAGTATGGAGTCCGGTTTGCTCGAACTTGCGGCATCGGCAGCCCATTCGGTGCTTTGGCGGCAAGCACATACCGCCAGCTCTGCAGCATGGGGTACTCGCAGTTCAATGAAAGCAAGGTGATAGAGGTCTGTCGCTCACAGCCCTCCCCGGAAGCCTCTCCCGCCCCCGGCCCGACCGCCAACCGCTAACGGTTGGGAGTCTAGGCGCTCCACTGCGCTGCGCCCAGACTCTATCGACGAGAAGCAGGGGAAGGACGCGGCGTCGGTTATCGGGAATGCGACTGAGACGCACGTCTCAAAAATCCTCGAATTCGCTCGAATGCGACATCGAAAACCCAGTATGGTCATGCCGGGATTCCCTAACAGGGTGGCGCCATGAAGTCTCTAGTCAGCTTGATCTACGCTAGCCGCTCGGCTGATTGCTTTCAGGAGCACGAAATTCCCGATTTGTTGCAGCAGGTGCGCATAGCGAATGCAAAGCAAGAAATCACGGGCATGCTTCTCTATATCTCCGGTGCGTTCTTGCAGGTGCTTGAGGGTCGGGCCGAATTGGTTGAGTCGTTGTTTGGCAGAATCTTCAGGGACCCGAGGCACGCCGAAGTATCGTTGATCTCGAAGGAATCCATATCCGAGCGAGCGTTTGAAGGCTGGACCATGATGCACAAAACGCTGGACCCCATTGAGGCAGGCGAACTCATCGGAGATACCGAGTATTTCGTGCCGGCCACATGGCTCAAGCAACTGGACGTCAGCCGCGCCAAGAAGCTCCTCGCGGCAGCCAGCTTGCGCTGGCAGATGGAACATCGCACTGGAAAGTATCGAACCTTCCGCGGGCGAACCGCCTAACCAGCTGCTTCCCTGACGCTGCGGCATACCGCGGGATGCGGGGAGGCAGCGACGCGCCAGCGGTATGGAAGTACGACCAAAACGCCTCTCACGGTTCAGCCAGCACTTGGTGCTTGAGCAACATGCGCACTCCGCTGGCCCACCCCTCCGGGCCTCCCGCGAAATTCGCGTCCTGCTGAGCAAGGATTTTGCCTGTTTGCGCGTCGCTAATTTGCACTAGAATATAATAATCCGTCTGGGTGACCCGCTTCACCACTCCGAGGAGCGACTGTTCGGCGCCGACCTGCGACGCCAGGCCGGCCTCACACCCGCTGCAATTTCGCAGCGACTTCCTCTTGACCGGTTCTGCGTCAATCTTGCTCACGTCAACGAGAATGAAGCGTCCCGACCTCTCCAGCATCCGCCGCGCCTCGCTGCTGACCATCTCCATAATCCCTTCATTGCTTGTGGTCTGCCCCAGCAGTGATGCTGCGGGGCTGATGTCATCCAGCTCGAAATCAAAGACGGCGAGCTTGACCGCGGCGGGTCTCGGTGGGGGCGGCGCCACTGCAGCGCCGGGCGGACGGACGCATTCGGCATAGCCGCTGATCGGATTCACGAGCGCCATTTCGCAAAGCACAGCGGGTGCCGGAGGAGTAACGCCGGGAGGCTCCTTGGACAGCGCAGCTCCCCAAGGCCCTGAGATGCTCGCTCCCATCAGGCTCCAGCAGGCGATGGTTGTTAGATTCGATACTTGCATGTCATTTCCCCTCCCGGCGCATGGCGTGACCCTCATCGCTTCAGCAGGCCCGCGTACCGTCCGGTACCGCGGATTCCGGCGTTGCGAGTACCGGCCGAATCCCATCGGCGTATCCGATATCGAAAAGCATCCCCTCCGAGACGACGCCCCTCATCGTGCGCGCAAGCAAATTCACGACGAAGAGCGCCTGCTTGCCCTCGAGTTCTTGTGGATTCGAGCGCTCCTGCTTGAGGCCCGCGACGATGGTCCGCGTATGATCGCCGAAATTGACCCTAAGCTTCATCAGCTTTGCAGCGCCTTCGATGGCCGAGATCGATTCGATGGTCCCTACACGCACGTCGATTCGCTCGAGAACCGACATGTCTATCGGAGCTTTGATGGGTGCCGGTGGCATAGCAATTTTCCTCGTCAAAAGGCGTCGGATTCGACTAGCGCACCGATGTCCTGTTCAAGGCTGCGGCGGCGCGTATGAGCGCCTTGAAGGCACCTTCCTTTATTTCATCCCCCTCACGGATATCGATAGCGCGCCTGACGTTGCCTTCCAGGCTTGAGTTAAACAGTCCCGAAGGATCCTTGAGCGAAGCGCCCTTGGCGAAAGTCAGTTTCACGATGCTCTTGTACGTCTCGCCGGTGCAGATAATTCCATCGCGAGACCAAACCGGAACCCCCCTCCACTTCCACTCTTCAACCACCTCTGGCTCAGCCTGCTTGATGAGCGCACGGACATGAGACAGCGTGTTGCCCCTCCAGTCATCGAGTTCCTTGATCCTTGCGTCAATCAGCCGGGAGGGGGATTGGTGCTTGGTCGTGGCGCTCTTGTTCATGCTCCCGCCTCCATTCGACTGCTTCTTCATACTGAGAAGGTACCAATCAACTATCATCCGCGCCAGCGGCACGGCAGACTTCGGTCATCGCAGGAAATTCACATGGAAACCGATGGCTCACGATTATGGCCTCCATTTTCTGGCGACGATACAGCCACAGCAGAAGTGCCAAGATGGATCCACCAGGGAGAATCAGTTCGATGAGCGCATAGGGCGCGACGGCCCGGAATAGGTTGCACCGTCCGCACATCCGCAACAAACACAATCTCTGACCTTCTGTTAGGTAGAACTCAACGTGCCGACGCCCTCCTCCGGTCAGCGCCACCGTCAGTTGATTTTCTGGCCTCCTCCCCGGCCGGCCTTGAGCGCGTCCAACCTGGCCTCCAGGTCTGCGGCAGATGAGTCGGCTCCCGCGCTCCCGCGGACATGCATCCCGCGTTCCGCGGTTCGGATCAGATCCTCAATCCGCGAAGAACTGTTTGCTTCGTGCTTCGCCTCGACGGCGGTCACGGCGATGCTCGTCATGAAATGTATGGGTCCGGTGCGCGTGGGCACGGGCGCCATGCTCAGAATCTGCAGCAGCTTGTGGGCCACCCGGTGGGCGCCCGTCGCACGTGTTTCGGGCAGCACTATCATGAACTCGTTGTCACCCATTCGCGCCAGCCAGTCGCTCGAGGTTCGAATGCAACTCTCGCAGCGGGTGACGAAGCAGCGCAACAGATCATCGGCTGCGTCCGCACCAAACCGATGTCCGATGCCCTCGAGTTCCTCGATGGTGCACCCGAGCACCGCCAGGGGGTGGCCATAGCGCCGGGCGCGGGCGAGCTCCCGCGGCAGCTGCTTCACCAAATACTGCAGGTTGTGCGCGCCGGTCACGGCGTCGGTGATCGACAAGCGACGATTTTCCCGGTTGTCGGATCGCAGGGACCGCTGCGCATGCGTGATTCGCCGGCCCACCTCCAAGTGTGCAAGTATCTCATCGATGGAGGCGCCCTTCACAATGTAGTCATCGGCGCCTGCGGCGAGTCCTGCCAGCTGGTCTTGGACGCTGGCCCGCACGCTCAGCATCAAGACGTAGACGTACCCCGACTCCGGGGCGCTCCGAACGTGACGGCAGAGCGCAAGTCCGTCCATGTCCGGCATCTGCCAGTCGGTGAGCACGATATGGCAGGGGTTTGCATTCATGATTCGTAGTGCTTCCTCGCCCGAAGCGGCGATCTCGGTTTCGTATTGAGCCGCTTTCAGCAGTGACCCCAGACGAGCGCGCACGAGATCATCGTCATCGACCACGAGAACCCGGCACGGCCGCCGCGAGTCCAGGTGATGGATGGGAGGCTTCTGAATCAAATCAACGGTCGACGTCTCCGACCGTGCCGCATGAATTGGTTCTGCGGCGCGAATCTGAATCGATTCTTCCATCGTCGACTCCCTGACATCCCGGGTGGCATTCGGAGGCTAACGATGTGCAAAGCGCCGCGCTGTAGGGAAACTGTGACAACTGGCCGCGCCGGTTCCCGCCGATCCGCATGACCTCGCGGATCTGCGAACCGCATCACGCGGCGGTGAGTTCGTGCTCGATGGCCAGGCGAATCAGCGCCGACCGGTTGGCGACGCCCAGCTTGACCATCAACCGGCCGCGATAGGTGTCGACGGTCTTGCGCGACAGACACAGATGCTGCGCGATTTCCACGCTCGACGCTCCGGCCACGATGCGTCGCAAGACCTCCCGCTCGCGACCGCTGAGGCGCTCATAGGAACTCTTCGGGAGGGGAGCAGCAAGCCCACTGTCGACGAACTTCGGCATGATGCCAGGACTCACGTACCGGCGGCCGGCGGCCACCGCTTTGACGGCTTGAATCAATTCCGCGCCCACGGCGGATTTGACCACATAGCCGCGCGCTCCGGCTCGTAGGGCCCGGTGGACATGCTCGGGTGTGCGGTGCGCCGATAGTGCGATGACGCGCATCAGGGGATCGCTCGAAAGAATACTCTTCGTCGCTTCGATGCCGTTGAGATCCGGCATCATGAGATCCATGATGATCACGTCCGGCCGCAACCGCTGGGTGGTTTGAATTGCCTCCTGCCCGGTCGCAGCCGAAGCGACGACGCGAAGATGGGTGTCGCGCTCGAGTATCGCGCGCAGTCCCTCGCGGACGATGTCGTGATCGTCGACGACCAATATTCTTTCGACCCGCGACGCCGCTGCGTCATTCGCTGCGTCATTCATGGCTGCAAATCCTTGCATCCGCCTTTGCCGCTGCCGCACCAACCACCTTCAAGGCAGCTCGGCTCCGAGCGTAAGTACTTGATGCGATGATACTGCGCTACATCTCCAAAGAATACAGGCCCGCGGCGCTGTTCATTTTGGCGGCTATGTGGGCTGACGCACAGACAATCCAAATCGATGGTCTTCCAATGCAAGATATTCTCGCCGAGGCTGCGTGGGAGTCGGCCGCGAAATGGACTTGCGCGGGCGATCCGGGCGGTCGGCGCATCAGGATGATGCGAGGTGACACGCCGTGCCATTGAGCTCCCCAGAAGGCTTTATGCCGCACGGCATGTGCTATCTGTGGCGGCCGGATCTCCTTGCGCTCCACGTCGTCTCTGACTCGCTGATCGCGCTGGCGTATTGTTCGATACCGATCGCCCTCTTCCATTTCGTGCGCAAGCGCACCGATTTGAAATTCAGCTGGGTGTTTCTGAGTTTTGGATTCTTCATCATTGCTTGCGGCGCGACGCACATGATGGACGTCTGGACGATCTGGCACCCGGTATATTGGGTCGCAGGCGGCATCAAGGCCTTTACGGCACTGGCATCCATCGCAACCGCGGTCCTTCTCGTCAAGGCGCTACCCGAGGCCCTTCGATTGCCGAGTCCCTCGGCATTGCAGCACGCCGTTTCTGCCTTGGTGCACGAAGTTGCCGAGCGCAGTCGTACGGAGCAGGAACTGGTGCAAGCGAACGAATTGCTCGAGGAGAGTCGTATAGCGCTTCTCGAGGAATTCAATCGGACCCGGCGGCAGGATCACGCGAGCTTTGCAATCGCCGCGGAAGCAGCGGGTCTCGGCTTCTGGAGCTTGGATGTCGGCGCCGATACCCTCCGGTGGGACGAGCAGATGTTCCGGCTCTATGGATATTCCCCGCTCGTCGGCGATCAACCTCATTCGCTTTGGCACAATAGTCTGCATCCTGACGATCGCGAGAGGTGCATCCGGGAGTCCATCGACGCCGTCAGGAACAACGCCGCGTATGACACCGAATTTCGCATCGTGCAGCCCGGAGGATCGGTGCGACACCTGAGAGTGGCGGCGCGCGTCACGCGTGACGCCGGCGGAAATGCCGTTCGGATGTATGGCATCAATTTCGACATCACCGACTTGAGGCGCGCCGATGAGCGGTTCCGATTGGCCATCGAGGCCGCTCCGACGGGCATGTTGTTGATGGATGTGGCGGGAACCATCGTGCTGGTCAACGCACAGATCGAAACTCTCTTCGGCTACCCTCGCGCGGAGCTGTTGGGACAGCCGGTGGACATGCTGGTGCCGGAGCGCTTCCGCGACCATCATCCCGCCTTTCGCAAGGGCTTTTTCGAAGCTCCGGGGGCGCGGCCGATGGGCGCCGGCAAAGACCTCTACGGACTGCGAAAGAATGGCTCGGAAGTACCGATCGAGATCGGTCTGAATCCTCTTCATACGACGGAGGGAGAATTCGTATTGAGCTCCATCGTCGACCTCTCGCAGCGAAAGGAGATAGAGCGCATCCGCAGTGATTTTGTCTCCACGGTCAGTCATGAGCTGCGGACTCCGCTGACCTCCATCAGCGGTTCGCTGGGGCTCCTGAAATCGGGTGCATTGGGCCACTTGCCGGAAGGGGCTGCTTCGATGGTGGAGATCGCCTACAAGAACAGCGGGCGTCTGGTGCGCATCGTCAACGACATCCTCGACATTGGAAAGCTCGAGGCGGGAGAATTGGGGCTGCACACGATCAGCATCCCGCTGGGCGAATTGCTTGCGCAATCGATAGAGTCCAATTCAGGCTACGCGAAAAAATACGGAGTGCGCTTCCGGCTGGAAGACGGATCCAACAACGAGCATGTGAAGGGGGATCCCGATCGCCTCATGCAGGTTCTCACCAATCTGTTGTCGAACGCGGCGAAGTTCTCCCCACCCGGGGGCGATGTCTATATTCGCGCCCGGTCGCGGAAGACCACCGTGCGGGTCGAGGTGGAGGATTTAGGGTCCGGCATTTCGGAAACGTTCAAGAGCCGCATTTTTGAGAAGTTCGCGCAGGCCGACTCATCGGCCACCCGCAGTCACGAAGGGACGGGGCTTGGGCTCAGCATAGCGCGCAAGCTCATCGAGGCCATGGATGGAACGATAGGGTTCACGAATGCGCCGAGCCGAGGCGCGATTTTCTATTTCGAACTGCCCCGTGCCGGTCCCACATCCGTATCGCCGCTCAACGCGGCGCCCCGGCTCGCGACCGCCCCCGACGCGGAATCCGGGTCGATGAAACCCGTGCCGAAATTGCTGTATGTTGTCGGAGCGGAGGACCTCCTCGGTGCGATCCGCAGGAGTTTGTCCGGAAGAGCGGAAATCGTCACCGCGAACGGCGTACCGGAAGCCCGGCAGATGCTTCAGGAAGGGCATTTCGAACTCGTGATCCTGAACGACGCGCCGGGAATCGATCCGACGGAAGACATTCCGACATTGGTACCGTACTCGGTGCCGATTGTCGTCCTCTCTTCCGCGCCCGTGCCCCGCGCCGTCAGCCGCCAAGTCGCGGCCGTCGTCATCAAATCGGCGCTGTCCGCCGAAGAAGTCGCCGCGAGGATCTTATCCTATGTACCTCCCGCTGAGGTTTGAAACATCCGCTCGCCGGACACCGTTCCCGCGGCCGCTTCGACCTTGTGTGCCAGCTGTCCGGCGCGAAGCAACAGTTGTTCCAGCCGGTCCGCTTCGCCCTGCCGACCGGCGGCCGTACCGTCGATCATCAGGCTCTGCACCAGGCATTCGATCATCCCGCCCAACGCGCTGATCTCGGGGAAGCCGAACATTGCTGCGGCGCCGTGAATCGAATGGGATGCGCGCTCCGCTTCGCCGAACGCCGATCTATCTCCATCGCGGGCGCGCAGCAGCATTTCCTGCAGTCCCGCGACATCGCCGGCCGCGCGCTGAAGATATGCTTCAGTCAGTGAATCGATCTGCGCCCGCACGCGCGCGTGCCCGTTCGAGGAATGAGCGCTCGAGTCCGGCATGTTGCCCCGGCCGTTCCACAACTTGTGCAAGTCGGCGCATAGCTCCACAGGATCGAAGGGCTTGGCAATGACGCCTATGGCGCCCAATCGAAGTAGATACCCGATTTCCTCCGGCATGACCTTGGCGGTGAGAAAGATGACGGGAATATGCGCGGTTGCCATGTTTTCGCGCAGGCGTTGGAAGGTCGATGGCCCGTCAAGGCCCGGCATCATGACGTCCATGAGAATAAGGTCCGGCTGCTGCTCGCAGGCACCCTTGATCGCCATCGCTCCGGAGGCAGCGGTGGACACCTCCACGCAGGCAATGTGGCGCAGCGCCGCTTGTACGACCGCGCAAATGTCCGGGTCATCGTCCACGTACAACACCGAGCGGAGCTTTTGAGTCGCCATGATTTGACCGTTGCCAGCCCGGCTCCCGGGGCCCGTACGATATCACCATTTGGCAGGTCGACTCTGTCAGGAAAACGTGACAATCGGCGCCGTTTAGGAACGATACGGAGCTGGGCTACATCGTCCCGCCCGAACGGTATTCCGGCGCTGCGGCCCGAGTGCTCGGTTTCGTGGACGCATTGCATGATCGGTGCTGAAAATTTTACAAATTTGCACCTCATGGCCTACGCTTCGACTCACGAATGGGCGGATGCATGCATCAACGTACCGGCAGCGCTGACTTGCCCCTGCACGGAGGCCGGGTGCCGCCATGGCTGGCGACGCGCATGGCGGCGCTCGGACGCGTCATCGCAGAAGCGATCGTCCATGAATATGGCCGCGACGAACTGCTGCGAAGATTGGCCCACCCGTTTTGGTTTCAATCCTTCGGCGCGGTGATGGGCATGGATTGGCACTCCTCCGGCATCACCACGAGCGTCGTCGCGGCGCTCAAGCGGGGTCTGGCTCCGATCGAGCGCGAACTGGGGCTCTATGTCTGCGGCGGCAAGGGGGCGCATTCGCGCCGGGCGCCGGAGGAATTGCGGCACATCGGCGAATCGACGGGTCTCGACGCCGCCCGGCTCGTGACGGCCAGCCGGCTCGTCGCAAAGATCGACTCTGCGGCCGTACAAGACGGATTCAATCTATATCTTCACGCCTTCATCGTCACGGCCGAAGGACGCTGGTGCGTGGTGCAACAGGGGATGAATGAAGAATCGGGAGAGGCAAGACGCTATCACTGGCAGTCGGAGAATTTGCCGGGGTTCTTCGATTCGCCGCACAGCGCGGTGGAGGGCCGCAATCTGGGCTCGATCGTCAATCTCGCCGACGCTCGGGCGGAGCGCAATCGGCGCGCGGAAGTTGCCTTGGTGAGCGAGGGCCCACACCGGGCGGTGGATGTATTGCGCCAATTTTCGCGGACGGGCAACCTCGCACTGCCGCTGCATGCTCAGACCGACTGCGACAGGCGCCCGCTTCCGCACCTTCGCATGCCGCACCATCACGAGGTCAGAGCCGCGGATGTCGATCTTCGCCGGCTGCATGGGACCTTGGCGGCCGCGGCCGACCGGGGTCCGAAGGATTTCGCCGAACTATTGTTGACTCCCGGCGTCGGCGCCCGCACCATTGCCGCCCTCGCATTTGTGGCGGAACTGATGCACGGGGCGCCGTCGCGATTTATGGACCCCGCGCGGTTCTCGCTCGCTCACGGTGGCAAGGACGGCCACCCCTTTCCCGTGCCGATCCGGATATACGATGAGACGATCAGGCTCTTGAAGCGTGCCGTGGAGCGCGCTCACTTGGGATCCACGGAATCCCTTGCAGCCATTCGGCGCCTGGATGCACAGGCTCGAGCGCTCGAATCTCGCGCATCCGGTCCGGCCTTCGAGGAATTCGTGGCAAGTGAGCGCGCCGGTTCCGCCATCCTGGGCGGGCGCACCGTCACCCCGCGCTGACCGAGGTCAGCGCGCCATGATCCGGTCAATCGAATCGAACGTACTCGAAGTCGCCCGGCTGCTTGTTCACGCCCTTATCCGGCGGCGAGATCCAATTCGCGAATCTTCCCGGCTCCGTCACCCGTCCCATCAACGAGCGTACATAAGCCCGGTCTTCGTCGCTTGGGAGCCACTGTTGCGCCCGGCCATGCCATTCGGCGCCGCTGACGATGCGCCCATCGGGAGTGATCGAGTGCCCCGCCAGTGCGCCGATCTGCCGGTTGAATCCCTTGTGCGGAACCGCGAGCCGGAATTCCAGCCCGTGTTTTTGGATGACCTTGTTCCAGCGCCCCACCCCGGACACCGAGTCCTTGATGTAATCATCGCGCAGCTTTTCATTAAGGGCGTTCAGTGCCGGGGCCTCGGCCGATACCAATTCGCCCTCGTGGGCCTTGAGCACGGGATAGGATTGTTCCTTCAGCACGTGATCGTCTTGAATCCGGTTTTCTTCATAGCGGCCTTTCAGCCCCGTGCTGTAGAACGTGGCCGCGTTCGAGGAGACGTCGGCGCCGAACAGATCGAGCGTGACGCTGTAATGAAAGTTCAAGTAGCGCTGGATGGTGGGCAGGTCGATGACGCCGAGTTCGCGCAGCCTTGCTGGATCGTCCGTTTTGTGCTCACGCATCGCTTCGCAGGTGCGGCGGATCACGCGCGCGACACCCGACTCGCCCACATACATGTGGTGCGCCTCCTCCATCAGCATGAAGCGGGTGGTGCGGGCGAGTGGATCGAAGGCCGACTCGGTCAGTGCGCACAGCTGGAATTTGCCGTCGCGATCGGTGAAATAGGTGAACATGAAAAATGCCAGCCAATCAGGCGTTTTTTCGTTGAAGGCGCCCAGGATTCGAGAATTGTCCGCATCCCCTGAGCGCCGTTGCAGCAGTGCTTCGGCCTCCTCGCGTCCATCGCGCCCAAAGTGCCGATGCAGCAGGTACACCATGGCCCACAAATGACGCCCCTCCTCCACGTTCACTTGGAAGAGATTTCGCAGGTCATATTGCGATGGGCAGGTCAATCCCAGATGGCGCTGCTGTTCCACCGACGCGGGCTCGGTGTCCCCCTGGGTGACGATGATGCGCCGCAAGTTCGCGCGGTACTCGCCCGGCACCTCCTGCCACACCTTCTCCCCCTTGTGATCGCCGAATCCGATGGTCCGCTCCGCTTGCGGCGGATTCAAAAAAATACCCCATCGATAGTCGGGCATCTTCACATGATCGTAGTGAGTCCAGCCGCTCGGATGCACGCTCACGGCGGTTCTGAGATATACGTCGTATCCATGCGAACCTTCGGGGCCCATTTCGCGCCACCAATTCAGAAATTCCGGCTGCCAGTGTTCAAGGGCCCGCTGCAGCGCCTTGTCCTCCGACAGATTGACGTTGTTGGGTATTTTTTCCGCGTAATTGATGCTCATGACCGCTCCTTGCCGACCGCCGCCGTATCGATCCCGCGCCGGCCTACACCCGGTCCCAATCGAATTTGGCCTTGCTGCCTGTGCCGAATGTCTTCAACGCCCCGTCCGGTCCCGCGGCATTGGGTCGGATGAAGATCCAGTTCTGCCAGGCTGACAGCCGGCCGAACACCCGTGTCTCCAGGGTCTCCGCGCCGCCGAAGCGCAAATTCGCTTCCATGCCCGTCAGTGCGTCCGGAGACAAACTCGCGCGTTCCTCGAGGACCAGGCGGATCTCATCCCCCCAGTCGATGTCATCGAGCGCCGCGGTGACGAGGCCAAGCTCGAGTGCCCGCTTCGGGCCAATCGGGCATCCCCGCATGCGCTCGATGGCACCGATCGCGATGGGATCGCCGTAGAAGCGGCTCGACAGTCGAGATTGTCCGTCGACGCGGGGCAGCGAGCCGAAATTAGCGTCCGACACCGCGACGCTCGGCGGGCTCCCGGCGAAGTCGGCGATGTACGTACGATCCGCCGCCAATGCGAGTTCGAGCAACGTACCGGCAAAGCAGGAACCGGGCTCGATCAATGCCATCAAGGTGCGCGAACTCACATCCAGCCGCGCCAGTGTCCGGCGCAGCATCCCGAGGGTCTCGCGTACGAACCAATGATCGCCCAACTTCCGAAGCAGGGCATCGACTGCAAGGACCCGCGACGGATCGCCCACCGTCCTGAGCACCCACGTCCCCACGTTGAGGTGATTCGTTCGCAGCATCAAGATCGCGTCGTCGAGTTCGCGTGCCATTTGCAGCGGCCACCATCGATCGCCCGCGGCTACCACGCCGTGGAGATCGGTCGGCTGATCCTGATCGGGCGCGCGCACGGTGATGCTGGCGCGCCGCTGACCGCCGTCGATCTCGACATCGACGAACGAATAATGGTAACCCGAGCGGTCCATGCGGCACTCGAGCTTGCGCAGTGCGATGCCCGCCGTGTCGCTCGGCCGATCGCTTCGCGCCGCGAGCGCGAGTGCCCGTGTTTGAACGAAGGGTTTGAACTGCTGCGGCTTCACGACTTCGTCCACCAGACGCCATTCCTTCGCCCGAAGTCCGCGCACGCCTTCAGCTGTCGTACAAAAGATATCCGCCAGGTCGCGGCGCACCTTGCGCTTGTCCGTGAGACGGGTTAGCCCGCCGGTACCCGGCAACACACCGAGCAAGGGCACCTCAGGCAGACTGACCGCGGAGGACCGATCATCCACCAATACGATCTCGTCGCACGCGAGCGCAAGTTCATAGCCCCCGCCCGCGGTGGTGCCATTGCAGGCGGCGATGAATTTTATCCCGGAATGGCGGCTCGAATCTTCCATCCCGTTGCGGGTTTCATTGGTAAATTTGCAGAAATTGACTTTCCATGCATGGGTCGCCAGTCCGAGCATGAAAATGTTGGCACCTGAGCAGAAAATGCGCTCTTTGGCACTGGTGATGACCACCGTCCGCACTTCCGGATGCTCGAAACGGACGCGTTGCAGCGCATCGTGCAGTTCGATGTCCACTCCGAGGTCGTAGGAGTTGAGCTTGAGCTTGTAACCTGGGCGGATCCCACCGTCCTCTTTCGTGTCCATGAAAAGCGTCGCCACCGGACCGTCGAAGGTCAGCCGCCAATGTTGGTATTGCGACGGGTCGGTTTGGAAATTGACTCGTTCAGCACCGCCATGCGACTCGCCGCCGCCAGAAATGTCGGGTGCGATGGAATGTGGATTGGTAGCCATCTATGACTCCGGCTATGGCCGCTCGACGATTTCGCGCAAGCGTGCAAAGGATTCTTCGACCGAAAGACCGGAGGTATCGAGCGTTTCGTCGGCCTTTCGATAATGCGGTTCTCGTCCGGCGAGGATGCGCTTCAGATCCTCCATCGCCTCTTCGCTCTCGGCCATGGGCCGCATGTCGCCCTGTGCGATGACTCGTTGCATGTGCTCCGTTGGACTTGCCTTGAGCCAGAGCGTGAAACAGCTGGCCAGCAAGAGATCGTAGGTGGCGGCTTCCGACACGACGCCGCCCCCGACCGACAGGACGGCGCGCGGATATTCCTTGATGATGCGGGCGAGGCACCGACCCTCAAAACGCCGGTATCCCGCCTGCCCGTAAAGAGAAAAGAGTTCCGGCAGGGGCAGTCCGGACTCGGCTTCGATTTCGCGGTCGATTTCCACAAAGGGAACCCCGAGACCGCGCGCCAGCCGCGCGCCCAACGTTGATTTTCCCGCGCCGCGTAATCCGATGAGGGCGATGCGACTGCGCCGCGCCTCGCGTTCCGAGCCGACTTCGCGCTGCAGGCGCGTCAGAAGATCCGCAAGGCGATGCCGCGGCATCTGTTTCAAGAAGCATCGAATGGCCCGCTGTTCGATGTGAACGTCTTCTGTTTCCAATACCTCCCCGACGGGCACGCGAAGGGCCGCAGCGACCCGCCGCAGCAGCATGATCGATATGTTCCCGTCGCCGGTTTCCAACTGGCCGAGGTAGCGCTCGGACACGTCGGCCTGCAGGGCGAGCGTCTTGCGCGTCAGCCCGGACGCCTCGCGCAATTCCCGCACCCGGCGCCCAACCTTATGCAAGAACGCCACGTCCTCCTGCGGAAGGATTGCGGGAGCCGCAGATTTCAATCGAGTGGGTGACGGCACGGGTGAAGTATTTCTCTTTCAAACGCACCGCGCAAGCATTATTATGCTCTCATAGCCCATTATAGTGGCCATATAGGCACTATATTGCTTATCCATGGGACTCATCCATCAATACGTCGTATCGTTCGGTCATGCTTAGTTCAACAACCTACAACGCCGCGCGCGACCTGCTCGAGCGCAATCGGCTGCCGGGTCTCGCTGACAAGCTGGCCTATGTGGACGACGAGCGCTCGCTGACCCATCACGACCTCGACTCGCGAAGTTCTGCATTTGCGAACGCCTTGGGCACCCTCGGGATTGCCCGCGAGCAGCGCATCTTGATGTGCATGCACGACACCATCGATTTCCCCGTGGTGTTCTTGGGGAGCATCAAGGCCGGGGTCATTCCGGTTCCGGTCAACACGCTGCTGACCAAGGACGACTATGGGTACATGCTTGCGGATTGTCGCGCCCAGCTTGCGGTGGTGTCCTCCGCACTCGCGCCGCAGTTCGAATCACTGCGCACCGCACATGAAGGCCTTCGGCATTTGTTGATCGCCGGCGGGGATCCGCAACATCCCGGTTCCCTCGCCCGCCGTTTGGATGAGGCGGGCACGAAGTACTCCATTGCCGAAACGCTTCGCGACGAGCCCTGCTTTTGGTTGTATTCCTCCGGCTCGACCGGTGCGCCCAAGGGCACTGTGCATGTGCATTCGAGCCTCATCCAGACCGCGGAACTCTACGCCCGGCCCATCCTCGGAATCAACGACGGAGATGTGTGCTTTTCGGCCGCGAAGCTGTTCTTCGCGTACGGTCTCGGCAACTCGCTCACGTTCCCGCTCGCCGCAGGCGCAACGACCATTCTCATGGCCGAGAGGTCCACGCCCACGGCCGTCTTTGCGAGAATCATCAGGCATCAACCGACGATTTTCAGCGGTGTACCCACGCTCTATGCCGCCATGCTGGCAAGCCCGGAGTTACCCGCCCGCGACGCGCTGCGATTGCGTCGATGCATTTCCGCGGGCGAACCGCTCCCCGCGGACATCGGCCGCCGGTGGCAGCAGCGCTTCGGCGTCGACATATTGGACGGGCTTGGTTCGACGGAAATGCTGCACATATTTCTCTCCAACCGCGCGGGCGAAGTGCAGTATGGAACCACCGGGCGCCCGGTGCCGGGCTATGGCGTTCGTCTGGTCGATGAGTACGGCAATCCTGCGCGGCCCGGCGAGCAGGGGGAGCTGCAGGTGTCCGGCCCCACCAGCGCCATCGGCTACTGGAACAATCGCGAGCGGACCCGCAGCACTTTCCTCGGACCCTGGACCCGAACGAACGATGTATACGTTGAACGCGCCGACGGCTGTTACGTGTACGCCGGACGCAGCGATGACATGTTGAAGGTCGGAGGCGTTTACGTCTCGCCCTCCGAAGTGGAATCTGCGTTGATTTCCCACGAAGCGGTTTTGGAGGCGGCCGTCGTCGGCCGCGAGGATCACGACGGTTTGGTCAAGCCGGTCGGCTACGTCGTGGTCAAACCGGGCTTGATACCCGATGAATCGCTGTCGGTCGTGCTCAAACAGCATGTGAAATCGAGATTGGCGCCCTACAAATATCCCCGCTGGATCGAGTTTTGCGGCGAGTTGCCGAAGACGGCCACCGGCAAGATACAGCGCTTCAAACTGCGCGGCTCGTCCGCCACGGCACGGGCCGCACGCAGCGAGCGGGCCCTGCAGCGACTGACGGCCGCAGGACGCTCCCTCGAGTATCGCTACATTTCGGCAGGCGCCCCGGAGTCGCCCACCCTGGTATTCCTTCACGAGGGGCTCGGTTCGATCTCGCTGTGGAAGGACTTTCCCGACCGTCTGGCCGCCGCCTGTGCGTGCAACGCGCTGGTGTATTCGCGCTATGGACATGGATTCTCCGACCCGTTGGGCGAGCCCCGCCGGCCTGATTACATGCATCGCGAAGGACTCGAGGCATTGCCTGAGATCTTGGAGCGGCTGGCGATTCGCAGACCCCTGCTCTTCGGGCACAGCGACGGTGGATCGATCGCGATCATCCACGAGGGGTTGGGACCGCGGACGGCCATCGGCATGATTCTTTGCGCGCCTCATGTCTTCGTCGAGGAGGTCGCCATTCGCAATATTGAAGCGGCCAGGCGGGCCTACGAATCGACGGACCTGCGGGTGCGCCTCGCGCGACACCACGCGGATGTCGACCGCACGTTTCGCGGCTGGAACGACATCTGGCTGCACGCGGATTTCCGCGACTGGAATATCGAGAATTGCCTGCCGAATGTACGATGCCCGGTACTCGCGATTCAGGGCGCCAACGACGAATACGGCACCTTCGAGCAGATCGACCGAATCGCGCGCCAGGCCGCCAGGGTCGAGGTTTGCGAGCTGCCTGATTGCGGTCACTCGCCGCACCGCGACCAGCCGGAAGCCGTCATCGGGGCCGTTCGACGATTTGTCCGCGAGGCCCTATAGAGGTCGGTGCGTCAGCCCACCGGACTCGAGGACGGGGCCGAGCCGTCGCAGCAACGAGAGACCGGGGGGATCACTTCAAGACTGCGGGACGCGGCGGCCCCTTGACAGTCTCAAGCCCTCCATGGCGTAGATCAGCAATGCGGTCCAGATGATGGTGAACCCGACGGCGCGGGCACGCTCGAAGGGTTCGTGAAGCACGAATACGCCGCAAGCGAACTGCAGAGTGGGCGCGATGTATTGCAGCAGGCCGACCGTTGCATACGGCAAGCGCCGGGTTCCATACGCAAACAGAAAGAGCGTAATGGCGGTAAGAGGACCGCTTCCGATCAAGAGCGCGTCGATGGCGCTGCCCGTATGACCGAGTGCCCCGTTACCCGCCCACTCGCACCACATCAGATACAGTGCGGCGAAGGGGACAAGCACCAGCGTTTCGATCGCAAGCCCCGGCAACGCGTCGACCTTCACCACTTTGCGCAGCAAGCCGTAGGTTGCAAAGGAGAACGCGAGCATCAGCGCGATCCACGGCGGTCCGCCAGCCGTCACCGTCAGATACCCGACCCCGCCTGCGGCCAGCGCCACGGCCGTCCACTGCGCCGCGGTGAGTCTCTCGGCAAGAAGAACCACGCCGAGAGACACGTTGACCAGCGGGCCTATGAAATATCCCAGGCTCGTTTCGACGACATGTCCGTTCATGACGCCCCACACATAGACCAGCCAGTTGAGAGATATCAATGTGGCGGAAATTGCCAGCCGCCAAAGCACGCTGATATCGGCCAGCGTTGAACGCAGCGTACGCAGTTCGCCCCGAATGCTGACCCATGCGAGAACGAACAAACAAGACCAAACCACGCGGTGTGCGATCACTTGGACCGCCGAGACGTGATGCAGCAGATGGAAATAGAGCGGGAACAATCCCCAAATGGCGAACGCGGTCGCCGCCGGGACGAATCCCTTGGTTGCTGGACTCATTCAGCTTGATAGTATGACATCTTTTGGGGGAACGACGACCACCCAGTTGCCGCTCGTCAGGGCGGATCGAAGAGACAGGGCGCCGCCGATCAGAAGGCGAAAGGGAAGGTCATGGAAAATTCATGTCGGACGCAGATCGACCGGCTGCGCCGTGACGGCTACGTCGTCGTGCGTGAATTCACGCCGGCCGGTGAACTCGCAAGGCTCAATGAGGTAGCCCGCGCCCAGCTTGCAGCGCGATGCGCGCCGCTCGAATTCGAGGCCGACCTGCAATATCCGGGCGCGCCGCCGTCGCGCGATGCCCCCGGTGGCCGCACCGTGCGCAGACTCCTCGACGCGTACTCTCGCGATCCGGCCCTCGCCGGGTGGGCAACGGGAATTCATTTGCGCGAATGGATGGCAGCATTCTTCGGCGAGCACGTGTCGATCTCGCGCGCCCACCACAACTGCCTCATGACGAAACATCCGCTCTACGGAAGCATGACGGGCTGGCATCGCGATATCCGATTCTGGTCATTCGAGCGCGAGGAACTGGTCTCTGCGTGGCTTGCGCTCGGCGAGGAAACCATCCACAACGGCGCACTGTGGTTCGTGCCGGGCTCTCACGCGATGGCGTTCGACGCCGAATGCTTCGACGGCGCCAAGTTCTTCCGCACCGATCGGGCGGACAACGCCAGGATCGCTCAAACGGCCGAGTCGCCCCGTCTGGAGCCGGGCGATGCCGTATTATTTCACTGCAATACTCTGCATTCGGCGGGCAGAAATCACAGCGATGCGGTGAAGTTCTCGCTCGTCTACACCTACCATGGCCGCTCCAACCGGCCGCGGCCCGCAACGCGCTCCGCTGCAATGCCAGAGATCGAGCTGCCGCCTCCCGCCCGCCCTTGACCTCCAAGCGGAGCCCGACCTAATTCCAAAGCCGCAGGTTCTTCGGCAGGTCGAAGCCGCGACGCAGTTCGGCATCCGCGCGGTTGGCGCCCGCGCCGGCGGCACCCGTGCCCGGGGATCCCTCGGCATCGTCGAGCGCAACCACCGCGGGAATATCCAGAGGCTCCAATCCGCCGTCATGCAATGCCTTGTTGAGCGGCGGGAGAGCCGTCCTCGTCAGCTGGGAGAATTCGGCGGCCACGTCGGCCAGCTGCGAGCGCAGGGCATCGATGTTGTCCAGCTGATAGCGTGACGGCGGCCCTTCCCATGAAGTGATGGCTCCGTAGAGCTGGTCGGTGTGCTCCCGCAGGCGCTCTTCGCCGGTTATCGCACCGCCTTCGGTGGTTGCGACGATTTGCTTTCGCACCGAGTCCAGCTTGTCATCGAAGGCATGGAGGCGCGCCAGCAACGCATCGCCCGGGCGGCGCCGCTCGCTGGCTTGGGCGACCTGCTGGCGCAGTGCGAGTATCCGCGCGAACAACGCCGACTCATCGTTGAAGAGCGAGTAGACCTTCATGGCGGCGTCGTATTGGGCCCGCCGGTCGCTCGTGTTCCAGGTAACACGGGGGTCAAGACCGACATTGAGCTTGGTCTCGTAAACGGCGCCATTTTTTTCCATTCGTATGGTGTACGTTCCCGGCAGGACGCGCGGACCCTGGGTGCCGGCCTGCGCCACCTGCGCGGCCGGCGGCACGTGCGGCGGCTTTAAATGCATGGACCAAACCACTCGATTGAGGCCGCGCCGCGTGCTGGCGGGGAGCGAGTCGACCACTGCGCCTTCGCTGTCCAACACGTCGATCTTGAGCTTGCCGAACAGATGCCGCGTACGCTGGAAGTAGGTGACCACCGCCCCGCCGGAGGGATTCTCCCCGACGAAGGCGGCGGCGCCGTTGGCCCAGCCGCCGTTCGCCTCGATCCGCTGCTGAATGGGCCTCGCGGCCACGAATGCAGCATCCGAGGAAATGACACTGGAATTCAGCGTGCGCAGCGGCGTGATGTCATCGACGATCCAGATCCCGCGACCGTGCGTTGCAATCACCAGATCATTGTCGCGCGGGTGAATCGCCAAATCCCGCACAGCCACGGCCGGCATGTGTCCGCCTTTGAACTGGGCCCAATTCGCGCCGCCGTCCACGGAGACCCAAAGGCCGAACTCCGTTCCGAGAAAGAGCAACCGCGCATTCACTTCGTCCTCCTTGATGACGTGCGCATATCCGCGCACACCTTTCGCATCCGCGGGCGCCACCAGCGGATTCCAGGTCTTGCCGAAGTCATGGGTTGCGAAAAGATAGGGTGCCGGGTCGCTCGCGGTGTGACGATCGAAACACACGTACGCGGTCCCTGCAGCGAACTTGCTCGACTGAACCCAGCTCACCCAGGAGTTCTTGGGAACCCCTGGCACGTTGCCGATGACGTTCTCCCAGTGCAAACCGCCGTCGCGGGTCAATTGCAGATTGCCGTCGTCCGTGCCGGCCCAGATGAGTCCCGCCTGCAGAGGCGACTCGCTGATCGAATAGATGGTGGTGTGCATCTCCGCCGCCGAGTTGTCGATGGTGATGCCGCCGGACTGCTCCTGCATTTGTTTGCGCGGATCGTTGGTCGTCAAATCCGGCGACATGCGCTCCCATGACTGACCGTGATCGCGTGAGCGCATGAGGAATTGGGCGCCGATGTAGATCGTGCCGGGTTCGTGCGGAGACATCGCCATCGCCGTGTTCCAGTTGAAGCGCAGTTTCTTGTAGCGCTTGAGGTCCGCGGTGGAAAGTTTCGGCTGGATGTCCCGGGTCTCGTGCGTGCGCATGTTGATGCGCGCGATCGTGCCGCCCTGGTACTCGGCGATGAGGTAATCCGGTGCCGATGGGTCGACGAATGCCCAAAAGCCGTCGCCGTTGTACAGATTCTCCCATCGGGAACTGGTGATGCCGCCGGGATATTGAGAATCACCCACCCAGACGCTGTTGTCCTGCAGTCCGCCGTAGACGTGGTAAGGATCCGCCCCATCGACGCTCACATGATAGAACTGGGATATCGGCAGATTGTCGGATTTCCACCATTTGTTGGCGCCGTCGAACGATGTCCACAATCCACCGTCGTCGCCGGCGATCACATGCTCGGAATTGGCCGGGTCGATGAAGACATCGTGCACATCGCCGTGCATGCCGACGAAACCTCCAATGGTGCTGAAGCTCTTTCCGCCGTCCTCGCTCAGTATCAATGCGCCGTTCGTCTTGTACACGCGGTTCTCATCCCTCGGATCGACGATGAGATTGGCGAAATAGAACGGTCGCCACACCATCCACTGACTCTTGTCGCCCGAATCCCAGGTGGAGCCCCCGTCGTGCGAAACCAGCAACTTTGATTCCGTGGATTCGACGAATGCATAGACGGTCTTGGGGTTGCTCGGCGCGACGGCCACCGCGATGCGGCCGTAGGGCTTCGGCGGCAGCCCTTTGGCCGTTTCAGCGCTGAGTTCGCTCCACGACCTGCCGCCGTCGACGGTCCGGTACAAGCCGCTGGCGGACGCGGCTTTCGGTCCGTCTCCGCCCGACCGAAAGGTCCAGCCTTTGCGGCGGAAATCCCACAGGCTCGCGTACAGCACGTCCGGATTGCGCGGATCGATCGCCACGCTGCCGCAGCCCGTGGAGGCATTGCCGCCCTTCAGCACGAGAACCCACTGTTTGCCGCCATCGGTTGTCTTGTACAGACCACGATCCAGAGAATCGCCCCACAACTTTCCAGGCACGCACACGTACACCGTATCAGCCGCCCGGGGATCGACGATGATCTTGCTGATGCGCTCCGATTGCGGCAGGCCGACGTTCATCCAGGTTTCGCCGCCATCGTTGGATTTATAGACACCGTCCCCGACCGAGACGCTGTTGCGCATCCACGATTCGCCCGTCCCCACCCATACGTTCTTCGGGTTGCTCGGATCGAGCGCGATCGCGCCGATCGACTGCACCGGTTGTTCGTCGAACACGGGTTTGAAGGTGGTGCCGCCGTCCATCGACTTCCATACGCCGCCGCTTGCGGCGCCGACGAAGAGCGTCAATTTTCCCGATGGGTCGTTATAGCCCGTGACGGCGGAAATTCGGCCGCTCATCGCCGCCGATCCGATGTTGCGCGCGCCGAGCCCCGAGATGGCGCCCGCATCCATGGCGGGCGGGGGGGCGCCCGCACCGGATGCAGCCGCGGCGGCGCAGGCGGCCGTGAGAAATGCCGGGACCAGAATCGCTGATTTGATGTTCATGAAATGTTGACTCCGGGGGTTACCGGCCGGATGCGTTGCCGTGGATTGCGGGGAAATGAAATCCAGCGTCGTCGACGGCGACGTTGAATTCGGCGGATTCGAACTGCACCTTCTGGCGGTCGGAGGAGCCCTTCGGCCCCGATTCCTGCGCCAGAGCCAGGTAGACGCCGTTCACTTTCTCGTAGTCCCCATAATCGGTGATCGTTTCGTTCGGCACGCCGTGTTCAATGCGGCGCGTCAGCGTGCGGATTTCCAGGAAATAGTCCGGATCCAGATAGACATAGATCAGATCGCCGTTCGGGCGCGTGAGACGCAGCTTGTAGGCCTCGGTGCCGTCGACGTCTTCGGTGCCCAAGGACTCCAAGCGGTAGCCCTTCTCCCGGTAGTCGACCAGCGGCCCTACGACGTCAGCGGCATCCTCGCCCATGCCCTTGGCATCGTCGGCGGACAGCTTCTCCGGATCCTTGCGGCCCTGGAACGGATTGATCTGCCACGCCTGCGATCCGTCAAACGCCTGCACCTGGGTGAGGCCTTGCAGCTTCGCTTCGTACCGCACCAGCTGGGGGCGCTTGATGATGGTCACATAGTCAAGTTGCAGCGTTCCTCCGCCGATGATGAGTTTCCCGGAGAGCCGCACCGATTGGATTGCATGAAGCTTATCGATACCCCCCTTGGCCTCGATGTTCTTTGCGGCCAGTTCCTCGGCGCTGTATCCCAGGGCCATGGGCGCTGCCAACACCATCAACAGGGCGACAATTGTTTGCATAACGATCTCGTTGGAAATGCGAAGCCCGGTATCATGCCCGTCGCGGGCACCGCGGTCGATCCCTGAATGAGGGGTCGGCCGATGATCCGGTGAGGGCCATCCATCGTTCCCCCGCGTTCAAATGCGGTATCTTCTCACCGGCATTTGCAAAATTCACCACGGGAGGTCCGGTTTGCTCCATCCACTGCTTAGACTGCCGTTCGCCTTCACCGGCTCGCACCGGGTCGTTGCCGATGAACTCGACGAATACGCGCATGTCAATAACACGGTCTATCTGCGATGGTTGGACGGCATAGCCTGGGCGCATTCGGCGGAACTGGGGTTGCCGCTCGAGCGATGCCTCGCTCTTCGGCGCGGAATGGCCGTGCGCCATACGCGAGTCGACTACCTGGAGGCTGCGCTGCTCGGCGATGAACTCCTGCTCGCCACCTGGATCATCGCCTCCGACGGCCGCCTCCGATGCACCCGCCGATTCGATATTCTGCGTGCCGTCGACGGCAAACGCATGCTCGACGCGGAGATCGACTTCTTTTGCTTGAACCTCGATTCGGGAAAGCCCTGCCGCTTCCCGAGCGAGTTCGTCGAACATTACACGGTGCTGCCGGACGTCGCCGCGGCTTATGAAGCATTGACGCCGGCGCTGCGTCATGTGGGTTATGGCCGCGGCGCCGTGCCGGGCGTGATGCGATCCTTCTAAGGATTGGCCTCGGTCGCCGGGCGCATGGCCGGGCGCGGCAGCTTCACCGGAAAGCGCTCGCGGATCGCCGCGTCGATTGCGTCGGGAATATGTGAAGGGAAATGTGCGGACAAGATCTCCTGGACTTTTCTGGCGGCCCGCTGAGCGATGTCCGTCGCGCCGCGTTCCGTCCATTCATTCGGGCTCAAGCGGTCCCCGATCGCGGGATACAGATATGCGGTCTGCATGAGCCGCAGCGTTTGATCGGAGCCAAGATAGTGGCCCGGGCCGCCGAGACACACGTCGCGGATCGTCTCGAAGGACAGCGAGTCGTCATTCACCTCTATCCCGCGAATCGTGCGTTGCGCCGCTCCGATGATGTCGTTGTCGATGAGGAGGCTCTCGAAGGAAAATCCCAACAGGCTGGCATGCATTCCGGCGGATTCGTAGATGAGATTGGCGCCCGCGTTGCCGACGAGGGCATGTGCGTAGCCCTTCTCCGCACCCGACTGCGCATCCGGAAGCTTCGAATCCGTCATGCCCGATGCCGTGCCGCCCGTGAGGTCGTAGTACTGCGCCATTTGGGCCGAGGCGGCCGACAACAAGGCTTGCTCGGGGCTCCCGCCGGACATCGCTCCCGTGCGAAGATCCGAGACGAAGCACCACGTTCCGAAAATCGCCGGATGACCCGGCTTGATTGCATTCACGTACACGAGGCCCGCCAACACTTCCGCGACCTCCTGGCTCAGGGCGCCGGCCAGCGCCGCAGGGGCCGTCGCGCCCGCCTGGCCGGCGGAGAGGAGCAAGATCGGCATGCCGCCCGCGACCGCCGCTTCCATGCAGCGGCACGCATCGGTCGCAAACTTCATGGGAGGCACGACGAAACAATTCGATTGGCTGACAAACGGACGTTCGCGCCATTTGTCCTCGCCGCCTGCGATGACGTGCAGCATGTCGAGCGAACGATTGACATGCTCCGGCATTGCCCAGCTCGATCCGACGTGTTTGCTGGTCGCGCTGACCGAGGCGTAGCATGTGTTGAGATCGACCTCGTACGGATCCGACAGATCCCGCGGCACTACCGCCCGCTGAAAGAAATGGATGTGCTCCATGACATCCACGATGCGGCCGATGTCGTACAAGTCCTTGACGGTGGACTCGCGGTACACGCCGTGCGCATCGACCATCGTGACGGCGGCGCCGGCGGTGCCGAAATACACTTTCGTGCCCCAAGGTTCCATGTCGTGCTGACGCGCCTGTCCGTGCAGCACGAAATGTCTTCCCGCCTTTTCCACGGTCTGCTCGACCAGCGATTGCGGGAACAAGATCCGGCCGCCCGCGCTCAGGCGGCAGCCCGCCTTCAACAGGATTTCGACGCCGGACGGCGGCGCGTCGGCCAATCCCACCTCGGCAAGGAGGCGTAAAGCCGCCCGGTGAATCCGCAGGACATCATCGTCGCTCAACGGGCGATAGCGCCCCCCGTGCATGCCCGGCCTCACCGGCCTCAAATGATCGGGAAGCGGCGCCGCCCGCATCGCCCTGCGTGCCTCGCGGTTCGGGCCGTGACGGCGGAAAACCTTGGGCGTCTCGGACATGGGAGGACAAACTACCGCACTCACCCGCGAATCCCATACGTGCTTCCCCTCATCAGATCGCGACAATTGTCGGCGACGCGGGAAAGGCTGCGCTGCAGCCGCCAGGCGCTATTTCGCGTCCCTTGTGGTTGGGCCTTTTGCAGCCGGGGGGATCGTCTGTCCATCGGTTGCGGGCATGGCGGGCCCCCCCGGATAGAAATTGGCGGCAGGGGTTTGCCGCAGGAACCCGTACGCCACCGCGCCGTACGGAATGTCCGGACGGCTGTCGACCTCTTCCTGCCACGGCAGCACTTTGCGAAACGCCTCCCATGCGGCGGTCGGCGCCGGTGCAAAGCTGCGCTTTGCATCTTCCGCCTTGCGCACATCGAGCCAGTAGGTCGCGGTGAGGAGGTCATAGGCCAGCAGCTGCATCGTCAGATTCACAACCCGACGGGCATGCGAGGCCTTCAGCCTGCTCAACGCTTCGATGTCCGCCACGCCGAAATCGAACGCGCTGCCCTCCGGAGTGATCGAACGGGCCTCGTCCTGAATTTCGGCCCACACGTCCATGAAGGCAAAATAGGGCTCCACCATTGCCGGCGACAGGCGGAGCTGCTCCGCGGTCAGCACATCCTTCGCGTAGACACCGGTGAAAAACGGCGTGGGCCCGCGGTCGTCGAATCGCTCGATGCGTTGCGCGATCGCACTGTCCATGTTGGCCATCGCGTTGGTGAAAGCCTCGATCTCATTCACCATGGGATAAGGATCCCAGTTGGCGCATGAAATGACGTAGCCATGACGACCGTGGCTGAGCGGCCCGCCTTTCACGTAATACTTCATGAATTGCGGCGTCGCGAGTTCCCACGAATCACCCGGCGATGCATCCAGCAGGACGACCGGGTTCTGCTCGCCCGAATTGATCTGCACCAGAACATTGTCGCGCAGCGCGGCCCACGCCTGCCATGCCGAGCCTTGACGGATATAGGAGGCACGCATGCTCTCCGGATCTTGAATGATCCGCTTGGGATCGTCCTCGAAGAGGTAGCTGCCCCGCAAAATGTCCATCATGCGCGCGGCGTCCCAGGCCACCCATTTGAATGGACGCTTTTCCTGAACCAGCGGGGCCATGGGCGTGACGCTCGAATTCATGCCGAGCTTGTCCATGGCATGGATGAGGTCGGCCCATTCCAGCGCCTGCCTGCCGTCCGCCACCAGCAGCGCCGCCAGCGCATCCGCATACGCGTTGCTGGTGCCGCCGCCGATCCGCGTGGAAAGCGGCTTCAACCCAGCCTTTTTGAGGGCTTCCGCCGCCCTCATGCGCACACCGTGATAATAGGCGTCCCCGCGCCCGACCATGGTCGCGAGGAAATTGCTGGTCAAGAAGAGATCGCCCTCGCCCAACGTCCCCCGCGAATACATCACGGGCGTCACGCGCTTGTTCAGGAGGTCGAGCAACAGCTGCATGAATTCGGGTGTGGCGGCCTCGAACGGAACTGAATTGGCGCGGATCACGAGGAAGGCGCGCACCAACGCCTCCTCGTCGATTTCGGGCAACACCCCTTCCTTGGCACCGGCCCGCGCGCTCGCGAGCTGCACGAATTCGTCGCGCTTCACCTGCACTTCACGCATCGCTCCAGCGCCGCGATTCAACCCATATACCGGAATGTTTTCCGCTCCTGCCTCGGCCCGCAGCGCATCGCCATCGGCCGCACGCTGAATGGCTTCAGGGCTGTAGCGAACTTGGGCACCGTGGCGGGCAACCGCGATCACGTCCTCTATCGTCAGGTCGTGACCGGTCAGGACGACATTGCCGGCCGCCTCGGCTGAAATGGGCTGATAATCCGCCGCCGCCGCCGGCGAGAGAAAGATGATGCCGGCCAGCGCGCAACCGATGGCCGCCCGAACGTTCGACTTCTTCGATGCATTGGCCATACGACCTCTCAGTTTGCGTCGCGTGAGTCTAGACTGCCGCAACGTGTGATGCACCAATGTGTCCGGCCTGTGTTGCTCGCCGCCCGGCGGACGCTGAGGTAGGATGTCCGGCGCTCCCCCATCGCGGAAAGGGTAATGAATCCAAGTCGTCGAACCAAGTGGCTGTGCGCGTTCATGCTTGCGGTCCTGTCCGCCTCGTTGGCGCAGGCGCAGGCCTATACCAAGCCGCGAGTTCGGGCCATCACGGGTTTCGTCCGCCTCGAGCGCACCGATTACGTGCGGCAGATTTTCGAAACCCTTTCGGTCCTGCGTGAGGCACGGGACGAATTTGCGAAGCAAGGGTATGAAGTACAGACGATCCGCATCGTGACCCAGCCGCTCGGAGAACTCGTCAGCGGCCTGTCCGATGCCGAAGCGCTCGCCTTCATGAAGGATATCGACGATCTGTCGGCCAGGGAGCACTTTCTCCCGAGTGTCGGCCCCGCCATGATGCGCGATGCCGACGACCCGCGCGTGATGCACCTGCTCGCCCGAGCTCTTTCGTCGCTGCCCAACATCCAGGGAACCGCCATTTTGGCCGGCGAGGATGGCATCCACTGGAAAGTGATCCGGGAGAGCGCGGCGCTGGTGCGGTACGTCACCGACAACAGCCCGCACAGCCAGGGCAATTTTCAGTTTACCGCCACGGCCATGCTCAAGCCGTACGGACCGTTCTTTCCCGGCACTTATCACACCGGGGCCGGCAGACAATTCTCCATCGGCTTCGAAGGAGCCAATGTCGTTCAGGAGGTCTTCGCTCGCACCCATGGCGATTTCAGCGCCTCGGTTGCGGAGCTCACGAAGCAACTGACGGTTCACGCCAAGATCGCAGAGTCGATCGGCGAACGGCTGTCTGCTTCCAAGGGTTGGGCCTTCATGGGCGTGGATCCCACCCCCGCTCCGCTCGCGGATGTTTCCATCGGTGCGGCGATCGAGACCTACACTGGAGCGAGATTTGGCTCGAGCGGCACGATGACGGCGGCACTCGTCATCACCACGGCAGTCAAAGCGGTGGCGGTGAAGCAGATCGGTTACTCGGGTCTGATGGTTCCGGTCATGGAGGACAAGCTCCTCGCCCGGCGTTGGGCCGAGGGCGCGTTCAATACGGACTCCCTGCTCGCGTATTCTGCGGTCTGCGGCACGGGACTCGACACGATTCCGCTGCCGGGGGACATCAGCGTGGATCAACTGGCGCGAATCTTCGGCGACGTTGCATCCTTGGCATGGAAATGGAACAAGCCGCTCTCGGCGCGGCTGCAGCCGGTCAAGGGGAAGAAGGCCGGAGATGCAACGGAATTCAGCGGTCAATACTTGTTCAATACGACGCTGCATTCCCTGCCGTAAACCTCGGCCCCTCCCGCAATCCTCGTCCCCCGCGGACCGCGGCCAACATCGTGGGCTCCGAGGCGCTGTTCCGGGCCGGCCCGCGCGTGATGCGCGGACCGGCCGTCTTCACCGTCATCATCCGAGGGTCACCGGCACGAACAGGCGGGCATCGCCGCGCTGAATGAGCAGTGCGATCTGCTTGTCGTGCTTGTGCACCATATCGCGGAGCTGCGACACGCTTTGCACAGGCGTGCCGTCGACGGACAGCACCACGTCTCCGGGCTGAATGCCCGCCTCGGCGGCCCGGCCCCCCGCATCCTCGACCACGAGACCGCCGGAAACACCGGATTGCAGCCGCTCCTGGGGATTGAGCGGACGCAGTGAGAGGCCCAGGCGGACGGGCGCGGCCGCGCCCGCACCGGCATCGTCTGCCGTGGCCGGCGCGGCATCGCCCATGGTTGCACTCAAGGACATCGTCTTGCCGTCGCGCCAGAGCTCGAGGCTGGCCTTGTCCCCGGGTGCGCAGGCGCCCACGCGCGCGGACAATTGACCGGCGTCGACGATCGGCGTGCCGTTGAACTTGAGTATGACATCGCCCACTTTCACGCCCGCCTGTTCCGCGGCGCTGTCGGGCACGACCTGCGCCACGAGCGCGCCGTTGGGGGACTTGAGCTTGAAGGAGTCGGCCAACGATTGATTGAGCGTCTGCACTTCTACGCCGAGCCGCGAATGAGCGACCTTGCCCGTCTTGACGATTTGATCCTTGATCTGGACCGCCAGATTGATCGGGATGGCGAAGGACACGCCTTGATAGCCGCCCGAATTGGTGTAGATCTGCGCGTTGATGCCCACCACCGCACCATTCGCATCGAACAGCGGTCCGCCGGAATTGCCCGGATTGACCGCCGCGTCAGTTTGAATGAACGGCACGTAGCCGTCGCCGGGAAGGGAGCGGCCCTTGGCGCTCACGATGCCGGCCGTCGCCGTTTCCTCGAGGCCGAACGGTTCGCCGATGGCGAGCACATAGTCGCCGACTCCCAACTGGTCGGAATCCCCGAGCCGCACGACCGGCAGGTCATGCGCATCGATCTTCAGCACGGCGATGTCGCTGCTGCGGTCCGCGCCCAGGACTTTCGCCTTGAATTCGCGATGATCGGACAGCTTGACGGTGACTTCCTTGGCACCGTCGACGACGTGCGCGTTCGTGAGCACCAGACCGTCGGCGGAAATCAAAAAACCCGAACCTTGCGCGTGCATCACCCCGCCCCGGCGGCGCGGAATGGGCAGCCCGCGGAAGAACTGAGCCAGCGGGTTTTCATCGCCTTCGCCGGGCGGCGCGCCGCCGAAACCTTCCGACAAACCAGTGTTCATCGCACCTGCGGTGGTGATGCCCACCACGGCCGCCTGATTGCGTGCCACGATCGCGCGATAGTTGGGCGCGGTTATCATGGGTATGGACTGCGCGGCGGAGGCGGGGCCTGGGGCCGGATCGCCGGCGGCGGATGGCGGTGCGTGCAGCAGAGTTTCGGCTGACAAACCGGTGGCGGCGCCGACGGCGAGCAGGCCTGCCGCCGACCATGCCAGGGTCCTGGTTCGTATTTGCATGTGATCTCCTACGATGTGTGGCCATGAGCGTTTGCCCAGGTGCGTAGGATTGCATGGCTGCCTTAAGCGAATCTTAAGACGATGGGAACCTCACGGTGGCCCGCAGACCCCCGGCGGGGGCTTCCTCCAAGGCGACGCGTGCGCCATGCCGCTCCGCAATGGCTTTGACGATCGCGAGTCCGAGGCCCGTGCCGCTCTCCTGTCCCGGGGCGCGGCGGTAGAAACGGTCGAACACCCGCTGACGATCGCCGGGCGCAATTCCGGGGCCGGTATCGGTCACCTCGAGCAGCGCGCCCTCGGGCGTCATCCAGCAGCGCACCCGCACCGATCCGTGCACGGGCGTGTAGCGCACCGCGTTGTCCACGAGATTGCGGACCAGCGTGCGGATCGCGTCCCGGTCGCCCCGCACGATGACATTCGGCGCCGCATCGAGGCTCATATCGGTCTGACGCGCGAGGGCCAATTCGTGAGTGTCGGTTATGCCGTCCGCGGCGGCGGCGGCGAGATCCACGGTGTCGAAGTGGCTCACGGCGTCCTCGGGATCGCTGCGCGCCAGAGTGAGGAGCTGCTCGACGAGGTGAATGGCGCGCTCGACGGCCGCACCCAGCCGCCCGCGCGCTTCGAGGCGTGCCGCCTCGTCCGGAGCGCGGTCGATGAGTTGCAGCTGCAGGCGCAGCGCCGTGAGCGGTGATCGCAATTCGTGGGCCGCATCCGATATGAACGCCCGCTGGGCGGCAAAGGCATCCTGCAAGCGCGACAAGAGCCGGTTGAGCTCCTTCACCAGCGGCGCGATTTCGCGCGGCAGGTCGATTTCCCCGAGCGGCCTCAAGCTGCGCAGCTCCCGCCTCTGCACCTCGGCCGTCACGTACTGCAGCGGCGAGAGGCCGCGACGGACGATCCAGGCTACGGCAACGACCATGATCGGCAGCAGCAGGACGAGCGGTATGACCACCCGTTCCGCCGCGGCGCGCGCCAGCGCTTCGCGCACGCGCAGCGGCTGCGCTATCTGAATCACCCCGTCCGCCGTTTGCAGCCCGTAGGCCCGCCACTTCTCGCCCTGAAGCGTCAAATTCGCATACCCCAGCACCGTTTGATTGATCAACGGCAGGCCGGGACGCGACAGATAGGTGCGCGCGCCGAAAAGATCCCAGATTTGAATCACGAAATCGGAGTCGCCTTGCTCGGGCGGGACCTCGATCCTCGGCGCCAGGGAGACCTGGCTGCGCAGCGACAATGCCATTTGGCGCAGCTGATAATCGAAGAGAGTCGACGTCTCGCTGAGGACGCGCCGGTAGGTCGCGCCTGCCGTCAGCAGCGAAGCGAAGGCAACGAGAATGATCAACGCGATGAGAAGCCGTGAACGGATCGATCTCATTATTTTGGAATGAAGTATCCCACCCCCCGCAACGTCCGGATCGCATCGCTGCCGAGCTTGCGCCGCAATCCGTGCACGTAAACTTCAATCGCGTTGCTGCCGATCGGCTCCTCCCACCCGTATAGACGGTCCTCGAGCTGCGCCCTCGACAGCACCGCTCCCGGCCGCTGCAGAAGCGCTTCGAGCACGGAGTACTCGTGGGCCGACAGAGCCACCGGCACGCCGTTGCGTTGAACCGTCCGCGCCGCCGTGTCCAAGCATAGATCACCGTGCTCGATTGTAGAATCACCGCGGCCTTGGGCACGGCGCAGGACCGAGCGCATGCGCGCAGTCACCTCGTCGAGATCGAACGGTTTGACCACATAATCGTCTGCGCCGGCATCGAGGCCGGCGATTCGATGCTGCACTTCATCGCGCGCGGTGAGGATGATGACGGGCGTCGCATCACCCCGTTTGCGCAGGTCGCGCAATACATCGATGCCGTCGCGATGCGGCAGGCCAAGGTCGAGGAGGACCACGTCGAAGGGCGAGGATTGCAATGCCACGCCTGCGCTCCTGCCGTCGCGCATCCAATCGACGGCGAATCCTTGCTGCTTCAGGGCGGTTTGAAGACCCTGCGCGATCATTTCATCGTCCTCGACGATCAATACGCGCATGCCCGGCCCGCCGTGAGAATGGTCCGCGATCCCGTTCGATCACGGGATGGTCAGGGTGTATAAAAATCGGGGCGCGGTTCGCAGCGTGATGTTCACCGGTCGCGAACAAGGCATTCCGGACAGACCGAACCGGGCGGTACTTCGGTAGTCCTTCTCCTCAGCATCCTCCCATTGATCGTCCAAGACTTCGGCGGTCACGCCCGGCAAACCTCCCGACTCGTTGATCCGGCATTCACCCCATTTTAACGAGAATTTGTGGCGGGGATTGGTGCCGCGGTAGGACATCGTCACCACCACTTGATCGGTCTTCTTGTCAAATCGGACGGCGGCAAAGTTGTCCGCGTATGCCATGTGTGCCAGGGACAATGGCGCGCTGCAACCGGCAAGCCAACGCGCGCATTGCTTGATGATGTGATTCATGTTCCTTCCTCCCGGCCCGACCGCCAATCCACCGCACCATACGAGACGTGACCGCGATGCTCGAGTAGACCCGCTTCCCGCCGCCGATGTAACTGTTCGTGCTGGGTTCTCCGTGTCGGCGCCCTCCGACACGAAGACACGCGTTTACACTCACCGAAACGTATCAAACAAACAAGGTGAAATAACATTTATAACCATCTGATTTAATAAGTATTTAATGACCCGACACGATGCCCGGCATTCCCCTCGAACTGTGAGAAATTCACTGGACACAAGGAGGAGATCTTCCTACGCTACAAAATAAGCCTTGGTAAAATAATGTGTTGCGCTCTTTTCGTTATATGAATTAGAGTTTGACCATAATTCTGCATTTAAGGGATGGTTGCGTCATGGCTACACAAGCGCGCTCGATTGCGTCTCTCACGATTTCATTCGGCCTGGTGGCCATCCCGGTCAAGCTCTATTCGGCGACCGTATCCTCCGAGCGACTATCCTTCAATCTGCTTCGACAAAAGGACGGCTCCCGAGTCAAGCAACAGTACGTGGCGGTCAATGACGGCAAGATCGTGGAGCGCTCGGAAATGGTGAAGGGCTACGAATTCGCCAAGGACCAGTACGTCATGTTCAGTCCCGAGGAACTGAAGGCACTCGAGGACGCAACCACCCACGCGATCGATATCGGTCAGTTCGTTCCTCTCGATTCCGTGGATCCGCTCTACTTTGACGGCACTTATTATTTGGCGCCGGATAAGGGGGGCGCCAAGCCTTATACGTTGCTTACCACCGCGCTTCGCAAAGCCCAGCAGTGCGCCGTCGGCCGGTGGATCTCCCGCGGCAAGGAGCATATCGTCATCATCAGGGCACTCGAGGACGGCCTGGCAATGCATCAACTGCATTTCAAGGCGGAAGTTCGCGACCTGAAGGACCTCGGCGTCGAAGCGGCACCGGTCTCGGAGCCGGAGTTGAAACTGGCGCGCCAGCTCATCGATCAACTGGGCGCAAAGCGATTTGATCCCAACGAGTACGTCGACGAGCACAAGGCCCGCGTCGAAGCGGCGATTCAGCGAAAGGTGGAGGGCAAGGAGGTGTCGCTCGCCGAAGGCCCGGTTTCGGCCAAAGGCGGCAATGTCATCGACTTGATGGAGGCTTTGCGTGCGAGCATCGATGCTCGAGGGTCGAAGGCCGCTGATCTAAAGGAACGAAAGGCGCCGAAACGTGCAGCAGCCCAGGCATCCTCGCGAAAAACCGCCCGCCGATGAGATGCATGCCTATAACACGAAGGATCTGGAGCGGCTGTTCGGGTTGCCCGCGTCCGCGGTTCGCTCGCTAGCGCGCGCCGGACACATCAGCCCGGTCAAGCGCGGGCGGCGGCTGCACTACTCGTTTCAAGATCTCCTCATGATGCGCACGGCGAGCGCGCTGCGCGCGGCCAACATTTCCGCGCACCGCATCAATCGTACTCTGCAAACGTTTCGAGCGGCGCTGCCCGCCGGCGCCGCATCCAACAAGCGATCGCTCACTGCGCTCGGCGATCAGATCGCCATCCGCGAGGGCAAACTGACCTGGGAGTCCGATTCCGGCCAGTATGTTCTGGCACTGGACGGCGAGGAGAAAGGCGGCCTGCACTTGATCAGAAGGCCCGCGGCTCCTTCGTCCGCGGAGGATTCCGCGGACGATCTTTATGCGCGCGCCTTCGCGCTCGAGGACACCGATCCCAACGGCGCGCGGGCGGCCTACGCGGCCAGCCTCGAAGCCGACCCGCATCACGTCGAGGCGCGGATCAACCTGGGCCGGCTCCTGCACATGGCCGGGCAGCTCGACGAAGCGGAGAGGGTCTACCGCGGAGCTCATCAAGCGGAGCCGCTGCTCATCTTCAATCTCGCAGTGTTGCTCGAGGACCTGGATCGGGAGCGCGACGCAATTGCCTCCTATCGCGAAGCCCTCGCCCT
Organism: uncultured Gammaproteobacteria bacterium; assembly: GCA_963727045.1. Classification (GTDB taxonomy): domain Bacteria; phylum Pseudomonadota; class Gammaproteobacteria; order Steroidobacterales; family Steroidobacteraceae; genus Bog-1198. Next base: position 961,190 of record CAVSES010000001.1, on the reverse strand, counting down.
CGACCCACGCCTGGCCGATGCGCATTTCAATCTGGCGCGCCTCTATGAACGGGCTCACGACTCGAAGGCCTCCTTGCGCCATCTCCTGGCGTACCGGCGCATGATGAATCAGGAAGGTGCCTGACGTTGGCCAAGCCCGCGCTCTCCGTCTACCGCGCAAAACGCGACTTCTCGAAGACCCATGAACCTTCGGGTCGGACGAAGGCGGCGCCCTCCCCGCGGTTGAGATTCGTCGTGCAAAAACACGCGGCGCGCCGCTTGCACTACGACCTGCGGCTCGAACTCGACGGAGTGTTCAAGTCCTGGGCCGTGACTCGCGGCCCCTCCATCGATCCGGCGGAGAAGCGGCTGGCGGTCGAGGTCGAGGATCATCCGCTGGACTATGGTGATTTCGAAGGCACCATACCGAGGGGCGAATACGGCGGCGGCACGGTGCAGCTGTGGGATCGCGGCTATTGGAGCCCGGAAAGCGGCGAAACCCCGCAAGATGCATTCAAAAGCGGCGATCTTAAATTTAATCTGCTGGGCACGCGCTTGCACGGCAGTTGGGTGCTGGTGCGAATGCGCGGCGACCGCTACGCCGGAAAGAGAACCAACTGGCTCCTGATCAAGCACAAGGATGCCGATGCAAGGCCCGGCGATGCCGATGCGTTGCTCGACGCGGATACCTCCGTCGCTTCCGGACGCACGCTCAAACAGATTGCCGACGGAACGGGCAAGTCTCCAAAGCCGTTCATGCTGGCAACGGCTCCGCCCGCGGCGGCGGACGCCATTTGGTCCTCGAAACCCGCGCATCGCCGCGCTTCACGCGGTACGTCCCCGCAACCCAAACCCATGCTCCTTGCAAGAATGCCCGCATTTGTGGAGCCGCAGCTCACGAAGCTGGTCGATCAGCCCCCGGAAGGGCCCCGTTGGGGGCATGAGGTGAAACTCGACGGCTATCGCGTGCAGATGAGAGTGTCGCACGGCCGGGCCACGCTTCGCACCCGCACGGGTCTTGATTGGACCGGCCGCTTCTCCGCCCTTGCCAGGGACGCGGAAGGTCTTCCGGACTGCGTGATCGACGGCGAGGTGGTGGCGCTCGATGGCCACGGTCTGCCGAGTTTCGCAGCGCTGCAGGCTGCATTGTCCGAGGGCAAATCCGAAGACCTCGTCTTGTTCGCATTCGATCTGCTCATCGAAGGGCGGGAAGATTTGCGTCCGTTGCCGCTGGAGGAGCGCAAGGCCCGCCTCGAGAAGCTGCTGAGCGCCCGCGGCATCAGCCCCCGATTGCGCTACGTCGCCCATCTGATTTCGCATGCCCGGGACGTCTTCGCATCCGCCTGCAAGATGGGACTCGAGGGCATTGTGTCCAAACACTTGGATGCGCCCTATCGCTCCGGCCGCAGCGGCCTCTGGACCAAGGCCAAATGTCGCGCCGGACAGGAAGTGGTGATCGGCGGGTGGACCACGGAGGGCGGCTCCGTCCGATCGCTGCTGGCGGGTGTCTATCGAGGCGATCAATTCGAGTACGTGGGGAGAATCGGCACGGGTTATGGACGCAAGGTGGCCGATGAACTGCTGCCGAAACTCAAGAAATGGACCCGCGAGGAGAGCCCCTTCGCCGATGGGGGCGCGCCGCGAAAAGAAAAGAACGTGCGCTGGGTCAAGCCCGTGTTGGTGGCCGAGATTGAATTCGCCGGTTGGACGGCCACCGGGATGATTCGCCAGGCTGCCTTCAAGGGCTTGCGGCAGGATAAACCCGCCCGCGAAGTCGTGGCGGAACAACCGGCCCCGGCCGTGGATACCCCGCCCGACGAGGAGGTAAAGCCCATGATCGACAAGCGATCCGCTGCCAAGAAGCGCGCGGCACCGCGCAAGGCCGTTGCGTCCAGGGGTGCCGGAGCTTCCAGGGCGTCCGTCGGGCCGAAAGAGGATCCCGTTGCGAAGGGTTCCGGCCCGTTTGCGGTCATGGGTGTGACGATTTCAAAAGCGGACAAGGCGCTGTGGCCGCACGCTGGGGACGGGGTGCCCGTGACGAAGGCGAATCTCGCTCAATATTACGAGAGCGTCGGCGCATGGATGCTTCCGCATCTCGCGGGCCGCCCCTGCTCTCTCGTGCGCGTCCCGGACGGAATCGGCGCCGAACAATTCTTCCAGCGCCACGCAATGGCCGGCATGTCGCCGCTGCTCACCTCCGTCAAGGTCAGAGGCGACAAATCTCCCTACTTGCAGATCGATCGGGTCGAGGCCTTGATCGCGGTCGCCCAGATCGGCACACTTGAAATCCATCCCTGGAATTGCGCCCCCGGCAATCCGGAGGTCGCCGGGCGATTGGTGTTCGATTTGGATCCTGCGCCGGATGTCAAATTCGAATCGGTCATCGCCGCCGCTGTCGAAATCCGCGATCGGCTCAATGCGACCGGCCTCGAATCATTCTGCAAGACAACCGGCGGCAAGGGCCTGCACGTCGTGACTCCTCTTGCCCTCGGCAAGAACGCGGTTGAATGGAAGGTGGCCAAGAACTTCGCGCACATCATTTGCGCGCAAATGGTTCAGGACAGTCCCGCCAAATTTCTCGACACGATGTCGAAGAGCCAGCGCGTCGGCAGAATCTTCCTCGATTATCTGCGCAACGACCGGACCGCCACGGCCGTGGCGGTACTGTCGCCGCGCGCGCGGGACGGCGCCCCGGTTTCCATGCCAGTGCAATGGAAGGAGGTGCGCGCAGGCCTGGATCCGAAGACATTTACCGTGCGCAGCGCGCCCACCCTGCTCCGCAAGTCGAAGGCATGGGAGGGATATGCGGGCGCCGGCCGCTCCCTGGCCGATGCCATCCGGTCCATCACCACCGCCCGCGCCTAGCAGCCACGGTATGCGTGCGGGCGTGCAAGCGCGGGCGACCCTGGCGGCCACCATTTTGGGCTCGAGCCTCGCGTTCATCGACGGATCGGTGGTCAACGTGGCGCTCCCCGCGTTGTCGCAGGATCTGAAAGTCGATGCGGGCGATTTGTCCTGGACGATCAACGCATACCTTCTGCCGCTCGGTGCACTGATCTTGCTGGGCGGAGCGCTCGGCGATCACTTTGGCCGGCGTCGCCTCTTTCAACTTGGGCTCGCCGCGTTCACATTGGCGTCGGTGCTCTGCGCGGCGGCGCCGTCGCTCGCATGGCTCCTGGCAGCCCGCTCGCTGCAGGGCCTCGGAGCCGCGCTTCTCATGCCGAACAGCCTGGCCATTCTCGGCGGCGGCTTCGAGGGCGAGGCGCGCGGGCGCGCGATCGGCACCTGGGCTGCGGCCGGAGCACTGGCGGGCGCCCTCGGACCGATTGCGGGCGGATGGTTGGTGGACACGGTCGGATGGCGGACCATTTTTCTTGTCAATGTACCCATCGCCGCTGCCGCCGGTTATCTGGCATGGCGGTACGTCGAGGAGCGCAAGCAAGCGCTGAACGCCGCGCCGCTCGATGCCGTCGGCGCGGGCCTTGCGACCCTCGCACTGGGATTGCTCACATGGTCGCTGACCAAAGCGTCGGAATCCGTCTCTGCGGCCGTAGAGTTGGCGGCGATCGGCGGATCTCTTCTGCTTCTGGCATTTCTGTGGCATGAGCAGCGCATGGGAGAGCGGGCCATCGTGCCCCTCGCGATGTTTGCCGCACCGACCTTCGTCGGGCTCACATTGTTGACCTTCTTCCTCTACGGCAGCCTCGGCGGACTGCTCGTCCTGTTGCCCTTCTTTTTGATCAAGATCGGCGGTTGGCTTGCGGTCAGTGCAGGCGCGGCCCTCGTGCCGGTTCCCGTGCTGATCGGCTTGGGGTCGCGGTTCATGGGTCGATTCGCCTCACGCTATGGCGAGCGGATGCCCCTGGCGTTGGGCTCGGCGCTGGTCGGAATCGGCCTTGCCCTGTACGCGAGAGTCGGCGCGCACGCGGTTGATTATTGGCGCGATGTCTTCCCTCCCACTCTCCTCGTTGCCCTCGGCATGGGCGCCTGCGTCGCCCCCCTGACAACCGCGGTCATGGCGTCGGTTGATGCCGACCATGTCGGCATCGCGTCGGGTTTCAACAGCGCCATGGCCCGCATTGCCGGACTGGTGGCGACCGCGTCGCTCGGATTCGTGTTCGCGCGGCAGGGTTCGACGGATGGCTTCCTGATTGGATTTCGCACGGCGGCACTGATCGGCGCCGCATCGGCAATGCTTGCCGCCGCCTTCGCGCTATTCCTGATCCACCCCGCAGCGGCGCCCGCGCTCGAGGTCAACTCTCGGCGATGACCTTGAGCACGGCTTGCGCCACGCGTTCATCGATCTCGGCCGCGTGCACGAGATGCACCGGGTAGCGTATCAGCGCCTCCATGCGGCCGTTGGCAAGGTGCATGTGCACCTGCGGCTCGGCGGCGTTCACGGAAACCGATGACGTCGATTTCTCGATTTCCTTTCTCTGCCTGTCGATCTCCTCGCCGTAATCGCGCACCACCGCGCTGATGGCTTGCAGCAGCCTCGCCTTGAGTGCCGCGTAGTCGCTGACGGCGGGCAGCGTGACCGTCGTTTCGTGCCACGAAAGGTTGACGCCCGGAATCTGCTTGAAAAGTCCGCCGGAGGCCTGGAACACGATCAGATTGGCGAAGGCAACCACCCGGCCGGTGGGCCCCAGGGGGCCTTGCTGATTGAGTTCCATGAGATGCATTCGAACCAACCCTAGATCGATCACCTCGCCGACCACGGTGCCGATCTGGATGCGGTCGCCGACGCGAATTCCGTACTTTCCGATCAGGAAGAAATATCCAACGACGGACACCAGCACGCTTTGCATCGCGACTGCGAGGCCCGCGGTGAGCAGGCCGGCAAACGTCGCGAAGCTGCTGATTTCCGTCACGAAGCTCAAGCCGACGACCGCAACGACGACAGTCCAAAGGGCGATCGTCCGCACCAGCAGCAATTGGTATCGGCGGCGCGGGTCATGCGCGTAGCGCAGCACGGCGCGCCGCCAAACTTCCGCCAAGGCGAAGACCACCGCCAATATGGCGGCCACGATCCCCAACCGCACGGCGAGCGCGGTCAGGGCCTCGCGATATTGGCGCTGCGCGGAGTCCCCCCAGTTCCCCAGATTGTGCCGGTACTGTCCCAACAGTACCTGCTCCTGCGTGAGGGGGATCAGAATCTCCGAGGTTTGTTTGAAAAGCCAGGCCAGCGTATCGAATTCATTGCGCAAGTCCTTCAATCCAGCGCTGCCGGCGTTGTCCGCCTGCGCCGCAAGCGCATCGCTGCGCGCAGTGAACGCCTTCAATTGTTCGAGCGGCCGCGCACTCAGCGTACGAAAGGTCTGCGCAAGGACGGCCGTGTGCCGGTCGATGTCGGCAATGGCGGCGACTTTGCTCCGCTGACGCAGCACCTCCGTGCCGAGCTCCCAAATGCCGGAACGGGCCGGCTCCGCCTTGCCGGCAGCGCTCACGGACGCCGTCGTCGGCGCGGCGGGTGCCGACGGACCGGCCGCCGGCGCGGCGGTCGCCGCATTGGCTCCCGAGTTCGGTATGGTCGCCGCGATCGCATCGATTTGCGCCTTCAGGGCATTGGCGTCTGCGGCCTTGGGATCGCTCGATGCGACGAACTCCGTCATCGTATCGAGAAGGTTCTTTCTCGCGTTGACCATCGCGAGCTCGCTTTGCAGTTCCGGCAGCTCCGCTGCGGCGTGCTCGCTGTCCCTGCCCGCAGCCGCGAGTTTCGCGCGGGCAGCGGCTATCTCCCGCTCCAGGCCGCCGCGCTCGGCATCGAGCTGGGCCTGCTGATGCACCAGGGACTGCTCAGCGGTTGCATTCCCGGCGTTTGCCTGGGAATCCACCTCGCTGCTGAGAAGCTCCGCATTCGCCCGGGCGATGTTGAAGGCCAATGCAATGACTTTGTCCGCCGTCTGCCGGTTGGCAAAGAGGATCAACAGATCGCTCGGCTGGGTGGCGTGCTGCTGTTGCGTCCCGAGCGTGCGGTACCAATCGACCGTCTCGTCGAGGATTTGAACGACTTGCTCCGCGGTCAACACCGATACGTGCGCGGATGCCGCCGGTCCGACGCTCGCATCCGCCGCGGCCGCCAGGCCCCCACAATATCCGGCGAGGGCACACAGGGCGATGCTGGGGAGGACACGCATGCACACATATAATCCCGTATCCCATTGCATTACAACAACAAGATACGGGTCGCCACGAACGCTGCGCTAGCTGCGCGGAGTGAAGGAGAATTTCTGCCCTGCAATGGCCGCCGCGTACATGAGGCCACCCTTGGCGATGGTGAACACCGCCGTGCCCTTCTCGTAAACACCGGTTTCCCTGGCGTCCTTCTTGCCTGCGCTGGCTCCGGCAGATGCGCCGCCGGTGCCCACGCTGGCATTGGCGCCGGCGGTAACGGCAACCGCGCTCGCGCCCGCTGAAAACTCGAAGGAGCCCGATTCGAACTCATCAAGCGCACGCTTGTCTTCGAAGAAAATGATCTCGCTGTACGCCTTGCCGCCGGCCTGGAACCCGACGCTGAGCTGCCCCATCTTGGCATCGCCCACCCGCTGCCCGTGTACGTAAACGCGGCCCTTTCCGTAGGCGCCGCCCACGCCGAGGGCCCCCTCGCCCACCGTCGGGAACACGGCATACGCGTAGCAATGGTTGAAGAACGACGCGCTCTCACCCGCGTTCTTGAACAGTTCGATGGTGTCGGCGTACTTCGCCGAATGGGCCGCTTGAGCCATCCCCGCGATGAGCAGCATAACGGGTGCAAGTCGCAAGGCCCGGGAAAAGGATTTCATAATGAGTCTCTGATCGAAGAAGGAGTCTCATCATGGGCCATGCGCCTCATCCACGGCAGCCGCTGGCACCTACAAGTCGCGTAGGCGTTCGCCTATAGCGGATCGGGCGACCCTTCAAAGGTCAGCACCGGGCAACTCAACGCCGGACCATCCGGTCCATCAGATGATCGAGCGCCGCACTGAGGTCCCTGCATTGGCCGGTATGGACGGGCGAGGTTTGAACGATGGTGCTTTTCGGTGCGACCAACCAGTGAAACCGCTCGCGCGCCGAAAGTTTCCCGATGTCGCCCGCCTCCGACCCGCCTGCACAGATGGCGGGAATGCTCGCCAGGGTGCCGCGGACGAGTTCCAGGTCCACACCGGCATCCAGCGCCAGCAGCGCCGCCTCACCGAGCTCGATGCGGGCCTGCAGGATCCGCTCGACGTCGCAGGAGAGAATGATTCCCGCATTGACGAACTCGCCGCGCTCGACGCGCGGAACGACCCGTACGATCGCATAATCATAGGTGCGAAGATCGTGCACGCATCGCCTCCTCGACGAAGGTGTCGGCAAATTCCATCCGGGTGATGAAATAGTTGAGGTACGCTTCGCGCTGCGCACTCTTGCCGGCAAACCCCGGGTCATCGGCCAGCCAGGAGTCGGGAATCAGGCGAACCAGCGCCGCCAGCCTGTCCGCCGTGATCCGGGTGGCGAAGCGCGCCTTCACATCATCGAGCTCGGATGCGTACTTGAGAAGCACGTGATCCTTGATCGGCGCGAAGGGCGCCTTCGCATGCTGATCACGGTCGTTCCATGCGTGATGAAAGTACAGGCACGCTCCGTGGTCGATGAGCCAGAGCCGGCGATGCCAGAGAAGCATGTTGGCGTTGCGTACCGTGCGATCGACGTTGCACACGTAGGCGTCGAACCACACGATCGCCGAAGCCAATTGTGCGTCTGGCGCGAACACGAGAGGATCGAACGTCACCGAGCCGGGCAGGTAATCCAACGCGATGTTCAAACCGGCGCTGGCGCCGATGAGACTCTGGATCTCGGCATCGGGTTCGGTGCGTGCAAGATCGGCCGGGAGTTGCACGAAAACGATCTCGGGCACGGGAAGTCCCGCCAGCCGACCGATTTCTCCGGCGAGAAGTTCCGCGATGAGCGCTTTGGGCCCCTGTCCCGCGCCCCTGAATTTGAGCACGTACAGACCGTCGTCATCGGCTTCGATGATGGCGGGCAGCGACCCGCCCTCGCGCAATGGAGTCACGTAGCGGCTGGCGGTGACGGTTCTCAAATCGACCATGCCGCAAGCTTACCGGATCTGACGAGTCCCTACTCTGCGCACCCCACGCAGCGGCTGCGGACGCGCCGGCGCGAGGTCAAGGCCGACTGGATTGCGGTCGCTATGTCGTATTGAGTGCACGGTTTCGCGAGCCTCAGGATGCCGAGCGAGGCCGGGTCGACGGGAAGTTCCGCATAACCCGTCGCCAATATCACAGGAAGGCCGGAATACTTCTCCTGAATGCATCGGGCGAGCTGCAGCCCCGTCATGACCGGCATGGCGTGATCGGTGATGACCACATCGACCTCGAGCCCCGAGGCGAGCTTGGCCAGCGCTTCCGGGCCCGAATGCGCCTCGATCGGCGTATGCCCGAGATCCTCGATCATCGCCGAAGTCCCCGTCATTACCAAGAGATCGTCGTCGACGATCATCACTTTGCAGGCGGCCACCAGCGGTGCGGATGAGAGCGGCAGAACATCGGTTGCCACCGCCGCAGTCTCGGTATTTGCGATTGGCAGCCACAATTCGAGAGTGGTGCCTTTGTCCGGCTCGCTGTGGATGCGCAGCAAGCCCCCGGACTGAGCGGCAAGTCCATGAACCATGGACAAACCGAGCCCCGTTCCCTTCCCCGGCCCCTTGGTGGTGAAGAACGGCTCGGTGGCCTTGGAGCGCGTCGCTTCATCCATGCCGACTCCCGTGTCGGCGACCAGAATTCGCACGTAATCGCCGGCTTCGAGCATCCCGTCGGCACCGTCTGCTCCATGCGTGGCTTTGGCGGCCGAAATCTTCAGCTTGCCTCCGGCCGGCATGGCATCGCGCGCATTGAGCGCGACATTGAGCAGCGCCAATTCCAGTTGATTGGCGTCCACCAACGCCGGCGGCAGTTGATCCTCGAACCCGGTCTTGAGTTCGACGCCGTGTCCCAGCGCGCGTTCCAGCAGTTCCGTCATCCCGCTGACCAGCTGCGGAATGTCGACGGCTTCGGGCTTGAGTTCCTGCCGGCGCGAAAATGCCAGCAGGCGCTGCGTCAAGGCGGCGCCCCTTTGCGCTCCCTGCACGGCGTTCTGCAGCAGGCGGTGGCTGCGCGGATCATCCGGCAGCCGCTTCTCGAGCAGGCTCAGACTGCCGAGGACCGCCATCAGCAAATTGTTGAAATCGTGCGCCACGCCGCCGGTGAGCTGTCCGATCGTGTCCATCTTCTGCGCCTCGAACAGCTGCGCGAGAGCCGTCTCCCGCTCACGCGTACGCTCCTTGATGCGCAGCTCCAGCTGCTCGTTGAAGCGCTGCAGTTCGGAAGTGCGCTCGGCGACGCGCTTCTCGAGTTCCGCGTTGAATCGTTCGAGTTCGCGGGTCTTGCGGTACAGATCCACGAACACCTTGACCTTCGCGCGCAGCAACTCGGGAACCACCGGCACCGGAACGTAATCGACGCCGCCGAGCTGGTAGCCGCGCAGCTGGTCGGGGTAGGTCATCATGACGGCGGAGACGAATATGATCGCCGTCGTCTGAAAGCGGGGATGCTCGCGAATCATGCCCGCGAGTTCGAACCCGTCGAGATCCGGCATGCACACGTCGATCAGAATGAGGGCGACTTCGTTCTTGAGCAGACACTCGAAGGCCTGGCTCGCCGAGGATGCCTTGAGGAGATTTTCGCCGATCTCCGCCAGGATGGCCTCGTGACTCAATAATTTGGCCTGCTGATCGTCGACCAGCAGGATGTTCACGGGTTCGGGATTCTTCATGCGCAAGGCCGCCCTAGCGGTGCAGCCACATGCGCAGCGCCGAGAGCAGCTGCTCGATGTTAACCGGTTTCGCGAGATAGTCGGATGCTCCCGCCTCCAGGCATTTCTCCCGGTCCCCCTTCATGGCCTTCGCGGTGAGGGCCAATATCGGCAGACGCCGCAATTCGGTTTGCACCCGGATGGCGTGGATCGTTTCGTAGCCGTCCATCCCCGGCATCATGATGTCCATCAGCACGATGGCGACGTCGCGGCGGGATTTGAGGACCGCGAGCGCCTCGCTGCCGGTGGTGGCCGTCAGCACTTCCATGCCGCGGCGCTCCAGGACGCTGCTCAGGGCGAAGATGTTGCGCGTGTCATCGTCCACCAGGAGCACGGTGCGCTTCAGAAGGTCTTCATCCGAGCTGTGCAGGCGCTGCAGCATGCGCTGCTTCGGGGCGGGGAGGTCTGCCACGACGCGGTGCAGAAACAGCGAAGTCTCATCGAGCAGCCTCTCCGGCGATTCGACGCCTTTGACGACCACGCTGCGCGCCATGGTGTGGAGCCTCGCGTCCTCGTCCGCCGACAGCTCGCGGCCCGTGAACACCACCACCGGCACGTCGCACAGCGCTGCGTCGTCGCGAATTTTCTCGAGCACCTCGAACCCGGACATGTCCGGCAGTTTCAAATCGAGCACCACGCAGTCGACCGGCTCCTCGCGCAGCCGTGCCATGGCCGCTTCACCGGTTTCCGCCGCTGTGATCTCGATGTCCGTATGGCTGAGCAGTTCCGCCACGCCCTTGCGCTCGGCTTCGTCATCCTCGACCAGCAGCAGCCGTTTGCGCCGTGGCGCGGCATAGTCCTTGATTCGCCCGAACGCGCCTTCCAATCCTTCCGGGGTGGCCGGCTTTTGCACGAACGCGAACGCGCCGCGCGCAAGTCCATGGTTGCGATCCTCGTCCAGGGTGACGATCTGCACGGGAATATGCCGGGTCGCGGGATCCTGCTTCAACTGGCTGAGCACCGTCCAACCGAGCATGTCGGGCAGGAAGATGTCGAGCGAAATGGCCGTCGGCAGGTGCTCGCGCGCAAGCGCGAGGGCATCGGCCCCGCGCTGGGCGACGAGCACCTTGAATCCGTGCTCCTTGGCAGCGCCCATCATGATCCGCGCATAGTGTGCGTCGTCCTCGACGATGAGCACGACGCTGTCGCCTTCACCCAGCGCGTCGCGATCGTCGAGCACCGGCTCGATCTGCCGGTCCGGAGCGCGCAGTGCCGACGTATGCGCAGAGCCGTGAGGCATGGCTTCCGGGGAATTGCCGGACGCGGCCTTCGAGCCCGCCCCGCCCAGGTAGGTGAGCGGCAGAAACAGCGTGAATACGCTCCCCTTCCCAGGCGTGCTGCGAAGCTGGATTTCTCCGCCGAGGAGATTGGCCAGTTCGCGGCTGATCGCCAACCCCAGGCCCGTTCCGCCGTACTTGCGGCTCGTCCCCGCGTCCGCCTGTTGAAACGCCTCGAAGATGATGCGCTGCTTCTCCTGGGGAATGCCGATGCCGGTGTCGGACACTGCGAAGGACACCACGGTGGGCGCGAGCCGCAGCGTCGGGTGGTCCGCGTTCCAGCCGCTCACCGCCGGCGAAACGGTCAGTCTGACGCTCCCTTCGGCCGTGAATTTGAACGCGTTGGACAACAGGTTTTTCAGCACCTGCTGCAAGCGCTTCGAGTCGGTGATGATGCTGCGATCCAGGTCGGGTGAAATCGTCACCTCGAATTGCAGGCGCCGATTTTCCGCCTCGTGGCGGAACGGCCGTGCGATCATCTCCAGCAAGTTGCTGAAATACACCTCCTCGGCGTCGACCGATACCGTGCCGGACTCGATTTTCGACAGATCGAGGATGTCGCTGATGAGATTGAGCAGGTCCGTGCCCGCGCCATGGATGGTGCGCGCGAACTCGACCTGCTTGCCGGTCAAATTGCCGTCGGGATTCTCAGTCAACTGCTGGCCGAGGATCAGAATGCTGTTGAGCGGCGTGCGCAGCTCGTGGGACATGTTGGCCAGGAATTCGGATTTGTACTTCGACGTGAGGGCGAGTTCCGTCGCCTTCTCCTCCACCGCGCGCCGGGCCTGTTCGATCTCCTGGTTCTTCGCTTCGACCTCGACGTTGCGGTCGGCCAGCTGCTGCGCCTTCTGCTCGAGCTGCTCGTTGGTCTGCTGCAGTTCGCGCTGCTGGGTCTGAAGCTCGGTGGCGAGCTGCTGCGATTGCTTCAGCAGTCCCTCGGTTTGCATGGTCGCTTCGATGGAGTTGAGCACGATGCCGATGGACATCGTGAGCTGGTCGAGGAAGGACAACTGCAATGCAGTGAACGCCCCGAGCGATGCGAGTTCGATGACCGCCTTCACATCGCCCTCGAACAGCACCGGCAGAACGATGATGTGGCGCGGCGGCGCCTTGAACAATCCGGATCGGATCGGCAGGGCGCCGCTCGGGATTTCGGTGATGAACATGCGCCGCGCGTCGCGTGCGCATTGGCCGATGAGACCCTCGCCGAGGCGCAGCTTCTCCGCGTAGCCGTCCGTGGCATCGTCCGCGTATGCGGCCAGGAGCTTCAGGACCTGCGTCGCTCCGTCGGTCTCGACCTGGTAGATGACGCCGTGCTGCGCTTCGACCAGCGGCGCCAGCTCCGACAACATCATCCGGCCCACGCTCGCGAGATCCCGCTGCCCTTGAAGCATGTTGGTGAACCGGGCCAGGTTGGTCTTGAGCCAGTCCTGTTCGGTGTTGCGGTCGGTCGTGAGGCGGAGATTCCCGATCATCGTGTTGATGTTGTCCTTCAGCTCGGCCACCTCGCCGCGCGCCTCCACCTGCACCGAACGCGTCAAGTCCCCCTTGGTGACCGCGGTGGCGACCTCCGCGATCGCGCGCACCTGTGTGGTCAGATTCGCCGCCAGCAGGTTCACGTTGCCGGTCAGGTCCTTCCAGGTTCCCGCTGCGCCGGGCACGTTGGCCTGGCCGCCGAGCCGCCCTTCGACGCCCACCTCGCGCGCCACCGTCGTCACCTGGTCGGCGAATGTCGCGAGCGTTTCGGTCATGTTGTTGATCGTCTCCGCCAGCGCGGCGACCTCGCCCTTGGATGCCACGGTAAGGTTCTGCTTGAGGTCCCCGTTCGCCACCGCCGTCACGACCTTCACGATGCCGCGCACCTGCTCGGTCAGGTTGGCCGCCATCACGTTGACGGTGTCGGTGAGATCCTTCCACGTTCCCGCAACGCCCGGCACCTGTGCCTGGCCGCCGAGGCGGCCCTCGGTGCCGACCTCGCGCGCGACGCGTGTCACCTCGCCGGCGAAGCCGTTGAGCTGGTCCACCATGGTGTTGATGGTGTTCTTGAGCTCGAGGATCTCGCCCTTGACGTCGACCGTGATCTTTCGCGACAGGTCACCGCGCGCGACGGCAGTCGTGACTTCGGCGATGTTGCGCACCTGGGTGGTGAGATTCGCCGCCAACAGGTTCACGTTGTCGGTCAGGTCCTTCCAGGTGCCGGCGACGCCGGGAACCACCGCCTGACCGCCCAGCCGTCCGTCGGTGCCCACCTCGCGCGCCACCCGGGTCACCTCGCCGGCGAACGAACGCAGCTGGTCCACCATCGTGTTCAAGGTCTCCTTCAACAGGAGGATCTCACCGCGCACGTCCACCGTGATCTTGCGCGACAAGTCGCCGGTGGCGATGGCGGTTGCGACCTCGGCGATGTTGCGCACCTGAGCCGTGAGGTTGCCCGCCATGGAATTGACGTTGTCGGTGAGATCCTTCCAGGTGCCCGCCACGCCCGGCACCTGCGCCTGACCGCCCAGCTTTCCCTCGGTGCCGACCTCGCGTGCCACCCGGGTCACCTCGCCGGCGAATCCGTTGAGCTGGTCCACCATGGTGTTGATGGTGTTCTTGAGCTCGAGAATCTCGCCCTTCACGTCCACCGTGATCTTGCGCGACAAATCGCCGCGCGCGACCGCGGTCGTCACTTCGGCGATGTTGCGCACCTGTCCGGTGAGATTCGAGGCCATGGAGTTGACGTTCTCCGTCAGATCCTTCCAGGTGCCCGCAACCCCGGGAACGTTCGCCTGGCCGCCGAGTTTGCCTTCGGTGCCCACTTCGCGCGCGACCCGCGTCACCTCCGAGGCGAAGCGGTTGAGCTGGTCGACCATGGTGTTCAGCGTCTCTTTCAGCTGAAGGATCTCCCCGCGCACGTCCACCGTGATCTTGCGCGAGAGGTCGCCGTTGGCGATGGCCGTCGACACTTCCGCGATGTTGCGCACCTGAGCCGTGAGGTTGCCCGCCATGGAATTCACGGAATCGGTCAGATCCTTCCACGTGCCCGCGACCTCGGGCACCTGTGCCTGGCCGCCGAGGCGGCCCTCGGTTCCGACCTCCCGCGCGACGCGCGTCACCTCGCCGGCGAAGGAACGAAGCTGGTCCACCATCGTGTTCAGCGTTTCCTTCAACAACAGGATCTCGCCCGACACCGTCACGGTGATCTTCTTGGACAAGTCCCCCTGGGCCACCGCGGTGGCGACCTCGGCGATGTTGCGCACCTGACCGGTCAGATTGGACGCCATCGAATTGACCGAATCGGTCAGGTCCTTCCATGTGCCCGCCACGCCCTTGAGCTGCGCCTGGCCGCCGAGCTTGCCTTCGGTGCCGACCTCGCGCGCGACCCGCGTGACCTCGCCCGCAAACGCATTGAGCTGGTCCACCATGGTGTTGATGGTGTCCTTGAGCTCGAGAATTTCGCCCTTCACGTCGACAGTGATCTTCTTCGACAGATCGCCGTTGGCCACCGCCGTCGTGACCTCGGCGATGTTGCGCACCTGGCCCGTGAGATTCGAGGCCATGGAGTTGACGTTCTCGGTCAGATCCTTCCAGGTTCCCGCCACGCCCCGCACGTTCGCCTGCCCGCCGAGGCGACCTTCGGTGCCGACCTCGCGCGCCACGCGCGTCACCTCGGAAGCGAACGCGTTGAGTTGATCGACCATGGTGTTGATGGTTTCTTTGAGCTGCAGAATCTCGCCCGAGACGGTGACCGTGATCTTCTTTGCCAGGTTGCCGTTCGCGATGGCGGTCGACACCTCGGCGATGTTGCGCACCTGCGCCGTCAGATTCGAGGCCATGGAATTGACGTTGTCCGTGAGATCCTTCCAGGTGCCCGCCACGCCCGGCACCTGTGCCTGGCCGCCGAGGCGGCCCTCGGTACCGACCTCGCGCGCCACCCGCGTCACTTCACCCGCGAAGGCGTTGAGCTGGTCGACCATCGTGTTCATGGTCTGCTTGAGTTCGAGGATTTCACCGGAGACATCCACCGTGATCTTGTGGGACAAATCGCCGCGCGCGACCGCAGTGGTCACCTGCGCGATGTTGCGCACCTGGGCGGTGAGGTTGCCGCACATGGCGTTCACAGAATCGGTGAGGTCCTTCCACGTCCCCGCCACTCCGGGCACCAATGCCTGGCCGCCGAGCTTGCCTTCCGTACCCACTTCACGCGCCACCCGGGTCACCTCGGATGCGAAGGAGCGCAGCTGATCCACCATCGTGTTGATGGCCTCCTTCAGCTGCAGAATCTCGCCCCGTACGTCGACCGTGATCTTCTTCGACAAATCCCCGTTGGCAACCGCAATGGTCACTTCCGCGATATTTCTCACCTGTGCGGTGAGATTCGAGGCCATCGAATTGACGCTCTCAGTGAGATCCTTCCACACGCCGGTCACCTCGCGAACCTGCGCCTGGCCGCCCAGCTTGCCGTCCGTGCCGACTTCGCGCGCCACGCGCGTCACCTCCGAGGTGAACACGCTCAACTGCTTGATCATGGTGTTGACGATGTTCGCGGAACGCAGGAATTCACCCTTCAGCGCCCGGCCATCGACGTCGAGCGGCACGGTTTGCAGCAGGTCGCCGCGGGCCACCGCCGTCACCGTTCGCGTAACCGCGGTCGTCGGCCACAACAAGTCGTCGATCAGCGCGTTGACCGATGATTCCATGTCGGCCCACGCACCTTCAGACAGACCGAACCGGACCCGCGTGCGCGTCTTGCCCTGCCGGCCCACCACCTCGCCCACCTGCTCGAGCTGTTGTGCAATGCGCTGGTTCGCCGCGACGATGGTGTTGAAGGTGTCGCAGATCTTGCCCGCGACACCGACGTGCGCACCCGGCAAGCGGACGGAAAAGTCGCCCGCCTGCATGCCGCGAAGCACATCGAGCAACTGATTCAGATTGAGTTCCGGGCCGCTCTCCGAAGCGCCGGCGCCGTGCCCATTGTTCTTTTTACGACGGGCGGCGCTTACGTTTGAATCCATGGGCGGTCTCCACGCAATCGCGCGAAATTTTTGACAAAAAACGCAGGCATCATCCCCGCATAAATCTTGGCAAAGGGTCGGTTAAAAGTCCAATTGTAGGAGCTCCGCGACCGATGATTTCGTTGTAATTCTTACAAACCAGACGCCGTGTCCGCAGGGGCCTTATAACCACGCGTCAGATTGATATGCGTTCTCGCTATTCGACACGCGTCGGGCCCGGGCCTAGCGTGTGCGCATGACCGAAATCGCAGAACAGTCTCCTCCCCGGCTCTCCGGGCGGATTTCCCCTTGGCGCGAACTTTTCCGCAAGGACGACTGGTGGGCCATTTGGATCGGCTTGGGTCTCGTGGCCATCGCGCTTGCTGCGTTTGCGGAGGGCGGCAGCATCAGGTGGGTTGCCGTCGCACCGCAAAAATGGAGTCACTTGGGCGACGTCACCGCACAGCTCAAGCAACACGGCGTGCAATATTCCGCACTGTTCGTGCTGTGGGCGGCCTCGCTCGGAATAGGGGCCGCCGCACTCGGCATCAAGCTCTCCCGGTTCCTGCCGGCGTTCGCCGCTTTGTTCGTCGCCGCGGGTGCGATTTATTTCCTGGGACTGTGGGATCAGGCGGCCCGCTACAATCTGGAACCTCCGCTGGTGGCGCTCGGCCTGGGACTGCTGATTTCAAATGTGGCGGGATCGCCGCGATGGCTCGAGCCCGGGCTGAGGGTCGAGTTCTACATCAAGGTCGGTATCGTGCTTCTGGGAGCCGGGCTTCCGTTGACGCTCATCGCGTGGGCAGGGCCCGTGGCGATCGTGCAGGCAGCGATCGTTTCATTGGTTACGTTCGGGGTCATTTATTGGAGCGCGGTGCGCTTGGGCCTCGACCGGCGGTTGGCCGCCACCTTGGGCACGGGCGGCGCGGTGTGCGGCGTATCGGGGGCGATTGCGGTCGGCGGCGCCGTCGGCGCCAAGAAGGACCATGTCTCCATCGCCATCTCGCTGGTCGTCGTGTGGGCCATCGTGATGATTTTCGCACTACCGCTCGCGGCGCGGAGTCTGCACCTGTCCACCGGCGTCGCCGGCGCGTGGATCGGCACTTCGGAATTTGCGGACGCAGCGGGTCTTGCCGCGGCGCAAAGCTATGGAGGCTACGCGGGGAACGTGCCGGGCATCGCGGGGAACGCGGATGCGGCGGTGGGCGCGTTCACGCTCATGAAGGTGATCGGCCGCGATGTCTGGATCGGCGTGTGGGCCTTCGTGCTGTCACTGGTGGCCACGACGCGCTGGGAGCGGACGCACGTGTGGAGCCAGCCCGATGCCGGCGAGATCTGGCGCCGTTTCCCCAAATTCGTGCTTGGCTTCCTGGTGGCATCCGCGGTCATCACCCTGGTGTCGAGGGGCTATGACTATGCCGCCTACAAGAAGGACGTCGCACCGGCTCTCGTCGCTCCGCTGCAGGCGCTTCGCACCTGGGCGTTCACCTTCGCCTTCTTGAGCATTGGATTGACCACGAAGATCCGTGAATTCGCGTCGGTCGGCGCGCGCCCATTCTATGCCTTCACCATCGGGGTCGCCGTCAATGTGGCGCTGGGCTACGTGCTCTCGACCCAGATTTTCGGTGATTTCTGGAATCGGCTCGGGCAATGAATGCCAGGAGCCTGTCCGAGACGGGCGGGTCCTGCTCAGGCTGCCGCCATTTCAACGATGCGCCCCGCGACATCGAGGCTGCGTTCCCCGGGCTCGCCAGCTTGAGTTCCGCGTATGCGGCGGTGCGTTCGGCGGATGGCCTTTGCGGGCTGCATGATCGCTATGTCGCCGCATCCAGCGGCTGCGGCGATCACGCTTCGCGTTCACGCGCGCGGGACGTGGGGAGTGCTTCGACTTCCACCAGGCAGTCATAGAAAATCGGCGCCCGTCCCATATCTGTGAGGGTGTCGCTGCTGGTGAGTTCGTTGGCGTTCTTGCCGTCGCGCGCAAGTTTCTTCCACCAGACCGACAAGGCCACCACCACCCCGCGACGCGCCCGATCGGTGACCCGCGCGCGCAGTTCGACGCTGCCCCGGTCATTGAACACGCGGACATAATTGCCGGCGATCACACCCCGGGCCGCGGCATCATCAGGATGGACGTCGAGCCACGGCTCGCCTTCTGAAGCCCGCAGGCTCTGCACGTTGACGAAGGAGCTGTTGAGGAAGTTGCGCGCCGGCGGCGAGATCATGGCCAATGGAAAACGGGCCGCGGCCGCGCTCCTCGTGTCTTCCTGAGGCGCTATGTAATCGGGCAGCGGATCGAGCCCGAGGCCGGCCGCAACTGCAGAGTAGAATTCGACCTTGCCCGAGGGCGTATCGAATCCGCCGTCGGAAAACCGGGCGGTGCCCTTGGGGGGACCCACCCGTTTCCATCCCGTGGTGCGGACGGCCTCGAAATCCCAATCCTGGGCGATGGCCGCCTGAGCGATCGTCTCGTCCGAATCCTGAAAGCACGGCTCGGTAAACCCCATGGCCTTGGCCAGGGACCGAAATATTTCCGAATTGGGTTTACATTCGCCGAGCGGTGCGATTGCCGGGTTGTTCGCCATCATGTAGTAATGGCCGTAGGGTTTGACGACGTCCAGATGCTCGAGCTGAGTGGTCGCCGGCAGCAGGATGTCCGCATAGTCCGCAGTGTCGGTCTGAAAATGTTCGAGCACGACGGTGAACAAATCCTCCCGGGCGAATCCCTGCGCGACGCGGCGCGAATCGGGGGCGACCGCGACCGGATTCGAGTTGTAGACGATCAGAGCGTCGACCGGGGCGCGCCGATCGAGCAACGCATGGCCGATGGTCGACATGTTGATGGTGCGCGGCGTGCGGCCGGCCAAAAGATCCGGGCGCTCCAGGGCGCTGCGGTCGATGTCGAAGTTGCCTCCGGTGGACAGCAAGAATCCGCCGGCGGCATCGCGAAACGCACCGACGAGAGCGGGCAGGCAGGCAACGTTGCGCATCGCCATGCCTCCGCCCCTCACCCGCTGCATGCCGTAATTCGCCCGGATCAAGGCCGGCCGGGTCGTTCCGTACAGGCGCGCCAGAGATTCGATTTCCGCAGGGTGGATGCCGCAGATCGAAGCGACCCTCGCCGGATCGTACGCGCGGATCCGCTCGCTCAAAGCTGCGAAACCTTCGGTATGCCGCGCCACATAGTCGCGGTCGATCAGATCGTCCCGGACCAGCACGTGCATGAGCCCGAGCGCGAGTGCGGAATCCGTTCCGGGCAGCAAGGCAACGTGCGTGTGGCACTTTTCGGCCGTGAGCGACCGGTACGGGTCGATCGCAATCAGCGTCGCGCCGCGCCGCTTCGCCTCCTGCGCGCGTGCCCAAAAATGCACGCTCGAGGTGATGGCATTCGAGCCCCAGAAAATGATCAGCTTGGCTTGATCGGCCAATTCCACATCGACGCCGATGCGGCTGCCGAGGGTGATTTCGTGACCGGCGGTTCCGGCCGAGGCGCAGATGGTGCGGTCGAGCAGGCTTGCGCCAAGCTTGTGGAAGAAGCGCATGGACATCGATTCGCCCTGCACCAACCCCATG
Organism: uncultured Gammaproteobacteria bacterium; assembly: GCA_963727045.1. Classification (GTDB taxonomy): domain Bacteria; phylum Pseudomonadota; class Gammaproteobacteria; order Steroidobacterales; family Steroidobacteraceae; genus Bog-1198. The sequence continues at coordinate 941,557 of CAVSES010000001.1, read as the reverse complement.
GTTCCTGCATAGCTGTACGGCAGTATGCGCTGTGGGTCTTCGGCCGCGATCCGCGCCAGCCGTGAGGCGACCGCCGTGATCGCCTCCTCCCATCCGATCCTCTCGAATCGCCCCTCTCCTTTCTTGCCGACGCGGCGCATGGGATGCATGAGACGGTCGGGATGATAGGTTCGTTCGGTGTAGCGTGCGACCTTGGTGCAGAGCACGCCCGCCGTGGGTGCATGCCCGGCAGAACCCGTGACTTTGACGGCGACTCCGTCCCTGACGTGCACGTCGAGCGCGCAGGTGTCCGGGCAATCGTGCGGGCATGCGCCCTTGACCGTCTTTGCGGCGGTCTCCGCCGGAACATTGCCTGCCGCCATTACGTTGCGTACCCCGTCTCGAGAATGCGGCCCATGAATCTTTCGCATTGCGCGAGTTGTTCGAGCGCGACGAATTCATTCGGCCGGTGTGCCTGGGCAATGTCGCCCGGCCCGCAAATCACGCTCGGCACGCCCATCTTTTGAAACAACCCGGCCTCGGTGCCGTAGGATACCTTGCCGGCCTGGCTGTTTTCCGACAAGCGCATCGCCCACCGCACGATCGCGTCCGTCTCCGACGCCGCGAGTCCCGCGGTCTTGCTCAACCACTCGAGGTCGATGCCGGAACCTTCATCCACCGCCCGCATCTCCCGCGCCAAGCCCTCCGCATAGGCGCGAATTTCCCGATAGAGCGCGTCGGGCGACGTATCGGGCAGCGTGCGCAGGTCGAATTGGAACACGCAGTCCTTGGGCACCACGTTGGCGGCGATCCCGCCGTGAATCACCCCGGTCGACAGCGTCGAGTAGGGTACGGTGAACCCGTAGTCGCGCGTCTCGGATTGCGCGAGGCGGTCCGCGATCCCGCGTATGAAGACCACCAGCCGCGCAGCGTATTCGATGGCGTTGACCCCGTGGGTGACGTAGCTTGAATGCGCCTCGCGCCCATGCACGCTGCATCGGAATCGATGCGTCCCTTTGTGGGCGATGATGGGCTGCATCGACGTCGGCTCGCCCACCACGCAGCCGCCCGGGCGGATATTGTTTTCCTCCAGATCTCGGATCAGACCGCGCACGCCGAGGCAGCCGACCTCCTCGTCATAGCTCAGCGAATAGTGAAGCGGTGCATCGAGCCGGTTCTCATTGAGCGCGGCGATGAACTTCGGCGCCTGGGCCAGACCGATGCCGATGAACCCCTTCATGTCGGCCGAGCCCCGCGCGAACAGCTTGCCGTTGCGCTCGACGGCCATGAACGGGTCCGTGTCCCAATCCTGGCCGTCCACCGGCACCACGTCGGTGTGGCCCGAGAGAATCAGACCCGGTTTTTTCGAATCGCCGAGCGTGGCGAACAAATTCGCCTTCTTGCCGGTTGCGTCGTGCGTCAGGCGGGTGGCGGCGCCGAGTCCGCGAAGGTAGTCGCGTACCCATTCGATCAGTCCCAAATTCGAATCGCGCGATACGGTATTGAAACCGATCAGCCGCTCGATCATCGCGCGCGACGCCGCGCTTGGACGAGCCGCATCGCTCGGGGGGTCGGGAACTGCGTTCATGGCCACCATCGCGGTCGAGTAAACTCGTACTTTACACCGGCGGTGGCCTGACAGGTGATTCGAGGCACAGTCGAATTTATTTGCATAACTAATTATAATTATTAGAGTTTTATGTACGTAAAGCAAGGGACCCCAAGCTCCGCATGACGGACGATCCCCGCCATTTCGGCGCCGTCGAAGCCGGCGGTACCAAATTCGTCGTGGCGATCGGCAACGCGCGCGGTGCGATCCTCGCGCAGCAGCGCTTCCCCACCGCCGATCCCATCTCCACGCTCGAGTCAGCGCGAGCCTTTTTGCGGCAGGGTGCCCGCAGATTCGGCACGCTCGCAGCCATTGGCGTCGCATCGTTCGGTCCGGTGGAGCTCGACAAGGCCTCGGCACGATACGGGTTCATTGGTCATACTCCCAAGGCGGGGTGGAGCAGCACCGACATTGCCGGACCCTTCGCGAGCGAGTTCGGCTGCCCCATCGGTTTCGATACCGACGTCAATGCGGCGGCTCTCGCCGAACATCGCTGGGGAGCCGCGCGCGAGCTGCAAGATTTCGTTTATCTCACCGTCGGCACGGGAATCGGCGGCGGAGTGATCGCCAACGGCGCACCGATTCACGGCCTCCTTCATCCGGAGATTGGCCACATCTTTCCGCGGCGGCATGCCCTCGACCTCAACTTTGGCGGTGTGTGTCCATTTCACGGGGATTGCATGGAAGGCGTGGCCTCAGGACCGGCGATTGTTGCGCGCACGGGATCCCCGCTGCACGATCTCGACGAGACCCACCCACAGTGGGAGATCGAAGCGGATTATCTCGGTCAGCTATGCGCCGTGTTGGTCGTGACGGTCTCCCCGCAGCGAATCGTGATGGGAGGGGGCGTCATGAGCCAGGCGCGCCTGCTGCCGCTGATTCGCACGCGCCTGACCGACTGGCTGGGCGGGTATATCGAGCGGCGGGAGATCCTCTGCGAAACTCATCGCTACCTCGTCGCGCCCGAACTTGGAGACAATGCCGGCGTTCTCGGCGCGCTCGCCCTCGCCGTGGAGGCCCGTTGAGATCGCGGACCGCGGCATCGCGCGGATCGTGTCTTCAGGTCGGCTGGAGTTGCCGCAGCATTCGTTTCAACGCGAAGTGACGGTAGCTTTGCAGGGTCAACGCGGCGAGTTCGTCCCAATCACAGCCACCGCCCACATCAAGCGCGATCCAACCGTTGTGGCCCAGGTACGGCGGAATTCTGTACCGAGGGTCCGCAGTCAGCAGGCCTTGCCGGTCCACCCCGACCCAGAAGCACAGGGTTGGCCGCCCGCCTTCATGCCGCGCCCAGGCGAAGGTCTTCGTCCCTGCCCGCCAGACGGGGTGGCCAAATTGAATTTCCTCGTGCGACTCCGGGAGCCGAAGACAGAGCTTGCGAAAGGCTTCGATGACCGCCCTGGCCCGCGGAGATCTCAAGGGGTCGATCTGGCTGGCGGACAGCGCCTTATCGGGCGCTTTGAGCACCGGGGTCTTGCCGATGCGCGCTTGCAGTTCCTCAGGTGCCACTGTTTCGTAGGCCTCCCGCACGAGTGCCGCGACGCGCTTCCAGGCGATGCCCTGGTCGAGCATCACGCCGAGCCAGCCTCGCGGCCCAACATAGGGCGGCACGAAGAAGAACCGCGGTTCGGCACGCACGTGCAGTTCCTGCGAACCCGGCATTGCATTGAGCCACAAGGCGACCCGTCCGTCGCCGTGATGGTTCACGGCATACGTCGCAAATGTCCTGCCGCGCACCCTGAAATTGGGTGCGCCGTGCGACACGAACTCCTGTGCTTCCGGCAGCCAGAGACACGCCTCCCGCACGGCTTGGTGAAGATCGCGTGCCATGGATGATCCCCGCGCGAACCGACATGTCTCGATGCTACAGTGAGCGACGATGAATCACGAGCCTCTCGAATGAAGCAGCCCCTACTGCTCCTGTCCGGACTGTTGTGCGATGAGACGATTTGGGCCGACATCCCGCAGCGCCTGGATGACGTCGCGGACGTGCGCATCATTTCATTCCGCGGGTTCTCCTCGATCCATGCCATGGCCGAGCACGTGCTGTCGGTGGCTCCGGAAACCTTCGCGCTCGCGGGACATTCCATGGGGGGACGCGTTGCGCTCGAGGTGGTGCGCTCGGCGCCGGGCCGCGTCTGCGGTCTTGCGCTCCTCAATACCGGCGTGCACACCGTGCGTGACGGGGAACCGCAGAGCCGCGGCCGCCTGCTGCGCATCGCGCACGAACAAGGCATGTCGGCGCTCGCCTCCGAATGGCTTCCGCCGATGATGGCTCCGGGCGCGAGCCGCACGGCCGGGCTGCTGCCGCGCCTGACGGCCATGGTCGAGCGTTCAACCCCTGATTCCTATGCTGCGCAGATCAATGCACTGCTGCACCGGCCGGACGCATTGTCGGTGTTGTCGACGATCGACGTGCCCACCTTGTTGCTGAGCGGCAGCGAAGACACGTGGTCGCCCGTTTCGCAGCATGAGGCGATGCGGCGGAGAATTCCGCACGCCACGCTGTTCGAGGTTCACGGAGCGGGGCACATGGCCCCCATCGAACGGCCCGACGCGGTCGCGTTGGCGCTGCGTGAATGGCTGTCAAAAATTCAACGGGGGACGCAATGAAACCGACGGGGCAACTGGCTGTCTGCGCGGCGCTGATCGCGCTCGGCGCCGGAGGGCCGTCGCTTGCGGGGGACACGCTGTTCATTCACGGCCACATCTACACCGGGAATGCCGCGGCCCCGTGGGCCTCTGCGCTCTCCATCAAGGGATCTCGCATCGAGGCCGTCGGCACGGATGCGGCGGTCCTTAAACATCGCGGCGGCCGTTCCCGGGTCATCGATCTTCACGGGCAGACCGTCATCCCCGGCATCGTCGATTCGCACACGCACGTTCTGTACGGCGCCTACGCGCTGCACGGCCTGAACCTCTCGACCCCGCAATCGAGCATCACTCCCGACAAGCCGGATCTCCTGGTCGAACGTCTGAAGGCATACGCCGAGGCCCATGCGTCGGACGCCGTATTGTTCGGCCGCGCGGATTTCAGCACGGTGCCGCCGACCACGCCGACCCGCGCGCTGTTGGACCGCGCGGTGGGGGATCGTCCCGTCGTGATCCACAACACCTCCGAACACGCACTGTGGTTGAACTCCGCCGCATTGCGGATGGCCGGGATCACCGACCGGCCGGTCGCCGACGCTGACGAAGAACGCGGCGTCATTCGCGACGCCGGCGGCCGCCCCAGCGGCATTCTGCTCGAGGCCGCCATGCAGCTCGCGGCGCGTGCGGTCGCGGATCGCGTGCCGCTCGAGGAACGGCTCGCGATGCTCCAAGCCGCGACCCGCCATCTGAACAGCTTCGGAATCACCAGTGTCGTCAATGCCACCGGCGATCTGGCCGAACTCGAGCTGTATGCCACCCTGCGCGACAGAGGCGTGCTCACGGTCCGCACGCGCACGAGCTTCGGATCGGTGGCCGTGCAGCATCATCTGACGCCGGTCTTTCTCGCCGAGCTGGAGCAGGCCCGGCGCCGGTATCACGACGAATGGGTGTCGGCGAACCTGGTGAAATTCTTTGCCGACGGGAGCACGGGACTCATTCCGCCGCTCGTCTACGCACCCCAGGATTACGAAGCATTGGTCATGGAGCTCGACTCGCGCGGCTACCAGATCATGACCCACGCGCTGCGGGCCGATTCGGTGCACATGATTCTCGACACCTACGAGCGGCTGGAGCAGGCACACGGCGCGCGCGATCGGCGGCTGCGCATTGAACATGCGGATCTCATCGATGCGGTCGATCTTCCGCGCTTTGCCCGCCTTTCGGTGATCGCGGACATGCAACCTTCGTTCTGCTGCGGCGAAGACGGCGGCAACGTCGACCCCGCCGATGAGGTGCCGTCCGATCGATGGCACACGCTTCAACAAAGCGGTGCCGTTCTCGCCTTCAGCAGCGACTGGCCCTGCACCTGGCCTCCCGACCCCTTCGTGTCCATGCAGCAGGCGGCCACCCGCCAGGTATGGAAGTCGGCCGACACGGCGGGCATTGCCGGCGAACCGCTCGATGGCGCGGGCCAGGGCGGCGCCGTCGTCACCGGAGCGGTCTACGTTCCCGACGAGCGCATCAGCGTGAGCGATGCGGTTCGTGCCTATACGCAAGGATCCGCCTTCGCCGCTTTTTCCGACCACCAGGTCGGCACGCTCGAAGCAGGCAAGATGGCCGACCTCGCCGTGTTGTCGCAGGACATTTTTTCGGTGCCGCCCGCGAATATCGGCAGGACGCGGGTGCTCACGACCATGGTGGGCGGTAGAATCGTGTACACCGCCCCAGAATGAACGGCGGATGGAGAACCGTGATGCTGAGAACCCGCATTGAACTCCTCGCTTTGGCGCTAGGGATGTCGGTGATCGCCGGCGTTTGCGCACCGTCAAGCCGCGCCCATGCGACTGCCCCTCCGGCGTCGCGCATTCCGGCTGCGGACCTCATCCAACCCGCCGAACTCGCCGCCGAGCTGGCCGTACCGCAGGCCCGCGCGGCGTCGAAGCCGCTGATCCTGCAGGTGGGCTTTCGCACGTTGTACGATCAGGCGCGCATCCCAGGGGCCGAATACGCGGGTGCAGCGGGCGAAGATCAGGGACTTCGCGCCTTGCGCGAGCACGTCGCCAAGCTGCCGAGAGACACTGCGATCGTGATCTACTGCGGATGCTGTCCGTGGAGTCGCTGCCCGAATGTGGCCGCGGCGTTCGCGGCCCTGCGCGGCCTTGGCTTTGCGCGGCTCAAGGTGCTGTACATCGCCGACAACTTCGGCAGTGATTGGGTCGACAAGGGTTACCCCGTCGAGAAGGGCCATCCGGGCTCGGGCACGGGTTGATGAGGCAACTTCCGCGGCTGGCGGCGTGCGCGCTCGTCGGGATGCTGCTCTGTGGCAGCGCCGGCTCGAAGAGCGTGGGCGACCTCGCACCCGATTTCTCCCGCGCGGATCTGACCGGCCAGCCGGTGCATCTGGCCGGCTACCGTGGCCGGCCGGTGCTGCTCAATTTCTGGGCGAGCTGGTGCGCACCGTGTCTCGAGGAGATGCCGCAGTTCGTCCTCTGGCAACGCGATTACCGGGCCCAAGGTCTGCAAATCATCGGCGTCTCCATGGACGACGCTTCCGAGCCCGTCAAACGGCTGCTCGCCCGGCATCCGCTCAATTATCCTGTTCTGATGGGCGACGCATCGCTCGGGGAAGCCTTCGGCGGTGTGCTCGGATTGCCGTTGACCTACTTGATAGATCCGGCAGGGCGCATCGTCGGCCGGTATCAGGGGGGCGGTGACCTGGCAAGAATCCGCGGCGACATCGAGGCGCTCCTGCCGCGGCGCTAGGAGCCTGTTTGAGCATTCCGCGCGAGACGGGCGTTCAGGCGCGGAAACACCTTGCGTGCGTTGCCCTCGAAGATCTTGCCGCGGTCGGCATCGCTCAAGCCGAGCGCATCGACGTACCGTTTGGTGTCGTCGAAGTACTGGCCCGTTTCCGGATCGATGCCGCGCACCGCCCCGACCATCTCCGAACCGAAGATGATGTTCTCGACGGGCATGACCTTGAACAAGAGCTCGATCCCCGGGAGGTGATAAACGCAGGTGTCGAAATATACGTTCTTGAGCAAATAATCCGCGAGCCGCGGCCGCTTCAGATCCTGCGCGAGGCCCCGGTATCGGCCCCAGTGATAAGGAACCGCCCCGCCGCCGTGCGGAATGACGAACCGCAGGGTTGGAAAGTCGGCGAACAGGTCGCCGGTGAGAAACTGCATGAACGCGGTGGTGTCGGCGTTGATGTAGTGCGCGCCGGTGGCGTGAAAATTCGGATTGCATGAAGCGCTCACATGCACCATGGCGGGCACGTCGAGTTCCACCATTTTCTCGTACAAGGGATACCAGTGGCGGTCGGTCAGCGGCGGCGATGTCCAGTGGCCGCCGGATGGATCCGGATTCAGATTGCAGCCGATGAATCCCAGTTCGGTGACGCAGCGTTCGAGCTCCGCGGCGCTGTGCCCCGGCGCAGCACCCGGGGACTGGGGCAGCTGACACACACCGACGAAATTATCCGGATAGAGCGACACCACGCGGTGAATCAGGTCGTTGCATGCCTGCGTCCAGCGCCGGCTGGTCGTTTCATTGCCGATGTGATGGGCCATCGCCGATGCGCGCGGCGAAAAAATCGTCAAATCCGTGCCGCGGGCGCGCTGCAGTTTGAGCTGTGCATTCTCCAGGCTGTCGCGTATCTGATCGTCGCTGATCACCGTCTGTGCGCTTGAGGGAATGTCGATTCCGGATTTCAACCCCGCGATCTGCTCGTCGCGGAACTTTTGAAGGCCGGCGGGTGCGGTGGTGTAGTGTCCGTGGCAGTCGATGATCATCTGCAAGCCCCTTTGATGTCAGCCGGCCCAATACATGTGCGTCGGATTGTCGACCAGGATTCGCTGCCGGATCGCCGCGTCCGGGCATATCTGTGCGAACAAGTCGACCAGCTCACCGTCATTCGGCATGTCTTTGGTGATGTTGGGGTGCGGCCAGTCCGTGCCCCAGAGAATGCGCCGCGAATCCACGGCGATCAGAGCGCGCGCGAACGGCACCGCATCGTGAAACGGACGCTTGCCGGCCGACACCCGTTCCGCCCCGCAAACCTTGATCCACGCGAGCGGATTGGCGCCGTACAGCTCGAGCAACAGTTCAAAGGGACGCTGCCCAAGACCTTCCGCCGCTTTGACGCGCCCCATGTGGTCGATGATGAACGGCACGTCGATGCGGCTCAGAAGATCCTGCTGCGTCAAGATGTCTTCGGCGTCGAGGTGCAGAACGACGTGCCATCCCAGCGGTTTGATCCTTGCAACCAGCCGGCGGAAAACGTCGAGGTCCGGTACGCCGCCCAAATGCTTGACGAAATTGAACCGGATGCCGCGTATGCCGCCCTCTTGCAGGCGCGCGAGTTCGGCGTCGGAGACCGCGTCGTCGACGCAGGCCACGCCGCGATAGCTGCCGCCGCTCGAGGCGATGGCGTCCAGCGTCACGGCCATGTCCGTCCCATGGCAGCTCGCGTGCACGATCACTGCCCGGGAAATGCCGAGTCGCCGGTGCAGTCTGCGCAGATTCTCCACGGGTGCATCGGGGGGCGTGTAGCTGCGGTCCGCTGCATAGGGAAACCTGCTTGCCGGGCCGAACACGTGGCAGTGTGCATCGCAGGAGCCGGGCGGCAATTTGAGCGCCGGCTGTATCGGATCGGGATCCGGGGCCAAGCATGTCTTAAGCGGATTTCGGGCGCTGCCGCTCATTTCTGCAATTCCCGAAGTACCGCCGCCTCATCGTCGAAATACTTGAGTCCGGCCTTGGCAAGGGATTCGCGCATTCCGTAGACGTCGAGCCCCAGTTCACCCGCCGCGAGCCGCTTGCGCGTTCCCGCCTCCTTCGTTTCACGCGCCGCCGCAGCCGCCGCCACCTTGGCCGCCTGCATCCTGGGCACGATCACGACGCCGTCATCGTCCCCGACCACCACGTCGCCCGGGTGCACCAGCGCTCCCGCGCAGATGATCGGCGTATTGACCGATCCGATCGTGGCCTTCACCGTTCCCTTGGCGTGAACCGCTTTCGACCAGACCGGGAATCCCATGTCCCGCAGCTCCGCGACGTCGCGGCACCCGGCATCGATCACCAGTCCCGCCGCGCCGCGCGCACGAAATGAGGTGGCGAGCAGATCGCCGAACATGCCGTCCGTGTTGCCGGAGGAGGTGGCGAGCACGGCCACATCGCCCCGCTCGAGCATTTCGGCCGCCACGTGCAGCATCCAATTGTCGCCGGGATGCGCAAAGATCGTGACCGCCGTGCCGCAGACTTTGGCGCCCGGATAAATCGGCCGCATATGCGCATCCAGGAGCCCGGCGCGCCCCATGGCCTCGTGAACGGTTGCAACTCCATGCCTCGCAAGCTCGGCGACGCTCGCTGCATCCGCCCGCGCCACATGCCTCACCGCTATTCCGGACCGTCCGATCATGGAATCACCCTTTCGCGTCAAATGATGTGGGTACGAAGACTTCGCCGCGCATGATGAGCCGCGCGGTGCGCAGCAGCGCAGCCTGCATGACCTCGGTGGGATTCCGCGGATTCATCGACAGCACCACGCTGAATTCGCCGCTCGGGTGCTCCACCGAAATGATCTTCGACAATCCCGTGCCCACGACCGCATACCGGCTGGCGACGCTGCCCGGCATGACGGCCGCGGTCGCCACGGTCACAGCGCCCAATACTCCGACGGCGGAATGACAGTCGCGGGGAATGAACGTGCGCGTGCTGATCTGTCCGCCCGCGCGGGGCGCGGCAACCAGGCACATCTTCGGCACGACCTTCTTGGTCACATCGCCGAGCTTCATTGCCGGGCCCGCCTGCAGCCGGATCGACTCGACCTTCTGTTTGAGCGCGGCGTCGGCATTGAGCTCATCGCGGCTCTCGTATCCGGTCACCCCGAGCGATTCGGCACCCATGATGACGACGGGCATGCCATTGTCGATGCATGTGACGTCGACACCGTCGAATCGATCCACGAGACGGCCGGTCGGCAGCAGCGAACCGCATACCGAACCCGCCGTCTCCAAAAAGCTGATTTTGATGGGAGCGGCCGTACCTGGCACGCCGTCGATGCGCGCGTCGCCGCAGTACTCGACCCGCCCGCCCGGCGTGCGCACCTCGATGTCGCTCAACGTGCCGGTGTTGCGCGTCAGAACCCTCAACGTGGTGACCTCTCCCGTGGCCTTCACCAATCCGGTCTCGAGACCGAAAGGCACGACCGCCGCCAGCATGTTGCCGCAGTTCGGCGTCGTATCGACCAGCGCTTCCTTTACTGCCACCTGCGCAAACAGAAATTCCAGGTCGACGCCAGCGGTGCGGCCGCGGCGCACGATGCCGACCTTGCTGGTCAATGGATCCGCGCCGCCCAATCCGTCGATCTGACGCACATCCGGCGAGCCCATCACCGACAGCAGTGTGGCGTCGCGCAGCGCAACGTCGCCCGGCAGGTCGCTCTCGAGGAAGAACGGGCCGCGCGAAGTTCCGCCCCGCATGAAGAGACAAGGAATGGATCGCTGCATGAAACTCCGTTCCCGGTGAGTTGAGCCGATGTTGCGATAACGTATACTATCAAGGAATGAGGGATATACCTGTTATAGCAATTCGGTATGGCACTTTGAGGAGCGCGCCGTGGACCTGAGGCAGCTCGAGTATTTCCGCCACGTCGCGGAACTCGGCAGCTTCACGCGCGCCGCCTCGTTCCTGTCCGTGGTGCAGCCGGCGTTGAGCCGCCAGGTGCGGCAGCTCGAAGTGGAGCTCGGCCAGAACCTGTTCGACCGCAATGGACGCGGCGTGGTGCTCACCGATGCCGGCACGCGCCTGCTCGAGCACACGCGCGGCATCCTGACGCAGGTGGGTCGGGCCCGCCAGGAACTGGAAGACCAGAGAAACGGAGACTCGGGGCATTTCGTGCTGGGACTGCCGCCGAGCCTCGGCCGCAGCGTCACGGTCCCGCTGGTCAAGGCCTTTGGGCGACGGCTTCCCAACGCCAGCTTTGCGACCGTCGAGGGGCTCTCCGCATACATGCTCGAGTGGTTGAATGTCGGACGGGTCGACTGCGCGCTGGTTTACAACGCGCCTCCCTCTCCCACCGTCGATCTGACGCCCCTGCTCGAAGAACAGCTCTATCTCATCGCGCCGCTGTCCGGCAAACCGCTGCGCAGGGACCGCCACCCGGTCTCTCTGCGGGCCCTCGCGGACCACCCACTCATCATTCCGAGCCGGCCGCATTCCATACGCATGTCGGTCGAAAACGCGCTGACGGGCGTCGAGCGCAAGGTCCGCGTCGCGCACGAAATCGAATGCATTCCCGCGATCATCGATTTGGTGCGCCTCGGTTTCGGCTTTGCGGTCCTGCCCCTCAACGCGGTGAAGTCCACCCCATGGAGCGCCGAGGTTGCGATCAAGCCCATCGTGGCGCCGGTGCTCAAGACCTCGCTGTCCATCGCGGTGTCCGCGCAGCGTCCCCGAAGCCCCCTCATGCGCAAGGCGGTCGACGTGATCCGCGACGCCGTGCGCGAGGAAATTCATCCCGCGGAGACCCGGACATGAGCGCGCCTCGGGATTACGAAAGCATCCCCGGCACCTACGTCTATGACGCCGCTCGCGGGCGCATTGGTTATCACCTGAACATGTTCTGCATGTCCCTGAACAAGCCGGAAAACCGCAGACGCTTCAAGGAAAACGAAGCCGCGTATCTGGACGGTTTTGCGCTCGATGCCGAACAGCGCCGCACGGTGCTTGCGCGCGACTGGCTGGGCATGCTTCGAGCCGGGGGAAACATCTACTACACCATCAAGATTGCATTTTGCGACGGACTGACGTTCCAGGATGTGGCCGGCATGATGTCCGGTGTTTCGAAGGAAGCGTACGCGCAGATGATGCTCGCCGGCGGCCGCAGCCCCGAGGGCAACCGTTACAAGGGCCCGGACCCGGTGGAGAGCTGAGGATGGCTAAGATTGTCGCGGGAATCGCCACTTCGCACGTGCCGGCCATCGGAGCGGCCATCGACCGGGGCATGACGCACACTCCTTATTGGGAGCCGCTCTTCAAGGGGTATGAACCTGCGCGCGAATGGCTTGCCAGACTGGCTCCGGACGTCGCGATCATCGTCTACAACGATCATGCATCCGCATTCTCGCTGGAAATCATTCCGACGTTCTTGATCGGGGTCGCCGACAAGTTTCCGGTTGCCGACGAGGGGTTCGGACCGCGGCCGGTTCCCGCCGTGATGGGCCATCCGGCGCTCGCGTGGCATCTGGCCGAATCGTTGATACTGGACGAGTTCGACATGACCATCGCCAACGAAATGCCGGTCGATCACGGGCTCACGGTGCCGCTGTCGGTCACGTGCGGTGAACCCTCCGCCTGGCCGTTTCCGGTGATCCCTCTGTGCGTCAACGTCGTGCAATATCCCCCTCCCACCGGCGCCCGGTGCTTCAAGCTCGGAAAGGCGATTCGCCGGGCGGTGGAGAAATTCGACCAGGATCTGCGGGTCGTCATCTACGGAACCGGGGGCATGTCGCACCAGCTGCAGGGCGAGCGCGCCGGATTGATCAATCGGCGGTTCGATACCGCCTTTCTCGATGGACTGACCCGGGATCCCGTGGCGCTCACGACCATCACCCATACCGAATACATGCGCGAAGCCGGATCGGAAGGAATCGAGCTGGTGATGTGGCACGTGATGCGCGGCGCGCTCGACGACAATGTCGCCGAAATCTATCGTCACTACCACGTTCCGGCATCGAACACCGCCGCCGGGCTCGTGATCCTTGAAAATCGGAGCGCCGCATGAAGATCTGCCTCGCGGGCCACGGCGCCTTCGGCATCAAGCACCTGGAGGCGATGGCGAAGATTCCGGGAATCGAAGTCGTTTCGCTGGCCGGCTCGAACGTCGATTCGGCGCGCGAAGTGGCGCAACAATGGAAGATTCCGCATTGGACCGCGAATCTCGCCGAGAGCCTTGCGCTGCCGGGACTCGACGCGGTGATCCTGACCACACCGACACAGATGCATGCGGCCCAGGGCGAGCAGTGCATGCGCGCCGGCAAGCACGTCATGATCGAGATCCCGATGGCGGATTCGGTCGTGGACAGCGAGCGGCTGGTGCGCGTGCAGCGCGAAACCGGCGTCGTTGCGATGGCCGGACACACCCGCCGGTTCAATCCCAGCCATCAGTGGGTGCACAACCGCATTCTCGCCGGTGAGATCAAGCTACTTCAGATGGACGTGCAGACATATTTTTTCCGGCGCTCCAACACGAATGCGCTCGGCAGGCCGCGAAGCTGGACCGACCATCTGCTGTGGCATCACGCGTGCCACACGGTCGATCTGTTCGCCTATCAGACCGGCGAGAACGTATCGCAGGCGCATGCCCTTCAGGGACCGATTCATCCGGTCTTGGGGATTGCCATGGACATGAGCATCGGGCTCAAGGCACCGACCGGCGCCATCTGCACGCTCTCCCTGTCGTTCAACAACGACGGCCCGCTGGGAAGCTTCTTCCGCTACATCTGCGACAACGGCACCTACATTGCGCGCTACGATGAGCTTCTGGACGGCAAGAACAATCCGATCGACGTGTCGAAGGTCGACGTGTCGATGAACGGCATCGAGCTGCAGGATCGCGAATTCTTCGCCGCCATCCGCGAAGAGCGCGAGCCGAATTCCAGTCTGGCGCAATGCCTGCCTGCGATGCAGACGCTGGGCCGCCTCGAACGGCAGCTCGAGCAATCTCCGCAGTAGGCGCCGCAGAACGTTTTCGCGAAGGGCAGCCCGTGATTCATCGGGGCTCAGGCGTCGCGTCGGTCACCAACAAAACCTCGCAGGCGCCCGCCCCGCTGTCGGTTCGCACGAGCGAGGTGTGAATGATGGTGCCATCGTCGCGAACCCCGTCCACCAGCTCGCCCGACAGCGTGACGATCTGACCCGGCCGCAGCCGCGACAGCTCCCGGGCGATCAGCGGATTCTGCGCAATGACGTGCGTGTTCGCGCTGTGGGTGACGATCGAGTTGGCGGATATCGGCAGACCGCCGGGCGCGCGCCAGTAGTAGAACCGGTTCGATTGCGAAATGTCGATGTCGCGCAGTATTCGACTGTCCGACATGGGCCCCCAACCCAGTGCCAGATCTTCGGGAACGAGATCCGACAGCGCGTCGAAGTGATAGCGCTCCCGGGCCAGAACGCGGGCGGTAATCTGATAATTCGCGCGCACCGTCAGGGTCCAGCGTCCGATGCGCACCTTATCGCCGCCGGTAAGGTTGGTTTGCCGCGGCTCCTCGGCGGCCAGAACGCCGTCCGCCGGATGCAGCGGTCGGCCGTCGAACCAGCTCCACGCTCCCCATACAACATAGACCAGCAGGATCAACGTGAGGAGTGAACGCCACATGCGCCCACTTTGGCGTAAAGCGGCATGGGGTTCCGTGACCGCGATCTAAGAGCCTGTCTGATGCCGGCTCTTGGGGACGCGCCCTCGCGCGTCCCCCGCTCCCTCGATCCTCGAGCCCTTACGCGGGCTTCGCCGCCCACACTTTGCACCAGCCGCCGGCCGGCACGCTCTTGCCCGCGAATATATTGCAGCCGGCAGTCGCATCACCCGCCTTTCCCTGGAACTGCGCACAATTGCTGCATTTTTGCGTCGGCTTGTACGTGGCATTCGCCGCGGCATCGACCTTCGTCGAATCCGTCACGAATCCGAGGGCCATTGCGGTGGGATCCTTCGGATCGAGGGCGGGAAGCCCGGCGGCCTGTGCGGTGCCGGCCACGAGACCGATCGCGGGAATGAAGGCGCCGGCGATGAGTCCGCCTTTGACCAGAGCTCTCCGTGAAATCTTGCTTTGCATGATGATGTTCCTATGGGTGAAGTACTGGGCAGCATCTTCCCGCTTTTTCCGGACCTTTTGTCATAAATAATAATTAATTGTGGACGAGCGCGCGAACGATTCTCACTAACATTTGCGCCGCTCGACGGCCGCTGCGCCCCTCGTTGCGCGTGGCGATCACCGGGCGTACGAGGCAGGCATTGCCTCCCGCGCGGCTGCGGCCGCAATCAACCATTCCTTGAACAGTCGCACTTCCCGGCGTATTCGCTGCGGACGCTCCGGGGTGACCACGAAGTACGAGTTGTCATCCTGAAATTCCTGCGGCAGGGCAATCACGAGCCTCTGAGCCGCGACGTAGGCGTCCAGAAAAATGCCGTGCGCCAATGCAACGCCCGCTCCGGCCGCCGCGAGTTCCAGTGCGGCGATCGTCGTGTCCACGGTCGGCCCCATGTTCGCTGGAACGCTCGCCAGATCGAGTTCCTGGCGCACCTTCAACCAATGATCCTCATGGCCCATGATGTGGATGATGTGCTGCGCCAACAACGCGGCCGGCTCTGCGTGCGCCTTCAATGTGCGCAGCAGCGCCGGACTGCAAACGGTGAGGATGTTCTGGTTCATCAGCCGCTCCGACTTGTAGCCATGCCAGTGGCCCGCGCCGTAGCGAATTTCCAAGTCGGTGGCTTCATCGAGGACTGCGTTGTCCCATATCACCGAAGACAACCGCACGTCGATCGACGGGTTCGCCTTGCCGAACGCCGGCAGCTTCGGGGCGAGCCAAAGGGCCGCCAGGGACACCGGCGCGTGAACGGTGATTTGCACCCGCTCCGATCCGCCGAAGAGCCCAACCGTCGAGTCGGCGAGTTCCTCGAATGCCTTTCGCACCGGCGACAAATACGCCACGCCCATGGCAGTGAGCTTGACGCCACGCGGCAGGCGCTCAAACAGCGCGAAGCCCAGATGCCCCTCGAGCGCGCGTATTTGGTAGCTGATCGCGCCGGAGGTTAGGTTGAGTTCGGCCGCCGCCGCAGAAAAGCTCGAGGTCCGCGCGGCAGCTTCGAAAGCCCGCAGCCATGTCAATGTGGGCAGGCCGACGACTGGGCGGATTTGGGGCAACCCTGAAAGCCTCGCACTAAAAAATTAGGGCCAAAGGTAGCAAAATATTCGGTTGTATGCTCCCCAGCGATCAATTTATTGTGGTCAACTCCCCGTCTTGGCTCAATCAATTGGAAATAAATGAAAACTAATGCTCGGGTGGTCGTGGTCGGCGGCGGCATGATGGGCGCGAGCCTCCTCTACCATTTGGCCTTGGACGGCTGCACCGACTCGGTGTTGATCGAAAAAGGCGAGCTCACCTCGGGTTCGACCTGGCATGCCGCCGGACAATGCCCGAGCATCACGGGAAGCTATAACCTCGCCAAAATTCACGCCTACAGCAACACGCTGTATCCAAAGCTCGAGGCGCTGACGGGCCAGTACGTCAGTTGGCATCCCTGCGGAGGGCTGCGGCTCGCCAACAACGAACGCGAACTCAACTGGCTCAAGTTCGTGCACGGATTTTCAAGAAGCATCGGATTCAGCATGGAAATCGTCGGACTGGACGAGATCCGCCGTTTGAATCCTTTCTTGACCACGAACAACGTGCTCGCCGCCGCATGGACGCGGGACGACGGTCACGGCGACCCGTCCGGGCTCTGCAACGCGCTCGCCAAAGCGGCCCGCGACCTGGGAGCGACCGTGATGCGCCGCAATCGGGTCCTCGACATCCGGCCTCGGCGCGGCGGCGAATGGGAAGTGGTCACGGAACAAGGCAACATCGTGGCCGAGATGGTCGTCAATGCAGCGGGCTGCTATGCCCGGCAGGTGGCCGAGATGGTCGGGGCGGATGCGCCCATCACGAACATGCAGCACCACTATGTCGTGACTCATCCGATTCAGGCATTTATGGAGCGGAGCGTGGAAATTCCCGTGATGCGCGACTCCTATACATCGGGCTATTTTCGCCAGGAGCAGAAATCCGGCTTGATGGGCATCTATGAAAACGCCGGGCTCACCGAAGCGTGGGCCCCGCGCGGTTTCCCCGAGTGGGAAGCGTCGAACGAACTGTTTCCGGACGATTTGGACCGCATCGCGCCCTGGCTCGAGAGAGCCATCGAACGCATGCCGATCTTCGGCGAGGTCGGAATCCGCCGCGTCATCAACGGCGCCATCCCGCATACGCCCGACGGGGCGCCATTGCTGGGGCCCGCCGCACATTTGAGGAATTTCTGGATGTGTTGCGGAACCTCGTTCGGGATCGCCCAGGGCGGCGGCTGCGGCAAGTACCTCGCGCAATGGATGCTGCACGGCGATGCCGAAATCAACATGGCGGAATTCGACCCTCGGCGATTCGGTCCGTTCGCCGATGCGAAGTATGTTCACGACAAGGTGTACCTCGACTACCGGCTGACCTTCACGACGCGCGCCCCGGGCGAGGAAGAAATGGCGGGGCGTCCGAAGAAGAAGAGTCCGCTGCATGAACGGCTGAGGGCGCAGGGCTGCGTGCACACGGAAACCTTCGGCTGGGAGCGCCCCAAGTGGTTCTCGCTCGATGGCCGGGTCGAGGATTGCAGCTACCGCCGCAACAATGTGTTCGAGGTGGTGCGGGATGAAGTCGAGGCCGTGCACCGGCGCGTCGGACTGCTGGACTTGACGGGATTCGCCAAGTACGACATCAGCGGAGAGGGAGCCGAAGCCTTCTTGAACCGCATCTGCGCCAACCGGATCCCCCGCAAGAGCGGAGGCGTCGCGCTCGTGCATCTGTTGTCGCAGGGCGGACGCATTCAGGGCGAAATGACGATCACACGGCTCGATGACACGCGCTTCTACGCGCTGTCGGCAGCCGCGGCTGAGATCCGCGATCTGGATCTTCTGACCCAGAGCCTCGTACCGGGCGAAGCGGTCCAGATCGAAGATGTCACCGAACGTCGCGGCGTGCTCGTGGTGAGCGGACCGCGCTCCCGGGACGTCCTCCGCCAGCTCACCGGGACGGATCTGGGCAACGATGCGTTCCGCTGGCTGCAGGCGCGCGAGCTGCACGTGGCGGGGCACCCGGTGCGCGCTCTTCGAGTCAGCTACGTGGGTGAACTCGGCTGGGAGTTGCATCCGCCGATCGAGTCGCTGCCGGCAGTCTACGATGCGGTTTGGGAAGCGGGCCGGCGGTTCGGGATCGCCAATTATGGGTTGTACGCGGTCAACACCATGCGGATCGAGAAAGGCTACAAGGCCTGGTCCACCGAATTGACCAACGAATTGAACATGCTGGAGGCGGACATGCCGCGCTTCATCGACTTCCGCAAGCCGGACTTCGTCGGCAAGAGGGCGACGCTCGGGCAGCAGCCGAGGTCTCTCAAGATCGTGTACGCGGAAGTCGCCGCGACCGATACCGATGCGCGCGGCGGGGAACCCGCGCTCGTCGGCGATCGATGCATCGGCGTGGTCACTTCCGGCGCCTACGGACATCGGGTCGGCAAGAGTCTGGCATTCGCCTGCGTCGACCTTGAGTTCGCCTCGGTCGGAAGCGGTTTCGACGTGCTCATTCAAGGCGAGCGACGGTCTGCGAGGGTGCTCGGAGCGCCGGCGTTCGACGCCGACAACACTCGGATGACGGTCTGATCATGGCTGCGGATCTGCCGAAGCGCGCCCGGGTCGTCATCGTCGGGGGTGGAGTGATCGGATGCTCCGTCGCCTATCACCTGACCAAAATGGGTTGGAGCGACATCGTGCTGCTCGAGCGCAAGGCTTTGACCAGCGGCACGACCTGGCACGCGGCAGGCCTGGTTGGCCAATTGCGCCAGAGCATCAACATGACGCAGCTCGCCCGCTATACGGGCGACTTGTACCGCGGCCTGGAGGCGGAAACCGGTCAAGCGACGGGCTACCGGCAATGCGGCTCGTTGTCCCTGGCGACCACTCCCGGCCGCATGGAAGAGCTGAAGCGCAATGCCTCGATGGCCAAAGTATTCGGGCTGCCGGTCGACGTCGTCGGGCCGCAGGAGATTCATTCCCTGTATCCGCTCGCCAATCTCGAGGATGTCATCGGCGGCATTCACATACCGAGCGATGGCTACGCCAATGCCGTCGATGTCACCCAGGCACTTGCCAAAGGCGCCCGCTCGCGCGGCGCGCTGATCTATCAGGACCTCAAGGTCACCGCCATCCATCATGACGGACGCCGTGTGCGCGGCGTGCAGACGGACCGGGGTCGCATCCACGCCGATTTCGTGGTTCTGTGCGGCGGCATGTGGACCCGGGATCTCGCCGCGGAAATCGGCGTGACCGTGCCTCTGCATGCGTGCGAGCACTACTACGTCCTGTTCCAGGATGTGCCCGGCCTGAAGGCCGACATGCCGGTGCTGCGCGACTACGATCATTGCAGCTATTTCAAATACGATGCGGGCAAGTTGCTGGTCGGGGCATTCGAGCCCCGCGCCCGCCCGTGGGGAGCCGGCGGAATTCCCGAAGATTTTTCCTTCGGCGAAATTGCCGGCGATTTCGGTCATTTCGAGCCGGTGCTCATCGACGCGATGCGCCGCATCCCCGCGTTGGAGAAGGCCGGAATTCAAAAGTTTTTTTGCGGTCCTGAAAGCTTCACGCCGGACGTTCGATATCATCTGGGCGAGTCGGCCGAGCTTGCCAACTGCTTCGTCGCCGCGGGGCTGAATTCCATTGGCCTGCAATCGGCCGGCGGGGTCGGCAAGGTGGTCTCCGAGTGGATGCGCGACGGACACCCGCCCGTCGACTTGTGGGAAGTCGACGTGCGGCGAAGCATGCCGTTCCAGATCAACCGCAAATACCTGCGGGCCCGGGTCTCCGAAAGCCTGGGATTGTTGTACGCGACGCATTGGCCGTTTCGCCAGTACGAAACCGCGCGCGGCGTGCGCAAATCGACCCTGCATGACCGCCTTGCCGCCGCGGGCGCGTGCTTCGGCGAAGCTTTCGGCTGGGAGCGCGCCAACTGGTTCGCGCCCGCGGGTGTCCGGCCCCGCTATGAATACAGCTACGGCCGCCAGAACTGGTTCGCGCACAGCGCGAACGAGCACCACGCCGTGCGATCGAGGGTGGGATTGTTCGACCAGTCCTCGTTCGCCAAATTTCGCCTGGAAGGCTCCGACGCCGTAGGCGTGCTCAATCGGGTCTGCGCCAACGACGTCGACGTCGCACCCGGGAGAATGGTCTACACGCAGTGGCTCAACGACCGGGGCGGAATCGAGGCGGATCTGACCGTGACACGGTTGAGCGAGGCCGCGTATCTCATCGTGGGCGGCGCCGAAACCGAAACCAAGGACTTCAACTGGCTCGAGCGGCACATCGACCCCGGCGCCCGCTGTGTGTTGACCAACGTGACTTCCGGGATGGGTGTCTTGTCGGTGATGGGGCCCCGCGCGCGGGAATTGCTGCAATCGCTGACGCCGAACGATCTGTCGGATGCGGCCTTCCCCTTCGCCACCAGCCGCGTGATCGAAATGGGGTACGCGCTGGTGCGGGCATCGCGCATCACCTACGTGGGCGAACTCGGATGGGAACTCTATGTACCCACCGAATTCATGCAGGGTGTGTATGACGAGCTGGTCGGCGCCGGCGCCGCATGCGGGCTGGCGCATGCGGGCTATCACGCGCTCAATTCGCTGCGAATCGAGAAAGGCTATCGGCATTGGGGGCACGACATCACCGATGAAGACACGCCGCTCGAAGCCGGGCTGGGATTTGCAGTCAAGTGGGACAAAGCGGGCGGCTTCATCGGCCGCGAGGCGCTCCTGCGGCAGAAGCAAGCCGGGTGGAGCAAGCGCTTGGTTCAGTTCAAGCTCAAAAATCCGGAGCCCTTGCTGTACCACAACGAGCCGATCTGGCAGGGCGGCTCGATCGTCGGGTTCATCCGCTCGGGAATGTATGCCCACACGCTGGGAGCCGCCGTGGGCCTTGGCTATGTGGCGCTCGGAAGTTCGGGGAACTCCACCATCGGGCCGGATGACTTTGAAATCGAGGTGGCCGGAATCCGCTGCCCGGCGAGCGCCTCGCTGCGGCCATTGTACGACCCGAAAAACGAGAGGATCAAAAGTTGAATCCAAACAAGATCGAGGGCGAGGATATGGGTGACTGCGGCCTGATGGCGCGGCTGGCCGCCGGCACGAAGATCGGCTACAGCTTGGATCGCAAATTCTACTGCGACGATGCCGTGTTTGCGGCGGATATGCTCAAAGTCGTGGGCCGCAAATGGCTCGTAGCCGGTCACATCGACAGGGTCCGCAACAAGGGCGACTACTTTCTGTTCAAGGTGGGCGATGAATCGATCATCGTGGTCCGCAGCGATGAATCGACGGTCAACGCGTTTTACAACGTCTGCCGGCATCGCGGCTCGCTCATCTGCACCAAACCGCAGGGCCGGGTGGCGCGCCTGACCTGCGGCTACCACGCCTGGAGCTACGGGCTCGACGGCGCCTTGCTCGCCGCCCGCTTGATGCCGGCGGATTTCTCCAGGAAGGACAACGGCCTGCACCGCTGCCACGTGCGGGTGTTCCACGGCTTCATTTTCATCAACCTGTCCGATGAGCCGCCCGTGGATTTCGACGCGACGTTTGCCGATCTTGCACCCTACCTCGACTTCCATGGCTTCGCGGGAGCGAAAATCGCCCATTCCGAGTCCTACCCGACGACGGCCAACTGGAAGCTGATCGTGGAGAACTTCGTCGAGTGCTACCACTGTGCGCCGGCTCATCCGGAATTTTGTTCAATGCATCCTCCGGAGGCGTTGATCGCCTTCGGCGCGGGGCCGAGTTCCGGTCCGACAGAGGCGGTCGAGAAGTACCTGCCGGCGCTCAAGGCCTGGGAAGCACGCGCCGCAAGACTCGGACGCCCGATCGGCACGATCGACGACGGCCCGCAATCCTCGCATCTGCGGCTGCTTCTGCAGCGGACGATTCGCGAGGGGTACGAGAGCGAGACCGAGGACGGCCGGCCCGCGTCCTCGCTGATGGGCAAACGTCTGGGATGGGATCAAGGGAGAATGTACCTCTCGTTCAGTCCCTTTACTCAGCTGGTCGCCACCAACGATTTCGCAGTATTGTTTCTATTCACTCCCCGTAGCACCATGCACACGGATGTGGATCTGTACTGGCTGGTCGACGGCAATGCGTCGCAGGTCGACGTGAAGCGAATGATCTGGGGCTGGGACGAGACCACGAAACAGGATAAGGAGATCACGGAGAACAACCAGGCAGGGATCTTGTCGAAGCATTACCAGCCTGGCCGTTACTCGGAGCATGAACGTCGGGTCGTGACGTTTCAGCAGTGGTATTTGGCGCAGTTTGGGCGATCACTGGGATGCGCGCCATTGACTTGAATCAGGAGCTGCAATGCCGGGGCTCGATTTGGAGGCCATCAGCCGGTCCGTGTTGAAGCTGCGCGCCGAGGTGCCCGAGGACGCATTCACCGCCGGCATCTTGGGATCGCAGCGCACCGGCAACGGCGTGGTCATCAATTCCGACGGATTGATCCTTACCATAGGCTACCTCGTGACCGAGGCGACGGACGTATGGTTGACGACCCCGGATGGGCGCGAACTGGCCGGCCACCCCCTGGCCTACGATCAAGTGACGGGATTCGGCCTGGTATTGCCGTTGGAGAAGCTTGGCATCGTGCCGGTTCCCCTGGGATCCTCGGCGGATCTTCGCGTCGCCGATCGAGCCCATGTGGTCAGTTCTCCTGAATTCGCCGAGCCGCAATCCGTGGATATATTTGCGAGGCGCGAATTTGCCGGCGCCTGGGAGTACCTCCTCGAGGATGCGATTTTCGCAACCCCCGCACACCCGCATTGGTCCGGCGCCGCCCTGCTCGACGGCCATGGGTGTCTCGTGGGCATTGGCTCTTTACTGGTGCGCGAATTGACCGGCGATGAGGAAATCAACGCCAACATGTTCGTGCCGATCGATCTTCTGAAACCCATTCTCAAGGAGCTGACGACCCGGGGCCGCGCGTCGCGCCCGTCGCGACCGTGGCTCGGCGTATACGCGGCCGAGATGACCGGCAAGATTTATGTGACGGGCGTGGCCGAGGGCGGCCCCGCGCAACTCGCCGACATCCGCGAAGGAGACTTGATCATGCGGGTGGCCGACCACGACGTCGCCACCCTGCCCGACTTCTACCGAAGACTGTGGGCCGTGGGTCCCGCGGGGACCGGTGTGCCGCTGACTGCGATTCGAGGCGGCACGCGGTTGCACCTGAACGTGCGATCGGTCGACCGCGTCGACCTGCTCAAGCGCCCTCAAGCTCATTAGGAGTCTGTCTGCCGGATCGCGTGAGACTCCTTCGCAAATTGATTCGCGAGAAAGGCTTCGCCGCGCTCCAGAATGAAGTAGCGGAATGCCTCCGCCGCGGGTGACAGCGTTTTGGCCGCATTGTTGACGACATGCCAGCGGCGCATGATGGGCAATCCCTCGGTCTCCGGCGAGGCGATCAAATGATTGTCGAGCTCGAGGCCGAGCGTATGCAGCGACAGCAGGGATATGCCCATGCCGGCCATCACCGCCTGCTTGATCGCTTCATTGCTCGACATCTGCATCACGATCCGCGGCGCCACCTGATGCGTGCGCATGTACTCATCGAAGGCGGCGCGCGTGCCGGACCGCGGCTCGCGCACGATGAACTCTTCACCCGACAGCGCGCTGGCCGGCACCGCCTCCATGCGGGTGAAGCGATGGTCGATCGAGGTGACCAGCACGTGCGGATGCATGGCGAAGGGTTCGGCACGCGTCGGCCACCCCTCGGGCGGCCGGCCCATGATGGCGAGCTCGATGTCCCCCTCCTGCATGAGCGCGACGATCTGTTCACGGTTGTTGGCGACCTGCAGCCGGATTTCGATGCCGGGATGTTCCTGCCGGAATTGGGCAAGGAGCCGCGGCAGGAAATATTTGGCCGTGCTGACCATTCCCACATCCAATGGCCCCGTCTGCAGGCCGCGAAAGCGCGCCACGAGATCCTCGGCATCGCGCATCGCCGATAACACGCGCCGGGTGTGCGCGAGCATGTATTCGCCGACCATCGTCAGCGACACCTGACGGCTGGTTCGATCGAACAGCGGCAACCCCACCTCGAGCTCGAGTTCCTTGATCTGCATCGACACCGCGGGGGCGGTCAGCTTCAGCTCTTCCGCAGCACGAATGAAGCTCAAATGCCGCGCCACGGAGGCAAATACGCGTAATTGGCGAAGAGTGGCGTTTTTCATTAAGTAATTCTTAACGTTGGGATAACAATAACTGACTGTACGCAAATGATCAATGGCCCTTAAAGTCCGTCCCTTCAAATCCAAGGGGCCTTCACATGGTGAAAACTGTTGAAAATTCCGGCGTCAGCGTCATCACGGACGTCAAAAAGCGCTACAGCGCCGGGGTCCTCAAGTACCGGCAGATGGGGTACTGGGACGCCGATTACGTGCCGAAGGACACGGACACCTTGTGCCTGTTCCGCATCACGCCCCAAAACGGCGTCGATCCCATTGAGGCCGCGGCAGCGGTGGCCGGAGAATCGAGCACGGCGACCTGGACCGTCGTGTGGACCGATCGGCTCACCGCATGCGACAGCTACCGCGCCAAGGCCTACAAGGTCGAACCCGTCCCGAACAACCCGGGCCAATATTTTGCCTGGGTGGCGTACGACATCATCCTCTTCGAGGAAGGATCGATCGCCAACATGACCGCGAGCCTCATCGGGAACGTCTTCAGTTTCAAGCCGCTCAAGGCCGCCCGCCTCGAGGATATCCGCATCCCCGTCGCCTACGTCAAAACGTTCAAGGGGCCGCCGACCGGCCTCATCGTCGAGCGGGAGCGGCTCGACAAGTTCGGCCGCCCGCTTCTGGGCGCGACGACCAAGCCCAAGCTCGGGCTGTCGGGCCGCAACTACGGCCGGGTGGTCTACGAGGGCCTGAAGGGCGGCCTCGACTTCATGAAGGACGATGAGAACATCAATTCGCAGCCCTTCATGCATTGGCGCGACCGGTTCCTCAATGTGATGGATGCCGTCAACAAGGCAAGCGCCGCGACCGGCGAGGTCAAGGGCTCTTACCTCAACGTGACCGCGGGCACCGTCGAGGACATGTACGAGCGCGCCGAATTCGCCAAGGAATTGGGTTCAGTGATCATCATGGTCGATCTTGTCGTCGGATGGTCCACCATTCAAAGCATGTCCAATTGGTGCCGCAGGAACGACATGCTGCTGCACATGCATCGCGCCGGTCATGGCACGTACACGCGCCAGAAGAACCACGGCATCAGCTTTCGCGTCATCGCCAAGTGGCTGCGCCTGGCCGGCGTCGACCATCTGCACACCGGCACGGCGGTCGGCAAGCTGGAGGGCGACCCCATGACCGTGCAGGGTTATTACAACGTGTGCCGCGACAGTTACACCCGGCAGGATCTGCAGCGCGGGCTGCACTTCGATCAGGACTGGGCGGATTTGCGCAAGGTCATGCCGGTCGCCTCGGGCGGCATTCACGCCGGCCAGATGCACCTGCTGCTCGATCTGTTCGGCGACGACGTCGTTCTGCAATTCGGCGGCGGCACCATCGGCCATCCGGCCGGCATCCAGGCGGGCGCCGTGGCGAACCGCGTGGCGCTCGAGGTCATGGTCAAGTCTCGCAATGAAGGCCGCGACATCAGGAACGAGGGGCCCGACATCCTGCGGCGCGCCGCCAAGTCCTGCACACCGCTGCAGCAGGCGCTCGATACCTGGGGCGACATCAGCTTCAACTATTCGTCCACCGACACTTCGGACTATTCGGTCACGGCCGCCGTGGCGAACTAGACGTCATAGGAGCTAAGACAATGATGACCAATCCGGTAGGCCGCATCACCCAGGGGCAGTTCAGCTACTTGCCTGATCTCACCGACGCGGAAATTTCCCTGCAGGTCGAGTACGGCCTGAATCGAGGGTATGCATGGAGCGTCGAATACACGGATGACCCGCATCCGCGAAACACGTATTGGGAGATGTTCGGGCTGCCGATGTTCGATCTCAAGGATGCCGCGGGCGTCCTCGAGGAAGTGAACATCTGCCGCAAGACGTTTCCCCGGCACTACATCCGGCTCATGGCGTTCGATTCGACGCGCGGCGTGGAAACGATCGTCATGAGCTTCATCGTCAATCGGCCGGAAAACGAGCCTGGCTTTGGGCTCATCCGCCAGGAAACGCGCGGTAGGACGATTCGTTACACCGTCCATGGCTACGCGACCGACCGGCCGGAATCCGAACGGAGTTAGGGATGACCGCGCCGTTGTACAAGATTCACGGATCCCAGTCCCCCTCGCCGGCTGAGCCGTCCGGGGCGCCCGCCGGCGAAGGGGGCACCGCGGCGCCGGCGCAGCTAGCCGGGGCGCGCACCGTATCGGACGTTCTGGCCCAGAGCCAGGCCGGCGCAGTCATCGACGAGCTGGAGCGCGATCTCATCGGACTTCATCCCGTCAAGAGCCGCATCCGCGACATCGCGGCGCTGCTGGTGATCGACAAGCTTCGCATGAACGTGAATCTGCAGGCGCACGCGCCGAGTCTGCACATGTCCTTCACCGGCAATCCCGGGACCGGCAAGACAACCGTGGCGCTGCGCATGGCCGAAATCCTGCATCGTCTGGGCTACGTGCGCAAAGGCCATCTGGTGGCCGTGACCCGCGACGACCTCGTCGGTCAATACATCGGCCACACGGCGCCGAAAACCAAGGAAGTGCTCAAGAAGGCGATGGGCGGAGTGCTCTTCATCGACGAAGCGTACTACCTGTACCGCCCCGAGAACGAACGCGACTACGGACAGGAGGCGATCGAAATCCTTCTGCAGGTGATGGAGAACCAGCGCGACGATCTGGTCGTCATTCTGGCCGGATACAAGGACCGGATGGATGCTTTTTTCCGCTCGAACCCCGGCTTGAGTTCGCGTATTGCCCACCACCTGGACTTTCCCGATTACCGCCCCGAAGAGCTGGAACAGATTGCGCTGCGGATGGTGCAGGAGATGCAATACCGCTTGAGCCCCTCCGCTCTGGCGGCGCTGCACGACTACATTCCTCTGCGAATGCTTAAGCCTCACTTCGCGAACGCGCGTTCGATCCGCAACGCCCTGGATCGGGCCCGATTGCGCCAGGCCAATCGCCTCTTTGCCGACAAGTCGCGCGCACTGACGCGCGATGAACTCATGACCATCGAAGGCGCGGACCTGCGCGCGAGCCGGGTGTTCGCGTGACGCTCAGGGCGCTCATATTCGATGTCGACGGCACCCTGGCGGATACCGAGGAAGCCCACCGCCTCGCGTTCAACGAGGCGTTCCGGCGGCACGGCCTGGATTGGAATTGGAGCCGACCGAAATACGCGCACCTCCTGTCCGTCACCGGCGGCAAGGAGCGGCTCGGCGCCTACATCGATTCGCTGCCGCTCGGTCCGGGCGAACATGCTGCCCTCACCGCACGCATTGCCGTCATCCACCGGACCAAGACCGACATTTACGCGTCGATGGTCGAGGCGGGTCAGGTGTCGTTGCGCGACGGCGTGGAGCGCCTCATCGACGAAGCGGCCCGGGCGAACGTCCAAGTGGCGATCGCCTCCACGACCACCCTTGCGAATATAGAAGCGCTGCTGCGAAGGACTCTGGGGCGATACGCGATGCAGCGCTTCGCAGTCATCGGCGCCGGCGATCAGGTTCGGCGCAAGAAACCCGCACCCGAAATCTACCGATTCGTATTGCGGGAATTGGGGCGATCCGCGGCGGATTGCGTGGCGATCGAGGACTCCTCGAACGGGCTCGCGGCTGCCAAAGCGGCGGGTCTGTACACCGTGGTGACCCCGAGCATCTGGACAGGATCCGAGGATTTTTCGAATGCCGACCTCGTCTTGCCTTCGCTGGGGTCTGCCGCACGGCCGCTGCCGCCGCATGCCGCCGCGCTCGCGGGACATTCGGTGCTCGGCGTCCGGGAAATAAACCGTCATTTGAACGGCCTGCAGAGGGCCGGCAGCGCAGCCATGATCGAGGGGGACCGATGAGCACTCGCGAGAAAACCATCACCGAATTCATGATCGAGGAGCAGCGGCGATTTCCCGAAGCGACCGGCGACTTCACCGCGCTGCTCAATTACGTGCGCCTGGCGTGCAAGCGCATCAGCTTCATCGTCGGCCGCGGTGCGCTGGCGGGTGCGCACGGATCGGCGCACAGCACCAACATCCAGGGCGAGATGCAGATGAAACTGGACGTGATGTCGAACGACATTTTCCTGCGCACCAGCGAGTACGGCGGCCACCTCGCCGGCATGGTGTCGGAGGAACTCGATGAGCCTTATCAAATTCCGCCGGAGTATCCGCTCGGCAAGTACCTGCTCGTGTTCGACCCCTTGGACGGTTCCAGCAACATCGACATCAACGCCCCGGTGGGCAGCATTTTTTCCGTCCTCAAGGCGCCGCGCGGCATGCAGCCGCCGAAGCTGGACGATTTTCTGCAGCCCGGATCCCGGCAGCTGTGCGCGGGGTACGCAATCTACGGCGCGACCACGATGCTGGTGCTCACCGTCGGGCGCGGCGTGCACGGATTCACGCTGGACCGCGGCTTCGGCGAGTTCATATTGACCCACCCCGACATGTCCATCCCCGAGGAAGCGAATGAATTCGCCATCAATGCCTCCAACGAGCGCTTTTGGGAGCCGCCGGTCAAGCGTTACGTTGCCGAATGTCTGGCCGGCCGCGGCGGCGGCCGCGGCAAGGATTTCAACATGCGCTGGATCGCCTCGCTGGTGGCGGAAGTCCACCGGATCCTGATCCGCGGAGGATTGTTCATGTACCCCAGGGACACGAAGGATCCCGGCAAAAGCGGCAGGCTGCGGCTCCTCTACGAGGCCAACCCCATGGCGATGCTGGTCGAGCAGGCCGGCGGCGCCGCCTCGACCGGGCGCATGCGCATTCGGGATTTGGTGCCGGGCGGACTTCACGAGCGCGTGCCCTTGATCCTGGGCTGCAAGGCCGAGGTCGAACGCATCGAGCGCTACCATTTGGAGCATGAACAGGGTCTCGACCGCATTTACAGCTCTCCGCTCTTCAAGGAGCGGTCGTTGTTTCTTCCGAGCTGATCCCCACAGGAAATTACATGTCCGCCAAGCATCCCATCATTGCAGTGACCGGCTCCTCGGGAGCCGGCACCACCTCCGTGACCCGCACCTTCAACTGGATATTTCGCCGCGAAGGCATCAACGCCGCATTGGTCGAAGGCGATTCGTTTCATCGCTTCGACCGCGAAACGATGAAGCTCAAGATGGCCGAGGCCGCTGCGCAGGGAGACCAGCATTTCAGCCACTTCGGGCCGCAAAACAATCTCTTCGAAGAGCTCGAGGCCTTGTTCAAAGGCTATGGCGAGACCGGGCGCGGAAAGATTCGCAGGTACCTGCACAACGAGAAGGAGGCGGAGCCCTTCAATCAGCCGCCGGGAACGTTCACCGAATGGAAGGATATTCCCCGGGATACCGACCTGTTGTTCTACGAAGGACTGCATGGCGCCGTCGTCACCCCCGAGGTGAATGTCGCCCGGCATCCGGATCTGACCATCGGCGTCGTTCCCATCATCAACCTGGAGTGGATCCAAAAACTGCACCGGGACAAGGAGACCCGTGGATACTCCACCGAGGCGGTCGTCGACACCATCTTGCGGCGCATGCCGGATTACGTGAACTACATTTGCCCGCAATTCTCGCAGACCCATGTCAATTTCCAGCGCGTGCCCACCGTCGATACCTCCAATCCGTTCACCGCACGCTACATTCCGGCCGCCGACGAGAGTTTCGTCGTCATACGATTTTCCAATCCCAAGGGGATCGATTTCCCCTACCTTTTGTCGATGATTCACGACTCGTTCATGTCCCGGCCCAACATCATCGTCGCGCCGGGCGGCAAGATGGAGCTGGCCATGCAGCTCATACTGACGCCCATGATCCTGAAGATGATGGACACGCGCCGACGCGCCCTGGGCGCGCAGCCCGCGCGGATTACGGCATGAGGTAATCGATCGATCCGGCCGGTGCTCCCTCGTCTACAATGGCGCGGAGCACCATGAGCCGACACTCCCTTTCCACTGAAAATCCCGCCGGCCGCGAACGCTCGAAGGAGCGTTTGCGCGGCATCGGCTACATGGCGGCGGCGGTCTTCGTCTTCTCGATCATGGATTCCTTGATGAAGCGGTTGTCCGCGCATTATGGGCCGCTGCAAATTTCCTGCCTGCGATGCATCTCCTCCTGGCTGTTCCTGTTCTTGCCGATCGCGTGGCAGCGCACCTGGGCACCGCTGCGCCTGACCAATGTACCCTTGCATCTTTTCCGGGCCGCACTCGGCATCTGCATGTTGGGCAGCTTCGTGTTTGCCGTTCATCGCCTGAGCCTCGCGCAGACCTACGCTCTATTCCTGGCGGCGCCGCTGTTGATGACCGCGTTGTCGGTGCCGATTCACGGCGAGAAGGTGACTCGCAAGCGTTGGCTCGCCATCCTCGTGGGTCTATGCGGCGTATTGGTGATCCTGCAGCCCTGGGGGGGCAGCGGGCGGTTCTCGATGATCGCCGCGGCGGCGGCCGCCGTGGCAACGATCTGTTATTCGCTGAGCGCCCTGACGGTGCGCACCTTGGGCCGCGGCAACTCGAGCCTGTCCATGGTGTTTTGGTACCTGCTCCTGGTCAGCATCGGCTCCGGCGTGCTCGCGATCGGCAACTGGAGACCGGTGCTCGGCGCCGACTGGGCCTGGCTCGCCGCGATCGGGGTCACCGGGGCGCTGGGTCAAATGTGGCTGACCGATGCCTTTCGCAGGGCTCCGCCCTCGGTGGTGGGTCCGTTCGAGTACACGTCGATTCTGTGGGCATTCGCCATTGACTGGTTCTTTTGGTCTGCCTCGCCGTCCCCGACCCTGATTCTGGGCGCGGGCATCGTCGTCGCGAGCGGCGTGGTCGTCATCGTCGATGAGCATCGATTGGGGCAGATCGATCTCAACCCCGCGAGCCCTCCTCCTTAAGAGGTCACGGCCGCGTCGGCACGCGGCCGTGACTCGAAATCGGTCGATCGGTGCCGGTCAAACGGAGCGTCGCGTGAGCGCGTGATACACGATCAGGAACACGGCCGCTCCGATCACGGCAACCACCAAGCTGTATAGATTCACACCGCTGACGCCGGGCATTCCGAACGTGTGGAACAGCCATCCGCCGACCACCGCACCCACGATCCCGAGCAAGATATCCAGCAGCATGCCTTCCCCGGTCTTGTTGACGAGCTTGCTGGCAATGAATCCGGCAATCAATCCAAGCACTATCCAGGCTATGAGCGACATTAGGAGACCCTCTTGTGAGTTGTATGTTCGACAGCATCCTTGTCACATGACTTGGATTCGCTGCGTTGGCTCGCCGTCGAACGGAAGCTCGCCATCGCATGGAGCTGCGGCGAATCGGCAATACTCGCCAGCACCAAATAATCAAAGTTGGAGGGACCGCCCGTGCGGGGGCATTCCCGTGGAAGGGAGGGATGATCGGACACCGCGGCAATCGACGCGGTCGCCAGCGCGCTCGCCAATAACGAAGCGGACAACGCGAACCAGATCGCCCCGACGGAGCGTTTTGCGGGTTCTCCCAACGTACGGCGGCTCACAGTCGTCCGGTGACGACGAGCACCAGCAGCACGATCAGCACCAAGCCCAATCCACCGCTGGGAAAGTAGCCCCAACCGCTGCTGTACGGCCACGTCGGAAGCGCGCCCACGAGGAGAAGAACCAGCAAGATTAGCAGGATGGTGCCCAAGGACATCTTTGTGTCTCCCTTGAATTGAAGCCTGGGCGGACCATAATCCGGATCCCGCGCTGCCGCAGTCAGGCGGGCGCGCCACCCCCTGTAGGGTCCGTCCTACCGGACGCGCGGATGCATCTAAAAAGCTGACCGATAGACGCGAATTTTTGTGCTTTTGATGATTGCAGGAGGCCCCATCTTGGGGGGAACTGGAGGAACCCATGAACGCTATCCGACGCAGTCACGAACGAGGCTTTGCCGACCACGGTTGGCTCAAGTCCTTCCATACGTTTTCATTTGCCGATTACCATGATCCGGAGCACGTGGAGTTCGGACCGCTCCGCGTCATCAACGAAGATCGGGTGCAGGCCGGCGCGGGCTTCGGCACGCACGGCCACCGCGACATGGAAATCATCAGCTACGTGCTGTCCGGCGAACTCGCGCACAAGGATTCCATGGGCCATGGGTCGGTCATCAAACCGGGCGATGTACAGCGCATGAGCGCCGGCACGGGTGTGCGGCACAGCGAGTTCAATCCCAGCCCCAGCGAACCGGTGCACTTCCTGCAGATCTGGATTCAGCCGGCGGAGCGCAACATCGAGCCCAGCTACGAGGAAAAGCGCTTTGCACCGGCCGAGAAGCGCGGCCGGCTGCGCCTCATCGTGTCACCGGATCGCGCGGAGGGATCCGTGTTGATCCATCAGGACGCGAGAATATACGCCGGGCTCTTCAGCGGCAGCGAGACGGCGCAGTTCCGGGCCGCGCCGGGCAGGCGTGTCTATCTGCACGTCGCACGCGGCGCGCTGACGGCGAACGGGACTGCGCTCGAGGCAGGCGACGCCTTGGCGCTCACCGACGGCGCGCCGCTTCGTTTGAGCGAGCCGCGAGAGGCCGAAGTGTTGGTGTTCGACCTGCCGGGCGGAGCGTGAGCGAGGGGCCTTCCAGACAGGCTCCTAATTGCCTTCCGAAGGCGGCGGAACCCCGCGCAGGCGTTTGGACCAAAACCAGTAAAACGGCAGACCGGCGGCGAGCAGCACAACGCCGCGCAGGGCTTCGTGGGGAGCGGCGATGAACGTATTGAACAGCAGCGCCGCCGTCACCAGCAGGAAGATCATCGGCACCGCCGGGTAGCCGAATGCCCGGTACGGCCTCGGTGCATCGGGCATTCTTCTGCGGAAGACGAACAGCGATGCGGTGACCAGGCCGTAGAACAGCCAGGATGCGAAAATGACGCTGTCGGTCAGCGTGTCGTACGAGCCTGAGAGGGCAAGAACGCTCCCCCAGGCGGCCTGGGCCAGGATGGCTGGGACAGGGACATTCGAGCGCGGCGACAACCGCGCCAATCCGCGAAAGAAAAGTCCGTCGCGCGCCATGGCGAACGGGATGCGCGAATTGGCGAGCACGCTCGAATGCAGCGCACCGAACGAGGAAACCATCAGTGCGACCGCCGTCATTGCCACTGCCAGCGGCCCGAGAAACCGTTTCAGCACCTCCGTGGCGACCGACGAACTCGCCGGGACGCTCGCGACCTCGAGCGGCGTCAGCGCAAAATAATACGCCACGTTGACGAACAGGTAGAGCGCCCCGACGATGAGGGTCCCTCCCACGAAAGCGCGCGGCAGATTGCGCTGCGGGTTTTTGACTTCGCCGGCGAGCGCCGCCACGTTTTGCCAGCCGTCGTACGCCCACAAGGCGCCGAGCATCGCCGCGCCGAAGCCGGCAACCCCGCCACGTGCGCTGCTTGCCACGCCCTCACACGTACCGGCAAGCCCGGAGCCGCTTAAATGACCCCAATCGCCGGCCGCGAATGCGAATGCGCCGACCGCCACACCGATCACCAACGCCACCTTGGCAAAGGTCAGGGCGAGCGCCATCAGGCCGCTCGAGGCCACCGATGCGCAATTGATCAACGCCACCGTCCAGATCGCCGCCAGCGCCACGAGCGTCAGTCCGCTCCAGGCTTGGCCGAAGACCACTGCCTCGACGTGCCATCGTTCCAAGGCGCCCCCGAGGGCCACATTCATGAAAATCGCCAGTCCGACCGCGAGCGCCGCTTGAGCGCCGGATTTCGCAACCGTGAATGCCATCCAGCCATAGAGAAACCCGACCAAACGTCCATAAGCGCGGCGCAGGTAAACGTAGTCGCCGCCCGCCTCGGGCATCAATGCCGCAATCTCGGAGTACGAGAAAGTGCCCGCCAGCGACAGCAATCCCGCGGCAATCCACACCACCAGGACCGTCTTCGCGCTGCCGACGTTGCACGTCATGACGCGCGTCTTCAGAAAGACCCCGGTGCCGATCATGTTGGCGACATTGACCGCCATGGCCGCCCAAGGCCCCACGCCCCGCGTGAGGTGCGCCGCCGAATGGGCCGAGATTGCACTGCTCATCGGTATAGTAGTATCGGCCAAATGCAGCCCGACTTTTCACAAATCATGCCGTATCTGATCGCGGCACTGGTCGTGTATGCGATCTACCGGCGGTTTCGCCGCAGCTTCGGACGCCAGCCGCTGCGTGCCGGGAGAATGACCCTGCGAATCGTGCTGCTGTCGGCGGCGGTGTGCGCGTTGCTGCCGCTGGCGGCGCGATCCAGCCGGTTCCTGGCGGCCGAGCTCCTGGGCGCGGCGCTGGGCTTGAGCCTCGGCGTGTGGGGTGCGAAACGAACGCGTTTCGTGATGTGGGACGGGCGGATGCATTACGTCCCGCATACCTATACCGGTATTGCAGTCTCGCTGCTTTTTCTGGGGCGCCTGGCATTCCGCGCCGTGCAGATATATGCGGGCGGGCAGGCTGCACACGCCGGCAACGCGGCCGCTGCGGACCCCTCCCAGGCCTTCGCGGCGACTTCGATGGTCGGAAGTCCCTTCACCGTGGGGGTGGTCTTTTTGTTGGCCGGCTACTACGTGTGGTATTACGCCTGGGTGCTGTGGAAATCCAAGCACCTTGCACCGGGAGATATCGAGACCGCGCCCGCGGCTACCGCGCGTTGATCGAGGCGCACGCGCTGCGCCGCATGCCCGTAACCTTTACTTGATCAAACCGACGACAACCACGCACGTCATCAGCGCCAACGCGATCAACAACGTGTTATGGCCCCATCGGGCTACCATTCCTAGCATAATTCACTCCTGATTCACTGTATCGAACCCCGCATCCATTCGAAGGCGGGCGATGTCCTTTATGGGGGCGGCACTATACGTTTCCAAGCATGGAAAAGCCGGCCGTAGGTCTCAAAACCGCTGCTTTTTAGGGGAAAATACCCGGCCGCCGGCATGGCGGGGGCATTGACTTTACAGTGTGCTCGGGTGGCGGATTCGCCGCCTCAATCCCGCGCCAGTTCGCCGCGCAGCCACTCGTGGAACTGGCGGATGACGTACTCCTCCGGCATGACCACGCCGCGGGCATGAGGCACGGCGTGCAGGCCCATTTGATTGAGCTCGCATACTTCCGCGTCTTCGGTCATCACGAGGTTGGTGAAGTCCACGATGTTGCGCATGTCGAAGCGCGGATCCGCCAACGCTTGCGGCGAAAACAAATACTCGATCTTGAGTTCGGTCCTCTCCGGGCCCAAGGGCAGCACGCGCACCACGCGAACGTAATCGACATGGCCCACCAAGAACACGGACGGCAGGCCCGTCATATAGACGTGTCCGGCTCTTCGGTCCTCATCGGAAAGCTTGGGGAAGGGTATGCCGGTCGCCAGGCCGTTGAGCGACCAGCTCACGGCGCCCCTGCGCAATCCACCCTTGAACTTCGGGTCGGCATCGGCCAGGTGCGCGCGCCACTCCGGATCGTCGCGCTCCTCGAGCAGGCCGCGACCGTAGATGGGCACCAGCTGCGACAGCTGCGGGTGCACGCCCGGGCAATGAAGACATTCGTTGTAGTTCTCCCAGAAGATCTTCCAGTTGCTGTTGACGGTCTTCAACATGACGTGTCCGACGGCCAAATCCGCGAGCGGCCACGCGTCGAGCCGGTTCAGGGGCAGGTCGAAGATCTTCTCGAACGGCGGCGGTTGGTCGGTCAGCGCGATGAAGACGAAGCCGTTCCATTCCCGAACGCTGACTTTGTAGAGCGGAAAATCGCCCACATCGAAGCCGCTGGCATGGGCCTTGGAAGACGTGCGCATGAGATCGCCCTGCAGATTGTAGACCCACGCGTGGTAGGGACAGATGATGGTCCCCGTGCGCAGCGACCCTTGCGGCTCGCGGCACAGGGCTGCACCGCGGTGCCGGCAGGTGTTGTGAAAGGCCCGCAGTACCCCCTGATCGTCGCGCACCAGCAGCAGCCTCTGGTCGCCCAGTTCGAAGGTGCGGAATTCGCGGGGGCGGGAGATTTCACTCGAGCGTCCGACGTACACCCAGTTGCGGTACCAAATGCGCTGCAGTTCCCTCTCGTACCGGCGCGCGTCGAAATAGGCATCCGCCGGCAACCCTTCGGTATGTTCGGTGAGGCCGTTGTATTCCGTTTTGTCGACTTCAGATGCGCTCTGCATGTGCCCTCCCCCTCAAGCCCGCATCAATTTGCCGCCCGCATCGAAGGCCGCTTCGGAGAGCCGATGGGCCTTGTGCCGCTCGCCGATTATTTCGATTTCAAACCCCGCGTCGGCATGCGCAAGCGCAGCCGGCACATAGCCTAGCGCCAAAGACTGGTTGACGCGATGGCCGAACGCGCCCGAGGTCACCCAGCCCACGGTCTTGCCGTCATGCCAGATCGGCTCATCGCCGATGGCATCCGCATCGGTGGCGTCGACCCGGAAGGCCGCCAGGCGCAGCGCGCCACCGCCCGCCTTTTCTTCCGCTGCCGCAGAACGGCCGATGAAATCACCCTTTTTCAGATCGACGAAGCGATCCAGACCTGCTTCGAAGGGACCGTAGATCGGGCGGTATTCTCGCGCCCAGCTGCCGAAGCTCTTTTCGACGCGCATGGCATTGAGCGCGCGGCCGCCGAAAAGTCTCAGCCCGTACTCGCGGCCGGCCTTGATGAGGAGATCGTAAAGCGCCCGCTGATAGTCGGTCGTCACCCAGATCTCGTAGCCGAGGTCCCCGGTGAACGATACGCGTCCCACGTAGCCCGGCACCATGCCGATCTCCATGCGCCTGAAGGACATGAACGGAAAGGCCGCGGTGGACAGGTCATCGTGCACCAGACCCTGCAAGAGCGCCCGGGACTTGGGTCCCGCGAGCGACAGGCCGACGTACTCCATGGCGCACGGACGGACCGAGACGCCGGAGGACGGCATGTGCCGCTCGAACCATCGCAGGTAGTAGGTTTCGGCGGCATAGGTCCCGACGAGGAACACATGATCGTCGGCAATTCTGCACATGGTGAAATCGCCGATGAGCTTGCCGCGGTCGTTCAGCATCGGCGTGAGCGCGATGCGGCCCACCGACGGCACGCGGTTCGCCATGATGCGCGACAGCCACTGTGCCGTGCCCGGCCCGCGGATGTCGAATTTCCCGTAGTTCGATATTTCCAGGAGCCCCACGGAGTTCTGCACGGCCTTGCATTCGGCAGCGACGTGCGGGTGTGCATTGGAGCGACGGAAGCTGATTTCGTCCTTCGCCTCCTGTGCGGTCGGTGCGAACCAAAGCGGGTGCTCCAGGCCGCAGTAGTCGCCGAACACGGCGTGCTGCGCCTGCAGCTTCTCGTAGATCGGCGTCGTGCGCAGCGGCCGCGCGGCGGGCAGCTCCTCGTTCGGGAAGCGGATCCTGAACCGCCGCGAATAATTCTCCCGCACCTTGGCATTGGTGTAGGCGAGCGTCGTCCAGTCGCCGTAGCGCGCCACGTCCATGCCCCATATATCGGCGCCCGGATCGCCGTCGACCATCCAGCGCGACAGCGCCAAGCCGACGCCCCCACCCTGGCTGAAACCGGCCATCACGCCGCAGGCGACCCAGAAGTTCTTGAGGCCGCGGATCGGTCCCACCAATGGATTGCCGTCAGGCGCAAAGGTGAACGGCCCGTTGACCACCTTTTTGATGCCGGCCGCCTCGAGCGCCGGAAAGTGCGCAAAGCCCACTTCCAGGCTTGGAGCGATGCGCTCCAGGTCGTTCGGCAGCAGGTCCTGGCCGAAATCCCAGGGGGTCGTCACCGGCGACCAAGGAACCCCGGCGCGCTCGTAGGTGCCCATGAGCATTCCGCCGCGTTCCTGGCGAATGTAGATCTCGCCCTCGAAATCGATGGCGTGCAGCTGTTCCTTCTTGCCCTTGAGTTCAGGCATGTCGCCGGTGATGAGGTATTGATGTTCCATCGCGAGGATGGGCAGCTCCAACCCCACCATCCGTCCCACTTCGCGCGCCCACAGGCCGCCTGCATTCACGACGTGCTCAGCGTGCACGTTGCCGTGATCCGTGATGACGTCCCAGGTCCCGTCGGCCCGGGGCTTGAGGTCGGTCACGCGGGTGTGGCGCACGATGTCGGCGCCGCCGATTTGCGCGGATTTGGCGTAGGCATGCGTCACGCCGTAAGGATCCACGTGCCCTTCGATCGGATCGTACATCGCCCCCGCGAAATGCTTCTTGTCCATCAGGGGGAACAGCTTCGCCGCCTCGTCCACGGAAATGATTTCCAGCTCCATGCCGAGATAGCGTCCCCGCGCCTTGGCCATCTTCAGCCAGTCGAGCCGCTCGCGGGTTCCGGCGAGCATGATCCCCCCCGTGATGTGCACCCCGCAGGACTGACCCGAGATGCGTTCGATCTCCTTGTAGAGCTCGATGGTGTACTGCTGCAGCTTCGCGACGTTGGGATCGCCGTTGACGGTGTGCATGCCTCCTGCGGCGTGCCAGGTCGATCCTGACGTGAGTTCCGCACGCTCGATCAACAGCACATCCTTCCACCCTGCCTTCGTCAGGTGGTACAGAACGCTGGCGCCGACCACGCCTCCGCCGATGACCACCACCTTCGCGTGGCTCTTCATAATCGCTCCCGATTCATAGATGTGATTGAATGCCGACACGATGCCGGGCGCGCCGCCGCGCGCGCCTCGGGTCACTCATTTGAGGCCGCAAGGTGCAGGCCGGCCTGCGCGCTGCCGGTTCCGAACCGCTCGATCAGCCACGAGCGGAACAGGGCGATGGCGGTGTCGCTCAAGCCCTCCGGATGCGTGAACAGATAATAGCCGAAGCCGTCGTCCAGCATGTTGTCGAACGGCTTGGCGAGACGGCCGTCGCGGATGTAGTCGCGGTAGAGATAAGTATCCACCAACGCGATGCCCTCGCCGCTCAGCGCGTACTGAACCGCCAGCATCACGTTGTCGAACACGAGCCCGCGCTCCACGTTCACCGCGCTCAAGCTCGCCTGGCGCGCAAATTGCGTCCACAAATGATGCCGCGGCAGATCCGCAATGCGTACGTGCAGCAGCTCGTTCGCTTCGATGAACTCAGGCAAAGTCTTGTCCGCGTGCCGCGCGGCGACGCTCGGGTGGCACAGAACGCTCAAGTGCACCGGCCACAACAAGTCCGTGACCATGTCGGTCACGGTCGGCTTCGAATAAAGCACCGCCACGTCCACGTCGCTCGGCGGCGGTCCG
Source organism: uncultured Gammaproteobacteria bacterium (assembly GCA_963727045.1). Taxonomy (GTDB): domain Bacteria; phylum Pseudomonadota; class Gammaproteobacteria; order Steroidobacterales; family Steroidobacteraceae; genus Bog-1198. The sequence continues at coordinate 902,234 of CAVSES010000001.1, read as the reverse complement.
ACGCCGTAGTAGCTCACCAGGTCGATCTGCACCTCCGCGGCGGTGCGGCGGAAGTCGCGCAAGATGGGCACGGCCAGATGCACGGCGAAACTCGGCGGCATCTGCACCCTCAAGGTCCGCAGCGTCGTCGAGCCGTCGTTTCTAATGTCATCGAGCGCAAATTCCAGACGGTCGAAGGACTTCATGACCGCCGGCAGCAGATGCTGCCCCGCCTTCGTCAGCACGAGCGCGTGCGGCCGGCGTTCGAATAGCTGCGCGCCGATCAGCTTCTCCAGCGCGATCACGTGGCGCGACAGGGCACTCTGCGATATCAGCAGCGCATTGGCGGCAGCGGTGAAGCTCGAGTGCTTGGCAACGCCCTCGAAGGCCCGCAATGCATTGAGCGGCAGCCAGCGTCGATCGATGGTGGTCTTGCCCATGACCTTCTAAGGAGCCCAGGCGCTGGTGTAGCCGATGGCGCGCTTCTGATCGGCGATGATGGTCTTCGAGGCCACGTACAAATGGTACGCCGCCCAGAATCCGGTGGGCGCGAGGCACAGCAGCGCCAGCCGCAGCGAAACGGCATCGGTCGCGTGCGCGCCGGCAAACCAATCGCTCAATGCGCCGACCACCCACGGCGCCACGATGAGGTTGAATATGTTCGCCACCAGCAGTGAGACGGCGATGAACATATTGCGCATGTGGCAGGGCGCCAGATTGTTGAGCAGCCCGAAACAGGGACCGATGTAAAAATAAATGGCGGGAATGAAGATCCAGAACATCAGCTTGCACACCCAAAGAGAATGGGTCCAATAGGCGATCACGGACGGGATGGTGGCGAGGCCGATCCCGCCGGCGAGCAGCCACACGACGCGCCGCGGGTCCGCCATGGAGGGGCGCGACAGCAGCCATGCCGTGAACACCGTCGCGACGGAGCCGCCCAACAAATGAATATTGCCCGTGACGGCACCGGCCTGACCCACATCCAGGCTGTAGGCGCGCTGCAGGAACGTGGGTGTCCAGTAGATCAAACCCCAGCCCCAGAGCGCGCACAGGCCGCCGCCCATGACCACGTGGAAAGCAGCCTTTTGTTGCCACAAGAATCGCATGGATACCAGGAACGACGGCCTGATCTCATCGACAATGGCATCCAGGCGCCCGCGCGGCGGTTCGCGCACCGTCAAATAGACGATGACGCCGACCACGAGGCCGGGCACGCCGAGCGCAATGAACGCGGCGCGCCAGCTGTATGCCTGCGCCACGGCCCCCGCCATGTTGGCGCCCAGCCACGCGCCGATGGGCGCGCCGAGCGCCAGCACCGTCATTGCCATGGGACGGCGGTCCGGCGGGAAGCAGTCCGAGACGATGGCGGTGGACGGGGGAGTCCCGCCCGCCTCCCCCACGCCGACGCCGACACGGCCCAGCAGGAACTCCCAATAGTTGCGCGACAGCCCGCATAGGGTCGTGAAGGCGGACCAAATGATCAGCGCGGCGGCAAGAATGTTGCGGCGGTTCGAGCGATCGGCGAACCAGGAGATGAGGATGCCGAAGGAAACATAAAAGAACGCGAGAGGCGCGCCGGTGAGCCAGGCCACGCCGCCGTCGGTCAGCTTCAACTCGAGCCGGATCGGCTCGAGCACCGTGGACACGACGTAGCGGTCGGCGATGTTGATCGAGTAGATCAGACAGGTGAGGATGAGCACGTACCAGCGTTCGATCGACGACGGCGCTTGGGATCGCGGTAGGTCAATTGCGGTGGTGCTCATGCCTTGCGCACCATACAGGGTTCGACGCCGTTACGCGACGGTGCATCCGCGTCGAAAAATGACATGGGCGAATCGCGAAATGGCATAGCGCCCCGGCAACGAAAGACTAAGCTTTAGGTTGTGGAGAACTTTGACTACATAATCATCGGCGCCGGCACCGCAGGCTGCGTGCTGGCCGACCGCTTGTCGGCCGGCGGACGCGACCGGGTGTTGGTTCTCGAGGCCGGGGGCAGCGACTTAAGATTCTGGATCAAGACGCCCATCGGATATGGACGAACGTTCGCCGACCCAAAGGTCAATTGGAAGTACCAGACCCTGCCGAATCCGGGCCTCGACGGCCGGCGCATCTACTGGCCTCGCGGCCGGGTGATCGGCGGGTCGAGTTCCATCAACGCGCTGGTGTACTGCCGCGGCATGCCGGCGGATTTCGATGATTGGCGGCAGATGGGCAATGTTGGTTGGGGTTGGGACGATGTGCGCCCCTACTTCGAGCGCTCGGAGCGCCGAGTCGATGCGGCCGGCCATGTTACGGGCGACGGGCCTCTGGACGTCAAGGACGTGACGCCGTTTCTGCATCCGATGCGCCGGAACTGGTCGGATGCTGCTGCGGAATTGGGACTGGCATGGACGGAAGATTTCAACGGGCCGCGGCCGGACGGCCTGGGCTGCTACCAGGTGACGATCCGCCATGGCATTCGGCGCTCGGCGGCCGATGCTTTTCTAAGGCCTGCGCTGCGCCGCGCAAACATCCGTTTGGAGACGGGCGCGTGGGTGAGCAAGATCCGCTTCGATCAGCGGCGCGCGGTGGGCGTGGAATATCACCGGGGCGGCCCGCGGATTGCCGCGGCCGGCCGCGAAGTGATCCTGTGCGGCGGCGCCGTCAATTCGCCGCAACTGCTGCAACTCTCGGGTATAGGGCCTGCGGCAACCCTGGCGGCCGCGGGCATCGCCACTCTATTGGACAGCCCCGCCGTGGGCGGCAATCTTCAGGATCACCTCGCCGCGGTCTATTCCTTCAAGGCGACCCAGCCGACGTTGAACGATGAACTCGGCTCCCCGATGGGAAAATTGATCGCAGGACTCCGCTACCTCATCGCGCGGCGCGGTCCGCTCGCCTTGAGCGTGAACCAATTTGGCGGCTTCGTGCGCGCCGATCCCCAAGGCTCGCGCCCCGACATGCAGCTTTATTTCAATCCGGTGACCTATGGCGCGGGCGATGCCACGCGCACGCGCATCGAAGTCGACTCGTTCCCCGGATTTTATCTGTGCTTCCAGCCGACGCGGCCAACCAGCGTCGGGCGCATCGACATCGCCAACCCGGATTTTCGGAGTCCGCCGAATATCGCACCGAATTACCTGTCCACCGAGAAGGATGTCGCCGACGTGGTGCAGGGAGGCCGGTTGCTGCAGAGAATCGCCCGTACGCAGGCGATGCGCTCGCTCATACGCGAACCCATCGCTCCCGACTTGGGCTCGATGGGGCCGGACGAACTGATCGCCGATTTTCGCGCGCGGGCATCCACCGTCTATCACCCGGTGAGCACCTGCCGCATGGGACCGAGTCCCGCGAGCGCGGTGGTGGACGCTTCGCTCAAGGTGCACGGCATCGAGCGCTTGCGGGTCGTCGATGCATCCGTTTTTCCGACGGTCACATCGGCAAATACCAACGCGCCGACCGTCATGGTGGCGCAAAAAGCCGCCGATCTCATATTGAAGGGATGACTCCTAGGGAGAGGGACAGAGAATGAAACTCGACAGCGTGCAAGTGTTTCTGGTGAGCAACCCGCCGCCGGGTTTCGGCGGCCGTTATTTCGTGTTTCTGAAATTGAAGACCGCCTGCGGAATCGAGGGCGTGGGCGAGGTATACGCCGCGACGTTCGGTCCGAAGGTCGTGGGCCAAATGATCGAGGATTTGTTTGCGCGGCGGTTCGCCGGCCGCGATCCATTCCAGATCGAATCCCTGTGGCGCGAAAGCTATGGCTCGGGCTTCACGCTGCGCCCGGACGCCTCGCTGATGGGCGTCATCAGCGGACTGGAGATGGCCTGCTGGGACATCATCGGCAAAGCCGTCGAGCAGCCGATCTACAATCTTCTCGGCGGCAAGGTCAATGAGCGTCTGCGCAGCTACACGTATCTGTACCCGGCCCCCGGCGAAGGCGACGAGTTCTATCACGATGCGGACCGTTCGGCCGAGCGCGCCGCGCAGTACGCCTCTCAAGGGTTCACCGGACTCAAATTCGACCCCACCGGTGGTTTCTCCGCCTACGATCCGCGGCAGCCGACCCAGGAAGCGCTCGAGCGCACGGTGCGCCTCGTGCGCCTGGTGCGCGAGGCGGTCGGTCGCAGCGCCGACCTGCTGGTCGGCACCCACGGCCAGTTCACCACTTCGGGCGCCATTCGCCTCGCCAGGCAGCTCGAACCGTACGATCCCTTGTGGTTCGAAGAGCCGGTTCCCCCCGAGATGCCCGAGCAGATGGCGATCGTGGCGCGCGGCACCAGCATTCCCATTGCCACCGGCGAACGCCTGACCACGAAGTACGAATTCGCGCGCGTTCTCGCGAGCGGTGCGGCGAACATCATTCAGATGAATCTCGGCCGCGTCGGCGGCCTGCTCGAGGCAAAAAAGGTGGCGGCGCTGGCGGAGGTGCATTATGCGCAAATTGCGCCGCACCTCTATTGCGGCCCGGTGGTCGGTGCGGCGAACATTCAAATCGCGACGTGCTCGCCCAATTTCCTGATTCTCGAGAGCATCCAGCAATGGGGCGGCATCCACGCAGAATTGCTTCTCAAGCCGATTCGCTGGGAACAGGGCTACGTGATTCCACCCACCGCCCCCGGGCTCGGCGTCGAGCTCAACGAGACCATCGCGCGCAAGCACGCGTACGTGGAGGATGGTCCGCTGCATCTGGAAATGATCGATCGCCCTTTGGGGTGATTCCCGCGGGTCTCAACGAGGAAAATTACTTGCGCTACGGCTTCATCGGACTTGGGAATCTCGGCAAGCATCTCGCCGTCAATTTGGCGCGCGGCGGGTTCGACGTCGGTGTGTACGACCTGCAGAGGAGCGCCGCCGGGGCGGTGCTGGCCGCCGGCGCGCACTGGGTCGAGTCCGTACCCGCCCTGGCCGGCGAGGTCGACTGCCTGATCACCTGCCTGCCCTCTCCCGCGGCAACCCAGGCGGTGCTGAAACTGGCGCTGCCTGCCTTGCGCCGCGGCAGCACCTGGATCGAAATGAGCACGAACGATTTCGCCGAGGTGGAGGCGCTCGCGGCCCACGCTCAAGGTCTCGGGATTGCCACTCTTGCGTGCCCCGTCACCGGCGGGGTGCATCGGGCGGAAGCTGGCGAGATCACCGTCCTCGTCGGAGGTTCGCATCCAGTCTTTGAATTGCACGAGCCTGCGCTCAAGGCCATGGGGGGGCGCGTCATTCATTTGGGCGGCATCGAGCAGGCGGCCGTCACCAAGGTGGTGACCAACATGCTCGCTTTCATCCACCTGATCGCAGCCGGGGAAGCGCTCATGCTGTGCGCCAAGGCTGGCGTCGATCTGCGCGCGGCCTACGAAGCCATCGCCGCGAGCTCCGGTACCAGCTTCGTCCACGAGACCGAGAGCCAGGTGATCCTCAACGGCAGCTATGACATCGGCTTTACCATGGATTTGGCGTGCAAGGACGCCGGATTCGCGCTCGAATTCGGACGCCGGTTCGGGGTGCCGCTGCGGCTCGCCGGCCTCATGGAGCAGACCTTCATCGAGGGACGGGCCAAGTATGGCGGGGCGGCGTGGTCGTCCATGATCGTCAAGCTGCTCGAAGACGCGGTCGGTACGCCGCTGCGCGCGCCTGGGTTCCCCGCGCGTTTGGGACCCGACGACTGACACCTGCCGCGGGACCCTTCGTTGTCGTTACGCAACAAATGGCGCCCTGCAAAAGCCGGCCGTTGAACAGCGGATATCGTCGCGCGGGCCGGGACGCGACAGCGGCAACCGCAAGGTGAACGAGGAGGGCCTTTGACGCGGTGCGCTCGCCCATCCAGACGATGCGGGCGAATGAGCGTCATGGATGTGGCCAACTCCTCGGTGAAAGGTGATCGCGCATCCCCATGCGACGGGAAGGCCGAGAAAGCACACTGACTATCCAGCACATACCCCTGTTCACGCTTGATATATGTGCTGTCGACAGCCGTCAACCGCCTTCGGATGTCAGACCAACGCGCCGGGCTCGGACACCGGCCGCGCCGCGCTGCCGGCCACCCGGACGGGAAGGAATTGCCCCCGGGGGCCGTTGCATCCCGTGCCGCGCCTCGAACTTCGCAGCCATCGTTGACTCGCCGATCAAAGGTACGTCGCAAAATGGGGCTTGACGGAGCTTTGGATCGAATTTTCGTATGGTCGAATCTAAAATTGGCATGCTGGCGATGCTTGCCTACAACAAAATAGCGCTTCCGCTTTGCCCGGGCGATGCTATTCTGCGAATTAATTACAAATGGCGATGGCGCTTTGCCGGGTCAGATCTAATAGGGAAGGGATGGAAGCATGAATTCAAATCAGAAGTTAACCTATGCGATTGCCGCGATTTTGAGCGGATCCGCCTGCGGCTACGTCCACGCCGCAACGGCAACCGACACCGAAGCCTCCGACTCGATTCAAGAGATCACCGTGACGGCGCAGCGCCGCTCGGAAAACGTACAAAACGTTCCCATCACGATCCAGGCATTGACGGCCGAGACGTTGAACCAACTCAGCGTCACGACCTTCAACGATTACGTGAAGTACCTGCCGAACGTGACTGCGCCGAACAACGGCCCGGGCCAGGGCAACATTTTCATGCGCGGTCTGAGCGTCGGTTCCGCGGGCAGCCAATCGAGCGGTTCGATCGGCGGATTCCCGAACGTCGCCATCTATCTCGATGACCAGTCCGGCCAGCTGCCGGCGCGCAACCTCGACATCTATGCGGCCGACCTCGAGCGCATCGAAATTCTCGAAGGCCCTCAAGGCACGCTCTTCGGCGCCGGCGCCCAGGCGGGCGTGGTGCGCTACATCACGAACAAGCCCAAGCTCAATGTCACGGAAGGGAACGTGGAAGCCGGCTATGGCACCACGGCGGGCGGCGACCCGAACAGCGAATTAACGGCCGTGCTGAACTTGCCGTTGATTCAGGACACCCTGGCGGTACGCGCGGTGATCTACAACGACCGGCGCGGCGGCTACATCGACAATGTGCCGGGCACCTTTACGCGCAAAGACACGGATCTTGGCATCTATTACGGCAAGTACGCGAGCGCTTGTTCTATTGGTACGCCAGTGGCCGGTGTTTGCACGCCGGTGCTCGTGGGCGGCAAGAACACCAACAAGACCACCTACGGCGTTCCGCCCGGCAGCCCAGTTATCAACAACAACGCTATCGCCGGCAACAATATCAATCCCGTCACGTATCAGGGCATGCGTGTCGAGGGGTTATATCAAATCAACGATGACTGGAACTTCTTGCTGACGCAGTCCTACCAGAATATGGACTCGGAGGGAGTGTTCTACCAGATGCCGAAGTCCTCGGATGGCGTGCCACTGCAGCGCGACCAGGTGACGCTGTTCAACAATTCCTACGACAAGGACAAGTTCGAGAACACGGCGTGGACCTTGAACGGCAAACTCGGGGACTTGAAAGCGGTGTACACCGGCGGATACCTGGTGCGTCACGTCGATCAGGTCGGCGACTACACGAACTACGCGCGCGGCGTCTACGCCGACTATTATCAGTGCGCCGGCCCGGGGACCGGGTTTTACCTGGCGACACCGACGCCCGGTCTCGTATCGAAATGCTACTCGCCGAGCACGACCTGGCGCGAGACCGAGCGCAACGAGCACATGAGCCACGAATTTCGCCTGAGCACGCCGGACGACTGGCGCATCCGCGGCATCGTCGGCGCCTTCTACGAAACGAACAAGCTGTTTGACCAGACCGACTGGTTGTACAAGACCCTCCCGAATTGCACCTCCAACGGTGCACCGGGAACTCCGGGCAATACCGAATGTATGTCCAACGTCGGTACGGCGCCCGGCACGACGGTCGAAAACCCCGGCGTCCAGAACGACAACGTCGCATTCTTCGAGGACACGACCCGCGAGGTCAAACAAACCGCGGTCTTCGGCTCCGTCGACTTCGACATTATCCCCAAGATATTGACGGTCACGGCGGGCACCCGCCACTACAACTTCGACGAGTACTTCAAGGGCAGCGTGTCCAGCAGTTTCGGCTGCTTCGAAGCGGGTGCGCCGGCCGGCGGTTGCATCGCGGGCGCCAACAATCTCGACGCCCGGAATCTCAATTCCAAGGAGTCGGGCTTCAAGAGCCGCGCCAACATCACGTACCACATCACGCCGGACATCATGACCTACCTGACCTGGTCTCAAGGATTCCGTCCCGGCGGTTTCAACCGCACCAACAGCTGCCATATCCACGGCACGGACGGCGTCAATCAGTTCTGCCTGCCGCAGACCTACAAGTCGGACGACCTGACGAACTATGAATTCGGCTGGAAGAGCGAGTTCCTTGATCATCATCTGCAGTTCAACGGCGCCCTGTACCAGGAGAACTGGAAGAACGTCCAGGTGGGCTTCTTCGATCCCGGCGAGACGGGCAACTTGACCTTCGGCACCAATGGCCAGGACTTCCGCGTTCGCGGCATCGAGACGTCCGTGGTCGCGTTGGTCGCGCCCGGACTGACGGTGCAGGGCGCCGCGTCCTGGAATCAGAGCGAGCAGACCAATTCGCCGTCGCTGATGGACAACAATCCGGCCAGCGCCAACTTCGGGAAGCCGATCTCCGTATCTTGTAACTCATCGGGCGCCAATTGCACCACCCTCAACAACCTGTTCGGCCCGGTCGGCGGCCCGAGCGCCAACTCGCCGCCGATTCAGTTCAGCCTGCGCGCGCGCTACGAATGGGCGATGGCGAGCTACAACACCTTCGTGCAGTTCGGAGCGACGCATACGGGCCACTCCTTCACGCAGGGCGGCAGCAACCCCTCGATTTCCGCGGGCGGCATCAATACCACCGTGCTGCGATTCGAGAATCCGGCCTACTCGACCTATGACGCGTCGGCGGGCGTGTCGAAGGACGCATGGAACGCGCACGTGTACGTGCAGAACTTGAGCAATTCGAACGCCAGCCTGTTCACCAACACGGGGCAGTTCGTGGTGGCTGAGACGGTGGTTCGGCCCAGGGTGATCGGCGTGATGTTCGGGTATAAATTCTAAGGTACCGCGACCACGGAATGCTCGGTCGCCCTTGAGGGTCCGACGCAGTAGAATCAAAGGCGGGCTTGTGGCCCGCCTTTTTTTTTAAGAACCCATGCAAGCAGCCGCCCTCACTCCTGACCTTCCTCCCGTTGAAGCGGAGGTCCTGCGTATCCGCGAACTCATGGAGCGGAAGCAGTTCGGCGACGCGCTCGGCGCCGCCGAATCGCTGGCCGTCCGGGTACCGGAAAACCGCGACGTGCTCTATATGATTGCCGTGAGCCAGCGCTATTTGAACCGGATTCCCGAGGCGCTCGCCACCCTGGAGCGCCTTGAACGGCATCATCCGAAATTCAGCCGGCTGTTCCAGGAACGCGGACATTGTCATGTCGCGTTGCGCGATGCGCCGCGCGCCATCGACGCATTCCTGGCGGCTGTGAACATCAATCCCGCCTTGCCGGCGAGCTGGCGTGCCTTGCAATCGCTTTACCGTATGACCGCCCAGCCTGAAAACGCCGAAACGGCTGCTGCGCACGTCGCCACCCTCGCCAAATTGCCGCCTGAAATCGTCACGGCGACCGCGATGTTTGCCGACGGCGATCTTGTCCCCGCCGAAGCCATCGTGCGGGCGTATCTTTTGAAGCACGGGAATCATGTCGAGGCCATGCGGCTGCTGGCGCGCATCGGCCTTGCGCACGATGTGCTCGACGATGCGGACGTTTTGCTCGAAGCGGTGCTGGCGTTGGCGCCGGACTACCGGGCGGCCCGCTACGACTATGCGATCGCGCTGTTGCGGCGGCACAAGCATGTTGAAAGCATCGCCGAACTCGAGAAGCTGCTGAAGCTCGAGCCGAACAACCGTGCGTACAAGACGACTTACGCCACTGCGAAAGTGGGCCTCGGCGACCATGAGGGTGCATTGCAGCTCTACCGGGACCTGATCGCCGACGCGCCGCCGGCGGCCCCGACCAACGAGCTGCATTTGTCCGTCGCGCACTCGCTCAAGGCTCTCGGCCGCCAGCAGGAAGCCATCGAATCATACCGCGCCGCCGCCGCGGCCCTCCCAAGCTTCGGCGACGCGTATTGGAGCCTCGCCAACCTCAAGACCTATCGTTTCACGGCGGACGAGATCGCTCGCATGCGCACCGAGGAGAGCGCGGAGACCACCGCGGCGGTCGACCGCTATCATCTCTGCTTTGCACTCGGCAAGGCGCTCGAGGATCTGGGGGGGTTCGAGGAATCGTTCCGCTATTACGAGCGAGGCAACGCGCTCAAGAAATCGGAGAGCCGCTACCGGCCCGAATCCGTCGAACGCAACACACGACTTCAGAAGACCGTCTGCACCGCGGAATTCTTTGCGGCGCGGCGCGGCGTCGGCTGCGACAGCGCCGAGCCGATCTTCATCGTCGGCCTGCCCCGTTCCGGTTCGACCCTGCTCGAGCAGATTCTGGCTTCCCATTCACAGGTCGAAGGCACGATGGAGCTGGCGGATATTCCGCGCCTGGTGATGGAACTCCAGGGACGCGAGTCCGACAACGACAACCCGCGCTATCCGGCGGTGCTGCAGGCGCTCAAGCCGGAGGATTTCTCAAGATTCGGCCGCAAGTATCTGAGCGACACGCAGGTGTACCGCACGGGCAAGCCCCGCTTCATCGACAAGATGCCGAACAACTTCAGGCATCTCGGGCTGATTCACCTGATCCTGCCGAACGCAAGGATCATCGATGCGCGGCGAAACGCCATGGCCTGCTGTTTCAGCAATTTCAAGCAGCTCTTCGCCTCGGGACAGGAGTTCACCTACGGGCTGGAGGACATCGGCCGGTATTACCGGACTTACCTCGAGCTGATGGCTCACTGGGATTCGGTGCTGCCCGGACGGGTATTGCGCGTCGAGCACGAAGACGTGGTCGACAACCTGGAGGCGAACGTGCGCAGGATTCTCGATTTCTGCGGCCTTGAATTCGAACCCGGATGCGTTGAATTCCACAAGACCGAACGCAGCATCCGGACCGCGAGCTCGGAGCAGGTGCGGCGGCCGATTTTCAAGGAAGGTGTCGATCAATGGCGGAATTTCGAGCCATGGCTGGCGCCTCTCAAGGCGGCCTTGGGCCCGGCTTGCTAGGCGCCGCGATGCAGGCAGCCACCCTCGCCGCCGTTCCCTCGCCCATCGAAAACGAAGTCCGGCATATCCAGGAGATGCTCGAACACAGGCAGTTCGCGGGGGCGCTCGCGGCAGCGGAGAGACTGCTGGCCACGGTGCCCGAGAATCGGGACGTTCTTTACCTGGCTGCGGTCAGTCAGCGCCATCTCGGCCGCATCCACGATGCGCTCGCTACGCTCGCCGTCATGGAGCGGCATCATCCAAACTATGCGCGATTGCATCAGGAACGGGGGCATTGCTACGTGGGGTTGCGATCGGCCGGGCCCGCGGCCGAAGCGTTTGAGCGCGCGGTCTCCCTGAATTCAACCCTCACCGCCAGTTGGAATTCACTGCAGCTGCTCTACGGCATGCTGGGCCGGCGCGACGCCGCCGACAATGCAGCCGCGCAGGCCGCAAACCTCGCTGCGCTTCCGCAGGACATCGTGGCCGCATTCAGCCTGTACGCCGACGGCGAGATACAGCACGCCGAACATGTGGTCCGCCAGTATTTGCTGAAGCACGGAGACCACGTCGAGGGAATGAGGCTGCTCGCACAGATCGGCGTAAAGATGGATGTGCTGGATGACGCCGAATTGCTGCTCGGGAATCTGCTCAATATTGCGCCGTATCACCATGTGGCCCGCTACGAGTACGCCGTCGTTCTGCTCAAGCGGCACAAGCATGTGCAGGCACGGGACCAGCTCGAGAGGCTCTTGAAGATCGATCCGGCGAATCTCGCGTATCGAACGACGTATGCGACCGTGTGCACGGGATTCGGCGACCACCTGCAGGCTTTGCCGCTGTACGAGGAGGTTTTGCGCCGCACTCCAAACGACCCCGAATTGCACCTCTCGAAGGCCCACTCCCTGAAGACTCTCGGCCGTACCCAGGAGGCGATCGGCGCATATCGCGCCGCCGCGGCGGTCCGCCCCAGCTTCGGCGAGGCATACTGGAGTTTGGCGAACTTGAAGACCTACCGGTTCAGCGAGGCTGAAATCGCGCATATGCGCAGGGAGGAGGCAAACGGGAAGATCGCGCTGGCCGATCGCTACAATTTCTGCTTCGCCATCGGCAAGGCGCTCGAGGACCGCGCCGAGTACGCGGAGTCTTTTGCCTACTACGAGCGGGGCAACGCTCTCAAGAAGAGTGAATGTCTTTATCGACCCGAGGTGCTGGAGCGTACCGCGGATCTGCAGAAGACCCTGTGCACTCCGGAATTCTTTGCCGCGCGCCGCGGGTTCGGCGCCAGCGGTGCGGCGCCCATCTTCATCGTCGGGCTCCCGAGGTCGGGTTCCACGCTGATCGAACAGATTCTCGCGTCGCATTCGAAGGTGGAGGGAACCATGGAGCTCGCGGATATTCCGCGGCTCGTGCAGGAACTTCAAGGCCGCGAGACGCCGGGCTCGGCGCCGCGCTATCCGTCCATCCTCGAATCCCTGCCGGCTGAAGAATTCGCCCGCATGGGCGAGAAATATCTCAGCGACACGCTCGTGTATCGCTCGGGGCCGCCGCACGCGAAGCCCTTCTTCGTCGACAAGATGCCGAACAATTTCCGGCATTTGGGGTTGATCCACCTGATCCTGCCCAACGCCAAGATCATCGATGCGCGCCGCGATGCACTCGCCTGCTGCTTCAGCAATTTCAAGCAGCTGTTCGCGTCAGGCCAGCAGTTCACCTATGGCGTGGAGGACATCACCCGCTACTACCGGATGTACGTCGATCTGATGGCGCACTGGGACGCGGTGCTGCCCCGCAGGATTCTGCGCGTCGATCATGAGACGGTGGTCGACGATCTCGAGGCAAGCGTCGCGCGAATCCTGAACTTCTGCGGGCTCGAGTTCGAACCGGATTGCGTGCAGTTCCACAAGACCCAGCGCAGCGTGCACACCGCAAGCTCGGAGCAGGTCCGGCTGCCGATCTTCAAGGATGGCCTCGATCAGTGGCGGCACTTCGAGCCGTGGCTCGGGCAGTTCAAGGCCGCCTTGGAGGCGGCGTAGATGGATGAATACACGCCTTTCAGGGGAGCTTGCGTTATGTGGTTGAGAACCGTGTTTGTCCTGCCGGCCGCCGTGTGCCTGATGCTGAATTGCCGCGACGCTCGCGCAGATCCCGCGGAGCATCTGCCGGCGCAGGCCTTTCAAGCAGCCCGCGCCCTCGATGCACCGGTGCCGAATGTGGCATTCATACCCGCCGAAGGGGCGCTGCCGGCGCCCGCATTTACGGGCATCCTCAAAGTTCATGCCTCGCCGATGCGCACTTTGCCGGTGCTCCAGCAGCCTGTGATTCAGGGGCGCGATGCGCGCATCTTTCCCGGCGTTGAGCTGGAGTTCTTCACGATCGGCGACGTGTTGGTGCCCGTGCAGCGGGGCGAGATGGTGCGCGAAACAAGCCCCGGATCCGTCGCGAGTTACTGGCGGGTGATCCCGCAATTTGGCCGGGTGTGGCGCGAAAGAGGCGATGGCGATTGGTCGCGCGCTGCGTTCCCCATCATGCTGGTCAATGACACCGAAAATCATGCCCACCAGGGACTCGCCACCTTTTTGTACCGGCCGGGGCAGATCTCCGGTCTGATGCTGCAGTTCGTGCAGCAAACGGGTCCCTACCTGATCAAACAGTATTTCGTGGCTTGGGGCTTTGCGGCGGCCGAGTTCAGCGCGGCGGACTCCGCAAAGCTGCAGGCGCGACGCACAGAGGCGGGGACCGAACTCGCCGACCGGCTGCCGGCAAAGCCGTGGAGCGAACTGCTCAAGACCGTACCGGCGAAATCACTCGATGGATTTGGCGGCCCCATTTATCCAAAGTGGCAGGTCGCGGTCGCTCTGGTGCGCGACGGCACGCTGTACTATCAAGATCCCGTCACACCCTACGGTCCCTACCCCTATCCGCTCGAAATGCGCTTCGGCGTCCGCTCGGTGACGAAGAGCGTCTTCGCGCCCCTCGCGCTGCTGCGCCTGGCCGAGGACTATGGCCCGTGGGTGCTCACCCTCAAGATCGGCGATTACGTGCCGAACCTGGATTCGAAATGGCGCCGGGTGCGCTTCATCGACGCGGCGAACATGGCCACGGGTTACGGCGGCACGGGCAGCACCAAGACGCACCCGAACGATATTTTCGACGGATATCTGGGCGGGGACTACGACGCGTGGTATACGGCCCCTTCTCACGCCGACAAGATCCGGCAGATTGCCGCGACGCTGCACCCCTATCCCTGGGAACCGGGCACGGTGATGCGTTATCGCGACCAGGACTACTACATTTTGGGCGCCGCCATCGATGCTTTTCTCAAATCGGTCAGAGGGCCTCAAGCCGATATCGGAAGGATGTTGCAGACGGAGGTGTTCACTCCGATCGGCATCCATGAGGTGCCGACCGTCAGAACGCGCGAAGCCGCGGGCCGGGAGGGGCTCATCTGGTGCAATGCCGGCTACTACCCGACACTCGATGATCTAGCGAAAATTGCCCTGCTCTACCAAGCGCGAGGCGCCCATGGCGGCGCGCAGATCCTGAATCGGGACCTCACGACGGATCTGCTGGCGGCGCGCAACGCGATCGTCAAGAATGCCGACGCAGCGCTCGGACCCGTCGCGGCGCCCCTTGCCGGTGCGAGCGAGGACGGACTCTATAAGATGGGCTTTCATTTCCTCCGCTACGTCAATGCGAACGGGGACGTGGAGTATCTGCCCAGCATGCATGGCTCCGGTGACAACGAAGTCATCCTGTACCCGAACCGCATGGTCTCCATCGTCATGGCGAAGGCGTCGGCCGAGGTGCTCGGTCCTGAAAAGACGCGCTCCGACGAAGGCCCGGTGACGATCCGCGCAGTCGAGCGTCTCGCGCCTTTTTAAACGTCGCGCCTTTTTAAACGTCGCGCCCTTTTAAACGTCGCGCCCTTTTAAACGTCGCACCCTGATCGGGGGAGGTTGGGGATCAGCGGCTGTCTAGGTCCCCGCGAATTTGTAACTGACCTTGAGCCCAAGCACACGCGGCCGCTGCGGCACCTCCGCCAGAATGAACTGTCCGCTGTTTGTCGACAGACTGGAGTTTACATTCGTCAGGTTCTGGCCGAAAACTTCCGCCGCCCATGCTCCCTTCGCCACGCCGGCCGAGGCTCCGTAGGTCGCAAACGCCGGCATGTCGAAGGCCGGCACGTAGCCGGTCGCCGTGATCATGTGCGTCTGATGCTGGCCGGTGACCTGCATGAATGCGTTGTAGTCGCCGAAATTCCATTCGTACCGTGCGTGCCCGCTGATATTGAACGCCGGTGAGTAGGACGTCGGGCTTCCGAGGGGCCCGTACGGGTTCGGAATCGAGGTGATGTTTTGCCCGTAGCCCGGACTTGCGGGATTGTTGTTGACGAGGTAGGGCGAGTTCGTTTGCGAACTGCTGTTCCAGGCCGCCGACACCTGAATCGTCAAGCCGTGAGTCACGCGCGCCAGGATCGAGGGTTCAAAACCCCGGACGCGGTAGCTGGGTCCGTTCGTGGCGAAGGCCAGGTTGCCGAGGCCGCCCTGGGGGTCGAAGAACCCGGTCTGGGCATTGCTCCAGATTTCCTGATAGATCGCGCCGTTGAACTGAACGCGGCGATCGAACCATTCGGTCTTCCAGCCCACCTCATTGTTGGTCACGTTGTCCGGCACGGTGAAGGCAGGGACGCAAAACTGGTCGATCCCGCCGGCGCCCGGCAGATGGCAGGATGTCGTGCGGTTGAATGCGCCCGCCCGGAAGCCCTGAGACCAGGTGTAATACAAGAGGTCATGATCCGTGACGTGCCAGCTCAAGTTCGCGCGGGCCCTGTTGCCCGACGGAGTCGAACGATTCGGGGCGCGAATGCTGACGTTGGTTCCGTAGGGGCTGAGGCACGGCCCGAAGTAAGTCGTCGGTGCGAATTGCTTGCAGTAGAAGCTGCCGACGTCGCCGCCGGTCTCCTTGTCGTCGTACTTGAAGTGGCGGATGCCGCCCGTGAGCGTCAGCGTCTTCGGGATCAGGTCGATATCGAGCGATGCGAACTCCGCCAACTGTTTGTAGCCACGCTCGAAATCGTCGAAGAATCCCGTGGGAGGGCTCGGGGTGAACGGCGGCGAACCTGGCCACGGTTGGATGGGCAGGTAGCAATCGACGTTCAGCCCGGTGGGCGAGCAGGTCGGAACCGTCACGTACGACCACTGCGTTTGGTCGACGATCTTGTAATCTTCCCAGTACACGCCCACGCTGCCTCGCAGGCGCTTGTCATCCGGCGAGCTGAGGCGCAGCTCCTGGCTCTGGTGCGTGTTTCGCTCGTGTTCCCGCCAGGTCGTGCTCGGCGTGTAGCATTTGCCGTCCGACGGATTCGATGAGTATCCCGCGCATTGATAGTAGTAGCCGAACACGCCGCGCGCGTAATTCGTGTAGTCCTGCACCTGGTCGACGGTGCGCACCAGATAGGCGCCGCTGTAGACGAGCTTCATGCCGCCGATTTTCCCGTTGACCACCAAGGCGGTGTTTTCGAACTTGTCCTTGTCGAACGAGGGATTGAACAACGTCACCGACAAGGGCGCGAGCGGCTGACCTCCCACGGGCACGGCGTTCGCAGTGAGCGAGGCTCCCTCGGTGCCGAAGGGCATCTGATAGAAGACGCCCTGTGAGTCCATGTTCTGATACGACTGGGTCAGCAATGCATCCCAGTCGTCGTTGATCTTATACAGTGCTTCGACGCGAAACCCGGTGTACGTCAGCGGGTTGATCGCGTTGCCGACCAGACTGTTGTTGTTGATCGACACGCTGTCGGTGGGCACGACTCCGCTGTTGTATCGTGCAATGCCAAGGTCGGTGGACGACCGCGTGAAGGTGCTCGCGACGTTGTTGATGTAGCCGCCCTGGCGGTCGTTGTAGATGACGCCACGCACCGCCAGGGTGTCGGCGATGAGCGGGAGGTTGATCACCGCGGTGAGATTGGTGTTCGGATCGCCGTGGGCCGTGATTCCATATCCCGCTTCGAAGCTTCCTTCAGTCACATTCAGTTTTGGCTTGTTCGTGATGTAGCGGAGCACGCCGCTCAGCGCGCCGCCGCCGAACAGCGTGCCCTGCGGACCCTCGAGCACCTCGATTCGCTCGAGGTCGGCCGCGTAGACGTCCATATTGCGGCCCGGCAATTGCCCCGACTGCTCGTCGAGGTAGATCGCGACCGCCGGGAATGCCGCCGTCGTGCCGCCTCCCTGACCGCCGCCGCCGCCCACGCTGAGGCCGCGCATGAAAATATCGCCCTGCGACGGGCCGTTCGTGGCCTGCGTGACGTTGGGCAAGAACCTGATGAATTCGTCCAGGTTCTGCACGTTCAACTGGCCGATCGCTTCGCTGGTCAGCGCCTGGATCTGGATCGGCACGTTCTGGATGTTCTCGACGCGGCGTTCGGCCGTGACGACAATCTCAGAGAGTCCCTCGGAGTTGTCCCCGGAAGTTTCCGCCGCGAGCGCGGCCGACCCACCGTGCAGTCCAAGGATCGAGCAAATAGCATAAGAGAGCTTATGGTTCGGCTTCACGGGCTTCTCCCTGACTTTCTTGTATTGTTGGATGTCCGTCACGGCATCAATATCACGCATCGCGTGCGATTCCAAGCCTGGAAAGTGCATGGCGTCTTGCGAAATTCGCGGCGGGCCGCCGTGAACTGAAACGGCGCATCCTGCGCGAATCGGGCACCACGATCGAGCAACGGGATCTTCGGAAAATATCGCGGCCGGATCGCCGCGCGGCTATCGATTTTCCGCCGACCCGGGCACCGGCAACGCGCCGTGATAGAAGTTCGCTGCGGGCGTGGTCCTCAAGAATTCCGCGGACGTCATGGCCCGCGATCGGATCGGGACCTCATCGGCCGGAGGCAGCAGCGGCACGATCTTTCTGAACGCGATCCACGCCGCTGTCGGGGCGGGCCCGAATTCGCGTGAGGAGTCCTGTGTCTTGCGCACGTCCAGCCAGAAGGTCGCGGTCAGGAGATCATGGGCCAACAGGTCGAATGTCGTGTCCACGGCCTGGCGCGCCCGGTAGGCTTTGATCCGGGTCTGCGCCTGCAGATCCTCGACCGTCCCGACGATCGCCTGGCCGGAGGGTGCAATGGGGCTCGTGAGGCTCTGGATCTCTTGCTCGAGGTCCACCGGGGTGAAGCCGCCGCCCCCCGCGCGATAGATTTCGAAGCCGTTCCCCGGCGGGACATTGAGCACCTGAGCGGGGATGGTTGCGGTGAAAAATGGATTGCTGAATCGATCGATTCGCAGCGACACCGCGATGTCCATGTTCGCGAGCGAGATCACGAATGCTTCGAGCTTGTTCGCCATGGGATACGGGTCCCAGTTGGCATTCGACACGATATAGCCGTGCTTCCCGCGGCTGTATTCGCCGCCCTTGACGAAGAATTTCATCATTTGCGGCGTCGACAGCTCCCAAAAATCCTGGGGACTGAGATCCGTGCGCACGGCGGGATTGTGGTCCGACGAGTTCATCTGCAGAATCACGGCGTCGCGCAGAGCGCCCCAGTCCTGCCACGCCGACGCCTGGCGAATCGAGGAGGCCCGCAGGCTTTCCGGATCCTGGATGATCCGTTTGGCGTCCTCGGCGAAGAGATAGCTGCCCTTGATCATGTCGAGCACCCGCGCCGCGTCCCAGTTCAGCCACTTGAACGGCCGCTCCCGTTGAACCACCGTGCTGAGGGGCGTGATGCTGGAATTCATCCCATTGAGATCCATGGCGTAGATGAGATCCGCCCACTCGAGGGCGTGCTGCGCATCGTTGACGACCAGCGCCGCGACGCCCGTGGCGTAGGCATCGCTGCTGGTCAGGGCATTGGTGTCCGCGGCGAACGGACTGATCGGCTTAAGCCCCGCCTTGGCGAGCGCGGCCGCGGCCGTCATGCGGATTCCTTGAAAGTAGGCCTCGCCGGCGCCGACCATGGTGGCCGCGACGTTGCTCAGCTGCGCGAGGTCCCCTTCGCCAAGCGTACCCCGCGACTGCACCACCGGGGAGACCCGCCGGTTCAGGAGATCGATCAGCATCTGCGAGAGCTGAGGGCTCGGTGCGTTATAGGTCATTGCGTTGGCGCGAACGGCCATCATCGCGCGCACGATTTCTTCCTCGCGGACCTCCGGGCCGAAGCCGGCCGTTGCACCGCGCCGGAATTCGCGCAGTTGCGTCTTCTCGAGATAGGCTTTGTTGTCCGGGGACATCGGATCGCCCGAAAACATGACCGTCTCGCGCTGATCGCCGGCCCCGCGGTTGAACCAGTAGACGGCGACCCCCTCGGCCGCCGCCTCGAGCAGCAGTCCGTAATTGTCCGCCTGGCGCTGTTTCGCTTCGGCACCCAGCTGCACCTTCGCTCCACGCCTCGCGATGTCCACCAGCTGCTCGACCGTCAAATCGCGGCCCGTGAGCGTGATCGTCTTGTCCGACTGGGAAGGGGTGATCGCCTGGTAATCCGCCGCCGCAAACAACGGCGCGCTTGCCGCCAGCCAGACCACCAGGGTCGAACGCGCGATCTGGCGCGTTCGCTTCCGCGTATCCATCATGACTCCCTCCTGTTACGCGGCGCCATGCGTGCCGTCCGTTCGACTCGCATCGCCTGGCGTCGACGTTGATTGCTGCGGAACATGATTGATTCTTGCCGAACATGCAAGTTTGAATTTCAGTTATCGTACGCAATCAGGGAGATTCTCCGCAGAGGAATTGGTCACCATAATGATTCTTCAATCGCCCGCCCGCCCTGCCCGCCTTGGCGGCTTCGTCGCCCTGTCGCTGGCCGCACTGAACGCGGCGGCGGCCTCCGCGCCGTTCCACCCGATCGTGCCGAGCATGGCCGACAAGACTGTCTTGCTGACGGGCCGGGATCTCTCCATCGAACAAGTCGTGCAGGTCGCCCGCCACGGAGCGAAGGTCGCGCTGACCCCGGAGGCGAGACAGCGCTCGGCCGATGCGCACGCCTTGCTGCTCGAAGCCGCCGCCGAAGGCGTCTCCGTCTACTGGTTCAACCGCGGTTCCGGCTCGGGCCGGGAGCGGTTCATTTTTACCGGCGACCCGCTCGCGCCGGAAAACAAGAAGCTGCTCGAAGAGCGGCAGCTCGCCATCTTCCGCCGCGGCGCCCTGGCGGGCCTCGGTCCGGAGATCAGCGAAGAAGAGATCATCCGGGCGATGCTGGTGGTGCGCGCCAACACCATGAGCTTCGAGGCTGCAAGCCCGCAGCTCACCCAGCGCCTCCTCGACCTGTTGAACGACCGCATTACACCGGTGGTTCAGTCGCGGAGCACCGTCGGCGAGGGCGACCTGGGTCCGTTCACCAACGTCGGCGCGACCATGGTGGGCGCCGGCAGCGCCTACTACCGCGGAGTGCGCATGCCGGCCGCCGCGGCGCTCAAGCAGGCGGGCCTCGCGCCGCTGGCGCCGTTCGGCGCTGACGACAGTGAACTCGAGAGCACGAACGCCTACTCCACCGGCCAGGCGGCGCTCCTGCTCTACGATGCGCGGGAGGCGCTTTCCTGGGCGGATCTCATCTATGCCATCGATCTCAACGGCATGAACAGCAGCATCTCCCCGCTGTCGCAGCCCGTCCAGGCCAACCGGCCGTTCAAGTGGCTGAACTGGGACGCCGCCCGCGTGCTCGACATGTTGAAGGGAAGCTATCTGTTCGAATTGGACGACAAGCGGATCATTCAGGATCCGGAAAGCCTGCGCGCTTCGTCGATCCGCCAGGGGTCCGCGTGGCAGGCGTGGGCGCAGCTGCGGGATGTCGTTCTGATCCAGATGAACTCATCCGACCACAATCCCGCCGTCCGGGTGGGCGCATCCCCGGCGGATTCGTGGGAGCTCGGCACTCCGCAGCTGGCGCAGTTCTACGTCAAGGGCAGCGCGCGCAATCACGGGCAGCATGGCTTCATTTTCTCGAATGCGAACTGGGATCCTTATCCCATGGCCAACGAAATCGAGGCTTTCACCATCGCACTCGCCAACATGGACACGGCGGTTGCGCAGCGGATCGTCCGCTTTACCAACTCGTTCTTCACCGCCGCGGCCCCCTCGGACGAATCTCCGGGAGAACCCGGACGCTTTCATCTGACGCAGGGAAGCGAAATCGCGACCGTCGCGCTCATGCAGGAGATCCAGGGTCTGATGAACCCGGTGCCCCCGGAAGGCAACGCGCTCATCCAAAACGTGGAGGACATGCAGTCGCAGACCCGGCTGAAGGTGACGCGCTCGCGAGCGGTGGTCGAGGACACGATCGATCTGCTGGCGGAGGACCTGTTGACCGGCACCTACTGGATGGACATGCGCAAGGCGCAGAATCCGCAGCGCGCATTCGGCGCTTCGCCGACGGCCGTCTGGACTGCGTTCCGCGCGACCCTGCCTTTCGACGGATCGGGCGCCGCCTCCGCCATGCAACCCATCCATGAGATAGCCGCGGCTTTCATTCGCGGCAATGCCGCGGCAAATTTCTACCAGGACAACTCGCGGGAGCCCGACGCGCCGATTCGCCGGCACATCGCCGAATGATTGCCAATGCGCGGATGTATTCCGTGAGCCCGGAGGCGGCCGCGCTCTGGCGGCGCCTGTTGACCGCGTTGATCGAACGCTCCGGGCTCGACGTCGAACTGCTCGAGCACGCGGAACCCTTGCCGATCAGCGAGCTTTGGCGGCGCGGGGATATGGCCGCCGTGTTCATGTGCGGCCTGCCCTACTCTCTGTCGCATCCGCGGGCAGAACTCATTGCCGCGCCGGTTCCGGCACCGCCGGAGTTCCTTGGGTTGCCGCAGTACTGGAGCGAGATGGTGGTTCGCAAGGACAGCACGCTGCAGACGCTGAACGACAGCTTCGGCGGCCGGATCGCCCTCACCGTGCCGGATTCGCAATCCGGGTGCGTCGCGGCGCTCAACTACCTCATGAGCGCCGGCGACCGGTTTCCGCTCTACGAAGAAGTCATCTCGCCCCAGATCACGCCGCTGGGCGCCGTATCAGCGGTGGTCGACGGCGCGGCGGATATTGCGCCGGTCGATTCGTACGCTTATCGATTGATGCAAAGATATCGTCCGGACCTGACCTCCCGACTTCGCAGCGTCGCCCGGACCGCCTCCACACCGATACCCCCGCTGGTGGCCTCGGCGCCCGGCCTCGATCGCCTTCAGGCTGCCTTCCTGGAAGCACACCAAGTCGCGGAAATTGCCCCCCTGATGAGGGCGTTGTTGCTGGAACGATTCGTCCGCCCTGATCCCGATTCCTATGATGCGTTGCGCTTGAATTTCGAGGCAGCCGGCCGATATTGGAGCGAACACCGGCTCGCGGCCACGATCCACCCGGCCTTTGCCGCCGCACCGATGCCCTTCGCGGGATGAGGGTAAACCGTTAAACTTGAGCGTCATGCATTTTCTGAAAAAGTCATTCTTTCAGGTCGACGGACCCACCTGGTTGGTTGCGCTGGTGCTGTACGGCGCGTGGATGCTTTTGGTGTGGTTCAACGCCGTGCTGCCATGGTGGGTCATCATGCCTGTGGGCGCCTACCTCATCGCATGGCATTTCTCGCTGCAGCATGAAGCCATCCATTCGTTTCGGGGAGTTCCCGCGTGGCTGCGTTTCGCGGTGGTGTTTCCGCCCCTGGGGCTGTGGTTCCCCTATCCGCTGTATCGCAAGAGCCATACGACGCATCATCGCGACGTCAACCTGACCGTTCCCGGGGTCGACACCGAGTCGTACTACGTACTTCAGGCGGATTGGGCGCGCATGGGACCGATCAGACGGGGTTTGCTGAATTTCAATCAAACCATGGCCGGGCGGCTGTTGATTGGTCCGCTGCTGCGCTTGTGGAGTCTCGTCAGCAAGGAGACACGCCGGGTCCGCCAGGGCGACTACAGCCATTTGCCTCATTGGGCCGTGCATGCGGCGGCAGTCGCGCTTCTCTTCTGGTTCATATCCGGAGTCTGCGGATTCCCCTGGTGGCAATACTGTCTGCTGGTGGCCTATCCGGGCTTGAGCTTGGGGTTGCTGCGCGCCTTCACCGAGCACCGCGCCGCCGTGAACTCCCAGGAGAGAACCGCTTCGGTCGAATCCAATGCGCTGTTCGGCGTGCTGTATCTTTACAACAATATACACGTCGTGCATCACTTGAGGCCCACGATGCCGTGGTACGAGATTCCGCGGTTCTATCGGGAAAATCGGCGCGAACTCCTGGCGGGCAATGGAAACTTCGTGTACCCGGGATATGCAGTGCTTGCCAGGCGATATTTCCTCGCCCCCGTATTCAGCCCCGTTCATCCGACGCTGTAGACCATCGCGTTGTCCAGCAAGACCCGGGCGATCGTTGCAACCTCGATCGGCAACATGCTGGAATGGTACGACTTCACGGTGTACGCCTTGTTCGCCGGCTACATTGCCGGCAATTTTTTTCCCGGCGATGATGCGAACACCGGCCGGATCAAGACGTTCCTGTTCTTTGGTCTTGGGTTCGTCGTCCGCCCCCTGGGCGCCGTGCTCATCGGAAACTTCGGCGACAGGGCCGGGCGCAAGGCGGCGCTCACCATGACCATCCTGTTGATGGCCGCGGGCACGGGCATCATCGCGTTTTCTCCCACGTACGCCTCAATCGGAATCGGCGCGCCGGTGCTGCTTCTGCTCGGCCGCGTGCTGCAAGGATTTTCGGCCGGCGGCGAAGTCGGAGGTGCTACGGCGTACCTGCTGGAGAGCGCGGATCCGAAGCAGCGGGGCCGGGTTGCCTCATGGCTTGAGGCGAGCATGGGAATGTCCAACATATTGGGCGCTCTGGCGGCATTCTCGGTCACGGCGATATTGAGCGCCTCGGAAGTGCAGGCCTGGGGTTGGCGGATTCCCTTCGTGCTCGGCCTCGCGATCGCGCCGGTCGGCTTGTATCTGCGGCGCACCTTGGATGAAACCGAGGCTTTTCAAGCCGAGACGGTGCGCCGCGCCGCGGACATGGGCGCCCGCAAGGCGCCTCTCTTCGAGATCTTCCGCGATCACGGACGCGAACTCTTCATCGGTCTTTGCGTCGCAGTGTTATGGGCGGTCGCGGTGTACGTGCTGATGATATTTCTGCCCACTTACGTTCAGCACCGGGAGACATTCGGTTTCAGCGCCCAACAAGCCTTCGGCGCCTCGCTGATAGGCAACGTCCCTTTCGTCATCGGATGCATCTGGTTCGGGTCGCTGTCGGATCGGCTCGGCCGGCGCCGGAGCCTGTTCCTGAGCGCGGCGCTGCTTTTCGTCTCGGCGCTGCCGCTGTTCCTGTGGTTGAAAGCCGATCCCACCCTGTCGACGCTCATCATCGTCCAGTCGATCGTGTGCATTCTGGTCGCGAGCTTCGTCGGCGTCGCTCCCGCGGCGCTGTCGGAGATCTTTCCGACCGGCGTGCGATCGACGGGAATGTCCTTGGTGTACAACGGGGCGTTCACGTTGTTCGGTGGATTCGCTCCGATGATCCTGACGTGGCTCACGCAGCGATCGGGGGGCTCGATTTATTCACCTGCCTGGTATGTGATGATGGCGGCGGGAGTTGCCATGATCGCGATCCCATTCTTGAGGCAGCCGCGCAACCCCTGACCCTCGGGGGCCGAGGTCGCCGGGCTACATTTGAACCAAGGGAGAACCACGTGCCTGACCGTCCGAACTTTTTGATCTTGATGGCGGATCAGCTCACGGCGCGCGCCCTGCCCGCCTATGGAAACAAGACCGCCAAGACGCCGCACATCGACCGGTTGGCGGCCTCCGGCGTGGTCTTCGATTCGTTCTATTGCAACAGCCCGCTGTGCGCGCCGTCGCGGTTTTCGTTCCTGTCGGGACGGCAAGTTTCGGCCATCGGCGCCTACGACAATGCCGCGGAATTTCCCGCGCAGGTCCCGACATTCGCGCATTATCTGCGGCGCGCCGGATACCAGACCGTGCTGAGCGGCAAAATGCACTTCTGCGGCGCGGATCAGCTGCACGGATTCGAGGAACGGCTCACGACCGACATTTATCCGGCGGATTTCGGATGGACGCCCGACTGGACCCGTTTCGAGCACCGGCCGAGCTGGTATCACACGATGGATTCCGTCACCCAGGCCGGGCCTTGCACACGTACGAATCAGATCGATTTCGACGACGATGTCGTCGCCAGCGCGCGGCAGAAGCTGTTCGACATGGCCCGGGCCAGGGATCGGCGCCCGTTCTGCCTCGTGGCATCGATGACCCATCCCCACGATCCTTACGTGATCCCCCAGAACTACTGGGACCGCTATGCCGACGTGCAGATCGACATGCCGCGGGTCAGCATGGGTGCCGATGAGCTCGATCCGCATTCGCGGCGCCTGCGTCACGTCTGCGGACTCGACCTGCAACCGGTGACGCATGCGCAAATCCGCGCCGCGCGGCGTGCCTATTACGGCGCGGTATCGTATGTCGACGATCAGATCGGCGCACTTCTCGCGGCGCTCGCCGAAGCCCGCTTCGCCGACGACACCATCGTGATGCTGCTCGCAGACCACGGCGACATGCTGGGCGAGCGCGGTCTGTGGTACAAAATGAGCTTCTTCGAGCCGGCGTGCCGGATTCCGCTGATCGTGCATGCGCCGCGCCGCTTTGCTCCGCATCGCGTGGCGGGCTCCGCATCGCTGGTCGACATTCTTCCCACTCTGTGCGAACTCGGCGGAGCCGTTTGCGCCGATTACGCAATGCCCCTCGATGGCGGCAGCCTGAGGGCGCAGCTCGCGGGAGAAGCCGCGAGGGACGAGGTCTTCGGCGAATATCTCGCCGAAGGTGCGATATCGCCCCTCCTGATGATCAAACGCGGGCGGTACAAATTCGTGCACAGTCCGGCCGACCCCGATCAGCTCTATGACTTGCTCGCCGATCCGGACGAATTGCGAAATCTCGCGGCGGCTCCCGAGCACGCTGCCCGCGTTCAAGAATTCCGCAGCGAGGCGCTGCGGCGCTGGGACATTCCGGCCCTGCATGCGGAGGTCATCGCGAGTCAACAGCGACGCCATCTCGTGTACGGCGCCTTGCGCGTGGGAAGATACACGCCTTGGGACTTTCAACCCCTCCGCGATGCAAGCCGTCTCTACGTGCGCAACGATCAGGAGCTCGGCGACTTGGAAGCCATGGCGAGATTTCCGCCATTTCAGCCATGAAACCGGCCCGCGCCGTCATGCCATATGCAGGAAAACCCGCAGAAGTTATGTCTGATAGCGAACAGAACATCTACGATGATGGCAGCCACGCGCCGCGCCCTATTTACCGGCAACTCATTTGCGCTTACTCTGCAATGCAGAGTGCGGCGCGAATCTGCCGCCTGTCGGCATAGCGCGACATTTGTAAAATTTTCAGGCGATGGGATCATGATCACGTCGCAGCGCGGCGGCATCGGCGACGGAAGCGCCGTCGGCGATGGATGAAGGTATATTTGACGTCCAAGGAACCCAATACATCTGACGAGCCAGGTGCGCCGTTGCACGACAAGAACACACCCGCTGATTGGGACGGACACGAGCCGGACACGAGCGCACGATTGCTGGACGTGCTCATCAGCGCGACGACCGGATCTGCCCAGGTTTCGCAAGCCGACCGCGTTTTGTTCGTCGCGTGCGAGTTTTGGGCGGCCGCGAGGAATCATTCCCTTTCGGAGCAGCTGCGCGATCGGGCGGTTCCTCAGCTGCGCGAGGCTGAAGAGGCGTTCACCATGATCGGGCTCTCGACAACGGCCGGGTATCTGCGGCTCGGGCGGCTGTCCCTGACGGAGTTCAATCCGCCCACCCCCATACAAGATGTGGCCGAAAACATCGAAAAGTGGCTTGCGGATGTGGACGAACCCGTCGATCACAAGATTGCGGAATTCGCCAAGACGCAGGCATCCGCCCGTCAACACGACCAACACTCGCTGTGACGGCCGTTCAGCCCATGTCCGCGGCGGTCGCGCGCACCCATCCGGCCAGATGAGCGGCGTACACGCGCTCGACGAGCAATAGGTACTCCCCGGGTTGGATGCAGGCGGTGAGCACGTGCACTTCGGCCATTCGGCTGCCGCGCGCTTCGCTTAAAGCCGGGATGCCCGCCCGGCCGCCAATCCGCTGCAGCAGATCGAAGGCTCTGCGCCCCTGCACTTCCACCATCGAGATGCCGCCCGTCTGATCCACCATGCAGCCATCCGCCGCGTCGGCAAGCCGCCGTTCGACTTGAGCGAATACCGCGCTGCTGCTGCAAAGGAAGAGCGTCTCGGTGGGACTGCGCCACGCCAGCACGGCCTGCGCGTCGTGGGCGGGCGGGCTGAAGGCCACGGCTTGCAGCGGCAGGGGCAGCGACTGCCCGATGCCATCGCGCACCGCCGTGGCAAACATGCCGTCGCGGGTGAAATGGCGCAATGAAGCACCGTGCCATCCGAGGCGCGCGGCGACGCGCAGGCCATCCGCTTCGATTTTCCAGGAACCGGTCGCCGAACTATCCACGCAGACGAGCCCCGGACGGATCGATGAACGGCGCCTTGACCACCTCGGCCTCGGTCACGGTGCCCAAGTGGTGCACCCGGATCCTCTCTCCGAGACGCTGCGCACCGCGCGACAACATGCCGAGAGCGACCGGGCGCCCGAGTTCCGGGCTTACGCAGCTGGAGGTCACGTGGCCTTCGGTCATCGTCGGCGGCGCACCTGCCGCAATCTGCGCGCCCACTGGCAGCCGGGTGCGCCCATCGACCGGTGTCAGCGCCACCAATTGAAAGCGCTCCGGGTCGCGCGCCGCCGGTCGAAGCAGCGAACGGCGCCCCACGAAATTCGCCGCCTTTCGTTCGATCCCGCGTGCCAGCCCAATGTCCTGCGGTAACGTCGTGCCGTCGGTGTCGGTACCGATGTGGATGTAGCCTTTTTCGGTACGCAATATCTCGAGCGCTTCGATACCGTAAGGCACCGCCGCGAATTCGGGCGCCCGCTCCCACAGCCGCGTCAGCAGCCCGGCTACCTCGTCCGCAGGAAGATTGATCTCGTATCCCAGTTCGCCGCTGAAACTCGCCCGCAGCACGCGCAGCGCAATGCCCTCCCAGGAGCTTTCGGACAAGGTCATGTGCTTCATCGCGCCCGGCGCCAACGCAGCATCAAGGCCCACGGAGAAGAGCCAATCCCACGCGCGAGGACCGGCCACGGTGACGTTGCCCCAGCGGGACGTCACGGGCGTCACCAGCACGCGCAATTGGGTGTACTCACACTGCAGCCATTCCTCGAATGCCGCGGCCGTGCGCTCGACTCCCGCACTGGTGGTGTTGATCCAGTATTGCTGAGGTCCGAGCCGCGCGACGATGCCGTCGTCGACGACGATGCCGTTTTCATTCAGCAAGAGTCCGTAGCGTGCCTGCCCCGGACTCAAGTTCGACATCGTGCCCACGTACATGAGATCCAGAAAATGTGCCGCGTCCGGTCCGTATATCTCGAGCTTGCCGAGAGGCGAGCCGTCGAGCAAGCCGGCAGATCGTCGCACTGCGCCGGCCTCCCGCTGCGCGGCGCCCTCCAGCGTCTCGCCGGCCTTAGGGTAAGCGGCCGGGCGAACCCAGTTGCCGAATTGCTCAAACAGCGCACCGCGCTCGCGGTGCCATTCGTGCGCTGGAAGATGCTTGAGCGGCCGGTACAAGGCGCCCACGCGCCGGCCGGCAAGCAGCCCGAGGGCGACCGGCGCGAACGGCGGCCTGAATTTGGTGGTACCCACCATGGCGGGCTCGCGGCCCGTGAATTCACCCATCAACACGAGCGCATTGATGTTGCTGGTTTTGCCTTGGTCGGTGCCCATGCCGGTGGTCGTATAACGCTTCAGGTGCTCGACCGACCGATAATTCTCCTGGGCCGCGAGACCGACATCCGCCGTGCAGACGTCGTTTTGCAGATCCACGAACTGCTTTCCGGTTACACCGGACAGATGGGTGGCCGCCAGGCACCGGCCGGCGCCGCCCGCTGCAGCAGACGGCGCGCCGGTTCCGCGCGCCAGAGCGGATCCGAGCTCCGCGGCGTGATTCATCGCCGTGTCGCGGTTGAATATTCCCGCGCAGGCGCCCGCGCTCCATAAGCCGGGCGCCGCGCCATCGGGCACGAACATCGCGGACTCGTCCAACCAGCGCAGTTTTCCGCCGGCTTGAGAATGCATGTGCACCGTCGGCACCCAGCCCCCCGCGCTCAAGATCAAGTCGCATTCCAAACGTTCGGGCCGCGCGCCGTCCGTGTCGGGCGAAATCACCGTGCAGCTCCGTACACTCCGCTTGCCGCGCACTTCGGCGATGCCGGCCCCCGCGAATGTGCGCACGTGCGCGGCTTGGGCGCCGATGTCCGTGTGCGGACGCCGATCGACCACGGCCACCACATCCACGCCGGCGGAGCGCAGCGACCTGGCGGCGTCGTAGGCGGAATCGCTGTTGGCCGCAATGATCACCCGCTGGCCGCACGCAACGCCGAACGCATGAGCATACTTGTCGGCGGCATTCGCCAGCATCACGCCCGGGCGATCGTTGTTCGGAAAAATCATCGGGCGCTCCAGCGCCCCGGCGGCGGCAATGATGGCGCGCGCGCGGATCTTCCACAGCCGCTCGCGCAGCACGCCCTTCGCGCCGCGCCCCGGCATAGGCGCCAGGGCCTCGCGCGCGCACACGAGATTGTGATCGTAGACGCCGAATGCCAGGGTGCGGGTCATCCGGCGCACCCCGCAGCGCTGCGCGCGCGCGATCAGATCGCCGACGTCGGAATCCGCGCGCCAGGCCAAGGCCCCTCCGAACACCGGGCCGCTCGCGAGCAGGAGCGTATCCGCGCCCGCCTCCGCCGCGGCCACCGCGGCGCTCAAGCCCGCAAGACCGCCGCCCACCACCAGCACATCCGTCCGTGCCGAGGCTTCTTCGTAACGATCAGGATCCGCCTCGCCGGAGGCCCTGCCGAGCCCCGCCATGCGGCGGATCGCCGGTTCGTACAGATGCCAGGTGGGCCACTTGAACGTCTTGTAATAGAAGCCTGCCGGCAGCAGCGCAGCCATTTTATTGTTGAGGGCCCCCAAATCGAAGCCCACGCTCGGCCAGCAATTGACGCTTTCGGCGACCAGACCTTCGTAGAGATCGACCAGGGTGGCACGCATATTCGGAGTTCTCGCCGCACCCCCGCCCAGATCGACGAGACCATTGGGCTCCTCGACGCCGCACGAGTAGATGCCCCGCGGCCGATGCAGCTTGAAGCTTCGCCCCACCAACTGAACCCCGTTGGCGAGCAGCGCCGAGGCGAGGGTATCGCCGGGATGACCGCTCAAGGTGCGGCCGTTGAATTGGAAGGACAGGCGCTTCGACCGGTCGAGGCGCGTTCCGAATGGCTCTGCCAAACGCGACGCGGTCATGAGGGTGGCGGATCCGCGATGGCGTACACGGACAGAATGTCATGGGTGACGGTATTGCGCGCCAGATTGAACCACTGTCCGCAGCCGTACGTATGGCGCCAGCGCTCGAGATGCAGCCCTTTGGGGTTCTCGCGAAAATAGAGATAGCCACCCCAGGTCTCATCGCTCGCATCGAGCCCCGGCCGCGCCATGTGCGCACTGCCCCCGCACGTGAACTCACTTTCGTCGCGCAGACCGCAGTGTATGCAGGGAATTTGCATCATCAGTGCGCAATTCCCGACGCCGCGGCTTCGTCGATCAGGCGGCCGGTGACGAACCGCTCGAGTTGAAATGGCTCTGCCAAGGGGTGGTTTCGGCCGTTGGCCAGCACGTGAGCGAGGGTCCATCCGCCCACGGGAATGGCCTTGAAGCCGCCCGTGCCCCAGCCGCAATTGATATAGAGATTGGGAATCGGCGTAGGACCGATGATCGGGCTCGAATCGTGCACCACGTCGACGATGCCTGCCCACTGACGCATCAGATTCAAGCGGCTGAAGGACGGGAACAACTCCAGGATCGCTGCGATGATCGCCTGCTTCACCGCAAAGCTGCCGCGCTGCGCATACGAAGGAAACAAATCGAGCATGGCACCCATCACGATTTCGCCCTTGTCCGACTGGCTCACGTAGGCTCCGGTGCCGGGGGAGAGGACGACGGTGTCGAGCAGGGGCTTGATGGGTTCGGTCACCATGGCCTGCAAGGCGTAGCTGGTCACGGGCAGCTTGAAGCCGGCGAGCTTGGCCAGAACCGAACTGTGCCCCGCCGCCGCAATGGCGACCCTATCGGCGCGTATGCGTCCTCGGTTCGTGTCGACGCCCGAGACCCGGCCGTTTTCCTTGACGAAATCCACGACCTCGCAGTTCTGAATGATGTCCACGCCCAGCGCGGAGGCGGCCCGCGCGTAGCCCCAGGCGACCGCGTCATGCCGTGCGGTACCGGCTCGCCGCTGCGTGAATCCGCCGAGTACGGGCAGCCGCGCCTGCGGCGAGAGGTCGAGGGCGGGAGCGAGTTTGCCGACCTCTTCTCGCGTCAGCAGTTCCGCCGCGATTCCATTCATGCGCATGGCATTGGCCCAGCGCGACATCGCGTCCAGGTCGTGGCGGCTGTGGGCGAGCATGACCAAGCCGCGCTGGCTCAGCATGATGTTGAAATTCAATGCCTGCGAGAGTCCCTCGTAGAGCTTGAGGGAAAAGTCGTACAAGCGCGCGCTTTCCGGATAGAGATAATTCGAACGCACGATCGTGGTATTGCGTCCCGTATTGCCGCCGCCGATCCACCCCCGCTCGAGTACCGCCACACGCGTGACGCCGTGGTTCTTCGCAAGATAGTAGGCGGCAGCCAGCCCGTGGCCGCCCCCGCCCACGATGACGACGTCATAGTTCTGCCGGGGGGCCGCATCGCGCCAGGCGGCCGGCCAGTGCCGCTGCCCCGACACCGCACCGCGCAGCAGCGACCACGCCGAATACCTCATGGAAGCGCCGGGGAGCGCATTCACGCGTCTATCAATTGAATCTACTGCGCATCTTCCGTCAGTCTGCCCTCAAGATGCGAACAATACCAGTGCACGAACTGAGTCACCCCGGCCTCGTGCACCGGGGAATACGGCGCCGGATCATAGGCCGGTGAATTCACGCCGATTTGATTTTCCTGACAGTTGCGTGTGTCGGCCGCGTTCGTGGCCAGCCAGACCTTGGTCAGTTCCCCAAGGTCGTAGTCCACCCCTTCGACGGCGTCGCGATGCACCAGCCATTTGGTGGTCAACTGCGTCTGGGTCGGACTGACCGGCAATACGCGAAAGGAAATGGCGTGGTCGGCGAGCACGTGATTCCACGTCGTCGGAAAGTGGAACATCAGCAATGTGCCGATGTCCGGATCCGCGACGGAATCCGCGAGCGGCCGGCGCACCGCCGCCTTGCCCGACATGGTGAAGCTGACGGCTCCCTCGAGCAACGGCGTGCGCACGGTGCGATATTGGTTGTTGGCGGAGATGCTGAATTTGCTCGGCAGCCCGATCGACTCCCAATGCCGCCATTTTGCGGCTGTTTTCGGGTTCGACTCGGCGCCTTCGCCGTCGGTCGCGGTCGGATCTTCCGGGAATGTCCTGATCAGTTCCGGATGATTGGCGGCGCAGTGATAGCACTCGCGATTGTTCTCCCAGACCAGTTTCCAATTGGCTTTCTCGATGATGGTCGATTCGAACGCGATTTTGCTTTGATGCAGCTTGTGGGGCAGCAGGTAGGGTTCGAGGTGTCGCCGAATCGGCTCGAAGTCCGGCGCAGCGCTCCCCAAACAAACCCAAATGTAACCGCCCACGCTCGCGCAGTGCACGGGCTTGAGTCCATGCCGGGACTTGTCGAAATCGCCCCCCATGTCCCGTGCCGCGATCAAGCGGCCGTCGAGCGCGTACGTCCATTGATGATAGGGACATACCAAACGCGGCGCAGTCCCCCGCTCTGCGGAGCAGATTCTCGAACCGCGATGCCGGCAGGTGTTGTGGAAGGCGCGCAAGGCGCCGTCGCGGTCGCGCACGACGACGACGGGATACTCGCCGATCTGCACCGTCAGATAGCTTCCCGGATTCAGCACTTCGCAGTCGTGGCCCACGAACAGCCAGTCGCGATACCAGATCATGTCCAGGTCGACTTGGTAATCCTGCGGACTGCAGTAAAATTCTCTTTCCAGGGCGGTCTCCAGATTGCGTCCCCGGAGTCGATCGAGCATGGCATCGCGCGCGGTCATGAGGCAGTCCTGGTTCTTCGGATGCCGCCACGATAGCAATATTCCATCGCGCGCCTATGCCCCGACGCGACATGTTTTACGACATATACGACAGCGCCGCGAATGCGTAGACTTGCGCCCATGGCGGGCGAGCAACGAGAAGCCATTCAGCGCCGCAGAGGCGCGCCGGTGGCGTTGGCGGCGTGTGCAGTGTTCGCTCTGAGCGGTATTGACTCCGTGGGATGGGGCGACGACGCCCCGCCTCAGTCCGCCCGCCGGCCGTTTCTGATGGGATCGATCGAGCTGCGGCCGTGTTCGTCGGTCCCCGCCTATTGCGGCAAACTCGATCGCCCGCTGGATCCCACCGGGGCGGTGCCGGGAAGAATCTCGATCCATTTCGAGTTCTATCCGCATTCCGGCCGGGATGAACCTGCCGGAACCTTGGTCGCCACCGAAGGCGGACCCGGCTATCCCGCCACCGGGTCACGCGGCGATTATCTCGCCCTGTTCGAACCGCTGCGGCGGCGCAACGACCTGCTGCTGATGGACAATCGCGGCACCGGGCATTCGGGCGCCATCGATTGCCGCGAGCTGCAGACCGCGAAGGAATGGACCATCGAATTGGTGGCCGGTTGCGGCAGGCGTTTGAGCGACAGCGCGCCGCTCTACAGCACCGCGTACGCCGCCGACGACCTGGCTGCGATTCTCGAGGCCCTCAACATCCGCCGGATCGATTTGTACGGCGATTCCTACGGAACCTACTTCGAGCAGGTATTCGCGATACGGCACCCGAATGTCCTGCGCTCCGTTGTGCTCGATGGCGCCTATCCCACGAACGGTCCGGACTACCCGTGGTATCCGAGCTATGCGCCGGCCATGCGTCACAAATTCGACGTAGCATGCCGGCGCTTCGAACCCTGCGCGAAAATTCCCGGCAGCGCCATCGGGCGCATCCAACCGGTCTTGGAAGAACTGCGCTCGAGTCCCTTCCCGGCCCGCGCCGCCGACAGCGACGGCAGGCAGCGGGAATTCACGGCCGATGCCCCGCACCTCGCCACCGTTATGTTTGCCGGCGCGCCGGCATTCGCCACGGTTCGCGAGCTCGATGCAGCTGCGAGAGCGTTTACGGGCGGCGACCGGCTGCCGTTGCTCCGCCTCATGGCGGAAACGATCAGCGCGGTGGATTCGCGCGATCCGGCTGCGGACCCCGCGAAGTGGAGCGCCGGGCTCGCGGCCGCCGTCATGTGCCAGGATCCGCCGCAGATTTTCGACATGCGCCTCGCGCCCGCGCTTCGCACGGCGGATCGGGATCGCGCCCTCGCCGCACGCGGGCGCGCACTGCCCGACACCTATGCACCCTTCACGATCGACGAATATCGCGGCATGCCGCTCGACTACAGCTTTCTCGATCAATGCGTCGAATGGCCGGTTGCGCCGTCGAGCCATCCGGCGTCCCACGTGGTTGCCGCGGACGCAGAGTTCCCCGATGTTCCGGCGCTGATCATTTCGGGTGAACTCGACAGCATCACCACCATGGCCGACGGCGCCGCGGTGGCCGCCGCGTTCAAGCACGGCACCCAAATCCTCATCGCCAACAGCTTCCACGTCAATGCGCTGCCGCGCGCACGCAGCGCCTGCGCCGCGCAAATCGTGCGCCGATTCGTCGAGACATTGACGCCCGGCGACACGGCGTGTGCCGCGAGAGTGCCGCCGCTGCGCCTCGTGCCGCGCTTCGTCCTGCACGCCGCGCAACTCGAGCCCGCCGTCGAGGCTGCGGGCAATCAGGCAGATGCGGCACAGAGGCGCTGGGTCAGCGCGGCGGTGCAAACCGCCGGCGACGTCCTGGCCCGTCTCGGCGGCAATTCCACAGGAGACGGCACGGGTTTGCGGGGCGGAAGTTTTCGCGTCGCGAGCGGCGCGACCTCGAGGCATGTGGAGTTGACGGACGTCCGGTGGACCGAAGACTTGGCGGTCGGCGGAACGATCGAAAAGCCCGCCGGCCGCGTCGGCGTCGTGCGGGCGTCACTGCACTTCACCGCGGCCGACGGCCAGAAGGGCGAGATCAGAGTCGAATGGCCCGAGGGCGCCGCCACCGCGGCCGCCACCATCCATGGGACCGTGGGAGACGCCGTCGTGACCGCGCGCATGCCCGCGCCGTGACTCAAGCTGCAAGCGTTTGGCGTTAGGGGCTTCCCGCAGCGGGTTGAATGAAGCGGTCGAGCCACGCCGCCATGCGATCGGCCAGGTCCTTCACGAAGCTGGGGCGCGTGAACACATGATGCTGACCCGGATAGACAACGAGTTGCGCGGGCACTCCGAGCGTGCGCAGCGCCTGATACATCTGTTCGCCGCCGACAATGGGCACGTTGAAGTCCTTGTCTCCGCCGACGAACAAGGTCGGCGTATGAATCCGGTCCGCATGGAAGAAGGGATATGACACCTTGAGCCACAGTGCCGTATTGCGCCACGGCGGTCCCAGCTCATTGTTGTACTGGAGGACATATTCGTCGCTGCCGAAGGTCGCCAGCTGATCGGCGCTGCCCGCGCCGCTGATCGCGGCTTTGAAACGGCGGTCGCTCGCGATCGTGTAATCGGTCAGGATGCCCCCATAGCTCCAGCCGCCCACGGCAAGCCGATCCGCGTCGGCGATGCCGCGCCCGACCAGATAGTCGACGCCGGCGAGCAGATCCACGACTTCCTTGTGACCCCAGTCGGCGAATATGCTCTTCGCGAATGCCACGCCGCGCCCGCTGCCGCCGCGATAATTGACCCTCAGGACGACGAAGCCCCTGGCCGCAAACATCTGCGGCTCGAATTGATAGCCGTCGAGGACCAGCGAATGTTCATCCTGACCATTCGGGCCTCCGTGGATCCACAACAGGGTCGGATACCTTCGCCCCGCAACAAAAGACGGCGGCTTGATCATGATCCCGTGAATCT
Organism: uncultured Gammaproteobacteria bacterium; assembly: GCA_963727045.1. Taxonomy (GTDB): domain Bacteria; phylum Pseudomonadota; class Gammaproteobacteria; order Steroidobacterales; family Steroidobacteraceae; genus Bog-1198. The sequence goes on along the minus strand of CAVSES010000001.1, from coordinate 866,090 downwards.
CGGCGCCATCCGGGCTCTTGAATCGTATGTCCTCCACGGGGCCGAGCGAGAGCTCATTGAGGAAAGCGTCGTTGTGGGCGGTGAGCTTGCGCAGACGTCCGTCCTCGAGCGCATACACCTCCGCGAGCGCGCCGTCGCTCGATTCGAGCAGCGCCGTGTGGCCGGCCGCCGATGACAACGCAGAAACGACGAACGATCCGGAGGCACCCTCGCGAGAGACGGTGCCGCGCGCCACATCGATGCGTGCCGGATATCCCGTACCATCGTCCTCCACCGTGATCATGATGGATGCAGAGTCCGCCGCGAACGCGAACGACGTCACGGCACGATCGAGTTTGTCCGTCAAGGGGCGGGACACGCCCCCGCCGGACGGCACCACGGCGAGATGGTCCTGCATGTAGGCATTGAACTTCGGTTCGAGACCTTGCAGATAGGCAATCAGCGAGCCGTCGGGGCTCCACGCAAGTCTCTGCGTGTTGGGCGCATAGGGGCGCGCCATGCGGCTTGGAATGGCCCCCGGAAGGACGTCCATGACGTCGATGTCTTCGCGCCCGTCCTGATCGGCACCGTGTTCGTGCGTCCGGACGAACGCGATCCGCCGGCCATCGGGAGACCAGACCGGCAGATCCTCGTTGAATTCGGGGTCGGCGGTCAGTTGCTCGATGCGTTTGCTGTCGACGTCCAAGGAGTACAGATGCCGTGCGTGTCCGGCGCCGATATATCCTTCTTCGTCCTGCTTGAAATGCATCGCGTCGATCACGATGGGTTTGGGCGCCGAGCCCGAATCGCCGGGCGTCATCGTGTATACGAGACGCTTGCCGTCCGGGGCCCATGCGTATTCGCCGATTTCGCCGCTGACCCGGGTCAGCGGCCGGGCGTCGCCGCCGCGGCGATCCAGCACCATGATCTGGCCCCTGTCGCTACCCGCGGGGGTCGCAATGAATGCAAGATAGCGGCCGTCCGGGCTCCACCGGGGTTTACCCGTGCCCTCCGCCGCGGAGGTGAGCGCCAACCGCTGCGCGCCGTCCCAGCTCGCCATCCAGATCGCGCTCTTCGCCTCGTCGGCTTCACGGTCATTGGCCGTCACCACGTACGCAACCCACAATCCGTCCGGCGACACATGGGGATCGCTCACATCGAGGACACGGTAGAAGTCGTCCGGCGCCAGCATTCGGCGCCCCTGGTCCGCGCCGTCGGCGGCCATTGCCTGCAGCGCGATGAGCGCCAGCAGCAATCCCGCAGCAAGCCTGATCACGTCGCCTGGGCAAGCGCACCTTCAAGTCCGTCCGCCCTGCAGTCATGTGCATCGAATCATCCCCATGTTATCGGCGGCTTTGAGCCGCCTCCGGATCGGGCACGCAGGCACGTGCACTGGAGGCCTCAAGATCATGTCCCGCCGGGGTGATGGCTGTCAACAGCCGGTGCGGCGACGCTGATCAAACGTTCAACAGGCTTGGTAGCGGCGGCGCGACGCATTCCTATGGTAGGCTCGATTTTTCTCAATCGCAGCCTCCGATCACGGCCCATTCATGATTGAACGCGCGCAGAGACCGCATGCCGCCTTCGCGCAGAGCCTGGCCGAAGCACGTGCAGCGCTGCGTGCCGGCCGCGCCGCCACCGCGGAGCGCCATCTGCGCACGCTCGAGGCACGGTTCCCGGGTGAGATGAATTGCCTGTGGATGCTCGGCGCCGCCCTGCTGGCGCAGGACAAGGTCCCCGAGAGCGTCGCCACGCTCGAACGGCTGCTCGCCCGCGTACCCGATTTTGCGGACGCGCGCGTGGATCTTGCGCGCGCTTACCGGCGCGATGGACATCCGGCGCGGGCACGCGAGGAAGTGCGGCGGGTGCTGGAGAAGACCCCACATCACCATCTGGCATGGCTTGCGTACGGGGATGCGCTGGTCGAACTCGGGCAATATGCGGACGCGCGACTCGCATTCGAGCGTGCGCGGCTCACCGATCCTGCGCGGCAGCGCATTGAAGAGGCGACCGCGGCGCTCGTGGCCGACGATCGGAAGAAATCCGAGGAGATCGTTCGCAAGATCCTGCAGGAAGATGCGAGTCACGTGGCCGCGCTCTGCGGTCTTGCGGCACTCTCCCTCGCCGCCGACAAACCCGGCGATGCGGAGCGCCTCCTGCGGCACGCCTTGCAACAGTCCGCGCACAATCCTCTCGCGTGGCGGGGACTCGGGCAGGCGCTCATGGTGCTCGGACGCCTCACGGAGGCGGAAGCGGCTGCGCGTTATCTGATCAAGATCGAGCCGGAGAACCCGCAGAGCTGGATCACGATCGGCGCAGTGTCGACACGGCTCATGCGCCAGACGGAGGCGCTCGAGGCCTACGAACAGGCGGCGCGGCTCAAGCCCGAGGAAGTTCGGCTGCGGATGACCATAGGCCACATCCACAAGACCCTCGGACGGCGCGACGAGAGCGAAGCCGCGTACAAGGCCGCGCTCGCCATGGACCCCCGCATCGGAGAGGCCTACTGGAGCCTTGCGGACCTGAAGAATTATTTCTTCAGCGATGCCGAAGTCTCGGCCATGCGGCATCTGCTCGAGAACGATCAGAGCGGGCGTTCCGATGCGGCGCAGCTGCATTTCGCGCTGGGGAAAGCCTTTGAACAGCGGCAGCAGTACCCCCACGCCTTTGCGCACTATGCCCGCGGCAATGCCCTGCGGCGCCTCGACGCGCCATTCGACGTCGCGCATTTCGAGCGCCGCACGACACGCATTCGCGCTTTCTTCGACGCCGCCTTCTTTGCCGGCCACGCCGGCACCGGGGACCCGAGCACGGCGCCGATCTTCATCGTGGGCCTGCCGCGCTCGGGATCCACGCTGGTGGAACAAATTCTCGCCAGCCACTCCCGCGTCGAGGGCACCATGGAACTGCCCAACATCATCAACATCACCCACCAGTTCGACGACATGGATGCAAGCCGCGACGGCTACCCCGAAGCGGTCGGCACCGCCCCCGGCGGGCTGTTCACCGCGCTGGGCGGCCGCTATCTCGATGAAACCCAGCCGCTGCGCACGGGGCGTGAACACTTCACGGACAAGCTGCCGAATAACTTCAGCCACATAGGGCTCATACATGCGATGCTGCCGCGCGCGACCATCATCGACGCGCGCCGCCACCCCATGGACAGCTGTTTCAGCACCTTCAAGCAGCACTTCGCCGAGGGGCAGACCTTCAGCTACGATCTCGAGGATTTGGGCCGCTACTACCGCTGCTATCTCTCGCTGATGGACCACTGGGATGCCGTGCTGCCGGGCAAGGTGCTGCATGTCCAGTACGAAGAGCTGGTGCGCGACCCGGAGGCGAACATCCGCCGGCTCCTCGATTTCTGCCGGCTGCCATTCGAAGAGGCCTGTCTCTCATTTCACCGGACACGGCGGGCCGTGCGCACCGCAAGCGCCGAACAGGTGCGCCAGCCGATCTACACCTCGGGCGTCGGCCACTGGAGGCACTTCGAGAAGGAGCTTCAACCGTTGCGGGAGGCGCTTGGGCAAAGCCTGCAGCGCTTTGCGCACCTTGCGTGATGCAGGCTCGTCCCACGATGCGGACGGACGCCGCCCGAGGGTTGACGACCGATGCCCGCACAAAGGATGATCTGAGAGGCGCACGACCGCGGACCTAGCGCCTGAACAATAAACCGCCGGGGTGATTCTTATGCGTTTACGAAGTCGGAATGTCAGTGTCCCGTATTCCCCCAAAATAAAGGCGCTGCCTCGGGGGGCCGCCGCCGCCTCCAAGATCAGTCTTGCCGTGGCCGCGGCGCTCGCTGTCGCGCCGCCGCGCGCGCTGGCGCTCGAGCCCGCGGATGTTTCCGGACTGCAGGAGATCGTGGTGACGGCACGCAAGCGCCAGGAAAATCTTCAGGACGTGCCCTTGAGCATCGATGTCTTCACGAACAAGGACATGCAGAAGCTCGGCATCACGGGACTCGATGACTACGCGCAGAGGGTGCCCTCCATTTCCATCATCAGCGAGGGCCCCGGCACCCAATTCTTCGTGATGCGCGGCGTGTCCGACGGCAGCAACCCGAACTACTCGAACACCTCATTGACGGGCTTTTTCATCGACGACATGTCCTTGAGCTGGCAGGGCGTGCAGCCCGACCTGCATCTCTACGACATCGAACGCATCGAAGTGCTGAAGGGCCCGCAGGGTACGACGTTCGGTGCGGGTTCCATGGGGGGCGCCGTGCGCTACGTCACCAACAAGCCGGACGTGAAGGCGTTCAGCGCCGGCATCGATTTCACCGGCGGCCAGATCCAAGGGGCGCAGCAGAACTGGACCTATGAAGGCTTTTTGAACATTCCCCTCATCGATGATGTACTCGGATTGCGGGTTTCGGCGTTCAGCGACTCGCACGGCGGCTTCATCAACAACCAGCTCACGACGCGCACCTGGGTCAACACCGCCGTGTCGAACAATGCCGCGTGGGCGCGCAATGATTACAACCGCGCACACGTCGAAGGCGGCAGGCTGGCCTTGAAGGGGGTGCTCAACGATCAGTGGAGCGCCACGCTCACCTACAGCTTTCAGCGCCAGCACACCATCGGCGCGTGGGACGAGGATCCCAATCTCGCGCCCCGAACCGTCGAGCGCTTCGGTCCGGAGGGCCACCTCTTCGAGGCGCGGACACTGGATTTCCACCTCGACGGCGATGTCGGCATCGGGGACCTGGTCTTCGCCAGCACCTACTGGGCGCTGCCCACCCGACAGCAGAATGAGTACTCGCAATACATTCAGAACTTTCATGGAGGGGCGAACGAAGGCGTTACCTGCCTGAACGATCCCGTCTACGGCACCGGGCCCTACGCCGGCTGCAACGCGCCCATTCAGTACTACGAGTACCACACGAACCCGCAGCGTTGGTCGAACGAGCTTCGTCTCTCCTCAAAGCCCGGTACACGTTTCCACTGGCTTGTCGGTTTGTACTGGGAGAAGACCGTGGACAAGTACTCCGGCAGCACCTACTACATGCCGGGACTGCGCACGAACAGCCCCGCGTTCCAATACTACAACTACTACAGCGGCACGCCGCCGGGCTCAACGTCGCTGCCCGCCAACCAGTGGTATGCCTACACCGAGCGATCGGATTATCTGCAAACCACCGAGTTCACCAACATCAGCTTCGACATCACCAAGAAGCTCAATGTGGAAGCCGGGGTCGTGCACTTCCATTCCAACGGTCGGTACGACACCCCCTTCGGCCAGTTCGCGTACCAACCGACGACGCCTGCTCTGACCATTGATACATCGAACAAGTGGAACAGCAAGTTCGGCATCAACTACAAAATCACCGACAAGGCGATGGTGTACGCCGACTTCGCTCAAGGCTTCCGCGACGGCGGCTCCAATTCGGGATTTCCCCAGGGTTGCTACAACAAAGGCGTGCCGCAGAGCTACGTGCCCGACACCCTCAACAACTATGAACTCGGCTGGAAGACGGCCTGGCTCAACGGCCATCTGGTGTGGGACGGCGCGGCTTACCTCATGCACTGGAAAGACCTGCAGACCATCATCTACGACGTGGACATCTGTGCCCCGAGCAGCTTCTACGCCAATGTCGGCAACGCGACGGTCTACGGCCTCGAGTCGAATGTCGACTACAAGGTGAACGAGCACTGGTCGCTGCAGGCGTCCGGCAGCTATACCGATTCGCACCTGGTCTCGAGCCAGTACGCCACATTCGAACCGAATGTCGGCGAGCGGCTGCCCTACGCGCCCTACTTCAGCTGGGACTGGAACGTGCGCTACGAGCATCCCCTGCCTGCAACCTCGGGGCTCAAGGGCTACGCGCAGATCGACATGTCGCACAAGGGGGACATGTGGAACGACCTGCATGTCGCGGGCTCCAACGGCTTTCCCCGGATCCTGCAGCCGGATTACAGCATCTTGAATCTGCGAGTCGGATTGAATCCCGAAGGGGGCCACTGGCTCTCGGAGTTCTTCATCACCAATCTCACCGACAAGAACGCCATCATCTACAGCAACACCGGCAACTTCGACCTGCGCCAGACGACGAATGAGCCGCGGGTCTATGGCCTTCGCCTCAATTACCGCTTCGGCAAGGAAGCCAATTCAGAATAGCGCGGCCGGGTAACGGCCGCGGCGGGTTCAGGTCACAACCGCGTCGGGCTCGCCGGCCTCGCGGCTGCGGATGTGTTTGTCCCCGATCTTGCGCTCCGCGCTCGGCGGGTGTCCGAATTGCATTCGATAGCACTTCGAAAAATGCGGAGGCGACTGAAAACCGCACGCAGTCGTGATGTCCATGATGGGCATGGCGGTCTGCAGCAGGAGCTCGCGCGCCCGGCGCAGCCGCATCTCGAGATAGTAATGCTTCGGCACGCAGTTCAGATCGCGCCTGAACAGGCGCTCGATCTGGCGGCGCGAGAGCCCTGTGGATTTGGCGATCTGCTCCAGGGACAGCGGCTTCTCGATGTTCTCCTCCATGAGCTGCGCGACCCGGATGAGCCCGCGGTGCGAGACGCCCACCTGCGCCCGCAGCGGGATGTATTGGCGATCCGTGTCCTTGCGCACCCGGTCCACGATGAACTGCTCCGACACCAGCTGCGAGATGCGCGGGCCGAGTTTCATCTGAATGAGGTTCAGCATGAGATCCAAGGGCGCAGTGCCTCCGGAACAGGTGAAGCGGTCGCGGTCGATGGTGAACAGCTGATCGCTGATCCGGACCCTGGGAAATTCTTCGCGCAAGGCGGACAGATTCTCCCAATGGATCGTCGCGCTGAAATTGTCGAGCAGGCCGGCACGGGCGAGCGCATAGCCTCCGGTGCACAGGGCGCCCAAGGGCACGCGCCGGTCTGCGAGCCGGCGAAGTGCGGTCAGCAGCGCGGGCGACACGGCTTCCCGCACGTTGATGCCGCCACAGACGAAAAGGATGTCGACCGCGCCCAATTTTTCGAGCGCGCCTGTCGGGGTCAGATTGAGACCGCTGCTGGCGTCGGCCGCGCGGCCGTCCATCGTGATGACGGACCATTCGTACACGTCCTTCCCGACCAGGCGATTCGCCATGCGCAGCGGTTCGAGCGCATTGGCCACCGCGATCAAGGAATAGTTCGGCAACGTCAGAAATGCGTACTTGCACTTTCGCAGCAAGGCTGGCGATTCCAAGAAGGCCTCCACGGGAGACAAAACAGGGGATAAGGGGCGGCGTTAGTATGCCATCGGAAGCGCCCTCTTGTCCGTTTCCGACATATTCTTGTCGTTTTTCAGACCGAGGCAGGGGCCCCTCAAGGCCCGGAGGGCGGTGGAATTGCGCCGGCCTGGCGCATTTCCATCAGTGGCTGTCGCAATTGGCGTCTTGTTTGGCAGCCCGCTAGCTACACTGCCTGACGCATTTGCGTTGGGAGACCTCGAATGAAGACTCATGCCCGCGTCGTGGTGATTGGCGGCGGTGTGGTGGGCGTCAGCACCCTTTACCACCTCGCCCGGAAAGGTTGGACCGACGTGGTGCTGCTGGAACGGGCCGAACTCACGGCGGGCTCGACCTGGCATGCCGCGGGGTTGCTGCCCTTGTTCAACATGAGCTACACGGTCGGCCAGCTGCACAAGTATTCCGTGGATCTTTACAAGAAGCTCCCCGCCGAGACCGGTCAGGATGTGAGTTTTCACGTCACCGGCAACCTGCGGCTCGCCACCTGCCGAGACCGCATGGACGAATACCAGAAATACTGCGGCACGGCGAATACCATCGGTGTCCCCTTCCAGGTGATCAGCGCTGCGAAGGTACGCGAGCTATGGCCGCTGGTGGAACTCGGCGACGGCGCCGGCACGCCGAGAATCGTCGGCGCGCTCTATCATCCCGACGACGGCCACATTGCGCCGGCGGATCTGACCATGGCGCTGCGCAAGGGTGCCCGCAGCCGCGGCGCGGAAATCCACGAGCACACCGAGGTCACCGCCGTGAAGCGCACGCCCTCCGGCGAGTGGCACCTGACCACCGACAAGGGCGACATCGTCGCCGAACACGTGGTGTGTGCAACCGGCAACTACGCGCGGCAAACGGGGCGTCTGTTCGGCCTCAACGTACCCTCGATTCCCGTCGAACACCAATACATCGTGTATGACGAGTCGCCGGAGCTCAAGGCCTACCGCCAGAGCGGCGGGCGCGAGCTTGCGGTATTGCGTGAATCGGACCAGTCCTATTACCTGCGCGAGGAACGCATGGGTTGGATTTTGGGGCCGTACGAGGCCGGTGCGCCCGCGCGCTTCGCCGATGGCGTTCCCGATTGGTTCGGCAAGAGTCTTTTCGAGGGCGACCTCGAACGCTTGCTGCCGCACGTCGAGGCCGCGCAGCGACGCGTGCCCTCGCTCGCCACCTGCGGCATCAAGGACATCGTGAACGGCCCCATAGCCTACACGCCGGACGGCAGCCCCCTCATCGGGCCCGCCTGGGGCGCGCGAAATCTGTGGCTCAACGAAGGACACAGCTTCGGCATCACGGCCGCCGGCGGCTCGGGCTGGCAGCTGGCCGAATGGATCGTCGAAGGCGAGCCGGGCATCGACATGATGGCCGTCGATCCGCGCCGCTACGGTCCGTACACCAGCAAGCGCTACGTGGTGCAGAAGAACGAAGAAACTTATCGCAACGTGTTCGTCATTCACTTTCCCGATGAAGAGCGGCCCGATGCGCGCCCGGCGAAGACCAGTCCCATCTATGACAAGCTTGCGCGCATGGGCGCGGTGTTCGGACAACGCTACGGCTGGGAGCGCGCCAACTGGTTCGCACCCCCGGGGGTTGCGCCCGCCGACAAATGGAGCTTCCGTCGCTCGAACTACTTCGAGCACGTGGGCAATGAAGCGCTGCATTTGCGCCGGCACGTCGGAGTCATCGATTTGACGCCTTTCACCAAGCACGAAGTGACGGGGCCGGGCGCGGAAGGCTGGCTCGACGGCCTGGTCGCCAACAAGGTGCCGACGAAGATCGGCCGCATCGCCCTGTGCCATGCCCTCACCCGCCGCGGCGGCATCCGCTCGGAGTTCACGATCACGAAGATCGCCGAACAGCATTATTACGTCGTGAGCGCGGGCGCCGCCGAGCGCTACGACAGCGACTATCTGCGGCAAATGCTGCCCGAGGACGGCAGCGTGACCTTGAGGAACATCACCATGAGCCGGGGGTGCTTCGTGGTCGCCGGGCCGCGTTCGCGCGATGTGCTGGCGAAGCTCGTGGATGCGCCGCTCGACAATGCGGCCTTTCCGTGGCTGACCGGCCAGGTCGCCGAAGTCGGTCTTGCGACGGATGTGTATCTGCTGCGGGTGAATTTCGTCGGCGCGCTCGGGTGGGAACTGCATTTCCCGATCGAGTACGCGCATCACCTGTTCGATTCGTTGTTCGCCGCGGGCGCGGAATTCAACATCCGCATGGCCGGCATGCGCGCGATGGAATCGCTGCGGCTGGAGAAATCGTACCGCATGTGGGGCAGCGATCTGACCCCCGACTATACGCCGTACGAAGCCGGCCTCGACCGCTTCGTGCGTTTGGGCAAGGGATCCTTCATCGGCAAGGAAGCGCTCGAAAGGCAGCTCAAGCAGGGCGTTCCGCACCGCTTCATCACCTTCGAAGTGCACGGCGTCACGGATGCCGATCCGCTCGGCAACGAGCCCTTGTTCGACGCACAGGGCAGGATCATCGGCCGCGCCACCGCAGGATACTATGGCCACGCCCTCGGCAAGAGCTTGGGGTTGGGATACGTCGAACCGGAATTCGCCGCCGTCGGCGGCGGCATCGAGATCGAAATCCTGGGCGAGCGCAAGCGCGCGACGGTGCTGGTCGATTCGCCGTATGATCCTAATAACAGGGATCTGAGGGCTTAAGCCTAAGCGCCATGAGCAGACAAGCATTTTCGGGACTGTCGCTGATCTGGCGCAGCCTCGCGCACCATCGCGGCTGGCAGAAACAGTGGCGCAAGGCGGAGCCCAAGGCGAGCTACGATGCCGTCATCGTCGGCGGCGGCGGCCACGGTCTCGGCGCTGCGTACTATCTGGCCAAGGAACATGGGCTGACGAACATCGCGGTTCTGGAGAAGGGCTGGATCGGCGGGGGCAACACCGGCCGCAATACCACCATCATCCGCTCGAACTACTTGTTCAATGAGAGCGCGGCCCTCTACGATCATTCGGTGAAGCTCTGGGAGGATCTCTCGCAGGCGCTCAACTACAACGTCATGTTCTCGCCCCGGGGCGTCATGATGCTCGCGCACACCGTGCACGACATCCAGGTGTTCAAACGGCATGTGCACGCGAATCGATGCAACGGCGTCGACAACGAATGGCTCGAGCCCGCTCAAGCCAAGGAATTCTGTCCGCCGCTCAACATCGAGGACAACATCCGCTATCCGGTGCTGGGAGCGGCACTGCAGCGCCGCGGCGGCACGGCCCGGCACGATGCCGTGGCCTGGGGCTACGCGCGGGCGGCCGATGCCCTCGGCGTCGACATCATCGAGAATTGCGAGGTGACCGGAATCCGGCGCTCCCCGGGCGGCGTCGAGGCGTTGGAAACGACGCGCGGTTTGATCCGCTCACGCAAGGTGGGGGTATCCGCAGCCGGCAACACCAGCGTGATCATGGCGCTTGCGGGGGTGCAGGTGCCCCTGGAGAGCTATCCCCTGCAAGCATTGGTTTCCGAGCCGGTCAAACCGATTTTCCCGTGCGTCGTCATGTCGAACACCATTCACGCCTACATCAGCCAGTCGGACAAAGGGGAACTGGTCATCGGCGCGGGCACGGATGCCTACACCTCTTATACCCAGCGCGGCGCATTGCACGTCAATACCCACACATTGGATGCGATCTGCGAACTATTCCCGAACTTCCGGCGCCTGCGGATGATGCGCAATTGGGGCGGTATCGTCGACGTGACTCCGGATCGTTCGCCGATCATCGCCAAGACCCAGGTGCCGGGCCTTTACGTCAATTGCGGCTGGGGAACCGGCGGATTCAAAGCCACCCCGGGCTCGGCGCACGTTTTTGCCTGGACGATCGCACGGGACGAGCCGCATCCGATCAATGCGCCGTTCACCATCGAACGGTTCCGGGACGGATACTTGATCGACGAGGCCGCGGCTGCCGCCGTGGCTCACTGAGCGGCTCGTCCATGCTGCTCATTGTCTGTCCCTACTGCGGCAAGCGCCCCGAAATCGAATTCACCTACGGCGGACAGGCGCACCTCAAGCGTCCGGAAACGCCCTCGCAGCTCGATGATCAGGCGTGGGCGGAATTCTTGTACATGCGCGTCAACACCAAAGGCGTGTATGCCGAGCGCTGGCGTCACGCGCGCGGTTGCGGGCGGTTCTTCAATGCGCTTCGTGACACGACGACCGACCATTTCCTGGCCTTCTACAAGACCGGCGAACCGCAACCCACCCCGATCCCGGCGGCCGGGCCGCCCGCGGGGCGCGAGTCCGCTCCATGAACGGCGCCACGATGAGCATGCGCACCCCCGGCGGCGGACGGATCGACCGGGCACAGCGCCTGCGATTCTCATTCGACGGCCGATCATACGAAGGGGTGGCGGGAGACACCCTGGCATCGGCGCTGCTCGCCAACGGAATACACCTGACGGGACGCTCGTTCAAATACCATCGGCCTCGCGGCATCCTCTCGGCTGGATCCGAGGAGCCGAATGCGCTGGTGACGGTGATGCGGGATGCCGCACGTGTGACGCCCAACCTGCGCGCAACTCAAGTCGAGCTGTACGAGGGCCTGGTCGCAGAAAGCCAGAACCGCTGGCCCAGCCTGCGGCATGACTTCGGACGGATCAACGATCTATTGTCGGGGTTCTTCCCGGCCGGCTTCTACTACAAGACGTTCATGTGGCCCCGCAAGGCATGGAAGTCGCTGTACGAGCCGCTGATCCGCCGCGCAGCCGGATTGGGCCGCGCCCCCACCCGCCCCGATCCGGACCGCTATGCACACCGTTATGCGCATTGCGATGTGCTCATCGTGGGTGCCGGGCCGGCCGGAATCGCGGCAGCGGCGGCCGCGGCCGACGGCGGCGCCCGGGTCATCCTGTGCGATGAAGGCTCGGAATTCGGCGGCAGCCTGCTCGCCGAAGCCCACGCCCGCATCGACGGCCGCAACGCTTATGCCTGGGTGCGCGACCAGGTTGCGTCGCTGGCGCAAAACGGCCGCGTGACATTGCTCGCGCGCACCACTGCGTTCGGCTATTTCCCTCACAATCTGGTCGGCCTCAATCAGCGGCTCAACGACCATCTCGCGCGGCCGGCGGGAAACCAGCCGCGCGAGCGGCTGTGGCAGGTACGCGCGCGCTCGGTGGTACTCGCCACGGGATCGATCGAGCGCCCGCTGGTATTCCCGGGCAACGATCGCCCGGGCATTTTACTGGCCGGCGCGGCGCACACGTATTTGAACCGATACGGCGTGCGCGTCGGGTCGCGGGCCGTCATCGTCACCTCGGGCGACGAGGCCTATCAAACGGCCCTGGATCTCAATGCGGCGGGGGTCTCCATCGCCGCGATCGCCGACCTGCGGACGCGCGCTGCGGGCGCGCTGCCCGACGCCGCGCGCGCCGCAGGGCTCGCCGTAATCGAGGGATCGACGGTGCTCGGCACGGAAGGCGATCTGCGGGTCCGTGCCATCACCCTGGGCCGGGTTCAAAGCGGCGCCGTGCAATCCGGGCAGCGCCTCGCCTGCGACGCCGTTTTGATGTCGGGCGGATACACGCCGAGCGTTCATCTCTTTTCTCAATCCCGCGGGAAGCTCAAATGGAATGAAAGCCTCCAGGCTTTCGTGCCGGGTGCATCGGCGGAATGCGAGCATTCGGCCGGCGCCTGCCGAGGCGTCTACGGTCTCGCGGATGTGCTGGCCGACGGCGCGGCGGCCGGTGCCGAGGCAGCGGGTCCGCCCGCCGCCGATGACGCGGCGGATCCTGGCCGGACGCGGTTCGCGCGCCGCTTCGACGTGGACGCTGCCGCGCGCTTGAGCGAAGCCTGCCTTGGCACGCTGCCGCAGGAAAGCGCGCCAAGCCGCGAGAAGTCCTTCGTCGACTGGCAACACGACGTCACGACGCGCGACCTCGCCCTCGCCGCGCGCGAAGGCTTCCAGTCGATCGAGCACGTCAAACGCTATACCACCATGGGCATGGCCACCGATCAGGGAAAGACCTCGAATCTCAACGCCATGGCGATCGTCGCCAGGAACCTCGACCTGAGCATTCCACAGGTGGGCCTGACCACATTTCGCATGCCCTACACCCCGGTCACGTTCGGCAGCATGGCCGGCACCTCACGCGGCGACCTCTTCGATCCGGTGCGCATCACGCCGACCCACGCCTGGGCGCACGCACAAGGCGCCGTATTCGAGAATGTGGGCCTGTGGAAGCGCGCCCGCTACTTTCCCCGCGGCGGCGAAGACATGCACGCCGCGGTGGCGCGCGAGTGCCGCGCAGTGCGCAGCGCCTGCGGAATATTCGACGCATCGACACTCGGCAAGATCGAGGTGGTGGGACCCGACGCCGTCGAGTTCATGAACCGTCTGTATGTCAACAATTGGTCGAACCTCGGCATCGGCCGCTCGCGCTACGGCATACTGCTCCGCGAGGACGGCTTCATCTACGACGACGGTGTCGTGGCGCGCACCGGCACGGATCGGTTTCATGTGACCACCACCACGGGCGGCGCGCCGCGGGTGCTCGCATTGATGGAAGATTATCGCCAGACCGAATGGCCGGATCTCAAGGTGTGGCTCACCTCGACGACCGAGCAATGGGCGGTCATCGCGGTGCAGGGCCCGAATGCACGCCGGGTGCTCGAGACCCTGGTCGAAGGAATCGACATCAGCCCCGCCGCATGGCCGCACATGAGCGTTGGGCGCGGGCGAATCTGCGGCGTGCCGATGCTGCTCTTCCGCGTGAGCTTTACGGGCGAATTGGGGTTCGAGATCAACGTGCCCGCGGACTTCGGTCTCGGCGTTTGGGAGGCGGTGCATGCCGCCGGCCGGGCGCACGGGATCACCGAGTACGGCACCGAAACCATGCACGTACTGCGCGCGGAAAAAGGCTACATCATCGTCGGCCAGGACACGGACGGCACCGTGACGCCGGACGATGCCGGCCTCTCGTGGGCGATCGGCAGGAACAAGGCGGACTTCGTCGGCAAACGCTCCCTGGAGCGCGCGTCGATGAAGGCCGGCACGCGAAAACAACTGGTCGGCCTGCGCACGAAGGACGCGGCGGTGGTGCTCGAGGAAGGCGCGCAAGTGGCGGCGAAGGGCGGCCAGAAACCGCCCATGCAACTGATCGGTCATGTCACCTCGTCCTATGCGAGCAGCGTGCTCGGCCATTCGATTGCAATGGCCGCAATCGAAGGCGGGCGCGCCCGCCTCGGGCAGACATTGTATGTACCCATGCCCGGCGGCGATCTCGAAGTCGAAGTCACCTCCGCCGTCTTCTACGACCCTTCCGGAGCGCGCATCAATGCCTGAAGCCCCGATCCGCAGGACTCCGCCGGTGCCGACGACGGCGTGGCTGAAACCGCTGCCGCCCGCGATGCGATTCATTCTGCACGGCGGCACGGCGGCGCGCGCCGCCGCAGCGAGCGTGTGGGGAACCGCTTTTGCCGAGCAACCCTGCCGCGCCGTGACGCAGGACCGGCGCGCGACGCTGTGGCTTGGGCCCGACGAGTACCTGCTGCTCGATACGGCCGGCGGCGGCGCGGAGTCCGGGACGTCCGCTGCGGAGGCGCTGGAGCGGACCTTGAGCGGCATACCGCATGCGCTCGTCGACATCGGGCATCGGCAATTCGCACTCGAAGTGAGCGGCCCGCATGCCGCCGACATATTGAGCGGCGCCTGCCCGCTTGACTTGGATCCCGCCGAATTTCCCGTCGGCATGTGCACGCGGACGGTGCTTGCGAAGGCGGATATCGTGCTCTGGCGCACGTGCGACGACGCCTTTCACATCGAAGTATGGAGATCGTTCAGCGGCTACGTCACCGGATTGCTCGGCGAAATCGCCCTGGAATTCCACGGCGGGTGAGTGCGCGGCGCCCCGCGTCCGCGGGTCCCCGAACGCCGCGAAGGCCGCCTATGGGGCGATTTGCTTGATCACAGCCACCTTGATCGCGGACAGCTGCGCCTTGTCGGTCTGCTCCGTGTGGTACAGCGCCTTGAGGAAAGCTTGATCCCAGGCGCTCAAACCCGGAGCTGCGGCATTTCCGGACGATGAAAAGAGATGAAGAATCGTGGGTGCATCGCCCACGTTCGCGTCCAGGCGAACTTCCGCAAGTCCGACCATGGCGACGTAATCCGCCAATTGTCCGAAACTGACGCCCTTCGCGCGGCGTGAATCGACCATGACGATGACCGATGAAAGATCGCGCACCTCGTCGTGCTCGAGGCGAAATCCCAGCGCATGCGTATTGTTCGGGATTCCGGCAAACGCGCTTCCCGAGCCGTTCGACAGCCCGCTCGCCGTCATCGCCTGCGAATCAACGGTCAACGGAGAGCCGTCGGCCGCTTCGACATTCGCGTTGTACCAGACTCGTATCGGCCCCGATGCGTGGAGAAAGTGTCGGATCTTGGTGCCGCCCTCGTCGCCGAAAATGTTGGTATTCCGCTTGCGCCAGGCATTGAGGAGAGCCTCGGGGTCCGCCGTCACGATGACGTAGAAGTTGCCGCGGCACTGTTCCTTCGCCAGCGGCGCCCCCGCCGCCTCGACGATGCGCGATATGCGCTCCAGGATGAATTCCCCATGATCGCGCGGCAGTCCCGCCACCAGCGGACATACGGGCGTGCGCCATCGCGCCAGCGATTCCTGGAAGGGCGCGACCGCGATCGCGGACACGAACGTTTTCACCTGATGCTCCATCACCGCCCGGTCTCGCTCGGCCTCGACGGTGATCGTGCTCAAGTCGGCCCTGGGGTCCGGCGGCTGAGCCTCGCCCGCGGCGGGGCGGGCAGTCCACAGCAGTGACAATGCGGCGACGGCGGCGGCGCTCCCGATCGAAACTCTCTCGCTCCGCATGGTCCCTCCCCGCCTGAAGAGTGGAATTCGCCGGCCTAGATTGTCATCCCCGCAGGCACCGCTCAAGTCAATGTGAAACTCGCGGCTCCTCCCCGCCTCTGCCCCGGCCGGTTCATCCGCCGAGAATGGCGCTTCATGACAAGTCCATGACGCAAACTGATCAGCCGCGGCCATTCGCAGTGACCATACTCAACCGTTGATCCCATGAACGTTGCGCCGCGGCGCCAGCCTCGGACCAGCCATAAGATCGGGAGAGCGACGATGGACGAACAGAGCACTCAAACCGGCCACGCGCGGCGTCCCAGCGGCCGCGACGCGAAGCGGGCTGCCCGGGCCGCCAGGGCAGGAGCGTCGATTCCCTACATCACGCGCAAGATCCCCTACTACGAGGTTCTGGCCGAAGAAGGCCTCGCGCTGATGGAGCACAACGCGGACACGATTCTCGAGGAGATCGGCATCGATTTTCGTGATGATCCGGAGGCGCTCGAAATCTGGAAGGCGGCAGGCGCAGACGTCAAAGGCGAGCGCGTACATTTCGCCCGCGGGATGTGCCGTTCCCTCATCCAGCGCAGTGCGCCGCGCGAGTTCACGCAGCATGCACGCAACCCGGCGCGAAGCGTGGTGATCGGCGGCAAGAACACCGTGTTCGCTCCGGCGTATGGATCCCCCTTCGTGCGCAATCTCGACGAGGGCCGCCGCTATGCGCGAATAGAGGATTTCCGCAACTTCGTGAAACTCGCCTACATGGCCCATTCATTGCACCATTCGGGCGGCACCATTTGCGAGCCGGTGGATCTGCCGGTCAACAAGCGGCACCTCGACATGGTGTACAGCCACCTCAAATTCAGCGACAAGGCGTTCATGGGCTCGGTGACGGCGCCGGAGCGCGCCGCCGATTCGGTCGCCATGGCGAACATCGTCTTCGGCGACGAGCTGACCGATCCCAACACCGGCCGGCCGAAGACGACCATCATCAATCTCATCAACGTCAACTCGCCGATGACCTATGACTCGACCATGCTCGGCGCCGCCAAGGTCTATGCGCGCGCCAACCAGGCCTTGATCATCACGCCGTTCATTCTGGCGGGCGCGATGTCTCCGGTCACGGTCGCAGGCACCGTTGCGCAGACCTTCGCCGAAGCGCTGGCGGGTCTGGCGTTCGTGCAGCTGGTGAATCCGGGGGCGCCGGTGGTGCTCGGCAGCTTTGCCTCCTCCATCTCCATGCAATCCGGCGCCCCGACCTTCGGCACCCCGGAGCCGGCGTTGGTGCTCTATTCCATGGCCGCGCTTGCGCGCCGGCTGGGCATACCGTTTCGTTCCGGCGGCAGCCTGTGCGCATCGAAGATCCCCGATGCGCAGGCCGCCTACGAGTCGGCGAACACCTTGCTGCCAACCTGCCTCGCGGGCGTGAATTTCGTGCTGCACACGGCGGGTTGGCTCGAGGGCGGGCTCGCCATGGGCTACGAAAAATTCGTCATGGACGCCGATCAGGCCGGAATGATGCACACGCTGCTGGCGGGCGTCGACCTGTCGGAAAACGGTCAGGCGCTCGATGCCATGCACGAGGTCGGTCCGGGCAAGCACTTCCTCGGTTGCGCACACACGCAGGCGAATTTCGAGAACGCGTTCTACCGGTCGCCGCTCGCCGACAACAACAGCTACGAGCAGTGGGAAGCCGAGGGATCTCCCGACATGACCAAGCGTGCAAATGCGCTGTGGAAGAAGCAGCTCGCCGAGTACGTTGCGCCGCCGATGGACCCCGCGATCGACGAGGCATTGCTCGACTACATGGCGAAGCGCAAGGCGGCCTTTCCCGACTCGAACGTGTAGCCGCGGGCGGCGCCCTGCTCGAACGCGTGGCTCGCCACCAACCCCGGGGTCTGTCCCTACGCGGCCGGCGGGCGGCGCGGGCGCCGGCCGCGCGTCTCGGTCTGGCTCGTGGATTCTTTCGGTGCGGGCAGAGCGACGACGGTGCGAAGGTGCGCGTAGGGGGCCGTCTTGTGCGGAATCGCCATGGCCTCCACGAAATGATGCTGAAAACGCGGCTCGATCGCGGTCTCCACCTTCTCGATCCGCCTCACCAGGTTCTCGATGACGCCACGCGAGGTGGCATCCAGGAGTGCAATGCGCGCACCCGTCCCTGCGGCGTTGCCGGCCGAGCGCACCTGGCGCAGGTCGCAGTCGGGAACCATGCCGAGAATCGTCGCGTATTTGACGTCGATGTGGCTGCCGAAGGCCCCCGCCAGCCGGATGCGATCGACGTGATCGATGCCGAGGCGCTCCATGAGCAGCGCCACGCCCGCATAGAGCGCGGCCTTCGCGAGTTGAATGGCGCGCACGTCGGTTTGAGTGATCTTCATCTCGACCGCCGCGCCTTGATGCAGCAGATAGGCAAAAGTCCGGCCGTTCGACACGATGCGAGGCGAGCGCTCCGCGAGCCTCCCGTCGAGAACCCCGTCTTGATTGATGATGCCGGCGAGATACATCTCTGCGATGACCTCGATGATGCCGGATCCGCAGACTCCGGTGACGCCGGTCGCCGCGGTGGCCTCGCCAAATCCCGGCTCGTCGGACCAGAGGTCCGAACCGATGACCTTGAAGCGCGGCTCGAGCGTCTCGCGGTCGATACGCACGCGTTCGATCGCCCCCGGCGCGGCGCGCTGCCCGCAGCTGATCTGGGCGCCTTCGAAGGCGGGCCCCGTGGGGCTCGAGCAGGCCACGAGCCGTTCCCGGTTGCCGAGCACGATTTCGGCATTGGTGCCGACATCCACCAGGAGCGTCATCGCATCGTCGAGATCCGGCCGCTCGGACAGCACCATCCCCGCGGCATCCGCGCCGACATGGCCCGCAATGCACGGCAGAACGTAAACGCGGGCGTTGCGGTGCAATTTGAAATCGATGACGTTCGCCCGCAGAGTCAGCGAATGATCGACGGCCAGCGCGAACGGCGCACCGCCGAGTTCCACCGGATCGATTCCGAGCAGCAAGTGATGCATGATCGGATTGCCGACCAGCGTCGCCTCGAGAATATCCTCGTTCGAAATGCCGGCCTGGCGCGCCACCTCCACCGCAAGTCCGCACAGCGCTTCGCGCACGGCCGCGGTCATGAGCGCCGCGCCCCCCGGATTCATCATCGAATAGGAGACGCGGCTCATCAAATCCTCCCCGAACCGGATCTGGGGATTCATGACGCCCGCCGAGGTCACCACCTCGCCGCTCGTCAGATCGCAGAGGTGCGCGGCGATCGTCGTCGAGCCGATGTCGACCGCGAGTCCGTAAATCTTGCTCTGCAGACCCGCCCACACGCCGATGATCTGTTTGCCCGCGTGCACCGCCACCGTGACCTGCCATGAACCGGCCCGCAGAGTCGACTGCAGCGTCTGAATCACCGACAAGTCACAGGTCAGATCCTTCAGTTCCCATTCCGCCTCGAGCGCCTCGAACAGCCGACGCAGATCGCCGGACGGATCGTGCATGTCCGGCTCCTGCACCTGCACGTAGTGCAGCCGAACAACGGGATTCAGTTCGATCGCGCGGGCGTCCGCCTCCTTGCGCACCACCTGGCGGTGCACCTGGCTGCTGGCCGGCACGTCGATGACCACATCGGCCTCGACGCGGGCCGAACATGACAGGCGCCGCCCTTCCGCCAACGGCACGCGCCGCGAGAAGCGCTTTTCCGGTTCGCTGAAGGGCGACAGGCTGGCGCTGGAGGAGACGACTCCGTGCTTGGCGAACTCGCCCTCCGCAACGAGCACTTGGCAGCGACCGCAAAGTCCGCGGCCGCCGCAGACCGAGTCGATGTCCACGCCGAGGCTGCGCGCCGCCTGCAGCAGCGGCGTCCCTATCGCGAAATTACCGCGCTTGCCGGAAGGGGTGAATACGACGAGCGGGTCTCGGGTCGCCATGCGGATCGCCGGACCTCAAGCCGGGCGCCGGCGGTGGCCGCCTTCACGCCGCCCGCGCGGAGCTTCGCCGGGCGTGCCGGCGGCGCCGGCGGCGGGCGGCGCGGCATCGCGAAAGCGGCGAATCCAGCGCGCGCAGTCCGGATCGTGCCCCAGCATGACGTCCGCCCCCATGCAGGCCTTGATGACCTCCACATGAAGCGGGTTGGTGATCGCGGAAGTCATCCCCGCGCCCATCGCCATCGTCAGAAACGCGGCATTGATGCCGTCCCGGTTGGGAAGACCAAAGCTGATGTTCGAGGCGCCGCAGGACGTGTTGACCTTGAGTTCGGTGCGCAGCCGGTGCACCAGGCGCATGACCTGCACGCCGGCTTGATTGATCGCACCGATGGGCATGACCAGCGGATCGACGACCACATCGCAGGCCGGGATGCCGTGGTCCATGGCACGTTCCACGATCTTCTTCGCAACCTTGTAGCGCACGTCCGGATCTTCCGAAATTCCGGTCTCGTCGTTGGAAATGGCGATCACTGCCGCGCCGTACTTCTTGATGAGCGGCAGCACCGACTCCAATCTCTCATCCTCGCCCGTGACCGAATTGACCAGCGCCTTGCCCTTGTAGACGGCAAGGCCGGCCTCGAGCGCGGCGACGATCGATGAATCGATCGAGAGGGGCACGTCCGTGATCGACTGCACCAGCTGGATCGCGCGCGCGAGAATCGCCGGCTCATCGGCGAGCGGGATGCCCGCGTTCACGTCGAGCATATGGGCGCCGGCCTCGACCTGGGCGCGCGCATCCGCCTCGACGCGCGTGAAGTCGCCCGCCGCCATTTCCGCGGCGAGAATCTTGCGTCCCGTGGGATTGATGCGCTCCCCGATGATGACGAAAGGCCGGTCGAAACCGATGACGACCTCCTTGGTGGCGGAACTGATGACGGTGTCGGTCATGATGCGGTCCTGTGGGGAAGTTGTGGGGCGTCGCGTTCTGGATACCAGGGAGAGCGGCCCCGGAGGACTTGCGACCGATCGACGATTTCGGCTACGGACTCTTCCTGACGGTAGGCCATGATGTGCACGCCGCTGACGCCGCGGATCTCGCGCATCGCCTGGATCAACTCGATGCAAATGTTGCGGCCCTCGCGCGCCTGATCCTGCGCACCGCTCAAGCGCGCGATGATGGCATCCGGAACATGCATGCCGGGGACGTTCTTGCGCATCCATTCCGCCGTCTTCGCGGACCGCAGCGGACCGACGCCGACGAGGATGTACACCTTCCCGAGCAGGCCGAGCGCCTCGACCTGGTCCATGAAGGCCCGCAGCAGCGGCAGGTCGTAGCAATACTGGGTTTGAATGAACTGCGCTCCGGCCGCGACCTTCTTCGCGAGGCGCTGCGGGCGCCATGCATGCGGCAGACCGGATGGGTTTTCGGCGGCGCCCAAGAATACGCGCGGCGCGTAGCTGATCTTGCGCCCGCTCTGAAAATGATGGTCGTCGCGCAGGGTGCGGGCGATGTCGAGAAGCGACACGCAATCGAGGTCGAATACCGGTTTGGCCTGGGGATGATCTCCGGCCTGCACGCCGTCGCCCGTCAGGCAGAGCATGTTGCAGACGCCCATCGCGGCGCCGCCGAGAATATCGCCCTGAATCGCGATGCGGTTCTTGTCGCGGCAGGAAATCTGCATGATGGGCGCATAGCCGACGCGAGTCAGCAAGGCGCAGACGGCCACGCTCGACATGTGGCAGTTCGCGCCGCTGCCGTCGGTGGCGTTGATCGCATCGACGTATCCGTCGAACACCCGCGCCCGTTTGAAGACGTCCTCGGGATCCGCGGAATCCGGCGGTGCAAGTTCGGTGGTGACCGCAAATCCGCCTGCGCGAAGCACTCGCTCGAAGCGCCCCGGAGAAGTGTGGCCGGGCAGTATGGGCAGTGGATAGCCCGGCACCGGTTCGTCATCGAATCTCATGGCGCGGGGCTCTTCTCATCGCTCTTCCCGGCCCCCTTCTCGCGCGCGACGCTCAGCCACGAGGAGCGCCCCTGGGTGCGCTGATCGACGGCGAACTGCACCTTGCTCATCGCCGCGATCCCGCCGGGGATGCGCTCGCTGCCGAGATAGGCTTCCACCCACACGCACCGCATGTGCGGCTTGACCTCGCAATTCCCGTCGGCGCGCACGCCGCCGCAGGGCCCGTTGCGCAGCGACTTCGGACAGTTCATCGGGCACGACATGCCGGTCGAGCTCAGCACGCACTGGCCGCACATACGGCAGTCGAACAGCAGACCCTTGACGGTTCTCTCGACGACGGCCACAGGCCGTTCGATGCGCTCATAACCCAAGAAACGGAACAGACCGTGCATCCGTACCAGCACCGATTCGAAACCCCGATAAAAGGCGTTCAGACCCCGCGCGTGGCGCACCGACCATAGCCGGACGGAGTACATCAGGCGGGCCCGGAAGCCGGCGCGGCTCCGGAATCGGGAACGTCACGATTCGAGTCCACGCCCTTCGCGCGAATGAGCCGTTCCAGATCCTCGTCGGAGAACTTCGCCTCGAGCCGGGCCGCTTCTGCCGACGCCTCGGCTTCGAGATCATCGCCGCAGGGGCGCGGCGCGCTGCGTGCCCAATCCGCGAGGTAGGCATCCGAACTGCCCTTGCCGGCGCGCATGGCCGCGCGGTCGACCGCCTCTTGAAAGCGCTGCGAGAGCTGCACCTTGGCCGCTTCGCGTCCGCGTTTGACGATGACCTGCGCGGGGATGTCGCGCCAGGAAATGACGATCAGCGACGCCATGCCACCGCCTTCTCATCGTCGCGTGCACCGCCGCGCCGCGCGCCGTCAAACGGGTCCCGCCGCAGAACGGCGGCGCCCAGTGCGCTTTCCAGCGTCCCGTACCCGGTTCGGCGGGATTCGAACTGCAATCCCATCCGTGCCGCGACCGCACGCGCCTGGTCTTCCGATTCCGCGCCGGGCGCCTGCGCCAAATAGACCAGCCGGCGGTAGTTGCCGAAGTAAGCCGGGAAGAGCTCCGGGTGCAGGTCGAGCCCGAGCCCGCGAATCACCAGGCGATCGAAATGACGCAGCAGGAAATCCGTAAGATAGAACGTGCCGGGTTCCGCCTCCGCCAACGCCGCGAATACGGGTGCGGTGGCGAAGAACTCGTAGCAATGGGCGCCGGGAATGCGCTCGACGCCTTCCTCGCGCAGAACCTGGTCGAGCATTCCGCCCGTGCCGCAGTCGCCGTAGGCGACGAAGATCGAGGGGTGGCGGTCCCGCGAAGAGCGGATGAGTTCTCGAACCGCCGCCGGAATTTTTTCCGGGCGGTTGTGCAATTCCGCGGGTAGACAGCGCACCTCCAGCCGGTCCCAGCCGTTTGCGCGCCTGAGCGCCGTGATTTCGTGCGCGAGTGCGCCGCAGGCGATGACCAGCACGCCATCGCCGTGCGCCGTGGCATGCGCCGATGGACCTTTCGTCATCGCGCTCAGTGTGCCGCCGCGCCGGCTCGCCGCGCCGCGATCAGCCCCTTGGCGGTTTCGACCGCGACCGCCGCATCACGGCAGTACGCGTCGGCGCCGACGGCCTTGCCGAACTCCTCGTTCAGCGGCGCCCCGCCCACGAGAACGATGTAGTCATTGCGGATGCCGCGTTCCTTGAGCGTATCGATGACCACCTTCATGTACGGCATCGTCGTTGTCAGCAGCGCGGACATGCCGAGGATGTCGGGCTTGTGTTTGTCCAACGCTTCCAGGTATTTCTCGACCGGGTTGTTGATGCCGAGATCGATGACTTCGAAGCCCGCGCCTTCCAGCATCATCGACACCAGGTTCTTGCCGATGTCGTGGATATCGCCCTTCACCGTGCCGATGACGATCTTCCCGATCGGCTCGACGCCGGTCTCGGCCAACAGCGGCCGCAGGATCTCCATGCCGCCCTTCATGGAGTTTGCGGCAAGCAGAACCTCCGGCACGAACAGGATGCCGTCGCGAAAATCGATGCCGACGATGCGCATGCCCTCCACGAGGGCGTCATTCAACACGCGTTCGGCCGACCATCCGCGCTTCAGGAATATGCGCGTCGCTTCTTCGACCTCGGTCTTCAAGCCGTTGTACAGGTCATCGTGAACCTGTTCGGTCAGTTCCTCATCGTTGAGCGAACCTAAGTCGAACTCTCCCTCAGCAGGCTCTGACATCTACTATCTCCAAACGGTGATTTTCCCAAGCCGCATCGAACCTTACAACGCCCTTATCGTATTCCATGTTAAGACGCAACCGGTGCACGGACTTGTGATATCGCGACGAAGGTGTGTCCAGATGCGACATCCTCAGGTCACGGGCGGCGCACCGCCCTCCGCGATGCGCCGGGCCACGTACGCATCGAGTGCCTCGCTGACCGCAGGATCGCGGACTGGTGCGACATAACGCTCCAGCGTGCTCTGCCAGATCCCGCTCGCCCGCTCGGTGGCCGTCTTCGAGCCATCGTCCGCCCAGCTTCCGGAATTGCGCCAATCGGAGACGAGCGGCGCGTAAAACGCGCTCCGATAACGCTCCATCGTGTGCGCGCATCCGAAAAAATGCCCCCCTGCGCCGACCTCGGCCACCGCCTCGAGCGCGAGGTCGGACGGCGACGCACCGACGGGCTGAAACACTTCGGCAAACATCTGCAGCATCTCGATGTCGAGGATGAACTTCTCATACGAGGTGGTGAGCCCGCTTTCGAGCCATCCCGCCGCGTGCAGGATGAAGTTGCAGCCGCCGAACAAGGCGCCCCACAGGCTCATCTGCGACTCGTAGGCTGCCTGGGCATCGGGGATGTTCGATGCGGTCGCATTCGATGAGCGCCACGGCAATCCGAGAAACCGCGCCAATTGTCCGGCGCCGAATGCGGCCTTGACGTACTCGGGCGTGCCGAACGCCGGTGACCCGGATTTCATGTCGACGTTCGACGTAAAGCTGCCGTATACGACCGGCGCCCCCGGCTTGACGATCTGTGCGAGCGACAGGCCTGCGAGAAACTCCGCGTGCGCGAGCGTCAGCGCGCCGGCCACGGTCACGGGCGCCATCGCTCCTGCGAGCGTGAAGGGCGTGATGATGAGCACCTGTCCGGCGAGCGCGAAGTCGATGATGCCGTCGGCCATCGGTACATCGAGCTGCAGCGGTGAATTGGTGTTGATGATCGTGTACGTGTACGGCCGCGAGCGGAATTCCTCGGCAGAGATGCCGTGCGCAAGCCGAATGAGTTCGAAATTGTCCGCGACCTGGCCGTGGCCGCGCGAAAATATGAACGGGATCTTGTCCGTGAGCTTGAGCTGCGCGCGCGTCACCTCGAGATGGCGGAATTGAACCGGGATGTCCTGCGGTTCGGTCGCTCCGCCGAGCACGTGGATCACTTCGAAGCTTTGACACAGTTTCATCAAATTGCAGAAATCATCGAACGTCCCGGCGCGCCTGCCGCGCGCCGTGTCCATGATGTTCGGCGGCCCTGATGTCACGGCAAACGCCACGCATGGATTCGCCAGCGGGATGTGGCGCCCAGGATCCACGGAGTGCAGCGTGATGTCGCCAGGCGCCGTTGCAAGCGACGCGCCCACCAATTCACGCGCAAGCCGCACGATCTGGGTGGCATCATCGACCTCGGCGCCCGCCTTGCGGTATCGCGCGCGTGCATCAGCGGACAGCACCTTCATGCCTTGCGTCTCGAGGATGACCAGCGCCGCATCATGAATGCCGGCGACCTGATCGTCGGAGAATACCCTCATCGGAGCGAACGGATTCCGCAGGTGCCGGTAGGAGCGCGTGCGATCGAACACCGCGTGGCTGACATCCGCGCTCGAGGGGCGGCGCCGGCTGCGTCGGCCGAGCGTCTCATCGGGTTGTTTCATGCAGGTGCTGCTCGGAGGTTTTCGTGTGGGAAGATATTATAGGGAATAAACACGGTGCTCCGTGCGGGGCTGCTCAAGATTCCGCACGCAGCGACGCATTATTTTTTTGGTATGCCTTAATCCGATATCCCGGCATCGCCATATGCCTTTATCCGATATGCGGCGCCGCGTGCCCCGCGAGCGGGCGGCCCGTCGCCGTCGAGCGGGCCACCGCCTCGGCGAGATAATCCGCTCCCGGTCCCACGTGCGCGACCCTTTCGGTCACGCTGGTTTCGACATGGGGATCGGCTGCGCCCGCGCGGCGCGCCGCGGCGAGCGCCAGTTCGCGCGAGACTCGCTGCGCGTGCTCGAGCGCCGGCGCGGAATCCGGGTAATCCCGGCTGCCCGCCGGATCATGAACCCGGAAGACCTTGAAGGTCGGCTGATTGACCAGGATTTCGACCGTCTGAGAGACCACGCCCGCGACCGCGCCCACCGCATTGCAGACCTCGGCATGCGGAGGAATGGTGAGCGCCGCGCCCAGCCGGCGCGCCACCTCGGGGTAGTACGCCCCGACGGGTGCGCCAATGGCGATCAAAGGACGTGCGAGGTGCAGCGTGGCCTGAACGAGCTTTGAGAAGGGCCTGCCGGCGACCGTGTCCTCGATCAGCCGATGCCCAAGTTCGCCCCAGCCGCTCCCGCGCGCCTGAAGGCCCGGATCGTGGGCCAGCGCCGCGGCGAGCAGCGCGCGGCCGGTCTGGCACACCACATGCTCGTAGGTCCGCTCGCTGATCTCGCGAGGCGACACAGCGGCTCGCGCCGCGCGCGCATTGCGCTCCTCGATCGCGAGGATGCGCGCGCCGCATTCGGCGGCCTCGACGCACCATCCTCGTTGCCGATCGAGTACGTGCATGGCGTCGCTCGGCGTGAACGCCGCAACCGTAGCCAGACCCGCATCGGCAAGCCTGCGCAGCGCATCCAACCCCGAGCCGCTGCGCACGACCTCCGCCATGGGACGGGGCGCGAGATCGAGCGCGTCCCACACCCGCCGCTCGAGCGCCGTCAGATGCGCGGGCGGCGAGCGGCCGGGATTCCGAAATGCGAATTGCGTGGCGTACGCGGGAAGGCGCTCGAGTTCGGCGATTGCCCGCAACCGGGGCAACGATTCCGGAAAACTTTGCGCCAGCAAGCTGAGCGGCATGGCCTTGCGGGGGCCGATGCACAATCGATGCTGTCTGTCGAAATGAACTTCGCTGTCGCCGCCCAGGCCGCTGGTGCGCACATCGACGGCCTCGACCATGGTGCGCCACGCGCCGACCAGCGCCCCCTCGCCGCTGATGACCGGCCGGCCGGCCGAAACGATCGCGATATCGGTGGTCGTGCCGCCCATGTCCGCGACGACGAAATCGGCGAGACCGGTCAAGAATCCCGCTCCGACGACGCTCGCCGCCGGACCCGAGAGGATGGTTTCGACCGGATACTCGAGTGCGATTTGCGCCTTCATCAGGGAGCCGTCGCCTTTGACGATCATCAACGGCGCGTCTATCGATTCCTCCGCCAGCACGCGCGACAATGCCTCGATGAGGTGCCGGATCTGCGGCGTGAGCCGCGCGTTCAATGCCGCCGTGAGCGCACGCCGGGGCGCATCGAGCTTCGAACTCAACTCATGCGCGCAGGTCACCGGCTTCGGGGTCAGCGTGCGGATCAGCTTGCGCGCGCGCAACTCGTGCGCCGGATTGCGCACGGAAAAATTCGCTGCGACGGCAAAAGCCTCCACCCGGGCCTCCTGCTCGGCAACCGCGCGCGTCACGCCGGCCTCGTCGAGCGGCGAGGATTCTTCGCCGGTGGCGCCGTGCCCTCCCTGGACGCGAATCACAAGGCCGCCGTTGCCGGGACGCTGCAGGCCCGAACGTTCCACCATCGCGTCATCGAATCCGATCAGCAGCGTGCACACGGGGCTGAAGCGATTTTCGACCACGGCATTCGTGGCGAGCGTCGTCGAGACGGACACGAGGCTGACCGTTTCGCGGCCGGCGCCTGCGGGAAGCAGGTGCAGCACCGCGCGGATCGCCTCGCCGATTCCCATCGCAAGATTCCACGGCGTCGTCAGCGCCTTGGCGCTCGCAATGACGCGGCCCTCGTCGAGCAGCACCGCATCGGTGAACGTTCCGCCGGTATCGAGCCCGAGCCACAGTCCCTTGGTGCAATTTGTCGCAGTCATCGCCGCGTAACATACCGGAATCGCACATCACTTGTTGCGCACGGCTCTTTCCTTGTCCCGCACGGACGATTAAGCTGGACTTTCGGGCGTACCCGGATGGGAGAGGCATATGCAACGAGCAGTGCGCAAGTATCTCAAGGCCCTCGAGGCGAGCGATGCCGACAGGGCGGCGGCGCTGTTCACCTCCGATGGCTGGGTTCAATCGCCCTTCCTCGGGCGTCTGCCCGTGCGCGCCTACATCGCGAAGGTCGCCGGCGCATCGAGCTCCAGCGAACTCACCGTCCACGACGTTCTGGTGAGCGCTGAGGGCCACATGCGGGCTGTGGCGTACTATCTCTACGACTGGCGCCTGAAGGACGGTTCGAAGGTGTCCTTCGAATGCGCGGACGTGTTCAATTTCGATCCCGATACCGGTCGGATCGCATCCATCGTGCTGGTTTACGACACGCACCTCGTTCGAGACGTCGTGGAAAACAAATACCCGTGACGTGACGGCCGATGCCGCGGGCTCGCGCGGCGTGGATCTTATGTGTTTTCGGCCCGCGCACTGCGGCGGCTGGTCGTGCGCCGCGTGCGCGCACCGGCGGCGGCGCCGGCTTCCCGGCTCAAATCACCGCGTAATTGAGCCGTGGCCCCGCTCGAAATGGCGCCGAGCTTCGATTCGATGGACTGAAGGTCGGGCTTGGAGCCCTTCACATGCGTTTCGAGCGCGTGGCGCATTGCGCTCAAGTGGGCAGGCGTGGTTCCGCAGCACCCGCCGATGATTCGCGCCCCGGAATCCAGCGACAGCCGGGCGTATTCCGCCATCAGCTCCGGTGTTCCGTTGAAACGAATCGCACCGTCCACGAACTGGGGAATGCCGCAATTCGCCTTGGCGACCAGAATTGCCGCAGGGTCCGACGCCGTAGCGAGGTTGACGATGCAAGCGACGAGTTCCGAGGGTCCGGTGCCGCAATTGCTGCCGCAGGCCGCAAGATGGTGCTTGCGGTGGATTGCGGCAAGCTCGGAAGGCGTGACGCCCATCATCGTGCGGCCGTTGGTGTCGAAACTCAAGGTGGCCACGATCGGCAGCCCGGTGGTTTCCGCGCCGGATATCGCCGCTTCGGTCTCCTCGACGGAGGACATCGTTTCTATCCACAGAATGTCCGCGCCGCCCCGCGCGAGAGCGGCTGCCTGTTCGGCGAATGCCTCGCGGGCCGCGTCCTGACTCAAGGGTCCGAGCGGCTCGAGGATCTCGCCGGTCGGCCCCATGCTCCCGCCGACGAGCACCACGCGCCCGGCACGATCAGCCTCGGAGCGGGCGATACGGGCAGCCTTTTCATTGAGTTCGGCAACCCGATCTTCGGCTTTGTGCAGCTTCAACCGATACCGCGTGCCGCCGAAGGTGTTCGTCAATATGATGTCCGCACCGGCCTCCACGAAGGCGCGCTGCAGTTGGGAGACGCGGTCGGGATGATCCGCATTCCAGAGCTCCGGGGCATCGCCCGACTGCAAACCGCGGTCGAACAGGTTGCTGCCCATCGCGCCGTCCGCGAGCAGCCAGGGTCGCTCCGCCAATAACGCAGTCAGCCGGTCAGTCATTTCGTCCCTTGCCCGTTCAATGTTCTACAAACTCTAGCATGTACGCGTCGCGTGCTCGCGCGCCCGCGGAAATTAGTCTAATTCGATATAAGATTCATAACTAATTGAATTATAACATGTTACGTTTTTACGCGACTGAGTCACTTGCTTCGTCAAACACTCCGGCGCATTGGCCGGCCGCACGGGCCCGCGCTTCGGCCGCCGCAACGCACGAAACTTGCACCGCGCGGAACAGAGGGATTGTGACCTAGATATACCAGGGTGGTACATTCGCTCTTTGGTCACGTCCGCGAGGCAATCGATGCTCAAGACACTCTTTCTGCAGGCGCCATCGTTCGATGGTTTTGACGGCGGCGCCGGCTCGCGGTACCAGGCCAGGCGCGAGATCAAGTCGTTTTGGTTCCCCACCTGGCTGGCGCAGTCCGCAGCCATGGTCCCCGACTCGCGTCTGCTCGATGCGCCGGCGGATGAACTGACCATTGATCAGACGCTGAAGATCGCACGCGGCTACGACCTCGTCATCATGCATACCAGCACCCCCTCGTTTCCGACCGATGCGAAGTTCGCCGAACTGCTGAAGCAGGACAACCCCGCCGTCAAGGTCGGCATGGTCGGCGCCAAAACGATGGTCGATCCCGACGGATCCTTGAAGGCCACGCGGGCGGTTGATTTCGTGTGCCGCGAGGAATTCGACTACACCTGCAAGGAAGTCGCCGAAGGGCTGCCGTTGAAGGACATCAAGGGGCTTTCATACCGCAGCGAGGACGGCAGCATCGTGCACAACCTGCCTCGCGCAATCGTCGAGAACATGGATGAGCTGCCGTTCGTCGCGCCGGTTTACCGCCGGGACCTGAAGATCGAAAACTACTTCATCGGCTACCTGAAACATCCCTACGTCAGCTTCTACACGGGCCGCGGGTGCCGCTCGAAATGCACGTTCTGCCTGTGGCCGCAGACGGTCGGCGGCCACCGCTACCGGGTGCGCTCGGCCGAGAACGTGCTCGCCGAAGTGCGCTGGATCAAGGAGCACATGCCGCAGGTGAAGGAGGTCATGTTCGACGATGACACGTTCACCGACACCTCGAACCTGCCGCGCGTGGAGGCCATTGCGCGCGGCATGGGCGAACTTGGCATGACCTGGAGCTGCAATGCCAAGGCAAACGTGCCCTACAAGACCTTGAAGGTGATGAAGGACAACGGCCTGCGGCTGCTCCTGGTCGGCTACGAATCGGGAGACGATCAGATCCTGCTCAACATCAAGAAGGGTCTGCGCACCGACATCGCGCGTCGGTTCACCGAGGACTGCCGCAAGCTCGGCATTCTCATCCACGGCACCTTCATCCTCGGATTGCCGGGAGAGACGCGGGAGACGATCGAAAGCACCATCAATTTCGCCAAGGAGATCAACCCTCACACCATCCAGGTTTCGCTCGCAGCGCCCTACCCCGGCACCACGCTCTACCGGCAGGCGGTGGACAACGGCTGGCTGCAGGAAAACGATGCGGTCAATCTGGTCAATGACAAGGGCGTGCAGCTGGCCGCAATCAGCTACCCGCATCTGTCCAAGGAGGAGATTTTTCACAGCATGGAGGTGTTCTACAAGCGCTTCTATTTCCGGCCGGGCAAGATCTGGGAGATCGTCAAGGAAATGCTGACCAGCTGGGACATGATGACGCGCCGTTTGCGGGAGGGCGTGGAGTTCTTCCGCTTCCTGCGCGCGCACGAGGCGTGAGGGGAACCGGTTGGCACCGGTGCCGTCCTTTCAGCTGGTCCTGACGGTGGTGGGTTACGCCGCTTTGGGTTCGGCGGCGATCTACGCGGTTCTCACGGTGCTCGCCGTGATCGCCTGGCGCCTGCAGCACAAATCGAGCGCTCCGAATT
Organism: uncultured Gammaproteobacteria bacterium; assembly: GCA_963727045.1. Lineage (GTDB taxonomy): Bacteria > Pseudomonadota > Gammaproteobacteria > Steroidobacterales > Steroidobacteraceae > Bog-1198. The sequence goes on along the minus strand of CAVSES010000001.1, from coordinate 834,642 downwards.
GGCGCCCGCCGGCCACGGTGCTCAAGCCATTGTGCGGAGCGGAACCCGGCTTGTACGAGCATCTGCGCTCCTTCTGCCTGCAGGACTATCCGCAGTTCCAGATCGTGTTCGGCGTACGCGACCCGGGCGATCCCGCCTGCGCCGTGGTGAGGCGGCTGCAGGCCGAATTTCCGTCCGCGCGTCGACTCGTGATCAATCCGCGGCTTCACGGCAGTAATTTGAAGATCAGCAACCTGATCAACATGCTGCCGCACGCGCGGCACGACGTGCTCGTGATGGCCGACAGCGACGCCTTCGTGAGCACAGACTACCTCGCCGCGGTGACGGCACCGCTGATGGATCGCAACGTCGGACTGATCACCTGCCTCTACCGTGGCGTTCCAACCGCGAAGGTTTGGTCGCGGCTCGGGGCGATGTATATCAACGAATGGTACGTGCCCTCGGTGCTCCTCGCGTGGCTCTTCGGACATCAGGGTTATGTGTCGGGCCAGACCGTATGCGTGCGGCGCGACACGCTGCGTGCCGTCGGCGGCCTCTCGGTCCTGGCCGACCACCTTGCCGATGATCATCGATTGGGAGAACTCGTGCGCTCGCTGGGACTGAAGATCGTGCTGTCGCGCTACGTCGTGAAGGGGGAGCATCACGAGCCCGACCGCGCCTCGCTGATGCGCCATGAACTGCGGTGGATGCGAACCATACGGGTGCTGACGCCGCGCAGTTTTCGCGCTCTCTTCGTCACCTTCAGTGTGCCTCTGGCCGCGGCCGGCCTGGCCGCGGCGGCAACCCACCCGGCTCATCCGATCGCGGCATGGACCCTCTTCGCAACTTCCGTCGTGGCCAGGCTGGTGCTGCGCTTTGTGCACGTGTCGCCCGATGATCGCGCGTCGGCGTCGGACCTTTGGCTGTTGCCGTTTCGCGATCTGCTGATTCTGATGGTCTGGTGCCGCACGTTCTTCACGTCCCACGTCACGTGGCGGGGACGCGAGTTCGACGTCGACGCCGACGGCGTCATGCACCCGCTGTCCTGAAATACGCGGCCTACATCGGCGGGGTGCTGGGGCTGGCGCTGCTCGTCGCCCTGCTCGTTCGGGCGGATCTGCCCGCGATGCTTCATGTATTGCACACCGGCGGCTGGCGGCTGCTGTGGCTGGTGCCTTACCGCGCGCTGTACTTCGTGCTGTACGCCATCGGATGGTTCGTGCTTCTACGTCCGTATGATCCGGCTCATCGCGCCGGGCTGGGCTACTTGTTTTGGGTAACCACGGTTCGAGAGGCGGTTGACCGCCTCCTGCCTGTGGCCAGCGTCGGAGGCGGCGTGGTCGGCATCCGCCTGCTGCGCTGGAGAGGACTTGCGGCGGCGCCCGTCGGCGCCACGGTGATCGTCGAAATTGTCATGACCCTCGCCGTGATGTACCTGTTCACCGCAGTCGGCCTGCTCCTGCTCGTGGAACTCAGCGCGGCGGGCCAGGAATACCGGCGCTTGCTGCTCGTGTTTCTGTTGAGCCTGCCGGTGCCGGTGGTGACCGTGCTGCTCCTGCGCTACGGATCGGCGTTCCAGCACCTGCAGCGATTCCTGCGGCCCCTGGTCGGCGAGAACGCGATGTCCGGACAGGCGGCGTCGCTCGATCATGAGCTTCGCGCCTGCCTGCGCCGGGGACGCAGTTTGCTCACCGCCGGTGCGTTGCATTTCGCCGCATTTTTCTCGGGGTCTTTCGAAATCTGGCTGGCGCTGCGGCTGTTCGGCCACCCCGTCGGCTTCACCACGGCCCTGGTGCTCGAGAGCATGACTCAAGCGATGCGGCATCTCGCATTCGTCGTGCCGGCCGGCCTCGGCGTGCAGGAGGCGGGTCTCGTGCTGTTCGGTCACGCGTTCGGGATCGGCAGCGAATTGGCGCTGGCCGTCTCGATGGCGAAGCGCATGCGCGAAGTGCTGTGCGGTCTGCCGGCTCTAGTATCCTGGCAATGGCTGGAAGGCCGGCGGATCATTCCTTCATCCGCCACGCCTGCTCGATGAGGTACGCATGCACCGCCTCCGCGTCGGAGGACGTGAGCACGTCGTCGAATCGTCCCATGCCCTTCGGTGCGTAAGCGCCGCCCAGCACGATCGCATCGAACATTCCATGGGTGGCCGGCTCCAACCGCCGCAGGTCCGGCAGGATGCCGCGGCCGAACACGTGGCAGCGCGAGCAGAAGCGGTTGTAGAGCACCTCTCCGGAGTCGATTTGCGATTGGTCGGTGGGCCGCGCAGGCGGCGACGGCGCCGGCGGGTCCGCGCGCACCGGCGGCAACGGCGGAAGGGGTCCGCCGATCTTGAGGGAGATGATCCTGCCGTCGTTGCCGTAACGATATGCCGCCGTGGCAGGGTCCAGCGGCACACCCAGGGCGCCGCCGCCAAGGCCCGCGATGATTGCGATGTATTGAGTGCCGCGAACGCGATAGGCGATGGGCGCCGCCATCATGGAGCTTCCCATCGGAATCGAGGCAAGACGCTCTCCGGTGTCCGCGGAGTAGGCGTTCAGGTCGCCATTGGCGTCGCCCTGGAAGGCAAGGCCGCCTGCGGTTGCGAGCACCCCACCGTCCCAGCTGCTCGCGGTCTGCACCTCCCATCGGGTGCGATGCTCCGTAACGCTCCACGCGCGAAGGTATCCGCGCGAAGCCGTGTTGGTCTTCACGGCGCGGGCAAGGCGCGCGAGCTGCGGCACTGTTCCGTACAAACGGAGCATGGACGGTGGATCGTAGGCCTCGGGAGTGAAGGCTGGCGTCGTGAACTGTCCCTCCACGAGCCCGGCCGTGCGATCTCCCGTCTCGACGAGCACGTTCCCGGACTCGATCACCGGGATGAAGGTCAGCGCCCGTTCAGCATCGAATGCCATCGGCTGCCAGTTGTGCGCTCCCGCTTCGGAGGGAAACACCAGCGCGGGGCCCCGGTTGTATTCCGCCGCCGGGTCCGGGATGGGGCGTCCGGTCTTCGGATCGATGCCGAGAGTCCAGTTGACGAATGCAAAATTGTGCGCGGACAGGAGCTCGCCCGAGGCGCGGTCGAGCACGTAAAAGAAACCGTTCTTGGCGGCCTGCATCAGAACTTGGCGGCGGCGCCCGTCCAGGTTCAGCTCCGCCAGCACCAGTTTTTGCGTGCTGTCGAAGTCCCATCGATCGCCGGGAACGGTCTGGTAATACCAGGCCAGGATCCCGGTCGTGGCATGGACGGCCACGATGGAAGCGGCATACAGCTCATCGCCGCTGCGGCGGCCGGCGACATAGCTGTTGTACGGAGCGGCGTTGGCGGTGCCGAAGTAGACGAGCCCGAGCGCGGAATCGTACGCCATGCCGTCCCAAACCGTGCCGCCGCTCCCGGCGTCCCATCGGTGCCTGGGATCCCAGGTTTTCACGGCGGCCTCAAGATGCGGCTGATCCTGCGGTCCCTCGGCGGGATTGCGCGGCACCGTGAAGAATCGCCACCGCAATGCTCCGCTCCTCACGTCGTAGGCGGCAATGTAGCCGCGGGCACCGGCGAAATCGCCGCCGCCATTGCCGACGATGACCAGATCCCCGGCCAGCAGCGGCGCGCCCGAGAGCGTGTAGGGCTTGCGCTCGCGGCGCCCGATCAATGTGTCCACCTTCCACACCCTGCGCCCGGTCTTCGCGTCCACGGCGTGAAGCCATCCGTCCAGGGCACCGACGTAGAGCCGGCCGCCGAATGCCACCAGCCCGCGATTGACGGCGTCGCAACATGCGTAACGGCCCCACTCTCCGTCGATGCCCGGGTCGTACTTCCAGAGCTCCTTGCCGGTCCCGGCGTCGAGCGCGTAGATGCGCCCGAAGTTGCTGCTGGCGTACATCACATCGTCGATCACCAGCGGGCTCGACTCCTGGCCTCGATTCGTGCCCAGACGGTAGTCCCACGCAAACCCAAGTTTCGCCACGTTGCCGCGGTTGATGTCCTTCAGCGGCGAATAGTAGTCACCGTTCGAATCCCCGCCGGGAGCAAGCCATTGATCCGGTTCGCGCGCCGCGAGGCGCTGCGCGTCGACCGCCGCTGCGGTGGTCGATGCCGGCGGCGACGCCGGCTGGGAGGGCGGCGGCGCATCGCGTTGACAGGCGCACAGACACGCCGACAGAGCAGCGGCCGAGGCCAAGGCGGCTCTCATCTCTGCGCCGCCCGCCAGTTCGGGGCCACGTAATACGGTGCATTCTCGGGCTTCAGCAGACCGCGTCCCAGGATGTGGTCCGCGGCCTTTTCTGCAAGCATGATGGTGGGTGCGTTGAGATTGCCCGTGGTAACCGAAGGCATGATGGAGGAATCCACCACGCGCAGAGCGTCGAGCCCGTGCACGCGGGTGTCCGGAGCCACCACGGCCAATGGATCTTGAGCGCTGCCCATCTTGCAGGAGCACGATGGGTGATACGCGCTCTCCACCTTGGCGCGGATGAACTCATCGATCTCGGCGTCGGTTCCAACCGATGGGCCCGGCTGGATCTCCCGGCCGCGATATCGATCGAACGCCGCTTGCGCAAAAATCTCGCGCGTGAGCCGTACGCAGGCGCGCATTTCGGTCCAATCGTCCGGTTCGCTCAGATAGTTGAACATGATCCGCGGTTTGTCGCGGGGATTCGCCGAGGCAAGGCGCACCCAACCCCGGCTCTTGCTCCGCATGGGTCCCACGTGCGCCTGAAAGCCGTGCTCCTGAGCGAGCGTCGACCCATCGTATGCCACGGCCATGGGCAGAAAGTGATACTGGATATCCGGGTACGGCACGCCGGGCCGGCTGCGGATGAATCCGCATGTTTCGAAGTGATTGCTCGCCCCCAGGCCGTCCTTGCGCAGCATCCAGCGCGCACCGATCAGGGCGCGGTTCCACAGGTTGATGGAGGAGTACAAAGTGATCGGTTCCTTGCACGCCACCTGAAAATAGAATTCCAGATGATCCTGCAGGTTCTCGCCGACGCCCGGCAAATTGTGCACCACCGGAACACCGTGGGAGCGCAGCTCCTCCGCCGGACCGACGCCCGAGAGTTTCAACAATTGCGGTGAATTGACCGGGCCGCCCGACAGGATGACGTCCCGAGCGGCGCGGACGCGATGCGCATTGCCGCCGCGAAGGTATTCCAGTCCGACGGCCCGGCGCCCCTCGAACAGAATGCGCGTCGCGAGTGCGTGAGTGAGCACTTTGAGGTTGGGACGCGACATCGCCGGCCTCAAGTAGGCAACCGCGGCGCTGCACCGCCGGCCGCCGCCCACCGTCATGTCCATTCGACCGAAGCCTTCCTGCTGAAAACCGTTGACATCGGCGGAGTGCGGATAGCCCGCTTCGCGGGCCGCCGCGAGCCATGCTGCATGGAGCGGATTCGTCAGGGTGCCGTAACGCGTCTGCAGCTTGCCGTCGCTGCCGCGATATTCGTCGCCGCCCTCCTGGCGGGTCTCGGCCCTGCGAAAATACGGCAATACATCGCGATACGCCCACCCCGACGCGCCTTGCGCGTGCCATCCCTCGAAGTCCTGCGCGTTGCCGCGGATGTACACCAATCCGTTGATCGACGAGGACCCGCCCAACACCTTGCCGCGCGGCGTGTGCATGCGGCGCCCGTTCAATTGCGGCTCCGGTTCGGTGTGGTAGAACCAGTTGTATTTTTCCATGTTCATCGGTATGGACAGCGCGGAGGGCATTTGAATGAAGATCGAGCGATCTGACCCTCCGTACTCCAGCAGCAGCACGCGAGCCTGTCCGTCGGCGCTCAATCGGTCGGCAAGAACGCAACCGGCGGATCCCGCACCCACAATGACGTAATCAAAGTTCTCGTCGGCCAAAGCCTTGGTCTCCTGGGCGCCCCCACCCCGTTTAAACCGGCGCGAAGCGCCTAATAATTCGCCTCGACATCGCCCATCGCGACGTAGACGCTCTTCAGCTGCGTGTAGTGCTCGATGGCGGCGCGGCCATTCTCGCGGCCGAGACCCGAGAGTTTCACGCCGCCGAAGGGAAGTTCGATCGGCGTGACGTTGTACTGGTTGATCCAACACGTACCGGCCTGCAGCCGGGCGATCACGCGGTGCGCACGCGTGAGATCGTTGGTGAAGACGCCCGCGGCGAGGCCGAATTCGGTGGCGTTCGCGCGCTCCACGACCTCCTGCTCGTCCTCGAAATCCAGCACCGACATGACCGGGCCGAATATCTCTTCGCGCACGATCGACATGTCGTCCCGGCAATTGTCGAATACGGTGGGAGCGACGAAATACCCTCTGGCGAGGCCCGCCGCGGTCACCCGCGCGCCGCCCGTCAAGATCCGCGCGCCCTCGGCACGGCCGCGGTCGATATAGGAAAGCACCTTGTGCATGTGCTGTTCGGATATCAAGGCGCCGACCTGCGTTTCGGGATTCATGGGATCCCCGATTCGCATCGCGTTCACGCGTTTGATCAGCCGCTCGAGAAATGCAGATTTGATGGACCGATGCACGAACACGCGGGTGCCGTTGGAGCAAACCTGGCCGGAGGAATAGAAGTTCGCCAGCATGGCGCCGGATACCGCATTGTCGAGCTTTGCGTCGGCGAAAATGATCAGCGGGGACTTGCCGCCCAGTTCGAGCGTGACGTTCTTGAGTGTTTGCGCGGCATCGGCCATGACCGCCTTGCCGGTACCCACCTCGCCCGTCAGAGAGACCTTGCGGATGTCCGGATGGCGCGTCAGCAGGCGGCCGGTGTCGGCAAATCCTTGCACCACTTGAAACACACCTGACGGCAGGCCCGCCTCCAGCAGGATCTCCTCGAGCTTGACGGCGGTGAACGGCGTGAGCTCGGCGGGCTTGAAGATCATGGCATTGCCGCAGGCGAGCGCCGGGGCGGCCTTCCAACAGGCAATCTGCAGCGGGTAGTTCCACGCACCGATGCCGGCAACAACTCCGAGCGGTTCGCGCCGGGTGTAGCCGAAGGCCTGCGACCCGAGATCGATGTGCTCGCCGCTGAGGCTTTGCACGAGACCCGCAAAATATTCCAGACAATCCGCGCCGGATGCGACATCCACCACGCGCGTCTCCTGGATCGGTTTGCCGGTATCGCGGGTTTCGAGTTCCGCAAGTTCCTGGTTTCGCGACCTCAAGATGTCGGCCGCACGGCGCAGCACGCGGGCGCGTTCCGCGCCCGTCGCCGCGCCCCACCCGGCCTGCCCCTTCTGCGCGGCACGCACGGCGGCGTTGACCTCGCGCGATCCGGCCGCCGTCACGTGACCCAAGGTTTCACCGGTCGCGGGATTGATGGAAGCAAACCGCTCTCCCGCGGCCGGGCCGGAACTGCGCGGGCGCGCCGGCGCGTTCGCTTCCGACGCCGCCTGCTTCAGGCGGCCGTCCACGAATTCCGTCAGCAACGCGCGCGCGCTTTCACTATCGGCTTCACGCCATCCGGAGAGTGCGGCCCGGAGCCACACCCCATCGATCATGGCCGCGATCATGGCCGCGAGCCGCCGCGCTTCGTCCGCAGGCATCAGTTGCTTCAAGGAGCTGCGCAGGTTCGACAGGGTGCGTTGCTGATAGACGGACTGCACCCGTTCCAGGGACTTGACGCGCAAAACCTGGCCCCAAAATGCGAGCCAGGCGGTGCCCGTTCGCCGCTCAAATTCCTCCGGCGCGAGGTTCGCATCGATCACGGCCTGAATGCGCGCGCGAGGTGTGCTCACCTGCCGCAGGCGAGAGCGAACTTGATTGCCGACGCGCCGCGCGAGGGAGCGAAATGCGGCATCCAGCAAACCATCCTTGTCGCCGAAGTAGTGCGCCACCAAGCCGGGCGAGACGCCCGCCCTGGAAGCAATTTGCGCGAGCGTCGTGCCCACGTACCCAAGTTCCGCTAGGCTATCGATGGTGACTTCCACCAATTGGCGGCGTCGCGTGTCCTCGATCGGCAGATGGGAATCTTCGGGAGAGAACATTGATTGGTTATTCAATTTGGTAGCCTTCGCAACTCGCGCACGGTTGTGGACGTCCGCTCGAAGTTGTGCCTAAGATACTAAATAATAGAATTTATACTTTATTTTCAATCTATTAGGGAAGCATGGTGAGCGCTAACCAGAACTCGTTAAACGCCTGTTCAAAGCTGGGGCCGTTGCTTCAATCATGCCGCCCGAAACGTGGTCGGGTCAAGCCCTCGAACTCACTCGAGCATTACAGTGCAAGGGCATCGTGGGCGCTCTTGGCGATGTGTTCAAGCTACGTCCTCCTGATCGTCTTGGCAATGCCGGCGCCGGCATGGGCTGCCGGTGCGTCAGCCCCGGAGGCCAATGTTGCCTCCCCCGCAAACTCACCGGCGCCGGTTCGCGGCACGCGCGATCGGGTCAGCTGCCAAACGGTGCGATTCTCCGACGTCGGCTGGACCGATGTGACCGCCACCACCGCCCTGGTGACCCAACTGCTTCGCTCGATCGGGTACTCCCCGACCGTCACCGTGCTCTCCGTTCCCGTGACCTTCGCCTCCATTCAAAACAACGACATCGACGTATTTCTGGGCAATTGGATGCCGGCCCAAGAAGCCGACCGCGGGCGCTACGTCGAGGACGGATCGGTCGTCGTCGTCGGCCCGAATTTGACCGGCGCCAAATACACGCTCGCGGTTCCAGCCTACGCCTACGCGGCGGGCCTCAAGGACTTTGCGGACATTCAGCATTTTGCCGCCGAGCTCAACGATTCGATCTACGGAATCGAGCCTGGCAACGACGGCAACCGGCACGTGCTGGAAATGCTCAAGCAGAACCAATTCGGATTGGGGGGCTTCAAGCTGGTCGAATCCAGCGAGCAGGGCATGCTGGCGCAGGTGGAGCGCGCCTATCGCGAGAAGAAGCCCATCGTCTTCCTCGCATGGGAACCCCATCCCATGAACATGCGCTTCGACCTCAAATACTTGAGCGGCGGCGACGAGGTTTTCGGCCCGAATTTCGGCGGCGCGACCATTTATACCGTGACCCGAAAAGGCTACAGCGCCGAGTGCCCCAACATGGGGCGGCTGCTCGACAATCTTAAATTCACGCTGCGCGGCGAGAGCGAAATGATGGCCGCCATTCTGGACCGCCACGAAGCGCCCGATGTCGCGGCGACGGAATGGCTGAAGGCAAACCCCACGTCCACGAATGCGTGGCTCGACGGAGTCCTCACGTTTGACGGCCGGCCGGCGGCCACTGCGTTGGCGCATGCGGCGCCGCCGCCGCGGCCCGGCGGGTTCGAACAGTGGATCGTCAGCCACAAGATTCCTGTCGGCGACGGGATGGCTGTGGCGATCGACTACATCAAGACGCACGGCACGTTCCTGTTCAACGGCATATCCATCGTGATTCGCGGAATGGTCGATGGCGTAACCGCGCTGCTGCGCATCGTGCCCGCGCCCGCGTTGATCGTGGCGGTCGCCATTCTGGCGTGGCTCCTTCGCCGTTCGCTGCCGCTTGCCTGCTTCGTTGCCCTGGCCATGCTTTTCATCCTCAACCAAGGCTATTGGCTCGCGACTCTCGAGACATTGTCGCTCGTCATGGTGGCCACCTTGGCGTCGACCGCCATCGGCGTGCCGTTGGGAATAGCCGCCGCTCATCGACCGCGTCTGTTCGCGGCTTTGCGGCCGGTGCTCGATCTGATGCAGACCCTGCCGACCTTCGTGTACCTGATACCGACTCTGGTGTTGTTCGGCCTCGGTGTGGTGCCGGGATTGATTTCGACCGTGATCTTTGCCCTCCCCGCTCCGATCCGCCTCACGCATTTGGGCATTTCCTCGGTGCCGAAGCCGTTGATCGAGGCCGGCGAGGCATTCGGCGCCACGCCCATGCAGCTCTTGTGGAAGGTGGAGCTTCCGAGCGCCGCCTCCACCATCGTTGCGGGTGTCACCCAATGCATCATGTTGAGCCTTTCGATGGTGGTGATAGCCGCCTTGGTCGGCGCCGGCGGGCTCGGCGTTCCGGTGGTGCGCGCGCTCAACTCCGTGCAGGTCGGCATGGGCTTCGAAGCCGGTTTCACCATCGTGCTGTTGGCCATCATCCTCGACCGGATCAGCCGGCCCAAGGAACGCGGGGCGTCGCGATGAACTCGGCGGTGGAATTCAAGGACGTCGACATTCTGTTCGCACAACGCGGGCGGGATGGACGCAAGGACATGCGCGAGGCGCTCGCCGCTCTCGACGGCGGCGGCACCCGGAGCGACATCCAGAACAAGTACGGCGTCATCGTCGGCGTGGCCGGCGCGAATTTGAGCATCGCTCGCGGCGAAATATCAGTGCTCATGGGACTTTCGGGCTCCGGCAAATCGACTCTGCTGCGCGCGGCAAACGGGTTGAATCCGGTCACCCGCGGCCACGTGCTGGTGCGCGACGGGGACTCCGCCATCGATGTCGCAACCTGCGACACCCTGCAGCTGCGCCGGCTGCGCCGGGAGCGCGTCGCAATGGTGTTTCAGCAGTTCGGTCTGCTTCCGTGGCGCACGGTGCGGGAAAATGTCGGCTTCGGATTGGAACTGCGCGGCGAAGGAGCGGCTCAACGCAAGACCATCGTCGATGAGAAATTGGAATTGGTGGGCCTGTCGCAGTGGGCCGAGCGCCACGTAAGCGAGCTGTCGGGCGGCATGCAGCAGCGCGTGGGTCTCGCGCGGGCCTTCGCCACCGATGCGGACATTCTGCTGATGGATGAGCCGTTCTCGGCGCTCGACCCGCTGATCCGCGGCAAGCTGCAGGACGAACTTCTGGCGCTGCAGGCCCGCGTCAAGAAGACCATCTTGTTCGTCAGCCACGACCTGGACGAAGCGCTGCGGCTGGGAGACCGGATTTCCATCCTGCAGAATGGACGCATCATCCAGACGGGAACCGCCGAGGACATCGTATTGGCCCCTGCCGATGAATACGTGGCGGAATTCGTGCGTCATATGAATCCGCTGACCGTCTTGACCGGCAGCATGATCATGCAGCGCCGCGCATCGATGGCGGGCGACGGCGGCGGCATCTGGCTGGACGGCGGCCGGCGCTACCGGCTGTCGCTGAATTCATCGGATGAAGCCCTGGGACTTGAGATCGACGGCATCGCGCAGGCGCTTCATGCTGTTCAGGAGGACACGGATCTCACCCGGGTGGCCCCAGGAGTCGCTCTTGCGCCGGCATCCATGTCCTTGCAATCGATCATCCACCTGCGCCAAAGGACCGGGCATCCGGTGTTGCTGGTCGGAGATGGCAAGGTTCTCGGAGTCTGCGGCGAGACCGAGATCATCAAGGCTCTGGCCGGCGGACGGCATGCGGGGGGCACCGCCGCCTGATGCGGCGGCTCGCGGCTGCGGGGCGCGCCGGTTGCCGGATGGTTCCCAGTTGCCGGCGCTCCCTTTAAATATTATCATGACGATAATAAAATCGAGCTGCCGCCATTTCTCTGGCCCCGGGGACTTCCATGAATCATGATGTAATCATTTCCTGCGCCGTCACGGGAGACGACACCAAGGTCACCAAGAGCCCGCATTGCGCCATCACCCCGGCCGAGATCGCGGCCACGGCGATTGCGGCGGCCGAGGCGGGCGCGGCAATCGTGCACATACACGTGCGCGATCCTGAAACCGGCGCGTTCAGCATGGAAACGAGGCATTACCGCGAGGTTGTGCAGCGCATTCGCGAGAGCAAGGTCGATGTGATCGTGAATCTCACGTGCGGAATGGGCGGCTACATCGTCGTGGGCGACCACGGCCTCAAGGACACGCCCGCCCCCGGCAGCGATTTCGTGACCCAGGAAGACCGCATGCGCCATGTCATCGATCTTTGCCACGAAGGGCTGTACCGGCCCGACATCGCGACCCTGGACTGCGGCACCCTGAACTTCGGCGACGGCAATCGCGCCTACGTGTCGACACCCAACTACCTGCGCCAGGGCGCGGCCATCTGCAAAGACCTCGGCGTCAAGCCGGAGCTGGAGGTTTTCGACACCGGAAATCTCTGGTTCGTCAAACAAATGATCAAGGAGGGACTGCTCGCCGCCCCCTCCCTCATTCAATTGTGCATGGGAATCCCGTACGGCGTACCGGCCGACGTGGGACATCTGCTCGCCATGGTCAATTCTCTGCCCGAGAAGTGCAACTGGGGCACCTTCGCGATCAGCCGCATGCAGATGCCGTGGGCGGCGCAGGCCGTGCTCCTCGGCGGCAACGTGCGCGTCGGACTGGAGGACAACCTGTACCTGAGCAAGGGCGTCTACGCGAGCAATGCTCAGTTGGTGGAGAAGGCGCGCACCATCATCGAAGCCATGGGCGCGCGGGTGCTTACGCCGGCGCAGGCGCGCGAAAAGCTCGAGCTGAGTTGAGCAGCGCTCCCGTGGCCGGACTTCCCGCATATCGCGCCGCGATCGAGCCGTCCTGGATCGATTACAACGGTCATTTGCGCGACGCCTACTACGGATTGGTGGCGAGCTACGCCATCGACGATGTGATGGATCATCTGGGCCTCGACGCCGCGTACCGTGCGCGCACGCATTGCACGCTGTATACCCTCGAGGTGCATCTGCACTACCTGCGCGAGGTCAAGGCCTCGGACGACCTGTCGGTGGTCTCGTCGATCCTCGATTTCGACCACAAGCGGATCCAGATCGGCTGCCGTTTCGCCTGCTCGCGGATCGAGAAGGCGGTCGCTACCGCGGAAATGCTGCTGCTTCACGTACATCAGGGCGAGAAGCCCGCCGCGGCATCCTTCCCCGGCGATGTGACGGCGAAGCTGGAGTCGCTCAGGTCATCTGTGGCCGAACGCGACGCGTTCGGCCCCGGATCGCGCAAGATCGAATTGAAGCGCCGCTGAGCATGCAACCGGACATTCATCGACTCATCGCGCCGAGAAGCATCGTTCTGGTCGGAGCCGGGGTATGGACCGATGCGGTGGCCGCCGGCAACCGGGCCATCGGCTACTCCGGCGATTTGTGGCGCGTTCATCCCACCCGGCATGCAACCGCCGAATCTACCTACTATCGGTCGGTCGCCGATCTGCCGGGAATTCCCGATGCGGCATTCGTCGCGGTTCCCAATCACGAGGTCCCGGGCGTCGCCGCCGCGCTGGCGGCACGGGGTGCCGGCGGCTTCGTCTGTTTCACCGCGGGATTTTCGGAAACCGGAACCGAGTCCGGTCTCGGACTGACCCGCGACCTCGTGAAGCGTGCGCGAGATCTGCCCTTTTTTGGCCCGAATTGCTACGGCTTCGTGAATTTCTTCGACCGCGTGGCGATGATGCCGGACCAGATTGTGGGAAATTCGGTGCAGCGCGGCGTGGCACTCATCTGTCAGAGCGGCACCATCGCGCTCACGCTCATGTTCAATCAGCGCTCGCTGCCGATCGGCTGCCTGTTCACGGTCGGCAATCAAACGTGCCTCGCGGTGGAGGATCTCATCGAGGTGTTGTGCGCCGATGAACGCGTGACCGCATTCGGCTTGTATCTCGAAGGCCTCAAGGATCCTGAAGCGTTTGCACGCGCCGCTGCCATGGCGCGTCGCGCGGGCAAACCCATCGCCGTCATCAAATCAGGGCGCACCGCCGCCGCGGCGCGCACGGCGCACAGCCATACTGGAGCGCTGGCGGGCTCCGACGAGGTGTTCGAAGCGTTCTGCCGTCAGGCCGGCATCGCGCGCTGCGACACCCTGGCGGCGCTCTGCGAAACTCTCAAAGTGTTTCACACGGGAGGTCCGCTCCCGGGCCGCAAGGTGATCGTCATGGGCGCTTCCGGGGGCGACATGGCGATGACCGCCGACGTATCGCGCGCAATGGACTTGGACTTTGCCCCATTGCCGCCCGCGCGCGCCGCATCATTGCGCGAAGTGTTGACGGACCGCGTGACGATCGCCAATCCGTTCGATATCCACACCTATCTTTGGTTCGATCCGCCGGCGCTCGGGCGTGTGTTCACCGACGTCCTGCAATCGGGCTACGATGCGGCGGGTTTCATGCTGGATAGTCCGCCGGAAGGCAAGGCTGATTCCGCGGCGTATGACGCCGTCATCGACGTGTTCATCGAGGCCGCGCGACGGGCACCGAGCCGCGCCGCTTTGATTGCGTCGCTGCCCGAAACCATCAGCCCCAGAATTCGGCAGCGCTGCCTGGAGGCCGGCGTCATCCCGTTGCAGGGGCAACGCGAAGGGCTGGAGGCCATTTCGCTGGCCGCTGCCGTGGGCACCGCGTGGCGGAACCTTCCGGACGTGCAGCTGCATGTGCCGGCGTGCCGCGGCGGACCGGGCGAAGTCCGTGCTCTGGGCGAACATGAGGGCAAGCGGGCGCTCGCTGAATTCGGTGTGCGCATACCGAAGGGAAAGCTCGTGCCTTCGCAGGCCGCCGCAGAGGCGGCTCAGGCACTGGGATTCCCGGTGGTGATGAAGGCCTCGGGCGCGCACTTGGAGCACAAGACCGAGGCCGGCGGCGTCGTGCTGAACGTTCGCACGGAAGCCGAGGCGCGGGCGGCCGCCGGGCGCCTCGCCAGATTGTCCGACTCTCTGCTGGTGGAAGAAATGATCACCGACGGCGTGGCCGAAGTCCTCGTCGGCGTCATCGTCGATCCGCAGTTTGGACAGGTGCTGGTCGTCGGTACGGGCGGCGTGTTCACCGAAATCATGGCGGACAGCGTCAGTCTGCTGCCCCCCTGGACTCACGCCTCCATAGATTCGGCGCTCCGCCGGCTCACCCTCTTCCGTCTTCTCGGCGGCTATCGCGGCAAGCCTGCCGCCGACGTCGCCGCGCTCATCGACGCCATCGTGGGCGTTGCACGCTATGCGTCCGGCAATTCAGCCGCGCTCGTCGAACTCGACGTGAATCCCGTGATCGTGCGCCCGGCGGGCCTGGGCGCGGTCGCGGTGGATACCCTGATTCGTTTGCGCAATCCGCCCAAGGAGTGATGTATGTCCGACGGAGTTCGAACCGTCAAAGACGGTGCAGTTCTGGAAATAACCATCGACAGACCGAAGGCAAACGCCATCGATCTGGCGGCGAGCCGCCGACTGAACCAGATCGTCAGTTCGTTCCGGGACGACCCGGAACTGCGCATCGCCATCATCACCGGCGCCGGAGATCGGTTCTTCTCGCCCGGTTGGGATCTCAAGGCCGCAACCGCCGGCGAGCAGTCCGATTCGGACTGGGGTGTCGGCGGCTTTGCAGGATTCAATTACCCCCGAAATCTCAACAAGCCGGTCATTGCCGCCGTCAACGGCATTGCCTGCGGCGGCGGATTCGAAGTGGTGCTCGGCACCGACATCATCGTGATGGAGGAACACGCCAAGTTTGCCCTCCCCGAGATCAACGTCGGCGTCCTCGCGGACGCCGGCACCATCAAGTTGCGGCGCCGTATTCCTTATCACGTCGCGGTGGAGTTCCTGCTGACCGGACGCTGGATGGACGCCGTCGAAGCGAAACATTGGGGTCTTGCGAACCACGTCGTGCCGAAGGGCGAGGGCATGGCCAGGGCGCGGGAAATCGCGCAGCAGTTGGCCGCCGGACCGCCGCTGCTTTTTCCTGCGATCAAACAATTGTTGCGCCACACCGAAATGGTGCCCGAGCACGAGGCGTTCGAGCTTCACGATTCGCTGGACGCGGTGCAGCGGGTGATCCGCTCGGAAGACCTCAAGGAAGGAACTCGTGCATTTACCGAAAAACGCAAGCCTCGCTGGGTGGGCCGTTGAGCCCCGACGCCGCCGCGCGGCCGGCGGGTCGGGATCTCCCGGGGCCTCCGCCCTCTTCCCTTCATTGGATCGTTTCTTCGTTTCTCGAATAGCGCTGTTGCCGGGGCGACGCGCATTCGGGGCAGGCGAGTGGCGCCGCGCCGATGGTGTAGCTCAGCAGATCCGTCAACTCGTGCGTGTTGTGGTGAAATTCCTCGGCGAACGGCGTGTGTTGGCGGACGAGTTCGATGGCGACCGCGAACGCGCGCGCCATATTTTCGTCGTCCGTCTCTTGGTCGTCCCCGCAGTACAACTGATTGTGGACCGGACAGCTCTTGAGGACGTGGGTCTGCAGAGCGATCCCGATCGCGATCTCTTGTTTCTTGCCCATTGACATCATCCCCATTTGATTCTGCGCATGGCGGTGTTCGACACGCGGCCGCGCCGGACCGGCGACGCAACCCCTACGACCTTGAGCGCTCGGCGCCACGCGGCGGCCTGCGGAGCTGGCTCCGGCGGGTCATGCGGCGCCAGCGGCGGCCTCTCCGGACTCGGAGGCGTGGGTACGTTCTCGCTGCGCATGGTGGGTCTCCTCCGAGCCTGATACGTGCCGGAAGTATCTCGCCGCAGCGGGGCCGTTACGGTCGGCGCATCGCGCCGGCTGATGTAGGATTAATCAGACGCGCGAAAGCCGGTCAAAAGGCCAAATATGGCCAATTGGCAGCTACATTGCCGGAATTGTCCACGCGGGCGCCCGGCGCGGCGTCCGCCAGCGAATTCGCGTCGTGGTGCCCGCTTTCGCCGCGTACACCGGCGAGCGCTTCTTTGATGAGTCCTTCGAGCAGGGCTTGCGAGCGGCCGAACGTGTCGCTGAGTTCAGCCGACCAGGTCAGGGCCCGGGCATCGGCCAATTCGCCGACCACTCGCCGCAGCTCACCGGATAACGTGTGCAGCCCCCGCCCACGGCGATGCGCGATTCCGCCGATCCAGTTGGCGCTGATCTGCTCGCACACCATCCGCAGGCTGCTCGGTCCGCGTTGATAGCGCGGGTAGGGGTGGGCCCGCAGCCTGCCGCTGACCACACGAGCGATATGCCAGCAGGCCAGCGCGCTCCGGGACAGGAGCGGGCTGCATCGCATCGGGCGGCCCGAGTGGAGGGCCACCGCAAGTGCCCGTGCTCTGAGTGCGGTATTGCGCAAACGTCGAAGTCGTTGCACTTCAGTGTCGATCATTTCATCCCACCTTGTCGTTTGGTTCGCAAAGCCGCGCATCACACTTCTGCCGCGCGCCGGCCGTCGAGTGGGATTTTCTCAGGCCCGGCGGGCGCAGTCTGTAGGACGAGGGCGCATCGCAGTGCGGGCACCGGCCCGCGGGCGCAGGATAATGTAAAATCGTTGCGCTCCAATCCGGTGCATCGTGCGAATCAGCCGCCCAGCGGGCGCAAAAGGCCGCGCGAAATGATGTGGCGCTGCACCTCGCTGGTACCGTCCCAAATTCTTTCGATTCGTGCGTCGCGCCAGATCCGCTCCAGGGGCAGATCGCTCATGAGGCCCATGCCGCCGTGGATCTGCAATGCCTCATCCGCGACCATCGCCAGCATTTCGCTGGCCTTCACCTTCGCCATGGCCATATCCATGTCGGTATCGATCTTGCGGTCGCGCTTCCAGGCGGCTTCCAGGGTTAGAAGCTCGGCGGCCCGCAATTCCACCGCCATATCTGCAAGCTTGAAGCTTACGCCTTGAAATTTGCCGATCTGCTGACCGAACTGCACGCGGTCCACGGCCCATTGCGTCGATAATTCAAGCGCACGTTCGGCACGCCCCAGGCAGGTGGCCGCCACCTGCAGCCGAGTGGCCCCCAGCCAGGTGTTGGCCACGTCGAAACCGCGGTGCAGTTCACCCAAAATCGCCGTCTTCGGGACGCGGCAATTGTTGAACTCGAGAATGCTGTTGTTATATCCGCGGTGCGACACGTTCTTGTAGCCGGGCCGCACCTCGAATCCCGGATGCCCCATGTCGATCAAGAATGCGGTCATTTTTTTCTTGCGCACGCCGTGCGCGTCCGCCTCCTCGCCGGTTGCCGCGAACAGGATGACGTAATCCGAATGATCGGCGTGGCTGATGAAATGCTTGGTGCCGTTGATGATGAAATCGCCGCCGGCCGCAATCGCCGTGGTCTTCATTCCGCGCAAATCCGATCCCGCGCCCGGCTCCGTCATCGCGAGACATTCGACGCGCTCGCCGCGCACGGTCGGCAGCAGATATCGATCCCGCTGTTCACCCGCGCAGGCCAGCAGGATGTTTGAAGGCCTGCCGACGCAGGAGTAATGCAGTGCATAGCTGGTTCTGCCCAGTTCCTTTTCGTACAGGACCCAGGTGACGGTATCCAGGCCCGCCCCGCCGACGTCCGCCGGCATGTTGGCGGCATAGAGCCCCGCCTCGATCGCCTTCGCCTTCAATTCCCGATGAAGATCCTCGCGCAGCGCACCGGTCTCCTCGACTTCCTTTTCATGGGGATAAAGTTCATTGATCACGAACTCCCGGGTCGACTTGACGATCATCTGCTGTTCATCGTTGAGCGAAAAATCCATCATGCCCCCCTTCTCCCGTCACTCGACCCGGGCGGCGCGCTTGGTGCCCGCCCAGCGCCGTAAAAGGCCCAATTGCAATCGCAGCTGCTCCACTTGGACGGCAGCCGGCCAATCACGCGGGCTCGTGACCGCGCTCGCGGTCAGGCCGTTCATGTGCGTGACCACCGAACGCAGCACTTGATCGCGCACGGCTCGCGGCCACTCCTGCCATTCCGGCCAGTACTGCGCGAAGCAGCGGGCAAACAGACGCATGTACTCGCGATGCACCCACACGTTCAGCCGCTTGAGCTTGAGATCCGCGGAGACCTGGCCCCAGAACGCCATCCAGAACGCGCATTCGGTGAATCGCTGCGCGTCGACGGCCAGCGCCTCGGACAGTACGTCCAGCAGGTTCGCCTCTTCGCTCCTGCGCTCGCGCGTCAGTCTCTGCTCGATCCGCAACAGCATCAACCGCAAGCGCGGCGAGGATGATGTCTTGTTTGGAGTCGAAGTAATGAGCCACCATTCCCGTCGTGTAGCCCGCGGCGCGGGCGATGCGCGCGACGGTTGCCTGCTCGAAGCCGTGGCGTGCAACCACCTGGCACGCGACATGTGCAATTTCATCGCGCCGCTGGGAGTGATCGACTACTTTCGGCATGGCGGGCGCCTAGAGCCCCACCGTGCGGCCGGCTTCCGCAGGCCGCGGCAGTCCCTCATGGTCGCGGTGAATCGACTCGAGCTTCGCGCGTACGTCCTCAGCGGCGGGCGCAGCCTTGGCCGCGGCGGTGTCCACATGCAGATACATCTGATCGGCCGTGGCGATCAGCTTGCCGTCGCGGCCCCTGTGCATCCGCTGAAAGACGTGCAATCGCTTGTCATCCACCCCGAGCACCTGGGCGGTTACGTACAGCGGATCCCCCGCCTTCGCCTCACCGAGATGAAGAATGTGGTTCTCCACGGTGTAGTACATGCGACCTTTGTCCCGATAGGCCTCGTCGACGCCCGCTTGACGGAACAGTCCGTCCACGGCCTCGCCGAACAGTTGCCCGTAGCGGAAGTCGGACATGTGGCGGTTGTAGTCCACCCACTCGGGTCTCACCACGGTATCGAGCAATCGCAGAGGCTCGCCCCGCTCGCCCGCCGCCGCCGGACGCTCTCCCGCGGAGTCCCGGTAGAGCCGCGCCTCGAGCGAACGCAGGGTGGCGCCGGCGCCGATGTTGTACTGCCGAAGCACTTGCTGGATCGCCACCAGGTAATCGTCGCGCAGGCGCTCGAGTTCGCGAATCGAGCGGCCCGCGGCCTGCGCCTGTGTGCCCTCGACCATGCGGTCGATCAAGGTCTCCGTGAGCTCCGGCGCTTCGAGCTTGGTCCATGGCCATTTGAGGCAGGGGCCGAATTGCGCAAGCATGTGCCGCATGCCGCTTTCCCCGCCCGCCAGATGGTAGATGAGATTCGTGCCCATCGCAGCCCACCGCAGGCCGGGGCCGTAGATGATGGACTCGTCGAGTTCGCCCGTGGTGGCGACGCCGTCATTCACCAGGTGCAGAATCTCGCGCCACAGCGCTTCCTGC
This sequence comes from uncultured Gammaproteobacteria bacterium, assembly GCA_963727045.1. GTDB lineage: Bacteria > Pseudomonadota > Gammaproteobacteria > Steroidobacterales > Steroidobacteraceae > Bog-1198. The sequence continues at coordinate 814,898 of CAVSES010000001.1, read as the reverse complement.
AGACGGTCGGTCAAATGACCCGGCACTTCCCGCCGCACGTGCAGCGGATGCATTCCAATATAGGTGAAGAACTTCGCCGCGGCATCGATGGTGGACTGGGCGGTCTTCCGGCCGCCGACGAGCTCGACCAGAGGCAGCAAATACACGGGATTGAAAGGATGGGCGACACAGAAGCGCTCGGGCGCGTCCATATCCCGCTGCAGGTCGGTCGGCGTGAGACCCGAGGTGCTCGAAGCGATGATGACGTCGGGCCCGGCGTGCCGGCTCACTTCGGCGAGCATGCGCTGCTTGAGCGGCAGTTGCTCCGGAATGTTCTCCTGGATGAAATCCGCCGCGCCCGCCATCTCCTTTGGATCCGTGGTGAAGGACAGCTTGCCCTTGGGCGGCAAAGGCGCGAAGGTCAGTCTCGACAAGGCCGGCTCCGCGTTCGCGACCGCTCCGCGAATCCACTCTTCCATTTCCGGCTTGACGTCCGCCGCGATGACGTCCACCCCGAAATGCAGGGCGCGCGCGGCCCATCCGCCGCCGATGACCCCCGTCCCGAGAAGCCCCAGAGTCTTCACTTTCCGCATTGTTTTCATCCTCGCCGGCGCCGGTCTTTTGTAATGTTACGAGTATAATATAAAGATCCGGATGGCGTCATCTCCGGCCTCCGCCGGCCAACCGAACGGGCGCGGCCGGCGCCGCGGCACGGCGCCGGCGAAAAACCTCTGGACAGCCGGGGGAGCGAGTTGCGATGCTCGGCGCTCGATGGACTCGACCAACAGCAACCGGGGGTGGAACATGTGGAAGATTGAACGTCGGCGCGCCGTGGCGCTCGCCTTGGGGATCGTCGCGGCTGCGGTTGGCCACGCCGCGTCAGGCGCGGAAGGCGTCGTGCGTACGGCGCTTCCCGACGGCAGCACTTTTCCCATTTCCGCGGCGGTCACCGTCCCCGCCGGTTTCGACACCATCTACGTCAGCGGTGCGCTGCCGTCGGCCATCAACAAGGATGCGCCGAAGGGCACGGCGCCGGTCTTCGGTGATATGGAAACCCAGACGGTGAGCGTGCTCACATCCATCAAGGACACTCTTGGCAGGCTCGGACTCGGCATGGGTGATGTCGTCAAAATGACGGTGTTCATGACCGCCGATCCCGCGAACGACAACAAGCTCAATTTCACCGGACTGATGGCCGGCTACAGCCGCTTCTTCGGCACGAAGGATCAGCCGAACAAGCCTGCGCGCAGCGCGGTGCAGGTGGCTGCCTTGGTCGTGCCGGGTGCTTTGCTCGAAGTCGAGGTCATCGCGGCAAAACGTCGGTGAGGGGCAGTGCCGCCCGCGGCACGTCGTGGTGATAGTCCTTGCCGACGAGCGCCGCCACCGTCGCGGCAATCTGCGCCTGGGTGACCGGTGCGACATGCGTTCGCTCGCCCAGCGGCGAGGTGTCGGGACCCAGCACCGCGATCCACACGTTCTCGGAGCCCTTCTCCTTGATGCCGTGTTCTTTCCACTCCGTAAGACCGCTGCCACGCCCATGATCGGTGGTGATGATGAAAGTCGTGGTGCCGCGATATTCAGGCATCGCCTGCATGGTGTCCCACAACTGGCGCACGAAGCGGTCCATCCCGTGTGCGCTCTCGAGGACGAGATCGTACCGCCCCTGGTGCGCCCAATTGTCCGTCTCGCCGTACCCGACGAAAAGAACGCGGGGATGCGCTTCCTTGACATAGTCCAAGAGCGGCACCTGCAGGAATGAATTGCCGACGTCCTCGTCATCGAAGCGCGTCGTGGTGTCATACAACTCGCGCAACAGCGCATCGCGCGGCGTCTCATGCTCCTTCTTGGGCAGCGTCCATCCCGTCTGCATCTTCAAGCCGCTGCGGCTCCTGTTGAAAATGTTGTCGTAGACCTGCCACGTGCCGAATACGGCGACCTTTCCGCGAAATTCTCCTGAGCCGTTGAGCCACTCGAAGACCGTCGCATTGGGGTTCGGTCCGAATTCGTTGCTGTCGATGGCGTCGTTCGGGTATCCCGTGGTCATTTCGTTGTAGCCAGGGTAGGAAAATGCCTTGCCGTTCGTCACCTTCGCAACGCTGCCCTTCAGCTGGTTGCCGAATATCTGTCCTTGTCTGGCAACCGTCCCCCACAGGAAGGGAAACAGCGCCGTGCGCCGCGCGTCGGCATTTTCGCGCCAGTAACGCTTCTTCAGCTCGGCCGGCGCAAGCCAGCTGCCCCCCTCCTTCTCATTGAGGAGGGCGGCGTCGGCACCGGTGAACACCTCCTGCCAGCGCAATCCGTCGCTCACGATGAGCACGACGTTCTGCGTCTTCCCGGCGAGCGCCGGCCCGGCGCCGAACGTCAAGAGCGCGCTGAAGCCCAGAGCTATGAATGTACGGATCGGTATTTGCATGCGTCACGAGCCCTTGAGGGTGTCATCCGTCGATGGAGATGGAAACCGTTGGTCACTGCTGCAGGAGCACGGCGCAATTGGCCGTCCAGCTCATGTACACCTCGTCGCTCCAATCGATGGACCACTCGGAGGTGCGTCGATCGTTCTGGGCGAACACGGTCACGAGTTTGCCGGTTTCCGTCTTGACTCGGTAGGTCGAGCGGTTGCCGAGGTAGCCCAACTCCCAGACCACCCCCTTGATCTGATTGATGCGGCCTCCCGGGACGGGCTCCTTGCTCAGGCGAATCTTCTCCGGCCGCAGCGCGACCCACACGCGTTGGCCGCTGCCGAAGCGGCCCAGCTCGTCGACGATGAGATCGCAGCCCGCCTCGGCGCTGCGCACGACGATGTTGCCGGGGTCGGCGCCGCTGACGGTTCCCTCGAACAGATTGGTCGTGCCGATGAAATCCGCCACGAAGCGATTCTGCGGGAATTCATAGATTTCCGACGGCGTGCCGACCTGCACGACCTGACCGCGGTTCATCACGGCGATGCGGGTCGACAGCGCCATCGCCTCGTCCTGATCGTGGGTGACGAAAACGAAGGTGATTCCCACCTGGTATTGGATGTTCATGAGCTCGAATTGCGTCTGCTCGCGCAACTTCTTGTCGAGTGCGCTCAATGGTTCATCGAGCAGCAGCACCTTCGGCCGGCGGATGAGCGCGCGCGCCAGGGCGACCCTCTGTCGCTGGCCGCCCGACAGTTGATGAGGTTTGCGCTTCGCCAGAGGCGCCAATTGCACCATTTCCAGCGCTTCCTGCACCCGCTTGAGCTTGACGGATTTATCGAGCGCCATTCGGCGCAATCCGTAGCCGACGTTGTCTTCGACGGACATGTGGGGAAACAACGCGTAGGATTGGAACATCATGTTGACCGGACGCTCGTGCGGGGGCACGGTCGTCATGTCCACGCCATCGATCCATATCCGCCCGCTGCTCGGGGACGCGAAGCCCGCCAACATTCGCAGCAGCGTCGTCTTCCCGCAGCCGGAGGCGCCCACGAGCGCGAACATCTCGCCCTTGTAGATTCTCAAGTTGACGCTGTCGACCGCGGTAAATGCGCCGAACGTCTTGTTGATGCTCTCGATGACGATTTGCGGTTTCGCGTCCGGATCGAGCCAGGGCCGGTCGGCGATGGATTTGGGTGTTGCGGCCACTCTCGGAGCCTAAAACTCTGCAGGCGGCGTTGCGCGCCGCCGCTCGGGTGCGAAGAAAGGACGCTCTACAACCTGCGCTCGCGACATCCGCCGCTCCCAAACGAGTTCCCGGTTCAAGTAGATTTCCGCCCAAACCGTCGAGCCGACCTGGAAGTGCGGTGCATCGACGATAGCAAGGGCTATATTGCGCTTGCAAGTCGGCGACCAGATCGCCGAGGTGACGCTGCCAATTTCCCGCCGGCCGCTGTCGTCGGTGTAGAGAAGCGAATTGTGCGCCGGTTTGTTGCCGGCGATGTCCAGTCCGACGAGTTGACGCCGCATGCCCTGGATCGACTCGGCAAGAAGCGCGCGCCGCCCGGTGAAGTGCCCCTTGCGAAAATCCACCAGCCAGCCCAGGCCCAATTCCAGCGGCGAGCGGTCACGCCCCGTGCGAATCGTGTGCTCTGCGGATACGAAATCCACGTTCGGCAGCAGGAATCCCGCCTCGATCCGGGCGACATTCAGAGCCTGCGATCCGATCGCGCGAATACCCCGCGAGCGTCCCGCCTCCATCAAGGCATCCCAGACCGTCCCGGCAGCCTCCGGCTCCATCCAAAGCTCGTAGCCCAGATCGCCGGTGAAGCCGGTGCGCGACACGGTCAGGCGGTCCGCTTGCAGCGTGAAGCGGCCGATCTCAAACGGTTTGAGTTTCTCGATTCCCTGCAATCCCAGACTCTTGAGAACCGCGCAGGAGGTGGGGCCCTGCACGGCGAGCGCGGCGATTTGCTCCGTGATCTCTTCGATTTCGACCTCGAAGCCGATCGCGGAATCAAGCAGCCAATCGATCTGACGTTCGGCCGTGCAGATTCGATATTCGCCTTCACCCAGACGGAAGATCGTGCCGTCATCGATGAGATGCCCCGCATCGTTGCACCACACGCAGTAGGAGACGCGCTCCGGTTTGAGCTTGGCAATGTCGCGGGTGACCAGGCGATTGAGGTACGGCAGCGCATCGGGCCCCGCTACCCGGTATTTCACCATCGGCGTGAGGTCGTAGAGCGTCGTGGCGTTGCGAATCGCGAAATATTCCTGTTCCACCGTGGTGAATACATCGACGGTCGTATATCCGGCCCATGGAATGAAACTGTCCACCTGGGAGAGGGCCCGGGCCCGGTCGTGAAACGGGGTCTTGAGGAGCGGCTGCTTGAAATGCGGCGCAGCGGATGGGTTCATGATTGCACGCTCGATTCGAGGACTTGCCGCGCGGCGTTGCGGCCGGCAATGCCCATCACGCCGCCGCCGGGATGGCAGCCCGCTCCGCAGAGGTACAGGCCGTCCACGGGCGTGCGGTACTGCGCCGCTCCCGGCACCGGCCGCACCATGAGAAATTGATCGAACGCCAGATCTCCATGATGCCAATGCCCGCCGCTGCTGCGAAACATGAGTTCCATGTCGGCCGGGGTCAGCAGTTCCGCCCCGACCACGCTTTCCCGAAGGCCGGGCGCGAACCCCTCGAGCGTTCGCAGACAAGCATCCATGAACGTTTGCCGCCCGCTAGGCCAGCCCTCCTTGAGCGCATACGGCGCGTATTGCACGATCGCCGACAGCACGTGATGGCCGGACGGCGCCAGGGTGCCGTCATTGACGCTCGGCACGGTAACCTCCATGACGGGTGCAGCCGAACACTCGCCGTATTTCGCATGATTGAACGCGTGCTCGATGTGCTGCAGCGAGGGCGCAATGAGCAGCCGGCCGCTCAAGCCCGTCTCGCCCACGCCGTTGAACGACGGCGGCCGATTCAATGCCAGATGCAGCTTTGCGGCGAGCCCGCGCGCGCGGATGTGGTGGACCCGGCGTACGAAGCCGGTGTCGAGATGCCTCGGACCGAGGAGCCCCAGAAGCGTGGTCTTTGGATCAGCGCTCGAGATCACGCTGCCCGCGGCGATGCTCTCGCCCGATTCGAGCACCACGCCGGTGGTGCGATCGCCGTCCACCAAGATTTGGGACACCACGGCGCCGGTACGAATGCCCGCGCCGGCGGCAATCGCCGCCTTGGCGAGCGCCTCGCACAGCGCACCCATGCCGCCTTTGGGCTGCGACAGTCCCAGGCCGCCCGCGGCCGACTCCGCAGCCAGCCGATACAGCAGCGTCAGCACGGTTCCGGGCGAGCGCGGCCCGAAATTGGCGCCAAGCACGGCGTCGAAACCGAGCGCTCCTTTCAGCGCGGTCGACTCGAAATTCTCCTCGAGCAGATCATGGACGTTCATTCCGCCGATGCGCAGCAGCTCGCGCATGTCGCGCCTTCCCAACTTTCGGATCTGCCAGCCGATGCTCAGCAACGCAAGGCGGTCCGTCCAGCCGGACGTGCCCAGGCGCGGCGGCACGCGGGAGAACATCGGCGCCAATGCCGCGGCAAAACGGCGCATGCGTGCCGTATAGACCGAATATGCCTGGGCATCCGCCGCGGAGAGGCGCTGCTCCGCCGCCTCCTGACTCAAGGTCAGGCAGGTGCCGCCCGGCACGAGCGCCGTCGTGGCCATGTGCTGCGCGGCCCATTCGAGACCGTGCGACTCGAGCCGGAGTTCTTGCATGAGGGCGGCCGGCATGAGATGCAGCAGGTGAGCGCCGGACGACACGCGGAAGCCGGGCGCGAATTCGCGAGTCGAGGCGGCGCCTCCCAGCCGCTCCGCGGCTTCGAGCACGAGGACGGAACGGCCGCCGCGCGCCAGCGTCGCCGCGCATACGAGGCCGTTGTGGCCGCCACCGATGACGAGGCAGTCGTAGCGCGTTTGTCCGCCGCCCGCCACGCTCAATGCGCCCGTCCAAGGTCGCGCAGCACGGCGCGGGCGGCATTCGCGCCCGGTGCGCCCATGACGCCCCCGCCGGGGTGCGTGCTCGAGCCGCACATGTAGACGCCGCGTACCGGCGCTCGATACTGCGCGTAGCCCGGCAGCGGCCGGTTGAACAGCAGTTGATCCATCGTCAGCTCGCCTTGAAAGATATTTCCCTCCGTGAGGCCCACTTCGTTTTCGATGTCCCAGGGAGTGCGAATCTCGGCGTGCAGAATGAGCTCTTTGAAATTCGGGCTGTGCTGCGCGATGGTGTTGATCACGGTGTCGCCGAACGCCTTGCGCTTCGCGGAGTCCCACGGACCGTCGGCCAGCTCGTAGGGGCAGTATTGGACGAAGACGGACATGTAATGCTTGCCGTCGGGAACCATGGTCGGATCGATCTGCGAGGGGATGAGCATGTCGATATAGGGTGCCCGCGACCACCGCCCGTCCTTCCAGTCGTCGTACGCGCGCTCCATCATTTCAATCGTATCCGTGACGTGCATGTCGCCGCGCGTGCAAGGCGAGCCCGGCGGTATGGCGGGGAAACGCGGCAGGCCGTCCAGCGCAATATTCAATTTTCCCGAGGAACCTCGAATCTTGAAGTTCCTGACCTGCCGCAGGAACTCGTCCGGCAGGTCCTTCGCGTCCATCGTGTCGAGAAATGTCCGGCGCACGTCCAGATTGGAAACGACCAGCGGCGCGCGAATCTCCTCTCCGTCCGCCAGTGCCACCCCGCACGCGCGGCCGTTGCGCACCAGAATCTGCGCCACCGGCGCGGCGCTGCGGATCGTGCCGCCGCTGGCTTCGAACGAGGCGCCGAGCGCCTGGGTAATCGCCCCCATCCCGCCGCGCGCAAAACCCCACGCGCCCACGGTGTCGTCGATATCGCCCATGTAATGATGCAGCAATACGTACGCGGTGCCTGGCGAACGCGGTCCCAGGGCCGTGCCGATGATGGAACTGCCGGCAAAGTGGGCCTTGACGATTTCGCTCTCGAAATATTCGTCGAGAAAATCCGCGGCGCTCATGGTCCAGAAGCGCAGCGTGTCGTACATGCGCTCCTCGCCCAGGCCATGGAAGCGCCTGCCCAGATACAGCATCTCCTGGATGTCTCTCGGCTTGAACGAGGTGGGATCGGGCGGTTCGCGCATCAGCAGGGGTTTGATGAATCTGCACTGGCGCATGACGTCGCGCGAGTATCGATCGTACGCTTCCGCATCGCGCCTGGAGTGCCTGGCGATTTCGCGTCGCAAAGCATCGTGATTGTCGTACAGGGCCAGATGTCCCCCGCCCTGCATGAAGGTGCATCCGCCTTCGTAGGGAATGACCTGCAGTCCGTACTTCGGGAGTTCGAGGGTGCGGATGATCTCCGGCCGGAGCAGGCTGCACACGTACGAGCAGTTCGAGTACGTGAAATTCTCGTACAACCGGCGGCTTACCGCCGCGCCGCCGATGTAGGGCTGACGTTCCAGCACCAGCACCTTGAGTCCCGATCGGGCCAGGTAGCACGCCGCCACCAAGCCGTTGTGCCCCGCCCCGACGATGATGGCGTCGAGGTTCGCAGGCGTGCCGGCCGCGCCGCCGTTCAAGCAGTCACTTTGTGTGCGGCGCCGCCCGATTTCAAGGTGGCATCGACCGCGATTTCGAACGCTCTCAAGGTGTCGGCCAGGCACGATGCATCATGCGCCGCCGAGACGAACCACGGCTCGCGCGAATCGGGTTCGCACAGCACGCCCTCGTCGTGCAGCACCTGCGCCATGGCGTCGTAGAAGGAATAATCGCTGCTCTTCCAGGCGCGATAATTGCGCGGCGGTTCATGCGCGAAGTACAGCCCGCTCATCGATGGATGACCGACGAAACTGTGGGCGATCCCGCGGGCTCCGAGCACGCCGCGCATGCCGTTGCGCAGGCGCGTGCCGTAATCGGATATCCGCTCCAATGCATCGGTTTCGTCCAGAATCTGCAGAGTCTTCTCCGCTGCCGCCAGCGAGATGGAATGCGCTGTATAGGTGCCCCCATGCGCAACCCCGCGGCCGATCTTGCGCATGATTTCCTCGCGTCCTGCCAGGATCGAGATCGGATAGCCATTGGCCACGGCCTTGGCGAAGGTGCAGAGGTCGGATTTGACCCCGTACAACTCCTGCACGCCGCCGCGCGCAACCCTGAATCCGGTCTTGACCTCGTCGATGAGCAGCACCACGCCGTGCTTGTCGCACAGCTCCCGTGCCGCGCGCAGATATTCCGGTTCCGCGGATATGCCGAGGCAATTGCCCATGATGGGCTCGATCAGCATGCACGCGATCCGATGCGAGTGGCGCTTGAACACATCCTCGAGTTGATTCGCGTCGTTGGCCTGGACGAAGTGGGCGAAGCTGCGGGTGCTGATGGGCACGCCCTCGCTGTACGGCTTGACTTCGGGGTCGCCCACCTGCGACCACTTGTCCATGGGAGTGAACCACATTGCGGCATCGAACAGGCCGTGATAGCTGCCCTCGAGAATCACGTAGTCGTCCTTGCCGGTGTAGGCACGCGCCAGACGCAATCCCGCCATGACCGCTTCGGTGCCCGAGTTGGAGAAGCGAACGAGTTCGGCGGCCGGCACCATCTTCGAGATGCGGTCAGCGACCGTGAGTTCGCGCTCCGTCGACAGCGCGAATACTCCGCCGACGGCCATGCCCTCGCGCGCCGCCTGATCGACCTCCGGATGTGCATAGCCCAGGATCGCCGGGCCGTAGCCCAGGCGATAGTCGACATACTGATTGTCGTCCAAGTCCGTGATGCGCGCGCCGGCGCCGCTCTTCACGTAGATGGTGCGATCTTCGCCCCAGTAGCGGAAATTCGATGCGACGCCGAGCGGCAGGCGTTTGACGGCACGCTTGAAATGCGCGTTGTTCTTGGTCAGCTTTCTGGCCATGACTTCCCCCTTGGAATTGTTGCGTAATCGACAGGATATTGTGCGACCGTAGCATCCGCAGGCCGACTCGTCCAGAATTATTATATGATCATATAAATAAGCCTTCAGGGACTTGGGGTGCGGCGTGCGCCGAACGCTGTACGCCCTCGAGTTTGGCGGCTGCGGTGGACCTTTTTACCGTAAAACACTCTTGCTGCGGTGCTCCGACTTGCCAAGCCTGCGTGCCCCGGCGTACATTAAATGACCATATAATTGCCGTCGGGGAAAGCCATGACCAACCTGTCCGCCGCGAAGCGCGCCGATGTGCCCGAGGCCGCCGTGCCGCACGCACTGCCCGCCTGGGTCTACAGCAACGGCGAGATGACCCGGCTCGAGCTCGAGCGCATTCTGATGCCGAGCTGGCAGATCGTGTGCCACATCAATTCCATCCCGAAGCCTGGCGACTACCAGACCTTCGATCTCGGCCCGGAGAGCGTCATGGTATTGCGCGATCGAGACGGCTCGATACGCGGCTTTCACAACGTCTGCCGGCACCGCGGGGCGCGCCTGTTGGACGGGTCGGGAAACTGCCCTGCGACCATCACCTGCCCCTATCACGGTTGGACCTACCGGCACGACGGCGGTCTGATCGGCATGCCGGTGCGCGAGAGTTTTCCCGGGCTCGATCGCGCCGAGCATGGCCTCAAGCCGGTGCGCACCGATATCGCTTTTGGCTTCGTATTCGTTTGCCTGGCGGGCGATCCGCCTCCCGTCGCGAAGATCTGGGGCAAATTGGCCGAAGAATTCCTGCCGTACCGGTTCGAGGACATGGTACCGATGGGACCGATCACGCAAGAGACGTGGAATGTCGATTGGAAGATCGCGATGGACAATTATCTGGAGTCCTATCATGTGCCGATCGGACACCCCGGCCTGTACCGCATGTTCACGCCGGATTATGAGGACCAGGCCTCCGTCCCGGGAGTCGCGCGCGGCACCAGCTGGCTGCGCAAGCAGGAGTCGCCGCGCTGGGCCGAAGGGCTGTATCAACGGATGATCGGCCGCGTCGCAACGCATCTACCCGAGGAACAGCGCCGCTGCTGGCGCTTTTACAGCGCGCTGCCGAACCTTGGAATCGACGTATTTCCCGACCAGATGGATTTCTTCCAAGTGCTGCCGGCCGGCCCCGGCAAATGCACCATTCGCGGCGCCGTGTTCGGCCTGCCGGACGAACGGCGCGAAATGCGCGCGATCCGCTACTTGAGCTCGCGCATCAACACCCAGGTCAACAACGAAGATAAGTGGCTGTGCGCCCGCGTGCAGCGCGGTCTGGCCTCAGGCAGTTACAAGCCGGGACCCCTGTCGCAGCTCGAAGGCTGGATGCTCGAATTCCACAATTTGCTGCGTGAGCGCATTCCGGAATTCTCTCTGGCGAGCCCGCCCAAACAATTCGCTTGACGGTCGGAGATTCCCTTCCGCGCGCCGCCCAAGCCCGACGGTCAGGCGGCGGTGCGCGCAGGTCAGCCGAGATTGATCCACGCGGACTTGGTCTGCGTGTACGAGAGCAGACTCTCCACGCATTTGTCCCTGCCCTGACCCGACTGCTTGTAGCCGCCGAACGGCTGCGTCATGTCGCCGTGATCGAAGCAATTCACCCAGATGACGCCGGCCTCCAGATCGCGCACGGTCTTGTGAGCCACGCTGAGGTCGCGGGTCCACACCGAGGCAGCCAGTCCATAGATCGAGTCGTTGGCGACCGTCAGCGCCTCGGCAAGGCCGTCGACTTCGATCGTCGCCGCCACCGGTCCGAAGATCTCCTCCTGGGCAATGGTCATGCGGTTGTTGACGCCCGAGAACAGGGTGGGATTGACGAATGCCCCGGGCAAATCCGGAGAATTGCCGCCGAACTCCAGCCGGGCCCCTTCGGACTTGCCGCGGGTGATGTAGCTCATGACCCGCGAACGGTGCGAGGCGGTGACCAGGGGACCCAAATTCGTGGTCGGATCGAGCGGATCGCCGGCCCGATACGCATCCTTGCCGCGCTCGATGAATCGCGCGAGAAACTCCTTGGCGATGGGCCGATCGAGCAACAGCCGGGATCCCGCGTTGCACACCTCTCCCATGTTGCCGAAGATTCCGTTGATCGCATAGGTCACGGCGGTGTCGAGATCCGGCAGGTCGGCGAGGAATATCTGCGGGGTCTTGCCGCCGCACTCCAGGCTGACGCGCTTCATGTTGGACTGGCCGGCGTAGATCAGCATTTGCTTGCCGATTTCCGTCGAGCCGGTGAACGCGATCTTGGCCACGTCGTTGTGCAGCGCCAGCGCGGCGCCTGCAGTTTCCCCCAGACCGTTGACGACGTTGAACACGCCGGGCGGGCCGCCCGCCTCCACGAACAGCTGCGCCATCAACAGTCCCGACAGGGGTGATTGCTCGGCCGGCTTCAGCACCACGGAGTTTCCCGCAGCGAGGGCCGGCGCGACTTTCCAGGCGGCCATCAGCAGTGGATAGTTCCACGGCACGATGCAACCGACCACCCCGAGAGGTTCGCGCAGAATGTAGTGAAACGCGTCCGCAGCGGTGGACGTGACCGTGCCGTCGATCTTGTCGATCAATTCGCCGAAGTACGCAAAATTACGCGCCGCCGCGGGCACATCGATCGTCACCATGTCGGTGATGGGCTTGCCCATGCACAGCGTGTCGAGCAGCGAGAATTTCTCGGTATTCTCCTCCAAAAGCCGGCTGTAGGCCGCCATGATCGCCATCCGGTCGCGCGGCGCTTTGCGGCTCCAGACGCGCGAGGCGAAACTGCGCTTGGCGGCGGCCACCGCGAGGTCGATGTCGGCCGCGGTTCCCGCGCTCACTTCGCACAATGGGGCTCCTGTGGCCGGATTGACCACGGTGAAGCGGCCGCGCGCGACGGAATCCACGAACTGACCATCGATGAAATGCCGGGTCTCATAGCGCACGGCGGCGGCGCGGCCATGCCAGTCTTTGGTGGTCAGGGACTTGAGGTTCATGCACGGTACTCCCAAAAAAAAATGTCTTGGCGGATGTCGTTCAGTATAGTGAATTTATTCATGCTTCGTTCGGCGGCCGGCTGAATCCGAGCATCGGGATGAGCGACATCAGTTGCCGTCGGAATGCCGCCGCTGCGGGGGCGGCCTGCGCTCCAACCGCCGCTTCATGGCCCAAGATCACGATGCCTTTCTGCGTCGATTCTGCGACGGCGACAGCCGACGCCCCTGCAATCCGGCTGATCCGGGATGCCAGGTAGCGGGTGGCGAGCGCTAGCCGGTCAGTTTCGCACAACGTGAAGTCATGTTGGCGCACCAGGCAGCGGCCGGGCGCCGTCGGCAACACCTGCAGGACGGTAAGACCATCGGGCCGCCGCTCCAGGAGATGATTCGGCGCGAGAAAAGACTGCTGCCGATTGGAATTCGCGGAGGATCCCAAGACGCTGCGGTACGCGCGTGCGCTCCAGCCATCCTCGGAGCCTCCGACCACGGTCGATTCGAGCCACTGTTCGGCGACGAGCTTCCAATCGGCGCAAATGTTGATCACCGCAGCCGCGCCGAGGGGCCGTGATCCCGGCGGCAGGAAGAGGTCCGCCCATGAATCGGCGGTGCCCGCATGCGGCCGGCGCCGCTGCGCAGCGCGCACCAGAATCAAATCCCCGACCATGCGCAGTTCCAGTGCCGTCAGGTCCGCCGCCCCCCGGGTGCCGCGCCGACGGCCATCGAGGTCGAATTGCAGCCCATGGACCTCGCACGAAATGGCATCGAGATGGCCGCCGCGCGGTGCAATCAGCATGTGCGGCGCCTCAGTGCAGCTATTGCGGAAGGCACGCACCCCGCCGGCCGCATTGCGCACGACAAGCACCCGTTCGACGCCCAGGTCGACCCCGAGGAAATCCCCGGGCCGGGGGACTTGCGCTTGATGGCCGACTAGCTGCCAGGACTCCAGGAACAACGACTCGCGCTCGGCCGCAAACAGGCGGGCGTTGGCGTATGCCCACCCCGGCAGTCGTCCGTCGCGCGCGGGAACATCGGGCGCGCCGTGAGGCGCGGCGAACTGACCGGGGAATATCGAGCGCAGATAGGCCATTGCGCGGCGCTTGGCGGCGGCGCGATCGATGTCGGCCTCGGTTCGAAAGGCAAAATCCTGCCACAGCATTTCCAGCACGCCGATCAGCCCGAGCGCTATCCCATCCGGATCCAATTGCGGCTGGGAGGTGTCGATGATGAGCCGCTCGATGAGTTCACGCACCAACGCCGCAAAGCTCTCATCCTTCTTTCCGCAAATATCGTAATATTCCTGCCGTGAACTCGCCTCGCCCCAAAACGCGTACCAGACCGAGACTTTGCGGGGGCTGGCGATCTCCGGATCGAGATAGAGATCAACCATCAACTCCAGCGCCGCCACCGGCCTGGATTTGAGCCGGGACACGGGCACCAATAATTGCTCCTCGAACTCGGTGGAAAGGAATTGCAGGGACGCCACCAGCATGGATGCCTTGGAGGCGAAGTAGAATCGAACGATGCCGGGCGACATTTTTGCAATGGCGACCACTTTTTCCACCGTCGTTCGCGACGGTCCGTAGATGTGCAGGGCGGAAATGCAGGCGTCGATCAAGCGCTGGCGCTGCCGGCTGTGCGCATTGCGCGCGCGCGGAACGCCGGCCGATTTGGGGGGCTTTTTCTTGGGGCTACGCATGCGTCGGGTTAAACGACCATGACATCCGCTGGGCGCGACGGTGCACTCTCGGTGCGCCCGGCACCGGGCGAATGGCTGAAGCGGCGGGGAAAATGGCTCATCATTCTGCCGCCGCTGCTCTTTCTGCTGGTTTTCTTTCTCATTCCCTTCGGGTTTGCCTTGGGCATCAGTTTCGCCGATACGGCCGTTCGGGTTCCGCCCTTCACGGATATTCTATCCGTGAGTCCCGACTGGCACATACATCTCACGCTGAATCTTGGAAACTTCAAATACCTGCTCAGCGACGAAGTCTATGGCCTTTCGTACCTTTATTCTCTGAAGACGGCGTTTTTTTCCACCCTGATTTGCCTCGCCATAGGCTATCCCATGGCCTATGGCATCGCCCGAACCTCGAAGAGCACGCAAAGCATCCTGCTGCTCATCATCATCCTGCCGTTCTGGACCTCATTCCTTCTGCGAGTGTACGCGCTCGAGGGGATCATCCGGGAGACCGGCCTGCTCAATACCGCCCTGCTGTGGCTGGGAGTCATCCACCATCCGCTGCAAATCATGCGCACCACCTTCGCGGTGTATCTGGGAATCATCTATTCGTATCTGCCGTTCATGGTGTTGCCGCTGTTCGCCACCCTCGAGAAGCTCGATCACTCGTTGTTGGAGGCGGCCGGAGACCTGGGCAGCCCGCCATGGCGGGCCTTTCTCGACGTGACGCTGCCATTGTCGATTCCCGGCATCATCGCGGGCTCCATGCTCGTGTTCATTCCCGCGATCGGTGAATTCGTCATTCCGACCCTGCTCGGCGGTCCCGACAATCTGATGATCGGGCGGGTGCTCTGGGATGAATTCTTCGGCAACCGCGACTGGCCCGTGGCCTCCGCCGTCGCCATCGCCTTCCTGGTGCTTCTGGTCGGTCCGATCGCCTTGTACCAGCATTACAGCACCATAGAGATCGAGACCTAGGGTGGAGAACCGAATCTCGCCCTTCCTCGTCTCGATCCTGTGCATCGGCATCGCGATATTGTACGTTCCGATCGTCGTGTTGATCGGCTACTCATTCAACGCGTCGGCGCTGGTGAGCGTGTGGGGCGGCTTCTCCACCGGCTGGTACACCGAACTCTTGCACAACGACCAGATCCTGGACGCTGCCTGGTTGAGCTTGAAAATAGGCGTCGTGGTATCCACCGGATCGGTGATTCTCGGCACTCTCGCCGCGATTTCGCTGGTGCGATTCAAATATTTCCGCGGCCGCCTGCTGCTGACCGGGATGGTCAATGCTCCGCTGGTGATGCCCGAAATCATCACCGGCATCACGCAGCTGCTGCTGTTCGTCTCGATGCTGCACTTGCTGGGTTGGCCGCACCGCGGCTTTACGACCATCGTGATTGCGCACATCGCCTTCTGCAGCGCCTACGTGACGGTGACCGTGCAGTCCAGGCTCGCGGGTGCGGACCGCTCTCTCGAGGAGGCCGCGATGGACCTGGGTTCCGGCCCGGTGCGCGCGTTCATCGACACGACTCTGCCCGGCATCGCCCCCGCGCTGGCCTCGAGCTGGCTGCTCAGCTTCACGCTCTCCCTCGACGACCTGGTGATATCGAGCTTCGTGTCGGGGCCGGGGGCCAGCACGCTGCCCATGGTGATCTTCTCGAAGGTGAAACTCGGGGTGAGTCCCGACGTGAACGCGCTCGCGAGCTTGATGATCTGCCTCGTCGGAGCCTGCGTGCTCTTCGCCGGCTATCTCATGCGCCGCGCCGAACGCCAGCGCGTCCTGGATGCGCAAATGGCCGAACGCTGACGGCGCATGGCACCGTCAGGGCTTCCCGACGTAGCGCGGATCGTGCGCGGGGCGGGTGAAGATCTCCCGTACGCGGGGTTCGAATGTGCTCAAGGGTTCCGAGGGGTAGCCGGGATCGAATGAACATTGGTCCCATTGGGCGCAAAAATCCTTGCATGCCTGGTACCAGGGATGGCCGCGAAACCTTTCCCGCCCGTTTCGATCGCGGCCGCTGTGATGCGCATAGTAGTAGGTTTGAAACAGGCCGTGCTGCTCCACGATCCAGGTGACCTCGGCCCGAACGTAGGGCCGTATGATGCCGGCCGCGACTTCCGAATGGTTGTAAGGCGCGAGTTCGTCGCCTACATCGTGAATGAGCGCGGCAACGATCAGCTCGTCATCCGCTCCATCCCTGAGAGCGCGGGTCGCCGCCTGCAGCGAGTGGCCGAGCCGGCTCACCCGGTATCCGGGCAGCGAATGATCCAGTTTTCGAAGCGCCGTCAGCACGCGATCGGGCAACGCGCGGACGTAGTCTTCCTCCGAGCGCTCCAGCAGCTCGTAGTCCTCGCGGGTGCCGTCCTCCATCCGCGTGAAGCTCACCACCGCGGCGTCCAATACGGTCCCGTCTGCTGTTTTGTCGGTCATTTGGCGGTCTTCACTCGGGTCCACGTGCGGGTACGAATGCGTTCGGTGGCGGCGGACGCCTCGGAGGCTCTGTACAATCTGGCCTCGACATTCGGGGTGGGATACAGGGTCTCATCATTGAGAATACTGGGATCTATCAGCGGACGCGAGGCGATATTGTCGTTGCCGTAGTAGATTTCGTTGGTGATCTCGGCGATCACCTCGGGCCGCAGAATGAAATTGATGAATTGGTAGGCCGCTTCGGGGTGGGGCGCACCCTCCGGAATGAGCAGCGATGAGAAGTTCTGGTTGGCTCCCTCCTTCGGCACCGTGAAGGCGAGATGGACGTTCACTCCCACGGCCCGTGCCCGCGCCCGCGACAGTGCGTAATCGCTCGACCACGACATGGCGATGCAAATCTCCCGGTTGGCCAATCCATTCAAGTATTCGGAGGAATCGAAGGAGCGGATGTACGGACGGACCTTCAGGAGCAGCGCCTGCGCAGCCTCGTAGTCCTCGCGCTTCGTGGTGTTCGGATCCAACCCCAGGTACTTGAGGGCGAGCAGCAGGGTGTCCGCAGCGGAGTCGAGAAAAGTGACGCCGCAATCGGCGAACTTCGAGACGATCTCCGGCTTGAATATCATGTCCAGGCTGCCCACCGGCGCGTCGGGCATGCGCGCCTTGATCATGTCCACGTTGTAGGCAAAGCCGTTGATGGCATGCATGTAGGGCACGGAGTGGAGGTTTCCAGGATCGTGAACGGCCTGAATCGCAAGAATCCGCGGGTCGAGATTCTTCCAATTGGGCAACCTCGACCGATCCAGCGGAATGTACACGCCCGCCTTGATTTCACGCCCGAAATATTCGGTTGAAGCGATCACCACGTCGTAGCCGGAGCTGCCGGCCAGAAGCCGTGCGTCCATGGTTTCCTCGGAATCATAGACATCGTAAGTCACTTTGATTCCGGTCTGCTTCTCGAATTCCGCGACCGTGTTGCGGCCGATGAAATCCGTCCAGTTATAGATGAACAGCCGCTTCTCTTCCGCGGCCTCGGCCTTGACTTGCGTCTCCGCGGTCCATGCAATCAACATCAACGGCAGGAGCGCGGCGGCCCGAAATCGACTGATACCCATCAGGTTAGTTTACCATCGCGGAAGCGGCGCGCGGCCCTGGCGCAACCCGCGCGGATGTTCTTCAACGGAGCGCACAAATTGCGGTATGTCATCCCCCGGCATCTCATTGCATTCATATCCATCCTCGCATCGATCGCCGCGTCTCTGCCTGCTGCGGCCGCGCCGCAGCCTCGAGCGCGCGATCTGGGGATCCCCTTCGACGGCACTCCCGGACCTTTCAATGCGATCACGGACGTGGCCGGGGTGACCGTGGGTCACACGACGCTGATTTCCGGATCCGGCAAATTGCAGCCGGGCCGCGGGCCCGTTCGCACCGGCGTGACGGCGGTGCTGCCCCGCGGCCCGGATTCGCTCATGAACCCGGTTTTCGCCGCCTGGTTTTCGCAGAACGGCAACGGCGAGATGACCGGAACCGCCTGGGTCGAGGAGTCCGGCTTTCTCGAAGGCCCCGTGATGATCACCAACACCCACAGCGTCGGCGTCGTGCGCGACGCCGTCATCCGATGGCGCGTCTCGCGCGGCGGACCGGACTCGACGGGATTCTATTGGTCGCTTCCCGTGGTCGCCGAAACCTGGGATGGGTGGCTGAACGACATCAACGGATTTCACGTCACGGCCGAGCACACCGTGCATGCCCTCGACGGTGCGCATGGCGGCAGCGTCGAGGAAGGCAGCGTCGGCGGCGGTACCGGCATGATCTGCAACGGCTACAAGGGCGGCATAGGAAGTTCTTCGCGCCGCCTGGAGGCCAAGGATGGCGGCCACACGGTCGGCGTGCTCGTTCAATGCAACTACGGAACGCGGGACAATCTTCGCATCGCAGGGATACCCGTCGGACGTGAAATCCCGGCGCCGGAACCCTACGCGTTCATACCCTCGGACATCGCCGAGCATGGCTCCATCATCGTCGTGGTGGCAACGGACGCCCCCCTGCTGCCGCACCAACTGAAGCGCCTCACGCACCGTGTAACGCTCGGCCTCGGGCGCAACGGCAGCATTTCGGGCAACGAGTCCGGGGATATATTCATCGCCTTCTCCACCGCCAACTCGGGTGCGGCGGCGCCTGCTCGCGTGGCGGACCTGAAAATGCTGCCGAACGATTCCCTGGATCCCTACTTTCGGGCAACGGTGGAGGCAACCGAAGAGGCCATCGTCAATGCGATGATTGCCGCGCAGGACATGACGGGCGCCGACGATCATCGCGTCATCGCGCTGCCCCACGCCGCGCTGCGCGCGGTCCTGAAGAAATACGGCCGCCTCGCGCCGCAAACGCCGCCATAGCTGCCGGTCGCCGCCTTCAGTGGGCGTGTTCGCCCGCCAGCACCTCGCTCAGGCTCACATCGAGCAGCTCGACCGCCTCGTCGACATCGGACTCATCGATGACCAGGGGCGGCATGAAGCGCACGGTGCTTTGCCCGCAAGAAAGCAGAATGAGGCCGTTGTGGTAGGCGCGGGTGATCAGCGCATCGCAGAGCTTTTTGGCGGGTTCTTTTCCTTTGCGGTCCTTCACCAATTCGACCCCGATCATCAGACCCTTGCCGCGCACTTCGCCGGCGACCGCAAATTTATCGGCGAATCCCCGCAGCTTGGCCATGAAGTAGCCGCCGACCTTGGCGGCGTTGGCGCAGTATTCGCGCTCGATGAGGTCGATGGTCGCGAGCGCAGCCGCGCAGCACAGAGGGTTTCCCCCGAACGTGTTGCCGTGGGCGCCGCGGGTCCACTTCTGCATGATGCTGCGCTTGGCGACGACCATCCCGATCGGCAGCCCGGAACCCAAGCCCTTTGCCAGTGTCATGATGTCCGGCGCCACATCCCAATGCTGTGCGGCGAACATCTTTCCGGTGCGCCCGATACCGGACTGAACCTCATCGAATATCAGCAGGATTCCATGGCGGTCGCAAAGTTCGCGCAAGCCCTGCAGGAAGCCGTCGGGCGGTACCAGGTAGCCGCCCTCCCCCTGTATCGGTTCGATGAGAATACCCGCCACCTCGCTCGCAGGCACGTTGTGCACGAACAGCACATCCTCGATGTACCGCAGCACCGCGCGGCCCTGGTCGCTGCCCGCCAACAGCGGCCGGTAATTGTTCGGATAGGGCACGTGGGTCACACCGGGCATGGTGGGAAAGAAGCCTCTCTGCTGCGTGTACTTGCTCGATGTAAAGGACAGGGAACCCATGGTTCTGCCATGGAAGCCGCCCAGAAAGCCGATGAAGCGGCCTCGTCCCGTGGTGTAGCGCGCCAATTTCAAGGCCGCTTCCACGCTCTCGGTGCCGGACTGCGCAAAGAAGCTCATGACCGGCTCCTTCATCGGCGACAGCTCATTGAGGCGCTCGGCGAGCCTGATCTGGCCCTCGTGCCAGTAGTCCGACGATATGTGCAAAAATCGATCGGCCGCATCCTTGATGGCTTGGACCACCGCGGGATGGCTGTGGCCGGTGCTGCATACCGCGATGCCGGCGGCAAAATCCAGGAAGCGGTTGCCGTCCACGTCCCACACTTCCGCGCCCTTGCCATGCGACATGACGAAAGGGTAATCGCGGGGATAAGAGGGCGAGACCACCAGGGCGTCGCGTGCCAGCAGCTCGCGGGCCTTGGGTCCGGGCAAATCGGTCTTTATGTTCGGCTTCTTCATGTCCAGTCCAGCTCCCCCAGTAATGCATTCATCGTATCGAGCGCGCCGTCCAGCTCATTCTCGCCGATCACGAGTGGCGGCGCGAGGATAATCAGATTGCCGCGCACCGCAAACGATACGCCGCGAGCGCGCGCCGACGTCACGAATCGGGCCATGGTGGGATGCACCGACGGCCACGGCGCCAGGGGCTCGCGCGATTCGCGGTTCCTGACCAGTTCCACGACGGCAAACAGTCCCTTGGTGCCGCGCACATCGCCGATCACCGCGTGCCGCTCCTGCATCGTGCGCAGGCGCCGCATCATCACTTGGCCCAACACGCGCGAGCGCTCGATCAAATTTTCGTCCTGATACGCCGCGATCGCCGCCACGCCGGCGGCGCAGGCAAGCGGGTGGCCACAATACGTCAACCCGGTGTTGAGCATCTGATGTTCGAGCTTCCTCGCCACATGGCCCGCGAGCACGACGGCGCCCAAGGGGATGTGCGCGCCGGTCAATCCCTTGGCAAGAGTCATGAGATCCGGCCGTCCCGCATCGCCATGGGCCTGCCATGCGAACCAATCGCCGCAACGGCCGAAGCCGCTCATCACCTCGTCCGCGATCAGATAGACGCCCTGCCGCTCGGTTTGCGCGCGCAAGCCGGGCCAGAAATCATCGGGGGCGATGATTCCGTTGGTGCCGGCGTTCGGCTCCATCAGCACCGCCGCGACCGTTTCCGCTCCCGCCCGATCGATGACTTCGCCGATGTCGGCGACATTGCGCCGGGCACACTCGGCATCGCTGCGCGTTCCATACGGGCAGCGGTACGCGTAGGGCGGCGGCACGCGCAACACGCCGAACGAATCTTCGCTATGGCCGCGCGTGCGGCTGTCCCCGGACCACGCCATCGTCGCGTAGCTTGCGCCATGGTAGGAGCGATCCCTCGTCACCACCCTGCCCAGCGGGCGCCCGCTCGCCTGGCGCGCGAATTTCACCGCATGTTCGTTCGCATCGGCGCCGCCCAACGTGAAGTACACACGGCCACCGTCGAATCCGCAGAGTTCGAGGATCCGTTCGGCCAGCGCGGCACGCGGCGCGGCGCCCCAACTCGAGTTCACGAAACACAGCCTCTGCGCCTGCTCCTGAATGGCGCGTATGAGACGCGGATGCTGATGGCCCAGATTCATGCACTCCGCCAGACTGCTCATGTCAAGATATACGCGACCGGCCTCATCCCAGAAGCGCGCGCCCTCGCCCCCGACGATGGTCGGCGCGTCCCAGTCCGCCTGAACGCACCAGCTATGCAATACACTCGAGCTTTCCGGCATCAAGGGCTACTCCGTAATTTTTGTTTCATGTATCGTTGAGGCTAATCGATGTGGCGATCATTCATTGCAGTTTCGGTCGGCGGCATGCTCGGGTGTCTGTTGCGGTGGTGTCTCGCCATGTTCCTCAACCGCTATTTCCCGGCGATCCCGCCCGGGACCCTGGCCGCGAACCTCATCGGTTGCTACGTCATCGGGATGGCCATCGCCTTCTTCACCGCCTACCCGGCTTTCGCTCCGGAATGGCGATTGTTTCTGACCACGGGATTTTGCGGCGGGTTGACCACGTTCTCCACCTTTTCCGCCGAGGTCGTGATGTTGCTGCAGTCGGGCCGGCCGGTCTGGGCTCTTGGCGCGGTGGGCGCGCATCTGCTCGGATCGCTGCTGATGACGTTCGCGGGCATCGCCACCGTCATCTGGCTGAAAGCCTAGCCGGCGCGTCTCAGCCCCTGCAACTGCCGCGCTAGGCGCGCTCGCGACACCAATGCGCGCACGATCGGCGCGGCATTCTTCTTGCCGCCCTCGATCACGAGCAAATGAGTGAGCCCGGCCTCTTCCAGTACGTGCAACAGGTCGCCGGCCCGCGCCTCCTGGATGCTCTCCCAATGCAACGCCAGCAGCTTGTCCCATGGCGTCATGATGTGGCCCACCCGAATGTCCTGGTGCCGGCTGTAATTCGAGGTCTGCAGGAACTGAAGAGGTCTCTCCCCCTGGATGTCGTACGAAGTGATGAGGCCCACGATGCGCTGCTCGCGCATCACCAGCATCGCGCGAACGCCGAGATGGATCATGTCGCCGAGCGCATCATCGATCTGCCGCTCTTCATCGACCGTGACCGGGTACTCGCGCGTGAAATCGGTGACCGCATAGATCGCCGGATCGCCGGGATCGAGGAACTGTCC
Organism: uncultured Gammaproteobacteria bacterium; assembly: GCA_963727045.1. Lineage (GTDB taxonomy): Bacteria > Pseudomonadota > Gammaproteobacteria > Steroidobacterales > Steroidobacteraceae > Bog-1198. The sequence continues at coordinate 792,529 of CAVSES010000001.1, read as the reverse complement.
GTCGGATATCGAGCGGCGGGGCAGGACCGCTTCGCTGAAGGTGGTGGTGGGTATCAACGACGCGCTTTTCATAGAGCTGAAGCCCTCGAGGCCGGCGGCGGATGGTCCCATGCTCACGCAAACCGCCAGCTCTGTCCACGGGACTTTGCTTTAGTTTTCGCGGCGGAAGTGGTATATTACTTAGATTACTTACTATTAGAGACCTTCCAATGACCGACCTGGAGGAACGCTTCAGCGGCGCACTGCACAACACTTCGCGGGCCTGGCGGCAGGCGCTGGACCGGCGGCTCAAGTATCTCGGCTTCAGCCAGGCGAGCTGGATGACCATCGCGGTGGCGGCCAAGTCTCCCGCGCCGCTGTCGCAGTCCGAGCTCGCGGACCGTCTTGGCGTGGAGGGAGCGACCATGGTCGCGATGGTGGATCGTTTGGTGAAAGCCGGGTTGGCCGTTCGCGAGCCATCGACGACCGACCGCCGGGTGAAGCGAGTCGTATTGACCCAATCCGGCCATCTCCTGTACGAAAAGGTTCGGGCGGAAGCCGCCGCGTTTCGTAAGGAACTCCTGGCCCACATGGAGCCGAGGAAACTACTCGCGGCCACCGAGCTTCTCGAGGGATTGCAAAGCATCATCGACTCGAAATGATCCGGCCCCTCAATCGTCCCATGATCACCTTGTCGATCATGTTGGCGACCATCATGCAGACGCTGGACAGCACGATCGCCAACGTCGCGCTGCCGCACATGCAGGGAACGCTGTCGGCATCCCAGGATCAGATCGCCTGGGTGTTGACCGCGTACATCGTGGCCGCCGCCATCGCCACTCCGCTCACCGGATGGCTGGTCGATCGCTTCGGTCAAAAGAACATATTCTTGGCGTCCATCGGCGGCTTTACCGTGGCCTCCATACTCTGCGGAATGTCGAATTCGCTGGCGCAGATCGTGGCCGCGCGGCTGCTGCAGGGCGTATTCGGAGCGGCATTGGTGCCGCTGTCCCAGGTCGTCTTGTTGGATATCAACCCGAAGGAAAAGCAAGGCTCCGCCATGGCGATCTGGGGCGTTGGGGTCATGGTCGGCCCGATCCTGGGGCCGACCCTGGGCGGCTGGCTGACCGACAGCTATGACTGGCGCTGGGTGTTCTTCATCAACGTCCCCATCGGCTTGCTCGCCATCTACGGCGTGTGGAGATACATCCGTCCGGTTCCGGGCCCCAGGCGCCAGCGCTTCGATGTCTTCGGATTCGCGACATTGAGCCTGGGCGTGGGCGCGCTGCAGCTGCTGCTCGACCGCGGCCAGCAGAACGACTGGTTTTCATCCCCGGAGACCTGGATCGAGGCGATTTCTCTGGTGGTGATGGCGACGTATTTCACCGCCCACACGCTGATGACGCCGGCGGACAAATCCTTCGTGGATTTTCGATTGTTCAAGAACCAAAACTTCGTCACGGGCGTTCTGTTCATATTCATCGTCGGTCTCGTGCTGTACGCCACCCGTGCCCTCATACCGACGATGCTCGAGGCCTTGTTGAACTACCCCGTGGCCACCACCGGATTGGTGACCGCACCGTCGGGAGTCGGCACCATGTTTTCGATGCTGATCGTCGGGCGCCTCATCGGGCGAATCGATCTTCGGCTGATGCTGTTCGTGGGCTTCACGATCACGGCCGTCGCACTGTGGCAGATGGCGCACTATTCGCTCGATCTCTCGCAGGGCGACATCGTGTGGCCGGGAGTGCTGCAGGGAATCGGCATGGGGCTGGTCTTCGTCCCCTTGAGCGCGGCGACCTTCGCCACCTTGAGCCCCGAGATGCGCGCGCAGGGGACCTCGCTGTTCAGTCTCATCCGGAACATCGGCAGCAGCATCGGAATTTCGCTGGTGCAAACCATGTTGGTGCGCAACACGGTCATTGCGCATGCATCGCTCGCCGAGCGCATCACCTCTGGCAGTCCGGCCTGGCACCATCCTGCGATCGCCAAGGCATACGACTTGAGCACGCCGGGAGGCGCTGCGTTGCTCGACGGCGCGGTTACGCAGCAGGCAACCATGATCGCCTACATCGACGATTTCTGGCTCATGTTGTTCCTGACCGTGGCGGTGATGCCGCTGATCCTGCTGATTCGGCCTCCCGGTCGAACCAAGAGCGCCGCGATCGATCCCAACGCAGTGATCGACTAGCGCGGCGTTCCGGCGGCCGTGCCGGCCGCCGGAGGCAACCGCGACTTCTTCAGATGCTGGTGGCTTCCGGCGCGGATCGCGCGGGGGCATCGGCGAGCAGTTTGCCGGCCTTGGGGGCAATCCAGCGTTCGATGTCATCGAGCACCGTGAAGACGGCCGGCACGATGACCAGCGTCAACGCGGTGGACGTGATCAATCCGCCGATCACGGCGATCGCCATCGGTCCGCGGAAGTCGCTGTCCCCGCCCCATCCAATCGCGACCGGCAGCATGCCCGCCACCATGGCGACCGTGGTCATGACGATGGGCCGCGCGCGTTTGTGGCCGGACTCGAGAATGGCCTGCAGCCGCGACTTGCCCGCGCGCATCTCCTCGATGGCGAAATCCACCAGCAATATCGAGTTCTTAGCGACGATGCCCATCAGCATCAGAATCCCGATCACCACGGGAAGCGAGAACGGCAAACCGGTGAGGAGCAGCGCGAGCACCGCGCCCCCCAGGGACAACGGCAGCGCCGAGAGAATCGTGATGGGCTGAAGAACGCGGACGAACAGAAGCACCAAGACAGCGAACACCATCAGCATGCCGGCGCCGACCGCCAGCAGAAAATTCTGGTACAACTCGTTCATGAACTCGATGTTGCCCGTTTCAACGAGGTGCACCCCTTGCGGCAGGTGCTTGAGCGTCGGCAGCGCGTATATCTTCTTGGTCGCCGTGCCGAGTTCGACCCCCGGAGCGAGGTCCGCTTCGAGAAATACGCGCCTGCTCTGGTTGTAGCGGCGCAGCGCCGACGGTCCCTGCCCGAAGCTCAAATCGGCGACGGATTTGAGCGGAACGCTCGCACCGGATGACGGTCGGCACCGGCAGATTCTCCAGGGTCGTGAGGTCGCGCCGCGCGCTTTCGATCAGGCTGACCCGGATGGGAATTTGCCTGTCGATCAACGAGAACTTGGCACCGTTTTGCGGCAGGTCGCCGAGCGTCGCGATTCGAATCGTCTCGCTGATGCTTTGCACGCTGACGCCGAGCTGCGCAGCGATGTCGAGCCGCGGATGCACGACGATTTCCGGTCTCGGCAAATCGCCTCTGATCCGCACGTCGCGTACCTCCGGCAGGGCGCGCATTTCTGCGAGCACCTTGTGTCCGGTACTCTCCACCAGCGTCGGATCGTCGCCGGTCAAATACAGCGGGATGTCGCGCCCGCCACCGCCCTCGGAAAACTTCAAATGCCCATCGGGCACCTGATTGAGCAGTCGGCATCATCGCCTGCTCCCATTCCTTCTGGCTCATGCTGCGCTGCGAGCGGGGCACCAGGCTGACATATATGGTGGCGATGCGAATCTCGCCGAATTCGCCTCCGCCCACGAACTCGACGATATTGGTCACCTCGGGTGATTTTCTCAAGATGGCGGCGGCCGCGCGCGACACCCGCGCCGTATCCTCCAATGTGCCGCCGGGCGGCAATTCGATATCGAGCTGCGCGTTCGCGAAATCCTCCGGCGGCACGAACGATTTCGGAATGATGGCCAGACACGCGACCGACAGCAAGAAAAAGACGAAACCCGCCAGAATGGTCTTCCATCGGTTGGCGACGCACCAGCGCAATAAATGCAGGTAGCGCGCCATGATTGGCCCGTCGACGCTATGGACGGCGAGGGAGTCGCTGCGCAGCGCGTAGGCCGCCAGAACCGGGGTGATGAGGCGCGCAACCAGCAATGAGATGAACACGGCGGTCGCGACGGTCAGACCGAATTGTTTGAAATACTGGCCGCTGACGCCCCCCATGAAACTCACGGGCAAGAACACCGCGATGATGGTGAAGGATGTCGCCACCACCGCGAGACCGATTTCGTCGGCCGCATCCATGGCTGCACGGAAACAATTTTTTCCCATGCGCATATGGCGCACGATGTTTTCGATCTCGACGATTGCATCGTCCACCAGCACGCCTGCGACCAGGGAGAGCCCCAGGAGCGTGATCTGATTCAAGGTGAACCCCATCCAGTTCATGAAGGCAAAAGTCGGAATCGCCGACAGCGGAATGGCCAGCGCCGAGATCAGGGTCGCGCGCGCGTTGCGCAGGAAGAACCATACGACTGCGACGGCCAGTATCGATCCTTCGATCAGGGCGCTGATCGCCGAATGATAGGTACGCAGCGTGTGATCGACCGTCGTGAATATGTTCGACACTTGCACGGCCGGATTCTCGGCTTTTATCTTGTTGAGTTCGACTTCGACCTCCTGCGCCACGCTCACGTCCGAGGCGCCCTTGGCCTTGAACACGCCGAAGGTCGTCGCCGGGCGGCCGTTCAGACGCGCAATCGTCCGCACTTCGGCGATACCGTCGTGCACGTCGGAAATTTCGCGCAGCCGCACGGACTTTCCGCCGTGAAGCATGATCTGCGTGTCCCCCAACGCCTCCGCCGTCTTCGCACCGCCCAATACGCGGATGGCCTGCTCGCCGCCGCCGACCTGGGCCCGGCCGCCGGCGGCGTCCAAATTGAGAGCTCTCAATTGTTCATTGACTTCGACCGCCGTGAGGCTCAGCGCCTGCAGGCGGCCGGGATCGAGTTCGACGCGGATTTCGCGATCGACGCCCCCGCTGCGCGACACCTGCGCGACGCCCGACAGGGCCAGCAGGCGCTTCGTCACGGTATTGTCGATGAACCAGCTGAGCTGCTGCGGAGTCAGCGCCGTCGTGGTCACGGCGTAATACGCGAAAGCGCCGCCGTCGATATTCTCGCGCGCCACCAGCGGCTCGTATATGCCCTGCGGGAGATCTTGCCGGACCTTTGCAACGGCATCGCGGACATCCGTCACCGCGCGATCGATCGGCGTGCCGATCTCGAATTGAATGAAGATGTTGACCTGACCCTCGAGAATATAAGTGGTGATGTTGCGCACGTTGCCGATGCTGGAAATCGAACCCTCGACCTTCTGCGCGATTTGCGTTTCCAATTCGGTGGGAGCGGCGCCCGGCTGGGTGACGTTGACCCTCACCAGGGGAAAGGAAATATCCGGAGATAGGTTGATCGGCAGACGAATGAATGCGACCGCGCCGAGAAAGAACAGCACCACGAACATCACGATCGGAGTCACCGGGTGGCGGATGGCCCACGCCGAGATGTTTCTCATGACCGCCCCGGTGCGTTCGAAACAGGATTTACCAGTTCACCCTCCTGCAAAAACGCGCCTGCGGTAGCGACGACCTGGTCCTTGCCGCTGACGCCGTCGGTGATGGTGACCCCGTCCTGCACCATCCCGGACACATGAACGGCACGGCGTTCGATCTTGTGCTGGGCGTTGACGATCAGCACGTAGCTGCCCTTGTCGTCGGTCAATACGGCCGTCTGCGGCAGGACGGCGCGATCGCGGTTGCTCACGGTCACTTCGGCGCGGGCAAAGGCACCTGGCCTCAGATTCGGATCGGGGGTGAGCGCAACCCTCACCATTCCAAGACGAGTCTGCGGGTCGATGACGGCGCCGAGCAGGCGCACGTGCCCGTCGAAGACCTGGGTCGTGCCCGTCAATCGGACGTTGACGAGTTGTCCCACTTTGAGCAACGGCAGGTCCTGCTCGGCGACCTGGCCGCGCAGCTCGACCTCGCCGCCCTCCGACAGGCGAAACAGCGCTTCCCCGCCCGGCGTCGCGGTCTGACCGACCTCCACATTGCGGGTCAATATGATCCCATCGGCCGGCGCGCGCACCGCGGCGCGTGCGAGGCGCGCCTGCGCCTCCGCCAGCTGGGCGGCGGCAACCCTGACCTTGGCGGCGGCGGTCAATCCGGCGGATTTGCGCCGCTGAGTTTCCTCGGCCGAGAGAGCACCGGATGCGCCCACGGCCTGCGCCCGGCGATATTCCGCATCGGCCAGCTCGGCCTCGGCCCGCGCCTGCTCGAGCGCCGCTTCGAGGTTCGCGACCTGAGGCTCCAGCACCGAGACGTTGAGCCGCGCCAGCACCTGGCCGCGCTTCACATGGTCCCCAGCCTCGACGTAGATTGCCGCAACGCGGCCCGCATCGCCTTCGACGCCGATGGGCATATCGTACCGTGCCGCAATCGTGCCGATGATGCTCACCGTCGTCGGCATCGTGCTCACGCCGACCTCGGTCACCGACACCGTGGGGATGGAGTCCTTGTTGTGAAGGTTCTTCACGCCGAATGCCTGGGTCAGCCGCACCGCGAGCAGAATGATCACTCCCACGATGACGGCCCCGATGGCCATTGCGGACCAGAGGCTGCGCCGGCCGGCGAACAGCGAACTTATCGAGCGCGGCTGTTGAACTGGCATATCCATCAAACGACGTCCCAGGGATAACTTCCTTTGTCCAGGATGAACCCCGCCAGCCGGTTCATCTCCTCATCCTCGTTGCGGGTGATTCGCCGCACGATGCCGGCCATCCGCCGCTTCGCCTGTTGGGCGAAGACGCGCGCGATCGCGATCGCCTGCGCACCTTGTTCGCCGGGCGTCTGGCCCGCGGCCGCGGCCCGCGAAAGCACGCATAGTCCGACGAAGAGATCGATGGCGATATCGGCGATGCGCTTCAAATCGTGCTGTCGTTCGGCGATCTTCTTGCCGTGCTTGCGCAGCAGGAATTCGGAGGCCTTCGCGAACTCGAGAGTATACCGCTCATAGATCTGGGCCGTCTCGTGCAGGGAATCCGGCAATTTCGTCAATATCTTGTCGCGCCCGACTCCGGTCGCCTGTGTCAGACGCTTCTCGGCGTATTCGGTCAACACGCCGAACCCCTTGATGAAATTGCCGAAAATATCATCCACCGCGGCCTTCAACTCTCCCAGAGACTTTCCCAGCTCCTTGAGGCCGGACAGAGCGATATACAATCTCAGGACCTCGTTGGTTCCCTCGAATATCGTCAATATGCGGCAGTCGCGCGTAATCTGCTCGTACGGGGAGTCGCGCATGAACCCGCTCCCTGCCGCGATCTGCAGCGCCTCGTAGGCGCTGCGCTGCAGTGCTTCGCTGGCGAAGACCTTGCTCATGGCCGCCTCGACCGAATAATCCTCGACGCCGGAATCTATGTAATGGGCGACCATCCACACCACGCTTTCCGCGGCGAAACAATCGACGGCCATCTGCGAGATTTTTTCGCGGACAAGCCCGAACTCCGCGATGGGCGTTTCGAACTGTCTGCGCGATTGCGCCTGCTGCGTTGCGTGGGCGATGAGCGCCTTCATGCCCCCAACGGCTCCGCCCCCGAGGCCGGTTCGTCCGTTGTTCAATATCGCCATGGCGACCTTGAATCCCTTGCCTTCTGCGTCAAGCACGTTGGCGGCGGGGACCATGACATCCGCAAAACTCACGGTGGTGGTCGAAGAGGCCCGGATACCCATCTTGTCCTCGTGCGGCCCGTGACTCACGCCGGGCCACGCCGCCTCGACCACGAACGCCGTGATCTTGCCCTCCGCCGACGAGGTCCGCGCGAATACCGTGTACAGGTCGGCAATGCCGCCGTTCGTGATCCAGATCTTCTCCCCGTTCAGGATCCAGCTGCCGTCGGCATTCTTGACCGCCCGCGTACGAATCGACGCCGCATCCGAGCCCGCGCCGGATTCGGTCAGGCAAAATGCCGCAATCATTTCCCCGCTGGCGAGCTTCGGAAGGTAGCGCGCTCTTTGCTCGGGGGTGCCGAACAGCAGGATGCCCTTCATTCCGATGGAGCTGTGCGCGCCGATGGTGAGCGACACCGAGCTGTCGTGCGAACTGCTTTGGCTCAGCACCCGCGCGTAGCCGGCATTCGACAGACCGATTCCACCGTGCTCCTCCGGAATGATGAGGCCGAACAGCCCCAGTTCGCGCAAGCCTTCGATGAACTCCGGCGGCTGTTCCGCTTCGCGGTCCCAGCGCTTGAAGTCGCCGTGCCGGGGCCCCAAAAATTGATCGATGGAATCGATCATCATCCCGAGCACCTCGCGATCCTTGTCGAGCAGCTTCGGATAGGGGAAGAGCCGCTCTTCGAGAATCCTTCCCGCCATGAGATTTTTCGCAACGCTCATTTCGTTATCACCTATTCGGCGACGCGATCAATCACCAGATTGCGCACCCCGTCGCGGCCCACATCGTAGGAGAGTTCCCCATACAGGTCCCCCGCCGACGGCACGGGTTGGCCGCTGAAGGAAACCCGCGCCGTGATGGATACCTGCTGACCCTTCGCCAGGGCGCGCCCCGGCATCATGGAATCGGCGGACGACAGGTGAACTTGAGTGCCGATGGCCGTGCTGGTGAGCCGTTTGGCCGCCAGGGGCGGTCCCTTGCCGCCGGGTTCACGCGCAAAGACGAACAAGGGAGCCTCCGATACCAGTCGTGACTTCAACGCGGGTGCGATGCTGATATTGACAGTGACCTCGGCCCCGTTTAAGTCCCCTGGCGACGTGCTCGTCCCCGCAGACGACGCACTCGTCCCACCCGGGGACGCCTCGGCTCCCGCGGGCCCCAACTCCGCGATGCGCTCATCGATCAGCTGCACGATCTGTGGCGGCGGATTCATGCTCTTGAGCGCCTGCCAACGGGTGCGCGCCAGCCCCCGATCGCCGCGTGCGGCGGCGGCAAAGCCGCCGTACAGCAGCGCCTGCGGGCTCGCGGGGGCATCGACCAGGGCTTCCTCGAACAATTGCGCGGCCTGAGGCGTGATTTCCCCTCCGGCCCTCAGGGTCATGGCTTCGCCCAACCCCATGGCTGCGTCCGCGTTCTTGCCATCCAGGCGGCGCGCGTGATCATAGGCGACGACGGCGTCGTCCAGGCGATTCAACGTCACGTAGGAGCGCCCGAGCATCAACCAGCCCCTCAAGTCGTTGGGGTCCTCCTGCAGACGCTTCTCGAGCTTGCCGACCATGGCGGCGATATCCGGCCCCGCCTCCGTCTGGGATTGCGCCGCCGCGTGCCAGTCCCAGTTCGACCAGAGCGGGTATAGCACCGCCGCCGCGCCGATCACAATTGATCCTGCCAGCGCGCCGAGCACGCGGCTCTGGCGGTCGCGCAGCAGCGGCAAGGCGACGACGGACGCGGCAATCGCAGCCATGACGGCGGCGACGAGAAGGAATGTATTCATTGTTTACTTATGATCCGGTCGCAGGCTCATCATCCACCGGCATGCGCGAACGGTGGCGCACCACTCGATAGATGATGACGCCCCCCAGCAGCAGCATGACGAACGGCGCGCCCCATATGAGCAGGGTCTTCGGTTCCAGCGGAGGATTGAATCGCACGAACTCGCCATAGCGGTCCGTCATGAAATCAAAGATCGCCGCATCGCTCTTTCCATCCACCAGCATCTCGCGAACCTGCCGGCGAAGATCGCGCGCAAGCTCGACATTCGAATCGGCAATGGATTCATTTTGGCACACCAGGCATCGAAGATCCTTGGTGATGCTTTCGAAGCGCGTCTGCAAGGCGGGATCCTGGAGCTGGCCGTTCGCGTCCACGGACTGAGCCGCGTCGATGGCCGCGGCCGCGCCTGCAAATCCCAAGAGCACCAGGGAAAGCGCCCCCAGGCTCTGCGGAATCCGCCGCGTGGTGCGTCTCAAGCGCCCCCCCGGCGCGCGGCAGCGATTCGAGGCAGAAATTCGCGCTCCCAGACTTCCGGCGTCATCGGGGTGATGAATTTGAAGATCACGCGCCCCTGCCCATCCACCAGAAACGTCTCGGGTGCGCCGTAGACGCCCCAGTTGATCGCGGTACGTCCGTCGGTGTCGAATGCGACCGCCTGATAGGGGTTGCCGAGCTGTTCCAACCACTGCTTCGCCCTGTCGCGTTCATCCAGGTAGACCAGCCCGATGATCGGCACGACGTGCTGCCGCGAAATGGCGAGCAGCGTGTCGTGTTCCGCACGACACTCGGCGCACCAGGTGCCCCACACGTTGAGGATGTAGACCTGACCCTTGAGCGGCTCGTTGCTCACCGGGCGGGCGGGATCCAGCACGTCGGTGAGCGTGAAGGTCGGCGCCGGCTTGCCGATCAACGGCGAGGGCAGCGCGTGGATGTCGCGCTTCGGATTGAGCCCGAAGGCGAATAGAACGGCGAGCGCGATGAATGCGGCAAACGGGAGCAGGAACTTCCACATCAGGCGATACCCGCCTTTGGATCCGCACCCGGCGGCGGCGCGGCAGCCGCTTCCGACGAGGTGACCGCTACCTTGCTTCGATAGCGGCGATCGGTCGCGGCGACGAAGCCTCCGATGGCCATCACCAAGGCGCCCAGCCAAATGTAGCGAACCAGGGGTTTGTACTGGATGCGCATGCTCCAGGCATCGCCGCCCAGAGGATTGCCCATGGCGACAAACAGATCCCGCGCCCAATTCACCGATATCGCAGCCTGACTGTTGTCGGTCTGTTGCACCCAGAAATGCCGCTTTTGCGGCTTCAAAATCGCCACCGGCCTGCCGTGCCGCGTGACTTCCACCAACGCCTCGACCGCATCGTAATTCGGTCCTCGCACGTCCCGGGCACTCACGAACCTGAAGTCGTATCCGGCGATGGCGAAATTACCGCCGGGCTTCAGCGCCACATCCTTCTCGATCTTGTAGCTCTCGACGCCGCTCGCGCCGATCGCAAACATGCCGACGCCGAAGTGTGCGATGCACATTCCGAGCAGTGCGGCCGTCAACCGCTGCTTCTGGCGCAGCCGTCGCAAAGGCTCCAGCAGGGCGGAAAAAATGACCCAGAAGCCGAAGCTGAATCCGATCAACCCGATCCAATGAAATTCGCCGAACACCAGACCCTGCACGCCCACGGCCAGGGCGAGCGCCAGTCCCAACAGCCACCACAAAGGCTTGGCGGTTGCGGTGAGTTTGCCGCGCCGCCACACCGAGTGCATTCCGAGGGCGAGAAACACCATCAGCGGGAGCACGGGCACCAGGAACATCACCGCGAACACGGGCGGACCCACCGAGATCTTTCCGATCCCCAGCAACTCATACACGAGCGGCGAGAGGGTCCCCCAGAGCACGAGGGCCGCCACGCACACCAGGATGACGTTGTTCACCAGCAGGAAGAATTCCCGCGAATACAGCTCAAAGCCGCCGGGGGCATAGAGCTTTGGCGCCCGCCATGCGTACAGGGTCAACGAACCGCCGATGGTCAATACGAGAAACGCAAGGATATAAAGACCGCGCGTCGGGTCGGTCGCGAACGAATGCACCGACACCAAGACGCCCGAGCGCACGAGGAATGTTCCGACCAGGCTCAGCGAAAATGCAAATATAGCCAGGAGCAGCGTCCAGCTCTTGAAGATGCCGCGCTTCTCGGTGACGCTCAGGGAATGGATCAACGCCGTTCCCACCAGCCACGGCATGAACGACGCGTTTTCGACCGGATCCCAGAACCACCATCCGCCCCATCCAAGCTCGTAGTAGGCCCACCAGCTGCCAAGCGCAATGCCGATCGTCTGAAACAGCCAAGCAAATATGGTCCACGGGCGCGTCCACTTGGCCCACGTTTGATCGAGGCGTCCCTCCAGCATCGCCGCGATGGCAAAGGCAAAAGCCACCGAGAAACCCACATACCCCGTGTAGAGCATGGGCGGATGAATCGCGAGGGCGAAATCCTGCAGGACCGGATTCAAGTCCGCGCCGTCCGCCGCGGCGGGAATCAGGCGCTGAAACGGATTCGAGGTCCACAGCGTGAACAGCATGAACCCGCCGCTGACGAGGCCCATCACGCCAAGCACCCGGCTGGAGAAACTCAAGGGCAGCTGCCGGCTGAATGCCGCGACCGCCACGCTCCAGATCGACAGGATCGAGATCCACAGCAGCAGCGAGCCCTCATGCGCGCCCCAGAGGGCCGCCACCTTGTAGAACAAGGGCAGCTGCGAATTCGAATTGCGCGCCACATACAGGACCGAGAAATCATTGTTCACGAAACTGTAGACGAGGCAGGCAAACGCCATGGCGACGAAGACAAACTGCCCCGTCACCGCCGGTCGGGCGACCGCCATCCAGACGGGCTTGCCGCGCCATGCCCCCACCAGGCCGAAGAATGCCTGCGACAGGCTCAGCACGAACGCGAGGATGAGGGAGAAAATTCCTAATTCGGGTGCCATTGCGATACTCCGGCCTCCTAAGTGATCGGCCCTTTCGCCGCCGGTCCCGCGGCAGCAGCCTTGTTCTTGAGCGAAGCGGCCACTTCGGGCGGCATGTATTTCTCGTCGTGTTTGGCAAGCACCTCATCGGCGACGAAGGCGCCGTTTGCGTTCATGGTGCCGTGCGCAATGATACCCTGCCCTTCACGAAACAGGTCCGGCAGCACGCCGGTATATTCCACGGGAACTTCGTGGGCGAAGTCCGTCAATACGAAGCGAACCTCCAGATCTCCCGGCTTGCGCGCGACGCTGCCCTTCACGACCATGCCGCCGATGCGGAAGCGTTTGGCAAGCGGCGCTTTGCCCGCGACGACCTGGCTCGGATCGTAATAGAACATGATGTTCTCGCGCGAAGCCATGACCGCGAGCGATACCGAGGCCGCGACACCGCCCAATATGGCGAGCACGACGAACAAGCGCTTTCTCCTCGGCGTCATGACTCTCCGCCTCCCGCCGCCGCCGCTGCCAGGGCGCGCCGCGCCCGGAGGAGCGCCGAGGACTGAAACCGGCGCGCGGACCACACGTTCCACGCAAGAACGGCGCACGCGAACGCGATGCACGGCCACACGTACCGGGCGTAGCCGCCCATGGCCCAAAAAGAATTTCCCATCACGATTTGATCGCCTCTCGTATCCACTTCGATTGCCGCTCCCGATTGAGCACTTCGCCTTGCAGGCGCATGCACAGGACCGCGCCGTAAAACAACATGAACCCCAGGAACATCGACAGCAGCGGCCACAGCATGCTGCCCGGCATCTCGGGTTTTCCCAGCTTCGCGACTGTAGCCCCCTGATGCAGCGAGTTCCACCACTGTACCGAATAATGGATGATGGGCACGTTGACGAGCCCCACCAACCCCAGGAGTGCGGCCGCCCGATCGCCCCGGGCAGGATCCTCGAATGCGGACCTCAACGACATGGCGCCGACATAGAGAAAGAGCAGGATGAGTTCCGAGGTGAGCCGCGGGTCCCACGCCCAATACGTGCCCCACATGGGTTTTCCCCACAGCGATCCCGTCACCAATGCCAGCAAGGTGAACGAAGCACCGATGGGGGCCGACGCGGATGCCACCGCATGGCCCATCTTGATGCGCCAGATCAGCGCGATGGCCCCCGCGACGGCCATCGTCGTGTACGCGAATAAAGACAGCCATGCGCTCGGCGCATGGACGTAAATGATCCGAAATGCATCGCCCTGCTGATAATCGGGAGGCGCGAACACCAACCCGGCCACGAGCCCATATAGGATGGTGCCTGCGGCCAGCACCGAGAACCAGGGTGTGAGCGCGCCCGCGACGCCGTACACGTGCGGCGGAGAGGCCAGTTTGTAGAACCAGGTCCACATAGTCGTTTCTCAGTCTCTATTCAAGCGTGATGCGCAGCGCCACGGTGGCCGCAAACGGCGCCAGCGTGCAGGTGAACACGCATAGCGCCGCCAGGAAATACAAGGCCCCCGCGGCGCTCGTGCCCGATATCGCACGGTCCGTGGCGCCCGCGCCGAAGATCAGCAGCGGCATCGCGAGCGGCAGCACGATCAGCGACAGCAGCACGTTGCCGCGTTTCAATCCCACCGTCAGCGCCGCACCGATGGCGCCCAACCAACTCAAGGTCAACGTACCCAGGACCAAGCTCAGCATCATGGTCGACAATGCGCTGCCTGGAATGCCGAGCGCCGTCGCGACGATCGGCGATGCCAGTACCAGCGCCGCGCCCGTGACCAGCCAGTGAGCGAAGGTTTTTGCGATCACGATGACCGTCAGTCCCTGGCCGCAGAGCGCCAACTGATCCAAGGTGCCGTCGTCCGCGTCGCTTTTGAACAGCGAATCCAGCGACAACAAGGACGACAGCAATGCTGCCACCCAAAGCACCCCCGGGGCCATGTCTCGCAGCAGCGACAACTGCAGGCTCAAACCCAGAGGAAACAAAGTAGTTACGATCAAAAAGAACACCAAAGGTTGCAATAATTGATCCGGGCGCCGGAAACTGAGACATAGTTCACGACGCACGATGAGGCCAAAGGCTTCAAAAGTACCGACGTTCATCGCCTTAAAGATCCAAACGCCGCATATCGACGCCGATCTGGAGGTCATGGTGAGCAACCACCAGTGCGGAGCCACCCTGCTGCACGTGCGATTGCAGCAAGGCCGCCGTCAAATCCGCGCCTGCACCGTCCAGATTGGTAAACGGCTCATCCAACAGCCAGAGCGATGCACTCATGGCCAGAATCCTCGCCAGGGCGACCCGCCGTCGCTGGCCCGCCGACAACACCCGCGCGTGCAGATCGGCGCACGCCCCGACGCCGGTCCGGTCCAAACTGTCGCGCAATTCTCCTGCCGTGACCCGGCGTTTCAAACCCACGGCGAACTTAAGGTTCTCGAGCGCCGTCAGGTCGCCTTTGAGCGCCGGCTCATGCGAGGCGTACGCGAACGCGGCCTGATAGTCGGAGCGCACGCTCGAGATCGGCTGTCCGAGCCAAGAGACCTGCCCGTCTTCCGGCCGGAGCAGCCCGCAGACCACCCGCAGCAGCGTAGTCTTGCCGGTGCCGTTCGGTCCGCGGATGTGCAGCAGCTGACCGGGCCTCAGCGTGAGGCTCACGCCCTTCAGCACATGGCGATCGCCGCGCCAGACGTGGACCTTTTCAACGCTAAGACCGTCGGCTGCGGTGTTCATGAGGTCGCGAGCTTAACTAAATCAAAGGGTTGAAGCCACCTTTTCATGCGCAGCCGGCGACTTTGTACCGCCGGCTGCGCACATCGACGTTTACAGTGGGCCAGCTGGTGAGTGGAGGAATTCGCCTCCCCGGTTTAACTTGAAACGGCGCGTCTGGTATTTTTGCGCCCAGGCCTCTCGGCCGAAACACAAGAATGAATCAGACACTACAAGGACTCGTTATATGCCGCTCACGAGGAAGCTTGCCGCAGAGTTCATCGGCACCTTTTGGTTGGTTCTCGGCGGCTGCGGGAGTGCCGTCCTCGCGGCCGCATTTCCGCATGTGGGCATCGGCCTTCTTGGGGTGTCGCTGGCATTCGGTCTCACCGTGGTCTCGATGGCCTTCGCGATCGGTCACGTCTCGGGTTGCCATCTAAACCCTGCCGTGACTCTGGGATTGGTGGTCGGGGGCCGTCATGCGGCGAAGGAGATGCTGCCTTACTGGGTCGCGCAGGTGCTCGGCGCCGTGGCGGCTGCGCGGATCCTCGTGTTCATCGCCGGCGGCAACGGCACGGATCCGCTGGCCGGGGGTCTCGCCGCCAATGGATTCGGCGTACATTCGCCTGGCAATTACGACATGGCCGCCGCCTTCGTTTGCGAAGTGGTCATGACTTCGGTGTTCCTTTTCGTGATCATGGGCGCCACCGACAAAAAAGCCCCCAGCGGCTTCGCGCCGCTGGCGATCGGGCTCACCCTCACCTTGATCCATCTGATCAGCATCCCCGTGACCAATACTTCTGTTAATCCGGCGCGAAGCACCGGCCCTGCAGTATTCATCCAGGGTTGGGCACTGTCGCAGCTGTGGCTCTTCTGGGCGGCGCCGCTGCTGGGCGGGGCGATCGGTGCCCTGGTGTACCGATTCGTCACCCCAGGGTGGATCCAGGCGCCCGGCGATCCGAGCGGCCCGGGAACGTAGGAGCTTTCGCGCTGACCAGGTCCACCGCGGCGACCAAGTCGACCAGGCGCGCGTTCGTTCCGCTGCCCGAGATCATGATCTCGCCGGCGGAGACCGTGGGTTGACGGTGATTCCGAGTCTGTAGGACTGCGCCGCATAGTCCAATCATCGAGGTTTCCTCAACCCGTTGATCAGTCTGCGGAAAACGGTGTTATGGCCTCGTCCTTAAGAGTCGGCAATGTGGTGATGCTGCGAATCACCGGGAGCCGCCACGCCACGGCCGCCAACATCAGCGCCGTGCCGCCGGCGAATCCCAGGGCGACCCGCAGACCCAGGTGCTCGCCGAGCCAGCCGCCGAGCAGGGCGCCCGGTCCCGCGGGTATCAAAATGAGCCAGCGCATGGTGCTGGTCATTCGACCGAGCATCGGCGCCGGTGTGACGGACTGGCGCAGCGAAAGAAAATTGATGAAGATGAATACCGCTCCCACGCCGAACATCAACAGCATCAACGCATAGGCGGCGATGCCGAAGGCGTTCAAAGGCGCAACGCTGAGCAGCAGCCAGCCGCTGCCGGAGACGGCGAATCCGAGAACCAATGTCGGACCGGGTCCGAGACGGCGCACCACGCGATGCCCGGTCGCGCTGGCGAGAACCGTGCCGAGTCCGAGCGCCACATAGCTCAAACCCACTCCCCTCTCCGACAGTCCGAGCTGGCGGGTGGCAAACAAGATCTGCACGACCGTTGCCGACTGGTTGCACATCTGCCATGCGCCGACGCACGTCGCCATCGTCACCAGCAGCCGGTGGCCGCGAACGAAGTTCAGGCCCTCCCGCATGGCGGTCCAGAAGGCAGTGTGTTTGGCGACCGGATTTTCGGCCACCGGAACGCCGCGGAGAATCGATGCCGAAATCGACAATAATAGGGCGTCCGCCAGCAGTGCGAGCGGCGCACCGGTGAGTTTGATCAGCGCGCCCGCCGCGCCGGGTCCGGTCACCTCTGCCGCCGAATTCGCGAGAGCGTTCTTGGCGTGTGCCTCCACCAGGCGCTCGCGGGGCACGATCTGCGTCAGGACGATTTGCGCCGCGCTGCCGGCGGTCGTGTTCACCGCGCCGATCAAAAATCCGACGAAATAGAGCCAGTGCATCGACAGCCAACCGAACCACCAGGCCACCGGCACGGTCGCCACGGCGAATGCGATCGACAATTCGCCGACCACGTACACCGGCAATTTCCGCACGCGGTCCAGCCACACGCCCGCCGGCAGTGAGAACAGCACGAAGGGCACAATTTCCATCGCCGTCAACAGGCCCATCTGCGTCGGAGCGGCGCGCATCAGTACGGCTGCCGTCAGCGGCAGAGCCAGGAGAGTGACCTGGCCTCCGAAAGAGGAGATCAAAATCGACGTCCACAGCCGCCGGTAGGTCGCGTCGCGCAAGAGATCGGTGGGCGCAAGCGCGAAGCGGTTCAGCCACCGATCCGGCAGCCATGTACGAAAGGTTGCGAAGTTCATTTTGCGGGTGGGTAGCGCTAATGGTAGAGGAAAACGCGCGGCGAGGCGAGGCGCGAATTTCGATTACAATCGAGGCATGACCGGATTTTCTCATCTCCTGCAGCCGCTGCGCATCCGCGGCTGCACGCTCAAGAACAGGATCATGTCGAGCGGCCATGACACGACTCTGCCGACGGACGGCACGGTCAATGCACCGCTCGTGGCCTATCAGGAGGCCCGTGCGCGCGGCGGCGTGGGATTGATCGTGCTGCAGGTATCGGGCGTGCACGAAACCGCGCGCTACACCAATCATGTCCTGATGGCGACGGACGATGCTTCGATTGCCGGGTACCGCATGGTTGCCGAAGCGGTGCACCGCTTCGGCACCGTATTGTTCGCGCAGCTGTTCCATCCCGGCCGTGAAATTGCAGAGGCGGACGGGGGATTGCTCAGCGTTGCATACGCACCCTCCTCCATACCGAACGAGCGGTTTCATGTGATGCCCCGGCCGCTGAGGCAGAGCATGATCGACGCCATCGTGCACGGCTACGGCGATGCGGCTCGGCGCATGCAGGCGGCGGGACTCGACGGCGTGGAGATCGTCGCGAGCCACGGCTACCTGCCCGCGCAGTTCTTGAATCCCCGCGTCAATTTGCGCGAGGACGCCTACGGAGGCGATCTCGACGGCCGGTTGCGGTTCCTTCGCGAGGTGATTTCCGACATCCGCGCCAAGGTGACGGAGAATTTCGTGGTCGGATTGCGCATTTCCGGATCAGAACTCGACGAACAGGGGTTGACCGAAGTTGAAGCGCTCGAGGCGGTGGCGCGTCTCGGCGACAGCATTGACTACGTGCACGTCACCGCCGGCACCTCAGCGAGCCTCGGAGGCGCCATTCATATAGTGCCTCCCATGACCTTCAAGACCGGCTATGTCGTTCCCCATGCCGCGCGCATCAAGCGGCAATCGCGCATCCCGGTTTTCGTCACCGGCCGCATCAATCAA
Source organism: uncultured Gammaproteobacteria bacterium (assembly GCA_963727045.1). Classification (GTDB taxonomy): domain Bacteria; phylum Pseudomonadota; class Gammaproteobacteria; order Steroidobacterales; family Steroidobacteraceae; genus Bog-1198. Next base: position 774,175 of record CAVSES010000001.1, on the reverse strand, counting down.
CCGCAGGACGCCGAGGCGATCATTGCCGCCGCTCACGCCGACGTGTGCGGCATGACCCGGGCACTGATCAGCGACCCGGAGATGCCGAACAAGACTGCGCGCGGAGCGCTCGAGGACATCCGCGCCTGCATCGCATGCAACCAGGCCTGTATCGGCCATTTCCACAAGGGATTTCCGATTTCCTGCATCCAGAATCCGGTCAGCGGGCGCGAGCTGCGCTTCGGTGCTCTTTCTCACGCCTCCCGGCGCAAAAAGATCATGGTCATCGGCGGCGGACCCGCCGGCATGAAGGCGGCGGCAATCGCTGCCGAGCGCGGCCATCACACCGCTCTCTATGAGGCGGAGCGGCGCCTCGGTGGCCAGGCGCTGCTCGCTCAGATGCTGCCTGGCCGGGCGGAGTTCGGCGGCATCATCACGAACCTCGAACGCGAGATGGCGTTGGCGGGGGTGAAGATCCTCCGGAATACCCGGGTGAACCCCGCGATGATCGCGCAGTCGGCGCCGGATGCGGTATTGATCGCCACCGGCGCCAAGCCCTTTCGGCCCAGTTTTCCGCAGGAAGGAGCATTGCAGATCGTGAATGCCTGGCAGTTGTTGCTCGGCCAGGAAACGGCCGGCCAGAGCGTCGTCGTCATCGACTGGCGCGCCGATTGGATCGGCATCGGCATCGCCGAGCATCTGGCGCAACAGGGAAGATCCGTGCGGCTCGCCGTCAACGGCATCGCCGCCGGGGAAACGCTGCCCCTGTACGTCCGCGATCAATCCGCAGCAGAACTGCACAAACTGGGAGTCAAGGTGTTGACTTACATGCGCCTGTACGGAAGCGACTCGGACAGCGTCTATCTGCAGCACACGAGCAGCGGCGAGGCCGTGGTCATCGAGAACGTCGACACGCTGGTGCTTTGCTCCGGTCACATGCCGGTGGATGATCTCTCCGATGCGCTGCAGGGCCTCGGCATCGAAGTTCACGTCATCGGCGACGCGGCATCGCCGCGCACCGCCGAGGAAGCCGTTTACGAGGGACTCAAGGTGGCCGCGGAGATTTGACGCCGGGGACCCGCCTCATCCGTGTCCTCGCCGAGGAATCCGCCGCTTTGATGGGTCCAAAGTCGCGCGTACAGACCACCCTGTGCCAGCAAAGAATAATGTGTGCCCTCCTCGACCACCCGGCCCTTGTCGAGCACAATCAGCCGGTCCATCGCGGCGATCGTCGACAGCCGATGCGCGATGGCCACGACGGTTTTGCCCTCCATCAGCCGGTTGAGGCTCTGCTGGATGGCCGCCTCCACCTCGCTGTCGAGCGCGCTGGTCGCTTCGTCGAGAAGCAGGATCGGCGCGTCCTTCAGCATGACCCTGGCGATGGCGATGCGCTGCCGCTGGCCGCCGCTCAACTTGACGCCGCGCTCGCCCACATGGGCATCGTAGCCGGTGCGTCCGTTCGCGTCGGAGAGCGTGACGATGAAATCGTGCGCCTCGGCGCGCTTGGCCGCGGAAATCATCTCCTGGGATTCGGCCTCCGGCCGCCCGTAGCGGATGTTGTCGCTCACGGATCGGTGCAGCAATGACGTATCCTGCGTCACCATGCCGATCTGGGCGCGCAGACTGTCTTGCGTCGCTCTCGCGATGTCCTGGCCGTCGATCAGGACCCGGCCGTGCGGGATGTCATAGAAGCGCAGGAGCAAATTGACGATCGTGCTCTTGCCGGCGCCGGAACGTCCCACCAATCCGATCTTCTCGCCCGGGCGTATGTGCAGATTGAGATTGTCGATGACCGGCAGCGCCGGACTCGCCTGCCCATAGGAAAAACTCACCTGCTCGAAGCGTATGTCGCCGCGGGTAACCTTGAGCGGCTGCGCATCGGGGCAGTCCAGCACCGTGGGCGATCTCGCCAGCGTATTGATGCCGTCTTGCACCGTGCCGATCTGCTCGAACAGCGACGCCATTTCCCACATCACCCAGTGTGATATCCCGTTGAGCCTCAATGCCATGGCCGTCGCCGCCGCCACCGCCCCGATTCCAACCTGCCCTCGGGTCCATAGCCACAGGGTCACCCCGGCGGTGCTGGCGATCAATCCCATGCTCAGAGCGTGATTGACGATCTCGAACCCGGTCACCATCCGCATCTGCCGATACACGGTCTCAAGGAACTCAGCCATCGCGGACTGCACGTAGCCCGCCTCGCGCCTGGTGTGCGAGAACAACTTGACTGTCGTTATGTTGGTATAGGCGTCGGTGATGCGCCCCGTCATCATCGAACGGGCATCGGCCTGCGCCATGGCGACCGCGCCCAAGCGCGGTACGAAGTAGCTGATGGCCAGCAAGTAGATCGCGAGCCACCCCATGAACGGCACCAGCAGCCACAGATGAAAGCTGCCGACGACCAGCGCGATCGTGACGAAATAAATGACGACGAACACCAGGATGTCCGCGAGTATCATCCACGTGTCGCGTACGGCGAGCGCCGTCTGCATGAGCTTGGCCGCCACCCGGCCGGCGAATTCGTCGTGATAAAAACTCAAGCTCTGCGCGAGCATGTTGCGATGGAAGTTCCACCTCAATCGCATGGCGAAATTGCCGGCAAGCGTCTGCTGCTTGAGCAGGCTCTGCAGGCCGACCAGCGCGGTGCTCCCCGCGAGGACGGCAGTCAGCCACAAGAGATGCCCGCGTTGCTCGGTCCAGAGCCGTGACGGTTCAACCTTCGCGAGCCAATCGACGACATGACCCAACATGCTGAAAAGCAAAGCCTCGAACACTCCGATCGCAGCGGTGAACAGGGTCATCGCCACTATGTAGCGCCGCGCGCCGCGCGCGCAGGCCCACAGAAACGCGAAGAATCCCCTGGGCAATGCGGGTGGCGCCGCGTCCGGATAGGGCGACACGAGTTTTTCGAAGTAGCGGAACAATCTGCGACGCTCCGGCGGCCGTGACCTCACGCATCTTACCATTCACGATTTGACCGAATGCGCGGACCTTGCGCCGAACCCTGGCGAGTGCGAGGATTTCACCGATGTGCGGCAGATATGTGTCACCGGACGAGGCTTCGATCGAGCGCGAGTTCAATCTCGTCCGCACCGAATGGCAGTTCCCGGCCTGCTACAACGTAGCCCCTACACAGCTGGTGCCGGTCGTGCGCAGTGTGGGCGGAGAGCGTCAGGGAATCCGCTTGCGCTGGGGACTGATCCCGTTCTTCGCCCGCGGCGAGGCGGGCAAGTATTCAACCATCAACGCGCGAATAGAGACAGTTGAGACCGCCGCTGCATACCGCGAGCCGTGGAAGCGCGGCCAGCGCTGTCTGCAGGTGGCCGCCGGATTCTACGAGTGGCACGTGGACGCGGCGGGCCGAAAGGCGCCTTACTACATCCATTTGAGGAATCAGCCGATCTTCGCGTTTGCGGCATTGTGGGACAGGTCATTCAAGGCAGACGGCGCCGCGATCGAGAGCTGCGTGCACATCACGATGCCCGGAAATGAGTTGATGCGGGAGATTCACAACGCAGGCAACAATCCGCACAGGATGCCGGCCATCCTGAGGCGCGAGGATTATGCAGTATGGCTCAACGGGTCGGTCGACGAAGCGCGCGGGGTGCTGAGGCAATATGGCGACAGCGAAATGATCGCCTACGAAGTCAGCACCATGGTCAACACCCCCAAGAACGACAGCCCGTCGCTGCTCGAGCCCGTGACGCCGGGCTGACGCGCCCGCAAGGTCGTTCAGACGGTAACGACAATCTTGCCGACCTGCTGATTCGATTCGAGATAACGGTGCGCTTCCACGATCTGCCCCAGCGGGAAGGTTTTGGCGATGACCGGCTTCAGGCGCCCTTCTGCGAGGCCGAACAGTATCAAATCCCGGTTGCGTGCAAACCGCTCGGGTCTGTTCCAGATTGAGGAAGCGACCCAACCGCGCAGAGACAGCCCCTTCAACGCTGCCGGCCAGTGCGGGTAAGGGGTCGGCCGGCCGCTCAGGCCGCCGTAAATGATGATGATTCCTTCCTCGGCGGCCGCCTGCGCGAGGGCATCAACCTCAGGACCCCCCACCGGATCGAACACGATGCGCGCGCCCCTGCCGCCGGTGATGTGCCGCACCTCCCCGACAAGATCCGACTCATCCGTTGCAATCACGTGTTTCGCACCCTGCGCTTTGAGTGCCGCACTCTTGGCGCCGCTGCGGGTGGCCGCAATTGGGACAGCGCCGGCCCAATTGGCAAGCTGAATCGCGGCGAGACCGACACTGCTCGAGGCCGCGCGTATGAGGATGGCGTCGCCCACCGCCGCGTGCGCAACCTCATAGATCGCGAGCGCGGTAAAATACTGCATCCAGATCGAGGCGGCTTCGACGACGGTGAGACCGGGCGGCGGCGCAATGAGGCTGCGTGCCGGAACGATGGCATGCTCCCCATACAGGCCATATTCCCCGAGACGGTAGTTGGGCATGACGCACACCCGGTCACCGGCCGAAAAGCCCTGCACCTCGGCTCCGAGCGCTTCTACGACGCCGACGCCTTCGTAGCCGATGAGCGACGGAAACTTCGGCACTTGCAGATAGACTCCCGCGCGAAACATCGCCTCCGAGCGGTTCAGACCGATGGCCTCGACCCGAATTCGGACCTCGCCGGGACCGGGACCACCGACATCGAGTTCCTCGATCCGAAGCTTCTCCGGCCCTCCGTGCTCATGAAATCGCACCACTTTGCTCATCGATCGATCCTTTGAGAGGCCCCTGGAAAATTCTACCCGAAGGCTCCGGTGCCTGGTATCGGCACAGCCGCTGTGCCTCGGGAGCGACCGCCCGACGCTCATCCCACGCCGCTCGCCCCGTCACTGTGATGCATTGCCCGGATTCACCATCACCTGTGTGATCAAATTCGGACACTCGCAATCGGAGTCTCCGTCAATGAGTGATATCGACAGCTCCGCTCGATCCCCGTGCATCCGAAATTGCTGCCTGGACGATGACCTTACATGTCTTGGCTGCTTTCGATCCCTGGAGGAAATCAAGGAATGGGGGGTCGTCGATAACGACCGGCGCTGCATCATTCTGCACAACGCCAGGCAGCGGAGAGAGGCCTATCAGATGGCATTCTGCTTTTCCCCCGGAATGATCGCAAGCCGCAAGTGCTTACGGGTGATCCGATCGTTGCGTTCCTAGGGGTGAATCGCATCCACCAATAGTCCGGTCAACGCCGCCGGTTCATCGATCATCACGTCATGTCCACAGGCCAGCTCATGAGTGCGCCAACCGCGAACCTTTGCCTTTTCGTAGAACTGGATGAACGGCGAATGACCGCCACCCCAAGCATTGGCGAGGATATAGTCGATTCGTTTGATCTGCGCCAGCCGGCCAGTCAACCGGATGGGTTGTTCAAAACACGCCACCGGCTGTGGCGTGCACTTGCCATCAACCCATTCACGATCGGCTGGGTTTACGCCGAAGGCCTCGGCGGAAATAGGCGTGACCTTCCAGCCATCGTTCAGCTGCCCGGCGGCGACAGGCGCGTAGTGCACGAGATTCTCACCATGCTCCGGCACGAAGGCATCGAGGAAGACTAGCGACCGAACCCGCTCGGGCAACTCATCGGCAGCGCCGGAGACCACGAAGCCTCCGTAGGAATGGCCACATAGGACGATATCGGTGAGTCCTTCCCAACGAATCAAATTGATTACATCCAGGATTTGTGTGTGCAAATCAACTTGCGCAGACAAGAGATGCGAGCGCTCGCCGACGCCGGTCAATGTGGGTGTGAAAACCTGATGTCCTTGCGCCTGCAACGCCGATCGGACCCTTTGCCAACACCAACTGCCATGCCATGCCCCATGAACCAGAACAAAAATTGCCATCCGACGATCTCCCCATTCCCCTTGGATTCACACCCTGACTTTCTCGACCAGCTCCAGCGGGTCCCGAACGGCAGCCACTGGCAGGTTCAGCCACCGTCGACCATTGCGTCACGCCGGCGTGCTCCGACTCGCGCTAGTGAACTCAAATACGCGCCAAACCCGCTGACCCTCAGAACGTCGGGTCTCATGAAACACGCCGTCCGTATATTCCGCAACTACGCTCGCCCAGAATTGACAACCATGATGATTTTCCTCGAACACGCGAACAATCCACCGCGCGGCAAAGCGATTCCACAGCAGAAATGCCGCCCGCCGACCCACCCCGCAGCGACGATACCGACGAACCACGAAGAACTCAGCAACATCGAATACGCTGGGGTCGTTGGACACCGGGGATCCACGCGTGACAAACGCAAATCCCGCAAGCAGATGACCGCGTCGGACTAGGAACGGGAACCGCCGATCGGGCTCGGACCAATACAGCGGAAGCCGCTCGTAGCCGAATCGCCCGTCAGTTCCCAACTCCAATGAAAACGCCGCACTAAGATCGTGCGAGTACAGCTCCAGGAGATTTGCCACTACCGTCGCGTCGCGGTGCACCGCTGGTTCAACCGCTACTTGCCACGATTCAGTCATCTAAGTGGGTCCCCCTAACAACGAAAAAGCCAGGAGAGTCACGAGTGTAGGCATTCATCCTTGCATCGGCGGCGCTATTCCTTGAAGTCTAAGCGAACGCCCGCTGAATTGTTTCAAGATCTCAAAATGACTGCCGGACAGCGGTCGTTCGATTGCAAGAGATGCTTTTGAAGACCCCGATGGCGCACGCTACCTGTCCGCAGACCTCCGATTTCCGCGCTTGCGGCTTTCGATGCCCGCAAACCAGCGGTCTGTTTCCGTCGCTCCGAGCAAGCGTCGATCGCTGTCGCGACGGTCGGCATTCTTGCGGAACTTGCACGAACAATTCGTCGGCATCGTACAAGCCTCCAACGGCAGGTGCGGTGCTTCTCGCAGGAGAAAGGGCCTCCCCGTGGCATGCGTTGCCGCCGCACAGCACATGAGGCTCGGCGCGATCTCGACCGCGCGGAAATCGCCGGTGCTGGCCGACCCCTTATGTCTCACGATTGGCGTGGGTTTAGTCGTGGGGTGCTCGCGCGAAATCTTGCCAAGCAGCCCTTCCAGTACCTTGATCATGACGGGCTCCGGTGATCGACCTGGCGATTTATGCATAGGATCGGTAATAAGCGTGCCATTTGTTTTCAATCTGCTCTTCATCTTCCCGCCTGTCGCGAGCTTTGCGCACGACCATCGACAGGAACAGTGCCACAAGCAGACAGTCATTGCAGACCGCGTGTGAGCATTGCGATGGGTGACCCACAGCGCGCCACCCTAAGTTAAATGGGTTCGGAGCGGCCGCTCGCAACCGTCAACAATGGGTCCGATTTCTGACATTACATTGAACGAGGCTCACGCGACGAACCACGACGGACGGAGAAGACTATTCGCCGGCTTCCACGCCCATGTGCATGCCGCCCCATCGTTGCGGCTCGTTCGGATAGACGTGGGTCATCCATTCCAAGACGACTGGGATCCATAGGCCCTGCGCGGCGGCGCATCCTTCTTCGGTGTGGATACTGCCTTGCGGGCCAAAGCGCGCGTTCGGTCCGAACTGCTCGCTCCTCGGTAAGGCTTTAGGGCCGCCGCAAAAATCGACATGTCGATGCCAGGTTGCAACGCTCAAGGGGGCGATCGCGTTCAACTGCGCTGGCGTTGAATCGGTGGGGGCGGTGTACATGACGCCTACAGCTTTCAGTCCATCGGCCGTTCGCTTATAGAGAATCGAACTGGGTCGGCTGTATTCAATGTGCTGCCGCTCGAGGCGTCGAAAGCGGTAGTTGGTGTAGTGGATTTCTTCGCCGATTTTGCCGCTGGGGAAAAACGGTTTGTAGCCGTCGCGCACCGCCGTTTTTACTTCGCGGTACCGGAATAGCACCCCGGCGGCTGCGTTAAGAATCTCGGTTGCGCGTTCTGCATCGCCGGGCGCCGCATCACCCGTCAGCGACATCTGCATGTGCCCCATCTTCATCGACGGGACTGGCGTGTCGTCCGTCGCGGCGCTGTAGTGCTTTAGGATGCGCTCCCAAAGCGGAACAGACTGCGCGGACGAGATGGCAGCGCAGGTGGTCAGCATGACAAACAGCAGTATCTTTTTCGTCATGCTTCATCCCCTTCCGCCCGTTTTCATTCGCCACCGATCATCCGGGCGGCCTGCCGCCGGCAACGACGATGGGTTCTCCGAGCGCTCGCCTATATTCCTCCTCGCCGATCGCATCCACCGACCGCAGCTTCGCCAGCAGCTCGTCGATCAGCAAACGCAGCCCAGGCCCCGGCGTGCCGTGCGCGAATGAACTCTGGTATTTGATCGGCCCGGGGATGATCGCTACCAGGAAGGCCATCTCGGCCGGCGTCAGCTCTCGGGGTTCGCGACCGAAATAGCGGCGGGCCGCGGGCCGCAGGCCACGCAGGTCCGGTCCCCATTCGATGATGTTCAGGTAGATCTCGAGGATACGATCCTTGCCGAGGGCCGACTCGAGCAGGAACGTGATCGCCAGTTCCTGCAGCTTGCGTCCGAGCTGCTTGTCGCGCGACAGGAACAGGTTCTTGGCCAGCTGCTGGGTGATTGTCGACGCTCCGCGCGCGGCGCCGCCGCGCGACCAGTTGGTGAGCAGCGCGGCGGGTAGTTCGCGCAGGTCGATGCCGCGATGCCCGTAAAAGCCTGCGTCTTCGGCAAGCAGCAGAGTGCGCACGAACAGCGGCGGAACGTCGCGCAGGGCGATGAAGTCGGGGGACGCGAGCGAGACGTCGATGGGACGGTGCGGCCCGGGGCCGTCCTCGGATCTGAAGATGAAATCGCCGCGCAGGCGCGCGACTGCCGGCGGCATCTGACGTGGCGGCCTGAAGTCGATCTTCTGGCTCACCGAGAGCGAGGCAGGGTCCGCCAGGCGTCCGCGTACACGCACGTCGATCGTGGCCGAGCCAAGGTCACGGCCGGCGCCGGGCGCCATTCCCAAGCTTTCGGGCACCGCGAGCCCGGATGCACCCAGCAGTTGCGCGAAGTCCAGATGCTGCATGCCGAGTGCGAGATCGACCACCGGATCGGTGTCGAGATGGCGCAGTGTGATCGAGCCCGACAGGGCGGCACCGGCCACCGTCGCGCGGATCTCGGGGATCTCCATCGTGCCCCCGATCCGGCGCCAGCCGCCATCGAATCGTATGGTCACGTCCGTCGGATCGCCGAGCTGCGGCTCGTCGTCGGCATTATCCGCCAGCGCTCCCAAGCGCGCGCCGCGTGCGCCCATGCCCACGTGGAAATGGAGCGCATCGGTGCTGGCCTGAAAGTCCACGCTGCCGTCCGCGATACCACCATCGAGCAGCGGGTGGTCGTCGCGCCGCACGTCGAACAGACGTCCGACGTGGAGCCCACGTGCCTCGATGTTCCACGCGCCGCCCACCGGATACGCCACCTTGCGGATTGACAGGCCGGCCTGTGGCTCCACCAGCGTGAGCCGGAGATCCTCGCCGAATACGCCCGCAATGTCCCAGGCAGTGGCCGGCGAGCTGACCCTGATCCCTGCTGGCCCCGCGAGAGTGGCGGCGCGAACTGCGAGTCGCAGGCGCCCGGGCCACGTGACCGCGATCATGTCGGCATGCAGTCGCACTCCATACCTAAGGTCGAGACCGAATCCCTCCAGTCGCAGCAACGGCCAGACGCCGACGTGTACCACACCGATTCGGGCAACCGCGCCATGGCGCACCGCCGCGGACTCGATCCGCGCTCGCACTCCGCGCTCGAGCATGGATCTCAGCAACAGCGCGGCCAGGCTTGCAACCAGCGCCGTGGCGATCGCTCCGAGCCACCACCGTCGCCTGCCGGTTCGAAACGTAAACATCGACGCAAGGATGCCACAGTCGGATCGCGCGCCGGCTGTTGGGCGGCTTCGGGTCGCAGACGGCGTCGATCAGGTCCGCTTCAACCGGGCCCTTCGAGTCGACAGCGGTCACCTAAACCTCGGTGCCGCACCGCAATTTCGCCTAATGCCCGGTGAGTTCAATCGTAAAGTGGACTGACTGCCGCCGGCCAAAAGTTTCCGTGGGAGACCGAAAAGTGACGTCCATAAAGTCGACGTTCCCTCAGACTTGTAGAGCCCGGTTCGATTTCGCTGTACTTTTGGCACGATGGGCACCAAAGCAAGTTTTCATCGATCGGGCGTGAAGATAGCTATTGCCAACGTTGCGAGCGTCCGAGTCATATTCGAGAATGCGCTCGTCCGCGTCCTAGAGGGTACTGGTCTAGGAACACCGAGTGCGCAGCCGGCCCTCGTAATCGCTCTTTCCGAGCGGCACACCCCGCGTGCGCAGGATGTTGTATGCGGTGACGGCGTGGAAATAGAAGTTGGGCAGCGAAAACGAAAGGATGAGGGTCTCCGACGTGAAGGTTAGCCTCCGCGGGCCGATCTTAAGGTCTAGGTCCTTGCCCGCCCAGCTGTTGACCTCGTCGGGGATGAACGCCTCCAGCGCCGTTTGCGCCTTGTCGATCATGGCCTGCAGGTCCGCGAAAGGAACCGGTCCGACCAGTGCGGGCGGGTTGAACACGCCGCTCTTCACGGCGTCCAGCCCCCACACTGAATGATGCCACGCCGCTTCGATCTGGAAATGGAAGGGCGCCATATCGTCGAATAGCCGTGCGTGCACGAAGTCCTCCGGGTCTGCGTGGATCTCGGAGCAGTGCGTGGCCGCGCGGTTGAGAAAACCCCCGATGGCCTTCACGGTCTGCAGGAAGGTCGGCACGCTGAGGTCGTAGAGTGATGTCGCCATCGGCTTCCCCACAGCTTAAACCCGCCTCGGTTAGTGCCGGGCAAAGCCTGCGCTGTCGCGGAGGACAAAGCCCAATATACCCGACATCGCCGATCCCGCCTTGCTCATGTGGACCGTCTGTTCCGGGAAGCGCCAATGTCCGAGTAAGGCCGACGTGCCAAAACCGCCGAATTACCGGCGGCGACTCAAATGCGGGACAACTAGAGTTTGCATCGTTTGGTGCTACCAATAGCCGACAGTCACCAAGGAGCGGTACGGGTCGAGAGCGGTAGCGGCGGTACGGCTCAATCCGTCCGCTGCAGGCCCAATACCGGAAGGTCGGGTGCTCACTTGCATCGTTGGATCAGTCACCCGCAAGAAACTTCTTCACCTGTCTGTCGGACGATTCTTACGAAGCCGAGCAGACTTTTCCGCCTTGTTTGTGGGGAGGGCTCCTCATATAAAATTCGTTTTTTTCTCATGCGCGAAGATCCCAAGGGCGAGCCGGTGGCCCAAACCAAATTTGTCGCGATCTGCTGCCATCGATTCCGCGCTGTCGCCGTCAATCGGTGCGAACATTGCAGCCCGGCTTTGGGTTGCCTGACGTTTGATTCGGCCGATGAGTTGGCGCACTTCAATCGGCTAATTCCACCTTCGATGGTTGGCTCGCCGCTGCCTTTGAACATGTGGCCCAACCTATGGAAGGTCTTTGATCCAGAGGCGCCGACCAAACCCGTAACACGCAGGATATCGCCGGTTGAAGTACTCGTCTGGTCCCTTGGTATCGAGCCACCACGGACTTAGTACATAACCCCCCGTTTGCCTTCGACCGTTTCCGTCGATTGGGCACTAGTTTTTCCGGACTCACACACATCACCTCAGCACCTGAATTTTGGTTGCGCGCAATATCCACGTCTGTCCATCCCCAGGGGGTAATGGCGGCGACGGGCAGCAACCGGCCCAAAACCGGGCACTCAAGGTTCTGAAATCACCGGCGCGAAGCGGCCGTCCGCTGCCTGCGCTAATCTACAGATTGCTTGGACGGGAGGGTTTCATTGCAATGGCAGACAGGAAAACGCCTGAAGAGCTCAAACGGCAATATGATGAGCTTTGCGAAAAGACACTCGCATCATTTCCATTTGCCCGAACAGAAACTGCTGGCGATCAAGCTCTCGCTACTTGGGAAAGCATTGTCGCCTCGGACCGCGGGGCCCCTGTGGTCGTCGGTGGAGATGATGACTTGCAAAGGATCGCGTGGATGGTATCCGATGTACCCGGACTTGTCCGTAAGAGCACCGAGGAGATACTCGAGGCTTCCAAACGGATACATCACCCGAGCGATATGATCGGTCAACTCTGCATGAGGCCCTCGCGCACCTCTCCTCGCGTGGCGTACACCGGATCATCGAGGGAACAGGTCACGAGATTCAATTGGATAAACCGCAGGCGGTTATCGACGCCGTGGACGAAGTGCTCCGCCAGCTTCACGCTTTGGCGAAGTCTTGAGACGACCTGCGAGGCTTCCCTCCAGCGCGCGTCAATGCGATCCCGTGCAATTCGAAGTGCTACTGTGTTCTCCGCGGTGTAGGCTTTGGACCCATGGAATGGTTGCGAAGCAGACCTGCATTGCTAAACCGATTACACCGGGTGTTGAAGCGTATTTCAGCAAATAATGATTGATGGTCTCGCCAAAGGCCAAGACCGAGACGCTCAGCTCAAGCAACATAAGAAACGAGAAGGCCACGGCTCCCATCAGCGCTCGCGCACAGGAATCGCGACTCACCTTGAAGAATCGAATGCACCACAGCGAAAATGGCCAGCTCGCCGCGAGGATGATCGGCGCCTCAAGGATTACAGCGAGCAGGGAACCGATCCGCGGAGCGACCAGCGTTACGCGGATCGTGCCGACAGCAAAAGCAAACACGAACACGCCCAGCGTATAGGCGATGGCCGCCCCACACGTCGCTCGCCAATCAAAGAAGCCAGAACCTCGCGCTCCCACTAGCATGCTCATCCTGTGGCCTGGAGTGGGACAGCTCGTCTGGGCGGTCCAACTTGGGCGTCAGCATACTGCAAGGCCGGGGTGGTGGGGGCCGGACGGCCCCCGCTGCCCCAATCACTCGAATTTCAAGGAGATCACGCCCCTTTCCCGGCTGGTCTTCGATCATGGTGACGGCGAGCAGCACTTGGCGACGCTCGAGGCCTGTATCAAGGCGAACTTCGAATGAACGACGAACTGCACGCTTTCGCACCGATCCACATGCGTGTTATTGGAGGTTCTTGACATGTCGCTCGCGCTCTACGGTCATCCCTTCTCCTCGTACACCCAGAAAGTGCTTATCGCGCTTTACGAAAACGGAACACCATTCGAGTTCCGCTGCATTGGGCCGGAAGCCCCGCTGCACACGGCAGAGTGGCTGCGACGCTGGCCGCTGCGCAAGTTTCCGCTGCTGGTGGACGACGAGCGCAACATAGTCGAGAGCAGCATCATCATCGAGTACCTGCAGCTCGCGCATCCCGGGCCGGTGCGTCTGCTGCCCGCAGACGCGATGTTGGCGCTGGACGTGCGCTTTCTCGACCGCTTCTTCGACCTGCACGTGATGGACGCGATGCAGATTGCGGTAGACAGTGCGCTAAAGCGAATCCCGGTCAAGAGCGAGGAAGGACTGGCCCTCGCCCGGGAAAGGCTGGAGCGTGCCTACGCGTGGCTCGAAAGACAGCTGGCCGGCAGGATCTGGGCGGCCGGCGAGAATTTCACGCTAGCGGACTGTGCGGCGGCGCCCTCCTTGTTCTATGCCGACTGGACGCACCGGATTTCGGAAGCTTATCCAGAGTTGCGGGCGTACCGCGCACGGTTGCTGGCCCGTCCTTCCATGGCTCGCGCGGTGGATGAGGCACGACCGTTTCGCACGTATTTTCCCTTGGGAGCGCCGGATCGCGACTAACGCAGCGCACGGCGCCGCAGGCGAGTTCACACTCGCTCGAGGCTCGCACTACGATCGTAGTTGATGGCCTGGCCGCCTTATACCCTTTGCTCAGGAATCGGCTGGCGCTTGTGCCACTCGGTGGCTTGCTCGTAAGCACGGGCTAGACGGAGAACTGTCCCTTCATCGCCGAGAGCGCCAGTGATTTGCATGCCAATTGGCAGGCCGGATCTCGTGAATCCACAGGGCACGGAGATCGTAGGCGCCCCAAACATGTCGAACGGCCGGGTGTTGTGAAGCATGTGTATTTCCTTCGGTCGCATCGCGGTGGGGTCCGATAGCAGATCGGCGATCTCAAATGGGGGTATGGGACTGGTCGGTGTGATCAACAGATCCACCCCGTCAAATCCTCGTGACAGGGTTCGGCGAATCTGTTCCATTTGTCGCCGGCTCTGAACATATGTTGAAGTCGTGATCTTAGTTCCGGCCAGAATTCTCTCGAGGGTCGGCTTCTGATACAGCTCTGGAGTCTTGGCAACGTAGTCCTGATGGTACGCGTACGCTTCCGCCTGCAGGATGGCAATGCACGGATCCATGACTGCGTCGTAGCTGCCGCTCGTCGCCAGTGGCGCAACATCGAGCTGAACGTGGGTAAGGGTCCTTAAGTCGGAGAGAGCCGCCTCCATGGCGGCTTGTACATCCGGATCAAGCCCCTCGAAGAAGAAGTCACGCGGGATGCCAACCCGCAACGAGGACGTCGCTGACCGCATGGCCGCAGCGTAATCCGGCACGCTCGTATCGAGGCTGCCGTTGTCCCGCGGGTCGTAGCCGGCCAAGACTTGGAGCATCAAAGCAGCGTCCACCGTCGTGCGCGTCATCGGTCCCAGATGGTCCAACGACCACGACAAGGGAATTGCTCCTGATGTGCTCACGCACCCGAAGGTTGGTTTGAGTCCGACGATACCGCAGTATGCCGCCGGTTCGCGGATAGAGCCGCCCGTGTCGGAGCCGATCGCGCCGTAGCAGAGGTGCGCCGCGACGGCAGCTGCGGATCCTCCAGAGGACCCGCCCGGACTGTAAGCAAGATTCCAGGGATTGCGAACGGGACCAAAGAAGCTGACCGCAGAGCTGCCGCCGTAAGCGAACTCGTGCATGTTGAGCTTGCCGAGAAATACGGCCCCGGCTGCCTTGAGCCGCCGCACAACCTCCGCGTCCTCCGTGGGAATGCGATCCTTGAACAATTCGCTCCCTGCCGTCGTACGTACGCCAGCAGTATCGACCAGGTCCTTCAGCGCGATCGGGATGCCATGCAGGGCGCCTCGCCAACGGTGCTTGTGAATTTCCGCCTCGGCCTGACGCGCCTCGGTCAGCGCGGATTCCGCCGTTACCGTGATGAAGGCGTTTAGCTGCGGATTGAGGCGCCCAATTCGGTTAAGGCACGCCTGGGTCAGCTCGACCGGCGAGACCTTCTTCGTTCTGATGAGCGCGGACGCGCGCTCAATGCTCAGAAACGCGAGCGCCTCCGACGACGGTGCGAACTGCTGCCCGGCACCCGAAAATGACACCTCCATTGCACTGGATTCCGGTCCCATGATCGCTCCCGCTACGGCTGCCAGCGACGCGTCGAGGAATGCTCTACGCGTAAAGACTGCCCCACCATCGGGCACCGCCATGACTGCCGGCGCTCTCGCCAATGATCTGCGTAAGTTGCTCATTGGCATGTCCCATTTGCAACCCCCAATCATCGTAGGTTAGCAGGGGTCGCCGCACGAAAGGGAAATTTACCGACGCCCCCCAGCCCCATGAGAATGACGTATCGCTCAACCCGGCCAATCAATGCGCGAGCGTTGCGATTGCCACCAGGCCGGCACAGCGTCCGTATATCCGGTGTCGTGCGACCATCATTTGAAATTCAACGTCACTCCATTGACCATTAACGCGATCGACACAAGAGTTGCGTACCCCGAAGCTTGCACACCGTAGCAATCCGTTTCCGTGCCGCCCGCCAATCCGTCCGCCGTGCCCTGAGTCGTCACATCGGCGATCACAAAATTGAGGCACATCAGGAGAGTGACATAATCGTTGGCCCTTACCGAAAATGTTCCCGTTTCGTCGGCATCAAGCACGGCCTGCTTGGAATCGTGATAGTAACTGACGTCTTCAACGGGGCCCGAACTCCCGACATTCAAAGTCGCCGGAAATGGAGTGGAGCTTATGACAACTGCATAGGGCGATCCTGAGCCATAAATCTTGCCGAGGGGAACGTACGGGTTCAACAGGTAATAGGAAGTGGAGGTATTGCTTGCGGCAGGCATCCCATTCTTACTCACAGTGACGCTTTCCAGCGTTCTGTATGCGGGGGCCACACCGTTAAACGCAGTGGTTCCCGCGCTCGGAGTGCTGGTGACTTGAAGGGAGTAGCTGTTGCCCGCAGTGTCCGTGGCGCCCAGTGTCGTTTGATGGCTTGCCTGAAGATAGGCGGCCAGCGCCGCTTCTCCGGGCGCGGAGGAGAGATTCGAAGGGACGGTGATCCCGCCGGTGTCGCCGCAACCCTTCGGGAAGGGAGGGCACGAGTTCCCGCCGCAACTAGAAAGAATCGCGAATGCAGCGATCGCAGGAAAAATTTTCATGGACATTACCAGAATCTACGCCGGCGATTCGTCAACGCAATCCGGGCTTCCACGTACCGAAAGAGTCGCTTCGACATCGTCGCCGTTGCGCGCTCGGGCGGACAGTTTCTGCTATCCCCTTAAGATCAAAGCATGAGTTGCCGGATGTAGCCGCACACGGAAAGCAGCTGCGGCGGGTCCATGCCCCCGATGATGTTACGGATGACGGTCCCGACCACCTGCTCCGCCCCTGCCAACCCGAGGTTCGCCGACTGCTGCAAAATGAAGCCAGCCTTGGCGAGTTTTAGGGGCTTCATGAAATAATAGTCCATGCCGCTATTCGTCAACTCCACGACGATGTCCGCAAGAGCGGCGCGGTGGTCAGTGGCATCCTGCGCCTGTTCAACGGTCCTGAGTACCGACAGGGTCTTCTTGCGCAGGCCCTCGGAGTGATAGAAGCGAAGGAACGGTTTAGCCGATGACGCCGACGCTCCGGAGGAAAGTCTGCCAGACCGCTTGCCCTTGCCGGGAGATGTGCGCTTCGTGGGAGAGGCCATGACGATCATCATACGCCGTCCGATGCTCATCCCCGACTCTTCCCGCGATGGGCCGACCCGGATGGGCTAACCCCGCGTGCATTTCAATGAGACCCTTATGCGGAAACTCCGCGCTTTTCGACTCTTCCGGGCCGGCTTTGGCGGCGCGGTGCCGGTGCAGTCATTGCTGATCGCAATGGCCCAAGGGGGACTTTGCTCCGTCTTTCAAGGTCAGCCCGTGACTCGCGATCTCGAAATTGCCCAAGTTCGGCGCGAACGATATTCAGTCGCATATCGCGATAGTAATTGGGGTCGAGGCAATCCAGGAAGTCCTTCATACCTGCCGAATATTGCCATTGCTGCGGGCGTGTTCTATCCGGATTTTGCGACGCCGCGTACGGGAAATACCTAGGGGTGCAGGCGCGGCTCGTCGGCGAAGGTCGCCCTTCCTCATGGCGGTCGTTCAGGCCGCTGTTGGTCGGTGCGTTGCCAGGTGGCCCCGCGGAAACCGCCTACTTGCTGTTCGCGTAGGCCTGGATCAGCTCGAATAGATAATCGCGCTCTTCGTAAAGGCCCTCGACCGACTTGCGTTCGTTGAGGCCGTGAACGCCGTTGCCGTCGGGGTCGGAGAACCGACCCGGGACGCCATAGGTGGGAATTCCTGACGCGTTGAGGAAACGGCCATCGGTGGCGCCCGTGGACATCGCTGGCAGCATTGGTACGCCCGGAAAGTGCTTCTGTGCAAGGGTCTTGGCGGTGCCGTAGACCAACGGGGTCAGCGGCGGCGGGGGTGGAGTTGGGCTTATTTCGCCCGTCGGGACGATGGTCAGGGACGGGTCGGCCGCAGCCTTGATCAGCTGTGCGAGGACATACTCGATGGTGTCGCCGGGAAACATTCGGCAATTGATATTGGCGCCCGCACGCTGTGCCAACGCATTGTTGGCGTGGCCACCGTCCAGCCTCGTTGCAACGCAGGTAGTACGCAGCATCGAGTGATAGGTCGGATCCTTCGACACAATGGCGCTGGCCGCGAGATCGTTGGGATTGGCGATCAGCCGAATCATCGCAGCACCCGCTTCGCCCCCGGACAGCTTTGCCGTCTCGGTGAAGTACGCGCGAGTCGTGTCGGTGAACTGCACGGGAAACTCATATTGACCGATGCGAACAAGCGCTGCGGCCAGGCTGTAAATGGCGTTATCCGGGCGCGGGCGACTACTGTGGCCACCGGGGTTGGTCGCCTCGATACGGAAATCCTGATAGACCTTCTCGCCCGCTTGAATGCCGAGTGACAGTTTCTTGCCGCTGGCATCGCGCAGGCCGACGCTTCCTTCGTTCAGGGCGAATTGGGCATCGATCCAGTCCTTGTGCTCGGTCACCAGCCAGTTGGCGCCATTGAACGCCCCGCCGGTTTCCTCGCCACAGGTCAGGGCCAGTTTCAACGGCCGCCGAAGCTTGGTTCCAGCCTGTTTCAAGCGAATGAGTGCATCCGTGAAGATCGCCGCTTGCGCCTTGTCGTCGGACGAACCGCGGCCGTAGAAATAGCCGTTCTCTTCCACCAGCACGAAAGGGTCGCGACTCCAGTCCTCGCGTTTCGCCTCGACGACGTCGATGTGGGCGAGCAGCAGGATCGCCTTGGCCTTGGGGTCGGTTCCATTCAATGTCGCGACCAACCCGTCTTCTTTGGGGTGGTCGATTACGCCGAACACCCGCATATCGCCCTCTTTGTATCCGGCCGCTTTCAGACGCGCCGCCATGCGCTCTGCTGCCAGCGTGCAACTTCCGGCGGACAACGTCGTATTGGTCTCGACGAGTTCCTTGTACAACTCTCTGAACGTCACCTGATCCGGCCGGATTTCGGCGGTCACGGGTGCGGCAAGGCTTGCAGCGAGCACGGGCGCGATTAGAAACAGGCGCAATTTATGATCTCCCCTGGCAGAAGCCACAGACTACGTCCAATTCGTGGCGACAGGCAAGACCGTTTCCGAGGGAACCAAGGTCACCCCTGCGTCGCTGGACACGACGATTTCGCTCGCACTTGATTCGTCGTGTGTGAATTGATCACGACTCGAAGACGTATTCTATCCGTGGTGCCCTCGCGGCATTCCTACGCGTTGCTGGCCGTGAACAGGACCCTCAACCAATCGGGCAGCGGCATTTTGCGGTTTCTCGCAACGAACCACCGGTAGACTTTCGGTACACGGACACCGCCAACCAAAGGAATTTGCTTTCACGCTCGCTTCGAGCCCACTTAGCCAGCTACACTATTCACGGTTGCCCCGTTGGCGGAATTGGTAGACGCAGAGGACTTCGAGGCTGTGAGCGACGAGTACGGAAACGACTCGCCGGAACCCGTCAAAGTCGGCGAAACCCCTGGCGCATGCCGAGGCAACGCCGAGCCAAGCCGGTACATGATCGCGTGGCGGAAGGTGTAGAGAGTGGACGGCGGGGGCCTAAAGCAGTTCCCTGAACTGCCATGGTCGTGGCGCATTCCAGACTCCAAACGCGCGAAGGCGCGGCGGCGAAAGCCGTAGGGGTAAGAAAATCCTCTGGCCGTAAGGCCATGTCGGTTCGAGTCCGGCACGGGGCACCAACTCAGTGACACGTCGACGGCGGCCAACCCCCTGCCGACGCGGCGTGGTTGAGGCTTGAACGTTTGAATTCCGACGGCTTCGAATGCCGCTTACAGCGCGAGGCGCTCCGGCGCAGGAACGCACCAAATGTCGATCGGGCCGCGGCGGCCGCGCAGTTCGAATTGCGGCAGCTGCAGAAACGGCATGCGTGCAACGTCGATCTCCGGGGCTTGCGAGCACCGCTCCAGCTCCGCGGCGACCGTGCAAGAGAACAACACCTCCCCGGCACGCGCCCGGCTGCAGAGCCGCGCAGCGACATTGACCGTGTCCCCAATCAGCGTGGTTGACCTGTGCCCGGGAGGCCCGAGCAATCCGACGGCAACTTCCCCCAGATGCAGTCCAACGCCGATTCCCGCATCGATCGCAAGTTCGCTGCGCCATCGTGAGGCAACCGGCGCGAATCCCTGCAGCATCGCATGACCGGCGGCCAGCGCTTCACGCGCCCCGCAGCCTTTTGCATCATCGACGCCGAACCCGGCCATGATTCCATCACCCGCCGTGTGAAATACCGTGCCTCCATGAGACTCGGCGGCGGAAGCGAGAGTGAGGAAGAATTCATCCAGCAGCGGCACCACGCGGACGGCCGGAAGGCGCTCGGCCATTCCGGTGTAACCGCGGAGATCCGCGAACAGCACGGTGACGCGGGCGCTATGTATGCCGGCCGGTGCCTTGACCCGCGTGACCAGCATCCCCGCCGGCCTCAATCGAGAACGCCCTCCACGCCTTTCAGTACTCATGCCTCGAGCAACGCTTGGGGGTGTTTCATCGGGCACAATCTACAGGCTGGCGTTGGCTGCACGCAAGACGCGGCGCAACCGCGAGCCCTGATCGGCAAAGCCAGCATTGACTCCACATAAATCCTCAAAATTGGCACTTATGACATACCATCGAGAGGCGTATGTTACGTTCTTTGATCGGCAACAGCAGAGGCGGCCATGAATCATCACTTTGCGCGGGCGGTGTTCCTCGCGGGTCTCGCGACGTGGCGGATTTGCGCGTTTGCGGCGGAACCGCCCCCGCCAACCGCACTCGTCGAGCAACTATTCAAAAAAGAACTGGCCGCAGCGCCCGACAAGGAAGTATTGATGTTGACGGTTGAGTATGCGCCCGGGGCCGCCTCGCAGCCGCACCGGCACGATGCGCAAGTGTTCGTCTATGTCCTGCAGGGCGAAATCAAGATGCAGGTTGCGGGCAGCCCCGCGGTCACCCTCAGGCGCGGTCAGACCTTTTATGAGAGTCCAGCCGACGTACACACCGTTTCGGCCAATGCCAGCAAGACCGCGCCTGCAAAGATTCTTGTCTTCATGGTGAAAGACAAGAGCTCCCCGGTATCGCGCGAGGTTGCGTCGCAGGGTATGCCATGAATGCCTTCGCACTGACCGGCTGTCTCGCGGTGCTCTGCTGGGCGTTCGGGGCTTCTCCCGCCGCGGCCGACGCGACCGGCCAGCAGCGGGCGCAGGCTGCGGGGCGCGCAATCCTGGGTTCGACGGCGCCGCGACTGGCGCTCAAGACCATCGACGGCGACGCGATCGATCTTGGCGATCTTTACGGCAAAAAGGCGGTGTACTTGAAGTTCTGGGCGACCTGGTGCGTGCCGTGCCGGGAGCAGATGCCGCATTTCGAGCATGTCTACGAAACGGCGGGCCCTGATCTGGCCGTGATCGCCATCGACGTCGGATTCAACGATTCGATCGAGGCCATACGGACCTATCGCAAGAAGCTTGGAATCACCATGCCGATCGTGTTCGACGACGGCCGTTTGGGCAACGCGTTTCATCTCAGGGTCACGCCCACTCACATCGTCATCGGACGCGACGGGAGGGTACGATATGTCGGCCATCTCGCCGACAAGGAACTCGACGCGGCTTTGGTTGCTGCGCGCGAGGCGCCGCCCGCCGCGACCGCCCGGGGCGCGCACGCCTCCGCCGCGGCAAATGACCTGCCTCCCGTCGGAATCGGCGATCTCTTGCCGAATCGTTCACTGCGGACCCTCGAGGGTCGGCGCTTTGCGATGCTGCATGGGAGCGGACGCCAGAAGCTGACCGCCTTGGTATTCTTGTCGCCATGGTGCGAGTCCTACCTTGCCACCACGAGGCCGGAGGTGTCCGCGAGCTGCCGCAGCGTCCGTGAGCAAGTCGCCGCGCTCGCCGCCGATCCGCGCGTGCGCTGGCTTGGAATCGCCTCCGGTCTCTGGGCGAACGAAGAGGATCTGCGCAAGTATCGGGCGGAGAACAAATTGCCGATACCGCTCACCTTGGATGCATCGGGCGACGTATTCCGCACATTTCGAGTGAACGACGTCCCGACAGTCCTCATCGCCGATGCCGACGGCCGCATCGTGCGCCGCATCGATGCCGCCGCGGCTCACGACGGTGGTGCGCTGCGCGCCGCCGTCGACGGCTCGTGACGGGGCGGCCCGCTCGCGTTAAGAGTTGCCGCACGCCCCATGTTCGTTCGACTCGTCTCGATGCCGGCCCTGTTCTACGGTGCATGCGCCTGCGCGGCATCGCTGATCGCGCCGGGCACTTTCCTCATCGAGGGTGAAGCGACGCCGAATCGCCAGCCCGATGGCAACAGCATCGTCATCGAGGCGCCTCGGGGTTTGATCGTGTTCGACACGGGGCGGCATGCGGAACACGCGCAGCAAATACTGGATTTCGCGCGCGCCGAAGGCCGGCCCATCGCGGCGATCATCAATTCGCACTGGCATCTGGACCACGTCGGAGGCAATCTTCCGTTGCGTGCGGCGTTTCCCGATGCGGCGGTCTACGCGAGTGACGCGATCAAGGCGGCGCGCACGGGGTTCCTTGCCGATTACCGCGCGCAACTGCTGACCGAGATTGCAAATACTGCGAAAAATCCCGGTGCGCAGGCTTCCATGCGCGCGGAAGTCGCACTGATCGATGCGGGAGACGCGCTCTATCCCACCGAAACCATCACCCGTTCCGGTCCGATGAGCATTGCCGGCCTCCCCCTTCGGGTGCACATGGAATCCCACGCCGTCACCGCGGGCGACGTGTGGATATTCGATCCGAGGACGCGCGTACTTCTCGCAGGCGACCTCGTGACCCTGCCGGCGCCGTTCTTTGAGAGTGCATGTCCGGCGCGCTGGCAGGCCTCGCTGATGCATCTCGAGAAAACGCCTTTCGACCGGCTGGTGCCCGGGCACGGCGCGCCGATGAAACGGCAGCAATTTACAGTGTATCGAAAGGCATTCTCGAACCTGCTTGCGTGCGCGGCCGGCAATGCCAAAAAGACCGAATGCATCGAGGGCTGGATCGGCGACGCCGCGTCTCTCATCGGCTCCAAGGATGCAAGCTACGCGAGGACGCTCATCGACTACTACCTCGAGAATTACCTGCGCAATCCGAGCGAGCGAATCCGCAATTTTTGCACCGATTAGCCGGGCGCCGCGAAGGGGTCGGCTCACGGTCAAGCGTCCGTTCACACGCCGTCAAAACGGATAGTTGAGTCCCGTGAACGCGGCGACACCTTCGCTGCCGTAGCCGATGTCGACGTATCCGACGACGAAGGGCCGCGCGATACCGCGAAATCCGACGCCGTAGACGCGGTGTAGTTGATCCAGGGGAAACGCACCGGCGCGCGCGAAAACCCTTCCCACGTCGATGAACGGAGTGACCTCCACATCGATGCTTGTCGACGTGGCTTCGTATGTCGCCACCTTGCGGCGCAGTTCGATGCTGCCGGAAAAGGAATCCCGGTCGTAGAACCGTCCGACCCCCCAGCCGCGCAGGGGCTGTTCGCCGCCGACCGAGCTCTCTCCCCCACCGAGGCCGCTGAGCGCCCAGAACGGCACGTCGTGCGACGTTGGCAAGTAGCGTATGGCCACGTGCCCCGCCAGAATGGTGTCGTGGCCAACGGACCAAAAGCCGCGCCCATCGCCGCCGGCCTCGCTGTACATGGAATCGTTGAGCACGCCGTCGCGGCTGGCCAACCCGCCGTACGCAATCAACTGGACGCCGCTGCGGGGGACCGTCAAGTCGTCCCGGGTGTCGTAAATGATGGACAGCCGATTGAGGAATTGCCGGTCGGTGCCCAGGGTGCCGGGAAAACGAGTCTCGATCGACGGGATCTTGTCCAAAGTTCCGGGAAGCACGTCGACGACCTGCAGGCGCCCCGTGTAGAGCAGTTGCCATGCATGATTCAGATTCAGCCCCACCTGAACCTCTGCTCGCTCTTGCTGGTTCGTATAATTCGTTTCGGCGGCCGCCGGCGTGTGATTGCCGATGCCGTAAAAGCGCGGTACGCCGCTGCGGTCGTAAACCACGCTGGTATTGAACGACCAACGATCCTCGCGCAAACGGCCGCGCTGATACTCGGCATCGAATTCGCGTTCGACGCGCTCCTTGATGCCGGTGACGACCGACCATTGCTCGTCTTTGGAGGAATACCCGTACACGCGTCCGTGCACGCCGAAGCCGAAATATGGGTTGTAGAGCACATCAGGCGCGATGATGCGGTTGATCTCGTGATTTTCGTCGGTGTGCACCCAGGTCGGAATGAGGCCGAGCGTGGTACCGCTGTCCGGATCGACGCCGATCAAGGGCACGGGAATGAATGGCGCCGCCGAGGGATCGAACCATCTCTGCAGCCCTGTGGGCGGCGATGACGGCGGCCGGATCGGACCGGGCGCCGGCGCCTGCGTCGGATCGCTCTGCGGCGGCTCGGCCCACGCTCCCGGCGCCAACAGGAGTCCCAAGATGATTGATGCGCGTGCGCTGCTCACCCAGAACCCGCTATGGGGTGAAGCTGCGGCAGCACCTCATGCGCTGCGCGCACCACATCGGTGGGGAAATCAATCTCGATCCACGGAGCACCCGTCACGTCGGCGACGTCGAAGGTCTGGCTGCGTTCGAGCAGCAGGTCGCGTACCGCTTCTTCGTGGGGCATGTGGGCGCGGTCCCGCGCAACGTAGCCTGCGGCCAATTCGGCAAGCCGTTGCGCCCCCGCCTGGTGGAAGCGAAAGAATCCAACCGACTCGCCGATCACGTCGTATGTCAAATCCGGCGACGGCACCTTGCGCAATTCGATCGGCACGCCGCCGCTTACGCAGAGTTTGACCGGTTCATCGCCGGCCTCGAAGTCCCGGTCGATCAGCACGCGGTTGATCGGAGCCGCCCCCGCAACCAGCGCCTCCGCCATACGCACATCGTACAAGACGTCCGCATCCATCAAGAGGATATCCCCGCCGCCTGCCATCGCGCCGGCGGCGGTATGCACCGTCAACACGCTTCCCAGCTCGAATTGAGGATTCAGCACGATGGCGGGGCGCGGCTGCCAGTGCAGGCGATCGAGTTCCGCCTCGACCAATTCGTGGCGGTAGCCAAGCGCCAAAACGATGTCGTCGACCCCCACGCTCCGCAGCAGGCGCAAATGACGTTCCAGCAAGCTCATCCCGCCGAACTGCAGCAAGCACTTGGGGAGCTGCCGGCCGTCCTTTTGCTGCAAACGCAGACCGCGCCCGGCGGCGAGAATAATTGCGCGCATTCATGTCCTTTCGCTGAATCGGGATGCCGGAATCTTACACGGCGGCGGCGTGGGCGCGCGACGAAAGGTGCAGGAACAAGAGGCCCGGCAATCCCAGAATGATCTCTCTCGCGCGCTTGGCGAGAGACAGTGCGAGCGCCGATTCGGGAGGCAAACCGACCATCGGCGCGAGCAAAAGATACCCACCCTCCTGCACGCCGAGCGCGCCGGGGATGGCGAACGCGGCGCCGCGGATCGCTTGCCCCAAGCTTTCCAGCAACAATGCATCGCTCCACCCGACCGGATGATGGATCAGCCAAAGAATGAGATATACCTCGACCGTGCCGACCAGCCAGCCGACCAAGTTGAGCAGCAGACTGGCGGACACGCGGCCGCCGCGGCCGTAAATGAGCGCCACCGAACGGTCGATCGCTTCAGCGCGGCTCACCCAATGCGACCAATCGCGCTTGCCGCCGAATCGCGCGGCCGCGCGCAGCAACCTGCCGAACAATCCGCGGCGCTGCATCCAGTAGAATCCTCCGACCTGCAGCGCCAGGAACCCGCTGGCGATCAATGAGGAAGCGCGCAGGGCCTGCTGCGAGATATGCCCGCCCGCCGCGGCGCCCAGCAAAGCGACTCCGAGAAGCGCGAACGCGATCTGCGTGAAAGTCTGAAGGGTGGTGTTGACCGTGATCGCCGCGGCCGCGTCCTGCATGCGCATCCCCCGCCGCGCCAAATAACGCGCCATCAGGAGGGGGCCGCCGATCTGTCCCGCCGGCATCAAGCTGTTGGCGGATTCGCCCACCCACCTGGCGAGCAGCGCGTCGCGCATCGAGGCACGCCCTTCGCGGGCATCGAACAGCACGCGAATGGCCGCTGCATCCAGCACGAGCGGGACGAGATGAAACAGCGCAACCCATACCAGACCCGAGCCGGCGGTTGCCAGGGAGGCGGCGACGGCCGGCAGGCCTTGCGAGGCAAGCACGCCGATGAACAGCAGCACGCCCGCCGACAGAAGCCAGGCACCCCTTCGCGTCATGCAGCGCCGTTGTCGCGTGAATTTCCGCGATGCTGCGGTCGACGAAACACCTGGCGAAAGCCGAAGTAGGCCAGCGCGTCCTTCATGTTGGAAATCATTCGCCGCCAGGGGTGCATCGTCTGGTCGGTCACGTATTCGAACGTGAGGGATATGCGTTTCTCATTGTCCGAGAGCGGAGTGATGCGGTGGCGCAATCGGTCGCCGTCAAAGAAAACGAGGCCGCCCGGCGGTATTCTGATCGAACCGGACACGACGGCGGTGCCCGCCTCGCGCGTGTGCAATTCGTAGTCGAGCCGGCACGAGGACTCGTCGACCACGCCGAGCAGCAGCGTATAACGGCGGCCGGCATAATAAGAGGTGTCATAGTGCCAGCCGATGTGATCGCCGGGCCGTGTATAAAAATACAGGGCGTAGGCGTGCGGATCGTCAAGCGGGGACATCTGCAAGGTCTCGCCGCACACCTGGCCCAACCAACCCATCAGCGCGGGCGAGCGATAGAGCTCGGCGATGAACGGAGCCAGTCGGTCGATCGTGTGCCGGCTCACGCTGCCTCCCTGCTTGTGGCCCGGCAGGTAGTTGCGGTTCACCGATGGGGACACGGACGCGGCGGACGCGATCAATCTGGAAGTGATATCGGGCGGCAGAAAATCCGGCAAATGCAGGAAGGCGCCCTGCGCGATGAAGTCCCGGCGCAGGGAGGCCGCATCGAAGTGCGGCAGCCGCCCGGCCACCGACCGATCGGGATCGCTCGGTGCGCACGCGGCGATGGCCTGCGGGAACCGGCCACTCCCCGTAGACGCCGCATCCATTTATCGCGCGGTCCGCGATGCCGGAAAATTGAGGACGCGACGGTAATCGATCGCGACCCATGCGGCGAACAGCGGTGCCACGACCGCCGCAGCAACCAGGAACGGCATCTCGGCGTTGCTGATGGTGACCAGGGGCAGCAGGTACAGCACATCTTCCGTCTCGAACCCGCCCAGCGATGCCTGCTGGCTCGCGGTCTTGCCCGCTATGTCCTCGAGGCGCATTCGCAAATAGAAAATCAACGCGACGGCGCTGCCGGCGATCAGCCCGAGCACGCCCGGCGGCATGACGGTCCGGGCGGCTGAATTCGCACCGACCCCGACGCCGATGGCGACGAAAAGCAAAATCGTCACCGCGGCATCGCTTGCCAGATCGTACAAGTGGCCCATCCGGCTGGACTTGCCGCTCGCACGCGCCAATTCGCCGTCCGTATGATCGAGAAAGTTCGACAGGATGAGCAGCAGCGCGCCGAAATTCGACCACCCGTGTGTTCCGGGGAGAAAGGCGGCCGCAGCCGCAAGGCCCACCCCTAGCCGCACCGTCGTCAGATGATTCGGAGTGACCCAGCTATCCTTGAGCGGCATGATCAGGCGGTGCGCGAGCCGTGCATCCCAGGGACGCTGCTCCGTCCGGCCGCTGCAGGAAACTTGATCGGGCACCGGCATGGGCGTCCTATTCGATGGGTCTGCCGCAACGCGCCAGCACCGCGCGCAGATCCCTTATCGGCGGAAAGACCTCGTTGTTCCAGTCCGCGCCCTGTGCGTCATAGGCCCTTTGCTCGAATTCCACGATTTCCTTGTCCTCGCGAAAGATATTTTCCGTAAACCACGTGACGAAGGGCCACACCGCGTGAATAACCCCCGGAATTCGCGGCTTCTTCACTGAAAGATAGCCGTACGTGCGGTTGGTTCGCTGTGCGGCGTCCAGGGGCGTATAGGCCAGCCACACGTCGAGCACAGGATCTTCGGTCGGTTTGATGTCGCGCCCGACCCAGACCTTCAGACTCTGGGTCGGATAATCTGTGCGAATCCGCATGTAATCGGAGAAGTCCTTCTTGGCCACGCTGCGTTTGCGCATCAGGTCCACGATGACCTGCTCACCCACCGAGGACTTTCCCTCGTTCCGGCTGAAGCTGTATTCGACCTGCGCCCAATCGTCGCCGTGTTGGCGGCCGAGGCATCGGGCCATGATCGAGCCCATCTGCTTGCGATGCATGAACTGGTGGTTCATGTCGAACAAGTTCTCGTGCATGAAGCTGTAGTGGCAGGCGACCTCACGGTTCAACCGCCGGGTCTTGTAGTCCTTGCGCCCTGAGGAGCCCAATGCCGCAGGCGACCGGCTTTCCGCCAAACTCGCATCGCCCGGAAAAACGAAGATCAGCCCGTCCACTTCCCGCGCGGGATAGGACTTGACCCCGGTGGGCAGTCGATCCGCCCCGAGATAGGGCACATTCACACACTTGCCGGTCCGGTTGTAGGTCCAGCCGTGATAGTGGCACTTGAGCTCATCGCCGCTCACGACCCCAAGGTGCAAGGGCACCTGGCGATGCGCGCAGCGGTCTTCCAGCGCGAACACCTGCCCGCTATTGCCGCGATATATCACGATGGGCAGGCCCGCGAAGCGGCGTCCGAGGGTCCTGCCGACCTTGAGCTCCTCGGACCAGGCCAAGGGGTACCAATAGTCGGGATGCGCACCGACCCGGCGCAAGTCGCACTCGAGCGTTGAGTTCATGGCATGCATGCTGATTCAGAATGGTACCCGATTTTGAATCGCGGCACCTTCGGCTTGCGCTTCATGGAGATACCTGTCACTTTGTAATACAAAGTTCGATGGAGGTATATCAGGTGGCTGCACGGAGTAAGTGCGCAGTGGGCTCTTCGGCGGAGCTGCCTCGCCGGCACCGTGAGGCGGGAATACTTCACGGAACCCTTGCAATACTCGCCGTCGCCGCGGGCATTTTCGACTTCGGCGGCAATCCGGCGGCCGGCATCAGGCACGGCATCTGGCAGGAGATTCATCCACTGTTCGGTCTGCTCTTGCTGGCATTGGTGATCTCCCAATTCTACTGGCACGAAAGACATTCGTCAGGCGCGAGCCGTTGCGAACTCCGCGAATTTTCCCGCCACCTTGCGCGCATGGTGTTTCTTCTGGTGTACCTCGTGGTTTTCGTCAAGGAAGCGCTTGCTCTCCTCGCCCCCCAGGCTGTGCGGGCCGGCGAACTCGGAAACCATTTAGGCGGTTACCTGGCTTGCGGAGCGGTCGCGCTGGTGACGATTCGGCTGCTCGCGGGGGTTCTGCACCGCACGAGCGCACCTGCCGGCAGCTCTATTGGAGGCTAGGAGCGGAATCGAACCGCTGTACGCGGCTTTGCAGGCCGCTGCATGACCACTCTGCCACCTAGCCGTGGGTCAAAAAAACGAACCCCGGACTTGCCGGGGTTCTGCCATTTGCTGGGGCGGGAAACGAAGCGCGACCTCGCGACCTCTACCTTGGGAGGTTTCTCGCACAGATTGCCTAACTCATTGGTTTGACGACCAATTTTTTATTCTAGCAGGTCGCCCACGAGCGCACAAGATATCCCGCCAGTTGGTAAGAATGTCCTCAGCATAAGACCATTCGCGCGTGTCGTACAATTCGCCCAAGAAAATCCTCCGCGCTCGACAAGTGTCGCCTGCGTCAAGGGTCAGCGCCGCCGAGACGCGTGATTGGGTCAACCAATTGCACGTGGTGTCATCATCCGCCCGCCGAGGAGTTGTTGCATTGATCATTCGCAAAGTTCTCGTTTCGATCGTGCGTGGCATGTTGTTCACGATTGCCGCATCTCCGGCCGCCTTGGGGGATTCCATTCTCGGATTCGCGCCGGCGCATGCCGCCGACGAGCAGCGGGTGGAAGCGCTATTTCAAACGCTGCCCTCGCCCGACAGGGCTCGCGAATGGCATCGCATCTTCACGACCGAACCTCATCCCGCGGCCTCGGCGCGGAACAACGAGCTGGCGGACCTCATCGCGCGCGAATGGCGCAGCCAAGGCTGGGAAGGCGTGACGCTGAGGCACTACGAGGTCCTGCACTCGAGCCCGCGGAAGGTAGCGCTCGAGATGACGTCCCCCGTGCTCTACAGGGCATCTCTCCGCGAGGACGCATACGCGCTCGACCCCGACACCAAGAACCCTCGCATCGACAGCGCCTACTTCGGTTACTCCGCCTCCGGTGACGTCACTGCCGAACTCGTCTACGCCCACAGCGGCAATCCCGCGGACTACGAGGTGTTGCGCAGGAACGGCATCAGCGTGAGGGGCAAGGTCGTCATCGTGCGCTACTCGAATCCTTACAGTTACCGAGGATTCAAGGCTCTGACCGCGGAACGGGAAGGCGCGGCCGCGCTGCTCATCTATTCCGATCCGGCCGACGATGGCTATGCGCGCGGCAAGGTCTTTCCGCAGGGCCCGTGGGGCCCGGAGAGCCACATCCAGCACGGTGCCATCACTTACGACTATTTGGTGCCGGGAGATCCGACGACGCCGGGCTGGGCGTCGGTGCCGGGCGCCAAGCACAACTCGCCCGCAGACGCGCGCTCGTTGCCGAAGATCCTGTCATTGCCGCTCTCGTGGCGCGATGCAAAGCCCCTCCTCGAACACATGAACGGTGCGGAAGTTCCGGCGGACTGGCGCGGTGCCCTGCCCATCACCTACCGCTTCACCGGTGCCGCCGTTGTGCACGTTCACGTGGACATGGACACGAGCATCAAGCCCTATACGGTCGTCGAGGCACGCATCCGCGGCAGCGAACTGCCCGATGAATGGGTATTGCTGGGGAATCATCGGGATGCCTGGGTGTACGGCGGTGTCGACCCCGTGAGCGGCACCGCCTCGATGATGGAGCTGACGCGGTCGCTCGGCGAACTTGCGCGCCGCGGCATGCGCCCCCGCCGTACGCTCATCGTTTGCAGCTGGGACGGCGAGGAATATGCACTCACCGGATCCACGGAGTGGGGCGAGCAGTTCGCCGAGGACTTGAAGAAAAAACTCGTCGCTTATCTTAACGTCGATGAAGCCGTGGCGGGCGCCGCGACGACCGCGGGACCGGAAGGATTGAGTTTCGATCCTTCGGCGGTCGCCTCGCTCGCGCCCATGCTGCTCGAGGCGTCGAGGAGCGTGCGCGCGCCCTCCGGAAAATCGCTGTACGAGGCCTGGCATGCGACGGCCATGCGGGACAAGAAGCTCTCCGCACCTCCCGCAGATGCCGCGCTGGTGGAAACCCGCGTCGGCAGCGGCTCCGATCACACGGTGTTCCTCAACCACCTGGGCCGTCCCGTGATGAACCTCGGCTTCACCGGGGACTACGGCGTGTACCACTCGGCCTATGACGATCACTTCTGGATGGCGAAGATCGGCGATCCAACTTTCGAGTACCACGCGGTGCTCAGCCGCATCTGGGGGCTCGTCGCGCTTCGGCTCGCGAATTCGGACATCCTGCCATTCGACTTTGCGGCCAACGGCGCGGCGCTGCAGGTTTTTCTCACGGAACTCCGCGATGCCGGCAAGATAGGCCCCGACCGGCTGCCTCTCGGGCGGCTCGGGGAGCGCGTGGCCGAGTTCGAAGCTGCCGGCAAGCGGCTTCGCGACCTGACGCTGACCGACCTCAGGGCGGGCAACGCAAGTCCGCAGCAAGTCGCGCACCTCAACGCGCGACTGCTCCAGGTGGAGTCGAATTGGCTCGACCCCGCGGGAATTCCGGGGCGGCCGTGGTTTCAGCACTTGCTTTATGGCTCCCGCTACACTTACGCGCACCTCGAGTTCCCGGGTCTCACCGAGGCGGTCGAAGGGGGCAATTGGAAGCTCGCGGCAGAACAGGTCGACGTGCTCGATGCGGCCCTGCAGAAGAACACGCAATTGTTGCGCGACACCGCTTCGGCCTGGCAGGCGGGGCACCGGACCGCGGGCGCCCTCGAAGTCGCCGCAAGTCATTGATGACAACAGAAATTTTGGAGCGGGAAACGAGGCTCGAACTCGCGACCTCAACCTTGGCAAGGTTGCGCTCTACCAACTGAGCTATTCCCGCCTTGAACAGAGGCGCAATTGTAGGGCCGTACCGGCGGGAGTCAAGAAGAACCCGGCGCAGAATCGGGCTAAAGCGTTGAACTGCCCCGCAATTCCGGCCACGCCAGACGAAGGTACTGGACCATCGACCAAAGGGTGAGCACCGCGGCCACCGCCGTCAGGACCAGCCCGACTCGGTAGGTTGGTATGGCGAAGATATTCTCCCGAAAGAGCAGCAGCGACAGTCCGACGATCTGCATGATGGTTTTGTACTTCGCCAAGATCGACACCTTGATGCGTCCGCGCGCGCCGATCTCCGCCATCCATTCGCGCAGCGCCGACACCGCGATTTCACGGCCGATGATGACGACCGCGACGATGACCACGAACCAGCGCGGATCCTTGCTGACGATCAACACCAGGGCGGCCGCGACGATGAGCTTGTCCGCGACTGGATCCAGGAACGCGCCCAGACGAGAGGTTTGGCCGAGCTTGCGCGCGTAATAACCATCCAACGTGTCGGTGATGCCGGCAAGCGCGAATGCCGCGCATGCCGCGGGATCCGCCCATGGGTAGGGCAGCAGGTAGAACAGCGCAAAGATGGCGGGGATCATCAAGATGCGCAGCCACGTCAGCGTATTCGGCACATTCCAATGCGATCGGCCACTAGCGCCCTGGGTGGAGGTGCTCATAGATTACCTCGGCGAGATCGCGCCCGAGTCCGCGGATTTGTACGAAATCCTCAATGCCCGCACGCAAGATCCCCTGCAAGCCGCCGAACTGTTTCAGAAGCTCGCGTCGTTTGACCGGCCCCAAGCCCGGTATGGATTCAAGTATCGACTGGCTGTGACGCTTCGCCCTTTTGCGCCGGTGTCCCGTGATGGCGAATCGGTGCGCCTCGTCGCGCACGCGCTGAATCAGATGTAATGCCCGCGAATCCGGGGCCAGTATAGTGGGCGTGTCCCGGCCCAACAAGAACAGCTGTTCCTGGCCGGGGCGCCGCTCGGCGCCCTTGGCGACCCCGATCAACGTAATCCCGGCAACCCCCAATTCTTCGAGAACCTTGCCGGCTTCGGCGAGCTGTCCCTTGCCGCCGTCGATCAGCAGCACGTCGGGCTTCGGCGTTTCGCCGTCGCGCACGCGCTTGTAGCGGCGCGTCAAGGCCTGATACATCGCGGCATAGTCGTCGCCGGGCTGGATCCCGCTGATGTTGAAACGGCGATATTCGCTTTTGAGCGGGCCTTCTTCTCCGAACACGACGCAGGAAGCGACCGTATCCGTTCCGCCCGTGTGGCTGATATCGAAGCACTCGATGCGGTCCGGCGTCTCATCCAGATCGAACGCCTCGCGCAAATCCTCGAGGCTGCTTTCGATGCTCGCGCGCGCGAGGCCGCGCATGGTCAATGCCTGTTCCGCGTTGTTGTGCATCATCTCCAGCCAGCGCGCCCGAATGCCGCGCACCTGCGATGCGATGCGCACCTTGTGGCCGGACCGCTCCGCCAGGGTCGCCTCCAGCAGGGGCATTTCGTCGAACTGCGCTTCAACGATGATTTCCGGCGGCGACTCCCGATCCAGGTAGTACTGCGCGACGAAGGCCGCCAGAACTTCGGGCAACTCCGCATAGGGAGCCTTGGGAAAGAACGTCGTGCTGCCGAGGCTGCGGCCCGCGCGAATGAACATCAAGGCCACGCAATATTCGCCGTTGCGTGCGGCGATCGCGATGACGTCCGCATCGTGATCGATGCCGGCGGCGACTATTTGCTGAGCCTGGACGGCCTTGAGTTTTGCGAGCTGGTCGCGCAACCGCGCGGCCTCCTCGAAATGCAGCTGCTGCGCGGCCGCCTCCATGCGGCGCGCGAGATCCTGGTTGACCTCGTCGTTGCGCCCTTCCAGCACCTTGATCGCCGCAGCCACGTCGCGGGCGTAACTCTCCTTCGAGATGAGTCCGACGCACGGCGCCGTGCACCGCTGGATCTGGTACTGCAGGCACGGCCGGGAACGGTTCGCGAAGTAGGTGTCGTCGCAATTTCGCAGGCGAAACAGCTTCTGTATCTGCTGCAGCGTCTCGCGCACCGCGCCGGCGGAGGGGTACGGGCCGAAGAAGCGCCCGGGTTCCTTGCGCGACCCGCGGTAGAAATTGAGCCTCGGAAATTCGTGCTCCGTCTCGAAGTGAAGGTATGGAAAGCTCTTGTCGTCGCGCAGCACCACATTGAAGCGAGGCCGGTGCTTCTTGATGAGATTGAATTCGAGCAGCAGCGCTTCTGTGTCGGAGTTCGCGATCGTGACTTCCATGCCCGCGGTCTTGGCGACCAGGGCCTGGACCTTCGGGTGCACGTTGCTGGGCTGAAAGTACGAGCCGACCCGGCTCTTGAGATTTCGGGCTTTGCCCACGTAAAGGATCTCGCCGTCGGCATCCAGCATCCGGTACACGCCCGGACGCGAAGGCAGGCTGTCGACGAACGACTTAGCGTCGAACGAGGTCACGCGCCCTGCCGACGACGCTTTCGAACATGGAGGTCGTGAGCCGCCGGGTCTGGGTGTTGTAGCGGCTGCAGTGATAGGAATCCAACAACACGCGACCACCGCCTAGATCATGTTCCGCAGCGTGTGTAAACCGATGAGCGGCATTCCCCGCCCCGCAGGCGCGCAACACCGCCGAATGCGCAATGGCGCCCAACGCAAGAATAACGCGGACGTCGGGACTTTGCGCAAGTTCCTCGCGAAGAAATTCATTGCAAACCTTGATTTCCAGAGGCAGAGGTTTGTTGCCCGGCGGAAGGCACTTCACCGAATTCGTGATGCGCGCGCCTTTAAGTTCGAGTCCGTCGTCCGCCGCCGTGGAAATTGCACGGTTGCCGAAGCCGAACTTATGCAGCGTTTCGTACAGCAGGATTCCCGCGTGGTCGCCCGTGAAGGGGCGGCCGGTGCGGTTGGCGCCGTGCATCCCGGGCGCCAGGCCAACGATCAGCAGTCGCGCATGAGGGTCCCCGAACGGGGCCACTGGGCGGCAGTGATAGCCCGGCTCATGCAGGCGAACGGTATCGAGAAATGCGGCGAGCCGGGGGCAGCGTCTACACCCAAGATCAAACGTGCTGTTCATACGGGCCGACAATCGCGAAACCGGTATAGATTAAGGACGCACATAAAAAACGGGCTACGCGGAAACCGCGTAGCCCGCCGTCGATCACGCGCGGCTTTGGACTAACCCGAGCGCAACCCAACCTTCGCCCAGAACCTAGGCTTCGAACCCGTCAGACTCATTGCGGCGCGAAAGATTCCGCGCAATGCGTCATAAATTGTTTGCTCATCGTCCGAGCAGTTGGGGCCTCGCGACGCTCAATCTTGAAAGGCGGGAAAGGTTTGCAAGTCAGAATAGCATCTGCACGCATCGAGGCAAGTCGGCTTTCAAAAAACGTAGTCGATAATCTATAAATTAGTTAAGTTATATCTTTTATATATATGATTTATATACGGATATTCTGTTGACATCTATTTGACATATGCACGCCGGACCACCGTCAGGCCCCGCCTTTGAGGGCGTTTGGGAGGCGCCGGCTTGCGCCCGCGCGCCGTGCGATCAGCATGGCCAGCTCCAGCGCCTGTTCTGCATTCAGCCGTGGATCAACTTGGGACCTGTAGGCGCGCGCCAGATCGGCCTCCGCCAGACCGCGAGCACCGCCTATGCACTCGGTGACATCCTCGCCGGTCAGCTCAATGTGCACTCCGCCCAAGATGGAACCTTCCCCCTCGTGGATGCGGAATGCGGCTTCGACTTCCCCCAGAATATTGTCGAACCGGCGTGTCTTTACGCCGCCCGAGGTGGTCTCCGTGTTGCCGTGCATGGGATCGCAAACCCACAGCACTTGCGATCCCGTGGCGCGCACCGCACGGATCATGGCGGGCAGCCGCTGCTCGATGTCCTTGACCCCGAAGCGATGCACGAACGTCAGCCGGCCCGGCTCATTCTGCGGGTTCAGCACGTGCACGAGTTCCTGCAGCCACTCGGCGCTCATCGAGGCGCCCACTTTCACGCCGATGGGATTGCTGATGCCGCGGAAATATTCAACATGCGCGCCGTCGATGTTGGCCGTGCGCATTCCGATCCAGGGCATGTGCGTGGAGAGGTTGTACCAGTGCTTCTGACGTTCGATATAGCGCGTCTGCGCCTGCTCGGACAGCAAGTGCAGCCCCTCGTGGCTGGCGTAGAAGTCGATGCGGGTGGCCGCGTGCACGCGCTGTCCGCTCATGGACTCGAAGAACTCCAGCGACTCGGCAATCGAGTCCACGATTTTCCGGTACGCGTCGTGCAGCGGCGCGTGGCGCAGGAAGCCCAAGTCCCAATACTCCGGATGATGCAGGTCGGCAAAGCCGCCGTCGATCAGGGCACGCACGAAATTCAACGTGAGCGCTGCGCGTTCGTAGCCGCGAAGCAGCAGCTCAGGGTCCGGCTCGCGCTCCGCCGCCGTGAACCCCGGCCGATTGACGTTGTCTCCGCGGTAGCACGGCAGCGTCACTCCGTCGCGAGTTTCGGTATCGGCCGAACGCGGCTTCGCGTACTGCCCGGCGAAACGGCCGACCCGGATGATCGGCTTCTTCAACCCCTGCAAGAGCACCAGGCTCATCTGCAGCAGAATCTTGAGACGCCGGGCGATGTTGTCGGATTCGCAATCCTCGAAACTCTCGGCACAATCTCCGCCTTGCAGCAGGAACTGCTCGCCGCGCTGCGCCTGGGCCAGCCGCGCGCGCAGCGCTTCGATTTCCCAGGAAACGACCAACGGGGGCAACCGGCTCAGCGCAGCCACCGTGCGCTCCAGTGCTTGCCGGTCGGAGTACTTCGGTTGCTGGGCCGCGTGGCGGCTGTGCCATGTGGCGGGGTGCCAATTCGTCAGGACGGGAGTTTTCGACATACGCGATGCTAGCGTTGTGCGGCCGGCCACGTCAAAATGCGCCCCCTACGAATTGACCGCCGGACTTTCAACATGCTCAAGACCAATCCCCTCCAGACCCTGGGCCTTCGCGACATCAATCCTGGCACTTGGTCGGGAAGCGAGGGCTGGAGCAGGCAAACGGACGGCGCAATCATCGACTCCGTCAATCCGGCCACGGGTCAGCGGCTGGCTCAGGTTCGCGGCGCCACGCTCACGGACTACGAACATGTGATGGCGTCGGCGGTTGCCGCCGCCGCCGCGTGGCGCCAGGTGCCGGCGCCGAAGCGCGGCGAGGCGGTGCGGCTCATGGGAGAAGAGCTGCGCAAGTACAAGGATGCACTCGGCAGCCTCGTATCGATGGAAAACGGCAAGATCAAGGCCGAGGGCGACGGCGAAGTCCAGGAAATGATCGATATCGCCGATTTCGCGGTGGGACAATCGCGCATGCTCTATGGCCTCACCATGCACTCCGAGCGGCCTCAGCACCGCATGTACGAGCAATGGCATCCGCTCGGTGTCGTGGGCGTGATCTCCGCGTTCAATTTTCCCGTGGCAGTTTGGTCGTGGAATGCCTTCCTGGCGGCGATCAGCGGCAACGCCGTCGTGTGGAAACCCTCTCCGAAGACGGCCCTGTGCTCGCTCGCCGTGCAGCACATCTGCAACCGCGTGCTGGAAAGTCATGCAATGCCGCCGATATTTCAGATCTTCATCGATCCCGGCACCGAACTCGCGGCTCGATTTGTCGAGGACCGCCGGGTCGCGCTGGTTTCATTCACCGGTTCGACGCACGTCGGACGGCAGATCGGCGTAAAGGTTGCCGAACGGCTCGGCAAGAGTCTGCTGGAACTTGGCGGCAACAACGCCATCATCGTCGACGATAGCGCGAATCTGGACCTGGCCGTGCCCGGCATCGTGTTCGGCGCCGTGGGAACCGCCGGGCAGCGCTGTACCACGACCCGGCGCGTGCTCGTCCATCGATCGCGCGCGGCCGAGCTCGAACGGCGGCTGATCGCGGCTTACGGGCAGGTGCGCATCGGCGATCCGTTGGCGGCGGAGACCTTGATGGGACCGCTGATCGATGCAGGCGCCGTAACCCGCTATTCGGCGGCCATCGCCGCCGCGCAGTCCGAGGGTGGTGAGGTGCTCTATGGGGGCAGGGTTCTGAAGCAACCCGGCAATTTCGTGGAGCCCACCATCATTCGCGCGAATGCCGGCATGGCGGTGGTGCGCACCGAAACATTCGCGCCGATACTGTACGTGATCGCCTATGACAGCCTCGATGAGGCCGTCGCAGTCCAGAACTCCGTCCCCTACGGCCTTTCTTCCGCGATATTTACGGATCGGCTGCAGGCTGCGGAGCGGTTCCTGTCCGCCGAAGGCAGCGATTGCGGCATCGCGAACGTCAACCTGGGGACGTCAGGCGCCGAGATCGGCGGCGCGTTCGGAGGCGAGAAGGATACGGGCGGCGGCCGTGAGGCGGGCTCGGATTCCTGGAAGGCGTACATGCGGCGTCAAACCAACACCATCAATTGGAGTTCCCAATTGCCGCTCGCGCAAGGAATCCGCTTCGACGTTTGAGCGCCGTGCGCCGCGCGCGAGCGCAGGCAGTTCAGCGAGCCAACCACGCGTCGATCTCGGCGGCCCGCTGATCCAAACGGGCCGCCGACACCGGACCTAGAGTCTTGAGTTCCTGGGCATAGAGCGACACGCGGTACTCCTCTATCCAGCATTTCAATTCCTCGAGATCCGCAGTCCAGCGCATTTCGGCACCAACCTGGCTCGCCAATGCCCCGTGGCGCGCCGACCAGCGGCGAAGCTCCCGCACGATGTGCGCCGGCTCGCCCCCGCGTGCCGCGCTGCGCTGCCAACGGCGCTCCTCGGCCTTGAGGTACCGGGGCAACTGGCGCAGCCACTCCGGCGACATGCATTCGAGCGTGTCGACGCAGAGCAGGCGGCGCAGATGATCATGGGTCTCCTCGGCCACTTCGACCAGCAGCGCGGCGCGCGGATCGTCCAGCGTGCGGCGCACTTTCCGCGCCTCGTTGAACCACGTCAACGCGCCGGCCGCCGCTTCCTCCATGCACCCGTGCAGCCGCGCACGACCTTGATCGACGGCCTCTTCAAACGGCCCGCGAATGCGCGGCGCGTCCGCATCGCCGAAACACGCGCGTCGAAAAGTGAACTGCAGCAACAGGTCGATCAGTGCATCGCTCGTGAGGTATGGACTCGCGGCTAGCAGCAGCGGGGCGTCGGCCGCAAGAATCTTGCCGAGGTCGCGCGCCTGCGACGCGAGCATGACGCGCGAGAGCTGCACGGCGCCCTGCCGCCAGCGGCGGCCGGCTTCCGCGGCGGACCATTCGTAGCGCACCTCGAGGGCGTGCGCCGTTCGCACGAGCGTCGGAAACACCCGCACGGTGCCCTGCTCCAGCGCGAGCGGCACGGTAAGGGGCAGTTCTTCGGGCTCAAAGCTGCGCCAGCGGCGCGCGAAGTTCTCGCGGGCGAGACGGTCGAGCTCCGCACGCGCCGCGGCGGCCGTGGCGCGCCGCAATTCCGAGAGGCTTCTGCCGTGTGCGACGTCCCTGCCGCCGGCCGTGACGGTCAATTGTGGGTGCAGATGCGCGGGCACCGCGCTGGGATCGAACCGCAACAGAGCATCGGCGATGCCGCGCCGCTCTTTCAGCCACGCTCTGAGGGTCGGCAGGTCCGCAGCGGCAGGCTCCTCCGCCAGAAAACGGGCCGCCGTGCCGCCGATCGGGATCAGATGGCGGCGTGCATCCTTGGGCAGGGAGCGCAGCAGCGCCTCGATGCGAGGTTCGGCCAAGCCCGGCACTGCGGCGTCAACCGCGGCGCGGGTGAGTCCGGGCAGCGCCAGCAGCGGCACCGCCAGGCTGGCTCCGTCCTGCGGTTCTCCGGGCGCGAAGCGGTACTCGACCGGAATCGACAGACCCTCGAGCCTCGCGATTTCAGGAAACTGCGCGAGCGCTTCCGGCTCCGGCCGTCTGGCGAGGATCTGTTCGGTATCGAGCGTCAGCGCGCGCAGCTGCGCGTCCGACAGATGCCGTGTGAAATACTCCAATGTTGCCGCACTCGACACCTGGCGCGGCAGCGCGCGGTCGTAGAACTCGACGAAGGTTTCGGCGCCCTGCAGCAGACCGCGCGTGCGCAAGCGCTCCTCCATCCTTTGCGCCTCGCGAATCGCGGCATCGTTGCGGAGCAGCCATGGCGGCCTGCGGTGCAGCCGCAGGTGAACCAACGCCTCGCGCGCAAAGATGCGTCTCGCCTCCTCCGGGGCAATCGGCCCGTAATTCACCACTCGATTTGCGCTCAGCGTGAGTCCGAGAAATCCGATGCGTTCCCGGGCCACGACTTCCTCGCGTTCCTCATCCCAGTCCGGTGCGAGGTACTCTCGCTTGCAAAGGTGCGATGCGGCGGCCTCTATCCACTGGGGTTCGACTTCCGCAACGCGCCGCGCGAATACACGCGACGTCTCGACAATGTTCGCCGCCATCACCCAGCGGGGTTTGCGCCGGGCCAGCGGCGAGCCGGGGAAAATATGAAAGTGCACTCCCCGTGTCCCGAGATATGCGCCCTCCTCGCCCCGCGATCCCACCATCGTGCAGAAGCCGGCGAGCAGCGAACGGTGCACGGCGGTGTAGCTCGCCGGCCGGCTTTGCGCGCTGATGCCCAGATCGGCCGCTCGATCGGCGACCTGGGCATGGACGTCGTCCCATTCGGACAACCGCAACAGCGAAAATCTGCGCTCCTTGCACCAGATCCTGAGCTCCCGCCGCGGCCCCTCGCGCGCCCTGCCGTACGCCCTCCATATCTTCACCAGAGCGGAGAACTCTGATTTGCCGTCGTCGAACGCGGCGCCCTGCGGGCCGTCCCGCGCCGTGGCGGCCGCAGTCGCGGCGGAGGTACCTGTCGCTGCGATGCGGATGTCGGGGACGCTCAAGCCGGATGTGATCGCGAGCAGCTCGCTCTCGGCGCGAAAGCGCTGACTCTCGAGCAGTGCCCGCGCCAGACGCGGGTCGAGGGGCAGACGCGCCATGGCCCGGCCCCGGCGCGTGATCCGCCGCGCGGAATCGAGCGCCTGCAGTTCCTGGAGCAGCCGATAACCGTCGCCAAGGGCGCGCGAATCCGGCGCGTCGATGAAGGGAAAATCCTCCGCCCCGCCCAATCCGTCCGCCGCAAGGCGCAGCAGCAATGCGGCGAGATTCGTGCGCAGGATCTCCGGTTCCGTAAAGGCTCCGCGCGCTTCGAAATCCATGTGCGTGTACAGGCGCAGGCAAAGTCCGGACCCCAATCGGCCGCAGCGCCCCTTGCGCTGGTCGGCGCTCGCCCGCGAGACGGGCTCTATGGGCAGACGCTGCAGACGGCTGCGCGGGCTGTAGCGGCTGATTCGAGCCAGGCCCGAATCGATCACCGACCGGATGCCTGGCACCGTGATCGATGTCTCGGCCACATTGGTCGCGAGGACAATCCGTTGCCGCGATCCCCGCTTGAATATCCTGCTCTGATTTTCCCACGACAGGCGCGAATACAACTCGAGGATCTCGACGCCGGCACTGAGTTCGCGCTGCAGATGCTCGCCGACGTCGCGTATCTCACGCTCGCCCGGCAGGAATACGAGGACGTCGCCGCTGCCGATTTCGCCCGGCTCCATTGCGATTTCCCGATACGCCTCGAGAACCATGCCGGGCATATCCGGGTCTTCCGTTTCCTCAGTCGCCTCGCGGTAACGCACTTCGATGGGATGGTTGCGCCCGCCGACCGAGATGATCGGAGCGTCATCGAAGAACCGGGAGATGCGTTCGACATCCAGCGTCGCCGAGGTCACGATGACCTTGAGATCGGGACGGCGCGGCAAAAGCCGCTTCAGGACTCCCATCAACAAATCGACGTTCAGCGTTCTCTCGTGCGCTTCATCGACGATGACGGTGTCGTAGCGACGCAGCAACGGATCGGACTTGAGTTCCGCGAGCAACAGCCCGTCGGTCATCAGCAGCAGCCGCGTGGAGTCGGACACCTGGTCGGCGAAGCGCACGCGAAACCCGACGCCGCATCCGAGCGGCTGACCGACCTCCTCGGCGATGCGCGCGGCCAAGGCGCGCGCCGCCAGCCGGCGCGGCTGCGTGTGCGCGATCAATGCCTCCAAACCGCGTCCCGCCTCCAGGCAGTACTGCGGCAATTGCGTGCTCTTGCCCGAGCCGGTGTCTCCGGCTACGATCAGCACCTGCTTCTCGCGCAGC
This sequence comes from uncultured Gammaproteobacteria bacterium, assembly GCA_963727045.1. Taxonomy (GTDB): domain Bacteria; phylum Pseudomonadota; class Gammaproteobacteria; order Steroidobacterales; family Steroidobacteraceae; genus Bog-1198. The sequence continues at coordinate 732,237 of CAVSES010000001.1, read as the reverse complement.
GCCTCCATGATGGCTTCGCGCCGCGCCGAGATCGGCAGTTCGGGGTCGTGTTTGAATTCCAGGCGCATCGCCGCTCGCGCCGCCGCCGCCATCGGCTGTTCACTCGCCACGCTTGACTTCTTGCCAGAGCCTCTCCTGCGCGTCGAGGCTCAGCTTCTCGAACACCTCGCCGCGCCCCGCCGCCAGGGCCTCCATCCCGCGAAAGCGCCGCTCGAACTTGGCATTGGCCGAGCGCAATGCCGCTTCGGCATCGACGTCGAGCTTGCGCGCGAGATTTGCGGCCGCGAACAGCAGATCGCCGATTTCTTCGAATATCTCCGCGGAGGCGCCCGTCTGTCCGCGCGGGGCATTCGCCGGCGAGTGCTGCTCGGCGGCATCGCGCACCTCCGCAAGCTCTTCGGCCACTTTGTCCGCCGTCTGGCTGGCATGTTCGAAATCGAAACCCACGCGCGCGGCCCGCCTGCTCAGCTTGAACGCGCGCATCAGCGCCGGCAGCGCTTGAGGCACCCCCTCGAGATGGCTCGGCACGGGCCCGGCGGCGGCATCGCGCTCCTGCGCCTTGATTTCCTCCCACTTGGCGTTTTGCGCCGCGGCCGTCAACGGTCCGCTCGCGCCGAACACGTGCGGGTGACGCCGAACCAGCTTGTCGCAGATGGCACCGGCCACCGCCTCGAAGTCGAAGGCGCCCGACTCGCTCGCGATCTGCGCGTGAAACACCACCTGAAACAGCAAATCGCCCAGTTCGTCCCGAAGGTGCTCCAAGTCGCCGCGCTCGGCGGCATCCGCGACTTCGTAGGCTTCCTCGATGGTGTAAGGGGCAATGCTGGCGAAGGTTTGTTCCTTGTCCCAGGGACAGCCGTCCGGGCCCCGCAGGCGCGCCATGATGGCAAGCAATTCGCGCAGCCGGCCCGTCATCTAAGACCCGCCGCCGCGGGCCAGCAGTTTGCGGCGCAATGTCATCAGCATGCCGGCGGTCGCGCCCCAGATGTTGCGTTCGCCGTACGGAATGTCGTGCACGTCGATGTACAGCTCCCCGAGCTTGCGACGGCGTGATCTGTGGTTGGCGGCGTCCAGGATGTAGGCGAGGGGAACTTCGAATGCATCGTGCACCTCCGCCTTGGCGATGCGCAGCTGATACTGCGGATTCACGAAGCCCACCACGGGCGTGACGCGAAAGCCGGTGATGACGTGGTGATCGGGCAGGTATCCGGCAAACTCGACGAAGCTCGGCAAGAGGCCGATTTCTTCATGGGTCTCGCGCAAGGCCGCGTGCCACGCATCCTCATCCTTGGGTTCGATGCGGCCGCCCGGAAAACTGATCTGGCCGGCATGGTCCTTGAGCGTTTCGGCGCGCTGCGTCAGGAGCACGGTCAGTCCGCTCTCGTGCTCCACCAAGGGCACCAGGACGGCGGCCGGCACCCGCCGCGCCGGCAGCGAAGCGCGCACCTGGGAAGCGAGCTCCATAGAGGCGCCGGCCAGCCACTGCATGTCTTCATCGGGGGTGGACGGCCGCGGATCGAGAGATTCGCGTATGTGTGTCTTGGAGTAGAGTGAATCCATCAACCTTGGATGCCGCCCTGGGTCAGCGTCTTCGGATCGAGCAGCCGACGCAGTTCATCGACGCTCAACTGGGTCATTTCGGCAGCCACGTCCAAAATCGGCCGCCCCTCAGCGTAGGCCTTCTTGGCGATGGCCGCGCCTTTTTCGTAGCCGATGAGGGGATTGAGCGCCGTCACGAGGATCGGATTGCGCGCGAGCGCGTCCTCGAGCCGCGCGTAGTTCACCTGGAATCCTGCAATGGCATGATCGGCGAGATTCCGGCTGCCGATCCCGAGCAGTTCCAAGCTCTGCAACAAGTTATGGGCAATCACGGGCAGCATGACGTTCAGCTGGAAATTTCCCGACGCCGCGGCAATGGTGATGGTCGCATCATTGCCCATCGCCTGAGCCGCCATCATGGCCACCGATTCGGGCACGACGGGGTTCACTTTTCCCGGCATGATGCTGCTGCCGGGCTGCAGCGCCGGAAGCGCAATTTCGCCCAAACCGGCCAGCGGTCCGCTGTTCATCCAGCGCAGGTCATTCGATATCTTCATCAGACTCACACTGAGGACCTTGATCTGCCCGGACAGTTCCACGGCCGTGTCCTGGCTCGAGAGCGCCTCGAAGTAGTTGTCGCTCGGACGGAACGCGATTCCCGTGCTCGCCGCAAGCCGGCGGGCAAACACGGCGCCGAACCTGGGGTCGGCGTTGATTCCGGTGCCGACGGCGGTGCCCCCTTGAGCGAGTTGGTGCAAGCGCGGGGCGGTTGACCGCAGCCGCGCCAAACCGCTGCCGATCTGTGCCTGCCACCCCATGAGCTCCTGCGCCAGCGTGATTGGCACGGCATCCATCAGATGGGTCCGCCCCGTCTTCACCACGTCCGCGAATTCGGCCGCTCTTTGACCGAGGACTGAAAAGAGGCGCTCGAGCGCAGGCAGCAAATGCTCCTCGAGAAGCAGCGACGCGGCGACGTGAATCGCAGTGGGCACCACGTCGTTGCTGCTCTGGCTCATGTTCACATGGTCATTCGGGTGCACGGGGCGCTTCAGGGTCGCCGACGCCAGCGTCGCGAGCACCTCATTGACGTTCATGTTGCTGCTCGTGCCCGATCCGGTTTGGAAGACGTCCACGGGGAATTGCTCGTCGTAGCCGCCCGCCGCGACCTCGAGCGCCGCCGCTTGAACCGCCTCGGCCACGTCTCGAGGCAAGGCGCCGAGTTCCGCGTTGGCGGCCGCCGCGGCTTGCTTGATGAGGCCCAGCGCGCGGATGAATGTCCGCGGCATCCGCAAACCCGTGCTCGGAAAGTTCTGAATGGCGCGCTGAGTTTGGGCGCCCCACAGGGCGTGCGCCGGCACATCCAGTGTTCCCATGCTGTCATGTTCGACGCGCGTCGGTGCTGTCATCGCGCTTGCTCCGCTAAGTCGTGTGTTTGCGGTAATATTGGGGATTCTACACTCAAAGCGGCCCTGTTCTCCGATGGCTCACTCTTCCACCGACGCGCTTTCCCCCCTCGACGGCCGATACGCCGGCAAACTCGCGGCGGTCCGGCGCCTGTTCAGCGAAGCGGGACTCATGCGCGAGCGGGTGCGCGTCGAATGCGCCTGGATCCTGGCGCTGCGTTCGGGCCCGGCGGCGCACGCGCTGGCCAGGCTGCCGAGCGCGGCGCTCGATCTTCTCACCGCACTCTCGAAAGACCCGGCCGACACCGACGTCGATGCCATCAAACGGATCGAGGCGCGCACCAATCACGATGTGAAGGCGGTGGAGATTTGGCTGCGAACCGAACTTGAGAAGCGCGGCGCGGCCGCCGCCGACCTGGAGTGGCTGCATTTTGCCTGCACCTCCGAGGACATCAACAACCTCGCCTACGCGCTCATGCTGAAGGGCGCCCGCGCCACGCTGCTGCTGCCCATGCATGATGCCATCGGCGGAGTGCTCGACGCCATGGCTCACCGTCATGCCGCGACACCGATGCTGGCGCGTACCCATGGCCAGACAGCGAGTCCCACCACGGTCGGCAAGGAATTCGCGAATGTCGCCGCCCGGCTGCACGCCCAACGCACCGGTCTCGAGCGCGTCGTCATCCTCGCGAAGATGAACGGCGCCGTCGGCAATTTCAATGCGCACGTCGCGGCCCTGCCGCACGTCGACTGGATGGAGTTCAGCGAAAGGTTCATCGAGTCCTTGGATCTCAAATCCAATGTGCACACCACGCAGATCGAACCGCACGATTGGATCGCCGAATACTGTCACGCACTCATGCGCGCCAACACGGTGCTGCTCGATCTCTCACGCGATCTGTGGACCTACATTTCGTTCGGTTATTTCAAGCAGCGCGCCGTCGAAGGCGAAGTCGGGTCCTCCACCATGCCGCACAAGGTGAATCCCATCGATTTCGAGAATGCCGAGGGCAATCTCGGTCTGGCCAACGCGTTGCTCGGGCATTTCGCGGAAAAGCTGCCACTGTCGAGGCTGCAGCGCGACCTCACGGATTCGACGGTGATGCGCAATCTGGGCGTGGCGATCGGTCACTGCGTACTGAGCTACGGATCGCTGGCAGCCGGCCTCGGAAAGATCGAACTCGATCAGGCTCGCGTCGCCGAGGACCTGGGGCGCGCGTGGGAAGTGCTGGGCGAGGCGGTCCAGACGGTGATGCGCGCCCACGGAGTTGCGGACGCATACGACCGATTGAAAGCCTTCACGCGCGGCCGCCCCATCGACAAGGCTGCCATGCGCGAATTCGTCGCGTCGCTGGAACTGCCGGCCGCCGAGAAAGAGCGCCTGCTGCGATTGGAGCCCAAGGACTACGTGGGTCTGGCACCGGTGCTGGCGAAGTGCGCACCCCGCTCCTAGTGCGCCGGTTTGCGCATTCGGCCGTCCGAAACGTGACGCAGTTGGCACGAGCCCGCATGGGCCAAAAGGTACTATTCCCCAAACTACGCGAGGTCGCAGAAACCTCCGATTGAGGCAGCGCTTATGGCGGGAAACACGGAAGAACGGGCGAAACCGGCGATGGACAAGGTTCCAACGCCGGGCGCAGACGTTTCCGGCGGGTCCGGCACCCGCAACATTCTCACCACGATGCCGGAAGTCCGCGAGGCCAGCCTCAAGGTCGCGAAGTCGGCGCAGCGCCTCTTGTCCATCTTTACGCAGGATCTTGAGCCGTTGATTTACGGCGAGGAGCCGTTTCTCGAGGCCATCAAACGATTGGTGTTGGCGCGCTCGTACGCCAAAGTGCGCGTTCTGCTCGCCGACCCATCGAGGGCGATGGTCGACAACAACCGATTTCTTGCCTTGGCGCGCCGCCTGACCAGCTGCATCGATCTGCGGGCCATGAGTCCGGAGTATCCAGCGAGTGCGGGCGCTTTCATCATCGCCGACGACAAGGCGCTCGTTTACCGCTTGCAGGCGGACCGGTGGGACGGCATATCCGATATGAACGATCCGGCCGTCGTGCGCCGTTATCTGAATTTCTTCGACGAGGTCTGGCAGACGAGCATGCAAGAATCGCAAATGCGGCAAATGCTCATGTAGACGCCTGCTGCCGCATGCGCGCACCCCGCGCGCGCCCGTATAATGGGCGGAATGCCGAGCTCCTCCAATTCACCCGATACCGTCATCGTCGGCATGTCCGGCGGCGTCGACTCTGCCGTCGCGGCGCTCCTGTTGCGCGACGCCGGCCATTCCGTGCAAGGCTTGTTCATGTCCAACTGGGAGGACGATGACGACGCCTACTGCACCACGGCTGAGGATTATCAAGATGCGCGGCGTGTTTGCGATAGGCTCGGAATCCCGCTGCATCGCGTGAGTTTCGCCGCGCAGTACCGCGAACGGGTGTTCAAGCTCTTTTTGCGCGAATACGCCGCCGGCCGGACCCCCAACCCGGACGTTCTCTGCAATCGGGAAATCAAGTTCGGCGTCTGCCTGGACTACATGCATCGTCTGGGGGCGGCCTGCATCGCCACCGGCCACTATGCACGCCTCAAGCAAACCTCCGCCGGCCCGCAACTCCTGAGGGCCTGCGACGCGGCCAAGGATCAGAGCTACTTTCTACACTCCGTCGAACCCTCCTCGCTGCGCAAGACCCTGTTTCCGATCGGCGAGTTGCGCAAGGCCGAGGTGCGGAGGATCGCGCATGCGGCGGGCTTGCCGGTATACGACAAGCGTGACAGCACCGGCATCTGCTTCATCGGTGAGAGACCTTTTCGGGAGTTTCTGGGCCGTTATCTACGCGCTGCGCCCGGGCCCATCGAGAACGACCGGGGTTTGGTCCTGGGCGAACACCGTGGCCTCGCTCTGTTCACGCTCGGCCAACGATCTGGTCTTCACATCGGCGGGCGCGCAGGAACCGCGGCGGCGCCCTGGTACGTGGCGGACAAGGATATGCAACGCAATGCGCTCATCGTGGTGCAGGATCAAGATCACCCGCTGCTCCTCTCGGATTCCTTCGACGTGGAGCAGATGAACTGGCTGGGCCCCGTCGATGCCGCCGATGGTCCCTTGCAATGCTCGGTGAAGACGCGTTACCGCCAAAGCGACTTGCATTGCACGGTGCAATTGACGAGAGCCCCCGCGGTCGGCGCCGATTCGTGCTGGCGCGTGACATTGAGCGCGCCGGCGCGCGCCGTCACTCCCGGACAGTGCGCGGTGTTCTACCGCGGCGCACATTGCCTCGGCGGCGGCGTCATCTCCCGCAGATTCAATTCCCTTGCGCCGCCCGCGGCCCGCGGAATCACCTATAATTCTTCTTTTTCCGTGGAGGGGTCATGACGGATAGCTTCAAGGCAAGAACGACGCTCAAAGTGGGCGCGGTGCAATATGAGATCCTGGGTCTCGATGCGCTCAAGTCGCACAACGTCGGCCGTCTGCCCTTTTCCCTCAAGATCCTGCTGGAAAACCTCCTGCGACACGAAGACGGCGTCAATGTCACCAAGGCAGACATCGAGGCTCTGTTGAATTGGGACCCGAAGGCCCCCCCCAGTCATGAAATCGCCTTCACGCCCGCACGAGTCATCATGCAAGATTTCACCGGAGTGCCGTGCATTGTCGATCTGGCGGCGATGCGCGAAGCCATCGTGCGGCTCGGCGGCGATCCGCAGCGGGTCAATCCGCTCGCTCCCGCCGAATTGGTCATCGATCACTCGGTGCAGGTCGACGAATACGGCGCGGCCGATTCGCTCAAGCACAACAACGAAATCGAGTTCGAACGCAACGGCGAGCGTTACATGTTCCTGCGCTGGGGCCAGACGGCATTCAGCAATTTCAAGGTGGTACCGCCCAACACGGGAATCGTCCACCAAGTCAACATAGAGCGGCTGGCTCGTGTGATTTTTTCAGACACTACAGCCGCCGGGCAGCTCGCCTATCCCGATACCCTGGTCGGCACCGATTCTCACACCACGATGGTGAACGGGCTGGGAGTTCTCGGCTGGGGGGTGGGCGGCATCGAGGCCGAAGCCGCCATGCTGGGCCAGCCCGTGACGATGTTGATCCCGCAGGTGATCGGCTTCAAATTGACGGGAAGCCTGCCCGCGGGCACCACGGCCACCGATCTTGTGCTCACCGTCACCGAAATTCTTCGCAAGCACGGCGTCGTGGACAAGTTCGTCGAATTCTTCGGCGACGGCCTGAAAGGCCTGCCGCTCGCCGACCGCGCCACCATCGCCAACATGTCGCCCGAGTTCGGTTCGACGTGCGCGATCTTTCCGATCGATGAGGAAACCATCCGCTATCTCGAGCTCACGGGACGCGCACCGGATCAGATCGCGCTGGTCGAGGCCTACGCCAGGGCACAAGGCATGTGGCGGGTCGGCGGCGCGGCGCCGGCCGATTACACCGATGTGGTGGAACTCGATCTGTCGACCGTCGAACCTTCGCTCGCCGGTCCGAAGCGGCCGCAGGACCGCGTGCCGCTGCGCAGCGCCAAGGGCGTTTACGAGCGCAGCGTGAAGAAAATGGCCGACGAGCGTGCGCAAAAAAATCCGCAGGCGAGCGGAGTCGCCAAGGCCGTCGTCGGCGGAAAGACCTTCGAAGTGCGCGACGGCGCCGTGTTGATCGCCGCCATCACCAGTTGCACGAACACTTCGAATCCCGCCGTATTGGTCGCCGCCGGGCTGCTCGCCCGCAATGCGAATGCGCGGGGCCTCACGTCCAAGCCCTGGGTGAAGACCTCGCTTGCGCCGGGTTCGCGAGTGGTCACCGACTATCTGCAGAAGGCAGGGCTCCTGAAGGACCTGGAGTCGCTCGGGTTCTACACCGTGGGCTATGGATGCACCACCTGCATCGGCAACTCCGGGCCCTTGAAGCCGGAGATTTCCGAGGCCGTGAAGACGGCGGACGTCGTCGCCTGTTCCGTGCTTTCCGGCAACCGCAATTTCGAGGGCCGCGTGCACCCTGAAATCAAGATGAATTTTCTGGCCTCGCCGCCCTTGGTCGTCGCCTATGCGCTCGCGGGCAGCCTCGACATCGACATCACCACCGAACCCCTGGGGGTGGGCAAGGACGGCAAGCCCGTGTATCTCAAGGATGTCTGGCCGAGCCCCAAGGACGTGGCCGCCGCGGTGGCCGCATCGGTGGACTCGGCGATGTTCAGAAAAGGCTATGCCAACGTGTTCTCGGGCGACGCGAACTGGAACGCCATCAAGACACCGGCGGGAAAGATCTATTCCTGGGACGGCAAATCGACCTACGTCAAGAATCCGCCCTACTTCGACGGCATCACCATGACGCCGGCGCCATTGGTCGACATCAAGGGTGCGCGCGTGCTGGCGGTGCTCGGCGATTCGGTCACCACCGATCACATCTCGCCCGCCGGCAACATCGCAAAATCCAGCCCGGCCGCGAAGTATCTGATGGCGCAGGGCGTGCAAGCGGCGGATTTCAATTCCTACGGCGCGCGCCGCGGGAACCACGAAGTCATGATGCGCGGCACGTTTGCCAACATCCGCCTGCGCAACCTCCTGGTGCCGGGCACGGAAGGCGGCGTAACGCTGCACATTCCGAGCGGCGAACGCATGGCCATCTTCGACGCCTCGTTGAAGTACAAGGCCGCGGGCACCCCTCTGGTGATTCTCGCCGGAAAGGAATACGGCACGGGCAGTTCGCGCGACTGGGCGGCCAAGGGCACCATGCTGTTGGGTGTCAAGGCGGTGATCGCGGAGAGCTTCGAGCGGATCCACCGCTCCAACCTGATCGGGATGGGCGTGCTGCCCCTTCAATTCAAGGAAGGCCAGAGCGCGCAGAGCCTGGGCTTAAGCGGCATGGAAACCTTTGAAATCGTCGGACTCAATCGCGGCGCGGCCAAGACGGTCAAGGTGATCGCCAAGGGCGGCGACGGCACGCGGACGCCGATCACGGAGTTCGAGGCGCGGCTGCGCATCGATACTCCGAAGGAACTCGACTACTACCAGCATGGCGGGATTCTGCAATACGTATTGCGGCAACTCGCCGCATCAAGCAAGGCGGCCTGATCATGTCCATCACGATGTATACGGCCACCGTGCCGACCTGCGCTCGCGCACTGTCGAACCTCGCGGCAATCCTCGAGAAGGCTTCGACCCACGCACAGACTCGCAAGATCGATCCCGCAGTACTCCTCGGCAGCCGTCTGTTTCCCGACATGCTGCCGCTGGCGATGCAACTCCACATCGCCAACGACATCGCCCAGGGCGGCGCTGCGCGGCTCGCGGGGGCGGAAGTTCCGGCCCTCGAAGTCAAGGAGAGGAGCATCGGCGATTGGATCGCGACGTCTCGCGCAACGATCGCCTATCTTGAATCACTGACACCGCGGCAGTTCGAGGGATCCGAGGACAGAACCATCACCTGGCAGACGCGGTCGTCCACCAAAAGCATGCAGGGCGTGCCCTACCTCTTCCACCACGTTCTGCCGAACGTCTTTTTTCACGTCACGACGGCCTATGACATTCTGCGGCAGTCGGGGCTGGAAATCGGCAAGCAGGACTACCTGGGCCGTTAGCAGCGGTCTGCCCGCCGCGGCTCTCTTGCCGCAGCGGGTCAGGGCCGCGCGGTCGCGACGCTTCCGGCCTTCACCGTCACCATGACGGCGGGATCGATGTGGTTTTTGATTGCGCTGTTGACCTCGTCACGCGTCAGCGCGTTCACCGCGTCCGGAAAGCTGTCCAGGCGGTCCACGTCGTAGCCGCGCTGCACGTCCGTCAATATGGCATTCGCGAGTCCGGTGGTGGTCGACAGGCCGACCAGGTAGCCGCCCACCAACCCTTGCTTGCGCGCCGCCAATTCCTGGTCGGTGACGCCGTCCTTCCACCATCGGGCAACCTCGCGGCGGGTCGAGGCAATTCCCTTCTCCAACAAGGCAGGCGCAAAACTGGCCGAAACATCCCAGGCCCCGTCGACGATGCTGTCTTCGGACACCGCCGCGGATATGTTGTAGGTCAGTCCTTCCTTGTCGCGGACGATCCCCATCAACCGGCCCGTGAACCCGCTTCCAAGAATCGCCGTGCCGACACGCAAGGCCAGTGCGTCGGGGTCCTTGTAGCGAAGCCCGGTCGGTTGCCCGATGATCACCGACACGCTGGGCTTGTCGGTCAGCGGCACGGACACTTCGCTCGCCGACTTGAGGACCGCCGGCACCGCCGGGCGTACGTAATCCTGGCCCCCGCTCCACCCGGCAAATGCGGCGCCGACCTGTGACTGCGCCTCCGGCGCCGATACGTCGCCGACCATGACCAGCGTCATGTGCGCCGGACCGTAATATTTCGCGTGAAACGCCTTCAGCTCATCGAGCGTTGCGGTTTTCGCCGCAGCCTCGTATTCGCCCACCAGATGCGGGTGGTTCGGATGACCCTGGGGAAAGGCCGCACGGCGGAACGCCTCCTGCGCACGAGCTTCGGTGTTCTGAGCCGAGGCTTCCAGCGCACCGATGAATTGCTGCTTCGCCTTCTCGAACTCCTGCACATGCAGGGCCGGCGTGCGCAGCTCCGCGGCAATCAGGCCGATCACCAGCGCCACGTCCTTCTTCAAGCATTTGGCGCGGATCTCCAGGGATTGCGTCCCCACGCTGAACGAGATCTCGGCGCCGACGTTGTCGAGCTGTTCGGCAATCGAATACTTGTCCGCGCTCTTTGTGCCGCGGTCGAGCATCATGCCCGTGAGCGTCGGGATCGCGATGTTGCCGCCGGCCATCGCATCGCCCGCCGGCAGCGAGCCGAGGATCACGACCACGTCCTTCACGTCGGTGCGGTACGTGATCAGGTCGAGGCCGGCCACCTGCGTGCGCTGGCTGTGATCGGCCACGTTCGCGTGTGCGGCTGCGCCCGCCAGGAACAAAGCAGTCAAAAGATAGTGTCGCATCACGAGCCTTTCTCCGGCGTCGGCGGCACCGGGATGAACCAGCCCGTCGTACTCTGATCCTCATTGAGATACTTCTTCGCGACCCGCTGCACGTCCGCGGGGGTCACCTCTTGGACCTTCTGCGGGAAGGTCACGTACAAAGACCAGTCGCCCACGCCGATCCATTCGTTGATCTCGGCGGCAATCGCGGCGGTCCCGTCCCGCTTGTACGCGTCGGCGGCGATGTATTGCTGCTTGACCCGGGCCACCTCGGCGGCGGTCACCCCGTCCGTCTTGATCTTGGCGATTTCCGCCAGAAGCGCCTTCTCCACCTGGGCATGCGCCGCACCCGGCGAGAGAATGGCGTACACGGTGTGCAGCGAGAGGTCGCGATGCAGGTCCGTCCCGGCGCCCGCGTTCAGGGCGAGCCCCTGATCGACGAGGGCGCGGTACAGCCGCGCGTTCTTGCCCGAGCTCAAGATCGCATCGAGCATCTCGAGCGCCGGCTGATCGGCATCACGTCCATTCGGCACCTTGTGCGCGATGATCACGGTTCCGAGCTCTCCGGGACGCTTGACGGTGACGCGGCGTTCGCCGGATTGCGCCGGCTCTTCTGTGTAGATCTCGGGAATGGGCGCCGGAGAACGCGGATGCACACCGTAGTATTTCTTGATCAGACCCAGGGTTGCGGCCGGTTCGATATCGCCGATCACGGTCACCGTGGCGTTGTTGGGCCAATAAAAAGTGTCGTAGAACTCGCGCAGTTTGGATATCGGGACATGTTCGATGTCGCTCTTCCAGCCGATGGTCGGATGCTGATAAGGCAGCGCCACGTAGGCGGCCTCGGTCACCTCTTCCATCAGCACGCTGTCGGGATCATTCTTGCCGCGTTCGAACTCGTTGCGCACGACCGTCATTTCCGCCTGACGGTCGGCCTCGTGCAGCCACAGGTGTCGCATGCGGTCAGCTTCGATGGCCACATATCCTTCCAGGCCTGCACGGCCGATGGTCGAAAAATAATTGGTCCGGTCGAACGACGTGCTGGCATTGAACTGGCCGCCGACGTGCTCGAGGAACTGCTTGACGCTGTTGCCCTTCGGGTCGTTGAAGGCGTCGCTGCCCTTGAACATCAAATGTTCGAGCAGATGAGTCGCGCCGGTCGTGCCCGTCACCTCGTTGCGCGAGCCCACTCGATAGGTCACCTGGAACGTCACCACGGGCGCCGAATGGTCGGGCACCAGCAGCACCGTCAATCCGTTTTGCTCCAGCCGGTACTCGTCTATGCCGCCCAACGATTTGACGAGCGTCATGCCGGGGACCGCGGCCGGCACGGCGGACGTTGCGGATGCGGCCGTGGGTGCCTGCGCCGCCGATGGTGCGGCATGTTGCGGCGTCCCTGCGGCCCATGTCGCCGCGCCATGCGCGGCGACCGCGCACATGCACGCGCGGGCAATCCAATGGGTCCGTGATCCAAAAAATTCGGTGTTGGCACTCATGCTGTCTTGAAACCCCGCGCAACGTCGGCGTGAACTTTGGAACGGGCGATTCTAATGGGTTCTGAGCCCACATGGCCGACATCGCTGCGCGGCGGGCGGTCGATGCTATAATATAAATTCGAGATAAATATCTTAACTACTTGTATTAATTACTATATATTATTCCACATGACGGACGGAGCCATCGCACCGCGACGCTGGGTCGCCGTATTCGATCTCGACGGCACACTGACGTGGCACGACACGCTGCTGCTCTTCTTATGGAGCTTTCTCAAGCGTCACCCCTGGCGCATCTTCCGGCTTTGGCGCCTCCCCTTCGTCTTGTTCGCCTATCTGGCGCGAAACCGCGATCGCGGCATCCTCAAGTCCCGGGTCATCCGCATGGTCGTCGGCGGAGCCGCCCGGGGGACCGTCGATGCCTGCGCCGACGCGTTCGTGGCCGGCCTGCAAACCCGCGGCCGCTTCAGGCCGGCTGCCGTTGCGGCGCTCGAGGCGCATCGCACGGCCGGCGACCACTTGATACTGCTCTCGGCAAGCCCGGATCTGTACGTGCCCCGCATCGGCAGAACATTCGGTTTCGAGCGCACGATTTGCACGGAAGTCGAGTGGCGGGACGGGCGGCTCGTCGGCGCATTGAAGACCCCGAATCGCCGCGGCACCGAAAAATTGCGCTGCCTGACCTCGCTCCGCGCGCAATACCCCGGGCTGCCGATAGCGGCCTATGGCAACAGCGCAGCGGATCTGGAGCATCTGCGGGCCGCAGATCGGGCTCTGTTGGTCAACGGCAACGCCCATGCCCGGGCCCTGGCTGCGCGATCGGGAATATCCACGGCGAATTGGACGTAAACTTAAGGGCCATCGAAACAAAGCCCGGACTCGGCCGGTCTATTGGACGGACACTTCGACAATTTCGGAAGAGAGCCATGCGCAAGAGAATCGCGGATTGGGCCAGGATCGCGCCGTCGGACATAACGCCGTACGATCAATACTTGTCGCGTCGCTCCCTGATCGCAGGCGGTCTTGGCCTGGCAGCCGCACAATCGATCGGCGGCTTTGCACGCAACGCATTCGGGCAGACGGGCGCGGCCCTGGCCTACACGCGCAACGCCGCATTGAGCGTGAGCGAAGCGCCGAACTCCTATGCCGACATCACCACGTACAACAATTACTACGAATTCGGCACCGATAAATCCGACCCATCGCAAAACGCCGGGAATTTTCGCACCCGGCCATGGAACGTCGCGATCGCCGGAGAAGCCGAAGTGACCGGCACCTTCAGTCTGGAAGACATCCTCAAACCGCATCCTCTGGAGGAGCGCATCTACCGGTTGCGGTGCGTGGAAGCCTGGTCGATGGTCGTCCCCTGGATCGGCTTTCCCCTCGGCGACCTGCTCAAGCGCTTCAAACCCACGTCCAAGGCCAAGTTCGTCGAGTTCAAGACGCTGCTGGATCCCAGGCAAATGCCGGGCCAGCGGTCATCCGTGCTCGAATGGCCCTATGTGGAGGGGCTTCGCATCGATGAGGCCATGCACCCTTTGACGCTCTTGGCGGTCGGACTGTACGGCAAGGTGTTGCCGAACCAGAACGGCGCCCCGCTTCGGCTGATCGTTCCCTGGAAATACGGTTTCAAGGGCATCAAGGCGATCGTCAGCATCAAGTTCAGCGAACACGCGCCGCGTACCACGTGGGCCGGAGCGGCCTCCAACGAGTACGGGTTCTTCGCCAACGTCAACCCGTCGGTCGACCATCCGCGATGGAGCCAGGCGAGCGAACGCCACATCGGCGCGAGTGCGTTCGGTCCGAGGCAGCCCACGCTTCCGTACAACGGCTATGCCGCGCAGGTGGCGGGCCTTTACTCCGGGATGGATTTGCGGAAATTCTTTTGATGTGGCAGGTCCGCTGGATCCTGAAGCCTGCCGTGTTTCTGGCATGCCTGCTCCCCGCCTTGCATCTGGGGCTGGGAGCGCTGGACGCTGCCGGCGTGCTGCGCGTTCGCGGCGTGACGCTCGGCGCAGACCCGGTCAAAGTCATGCTTCACACCTGCGGCCGATGGACTCTCAACTTCCTGATGATCACCCTCTGCATGACGCCGCTCAGGGATCTGACGCAGTCAATCCTATGGCTGCGGTTCCGGCGCATGTTCGGTTTGTTCGCCTTCTTCTACGTGCTGCTTCACTTCTCGGTGTACCTGCTGCTCGATCAGCGCGGCAACAACCTGAGCGCGCTGTGGCAGGACGTCGTGAAGCGGCCGTACATCACAATCGGCATGCTGGGACTGCTGCTCCTGATCCCTCTGGCGCTCACTTCCACGGCGGGGGCGCAGCGCCGATTGGGCAGACGCTGGATCCAACTGCACCGACTCGTCTACGTGGTCGCGATTCTCGGCGCGTGGCACTTTTGGTGGCAGGTGAAGAAGGACATTCGCGAGCCGGCGCTGTACGTCTGCGGGCTCGCGCTTCTGCTCGGCTATCGCCTGTGGAAGCGCCGCCGCTCCCCGGCACGCGTCAGCGTCGCACGGCTTGCAGGGACTGATGCATCTTGAGCAGCAGGTTCTCGGTGGTCTGCCAGTCGATGCAGGGATCCGTGATCGACACGCCGTATTCGAGATTGCCCAAATCCTTCGGGATCGGCTGATTTCCGGCCTTCAGATGACTTTCGAGCATGAGTCCGACGATGGAGCGGTTGCCGTCGGCGATCTGGGCGATGCAGTTCTCGGCCACCTGCGGCTGCAGACTCGGGTCCTTGTTGGAGTTGCCGTGGCTGCAATCGACGACGATGGTCGCCGGCAGCTCCGCCGCAGCCAGCTCGCGTTCCGCCAATGCAATGCTCACTGCGTCGTAATTCACCCGGCCGCCGCCGCCGCGCAGCACGAGGTGCGCATGCGCATTGCCGCGCGTGCGAAACACGGCCGACTGTCCCTGTTGAGTGATGCCGAGAAAGTGGTGCGGGTGCCGCACGGACTTCAAGGCGTTGATCGATGCCGCAAGCGATCCGTCCGTACCGTTCTTGAATCCCACCGGAGTCGATAGCCCGCTCGCCATTTCCCGATGGGTCTGCGACTCGGTGGTGCGGGCACCGATGGCCGTCCAGGTGATGAGCTCGGACAGATACTGCGGCATGATGGGGTCGAGCGCCTCGGTACCGGCCGGCAGCCCCAGTTCGGCAATGTACAGCAGCAGCTCGCGCGCCAGCAGTATTCCCTTTTCGATGTGAAAGGAATCATCCAGGTCCGGATCGTTGATCAGCCCCTTCCAACCGACGGTGGTGCGCGGCTTTTCGAAATACACGCGCATGATCAGCAACAGCGAGGATTCGACCCGCGCGGACAGGGCCTTGAGACGACGCGCATATTCGCGGGCCGCCGCGACGTCGTGGATCGAGCAGGGACCCACCACCACGAACAGGCGGGGATCGCGGCGCTCCAATATCGCCCGCACGATTTCGCGGGATTTGAACACCGTCTCCGCCGCGCGCGCCGTCAGCGGCAGACGCCGCTTGACCTCTTCCGGGGTCGCCAGCAGGTCGCTGGATGCGACGTTGACGTTCTGCAATCGATCTTGAATATTGACTTGAATATTTGTCATCGGTGGGGCTACATGGATGTTCTGATTGTCCAAAGCTCGGGAAAGAACTTCAACTCCAGCGCCTTCGTCAAATACGACACCCCGCCCGTTCCGCCGGTGCCCCGTTTGTAGCCGATGATCCGCTCGACCGTCTTGACGTGAGCGAACCGCCACAACTGAAACTTGTAGTCCAGGTCGACCAATCGCTCCGCCAGCTCGTACAAATCCCATTCCTTGACGGAATTGTGATACACGCTGAGCCATGCCGCCGCCACCTGTTTGCTCGCCTGATAGGGCAGCGTGAAGTCGCGGTCGATCGCCTCCGGCGGCACGTCGAGACCCCTGCGGCTCAACAGGCGCAATACCTCGTCGTAAAGGCTGGGCGCGCGCAAGGCGCGCTCCAGAGTTTCATAAGTGTGCGGGTCGCCGCGAAATACCCTGATGGTTTCGGCGTTCTTGTTGCCGATGAGGAATTCCAGCATGCGGTACTGGGGGGACTGGAATCCCGAGGATTTGCCCAGGCTGTTGCGGAAAGCCGAATAATCGTGCGGGGTGATGGTCGCCAGCACATCCCAGGCGTGCAGCAGCTGCTGCTGGATCGTCGATACGCGCGCCAGCATCTTGAACGTGGGCCCCAGATCATCGCGCCGCACGCAGTCCACGGTCGCACCGAGTTCGTGCAGGCACAATTTCATCCACAGCTCGGAAACCTGGTGAATGATGATGAACAGCATTTCATCGTGCTGATTCGACAGCGGATGCTGAGCGTCGAGGAGCTTGTCGAGATTGAGGTACTGCGAGTAGCTCAATGCATCGCTCAGGTCCCAGTGAACCGCCTCGTCGGTCAAATCGACGAACGGCCTGGCCTGCGGCGTGGTTTCGGGCATTTGAAAAACCTTGGGCGGGGCTAAGTCTTGAAGACCCAGCCGGGCACCGTGCGCCAGCTGGCGAGCAACTCGCGGTCCAGCCGCCGGTAGTCGGGCTCCATTGCCCCCACCAAGCGCCAGAAATCGGCCGAATGGTTCATGTGCCTGGTGTGCGCCAATTCATGGACGAACAAATAGCGCACGACCTCTGCGTTGAGAAACAGCAGCGAACAATTCAAACTCACCGTCCCGCGGGTCGAGCAGCTGCCCCAGCGGGTGCGCTGACGGCGGATGGATACACGGCTCACGCGGCAGTCCAGCTCCTCTGCCAGCTGCAGCAGCCGCGGCGCCAGCCGGTCGTACGCCGCGCGCTTGAGCCACTCCTGCAGCTGCACGCGGGCGCCCCGCTCGTCCGACGCCCGCACCAGGATGCTGTCGGACGTCTGCTCGAGGCCGCGCCTCGCCGCCTTGGCCCAGTCGACCGCGAATCTCTCCGCCGTGAAGGCAAACTCGACGGCTCCGGGCACCGGTTCGACGGGTGCGGCGTAGCACTGCATGGCGGCAACTTTGCGGCGGATCCACGGGGTGAAGCGCTGCACGAAGTCCCGCACCGCGTGAGCCTTCACGCCGACCGGGACGACGATTTCAACCCGCCCGCCGACGTGCACCCGCGCCGTCAGGCGCCGCGCACGCTGACTGACCCGAACGGCGAATGGGTCGCTGGCGCCGCGAGTTTCGAACAGCGATAGCTGCGTGCCTTGTGCGTTCATCGCGCCGGATCATACCAGGTTAGGGCGGTGCGGAGCCTGTCCGCCGCGCTCAATGGCGTACCAGTTGCGCCAGCTGCCGTTGCGCCGCCTTGTAGTCGGGCGCGACGATCAAAGATTTTTCAATCCAGTTGCGTGCGCCCAGCTGGTCGCCGCGCGATTGCAGCTCGCGTCCAAGGGCAAGGTACGACTCCGCATGGCCCCAACCCGGTGCATCTAAATCGGTTGCCGGAGACGCATCGAACAATTGCACGGCGAGCTCGAGTTGCGCGAACGCGTGGCGGCGCTCGTCGGAGCCGGGCTTCGCGCGGGCCAGGCCCTCGGCGCTCGACAGAAACACCGCGCGCGGGTTGCGGGGCGCGAGTTTCAGCGCGGCGCTGAGCCGCTCATCGGACCTGGATCGCAGCAAGACCGACTCGAGGCTCCTGTATCGGGCGAGGCCGGCGTAGCAGGCCGATTGCAGCACCAGGGCCTCGACCGATTTGACATCATGCGACACCAACGTCTTGAGCTGGTCGATGCAGTCCGAGAACGCAGAGTCAGCCTCGCGAGCCGCCGCACCGTCCGCCAGCAGCCCGCGGCGGTATTGCGCGTGCGCCAGGTGGTACCTGAGCGCCGCGTCGTCCGCGTCCGCCTTGACCCGGGTGGTCAGGTCCTGAATCAAATTCTTCAGCGAGTTGGAATCTTCGGTCTGGTAGGCGTACAGGATTTGCGCCTGCAGGTCGCCGCCCAGCTGCGCGGGCGCGGCAGAAGCCAGCAGCAGCATCGCCAACGCGAGTAGATTCCTGGCGACTAGCATAGAAAGTGGGCCCCTTGCGTCCATGAACAGCGGTGCACGCGTTTACAATGACCGCATGAAGATATCACTAATCGATATTGGTTCGAACCTCACTCACGACAGCTTCGCGCAGGACCGCGACGCCGTGATCGCACGCGCGCAGGAAGCGGGCGTGTTTCGGCAGGTCGTCACCGGCGCCGATATGCGGAGTTCGCATGAGGCTGCGGCGCTGGCGGCCGCGCGGCCCGCACTCCTGTCCAGCACCGCAGGCGTGCATCCCCACCACGCGCTGCACTTCGATGAATCCCGCCGCGCCGAATTGCGCGGCCTCTTGCGGAGATCCGAAGTCGTCGCGGTCGGCGAATGCGGCCTCGACTATTTCCGCAATTTCTCACCGCCGGACGCGCAGCGGACGGCCTTCCTCGCCCAATTGGAGATGGCCGCCGAGGCCCGCAAGCCGGTATTCCTGCATCAGCGCGACGCGCACGCCGATTTTTCGGCGATTCTCAAGGACCATCGCCGGCACCTCGCCGGCGCCGTTGCACATTGCTTCACCGGGGGCCGGACCGAACTGGAGGACTATCTCGAGCTCGATCTGCACATCGGAGTGACCGGCTGGGTGAGCGACGAGCGCCGCGGTCAGGAATTGCGGGACGCGGTGCCCCACATTCCCGCCGACCGTCTGATGCTGGAGACGGATGCTCCTTATCTATTGCCCCGCGATCTTGAACCCCGGCCGAAATCGCGCCGCAATGAGCCCTGTTTTCTGCCGCATGTTGCCCGCACCGTGGCGAATCTGCGCGGCGAGGCTGTCGAAATGGTGGCGGAGTCGACCACCCGCAATGCCATCCGTTTCTTTGGGCTTGAGGTGCAGCCCCCGGCGCGGCCCAAAGGCCCGGCTTCTAGAGATTGGTGAAGAGGTGCGGGCTCGGGCGCAGTTGCGCGACCAGGCGGCTCCAGGCGTCCATGTACTCGGCAAAAGCCGGCGATGTCTTCGTGCCGCGGTCGACGACGGGAAATTCAACCTCGATGCCGTCGAGCATGAGCACCCATTTCGGAAAACCCTTGGTGAATTTGCCGGCGTTCGAAAACAGCAATCGTCCTTCGACCGGCACGTCCCCGACCAGCGCCTTCACGGCGGCGATCCGGTCGTACAGCGCCGGCTGAGGATTGTCGAACGTGTAGCGCCGGCCCCGGCCCATCACCGTCCAATCGCTCATCTGGTCTCCGCCGAAGATCAGTCCAGCGACCCGCCGCGTGTCGAGCACGAGCACGCCTCGCGGCGTCAGCAGCAAATGATCGATATGAATGAAGCCGCCCATTCCGTCGGGAACGAGAACCTGGTGCGCCGCCTCGAACGCAACGCGTTGCAGACGCGCCAGCAGCGCCTTGCGCCGTGCCCGCCGCTGATAGGAGCGCGCCCCCCAGTAGCCGGCGGCGAGCAGCAGCAGCAGGGCGATGCCTATCCCAATCCACTTCGGGTCTATTCCAATGCTGGTCATTCGAGCGCTGCGGCCAAAGCCTCGAGGTCGGGCGGCAGGTCCACGGCATGCTGCGGCAGACGCAGCAGCCGGGCGAGGCTTTCGGGAATCGCCACCGGTCTGCCGATGATGGGCTCCACGATTTCGTTGAATTTTGCCGGATGCGCGGTGGCGACCAATACCCACGGATTGTCGCGCCGCTCCGCGTCGCTCAGGCGGCTGTAGACTTCCGCCGCAGTCGCGGTGTGCGGACACCATTCGCGTCCATAATGCATGAAGTCTTCTCCGATACGAGCCCGGATTGTAGCGTCATCGACGCTGTCCGCGCTTAACTGTTCGCGCATTTCGCCCACCGCCGGATACAGCGCGCGCAGCCGCTCCATATTGCTGGGATTGCCGACGTCCATGGCCGAGGCGAGCGTCGCGATGCTCGGGTGCGGCCGCCACACTCCGGTTGCCAGATAATCAGGCACCGTGCGGTTGATGTTATGCGCCAGGATGATCCTTCCAATGGGAAAACCCAGGGCCCGAGCCCAAACGGCGGCGAACGCATTGCCGAGATTGCCCGCCGGAATGATGTACGACGGCTTGGCGCGGGTGCGCCGCTCGATGTCGAGACTGGAAGCGGCGTAGTAGACCATCTGCGGCAGCAACCGCCCGATGTTGATGCTGTTCGCGGAACTGAAGCGGTGCCGCCGGCTCAAGGCCGGATCACCGAACGCCTCCTTCACCAGTCGCTGGCAATCATCGAAGGTGCCGGCGACCCGCAGCGAGGAAACATTCTCTCCCCAGCACGTCAGTTGCTGCTCCTGCCGCGGACTCACGAGGCCTGCAGGGTACAGGATCACCACGCGTACCCAGGGGCGCCGGTGGAACGCCGCGGCGACGGCTCCTCCGGTGTCCCCCGAGGTCGCCACCAAGATCGTCAGAGGCTGCGATGCCCCTGTTTCCAAACGCTGCAGGCACTCCGCCAGAAAGCGCGCACCGAAATCCTTGAACGCCGCGGTCGGTCCGTGATATAGCTCGAGCGCGAACAGCGGGTCCGCGCACGCCGCGACCGCGGTCGTCGGCGCGGGCAAATCGAGCGCGGCGTCGGCAATCTCGCCGAGCAGGGGCTCCAGCCGGTCGCCGGCGAAAAAGCCGGCGAGCGCCCCGCGCGCAATCTGCGGCAATCCGGAAACACCGGCAAAACCGGCCGGATCGACCGTGGGCAGGCGCGTGGGCATGTACAGGCCGCCATCGGGCGCCAGGCCTGTCGAGATCGCCTCGCTCAGTCGAACCGGGGGTGCGGCGCCGCGCGAACTCGCGAATCTCAATTCCGACATCAGGCCTTCACCACTCTCGCCCCATAATTCTCCATTCCGGAAATCCAATAATCCGACTGCAGACCGTGCTCGGCGAACGCGGCCACCATGGCGCCGCGCACCGCTTCGGCATATGGCACTTCCGCCCACGCGAACACCGTCGGTCCCGCCCCGGAAATGGAACAACCGAGGGCCCCGGCCGACATGGCGCCGCGCTGCACGTCTTTGAATCCCGGGATCAAGGAGTGGCGCTGCGGCTCGATGATCACATCCTTGAAGGAATCGCGAATCATGTCCAGGTCGTTCGAATAGCAGCCGCTGATGAATCCGGCCAGGTTGGCGCTCGCCCAAACGTAATCGGATCGGGTGACATCGGTCTTGAGGATTGCACGCGCCTCGCGGGTGCCGAGATACATGTGCGGATGGGCCAGCACGCAGCGCACCGAAGGGGGAACCGGAATCTGCTTCACCCGCGGATGGTCGATGCCGACGGTGAGTGTCAGCCCCCCGAAGAGGCACGGCGCGATGTTGTCGATGTGCGCGGATCCGCTCGCCACTATTTCCCCTTGCATCGCAAACTTCAGCAGCTGCAGGCGCTGCAGAGGCGTCTCCAGCAACGCGTTCGCAGCCACGACCGCGGCCACCGCGGAGGCGGCCGATCCGCCCAAACCTGACCCGAGCGGAATGCCTTTCTCGATGTCCAATTCAAAACCGAATTCCAGCGCGAGTTCGGCGTGCATGGCCTGCACCGCGCGGCCCGCCGTGTTGTGCGCGGGTTCCACCGGCAAATCACCGGCGATCCCGGTGATGGAGCGGATGCGCACCAAGGGCTCCTCGATCCGGCGCAGTCGCACCCGGTCCCCCACGGCCTCCACCGTGTGACCCAGGATATCGAATCCGATGCCCACGTTGGCAACCGTGGCCGGCGCAAATGCGGTGACGTCGGTAAGCATTACAGGTGAGCTCCCAGATAGGCGGACAGGCGCAGCAGGTCCGAGAACACGCCGCCCGCCGTCACCTCGGGACCGGCACCGGGACCTTGCACGATCAATGGATTGTCGCAGTAGCGGCGCGTGGCGAATCGAACGACATTGTCGGTGAGAGCGATGTTCGCGAAAGCGTGCTTGACGTCAAGATGCATCAACCCCACCGTTGCCTTGCCGTCCGAGTCGACCCGCCCGACGTAGCGCAGGACCTCGTTCTTGCGCCGCGCGTCCTGGAGCGTAGCCGCCATCGCCGCATCGAATTCCGGCAGGCGTGCCATGAACTCCTCGACTCCGCACTTCTCGAGCGCCGCGGGCACCAGACCTTCCACCCGCACGTCCGACATCTCCAGGGTGAGCCCCATTTCCCGGCCCAGGATGATGAGCTTGCGCGCGACGTCCATCCCGGACAAGTCATCGCGCGGATCCGGCTCGGTGTACCCCTTCGCCTTGGCGTCGCGCACGATCGAGGAAAAGGATTCCCGGCCGTCGAAAACATTGAACAGGTACGCGAGCGTGCCGGAGAAGATCCCCTCGATGCGGGTGATTTCATCGCCGGTTTCACGCAGGTCGCGCAGCGTGTGGATGATCGGCAAGCCGGCGCCCACCGTCGCTTCGTACAGGTAATGGGTGCCCGAGGCGCGCCGCGCCCCCTGCAGGGCGCGGTAATACGGCAGTGAGCCGCTGTTGGCCTTCTTGTTGGGGGTTACGATATGAATGCCGCGCGTCAGCCAGGCGACGTAGTGATTGCCCACGTCGGCGCTCGCCGTGCAATCGACGATGACGGTGTGCGGTATGTAGTCGGCCTGCACGTGATCGGCGAATCTCTCCAGATCCAGGGGCTCCCCCGCTTCAGCCAACCGCTGCGCCCAGCGATCCAGGTCGACCGAGCCCTCCTCCAACAGCATGCGTTTGGAAGTGGCGATGCCGCGAACCCGCAAATCCAGATTCAGCGAGCGCAGGCGTTCGATCTGGCTCGCAATCTGCGCCAGCAGCACGCGGCCGACCGTGCCCGGTCCGACCAGGCCGATCGACAGCGTATTCGGCGACAGATAGAACGCGGCATGCACGGCGCGCAGCGCCTTTGCGGCAACCTTGCCGTCCACCACGACCGAGATGTTGCGTTCGGAGGCGCCCTGGGCGATCGCCCGCACGCTGATGGCCGCATCGCCCAGCGAATTGAACACCTTCGCCGCGACGCCGTGCGCTCCCGCCATCCCGTCGCCGACAACGGCCAGAATGCTCAGCCCGAGGCCCACTTGCACCTGCTGAATCTGCCCGTCGCGCAGTTCCGCATCGAATGCGCGCCGCACCGCCTCCTCCGCCCGCGCCGCCTGCGCCTCGGGAATGGCGAAGCAGATGGAGTGCTCCGAGCTGCCCTGGGAGATCAATATCACCGAGATGCCCGAATCGCGCAGCGCGCCGAACAATCGATGCGCGGTTCCCGGCACGCCGATCATGCCCGCGCCCTCGAGGTTCACCAGGGCGACAGGATCGATGGTCGTGATTCCCTTGACCGTGAGCGCCGATTTGGGATGTGCGCATATCAGAGTGCCGCGCTTCTGCGGCGCGAACGTGTTGCGGATGTAGATGGGAATATCGCGTGCGACCGCAGGCTCCATGGTCTGGGGATGGATGACCTTCGCGCCGAAATAGGCGAGTTCCATCGCTTCGTTGTACGACAGCTCGTCTATGACCTGGGCGTTGGGGACCAGCCGCGGATCTGCGGACAGCACGCCGTCGACATCGGTCCAAATGACGATTTCCGAGGCACCGAGCAAGGCGCCGAATATGGAGCCGGAAAAATCGCTGCCGTTGCGGCCCAACGTCGTCTGAATCCCCTTGACCGTGCTCGCGATGAATCCGGTCACTATCAGGCGACCGGTGAAACCCGGCGGCACCAGGCGCTTCAGATTCGCCTCGCTCACCGCCCACTGCACCGCCGGCCCGAGCGAACCCCATTCGACGATGATGACGTCCCGGGCATCGATCCAGAGCACCTCGCCTCTGATGCGCCCGCGCTCGCGCAGGAAGGGCGCGAACAACCGGGTGGACCAGATTTCGCCATAGCCGGAAATCACGTTGCGCATCGAATACGTCGACGAGCGGATCAGGCGCACGGTTTGCAGCATGCCGGCGATGTCCCGGCAATCGCGTTCGATCTGCTCGCGATAGGCGGCGCATGCGCTGCTCGAAACCAAGGATGCCGCGAGCTCCAAGTGACGCGCTCGCAGCGCGTCGATGGCCGGCATGAAATCACCGCCGGGCTTCTCCGCCAGCGCGACCAGGGCGAGCAACGCGTCGGTCACGCCGCGGCAGGCGGATAGCACGACTGCCTCGCGCGGATTGGGCGATGCCTCGAGGATATCGGCGACGCGGCGGAAGCAGCCGGCGTCGGCGACGCTGGAGCCGCCGAATTTGTGTACGATCCAGTTGTCCATGTTTTGCACGCGCCCGCATCCCAACGGCGGGCTCATCGCTCCCAAATCCATATAAGTTGATGAATTGCGGTGGGAAACCGCTAGACAGCCCGGAACTTTAATCGCAGCGCGGGGAGGCTAGCAAGCGATTCCGTTCGCATGGGAGCCTACCCCAGGTATTGACCGTGGCGTCCGCCCCGTTCAAGGCCGATCCCGGCGCCTGGCCGTGCCGGCGGGCGGCTTGGGCTTGGAGGCTCGTCCGGATTTGGGCAGACCGGTGTGCTGCGTCCGAAACGGCAACGCCCGGCCGGGACGCCCCGTCCCGCTCCCCGCCGCCGACGCCACGGGTTGGTATGCCGGAATGAGATGGTGTTTGCCGTTGCCGATCAGATCCGCGCGCCCCATCCGCTTCAATGCATCGCGCAGCAGCGGCCAATTCTGCGGATCGTGATATCGCAGGAAGGCCTTGTGCAGCCGGCGCACTTTGAGCCCTCTCGGTATGACGACCTCTTCGCTGCTGCGGCTGATGCGTTTGAGCGGATTCTTGCCCGAGTGGTACATCGCGGTGGCGGTGGCCATCGGCGATGGCAGGAACGCCTGCACCTGGTCGGCTCGAAAGCCGTTTTTCTTCAACCACAACGCAAGCTCCAGCATGTCCTGGTCGCGGGTGCCCGGATGCGCCGCGATGAAGTACGGTATCAAATACTGTTCCTTGCCCGCCTCCCTCGAATACTTGTCGAACAGTTCCTTGAACCGGTAATAGGCGCCCACGCCGGGTTTCATCATTTTGGACAGCGGCCCTTCGCCGATGGCCTCGGGGGCGATCTTGAGATAGCCCCCGGTGTGATGCGCAGCGAGCTCGCGGACGTACTCCGGCGATTCGATCGCCAGGTCGTAACGCACGCCCGAGGCGATCAGCACCTTCTTGACGCCCTTGATGGCGCGGGCGCGGCGGTACAGATTGATGAGCGGCGCGTGGTTGGTGTTCAGATTGGGGCACACGCCCGGAAATACGCAGGAGGGCCTGCGGCACGCCGACTCGATGGCGGCGCTCTTGCAGTGGAGACGGTACATGTTCGCCGTCGGCCCGCCGAGGTCGGATATCACTCCCGTGAAGCCGGTCACCGTGTCGCGGATGGTCTCGATCTCGCGGATGACCGAATCCTCGGATCTGCTCTGGATGATCCTGCCCTCGTGCTCGGTGATGGAGCAGAACGTACATCCGCCGAAGCAGCCACGCTGGATCGACACGGAGAAACGAATCATGTGGTACGCGGGAATCTTCGCCGGACCATACGAGGGGTGGGGCCGCCGCGCGTACGGCAGCTCATAGATCGAATCCATGTCCGGCGTGCTCAAGGGAATCGGCGGCGGATTCAGCCACAGCTCCAGGCTGCCGTGGCGCTGAACGAGCGCGCGCGCATTTCCGGGATTCGACTCCAAGTGCAGGATGCGCGATGCATGCGCGTACAGGACGGAGTCCCGGCTCACCTGCTCGAAGGATGGCAGGCGGATGACGCTGCGTTCCCGCTGCGCGTTCGGAACCTTGCGGTAGAACTTCACGATCTTTTCCGAGGGGGCAACCGCCACAGGCGCGGGCGCAGCATCGGCCGGTTTGGCGGGCGCGGCAGCCTGCGATACCGTCCGGCGCTCCTCCTCGCTTGCATACGGATCGACCGGCGGATTCAAGGGTCCCGGCCTGTCCAACTCGCTCGAGTCGATTTCCACCCAACCGGACGGCATGCCGCGGCGCAGGTACGCCGTGCCGCGAAGATCCGTGAGATCGGCGACGGTCTCCCCCGCGTGCAGCCGTTGCGCGATGGCGCCGATCTGGCGCTCCGCATTGCCAAAGACGAGAAGGTCCGCCTTCGAATCCACCAGGACCGAGCGGCGCACCTGTTCCGACCAATAGTCGAAATGCGCGATCCGCCGCAGGCTGGCTTCGATGCCGCCGATGACGATGGGAACCGACTTGTAGGCTTCGCGGATTCGCTGTGAATAAACGATGACGCAGCGGTCCGGGCGCCTGCCGCCGTGACCGCCGGGCGTGTAGGCGTCGTCGCTGCGGACGCGCCGATCCGATGTATAGCGATTCACCATCGAATCCATGTTCCCGCCGGTCACGCCGAAGAACAGGCGCGGTGCACCCAAGGCTTGGAAATCGCCGGTATCGTGCCAATCCGGCTGCGCAATGATGCCGACCTTGAATCCCAGGGCTTCCAGCAACCGCCCGATGATGGCCATGCCGAAGCTCGGATGATCCACGTAGGCATCGCCGGTGACGATGATGATGTCGCACTGCGACCAGCCGAGCGAGGCCATTTCCGCGCGGCTGGTCGGCAGGAACTTCGCCGGCGCGGAGCCAGCGAGATTCTCTTTGGGGCTGGGAAATAGGGGACTGGCGGCTTGCACGCCGGAATTAGGCCTGATCCGTCACCCTATGTCGACGGGAAAGTAGATCTGAGCATCGTCGCGCTGGATCAGCAAGGCGACGCTATGGCCCGCGCGCGCCACCTCGCGCTTCAAATCCGCCACGGACGCGACATTCGCGCCATTGACGCCCAATACCACATCGCCCGCCTGCAAACCCGCGGCCAGCGCCGGTCCCGAAACGTCTTCGATCAGCAATCGGCCCTTCGTATGCAGTTCCTGCTGTTCCTTGGCATCGAGCGGGCGCACCGAAAGCCCCAGTTTGCCGCCGCTCTCATCGCCCTCGTTGCGCGCGGTTTGCGTCGCTTCATCGTCGAGCAGCACGGTTTTGACCGAGATCTCTTCTGCCTTTCGATCGTGCCAGATGCCGACGTGCGCCTCGCTTCCGGGGGGAATGTCGGCAATGATCGTCGGAAGATCGAAGGAATGATCGATGTTGTGGCCGTTGACGCTGGTGATGACGTCGCCGGGCTTGAGGCCCGCGCGCTCGCCGGGGCCTTTGGGATCCACGGAACTGATGAGCGCGCCGTGCGGTGTGCCCAGACCGAATGTTTGGGCCAGCTTCTGGTTGACTTCTTGAACCGCAACCCCGATGCGGCTGCGGCTCACCTTGCCCTTGGTCATCAATTGATTCTTGACGTTCAACGCCAGATCGATGGGGATGGCGAAGGACATGCCCATGTAGCCGCCCGTACGGCTGTAAATCTGTGCATTGATGCCGATGACCTGGCCGTCGACATTGAACAGCGGACCTCCCGAATTGCCAGGATTGACCGCAGCGTCGGTCTGGATGAACGGCACATAGTTCTCATCGAGAGGGCGCGCGGTGGCGCTCACGACGCCCGCGGTCACGCTGTTTTCAAAGCCGAACGGTGATCCGATCGCAATCACCCATTGACCGGGCTTGAGGCGCGAAGAATCCCCGAAGTGGACGGTGGGCAGGCCGGTCGCGGCGATCTTGATCAGCGCCACGTCGCTGCGCTTGTCGACTCCGACCACCTTGGCGACGAATTCCCGCCGGTCGGTGAGCTTGACCGTCACCTCCGAGGAGTCGTCCACCACATGTGCATTGGTGAGAACGTAGCCGTCGGAACTTACGATGAACCCCGATCCGATTCCCTTCATGGGTGGAGTGTGGCCGGGGGCGGGCATTTGATAGCGGCGGAAGAATTGCGACAGCGGATCGTCATCGCCTTGCTCGCCCGGGGCGACGGGCATCCCTGGAACCATCTTCGGCGCCTTTTGCACGACGCTGATATTGACCACCGCGGCGCCGTTCTCCGCGACCAATCCGGAGAAGTCCGGCAGCCCCGTCACCCGTGCGGCGGCAGGCGCAGGCGTCACCGGAACCGGCGCGGCGGCCAGGGCGGCACGGGAGCCCGCCAGGCCCGTGTCGGCACTCGAGCGCTCATGTGCCACGACCACGACGAAGATGCCCGCAATCAGTGCAAGCGACCAGGTTCTGAAGCTACCCATTAAAAAACCTCGTTAAAACGACTGACTCGCGAAACCCAATCAGACCCGCTGGACGGCCTATTGGTTCCGGACGCCCTTGAGGAACCGCAAAATGTGAAATCCCGACATGCCAGCCCGGCCCCTCACGCGTTAGGCTGGCTTTCCGAGTAGCAGACCTTATCTATGGCAGACCCGACCGGTCCAAACTTGCTGGTGGTGGGCGGCGACAACAAGCGCCTGCAATGGCTTACCCACCATGTTACCAGCCATTGGCCGAATGCCCAGGTCATCACCATGCCGGCGGGCGAGACCGCGCCCTTGAACCGGCTGATCTCGGAACGCGCCCCGGATGCGACGATACTGCAGATCGACTTCGCGGACGCGGCGGCGGCCGGCGCGGTCCTCGACCATATGATGCAGATGCTGCAGATACAGCCTGCACTGCATTGCATCGTACTGGCCGACAACGGTGGCGAAATTTCCGCCGTCCGTGCCATGAAGAGCGGCGCCAAGGATTATCTGCCGATTGCGCGCATTACCAGGGACCAACTGCTGGGGTCGATCAAGGAAGCATGGTCCAAACGCCGCGCCGCCGAGCAGGCGGCGAAGGCGTTGATTCCCCCGGCCGCCGAAGGCTCGGGCATCGAAGTGCCGGGCTATTCCATCGTCAAGGAAATCGCCACCAGTAATTTCTCCCAGGTCTTTCTGGCGCGCAGCGAACGCTTGCGGCGCAACGTCGTGCTCAAGGTCATGAACCGCGGCGAATCCTCCCGGGAAATCGACGATGCCGAACGATTCCAGCGCGAATACGAGATCATCTCCAGCATTACGCACCGCGCCATCGCCGAGATCTATGATTTCGGCTCCCTGCCCCTGCATTTATATCTGGCGATGGAATATTTCCCGTGTGGGGACCTGCGCGACCGCCTGCGCAATCCCTTGAGCGTCGATGAGAGCCTGTATTATCTTCGCGCCATCGCCGAGGCGCTCAGGGTCATCCACGTCTTCGGCATTCTGCACCGCGATCTGAAGCCCGCGAATGTCATGCTGCGCGAGGACAACTCGCCGGTGCTCATCGACTTCGGATTGGCGCGCCGCTCGATGGACGACGCAGGTACCACCGGCGTCGGTCAGGTGCTCGGCTCCCCGTATTACATCAGTCCGGAACAATCGCAGGGCCAACGGGTCGATGTGCGCACGGATCTGTACAGTCTCGGCGTCATGTTTTACGAAATGCTCACCGGACAAAGACCTTACGGCGGCCGCAGCGCAATGGCCATCATGTCCCAACACGCGAGTTCCCCGGTGCCCGTGCTGCCGGAAAGCACGGCAATGCAGCAGCCGCTGCTCGATCGCCTGATGGCGAAGCAGCCAAGCGCCCGTTATGCATCCGCCGACGAATTGCTCGCGGATTTGGGGCCCCTGGCGGCGGCTGTCGCTTAGATTTATCTTAAGGCGGGCAGCGTTGTGACAGGCGTCTCACTCGGCCGTGACTCGCCGCAACATATATTGCCGGCGATCCAAAGGCTGTGACTGCCATCAAGCCCCCTCCCGCAAGCCTTTGGCACGCTGTGCGAGCATGTTCATCTCCATCAAACGTCATGAGCGCGAAAAGCAGGAGCTGATCAGCGCCGGTAGCCGCCTGACCGATGCCATTCTAAAGGGGAGCGCGCCGGGACTCTTTCTGCTCGACGCGAAAGGCAAGATCCTGCCGCAGGTATCGGCCTCGCTGGGAGCGCTGTTTCGGCGTCAGGATTTCACCAACCTGACCCTCGAAAAACTTATCGGTCCGGTGGTCACGGCGAAGACTCTGAGCGCTGCGCGAACCTTCATGACCCGACTGCTCGACGCGACGGCCGCGGGCGACGCCGCGCAGGAGAATCCGCTGCGCGATGTGGAGGTCCGGCTCGTCAATACGGACGGCACGTTCGAGGCGGCGCATTATTCGTTCGAATTCAATGCGGTCGATCTGCCCCGCGAACCGCGCGCCTGGCTGGTGCACGTGACCGACATCACCGCCCGCATGCAGCAGAACCGCGAACTCGAGGATTTGCGCACTCACATGCGCACGCAAGGCGAAATATTGCGCAGCGTCCTTCAGTCCGGAGGAACCCGCTTCAATGCATTCCTGCAGCGCACCGACGCCTCGATGAACGCCATCGACGAAGTGCTGAAGAAGCCGGCGCGCGAGGCGGATGCGTTCCGCAGCAAACTCGAGGAGATGCTGGGCGAAGTCGATCGGGTCCGCCGCGATGCCGCCGCGCTCAAGCTCACCGGGTTGGCGGACGCGGCTCGCCTGCTGGAGGATGCTCTGCAGGAATTGCGCAGCCGGGGCGCACTCAGCGGCAGTGATTTCCTGCCGCTCGCCGTCAAGCTGGACCAGCTTTACGGGCAATTCGCGTTGCTGCGATCCTTGAGTTCGCAGGTGAGTGCGGCCGCGCCGGAGGAGGCCGCGGCACCAGAACCGCGGATGACGGAGAACGGCACGCAGATCATCGAAGCACCGAAATTCCTGGCAGAAATGGCGCAAAAATCCGCGCTCCCCAGGCCGCAGCGCATGGCGCAGGCGGGCAGCCTCGACAGCACGCTGACCGCGCTGACCGAACTGGTGGCGCAAGAACACAACAAGACCGTCGTGCTCGAGTGCATCGGCATGCAGCTCGTTCCCCCGAGGTATCAGGCGGCGATCAAGAACATTTCGATTCAATTGATTCGCAACGCCGTCATGCACGGTGTCGAATCCCCCGCAGCGCGTCAAGGCGCGGGCAAACCGCCGCATGGCACCCTGCACCTTGAATTCAAGTCGATGCCCGACCAAAGCTTCGAACTGCACTTCCAGGACGACGGCTGCGGCCTCGACCCGGATGCAGTCCGCGCCACTGCGATCGCCAAGGGATTGATCACGGAAGACGCGGCGGCGCGTCTGCGCGATCGCCAGGCCATCAAATTGATATTCAAGTCCGGATACAGCACCATGAACTCGGCGCCCGGCGAAGCTGCGCATGGCACGGGCATGTCGCTGGTGCGCCGTTACGTGCATGAAGCCGGCGGCAAGATTGCGCTGGCCAGCCTGATGGGCCATGAGACCCGCTTCAAAGTGACGCTGCCGCCGCTCGCCGCGGACGCGGTACAGGCCGCAGCCGCGCAAGTCGCCTAGGCGGCCGAGAGCTCCACCAGGATCGCGCCGGCTGCCACGCGATCCGCCACTCCAAATGCAACCCGCGTCACCGTTCCGGCGTATGGCGCCGTGAGGGTGTGCTCCATTTTCATGGCCTCGACAGTCACGAGCGGTGCGCCGCGGGCGACGCTCTGGCCGGGCACCACATGCACCGCAACCACCGTTCCCGGCAGCGGCGTGAGCAGCGAGCCCTCCTCCGCACCCGCGCTGACCTCGAGGGCGTCTTCGGTGCGCCTCAAGCGCAGCGCCACGTGCCGGCCGCCTCGATGCAGATGAAGTTCATGATCCGCCTCGATGACGCGAAGATGCTGCATTTGCCCCGCCAGTTCCGCATCCAGCGACCCCGCGCTGCGCGCCACGATTCGCACCGCATATTCACTCCCGCCCACCTCGGCCCGACAGCTGTCGGCGGCGGAGAACTCGACCACCACGGTCCGCTCTGCGAACTGCCAGACGCTTTTCGGGACCGCGCCCAGGCGCCAGCCGCGGGTGTCGGCCCACAATGCATCAGCACCGGTTTCACGGGTCGCGCACCAGACCGCGGCGAGCAGCGCATCGGCCTCGTTCGCTGCAGGATCGCCGAAGGAAAGCGCGGCGCGGCGCAGATCGAGAAAATTCGTTGCGACGCCGCCGCGGCGGAATTCCTCGTCCGCGAGCACACTGGACAGCAGCGCCGCATTGGTGGTCACCCCGGCGATCTCGAATTCATCCAGGGCACGGCGCAGCCGATCGGCCGCTTCGCCGCGGGTCTCGCCCCATGCGATCACCTTGCCCAGCATGGGATCGTAGAATGTCGATACTTCATCGCCGGCGTCATAGCCGATGTCGAGCCGCAGCCCGGGCACGGAGTCGGGCCATTTGAGGTGCGCGATGCGGCCGACGCTCGGCAGATACCCCCGCGTGGGATCCTCGGCGTACACGCGCGCCTCCATGGCGGCGCCGCGTTGAGTGATTTCGCCCTGCAGCTTCGGCAGGCGCGCCCCCTGCGCGATGCGCAGCTGCCACTCCACGAGATCGATGCCGGTGATCGACTCCGTGACCGGGTGTTCCACCTGCAGACGCGTGTTCATTTCCATGAAGTAGAAATGCTGCGTTTCGTCGACCAGGAATTCGACGGTGCCCGCCCCGACGTAGCCGACCGCCTGCGCCGACTGGATGGCTGCGCGCGACATCGCCGCCCGGACCTCCTCGCGCAAGCCGGGCGCCGGCGCTTCCTCGATTATTTTTTGGTGCCGCCGCTGCACCGAGCAATCGCGGTCGAAGAGGCTCACGATGCCGCCGTGGGAGTCCGCGAAGATCTGAACCTCCACGTGGCGCGCCTGCGGAAAATACCGCTCCATCAGCAACCGATCGTCGCCGAAGGCGGTGCGTGCCAGCCGCTGCGCGGATTCGACGGCCGCCGCGACTTCGGCCGCGCCCCGTACCACCTGCATGCCCTTGCCACCGCCGCCGGCGCTTGCCTTGATGATGAGCGGGAAGCCCACCCGCGCGGCCTCCGCGAACAGCCTCTTCGGCGATTGATCGTCGCCGTGGTAGCCGGGCGCCACGGGCACCCCGACGGCTGCCATGGCGGCCTTCGATGCACTCTTCGATCCCATCGCACGGATCGAGGAGGCGGGCGGCCCGACGAAGATCAAACCCGCGTCGATGCAGGCTTGGGCAAAATCGGCGTTCTCGGAAAGAAATCCGTACCCCGGATGAACGGCATCGGCGCCGACCCGGGCGGCCAGCGCCAGAATTCGTGAGATATCGAGATAGCTGTCGGCGGCCGGCGCCGGCCCCAGATAGTACGCCTCGTCCGCGCTGCGCACGTGCCTCGCTCCGGCGTCGGCCTCGGAGTACACCGCGATGCTCGTGATCCCCAGCCGCCGCGCGGTGCGCGCAATGCGGCCGACGATTTCGCCGCGATTGGCGATCAACAGACGTCGGAGCATCGGCGGCCTCACATTCGAAACACGCCGAAGCGCGTGGACGCAAAGTCCTGGCTGCGGGTCAGGGCGAGCGCCAGTCCCAGGACGCGGCGCGTGTCGAGCGGATCGATGACGCCGTCATCCCAGAGCCGCGCAGACGCATAGTAAGGGTGGCCTTGACGCTCGAATTGTTCCCGAATGGGCGCCTTGAGCCGTTCTTCGTCGGCATCGGACAAGGTGCCGCCGCCGCGCTCCAAGGCCTCGCGCTTGATGGTCGCGAGAACGCTCGCCGCCTGCTCCCCGCCCATGACCGAAGTGCGAGCGTTAGGCCATTGAAACAAGAATCGCGGGCTGTAGGCCCGGCCGCACATCGCATAGTTGCCGGCCCCGAAGCTGCCGCCGATGACGATGGTGTATTTCGGCACCGATGCGCAGGCCACGGCCGTCACCAGCTTGGCGCCGTCCTTCGCGATGCCGCCCGCCTCCGCGGCCTGGCCCACCATGAAGCCCGCGATGTTTTGCAAGAACACGATCGGGATGCCTTCGCGGCAGCACAATTCTATGAAATGAGTGCCCTTCAAAGCGCTCTCGGAAAACAGTATGCCGTTGTTCGCCAGGATCCCGACCGGCCAGCCATGGACGTCGGCAAAGCCGCAGACCAGCGTGGTGCCGTACAGCGCCTTGAATTCGTCGAACCATGAGCGATCCACCAGGCGCGCGATCAGCTCGCGCACGTCGTAGGGTTTGCGCGAACTCTGCGGGATGATCCCGTACAGCTCCGCAGGATCGAATGCCGGTGCGCCCGCCGACGCCCCCGCGCCGCCCGGGAGGGCGCAGCTGCCGGCGGTCCTGTTCGCCGGAACCTCGCGAAGCCGCGCCACCGCGCGGCGCGCAAACGCCAGCGCATGCGTGTCGTTCTCGGCGTAATAGTCCGTGACGCCGGAACGCCGGCAGTGCACGTCCGCGCCGCCCAAGGATTCGGCGTCGATTTCCTCTCCGGTCGCCGCCCTGACCAGCGGCGGACCGCCGAGAAACACCCGGCCCTGATTGCGCACGATGACCGCGTGATCCGACATTGCAGGCACGTAGGCGCCCCCCGCCGTACACGAGCCGTGCACCACCGCGATCTGCGCGATGCCCCGGGCGGAGAGCCGCGCCTGATTGAAGAATATGCGGCCGAAGTGCTCGCGGTCGGGAAACACTTCGTCCTGTCGCGGCAGAAAGGCGCCTCCGCTTTCGACCAGATACACGCAGGGCAGCTCGTTGTCGCCTGCGATCTCCTGCGCCCGCAGGTGCTTCTTCACGGTGAGAGGGTAATAGGTGCCGCCTTTCACCGTGGGGTCGTTGGCGACCACCATGCACTCGCGGCCCGAGATGCGACCGATGCCGGTGATGAGGCCCGCCCCCGGCAACTCCTCCCCGTACACCCCGTGTGCGGCCAACGCAGAGAGTTCGAGAAAGGGCGAGCCGGGATCGAGCAGGCGCGAGATCCGATCCCGCGCCAGCAGCTTGCCCGCCTTCGTGTGCTTGTCACGCGCAGCCGCGCTGCCGCCGGCGGCGTTGCGCCGCAGCGTGGCGCGCAAGTCCTCCACGAGCGGCTGCATGGCGGCGCGATTATCGGCGAATTCCTTCGAGCGGATGTCGATTTTCGAGACGATCTGGGCCATTGGCTTTGTTGCCCTGAGAGTGGCAAAATTGTCCGACAGTCCGATTATCCAACGATTTGGGGTGCGCTGACAATGGGGGACGGGTGACCATGGCCAATTCCGCATACCGCGAGTTCAATTTCGGGCTCGGCGAAGTCATCGACGCCGTCCGCGATCAGGCGCAGCGTTTCGCGCAGGAGCGCATCGCGCCGCGCGCGGGTGAAATCGACCGCAGCAACGTGTTTCCGCGGGATCTGTGGCCGGAGCTGGGCGAACTGGGCCTGCTCGGCATGACGGTGAGCCCCGATTACGGCGGCGCCGGTCTGGGGTACCTGGCGCACACCGTTGCCATGGAGGAAATCTCGCGCGCGTCGGGCGCCGTGGGCTTGAGCTACGGAGCGCATTCGAACTTGTGCGTGAATCAGCTCGCGCTCAATGCCTCCGAGGCGCAGAAGCGCAAGTACCTGCCGAAGCTCATCAGCGGCGAACACGTGGGTTCGCTCGCGATGTCCGAGCCGGGAGCCGGCTCCGACGTCGTCTCGATGCAGCTCAAGGCCACCAAACACGGCGATCGGTACGTGCTCGACGGCCGCAAGATGTGGATCACCAACGGCCCGGAGGCGGACGTTCTGGTCGTTTATGCCAAGACGAATCCCAACGCGCGTCAGCGAGGCATCAGCGCATTCATCATCGAGAAGGATTTCAAGGGCTTCTCTCCCGCTCAAAAACTCGACAAGCTCGGCATGCGCGGCTCGAGCACCAGCGAATTGGTGTTCGACGGCTGCGAGGTGCCCGCCGAAAATCTCGTCGGCGAGGAGAACCGCGGCGTCAGCGTGTTGATGCGCGGCTTGGACTACGAGCGCGTCGTGCTGTCGGGCGGTCCGCTCGGCCTGATGGCAGCCGCGTTGGACGTGGCGGTGCCGTACGTGCGCGAGCGGCGGCAGTTCGGCCAGGCCATCGGCACGTTCGAACTCGTGCAGGGCAAACTCGCCGACATGTATGCTTCCCTCAATGCCTGCCGCAGCTACGCCTACATGGTGGCATCGGCGTGCGACCGCGCCGACTCGACGCGCAAGGATGCGGCCGCCTGCATTTTGTTCTGCGCCGAGGCGGCGACCCAGGCGGCCCTCGACGCGATTCAGCTGCTGGGCGGCAACGGCTACATCAACGACTATCCGACGGGGCGCCTGTTGCGCGACGCCAAACTCTATGAGATCGGCGCCGGCACTTCGGAGATCCGCCGCATGCTGATCGGTCGCGAACTCTTCGGAGAGGGGTAGGAACCTTTTGTGACCGACTTATTCGTCCCTCTCGACGACCATCCGGCTTACCGGCAGATTGCGAATGTCATCGAGCAGCGCATCGTCGCGCGCTCGCTGCGCACCGGCGACCCCCTGCCCTCCGAGATGGACCTGGCGCGGCAATTCGGCGTCAACCGCTCCACCATTCGCGAGGCGATCCGCGAGCTCGAGACCCACGGACTGTTGGGCCGCGTGCGCGGCGAGAAGAGGCTGCGTGTGACGCGCCCGGAGCCGAAACGCGTCAGCACCGGGGTGAGCCGCGCGCTGGCGTTGCACGATGTGACCTTCCTGGAGCTGTGGGAAGCGATGATGGCGATCGAGCCCGTGGCCGCGCAGTACGCAGCCACGCGCCGCAGCTCCGCGCAGCTGCAGGCGCTGGTGCGCGCCCGCGCCCGATTCAAGCGGGAAGCGGCCGACACGACGGCCGCCGTATCCGCGGTCGTGAACTTCTTCACCGCCGTTGCGGCGGCGAGCGGCAATCAGGTGCTGGCGCTTTCGCAAGCGCCGCTCAACATGCTGCTCGTGCCGGCTCTCACCCGCATGATCGATCGCGTGCCGCAGGCGCGCGCGCGCATCGAAGCGGCGCAGGGAAGGATCACCGAGGCGATCAGACGGAGGCGCAGCGAACAGGCGCGCACGTGGATGGAAAAGCACATCCGCGATTTCAAGCGCGGCCACGAGCTCGAAACGATCGCCTGACCGGTCCTCTACAGAATCTGCTCGCGCACGGTGTCGGAGCCCGCCGGGTCGTGCAAATTGGTGCTGAAGCACACCAGCACCATCGCGGAGTCACCCGTATTCTTGAACGCATGCACGACGCCCGGCGGAATGGTGAGGCGCCAGACCTCCCCCTCCGGCACCTCCAGGTCGCGAATCGTTCCCGCCTCCTTGAGGCGGATGAGACAGGGGCCCATCAGGCTGGTTGATTCGACCGCGGTCCGATGCGAGTGATTGCCGCGCACTTCATTGGGCTGGGTGAGCACCACGTGCACATTCTTCTGGTCGGCGAGCTCGGCATCGGCCAGCGGCTCGAACAGGCTCCCGCGCGCATCGCGATGCGTTTTGACCGGTTGAATGATGACGCGCGATGAGGGTGGTATGGCCATGACTGTGAATTATAGCCGAGCCGCGGGCTATCTTGATCGGCGAACCGCGTGACGCCGCCCCGCGAGCAGCACGCCGACGACGAACATCACGTCGAGCCAATCCAGATCCCCGCCGCCGCTTTTACTTGGCGCCGTGACGGTCAGCGACGCCGAGGCGCTGCCCGAACTGCTGCCTGCCGGTCCGGTCGACAATGCGTTGGCGGTGATCGAATTGGTGTAAGTGCCGGCGGCCGTGCTCTTCACGCTGACGGTCATGGTGCATGTTCCGTTCGCGGGAATGATGGCGCCCGCCATGGTCACGGCGTTCGCAGAGCTCGTCAACGTCCCCGATGCGCCCGAACAGGTCGTGGTCGGCGCCGGCGACGTCTGCACGGCCAGTCCGGCAGGCGCAGTCTCCGTGAAATCCGATTGCGTCAATGCGAAGGCATTCGTATTGGTGAAGGTAATGGTGAGCGTCGCGGCGACATTCTCGCCGACGCTGGCCGGCGAGAAGTCCTCCGTCACGGTCGGTGCCGCCGGGTTGACCGCCAGCTGACCCGGACATGCGGAGCCCGCGGTGCCCGCCGAGGACGGCGTGTTCACGGTCGCAACACCGGAGGCCGAGAACGATACGGTCCCCGTATCCACATGGCCGACCGAATCGGTCACGGTGAGAGTCAGCGTGCCCGCAGTACCGGTCGGCATCACGGTCACTTGCGCCGAATTGGCACCCGATTGGATCGCGACGCCCCCGGTCGCGGACCACGCGTACGAGGCGATGCTGAGCGGCACATTGGGGGTGACGGCGACGTTGCAGGCGGCCACGCTGCTGCTGGCATCGAACGTGTTGCCGGCAGTCGCCGTGATGACCGCAATCGGATTGAGCGCGGCGGTGACGGCATTCAGGGCATTCACCATGCCGGCGCCGCATTGGGTCGTCACGCACGAGCATTCCTGGGTGGTCGGATCAAAGTTCGGACAAACCGGCAGACCTCCGGTATTCGGCGGAAACGGATTCGCACTTGCCTTGATGCGGGCGATCAACAGCGGCGGCGTCAGGTTGCCGTTCACTGCACGCATCAGTGCTGCTATTCCTGAAACGATGGGCGCGGAAAAGCTGGTGCCGAGATTGGGGTTGATCTGATCGGTGTAGCTGTTGGCGCCGGGCGCCGTCAGGCCGGTATTGAAGGTCGTGTCGATGGACCGATAGCACGCCCCCGATGAGGCCACGCAGTTGCCGGCGGGCGCAGCAATGCTCACCTCGGGTCCGAAGCTGCTGTAGCCCACCTTGGTCCCCACATTGCGAAGCCCGGCCACCGCGAGCACACCCGCGCAATTGCCGGGGGCATCCACGGGACCGTTTTCATTGCCCGCGGATGCGACGACCAAGACTCCCATGCTGATCAGCTTTGGAATCCCGGTGGTGGCGTCGGTGTACACACTCGGGCAGCTGCCGCTGCCGCCGAGACTCAAATTGATGATGTCGGCTGGAAACGGATTGTCCGGCACCGGATTGCCGGCGGGGTCGGTCACCGACATCCCGGCCGCCCATTGCATGCCGGCCACGATGTCGGAGTCATAGCCGCCGCACTTGCCCAGTGCGCGCACCGGGAGGAGGTACGGGTTCCACGTCATGCCGGCGACACCGACACCGTTGTTGGTGAGCGCGCCCAACACCCCCATCACGCGAGTCCCGTGCCACGAGCTGTCCTGGACGGGACAGGTGCTCGAGGGGAACAACTGGTTCATTTGATCCGTGCTGTTGATCCAGTCGCCGGGATCCGAAGGATCCGGATCCCAGCCATCGCCGTCGTTGGCGATGAGGAACGTGCCCAGAGCGTTGTAGGGCGATTTCGGACTGTAGTCTTGATCGACGAAATCGTAGCCTGGGAGCAATCGTCCGCCGAAGCCCGCGCGCAGCAGGTCGGGATGATCAAAGCGCACTCCCGTATCCACGTCGGCGATCACGGTCCCCGTGCTGCCCTTGGTGATGGCCCAGGCGGACACGGCATCCGTGGCCGACAGATCCTGTGTCGCAACGCCGCCGAAGGTGAGCACGGTCGCGCTGGGCGGCTGCATGAACCACTGGCCGCTCGCACCGGCCGTCGGCACGAATTGAGGATCGTTGGGCACCGCATGCGCGTACCGGCGCTGGTCGACGTCCGCAAATTGGACGGCCGGATCGGCCCTCAATTTCCTCAGCGCCGCGTTGACGTCCGCGCCGTAGAGCGTCTTCTGCAGGAACAGCACATGCATGCTGGGTGTGATCTGCCGGGAACTCGCCATCGCCACTCCGCTGCGCTGGACGAGCCCGGCGACGTCCGCCCCGGAAGTCCTGGCCTGGACGATCTTGATGCTTTGCGCTCGCGCGCGGACCCGCACTTCCTTGACCACCGCATTGCCGGCGGTCGCCCGAAAACCCACGATCAATCGACTGGCTTCCGGACCGATCTGGATGGCGTGCGTTCTCGCGGCATTCCACTCCGGCACGGCCGCCCGGGCGGAGTCGAGCGTCAAATTGACGGTGGCGCTCGCGGCAACCATGAGCAGCACTCCTGCGATTCTTGTCATATTCGCTCCAAAACGCCTGTAATCGAAACGGGATCGTCCGGCTTTTCTCGGGGATTCCGCGCACGCAGCCTAACAATAATGCCGGCCTCAGAGTGAGAACTATGACCGCAAAATCCGCTCCAAGTCTTGGGCGTATCAGGCGCCCCGCACCAGCCGTCGGTGCCCGGCGACAACAGGCCTGCGCCACGCTCCGTCAACGAGTAGAATCGCGGTCAGGTTTACAGGAATATTCGAGGGGAAAATTAATGACTTACGACAATCGGCAGTTCTACATCGATGGTGCCTGGGTTGGCCCGGCGGATCCGAAGGAATTCAAGGTCATCAATCCGGCCACAGAGGCGGTCGCCGGCGTGATATCGATGGGGGGCGCCAAGGATGTGGACCGTGCCGTCGCCGCCGCGCGCCGCGCCTTCGAGAGCTACTCGCGGACCGCTCCGGCGGAGCGCCTGGCCCTCCTGGAGCGGATCCTCGCCGCCTACAAGGCGCATTACGACGAAATTGCCCAGGCGATTTCAACGGAGATGGGCGCACCCATCACGCTCGCGAAGGGCTCGCAAACGCGGATCGGGGTCGGGCACATCAGCGCCATGATCGAAGTGCTCAGGACCTTCAAATTCGAAGAGATGCGCGGCACCATCCGGCTCGTTCAGGAACCGGTGGGCGTCTGTGCCTTGATCACGCCGTGGAATTGGCCGATGAATCAGGTGGCCGCGAAGGTCGTGCCCGCGCTTGCCGCCGGCTGCACCATGGTGCTCAAACCCTCGGAGTATTCTCCGTTCAGCGCCATTATTTGGGCGAAAGTCATGCACGAGGCCGGCGTTCCGGCCGGTGTGTTCAATCTCATCAACGGCGACGGCCCGAGCGTCGGCGCGCCGCTCTCCTCGCATCGCGATGTCGACATGGTGTCGTTCACCGGATCGACCCGTGCCGGCACGGAGGTCGCACGCAATGCCGCCGCGTCCGTAAAGCGCGTGCATCAAGAACTCGGCGGCAAATCGCCGAACGTCCTGCTGGACGACGCCGACTTCGAGCGCGCGGTGAAGCAAAGCGTGCTGCACGTGTTCCAGAATTCGGGTCAATCCTGCAATGCGCCGACGCGCATGCTGGTGCCCGCGGGAAAGATGTCCGCGGTGGAAGCCATTGCCAAGCGTGTCGCGGAAACCGTGGTCGTCGGCGATCCGGCTTCCGACAAGACCACCATCGGTCCGGTGGTTTCCAAACTGCAGTTCGACCGGGTCGAGGGATACATCGAGAAGGGTATCGCCGAAGGCGCGCACCTCATTACGGGCGGCGCCGGACGTCCCGAGGGTCTCGCGAAGGGGTACTTCGTCAAGCCGACAATTTTCTCCAACGTGCGCAACGACATGACCATTGCGCGCGAAGAGATATTCGGGCCGGTGCTCTGCATTCTGCCGTATCAAAGCGAAGATGAAGCGGTGCAGATCGCCAACGACACGCCCTACGGCTTGGCGGCCTACGTCTGGTCGCAGGACAACGTGCGTGCGCGGCGCGTGGGCAACCGCATCCGCGCGGGCCAGGTTGCACTGAACGGCGCGTACGGCGACATGCAAACGCCGTTCGGCGGCTTCAAGATGTCCGGAAATGGGCGCGAATACGGAGAATTCGGCTTGCGCGATTTCCTCGAAGTCAAG
The DNA here is from genome assembly GCA_963727045.1 of uncultured Gammaproteobacteria bacterium. Classification (GTDB taxonomy): domain Bacteria; phylum Pseudomonadota; class Gammaproteobacteria; order Steroidobacterales; family Steroidobacteraceae; genus Bog-1198. The sequence goes on along the minus strand of CAVSES010000001.1, from coordinate 690,500 downwards.
GCGATGATCGGCGTCGACGCCGCTTGATTCGCCCGGGACACGAAACATGTGCGGGGTCAGGTGGCTGATCCCGCCGTTCTGCGGCTCGAAAAACTCTGCAAACGCTATTCTTGGGATCGCCCCGCGATCCTCGAGAGCATCGATCTCGAACTGCGGCGGGGAGAGTATCTGGCGGTGATGGGCGAGTCCGGCGTCGGCAAGTCGACGCTGCTCAATCTGCTTGCCGGACTCGATCGGCCCGACTCGGGTCGGGTGCTGCTCGAAGGCGTCGATTTGTCGACGCTGGACGACGATGGCGTGACGCTCCTGCGGCGACGGGCCGTGGGATTCGTCTTTCAGGCCTTTCACGTGTTGCCCTATCTCAGCGTGGAGCAGAACGTCGCCCTGCCTCTCGATCTTCTCGGCGTGAAGGAGCCTGAACGGGGCCGGCGCGCCTGTTCGATGCTGGCGGCGGTGGGCATGGCGGCGCTCGCGGGACGGTACGCACGGGAGCTGTCCGGCGGCGAGGTGCAGCGCGTTGCGATCGCACGCGCGCTGGTGCATCGGCCACGATTGGTGCTCGCGGATGAGCCGACCGGGAACCTCGATCCGCGAAGCGCGGCACAAACCCTGGCGCTGCTTCGCGAGCAGGTCAAGGAAAATGCGGGCGCCGGCGTTTTGATCACCCACTCGCGCGCCGCGGCCGACACGGCCGATCGCATCTTGGTGCTCGATGACGGTGCGCTCAGACCCCTGGGCGCCGGCGGCTGATCCGAATATGCCCTCTGCGCGCGAATCCGGCGGAATCTACACGATTTGGCGCCTGCTGCTGCTCTCGCAATTGCGCGAGCAGCCGATGCGGCTGCTCGTCACCTTGGCGGCAATCGCGTTGGGGGTTGCACTCGGGACAGCGGTTTATCTCGTCAACGGCGCGGCCCTGAACGAATTTGGTCTGGCCACGAAGCGGCTGGTGGGCGAGGCCGATGTCATCGTGCGCGGTCCGCGCGAAGGATTCTCGGAACAGCTGTTTGCGAAGATGGCGAACGACAACGCCGTAAGCGTGGCGAGTCCGCTGCTCGAATTGGAAGCGGCTCTGCCCGGACGGCGCGACACGCTCAAGGTTCTTGGCGTGGATCCGTTTCGCGCTTCCGCGCTGCAGCCCGCGCTGATCGGCGATATCGCCGGCGGTGTGTCCGCGATGTTTCAGGCCGGCGGCATTTATTTGAGCAGCGAGGCTGCGCGGGAGCTGCAACTGCGGCGTGGAGATGATCTTGAAGTCATCGTGGGCAGCTCGCCGAAGACGCTGCACGTGGTCGGCATTCTCACGGAATCAAGCTATTCACAGCCGCTCGGGCTGATGGACATCGCCTCCGCGCAATGGACATTCGATCAAATCGGCCGCCTGAACCGCATCGACCTGCGTCTGAAGCCGGGCGTGGACGTCGAGGCGTTTCGCCGCATTCTCGGCCCGACGCTCCCCGCCGGCGTTCTTGCCATCGCCCCGCAGGTCGAGCGCGACCGCGCTGTCTCCGTCACGCGCGCCTATCGGGTCAATCTGAACATGCTTGCCCTCGTCGCGCTGTGGACGGGTGCCTTCCTGGTCTTTTCGACGCAGTCCCTGTCGGTGCTGCGCAGACGCAGGTCGCTCGCGCTGCTGCGCGCGCTTGGGCTTACGCGAGGGCAATTGCAGCGGGTGCTCATCGGCGAGGGGGCCGCCCTCGGTGTCGCGGGATCTGTCGTGGGCGTCGTGCTCGGCGTGGCAGTGGCCGGCGCAATCCTGCAATTCCTGACCGGGGATCTCGGCAACGGACAACTGCGCGCCACAGGGGCCACGCTTCGCGCCGCGCCGCTGCCGCTGCTCGCATTCTTCGTGATGGGCACGGTGGCGGCCGGCATCGGCGCCTGGATGCCTGCCCGCACCTCGGCGCGCCAGCCGCCGGCCCGCGCGCTGAAGGGCGGCGATGGCCACTACCTCGTGGCGCCGCGAACGGGTGCGTACTTCGGAACCGCACTGCTTGCGCTCGGCGCCGCGCTGTCGGGGCTGCCCTCCATCGGCGGATTGCCCATTTTCGGATATGCCGCGGTGGCCGCATTGTTGTTCGGCGCCGTGCTCCTGGTTCCCACATTGACCGTGCGGGCGCTGGGATGGGCGCCGCGCACCCGCCGCGTCGTCGTCGACACCGCCGTGGCGCAGCTGCGTGAAAACGTCGGATTGTCCACCCTGGGTTTGGCATCCATCATCGTGAGCTTCAGCCTCATGGTGGCGATGGCCATCATGGTGTATTCGTTCCGCGTCTCGTTCGAACATTGGTTGGGCAAACTTCTGCCCGCCGATCTGCAGCTGCGCGTGCCCTTCGGCAATGACACGGCGTATTGGTCGACCGCCGACCAGGCAAAACTCGCCTCGGTCGACGGCGTATCGCGCGTCGAGTTTCGCCGGACCCGGCAACTGCTACTCGACCCGGCGCGCTCACCCGTGACATTGATTGCCCGCGGCGCAACGGCCGCGCAGACGGCACAAGAATTGCCCCTGGTGCGCAGCGCGGCGCCACTGCCGGCGAATGCCGAGCCGGCCTGGATTTCCGAGGCGCTGCAGGACCTGTACGGGTACCGGCTCGGAAGTCAGATCGAATTGCCGCTCGCCGGCCGCACGCGCCGTTTCACGGTGGCGGGGATCTGGCGGGATTATGCGCGCAGCTCCGGTTCGGTCGTGATCTCGCGTCAAGCGTACCGGGCCGCCACCGGCGACGACAGCGCCAATGAGGGATCGGTGTGGCTCCGCGGCGGCGCAGAAGGCGCAAAGGTCGAGGCTGCGCTGCGCTCCCGCTTTGCACGGGGCGATTCTCTCGAGATTCTGACAAGCACCGCATTGCGCGAACGCTCGCTGCAGATTTTCGATCGCGCCTTTGCCGTCACCTATGCTCTGGAGGTCATCGCAGTCATCATCGGGCTCACCGGCGTGAGCTTCGCCGCGAGTTCGACCGCCCTCGCCCGCCGCGCCGAGTTCGGCATGCTGCGCCACATCGGCATGCTCCGCCGGCAGATCGTCGGCATGCTGGCGAGCGAAGGCCTCCTGACGAGCGCATTCGGCGTTGCCTATGGGCTCGCGCTCGGCACCGCGTTGAGCCTGGTCCTGGTCTACGTGATCAATCGACAGTCCTTCAATTGGAGCATTGACCTCGCGGTCCCTGCGGGACAACTCTCCATCCTGAGCCTCACGCTGATGGTTGCCGCCGCCGTCACCGCCATTTGGAGCGGCCGCGCCGCCACGAGCGAGGATGCCGTGCAGGCCGTCCATGAGGACTGGTGAGATGCGCGTCATTGCCGCAGCGCTCCTCACCGCCTGGGCGGTCGCCGCCGCAGCGCCGGCGGCGGCCGTGTACGCGCCCGTGACGGGCGGCAAATCCCTGGTCTTCCCGGAGGATTACGGAAGCCACCCACAATTTCGCACCGAGTGGTGGTACGTCACCGGCTGGCTGACCACGGAGCGCGGCGAGTCGTTGGGGTTTCAAATCACGTTTTTTCGCACCAAGCCCGACATCGACGAGGGCAATCCCAGCGCCTTCACACCTCATCAGCTGTTGATGGCTCATTGCGCGATCAGCGATCCGGAGCACGGCCGGCTGTGGCAGGACCAACGAATTCGTCGCGCCGGAATGGGTCTCGCCGAGGCCGCAACGGGAGACACCGATGTGCGGATCGACCGCTGGTCGCTCAAGCGCAGTGCCGCGGACGCAACTTACACGGCGAAGCTCGAGGCCGAGGACTTCTCGTTCGACCTGACCCTGTCCGAAACCGAGGGAGTTCTCCTCAATGGAGACTCCGGCGTCAGCCGCAAGGGTCCCGCTGCGGAGGCTGCGAGCTATTACTACAGCCTGCCGCATCTGCGGGTCGCGGGCGCCGTCGCCCGTCCGCGCGGCGCGGACCGCGTGACCGGCGAGGCCTGGCTGGATCACGAATGGTCGAGTGAGTATCTCGACGCCGAGGCCGTGGGCTGGGACTGGATCGGAATCAACCTCGCTGATGGCGGGGCACTGATGGCATTCCGCATTCGCGGCGCAAGCGGCGGGTCGCGTTGGGCCGGCGGCACGCTGCGCGGCAATGACGGCCGCGTCCAGATCTTTGCGCCCGGCGACATCGACTTTGACGCGGGGCGCCGCTGGACATCGCCGCGAACCCGAATCGCCTACCCGGTACAATGGCATGTCCGCGCGGGCGACCGGGAGTTCGATCTTGAGCCGCTGTTCGACGATCAGGAGAACGACACCCGGTTGTCGACCGGCGCCATCTATTGGGAAGGCGCCGTGCGCGCCTACGAGAACCGCCGATTGGCCGGCCGCGGATATCTCGAATTGACGGGATATGGGGAGCGGCTGCGCCTCCGATGAGATCTTTCCGCCGCTTTGCGCCGCACGTTCGAATTTCCGGAGAATGACACCGTGAATCGCGACCCTCGCTTCGATATCTTGTTCGAGCCGGTGAAGATCGGGCCCGTGGTCGCCAAGAATCGCTTTTATCAGGTCCCCCACTGCAATGGGATGGGTTATGCCCGGCCGCGGGCGCACGCCGCGATGCGCGGCGTGAAGGCCGAAGGAGGCTGGGCGGTGGTGAGCACCGAGGAAGTGGAGATCCATCCCTCGAGCGACATTTCCCCCTACATCGAAGGCCGATTGTGGGATGACCGGGATGTGCCGGCCCTTGCTCTGCTGACGGACGCCATTCATCGACACGGCGCATTGGCCGCGATCGAACTGGTGCATGCCGGAATGAACGCGGCCAATCTCTACTCGCGCGAGATCTCCATTGCACCGAGCCACATCGCGAATCCGGCGAGCTACGCTCCCGCGCAGGCCCGTGGGATGACCAAGGCGGACATCTCCAACTACCGCCGATGGCACCGCGACGCGGCTTTGCGGGCGCGCCGCGCGGGCTTCAACATCATCTACGTATACGCCGGGCACAGCCTGTCACTTGCAATGCACTTCCTTCAGAGCCGGCACAACCACCGGACCGACGAATACGGCGGCAGCCTGCTCAATCGCGCCCGTCTCTTGCGTGAATTGATCGAGGACACCAAGGAGGCGGTGGGAGCCGATTGCGCGGTGGCGGTGCGGTTCGCGGTGGACGAGCTGCGCGGCCCGGACGGCATCAGCGCCGGGTGCGAGGGCCGCGAGGTCGTCGAAATGCTCGCGGAGTTGCCGGACCTGTGGGACGTCAACATCAGCGACTGGCCCAACGACTCGAGGACTTCGCGATTCGCGGCGGAGGGATATCAGGAAGAATTCGTCCGGTTCGTGAAGTCCGTGACGACCAAACCCGTCGTCGGCGTCGGCCGCTTCACCTCCCCGGACGCGATGGTGTCGCAGATTCGGCGCGGTGTGCTCGACATGATCGGAGCCGCCCGGCCATCCATCGCCGATCCGTTTCTACCCCGGAAAATCGAGAGCGGGGATGTCGATGACATTCGCGAATGCATCGGGTGCAATGTCTGCGTCACCGGAGACTACACGATGACGCCGATCCGCTGCACTCAAAACCCCACCATGGGTGAGGAGTGGCGAAAGGGCTGGCACCCGGAGACCGTTCCGCCCTCCTCGGGAAACGATTCGTTCCTCATCGTCGGCGCGGGACCGGCCGGGCTCGAGTGCGCTCGAATCCTGGGCCGCCGCGGATATCAGGTTCATCTCGCCGAAGCGGAGGAGCAATTGGGCGGCCGCGTGACGCGCGAATCACGGCTGCCGGGCCTCGCGGCCTGGGCCCGGGTGAGGGATTACCGTCTCAACCAGCTGAACAAGATGCAGAACGTGCAGATGCTCCGCGGCAGCCGCGTCACCGCCGCCGAGGTGCTCGAGTTCGGCGCGACACGCGTGGTATTCGCCACCGGCTCGCGCTGGCGGCGCGATGGCGTCGGCAGGGCCAATGCCCGCCCCATTCGCGGGTTCGATGCCGCGCACGGCGTGCTCACCCCCGACGAGCTCGCCGAGCCAGGACTTCTGTCCGGCCCGGTGGTCGTATTCGACGACGATCATTATTATTTGGGCGCGGTGCTTGCGGAAAAATTGCGCATGCTCGGACATGAGGTGGTGTTGGTGACGCCGGCCGAGCGGGTGTCGGTTTGGACCGTCAACACGCTCGAACAGCATGCCATTCAAAAGCGCGTGCTCGAACTCGGCATCGAGGTGCGAACGAGCCTCAACATTCTCGAATTCGACGGCTCGCAGTGCGTGCTCGAGTGCACGTATACCGGGAGGCAGACGATGCAGCCTGCCGGGACGATCGTCACGGTGACTTCGCGCCTGCCGAATGACGAGCTGATTCAAGCGATGAACGAAATCCCGGCGGCCGTTGCTGCCGCCGGCATCGTGGCAATCTCGACCATCGGCGACTGCCTCGCGCCCGGCACGATCGCGGCCGCCGTGTATTCCGGTCACAGGCATGCACGTGAGTTCGATCATCCGCCGGACGGTGAGGTCCCTTTTCGGCGCGAAATGACCGATATCGGGCCATGAAATGACGGCCGCACGGATTCACTGATGGGAGCAACGGCGATGCGCATCGGATTCATCGGACTCGGCAACATGGGCGCTGCGATCGCGGCCAATCTTCTGAGCTCGCGCCACCCGGTGTCGATTTGGAACCGCACTTCCGCAAAGGCCCGCGCGCTGGTTGACGCGGGCGCCACCCTGGCCGCGAGCCCGAAGAGTGCTGCCCACGGGAGCGACGTCGTGTTCACGATGCTCGCGGACGATTCGGCTCTCGATGCGGTGATGGGCGGCGAGAATGGCATCGTCGCGGGATTGCGGCCCGGAGCGCTGCATGTCTCCATGAGCACCATTGCCGTGGCCACCGCCGAGCGCATCGCGGCCGCGCATCGCGCTCACGGACAGCGATTCATGTGCGCGCCGGTATTCGGCCGCCCCGAGGCGGCCGCGGCGGCCAAACTGTTCGTGGTCGCCGCCGGGGAGGCTGCCGACCTGCAAACCGCAAGTCCCTTGCTCGGCATCGTCGGTCAACGCGTGTTCTACGTGGGCGACAGGCCCTCCGCCGCCAGCCTGGTGAAGCTCTGCGGCAATTTCATGATTTTGTCGGCCATCGAAGCATTGGGCGAAGCGATGACGCTCGCCGAGAAGGGAGGGGTTGCCAGGCAGCAGCTGCTTGAGGTGCTCACCGGCACCCTGTTCGACTCGCCCGCTTATCGCACGTACGGCGCCATTCTCGCCGACGATCGATTCAGGCCGGCGGGATTTGCCGCGCCGCTCGGTCTCAAGGACATGCGCCTCGTCGGTCACTCGGCGGAGGCGCTCCGCGTGCCGATGCCGCTGCTGAGCCTGCTGCGCGACCATCTGCTGCAAACCATCGCGCAGGAAGGAGATGACATCGACTGGTCGGCAATCGCACTCGCGGTCCGGAGGAACGCGGGGCTTTAGCCGGGCCGGCGCCGCCGCCGGCGGTGTCGTCAATCGATCGAGCCCGCTCCGTAATGCAGTCCCATCAGGGCAAGCAGCGGAGCGATGCCGGCATAGTGCATAGTACTCACGCAGATCGACGGCTTCGCCGGGTTCGTCGGGCAGGCTTGCCGCGGCGCGTCATTCGCTCATCCTTCCGTCCGGTAGGTCAGCTCGGGAACGTGATGATGCCCCGCGCATTCTTGCCGGACTGAAGGTCGGCGAATGCCTGCGGCGATTCTTCGATCGGGTAGCGATGGGTGATCAGCTCATCGAGCTTGAGCCGGCCAGCCATGTACAGCGAGAGCAGCCGCGGGAAATCGACGCGCGGCACGCAAGAGCCGAAATAGCTGCCCGTCAGCGTTTTTTCTTCGAACGGAAGCGTCATCGTGCGCACCGAGGTCGAGTCGCCCGGCTTTGCCACTCCGACCACGACGGCAACGCCGCCGCGGCCGATGCTGCGGTACGCGAGCGCGGCCAGTTCACCGCTGCCCACGCATTCGAAGGCGTAATCCGCGCCGCCTTCGGTGCACTTCTTGATCGGTTTGACGAGGTCTTCCCCAGGAATGGCGAGCAGCGTTTCGGTCGCGCCAAACTGCCTCGCCATCTCGAGCTTGCTCTGCAGGGTGTCGACCGCGACGATCCGAACCGCGCCTGCGATGCTCGCACCTTGGATGACGTTCAGTCCGATTCCGCCGCAGCCGAACACGACGACGCTGGAACCCGGGACCACGCGCGCGGTGTTGAAGACAGCGCCCACTCCGGTGGTCACGGCGCACCCCACCAGCGCCGCACACTCGAGCGGGATGGCCTTGTCGATCTTGATGAGGTTCTCAGCCGACAACGTCGCGAATTCGGCCATGACGCCGCAGCCGGAGAAAATATTGAGGGCGCCCCCGTGCGCATCGCGGGTGCGCAAGGTGCCGTCGGGCAGCGAGGTCAGGGCCCTGCCCTGATTGATGCACAATACCGGTCGACCGATGGCGCAGAAGCGGCACTTGCCGCACATGTAAATGAAGGAAGAAATGACGTGATCGCCGAGACTCAGGCCCGGAACGTCCTCACCCAACTCGATCACTTCGCCCGCGGCCTCATGGCCCAAAATCAGCGGCAACGCCAGCGGAATTGTGCCGTTGGTCGCCGAAAAATCCGAGTGGCACACACCGCACGCAGCGAGCTTGACCATGACCTCGCCGCGCCGGGGCGAATCCACGGTGATGCGCTCCACGACCACGGGCCTGTCCAACTCGCGGCAAACGACGGCGAGGCCGGTTTTCGCCATCAACTATGCTCCTTTGGTTTTCGATCGGAAGTATAGCGCGTCGTTCGCCCTCAGGAATGCCACCCCTACGGTGCGCGCAGCGTAGGCGTGGCGGCGGGACTGCCAAATCAGCGAATCAGACGAACCAACCCGGCGAGCAGCGCCTTGAACCGATCGCTTGCCGCAAGAAATGCCACACAGAAAGAAACGATGAATACGTCAAAGCCGGTCACGAAGCGCTCCTTGGTTGCAGGGGAAGAGCTTCGCCCGGATCCCGGGTCCGGTTCTGTTACGCCCGTCGCAGAATTTCTTGAGCCGCTTTCAATTGATTTTGCGCAACTTGCGTTGGGGTTGAATTCTCCGCGAACAAGCCGGCTCTCTGGTCTCGCCACGGCAGGCGCGCTACGATGAATGCCTGGCGATCGTTGCAGGTGTCATGCATGCGTCTCCCAGCTGCGGTACTTCGTCGTGCCACATTGATCCTCGGGCTCGCCGCCTGCAGCGCGGGACTGGCGCGGGCAGCCGGTGCGGATTCGCTTTCGGGAATCACGGTGGAAGGGCAACGAGAGGCGGAGAAACTCAAGCACGATGTGAATGCCTTCGTATCCTCCGCCATAGCGAGGTCATACGACGGGTCGCTTTTGCGCTGGGACCATCCTGTATGCCCGCTGGTTGCGGGCTTGAACCGCGCGCAAGGAGAATTCGTTCTGCTCAGGCTTTCGAACATCGCGCGGGCGGCCCGTGCGCCCTTGGGAAAGGAAGACTGCAAGGCGAATTTCCTGATAATTTTTGCAAGGGATCCCGGGTTGTTCCTGAAGCTCCTATGGCGCCGCAAGCCGCGGCTGTTCGATACCGTCCATGGGCTCGCGCCCGTCAAGCAATTCATCGAAACGTCGCGCCCGGTACGGGTCTGGTACAACGTCCAAAATGTTGAGGCCGATGCGGGACTCGCCATCACCAGCGCACTGACCGAAAGTGAGGAAGTCGGCATGGACAAGCTCGATTATCCAGTCGTCGTGCGACCATCCACGTTGGGCTCGCGGCTCACGTTCCCGGTGGTGCGCAATATCGACAGCGCAATCGTGGTCATCGATCCGCTGCAGATCGGCAAGGTGAATTTCGGGCAACTGGTGGACTATATCGGCCTGGTGGGTTTGGCCGAGATCAATTTGGACAAGGATCTCGGAGAGGCACCCACGATACTCAAGGTTTTCAACGAATCTGAGACGGCGCCGCCGATGGAAATGACGTCATGGGACAGGGCATTGCTGCGCTCGATTTACAGCACGACCCAAAAGGACCGGATGCAATTGTCGAAGATAGAAACCGCGGCCTTGACCGAAATCGAGTCGAGCCCTGCGCGACGCGCGGATGCTCCCAGCCATAATTGAGGCATTTGCGCACGCCAGTCGCGGACGGCTTTGCGGCCCAGCGCTACTTATCGTACTCGTCGTGTCTGCGCACCCAGAATGGCCCACGACCATTCTCATCCCGACCCTTCGGCACCATGTCCAAATAGTGATAGTGAACATTGAGCGGCTCGTTCCCGCGCGAGTAACACGAGTAAGTATGGAAGATGCGGCCCCGTTCGTCCCGCACAAACACGCTGTGTCCCTCTCGCTCGCTGTTGCCCGGCGACTGCTTCTCATAGTTGAAAACCGTGGTGCCCTGCGCCATGGCCTCGGCCGTGAAGGACACATTGAAGTCGAAATTGAAATCGGAATCGCCGGATGACACCCACGGAAAGCTCCAGCCCATCCGTTGCCGGTATGCTGCCAGCTTCTTGTAGGGGGCGCGGGATATCGCGACCATCGTCACGTCGCGGTGCTTGAGGTGCACGTTGATGCCGTTGAACCCGTCCGCACGCAAGGAACAATGCGGGCACCCCGCTTCATTCTTGGGCATGAACATGAAGTGATAGACGATCAGTTGACTGCGGCCGTCAAAGAGATCTCCCATTGTAATTTCGCCGTCGGGGCCTTCGAACACGTACGACTCGGTAACCTTGACCCACGGTAGGCTTCGCCGCTCAGCACTCAGGGCATCCTGCATCCGCAGGAATTTCTTTTCCTTCGCCAGCAGCTTCTTGCGCGCCCTGAGCCAATCCTCTTCCGATACGACCTTGTGTTTGATTGCCATGTTTTTTCCTCGAAGTCCTTGGCCAAGCCCCAAACACTTATTGTAAATCCCAATGCCCTGGCGAAGGCAATCGCCCTCCACCGGCTCATTGGCCACAGTGTCGTCGTGGGAGATGTTGGCTTCGCCGGGCCCCCATTCTCCTCTCAGCCTCTGCTGTGACACCCTAAAGATCTCATGCTCGACTTGAATACACCTGCATCCCACGCATCTAACAATGCCGACGGAAATCCTGATGGATTCTCTAAGTCATCTCATTTATGCAAGCGCTGCCGTATCGCAAATGGATCACCCGGAACTCCGAGCCATTCTCGATAGTGCGCGAGTCAAGAATTCCCAGCTCGATGTCACCAGGATTTTGCTTCATTCAGAAGGAAGTTTCTTCCAGGTGCTGGAAGGCAACCCTGAAGTGATCGACTCACTGTACGCAAGGATCGGGCGCGACAAGCGTCACAAAAATACTGTGTTGATCGTCCGGGAGCCGATCGCCAGTCGATCATTTGCCGACTGGTCAATGGGCTTCGCATCGGTGACATCGGCGGGAATCGTCGGTGCGAACGACTTCTTTCAGGGGAAATCTTGTTTTCACCAGCTCAATACGAGTCGCGCAAAAAAGCTCTTGGCGGGTTTCGCTGACGGCCGGTGGCGTGGGACGTCGGCCGCGTAGCCCGCGCGGTTGCGGCGCGCTGGCTGGGATGTCCCCAACGAAGGAGCCGCCCGAAGGCAGCTCTCTTAACGTTCTGTTTTAATTGGTCGGGGCGACAAGATTCGAACTTGCGACCCCTTGCACCCCATGCAAGTGCGCTACCAGGCTGCGCCACGCCCCGACCGAGGGACCGAATGATAGCCCAATTGGGCTTCGAGAGCTTGCGTGCCGCAGTCAGCGGCGCAGAATTTTGATCAGCTCTTCCAATTCCAGCCGCATCTGATGAATGAGCTGCTGGCTCTGATTGAGATCCACCTGGGCATCATCGCCGGTCAGTCGGTTTCGAGCTCCGCCGATGGTAAATCCCTGTTCATACAGCAGACTCCGTATCTGACGGATGATCAGCACATCTTGGCGCTGGTAATAGCGTCGGTTGCCGCGCCGCTTGACCGGCTTGAGCTGCGGGAACTCCTGCTCCCAGTAGCGCAGCACATGCGGCTTTACCCCGCACAGGTCGCTGACTTCACCGATCGTGAAATACCGCTTTCCGGGGATCGGCGGTAGTTCGCTATTGTTGCTTGGTTCCAGCATACGCCTCGACGCGGGCCTTTAGTTTTTGGCCGGGACGGAATGTAACAACGCGGCGGGCGCTGATGGGAATTTCTTCGCCGGTTTTTGGATTTCGCCCTGGACGGCGGTTCTTGTCCCGCAGATCGAAATTTCCGAAGCCGGAAAGCTTCACCTGCTCGCCCGACGACAGCGCGGCCCGAATCTCCTCGAAGAATAGATCAACGAGTTCGCGCGCTTCCCGCTTGTTCAGGCCCAGCTGATCAAATAGGGCCTCGGCCATCTCTGCCTTCGTCAGGGCTGCCATGCTTATTGATCTCTTATTGTGGCGCTCAATTCATCCCGTAACCGCTTGACCACTGCGGTCACCACGGCGTCCGCGTCAACGTCAGTAAGAGTGCGGGAAGAGTCCTGTAAAATCAAGCCTAAAGCGATACTTTTTCGTCCAGTTTCTACGCCTGGTCCCCGATATACATCGAATACCCGCAATTCGCTCAAAAGGCCCGATGCGCTAACAGTAACATTTTCCTGCAAAACTGCGAGGGGCACGCTTTCGTCGATCACGATCGCTATGTCGCGGCGCACCGTCGGGAATTTTGATATTTTCTTATATTGTAATGGCTTGCATACAAATGCTCTCTCTGTTTCTAGCTCAAACAGAAACACTGTAGTGGGCAAATTGACGGCCTTGACAACCTGCGGGTGAAGTTCCCCCAGCCATCCCACGGGGGTCGATCCGCGATAGATGCGCGCACTGCGCCCCGGGCGCAGGCAACTCTGTGTTTCCGGTTCAAAGTGCAGCGACGACTCATCGCCCGTGAGCGCCAAGACGCTCAGCAGATCGTCCTTCACATCGTAGAAATCAAGTGCCTCGCGCGCGCTGCCCCACTGTTCAGGCCAGCGCGCGCCGGTCGCGATTCCAGCAAGCGTTTCGATCTCCTCGAGTTCGCCGCCGCGCTCTTCATTTCGCACGTGAAATTTCTTGCCGAGTTCGAACAAGCGCACTCGTGTCTGCTGGCGCCGCAGGTTCTCGCGGCACGTCTGCACGAGGCCGGTCCACAGCGACACCCGCATGTCGCCGAGGTCTGCGGATATGGGGTTTGCCAGCCGCAGACTCAAAGTATCCGGAAACAACTGCTGCTGCAGGGAGGGATCGACGAAACTGTAGGTGATGACTTCACGGTAGCCGCGGTCGGCGATGGCCGTCAACAGCCGATCGCTCGCCACTCGGGACTCGGTGGATGACCCCGCGATCTGCGGAGCGACCGCGTGGCATTCGGCAATGCTGTCGAAGCCGCGCAGACGCGCCACTTCCTCGATCAGATCCTCCTCGATCCGGATGTCGAAGCGGTGTGGGGGCTTGCGCACCCGCCAGCCGCTCGGTGAAGTTTCGACGCGTCCGCTCACGGCGCGCAGCAACGCCTGCACATCCTCGTCGGGCACGCTTGCGCCGAGCACTCTTGCAAGGCGCGCGCGGCGCAGGTTCACCCATTCCTCCGAGTCCGCGCTGCCGGCGGGAGCGCGGGTCACCTGCACCGGTCCCGGTTCTCCACCGACGATCTGCACGAGGAGCGCGGTTGCGCGCTCGATGGCAAGGGGCGGCAAGCTCGGATCGACGCCGCGCTCGAATCGTTGCGCGGCATCCGTAAACAGCCCAAGCCGCCGCGCGCGGCCCGCGACCGCTTCGGGAGCAAAGTGCGCCGCTTCCAACAGCACATCGTTCGTCGCATCGGAGATCGCCGTTGCGCGGCCGCCCATGACGCCGGCGAGTCCGATCGCGCCGCTCGAATCGGCTATGACCACATTGTCGGGATCGAGTGCGTATTCCTTGTCGTCCAACAACGTCAGGCGTTCGCCGGGCTTCGCCGCCCTGACGCGAATTCCCTCTTTCAGCCGCGCAAGATCATACGCATGCATGGGCTGGCCCAGATCCATCATCACGTAATTGGTGACATCGACGATGGGCGATATGCTGTTGACGCCGATGCGGCGCAGACGCTCGCGCAGCCATGGGGGCGACACCGCGCCCGGCCTGACGCCGCGAATCACCCGCGCTGCGAAGACCGGACACGCGGCGGGCGCTTCGAGAGACACCGGAAACACATGCGTGCCGCGCGCCGGCACGGGCTCGGCGCGGGCGGTCAAATAGCGCCGCTCCTGAGCCGCGGCATAATCGCGTGCGATGCCGAACACGCTCATGCAATCGCCGCGATTGGGGGTTGCGTTCACCTCCAGCACTGCATCGTCGAGGTCGAGGGCCGCGCGCAAATCCTGATTGAGCGGCAGCGAATCGGCCAATTCCATGATCCCCTCGTGCTCCTCGCCCAACCTCAGCTCGCGCGCCGAGCAGAGCATGCCATTCGATTCGAGACCGCGCAGCTTCGCTCGCTTGATGATCACGTCATTGGGAAGATGCGCGCCCACCGTCGCCACGGCAACTTTGAGTCCTGCACGCACGTTCTTCGCGCCGCAGATGATCTGCAGACGGTTCGTGCCATCGGTCGTAACCTGGCAAAGGGAGAGTTTCTCCGCATCGGGATGACGCCCCGCCTCGAGCACCAACCCCACCACGACGCCCGAAAAGGGCGGCGCCACCGGATCAACCGACTCCACCTCCAGACCGGCCAGCGTGAGTTGTTCGGCAACACGCGCGGGCGCCGCAAGCGGCACGTACTCCCTGAGCCACGAGTGGGTGACTTTCACGGGAACTGCTTCAGGAACCGCAAGTCGTTCTCGAAAAACAGCCGCAGATCGTCCACGCCGTAGCGCAGCATCGCAAGCCGGTCGATGCCCATGCCGAAGGCATATCCCTGCCACTGTTCGCTGTCGATGCCCGCCGCCGCCAGCACATTGGGATGAATCATTCCGCACCCCAGGATCTCGAGCCACCCGGTTTGTTTGCACACGCGGCAACCCTTGCCGTCGCAAAACACGCACTCGATGTCGGCTTCCGCCGAAGGCTCCGTGAAGGGGAAATACGACGGCCGCAAACGCATTGCCAACGACCGCTCAAAAAAGCGCTCCACGAAGGTGTGCAGCATCGCCTTCAAGTTGGCGAAGCTCACGTTCTCACCCACGACCATGCCCTCCACTTGATGGAACATGGGTGTGTGCGTCATGTCCGAATCCACGCGGTACACGCGCCCGGGCGCGATCACCGCCAGCGGCGGTCGCTGCGCTCGCATGCTGCGAATCTGCACGGGTGAAGTATGGGTGCGCAAAAGCCGTCCGTCGGGAAAGTAAAACGTATCGTGCATCGCGCGAGCCGGATGATTCTTTGGAATGTTGAGCGCTTCGAAATTGTGGAAATCGTCCTCCACCTCGGGGCCCGATGCCACCTGGAATCCCGCCTGGGCGAAGATGCGTTCGACCCGCAAACGGGTGCGAGTGACCGGGTGCAGGCCGCCCGGCTCCTGCCCGCGTCCCGGCAACGTCACATCGATGGCGCCCTTCGCAAGGTCCTTCTCAAGCGCCGCCTGCTCGAGGCGGATGCGATGCATCTCGAGCGCGTTCTGGATCGATGCCTTCGCATCGTTGATCTGCTGACCCGCGGCAGGACGCTCGGCGGCGGACAGCTTTCCCAGCCCCTTGAGCTGTTCGGTGAGCAGCCCCTTCTTGCCCAAGACGCGCACGCGTACTTCGTCGAGAGCCGCAAGCGTCGCAGACTTATCCAAGTCTGCGAGCGCCTGCTCGACGAGTTCGTTGAGGGGGGCCGCCACGGCTTCAGGCCGCGAGGCTTGCCTTGGCTTTTTCTGCGATTGCCGTGAATGCCGGCATGTCATGCACCGCGAGGTCGGCGAGCACCTTGCGGTCGATGGCGAGACCCGCCTTGTTCAGCCCGTCGATCAACGTGCTGTAGGTCATCCCGCACAGACGCGAAGCCGCATTGATGCGCGTGATCCACAGCGCGCGGAACTCGCGCTTCTTCTCGCGCCGACCGCGATAGGCGTACTGTCCGGCCTTGATGACCGCCTGCTTGGCGGTGCGGAAGACCTTGCGCCGGGCATTGAAATAGCCCTTCGCTTTCTTGAGAATTTTCTTGTGCCGTCGACCTGCGACGACGCCGCGTTTTACTCGTGCCATGTGCTATCTCCTGACTCTAGGCGTTCGGCAAACATTGCTTGATGCGCTTCACGTCCGACTCGCTGACGTGCATCTCGCGGCGCAACTGGCGCTTACGCTTGCTTGGTTTTTTCGTCAGGATATGACGACGGTGGGACTGACCGCGTTTGAAGCCATTCGCTGTCTTGCGAAAACGCTTCGCCGCAGCCCGCTTAGTTTTCAACTTGGGCATGATCGACTCCTGATTTTATGGCCCTGGTCGCAAACACCCCGCCGAATCTCGCGATTCATTGACGGTGCCGCTGCAGGCGGGACGACAAACTTCTTTAGGGTCTGCCGCTCACTTCTTTTTGGGCCCGAACACCATGATCATCTGCTTGCCTTCCATCAGCGGGTTCTGCTCCACCACCGAGTACGGGGCGAGATCCTCAGAAATCCGCGTCAGTAGACGGCGGCCGATGTCCTGATGCACGAGCTCACGGCCGCGGTAACGCAACGTCACCTTGGCCTTATCGCCCTCGGTCAGGAAGCGGATGATGCTACGCAGTTTGACCTGGTAGTCCGCCTCTTCCGTCCCGGGACGAAACTTCACTTCTTTGACCTGAATCTGCTTCTGCTTGCGCTTTGCCGCGTGCGCCTTCTTGTTTTGTTCGAACAAGAATTTGCCGAAATCCATGACACGAACCACCGGCGGCTCCGCCATCGGCGAGACCTCCACGAGGTCCAGTGTTTGCGAGCTGGCCATCTGCAGCGCTTCTGCGCGTGACATGACCCCTGCTTGACTACCATCCGCTGCGATCACGCGCACGGACGGTGCGGAGATCTCCTCATTGCGCCTTACGCGCTTCGACGTTGCGATACGCGATCCTCCAAAACAAGACGGCCGCGGCTCGCGACTTCGTCGCAAAGCAAGGCAGTGAGCTCCGTCAGCCCCAAACTACCCAAGTCTTTGCCACCGCGCGTGCGTACGGCCAGGGTGTGACCCTCGACCTCGCGGTCGCCGGCGACCAGGAGGAAAGGGACACGCTTAATTGTATGCTCGCGGATTTTAAAGCCTACCTTCTCATTCCTCAAGTCCGTTTCTACCCGAAGCCCCTGATTTTTCAGGTTTTCCGCAACTTCCAGGCAGTATTTCTCCTGTCTTTCGGTAATTCCCATGACGACGGCCTGTACGGGCGCCAGCCAGGTGGGCAATTTCCCAGCGTGGTGTTCGATCAAAATCCCGATAAATCGCTCCAAGGATCCAAACATGGCCCGGTGCAGCATGACCGGGGTGTGCTTCTGGCTGTCCTCCGCGATGTAGGCGGCGCCCAAGCGCCCTGGGAGATTAAAATCCACCTGCAGGGTGCCGCACTGCCAATCCCGTCCGATCGCATCCCGGAGCACGAACTCGAGCTTGGGTCCGTAGAACGCCCCCTCGCCGGGATTGAGCGTCGTTGCGATGCCGGCGGCCGCAGCCGCCTGGCGCAGCGCCGCCTCAGCCTTGTCCCAAATTTCGTCGGACCCCACTCGCTTCGCCGGACGATCCGAGAACTTGATCCGCACATCATCGAAACCGAAGTCCCGGTAAATGCCCAGGATCAACTCCGTGACTTTGACCGCCTCGGAAGTGATCTGGTCGGGGGTGCAGAAAATATGAGCATCGTCCTGAGTAAATGCCCGCACGCGCATGAGCCCGTGCAACGCACCCGACGGCTCGTAGCGATGCACCTTGCCGAACTCCGCCAGTCGCAGCGGCAGCTCTCGATAGCTGCGCAGCCCCTGCCGGAACACTTGGATGTGGCCCGGACAATTCATGGGCTTGATGGCAAATGTGCGTTCATCCGGCGTCTGGGTCATGTACATGTTTTCGCCGAAGGTCTCGATGTGCCCCGATTTCACCCACAGCTCGCGGTCCATGATTTCAGGGGTGTTGACCTCTTGGTAGCCGGCAGCGCTCTGACGTTCGCGCATGTACGCGATCAATTGTTGGAACAGCGCCCAACCCTTGGGATGCCAGAAGACGGCGCCCGGCGCCTCTTCCTGCAAATGAAACAGATCCAGTTCCTTGCCGATCCGGCGATGATCGCGCTTCTCCGCCTCCTCGAGCCGGGTGAGGTATTCCTTGAGCTGCTTGTCGTTGGCCCAAGCCGTGCCGTAGATCCGCTGCAGCATCTCGTTGCGCGAGTCGCCGCGCCAATAGGCACCCGCCACCTTCATCAGCTTGAACGCCTTGAGCTTGCCGGTGCTCGGCACATGCGGTCCGCGGCACAGGTCCTCCCATTCCCCCTGTCCGTACAGGCTGATCGACTCGCCGGCGGGAATGGCGGCGATGATCTCGGCCTTGTAGTGCTCGCCGATTCTCTTGAAGTGCGCCACCGCCTCGTCGCGCGGCAACACGCGCCGGTGGACCTTCAGGTCCTTGGCGGCGATGTCGGCCATGCGTTTTTCGATCGCCGCCAAATCCTCGGTCGAGAACGGTCTCTTGTAGGCGAAGTCATAGTAAAAGCCGTCCTCGATGACCGGTCCGATGGTGACTTGGGCGTCGGGAAACAACTCCTGCACCGCATTCGCCAACAGGTGCGCGGTGGAGTGACGGATGATGTCGAGCCCCTCGGGGTCCTTGTCGGTCACGATGGTCAGATTGGCGTCATGCTCGATCAGCTTGGAGGTATCCACCAGGACCCCGTCGACCTTGCCGGCGAGCGCCGCCTTGGCCAGGCCCGGCCCGATGCTCGCGGCGACATCCGCGACGGAAACCGCACGGTCGAATTGTCTCGAGCTTCCGTCCGGAAGTGTAATTACAGGCATAAGCGCATCTTACCAAAGGGAATGAGCCCGAGCCGCCGTACCTCGGAAGGTTCGGCGTCCTTCGTGGATGGTGCGCGCTAGTGGGATCGAACCACTGACCCCCACCATGTCAAGGTGATGCTCTACCGCTGAGCTAAGCGCGCTCGAAGGGCGCGAAAGATACCGTATCTTCGGCCAAAAATCACTCTTATGGCGCAGGCTGCGTCGCGCCCTGGTCCGCGGCACGATTCGCCGGCCTCGAGACATAGCGGAATTGGCTCTCGCCGATCGTCACCGCGTCCCCGTCGCTGAGCACGTGCCGCGTCACCTTGCGCCCGTTGACGAGCACCCCGTTGGTGCTGTTAAGGTCCTCGATGATCGTCTCGCGAGCGCCCACCAGCACCAGCGCGTGGTGGCGGCTGACGGAGCCGGACTCGATCTGCAATTCGCAGCCGGCCGCCCGACCGATGCGCGTACGGCGCGACAACACATGCGTCAGCGGTCCCTCGCCACCGATTCTGATCAGCTCGACCGACCGCTCCGCGGCCACCCCCGCCGCTGCGCCCGGGGCCGCCGCCGCGGCCGATCCCAACGGAACCGATCCGAGCCTCTCGATGCTGGTCTGGATTCGTCCGAGCACGCTCGCGTTGTTGCTTTCGCTTTTCTCCAGCCGGCGGATGAGGAATTCGCGCTCCTGGAGCGCTCCGCGAGTGCGCTCCAACGCCGCCCGCAGCTTGCGGTTCTCCTCCTCGAACTCTGCGTGTGCGGCGCTCTTCGCCGCGAGTTCCTCGGACAAGCGCCTGACTTCGGCTTCGATGGACTGGATCGGTCGCCGCGCTTCCTGCAAGTGCGCCACGAGCACGCTCATTTCCTGCTCCCGGGCCTCCGCCTCCGACTGCAGACGGGCGATTTGCTCCGCCTGCTCGGCGCGCAATTGCGCGATTTGCGTCGAATGCTCCGCCTCCTTGAGTCCGGCAGCCTCGAGCAACTCGGCGATTTTTTGCGCATCGCGGCTGCCCCGTTCCTGCGCCTCCGCGACAGCGCGGTCGCGCGCGGCCACTTCCGCCGTCAAGCGGGTCCTTTCCGACTCCGCCGCCTGCATTTGGGCGGCCAGGCGCGCCTCCAATGCCTTGAGCTCCCCCTGCAGGCGATCGCGCTCCAGAGCGAGTGCTCCCTGGCCGGCGTGCGCCGCGCCGACCTGCGCATCCAAATCACGAAACAGATTTTGATCGAACCCATGCCGCCACTCACGCGTGCGCAGCACCTCGAGATACGTGTTCGCCTGGATCTTTGCCGAGCCCAAGTCGTGCCGCGTCGCATTGATTTCAGTGTCGCTGCGCTTGAGCTGCGCGGTGAGCGCCGCCACCATCTGCCGGCTGGCCCCAAGCTCGGTTCCGAGCGCACTCGCATCGGCGCGCACCGCCTTGAGGTCCGCCTCCAGCCGCAACGTTGATTTCGCGGTGGCCTCGAGCGCCGGCACGATCTTCGCATGCTCCTGTTGCAGCGCCGACAACTGAGCATCGCGCTCGCCGAGGGAATGCAGCACTTGAGCGATGGTGGCGTCGCGCGCCGCGAGCGCATCGCGCAGCGTGCGTGACTCGCTGTGAGAGCGCTCCGATTCACGCAGCGCCTCTTCGACCCGCGAGCGGGCGGCCTCGAGGGCGCTGTTACGATCGGCGGATATGCGCTCCAAATCGCGCGACCGGGACTGTTCGGCCTCAAGAGCGGTGCGGGATGCGGCCAGATCCGCGGCAAGCGCCTTGGCGCGCGCCGCCGCCGCGGCCTCGGCGTCCCGGGTGCGCTCATGAGCCCGGGACAGGGCTTCGAATTCCGCATTTTGCCGTGCAATCCGCTCCTCGACCGAACGCACGCTCTCCGCGAGCGAGGGCAGATCGACTCCGGCGGTCCGGACGAAGTCCGGCTGCACGATCTGGGGCGAGGCAAACGCGGTGCCTGGCAAGACGGCCGTATGGTCGAGCGGCACCGCATCGTCCGCGACGTCGCCATCGACCAGGGTGCCGGGCAGCACCGGCAATACATCGGTCTTCTCGAGATCCGTCTCCGGGGTGTGCTTGTATCCGCTTGCCATAGGTCCTCCCTAGCCCGCTCGAGTGCTGGGAACGCCAAATGCGGCCTGGCGCAGCTTTTGAATCTGATCGCGCAGGCGTGCTGCCTGTTCGAACTCCAAATTGCGCGCGAGTTTCATCATTTCGGCTTCCAGTTTCTTGATGCGCTTCACCGCCTGTTCAGGCGCGAGCACCAACGCATCGTCCGGGCTGCGGTCCCTCTCCTGAACCGAGCGCGCACCCTCCATCACGTCCCCCACCGCCTTGACGATGGTGCGCGGCGTGATGCCATGGGCAGCGTTGAATTCGATCTGCTTGTTGCGCCGCCGGTCCGTCTCGGCGATGGCGCGCTCGATCGAACCCGTGCGGATGTCCGCATAGAGAATGGCCTTGCCTTGAATATTGCGCGCGGCCCGGCCGATGGTCTGTATCAGGGATCCCTCCGAGCGCAGGAACCCCTCCTTGTCGGCATCGAGGATGGCGACCAAGGACACCTCGGGCATGTCGAGCCCTTCGCGCAGCAGGTTGATGCCGACAATCACATCGAATTTTCCCAATCGCAAATCGCGGATGATTTCCGAGCGCTCGACTGTTTCGATATCCGAGTGAAGGTAGCGCACCTTCACCCCGTGCTCATTCAAATACTCGGTCAGATCCTCCGCCATGCGCTTGGTCAGGGTGGTGACGAGGACGCGCTCATTGGCCTGGGCGCGAAGACGGATCTCCGACAGCAGGTCGTCCACTTGGGCGCGCACCGGCCGGATTTCGACCGCCGGATCGGTAAGGCCCGTGGGGCGAACCACTTGTTCGATCACCTGCGCCGAGACGCGCCTCTCGTAGTGCGAGGGAGTCGCGGAGACATAGATGGTTTGCGGCGCCAGATGCTCGAATTCCTCGAATCGCAGCGGACGGTTGTCGAGGGCCGAGGGCAGACGGAAGCCGTATTCCACCAAGGTTTCCTTGCGCGAGCGGTCGCCCTTGTACATTGCGCCGAGCTGGGGAATGGTCTGATGGCTCTCGTCGATGACGAGCAGCGCGTCCTTCGGCAGGTAGTCGAACAGACATGGCGGCGGCTCGCCGGCCATGCGGCCCGACAAATAGCGCGAGTAGTTCTCGATGCCGGCGCAGTAACCCACCTCATTCATCATTTCGAGATCGAAGAGGGTTCGCTGCTGCAAACGCTGTGCTTCGACCAGCTTGCCCGCTGCATTGAGCTCGAAGAGCCGCGAGCGCAGCTCCTCCCGGATCTCATCGACCGCCTTGTGCACCCGTTCCTTCGGCGTCACATAGTGAGTCGACGGATAAACGGTGAGGCGCGGCACCTTGCGCATCACCTCGCCAGTCAGCGGATCGAAATAACTCAACGCCTCGACGCGGTCGTCGAACAGCTCGACCCTCACCGCCTCGCGCTCCGACTCGGCCGGAAAAATGTCGATGACGTCACCGCGGACGCGATAGGTGCCCTGCTGCAGATCGATCTCGTTGCGCGTGTACTGCATGTCCGCAAGTCGGCGCAGCAGCTTGCGCTGCTCCAGATGGTCGCCGCGAGACATGTGCAGCACCATGCTGAGGTACGCCTCCGGATCTCCCAAGCCATAAATCGCCGATACGGTCGCCACGATGATGGAGTCGGGCCTCTCGAGCAGCGCCTTGGTCGCCGACAGGCGCATCTGCTCTATGTGCTCGTTGATCGAGGCATCCTTCTCGATGAAGGTATCCGAGGCCGGCACGTACGCTTCGGGCTGGTAGTAGTCGTAGTAGGAGACAAAATACTCCACCGAGTTCTTGGGGAAGAACACCTTGAATTCGCCGTACAGCTGCGCTGCCAGCGTCTTGTTGTGCGCAAGCACGAGCGTTGGCCGCTGGACTTGCTGGATCACATTGGCGATGGTGAAGGTCTTACCCGACCCGGTTACTCCCAGCAAGGTCTGGTGAGCCAGGCCGCTGGTGAGGCCATCCACAAGCTTTTCAATCGCTTGTGGTTGATCGCCCGCCGGGAGGTAATCCGAAAAAAGCTCAAAACTCATGGTGGCATTGTCTCATGTTGGAACTCGCCCGGGCAGGCGCAGCCGGGGCGACGTGAGCCGGTCGGTGGTTCCGGCGAACATATGTCATCTAGCGCCAACCGGCTAATTTTCGTACACTCGCTCGCCGTTTTTAACACAGGAAATTCCCCTTGGCCGTGTCACTTTCCAAGCGAGTTCAAAAGGTTAAGCCCTCCCCGACGCTAGCCGTCACGGCGCGCGCGGCCAAACTCAAGGCGGAGGGCAAGGACATCATCGGTCTGGGCGCTGGCGAACCGGATTTCGACACGCCGGTGCATATTCAAGATGCGGGCGTGGAGGCAATTCGCAAGGGCATTACGCGCTACACGGCCGTGGAAGGCACGGTTGAGCTGAAGGACGCCATCATCGCCAAGTTCAAGCGCGACAATGGGTTGACCTACGAGCGCACTCAAATTCTGGTTTCTTCGGGCGCCAAACAGACCTGCTTCAACGTCTGCGCCGCGCTGTTGGATCCGGGCGATGAATGTGTCATCCCCGCGCCCTATTGGGTCTCCTACCCCGACATGGCGCTCTTGGCGGACGGTGTGCCCGTCAGCGTGTATGCCGGTCCCGAGCAAGGCTACAAGATCACCCCTGCACAGCTCGGCGCGGCCATCACGCCGCGCAGCAAGCTCCTGTTCATCAACAGCCCGAGCAATCCCACCGGCGCCGCCTACACCAAAGCCGAACTGCAGGCGCTGGGAGCCGTTCTCGAGCGACATCCCCAGGTGGTGATCGCCTCGGATGAAATGTACGAACATATTTACTGGGCGACCGAACCCTTCACGAGCTTCGCGCAGGCGAATCCACAGCTCTACGACCGCACCATCACCATCAACGGCGTCTCGAAGGCCTATGCGATGACCGGTTGGCGCATTGGGTACTGCGGCGGACCAAAGGCAATCGTGGCCGCGATGGCGACGATCCAGGGCCAATCCACCTCCAATGCCTCCAGCATTTCGCAGCGCGCATCCACGGTGGCGCTGAACGGCGATCAGAGTTGCGTCGCCGAGATGAATAAGGCATTCAAGGAGCGTCACGATTTCGTGGTTGCGGGATTGAACGCCATCTCCGGCATCTCCTGCCTGCCGGGCGCCGGTACGTTCTATGCGTTCGCGCAGGTGGAAGGCGCCATGAGTGCGTTGGGAATCAAGGACGACAATGACTTCGCGGAATACCTCTTGGTCGAGGCCGGCGTTGCCGTGGTCCCCGGATCGGGTTTCGGCGCACCCGGCCATATCCGCATTTCTTTCGCCTGCAGCATGAAGACCTTGGAAGATGCGCTCGCGCGCATTCGACGCGTGCTGACCGCCCCGGTCGCGAAACGCGCCTGACCTTCCCGCACCGACGTAATTAGTGTCGATGATTGCGCGGAACGTAACTGTCCGATGCGCGGCGGAAGAGCGTTTTCAGCGAACTGTGGCACGGGCGTCACCCCCCTCTCGGGCTAATTAATACCCGGATAATATTGACGCACTGATTTTATCCGGGTATTATTTACCCCTAAAATCATCGTGAATCAGCGTAATGAACGATCCTCACCCCATTGAATTTACGGCATTCATTGGGCCTCGCCGCCTGGCTTCCGGCCCGCTGAATCAGGTAGCGCTCGCGGCCAAGAAGGCCATCGATCGCGGCGCCCGACAGCCGGTATCGATCTACAACGACAGCACCGGTCGCGCGATCGACATCGATGGGCGCGGCAGCGACTCCGAGCTACTCACGCGCTTGGCGCAACCCGCCTCTCCGCCCCCGCCCCGCGGACGCGGTCGCCCGAAGCTCGGTGTGGTGGCCCGGGAGATCACGCTATTACCCAAACATTGGCAATGGCTGGGTTCGCAGCCCGGCGGCGCATCGGTGGCCATTCGCAAACTAGTGGAAACTGCGCGGCGCGCGAACCAGGAAAGGGACGAATTCCGCCAGAGACAGGAGGCGGCCCATCACTTCATGTCGGCCATGGCCGGCGGTCTGACAAACTTCGACGAAGCGTCGCGTGCGCTGTTTGCAAACGATGAGAAGCGGCTCCGGGAGCTCATCGACAGTTGGCCCGCCGACATACGCGATCATGCCCTCAAACTTGCCTTTCGCTGAGGCGAGACCGGAAGTCCGCCCAGGAAAAATGCGACTGGAAGCGGGCGCTGCAGCAGTTACCATGCGGCATGAATTACAAGAATCTGGGCAATACCGGCCTCAAGGTTTCCGAGCTATGTCTCGGCTGCATGACCTTTGGGGTTCCTGAACGCGGCGACCATCCCTGGACCTTGCCAGAAGACCAAAGCCGTCCCTTGATACGCCAGGCGGTGGATGCGGGGATCAACTATTTCGATACCGCCAACACTTACTCCGACGGCACATCCGAGGAAATCGTGGGTCGGTCCCTGAAAGATTTCATGCGTCGCGACGAAGCGGTGATCGCCACCAAGGTCTACTTCCCGATGCACAAGGACCCCAATAGCGGCGGCCTGTCGCGCAAAGCCATATTCGCGGCGATCGATGCCAGCCTGCGACGCCTGGGAAGCGACTACGTGGATCTCTATCAGATACATCGATGGGACTACGCGACACCCATCGAAGAGACTCTGGAGGCCCTGCACGACGTCGTGAAGAGCGGCAAGGCACGGTATCTGGGCGCCTCATCGATGTACGCCTGGCAATTCAGCAAGGCCCTGCATCTCGCTCGACAGCACCATTGGACACCGTTCGTAAGCATGCAAAATCACTACAACCTTCTGTACCGCGAAGAGGAACGTGAAATGATTCCTTTGTGCGGCGCTGAACGAGTTGCAGTGGTGCCATGGAGCCCCCTCGCCCGCGGCCGCCTCACCCGCGCATGGGCAACCGAGACGGCACGTTCGAGGACCGATGACTACGGCAACAAACTCTACGAATCCACGGTGGACGCCGACCGCACAGTCGTCGAGCAAGTCGCGGCGATTGCAGCCGTCCGGGGAGTTCCGAAGGCACAGGTCGCGCTCGCGTGGATAACGCATAAGCCATTCGTCACCGCTCCGATCATCGGCGCCTCGAAACCAGAACACATCGAGGATGCGGTGGCCGCGCTCCGCCTGCGCCTCGAGCCGGCGGAAGTCGCGCAACTGGAGGCACCCTACGTGCCCCACGCCACCCTGGGCCACGCCTGATTCCTTGACTTCGAGGCTGGGCTTTCCGACAATCCGCGCCTCCTCCGCATTCCCCGGTAGCTCAGTGGTAGAGCGACGGACTGTTAATCCGTTGGTCGGCGGTTCGAATCCGTCCCGGGGAGCCAATAAAATCAATACTTTACAATATTTTATTCATAATTTACTGCGCTATACTTGCGTTCGCAAGTCAGTCTAAGTTTTCGACTTCGATGCGTAAATCGAGGACCGAATCGGCGGTTCTCTCCAGCCGCAGTGGAGCGCATCTGATTGCCGGATTTGCGGCGAAGTCCAGGACGGGTTGATGCATAGCAAGCGAAGGCACTCTGCGTGAGGTGATTAGCTGTTACAATCACCTCAGTTTTTGAGGCGATTATGGCAGTTAAACCCCTCACACCATGGATCTGGCAACGGCCGGAGTGGCCCGAATTCTATTGGGATTCGGCCTGCTTGGCGCAACCATTGGCCAATGCGCGCAGAGCTCAAGGCGAGCTAATCGGCATGGCCCGATTACTAGATCCAGATTCCGACCTTCACGCGCAGTTGGAAGTGTTGACTTCAGACGGCGTGGCGACGAGTGCTATCGAGGGCGAACGCTTGGACCCGAATGCGGTGCGCAGCTCACTCGCGCGGCGACTCGGGCTGCCAACAGCGGGATTGCCTGCGCCGCCTCGGTCTGTCGAAGGACTGGTGGACGTTCTGATCGATGCCACCAAGAAACTCGACAAACCGCTTACAGTAAAAATGCTCGGCGACTGGCAGGCGTCACTCTTCCCGACTGGCCGGTCTGGGCTGACCAAGATTCGAGTCGGCCAATTGCGGGGAACCGCGCCAATGCAAATCGTCTCGGGTCCAATCGGGAAGCAGCGCGTTCATTACGAAGCCCCGCCCCGAAGCCGGCTCGAGCCCGAACTCAAGCAATTCGTGAAATGGTTTAATGCACCGCCGGCCGGCGTAGACGGGCTACTGCGCGCTGGCGTGGCGCATGCGTGGTTCGAGCTCATCCATCCGTTCGAAGACGGCAACGGACGCGTCGGTCGCGCGCTACTCGATCGCGCATTGGCGCAGGACGAGAATCGGTCGGTACGGCTTTACAGTCTATCGGCGCGCTTCATGGCGGTACGGAACGAGTACTACGATGCGCTGCAAGCGCTCTCCCGAGGCACGTTGGACGCGACCCACCTGCTTCGCTGGTTTCTTGATCAAATTGTCGCCGCGTGTGCGGATAGCGCAAATACCGTTGAGCGTGTCCTCGCGAAAGCGCGATTCTGGATGCGTCATGGCCAATCCCGCCTCAACGTACGGCAGCAGAAGGCTCTCAACGCCCTTCTCGATGCCGGACCGCGGGGATTCGTGGGCGGAATGACAAATAAGAAGTATGCGCATCTGAACCGGGTCAGCCCCGCAACGGCGCAGCGAGATCTTGCAGAGCTGGCAGCGCGCGGAGTGCTCAGGGCTCAGGGGGGCGGCCGCAGTGTACGCTACGAACTTGCGGACTGATGCAGCCACGAGTGTGCGGTGGCACCCGCTCCGAGAGCCGCAGCGATACTTATGCTCTGGAGAAGGCCCGCTTCGCCGTGGCCCATGTTCACGCGCTGTGTACAGACGACGAAGTCATCGGCACTTGGTTCTATGTCATGGACATGATTGAGGGGCGAATTTTCTGGAATGCGACCGTGCCGGGTGTCTCGATCGCCGATCGCCACGCAACTTATGATGCGATGAATGCCACGATGGCACAGCTTCACATGATCCGACCTGCTGATGTCGGCCTTAGTGACTATGGCCATCCCGCTGGCTATTTTTGAGCGGCAGATCGGTCGCTGGTCGCAGCAGTATCTGGTGGCAGCAAGCTCAACGTGCGGGAGCGCGATAAGCGAAGTGCCGCAACAAAGAATTCTGAAAGGGATGTTTATGCAAACTCATCGCCTTCGTCTCGCCATCGCGGGACTCATCGCCACGGCACTGCCCATCGTCGCCGCGTCGGCATCACCGTCGTTGACCACCCTTTCAACTGCGTCTGCCGTATCGACTGCATCTGCCGCATCGGCAGCCGACCCAGCCGATCGCGTCTACCGCAATGGCATCATATTCACCGCCGATGCCGGCAATTCTCACGCGCAGGCACTCGCGATTCGCGACGGGCGGATTATCTACGTCGGAAGCAATCAGGGCGTTGCACCCTATATCGCCCCGAAGACGGCGACCGTTGACCTCGATGGACGCTTTCTGATGCCCGGACTCATTGACGGGCATATGCACCCACTCGTCGCTGGGTCGCAGCTTTTGAAGTGTAATCTCAACTACGCGTCACTGACCGTCGCTGAGTTTCAACAGCGGGTGCAGGCGTGCTTGGATCTGAGCGCATCCAAGGAGCCAGACGCTTGGCTCGAGGTGGTCAACTGGTTCCAGGAAATCATGCGCCCGGCAGGCGTAACGACGAACCGTGCAATGCTCGATGCATTGAGGACGAAGCGGCCAATCATAGTGCTTTCCTCACAAGGACACACAGGGCTCGCCAACACTCGTGCGCTGGCACTGGCGAAGATCACGGCGAGCACACCCGATCCGACCGGCGGAACAATTTGGCGGGATGCCAAGGGCGAACCCACCGGCCTGCTGGAGGATCCCCCCGCGTACCAGATGGTTACAGCCGTCGAGCCCAAGCCCACACCCGAACAGGACATGGCCTCCGCAGCCGCGGCACTTGCAGCAATGAGCCGACAGGGTGTTACCAGCTTTCTCGACGCCTGGGCGCCGGCGGAGGACATGACGGCGTTTGCGGCTCTGCGCAAAACGGGCAAGCTCACCGCGCGAGCGCATTTCGCGCCTGAAATCCCAGCTGCACAGGCGAGCGCACTGGATGCAGCCGTCGCGCAGGTACTCGAGTTCAGGGCGCGGTACGACGAAGGTCCGATCACGCGAGCGCCGGGGATTACAGTGCGCAATGCGAAGTTCTTTCTGGATGGCGTCATTTACGCTCCTGCGTTCACCGGTGCCATGGTTGATCCCTACCAGCGCAATGCGGGGACGGCGCTGAAACCACGATGGGTGCCGGGTGAGAGCCGTGGCCCGGCCGTTTACTTTCCGCCTGCGATCCTGGCGACAGCCCTAGTGTCTCTCGGTCGAGCCGGTATCGATCCGTACATGCACGCCGACGGCGACGGCGCCGTCCGTGCGGCGCTCGATGCCATCGCGGCCCTTCGTACGGCACTGCCCGGTCCTGATATTCGTCCGGCCATCGCGCACAATGAGATTGTTGCGCCGGTGGACTTTCCGCGCTTCAAGGCCCTCGGTGCGATTCCAGTCTTGTCATTCCAATGGGAACAGCCAGCGGGCTATACGCTCGGCCTCAAAGATTATTTTGGACCCGCGCGAATGAAGATCATTGAACCCGCCGGCTTCCTCGCGGCAGCCGGTGCCCGAATTGCCTTCGGCAGTGACTGGCCCGTGGACCCCCTAGATGAGTGGTTTGACCTCAAAGTCGGCGTGACTCGGACGAGTACTCCGGATGCGGCGCCTGAGTACCGCGGCCGGCTGGGTGATGATCCGGGCTTGTCCCCCGAGGCAGTGCTCCGCGCCGCGACCATCAACGCAGCCTATGAGCTGCACCAGGACGATGTGACAGGCTCTCTCGAAGTCGGCAAGCTCGCCGATCTAGTCGTACTCGATCGCAATCCGCTTAAAGTGCCGGCGGAAGAGATCGCCAAGACCCGAGTGATCGAAACCCTGGTCGGTGGCATCGTCGTCTACGAAGCCGCCCATCCGAACTGAGTAACGAAGTGAACATGTCAGCCCGTCTCGATAGCGAGTCATGTTCGCCAGTTTCGAACCTGCGCGAGCCAACGATCTTCCGCCGTGGTCCGGCAACGTCCGGCAGCAGCCACCTTTTAGAAGGGGTGTTTTTGGGGGTATCGAAACCAAACTGAAATCAGAAATCGCTTAAATTGCCCGCCTTTTCCACGTGATTTCGGTTCCGTCCCGGGGAGCCAGTAAATTCCAATGCTTACGACACTTTCATCATAATTTACTGCGCATACTTTCGCGTACGCAACCTGTACTTATTGCCTAGTGTCAGATAGCCACACAGGCTCGATCACGCACTCGTCCTTGCTCACCTTGATTTGCAGTTCCTCGGGCGAACACAGTTGCTTGAAGCGAACAAGGCGGGTGAGGGCATCCCGGTAGCCACGGGCAAAATGAGCCGCCATAGTTGACGGTCGCCGATTGCCAACCTCGATCTGGGTGGCGATTTTTAGGCCTGCCGCCGGATCGCCGGGGACCTCGGCCACGGCACGCCAGAGTGCGCGAGGCCCGTCGTCCCGGTACAGGCCATTCAAATCGAAGAATTAATTCATGAACTGTCGTCCACCAACGTCCGGGAGAATGTGGCAGCAGCCACCCTTCAGAAAGGGTGTTTTTGGGGGTATCTCAAGCGAACTGAGGTCAAAAACCCCTGGAATTCTCGGCGTTCTCTCGTCGATTTCGAATCCGTCCCGGGCAGCGATGCTCTTGTCACGCATGGGCCCACGGAGCGCACAACCACTGTGCACGCGCTTCCATCTCTCCGGCGAGCGATACCCCCCGCATCGGTTTCGATGCAGGGGGCGCCTCAAACGTTCAGGTCATCAGGGGTTGACGATGCCCGCCTCCGACTCGGTTGAGTCCACCGTCACTCTAGTACCCGTCACGATGCCGACGATGGGTGTGGGCGGCACCACCAAGTTGCCATCGGTCGTGTAACTCGTAATGGTAAACGTTCCTCGATAGCTGTTTCCGCTTCGGTCGAGAGTAACGACTTCGCGGATGTTGGTGGTTCCGGCAAACGTGGCGCCCCCCGTGCCGGGACCGGTGACCGGAGCATTGGGATTAAACACCCAACCCAGAGCGAAGTGATTGAGCTTGTAGGTGGAGGGCCCGATCTGCTTCCAGACACCCATGCAAAACTGGCCGGTCGTCGGAGCCCGAAAGGAATTCAGGAGTTCCGTGCCATCGCTGTGCCACTGGACATATCCCTTGTCGATCGGGGCGCCATCGGGAATGCCGTTGGTATTGCCTTTTGCCGTGAACGCCACCTTCCACAGACCCACGATTGGGGCGTCGTCGGAATCGTCCGCGACCGTTACAAAAGCAGTGCGGATGAATCGGGCCTGTCCTTGGCCAGGCTGTTCTTGCTGCCACGTCGAGGGAGCGGCTTTCTGCTCCGGGTAATCGCAGCCGGCGCTTGCCTGGGTCACGGAAACGGCCCATAGCACGCCCACTCCCAGGGCTGCGGTGATGGTTCTGAACATAATATTCATTGGTGCTTTCCTCTTCATGATGTGAGCTGGTCGGTCCGGGTCAAGCGCGCCAGATTCTTCTCGATTACTTGCTAGCACGCCGCCTTGACTGGCACTGTAGGTCCGCCGGTGAGACAAAGGGATTGGGGATCCATGAGGGATTCGTGAGGCTTGCATATTTTCTAAGATGACGGAGAGACACCGCGCTTGGATCGGTTCACCTACCGCTGTGGCGAATTCTTGATTGAATCTGCGAACCGTCGATTTAGCCACGACGGTGTGGAGACCGCGCTCGAACCGCGGGTCTTTTCCGTTATATTGCAACTACTGGCTCGACCCGGGGAGCTTGTGACACGCGATCAGCTGTTCGATGCAATTTGGGGACATCGATTTGTCACGCCATCGACGCTCAATCGAGTGATCGCCTTAGCAAGACGCGCTTTCGGCGATGACGTCGAGAGTCCGAAATTCATCCAAACCGTACACGGTGCCGGTTATCGGTATATCGGTCCGCTCCAAAAAGCGCACGTCGCGCTCGCGGAGGACATCCAGGCGCGATTCGCACCGCCGCCTTCGGCCCGATTGCCGGTGCCCTTGGAAGCACTGATCGGACGCGGCGGCGAAATCAGCCGCATGGAAAACCTGCTCGCGGAAGGCAGAGCGCTCACGGTGGTTGGCGCCGGCGGGATGGGCAAGACGCAGTGCGCCCTGGCATTCGCACACGTGCAGTCGGAGCTATATCCGGACGGCGTCTGGTTTTTTGATCTCGTGCCCGTGCGCCAGGTGGATGAGTGGCTCGAGGCCCTGGCTCTGTCGCTCTCCATACGACCCGCGAGCGAGCACGAACTGCTTGATCGTGTTGCTCGGGCTTTCGCGGGCCGGCGGGCGTTGCTGGTCTTGGACAATTGCGATCGGCTTTCCGCCGGCATCGGCAGAATTGTGGTGGAGATACTTCGCGCGACCGATCAACTCAAGGTGCTCGCCACGTCCCAGCAACGGCTGAACTTCGTCGGCGAAAGGGTGCTGCACATGCCGCCTCTGGGACTGCCGGCGATCCGGCAGCCGGCGTCGGAGTCTGACCTTCAGGAGATTTCAGCAGCGCCCGCCGTCGCGCTACTGCTGAGCCGCGTTCGGTCGGTGCAGCCAGGATTTACGCTGACCGCCGACAATTCGCCGGTCATCGTTGAAATCTGCGAGCGGCTCGATGGAATGCCTCTTGCCCTGGAACTCGCCGCCGCACGTTTTGCGTTGCTCTCCCCGGAACAAGTCCTCGAGCGGTTGGCGCATCGATTTCGGTTTTTAATGAGCGATGTGGCGGGCCGCGACGAACGTCATCGCAACCTCACGGCGTTGATCGACTGGAGCTTTAGATTGCTGTCGCCGGATGAGCAGCAATTTCTGGCGTGGCTGAGCGTGTTCGTTCAGGGTTGGACAGTCGCGGCGGCGCTCAGTGTGGCCGCAACCCTCGGACGTGATCCCGAAGCGGCGGTCGACCTACTTACCGGACTGTCCAACAAATCGCTGGTGGCGGTCGACCAGAGCGTGAGTCCGCCGCGTTACCATCTGCTCGAGAGTGTACGAGAATTTGCACTCGCGCAGCTCGCCTTGTGCGGTCACGAGCAACGTGCGCGGGCGGCTCACCTGGCCTTCGTCACGCACATGGCGGAGACGGCGCACCAGGACATGGTTTGCGGCCGCATGCGCGCGCGCATCGCCTTGCTCATGCACGAGCATGGCAACATCGAAAGTGCGTCCGATTATGCGATGAGAGAGGGCAACGATCCGCAGGCAGCACTCCAGATCATTGGATCCCTGACGCTATATTTCAAAGCTCACGGCAGCGCCATCCTTGGGCTGCGGCTATGCGCGCGCGCGCTGAACGGCGCGCCGGCGTCACCCACGCGGGCGCGTTGCATGGCGCTCATGTGTTTGGGCGTCAATAGTGTGATGCTCAGAAACTCGGGAGCGCACGAGGCGCTGATCGAGGCAGTCAGCATCGCGCGGCAAACCGGCGATGAATGGGCCGCCGCCTACGCCAGCGGCTATATCGCCATGTGGCTGGTGAACATCGGCCGCTCGAAGGACGCCGCCGAGCACGTCGCCGCGGTCGAGCGCGGCGCCGAGCAGTTGGTTGATCCGATATTGCGCGCCCACGCGGGATTGGTTCGCGGGTGGATGCATCTGGCGGAAAACGACATTGAGAAAACTCTCGCCATCCTGCGATCGGTGCGCGATCTCGGCGGTGACTATCACCAACATCATTTCATCGACATTTATATCGGCCTCGCCCTGTTCCGGCGCGGCGACTACGCTTCGGCCGCCAATCAGTTTCACGTCTCGATGCGCAACGCACTGATCGTGGGTCATATCCGCGGTGTCGCAGGATCGATTGAAGGATGCGGTTACATCGCCGAGAGGATGGGCAGGCTGGATGAAGCGTGCCGATATCTCGGCGCCGCAGATCAAATCCGCAGGCGCACCGGAATTCCGCTGTATAATTTCTGGGTTCCCCACAATGAGTTTGCGAACGCGGCACTGCGAGCGGCCCAGGGCGAAGCGAGGTACGAGTCTGCTGTGAGCGCGGGCGCGCGTATGCGTGAAGAAGACGTAGTCAACGAGGCGGCCATGCTCCTTCGGGAATTTGGCGCGACCGCCGGCGCCCCTTAGGCGCCCGTTAGAATACCGGCCGGATCGTATCGACGGCGCAGCGCGGCGATTCGCAGTGCGTGTTGTCGCCCAAACCGGAACACGTCGTCGCCGTCATCCTGATCGCCGAAGTTCGGCAAGGTGCCCGGCAACGCCTCTCGAGAAACCCCGTCGTGAAGTGCGCGCACCTTCTCCCGAAGCATGGCAACTTGTGATGCCGCTTGCGCGACGCCGATAAAATTGACGAAGAATCGGGCATCGCGGTGGCCGAACGCCGAATCTTCGACCGGTACGCGGGCGACAGCCCCGCCCATATGTTGAACGTGAATTTCGGACAGCGGCGTCGGCAGTGTTTGTGTAGCCGCGGCGAGTTCATTCAGCGTGCCTTCGCTCAGGGATTCGAAATTCAGGGTCTTCCAATAGTGGCACCGGCCGGCAGGCGCCCCCGGGTCCTGCATCTGCTGCCATTGGACGTAGGGGAAGGAGCCCATGTGATCGGCAATCGGGCGGCCCTGCGCCCGCAACTCAGCGATCTCGCGTTCGCCGGCAGCAATGTCGCCGCACCAGCACAGGGCCAGGATCACCACCGGCCGACCGTGCCAGACTGGATCGAGAAAGGGCAACGGCGGGGCGTGGGCGATCACCGCGAGCCCGCAAAACTCGTCGGCGGCACCCGCCGAGAAGTCCCGGAACGCACGCAATACCTCGAGCGCAGTCTCCGCCGGATGAACCACGAGTCCAGCGAGTACTTCGCGCAACGGATGCAGACGATATTCGAAACTAGTGACAACACCAAGGCCGCCGGCGCCGCCGCGCAGTCCCCAATACAGATCTTCGTGTTCGTTCGCGGAAGCGCGAACGAACCGCCCGTCGGGCAGCACAATGCCCGCGCTTCTCACGTTGTCGCAGGCGAGCCCGTGTTTACGCATCAGCCACCCCGCGCCACCCCCCAGCGTGAATCCGCCGACACCGGTGCTCGACACGAGACCTCCGGTCGTCGCAAGGCCTTCGCCGGCTGTCGCCGCGTCCACATCGCGCCAGAGCGCCCCGCCCTGGACTGTCGCGATCATGTTGGACGGATTCACGGCGACGTTGCGAAGCAGCGAAAGATCGAGGAGTAACTTGCCGTCGCTGATCGAGCGGCCCGCGACGTTATGACCCCCGCCCCGGATCGTGAGCGGCAGCCCATGGTCTGCGGCGATGCGTATCGCGAATGACACGTCCTCGGCATCGGCGCATCGGATGATGGCGGTCGGGCGCCTGTCGATCGCCGCGTTCCAAACGCTGCGCGCGGCCGTATAGCCGTCCTCCCCCGGAACGATCGTCGTGCCTCGCAACTGCGAGCGGAGCGCGTTGAGAACCGAAGCGCTGAGTTCTGGCGATTCACCCTTCATTCGATCGCGCCTCCCCTGTCTGATCTCGAATTCATAGTAGGCCAGAACGGTATTACGGGTTGTGAGGGATTCGTGAGGAATGCCCTAGAACGGCAATCCAAAAGCGCAACTGTAGCTAATGTATCCAAGGAGGACCGCTTGGCCCCTGAAACAAGTAATCGCGGCTTATGGGCGATGGGATGATATGCCATCAAAAGAAACTGTCTCTGACATCATTTCCCTCGGCTGTTCTTTTGGTACTGTACATCGTTACGGTAACTGCACAAAGGCGGTCCGGGCCGGTGCAGAACATTCCGGCGGCCGCGGTGATCGTTGGCGGACAATCGCGCGGAGAACGACATCGAGGATCCCGGGATTTAGTAGACACGCTTCCGCCTTCTTCCTGCAGCCTCGAAGTTCTCAGGGCTAACGCCACCGAAATGACTGTAGCGGCGCGTTGGACATCGAGCACAAGCTCGCGACGAATCGTCGGTCCGGCAGCCCAACCGACAATCATTCGTTGGCTTTGACCGAAGTGCCTTGATCAGCAATCTATCGCCGAAGATCCGACAACGTCTGGTAGCAGCCATCTTTTAGAACGGGTGCTATTGGGGGTATCCGTAGCAAACCGAAATCAGAAATCGCATAAATTGCCGATCTTTTCTTAGCGATTTCGGTTCCGTGCCGGGGAGCCCATTAAATCAATAGCTTACAATTCTTTGGTGTCAATTTATTACGCTACTCTTGCGTATGCAACTGACGCCTCATTTGTCACTTCGAATCCGATGTCAGTGCCCCAGTTTGAGTCAACTCCGTGGCGCCGAAACATTGCAAAAGTAGGTGTTTTATTTTGTTGTACCCGAGTTTCCAGCGAGGGGGTTGTGGGGGTACATTTGGGGGTATCGATCGTGGCGGCGAGCCGCCCACGAACGACAGATGGGGAACGATGCTTATGACTCTGATCAAGCATATCTTAGAGGCTGCACAAAAACGGCTGGTGGTGCTAAGTCAGGAGGCGTCGCTTTTTGACGCCGCCCGGATTCTAGCGAATCGGGATACGCCCCTTGTAGTGGTGTGCGATAGCGACGGTATCGCCGTCGGCGTGATCTCGAGTAGCCACATCATCAAAGTACTCGCCACCGCAGGGGTTGATGCCATGGGATTGAACGCGGGCGCGATAATGACCAAACCCATGCTTTCTTGTCATGTTGACGAGACGTTGCAACAGGTATGGGCGGTCATGAATTCGCAGACCCTGCCGTGTGCTCCGGTTCTGGACGATGATGGGCGAGCCCAAGGCGTCGTACACGCGCGCGACGTTGCGATCGCGCTCCTCGACGAGGTCAATTATGAGGAGATATTGCTGCGCGACTATGTGATGGGCGTTGGCTATTCATAGTGAGTTGATGAGCCGTGAGGCGCATCGTCCGTGCCGTCGGCGAGGATGTTTCAGCACGAATCCACGCGTGTTCAAGCGTCCCATGACCCTGAATCAAGCATGATCTCGTAGGGCCGATGCACGCCGCTGCGAGCGGTTTGGCATTCGATACCTTCCCCTGACAACGCCGCTTTGCACGGAGCCCTCCCGCCCGCTCGTCGGCAGGGCACCGATCCGCCGTCACAAGCGCTGTGACAATGTGAGGCACCGATGTGGATCACGTGCACGCCTCAGGTGCACGGGGCCGCGGCTGCAGTGCCTGAATTCTACTCAACTCACTGATATCTCTCAATTCACGAGATCTGGCACGCCACCTGCTTGGTGCCCATGCAGACCGTTTATAAACATTAGTCGGTAGTGCCTGGTCTTTCTTGAACGGCTAGCGAGCTTTTACAAATGGGAGGGATGTCATTCGATGAAACTAATCACCGCGATTATCAAGCCTTTCAAATTGGATGATGTTCGAACTGCGATTCACGAGGTCGGCGTGCAAGGCGTCACCGTTACCGAAGTGCGCGGTTTCGGACGGCAACGCGGGCACACCGAAATTTATCGGGGTGCCGAATATGCCGTTGAGTTTGTGCCCAAGACGAGAATTGAAATCGCGGTCGATGAGTCGATCGCCGAGCAGGTCATCGAAGCGATTATCAAATCGGCCCAGACGGGCAAGGTGGGCGACGGAAAGATCTTTGTTTCTGAGCTAAGCCAAGTCATTCGCATTCGTACGGGTGAGCGCGGCACCGCCGCGATTTAAGCACTTCAGGGAGATTTGAATTGAAAATTAAATTGCCTCAATTGGTCCTCTTGGGTTTCTTGACGCTCTCGATTTCGCCCGCGTGGGCTGAGGATGCACCAAGCGCTGCAGCACCGGCGGCTCAGGCGCCTGCGCCGGAGGGTGCGGCTTCGACGGACGCTGCCGCCTCGCCGGCCGCAGCACCCGCGCCAACCGAACCGCAGCTCATCTCTGTCGACAAGATCAATGCCGGCGACACCGCCTGGATGCTGACCTCGACGGCATTGGTATTGATGATGACGATACCGGGTCTCGCACTGTTCTATGGAGGAATGGTCCGCAAGAAGAATGTATTGGCGACGCTGATGCAAAGCTTTGCGATCACGTGCGTGGTAACCCTCCTGTGGTGGCTCATCGGATACTCATGGGCATTTACGCCGGGCAGTCCGTACTTGGGGGGTTCGACACGCGCGTTATTTAACGGCATGACGTTCATGAAAGATGCGAACAAGCTCAGCGTGTCGCATTTGGCGCTTACCATTCCGGAAACCGTCTATGCGATGTTCCAATTGACCTTTGCAATCATTACGCCGGCATTGATTGCGGGCGCATTTGCCGATCGGATGAAGTTCTCGGCGATGCTGGTTTTCATGTCAGTTTGGTCACTCGTCGTGTACTGCCCCATCGCTCACTGGGTCTGGGAACCGTCGGGCTGGCTCGCCGTCAAGGGGGTCCTCGATTACGCAGGCGGAACCGTCGTGCACATCAACGCGGGCATCGCGGGTCTTGCGAGTTGCCTGGTGCTCGGCAAGCGCGTCGGGTACGGCCGCGAAGCGATGCCGCCCCATAATCTGAGCCTGACATTGATCGGTGCATCCCTCTTGTGGGTGGGCTGGTTTGGATTCAACGCGGGTTCTGCAACGGCCGCCGACGGTCGAGCGGGCATGGCAATGGCTGCGACGCAGATCGCAACGGCCGCTGCTGCGCTCGCTTGGATGTTTGCCGAATGGATCATCAAGGGCAAACCCAGCGTATTGGGCATCGCTTCGGGCGCTGTCGCTGGATTGGTCGCGATAACGCCGGCGTCTGGTTTTGTCGGTCCTTCGCCCTCTGTGGTTATTGGACTCGTCGCCGGCGTCGTCTGCTTCTTCGCGGCGACATCGTTGAAAAGTGCGTTGGGCTATGACGACTCGCTCGACGCATTCGGGGTTCATTGCATCGGCGGCATCGTCGGCGCACTGCTCACGGGCGTCTTTGCCAGCAAGGAGATCAGCGGCGCAGATGGATCCGTACTCACCCAGTTGTGGGGTGTCGGCACCACGCTCATTTACGGCTTTGTCGTCAGCTTCATCATTCTAAAAATAATCGACATGACCATTGGATTGCGCGTCACCGAAGAACAGGAGCGCGAAGGCCTGGACATTTCTCTTCACGGGGAGCGGGTGGAGTAAGTACCACTCGACGCACGCTCCGGTGGCGCATCGGCGCCGCCGGAGCCTTCGGCTGGCGCCGGCATCTTCAACCCATTTACATCCTTGAGGAGACGAGTCCTATGTTTGTGCGTGTAAAGCGATCGATCGCCCTGGCGATAACGGTGATCTTCACGATGTCCACAGCAGCGCGGGCGGCAGAGGAGCCCGAGTCGCCCCCCAAGACTCCCGTCCCGGCATGGGCGGATGTGCTGAGCGCGTGGGGGATTGCCGCGAGCGGATATGCCGCCGCGTCCTACTATCATTCAGACGGCTACAACACCGATCACCAGTTCGACAACAAGCACGATACGTTTCAGGTCGACCAGGCCTCTCTGACGCTCGCTTATCAGCCGAAGGAGGGATTCGGCGCCCTCGTGGACATCGCCGTCGGCGAGGACATGAAGATCCTCAATACGGCTGAGGGAAGCAGTCCAAACACTTTCGATGTCGTTCAGGCCTTCGTGCAGTACGCTAAAGGCCCGCTCACCGTCATGGGCGGCAAATTCGTGACCCTGGCGGGTGCGGAGGTTATTGCTCCGACGGGCAATACCAATTTCTCCCGGTCATTGCTGTTCTATGCCGAACCCTTGACGAATACGGGTATTCGTGCGACGTATGCCGCGAGCGATACCCTCAGTGTCACGGTGGGCGTCAACAATGGATGGAACTATTCCTCTCTGCAGTCTTTCGGTTCGAAGACCGGGGAATTCGGCGCGGCGTGGACTCCGAGCAAGGCGTTCACGCTTTCGGCGGCGGCGTATGTCGGCAATGATCCGCTCTATGATGCCCAAAAGACCCTGATCGACCTGGTCGCCACATACAATGCGACCGACGCCCTGAGCTTCGTTTTGAGTTATGACTGGGGCCAGCAGAAGCAGCACCCGGCCGGTGATCCCACGCTGGCGTGGAACGGAGCCGCGCTCTACACGAACTATGCGATCAGCGATAAATGGCGCGCCTCGCTGAGAATCGAATACCTGGACGACAAGCAAGGGTTCGTCACTGGCACGGACATCGCGCAGACACTGAAGGAGGGCACGCTCACGCTTGGTTACGATCCGGTCAAGAGTTTCGAGTTGCGCCTCGAGGTTCGCTACGACAAATCGACGCAACCCACGTACGTGAGGACAATCAACTCGAGCAGCATCGCAACCAAATTCGAGGATAACCAGAGCGAAGTGGCCTTGCAGGGCGTTTACAAGTTCTGAGGACCAACGGAGCTGCGTGCCGAGGAACCCGGCGACGGCGGTAATTGACTCGTTCTACGAGGGGCCTAGCAGCCCAGCGCGTCGTGGAGTGAGCCCAGTTGATACTCCGTGTGCTTCAACATGGTCATGCAATCCTGCACTGTCAGACCAATATTGCCGAATGAGGTGATTTTTCCCATTTCAATGACGCGCGGCGGGGGTTGCTCGAGGTCTTCGGCGAGGGCAATGCTGACAATCAAAATATCCGTCAAATCGGGATCGCGGCGATGAGGACGGTCGTAGTCGCATTGTTGACCCACGGCTTCCGCGGTGGCTTCACCCACTTGCCAATTCTCGAGGACCGCCCTGCCTATCGACGGGTGCCAGGCCGCAATTGTCTCCTTGGATTCCAGATCCATTTTCACCGCGCCCGGTTTGCCGACCGCATGCGCCATGATGTAGAGACAGCCAATGCCGTGAAGAAGTCCCGCGAGAAAAGCTTCATCCGGCTTTATTTTCGTTCGGCGCGCAACCACCTGACTGATCGAAGCCACAGCAATGCTTTTCATCCAAAGCGCCTGCAGCGCCCTGGCAATCGACCGAAGCGAGGGTGCGTCCTTCATTTGTTGAACCGCAAAGGACATGGCGGCTCCTTGCACGAGCTGTTGGCCCAATCGTGTAATCGCTGTCCGCAGTTCGGTTACCCGCACGCCCGACGGGTTGAACGCAACGGAGTTGGCAGTTTGAATCAGTCGGGCGGCGAGGCGCGGTTCCGCGCCCACGAGCTTCACCGTTTCTTCGACTGAGGTCATTGGGTCATTCAATGCGTCCCGAATCCGGATGACGACGTTCGGGAAACACGGCAGATCCACCGGACCTTGCGACAGCTCTGTTGCTAATTTGGTGAGAAATTGCAGTGCTGCAGGACCCTCTCCGGCGCTCTTTCCGTGTTCGAGAACCGTCCGTTTGCCCGCACGGTACGTGAGTGATGCGTTGTCTGCTTCTTCGGTGCGCTGCTTAAAGACCAAGATTCACCTTTGGCGACCAAACCTCTCTGGGATCAGGCTCTACGGTGGCTCATTGGAACTCTTTGCGGCCGCCTCCATCAAGGACCTGGTCGAGCCTTTCTCCATGTCGATTCCTGTCGATGAGGACCCGAGCATCGCGATCATCCGCTTCCTTGCGGCGCACCAATGTTCGTGACTATTTGGCGCCGCTCTGGGCACGTTTGCCCCTGGGAACGGATCCCACCTGCTTGATCTTCTCCGCCTCCGCCCGATGCATGAGCCAGGGCGTATTGAAGGAGATGAACCAGGCTGAATTTTCGCCCGTTTGCCTTATCAGCTCGGAAAGCGCCTGGAAGTCCTTGATCGTCGCGCCCGGTCCTCGGATGACGCAACCGACGGAGTTGAACTTCGGCGACGGACCGATCGCATTGATGTAGGGGAACATCAGATGGGTCGCGCCGCCGTGCGTCACCACGCGCGTCAGTGATTCATCGATGTCTGCCGGATCGAACGATTTGAAATTTCCCATTCCCACCTCCACCCGAAATCGCCAAAGACCAATATATTACGGCTCCTTGCCTTCCTTCATGGCATTGCTTGCCTCGCGCCATGCCTTCATGCCGCCGTCGAGCGCCACGGCACCTTGAAATCCCATCGCGCGAAGCGTCGCAGTCGCGAGGGTTGAGATCCGCCCGAACTCGCAGCAGACAAGAATCCGCCGGGTCGGATCCTTCAAATCCTCATTCACGCGCAACTCCAGCTGCCCGCGCGGCAGATGCACCGCTCCTGGAATGTGGCCCGCCTCGTAGGCATCGCGCTCCCGCACATCCAGAACGATCAGTTCCCGGCAGCGGTTCTCGAGACTTGCCTTGAGTTCCACGAGCGACATGAACGGCACGGAAGCTGCGGCGTCGGAGAGCATCTGTGCCACGGTTTTTCCACCGCTCATGTTGGTCCGCAACGCCTCCGTGACATGCGTTGGCATGGTGAGATTGAGGCTTTGCATCATCTCGACGAACGCGCTGCGCTCGGTCTTCTGCAGGCGGGGATTCCCGGCCAGTTCCTGCCCGATGGTCGAGTGGGGTCGTCCCTTGTATTCGTGCGCCGGAAAAACCATCAGCGAGGGATCGAGCTTGAGCACACCCTGGAACAGACTCTCAAACAATGCCTCCGCATTCCCGCTCGGCAGGTCGGTGCGCCCCGTCGCGCCGATCAGGAGCGTGTCGCCCGTGAACACGCGATCCTCGACGCACAGGCACATGGAATCCTGGGTGTGCCCGGGCGTATGCAGGGATTGGAGGCGAAGTCGTCCCACAACCAGCATTTCACCGCCCTCGAGACGCAGGTCGACGAACGGCGCGGGACTCGAGCGGTGCATGACCACGGGGACGTCCAGCTGGCGCGCTAGCTGGCGCGTCGCCGAGAAATGATCCGCGTGCGTGTGGGTATCCACGAGATAGTGAAATCGCAGCCCGTGCCGAGCCGCCAGCGCCGCGTAGCGGTCGATCTGGCTGAGTTCCGGATCGATCAGCGCGGCAGCGCAGGTCTGTTCGCAGCCGACCAGGTATGACCGGCAGCCGCCGGAGGACACCGATTCGAAGATCATGACCGCTCC
Source organism: uncultured Gammaproteobacteria bacterium (assembly GCA_963727045.1). GTDB lineage: Bacteria > Pseudomonadota > Gammaproteobacteria > Steroidobacterales > Steroidobacteraceae > Bog-1198. The sequence goes on along the minus strand of CAVSES010000001.1, from coordinate 647,637 downwards.
CCCGCCTGTTGTCTGACTCGCATCCTCAAGCGCATGGTCCAACAGATTCCGCTGCTGGCAGCCCATTATCCACAATTCCTGCCGCCTCGATCCGTGATTTGGGTAGCGCACGGACGCAAGATAGGCAGGATCCCCGCTTCGCCTCCTCGGCGCCTGCCATAGCCTGTGCATCATCCGGAATGTTCCGGACGACCAATGGAGATGAGCGCCATGCACCGATGTTCTAACATGAAGACCCTAATCCCTTGCCTGGTGGTGTCAATCGCAGGTTCCCTGAGTGCCTGCGCAGATGTGGCCGCCGCAACCGGGCAGGATCGGCAACTCGCCACACGCAGGGTGAATTTTGCCGATCTTGACCTCACGCGCAATGACGGAGCGGCGACCTTGTATTCGCGAATCCGTTCCGCCGCCAAGTACGTTTGCCGGCCGTCGACCGTCACGTGGGAATGGACAACGCCGGCCACCAACCGCTGCATGGAGAAGGCGGTAAACCAGGCCGTGGAAGATGTGAACTCGCCGGCCTTGAAGAACCTCCATCTGGCGCACACCAAGCCGACGATCAGGCTGGCGCGGGATCAGCGGTAAAAATCCGCGGGACGGACGGTGGCGGCCACCGTCCTCTCGCATGTAATTTCGCCACCGAGCCTTGCTTCCGCGGGGATTCAGTGACCGCGCTGCGGCTCGCGCGATGAGCCGCCTTTGGCTGCCTTCACTATCCCAAGACCAAACGCGGCGGCGACCGCTTCAGTGCGCGAGCGGACCTCAAGCTTTTGCAGGATGGAGGAAACGTGATGATCGACGGTCTTGGTCGAAATGTGGAGCCGCCGGGCAAGTTCGGTGTTTGTATGGCCCTGAACGAGCAGCGCCAGCACCTGAACTTCGCGCGACGTCAATCCGCCCGGATTCTCCCGCGTCGAAGCACGCGGACCGCGGGGTATTCCCCGCACCCCGAGCTCGCGCAGCCGCAGGCGTACGATCGCCGCCAGAGGGCCGGAACCGAGTTGTTCGAGAATCGTCAGCGACTCCAGCAGGGCATCTTCGGGTCCGCTGGCGAGCGCGAGTGCGCGCTCATAGGGCGCGCCGAGTTCAGCCCACGCTGCGGCCGCTTCAACCCAATCTCCTTCGATCATCAATGAATAGGGCTCGGCAAGATCTGCGGGAATCTCGAGCGACGGGTCGGCCTGGCGTCCCCAGTAGGCGAGCTCGCCCTGCGTCCACCGATCTCGGCTTCCCGCCCCGGATTTGAGGCCGATTGCCGCCTCGGCCGCCGCGCGCTTGAGATCCCCCCTGTACCAGGCGACTTCCGCGCGAACCGCCGCGACGCGCCCGATGCGTTGCAGTTCGCCCGTGGGCAGCGCGAGTTGCATGGCTTCATCGAGCAGCGGGTCCACGCCGGGATCGCCGCGTCGCGCGCGAACGGTGGCCAGCACAACCAGCGCGGGAACCCGCTGGGAAATCGCCGGGGAGTGATGCTCGATCAGTTCCGCTGCCCGCTGGCCTGCCTTTTCCCACAGACCCCGGTCGAGATCAAAGTGTGCGCCGTAAGCGCGGATATAGGTCAAATGGTCCTCGACTTCGTGCGTCTCGCAATATTCGATGCCTTCGGAGAAGTAGCGGGCCATCAGATCGCCGAGACGTTGGCGCACCGAAACGCTTATCAGGTTGGCATACGCTCGGCCGGCGTGCTTCTGCATATTGTGCTCGAGGGCGACTGCGAGGCTCTCTTGCAGCTTGCAGATTCCGCTGGGGTCCCCCGAATTCAGCATCGCGGAGCCGATGTTGTTGAGGGCGTGCGACCTCACGCTGTGGTCGCTGAATTTCGCGGCCATTTCCAGCGCGAGCCGGCCGAATTCCAGGGTCTCATCCGCGTAATCGGCGGTCATCGCCAGTTGCGAGCGGGCGCTGTACGCCATGGCGAGTTCCCGCGACGGAGCAAGGGTTTCCAGAAACGCAATCGCATCTCGAACGTGTCGATCCGCGACCGCCTTCTGGCCCGATTTCCAATACTGCCGTCCGATCAGGAGCAGCACGCGAGCCTGCGCCGCGACATCGCCCTCCGCCTGCCAGAGCGCGAGCGCGCGGGTCGCCGAGCCGAGAGAGGCCGAGACTTGGTTGGTCGTGTCGCACTCGGCTGCATGCAGCTCGAGGAGCGGAACGCGTTCCGTGGGGCTCAACGAGTCGCCGTGGCGAAGGGCCGTCTCCAGATGCGCCACGGCTTCCCGATGGGCACCCACCCGCGCGGCCTGTTTCGCGGCCAGAGGTGCATACTGAAGCAACGCCGGCAGGTCCTGCGCCAGCGCGGCGTGATGCACGAGCTGGGAGAGGTCTGCATTGTTCTCGATGAGGCAACGCAGAACATTTTGATGGAGCGCCCGGGCGCGGGCGCGCGGAATCGTGCTTTCAACCGCGAGCCTTCCCAACTCATGTCGGAATGCGAGTGCCTCGTCTTGATAGCGCAACAGCCCGCGGGCCACCGCCTCGTCGGCGGCTGCACCGACGTCGCCGAGTATCATCCGGGTGATCCGGCGTTCCGTTTTGCCGGGTACGATCGACACGAGCTCCGCCAGCTCGCGCGCGGCAGGCGTGCATTGCATGAGCCGCGCCAGCACCGCGTCGCGGACGGTCCCCGGCACGACATCCATCGGCGCCGACAGCGACTCGCGCACGAAGAACGGATTGCCGCCGGTCACCTGGTAGACCTTGCGGGCATTGCGGCCTGTGCCTTGTGCCAACTGCTCCACCGCATCGAACGACAGAGCCGGCACGGCAATGCGCGAGGTGTGCTGCCCCGTCAATTCCCCGAGCGCCCCGCGCAGGGGGTGCGTCGGAGCGAGTTCATCGTCGCGATGCGTCGCGACCAGCAGGCACCGCGTACGTTGAATGCGGCGGCCGAGAAAGCGCACGAAATCGAGCGTTGCCTCATCGGCCCAATGCAGGTCTTCGAGCACCACGAGGTGCAGCGGGTTGGGCGGTGAGAACCGCTCGAACAGGCGCGCGAAGAGCTGATCGCGCGACAGGGTGAACTCCGGGGGCGCGGCCGGCGACCACGAGATTCCCGCGACCACTTCGTTGATCGGTCCCAGCACGCGCGAAGTCTGCAGGGCATCGCAGTGCCCCCACAACACCCGTGCGGCCGCTCCAGCCTGGTGGGTAAATTGCTCGACCAGGGCACTCTTTCCGGCGCCCGCCTCACCGCTCACGAACGCGATCTTTCCGGCATTGGTCCCGGCATCGCGCAGGAGCCGCGCCAGTTCCTCGAGTTCAGATTGACGTTCCAGAAGTTCCATTGGCTTGAGAGCGCAGTATCGGACACGACGCGGCGCACGGATACGGGGGGCCAAATATGGGGTTTCCGACCCTCCAAATTGGGTAGGCCCACCGATTTACCGGCGCGTGAGCACCTCTATTGTGGTCGAGGCAAGTGCCTGAAGGCAAACCAGAGGATGACGTCATGCCCCGCTATATGATCGAGAGAGAATTTCCGGAGGGTCTCCTGATTCCCATCGACGATAACGGCTGCAGGGCCTGCCTTGCCGTCGTCGAGAGCAACCTCGCCGATCAGGTCACGTGGATTCATTCGTACGTAAGTGCCGACAAGAAAAAGACATTCTGCGTATATGACGCCCCCTCGCCCGAAGCGATTCGGCGCACCGCGTGCCGCAACAAGCTTCCGATCGAACATATCACCGAGGTCCGTGTTCTCGATCCGTACTTCTACAAGTAGGCGCGGGCAGACGTGCCTGCAGGACAATCTGCAGTGACCGCATCAATCGATCGTTCAGTCCTCGACCCTGCTGTGCGGATCCGAAGCGGGCGCAATCGGCAAGACGGGAAAATCCACGCCGGAATGGCCGAAGGTTGGATGCCCCCGGCTTCGTTGCTCACCGTGGTCCCGGCCAGCTGCGCACGCGCCATCGTCCGCCGGGCCTGGAAACGCTGTATGCGCTAGACTGCCGACACCTCCATGGCCGTTTAGGATCGCCGTGTTTCCCTGGTTGCGCTCCCTCCGCGTCGGTATCCGCCTCATCGGCGCACCCCGAATCGACATCTTCACCACGACCCGGGTTTCACTGCGCGTTTGGCCGAACGACCTGGACCTCAATATGCACGTCAACAATGGGCGGTACCTCACCCTTGCCGACATTGGCCGGCTTGATTGGTTCGTGCGGACGGGCGCACTCGGCGTCGCGCGGCAACACAAGGCGTTTCCTGTGGTGGGCGACGCGATCGCCAAGTTTCGAAGGGATCTGAAGGCGTTTCAATCGTTTGAAATCCATACGCGCCTGCTGGGCTGGGACCATAAGTGGGGGTACATAGAGCATCGCTTTTTGCGCCTCGACCGCGTGATCGGGGTCGTCATGATCCGCGGGGTATTCAAAGGACCGCGCGGGCCGATAGATCCCGGCGTATTGCTGAAGGGGCTCTCGCATTCTGCACCATCGCCCCGCCTGCCCGAATGGACCACGCATTTCGAGCGCAGCAGCGAGCTTCTGAGCGCGCTGCTGCGCGAGGAAGAGCGCTCGCGGTGACGGCGTGGAAACACCGGATGAGGGCCGGCCGTCACCGGCTCATTTTCGCTCCGGCCGCCTGCCTTTCGATTGCCGCGTTGAGCGCCTGCGCCTCTTCCCGGGCCGTTCTCGTCGGCATGCCCCGCCCGGCGATATCGCCGGATCAGGTGCAGATCTATCTTCAGCCGCCCGAATCTAAGTTTGAACAAATCGCAGACCTGACCGCCTCGAGTCAAGGCTCCTTTGCACTGACGGCGGCGGGCAAGATGGACAAGGTGATCGAGCGTCTCAAACAGCAGGCATCGCGTCTCGGCGCGAACGGCATTCTGCTGCACGGAGTCGGAAATCGAGGGCTCGAATCGGTGGGCGCGGGGATCAGCACCGAAACGAACTCACCGCATTCACCCTACGGGCTCGGCTTCGGCGCCTCGGCGTTCTTCTCCCAAATGGCGGGCGATGCAATCGCCATCTACGTCGAACCCCGCTAGCGCGGCGCCCGGCAACCGTGCGTAAACTCGCGCCGCTCCGACTCGGTGTCGAGTTCCTTTGCAAGTTGCACGATGAGCTCCTCCAGCCCGGCGGCGCGCCGCGCGGCAGCCTTCACCAGGTGCTTGGCGAGCGGCCCGATATAACCGGCCAACAGGCGCTCCATGCGCTCCAGGTCGGCGTTGGAGAAAGCTTGCGGCGGCACGGCGCCCGGTTGCTTCTTGAGATACGCGCATAGCCGTGCGTAGTGGGGCTCCCGAGGCGGCGGAAACGCATCCATCCAGTGCTGCGTGCTCAAGAAGAACTCGAGACTCTTCGACGGCAGCACGTCCTCGATGCGAAACGGCAGGATGCAGAGCTCCCTATGGACCGCCCGCTCCACTTCGCGGCGCACCTGCGGCGACTGATTGCTGCTGCCCGAAAATACCAGGATCATGCTGCGCGCGGCGGAAATGGCATCCATGATTTCCGACGCCCAATCAGCGGACGGCTCGATGTCGCGAGGCGCGATCCAACACGGGATGCCGTGCTCCTCGAGTCGCGCGACGATCTCGAAGGCGCATTCTCGATCCGGCTGCGAGTAGCTGATGAAGACGTCGCGCGGCATCCGTTATTTCTCGATCAGGCGCAAGGCTTTTTCGAGGCTCTTGCGCATGCGATTGAAGGAGCGGCTCACCGAGACGATCTCCTCGGCACCGCGCCGTGGAAACTCCTCCGCAGACATATCGCCGAGGCTCAGGCGATCGGCCACGCGCGCGATCTGCCGCACCGGCCTCACCACCAATGCATAGACCACTCCGTTGACCACCAAGAAGACCGCGCCGAAAACCGCGATCAGGGAAGACATGAAGGCCCGAAACGCCCGCGCCGCACTCGCCGTTGCGCTGGCGAAGGGGACCGAGACGACCTGGGCACCCACGATTTCATTGTTTTGCCAGCCAAAGCCGTTATTGCCGCCGTAGCGCGCGATCAAGGCGCGAGGCGCCGCCGATGGGGCGCCGTGGCAGCCCGAACATTCCGCCTCGTTGCGGATCGGCCGTGCGAGGTAGAGAGATCTTCCCATCGGAGTATCGCGAACGCCGACCATCTCCTGCGCGTGTGCGTCGTTTCTGAACCGCTGGATGATGTCGCCCTCCCAATCGGCGGCCCGATCGCGCGGATTCATCGGATTGAGCGTCGCCTCCTTGTAGGTGTATTCCGGGTGGCGCCCGCGAAGCCGCAGGAAGTTCTGGGTCGCCGCATAGAACGGCACGCTTTGGGGTGGAAATTCACCCTGAATTCTCTCGGAGAGCAGCGGCAGGATTTCGTTCGCCGTGTAGTCGCGAATGGCCAGGGCGCTGTCCATCATCAAACCCGCCTCGGCAAATACCTCGCGCTGCGCGTTCGCCTCGAGAATCGTCCGGCAGACGTATCCTGAGATCAACGCAGCGGCGATGAACACCGCGCCCAGCGCGAGATTGATTCGAACCAGCAAACTCATGTTCCAAGAGCCGCGCGCGACGTAGTGTATCCCTGTTGCGTTTACGCTGCCTGAAACGCGGTACATGGCTGTCGCAGGGCGACATTGTTGTCATTATAGTAGATGATTTGCTCCGATAACTCACGCAGCGTCGACCCCCGGGGGACACCAGAATGCGCGCGACCATCAGCGTAGATCGCCTTCGGATCGACAAGGCCCTCTACGATTTCGTCAATGACGAAGCCATTCCGGGCACCGGCATCCATCCGCCGTCTTTTTGGAGCGGGTTTGCGGTGCTCGTGGGACGTCTGGCCCCCCGCAATGCCGCGCTGCTGCGCCGGCGCGACGAACTGCAGTCGAAGATCGATGCCTGGCACCGCCAAAATCCGGGCGCGGCCTTCGACCATTCGCGCTACAAGGAGCACCTGCTGGGGATTGGCTACCTCGTGCCCGAGATGGAGCCGTTCACCGTCGATACCGCCGATGTCGACCCGGAGATTGCGCGCATTGCCGGCCCCCAACTGGTCGTGCCCGTCAACAATGCACGCTACGCTCTGAATGCCGCCAATGCCCGCTGGGGCAGCCTCTACGACGCCCTCTATGGCACCGACGCAATCCCGCAGAACGGGGCGCCGCGGGGCGGTGGATACGATGCGCAGCGGGGCGCCAAGGTGATCGGCTATGCCCGGGATTTCCTCGACGCGCACTTTGCGCTCACCGAGGGGTCGCATCACGAGGCGACGGCTTACCGGACAGGCCCGATGGGCCTCACGGTGCAGTTGAAGGACGGGGGCGTCGTGCGCCTGAAGGAGCCGGCGGCATTCCGCGGCTATCAGGGAGACCGCGACGCTCCCACGCTGGTCTTGCTGGTTCACCACGGCTTGCACGTGGAGCTGCACCTCGATCGCGCGCACTTCATCGGCCGCGGAGATCCGGCCGGTGTCAGCGACGTGCTGTTGGAATCCGCGATCACCACCATTCAAGACTGCGAGGATTCGGTTGCCGCAGTCGATGCGGCGGACAAAGTTCAGGTCTATCGAAACTGGCTGGGACTCATGAACGGCACGCTGGAGGCGAGCGTCGAAAAGGCCGGACGGACGCTGCAGCGGCGCCTGAACCCGGACCGTCGATACCGCACGCCGGGCGGCGAAGAGCTGGTGCTGCCCGGCCGCAGCCTCATGTTGGTGCGCAATGTCGGCCACCACATGATGTCCGGCGTCGTTACGCTGGACGGCAATCCCATACCGGAGACTTTCATCGATGCGGCGGTGACGGTCGCCATCGCGGTGCATGACCTTCGGGGCTCGGGCGCCCGGCGCAATTCGCGCGCCGGATCCATCTATATCGTCAAACCGAAGATGCATGGACCCGAGGAGGTCGCCTTTGCCGGCGAATTGTTCGGCGCCGTCGAGGAACTTCTGGATCTGAAGCAGAACACCTTGAAGATCGGCATCATGGACGAAGAGCGGCGGACCTCGGTCAATCTGGCGGAATGCATTCGGGCGGCGCGCCACCGTGTCGTATTCATCAACACGGGCTTCCTCGATCGCACGGGCGATGAAATTCACACCTCGATGGAGGCGGCGGCGGTGCTGCGCAAGGGTGACATCAAAAAAGCAGCGTGGCTCGATGCCTATGAACGTCAAAACGTCGACATTGGACTGAGCGTTGGGCTTCGCGGGCGCGCCCAGATCGGCAAGGGCATGTGGGCGATGCCGGACCTCATGGCGGACATGCTCAAGACCAAGATCGCACAGCTGCGCGCCGGGGCCAACACGGCCTGGGTGCCCTCTCCCACCGCGGCGACATTGCATGCGCTGCATTACCATCAAGTGGACGTGGCGAAAGTTCAAACTCAGATCGCCGGCAGACCGCGCGCCTCGCTCGATGATATTTTGACGCCGCCGCTCGCCCCGCTTCCGCGCTGGAGCGCAGCGGAGATCGAGGAAGAACTCAACAACAACGCACAGAGCATCCTGGGCTATGTCGTGCGCTGGGTCGATTCGGGGGTGGGCTGCTCCAAAGTGCCCGACTATTACAACGTTGCGCTGATGGAGGACCGCGCCACGCTGCGGATCTCGAGCCAGCACGTCGCCAATTGGCTGCGTCACGGTGTCTGTTCGCCCGACCAGGTGATGCAGGCGTTGCGCCGCATGGCGGCGGTCGTCGACCGACAGAACGCATCCGATCCCGGTTACCGCCGGCTCACCGAGAATCCTGGCGGCAGCATCGCATTTCAGGCCGCCTGCGATCTCGTATTCAAAGGCCGGGACCAGCCGAACGGTTACACCGAATGGATACTGCACGACCGCAGGGCGCAAGTGAAGGCATCTTGAGCTACAGGAACGGCAATTCCGCGAGCGTGCCCGCCAGCGTGCGCCCTTCCTTGAGCACCTGCACTTGATCGCCGGCGGCGCAGCTTCGTGAAACCAACGCAAATCCGATGTTCCTGCGGAGGCGGTAGGACCAGACGCAATTGGTGAGGTCTCCCACCTTGCGCCCGTTCTTCATGATCGAATGCCAATGAAAGCCGAGCTCCGTCGGCTCTTCGTCCGCCAGGATCACGCCGAGCTGATGCCGTTGCGCTCCCTCCGCATGGATGCTGCGCAGCGCCTCGATGCCGACCACATCGTCCGGCACGTGTAGATCCACGTATTTGCTCATGCGGACCTCAAACGGATTCGTGGCCTCATCGGTGTCTCCGCCATAGGAAAGAAGACCGCTCTCGACCCGCTCGCAGAAGTTCGGCGTGCCGGGCCCGATATCCCACGGTTTGCCGGCCTCCTTGACGATGTTCCATAGGCGGCCTCCGAGCATCCCGTCCTTCAGATAAAGTTCAAAACCTCCCTGCTTGGACCAGCCCGAACGCGCCACCGTGACCGGGATGCCCTCGATGGCCGTATCCCGGAAGCGAAAATATCGCAGTCCGCGGATCCAGTCCCCGAAGATGGAGGCGACCACGTTTTCCGCCTTCGGGCCCTGCACGGCCAGAGGCGACACATCGGGTTCGCTGACCGCGACGTCCAAATCCCGCTCGGCCGCAATTGCCCGGGCCCAGAACCAGATATTTGAATCCGCAATCGAGAACCAATAGCGATCATCGTCGAGCTTCAACAGGACTGGATCATTGATCAGCGTGCCGGCGTGATTGCACAGCGGCACGTACTTTCCCTGGCCCACTTCGCAGCGGGTCAGGTCGCGCGGACTCAACAGCTGCGCCAGCCGCCCGGCGTCTTTCCCGGTCAACTGCACCTGCCGCTCGCAGGCAACATCCCACTGGGACGCCCCGTTCAAGAGCCGCCAATATTCTTCTTCGGGATGACCGAAGCTGGTCGGCATCAGCATGTGATTGTACGTGGTGAACGCCGTGACGCCGTCCGCCAAGGTGGCCTGATAAAACGGCGATGGACGCAGGCGCGCAGAAGGGGTAATGCCGAACACGACTTTGATTCCTCCTGAAATGCTGAAGCACTATCGCTCGGGCCGTCTCAGGCGACCCGCGACCGGTGCACCGCCAGATGAGTGGCGATGGCGTTCTGAACATCGAGAGGTCGCTCCGCCATGAGCATGTGCCCCGCCCCGGCCAACGTCACGATGGAGGCTCCGGGAAGGGCCTTCGCCAGGGCGCGGCCGTTCTTGAACGGGGTCATCTGATCGCGCTCGCCGCAAATCAAAACTGTCGGCGCAGCGACGCGGCCCGCCGCCTCCAACCCATCCCGATAACCCCCGCACGCGGCCAGATCGTTGTGCAACACGCCGGGTTTTGCATGCTCGAGCACGCGCTCTCCGGCGCCGACCATCCACACGCCGGGCGAAGGGCTGCCGCCGAGCCCCGCGGCATAGCCGTAGCCCCATATATTCACCATGTCGATGGCCGCATGGTCGTTGGCGGCCGCGGCTGCGAGCAGATCCGGATGAACGGGCATCGCCGCCGCCGCACCGATCAGCACCAGGCTCGCGACCTGCTCAGGAAACCGCGATGCAGTTTCAAGTGCTATCAATGCACCCATCGAGTGGCCGATCACGGCGGCGGCGGGTGAATTCGCCGCGGCGATCACCGATGCGACCCAGTTCGCCATGGCGTGGATGTTCGGAAGCGGCAGCCCGCCGGAGCGGCCGTGGCCCGGCAAATCAAGTGCGAGAACGTTCCACCCGTGGAAGGCCAGCCAGCGGCTCTGCGATCCCCACACCGTATGATCGAGCCCGGCGCCGTGCACGAACAGCGCCAGCGGCCGGCCCGGCTCGTGGTTCCGTCCACCGGTGGCGCCATGAACCGGGTGCCCGTCGATGCTCAACAGCACTTGCGATGCCCTCAACCCTTCGTCGCCGCGCGCAACGCCTGAGCCAGATCGCCGATGACATCGTCGACCGACTCGATTCCCACCGACAGGCGCACCATGTCCTCGCCGATGCCGGCGGCGGCAAGCTGCGCGGAGCTCATCTGCTGATGCGTCGTGCTGGCGGGATGGATGACCAGCGTCTTTGCGTCTCCGACATTCGCCAGATGGCTGACGAGGCGCAGCGCTTCGATGAACTTTGCCCCGGCCGCGCGCCCGCCCTTGATTCCGAAACTGATGATCGCGCCGCACCCGCGCGGCAGCAGGCGGCGTGCCAGCTCGTGGTCCGGATGATCCGGCAGGCTCGGGTGCAAAACCCAGGCGATGCCGGCATTGCCCTGCAGAAATTCGAGAACGGCCGCCGTATTTTCCATATGGCGTTGGACTCGAAGGCTCAAAGTCTCGATCCCTTGCAAGAGATGGAATGCATTCATGGGCGAGAGGCATGCGCCGAATTGGCGCAGCCCTTCCGTGCGGGCGCGCATGACGAACGCGGCCGGCCCGAACTGCTCCGTGAAGATGATTCCCTGATAGCCGGCGACGGGCTCGCGTCAGCGTCGGATATTTGCCGGACCGCACCCAATCGAAGCGGCCGCCATCGACCAAGGCGCCTCCAATTGCAATGCCGTGGCCGCCGATCCACTTGGTGAGCGAGTGCATGACGAGGTCCGCGCCGAATTCCAGGGGGCGGCACAGATAGGGAGTGGCGAACGTGCTATCGATCAGCAGTGGAACCCCCGCCTCATGCGCGATCTCGGCGACCGCCGGTATGTCGAATACTTCGAGCCCCGGATTGCCGATGGTTTCGCCGATGACGAGGCGCGTATTCGCCTGACAGGCCGCTCGAAAACCATCGATGTCGCGGGGCTTTCACGAACGTGGTCGTGATGCCGAAGCGAGGCAGCGTGTGCGAAAGAAGATTCATTGTTCCGCCGTACAGCGAAGCGGACGCGACGATGTGATCCCCGGCTCCGAGCAGCGTCGCGATGCCGACGTGCATCGCCGCCATTCCACTTGCCGTGCAAACCGCGCCCACGCCGCCTTCGAGCGCGGCCAGCCGCTCTTCGAGAACGGCGACCGTCGGGTTCGAAATTCGGCTGTAAACATGGCCCGGGCTCTCCAGATTGAAGAGCGAGGCGGCACGGTCGGTGTTCTCAAAGACGTAGGAGGTCGTTTGATGAATGGGCACGGCACGGGCGCCGGTCTCCGCATCGGGATGATGCCCGGCGTGCAAACTTAGCGTGTCGAATCCGGGCGGTCGCGGTGCAGGCATGCATCATGATACTACTGTCGATCCGACCGCGGCCATGCCACCGGCTCGACTCGCCGGATCAGGACCGCATAGGCGAACACGCCCGCGAGAGTGATTGCCGCGGAAATGCCGAACGCCCAATTAAAGTTTCCGTCCCGGCCGACGACGAATCCGGTGATGAGGGGCGCCAGCACGCCCGCCATGTTGGCGCAGAGATTCTGAATGCCCATCCACTGACCCGCCGCGCGCGGTCCTCCGAGCGTCTGCGTGATCGAACCCAACGGCGCGCTCTGCACGCCGAAGAACACGCCGGCGAACAGCAGCAGCACCATGCAAAGCGTGGCTCCGGCGAGCGCGCACAGCGCCATCGAAGCCGCTACTCCGCACAATCCCAGAATGATCGCCGCCTTTAAAACGCGGTTGGGCGATGATCCGCGGTAAATCAGTCCATCGCACAGCCAGCCGGTCGCGGGCGCGCTCAGCGCCTGCAGCGCATAGACGCCGGCCCCGATTGCGGCCATGTGCTCCATCGTGAATCCGTACGTCCTGACGAGAAGCAAGGGCAACCAGGTCAACATGAAATAATAGGCATAATTCCCGCAGAAGTGGCCGAGGCTGGTGCCCCACAGGGATCTCTCCTTGAGCAGCACGCGATAACTGATGGGGTGATTCCCGGCGCGGGATCCGGCGGTCTCGCCGCCGCGCGTCGCGGAACGCCAAGGGATCAACCACGCGAGCGACATCAGACCGAACAGAACGAAAGTCGGACGCCAGCCCGCGTGAGCCATTAAGAGCCCTCCAACCAGCGTGCCGCATGTGGGTCCGAGCGACTGACCCACGGCGATCAGTCCGTTTGCGCGGCCGCGTTCGTGCGCCGCGGCGCGCTGAGCGAGAAATTTCGCGTTGCAGGGGTACTGAGACGCTCTCGCCGATGCCGAGGAGGATGCGCAACACGAGGATCACCGTAAAACTTGACGCCAAACCCGTGAGCATGGTCGCGACAGCCCACAAGGCGAGGCCGCCGCCGAGTACGTAGCGCACGTCGAAGCGTTGCGCGAGCCAGCCGGCCACGGGCTGCAGCGGCGCATATGACCAGAAAAAGGCCGAAAAAAGGATGCCGAGCTCGGCATTGGAGAGCTTGAGGTCCGCTTGCAGGAGCGGGGCCGCGGTGGCGAGGTTACCGCGGTCGAAATAGTTGATGAATACCGCGGCCGCCAGCAGCCAGACGACCTGCCGGGATTGCGGAGAAAGCGATGCTGGGTGCATGACGGTCCTATGCTCCATGGGCCTCGCCTGGACGCGGCAGCCCCGATCCTGTACAGTGCGCGCAGCTTACATGGGTCGGTGCTCGGTCAGTGCCACCATAAGCTCGCGGTCCGTCCTTGACGCACTTCGCCTAATTTACCTCCCTCGCTGCTGACCGCTGCGGAAGCGATTGCTTCTGTCGTGCGAGTCTACAAATCTTTAAGGATTCTTTAATGTCATTTTCCGATCTCGGGCTGTTGCCCGAATTGCTGCGTGCTGTCGCCGATAAGGGCTACGACTCGCCTTCCGCCATTCAAATTCAGGCCATTCCCGCGGTGCTTTCCGGCCGCGATGTCCTCGCTGGCGCCCAGACCGGCACCGGCAAGACCGCCGGTTTCGTGCTGCCGATCCTGCAGCGCCTCGCAGCCGATCAAGCGCATGGCACGAGCCGCGCGCCCCGTGCGCTGGTGCTGACGCCCACCCGGGAGCTTGCCGCGCAAGTGGCTCAGAGCGCGCGCGACTATGGCAAGTACATGCAGCTGCGCACCTACCAGGTGTTCGGCGGCGTGAGCATCAACCCGCAAATCAGCGCTCTGCGCAGCGGCTGCGATATTTTGGTCGCGACCCCCGGCCGACTGCTCGATCTGGCCCAGCAACGCGTGGCGGACCTATCCCGGGTGCAGGTGCTCGTACTCGACGAAGCCGACCGCATGCTCGACATGGGCTTCATCAACGACATACGCAAGATCATCAAATTGCTGCCCCAGAAGCGGCAAAACCTGTTGTTCTCCGCCACCTACTCCGACGACATCCGCGGATTGGCGGAACGGCTGCTGCACGATCCCTCTGTCGATCCAGGTCGCGCCGCGCAACGCACCGATCGAGTTGGTCGAGCAGCGCGCGTACCGCGTTCAAAAGGAACAGAAACGCCATTTGCTGGTGCATCTGATCCAGGAAGGCCAATGGCGCCAGGTACTGATCTTCACGCGCACCAAGCATGGCGCGAATCGCCTGACTCAGCAGCTGGAAGGCGCGGGCATCAACGCCGCGGCCATTCACGGCAACAAGAGCCAGGCGGCGCGAGTGAAGGCGCTCGATATGTTCAAGGGCGGTCACATCACCGCGTTGGTCGCGACTGAAGTTGCCGCGCGCGGACTCGACATCAAGGAGCTGCCGCAGGTCGTCAACTATGAACTGCCCAATGTGCCCGAGGACTATGTCCATCGTATCGGCCGCACCGGCCGGGCGGGAGCCGCCGGGGAGGCCATCTCCTTGGTCTCGAGCGATGAATCGGGATTGCTGCGCGACATCGAGCGGGTGCTCCGCCGCAGTATCCCGACTGTGCCCACTCCGGTTTTCAAGATTGTCGAGTCGACCGCACCGCCGGCGTCCCGCGGCGAACGTGCCCCCGGTGAGCGCTTTGCCGGCAATCGGCCGGGCAATCGTCCGCAGGGGCAGGCCCGGTCAGGCAATCCGCACGGAGGCCGCGACTCGCGGCGCGCTCCCGCGGGCGGCGGTACCGCCACTCGCAGCTTCGGGCAGCAGCGAGGACGATTTCGCTAGCAGCCGTCGTACCTAGGACAGTTTCGGAACCAGCTCGCGCAGGTAGGTGGCGAAATCACCGCCCAGGCTCGGATGCTTCAGGCCATATTCCACGGTGGCCTGCAGATATCCGAGCTTGCTTCCGCAGTCGTAACGCTTGCCTTCGAATTCAAAGGCATACACCGGTTCGCGCTGCATCAGCCGGGCAATTCCGTCGGTCAGTTGAATCTCCCCGCCGGCTCCCTTGCCGATCTTCGCGAGATCATCGAACAAGGACGCGGTCAGCACATAGCGGCCGACCACCGCGAGCGTGGACGCCGCCTTGTCCGGCTTGGGCTTTTCCACGATATGGGACATGAGACCGATGCGCGGCGCGATCTTCCGCTCGAGCGTCACGATGCCGTATTTGTCCGTGTCCTGTCTGGGCACGTTTTGAACGCCGAGCACGCTCGCCCCGTAGGTTTCGAATACGTCGACCATCTGCTTGAGGCACGGCACCGCGGCGTCGATCAAATCATCCGCGAGATGCACCATGAAGGGAGCATCGCCCACCACGGGTCGGGCGCAAAGCACCGCGTGGCCGAGACCCAATGGCGCAGGCTGGCGGATGTACACGCACGACGCCCAGCTCGGCAGAATGCCGCGCAATGTATCCAACAATTCCTGCTTGCCCTGCGCTTGAAGGACCGCCTCGAGCTCGGGATTCGTGTCGAAGTGATCTTCGATGGCGCGCTTGGAACTGCCGGTGATGAACACCAGCGTGTCCGCGCCGGCGGAAAGAGCTTCATCTACCGCGTATTGGATCAGCGGCTTGTCGACGATGGGCAGCATCTCCTTCGGACTGGCCTTGGTGACCGGAAGGAAGCGGGTGCCGCGCCCGGCGACGGGAAATACGGCGGTTCTTACGGGTTTGTGTGGCATTGCGAAATCATAACGGATTTCACCCGCACATGCCGTCGGACAAATCTCACACGGGGAAAGAATCTGCTCACCGAAGTTTCACCACGGCATATGCCTCGAAGCTATCCCAGGAATGACAGGCCGGACAATGCCAGTAAAAGCTCCGCCCTGAAAACCCGCATTCATTGCATCGATACTTCTCCGCATGCGCGAGCAACGCTCCGATCTCCTGCGCCATGCGTTCGAATTGCGCCGGACCCGCCTGCCATACGGCCTGCAGCGTGTCGTCCTGCGAGAAAACCCTTTCGATCGGCGCGCGAAGCGGCGAGGCGCCGGCCAATCCCGCTGCGATCGCGGCGAATACCAGGCGCTTCAATTCGTTGAAATCGCGAGACTCGGCCTGTGCCACGAGTTCGGCCAGCACCCCATCGCGCGCCTGCGGCTCGACCCATTTGAGCAGATGCGGCAGTTCATCTTGAAGCAGATCCGGCGACTCGGTGAGCGCGTGCCGCAGAAGCCGCACGGCGAGCTTCGGCTGCGAGTCGCGCTCCGCGATCTGCGCGCGCAGCACCGCCGCGCGTGGAAAGGGCTGCGCTTCCGCGCGCGCCTCACGCAGCAGTTGCCTCGCCCCCGCCGAATCATCCCGCTCGATCGCAAGCGTTGCGAGCTCGCACAAATAGTGGGCAGCAACCGCGGGCGGCGGGGCCGCCTTGGCGCGCGCGAGCTGCCGGTAGACGGTGAGCGCCTGTTGCCAATCGTGCTGCCGTTCGTAGACCGAACGCAGTGCATCGAGCGCGCTGACGCGCAATCGCGGCACCTCGCTCACCTGCTGGAAGAGACCTTCCGCGCGGTCGAGCAGGCCCGCGCGCAAATAATCCTGCGCAAGCGCGAGCAGCGCTTGTTCGCGGTGCTCCGGTGCCAGCGCGTCGCGCGCCAATAGATTCTGATGGATGCGGATGGCCCGTTCCACCTCGCCCCGCCGCCGATAAAGAGATCCCAGCGCGAAATGCGTCTCGATCGTGTCGGCGTTCGCATCCATGAGCTTCAGGAACATGTCGAGCGCCCGGTCGGGCTGCTCGGTGACGAGATAGTCGAGGCCGGTCAGGTAATCGGGATGCAGCTTGCTGAGAGCGGCCGGCCAGCGTTTGCCCCAGCCGAAGTGCCCGGCAAGAATCCCGAGGACCAGCGCCGCAACCACCAAAACCCAACTCAGGAGCGGTAGGTCGGTCACGAGGAGCCCATGATTACTCGGACAGGCTCCTGGCCCAAGGCGCCTTGAACGCGCTCAAGTCAATCGCGGATCGGCTGATCCGCACCATCGTTGACCCTTTCGCGCAGGTCCTTACCCGGCTTGAAGTGCGGCACGTGCTTGCCGGCCAGGGCGACCGCCTCGCCGGTCTTTGGATTGCGGCCCTGCCGCGGCGGCCGGAAATGCAGGGAGAAGCTGCCGAAACCGCGTATCTCGATCCGCTCGCCGGTGGCAAGCGCATCGCTCATGATTTCCAGGAGCTGCTTGACCGCGAGTTCGACATCCTTCGCCGGCAAGTGCTTCTGTTTCGCCGAAATGATCTCAATGAGTTCCGATTTCGTCATTATCGATCCGTGGGCATCACTAGACATACTGAAGAGGGATGGCGCGGCAGTCTGCCCGCCGCGCCAAGCCTTTGCTCAATCCTGACCGGAGATCTGTTCTTTGAGAAGATCTCCCAGGCTCGTTCCGGTCGGGGAATCCGTGCGGTAATTCTGCATGGCCTCCTGTTCCTCGTGGATGTCCTTCGCCTTGATCGACAGCGAGATGCTGCGGCCCTTGCGATCCACGCCGGTGAATTTGGCTTCCACTTCCTCGCCCACCTTGAGGAGCAGGCGCGCATCTTCCACCCGGTCACGCGACAGCTCCGAAGCGCGCAACTGACCGTCGACCCCATTGCCCAGATCGATGATCGCGCCTTTGGCATCCACCTCCCTCACAACGCCGGTGACGATGCTGCCCTTCGGATGCTCCGCGATGTACGCCGAGAACGGGTCTTTCGCGAGCTGCTTGATCCCGAGGCTGATCCGCTCGCGCTCGGGGTCGATCGACAACACCATGGCATCGACCTGCTGCGCCTTTTGATAGCTGCGCACCGCTTCCTCGCCGGGCATGTCCCATGAGATGTCCGACAAATGAACCAGGCCGTCGATGCCGCCGGCAAGCCCGATGAAAATGCCGAAATCCGTGATCGATTTGATCTGTCCGCTGACCTTGTCCCCGCGGTTGTAGTTCTCGGCGAACTCCTTCCAGGGATTGGTCTTGCATTGCTTCACGCCGAGACTGATGCGCCGGCGTTCCTCGTCGATGTCGAGCACCATGACTTCGACTTCCTGGCCGACGTGCACGACCTTGGCGGGATTCACATTCTTGTTCGTCCAATCCATTTCGGAGACGTGCACCAGCCCCTCGACGCCCTCCTCGATCTCGACGAAACAGCCGTAATCGGCGATGTTGGTGACCTTGCCGAACAGGCGGGTGTTCGCCGGATATCGCCGCGCGATGTTCTGCCAGGGATCCGCACCCAGCTGCTTGAGTCCCAGGGACACGCGCTGGCGTTCGCGATCGAACTTGAGGATCCGCACATCGATTTCTTCTCCGACCTTGACGACTTCGGAAGGGTGCTTGACGCGCTTCCATGCCATGTCGGTGATGTGCAGCAGTCCATCGATGCCGCCCAGGTCGACGAAGGCGCCGTAATCGGTCAGATTCTTCACCACGCCTTTGACCGCCGCGCCTTCCTGCAGATTGTCGAGCAGTGCGGAACGCTCGGCGCTGTATTCCTGTTCGACGACCGCGCGGCGCGATACGACAACGTTGTTGCGCTTCTGATCAAGCTTGATCACCTTGAACTCGAGCGGCTTGTTCTCCAGGTAGGAGGGATCGCGCACCGGTCGCACATCGACCAACGAACCCGGCAGGAACGCGCGGACGTTGTCGATTTCGACGGTAAACCCGCCTTTGACCCGCCCGGTGATGATGCCGATGACCACTTCCTGTTTCTCGAAGGCTGTTTCGAGGCGCGTCCACGTTCTGGCGCGCTTGGCCTTCTCGCGCGAAAGACGCGTTTCTCCCGAACCGTCCTCGACGCTGTCCAAGGCGACTTCGACGGTCTCGCCGACGACGACTTCGATTTCACCTTTTTCGTTCTTGAATTGGTCGGAGGGAATTACCGCCTCGGATTTCAATCCGACGTTGACGATGACGTAGTCCTGGCCTACTTCGACGATCAATCCATTGAGGATGGTGCCAGGGCGAATGCGCTGGCTCGCGATGCTCTGTTCGAACAGTTCCGCAAAACTTTCTGTCATGTTCTCTCTTACTATTCCCTGGCACGGTTCCCGTGTGCCTGAGGGGTTACCATAAAATAACGGCGATCAATCCATGAACGCCGCAGCCTAAATCGACAGACGCCCGCGGGCCAAACCCAAGACGCGCTCGACCACTTGCTCGACGGACATGCCCGTCGTATCCAGCAGGAGCGCGTCTGCGCTTGCGACTAGCGGCGAAATCGCGCGATTCGTATCCCGCCGATCGCGCTCCGCTATCTCCAGCGAAAGGGCGGCAAGGGTAGCAGCAACCCCCTTTTCTTTCAACTGCTTATGGCGCCTGGCGGCCCGCTCGGCAGCGCTCGCCGTGAGAAAAATCTTAACCTCGGCGTGCGGGAATACCACGGTACCCATGTCGCGCCCGTCCGCCACCAGGCCCGGGGGCACGGCAAAGCGCCGCTGGCGCTCCAGGAGCGCCTCGCGCACCCCTGCCAGGGACGCGACCTTGGAGGCGTCATTGCCCGCCTCTTCGGTCCTAATGGCCCGGGTGACATCCTTGCCGTCGAGCCAGACGACCTCTTCCCCCGCCGCGTCGGAGCCGAACTTGAGGTCAAGCCCCCGGGCGAGGCGGGCCAGTCCAGGGCCGTCATCGAGGCCGATCCCCGCCTGCCGGCCCGCCAGGGCGACCAGACGGTACAGCGCGCCGCTATCGAGCAGGGCCCAGCCGAGCGCGCGTGCGGCAGCGCGGCTCACGGTGCCCTTGCCGGATCCCGACGGGCCGTCGATGGTCATTACCGGCACCCTGTTCATTGCAGCACCCCGTATCTTCTGGGCCTAAACGGCCGACTCGAACAGGTGGAAGCCCACCGAGCGCGCCAGCTCAACGAAGCCGGGAAAGGAGGTGGCCACGTTCGCCACATCGCGAATCACGATTGGTTTCGCCGCCCGCAGACTCGCAACGGCAAATGACATGGCGATCCGATGATCGCCGAAGCTGTCGACCTCGCCGCCGCTGAACATCGCACCATCGCCGCGACCTTCGAGCCGCATCCCATCGGGCAACACGCTGTGGGCCACGCCCAGGGCCCGGAGCCCCGCGCTCATGGCGGCGATCCGGTCGCTTTCCTTGACGCGCAGCTCCTCGGCACCCGTGACGATGGTTTCGCCGGCCGCACAGGCCGCCGCGATGAGCAGTACCGGCAACTCGTCGATCGCCAGCGGCACGAGTTCCACCGGAACCCGGATGCCCCGCAATTCAGATGCGTGGATCAGCAAGTCCGCGACCGGCTCGGCGCCGCTTTGACGCGGGTTCAACGTTTGGATATTCGCGCCCATGGCGCGCAAGACATCGAGCAGGCCGGTGCGCGTCGGGTTCATTCCCACGTTTTTTATCATGAGGCCCGCGGTGGTTGCACCCAATAGTCCGGCGACGATGAAAAACGCCGCCGAGGAGAAATCGCCGGGTACGTTGAGCCGCTGGCCCGTCAACTTGTCGGGCGGATGCAGCGTCGCGCGAAGTCCGTCGATGTCGACACTCACGCCGCAGCTCTTGAGCATCCGCTCGCTGTGATCGCGGTTGACCGCCGGCGCGATGACCGTGGTGGGCGCGTCGGCATACAGTGCGGCGAACAGTATCGCCGACTTCACCTGGGCGCTCGCCACCGGCATGCTGAACTCGATTCCGTGCAGGCTGCGTCCGCCGCGGATATCGACCGGCGGCGTGCCGTTATGGGTGCGGACATCGGCCCCCATCATGCGCAGCGGCGCCGCCACCCGTTCCATGGGGCGCTTCATGAGCGATGCGTCGCCGACCAGCCGCGAATCGAACGCCTGCGCCGACAAGAGACCCGTGAACAGCCGCATGGCGGTTCCTGCATTGCCCATGTCCAGAGTTGCGTTCGCCGCCTTGAGGCCGCGCAACCCGACTCCGTGAACCAGGATGTGCGTGGGACCCGGTTGTTCGATGCGAACCCCCAATGCACGCATCGCAGCCAGGCTCGCCAGACAATCCTCGCTGGCGAGAAACCCCGTCACTTCGCTCAACCCCTCGGCGATGCCGGACAACATCAGCGCGCGGTGCGAAATGGATTTGTCGCCCGGTACCGTGACCGCCCCCGACACGCCGGTCGAGGGCTGCGCGTCGAATTTGCGCGGAGCGGCCATCGAATCAGAGCACGGCCCGCGGATACGAACCCAGCACTTTGAACAATGATGCCCGGCCCTCGAGCGCAGCGAGTGCCTGGGCAACCGGCGGGTCGCTGACGTGCCCCTCGATGTCGATGAAGAACACGTAGTCCCATTTGCGCTTGCGGGACGGGCGCGATTCGATGCGCGTCATGT
Source organism: uncultured Gammaproteobacteria bacterium (assembly GCA_963727045.1). Taxonomy (GTDB): domain Bacteria; phylum Pseudomonadota; class Gammaproteobacteria; order Steroidobacterales; family Steroidobacteraceae; genus Bog-1198. The sequence goes on along the minus strand of CAVSES010000001.1, from coordinate 626,271 downwards.
TGACGCGATGCTGGGCGAGAGGCTCGAGCAGCCTGAACAGAGCGCCTGGATCGTCCGTGTCCGCGCCGGACACCAACAGCGTGGTGCGATCGGCGCCGCTCGCACTGAACAGCTTTCTGCCCACCACCAGGAACCGGGTCGTGTTGTCCTGGCGGTCCTCGATTTCGGTCGCGAGCAGGTTCAGACCGTAAATCTCCGCGGCTGCCCGGCTGGCTATTGCCGCGGTTCCGCGCTCATCGCGCGCACGCCGCGCGCCCTCCGCGTTGCTGGAAACGGCGACCCGTTCGGCGTCCGGGAGCTCGGCGTCCAGCCACGCCCGGCATTGCGCCAACGCCTGCGGGTGCGCGCACACACGCTTGACCGCCTCGGTGGCCGTCATCTTTCCCATCAAGTGGTGATTGATCCGCAGTTCCACCTCACCGCAGATCTTGAGCGCAGAGGCGAGGAACATGTCCAGCGTGTGATTGACGGTGCCCTCGCTCGAGTTTTCGATGGGCACCACGCCGAAGTCCGCGATGCCGCCCTCGACTTCGTGGAACACCTCGTCGATGGCCGGCAATGGCAGCGCGCGCACCGAGGAGCCGAAATGCTTGAGCACCGCCGCCTGGGTGAACGTGCCTTCCGGCCCCAAGAAGGCCACTTTGAGAGGTTCCTGCTGTGCGAGGCAAGCCGACATGATTTCGCGAAACAGCCGCGCGATCTCCTCATTGCGCAGCGGTCCTTGATTGCGCTCCAGCGCCATGCGAAGGACCTCCGCCTCGCGCTCCGGGCGGTAGAAATCCACCGCCTTGCCCGAGGCCGACTTGGAGATTCCGACCAATTGCGCATAGCGTGCACGCTCGTTGAGCAGCGCGTGAATCCGCGCGTCGATGGCGTCGATGCTGTTGCGGATGTCCCCGAGTCCGCCGCTCGCCGGCGTCACCCCGGGGGCGGACTTGCCGGAGGACGGGGAATCCGATGCGTTCCCGGCCCGGTTCTTGCCCGGCCTGCCCTTGCGCGCGGACTTCTTATTGCTTGCCATTTTCTGACCTCACGCGTGCCGACGCTCGAATTCACGCATGAACGCGATCAGCGCCTCCACGCCGGCGAGCGGCATGGCGTTGTAGATGCTGGCGCGCATGCCCCCCGATACCCGGTGCCCCTTGAGGCCGTGCAGTCCGGCCGCCGCGGCTCCGTCGAGAAATGCGCCATCCAGCGCCGGATCTTTCAGCGTGAACGTCACGTTCATCCACGATCGCGAATCCTTCGCGACCGCGTTGCGATAGAGCGCGGACGAATCGACCGCGGAGTACAGCGTCCGGGCCTTGACGCTATTGCGTTCGCCCGCCGCGGCCAGGCCGCCGTTGCTCTTCAGCCACTTGAACACCAGACCCGCCATGTACCAGGCGAAGGTTGGAGGAGTGTTCAGCATGGAGTGATTGTCCGCAATCGCCTTGTAATCGAACACCCGCGGCGTTTCGGGGCGTGCATGGCCGATGAGGTCCTCGCGCACGATCGCCACCGTGAGGCCCGAAGGACCGATGTTCTTTTGAGCGCCGGCATAGATGAGCCCGAACTTCGAGACGTCGATGGGCCGCGACAGAATGCTCGACGACATGTCCGCAACGAGCGGCACGCCTCGAACCTCGGGTACGTAGCCGAATTCGACGCCGCCGATGGTCTCGTTCGGCGTGTAATGCACGTAGGCGGCGCCGGCGGTGAACTGCAGCTCGCTCTGCGCCGGAACCCGCAGGTAATCGGACCCGGCGTCGCCGGCGACGTGAACCTGGCAATAGCGGGCCGCCTCGTCGATGGCCTTTTGGGACCAATGCCCGGTGTTGATGTAATCGACGGTGCAGTGCGGTGCCGCAAGGTTCAACGGCACCAAGGAGAACTGTGCCGAAGCCCCGCCCTGCAGGAACAGCACCTTGTAGTCGTGCGGTATCGCCAGCAGTTCGCGCAAGTCCGCCTCGGCGTCGGCCGCCACCTGCATGAACGCCTTGCTGCGGTGGCTGATCTCCATGACCGACATGCCGCTCGCGCGCCAGTCGAGCAGTTCCGCCTGCGCCTGTTCCATGACCTCGAGCGGCAACACGGCGGGCCCGGGGGAGAAATTGAATGCGCGCATCGAAATGAAATCTTATGAATCGGCGGGCGGCGCGCCGTCCTGGCGGTCGGCATCTTCATCCGGGGGATATTCGGCCGGCGTGTCGGCTTCCGCATCCGCCGCGAGGCCGTCGATGCGCTCGAGCCCCGAGAGCTGGTCGCCCTCCTCCAGCCGGATCAGACGAACGCCCTGCGTATTTCGTCCGACCACCGAAATGTCCTTCACCGGCGTGCGCACCAGGACGCCGTTCTGGCTCATCAGCATGATCTCGTCGTCGACGCTCACCTGAAGAGCCCCCACCATCCGTCCGTTGCGGTCGGTGATCTGCAATGCAATGACCCCTTGACCGCCGCGTCCATGCTTCGGAAATTCGTCGAGCGGGGTGAGTTTGCCGAAGCCGTTCTGCGATGCGGTGAGTATGAATCCCTGCTCGGCGACGATCAGCGCATTGACCCTCTGATCGTCGGCCAAGCGCACGCCCCGCACACCGGCCGCTTCGCGCCCCATGGGCCGGACCTCCTCCTCCATGAAGCGGATCGCCTTGCCGGCGGTCGTGAACAGCAGTATGTCCTTGGTTCCGTCGGTGATGGCCACGCCGACCAGTTTGTCGCCCTCGTCGAGCGCGACCGCGATGATGCCGCTCGCGCGCGGCCGCGAGAACAAGGCCAGGGAGGTCTTCTTGACCGTGCCCAGGCTCGTCGCCATGAACACGAACTTGCCCTCTTCGAAATCCTTGATCGACAGCATTGCGCTGATGCGCTCTCCCTCCTGCAGCGGCAGCAGGTTGACGATGGGCTTGCCGCGGGAACCGCGGCTTGCCTGCGGCAGCTGATAGACCTTCAACCAGTACACTTTTCCGTGATCTGAGAAGCACAGGAGCGTGTCGTGGGTGTTCGCCACGAACAGCTTGTCGACGAAATCCTCGTCCTTGACGCTGGTCGCCGCCTTGCCGCGCCCGCCGCGCCGCTGCGCCTGGTAGTCCGACACCGGCTGCGCCTTGGCGTAGCCGCCGTGCGACAGCGTCACCACGACGTCTTCGGGAGAAATCAGATCTTCGGTCGTCAGATCCTCGTGATTGACCAGGATTTCCGTGCGGCGCTTGTCGCCGAAGGTGTCGCGGATGTATTCGAGTTCGTTGCGGATCACCTCGAGCAGACGCTCGGGGCGCGCCAGGATATCCGACAGGTCGCGGATTTGCTCCAGCAGCTCCTGGAACTCGGCGATGATCTTGTCCTGCTCCAGGCCGGTCAGCCGGTTCAGGCGCATCTCCAGAATCGCCTGCGCCTGCGTTTCCGTCAGGCGGTAGCCGCCCTCCACGATGCCGAGCGGCGAAATTTCGCCGTCCGGCCGGGTGCTGATGGCGCCCGCGCGCGCCAGCATTTCCGGCACCGCGCCGGACTTCCATGGCCGCGACATCAGCGCCGTTTTGGCATCGGCGGGCGAAGGCGAGGCCTTGATCGCCGCGATGATCTCATCGATGTTCGCGAGTGCGATCGCGAGCCCCTCGAGAACATGGCCGCGCTCGCGCGCTTTGCGCAGCTCGTAAACGGTGCGCCGCGTGACGACCTCGCGCCGGTGACGCAGGAACGCGTCGAGCATCTCCTTGAGGCTCAGCAGGCGCGGCTGGCCGTCGACCAGGGCGACCATGTTGATGCCGAACACCTGTTCCATGGTGGTCTGCGCATACAGATTGTTGAGGAGAATCTCCGGCACTTCGCCGCGCTTCAGTTCGATGACGACGCGCATGCCGTCCTTGTCGGATTCGTCGCGCAGGCCGTCCGATGCGATGCCGTCGATGAGCTTGTCGCGCACCAGATCGGCGATTCGCTCGATCAGTCGCGCCTTGTTCACCTGGTAGGGCAATTCGGTTATCACGATCGCCTGCCGGTCGCCCTTGCCCACGTCCTCGAAATGAGTGCGGGCGCGCACGTGCAGCCGGCCGCGGCCGGTCTTGTACGCCGCCACGATTTCCTGCGCGCCGTTGATCAGCCCGGCCGTGGGAAAATCGGGGCCGGGAACGATCTGCATCAGCTGAGCGAGCGTGATCTCGGGGTTCTCGATGAGCGCGATGCAGGCGCTGATGATTTCCGTCAGATTGTGGGGCGGGATGTTGGTCGCCATGCCCACCGCGATGCCCGACGACCCGTTGATCAAGAGGTTCGGAATGCGCGCCGGCAGCACCGCGGGCTCGCTTTCGGACTCGTCGTAGTTCGGGTTGAAATCGACGGTTTCCTTGTCGATGTCCGCGAGCAGTTCGCCGGCCAGCCGCGACATGCGCACTTCGGTATATCGCATCGCCGCCGGCGGGTCGCCGTCCACCGAGCCGAAATTCCCCTGCCCGTCGACCAGCAGGTAGCGCATCGAGAATTCCTGCGCCATGCGCACGATCGCGTCGTACACCGACGCATCGCCGTGCGGGTGATACTTGCCGATGACGTCCCCGACGACGCGGGCCGATTTCTTGTACGCCTTGTTCCAGTCGTTGCTCAATTCCCGCATGGCGTACAGCACCCGCCGGTGCACGGGTTTCAAGCCATCGCGCACGTCGGGCAAAGCACGGCCGACGATGACGCTCATCGCGTAATCGAGATACGATTTGCGCATCTCGTCTTCGAGATTTACGGGCAATATTTCGCGAGCGATCTCGGCCATTTGCGAGAGTCCGGTGAAGCCTTCGCGGCTTTATTAAACGGGTTTAAAGGAGGCGAGACATGGTCTCAACATGGACGAATTCTAGCACATATCCGACTCGGGCTAGGGGCCGCGGAGCCGTTTAGCCGATATACTGAAGTTATGCCCTCCGTTCCCGCTGACCTACGCATCGACGCACGTTGGATCGTGCCCATGACGAATCGCGGGCGGGTGCTCGAAAACCACGCCTTGGTGGTGCGCGATGGTCGAATTCTCGATCTTCTGCCGAGCGGCGATGCGGCGCAGCGCTATGCCGCGGGCTCCGTCATTCAACGCTCCTCGCATCTCTTGATGCCGGGTTTGATCAACACGCATACGCGCGCCGCGATGTCGCTGCTGCGGGCGGGTTCGCCGGCCCGCGAGGCGCGTGCCGCCGGCCGCGAATTCGTCAGGGATGGCGTCATGGCGGCGGTCGCGGAAATGCTGATTTCGGGGATCACCTGCTTTGCGGATCGCTGCTATTTTCCGGACGAGGCGGCCCGCGCCGCCGGCGAGCAGGGAATGCGCGCGGTGGTCGGCCTGCCGGTGGCCGAGACGCCCAGCCCGTGGGCAAGGACGGCCGCGGATTATTTGACCGAAGGCTTGCGCGTTCGGGACGAATTTTCGGGTCATCCGCTGATTTCGACCGTCTTCGCGCCGCATGCCGCGCACGAGGTGGGCGACGCCACCTTTGCCCGGCTCGCAATGCTGGCCGATGAACTCGACGCCGGAATCCAGATCGATCTGCATGCATCGACGGACGAAATTGCGCGCTCCGTTGCGGTTTACGGAGCGCGGCCGATCGAGCGCCTGTGGCAGCTCGGCCTGCTGACGCCCGCCCTGACCGCGGTGCATATGACCCATGCGAGCGCGGCGGACATCGACCTTGCGCAGCGCACCGGGATGGCGGTCAGCCTCGGCCTGCAGGCATGCCTCGCACGCGGGCCGGTCCTCCCGCCCCTGTGCGAACTGGCCGCGTCCGGCATCCGGTTGGGCGTCGGCTCCGGAGACGGTGCCTGCGCGAACCAAGACTTGTGGACGGAAATGAAGATGTGCGCGCTCGCGATGTCGAGCCTTGATCGCCCCGGCGACCCGGACCACAGCGCCTGGGACGCGCTCGCCATGGCGACCAGCGCCGGTGCTGCTGTTCTGGGACTCGAAGACGTCGGCACGCTTGAACGCGGGAAATGGGCCGATCTGTGCTGCCTCGATCTCGCAGGCCCCGCCACTCAACCCATGACGCACCCCGTAACACACTTGGTGTTCGGCGGCGGCCGTGACATCGTGTGCGACGTCTGGGTCGCCGGCCGCCAGCTGCTGTCGGACGGAGAATTCATGCGACTGGATTGGGACCGCGTTGCCGCGCACGCCGATGGCTGGGCCGCGCGATTGAATACGGAGGGCGATGCCCGTGGCTGAATCAACGCGAAATGCCGACCCTCAAGAACTTGCGAAGTTCGCCGCCCTCGCCCAAAGCTGGTGGGATCCAAAGGGGCCGTCAAAGCCCCTTCACGATCTCAATCCGCTGCGTCTGCGGTATCTCGAGCGCCTTGGTCTCGCGGGAAAGCAGGTGCTCGACGTCGGCTGCGGCGGGGGTATTTTGTCCGAAGCGATGGCACGGGCCGGTGCGAACGTGCTCGGCATCGATCTGTCGCCGGCGGTGCTCGACGTGGCGGAACTGCACGCGCTGCAGGCAAAGGTTCCCGCGGTGTACAGGGCGGTTGCCGCGGAGGAGCTGGCCGAAGAGCGCCCCGCGGCATTCGACCTCGTGACGTGCATGGAAATGCTCGAACACGTCCCCGACCCGGCTGCAGCCGTCGGCGCGCTGTCCGCCCTGACGAAACCCGGCGGCGACATCGTCGTCTCCACGCTCAATCGCAACGCCCTGGCGTTCGCGGTGGCTATCGTCGGCGCGGAATACGTCGCGCGCGTGCTGCCGCGCGGCACTCACGAATACCTGAAGTTCATCAGGCCGTCGGAACTCGCCCGGTGGGGCCGCGCAGCCGGTCTGGAGCTGCGCGATTTGACGGGTATCACCTACAATCCGCTGACGCGGTCGTTTCGGCTCTCGACGAACACCGATGTCAACTACCTGGCGCATTTCTCGCGGCCCGTCGCTCCATGACCGCGCCCATGGGAACGGCCGTCCCCTTGCGCCGGCTCGCCGCCGTCGGGCGGGTATGAGCGCGGGCTTCATCTGGCTGGCATTCGCCGCGGGCGGCGCATTCGGTGCGTTGGCGGCGCTGGTGTGGCGCGCGCGCCGTGAACAAGTTTTGACCGTCGAAACGGAGCTGCTGCGCTCGCGCCTCAAGAGCGAAGAGGCGGCGGGAGCGGAACGCGAACAGGCTTTGTCGCGGGCTCGGGAGCAATTGCAGGCGGTGTTCGGGGATCTGGCGCGCGAAAGCCTGCAGAGCAACAGCGAGGTGTTCCTGCAGTTGGCGCGCGAACGGCTCGCCCGACAGCAGCAGGACGCCTCGCAGGCGCTCAAGGAGCGCGAGACGGCGATCGAGTCGCTGGTGCAGCCCATACGCGACGCGCTGGCCAGGACCGAAGTGCAGATTCAGGCGATCGAGCGCGACCGCATCGACTCGTTCGCGAGCATCAAGACCCAGATGGAGGGCCTGGCGAGCGGCCAGAACCTGTTGTCGCGCGAGACGCGGAACCTGGTCACCGCGCTGCGCCGGCCCGACGTGCGCGGTCAATGGGGGGAGATCACGCTGCGGCGGCTGGTGGAACTGTCGGGCATGACGCTGCACGTGGACTTTACCGAACAGCATCATCTGAGCACCGAATCCGGCGCCATACGCCCGGACATGATCGTGCACATGCCGGACAAGCGCGACATCGTCGTCGATGTGAAGACGCCGCTGGATGCCTACCTCGCTGCGGTGGAGGCTCAAACGGACGATGACCGCCGCTCGCACCTGCGCCGCCACTCGCAAGTGGTCGGCGCGCGGGTGCGCGAGCTGTCGACGAAGCAGTATTGGTCGCAATTCGAGCGCAGTCCGGACTTCGTCGTGCTGTTCCTGCCGGGCGATCAGTTCCTGACGGCGGCCCTGCAGGAAAATCCAGGATTGATCGACGACTCGCTGCGGCAAAACGTGATGCTGGCGACGCCGACCAGCCTGGTCGCGCTGCTGAAAATCGTCGCCTACGGCTGGAAGCAATCAATTCTCGCGGACAATGCGGCGGAGATCCGGCGCCTGGGCGAAGACCTGTACAAGCGGCTGGCGGTGTTCGGCGAGCACCTCGGCAGGCTGGGAAAATCCCTCGGCAGCAGCGTCGATTCGTTCAACAAGGCGGTCGGCTCGCTCGAGCAGCAGGTGCTGCCCGCGGCGCGCCGCTTTCCGGATCTCGGGCTTCGCATGATCCGCGAGCTCGAGCCGATCGAGCCGGTGTCGAATCTCACGCGCATTCCGAGGGGCTCCGATGCTGCGGCCGAGCCGGGAGGACTCGCCGACGTCATGCCCGGCCAAGCGGACGAGAACGGCTCTGAGGGCACTTGATGCCACCTACCGATCCCGCGCGGTGCCGCCGGGCACGGCGCGCTACTGGAGTTGGTTGTTCGCCGCCGCGGAGTCGCGCGCGGCGGTTCTCGGCATCTACGCGCTGCGCGCCGAATGGCAGGCGCTCGCGGATCCGGCCACGGAAATCAGCGTCGCCCACTTGAAGCTCGCCTGGTGGCAGGAGGAAATGCAGCGGCTCGCGGGCGGATCCCCCGTCCACCCCATCAGCGCATATCTTGCCGCCCTGCCCCGTGCGGCCTCGGTCGATTTCACGCCTCTCGTTGCCGCGGTCAGCGCCGCCGCGGCGCAGGCGAGCGGCGTGCCTCTGGAACGCGGCGCGGATCTGGAGCCGCAATTGCAGGCTCTATGGGGCGACCCGTTGGCGCTCGCCTCGCGCCTCGCCGGCGAAGTTCCCGACGACACGAACTTGCGCAACTGCACGCGGGCTCTCGCAGCGGGCGACTATCTGTCGACGGCGATACGCGACTATCGGCGCGAAGCGCGCGCCGGACGCGTGCCCTTCCCGATCGAGGAGCTGATGGCGGCCGGCATCGACAACGGCGCTCTTTGCGCCGATTGCCCGCCCGAGCCGCTGCGGAGCTATCTCGAGCTGCTGCGCGGCCGGGCCGCCCGGTATTTCGAGGTCGCGGCGCTCGAACTGCCGCGCCCGCAGCGGCCGCGGCAGCGCCACCTCCTGGTGCTGGCGGCACTCGGGCTTGCGCGCTTGAACGACCGCACGCCATCCCTCTCGCGCCGCCGATTAAGCGATATGCTGCTTGCCTGGAGGACGGCACGGCGCGCCCACAAATGAATCGGAGGCTCCATGATCCCTGCACAATTCACGCCCGACGCGGATCTCTTGACCGGGCGCGTCGTTTTGATCACGGGCGCCGGCAGCGGGCTCGGCCGCGCGCTGGCGATCGAATGCGCGCGCGCGGGCGCCAGCGTGGTTTTGTCGGGCCGCAACGGCGCCAGGCTCGAACGCGTATACGATGAAATAGAGGCCTTGGGCAGACCGCAGCCCGCCATAGCGACGCTGGACCTCGCCGCCGCGACCGCCGTGGACTACGATCAGCTGGCAAAAACCATCGGCAGCGAATTCGGCAAGCTCGACGGCGTGGTGCATTGTGCGGCCTTGCTCGGCGATCGGATGCCGCTCGAGCAATACGACGTGCCGACCTGGTGCCGGGTGCTGCACGTGAACCTGACCGCCCCATTCATTTTGACGCAGGTCCTGCTGCCCAATTTGCGCAGGTCGGCGGACGCTTCCGTGATATTCGTGAGCAGCGGCGTCGTGAACAACCAGCGGCCGTTTTGGGGCGCCTACGCCGTCGCCAAATCGGGCCTTGAGTCCGTGCGCAGCATGTGGTCGCAGGAGCTCGAGGGCGAACCGAACATCCGTGTGAACAGCGTGAATCCCGGCCGCATGCGAACGGCGATGCGGGCGGCCGCCTATCCCGCGGAGGATCCGAACACGGTGCCCGCGCCGGCAAGCGTGAGCGGCGTCTTTTTATACTTGCTGAGCGCGAAAAGTCGCGGTATTCATGGCCAATATATCGAGGCGCAATGACGCGCGGAGGAACGTCGATGCGGATATGTCCAATGCTTTCGGCTTGCGCACTGTCGGCCGCGCTGTGGTTCGGCCCCCGCGCCGCCCATGCCGAGTGGCCCGCCCCCGGTTCGAGCCTGAGCGAAGGCGACTATGTGGTCCACGATTTTCATTTTGCCTCGGGCGAGATGCTGCCGGAATTGCGGCTGCACTACACCACCCTCGGCAAGCCGCGGCGCGACGCGCACGGCAAGGTCAGCAACGCGGTGCTGATCCTGCACGGAACCGGCGGCTCCGGCCGCAGCCTGCTCAACGATCATTTCGCCGGCGTGCTGTTCGGGCGCGGACAGCTGCTCGACAGCAGCAAGTACTACATCATCCTGCCGGACGGCATCGGCCATGGCAATTCCAGCAAGCCCAGCGACGGCTTGCGGGCGCGCTTTCCCCAGTACACGTATGCGGACATGGTCGCCGCACAGCACACGCTGCTGCTCCAGGGTCTTCAAGTCGACCATCTGCGGCTGGTGATCGGCACCTCGATGGGCTGCATGCACACCTTTCTGTGGGGCGAAACCCATCCCGATTTCATGGATTCCCTGATGCCGCTCGCCTGCCTGCCCGTGCAGATCGCGGGCCGCAATCGCCTGTGGCGCAATCTCCTCATGGAGGCGATCCGCAGCGATCCGCAGTGGCTGCAGGGTGAATACAAGAGCGAACCGATGGGCGCGCTGCGAACGGCCGCGGGCCTGCTGCTGATCGCAGGCAGCGCACCCATTGCGATGCAGCTCGCATTGCCGAGCCGGGATGCGGCGGACGAGTTTCTGCAGAAATTCATGGAGCGCGAGCTCGGCGAATTGGACGCCAACGACCTGCTCTACCAGGTGAACGCCTCCCGCGATTACGATCCCTCCCCCGGTCTGGAGAAGATCGCGGTCCCCCTGACGCAGATCAATTCGGCGGACGATTTCATCAATCCGCCGGAACTTGGGATTGCGGAACGCGAAATCAAACGCGTGAAGAACGGGCGTTTCGTGCTGCTGCCGGCCTCCGATCAGACTCACGGCCACGGCACTCACACCTGGGCGGCTCTCTGGCAGCAGTATCTGGGGCAATTGCTGCAGGCTTCACAGGCTTCGGCAAATTAGGGCGCGGCGCCCGCCGCGGCTTCGGCGCCGCCTTTGGCGGCGTTCGCCGCGTCGATTTCGTTGATGAGCGCGTTGCGCTCGCTGGTCGACATTGCGCGCGAGTGCCCGCGCGGCAAGTCACGGGACAGGTGAACCGGGCCGAACCGCACCCGCATCAAGCGGCTCACGATGATGCCGCGAGCGGCCCACCAATGCCGCACTTGTGCTGAGCGCGTGGCGCGCACCGTGACGTTGAGCCAGTGGTTGAATCCTTCACCGTATTGCGCGTCCGCCTGCAGGATGCTCATCGGCTCGCCCTCGCAGTCCGTGGCCGCGCGAAATTCCTCGACCAGCTCATCCTTGAGCGGCCCGCGCATCCGCAGCACATAGTCGACGGTGAGCGCATGCACGCCCCGCGACACCCGATGCGCCCAGGACCCGTCGTCCGTGAGGATCTCCAATCCTCCGTCGACCGGCGGCATGGGCTGGATTGCGAGCCAGCGGCCAGAGGATCGGGGCAGGTTCAAGTGTTCCGCGGCGCGCGAGGTGGCGGCCTTCAAATCAAGCGTCTCGCCCGGCGAGCGGTGAAACAGCAGCACCCGCAGTTCCTTGCGCTCCGGGGTGTGCAATCTGACCGGCCGCCCATCCAGCGTGATGCGGTCCCGTGGCGCGAGTTTGGCGCCCAAGGCGGGCACTTCGCCGTTGATTTGCAGCCGGCCCTCGCGAATCCAGCGCTCCACTTCGCGCCGCGATCCGATTCCGGCCGCCGAAAGGAGCTTCTGCACGCGTTCCGCCGGCGCCTGATCCTTGCGCGGCGCCGATTGTTTGCGGGGCGGCCTGGGTCGCATCAACTCAAATCGTCTTGCGCACCGCTCGCGACCAACCCTTGAGGCCGCGGCAACTCGCCGTCGGAATCCTCCGGCCGCACCGGTTCCTCTTCTTCGTCATCGTCGGCGCCGGCATTGAGCGCCGCTGCGCCCCCCGCCTCTTCACCGGCGGCCGCGACTTCCGGGCCCGCGCCCGGCAGGCTCAATTGCACCCGCAGATCCTCGAGTTCCTTGAGCTGCGCCAGCGTCGGCAGATCGTCGAGCTTCTTCAAACTGAAATAATCGAGAAATTCCCGCGTCGTGCCGAGCAATTCAGGCTTGCCGGGAACGTCGCGATGCCCGACAACGCGAATCCAGGCGCGCTCCAGCAGCGTCTTGATGATGTTCGGATTCACCGCCACGCCGCGGATCTGCTCGATCTCGCCCCGCGTGATCGGCTGGCGGTACGCGACCAATGCCAGCGTTTCGAGAAGCGCACGGGAATACTTCGCCGGCCGCTCCTGCCACAGCCGGGACACCGGCTCTGCCACGGCCGCCCTGATTTGAATCCGATAGCCGCTAGCCACCTCGATCAGCTCCAGCCCGCGCGTCTCGTACTCGGACGTCAACGCCGCAATGGCATTGCGCACTTCCTCGGCGTTCGATCCATCGCGCTCATCGAACACGCCCACCAGCTCGTCGATCGCCAATGGGCGGCCGGCGGCGAGCAACGCGGCTTCAATCACATTCTTCACATATTGATCGTTCATGGGGTACCCGCCTGGGAGTCGTTGGCGGCGCCGTCATCGGCCACCAGTTTCAGATGCCGCGCCGGATTGCCGAGGCGCACGTGCAGCGGCGCGTACGCCTCCGCCTGCACTATTTCGATCAATCCCTCGCGCAGCAGTTCCAAGATCGCCACGAAAGTCACCGTCACTCCACGGCGCCCCTCGTCGGCGCGGAACAATTGCACGAAATCAACGAAGCTGCTTGCCGTCAGCGACGACAACACGTCCGTCATGCGCTGCCGCACCGACAACGGCTCGCGCTGTACATGGTGGTGGGCAAACATGTCGCTGCGCGCCAGCACTTCTTGAAACGCGGAGAGCATTTCCTGGAGCGTCACCTGGGGTGGAATACGGACGACTTTTCGGTCGACCAGTTCCGCCGATGCGACCCAGGTATCGCGCTCCAACCGGGGCATGCGGTCGATGCCCTCCGCGGCGCGTTTGAATCGTTCGTATTCCTGCAGGCGGCGCACCAGTTCCGCCCGAGGGTCCGCCTCTTCCGCGGACGCGTCGCCGCCGATGCGCGGCAACAGCATGCGGGATTTGACTTCCGCGAGGGTGGCCGCCATCAGCAGGTACTCGCCGGCCAATTCCAATTGAAGCACCTGCATCAACTCGATATAGCGCATGTACTGGCGCGTGATCTCGGCGATGGGGATGTCGAGGATGTCGAGGTTCTGCCGGCGAATCAGGTACAGCAGCATGTCGAGCGGCCCCTCGAAGGCCTCCAGAAACACCTCGAGCGCCTGCGGCGGGATGTACAAATCCCGCGGCATCTCGGTGATGGGCTGGCCCTCGACCACCGCAAACGGCATTTCACCCTGCGCGGGCTGCAGCACGGCGGCCGGCGGCGGCGAAGTGGTCTGCACAAGCGTCAATTCAGGTTTCATCGGTAATCCATGGCCATGGCTTGACGGACGGCGTCGAGGGTGTCGCGTGCCGCTCCGCGCGCCCGCTCGCACCCTTCGGCGATGATACCCCGTACCAGTTCGGGATTCTCCTCAAACTCTTGCGCTCGTTTCGAGATCGCGGACACCTCCTCCACAATCTTTTCGATCAGCGGCGCCTTGCATTCCAGGCACCCGATACCGGCGCTTCGGCAGCCCTGCTGCACCCAGGCTTGAGTGTCGGCATTCGAATACACCTTGTGCAGGTCCCATACCGGGCACTTGTCGGGGTCACCCGGATCGGTGCGCCGTACGCGCGCGGGATCCGTTTGCATGGCCTTGAGCTTCTTGACGATCGAATCCGCATCCTCGCGCAGGCCGATCGTGTTGCCGTAGGATTTCGACATCTTGCGTCCGTCCAGGCCGGGCACTTTCGGGGTCGCCGTGAGCAGCACCTCGGGCTCGGGGAGAATGGCAATCCCAGTGCCTTCGAGAAATCCAAATAGCCGGTCCCGGTCGGCGACGGTCAGCCGGGCGTTCGACTCGACCAGGGCGCGCGCCTTGGCGAGTGCGTCCGCGTCGCCCTTTTCCTGAAACTCCTTGCGCAAGGTGCGGTACATCGAGGAATTTCGTGAACCCAGGCTCTTGATGGCCTTTTCCACCTTTTGTTCGAATTCGGCCTCGCGGCCGTAGATGTGGTTGAAGCGGCGCGCCACCTCGCGGGTGATCTCGACGTGCGCAACCTGATCTTCACCCACCGGCACGTATTGCGAGCGATACAGCAGGATATCGGCTGATTGCAGCAAGGGGTAGCCGAGAAAACCGTAAGTGCTCAGATCGCGATCGGCGAGCTGGGTTTGCTGATCCTTGTAGGACGGGACGCGCTCCAGCCAGCCCAAGGGCGTGATCATGGACAGCAGCAGGTGAAGTTCCGCGTGTTCCGGCACTTTCGATTGGATGAACAGAGTGGCGACCCCGGGGTTGAGGCCGGCGGCCAGCCAGTCGATGGCCATGGTCCAGACGTGTTCCTCGAGCTTCGAGGTGTCCTCGTAGCCGGTGGTGAGGGCGTGCCAGTCGGCAATGAAGAAGTAACATTCGTACTGGTACTGCAGCTCGATCCAATTCTTGAGCGCCCCGTGATAATTGCCCAGATGCAGCTGGCCGGTGGGCCGCATGCCCGACAAAACCCGCCGATTTTGGATCGGGCCGCTCATGCGGCCGACGCCATCAACGCTTGGATGACGCGACCCATGACGCGGTAGGCGGGCACGAACAGCCAGCCCAACAAACCGAATGCGGACAATCCAAGCACGATGAAGAGACCGACCGGCTCGAGCTTGTCCAAGCGGGCGCTCAAGCGCGGCGGCAGCAGGCCCGACACCACTCGCCCGCCGTCGAGCGGCGGGATAGGCAGAAGATTGAACACCGCAAGAACCACGTTCATCCAGATACCGGCCTGCGCCATGCTCTCGATCCAGCGGTTCAACGTCGCGTTGCCGTTGAAGCGGACCGCCGCTCCCAGAATCGCGCACCACGCCGCCGCCATGAAAAGATTCGCCGCCGGTCCGGCCAGCGCCACGAGTACTGTCGCTCGGCGCGGGCTGCGCAACGCGCTCGTGGCCACCGGTACCGGCTTCGCCCATCCGAACAGCGGACCGCCGATGGCGAGCAGCAGGCCTGGAACCAGCACGGTACCGATCGGATCGATGTGGCGCAGCGGATTCAAACTCAAGCGTCCGAGCATCTCGGCCGTACGGTCACCGAAGTATCTTGCCATCCAGCCATGTGCGACTTCGTGCAGGGTGATTGCAGACAATATCGGGATCGCCCAGATGGATATCTTGTATAGAAATGCAAATAAATCCAACGTTTACACTCGTTATTTAAACTAACATCGACCCTAATGACCCAAGGGGCGTCGGGACATTATACGGGTGCGGAGTCGGCAAAGGGGTTTACGTCGCCGCGGCCGACGCGCATCACCACGGCCCGGTCGCCCGACAGATCGATGACGGAGGTCGGTACCAAGCCGCAATTGCCGCCGTCGAGGACCAGATCGACGCTGCGCTCGAGTTTCTCGTAGATGTCGCGGGCATCGGTGCGCGGCAATTCCTCGCCCGGCAGAAGCAGCGTCGAGCTCATGACGGGCTCACGCAGCTCCGAAAGCAGCATCGCCGTCACGGGGTGGTCCGGCACGCGCAACCCGATGGTGCCGCGCCGTTCATGCTTCAGGCGCCGCGGCGTCTCGCGTGAGGCCTTGAGCAGAAAGGTATACGGGCCGGGAGTGTGCGCGCGCAGCAGCCGGTACTGCCAGTTCTCGACCAGCGCGTACTTGCCGACATCCGCGAGATCGCGGCACACCAGCGTGAAATGATGATTGCGATCCGTCTGCCGGATCTCCCGGATCCGCTCGAGCGCCGCCTTGTCCCCGATATGACAGCCGAGCGCGTAGCACGAATCGGTG
The DNA here is from genome assembly GCA_963727045.1 of uncultured Gammaproteobacteria bacterium. GTDB lineage: Bacteria > Pseudomonadota > Gammaproteobacteria > Steroidobacterales > Steroidobacteraceae > Bog-1198. Next base: position 610,391 of record CAVSES010000001.1, on the reverse strand, counting down.
GGGTACACGATCACCCCTCCGCCGCGCAAAACCTCGACCGCCTGGCGCACGAAGCGCCGCTGCGGGGACACCGGATGCAGTTGCAGGTAGATACTCACGTCGTCGGCTATGATACGCGGATGAATCAGCTGCTCGAATGGTCGCCCCTCATCGTTTTCTTCGCCGCCTTCGAATTCCTCGGTATTTACTGGGCGACTGCGGCGCTCATGGCCGCATGCGTCCTGCTGCTGGTGGTGCACCGCCTGCAGACCGGCAAATTCAAGACCATGCACATCGTCACGGCCGCCGTCGTGCTCGTGCTCGGCTCCGCCACGCTCCTGCTGCACGACCGCCGCTTCATTCAATGGAAACCCACGGTGCTGCTCGCGCTCGCAGCGGCTGCCTTTCTGGGCAGCATGTTCATCGGCAGGCAGCCCCTCGCCCGTCGCATGCTCGAGGCTGTGTTCACGGAGCCGCTGCGAATTTCGGCGCGCACGTGGTCGCTGATCAATGCCCTGTGGGTGGTCTGGTTCGCCGTCCTGGCCGCCGCGAACATCTATGTGGCGCAGAATTTCGCCGAGGGCGTTTGGGTCAAATTCAAGGTGTTCGGCATCACGGCGGCCATGCTGATATTCATGGTGCCGCAGGTGCTGTGGCTGAGCGGCAAGACCGAGGCGCCGCCGAGCGGAGCCGGGCCGTGACCGAGGCCCGCTCGCGCGAGGAGCTTCTACGCCGGTGCCTGGAGGCGCGATTTGCGCCGACGATTCTGATCATCGAGGACGAGAGCCAACGGCACGTGGGTCATGCGGGGGCGGCGGGGGGCCACGGTCATTTCCGCATCAGGATCGTGGCCGAGGCATTCCGCGGCGTCCCCCCGGTGTCGCGGCATCGGATGGTGTATGCCGCGGTTGGCGACTTGTTGAAGACGGACATCCATGCGCTGGCGATAGAGGCTTCACCACCGCTGCCGTGACCCCGGGAGCCGGCAGTCTGAGTATCGGACAGCCCCAAGGCGGGTTTTCGCCGATTCGCATCGATAATTGGAGAGATCGCGCGGTAAAGGCTAAACTGCCGCCCCCGGGCGCGTCGGCCATTTCGGCCAAAGCCGCCTTTTTTCGTGTGCAGAGGATACAAATGACGCAATTTTTCAGTTCACCGTGGACCCGCCTATCCACCGTGGCAGCCATCACCATGATGCTGGCGGCCTGCGGCAAGGGTCAGCAGGCTGCGGCGCCCGCCCCCGCCGCCCCTGCGGATAAGCCGGCCACGCCGCCGGTCGCCGTCGTCGACGGCACGCCCATTTCGCGCGAAGCTTACGACGATTACCTGAAGGGGCTTCTGCGCGGCAAACCGGCGGCCGACGTCACCGCGGAGGAGAAGAATCAAGTCCTGGACCAAATGATCAACACGCAGCTCGTCGCCGATCAGGCCGCGAAAGACGGGCTGGAAAAGGACCCGGATGTGGCCACGCGAATCGCGCTCGTGCGTACCCAGATCATGGCGGATGCCGCCGCTCAGAAGTACATCAAGGGCAATGAGCCCACGGATCAGGAGCTGCATGCCGCCTACGACGCCGCCACCGACAAGACGGAATACCACGCCTCGCACATCCTGGTGCCCACGAAGGAAAAAGCCGAACAGCTGATCAAGAAGATCAAGGGCGGGGCAAAGTTCGAGGACCTTGCGAAGGCGAATTCGACCGACAATTCTAAGGCGAACGGCGGCGACCTCGGATGGTTCACGACGGCGCGCATGGTCAAACCCTTCGGCGATGCGGTCAAGGGTCTGAAGAAGGGCGATATCACGACCGATCCCGTGCAGACGCAATACGGATGGCACATCATCCGTCTCGAAGACACGCGCGATGCGCCGTTCGACCAGATGAAGAGTCAGCTTTCCCAGGGCATCATGCAGAAGAAATTTCAGGCCTACATCGACCAGCTGAAGAAGTCCGCCAAGATCGAAAAGAGCCTCTAAGAGGGATTTCGCGCAGGACGCGGCGGATTCGCAGGAAATGCCGCGGGCCCATCCTGGGCCCGCGGCGCCCTTCGGGAGTCGGCTCCGGCATCCTGCCTTCGCGTTCGCTACCTCTTGAGCATTTTGACGAAGGCGGCCTCGTCGAGCACCGGGATGCCGAGCTCCGCCGCCTTCTTGAGTTTGGAGCCCGCGTCGGCCCCCGCCACCACGTAGTGGGTTTTCTTCGACACGCTGCCGCTCACTTTGCCGCCCAGGGCGACGATGGCTTCCTCCGCCGCCTCGCGCGTCAGCGCCTGAAGCGTTCCGGTCAGCACGAATGTCTTGCCGCCGAGTTCCCCGTGAGACTCAACGGGCGGCGGCGCCGGCCAGGTGACGCCCGCGGCGAGCAGCCGATCGACGATGGCCCTGTTCTCCGGATCCTGAAAGTACGCGGCAACATTCTTTGCGACGACCGGACCCACGTCCGGGACGCGCTGGATCTCATCCGCCGGAGCCCCGCGCAGCGCGGCGAATTCGCCGAATTGCCGTGCCAGTGCAAGCGCCGTCGCCTCGCCCACGTCGCGTATGCCGAGGGCGTACAGAAACCGGGGCAAGCTCGTATGCAATGCAGCCAGAATGGCGGACTGCAATTTCTGCGCAGACTTGTCTCCCATGCGCTCGAGCGTGGCGAGCTGCTCCACCCGCAGATCGAACAGGTCCGCCGGTGTTCGCACCCAATCGCGGTCCACCAGCTGCTCGACGAGCTTGTCGCCGAGACCCTGAATGTCCATGGCGCGACGCGATGCAAAGTGCTTGATTTCCTCTTTGCGTTGCGCCGGGCACGCCCGTCCGCCCATGCATCGCGCGACCGCCTGATCGGCCTCGCGCACGACCGGATATCCACACACCGGGCATGCCTTGGGCAGCGCCACCAGCGTCGCGCCGGCGACCCGCCGCTCCGTCAGCACTCTCGCCACCTCCGGAATCACGTCCCCGGCCCGGCGGATCACCACCGTGTCGCCCACCCGCACGTCCTTGCGGGTCAGCTCGTCCATGTTGTGCAGGGTTGCGTTGCTGACCGTGACGCCGCCGACGAACACCGGCTCGAGCCGCGCCACCGGCGTCAGCGCGCCCGTGCGGCCCACCTGGAATTCAATGCCGCGAATCGTGGTCAAGGCCTCCTCGGCCGGGAACTTGTGCGCCACCGCCCAGCGCGGCGCGCGGGCCACGAATCCCATCTGGCGCTGCAGGCCCAGATCGTCGACCTTGTAGACCACGCCGTCGATTTGATACGGCAGCTTGGGGCGTAGTGCGCCCATCTCGCGGTAGTAATCCAGGCAACCCTCGACGCCGTCGACCACGCGGGATTGCGGACAGATCTTGAACCCCCAGTGGCGCAATGCCTTCAGCGTCGCACTGTGACTTGCGGGCAGCTCGCCGCCCTCGACGATTCCGAGCCCATAGATGAACAGATCCAGCGGGCGCGCCGCCGTCATTCGGGGATCGAGCTGCCTCAGGCTGCCGGCCGCCGCATTGCGCGGGTTGACGAAGCTCTTTTCGCCCCGCGCGACCGCCTCCTCATTGAAGCGCTTGAACCCCGACAGCGGCATGAACACCTCGCCGCGGACTTCGAGCACGCGCGGCGGGAGATCCGCACGCAGCTTCAAGGGAAGGGCCTTGATCGTGCGCAGGTTCTGCGTGATGTCCTCGCCGGTCTCGCCGTCGCCGCGCGTCGCGCCCTGCACGAACGAACCCGACTCGTATCGCGCACTGATGGCGAGGCCGTCCATCTTGGGTTCCGCGGAATAGCGCATCGGTCCCGCCTGCCCGAGCCGCTCGCGGATGCGCCGGTCGAAGCTGCGCACATCCTCCTCGCTGAACGCATTGTCCAGGGACAGCATGGCGAGACGGTGCTTTACCGCACCGAATGCGGCAACGGGCGCCGCGCCGACCCGCTGTGTGGGCGAATCCGGCGTGAGTAGTTCAGGGTGCTCCGATTCAATGGAGCGAAGCTCGAGCAGGAGCCGATCGTATTCGGCGTCCGGAACCTCCGGGTCGTCGAGCGCATGGTAGCGGTAGTTGTATCGCTCCAGGGTTTCCTTGAGTTCGGCGACGCGAGCTGCCGCTGTCGGGGCCGGATCCGCCGCTTTCCTGGCGCACATCGCTGCTAGGATCCCGGCTGGGCGTTCCGGGGCAGCAGCGCCTGGAAGCGCGCCACGTCCTCGCGCAAAGCGGCTGCCCGCTGCGGCGACAGGGGCATGCCCTTGCCATCCTGCACCATGCCCGACAGTTCCTCGGCCAAGCCGCGCGCCGTTCCGAAGAGCTCGTCCATCGTCTCCAGCGGGGGAAGAGGCCCCGGAAGCACGGCGAAAAGAGTGACGCCCCGAAACTCCTGCTGCGCCATGTGCGCGACGTCGAAAGTACCGGGCTCGACCAGGCTTGCAACACAGAACAGGCTGCGGCCGTCCGGATGCCGGCGATGAAAAACGTGGTAGCGGCCAAACGCAAGTCCGTGCACTTCGAGCGCGGCCATCAATTGCGCGCCCGACCAGCGCGCCTCGCCCACCGAGCAGACGCGAATGGTCACGATCTTCTGCAGCTCCGCGGGATTCGGACCCGGCGCCGACGGCGCGGCTGCAGGCATGGGCTCAACCTCGGGCTCCTCGTCGGGCTCCTCGTCAAGCTCCTCGTCCGGCTCCTCTTCGGGGGCCGCCGCGAATCCGGACATGGGATCCGCATTGACCAGGATCGGACCCTCCAATACCGGCACCCGGTCGAAATCGGCGGTTCGAATGTTGAGGGGCTCGAAGGGCGGAACACCCCACTCCTTCGGTTCCGGATGCGGCCGCATGTCGTCCTCGTTCGAATCCGCGTATCGCGGATCGAGCGGCGGCGTCGATTCGCGCAGTTCCGGATTGCCGGGCGCCTGGCGCGATCGGCGCGCGGTCCACCACCAGATCCCGACAAGCAGCGGCAGGCTCAATCCAAGCAATATCAGGCGAAGCTCGGCGGCCAAATGACTGCGCCCTACATCGCCGCCATGCGCACGGCCTCATCGACATCGACCGCGACCAGACGCGAGACGCCGGGCTCATTCATCGTAACGCCCACCAATTGCGAGGCGAGTTCCATCGTGCTCTTGTTGTGCGTGATGAAGATGAACTGCACGTTGCGCGACATGTCGCGCACGATGTCGCAGAAGCGGCCGACATTGTTCTCATCGAGCGGCGCGTCCACCTCGTCCAACAGACAGAACGGCGCGGGGTTCAAGTCGAATATCGCGAACACCAACGCGACCGCGGTGAGCGCCTTTTCCCCGCCGGAGAGCTGGCTGATGGTGCTGTTGCGTTTACCCGGAGGACGTGCCATGACGGATACGCCGGCCGCGGCGCCCTCTTCGCCCGTGAGCTCCAGGTACGCGTGGCCGCCGCCGAACAGACGGGGAAACTTCTCCTTCAGGCCCGCGTTCACCCTGTCGAAGGTGTCCTGGAATCGCGTGCGGGTCTCTCGGTCGATTTTGCGCATTGCAGACTCGAGGGTTTCCAGTGCGTCTGTCAGATCCTTGCATTGCCGGTCCAGATATTCCTTGCGCTCGGACTGCTCCTTGAATTCGCCGATGGCGGCAAGATTGACCTGGCCGAGCCGCTCGATCTTGCCCTTGGTTTCCTCCAGCTGCGACTCCCAGGCGGCCACGGTCGAATCCGCGGCAAGTTGCGCGAGCAATCCGGCGAGTTCGAAACTCGTCGCCGCGAGCTGTTCGGCGACGCTTTCGCGCCGCACGCGCACCTGCTGCGCCGCCAACCGCGCCTCGTCGAGGCCCGAGCGTGCGGCCTCGACCCGCTGCTCCGCCTGTTCGCCCGCAGCGCTGCGCTCACGCAGCTGTGCGTCGAGCTCGTCGTTCGCGGTCCGTGCGGCCTGCAGCTCGCTTTCGATCTCCGCGCGTCTGCGCAGCGCCTGCTCGAGCTCGGCTTGCGCGGCGGCAAGCGGCGCTTCGCCCTGCGCGAGCTGGCTCGCCAGCTCGTCGCGCCGTTTTTCCAGCCCTTCCAGCTGCGACTCGATTCGAGAGAGCGTCGTGGTCAGGGAATTGTGCGAGGAACGCCGCGATTCGACCTGCAATGCCAGCTCCCTGGCGAGCTGTTGCGCGGCGAGCGCCGCTGCGCGCGCAGCGGCCACGTCGGCGCGCATGCGGTCGCGCTCCTGTTCGAGCTCGATGCGCTGCGGCTCGAGGGCGGCCAACTGGTCTATGGCGGCTTCCATGCGCGCGCGCGCCGCACGCAGATCCGTCTCCGCGCGTTCGAGATCGACGCGCACGTCGACCAGGCCCGTCTCGAGCTGCGTCATGCGCCGCGCGGCATCCACGTTGCGCGCCTGCGCCGAGTCGAGTTCCGCCCGACGATCGACATGTTCGCGATGCAGTCGATTGACGTCCGCCTGAAAATGGTCGCGCCTGTCTTCGTGGTCGCGCACGCGCTCGCGCGTGAGCTCCAGGCGATGCTCGAGTTCCTTGACCTCTTCCGCGAGTCCGCGCAACTGCGCATGGATCTCGCGCAGGGTCTCCTCGCGCTCGATCACGCCGGTATGCGGGTCCGCATCGCGCGACAGGCGCAGCCAATCCGGCCCCAGCCACACTCCGTCGCGCGTAACCACCGACTCCCCCGAGCCCAGGCGGCCGCGCAGCCTCAGAGCCTCGTTCAGCGTCTCGGCGGTGTACACCGACGACAGCACCGACCCCAGCATCAGCGGGCCCTGCACCTTGGCCTGCAGCAACGCCGCATCGGCGGGAACCGCGGCCGCTTCACCCATGCTCACCACGGCGAGATGGCCCCCGTCGAAGCTCTCGAGCAGCCCGGTGACCGCGTCCAGTCCATCGACGCAAACGGCCTCGAGATACGATCCGAGCACCGTTTCGACGGCGCGCTCCCACCCGCGATCGACGCGCAGCTGCTGCGCCACGCGCGGCTGCCGGTCGAGCGACTTGGACTTCAACCACTCGGTGACCTTGCCTGAAACCTTGCCGAGCGCCGCCTGCTGCAGCGCTTCGGTCGACACCTGCGCGCCCAGCGCTTCCTGCCAGCGCGTTCGCAGGACGTTCAAGGCCTGCGATTGGTCCCGCTCAAGATCCCGCGCGACGGAGATCTCCGCGAGCAATTCTTGAAGCTCGGCCGCGGCCTTCTGGCCGGCATCGCGCGCCGCGCTCTCGCGCATTTCCAAGGTTTCCATGGCAACTGTCGGCTGCAGTCGGGCGAGCGCCTCTCGTTCGCTCTCCTGGCGTTCTTGCTGCAACAGCAGGCGCCGCTGCTCGTTCTCCAGCTGCTCGATGCGCGCGCGTTCGACACCCGTCTCCCGGTGGCCCAAGGCCACCGCCTGGGCATGGGCATCCCAGGTCTGTTGCCAGGCCGCGAGCTTGGTCTCGCAGCCTTCCAATGCCTGATTCGTGCGATGCTCTTCGGCGTGCGCCGCGTCGAGCCCGGGCACCATGGTGTTGAGTTCCTGCGACAGCGCCTCGAGCTGGCCGCGGTCGCGTTGCAGAACCTCGACGAGTTCGGCGACTTGCGTCTCGGCCTGTTCCAGATCGACGCGCTGCCGCTGACGCAGCTCGCGCGCGTATTGAATGCCTTGTTCGATCCGTGTGACTTCGCCTCCCGCCTCATAAAACCGGCTCTGGATGGCGCCGAGCGCCTCGGACTTCGATGTTTGATCGGCCCGAATCCGCTCGATCTGCGCTTCCACTTCCCGCAGATCCGCAAGCACGGCATGCATCGCGGTCTCGCAGGTCATCGTGGCCGCATCTCGCACCAGCGCTTCGGCGTCGAAACTCTGCAGGCGCAGCGCCAGAAGTTCAGCCTGCAGTCTGCGCTCTTCCTCCTTGAGCGTTTGATAGCGGCGCGCCGTGGCCGCCTGCCGCTGCAGGTGGCGGATCTGCTTTTCAACCTCCTCCCGCAGATCGTTCAAGCGATCAAGATTCTCGCGCGTGTGGCCGATCCGATTTTCGGTCTCGCGACGCCGCTCCTTGTAGCGCGAAATGCCCGCCGCTTCCTCCAGGAACGCGCGCAGATCATCCGGCCGCGCTTCGATGACGCGCGAGATCATTCCCTGCTCGATGATGGCGTAGCTGCGCGTACCCAATCCCGTTCCCAGGAACAACTGCGTGATGTCCTTGCGGCGCACCCTGATGCCGTTGATGAAGTAGTCGGAAGTCCCGTCCCGGCTCACCGCACGGCGCAGGGCGACTTCGTTGTAGGCCGCGTACTCCCCGCCGATCTTGCCGTCGGAATTGTCGAACACCAGCTCGACCGACGCGGCGCCCAGGGGCTTGCGCGCGGAGGAGCCGTTGAAAATGACGTCCGCCATGGATTCGCCGCGCAAATGCTTGGCGGAAATCTCGCCCATCACCCAGCGCACCGCATCGATGATGTTGGACTTCCCGCACCCGTTCGGCCCTACGACCCCGGTCAGGCTGCTCGGAAAAGTGACGGTCGTCGGATCGACGAAGGACTTGAAGCCGGCAATCTTGAGTTTTGTTAAGCGCATTATTCGGGATGACCTGGGAGCCTGCGTGAGTGTTTCGAGCGTGGCCGGCGATGTGGCGCGTAGTGTAAAGTAATCGTCACTTTCGTAAACCCCCGGCGGCCTCGCCGAACTTCAAGTCCATGACAGAACCCAGCAGCCGCTTGGAAACTTTCGATAATCCCGCTCCGGAGCGGGACTACACCATACGCATGACCATTCCGGAGTTTAGCTGCCTCTGCCCGAAAACGGGACAGCCGGATTTCGCCACACTCGAGCTCGAGTACGTTCCCCATGAGCGCTGCGTCGAACTCAAGTCGCTGAAGCTGTACATTTGGTCGTTCCGCAGCCGGGGCGTGTTTCATGAAGCGGTGACGAACGAGATCCTGGGTGATCTGGTGGCCGCGACGTCGCCTCGTTTCATGCGGCTGCTGGCAAAGTTCAACGTTCGGGGCGGCATCTATACGACCGTGGTGGCGGAACACCGGCAGTCCAGCTGGACCGCCAGTACCCCCATCACCCTGCCCTAAGAACCAGTCCCGAGGCCCCTCTGGCGAGGCGCATTGGGCTCGCCGGGTTGGAGCCCCGCGCCCTCCCCGCCGCCGGCTCCCGGGTTTTGCTTCCCAATCATAGGCTTAAGCGATAGAAATATGTTGCCCAAGTGGCCTGTACACGCCTGATTGCGTCGGTATAATCGCGCGCTCTTTCGTTAGGAGGCGGAGACTACAAATGCCCTCAAAGAAACCGAAAAAAGCGGCTAAGCGGCCAGGTAAGGCGACACCTAAGAAGGCGGCTCACAAAGCGGCCGCTCCGAAAAAAGTGCTTCGACCTCCTGCGAAAGCCAAGCCATCGCCTGCCACATCGAAGGTAACAGTGAAACCCAACAAGCCAGTTCCCAAACCTGCGGTCGCGAAGCCTGCGATCGCAAAACCCGCCGCGGTCAAACCCGCTGCGGTCAAACCCGCTGCGGTCAAACCCGCCGCGGTCAAACCCGCTGCGGTCAATCCTGCTGCCGTGAAAGCGCCGCGACCGAAACCGGAGCCCTCCAAACCGGGCAACGAGAAGGCCGCCCCGATCAAATTCGACACTCGTCCCCTCGTGTTGACCCGCATGCCGCAAAACGACGAGGACGGCGACGGCGAATCGGCCGGTTCAGCCAGTTTGCTGGCGGGCCCGCGCAATGTGAAGCCCTACATCGCCCGGCGCGGCGAGCAGTACATGAACAAGGAGCAGTTAGAGCATTTCGCTCGCATACTGCAGAATTGGAAACGCGACCTGATGGTCGAAGTCGACCGCACGGTGCTGCACATGAAGGATGAAGCGGCCAATTTTCCCGATCCGAACGACCGAGCCACACAGGAAGAGGAATTCAGCCTCGAACTGCGCACGCGCGATCGCGAGCGCAAGCTGATCCGCAAGATCGACGAGGCGTTGAAGCGAATCGAAGACGGTTCGTACGGCTATTGCCTGGAGACCGGCGAAGAGATCGGCATCAAGCGGCTGGAAGCGCGCCCCGTGGCGACGTTGTCCGTGGAAGCCCAGGAGCGGCGCGAGCGCCGCGAAAAACAATACGGCGACCGCGACGACAGGTACCGGTGAGCCGCGGCCCGGCGGCTATGTAGGCCGCTTCGCCCCCACGCCGTCGGGAGACTTGCATCTGGGGTCGCTCTACACCGCGGCGGCCAGCTTCCTCGATGCGCGGGCGCATGGCGGCCGCTGGCTGGTGCGAATCGAGGATCTCGATCGGCCCCGCGAGGTTGCGGGCTCGACGGACCGCATCCTGCAAACCCTGCGTGACTTCGGCTTCGAATGGGACGGCGAGGTGGTTCGCCAGCGCGATCGCGGGGAATTCTACACGAGTGCGATGCAGAGCCTGCAGGCGCGCGGACTCACGTTCGAGTGCTCCTGCAGCCGCCTGCAACTGGAGGATGAGAGCCGTTACCCCGGCACCTGTAGGGCGCGCCCATCGTCTCTCGGCGTGCCGACGGCCACCCGGCTGCGCGTCGAGCCGGGAAGCATCCTTTTTTCCGACCGCATTCAGGGGCGCTATCGGCAGAACGTGGCCGATGCCGTGGGCGACGTCATTCTCCGGCGGCGCGACCAGGTGTTCGCATATCTCCTGGCCGTGGTCGTCGACGATGCCGCCCAGGGGGTGACCCATGTCGTGCGCGGCGCCGATCTCCTGGACAACACGCCGCGGCAGATCCATCTGCAAAGAGCCCTTGGATTGCCCCAGCCTGTCTATGCGCACGTCCCCGTGCTCACGGAGGCCGATGACACCAAGCTCGCCAAGTCGAGGCGCAGCGTGCGATTGGGTGAGGAGTCGGCGATGCCCCAGCTTCTTCAGGTCTTGGCGATGCTTGGCCTCGAGCCGCCCGCTTCACTGCGCACGGGCACGGTCACGGACGCCTGGAGCTGGGCCCTCCAAAACTGGGACATTCAACGCGTCCCCAAGCGATTGAACGTCCGCGTAACGGACTGATTCGCCTCATGATCGTGTAAGCAAAACCCTACAAGAAGGCGGTTTGCGTTGGCGCTGCATTGCGCTATCCTTGGGCTGTCCTTCCAAGGATTGGTCACAGGTGGTCAGGCACGAACCGGCATATTCCGGTGACGCGTCGGCCAGCACGAGCGAGGAGCCTATGAGCGAACCGCGAGTGATAAAGAAATACCCGAATCGCCGCCTCTACGACACGGTTGAGAGCCGCTACATCACGCTGGCCGACGTACGTCGGCTGGTGGTCGAAAGGATCGATTTCGTCGTCGTCGACAAAAAGAACAACGCAGACATCACGCGCAGTATTTTACTGCAGGTGATTGCCGAACAGGAGCATCTTGCCGAACCCATTCTGACTCAGGATTTCATGATCAATGTGATCCGCGCGTACGGCACCAGCGCGCAGGTGCAGGTAACCGGCCAATTGGAACAGAGCCTGAAGCAGATCATGAGTCAACAGCCGCAAACCCGTCCGCCGCGGATGCGGGGACCGGACGATGCCGGCTACAAGGCGATGCCCCTGGTGCGGTCCCGCGACGGAGAGAAGGAGCGCGACGAACACTTCGATACGAAGTGAGTTCGTCGGATGACGTGAGCCGCGCCCCGAGGCGCGGTGTTCGCGCTGGCCTCCGGCTTTATGCGGCGTCGACGTTGCGCATGGACAAGCGCACCCGTCCTTGCCGGTCGACCTCGAGCACTTTGACTCGCACGACGTCGCCTTCCTTCAATTTATCTCCGACGCGCTCGACCCGTTCTTCGGAGATCTGGGAAATGTGCACCAGGCCGTCGCGGCCCGGAAGAATGGTCACGAACGCGCCGAAGTCCATCAGCCGCGCGACCTTGCCTTCGTACACCCTGCCCACCTCGACGTCGGCGGTGATCAGTTCGATGCGCCGCTGGGCTTCGCGCCCCGCGGCGCCCTGCACCGAAGCGATCTTCACCGTGCCGTCATTCTCGATGTCTATCGACGTACCCGTCTCTTCGGTGATCTGCCGGATCACGGCGCCGCCCTTGCCGATGACGTCGCGGATCTTCTCCGGGTCGATCTTCAGGGTGATGATGGTGGGCGCCCACTCGGACATGGTCTCCCGCGGCTTCGAGAGCACCTTGTTCATCTCGCCGAGGATGTGCAGGCGGCCGTCGCGGGCCTGATCGAGCGCCACCTTCATGATCTCGCGCGTGATGCTCGTGATCTTGATGTCCATCTGCAGCGCGGTGATGCCGTCCTTCGTGCCGGCCACCTTGAAATCCATGTCGCCCAGGTGATCTTCATCGCCCAGAATGTCCGTCAGCACTTGGAATCGTGAGCCTTCCTTCACGAGGCCCATCGCCACTCCGGCCACCGGCGCCTTGATCGGCACGCCCGCATCCATCAGCGCGAGACTCGTGCCGCACACGGATGCCATGGAACTCGATCCGTTCGATTCGAGGATTTCCGACACGACGCGGATGACGTAGGGAAATTTTTCCACTCCCGGCATCACGGCCTTGACGCCGCGTTTGGCCAGATTTCCGTGACCAATCTCGCGCCGCTTCGGCGAGCCCATCATGCCGGTCTCGCCGACGCTGAACGGAGGGAAGTTGTAATGGAGCATGAACGGCTCCTTGCGTTCCCCGGTCAGTCCATCGATGATCTGTGCATCGCGGCCCGTGCCCAGCGTGGTGACCACCAACGCCTGGGTTTCGCCCCGCGTGAACAGCGCCGATCCGTGGGTTCGTGCCAGCACTCCGGTGCGGATATTGATGCCGCGCACGGTCTTGGTGTCGCGGCCGTCGATGCGCGGGAAGCCTTCCAGAATCCGCTCGCGGACCAGGCGGTATTCCAGATTGAAGAATTCATTGCCGACCTGATCCGCCGTGTACTTGGGCTGTTCGCCCTTCGCGAGAGCATCGAGGACCGCATTCTTGATTTCGCCGATCTTCGCGTGGCGCTGCTGCTTCTCGGTCATGGCGTAGGCCGCGGCCAGATTCTTTTCGGCCAGCGCTGCAACGGCATCCTTGAGCGCGGTATTCGGTTCGGGTGCGACCCAGGACCATTTCGGCTTGCCCGCTTCCGCGCTAAGTTCGTTGATCGCCTTGATCGCCACCTGCATCTGTTCGTGACCGAACATGACGGCGCCGAGCATGACCTCTTCGTTCAAGCCATCGGCCTCCGACTCGACCATCAGCACGCCTTCCCGGGTGCCGGCAACCACCAGGTCGAGTTTAGATTCGTTCAACTGAGTCGCGGTGGGGTTGAGAACGTACTTGCCGTTGAGATACCCCACGCGCGCGGCGCCGATCGGACCCATGAACGGCATGCCGGAGATGGCTAGCGCCGCCGACGCGCCGAGCAATGACGCGATGTCCGGATCCACTTCAGCGTTGACCGAAAGAACGGAGGCGACCACCTGCACGTCGTTGATGAACCCCTCGGGGAACAGCGGCCTGATCGGCCGGTCGATCAGGCGCGACGTCAGCGTCTCCTTCTCGGTCGGCCGGCCTTCGCGCTTGAAAAATCCGCCGGGTATTCGCCCCGCAGCGTAGGTCTTTTCCTGATAGTTGACCGTCAGCGGAAAGAAATCGCGGCCGGGAGTCGCCTTCTTGAGGCCCACCGCCGTGACGAGCACCACCGTTTCGCTCATGGTGACGAGCACCGCTCCGTCGGCCTGACGCGCGAGTTCGCCCGTCTCAATGGTTACGGTGTGATCACCATATTGAAAGCTTTTTTTGATAGCGCTCACTAGAGCCCCTTGCGTATTCGGAAATGATTAGACGAAGGCCGAATGCATCGAAGCACCAGACCCGCGGCGGCGCCTGTTAGCGGCGTAACCCTAAGCGTTCGACCAATTGCGTGTACTTGTCCGGAGTTCTGCTCTTCAAGTAGTCGAGCAGCTTGCGGCGCTGATTGACCATCTTGAGCAGCCCGCGACGCGACGCATGGTCGGCCTTGTGCGTGGTGAAATGCTGGCTCAAGCCGTTGATGCGCTCGGACAACAAGGCAATTTGGACTTCGGGGGAACCGGTGTCCTGCGCGCTGCGCTGGAATTTTCCGACGACGCCCGTCTTTTCTTCTCGAGTAAGTGGCATTGAAATCAAACCTCAATCAATAACTTAGACCTTTTAAGAAGGCGCGCATTGTACGCGTCGCGGCACCCGCCCTCAAGCACGGATTCATCCCTGGTAGGCAATGAGGCGCAGCGGAACCAGGCGGCCGGCGGCCTCGACCTGTCCCAAACCCAGAAATCCCAAGCCGTCCGCATAGATACGCACGGGCCCAGGGACGGTGCCCTGCAGGTCCGCGGGAATGGAAACTGTCTGGCCCTGCCTAAACGCGCTCACACCGCTTAGGCTTAGGTCCAATCGCCGCCAGGCCGTCAGTGCGGCGTCCACCGGCAGCAACACGTCATTGAGCTGCGTCGGATTCAGGGACTCCAGCGCTTCGAAGGACCATTGCGGTTCCGCACCAAAAGGTGCGACGCCGAGTCTGCGCAGCGACGCCACGTGACCGATCGTTCCGAGTTGCGCGGCAAGGTCCTCGGCGAGAACCCGGATGTAGGCGCCCTTCGAGCAGCGCACCACGAAGGTCAACTCGGGCGTCTGCCACTCGAGCAGACTCATGTCGCGGATGACGATGGCGCGCGCGGCCCTCTCGCGGGTGACGCCGGCCCGCGCATATTCGTACAGCGGCTTGCCGTCCTGTTTGAGCGCGGAATGCATCGGCGGCACTTGTGCGTATTCCCGCGGGAATTTACCCAGCGCTTCGGCCAGTTGTTGCGGGGAGTAGTGCGGTAATTCGCGCCTTTCGATCACTTCGGATTCACGATCGGCGCTCGGCGTTCGCTCGCCGAGGCGCACCGTCACACGGTAGCTCTTGTCGGCGTCCAGCAACTGCGCACCGAACTTGGTGGCCTCGCCGAGGCAAATCGGCAGCATACCCGTCGCCAGCGGATCGAGAGATCCGGTGTGTCCCGCCTTGCGCGCGTTGAACAGCCGCTTGACGCGGGCGACGGCGCCCGCAGAACTCAATCCCAAGGGTTTGTCGAGCAGGAGAATGCCGTGAATATCCGACGGCATCATCGCTCCCGCGGCAGAGGATCACCTTCGTCGATCACGTGTCCGTCTTCAGGTGCGTCCGTCGCGTGGGACTCCGCCTTGGTGACCGAATCGATGAGCTGGGTCAGCCTCACGCCGTGTTCGATCGAGGTGTCGAGTTCGAAACTCAACGTGGGGGTGTAGCGGATCATCAACGAACGCGACAGCGCGTTGCGCAAGAACCCTGCCGCGCTTTCCAGGCCGCGCTGCACCTTCGGATCGGGGCCGTCCCTGCCGAAGACCAGGTAGTACACCCGCGCAGTGCGCAAATCGCCGGTCACGCTGACGGCCGTAATCGTCACGTTGCCGATGCGCTCGTCCTTGACGTCGCGCCGCAGCAGCTCCGTCAACTCGCGCTGGATCTGTTCGCCGAGCCGTCGGGCACGCGGATTATCCTTGGCCATTGTTACAAAGTTCGTGCAACTTCGACCCGCGAGTAGCACTCGATCTGATCGCCTTCCTGCACGTCGTTGTAGTTCTTAACGCCGATGCCGCATTCGGTTCCCGCACGCACTTCGTTGACGTCGTCCTTGAAGCGCTTCAATGACTCCAGGGCGCCCTCGAAGATCACGACGTTGTTGCGCAGCACGCGAATGGGAAAGTTGCGGCGCACGTAGCCGTCGATCACCATGCAGCCCGCCACCGTGCCGAATTTGCTCGAGCGGAACACGCTGCGCACCGCGGCGAGCCCCACGATCTGTTCCTTCACCTCGGGCGCCAGCATGCCCGTGAGCACCGCCTTGATGTCGTCGATGGCTTCGTAAATGATGCTGTAATACCGGACGTCGACGCCGTGATCCTTGATGGCGGCGCGCGCTGCCGCATCGCCGCGCACGTTGAACGCAATGATGCGCGCCTTGGACGCGGCGGCGAGTGTGACATCGGATTCGGTCAGGCCGCCGACTCCCGAGGCCACGATGTTCACTGCGACTTCGCCGGTCGACAAGGCATTGAGCGCGTCGCGCAATGCCTCGACGCTGCCCTGCACGTCCGCCTTGATCAGGAGCTGCACCAGATTGGCTTTGGTTTCACCCATGGAGGAGAACACATCCTGCATGTTCGCGCTCTTCTGGGCGAGCTTGACGTCGCGCGACTTCGACTGGCGGTGCATGGCCACTTCGCGGGCCTTGCGTTCGCTCTCGACCACCAGCAGCTCGTCGCCGGCGTTCGGCGCTCCGGACAGACCCAGCACCACGACAGGCATCGACGGGCCCGCCGACTCCACCGGCTGTCCCGCCTCGTCGAACAGCGCCCTTACGCTGCCGAATTCTTGACCGATCAGCAGCGGGTCGCGAAGCTTCAGGGTGCCGCGCAGCACCAGCACGGTCGCGACGGCGCCGCGGCCCTTCTCGAGGCTCGATTCGATCACGTAGCCGGCCGCAAGCCCGGTGGTCGGCGCCTTCAGCTCGAGCACCTCGGCTTGAAGCAGTATGGCGTCGAGCAGCTGATCCACGCCCTGCCCGGTGCGCGCCGAGACCGGCACGAAAATATTCTCGCCGCCCCACTCCTCGGGGATCACGCCGTACTTGGTGAGTTCCTGCTTGACCTTTTCGGCATCCGCTTCCGGTTTGTCCATCTTGTTGAGCGCCACCACGATCGGGACCTTGGCCGCTTGCGCGTGCTGGATCGCCTCGATGGTCTGCGGCATGACACCGTCGTCGGCGCCCACCACCAGGATGACGATGTCGGTGACCTGCGCGCCGCGCGCGCGCATCGAGGTGAACGCCGCGTGGCCCGGGGTGTCGAGAAAGGTCACCATGCCCTTCGCCGTTTCCACGTGATACGCGCCGATGTGCTGAGTGATGCCGCCCGCTTCGCCCGCCGCCACCTTGGTGCGGCGTATGTAGTCGAGCAGCGAGGTCTTGCCGTGATCGACGTGGCCCATCACGGTCACCACCGGCGGACGCGGCAGCACCTCGAGCGAGGAGTCGGCCTCGCCCTGCAGATCGTCCTCGATGATGTTTTCCTTGCGCAAGACCGCCGTATGGCCCATTTCCTCGACCACCAGTACCGCGGTGTCCTGCTCGATCATTTGATTGATCGTCGCCATCACGCCCATGTTCATCATGACCTTGATGACTTCGGTGGCCTTGACCGCCATCTTCTGCGCCAGCTCGCCGACGGTCATGGCCTCGCCGATCGGCACCTCGCGCACCACGCGTTCGGTCGGCATCTCGAATCCGTGCTTGGTGTCGGATTCGCCCCCGACCGAACGGCGCCGGCCGTCGCGCGATTTCTTCTTCTTGTGCCGCGAGCTCACATCGCCGACGATGTGCAGCTCCTGACGGCCGTAGCGCGTGGCCTTGTCGTCCACGACCGCTCGCGCCGCCTTGCCGGGCTTCACCGCAGCCGCCGATTTGCGTTCTCGCTCGGCCTGGTCGCGCGCCAGCTGTTCCGCGACGCGGCGCGCCTCCTCTTCGGCAGTGCGCTTGCGCACTTCCTCATCTGACCGGCGACGGCTTTCCTCTTCGAGGCGCTCGCGGTCAAGACGCTCCTTCTCGAGCCGCTCCCGCTCCGCCCGTTCGACCGCCGCCTTCGCCTGCTCCTCGGTCTCGCGCTGACGCTCGATCTCCTCCTGCTGATGGCGCGCCTGGTCTTCGAGCACCTCCCGCTTGACGTAAGTGCGCTTGCTGCGCACCTCGACGTTGACGGTGCGCGCGCGGCCCTGCGGACTCGCGAGCTTGAGCTCCGACTGCGACTTGCGCCGCAACGTGATCTTGCGCGGAGCCGCATCGGCCTGGGCGTCATCATGGCCGTGGCTGCGCCGCAGGTGCGTCAGCAGCTCATGCTTGGCATCCTCGCTGATCATGTCCTCGGCGCTGTCGACTTTGATCCCCGCCTGATCGAGCTGCTGCAGCAGACGATCGACCGGGACCTTCAGCACCTCGGCGAATTGCGCGACGGTAACATCTGCCATACTTGCTCCTAAACCTTAGCTTCTTCCGCGAACCAATGCTTGCGCGCGTCCATGATCAGCTCGCCGGCCTTCTTCTCCTCGACTCCGCCCATCTCGACCAGCTCGTCGACGGCCAGGTCGGCCAGGTCGTCGCGGGTGCGAACGCCTTTGCGGGCCAGGGTCTTGGCGAGCGGTTCGCCGGCGACTTCGATCAGATCGGCGGCCGGTTCGGCGCCGTCCACGGACTCCTCGCTGGCGATCGCCTGGGTCAGCAGCACGTCGCGGGCGCGCGTGCGCAGCTCCTTGACTATTTCCTCGTCGAATTCCTCGATGGCGTTCAATTCGCTGGCGGGAACGTAGGCGATCTCCTCGATCGTCGAGAAGCCCTCCTGCACCAGGATGCTCGCCACATCGGCGTCGACGTCGAGCTGCTTCATGAACGTCTCGCGCAACGCCAGCGATTCGGTTTCGCTCTTCGCTTCGGCCTGCGATTCGCTCATGACGTTCAGCTCCCAGCCCGTGAGCTCGCTCGCCAGCCGGATGTTTTGTCCGCCTCTGCCGATGGCCTGCGAGAGCTTGTCCTCGGACACCGCGATGTCCATCGAATGAGAATCCTCGTCCACCACGATCGAGGTCACCTCGGCGGGTGCCATGGCGTTGATGACGAATTGCGCGTTGTTGTCGTCGAACGGAATGATGTCGACCCGCTCGCCGGCGATCTCGTTGGAAACCGCCTGTACGCGCGAGCCGCGCATGCCCACGCACGCGCCCACCGGATCGACGCGGGGGTCGTTGCTGCGGACGGCGATCTTCGCGCGCACGCCCGGATCGCGGGCGGCCGCCAGGATGTTGATCAGGCCCTGGCCCACTTCCGGCACTTCCAGCTTGAACAGTTCGATCAGGAACTCGGGAGCCGTGCGCGACAGGAACAGCTGCGGACCGCGCGGTTCGGTGCGCACCTCCTTCAAGTACGCCTTGATCCGGTCCTGCGAACGGACGGGCTCGCGCGGAATCATCTCCTCGCGCGCGACGAAGCCCTCTGCGTTCGCGCCGAGATCGACGTAAACTCCGTTGCGGTCGACCCGCTTGACGATGCCGCTCACCAGAGTGCCCGCCCGGTCCTTGTACGCGTCGACGACCTGTGCGCGCTCCGCTTCACGCACCTTCTGCACGATCACCTGCTTGGCGGTTTGCGCCAGTATGCGGCCGAAGGGCACCGATTCCATCGGCTCCTCCACATAGCCGCCCGGTTCCACGTCCTTGTCGATGTCGCGGGCGTCGTCCAGGCGCAGTTCGCGCTCCGGCACCTCGAGTTCGGTGGAATCGTCGGCGAAGACCTTCCAGCGGCGAAAGGTGTCGTAGCCGCCGGTTTTGCGGTTGATCGAAACGCGCACGTCGAATTCTTCGCCGTGTTTCTTGCGGGTCGCGGACGCCAGCGCGGCTTCGAGCGCATCGAAGATTATTTCCTTGTCGACGCCCTTCTCGTTGGAGACCGCATCAACCGCCATCAAGATTTCTTTGTTCATGGTCCTTTAAGACTCCTCGTCGCTTCAGGCCGCAATCTTGCCTTCTGAATCCGTTCGAACGGCAGGCTGTGCGCCTTGCCGTCGACTTCCACCACGATTGCGTCGCCCGCAACCGACTTCAATTCCCCCACGTAACGCCGCCTGCCGTCGATGGGCAGCTTCAACTCGGCGAAGATCCGCTCGCCCACGAACCGCTCGAAATGCGCCCGCGTGCGCAGGATCCGGTCGAATCCGGGCGAGGAGACCTCGAGCGTGTAGTGCCCCTTGATCGGATCCTGGGTCTCGAGCACCTGGCTCACCGCCTGGCTCACGTTCGCGCAATCATCGACCGTGATCCCCAAGCCGGAATCCTTCGCCTGGGTGTCGATGAATATCCGCAAAACCCCGCCGCGACCTTCCCGCGCGAATTCAATGTCTACCACGTCAAATCCAAGCGCCTCGATCGGCGGCTCTAAAAGGCGCATCAAGGCGTCATGCATCTGCCTACCCGCTCTCAAAAACAAAAAAGGGGACCATCGGCCCCCTCTCTTCAACGAAAAGCCCCGTCGGGCTCAAACCCAGGCGCGAGTCCAAACTAATTCGGGTCTCCGCCGAGGGGCGCGATTATAGGCAAAGCCGACTTGGGCGTAAACCCTGATCGCGCAATTCACATCGTCGCGCGCGGCCACTCCTCGCGCGAATCAAGATCGCGAAACGACTGGGGCCGCATCGCTGCGGCCCCAGTTCTCACTCGATACTAAACGCTATTACCAGCGCTTCGGACCGCGCGATCCACCGCCGCCACCGCCGCCGCCACCGCCGCCGGTGCGCTCCTGCGCCTCATTCACCTTCAGCGCTCGCCCGTCGACATCGTGGCCATTCAAGGCCTGCATGGCACGCGCAGCATCTGCGCTCGCCATTTCTACGAAGCCGAAGCCGCGGGGCCGACCGGTGTCGCGATCATTGATCAGCGCCACCGACTGTACGGCGCCGTGCTTTTCGAACAGCGCGCGCACCGCGGACTCGTCCATTGAGAACGGGAGATTGCCAACATACATTTTCGTCATGTGAAGAATACCTACTACAAAAGAAGCTATCGGCCGGTCACGTGTGCGTACTGCGATGCAATGTGCGAAGTGCCTGCCACCTGGATCGAAGAAACCTGCTTTGTGGGTTGTGGTCAAGGTGACGCCGGAGCGGCGCGGTGACCAGAAACGGACCAAGTAGAAATTCACGAACCGCGGCGGATCGTACAGCAATTTGCTGATAAATACGAATATTTCTCAACTGGGGTGCCTCCACCAAGAGAGGACGGGCGGCTCCAGCCGATGGCTGGAGAGTTCGCCGCCCGCGGCGCGGCAGGCAATCGATCGCAGCCCTGCTGCGGTGCACAAACGCTCGGCGAGGGCCGCTTCCTGCCATCCGTGGTTCACCATGAAAAAGAGCCCTCGAGGGCGCAGATTATGTCGAATCTGCCCAAACATCTTCTCCGGCGCCAGCAGCGACAGCGGCAGCCGCCACGCCAAGAGTGCGGCGGGTGTCAGGAACGGAAACCAGGAGCTGATGACGTCCGCAGGCTCGTTGTAGGCGCGGTAGTCCGCAACGACGTACTCCGCACCCGGCAGCCGCCTCACGTAGCCTGCCGCGTAATCGATCCGTGCGCGGCCGTCGCGAAACAGCCGGTGGCCTTCGACTTCCACGCCCACCATGCGGTCGGGCCGGAAAAAAGTACGCAAGGCCGCAGCGTACCAAAAGCTGGCGCAGCCAATGTCGCACAGCACGCCGCCGACCGGCCGCTCAACCCCTGTCTCTTTCCAACCGCGATCGAGGAGGTCGAGGTATTCATAGTTGTTGGCGCTGGTCGCGGCGCTCAGCTCCCGCTCAAATTTCACCTGGTAACGGTCGCGCAACGCGGCTATTCTTTCGCCCTGTTTACGGTCTACGGTACAAAGTTCGCCGGCGGGTGTTTCCTCGAAGGCGCCGCGCGACCAGCGAATGCGCGAACCCATGCCGTACCAAAAGCCGTGTCGCAGAGATCGTAATCGCTGAAGCAATGAATACATCGGCCAAATGCTATGCGGGTCGGAGAGCAGCGTCGAGCCTGCGCGCGCCTTGCCCATGCCGCTAGAACTCTTCCGGCCCAAGTATTGGGCCACCTGGGCCGGACTCTGCGTGTTGCGCACCATCGAGCTGCTGCCGTTCGCGGCGCAGCGGCGCGTAGGCTCGGCGCTCGGCCGACTCATCCGGCACCTGCCGCTCGCCTACGTTCGCATCGCCCGCCGCAACATCGCACTGTGCCTGCCCGGCCTGACCCCGAAGGGCCAAGCCGACCTGCTCGACCAGCATTGTCGGAGCCTGGGGATGGCCCTGTGCGAAACCGCCGATACCTGGTGGAGCAGCGATGAGAGGGTGCACGAGCTTGCCGAAGTCCAAGGGCTCGAGCATCTGCAGGCCGCACTCGCCAAAGGGCGCGGCGCCATCATGATCGGCGGCCACTTCACCACCATCGAAATCGCGACCCGCATCCTCGGAACGGTCGTGCCGCTCAACGTGGTGTATCGACCGACGAAAAATGCGGTGTTGTCGCACATCATGTTCACGAGCTTCTCGCGGCACGGCAAACCAATCGCGCACGACGACATCCGCACCATGATTCGCGCACTCAAGAACAATGAGGCTGTCTGGTACGCCCCGGATCAGAGCTATCGCAACAAGGGCGCGGCGATGGTGAATTTTTTCGGGATACCCGCCGCCACCACCACCGCCACGTCGCGTCTGGCGCGCATTTCCGGCGCCGCCGTATTGACCTACTTTCCGGAGCGGCTGCCGGGCAACGCCGGGTATCGTGTCGTGATCGGCCCGGCGCTGCGGGACTTTCCCGGCGAGGATGCGGTTGGCGACGCTCAGCGCTTCAACAACCTGTTGGAGGCGCAGATTCGGCGAATCCCTGAACAGTATCTTTGGGTGCATCGCCGCTTCAAGGGACTGACGGCCGACTATCCGGACTACTACGGGCGCGATTCCCGCAACCCCGCCCGCGTTCACTCGGCGAAGCCGGCCTCCAAGGAGCCGGTCTGAGCATTCCGCCGGGCCGCGACATGCTCACCACCGGACTGGTCGCGCACGAGCTTTATTTCTGGCATGACCCCGGCAGCGGCGCCGGATTTTCGAATTCCGGTCCCTTCGTCCAGCCGGACCAGTCGCCACCCATGAAGGCGGATGCTCAAATGCCTATGTGCCCTTCTGCGGCTTGGCCGTCATCGAGGAATTCGCCGGCGTCAGAAC
Source organism: uncultured Gammaproteobacteria bacterium (assembly GCA_963727045.1). GTDB lineage: Bacteria > Pseudomonadota > Gammaproteobacteria > Steroidobacterales > Steroidobacteraceae > Bog-1198. The sequence continues at coordinate 587,692 of CAVSES010000001.1, read as the reverse complement.
CGGAGTGGGCGATCCTTACCTCGCGGGGAGGGTAGCCGCAGCGTCCGGACGATACGCGGGCGCTACAACGGGACGTGCAGCTCATCCCGATGCTTGGCCTTCAGCACCAAACCGTAGATCAATCCGGCGGCCAGCCACGCGATCCCGACCTTGACGGCGAGTGCGCTCATTCCCGAGAAGACGGCGAGCACCACGATGATCCCGCAGATCGGCACCACCCGGTGCCTGATCCACGCGCTCGAGCGCCGTTGCGCCCCGAAATAGGCCAGCACCGACACGTGCAGGAACAAGAACCCGCTCAAGGCGCCGAAGTTGACGATGGACGCCAGATCGTCGAGCCGGTTCTTCATGTAGACGGCCACGGCCAGGGACAGGGACGCCGTGACCAGCATCCCGACGTATGGCGTGTGGTAGCGGGGATGGACCTGCGCGAGGACTCGCGGCAGCTGTCGATCGCGCCCCATGGCGAACACGACCCGCGCCACGCCAACCTGCATCGGCAGCGCATTCGACAAGCCGACGATGGCGGCATATGCCCACGCCAGCACCACCGCGGTCCACGGGCCCGTGGCCCAGGCAGCCAGCTCATACACGGCGGCCGCCGGATCCCGGATCGCGATCCCGGGCAGCAGATTGCCGAGCACCCAGGTAACCGCCACGAAGAACACCGCTGAGAGGACCAGCACCGCGATGATCGCCCGGCCGACGACCCGCCGATCGCCGCCCTCCACTTCCTCCGCCAGCGTCGACACCGCGTCGAAACCGAGAAACGACATGATGCAGATCGAGGTTGCGCTGAAAATCTTGCCGGCATCGATGGCCGCGGCGTCGAACACCGGCTTGAGCGTCAACCCGCCGTTGCCCTTGCCTGCATACAGCGCCATCACGCCCAGGATCAAAAATCCAACCAGGATGATGACCTGCAGTGCGACCGATATGAAGTTGGCGCGTGAGGTGACGGTGATGCCGAACCAGTTGACGGCCGTGGTTGCCGTCACCAGCAATACGATCCACACGCCGCGGTCGAAACCGGGCAGCAGCGTCTCCAGCGCCACGGCGATCAGCACATAGACGAACGCCGGAATCAACAGATAGTCGAGCAGGATCATCCAGCCGGCGATGAAGCCGGGAAAGGTTCCCAGCGAGTGTCGCGCAAAGCCGTACACAGACCCCGCCGTCGGCAGGGTTTCGGTCATCGTTGCGTAGCTTTGCGCCGTGAAGTACATGCACACCGCGCCGAGCACGTAGGCGAGCACGATCAAGCCGTTCGACTCGCTCCACACGAACCCGAGCGTGCTCAGGGGCGCGAATGGTGCGATGTACGCCAGCCCGTAGAGCACGAGGTCCCAATAGCGCAGCGAACGCTTGAGCTTGAGGGCGCCGCCCGCGCTGCCGGCGGCGGCCGCGGCCTCGAGCGTCATACGGCCGACACCGACACCTCGACGCTGTGCACCGCGGTGCTCTCGCCCATGTCGCTCTTCTCGCCGGGATTGAGCGCATTGACGTTGGCGTTTGCCGCATCCGCGTACAGCCAGCGGCCCTTGTGGGCCAGGGCCACACCCCGCGGCAACTCGCCGGTGATGACCACCTTCAACCGAAGACGGCCGCTGCGGTTGCGCACCAGCGCAGGATCGCCCTCCGACAGCCCGCGTTCCGCGGCATCCGCGGGATGCAGCGCAATCGTCGCCTCGCCGATGCGGCTCTCGATCTGACGCACGTTGCCGAAACTGGTGTTCATCAGCCATGCGTGCGCCGGCGACAGCAGGCGCAAGAACCCCGCCGGCGGGCGCGCGTCGCACCAGGGTTGCGGCAGGCGTGGGTGGCCATCGGCCGCGGCGCGGGCGGACGCGATCTCGATGCGTCCGCTCGGCGTCGCGAATACGCCGTCGGCGAATTGCACGGCGGGCGCCTCCGGAACCCAGACCGAACCGCGCGCGGCGAGCGCCGCGAAGCTCAATCCCAGCCCGCTGCTCTCCATGAGAACGTGCAGCATCCCGGCGTCGCTCTCCTGCAGCTCCGGTTCGCGGAAATCCATGGCGCGCGCCAGGCGGCGGAAGATTTCCTGATTCGGCAGCGCATCGCCGAGCGGCTCCATGGCTTTGACCTGCGCCGACAGAGTCAGTTGAAAGTAGGACGCGATGAGATCGTCGAACTCGAGGAAACTGGCCGCCGGAAGAATGTAATCCGCCATGCGCGTGGTGTCCGTGGCAAATAGATCCAGCACCACCGTCAACAGGTCTTCGCGCTCGAGCGCACGGCGCAAGCGCGCCTGTTGCGGGCAAGACGCCAGCGGATTCATGTTCCACACGATGAGCGCCTGCGAACGCGCGGGATTCTCGAGCGCGGCCGCGAAATCCATGTGGCTGATCGACGGCGCGCCGCCCGCCCTGCGCAGGTGAACGCCGGTCAGATAGTCCTCGTCCATGCCCCGCTGCCGCAGGTTGCCGTTCAGATACAGAAAGCCGGCGCCGCGCTTGCCGAGGTTTCCGGTGATTGCCGGCAGGAGGCCGCAGGCGCGCATCACGTTGCCGCCGGTCGCTTGACGCTGCAGACCCTGTCCAAGCCACAACAACGATGGGCCGCGCGCGTAAAGAACCGCGGCTTCCTCGATCAGCGGCGCGGGCACGCCCGTGACGGCGGCGCCCCACTGTGGATCGCATGCGCCGAGCAGAGGTTCGAGTTCCTCCCAGCCATGCACGTGCGCCGCGATGAATTCGGAGTCGATCAGCCCCTCGCGCCGTATGACGTGCAACAGCGCGAACGCCAGGGCCGCGTCGCTGCCGGGAAACGGCTGCAGGTGAATGTCCGCCTGCGCTGCGGTCGGCGTGCGGATGGGATCGACCACGATCACCCTGCCGCGCGCCTCCGGCAGCCAGTGCTCATGGGCGTGCGGCGCCGAGGCGTGCGGATTCGCGCCCCAAACGACGATGCAGGCCGCATGCTCCGCCGTGCGAGGATCGAACCCGTCCACCGAGGTGCCGTACAGATAGCGCAAGGCGACGTGCCCCGCCATGTTGCAAATCGTATCCGGAGTGACCTCGGTCGCGCCCAGCCGGTTGAAGAAACGCATCGGCGCCATGCCGGCCAGCAGCGAAATGGTGCCCGTGTAGTGCGCATTGAGAATCGTGGATGCGCCATGCGTGGCGGCAATGCGGCTCAAAGCTCGCGCGATTTCGGTGAATGCGGTGTCCCAGCCGATGGGCTCGAAGCGTCCCGAACCCTTGGCGCCGGTGCGCCGCATCGGCTGACCCAGACGCCGCTTGGGATCGCGCCATTCCCGGTTGTAGGCGGTGGAACATTTGCCGCACAGCGTGCCGCGGCTGACCGCATGCGCCGGATTGCCGCGAACCGCGGTGACCACCCCGTTGCGCCGATGAACCAACATGCCGCAGGTGTCGTAGCAGTCACGCGGGCACGTCGTGATCAATGCCTCTTCCGGCGCCTCGCCTGCGGTCACGGCGCGCCGGACTCATCCGCTTTTTTGAGCAGCTCCGCGCGCATTTGCGACGCTTCCAGCCGCAGCGGCGCGCCCCGCAGCCGGGCGATTTCCTCCGCCGAGTACGGCTTGAAATCCGCCGGCAGGTGCTCCTTGTCGAAGCGCCACAGCATCCAATTCATCACCTCGGACAGATCCGCACTCGACAGCGCCGAGGTCGCAACCCCGGGCACCCGGCCGAGGTACTCGCGTCCTCCCGGCACGGACAGGAAGCGCGCCACGGTGCCCGCGAGACTCGGCGCCGTTGCCGACGATCCCGTGCCATCGGGACGGTGACAGCCTTGGCAATTGAGCGTCCAGTGCTGCCACGCCCGCTGTGGATTGCCGACCCCGGCCGGGGAACCCTCGGCGCCGGCCGCCGGGGTTTGCGCGTTCGCGATCCCCGAAGCGGCGCTCAGCACCGAAATGGCGAGGGCTGTCAGCATCGCTGCCGTTGAAGCGATGCAGCGCGCCGCCCCGCTCATTGATCCGTCGCCGGCCGCAGTGCCCTGGTGCTCTGCGCCGCCCGGTCGGGATGCCGCGCGCGCGCCTCGGTCACGTCCTTTGCCGACAGCGCCGCGGCCGCCGACTCGCTCTTGTCCATGCCGCTCGCAAGGAAACTCAGCACCGCGGCAACCTCCGCTTCGCTCAATCCGGACTGCGCCGGCATGACTCCGTTGTAGCCGACGCCACCGACCTTGAGCGTGCCCATGAGACCGGTGGTGACCACCATCACCAGGTAGTCGCGCCCTTCCGGCGTCCTGGCAAAGGCAACGACCTGCTCGTGCAGGGACGGAAAAGTCCCTGGGATGCCCGCCGCCTGCGGGCCGTGGCACACGGCACAGCGATTGGCGAATACATCCGCACCGGCCGCGCCCGCATCAGCCGCCGCGGGCTCGGCCGCATAGCCGGGCGCGCCGCAGAGCGCTACAGCGGATGCGAGCAGCGCAGCACCCAGCACCGCGGCGGCAAGGTCCGGCCGCGCTCCGCGCCCCTTCGGCTGCAGCGCGCTATTTCTGATCAATAGCCACACCCAGGATGATGGCCGTCGAACAAGTGTACGACTGGCTCTTGGTGCCGAAGCACCACGTGACTTCGTTGTTGTTCTGCGGACGCACGACGGGCCGGTCGCCTTGGTTGTTCTGACACTGGCAACGTCCCCAGGCCACGCCTCCGCAGCAATCGTTGTAAGAAATGATGTAGTTGCGCTTGTCTGCCGGATTGCGGCAGGTGCCGATCCACGTGATCGGCGACATCTCCGTCCCGGGAGGACAGGAATTGAGGCTTCCGCCGTAGCAGGAACAAAGCGAACCGTCGATCGCGCAATAGCGCCAATAGTCGCACTTGGTCGGATCGCCGGGATCCTGCGGGTTGCCGGTCGACTGCGGTGCAGGCAGGCCGGAATTCGGATCGGCGGACGAGTCCGCCTGACTCTCACCGGCACGCGCCACCGGCAACAAAGGCAGCGTGGCCGCACCGGCGAGAAAACCGCCGAGCACGCTGAACATACTGCGCCGCGAGGTGCGGCTCGCGAACCCACGCAACACTTTTTCCGCCAGATGATCGAATTGAGCCACTCTTATTCTCCCGAAGATGCATGCCTCGGTCTTTGACTGAGGAACTGCTGAATGCTGCTGACGCCCGTTTCCTTGGCAATGAATAGACTTTCCAAATGCTCGCGGGTATTGACGAGGCCGGTTGATGACAGCTTTCCCGCCTCATCGATCAGCACCGCATAAGGTAGCTTGGCGACCCCGTAGCTGCGGCCCAGATGTTCGGACAACACGTATGGAAATTTGGTGAGACCCTTCTCGCGCACGAATGATGCGTGCGGATCGCGTTCTCCGTCGCTGGCGAGGACGACATCCAGCCAGCCGCGCTCGGCGCCCTGGGCTGAACGCAGGGCCGGCAGCAACGTCTCGCACACCGCGCAATTGGGCGACAAGAACAGCAGGAGTTGACTGCGGCCCGCGCGCACTCCGCCGATATTCACCGGAGTGCCGTCCAATCCGGGCAGCACCATTTCGGGCGCGGGATCTCCGAGCTTGAGCGGCTGGCGCAGCGACAACGCGCCGGCAGGCGCGATGCGTTGATGCAGCACCCCGATCTGGCGCGCCAGCGCGATGCACACCATGGCGAGCACGAGCAGTCCGACCCACAACATGATCTGCGAGGCGACCAAGAAGCTCACAGAAGATCTCCGGCTCGCGGCGGCATCAAGGCCATCGCCTGATCGAGCGCGAAGTACAGGGCGAGCAGCGCGGCGCCGGCGAGAATCTGCGAGCCCTCCACGGGACCCGTCGGGAATGCCGCGGCACCCGCCGCCACCAGCATCGCCGCGCCGGTCAATGCCGAATTGCGAACCACCTGATACGCACCCAGCGGGCGGTGCGCCGGTCCGAAGCTGCAGCCGCAGTCCACCGCGCGCCTTCCGTGCGCGATGGAACGCAGAATGAGCACGAGATAACCGCCCCAAATAAGTACCGCAAGGGCTGCGCCTGCCGCACGGAAAGGCGGCGTCCACAGCAATATGGCGGCGAGCAGCTCGGCCGCCGCCGCCGCCGCCACTGCGGTTGAGGCGAGGCCGCCCGGCACTTCGGCGAATTCCCGCACCACCGCTCGAAGTCGGTCGAACCTGATCAATTTATGCAGGCCGGACGCCAGCAGGAGCGCCGCCAGGAACGCGGTGAGCTGCACGATCAGGCACTCTACGACTTCGGACCCCGACGCGGCCATGTTCATCAACGCACGGGTTCGATTTGCATGCGGGTGCGAAACCCCGGCAAATCCAAGCTGCGCACCAGGCCCCCGCCCGGCTCATAGACGTCGAGGCGCTCGCCCGCCTGTACCAGCAACAGCTGCTCGGCGCCGTGCGTCAGCGCAATCGAGGAGCCCGGTCGCGCAAGGCGCAGGCGCTTGACGCGCGCCTTGGTGGCCGTGTTGTACACCCATACTTCGGTTGCAGGATCCTTGTGGGTGCCCTCGTGCGCCTGCGGCTGCATCAGCACGTACAGAAGCTTTTGATCATCGCCCGTCACGACCTGCCAGCCGCTCGGACGCCAGTCGCCAGCCTGGTCGGCGGGCGGGACCAACGGCCAATCCGGCAGCACCTTGACCTCGTCTCCCCGCATATCGATCGGTTGGACGCGGCCATGCAGACTCGGGAAATAACGTATGCCGCCGACCAGCGCCGAGGCGGTGAACAAGGGGTCGGTGTCCAGCGGATTGAACGGCTTGGTCTCGCTCCGGCCGGCCACGGCGCCATTCGCGTCGAGACGCACCGTCAACATCGTGCCGCTCGAGCACAGGGTCGAAAACCCGCGGGTGCCCGACGGGTACACGAGCGAACAGCCCGGAATTTCAACTTCGCCGAGCACTTGACGCTTCACGAGATCGACCGTCGTCACCGAAGAGGCGGGGGTGAAGTTGAATACCAGGGCCATGCGCTGATCGTCGGTAAATGCGATCAGTCCCTCCATGGCCGTGATCAGCGCGCGCTTGGCGCCGGGCAGCACAATCTCCCCGATCGCATTGAGGGTATGCGTGTCGTAGATGGTGATGAAATCGGTGCGCGCGCCGCGCGAACCGCGCGACCAAACCGTGTCCGCCACGTACAGCTCCGGCCGCTTGTCGGGCACCAAGAGCGTGGCGGAATCGCGCGCCTGAAGCTGGCCCTTCACCTCGCGGCTGTCGCCGCCGACGTTGCGCAGCTCGATGCGATCGCCGGAGTAGTTGAGAAAGCTCCAGGCCGTCGGATATTTGGCGGGCAGGGTTTCGACCTTGGGGATGGTCTCGGCGGGCAGCGGATTGGGAAATTCGGCCGCCGCGCGGGCCGCCGCAGCGAGTCCCAGCGCACTGGCCGCACACACCATACACATCGGCATCGCCCGAAAAATACCTGTTCTCATTTCTTAAGGCCCCTGTTCGCACTGTCGACGCAGTTTCATTGAGGCTGGTCGCCTTTGAGATCCAGTGTACGTGAACGGCCGCGAACTGAATACTGTTACCCGCCGCGCGGTTTTTCGCGGGCGCCACCAGGTATATTGTGCGCATGAACGCCGCCCTGCTCGTCTTTTATGTCGCCATCGGATTGGCCGGCCTTGCCTTCGTCATCGGCGCCGTCCGAGCGGCGCGGCGCAGCACGACGGTGCGATGGCCGAATCCCGTCGAACTCGTCATCGGTTTCGTCACGGATTTCTTCGACACTCTGGGGATCGGCTCGTTTGCACCGACCACGGCGATATATAAATTGCGCCGCATCGTGCCGGATGAATTGATTCCCGGCACGTTGAATGTCGGACATACGCCGGCGGCCACCGCCGAAGCATTGATTTTTGTCACGGCCATCGTGGTCGACCCGCTGCTGTTGGTCACCGTGGTCGGCAGCGCGGCGGCAGGCGCGTGGCTCGGCGCAGGCGTGGTTGCGAGATTGCCGAGGCGCGCGATCCAAATCACCATGGGCGTCGCCTTGGTGATCGCCGGCACGGTGTTCACCGCCATCAATCTGGGTGCGCTGCCGGGCGGCGGCACCGCCATGGCCTTGAGCGGCTGGAAATTCATATTCGCCGTCTCCATCAATTTCATATTCGGGGCACTCATGAGCGCGGGTATCGGGCTCTATGCACCCTGCATGATCACGCTCGCGCTCCTCGGAATGCACCCGCTCGCGGCGTTCCCCATCATGATGGGCGCCTGTGCGTTGCTGCAGCCCGTGGCGAGCCTGCGGTTCTTCCAGACCGGCAAGTTCGCCTGGGGTCCGTCTCTCGGTCTCGCCTTCGGCGGAGTGGTCGGCGTGCTGGTCGCGGCCTACATCGTCAAGAGCCTGCCGCTGATCGCGCTGCGCTGGCTCGTGATCGTCGTCATCGCCTATGCGGCATTCGCCATGCTGCGATCGGCGGCCCGCGAGAACAGGGAGCCAGCGCGGCTCGCGCGGGATGCTTGAGCGGGGCTCCTGATTGCTGCGCCTGGCCGCGCTCGACGACGTTCCGCGCATCGAAGCGCTGATCGCGCGATCGGCCCGATCCTTGGGTGCACCGCACTACCGGTCTTCTCAAATCGAAGGCGCCCTGCGCGGCGCCTTCGGCGTCGACACGCAACTGTTGGCCGATCGGACCTACTTCGTGGCCGAACAGGACGGTCGATTGACCGGCTGCGGCGGCTGGAGCTTCAGGTCCACCCTCTTCGGCGGCGATGCGCGAGAGGATCGCGATTCCTCGATGCTGGACCCTCGGACGCAAGCCGCGAAAATTCGCGCCTTCTTCGTGGATCCGGCCTTCGCCCGTCGCGGCATCGGCTCGCTGCTGCTCGAACGCTGCGAACGTGAGGCGCGCGCACGGGGATTCTCCCGGGTCGAACTCATGGCGACGCTGACGGGCGTCAAACTCTACGCTGCCCGCGGTTATGCCGGGGGCACCATGGTGCGTTTCGATGTCGGAAACGGCGAGAGCATTGAATTCGTTCCCATGCAAAAGGAGCTAGTCGCGCCATAGCCGCTGCCACCCCGCGTGCCCCAAGGTGCGCAGCGTGCGGATGTTTCGGCGATAGATCTCATCCGTGTCGGGCACGGCGGCGACGGCGCGATCGATGCTGGCTTCGCGCAGCAGATGCAGCATCGGGTACGGGGAGCGGTTGGTATAGTTCTCGATGTCTTGGGGCTCGGTGCCCGCAAACTGATACCCGGGATGGAAGCTGGCGACCTGCAGGTCGCCCTCCAGGCCGAGATCGGCGATGGTCGTCTCGCACACCTCCAGAAAATCATTGTACTCGATGAAATCCGTCAAAACCCACGGATGGATCAGCAGAGTCGTCTCGCAATGCGCGGGATCCGCCGCATGCAGGGCGGTCAACTCCGCGCGAAGTTCGTCCAGCAGCAGGGAAGCGGATCGTTGACCGCTCACGCAAAAGCGCACACGGCCGCCGCGATACACGCCTTCGGCAAACGGGCACAGGTTGAGGCCGATGACGGATCTTTCCAGCCAGCGGCGGGTCGCTGCAATGATTTCGTCGGTCGTGATTGGCAGCCTCCGGAAACAGCGCGCAGTCTAATCCCGGCCACTTCGAGTATCCTAATCAAATGCTTCCTTCACTCGAGAGTCAACGCCGATGCCGCAATCAATCCCAGCCACTCTGATCCCGGGCGACGGGATCGGTCCCGAAATCGTCGAGGCGACGCTCGCGGTCCTCGAGGCGCTCGGTGCGCCTTTCGAATGGGACACGCAGATCGCAGGCCTCGGCGCCGTCAAATCCGCGGGCGATCCCCTGCCGCCCAAGACCATCGAGAGCATCAAGCGGACTCGGCTCGCCCTGAAGGGTCCGCTCGAGACGCCGTCGGGCGGCGGTTACCGATCCTCCAACGTGCGCCTGCGGGAGGAGTTCAAGCTGTTCGCGAACCTGCGCCCTGCGCGTACGTTGATTCCCGGCGGACGCTTCGACAACATCGACCTGGTGGTCGTGCGCGAGAATCTGGAGGGTCTGTATCTCGGCCATGAATATTACATTCAGATCGACGACGATCCCCATGCGGTGGCCATGGCCTCGGGAGTGAACACGCGCCAAGGGCAGCCGCCGCCTGCTGGAGTTCGCATTCGAGCATGCAGTCGCCACGGGCCGGAAGAAGGTGACGATCGTGCACAAGGCCAACATCATGAAGATCCTGACCGGGATCTTCCTGGAGGCCGGCCAGGAACTGTACGAGAGCAGATACAAGGGCCGCTTCGCGCTGGAGACGGTCATCATCGATGCCTGCGCCATGAAACTCGTGCTCAACCCATGGCAATTCGACATGCTGGTGACCACCAATCTCTTCGGCGACATCCTGTCGGACCTGGTTGCGGGTCTCGTGGGAGGGCTGGGAATGACTCCCGGCGCGAACATCGGCGCCGATGCGGCGATTTTCGAAGCGGTGCATGGGTCCGCGCCTGACATCGCCGGGAAAGGAGTGGCGAATCCGACCGCGCTCATGCTGGCGGCGGCCATGATGCTCGAACATTGTCATCTGCCGCATATGGCCGCGCGCCTGCGCACCGCCGTCGACCAGACGCTCAACCTGGACAAGGTGAGAACCGGTGATTTGGGCGGGAACAGCAGCACGGCGGAGTACACCCGCGCGCTCGTGAAACGCATCGCAAATACCTGAAGCTGCGGCTGCGCACTTGAGACAGCCATGAATCCGGTAATCTCCATCCGCAACGTCGCCAAGTCGTACGCTTCCGGCGTGCAGGCCTTGAAGCCGATCGACCTCGAGATCGACAAGGGCGAAATCTTCGCCCTGCTCGGCCCGAATGGCGCGGGCAAGACCACGCTGATCAACATCATTTGCGGAATCGTCACCGCCAGCGGCGGCACGGTGACTGCCGACGGCCACGACATCGTGCGCGACTACCGGGCGGCGCGCACCAAGATCGGATTGGTGCCGCAGGAATTGAGCACCGACGCGTTCGAAACCGTCTGGGCGACGGTGTCGTTCAGCCGCGGACTGTTCGGTCGTGCGCCGAATCCCGCGTTCATTGAAGGCCTGCTTCGCGATTTGTCCCTGCTGGACAAGCGGGGCAGCAAGATCATGACCCTGTCCGGCGGCATGAAGCGGCGGGTCATGATTGCGAAGGCTCTTTCCCACGAACCGGAGATTCTGTTCCTCGACGAGCCCACCGCGGGAGTCGACGTCGAACTGCGCCGCGACATGTGGGCGCTTGGTGCGGGGATTGCGCGACCGCGGCGTCACCATCATTCTGACCACCCACTACATCGAGGAAGCCGAGGAGATGGCCGACCGGATAGGCGTCATCAACAAGGGCGCCCTGATTCTGGTCGAGGAAAAGAACGAACTGATGAAAAAGCTCGGCAAGAAGCGGCTGACCCTGCATCTCAAGGACGCGCTGCGGACGATTCCGCCCGAACTTCTCTCATGGGGCCTCGAGCTCAAAGCCGACGGCCACGATCTCGTGTATACCGTCGACAGTGCAAACAGCATCGACATATCCACCCTCCTCAAGCGGATGAGCGAGTTGTCGATCGCGGTCAAGGACCTGCAAATGCACCAAAGTTCGCTCGAAGACATTTTCGTCAAGCTGGTGAGCGAACACCCATGATGGGCTTCCTGTCGCGCATCGAATTCAATCGCCACGGCGTCTGGGCAATCTACAAGTTCGAGATCGCGCGCTCGCTTCGCACCTTGGTTCAAAGCCTGGTGACGCCGGTCCTCACCACTTCGCTGTACTTCGTGGTGTTCGGAGCGGCCATCGGCTCTCGCCTGTCCACGGCAGGCGGCGTCAGTTACGGCGCATTCATCGTCCCGGGGCTGATCATGCTGGCCTTGTTCACCGAGAGCCTGTCCAACGCCTCCTTCGGGATCTATTTTCCAAAATTCACCGGCACGATCTACGAACTGCTTTCCGCTCCCGTATCCTATGTCGAGATCGTCATCGCCTATGTGGGCGCGGCCGCCAGCAAATCCGTGGTTCTGGGCGCAACCATCCTCATCACGGCGTCGTTTTTCGTGCCGATCAGAATTCTGCATCCGGGCTGGATGATCGCCTTCTTGCTGTTGACCGCGTTCACATTCAGCCTGTTCGGATTCATCATCGGCATCCTGGCGAAGGGATTCGAGCAGCTGCAGTTCATTCCCATGCTGATCATCACGCCCCTCACCTTCCTCGGGGGCGCGTTTTATTCGATCGACATGCTGCCGCCCGCGTGGCGGACTTTCAGCCTCTTCAACCCGATCGTGTACTTGATCAGTGGCTTTCGCTGGAGTTTCTACGGCACCGCCGATGTGAGCGTCGGCATCAGCATGAGCATGACCGTGGGCTTCCTCGGGCTCTGCCTGGCCGTGGTGGCGTGGGTGTTCAAGACCGGATTTCGGCTGAAGAATTAGCGCGCCCCGGCATGACTCACGTGCATACTCGCCCTCGAACGCTCCTCGCGCTTTATTGGAATGCTTGTACCGGCCTGCAATCTCATGCATCGCCGCCGCGGCACAACCTCGCGGCGTGCACAACCCGCGACGGCGCCCGCGCGGACCGCTGCGCGCCTGCAAATCGATCTCGACGCGTTCGATTCGAGCAAGAAGTCGATCGCGCTGCCCGACGGCGAGTCACTGGCCTACATCGACATGGGCGAGCGGTCGGGACCCGCCGTCGTGTTGATCCATGGCTACACCGACAACGCGCGCGACTGGGTGCCCATGCTGCCGTATTTGTCGAAGCGCTATCGCCTGATCCTGGTGGACATCCGCGGACACGGCGGCTCGAGCAAGCCGGAGTGCTGCTATACCCGGCTCGACTTCGCCTACGACATCAAGCTGCTCCTGGACGCGCTCGGCGTGCGCAAAGCGGACATCGTCGGACATTCTCTGGGCAGCATCATCGCCCAAACCTTTGCCGAGTACTGGCCGGAGCGGACCGCGCACGTCGTCCTCATCTCCTCCACGGGCGGCACGCCTCCGGGCCCTCCGCGCAAGGCGCCGCAAATTCGATTTTGCCGCCGAGATCCGCAAGCTCAAGGAGCCGATCGAGCCGGACTCGCCCTTCATGATCGCCTGGTGGGACTCGCCGACGCCGGTGGATCCTGATTTCATTCGCCGGCAGCGCAAGGACGCCGCCGGCATTCCACTGCGCGTCTGGCTCGCGGTGCTCGATCAAGCACTGCCCGCCGGAACTGCCTTCGGCGATCTGCAGAGCACCCTGCCCCGGCTCAAGGCGCCGACGCTGCTCATCTGGGGCAGCAACGATCCGATCATGGAAGAAGACGTTCGGCAGTCCCTGCGCAATGCGCTGCCGAAGGCCCGGGTCAAGATCTTCGAGGGCCTCGGCCACAACCCATTTTGGGAGGATCCGCGCGGCGTCGCGCAGGTCATCAACGGATTCCTGAATACCGCGCCCTAGGAACCAGTCTGAAGACGCGCTCCTAGGCGGCGTCGGGATCCAATCCCAGGTCCGCATCATGCGCACGGCGGCGATCCGCCGCGACGTCGAGCGACCGGCACGCGGCCATGTACACGAGGGCGGATACCGGCAGACCGATCAGCATGGCGATATCGGCGCCGCCGAGCGCCTTCGCCACCGGCCCCTTGTAGTGCTCGGTGCTGAAGAAGGGGACCATGGCGATGAATCCGATTCCGTAGGCCCACAATCCTCGCCAGTTCCACCGGCCGTACATGCCCCGCGAATTGAATATCTCGCGCACCGAATAATGGCCTTTGCGAATGAGGTAGAAATCCACGAGATTGATCGCGGTCCACGGTGTGAAAAGATACAAGCAGCACCGCGAGGAATTCGCCGAATTTCTCCACGAAGTTCTGCGACGACGCAAGCGCCAGCCCGGTTGCAACCACCGTCGATATGAGGAGCGTCAGCAGGCGCTTGGGCACCGTCGGCCGGCTGGTCTTGAGAGAGTCCATGACGCTGAGCAGCGTCAGCGAGGCGCCGTAATAATTGAGCGACGTGATGGTGACGAGCCCGAGCAGCGAGCAGAGCAGCAGCGGCTTGCCGAATCCGGGCAATACCGCATCGGCCGCGGTCCGCAGCGCCGCCGCCACTTCCAGCGTCGGATACAGCGCGGCGGACAGAGTGCCGAGCAGCATCATCCAGGTTCCCCCGACGAAGGCCCCGAGATAAGTCCACCAAAACGAAGCGCCGACCCCGACGTCGCGCGGCAGGTAGCGCGAATAGTCGGACACGTAGATCGACCATGCAATCTGGTACGAGGCGGCCGCGAAGAATTGCGCCAGGAACGGCACCGGGAGAAAACCGCGCAACGTGATTTCCTTCGCCGGAAGCTGCATCCTCGAGAGCACGGCCACCGTGAAGACCAGCAGCGCCGCGATCAACACATATGCGACCCAGCGCTGCGCAAGATGGATCAGGTCGTAGCCGACCACGGCCAGCGACACCGACAGGACGGTGAATGCCAGCATCGTGAGGTCCGAATCGCCGCCGTACAAGGACAATACGGTCTGCGCCGCCAGGATTTGATTGAAAGCATTGAAGCCGATGTAGGCGATGAGTGCGACCCCCCACACCAGCAGGGCGCCCACGTAGCCGAACTGCGGCCGGGATTGGATCATCTGCGGGAGCCCGAGCTGCGGACCTTGAGTCGAATGAAATGCCATGAAGAACGTGCCGAACGCACATCCGAAGAACACCGCGATCGCCATCCACAGTAGATGTCCGCCGAGAGCGATGCCGACCACGCCGGTTGCGACCGTCGCGAGATGCGCGTCGCCGGAAAACCACACCGGCCACAGGTGCCAGACTTTCCCGTGCCGTTCGCGGATCGGCACGTAGTCGATCGACCGCTTCTCGATCATCAACTCACGAAATCTTGCGGCCATGTACGCACCGTCGTTTCAAGCACCGGCGAAAATACTAACATCAGGCCGGCCCGGGCGCTGAGCGGGCCTCGAATGCGGGTTACCGGTCCGCCAGGCCCGGGCTGGACGCGGCATTCGCCGCGCTGTCCGATGCGTCCCGCCGCGAAATGATTCGCATCCTCCTGCACAAGCCGAGGCGGGCCGGCCGCGTCTACAGCGTGCACCCCGCCGCGTTTCAACCGGTGCAGCAATGGCTGGCGCAGATCGAGGAGCTTTGGCGCGGCCGCAGGCAGAAAACATGAGAGGGGACAGCGCGCAGCGCCAATTACGGCGCCAATGCGCGAGGTGTGCGCCGCGCGAGCATCCTCATAGTCCGAACACAACCACCTTGCCGTTGATCTTGGGCGTCGGCCAGATCGGCGACGTCATGCCGGCGGCGACCGCGATCTTCTGGCCCTGACCGCTGTCGTAGCTGATGATCCCGCCGCCGATCGCGCCGCCGAGATTCGTCGACCACAATTTCTTGCCGCTCGCCGCTTCGAAGGCGTAGAAATTCCCGCCCATGTCGCCGAACAGCAGCAGCCCGCCGCTGGTCGGAGTCACGCCCCCCAACAACGGAAACGGCGCGCGGAACTGCCATTTGCGTTCGCCGGTATCGGCAGCAGTCGCCGTCATCCAACCGCCCCATTGCTTTGGATCGTCTTGCTGACCGAATCCCCCGGTCGCGCCGCTCCACGGTTTGCCGGACGGCGCACCCGCGAGAGACGCGGCGGGCGCCATGCGCACTGTCGTACACCAGTCGACCTCGCCGGTGAAGATGAGATTGTTTCCGGGGTCGAATGCGGCGCCATTCCACTCCGCTCCGCCCTGCGAACCCGGGCAAAATCGCGTCCCCTGGGCCGTCATCGCCGCTTCTGCGTTCGACACGGTGGTGACCGGCTTCCTGTACAACATGCGGCCGTCATTCAGATCGATCAGATACAGATGCCCGTCTTTTGGCGCTTCGGCCAGCATCCGATGACCTTTCCCGCTCAGGAACAGCACCGGAGCGCTCGAGATGTCCCAGTCGTGAAAATCACGCTTCACCAATTGAAAATGTTTCTTGTAGGCGCCCGTTTTGGCATCGAGGACCACGATCGAACTGGCATATAGATTCTCACCCTCGCGGGACGCCTTGGCGAAATCCGGAGCCGGGTTGCCGCCCGGCACGTACAAGAGCCCCGTGACCGGATCCAATGAATACGACGTCCACGTGGCGCCGCCCGTCACGGGTATGCCCTTCGCGTTCCTCCACGTTGCATTCGGTGCCGCGCCCGGGGCCTGCGGTCCGCGCGCCGCATCTGTGGGTGCCTTCGGCACCATGTAGAACTCCCAAACGATGCGGCCGGTCGCGGCATCCAGGGCGTACATCCGGCCCTTCACGCCCTTGTTGTCTCCGCCCGCGTTGCCGATGAAGACAAGCCCGTTCCATGCAATGGGGGCCGCGGGAACCGACTCGCCCCTTGCCGCGTCCGCAATGGCCGTCGACCAGATGGGTTTGCCATTCTTTGCCGTGTAGGCGATGACGCGGCCGTCGGCCGTGCCCCGGAAGACCCTGCCGTCGAGCAACGCGAGCCCGCGGTTGACCTTGAGGTCGCCCGAGGCGAACTCTGCGTGGGCGCGCCAATTCTGCTTGCAGTTGTTCGCGTCGATGGAAAAGGTGTCGTGCTCCGTGGTCCCGAAGAGCGCGCCGTCCACTTCGATGAGACCGGTTTGGAACGCCACTTGTTCGCCGGTGTCGAAGCTGCAGATGACTTTGAGTCCGGACACATTTTTCGAGTCGATTGCGTCGAGCGTGGAATAACGTTCGGACGTCAGAGTGTTGTTGTAGCTCGGCCAGTCCTTCAATGCTGAAGCCGGATGCACCAGGACGGGACAACACAGCAAGCCTGCGGCCGCGGCCAACCTCAAGAATTTGCCCTGCATACCCGTTCCTGAATGCAATTTGAATCACCCAAGTATTTCATTGGCGCTTCTCCGACGTCCACCGCGGAACGGCGGGCATCGTGTAGGCGGCCGCCTACACGATGAGTGCCGGATTGTTCAGCGGCGAACTCCGGTAGCGCAGGTGCGGTCAGAACCGCCATGGAAACTCCACCCCCGCAATTCCAAGAGGCCGATGCACCGGCGGCCAATCTGTCGGCCTCGGCCAAGGGCAACCTCGAGCTGCTCACCCGCTTCGAAGCCGGTGAAGACGCCGAGATTTCCGGCATACAACTCATCATCGAGCGCATCAGCGGATTCTTCGGCAGCCCGGCCTATTTTGCGTTCGCGCTCGTTTTCATCGCCGCCTGGATGCTGGGCAACGCATGGGCGGCCCATGCCGGATTGCATCCGATCGACGAACCTCCGTTCTTTTGGCTGCAGGGACTCGTGAGTTCCAATGCTCTCTTGCTCACGGTTGCGGTGCTCATCCGCCAGAACCGGATGGCGCACGTCGCCGAGCACCGCTCGCACCTCGATTTGCAGATCAACCTTCTGAGCGAGCAGAAGGTGACGAAGATTCTGCAGATCGTCGACGAATTGCAGCGCGAACTGACCGCGCTGCGCGGCCGCCAGGATTCGGAAGTGGCGGAGATGACGAAGCCCGCGGATGCACATGCGCTGATGCATGCCATCAAGCAAAAGCAGGCCGACCGCTAGCCGACGCTCATTTGCCCGCGCCGCCCCTGGTCTTCTCGATGAACGCCGCCACATTGGCGTGCAAGGCCTTCAGATCGGGTTCGTGCGCGTAAACCATGTGTCCGGAGGTGTAGAAGTGCATCTCGATATTGCCTTGAAGCGCACTCTGGATGGGCAGCTGACGCAGCTCGTACACCGCGGCAAAATACGGCGTGGCAAGATCGTAGTAGCCGCCGTTGAGTTGAACCTTGAGATTCGGGTTCTGCTTCATGGCGACGGCCAGGTCCGGAATGACGTTGATGGGACCCGGGACCTTGGTTTCCGATCCCGGCGGTTGATGCAGCATGTCCCACAGCTTGTCCAAGTCGACGAACGGCTTGTAGGTCTTTCGGTCGCCGAATTTGAGCACCGTTCGAACGTAATCATTGAATGCCGACACGTAGGCCGAGGAAATCGCGGCCGCCTGCGGATCGTAATCGGCCTCCTTGCTCATCGGGTCGATGGTGGGACCCGCAAAACGGGTGTCGAGCCGGCCGGTCGTCACGTCGCTTCCC
Organism: uncultured Gammaproteobacteria bacterium; assembly: GCA_963727045.1. GTDB lineage: Bacteria > Pseudomonadota > Gammaproteobacteria > Steroidobacterales > Steroidobacteraceae > Bog-1198. The sequence continues at coordinate 569,694 of CAVSES010000001.1, read as the reverse complement.
ATCAGGGTCTTTTCGAATTCCCCGCCGTTGACCCGCAAATTGGCGCGCTCGATGTAGTCGGCCGGGAGTCCGGTGTAACCGTGCAGACGAGCGGCGACTTCCGATTTGCGCTCGGCGCTCAAGGTCGATCCCGCCGCCAGCGCCTGCAGATAGTCGGTCAGCGCGAATGCCTCCACTTCTCTCAGTAGAGGTTCGAGCGCGGCCGGCTGATTGGGAAGCTTGTGGTGATACCAAGCCGTGGCTGTGTACGTCGGCAGAGCCAGCGCATACGGCAGGTCCACCCCCGGATTGAACTGCGGCTGGTCCACGCTGGTGTCGAAGTTCAGAATTTGCGACAGCAGGATGACGCCGTTCAAGTCCAGGGATTTTTCCTTCTGCAGGATATTGGCGAGCGCCGCCGAACGGGTGGTTCCGTAGCTCTCCCCGAACAGATATTTCGGGGAATTCCATCGATTGTGCCGCGACAGGAATTCGACGATGAAATTGGCGAACGCATGCGCATCCTGGTCGACGCCGTAGAAGGCCTTCTCCTTGTCGGTGCCGCGCAGGTGACCAAATCCCGTTCCCGGCGCATCGATGAACACCAGATCGCTCGCATCGAGAAGGCTGTATTCGTTGTCGACGAGCCGATACGGAGCAGCCGGGCTGTGCGTGTCGTCCGCCGTCACCACCCGCTTCGGACCGAAAGCCCCCATGTGCAGCCAGACCGTTGAAGAACCCGGTCCGCCGTTGTAGAGAAACGTGATGGGCCGGCGGCCGTCCTCCTTGTCGCCGTGAAAGTATGCGACGTACGACATTCCGGCTTCGGGGGGCTGGGGCGGCGGTGGACTCTTGTCCTCGCGCAGCGGCGGTGCGTCGTCATCCATCGGATCCTTCACGTGAACAACCAGAATTCCGGCCTCGGACTGGTAGCCGATCGAGCGCCCGGCGATGGTTATCGACCCTTGTGTGACCTTGGACTCATCGTGCAGGTATCGCGGCGATTCAGTGGGCTCCGGAACCACCGAGATCTTGGTATCCGGCGCATCGCGCGGCGGCACCTTCTCGGCGCCCGAGGATGGGGTCGCGGCAAGCGCCGCGCCCAATAAAGACGTGCCCAGCAGGAGTCGAATAGTGGCGGCCATTGATCAATCTCCGGAACAAAAGAGCGCATTGTATGCGCACCGGGCATGGCCGCTGCGATGATTTTGCTGGCATGCGTCCCCCGCCGAATGCCCGAGGCAGGCTCCTAGTATTCGAACTGATACGTCAAGCCCACGCTGCTGCCCGGATCGTTCTCCGGCGTGGTTCCCTGGACCGAGGCGGTGCCATTGCCCAGCCTGGTCTGCAGCTTCAGGTGTTTCGTCAGGTCGATGTCCGTTTCGAGCTGGCTGGTGCCCTGCGTCGTCTGCTTGGCTTCGACATAAATGCGCTTGGAGATGTAGCGCCCGGCCGCAATGCTGGCGCCGGAGTTTTCCGTGCCGGCTCCGGTATTGGTCGTCGTTCCGGGGCCGACCGTCAGGCGGTCCAGTCCCAAACTCCTCTGAATCTTGACCAGCGGATTGAGCCCGTCGCCGCCCACGCCGCTTAAGGATGCGAGCGCGGCGCCGATTTGCGCGAGCTGCAGCGCCGAGAGCTGGGCGGCATTGGTGCCGAACAGCAGCCGCGCCATGATTTCATCCTGCGGCAACGGCGGGGTGCTCGTGAACTCGAACTGCGGAGCATCGGCAAGGCCGGTGATCTTCAAGGTGGCGGTGGCGTCCGTCACCGTCGTCTGGGCGGTAAAATCCAACGTCGGATCGATCTTGCCCTTGAGACCCGCGCCGTTGAAGCTGACGCGCCCCGCGGTGAAATTCAGCCTGCTGCTGGCGAGGGAAAAGCTGCCGCGCTGCAGATCGAACCCACCGCTGACGAGCGGCGCGTCGGTCGTGCCGCTCAAGTGCAGGTCGCCGCCCATCTCCGCGTCGAGCCCGCGGCCTTGGACCAGAAATTCCTGGGGCGCTTCGACCGCCACGTCGAGGCCGATCACCAATGGCTTGTCGGCGACGGCCGGCGGCGCGGTCTTGCCCCGCCGGCGAACGTCGAGCACCGCCACGTTGGGAGGCAGGCTGTTGGGAATCCCGATCAGCGTGCGATTCAAATGGACGGACCCCGCAATGTTGAGCCGCACGCGCGCGGTGCCGCTCACATGCAAATCCGCATTGAGATTCGCCGTCACCAATTTGCTGACCAGCGGCTGCGCATTCTCGGCCTTGATTCGCAGATCGACGGGCATGCCGGACTGAAGCACCCCGACGCTCCCCGTCATGGACACGGTTCCCGGCGCGGCCGCCGCCGTAAAGCTCTTGATCTGCAAGGTTCCCGCACTGCCGACGATGACCGCGGTGATGTCCGAGAGTCCCGCGCCGCGCGCATAGTCGCGCAGGCTCCCCTTGGTCAGGTTGACGGTGCCTTCGATCTGCGGCGCGGCGATGCTGCCCGCGACGGTTGCATCGACGTCGATTTCGCCCGCAGCATGCTGGCCATGCGCCTCCAACAGCGGATTGATCATTCCAATGTCGAGGCCGCCGTTGATTTTCAAATCCAGGGCTCCCTGGGCGGCGAGAGGTGCGCGGCCCGTGAGGGTGAGCTTCGAGGCCGTACCCGCGACCAGCCGCGCGTCCACATTTGCGGTGTCGCCCAACAATTCCGCGGTCGCCTTCAGGTCGAGCGAGGGTAAGCCGAAAGCGGCGTCATCCGCCATGCGGATGTCGGTTGCCGTAAGGCGGACTTGTCCGGTCGGCGAGGACAAGCTGCCCTTCAATCGCGCGCGCGCCTCGAGCGTGCCCGACGCCAGCAGTCCCGGCGAGAATGCGTTGATGAGCGATGGCTGAACCTGGCGCAGCGAGGCGCGCACATCGAGCGCCGGAGTGATCTCCCCGGCGAGCTGAAAGACGGCCGATTGCGCCCCGACTTTGAACGCGTCGACGGATACCCCGTCTGTCAGCGCGATTTGCGCGGGGGACAGCAAACGCACGTCCTGGCCGCGGTAATTTGCGCCGGCGCTCGCCAGCACGATCTTGCGCGCATCAAGATTCAAGGTGCCTCCGGCGGACAGACTCGCCTTGGCGCCATGCAATTCCGGCATTTGCACATCCAGTTTGAAACTCAATGCATCGCTCACCCCATCGGCGGACACCTGCGCATTCCCCTTGAACCCTCCCGCCGTCAAGTCCCGGGCATCGAAGTGCAGCTGCACATGCGTGGCCCCGCGTTCGGGACGCAGCATCGCGCTTGCCGCGAGGCTCCCGCCGATGTCGGTGCCGATGAAATCCTTGAGATCGGCGAGCTCATCCATCTGCAGCCGCAATTGTCCGCGCGTATGCGCCGTGGCCGTCGCCACGGTGAGCTCGCCATCCGCGTGCGCGCTCTTCCACTCCGCGCGGCGGATGAGCGCCCGCAGGGACCCGGGCTGAGCGCGCTCCATGGCCAGCTCGAGATGAACCGGGGCCCCATCGAGCATCCCCTGAGCCGTGAAACTGCCGTTGGGCGCGGACGGCAAACCGCGCACTTTCACAACGGCTGACAGCGTGCCGCTCGGCGAGCCGCGCACCGCCAGACTCGAAGTCAATTGTGCATCGCCCGCCAATGCAGTCACCGGGCCGGACAGGGTCCCGGAACCCTTGAGCGTGCCGGCGAGAGCCGGCGACACCGCCTTCAGATCCGAGACGACGAGTTCGAAGCGCGCACGCAGGCTTTGGGGAGCCGGTTTCGCGTTGCCCGGGGGCGCTCTTGAAAGATCCCCGCTCGCGCTCAAGGAGGCGGCACGCCCGGTGAATTTCATGCTCTCGAGAGTGATGGCGCTGCCCGTCAGTGCGCCCGCCAGTTGCAGCGTCGGACTCTCGCCCACCGCGCCGGACCAGACCTCCGTCCCGGCCCGCAGAGCCGCGCCTGCCTCGAGAGTCAACCGCACCGCCGTTCCGTCTTCGCGCAAGCGGGCCTTGACCAGCGCGGTACCGCGCACCTCTTGCCCGGCAAGCGCCGCGAGCTCCCCCAAGTTCGGCAGGCGCAATTCCAGCGTCGCGCTGCGCTTGCCGGGCGAAGCGGTCTCGACGGACGATTGCAGGGCGAACAACCGATGCGACGCCGACACATCGAGCGGCCGCGTTGCCGCATCGAGCCGCATCGACGCGTCCAAAGTCACCGGCGAATCCTCCAGCAGCTTGGGCTGCGGTCCGGGAATCTTGAGCCCGCTGATGACCGCATGCAGCGCGGCCTTTCCGGCGTCGGCATTGAGATCGCCGTTGAACGCAGCAAGTTGAGTGCCGCCCGGCAGCCGCAGCCGATCCACCTCGATGTGCCCAACCGCGCGCGGTGCCTTGACCGTGCCGTGCCAGCGGCCGTGCACGCTCGCCCGCTCCCAGGCAAGGTCGGGCCGCGGAGCCAGAGCCGGCGAAGCAATGGCAAAATCGAGATCCGCCGACAGATCTCCGAGGTTCAGGGTCCCCTGCGCAGTCCCATGAAAGGCGCCCGCTTCGATGTGAAGATCGAGGCGTTCCGATGCACGAGGTCCGTTCAAGCTCGCCGTGGCCGCCAAAGCACCCAATCCGGGCAGCTGCAATAGATTCTCCAGGGGTCCTCCCGCCGGCTCATGCAGATTCAGGGTGGCGTCCATGCGCTGCGGATCGAAACGCAGCTGCAAGTCATAGTCTCCATCACCGTCGGAGCGATGTGCCGCGGCCTCGATGACCATGTCCTGGAGGGAGCGCAAATGCGCACTGCCGCGCGCAACCAGCGTCGCAGGCGCCCCTGCGAGCTGCGCCCCGATCTTGAGCGCGTCGATCGACACCGCGGCCGCGTCGATGTGCGGGATCGACACCGGGGCGCTGTTGGCGCTGGACGAGGAGTGCGGCAGGCGCTCCATGTCGACCACGGCCGCGTGCAGCGTGTCGATCTGCAAGCGGCGCGTGAGCAGAGCAGCCGGCGACCAGTCGAGGGACACGTTCTCGGCCGAGAGCCACACACCGCGATCGTCGCTGAGCTCGAGACGGTCCAGGAGCAGTCGCCGGGGAAATGAACCGTGCAGTCCCGTCAAGGAGACGTGGCCGGACGTGAGGCGCGCCGTCAACCTTTCGATCATCGCGCGGCCCGCACCGGTGTTGCCGGCGATGAACACGGCGCCGCTCAGCAGCACGATCAGCAGCACCACGGAGGCGAGCGCCCAGGCGGAAACTTTCAGCACCCGCCGCATCAGAATGCCTGCCCCAGCCCGATGTAGATCTGGAAGGACGCGTAACCCGGAATCCGCCGGTCGTCCGCCGTGCTCTTGGTCGGCACGGCGACGTCCAGCCGGATGGGTCCGATGGGCGTGTAATACCGCACCCCCGCTCCGACGCCGACGCGAAATTCGGCCGGTACGGCCTTGAGGCTGGCACTGACCTGCCCGGCATCCGCGAACACGGCCGCGCCGAAATTGCGCCCGAAGCGCTGGCGCAGTTCCAGGGTGCCGGCCTCGATCGCGGTGCCGCCGATCGGCAAACCTTGATCAGGGCCGGACGGGAACTTTGGACCGACCGACTGGTAGGCATAGCCGCGAACCGTGCCGCTGCCGCCGGCGTAGAAGCGCTGATCGGGCGGCAAACTGGTTTCCCCGGCGCCCTCGGCGACGCCCGCCAGCGCGCGGGCGGCGAGCACGGTGCGCCCGGGATCGGTCGGCAGCAGGTGATTCAAATCGAAAAACCCGGCAATTCCGATCTTGGTGATGATGAACCGGGCATTGGGATGACCGAGCGCAAGCGTGGGGGTCAAGGTCAGCGTCGTGCGAATCCCGCGGCGGGGATCGTCCAGCGGCGAGGCAAGATTCGTCGAGTCGAAGCTCACGTTCAACGGCAGCGCGAACAGCGTGTAATTGTAATTCGTGAGATTTTGAAACACCTGCTCATCCGTCGTCGCGCCGCCGACGCTGGCGCTCCAGGAGCTCGAGATCTTGCGGATCAATGTCACGCCGGTGGTGCGCGCTGTTTGATCATAGGCCTGCAGCTGCTGCTTGAGGGCGCCGACGGTGAATTGCAGCGACTGGTCGCGGCGGCCGAAATCCTGCATGACGTAGGTGACGCCCGTGTCATAGCCCGTGCCCGTCGAACCGCTTCCGCCGAGGTCGATCACAGACGCCTTGACGGTCAGCCGCTCGGCGTTGCCGAACACGTTGCGGTCAGTCCATGTAACGGTGCCGCTGCCGCCGAGATCGCTGGAATACGCGGCGCTCACGCCCACTCCGTGGCGCGGGCGCTCGCGCACCTTGAAGGTGATGGGCACTCCGCCGGTGGCGTCGACCGCGCTTCCAACCTCGAGGCTGACCTGATTGAACACCGCGAGCGCCAACAGGTCACGGCGCGCCCTTTCGATCGCGGAGGGCCGGAAGGCATCGCCGGTGTGCAGCTGCAGCCGTGCGCGCAACAAGCCCTCGTGCATCCGCTGCAAGCCCACGATCCGGATTTCGCCGATGTTCGCCTTGGGACCCGTGACCACGTGAAAACGAAGATTGAGCACCGGCGCGTCCGCCGCCTCGTAGGCAACCGGCGCATCCACGGCGGCGAAGGCGTAGCCCTGCTCCTGGAGCGCATTCTGCATGCGCGTCCCGCCTGCGAGCACCGCTTCCGCGACGGCGGGCTGTCCGGCGGTGAGGCCGAGCGTGCCGCGCACCGCCTCGGGCAGGTCGCCGTCGATGTCGATGCTGCCCAGATGATAAAGAGGACCCAGGGTGAAGGCGATGGCAACCTGCGCATCCTTGTCCTTCGGCAGCGCGTTTAAGGCGTCGGCTAGACCGGGATTGGTGACCGCCATGTCGTTTATCTTGATGGTCACCGCGCTCTCGTAGTACCCGAAGCTTTCGAGCGCCGTTTTGAGGCGATCGACGTCGCTGCGCGCGCGCGCGATCAGCCCGAACGGGCTCACGGGCGCCGTTTTTCGAAGTGACTGCAAGTCGGACGTCGCCTTGAGCGTTTCGTCGATGTCACCGTCGCCGACCGGCGTGAACTCGACCCGGTACGGCTGCGGATCGGCTGCGTGCGCGAGTGATGCCAGCACCAGGACAGCCAACAGGGTCGCGACTCGTGTGTGGATCATTCGTAAGCGAAGGATACACCGATGGGCGGTCCCAAAATTGTCGGCCAAAGACTACACAGCATGGCCCCGGCACCCGGACATCTGCGTCGGCAGGAGCAGCATAGGCTCCGGGTCTCCCGAACCAACGGAGTTTCACATGGGCAACCCAAACGCTGATGATGACCGCCGGGACGCTGCAGGTAGATCCGGCGAGGACACGCTACGGGGCGACACCCTGGACGGGTCGGAACAGAGACGCGCGGCGGACCATGCGGCTTACGAAAAGAAGCGCAATCCTGATCGGGTCGTGCGCGTCGACGGGGAAAAGGACACGTTGTACAAGGATGGTCTGGACGTCGACGATGACGATTCGCCTCCGATGGGTACATCGAGCCCCTGACCCAACCCATCGACCGCCGACGACTCGACGACATGTGCGCTCATCTACTTGAGGCTATGATCGGAGCCTGAAGTCGGATTGAGGGCAGGCTGATGGCGATGGGCGATATCATGACGGCGCGAATCGTCACCGTCGAAATGGACGACCGGCTGGAAGCGGTCAAGGAGATCTTTGACACCCAGAATTTTCATCACCTCCTGGTGGTGGACGAGAACAAGAAGCTCTGCGGCATCGTCTCCGATCGGGATCTGCTGAGAGCGCTGAGTCCTTATGTGGGAAGCGCCGCGGAGACCACCCGGGATCTGGCCACCCTCAACAAGCGGGTGCATCAGATCATGACCCGCCACCCGATTACGTTGCGTCCGGCATCGACCACCGCGGAGGCGGTCAACGTGCTCTTGGCGCATCGCATTTCGTGCATTCCCATAGTCGACGATATGTTCAAACCGGTCGGGATCGTCAGCTGGCGCGATCTGATAAAATCCCTCTCCGCCGGTTGAAATGACGCCGCACAAAGGGTTGGCTTCTCATGGCCTTCATTCGAACACACTGGACGATCGCAATCCTGGCCGTGTTGACCGCATTGGCGGTGTCGCCCGCACAGACCGCCGAACGCGACATCTACCCGGCTCCCTCACAGGCCAAGGGCGATCTCGAGGCCGCACTCGCCGCGTCCGCCGCGACCCATAAGCGCGTCCTTCTGGATTTCGGCGGCAACTGGTGCACCGACTGCCATGTTCTCGATCGGTACTTTCACGATACCGCCAATGCGTCCATCCTTGACGCCAACTACCTCCTGGTTCACGTCAACATCGGGCGCATGACCGAGAATCTCGACATAGCCGAGCGGTACCAGATACCGCTGCGCAAGGGGGTGCCAGCCCTCGCTGTCCTGGGCGAGCACGGCGAACTTCTCTACAGCCAGAAGGGCGGCGAATTCGAGGGCATGCGGGGCATGCAATCCTCGGCCGTCACCGACTTTCTCGACCATTGGAAGCCCCGGTCCCTTTGAAGCGCCTGCGGGTGACTTGAAACCTCCCGGCAGCGCCCCTATCTATAGTTATTACTTAGTAACACGATCTAAGCAGCTGATCCGAAAGAGAGTTTTTGCGAAGCAGGTTGGACATGAGAGGCGACAAATCAGACATGCGGAGCGGCGTCGGGGAATCGCCGCCGTGCGCCTCGATTCCAGCTGCGAAGGCGCGTGTACGCGACCGCATCTTCGAGGCCGCCTGCGAGCTCTTTTATCGCCACGGCATCCACGGCGTGGGCGTGGATGCGATTGCCGCAGGCGCAGGCTCCAACAAGATGAGCTTCTACCGCAGCTTCGCTTCCAAGGAGGCTCTGGTGGCCGAATATCTGCGCGAGCAGGAACGAGAGTACTGGGCCTGGTGGGATGCTGCCGTAGCGCGCCATCCCAACGATGCAAGGCGCCAGATCGAGGCTTTGTTCGAGGCGCAATTGGAAATCGCGAAGTCCCACGGTTGCCGCGGCTGCGCGCTCGGCAACGCAGCCGCGGAACTCTCCGACGACCAGGACGAATTGAGCACGCTCGTGCGCACCTACAAGGAAAGGGTGCGCCTGCGGCTGCAGGCCATGGCGCGCGCCGTCGGGGCGCGGGACGCGGAGACTCTTGGCGATGCCTTGATGCTGCTCATGGACGGTGGATACTTCACCCGCCTGAACTTTCCCCTCGGCAGCGGACCGATTTCCGCAGCCCTGTCTGCCGTCGGGGCGCTCATCGATGCGCACCTGCCGCGGGAAACTCGGTAGCGATGCTGCCGCGGTTCACCCCACAGCCTGACTCCTAGTGATTTTTGTCGCGGCAGTCATCGCCACGGCCATGATCGTCGCAGTGACGGTCGTCGTGATCCCGATGGTCTCGCGCATCCCGGTCTCGCTCATAGCCGCGATCGGGCCCGACGACGCAGCCGGATGACACGAAAATGATTCCGGCAACCGCGCCGCATCTGAGGATTCGCCCGAGTGTGCTCATAGACTTCTCCGTTCCGACCTTTCAAGTGGGGTTCGCGCGTCAAGCTTCGGGCTTGCAGCGGGCCGGCGGCATAGGCGGATTCCGACAGTGATCGAAGGCGGCCTCCTACGCGCGCATTAATTGCTCCGGACCATGCGCCATTAACGGATCTTAATATTCCGACCACAGGCGTTTAATGGCGGCAAGCCCAGGGTGCGGGGATGAAATGGCAAGCCTTGGGGTGCGTGCTGATCGTTTATGTCGGCACGGTGCTGGGCGGCTGCAGCGTAGGTCCGGTCTATGAGCGGCCGGACATCGCCTTGCCGGCGAAATGGAACGAAACAGCGGCGGAAAGCGCTGCGGGGGCAAACGCCGCCCCCCCGGTATGGCCCGCAGCCGAATGGTGGCACGGCTTCGGCTCAGCCAAGTTGGACGAGCTGATCTCGGAGGCCCGGCGCGCCAACGATGATCTTGCCGGCGCCATCGCGCGCGTCCAGGAAGCCGATGCCCAGGCACGAATCGCCGGCGCCGCGCTGCTGCCGACGCTCGACGCCGGAGCCGCGGCCTCCCGCGAGCGCACGCAGGTCACGGGTCTCGGCTCCCGGGTGTTCAATACCTTCAGCCCGGAACTCAGCGCGAGCTATGAACTCGATTTCTGGGGCAAGAATCGCGCGCTGCGCGACGCTGCGCGCGCGGCCGCCGTGGCCAGCCGCTACGACCAGCAGACCGTCGCGCTCACCGTGATCAGCAGTGTCGCAACCGCCTATTTTCAGGCACTCGAGCTTCGCGATCGCATCCAGGTGGCACAGCAGAACCTCGAGAACGGACAGAAGATCCTCGATGGGTTCCGGCTGGAACAAGCGGCCGGCACCGCCACCGGACTCGACGTCGCGCAGCAGGAAACAACGGTGGCCCTGTTGAACGCCGCCCTCCCCCCGTTGATACAACAATTGCGCCAGACGGTGTACTCGCTGGCGGTGCTGATCGGCAAGACGCCGGAGTCCGTCGACGTCGACATGGGAAGCCTCACGAATCTGTCGCACCCGGCCATCGTCGAGGGTCTGCCGTCGCAGCTCCTGACGCGCCGCCCGGACGTGGCCGAGGCCGAGCAACAATTGATCGCCGCCAATGCGGATATCGCCGTCGCGCGCGCGGCCTTGTTTCCCGACATCCAGCTGACGGCGAGCGGCGGCTATGCGAGTTCGACTCTGACCTCGCTGGTGAGCCCGCCGCACCGCGTGTACGCGATCGGCGCGGGGCTCGTTCAGCCGATCTTCCATGGCGGCGCACTCCGGGGCCAGGTCGCTTACAGCCACGCCCGCTATGCTGAACTGCTGACGACCTATCACAAGACGGTGCTGACGGCGCTCGGCAACGTCGAGGGCGCCCTGGTCTCCGCTCGACAAACCGCCGAGCAGCAGAAGCGGCAAGAGGATGCGGTAACGACCGCCCGGCGCGCGTTCGATTTTGCAAGCAGGCAGATGTCCGCCGGCACCGTGAACATCTTGACCGTGCTCAACACTGAAAATGCGCTGTTCAGCGCGCAGGATCAGTTGGTGCAGGTGAATTATCTGCATCTGCAGGCGCTGGTGAATCTTTTCACGGCGCTCGGCGGCGGCTGGCATCAGGGGTGACACCGATGAAGGACTTCTCGAGGAAGATCCGCAGGTACGGCTGGGCCGGTGCGCCGGCACTCACCGCGCTCCTGCTGCTGGCGTGGCGCGCCGTGGTGCACGCACCGGCCGACGCCGCCTCGCGCAATGCGCCGCCCGCGATCGCCGTGGACGCGGCGCCGGTGACCCATGCGGACGTTCCGATCTATCTGTCCGGCCTGGGCACCGTTCAGGCCTTCTATACGGTGACGGTGACCGCGCGCGTGGACGGCGAACTGCAAAAAATCGCCTTTACGGAAGGTCAGACCGTTCACAAGGGAGAGCTGCTCGCGCAAATCGATCCTCGTCCGAACCAGGCGGCGTACGCCCAGGCGCTCGCCACCAAGGCCAAGGACGCCGCGCAGTTGGTGAACGCCAAACGGGATCTGGAGCGCTACACGATCCTGCAGCCGCAGGATTTGGCCAGCAAGCAGACCGTCGACACCCAGCGCGCGATGGTCGATCAGCTCGCCGCGCAGATTCAGGTGGATCAGGCGGTCATCGACAACGCGCAAACCCAGCTCGAATACACACGCATCACCTCGCCGATCGACGGCCGCACCGGCATCCGATTGGTCGACCCGGGCAACATCGTTCGTGCCGCGGCGACCACCGGCATCGTGGTCGTGACGCAGGTTCAGCCGATCGCCGTGATCTTCACTCTGCCCGAGGAGGACCTGGTGCAGATCAGTGCCGCGCTTTCCGGCGGCCCGGTCGCGGTCACGACCCTGTCGCGCGACGGGGGCACCGAGCTCGATCACGGCACGCTCACGCTGATCGACAATGAAATCGATCAAACCACCGGCACCGCCAGGCTCAAGGCCGTTTTCGCCAATGCGCACAATACGCTGTGGCCCGGCCAGTACGTCAACGCGCGGGTGCTGGTGCGCACGGACCAGAACGCGCTCACCCTGCCGACCGCCGCGGTGCAGCTCGGGCCGAACGGGCCTTTCACCTATGTCGTTAAAGCGGATTCCACCGTCGAGGTGCGGCAGCTCAAGATCGGCGATGAGAGCGGGGGTATGACCATCATCAAGGGCGGTCTCACGCTCAACGAGCGCGTGGTGACCAGCAATCAGTACCGGCTGCAGGCCGGGGCGCACGTGCGCGTCAATGCCATCGACGCATCCACGCGCGGTGCGAAGACGCCCTCCCAGGCATCATGAGCATCTCGGAACCCTTCATCAGGAGACCCATCGCGACCTCCCTGCTGATGGGGGGCATTTTCCTGGTGGGACTCGTCGTCTTTCCGCTGCTGCCGGTGGCGCCGCTGCCGCAGGTGGATTTTCCGACGATTCTCGTCTCGGCGCAGCTGCCGGGTGCAAGTCCGGAGACCATGGCGTCTTCGGTCGCGACGCCGCTCGAATATCAATTCGCGGAAATCTCCGGTCTGTCGCAGATGACCTCGACCAATGTGCTCGGCACGACGCAGATCACGCTGCAATTCGACCTGAACCGCAATATCGACGCAGCCGCGCAGGACGTGCAGACAGGGATCGACGCGGCAGGCGGCCAGCTGCCGAAAAACCTGCCGACGCCGCCATCCTACCGCAAGGTCAATCCGGCCGACTCGGCCATCCTCATCCTCGCGGTTCACTCGGATGTCCTGCCGGTCACCACCGTCGACGACTACGCCGAGAACATCCTTGCGCAGCAGATCTCGCAGATTCCGGGCGTGGCGCAGGTCACGATCGGCGGCCAGCAGAAGCCCGCCGTGCGCGTGCAAATCGATCCCACCAAGCTCGCGGCGCTGGGATTACAAATGGAGGACGTGGCGACCGTCATCACCACGGCGACCGTCGATGCGCCCAAGGGGTCGATCAACGGCCCCACCCGCAGCATGACGATCTACGACAACGATCAATTGCTCAAGGCTGCGCCTTGGAACGACGTGGTCGTCGCCTACAAAAACGGCGCGCCGGTGCGCATCCGCGACATCGGAGTTGCGGTCGACGGTCCGGAGAACCGCCTGCTGACTGCGTGGCAGAATGGGCGCAACGGCATTCTGCTCTTGATCTACAAGCAGCCCGGGGCCAACGTCATCGATGCCGAGCAGCGTGTCGAGAAGCTGCTGCCGCATGCGCTCGCCGCCGTGCCGCCGTCGATCAAGGTGGACACCGTCGCGAACCGCACGACGACGATCAGCGCGTCGGTTCGCGACGTCGAATTCACACTGGCGCTCACCATTGCGCTGGTCGTCATGGTGATCTTCCTGTTCCTGCGCAATGCCTGGGCAACCATCATCCCCGGCGTCACGGTGCCGCTCGCTCTGCTCGGCACTGCGGCGATGATGTACGTGCTCAACTACAGCCTCGACAATCTGTCCTTGATGGCGCTGACCATTGCCGTCGGTTTCGTGGTCGACGACGCGATCGTGATGCTCGAGAACATCTATCGGCATATCGAGAAGGGCCTCTCGCCCCTGGAGGCGACGCTCAAGGGCGCCGGGGAAATCGGCTTCACCATCATGTCCATCAGCATCTCCTTGATTGCCGTGTTCATTCCGCTGCTGCTGATGGGCGGCATCATCGGCCGGTTGTTCCGTGAATTCGCCATCACCATGACCATGACCATCGTGATATCGGCGTTCGTGGCCCTGACGTTGTCGCCCACCATGTGCGCACTGTTCCTGCGCGACGAGAAGCATGCAAAGCACGGGCGCGCCTACATGGTCATCGAAAGAGCATTCGATCGCCTGCTGGCGGGATACACGCGCGGCCTCGATTTCTGCCTGGATCACAAGCGCGCGACCCTCGTGGCGTTCCTGATCACGGTGGCGGCGAGCATCCTGCTCTACATCGAGATCCCCAAGGGCTTCTTCCCGCAGCAGGACACGGGCATCATTGCCGGCTTGTCCGACGCGCCCCAGGACATTTCATTCGACGAGATGGTGCGCAGGCAGCACGCGCTCCTCGATGTGGTCGCCAAGGATCCGGACATCGCAAGCTACGGCACCGGCCTCGGCGGCAGCCGGCCCATCAACAACGGCTTCGTGGTCATCGGCCTCAAACCCCGCAGCGAACGCACCGCCAGCGCCGATCAAATCATCAACCGCCTGCGGCCCCAGCTCGCGAAGGTGCCTGGCGCGACCCTGTTCATGCAGGCGGCGCAGGATCTCAACGTCGGCGGCCGCATCTCCCGCACGCAGTACCAATACACGCTGCAGGATTCCGACATCGACGAACTCAACGACTGGGCGCCGAGGCTCCTGGCCGCGCTGCAAAGGCTGCCCATGCTGCGCGACGTGGCGTCCGATCAGCAGACCGGCAGCGGCATGCTGTCCCTCACCATCGACCGGGATCAGGCGTCGCGCTTCGGCATTCAGCCTGCCGCCGTCGACCAGGCGCTCTACGACGCATACGGCCAGCGTCAGGCGGCGCAGTTCTTCACCCAGTCCAACAGCTACCGTGTGGTCCTGGAGATCACGCCGTCGCTGCAGGCGGACCCGGCATCGCTCAACAAGCTGTATCTCAAGTCGGCGCTGACCGGCCAGATGGTGCCCCTGTCGGCGATCAGCAGGTACGACACCCAGCATGTGACGTATCTGTCGATCAACCACCAGGGGCAGTTTCCGGCCGTGACGCTGTCCTTCAATCTTGCACCCGGCGCGGCGCTCGGCGATGCGGTCGATGCCATCAACCGCGCCTCGGTCGACATGCACCTGCCGGCGACCATCACCGGCAACTTCCAGGGCACCGCGCAGGCCTTCCAAAGCTCCCTGAAAAGCCAGCCCTACCTCATTCTCGCGGCGCTGGTGGCGGTGTACATCATTCTCGGCATGCTCTATGAAAGCTACATTCATCCCCTGACGATCCTGTCCACGCTCCCCTCGGCGGGCGTGGGCGCATTGCTCGTGCTGCTCATATTCCATATCGACTTGTCGGTGATGGCGTTGATCGGCATCATCCTGCTGATCGGCATCGTCAAGAAGAACGGCATCATGATGGTCGATTTCGCCATCCAGGCCGAGCGGGAGCAGCATTTGTCGCCGCACGACGCGATCCGCCAGGCCTGCCTGCTGCGCTTCCGGCCGATCATGATGACCACGATGGCGGCGTTGCTCGGCGCGCTGCCGCTGGCGCTGGGCCGCGGCACCGGGTCGGAATTGCGCCAGCCCCTCGGATACACCATGGTGGGCGGCCTCATCCTGAGCCAGGCGCTGACCCTGTTCACGACCCCCGTCATCTACCTGTACCTCGACGAGTTCAGCGTGCGTTTCAAGCGCCGCCGCCGGGAAAAGCACCCCGATTCCCCGACGATCGATCCGCACGCCCGCTCTGCCGAACCCGCGGTACCGCCGCTCGAGGGTACCTGACGTGAAGATTCTGCTGGTCGAGGACAACGAACGGGTGAGCCAGTTCGTCGTCAAGGGGCTGCAGGAAGCGGGCCACATCACGGATCACGCCGCCAACGGCCGTGACGGCATGTTCCTCGCGGCGAGCGAGCCCTATGATGTCATCATCATGGATCGCATGCTCCCGGGCGAGATCGACGGACTTGCCATCATCGAAGTGCTGCGCAAGGCCGGCAAGCGCACGCCCATCCTGATCTTGAGCGCACTGTCGGAAGTCGATGACCGCATTCGCGGGCTGCGCAGCGGCGGCGATGACTATCTCACCAAGCCGTTTGCCTTCGGCGAGCTGCTCGCGCGGTTGGACGCGCTGCACCGCCGCGCCCAGTCGGTCAACGCCGAAACCCCGCTCACCGTCGGCGACCTGCACATGGATCCGCTGACGCGCAAGGTGACACGCGGCGACAGGCCGATTACGCTGCAGCCTCGCGAGTTCAAGCTGCTCGAGTACCTGATGCGCCACGCCGGGCAGGTCGTCACTCGCACCATGCTGCTGGAGAATGTGTGGGATTACCACTTCGATCCTCAGACCAACGTCGTCGACGTCCATATCAGCAAATTGCGGCAGAAAATAGACGCCGAGTTCGAGCGCCCGCTGCTGCGCACCGTTCGCAATGCCGGTTACACGGTGACGGCGGATGACTAGCATGATCCGATCCTCGGCGGTGTCCCTCGCGCTCGGTTATGTCGCGCTCGGCATTGCCGCGCTGGTGCTGTTCGCGGCGCCCCTGTGGTATGCATGGCAGGTGACGATCCAGGAGGGACGCGCCGAATTCCTGCAATCCGATGCGCAGCGGCTCGCCGAGGTGTTTCGGCGCGACGGGGCGGACGGCCTCAAGGCCTTCATCGATGCGCGCGTGCAGATGCAGATCGCGGGCGAAAGAATCCTGCTGCTGACCGATGCATCGCTGCACCCGCTGGCCGGAAATCTGGCGGCGTGGCCCGCCACCGTGCCCGCCGTTCCCGGCACCTACACGATCAAGATCGACGTCGGCGCCCGAGGCCTGCAGACCGCTCTGGTGCACGTCGCACCCTTGGGCGGCGGCTACACCCTGCTCGTGGGCCGGGACAATGCGCTGTTCAGGCCCCTGCAAACCCACTTCTGGTACGGCTTGGCGGCCGCCGTGGCGGTCCTGTCGATCGCCGGACTGCTGGTCGGACTCATCACCCGCCGCGCGCTGATGTCGCGGATCCACAGCATCCGCCAGACCGTCTCGGCTATCATGCACGGCGATCTGAAGCACCGCCTGCCGACGCAGCTCAACGACGACGAACTCAACACGCTGACGCGCACCATCAACGGCATGCTCGAACAGATCGAACTGCTGGTGCACGGCGTGCGCAACGTCTCGAATTCCATCGCCCACGACCTTCGCACACCCCTCGCCGAATTGCGCTCCCGGCTCGAAGAGTTGGCGCTCATCCGCCCGCCGCCCGAGCAGGCGTTCGCGGAGATCGACGGCGCGGTCGCGGATGTGGACCGGGTGATCCGGATTTTCGATGCGCTGCTGCGGCTGGCCGAAATCGACGCCGGCATGCGCAGGTCCGGGTTCGTGCCCCTCGACATCGCGGACCTCGCGGCGAACGCCGTCGAGTTCTACGCGCCGGCCGCGGAATTGAAGAACATCGGTCTTGAATTCCGGTCGGACGGGCCCGTATCCGTATCGGGCGACCCCGTTCTGCTGGCCCAGGCGCTCAGCAACTTGATCGACAACGCGCTGAAGTACGCGCCCGAGGGGGGTGCGATCGAAGTCGCCGTGGTCAAGCGGGAGGACGGAACCGCCGAGATTTCGGTGTCGGACGACGGTCCTGGAATCGAAGCTTCGGAAAAATCCAAGGTCGTGGAGCGCTTCTATCGCGGCGATGCGAGCCGGGGGACGCCCGGCGTCGGCCTGGGCTTGAGTCTCGTACAGGCGGTCGCCAAGCTTCACGGCAGCGCTCTCGAGCTGTCTGACCGCCGGCCGGGCTTGCGCGCCGCGGTTTGCGTGGCGCTCGATGGGACGGCTGCTGTCCTCATGCCCCGGGCGCAGGACGCAGGGAACATCCGTGCGATCCAGCCGGCCACGGTGGCCTCATGAGCGGCATCCGTCCATGTTGGTGACGTGCGCCGCCTATCAGGACGGCAGCAAGCTGCGGGATCTGCAGATCGACCAGATTCCCGATTATCTGCAGCGCCCGAATTGCTTCGTGTGGGTGGCGCTGCGCGACTTGGGTGAGGGCGAACTCGACGTCCTGCAGCGCCTGTTCGGCTTGCATCCGCTCGCCGTCGAGGACGCAACCGCGGGGCATCAGCGCCCCAAGATCGAGGAATACGGCGACTCGCTGTTCGCCGTCCTGCAGTTGGTCGAACCGAACGGCGCCGAATTCCGCGTGGGTGAACTCGCCGTTTTCGCCGGCCGCAACTACGTGCTCTCCGTGCGCAGTCTCGCGCAGAAGGGCTTTCAGGACGTGCGGGCAAGATGCGAGCGGGAGCCGGAACTCGTGCGCCAGGGACCGGGCTACATTCTCTATGCTCTCATGGACGCGGCGGTCGACCGCTACTTTCCGATACTCGGACAGCTCGAAGACGAACTGGACTCGATCGAGGCGCGGATATTCGACCCCGACGGCGTGCCGCGCGAGAACATAGAAGGCCTGTATGCGCTCAAGCAGCGATTGATGACGATGAAGCATGCGGTGGCGCCGCTGCTCGAAGGCGTCTCGAATCTTTCCGGCGCCCGCGTACCCATGTTGTGCGCGGGCTTAAGCGTCTATTTTCGGGACGTGTATGACCACCTGCAGAGGCTCAACCAGACGGCGGACTCGATCCGGGATTCGGTGGCGACCGCCGTATCGGTGAATCTATCCATGGTCACGCTGCAGGAAAATGCCACCATGAAGCGCCTGGCGGCGTATGCGGCGCTGCTCGCGGTTCCGACCATGATCGCGGGCATCTACGGCATGAACTTCGAGCACATGCCCGAACTGAAATGGCGCTATGGTTATGCGCTCTGCCTGCTGGTGATGGCGGGCATCGATGTTTGCCTGTATTGGCGCTTCAAGCGCGCGCGCTGGCTGTAAACCGCGCCGGCCGCGAGAACACAGGGTCAGCGACGCGTGCGTCCCCAGGTGAACATCCTCGTGACTGCATAGTTCCAAACCGCGCCGACCAGGATTCCGGCGACCGCGGCGGGAAACCACCCGCGGCCAAAGCCGTACACGGTCGACGCCACACTCAGGTTTGCGACGCCGCCGATGCTGCAGGCAAGCCCGAAGGACAACCAGCCTCGCAGCCACTTAAGGCCGGCCAACCGACGGTCGCGGTAGGTGAGCACGTTGTTGACGGCGTAGTTGAAGGTCATGGCGCAGAATGTCGCGATCGCCTGCCCCTCGACGAACCCTTGGTGCAGCCCCTGAAAGAACAGCGTGAGCACCGCGAAATGCACGGCGATCCCCGCCGCCCCGACGATCGAGAAGGCGAGGAAGCGCACCGGAATCCATTGGGGCGTCAACTTGTCGAGGAGCAGCATGAGATAGTCCCACGCCGTCACCGAATCGAGCTTGCTCTCGCCCGCCCGGCGGACCCCGAACCGGTAGGGCAGTTCCTTGAAGCGCAGAGGCCGCGGAAAAGAGGCAAATACGTCGGTCAATATCTTGAATCCGATCGCCGAGAGCTTGTGTGCCGAGCCGTCCAATACCGCACGGCGCATCATGAAAAATCCGCTCATGGGATCGGTCAATTCGGCGGGGACAAGCACCCGGCTGAGCCGCATGGCGACGCGGCTCATGCGGGCCCGCCGCGCATCCCAATCGCTGATGTCGCCTCCGGTCGCGTACCGGCTGCCGACCACGATCTCGGTGTCTCCTTCCTTCAGCATGTCGAGCATCTGTGGAAGCAATCCCTCGTCATGCTGCAGATCGGCGTCGATCACCGCGAGATAAGGCGAGGTGCTCGCAAGCATGCCCTCGACGCACGCCGAGGACAGACCGCGGCGCCCGATTCTCGACAGGCATCTGACGCGGCTATCCGCTGCGGCATGTTCGCGCACGACCTCTGCGGTGCCGTCGGGAGAGTCGTCATCGACGAAGATGACCTCCCACCGGCGGTCCCCTAGGCACGATACGAGACGCTCGATCAACTCGGCGATGTTCTCCCGTTCGTTGAAGGTCGGCACGATGATCGACAGTTCGGGGCCCCGGTGCACCTCGTCCTTGACGGCGATGGCGCTGGCAAAATAGGCCGCGAGCGGTCGATGGTGTTCGGCAGCGTTCATCTCCGTTTCCCCTCAAAGAAGGCCTGATTCGCCGAGCGTTCCGTAATTTTGGTTGCTACTATAATCACCATGCGGCGCAGACGCACGAATAAAAGGAATTGCGCGGCACGGTAACTTTGGGTATTCGGAACAAGGTGAGCGCCGCGCCGGTGACAAATGAACCACTGAACCGCTTGCTCGCCGTGGCGGCGGCACCCCTCGCCGACGTGGCGCTCTTCTGCGCTTTGATCGGCAGCGGCTTCCCGTTGCGATCCAGCCATATCGCAAGCTTCGCCGCCGCCATGGCCTTGAATTATCTGCTGAAAGTTCGCAAGACGCTCATTGCGGACGGGCGGTCGCGGGATTGGCGGCTGCACGGCCGCTTGATGGCCGTGAGCTTGATGGCTCTGTTCCTGCGCGGCGGCGTGCTTGGCTTGATGTCGCTGCATTTTGGACTCCCGGCTCAGGCATCGATCGTGCTGGCGGTCATCATCGGCCACGCTGCAAGCGCGCTGGGATACCGGCAAGTCCTATCATTCAAGGCGACCGGAGCGGACTTCCGCTCGCTCGCGATCGGGCTCATCGCCTATGCCTTCGTTCTTCGGTTGGTGTTTCAGGCTTCGGTCGAGCTTCTTCCCGAGGAGGCCTACTACTGGAACTACTCGCGCCACCTCGACTACGGCTATCTCGACCATCCACCGATGGTGGCGTGGCTGATCAGGCTGGGTACCGCGGCGTTCGGCCAGTCGCAATTCGGCGTCCGCGCGGGCGCCCTGTGCTGCGGCGTCCTCACCTCCGTCTTTGCATACCGTCTGACGCGCAATCTCTGTGGGGAGGCCTGCGCTCTGGCCGCGCTGCTGTTGGCCCAGGTACTGCCGTTCTTTTTTCTCTCGGGCCTGCTCATGACTCCGGATGCGCCCCTGACCGCGGCGTGGGCGGCCTCTCTCTTCTGCCTCGAGCGCGCGCTGGTGTCGGGCAGCACGGGCGCGTGGTTGCGCGCGGGACTGGCGCTCGGAATCGGCGCGATCTCCAAGTACTCGATCGGCCTGCTCGTTCCCGTCACGGCGGTGTTCATGCTGTGGGACCCAGGGTCACGGCGGTGGTGGCGCCGCTGGGAGACCTATGCCGCGGCGCTGGTCGCGCTGGCGGTCTTCTCCCCGGTGATTCTCTGGAACGCGCAGCATGAATGGGCCTCGTTCGTGTTCCAAACGTCGCGGCGCCTTGCGGAGACGCCGAGATTCGCGCTGCACAAGCTCATCGCCTCCGCGTTGGTGTTGATCACTCCGATCGGCGTGATGGCGGTGGCGGCAGGGCTCACGGGCCGAAAGCCCGCGGATGCGCTCCGCATCGACGATGCCGGCCGAGGATGGCGATTCATCCAAACGGCGATAGTTCTCCCGCTTGCGGTCTTCGCGATATTCAGCCTGCGCCACGAGGTGAAGCTCGACTGGACCGGTGCTCCATGGACGGCCGCGCTGCCTCTCATGGCGGCGGGAATGACGCCCAAGGGGGGAATGAGCGGCCTGCGTGCCTGGATCCGCGCGGCGTGGGTGCCGACCATCGTGACGACGCTGCTGATTTTCGGCGCCGGCCTCCATTACCTCGTGCTGGGGCTTCCGGGGCTCGGCTACGGCAAGCACAATGAGTTGCTTCCGGTGGGTTGGCGCGAATTCAGCCGCCGGATCGAGGACACCGCTGCCACCGTCCAGGGCGGCACCGGCGTCGACCCGTTGATCGTGGGCATGGATCGCTATGCCATCGCCAGCGAACTTGCATTCTATGGCGCCGAACGAACGAATTCGCCGCCCGATACATCGAGCGTGCACCTGTTCGGGGGTATCGGACTCATGTATGAACGGTGGACACCGCCCGGCCGTGAGGAGGGGCGGACTCTGCTGCTGATCGGCTGGGATCCGAGGGATCTGGCGGGCGATGCGATCGAATCCCATGTCGACCGCCTTGGGCCGCTCGAGCAGGAGGAGTTGACGCACGACGGCATGCCGGTGCGCCGCTACTACCACCGCCTCGCTTACAATTACCGGGCCCTTGCGCACCCCTGACGCGGGGTGTGGATGCGCCGGAGGAAATACGATGATATGCACGATGGCTCAGCGGCTCGCGGCGGTGCCGTTCATGGCGGCATGCGTCATGCTCAATTCGGCCGCCCTCGCTCAGACCCCCGAGCAGGAGAAACTGTGGGAAGCGCAACGCGCCCAGATACAAGCGGACGAGAAGGCGAAGGCGGAGCGTCTGGCGCGCGAACGGGAGGCCCGGCGAGCGGAACCGATGGCCTGGGTGCGCACGCTCGACCCCATGTCCCCCGGAGGTTGGGAATTCAGGGCGGTCGGCGCGGACGGTTCATGGGCGACTTTCAGCACGGATCACCAATTGAAGCGATCAGGCCATCTGGTGACGGCGTGGCTCCGGCAGGAGTACGCGGAACCGCATCGCAGCCCCGCGGGCGACACTTACTCGAGCGACGTCGAGAAGGTGCAGTACGACTGCGCCAAGGACCGCGCTCAGGTCATGCTGATCATTTACTACGCGGAAAACAATCTCGCCGGCAACCAGCAAACCCAAGAGGCCGACCCAAAGCAGCCCGATTGGGAGGCGATCGTTCCCGGCACGCAGAGCGAGTACATCTTTCGCTGGATCTGCGGCACAGGCTCAGCAGGGCCGCGACCACGATAGGCGGACGGTTGCGGCGAGGAGGCGCGACCTGTCAGCGCATGGGCCCACCAGAATCTCGATCTCTCCGGGTTCGAATATGGGTTCAAGATCGCGTCCGAGGAAACGCAGATCCTCCGCGCGCAGCGACAGGCGCACCGTTCCCGCCTCTCCGGGCCGCAGGCTGATTTTCGCGACTCCTTTGAGCTCGAGCATCGGTCGTGCCACGCTCGCGACCTTGTCGTGCGTGAACAGGAACACCGTCTCTTCGGCGGCCCGCGCGCCCTCGTTGCGCACGTCGACGCGAATCTGAAGCGTGTCGATATCCTCCGCCTCCGCCGGGGTCACCCGCAGATTGGAGAGTGCAAAGCGCCCATACGTGAGGCCATGGCCAAAAGGAAACAGCGGCTCATTCGGAACGTCCAGATACTTGCTCGTGTAATGATCCTTCGGGTCGGCGGGCCGGCCGCTCGGGCGCTCGCCGAAAAAGATGGGAATCTGTCCCGCTGCCCGCGGCCAGGTCACCGGGGTGCGGCCGCTGGGACTGACGCGCCCCGTCACGACATCCCCGATCGCGCTGCCCGCCTCGCTTCCGAGGAACCACGCCGCGAGCACCGCATCCGCCTGCTCGATGAGCCACGGCACGACCAGCGGGCGCCCTGAAAACAGGATGACGATCACCGGCCTTTGCGCCGAACCTGCCCGCTCGAACACCGCTTCTGCAAACTGCCTCTGTTTCCCGGGCAGCCCCAGGTGCGCACGGCTCGCGGCCTCCCCGCTCATCACCGCCGCTTCTCCCAGGCACAATAAGACGGCGTCGGCGGAAGCGCAGAGCTCGAGCGCGGCGCCGATACCTGAGACATCGTCGCTGTCGATCGACACTCCCGGCGCGTGCAGGATCGTCGCGTCCGGCAGAACCGCGCGCAGCCCCGCGACGACGCTGATCTGGCCGTCGACCTCCGCGGCGCCCCACCACGGCCCGCGCATGTCGCCCGCTGCATCCGCGAGCGGCCCGATGACGGCAAGCCGGCGGAGCGAGTCCGCAAGCGGCAGCGCTTCCCTGTCGTTCTTCAACATGACGATGGCGCGCGCGCCGACACTTCGCGCGAGCCGCCGGCGATGCGTCACCACCGCGGCCGATTCGGGTGTCGCGCCGCGCCGATAGGGATCATCGAACAGGCCGAGCCGCTCCTTGAGCGTCAACACCCGCCTGACCGACTCCTCGATCTCCGCCATGGTGACGATTCCGCGCTCGAGCGCCACAGGCAGGCCGCGCCGATAGGCATCGGCCATCATGTCGATGTCCACGCCGGCCTTGAGCGCAAGCGCCGCGGCATCGGCGAGGTCCGCGGCGATGCCGTGGTGCATGAGTTCCGCGATGGCGTTGTAATCGCTGACGATCACGCCCTTGAACCCCCATCGATCCCGCAACCAGCCGCGCAGCAGCTCGCGGTTCGCCGTCATCGGTATGCCGGCGAGGTCGGTGAAGCCCGGCATCACGGCCGTCACGCCGGCGGCGACCGCCGCCGCGAAGGCCGGCATGTGGACCTCGCGCACGGTGCGCAGGGATATGTCGACCGAGGCGTAATCGCGTCCCGCGGTGACCGCACCGTAGGCGCAGTAGTGCTTGGCGACCGCCGCCAGCGCATCCGGGGCGGCGAGGTTTGAGCCCTGGAAACCGCGCACCTTGGCTTCCGCGATGCGCGAGGCGAGCCACGGATCCTCTCCAGGACCTTCGGCGATCCGCCCCCAACGCGGATCGCGCGCCACGTCCAGCATTGGCGCGAATGTCATCGCCAGGCCCTCGGCTGCGGCTTCCCTGGCGGACTCGCGCGCAGTGAGCGCCCAGGTCTCCGGATCGAACAGCGACGCTTCGCCCAAGGGGATGGGAAACAAGGTGCGATGCCCGTGTATCACGTCGAAGCCGATGAGAAGGGGCACGCCCAAGCGAGATTCCTCCACGGCGAGGCGCTGCATCTCGCGCACGTGGGCGGCACCGACCATATTGAGCAGATTGCCGATGGTTCCGGCTTTGATCGCATCGGTTGAATCGCCGGCAATGACCGGACCCGTTACCGCATAGGTCGAGGCGGTCATGGTGAGCTGCCCCAGCTTCTCGGCCAACGTCATCCTGGCGATCAAGTCGTCGACCCGGCTCATTTAATTCCGCTCTCCGTCCGCTGCATTGCCCGATAATGGCGTGATCACATTGCTCCAGAGACGTTTCATGAACCTCGAATCGAAGTCCGAAGAGATTGCCAATTCCCGCCTGCTGCCGCAACTCGCCATGATGCTCCGCGCCCTGTGGACGGCGCCGGTGCGCAACACGTTGTTCGTGCTGTCAGGCTCGCTGTTTCTCGTGGTCGTGCTGACGGCCTACGGACAAATCCGCCTCAACAACTGGAACCAGCCCTTCTATGATGCACTGTCGCGCCGGGACTTTGCGCAGTTCCTGGCGCAGCTCGGCGTTTTCGGCCTGATTGCCGGCGCGCTGCTGGTGCTCAACGTGGCCCAGCGCTGGCTCGGCGAAACGCTGAAGCTGCGATTGCGGCAGGGCCTCGGGCGCGATTTGATCCAGAATTGGATGCAGCCCGGCCGCGCCTTCCGGCTGAGCCTGGCCGGGCCGATGGGGGTCAACCCCGATCAGCGCATGCATGAAGACGCGCGGCATCTCACCGAACTGTCGGCCGATCTCGGCATCGGTTTGCTGCAATCCTCGATTTTGCTGGCCACCTTCGTGGAAGTGCTTTGGTCCCTGTCGAATGATTTCGTTTTTCATCTCGCGGGCCGGAATTTCGCGGTGCCTGGGTACATGGTATGGGCCGCCATCGTCTATTCGGGATCTGCATCGCTGCTCAGCGTCTGGGTCGGCCGCACCTTGGTCGACCGCAACGCGGAACGCTACGCGCGTGAGGCCGAAATGCGCTTCTCGCTGGTGCGCGTCAACGAGCACATCGATGCCATCACCTTGAGCGCAGGTGAAGCGGACGAGGAACGGCGCATCGAAATCGATCTTGCGGCGGTGCTGGCCGCCACCCGCCGCCTGGTCACCGGCCTCACCAATCTGACCTGGATCACCGCCGGTTACGGCTGGTTTACGCTCGTTGCGCCGATATTGGCCGCAGCGCCCCTGTATTTTGCCGGCAACCTCTCGTTCGGCGGTCTCATGATGGCGTCGGGCGCCTTCATGCAAGTGCAGTCCTCGCTGCGCTGGTTCGTCGACAATTTCAGCAGCATCGCCGATTGGCGCGCGACGCTGCTGCGCGTGGCGAATTTCCGCAGCGCCGTCATCGACACCGACATCCCCCGCGACCCCGCCAACAGAATCAATCTGATGCGGGGCGACCCCGGGAAGTTCAGCATCGATGACTTGCAGATCTCCTCCCGCGGCGGCTGCACCATGCTCGAGGAGAAGCAGGTGCAGATCAAGAAGGGCGAGCACGTCCTGATCGTCGGCGAAACCGGCACGGGAAAAACGCTGCTGTTCCGCGCCCTGGCGGGCCTGTGGCCCTGGGGCGCCGGGCGCGTCGCGCGCCCGGGGGGCGAGGAGCTGCTATGTCTGCCGCGCACGCCTTACCTCCCTCCGGGCACGCTGCGCGAAATACTGGCCTATCCATCGGGGACGGGAGATTTCGAGCCGGCCGACTACGCCAAGGCGCTGGTCCGGCTCAAACTGGACCGGTTGGTGCCGATGCTGGACGTATCGCAGCGCTGGGACCGGGAATTGAGCGAGGACGAGCAGCAGATCCTCGCGTTCGCGCGGGTGATGCTGCACGCGCCCTCCTGGGTGATCATCGATGAAGTGCTCGATTCTCTGGACGAAGATGCGCTGGAGCGCATCAAGGACATGTTCGACAAGGATCTGTCGCGGACCGCAGTCATTCACATCGGCAGGCGCGAAGCGCGCGATCACTTCTTTTCGCGCGTCCTGCATCTCATCCTGGATCCCGCGGGCCGCAGATTCGAGACTATCGCTCCGCAGCCCGCCGCGGGTTCATGAGGGCCGCCGGCCGCAGGTGGCGCTCCTCCAGGTCCTGCGCCGAGAGCGGCCGGGATAGCAGGAAGCCCTGCACTTCATCGCAGCCGCGGGCACGCAGCCACTCCAGCTGACCGGAGTTCTCCACGCCCTCGGCCGTGACGACCACGTTCAGGCTCTTTCCCAGCGAAAGGATCGCATTGGCGACCGCCGCATCGCTCGCCGACCGGTCGACATTTTTGACGAACGCCTTGTCGATCTTGATGCGGTCGGGTGGAAACCGCGTGATGTACGCCAGCGAGGAATAGCCGGTGCCGAAGTCATCGAGCGCGATCCGGCAGCCGAGTTGTCTCAGTCGCTCGAGCGCGCTGCGGACCGCGGCGGAGTCCTTGACCAGCAGCGACTCCGTGATCTCAATTTCAATCAGCGAGGTCGGCACCCGGGCTGCCGCCGCCTCGGCCTCCACGACCCTTGCCGGGTCTCCGTGAAGCAGCTCTTTTGCCGACACGTTGATTGCAACCGGGACCGTGAACCCCTGATCCATCCACCGGCGCAGCTGGCGGCAGGCGGCGCGCACTACCCAGCTGCCCATGTCGATGATCAAGCCGCTGTCCTCCGCAATTTCGATGAATCGGGTCGGCGAGATGTCTCCGTGCTCCTCGTCGCACCAGCGCAGAAGTCCTTCCACGCCCGCAAGCCCGTTGTCGCGGAGGCGAAACTTCGGCTGAAACATCAGCTGCAGCCGGTCTTGCTGAACGGCGCGGCGCAGCCGGCCTTCGAGCTCCAGCCAGTCGCGCAGCCGGCTGCTCATCGCCGGGGTGTAGGAGCACACCGAATTTGCGGCGCCCGTCTTTGCCTGATACATGGCCGTGTCCGCGTGATTGAGCACGCTGGCGACATCGGTGCCGTCATCGGGATATAGAGCGATGCCGACACTCGGCCCCGAAAAGAATTCGAGCCCTTGGTAGGCGATCGGCTCGCCGAGCGTGGCGCAGCACGCATTGGCGATCGCCGGCGCGAGCTCGCGCGCCGCCGCGTGGCGCAGCAGGATGACGAACTCGTCGCCGCCGAAGCGTGCGACCGACATATGTGCGCCGCTCGATTGGAAGTTGCCGAGCGTACGCGAGATCTTGCCGGCGACGGTGCGCAGCACGGCGTCGCCCACTGCATGTCCGAAGGTGTCGTTGACCCGCTTGAAGCTGTTGAGATCCAGATAGATGATGGCGACGGCCTGCTGCAGCTGCGCGGCCTCGGCAAACAGGCGCTCCGCGGTCTCGATGCAGCGCTGTCGGTTGGGAAGTTCCGTCAACGGATCGAAATACGCGAGCCGCTCGATGTGTTCGGCGGCCGCCGTACGTTCGCTCGTGTCCTGGCGCACCACGACGACGTCTCCGCCCTCGCGGCGGCTGAATCGCAGCTCGAACGAACGATGCTCGCCGCGAAGCCCCTCTTCGCGGTACTCCAGGCCGCGCTGCAGGCCGTCGTTCGCCGTCTGCCGGATGGCTGCGAGCACGCCGGACAGGCGATCGGGCGGCGCAAGAGCCGCTGGCCGCTCGTCTTCGGTCTGCGGCGCCGCTGCGCCCGCCCCGGGGCTCTCGCCCTTCGGGCTCCAACGGATGTCTCCATCCGGCCCGACCACCCACAAAGTGTCCGGAAGCGCATCGATGAGCGTGCGCACCTGCGCAACCCGCTCGGCGAGCGCCCGCGCCGAGGCCGCATTGCGCAGGATGTATTCGATCCGCCGGGGCAGCAGCGCCCAGTTGACCGGCTTGGAAATGAAATCGGTTGCACCCGCCTCGAATGCCAGGTTGATCGCAGCGGCGTCTTCGTGGCCGGTCACCATCACGATGGGGACCGTGGACAGGCGCGCTTCGGCGCGAAGCCGCCTGCACACCGCGTAGCCGTCCATGCCGGGCATGTCGACATCCAGCAGGACAATGGCGACGTCCTGCGACAATGACGCGTCGAGCGCCGCCGCGCCGTTGTCGAAAGCCTGCACCGTGAGGCCGGTCGCCGCCGCGGACTCCGCCAGCAGCAAACGGCCGAGCTCCTCATCGTCGGCAATGATCGCAATCGCCGGGGCGGTAGAGTCTCGATTCACGCGCTTTGCCTCATTTGCAGACGATTCAGCTCCTCGAGAAGCGCCGGATGCGCGGTCGCGAGTTCACCGTGGAGCCGCTGCGCAGCCGGAACATCCCGCGCGGCACACAGCTGACCCAGCATCCGGACATTGTTGGCGAAGGTGAGCGCGCCGACGTTCGCCGCGCTTGATGCCAGTTTGTGGCAAACGCCGGCAGCAGCCTGGTAGTCGGCCGCATCGAGCGCAGCTTGCAGTTCCGCCAGGGATTTCGTCGATGCCCCGCGGAAAAGATCGACGAGCTGCGAATACAGGTCGGCGTGCCCGCCGGAGCGCAAATTGCGCAGACCGGCGACGGCCGCCGGATCGACGCTCGACAGCGCGGCGCGATCCGGGCGCGAAGGCGTCGCGGTGCGCCGATCGGCTGCGCCGCCAATCCAGCGCCGCAGCAGCCCGGCGCATTGTTCCAGGGTGTACGGCTTCGTGAGCAGGTCATCCATCCCCGCCGCGGCGCAAAGGCCGCGGTAACTCAAGGCGTCGTGCGCGGTCAGAGCGACGATCGGTACGTGGCGGCCGGCGCCCTCGCGTTGCCGGATCAACGCCGTGGCCGCAAAGCCGTCCATGATCGGCATGCTCAAATCCATCAGAATCAAATCGAAGCGCTCTGCGGCGCTGCGTGCGACGGCCTCCGGTCCCTCCTCCACCCACACGCACGTGCAACCCAGCGCGGACAGGTAGCCCTGCGCCACCGCGGCGTTGACGGGCTCATCCTCCACCAGCAATACGTGCCCGCCGATGGCATCGGCCGCCGCCGGACGCGGCGCCTCGCCACCGGCCGGCAGCTGCTCGCCCATCGCGCTCAGTAATGCTTCGTACAGCGCGTCGCGGTGCACCGGCTTGACAACGATTGCAGCTGCGCCGACGTGCCGCGCGAGATCCACGGATTCGGCCTCGGCCGTGGAAGCCACCACCACCAAGGGAGGCGGCGGGGCGGCGCCGCGATTCGAGCACAACCGCACGTAGTCGTCGTAATAACCTGCGTCCGCAACGGTGATGGCTTCGCGGCCTGCGGGTGGCACCCCTTCGTCGTCGCCGAGCACCGTCAGCCCGAGGGCGGACAAGTGCCGGGCGAGGGACTCCGCAAGCGCAGGCCGGCGTGTGAAGATGCGCACGTTGTGCGCGCTCAGCGGCGACCGCGGCTTGGTCTTGACCCCGGCGGCCTCCGTCTTGAGCGTCAAGGACAGCTTGAACGTGGAACCCGCGTCGCGCCGGCTGTCGACGGTGATCGTGCCGCCCAAGAGGTCTGCGAGTTCGCGGCAAATCGCGAGCCCAAGTCCGCTGCCGCCGAAACGCCGGGTGGTCGACTCATCGGCCTGGGTGAATGGTTCGAATATCCTCTGGATCGTCGCAGCGTCCATCCCGATGCCGGTGTCGGCGACGCTGATGTGAACGCTCGCCCGATCCGGCGCGATCTGCTCCATGTCTGCTTTGACGACCACCTCACCCTGAGAGGTAAACTTCACCGCATTGCCGATCAGATTCATCAAAATCTGCCGCATGCGCAGCGGATCGCCGACCAACCCGCCGGGGTCATGGGCGGGCGGGCAGACGATCAACTCGATCCCCTTGGCATCGGCGGCGCCCATGAAGAGGCTGGTGCATTCCTCGAGCATCGGCACGATGTCGATCGGCAGCGATTCGAGCTCGACCTTCCCAGCCTGAATCCTCGACAAATCGAGCAGATCGTTCACGATCTTCAGCAGCACCTGGGCCGAGGAACGGATGGTCTGAGTCAGCCGCATCTGCGCCGAGGACAGCGGCGTGCGCGCCAGAAGCTCCGTCATTCCGACGACGCCGTTCATGGGCGTGCGCAGCTCGTGGCTCATGCGGTCCAGGAAGTCGGCCTTGGCACGGGCCGCCTCCGCCAGCTGCCGGTTGCTCTCGACCAGCTCCCGGGTTCGCAGCGCGACCTCCGATTGCAGATGCTCCCGCGCGGCGATGATCCGCCGAAATTTCTCCCGATGCAGACGCAGCCGGTAGGCGAGCATGGCGAGTGCGGTCAGTGCATAGGCCGCATACGCCCAGGGAGATTTCCAGGGCGCCGGCTCGCGGTGAATGGTGAGCCGCAGCGGCGTTTCGCTCCACACGGAATCGGCATTGGCGGCGCGAACCTCAAGCACATGATCGCCGGCGTCGAGGTTCGTGAGCGAGACCCGGTGCTGCGAACCCAAATCGATCCAACGATCGGTCAAGCCCGCCATTCGATAGGCAAGACGGTTGCGCTTCGGCGCGCTGAAGTCGAGGGCGCCGAAGTCCAGTGAAATGACGCTGGCCCGATGATCGACCGTAATGCGATCGAGCAGCCAGTACGGTATGACGCTCGGCGCCGGCACGCCAAGCACCTCGAGTCCCGTGAGCGCCAGACGCGGCGGCCGCCGATTTTCGGACAAGCGCGCCGGATCGAAAATATTGAATCCGCCCGGTCCTCCGAAGCACAGCCGGCCGTCGCGCATTCGATGGAACGCGTTGAAGTCGAACTCCTCTCCCTGCAAACCTCGCTCGCGATGGAAGGTCTTCACCGATCCAGACTCGGGATCGAAGCGCATCAGCCCTGCATTGCCGCTGAGCCAGAGACGGCCTGCTGCATCGGTAAGGACGCCGTAAATGGTGTCGCTCGAGAGTCCGTCGTCGTGCGATACGACCCGGAAGCCGATCGAACCTGCGGACGTCGACGAACCGACCACCCGCGCGAGCCCGCCGCCGTCGGTACCGGCCCAAACGCGACCGCGTTCATCGACCGCCAGCGCCCAGACGGTGTTTGCGGGAAGGGTCGTGGGGTCGTTCGGATCATGGCGAAAGGCCTTGATCACCGAGCCGTCGGCGCGGACGAGATCCAGGCCGCCGCCATCGGTACCCACCCAGAAATTTCCATTCAAGTCTTCCGCGATCGCGGTGACATTCGGTGCGCTCATCGCCCCCGCCTGATTGCCGTACGGAAGTTGGCGTATGAGCCCGGTGGCCGGATCGAGCACGTTGGCGCCGCCGCCGTGCGTGCCGATCCAGATCTGGCCGGAGCGAGCCTCGAAAATCGTCATGATGCCCGAGGCGCTCAAACTGTGCGGGTCCCCCGCCTGGACCGGAATCGATTCCACCAGCCCGCCGGGAGTCAACTTTCGCAAGCCGCTTGCCATCGTGCCGATCCACAAGACTCCGTGCGCATCCTGATGCAGCGACATCACGCGTTGATCGCCCACGGCGTTGCGCCGGCGCACGATCGTGTCGATGTCGGTGGCTTCGCCGGTGGCGCCGTCGAACTGCACCAGCCCGCCGCCCAGGGAAGCCACCCAGACCCTGTCGCCGGGAGCATCCGCGAATGCGGTGACCAACTTGTCCCCAAGCCAGGAAGGACGGTGGCCGCCGAGCTCCCAGCTGCGCGGGTCCCAGCGGCTGACGCCGCCCGCCCGGGTTCCGATCCAGACCAGCCCCGTTGCATCTTCGTACAGCGACATCACGAACGAGTCGCGCAAGGAGTCGGCATCGCTTGCGTCGTGACGATAGTGGCTGAAATCCCCGGTCGTGCGATCGAGGAGATCCAGACCCTCGGCCGTACCAACCCAGAGGTGGCCGGATTGATCCTCGAGCACCGCCCGGACATCGTCCGCGCTGAGCGAGGATTTGCGATTCGGGTCGTGACGGAAGATCTGGTCCACTCGTCCATTTCGCTCCATTCTGTCGAGGCCGCCGTCGAGGGTGCCGACCCAGAGCGCTCCGCTTTGATCCTCCATCACGGCGGAAATCTGGTTGCCGCTCAGCGAGTGTGCGTCCGCCGCGTCATGGCGGAAGTGAATGAAGCCCCCGTCCGGCTGACGCCGGTCCAACCCATTCTCGGTACCGACCCAGATCGTTCCGGAGCGGTCGAGCGCCAGGGAATCGATTCGGTCATCGGTCAACGAAGACGGATTCTTGGGATCGTGGCGCTGGCGCTCGACGTGTCCGTTTGAAGGGTCAAGGACATTCAGACCTGCATCGCGCGTACCGATCCATATGCGGCCTCGCCCGTCCACCTGTGCGCAGTTCGTGGCGTCGCTGGAGAGTGAATCGGCGCTCGCCGGATCGTGGCGGTAGACCGTGAACGTGTCGGTGGCGCGATTCCAGCGGGCGACGCCCGCGTCCTTGATCGCGATCCACAAATCGTGATGCGCATCCTCCACGATCTGATAGATCATGTTGCCGGGCAGGCCGCCGCGGGCGCTGGGTGAATAGGCATACCGGACGAGCTCGTGGCCGTCGAAGCGCACCAGTCCATCTTCGGTGCCGAGCCAGACGAAGCCCTGCGAATCCTGCAGGGTGGCATAGACGGTGCCCTGCGGGAGGCCATCGGCCGTCGTCAACTGCTCGAGGATCAGCGGCGGCGGGTCGATCGCCGCGACCGCGGCCGTTGCGGCAAGCATATACCAGCATCCCGCCAGCACTGGCCAGAGTCGGCGTCGTTTGGCGATCTCAGTCACGGTCCGCTTATTGATTGGGAACCCAATTCTCGATCGATGCAGGGGTCGTCGACACCGCCGTGGGGCCGGAGGAGTTCCGCCACGGCACGTTCTTGTTCCAGGTGTAGCCTTTGTTCCACGTATAACCCTTGTTCCAGGTGTATGCCTTGTTCCAGGTGTATCCCTTGTTCCAGGTGTATCCCTGCGACCAAAGGTAGCCTTCGCTCCAGCTATAGCCCTGGTTCCAGGGATAGCCCTGCGACCAGGTGTATCCGTCGCCAACCTGCGGTGTGCCCCAGGTCGATCCCTGCATGTTCATGATGTAGTAGTTCCCCTGGGCATCCTGGTTGGCAGGGCCGCCGAAGTGCGCCGTACCCGCGAGATCCGCGTTGATGTCGAGCCCAAGATTCGCGCATCCGGTGGCCGAGCTGTTGACTGCGCCGATCGCATTGATCAAACCCGCGCCCTGCTGAAACACACTGTATGCGAGGCTCCCCCCCGACGTGACGGCGGGTCTCGACGACGCGAGCAGTCGGCATTTGACCGCATCCGGCGTGAGCGTCGGATCCGATTGCAGCATCAACGCCACCACGCCGGTGGTCACCGCCGCGGCCATCGAGGTCCCGGACATGGTGAACATCTGCTCGGTCAGCAGCATCGAGCCTGGGTCGATGTTCGCGAGATAGCTGTTGCTCGACATCGAGGCGACGATGTGGCCGCCGGGCGAGACGATTTCGGGCTTCACAAAACCCTCATAGGTCGGGCCTGCCGACGAAAAAGAGGCGAGACGATCGTCGCTCAAATTGTAGGGCGTGTTGTTGTCGGTCAATGCACCGGTCGTAACGACGTAAGGCACGTTGCCGGGCACATCGATGGTCATCGCCGCCGGGCCCTCGTTGCCGGCTGCCACCACCACCACAATGCCGGCACGCCAGGCCGCCATGACGGCCTGATTGAGAGGATCATCCCAGTAGTACGATTCGGGCGGCGCCCCAAAAGACAGATTGAGCACCCGGATCTTGTATTTCTTCTGATTCGCGACGATCCAGTTCAGTCCCGCGATCACATCGGCGTAGCGGCCGGCGCCGCTGCCGTCAAATGCCCGGACGACGACCAAGTTGGACAGCGGCGCGATGCTCAAGTAGCTGCCGGATAGATTCATCGCACCGCCCGCGGCGATCGACGTCACATGGGTGCCATGGCCATAGGGATCGACCTGCACCGGTCCCGATCCACCGTTGAGCACATCGATGCTTGCCAGCACCCGAGAGCGGTAATTTTGGCTGGGGTCCTGCCAGAGCCCGGAGTCGAGCACCGCAATCGTCACACCCTTGCCGGTGATGCCGGCCTGCTGCAGCGAATCGGCACCGATCAGCATGGGGTAGTTGGTCTGGTACAGCAGCGACGGCAGCAGCATGCCCCGTCCGTCCTGCGGCGTTTGCAGGGTGCTCGCGGTATTGACGACCGGTGAAGTGACGGGACTCAAGAGCTGCAGCAGCCCGTCGGTGATCAGGGAACGGTCTTTGAACACCCGCACCCCGGGGGTTTTGTTCAGGCGCCCGACCTGCCAAGGATTGAGGTATGCGGAGACCGCGTGGATGATGGCGAGGCTCTGTTCGGTTGTCGCGCCCACTTGCGCCACGTTGCGACCGGCCGCGCGTGCCGTATTCGCCTGCACGATGTAGCGCTGACCGCCGGCCGCAACCGGCTTCGCCGCGGCATCGGCCGGCATCACAGCGGCTGCTGCAGCACCCGTCGCGGCCAGCATGAGTGCGGCGATGACATCATGGATTCGCATGAGCGTTTTCCCTGCGTTTGCCGATCCTTGGGAGGGGATCCGCGTTGGCGAAATTACAGGGCAAATTCACTTAAGTCGCGGCCCCCCGGTTCCCACAGCAACTCGCATCGAGTGTGACGGGAGTCGCATAATTGCCGGTCAAATCGGCCGCCGCCGGCGTACGGCCCGCAACCCCTAGTCGGATGTGGCAGCCCGGAACGGTTTCATGATCTCCGGCACCGCATCGCTGAATATGTCACCACTTCCGTGGCGGCATCCGAGGGCAAGCAGCTGACGGCGCTGCTCTTGATCGTCAATTCCGGTGGCGATCGGTGTCAGGCCGAGCGCGCCGGCCAGACTGATTCCAGCCCGACAGACCTTCAGCGCGACTTCGTCGCGCCGCAAGGCGCTCACCCATGCACGATCGAGCTGCAGGCCCCACACCGGCGCCCTGGCGAGACCGTCAAGTGAAGCCAGGCCGCGCCCCACTTCATCAACCACCAAGCGCACACCAAGACTCCGCAACTGCTCGAGTACGGCCGGATCGCGCTCGATGAAAGTCTTCTCCGCGATTCGAAGCTCCAGGCGCTCCGCGGGCACCGCCCCGGAGCCGAGAAATCTTGCTATGTCGGCGGCGAAGTCATCCTGAAGCACGTGATGCCGTAATGCGCCAAACGATATGCGGACATCCGCCTCCCACTGCGGCGACAACGCCGCGAAGTCCTCCTGCAGGCAGCGCAGTACCGCCCGCGATAGAGCGGTGGCAAGACCGGTGGTCTCCGCCACCCGCAGGAATTCGACCGGACGCACCTCGCCGCGAACCGGATGTATCCAGCGAAGATAGCCCACCCAGCTGACGAGCCGACCCGTCGCAAGATCATGGCGGCCGGCGTAGCGTAGCCGGATCTCGCGATTGTCGATCGCCTCCCGCAGTTCACGCGCGATATCGAGCCGCGCCAGCGCGCGCAATCTCAAGGTGTCGCTGAAGAAGCAGACGCCGGCCGACCCGCGGCGCTGCGCTTCAGACGCCGCCGCCCGCGCGTGGTGCAGCAAGGTCTTGGCGGAGCTCGCATCCTGGCCGAGAACTGCGGCGCCGGCATATGGGGTCAGGTGAAAGGCGGCGTCGCCGATCGCGATGGGCTCGCGCAGATTTGCGCATAGTTTGGAGACGATGGCGTCGATCGCCTCGCGATCGGATGTTTCAAGCACCAGCGCCAGGAGCGTGTCGCCAAGCTGGCCAAGGAACCAAGCCGACTCCTCGCGCTGCGCGTCGGAGAGCTCGACCGGCAGCCGCAGAATGGCGGCGTTCATGAGTTGCTCGGCAAGTTTCGCATCGATGCTCTGCGCGATGCCGGTCACGCCGTCCACCTGAATGACAGCCACCGCCGCGGGCTTCTCGCGCAGCGTCGCCGACGAGACGGCGTCCTTGAATCGCCGCAGGAATCCCCTGCGATCCAGCGGCGGCCGGGGCCGCTCTGCGGTTATATCGAGCGCGTCGACCGGCTCGTCCGCCGACCCCTGCCGGAGGATGCACAACGCGCGGTCGGGACCATGCGCATCGAGGCGCGCTTCATAATGCCGTCCATCGTCGTCAAATTTGGCCTCGGCCGAGGAACGCAGGGTGATCGCCCGGCGGGTGAGACGCAGGATGAACTCGGCGACGGCCTGCGGCCAGAGCTGATCGAGACGCATCCCGATCGAATCCCGATTGAGCTCAAGGCCCGGAAGCCGGCGGCCGCCGCCATGGTTCAGAACTACGCCGTCGCGCCGCAGAAGCACCACCAGATCGGGGAGTGCATCGATCAGTGAGTCACTGTCGTTCGGACGAAAATCCCGTGGCGCTTGCTGCTTCGACATCTCGGCGGTGCCGCTCTGCCTTTTGACATTCGAAGGCCGAATCATACGGCTTGGCGTCCCCAAGAAACCTGGACGTAGTTCCGGTACCGGTCATCTCATGAGCACCACCGTGGTCAGCGCCGTCACAAATGACACGATGACGTTGACGGCGAGGCCAAGAATGCCCTCCTTGTGCTCCCGATACCACAGATCCATCCGGCCGCGCCGCGTGTGCAGGCGAATCGCACGATCCGCACCGGCAAAGGTCACGGCAACGCAGAACGTCGCGTCGCTGCGCTGGGTGTACTTGATCAGCCTTCGGTATTGCAAATAGCGCAGCGGCAGCTCGAGTTTCGCCGTCACCAGCTTGGCTTGAATTTCGGCGGGGACGGTCGACGCGTCGAAGCTTTGCTGCTCCCCATCCTTGGTCCACCTTTCGCCGTCGCGCAGCGGATGCATGGCGAGCCAGAGGAGCTGTTCGCCGCTCACGGTCACTTCCTCGTCGATGTCCTCACGCCGGTAATACAGGCCGTGCAGGATCCGATCTTCGTCGTCTCGACTCATTTCATCGCGGCCGCTGCTGTTTCAGATGGTGAGTGTACCCGGTGACAGCCGCGGCGGTGAACGACGTTTCCCGCGCCGGGTGAATATGGCAAATCTAATGTGCCGTTGGCACGACGGCAACGGACCACGGGCTCGCTCCCGCCGCCACCCGCGCAATCTCCTTGTTCGTGTCCAAATCGACGACGGACACGTCGTTGGACGGCCCATTCGCGGTGTACAAGAACCTTCCATCGGGTGAGAGCGCCATTCCCCAGGGACGTGTACCCACCGGGATCGTGCTCAGGAGTTCATACGTGCGGCCATCGAGCACGGAAACCGTTCCCGCGCGTCCGTTGCTGACATAGATTCGCTTGCCGTTGCGGGACAGCTTCACGCTCATCGGCCGAGATCCCGGCGGCAGGGCCACGACCTTCATTACCGCAAGCTTTGCGGTGTCGATGACATTGAGTTCGGCGGTCTGTTCCGAGGGGATGAAGCCCACGGCGCTTCCGGGCAGGAAGGCCACGGTGCGCGGGCGGGCGTTGACGTTGAAACGACCGACCACGGTGTACCCCGCCGTCTCGATCACGTAGATTTCACCGCCCGCTTCGCAGGTGACGTAGAAGCGCTTGCCGTCCGGCGTCGTTTCAACGCCTTCGGGCTCCTGACCCACCGGTACGACGTGTTCCACTTTGCCCGTCGCGATGTCGATCACGCTCGCGGTCTTGACGTCCTCGTTCGAGACGTAGAGCTTGCGGCCGTCCGCGCTCAAGGAGAATTCCTCGGGATCGGATCCCCCCGATATCTTTCTCGTCAGCTTCCGGTGCGCAACGTCGATGACCCCGATCGCATCGGCCGACTTGTCCGCCTGGGCGCCGTCGTCGTCATCCTTGGCCTTCTGCGCCGCCGGATTTCCCTTCCCGTCGAGCGCGGGAGGTCCCGCCACGGGAGTGCCGGTCAAAGCCACATAGATGGTCTTGCCATCCTGGCTGGCATGCACGCCGCGGGGACGCTTGCCCAGGGGTATCGTGGCCACCACCCGGTTGTCGCTGCCGTTGATCACGGTGACGTCGCCCGACTTCTCGTTCGACACGTAGACCTCAAAGTTCTGGCTGGCTTGCCCGATCTGCGGCGACAGCGCCAGCAGCATGCAACCAAGTGCGTGAACACCCGAGCTTCGGACAATACATTTGCGCGTCGACATCGGCCCTCTCCCCCATGAAACCCACGACACGAGTATAAGCGCGCAGCCCCGCGGGCCGGTTGAAATGTTCAAATAAGCCCCCAGGCGTCGCGGCACATCGGTTGCGATATAATCGTGAGAAGCTTTCTGCCGACGGGCTCCATTGCCAAGATTTCAAAATACCTTAGTAGGCCGCCTGGCGATTCTGCAGCTTGCCATCCACCTGGTCCTGCCGCCTGTCCTGTATTACCGCCTCGACACCGTCATACGGACGAGCGCCAGCGAAACGTTTACGCGCCATGCGCATGCCTACGCGACCGCGCTGGTGCGCGATCTGGAACTCGGGGACGTGCTGCAGTCGCCGAATCGCACCGTCGTGTTTCTCGACGCCATCGTCCAGGGCGGCGGCTCCGCCTATTCCGCCGTCGAATACCGGGGGAGGCTGCTCGGAAGTTCGGTCGCGGAAACTCCTCCTTGGATTCAGCGGCGCGGCAATGATCGCAGCTTCGCCGATTCTGGGGACGATCTCTACGCATTGTCCGAACCGTTTGTGAAGGCCGGCGCGCGGGGTGCGATCTTCCTGGGGTTCGACACTCGGCCGACGCTTCGACAGATACGCGACGCTCGTTATCAGATCTTGGTGGCGCTCATCGTGTACGCGGCGGCATCGGTCGCCGCCGCGGTGATCTTTGCCCGTCTGGTGTCGAGGCCCCTCACGCAGCTGCAAAAAGCGTCGCGGCGGGCTGCAATGGGCGATCCCGGCGAACGGCTCGGGGCGGACACCACCATGGTCGAGATCGTGAACCTGGCCCGGGACCTAGAATACATGCGCGAGGAATTGGTGGGAACTTCGGCGCGCCTGCGGGCAGAAATGACCCAGCGCGAGAGCGAACAGGCACGGCGTGCCGTCCTAGAGAATCATCTGCGGCACGAACAGCGGCTTGCGACCGTGGGCACGTTTGCCGGCGGTTTGGCGCACGAGTTCAACAACATTCTGTTGCCGATGATGCTGTTCGCAGAACAGGCGCTCGACGACATTCCCGCCGATCATCCGGCGCGAGGCGGCGTGGAAAGCATTCTCGTTGCCGCGCTGCGCGCGAACGACATCGTGTCCCGGCTGTTGGCGTTCAGCCGCCCCGGCGAACAGCAGCGGCCGAGGCCGATCGATCCCGCCGCCGCGGTCGAGGAGGCCGCCAATCTCTTCAAAGCGGTGATCCCCGCAAATATCGAATTCACATCCGAAATCGGCGCGCGGAACGAGCGTGTTTTGGGCGACCCCACGCTATTGAATCAGGTTCTGCTCAACCTTTTCTCGAACGCGGTATTGGCAATGCGCGATGCCGGCGGTACGCTGTCGGTGAGTCTGCAGCGCTGTGAAAAGACGCTGCCGGGGCAATCGAAAGCGGGGCCGGGCCCGGTCGTGGAGCTGCGGGTCAGGGACAACGGCAAGGGCATGACGCCGGACGTCGCGGAGCGGATGTTCGAACCTTTTTTCACGACGCGCGAAGTCGGAGAGGGAACTGGACTTGGGCTGTCGGTGGTGCACGGCATCGTCAAAGGCATGGGCGGGTCGATCTCCGTCACAAGCGAGGTCGGTGTGGGTACGGAGTTCATCATCGAGCTGCCGACGGTCGCCGCCGGCACCGTTGCTCCCTGATCAACAAGGATCAAGCCATGCCCTCCGTGCTGGTCATCGATGACGAACAGGCCATACGCCAGTCGATGTGGCAGGTCCTGACCCGCACCGGCTATGAAGTCCTAACGGCCGACAACGGAGCGAGCGGAGTCGACGCCTACTTCGAGCACCCGACCGACGTGGTCATTGTCGACATCATCATGCCGCGCAGCGACGGAATTGCCGTGATCAGAAAGATTCGCGCCCGCTACCCCGACGCACGGATCATCGCGATCACCGGCGGCGGCAATTTCTGGCCGCTCGGCTACAAGCCGAATACGTTAGTCACCGACGCATATCTTACGCTGGCGTCCCAGTCGGGCGCCGACGCGGTCATGAGGAAGCCGTTTCGGCGCCAGGCGTTGCTCGACGCCGTTCGCAGCTTGGTCGCAGGCTAACGCTGCAGCCGCGCCACATTTCTACGCTGTTGGAGCAGTTCGGGCATGGGCAGCGGCACCAGACCTTCGCTCAACAGATAGCCGTCGGCGCCCGCGGCACACAGGCTCACGAACTCAGCGGCGTAATCCGCGAGCCCATTCGTCA
Source organism: uncultured Gammaproteobacteria bacterium (assembly GCA_963727045.1). Taxonomy (GTDB): domain Bacteria; phylum Pseudomonadota; class Gammaproteobacteria; order Steroidobacterales; family Steroidobacteraceae; genus Bog-1198. Next base: position 529,258 of record CAVSES010000001.1, on the reverse strand, counting down.
GCGACAGATGTTCGTCATTCACATAGATGAACAGCGGCCTCGAGACCGGATAAATGCCCGATGAAATGTTCACGCGCGTCGGCGCCACGCCATTGACCGTCGCGGCGCGAATGCGATATGGGAACTGCTCGAGATAGGAATACGTCATGACTCCCATCGCAAGCGGATGACTTGCCAGCTTCCCCAAAATGAGCTCGAGATTTTCAATATCCGTCCAACGGCCATCATCGCGAATTTCTCCGCAGACCGCATCGCGCTGTCCGCCGGATAATTTCGATCCTGCTTCGGATGCGGCGCAGCTCGGCGTCATGATGAGAGACACGAGTGCATCCCGGGTGCCGTGACCCGGCGCGGGCCCGAAAATTTGTATCGGGCGATCCGGCAGCGATGGCGCGATATCGCGCCACACGCGGTAGGGATTCGGGGCAAACGCGCCGTTGACGGGCACGAACTTTGCGACCGCACGCCAGAACTGGTCCAGCGTTACGTCGAACCCCGGCTGCGCCTCGTTGCCGGCGAGAATCAAACTATCGTATCCAATCCGGATTTCGGTGATTTGCCGCACGCCCGCCGCCGCACATGCGGAACGCTCGCTCGGCGCCATGGATCTCGATGCGCCCACAATATCCGGCGAGTCCGCTCCGGCGGCGCTGCAAAACAGACGAAATCCATCACTGGTGCTGCTCGATTGCACCTCCGGCACCTTAAACGGTCCGGACCTCGCAAAATGGTCGCCGACCATGGTGCTGAATGGGTAGACCGTTGATGATCCCACGATGATGATCTGATCGTGAGCGCTGCCGACGGCGGGGACGGCCCCAAAGAGGACCGCGCCAAGCACGGTTGCGCAAAGTTGCGCCATTTCAGCCCGCACTCTCTTCGGCGAAATGCCCGTCGACGCCATTGCTCCTTTCCATCAAGTTCCGAGCATGCCAGGTCTGCGGGCATTCACAAGCTTTCGTGACCGGATCCCTCGGCTGAGGTCCCGATGCCGGACTTGGACGTCAAAATTACGCTCCCAATCAGCCGTTGGGGGGCAAATTCATCAAGATTTGGCGCACCGCGCCGAAATGCTGTTCGATATCAGTTCATTGGTCGATCGGATGGGTTGCAACATGGGCAGCAGCATGAAAATCACTCATCAGCGAGCCGCGGGATAGCGAGACTGCATTATGTCCAATGCCTCAATGCGGCCGGGCCGCCAATCCGGCAGGGAATCTGCCACCGCACCGGAGACCACGAGCGTCGATGAGCGATCGGCGGCGCTCGTGTTCCTGACCAGCCTCGCCGCCGAGGTATCCGGCGGCACGGTCAACCTCCCGAGCTTCCCGGACGTCGTCATCCGCATCCGCAAGGCGCTCGCCGACCCGGATGCCAAGCTGAGCCAACTCGTGAAGATCGTCGGCAGCGAACCGCGATTGGCGGCAAGGCTGATTCAAGCTGCAAACTCCGCGGCATTCAATCCCGCGGGCAAATCGCTGACGGATCTTCGCGCCGCCATCACCCGATTGGGGCATCGGCCCGTTCAGAGTTCCGCCATGGCCTTCGCGGTTCGGCAAATGCGCCTTGCTCCGGCGTTGCGCTCGATCTCCAAACCGTTGAACGTTCTCTGGGAGGAGAGCATTTCCGTGGCCTCGATCTGTCAAGTGATCGCACGCCGCACCAAGACGAGTCCCGATGAGGCGTTCCTGACCGGCTTGCTGCACGGCATCGGTCGTTTGTACATCATGGTTCGCGCGGCGGGCAAGTCCGACAAATTGTGGCGCGACTCTTCCTTTATTCACATGGTCGATGGCTGGCATCCGGCAATCGGCAAGGCGGTGCTGGAGAATTGGGGCTTCGTCGAGGAAATGGCGCAGGCGGTCGGCGATCAGCGGGACTACGAGCGCGACAGCAAGTCCGACGCGGATCTCACCGACATATTGATCGTCAGCATCGCACTCGCCGGCGTATTGCGGGTACCCGGCCCGAGAAAGATTTCCATGGAGGGCATCAGTTCATTTCGACGCCTCAATCTGGCGGCGCAGGATTGCTCGCTGGTGCTGCAGCACGCTGAACATCAATTGGGAGCGCTTCACGCCTCGCTAGGTTGCTAGCGGCGCGAGAGGCACGAAGCCGTCCGCGCTCCACGCTTCGCTGCCCACGCCGTGATGTGCGTAGAACACGCCTTGAGGATCGTACTTGGTCTTGATCTCCAGGAGCCTCGGATAGTTTCCGCCCCAAAACGCCCGCTGCCACCGTTCCTCGAAAAAGTTGCTTTCCGAGACATACGAGGCCGGCTCCGGGACCATCTTGCGCAGCTCCGCCATCGCTCGCGCGATCCCGCGGGCGTCGGCGCGCGCCGCCGCAGCATCCGGTTCACGGCCCGGAACGCCCGGATACGCCGGCGGCTCCTCCGCCCCCAGGATGGCCAGCGCAAATGCACCGAGCACCGCCGGATTCATGGCGGTCCTTCGGGCGGCTTCGATCGCCGTTTGCGGCGCGCCCGCAAGTCCCTTGTTCAAATGCAGCGACACCTGCCATTGCCTGGCAGCCGCGTGCAGCGCATCCGCACAATGGTTCACGCGTGCATCATCGAGAAGCTTCGCCGGCAGCCAGAGCGAATCATAGCCGTGCAGCACCTGGCCGCACTGGCCGCCGTCACCTGCCCAGAATAGATTTCCCGCAGGTGCGCCGGGGCGGTCGTCGCTCCGGGTGACGCCCGGAAATTTCCTCAGCTCCTCGGGGTTCCACAAATCGCGCGCGGGAAAGGCAATGATGCGGGGCTCCGAGATGAATGTGAATTCCTCCGGAGAATCGGCGATGCTCTGGAAGAAGCCTTTCCAGATCGCAGCCGCTTCTTCGCGCCCCAAACCGTGAGACACCATCTGGATGCTGAGCACACGATCCTCCTTGAGGATGATTTGTTCACCCCAATGAGGGTTCAAGAGTCGATCGCGGCAAAAAACGAGCATGCTCCCGATCAGCTTGCGGAACGCCGCGTCGGAATTGCAACGGATGCCCGCGTTGACGGCGCCGAACAGCGCAGGCAGTTCATGAGTCTCGAGCGTCACCCGCGTGATGACGCCGAGGCTGCCGCCTCCCCCGCCTTTGAGGCCCCAGAAAAGATCCGCGTTCTCGCAGGGACTGGCAATGCGGACCTGGCCGTCCGCGGTAACGATTTCAGCCTCCAACAGGCTGGCGGCAGCGGTTCCATAGCGCTTGGAGAAGCTGCCGAAGCCGCCGCTCTGAATCAGTCCAGCCACACCGACGGTGGTGCAGCCGCCGCCCTGCACGTAGCGCCCATGTTGCGTCGTCACCGCCTCGTAGACCTGCATCCAGATGGCGCCCGCCTCCACTGAAACAGCCTGTCTGGGATCCGTTGCAGTGCACCCCCGCGGAATGAATGCATCGTGCACCGTGATCGCCTGCATGTGCCGGGTCCAGATCAGCAGCGAGTCGGGGGCGCTCGAGGTGCCCTGATAACTGTGGCCGCCGCCTTTGACCGCCAATCGCAAGCTCCTCTGGCGCGCAAAATTGATCGCCGCGACGATGTCGCTCGTTTTCTCCGCGGCCACGGCATAGACGCTGGGTGCGAAAGTCCACGCATCCACCCATCCCAAGGTCTGAGCCAGACCGGGCTCGTCGCCGATGTAGTAGGGATTGCGCAGCTCGTCGAACACCCGGGCGCAGTCCGCACTCGCCTGTGCGCCGCGGCACTCTTCCAAAGGTGAATGCACTTTCAGAAGCCGGCCGCCGACGGATTGGTTGAGAGTCTCCCAATCCTCCCGGCTGGGCCAGGAGGGATCCGCCGGCCGCACCCGCCGGCCTTGCGTTCTCGCCATCTTGGCGCCCTTTCCGATCGGGCGCGAACTCCCGATCGGCATGAGGGGGAGCGCAGCAATCATCCGAATTGCGGTCCGTCGTTTCATCTGTCGTCTCGTCAAACGCGCCTTAAGATCGTGCGGCACGCCGCGCGAAGTGGAATTGAATCTCACCCACGAAGCCGCGCCGGAATGTCATCACGCACACCACGAAGATCGCGCCTATCATCACCGATACCCACGCTCCCACCCAATCCGAGAGGTATTCCTGCAGCGCCACCACCACGTTCGCCCCCACCACCGGTCCGAGAAAGGTGCCGCTGCCGCCCAGCAGGGTCATCAAGATGACCTCCCCGGAGGTGCCCTGACTGACATCCGAGAGAGTGACGAATCCCAGCACCAGCGCCTTGATGGAGCCCGCCAGCCCCGCGAGGCTCGCCGACAGGACGAAGGCCACCAGTTTGTAGCGATCCACCTTGTAGCCAAGGGACACGGCACGCGGCTCGTTTGCACGGATCGCCTTGAGCACCTGACCGAAGGGCGAATGCACGACGCGGCGAATGAGAGCGAACACCGCGATGAACACCGCGAGCACGAAGTAGTACATCGTGAGGTCATTTCCGAGGCCGATCGTCCCGAAGAGGCTGCCGCGCGGTATCCCTTGCAGGCCGTTCTCGCCGCCCGTGAACTGCGCCTGCAGGCAGACGAAGTACACCAGCTGCGAAAGGGCGAGGGTAATCATCGCAAAATAGATTCCTTGACGCCGCACGGCGATCGCCCCGATCACGACACCGAGCAGCATGGCGACCGCGACGCCGGCAATAATCGCTTCGATCGTTCCCCAACCATGAGCGCTCACCAGCCAGCCGGTGACGTAAGCCGACGACCCGAAGTACGCGGCGTGGCCGAAGGAGAGCATCTTCGTGTAGCCGAGCAGCAAATTGAACGCACACGCGAACATGGCAAAGCACAGAAGCTTCATCAAAAAGACCGGATAAAGGCCGACGACGGGCGCAATCAGGGCGAGGACCCCGAGAAGCGCATACACGGCGATGTGGGCGCGCATCCCTACTCCCGTCCGAACAATCCGGTCGGCCGCCATATCAGTACGACCGCCATGATGACGAACACCACGATGTTCGAGGCTTCGGGATAGATGACCTTGGTCAATCCCTCGACGAGCCCGAGGACGAGACCGCTGACGATGGCTCCGATGATCGAACCCATTCCGCCGATCACCACCACGGCAAATACCACGATCACGAGGGATGAACCCATCAGCGGACTCACTTGAATGACGGGCGCCGCCAGCACGCCCGCCAGCGCGGCGAGCGCCACCCCCGCACCGTACGTGATCATTACCAGGAGCGGAACATTGATGCCGAAGGCCTGCACCAAACGGGCGTTCTCAGTGGCCGCGCGCAGCGTCGCTCCGAGACGCGTCCGTTCGATCAGGAACCAGGTCAGGCCGCACACCGTCAAGGATGCGACGATCACCCACGCCCGATAGATCGGCAGCACCATGAAGCCCAGGTTGAATCCGCCCTGCAGCAGGCCGGGCACCGGATAGGACTTTCCTGACGCACCAAACAGCCCGCGCATGATCCCTTCGAAGATCAACGCGACGCCGAACGTCAGGAGCAGCCCGTACAGTGGGTCGAGCTGATACAAATGCCGCAGGAACAAGCGCTCGACGGCGATCCCAATGAGTCCAATCGCGACCGGCGCGAGAAGGAGCGCCCACCAGTAGTTCACCCCCAGGAATTGCAGACCGACATACGCGGCAAACGCACCGAGCATGTAAAACGCCCCGTGCGCGAAGTTGACGACCCCGAGGAGTCCGAAAATCACCGCGAGGCCGAGACTCAGCAGCGCGTAAAACGATCCGTTCACCAGTCCCAGCATGAGCTGGCCGAAAATCGCGGGCAGCGGCATGCCGAATACGGTTGTCACCTACTTCTTGGCCAGAGAACAGGCGGGGTCCGGTTGCGAGCCGTCGGCTTCCTCGCCGGACATGACCTTGATCACCTTGTAGTAGTCCCAGGGATACTTCGACTCCGCCGGGGTCTTCACCTGCATGACGTACATGGTATGAACCATCAGCCCATCGGCGCGCACGTAGCCGTTCTTGGTGAACATGTCGTTGATCCTGGCCTTCTTCAATTCCGACATCACCAGGTCCGGATCGGTCGATCCCACCGCCTTGACCGCCTTCAAATATTGCAGCGTGGCGGAATAGTACGCAGCCTGGGTCATGGTGGGCTCCCTGTGCATCTTGTCGAAGAAGCGCTTGGCGAATGCGCGTGTCTCCTCATTCAGGTCCCAGTACCACGCCGTCGTGAGGTACAGACCCTGCGCCGTTTGCAGCGTCAGGCTGTGGATGTCGCTGATGAAGGCCAGCAATGCGGCCGGCTTCATCGTCTTGGTGAGACCGAATTCGTTTGCGCCCTTGAGCGAGTTGGAGAAGTCGGTGCCGGCGTTCGCAAGCCCCAGCACCTGCGCTCCCGAGGCCTGCGCCTGCAGAAGAAAGGACGAGTAGTCCGTCGTCCCCAGCGGCGCGCGCACCGCGCCCAACACCTTGCCGCCGCTGGCAAGGACCACGCGCGCGGCCGCTTCTTGGAGCTGCGTGCCGAACGCGTAGTCCGCCGTCACGAAGAACCAGCTCTTGCCGCCCTGCTTGATGATCGCGCTCGCCGTCCCGTTGGCCAATGCGGTGGTGTCGTAGGCGTAGTGGATCGAATAGGGTGTGCAATCCGCGCCGGTCAGCGACGCGCCCCCTGCGCCGATGGCGAAGAACGGCACCTTTTTGGCCGCGGCGACCTTGGCCATGGCAATGCTGACGCCGGTATTCGAGCCGCCTATGAGCATGTTCAGCCCGTCCTGATCGGCCCATTCGCGAAACTTCGAGGCGCCGATGTCCGGTTTGTTCTGGTGGTCGACGCTGAGCACGGTGATCTTCTTGCCGAGGATGGTGCCTCCCATGTCGGCGATGGCCATGTTCATGGCTTCTATGCCCCCCTGACCCTGGACATCCGCATAGACGCCCGACAGATCGTCGATGTCGCCGATGACAATTTGTTCCGAGGCGGCAACGGCCTCAAAGGCTGCGCACAGGCCGAGCAGCACACAGAGCGTGGCGGTCGATGATTTGAACATGCTTGTCCTTCCCTTGCTTCTTGTTGATTCAAACACCCAAAAACTCGTGCAGCAACCCCATTTGCGGGGCGAGCTCGGATTGCGCGATCTCAATGACCATCCGCCCGCGCTCCATGACGTAAAAACGGTCCGCCAGAGGGGCCGCGAAGCGGAAATTCTGCTCGACCAGCACCACGGTGAAACCCTTGTCCCGCAGGGTGCGGATGACGTCGCCGAGCTTTTGCACGATCACCGGCGCAAGACCCTCGGATATCTCATCCAGCAGCAGCAGTCGTGCGCCCGTGCGCAGAATCCGTGCCACCGCCAACATCTGCTGCTCCCCCCCGGACAGGCGCGTACCGGGACTGGAGGCGCGCTCGAGCAGCTGCGGAAAAATGGCGTAAATCTCCTCCAACCGCAACCCTTCGCCCCCCTCGAGCCGGGGCGGCAGCAGAAGGTTCTCCTCGGCCGACAAGGCCGAGAAAATGCCGCGCTCCTCGGGACAATACCCCACGCCGATGCGCGCGATCCGATGCGGAGCGAGCTGCACCGCCTCCACCCCGTCGATGCGCACCGAACCGGAACGGGCACCGACCATTCCCATGATGGCGCGCAGCGTCGTGGTGCGGCCTGCCCCGTTGCGGCCCAACAGCGTCACGACTTCACCCTCGTGCACGGTCAAATCCACGCCGTGCAGAATGTGCGATTCGCCGTACCACGCCTCGAGATTGGATACTTTGAGCATTTCTCTTCCCATCAGCCGTCCCGCGCGAGTTCGGACGCCGAGGTCCCCATGTACGCTTCGACCACCTGGGGATTCGCCGAGACTTCCGCATAGGGACCCGCGGCGATCACCCGGCCCCGCTGCAATACGGAAATGGTGTCGGCGATGGATGAGACCACGCTCATGTTGTGCTCCACCATGAGCACCGTGCGATGGGCCGAGACTTGTTTGATCAGATTCGTAACGCGCGACACGTCCTCGTGACCCAAACCCTGTGTCGGTTCATCCAGCAGCATCAATTCGGGCTCGAGCGCGAGCGTCGTGGCCAGCTCGAGGGCGCGCTTTCGCCCGTAGGACAGGTCGGCGGCCGGCGTGCGGGCCGACGTTTCGAGTCGCACCTCGGCCAGCAGCTGCATCGCCCGATCGTCGAGCTTGCTCAGGCTTCTATCGGAGCGCCAGAAATGAAACGAGGTGCCGAGACTGCGCTGCAGCGCCACCCGCACATTTTCGAGCACGGTGAGGTGGGGAAACACGGCGCAAATCTGAAACGACCTCACGATGCCGCGCCGGGCGACATCCGCCGGTTTGTCGCGCGTGATGTTCCTGCCGCGATAGAGGATCTCACCCGACGACGGCTGCAGGAACTTGGTGAGCAAATTGAAAAACGTGGTCTTGCCGGCGCCGTTTGGCCCGATCAGCGCGTGTATTTCCCCCCGCCGCACGCAGAGCGACACTCCGTCAACCGCAACGAATCCCTTGAACGCTTTAACGAGGTTCTGCGTCTCTAGGATTATCTCCTGCCCTATCGCCATTGCGCGCCGTCCCTTTGTACGCCCTGGGCCCTTGGGTAGGTGCCCGGCTGGATCACGGCTGACGGTAAACTCTTTTGCGGTTCAGTGTCGAGGAAAAAAACGGCGGCCGACGGTGCCGGGACCTTAGGTAGCGGCGCCCGGTCCCCGATCGTCGTCCAGCTCGCCGCTCTTCTCCGCGCCCTTCGGCTTCTGCTGTCCGGGATCCGCCTTCTTGAAGTCCTCCGCATGCAGCCGATAGCGCGCCAGCAGCTTGTAGAAATCGGTGCGGCTGCGTTTGGCGAGACGCGCAGCCTGGCTCACGTTACCGGCGGTGCGCCTGAGGTTCTCGGCAAGATAGTCGCGCGAGAACTTGTCCCGCGCCTCTTCGTACGAGGGTATTTTGGCCGGGTCTGCACCCAAGAACTGCTGCACGAAGTCCTCGGTCATGACCTCGCCCCGCGAGAGGGCCACATTTTGCTTCACCAGATCGAACAGCTGCCGAACATTTCCCGGCCAGTCCGTGGTGGCGAGCAGTTCGATCGCTTTCGGGGAATATATTCTTCGACGGCTGCCCGCTTCGGTCGCCTGCTCGAGAAAATGCGACACCAGCAGCGGAATGTCCTCCCGGCGGCGGCCCAATGGCGGCATCTCGATCGGCAGGATGTTGATCTGATAGTACAAGCCCTTGAAGAACGCGCCGGCTTCCACCTGCGCCTCGAGATCCTGGGACGTGGTACAAATCAGCCGCGCATTACCGGGCACGGGGCCCAAACTCCTTCCCGCCGGCGGCTCCGCGGCGAGGAGCCTGGCCAGTGCAACCTGCAGGTCCATTGGCAGATGCCCGATTTCATCGAGCAACAGCGTGCCGCCGCCTGCCCGCCCCGGCGCCGCCTCGGTTTCGGTTGCCTGACGCGCCGGGCCGGGCGGCGCGCCGAAAAGTTCGCATTCCAGGGTGCGGCTGTTTGTCTCCCGGCACGAAACCACGACGAACGGCTTCTCGCGCCGGGCACTGGCCGCATGAATGGCCCGCGCCAGCAATTCCTTTCCCGTACCGTGTTCACCCGTGAGCAAAACGGGAACGTCGCAGGCCGCCGCTCGATTCGCGATTCCAAGCCGATCCTCCATGAGCTGGCTTCGCGACACGATGTTCGCCCGCCAGTCGCCCTCGGTGAGCGCATACGTCGATGCCGCGGTTGCCCGCTGCACCTGTCCCAACAACTCATCCTTGTCGACCGGTTTGACCAGATAGCCGAAAGCCCCGGATTGGGTGGCTTGAACGGCCTCGGCAATCGATCCGTGGGCGGTCAGAATGATGACCGTCAGTTGCGGCCATCGACGCTTCAGTTCCTTCAGGAACGCAAGTCCGTCCGCATCCTTCGTCCGCAAATCCGTGATCACGAGATTTGGCCGCGACTGGATGCAGGCGTCGAACGCCGCCTGCGCGCTGCCGACAGTTTCCACCGCGTAGTCGGCGGCCCCCAGGCGCGTTTCCATGAGCCGCCGCGCCCCCGAATCATCGTCGACCACCAGAATTTTCGCCTTGCGCGCCATCGGCGACTTATCATCGCCGCTGCGGTGCTTGAATTCGGTCGCCTTGCGGGTGATACCAAAACCGAGTGAGGCGGTCGGGGGCGGCAAGTCGGAAGGCTTCATCAAAATCTCCTCCAAGGCGCTGCAAGGCACGAGCCAACCTGCAAATTTACGCCACGAGTTTCGAAGTCTACACAGGGCCCGCCGCATGATCGGTGACACACGACACTACTTTCTCCGATGATCCGGCTTCCCGGGTTGGCGCGCCGATCGTGGATGGGGCACAAATTGCGTCAAGGGGCCCTGTCGGCCGCCATACTGTCGGCCGTGGGATTGATCGGCTGCGGTGGGCACGGCAAACCGCCGGCCGCCGGGGAAACCCTGAATGTCTACTCGTGGGCGGACTACATCGCTCCGGAAACGGTCGCCAATTTCGAGCACGAAACCGGCATCAAGGTGCACTACAGCACCTTCGAATCGAACGAAGTGCTTGCAACCAAACTGCTGACGGGACACACGAATTACGACATTGTGGTGCCCACGGACTTCTTTTTCGACCGTCTGTTGAAGGCGGGCGTCTTCCGAAAACTCGACAAGACGGCTCTGCCCAACAGCGTGAATTTGGACCCCGAGATCATGCAGAAACTCGCCGTCCACGATCCCCAAAATCAGTACAGCGTGCCGTATCTGTGGTTCACGACGGGTCTCGGCTACAACGTCGAGAAGGTCCGTGAACGCTTGGGCGCCTCCGAATACGACAGCTGGTCGCTGCTCTTCGACCCGAAGAATGCGTCGAAGCTCAAAGACTGCGGCATTCTGGTCATCGACTCCCCGACGGACGTGTACGCGTCCGCCCTGATCTATCTCGGCAGGGATCCCGACAGCCGGGATCCCGCGGATTTGAACGCAGCGGCCGATTTGCTGATGAAGATCCGGCCCTTCGTGCGCTCGATCGATTCGGTCGGAGTCATCAGCGACCTCGCCAATGGCGGCCTGTGCCTGATCCTGGGTTGGTCGGGCGACGTCACGCTGGCGCGGTATCGCGCATTGGAGTCATCCAATGGCGTGAATATCCGCTACTTCGTGCCGCGCGAGGGTGGATTGATCGGTGCCGACATGATGAGCATACCGGCGGATGCTCCGCATCCGCGCAACGCCGAAGTGTGGATGAACTATCTGATGCGCCCGGAGGTGATGGCCGCCATCACCAACACGGTGAAATATCCAAACGGCAACCGCGCCTCGCTGTCCTTCGTCGAGAGCGCGATCAAGAATGATCCGGCGATTTATCCCAACGCCGCGACACGCGCCAAACTACATACCCTGCCGGCGATGACTCCCGACGAGTCGCGGCTGGTGACCCGTCTTTGGACACGTTTTCGCACCGGGGAGTGAACCTCGGCCCGCTTCGTGTCACCGAGATAAGGGAATCGTCCCGGTAGGCGTACGCTGCTGGTTGAATCGGTCCATGTCGCGTTCCTCCTGCTCGCGGTACCGGTCGAGTTGCTCAGCGGTGAAGCAGCGCATGTCGGTTCGAATGTGCGAGCCAGTGACCATGGACGACTGACAGAAAAGCTCCTCCCCATCCTGGTTCACCACCTTGAGCCGAAGTTTCTTGGCAAGGGTCAGTCGCTGCAGCTCAGCCTCGGTGGATGGGTCGCCGGCGACGATGGCTGGCGCAGTCGATTGCGCCGTGAGGGTCGGCGGCCGCGCGGCCTGACCTGCGCACCCGAGCACGACCGTCGCCGTCAATAACGTCATTGTGCGCATACCGGACTTGAGAATAGCGCACGGTCCTACGACCAGCCAGCGAGGACGCACGAAATGGAATATCAGCGATTGATCGTTCCCGGATTCGGGATGTTATTTAAGATCATATAAATCACTTAATTATTTGACTTTATTTATAAATTTATGACCCACGGAGCGTCGTGTCCGTTGGCCCGGCGGGGGAGTTTTCGAGCGCCTCGCGCGCCGCCGCGCTCAACTCTTCGAGTACTTCGTTGCGGTAGACCGGCTTATCCGCGGGCGAATCGATGGCGACCCGCACCTTGTCGCCACGAACCTGGAGCACCTTGACAGAGACGTTGCCTGCAACCTTCAACGCTTCACCCACGCCGCGCTTGATGATCCGCATTGCAGAGCCCTCCGGGTTGAGAGGCACACTATAGCGCGGGAATTTGACAAGTTATGAATAGCACTTATTAAGAAATGAAGTCGGTGCCGTAGTGCAGCATGAATGCACCGCGGCAGCCCACCGTCGAATGGGCTGCCTCATTCCCGTCCCTTTTGACATGTTGCGATTAATTGCCTCGGCGCTGTGGGCCAACGCTCGCGCTTTGAGCTGTAGGGGTGTTTCGCGTCACGCGCACCGCGAGGGCGTCGGCCTAAAGTGCACATAGGCTTGAGGAGGAATGAGAAATGGGCGGCACAAACTTTTGGCTGATCATCGGTGTGACGGTCGCGGCGTTCGCTCTGTGGCTTGCGGTCAACATATTTCTGGTCGCGGTCGAGGGCGCCGGCGAGGTCGTGCCCTTGTTTTCGCGCCGGAATTGGCGCGCACGCATCAATATGGCGATGCTGGTGCTGCCGGTCATTGCCGGCGTCGGCGCTGCACTGCTCAGGAGTTAGCGGGACGTGCCTGTCCGCTCTTGGCGACACTTTTAACATAACCCAAAACGCAGTACGTTCGACTCCCGCATTTCAAGCGAGGAGCCGGGCTAGTGCACAAATACCAAGCTGAGATCAAACACTCCCCGCCGGTAACCATGCTGCACACTCTGACGTGCCCCGTTTGCCGGGGAGACGTGAGAGTAATCCGTGCGCGCAGCGTAGCCGACGCGGTACTGGGTCTCATAGAAACATATATGAGCGATGGCGTGCGTCGCCGGGTTTCAGTATGTAGATGCGCCCAAGAGGGGAACGCATCGCTCGAATGAGGTCTCGGCTGACGGCCCGCTCCATCTTCTCCCACCGACCTCCCCTGGCCGCACGGCCACCACGCGGCTGCCGCCCGCCAGGGATGATTCGAAACAATCTCATTGGCGTATAATTGCGCAACTGGAGGTCCTTATGATCAGCCACTTGCGCCATCTCATCACGGCCGCCGTTGCGCTCATTCTCGCCGCGTGTGCCGCGACGACCACCAACGTTCACCCCAAAACCGACGCGCCCGTGGCCGCGCAAAATCCTGCGTGCTTGACTCAAACCGGCAGTCGCCTCACCGGCGACGGCAAGCATTGTTCAGCTTTCGGCCGATCCTATTCGAACACTGACATCGACCGCACGGGCGCTACGACGGCTGATGACGCACTTCGGTTGCTCGATCCTTCGATCACTACGCGCCACTAGCGTTGCGGGCGCCCCGCTTTCTTTTCAGTTCACCATCACACTCACCGGTGCTGAGGCGATGCCATTGGCGACGACAACCAATGAACTCGGCCCGCTCTCGGCGGACGCCGGAACGTTGAACGTGGTCGAGACGATGGTGCTGCCGGTCGCCACGCCCATGCTGCTGTGATCGCGCGTGCGCGCGTAGAGCACGTGTCCCGAGGCAATATTGGTGATACGTACCAGCGGATAGTTGGTGGCGGCGTTTAGCTCATCACCCACAACGGCAGCTTGCGACAGCCCGTTGAATTGCGTGCCCGATACGCTGTAACTGGAACCGCGAAACAGGCTCGCCGGAGCAGCGGCAATCGTGGGCGCCCACGACGGGTTGGGGCTGCCCTCCCCGCTATAGATTTGCGTTACACCTCCGGTCACGAGAATCTGACCGTTCGGCAGCGGCAGGACGAAATATGACGTCGCGCCGCCGTTGTTCGGCAGGGCGCCGGTGATGGGCATCGATGCGCCGTCAAATTCGTAGAACTGGCCCGAGGTCGCGGCAATCAGCACATGCCCCGAGGGCAGCAGCGCGGCGCTGGCGTCGGAGGCGTCATCGCCGGCGGCGAAGTCAGGACCCGCCGTAAAGCTGCCCGGTCCGGCGGGAGTTGGACCGGGAGTGTAGATCACGGAATGAGCCCCAGTGCCGCTCCCGGCAGCCGCGCCGGTGGCGAAAACCTTGCCGTCGGGCAGCAACAATGCCGGGCCAATCTCGCCCGGCGGCAAGTAAGTTCCCGAGGGCCCGGGACCGTAGCTCACGCCGCCGACGATCTGCAGCGGCGCCGGCCCATACGTCAAACCGCCGGTGTCCGGTGGCGAGGTCAGATCGGCGGGCGTATCGCCATCGCTGTACCACTGCGCGGCCAACAGGTTGTAGTGTTCGGCGTGGGGCGGCGTGCCGACGTCGATGGTGAATAGATCCCCGTTGGGCAGCAGCGTCCAGCCTTCTTCCGCAAAATCATCGTGCTTGCCGGTGGCCGGAATCGACATCCAGGTCAGGCTGACCGGGTCGAGGCGCCACATCTGCCGTCCCAGTTTGGAACCGAACATGAAACTGCCATCCGGCAGGATGGCGGAAGGCGAATCGCCGATGTAAGGGACTCCCGGCGGAGGAGCGATCATCGTCCAGCGGTCGGTGACGGGGTCATAAACCGCCGACATGTTGGTGAGCCCGCTGGGGGCGAACGGCAAGGCGTATTGGTTTTGGTTGTACTCGCCGCCGACGAACAAGACCCGCCCATCCGCCAACACCGCCTGCGACCCGGCATAGGGTGCATATCCGACGGGAGGACTCGCCAGCCGGTGCCAGGTTCCGTTGATGTAGCCGCCGTCGGGGGCCGGCGTCAGGCTGTAGAACACGCCAGCGTCATTGATCGACTGCATCATGACGCTGGCGTCGGTCAAGAGCAGCGCCAGGTAGCCTGCTTCCGGCGGCTGGTTGACCAAGACGGTAAATCGCCCGCCCGTGCAAGCGACGGTCACATTCGTCACGTCGGCGCCGGCCACGATGCCGGTGCCGTTCATGACGACGCAATTCTGAGCCGGCGAGACAGGCTGAGTCGCGACCGTCACCGAATAAGCCGCACCGCTCGTGAGAGCGCCCGAAAATGTGAAGGGTCCGGGCGCGGATACCGTCAGTGCCGTGCCGGCGTCATCCTGCAGGACCAAGCCCGAGCCGCTAAGCCCGGTGACTACACCACCGATCGTGTAGGTGGCCTTTGGCGCGGATCCGCCTCCGCCGCCGCATGCGGCGACCAGGACGAACAGGGGTGCCAGGAGCTTTGCGAAATGCGGCCGCATCATTCGTGGACGCTAGCACAGACTGGTGCTCCCGCTTAACCCGTGTCCCATCTTAGCGCTGAAAAAAAATGCCTCGTTGCAACCCGATCCGGCGAGCCCTAGGATTTGAAGTCCGATGAACCTCGCCGGAGAACGCTCGTGAATAAAGCCGCCGCATGCTTGTCACTGTTGCTCATGGCAAGCGGTCCCGCGTTCTCCGCGATGGCCTTGACGAGCACCGACCTTGTCGCGGGCAATCCAATCCCGAGCGCCCACATCTACCCGCGCTGCGGGGGCCGCAATATTTCACCGCAACTCTCCTGGAGCGGCGCGCCGAGCGCGACAATGAGCTTCGTGCTGACGATGATCGACCTCGACGTGAAGCCATCCCAATGGTCGCACTGGATCGTTGTCGACATTCCGCCAGGCGCCCTTTCCCTGCCGCGAGGAACTGAATCGTTGCCCGGGCAAGCTGCGGCGATCGTCAGCAACTTCGGCGATGCTGCGTATGCCGGACCGTGTCCGCCCAAGGGCACCGGCGTGCATCGCTACCAGTTCACCATCTGGGCGATGCCGACTCCCACGACATCGCTTTCGCCTGACGAGAAGGCCACGGCCGTGACCGATTTTCTGGCTCAACGCGCACTCGATCGGACCTCCCTCACCTCGTCGGTTCAGGCACCCGCACGCTGATCTTTCAGCACAAGACAACTCGCAAGGGCTTCCCTCAAACCCCGTCCGGTCGGGGGTTTGCTCAGCACGAAGTCGACGCTCGGCGGAACATCCACCTCCGCGAGCAGCCTCTGGCCCCACCCCGTCAACAGAATGACAGGCGTCTTGGGGCTGATTGCCTTCACGGCGCTCGAGACCTTGCGTCCGTCGGTCGTAACCCGGTGACCGTCCGCCTAAGGTGGGCAGGTTGCGGCAGTGCGCTGTGCGGGCGATTGCACCTTTAATGTGTCACGTTTTCCTTACATCCGGTTTCCAATTCAGAGGATACACTTTGACTCTGCCGGGCACGGCGGGCGTTGGGGATGATGCGATGCATAATCACCTCAAGATTCTCTTCGTGGATGATGAACCGACGGACATCGAGTTAGAGCAGCTTGAGCTCGAGCGCCAAGGGCTCACGTTTGCGTCGCGCACTGCGGCCAGCGAGGACGAGCTAAGTCACGCGCTCCTCGACTTCGATCCCGACATCGTCCTCTGCGACTATACGTTGCGCGGCTTCTCCGGCCTGCGCGCGCTGGCCACTTCGCGCCGGCTGAAGCCTGCAACGCCCGTCGTGATGGTTTCCGGATCCATCGCCGATGATACGGCGCTCGAGTGTCTGAAAAGCGGCGCTACCGACTACCTTCTGAAGGCGAACATTCGCCGCCTGGGTTCCGCGGTTCAACGCGCCGTTGACGCCGTGCGTCAACGGAAGGAGTTCGAGCAACGCATCGATGAGCTCGCCCACTATGACACCCTGACCGGGCTGCCCAATCTGGCACATATTGACGAACTCGTGCGTCGTTCGATCGGGCTTGGCGGAAGTCCTCGGATCCCGATGGCAATAGCCGTGCTCAATCTGGATCGATTCAGGTTCATCGAGGAGGAATATGGCCGCGATCTGGCCGACGATATGCTGAAGGACATCAGCGTCAGCCTCAATGCCCGGTTCCCCAAGCCCGATTGCGTCGCCCGCATCGGGGCGGACGAATTTCTCCTGGTTCTTCGCGACATCGGCGAAGCGCGGCAGGCGGGCTTCATTGTGGAGAAACTGCTTTCGATCGTTGGACGGCCGCGCACCCTCGGGACGAGTCAATTAAAGATATCCGCGAGCGCCGGCATCGCCTTGTATCCGGACGATGGCGAACGTTTCGAAACATTGCTGTGCAATGCGGGCGCCGCCCTCCGCGAGGCAAAGCTCACCCCCGGCAGCTTCCGGTTCCATTCCGCTGACGCCGCGAAACGCATCCGCCGGCGATGGCAGTTGGAGGCGGATTTGCGCAGCGCAATCGCAAGCAACGGCTTGAGGCTCCAGTATCAGCCGCAATTTGCAATGGACAGCGGGGCGGTCTGCGGCGTCGAGGCCCTTGCCCGCTGGATGCGGCCCGATGGCCAGGCGGTCGCGCCGTCGCTGTTCATCCCCATGGCGGAGCAGTCGGGCATGATCGGCATTCTCGGCACGTGGGCGCTCAAGGAAAGTTGCCGTACCGTGGCAGCGTGGACCGGCATCGGTTTACCGGTCCCGCTGTGCGTCAATGTCTCCGCGCACCAGATCTGCGCATCGTTCACCGAAGTGATCTCCCGGGCTCTCGAGAGCAGCGGCTTGCTGGCGCAGCACCTCGAGCTCGAAATCACGGAGAGCGTCCTCGTGGACGACACTGACCTGGTGCTGAAGTGTCTCATGCAATGGAAGCGGCTCGGCGTACGCATAGCCGTGGACGATTTCGGTACCGGATATTCGAATCTCGGCTATCTCTCGCGGTTGCCGATCGATCGGCTGAAAATCGACCGTTCGCTGATCCGCGATCTGAGAGCCCAATCGAAGGAGGTTACGATTGTCGCAGCCATCATCTCGCTCGGTCGCGAACTGGGATTTACGGTGCTTGCTGAAGGCGTCGAGACGGAGGAGCAGTTCGCGTTGCTCAACGAGCTCGGATGTCATCAAGCGCAGGGGTATTTGTTGTCGCGGCCGATGACCCCCTCACGGGCCCGCATATTGATGAACCGGCGGTGGGGAATGCGAGCCACTGTGCACGGCGCGGCTGTCGCGAATTCGTAGACTCCGGGAGCCGACTCGTTTCCCATGATCGATCTCAGCGATACCAGTGTAACGCCCCCTTACGCGTCTGCCGCGTGCTGCAGAGTGCTCATCGTCGACGACGACGATCTGATCCGCGCGAGGATCGCGTCCCTCCTTGGGCCCGCGGGCTACGATGTCGATGCCGCCGATTCTGGGGAAGAAGCGTTGACGATGCTCGGCAAGAGGCATTATCACATCGTTGTCACGGATTGGGAGATGCCGGGGATAGATGGGCCGGCGCTCTGCCGCGCGGTGAGACTCAAAGACGGCGAACAGTACACATACATCCTGATGTTCACCGTGCGCGAGCATACAAATGACCTTCTGGCCGGGCTCGATGCAGGGGCGAATGACTATCTGGTCAAGGCCTGTTCCGCGGAGGAGCTCCTGGCGCGCATGGAATCGGGCCGGCGCACCACAAGTCTCGTGGGGTGCCTGCGCCTGAACGGCGATGAGAATCACGATCTGTCCATGACCGACCCGCTGACGGGAGCCCGCAATCGCCGATATCTGATGAATTATCTCCCCAGCGAGCTCCACAGGGCGCGCCGATACTGCCGGCCGCTCGCCCTGTTGAGCTGCGACGTCGATGAATTCAAGCGAATCAACGAGTGCTTTGGACACGAAGCGGGCGACCAGGTCCTGCAGGCGTTCGTCGCCCGCGCGGCCGAGTGCATCCGCGAAGAGGTCGATTGGGTCGTGCGGGCCGGCGGCGAAGAATTCGTGATCGTGCTGCCGGAAACCACGCTGACTGGAGCGAATGAGGTCGCCGAGAGGTTCAGGCAGGCCTTCAGCGCCCGACCGATTGCGACAAGTTCGGGCGCGTTGAGGGCCACGGTGAGCCTCGGTGCGACTGCGCTGGAGACATCGGAGGCGCTCGAGAAACACTCCGTGGTCGAGTTGCTGCGGATCGCCGACCAAGGCATGTATGCCAGCAAGAAGCTCGGCAGGAACCGCACCACCTGCGTGCCGCTTACACAGGCCCGCGCCACCATCGCCCGCTAGCCGGCAAGCCGCGATGAGTCCCTCCCGTTATCGGCCGCGTTCGTCGGAGCCGTCGCTCGATGTTCGTTTCGAACGTTTGCGCGACTCGTACTACCAGCGTTTGAGCAGCGACCGGATTCTGTTTGAGACGCCTCGTTGAATTGCTGCCGCCGGTGCGCGCCCAGACCGGCCGTTGACGGTTGTTCGAGCCGCCTCCGCGGCACCCCCCCGTGCAACCGGCGCTCAAGCCGGACCTGCGATCATCCCCCTGACCGCCGACTCAAAGTCGTGGTAGCTTCCTACCCATGAATGACCATCGAAAGTTTCTCACCACCCACGTCGGCAGCCTGCCGCGCACGGAAGGTCTCAAGCAACTCATGTTCGCACGCGAGGACGGACTGCCGTTCGACCCATCCGCTCTCGATGAACAGGTGGCGCGCGCCGTCGAGCTCGTCGTCGACCGGCAGCTGAAGGTGGGCCTCGACATCATCAATGACGGCGAGATGCCGAAACCCAGTTACGCCACGTACGTGAAGGACCGGCTCGGAGGCTTCGGCGGTACCGGCAACAGCTACGTGTTTCAGGATCTTGAGGCCTACCCGGGTACCAAGACCCGTATGTTCGACGACCCGGGACGCAAGCATCGCAAGGCGCCGGCCTGCAATGCGCCCGTCAGCATGCGCGACCTCGATGCGCCGAAGCAGGATGCGCAACGCTTGAAACGCTCGATCGGAGAGCGCGCGCCCGCGGGTATCTTTCTAAATGCCGCCTCTCCGGGCGTAACCACGCTCTTCTTTCGCAACGATTATTATCCGAGCCACGAAGAATATCTGTTCGCGTGCGCCGATGCTTTGCGACTCGAGTACGAGGCCGTCGTCGCCTCCGGAGTGACGTTGCAGATCGACTGCCCCGATCTCGCCATGGGCCGTCACACGCAATTCGCAAACCTTGACCGGAACGGATTCCGGGATCGCATGGCGCTGCACGTGGAAGCGCTGAATCGCGCGCTCGTCAATATCCCCGCCGAAAAGGTTCGCATGCACGTCTGCTGGGGGAACTATCCCGGCCCGCATCATTGCGACGTACCACTCGCTGATATCGTCGACATCCTCTGGACGGCCAAGCCGCACGCGATCCTGTTCGAGGCGGCCAATCCGCGCCACGCGCACGAATGGACGCTGTTCGAGACCGTGAAGCCGCCCGAGGGAAAGATACTCGTTCCGGGGGTGATCGAGTGCCAATCGCCCTACATCGAGCACCCGGAGCTGGTCGCCCAGCGCATCGGCCGCTACGCCAATCTCGTCGGCCGGGATAACGTCATGGCCGCGGTGGATTGCGGGTTCAGCATCCATGTGGGCTCGAGCGGCGTCGACCCGGAGGTGATCTGGGGCAAACTCGAGGCTCTGGCGCAGGGCGCTGCCATCGCGAGCAAGAGATTCTGGCGCTGAATGCAAACCGGCTGCGATGATCCACCGCACGAATTGGAAACTGATCGGACTTCTGGCTGCTGGGGCAGTTTTGGTTGGCGCCGTGGCCATCTATTGGATTCTAAACCGCGCCGCGCCGCCCGGTTACGTCACCACCGCGGCCACACAGGGAAACGTCGTCACCACCATCACCGCCAGTGGATCGGTTAATCCGGTCGTCATCGTTTCGGTCGGGACCTATGTCTCCGGGACAATCCAGAGTCTTAGCTGCGACTACAACACCCGGGTGCACAAAGGTCAGCTTTGCGCAAAAATCGACCCCAAGCCCTATCAGGTTGTGGTGGATCAGGACCAAGCCGATTTGGACGTTGCCAGGGCGCAACTCGCCAAGGACCGGGCCAACGTTATCTACACGAAGATCACTCACGAACGCAACGATCTTCTGTACCGCGAAGACTCAACCTCCCACGATGCCGCCGACCTTGCACTGAACGCCTACAATCAATCGGTTGCACTTGTCGACCTTGATATCGCTTCAATCGCCCAGAAAACAGCGGCGCTGAAGGCAGCTCAGATCAATTTGAATTACACCAACATCGTCTCGCCGGTTGACGGTACGGTGGTGTCGCGCAATGTCACTGCCGGGCAAACCGTGGCTGCGAGCTTCCAGACACCGACTTTGTTTCTCATTGCCACCGATCTGACCAAAATGCAGGTCGATACCAACGTCAGCGAATCCGACATCGCCGGCGCCGTTGAAGGCGCCGACGCGAGTTTCACCGTCGACGCTTTCCCCACTCGTACATTCCGGGGACGCGTGGCCCAGGTCCGGCAGGCGCCGGTCAGCATTCAAAACGTCATCACCTACGATGTCGTGATCACGGTCGATAATCTTGACCTGGCTCTCAAACCCGGGATGACGGCGACCGCGAGGATCGTCACGGCCCAATCACTGAATGTCCTCAGAGTTCCATCGCAAGCACTGCGCTTCAAGCCGGCCGCTGCGGCCAAGATTGGGCTCGCCAAAACCATAGATCCCGGCCAGGCGGTAATCTGGGTGGAACGGGCAGGCAAGCTGGTCGCAATCCCTGTCACAGTTGGACTCGTTGACGATGCCTTCGCCGAGATCAAACCGGGAAATCTCAAGCCCGGAGATCAGGTCGTCACATTCGAGGCTGCGGCGGGTGCGCCCAAGGCGTCATCCAAGCCTTCGCTGAGATTGTAGAAGCGCCACCGGCATGACCGAGGCCGTCATCCACCTCATCGACTTGAGTCGATCCTTCCAACTTGGAGACACGGAAGTCCGCGCCCTGCAGGGGGTCACCGTTTCAATTGCACGCGGCGAATTCGTCGCCATCATGGGATCGTCCGGATCGGGTAAGTCGACCATGATGAACATCATCGGCTGCCTCGATCGGCCGACCAGCGGCCAATACGCCTTTCAGGGGCGCGACGTGGCGCGGCTGTCGGAACCGGAACTGGCAGATATCCGCAGCAATGAGATCGGATTCGTCTTTCAGAGCTTCAATTTGCTGCCCCGCACGAGCGCGCTCGAAAATGTCGTCTTGCCGCTGCTATATGGCGCATCGGCGGCGCTGACATCAAGCGAGCGGAATGATCGCGGCCGCGAGCTGCTTGCGAACGTCGGTCTGGCCGACCGCGCGCGCAACATGCCCAATCAGCTCTCCGGGGGACAACAGCAGCGCGTGGCGCTGGCCCGAGCCCTCGTCAACCAACCCGCCGTCCTGCTTGCCGACGAACCGACTGGCAACCTCGATACTCGCACCTCCCATGAGATCATGGAAATCATTCGTCGACTCAATCGCGAGCGAGGCGTGACGGTCATCGTGGTAACCCACGAATCGGATATCGCCGCCTATGCAGATCGGGTGATCACGATGCGCGATGGTCAAATCCTGTCCGATGAGCATCAGATGGCTGTTGCGCCGCCGGCCGGTGCAGAAGCCCCCACCACAGGCGCAGCCTCCCTTGGCGACACCCCGGTTTCTGCCAAGGCTTCCGGCCTTCGTTTAGCCTTCCTGTCGATGATTCTTACAGCCTCGTTGCAGGCCTTGGCGCGCAATAAGCTTCGCTCGACCCTGACGATGTTGGGTGTATTTATCGGGGTGGCTGCGCTCATTGCCATGGTGGCCGTGGGAGACGGCGCCAGCGCAGCGGTGAAGAAGCAGTTGGAAAGCCTGGGGACGAACATGATCGTCGTCCAGCCCGGCGCCACGACCGCCGGCGGCGTTCGCGCTGGAGCCGGCAGCGCCTCGACCCTAACCGTGGTGGACGCCGAGAATATCCTGCGCGCCGACCCCGCCGTTCAGCGCGTCAGCTACCTGACCCGCCAGACCGGCCAGGTCCAATATGCCGACCAGAACTGGAGTACTGCCATCCAGGGCGTGACGCCAAGCTATTTGGACATTGTCGGTTGGCATGTCGCCAGCGGCAGCTCCATGAGCGAACAGCAGAATGACACCGCGGAGACGGTTTGTTTGATCGGGCAAACGGTGTATCAGAACCTGTTTCCTGCGGGGCAGGATCCCGTAGGGGCGGTCATTCTGATCAAGGGCGTTCCCATGCGCGTGATTGGACTCCTCGCGGGCAAGGGACAAACCGGCTTTGGACAGGATCAGGACGACGTGGTGATGATCCCGTTCAGCACGGCCGAGCGCAAAGTCTTAGGGGTCGCGGCGCCGCAAACGGCCCAGAACCTCACCAGCTCCAATTATCCCCCAATGCCCAACGCCTTCGGCATCAGCCCCCGCATGACCGGCTACGTCAACAGCATTTACGTTCAGGCCGGAGGAGCGGAGCTGGTGAGCACTGCGATAAGCCAGGTAACCGCGACTCTCGCGCGGCGCCATCACATCCAAGCCGGGCAACTTAACGACTTCAGCGTCCGCAACTTGAGTCAAATCGCAGCAGCGCAGGAGAGCAGCAGCCAGGTGATGGCCGCGCTTCTGGCCATGGTTGCATCCATCTCGCTGCTGGTCGGCGGCATCGGAATCATGAACATCCTTTTGGTGTCCGTCACCGAACGGACCCGGGAAATCGGCATCCGCATGGCAATTGGAGCACGTCGGCTGCAGGTGCTGCTGCAGTTTCTGGCCGAATCCGTGCTGCTCAGTGTCACCGGCGGCGTGGCCGGAATTGGGTTCGGGCTGCTGGTGTCGCTAATCATCTCCAGGCTTGCACATTGGCCGACACAAGTCTCCCTCACTGCCGTCCTCGGAGGTTTTGCCTTCTCGGCCGCTGTCGGCATGTTTTTCGGATTCTACCCGGCCCGCAAGGCTGCGAATCTCAATCCGATCGAAGCGCTTCACTACGAATAGACGCACATTCCAGTGAGAAGAGCGCCTGGCTCGACACTGGCTACTCCTTTCACTTACGCATCGACAGGCCGGCCCTGCGAACAGGTCCGGCACAGCGGCGTCGATGTTCAATCACGCCCGACAAAGCTTCGCCGGGGATGGGTGCTTCGAAACTCAAGTTGCGTTTGTAGTGGTTGGCAGCGAGTGGCGCTATCAATGATTGCAAAAATTTGACCTATAGGGGCTTGCCGCGATTGCCCGGAGACTGTCCGGCCTTGCTCGCTTCCGTTCAAACCACGCGACGGGTCGATATACTCGTGGACCCGATGTCCGTCATCCACCCGAAGGCGAACGGTGGTGACCGGCGCCTTCGGAGGAGCCAAGATCGCCGCAAGTGAGCATAATGACACCTCAATCGCTAACGATGCTAGCCGATCCTCAGGCGCGGTAATGCCAAGGCCCAAACGTACGTTGGTAACAATGATCAAATATGCGCGATACGGGGTTACGGCGGGTCTCCTCTTTCCGCTAACTTCATTTCCGCAGGCGTTGGAGCCGGCGAACGCGGCAAACATCTATGCGGCCAATTGCGCGAGCTGCCACGGCGCACAACTGCAGGGCGCGCAGGGACCACCACTCACTGCAGACACTTACATACATGGCATGGGTGACGATGAAATCGCGCACAGTATCCGAGATGGATTTCCCGAAAAAGGAATGCCGGTGTGGCGAGGAGTTCTATCCGAGGATGACATTAGAAGCCTGATCAATTTCATCCACGCGAAACGCAGTGAGAATACTCTCCAGCACTTTCAGGAGATGGACGAGGCGCAAATACGGGCGATCCCGTCGGGCTTGGTCGCGACGGAACTGGAAAAGCTTCGCATTGAAGTCATCGGCAAGACGGGCATGCCCTGGGGCTTGGCGGCGCTTCCCGATGGTCGTTTGCTGCTGACAGAACAACAAGGCATGTTGCGCGTCATTGAACGAGGTCGCCTCGCGGCCGAGCCCATACATGGGACGCCGTTCGGTAATCCTCGGGACCGATTTCACCGGATCCTACTTGATGTTGCGGTTCATCCGCGTTTCAAGGAAAACGGCTGGATCTACCTCACGTGTGGCGACACCATCCAAGTTGACGGAAAGCCGCTCACCGTAGTGTCGTTGGTGCGCGGACGAATAAACCACAATAGCTGGATCGATTCGAAAAACTTGGTTCGGGTATCCACCGACAGCACCGTAACCGGTCGCATTGCGTTTGACGGCGCAGGCCACGTTTTTTTAACTACGGCCAGCGATGCCGGAGTTAGCCAAGCCACCGGAAAAGAACCGATTCCACTAGAACAATTGTTGCGTTCGGTGCCTCAGGATTTGCGCGATCCCAATGGCAAGATCTTGCGTTACAACGATGACGGCACCATTCCCTCAGACAATCCTTTCATTTCATCCCCAGGCGCTTTCGCCGCGATATGGAGTTACGGCCATCGAAATCCAGAGGGCTTGGCCTTCCATCCAAATACTGGCCAGCTTTGGTCATCGGAACACGGTCCTCGCGGCGGCGATGAGCTTAACCTCATCTACAAAGGGCACAATTACGGCTGGCCTGTGATCAGTTATGGAACGCGCGATGACGGCATTTCAGTGGGCACGGAGGATCAACATGAGGGCATGGATCAGCCAATAATAAATTGGACCCCAGAAGTGGCTGTCTCTGCGATCTCATTTTATGAGGGGAGGAAATTCACACATTGGCGCGACAATTTATTGGTCGGCACGCTTGTACAACGAGATCTGTTGCGCGTTGTCTTGTCAAATGGGCATGCTGTGCTGCAGGAAGTGATACTGAACAATCTGGGACGAATTCGAGCCATTGCGATTGGAGCAGATGGAGATATCTACCTGGCTCTTGAACTGAGGTCGCAGGGTTTGATTGTCCGGCTAGTACGGCCCTGAATTGGCGGAAAAAATCGCCCGCGAACGACCGCAATCGGGCAGTCACGTTCAACTCCTGAGCTTCTGGTTTTGCCGGTTGCCGGCGGATTGAGCCGTATCGCCGCTCTCGACCCTGTCAGGCCAGTCGCCACTGTCCGCTTCCGGGTATCAGAACCGCCCGGTTGCTCGAACCGGTATTAGACGTCACGTTATCTGCCTACAGCGGCTTCAGTTTGGTGTGTCCTTGAATGGACCGTAGGTATTCGACTAACCGATCGATAAATTCCGCGACCCGCTGACGACGAGCGGCGTCTTCGCCTTCGTATCCATAAAACTCCCACCCCCAAACGGGCATATCAGAAGTACCATGTGACCGTGGCATCGATCGCCCATCGATCATCCTATGCACTAACTCTGCAGGGAATTCACCGCCGTTGCGTTTAGCAATCAAGGTAAGGTCCGGTACTCGCCGTTTCAGACTGAGTGCCACCGGTCCGTCGCCGTGACCGCTAACGCCATGACAAGTCGCGCAAAACTCCTTGTAAAGGTCTGCTCCGGTCATCTCCGGGGCTTCACCCGCCTCGCAACTCGCCCACATCAGCGCCACCAGCGCGACGGAAATTACGCTTGCACAGGTTCGAATTAAAATGCACATGTGTCGTCCTTGATTGTCACCGTAAAAAGTTTTGTCTGTATGCTGAGCCCGTATCCGTCGACGACCACTCGGCGTTCACGATCCAATTCTATGCCAACGCCGCCTTCGGACCGATATAACCATCCGTCAACGACTGCGTATAAGTACGGATTGACTTGAGCAACGCATCAACGATCCTAGTGTGGATCATTGGAGGTTCAAATGATTGCTCATGCCAGACATACGATCATCGTTGCCATGATCCTGCTCGTCCTGACATCCGTCTCGGCACGTGCGCTGGATCTATCCAGTTACACGGGTGTTCAGCTATACATGCGCTTTTGCTCCAGCTGCCATGGCGACAACGCGCGTGGCGATGGGCCTGTGGCGAAGAATTTCAAGATTGAGGTGCCCGACCTCGCGCGCATCGCTCACCGTCATGGCGGTGTTTTTCCGACGGAGCAAATCCATAAGATCATCGACGGCCGCAAGACTCTGCCGCCCCATGGGTCGCGGGAAATGCCGGTGTGGGGGTTCGAGTTCTATCGAGACAATGAGAATACCGGGAATCCGGACCCGCAGGGCCGCACCGATGATCTCATTGCGCGCCTGACGGAATATCTGCGGACCATTCAGATCGAATAAGGTCTTTTCACCGGCCTGGTTACGGTGGAGTTTCTGGCGACCGGTCAAACGCCATGCAAAGGAGGGCGAACAGCTAAAGATGAGAGCCTGACAGCTTACCGTAGTAGCCGGTCGAGCCGCGCCGATGCGCGAATGAGTACTAACGGCCGATTGCGGCCGAGCGTCAACGGCGGCTAACGGGAATCGATAGCGCCTCCCGATTGCATATTGGCGAAATCCACAATAAATGTTCCAGTCAATGCCGCGAACTTGCTCCGAGGAAGAACCACTTGCCAGCTCACTTGAAGACATCTGGTGCACTTGTGATTGCGGCACTGCTTGCGTATTCCGGGCCATGCCGGCCACCAGTTCCGGAGCATGTCGGGCCAGCATTCCGGTCCATGCCGGGCCACCGTTCCGGTTGATGCCGGCCGGGGGGTGTGAAGCGGGTTAACCGCCATTACCGTGGTCTCTTTTTCCAACAGGAAGGGGAGCTACGGTGGGGCAAGCGAGGTTACCCGTGCGCAAGATCAGGGAGGTTCTGCGGCTCAAGGCCGAGGGCTTCAGCGATAGACAGATAGCTGCTGCGGTCGGCAGCGCGCGTTCCACCGTGCAAGAGTGTATTCGCCGGGCGCGCGAGGCCGATGTGGTTTGGCCGCTGCCGGCGCTGATGGATGAGGCGGCACTGCAGGCCAAGATGTATCGGCGCTTGGTTCCGCTGTCGCGTACACCGCGACCGGACTTTGCGTACTTGCATGCGGAGCTGCGCCGCCGCGGCGTCACACGGCTGTTGTTGTGGGAGGAGTACAAGAGCGCCCACCCCGACGGCTGGCAGTACAGTGTGTTTTGCGATCAGTACCGGCGCTGGCTCGCCACGCAAGAGCTCGTGCTGCGCCAGGAACACGTCCCCGGCGACAAGCTGTTCGTCGACTACGCCGGCCAGACGGTGCCGATCCAGGATCGGCACACCGGCGCGGTGCGCACCGCCCAGATTTTCGTCGCCGTGCTCGGGTTTTCCAACTACACCTATGCGGAGGCCACCTTCAGCCAAGGCGCCGGGGATTGGCTGGGTGCGCATGTCCGGGCGTTGAGTTATTTCGGCGGCGCACCGCGCGCGATGGTGCCCGACAACCTCAAGAGCGGGGTCGCCAAGGCGCACCGCTACGATCCGGAGATCAACCGCGCTTATCAGGACTTTGCCGAGCACTATCAGCTCGCCGTGTTGCCAGCCCGAGTGCGAAGGCCCCGCGATAAGGCGAAGGTGGAGACCGGCGTGTTGGTCGTAGAACGCTGGATCCTGGCGCGACTGCGCAACCAGACCTTCTTCTCGCCTCGCCGATCTCAACACCGCCATCGGCGCGCTCATCGAGCGAGCTCAACACGCGTCCCTTCAAGAAGATCCCCGGCAACCGTCGCTCGCGATTCGCGGAGTTCGAACGATCGACCCTCAAGCCGCTACCGCTTCGGCCCTACGAGTTCGGCGAGTGGCGCAAGGCCAAGGTGCATCCGGATTATCATATCGAGGTCGCCCGTGCGTATTACTCTGTTCCCTACCGCCTGATCGGCGAGCGTGTCGATGTGCGGCTTACCGCGCAGGCGGTGGAGGTATTTCACGCCGGCCATCTGGTCGCTAGCCACGCTCGAGCGCAGAGCCGCGCACACCGCTCCACCCGCCCTGCTGACCGGCCCGAGAAGCATATCGCGGTGATCGATCAACATCTGGATCGCGTCCTGGAACGAGCACTGGCCATCGGCCCGGCCACTTTCGGCGTCGTGCAGCAACAAGCCAGTGCCCGTAAACATCCGGAGGAGACGCTGCGCAGCGCGATGGGGATCTTGCGCCTGGCGCGCGACTTTAACCCCGCGCGCCTGGAGGCCGCGTGCGAACGCGCCGTGGCATTGAAGGCATTCAGTTACCGCGCCGTGCGCACGCTGATCCAGACCCCGATCCCCTCTCCCACATCACCTGCTTTGGATCTGGCGCACGAGAACGTGCGCGGCGCCAAGTATTTCCAGTAACCGCCCAACCACCGAAGGAGCTTTATGTTGACCGAACCACTTCTCCAGCAGCTTCACCAGCTGCGCCTCACCGGCATGGCCGCCGGCCTTGCCCAGCAGATGACTTTTCCGGATCTTGCCGCACGCTCATTCGAGGACCGACTGGGTATCATGATCCAGCACGAGATCACAGAACGTGCGACGCACCGATTGGCGCAGCGCTTGCGATGGGCAAAGTTGCCGCTGCAAGCCTGTCTCGAAGATCTGGATACCCGCAGTCCGCGCGGCCTCGATGCTGCGCAACTCTCGCAAGTCACCGATCTGGGTTGGATCCGCGAACACTTGAACGTTCTGATCACCGGACCCACTGGCGTCGGCAAAAGCTACCTCGCTGCGGCGCTCGCGCACTCAGCGTGTCGTGCAGATTTTTCAGCGCGATGCTTTCGCCTGCCGCGCTTGGTCGAGGAACTGGCGCGCTACGCCGCTATGCAGCGCCGCTCGTTCTTCTTCAGGCAACTCGCCAAGGTCGATCTGCTCGTACTGGATGACTTCGGACTCACCCCATTGAGCGGCGATACCGTTCGGGATCTGCTGGAGATCCTCGATGATCGCTACGATCGTCGCTCAACCTTGATCACCAGCCAACTACCGACCGATCAGTGGCACGCGTATCTCGGCGATCGCACCGTTGCCGATGCGATCCTCGATCGTCTCGTGCACAACAGTTACCGCTTGGTGCTCAAGGGCGAGTCGATGCGTCGGCATAAAACCGTCACCGCCAAGACGACGACCGCCACAAAACCAAAAAACATTTGACCCCACGAAGGATCTGATCGACAGTTCAATACCGCTTCACACCCGGCCCGGCATCAACCGGAATCCTGGACCGCCATCAGCCGGAATGACCGGCCGACATCGCCGGAATACGCAGCACTGCTAACAGCCTGTTCAACGGACAGGACCAAAGAACCTTGGCTCAGCGATTTCACAAACAAGCGCTTCGTAACGCTAGAGGACGCTATCTTTTTAAGTCGAGACTGTTGGCAGGGGGCGGGGAAGTATTGCGATACAGTGCAGCCGCTAACGCGCTTTACCGGCACGCCTGCTGCGCTCGCCCTAATTGCGCTCGCGCTTGCCGGAGCGGCCGTCCCAATCGAAGTACGCCCATGCTGGGCAGCAATGGGGAAAATTGCTTCGTCAATTTTGCGCTCCGCCCACACAGGTTACCGCAAGTTGGGAATGGCAGCTAACGGGCGACGATTTCGTGACCACGAACTTCGCCTTTTGGCCGATCAGCGACCGATTTGCTCCTCCAAACCCGCCAGTCAGTGCGGCGAACCAAGGACCGTCGGCATCCCGCAAATCTCGACTGCCGACGGATTGACCAGTACTGCCGATATCGGCTCACCGCGGGCAGTGATGACCGGTAGTTATGCAGCGACGAACTCTAGTTCCTGATCGCCCTCGCAGAGGTGGAGAGATTACGATCTATCGCCACTGTGGAGCTTCTGAATTCGATCATCGAGTTCGCCGATTGTCGCTGAAAGCGAATTTGTGTTGTCGCGAATCTCGGTGCGAAATGTATCGTGCATCTGACTCATTCGATCGGCCAGCTGTTCCAATTCGTCGTGCATCACAGCGCGTAACTCGGTAAAGCGCGAGGCCTCTGCCTGATCGGCGAGCGTTCGCTGAGCGGTCAATTCCTTTGCTTGTCGGCGAAACTCGAGCAGTATCGCGCTCCAAGAAACAGCGCTATAAATTCCAAAGGTGAGCGCGATCAATGTGAGTATCCCGAGCATCACCAGTCCAATCGGCACCTCGATGCTAGCAAATACAAAACTAACTTTCGCGGACGCAGCAAATACGGACCAATTAACGACCAAGAAGGCGACAATCATCAGCAAGACTAGAACGACGAGTAGTGTACTTGTCCGCATCGGTACCTCCAATACGTTGGCGTCACGGTAGGATAGTCTCAAGCCTAATGCATTGGCGAGTTGCAAGATATCGTCTGCATCCGAACGGAACGATACTGGCCGCTGGTGGGTACGGTTTCAATGGGCCTATGGCCAGTGCAGAAATCTACAATCCGTAATCGATCTGGGTGCCCCCTATTGCGAGGGCGGTTTGAAATCTGCCGCATGCGTCTCCCGAGACCAGTCATCCCGCGACAAGAACCCAGGGCCATCGGTAAAGGACTCTTCACGACGACCCATTGCGGTCGGTCACGAACGGCCGCTGTTGGGGCAGGCCGAATCAGGTCTTCCGTTTCGTTACCGCCTCGCGTGCTTCCTTGATCTGCTTCCAGTTCGGGGCGTACTTAAGGGCCTCACCGTATTTGGCCAGCGCCTCGCTCGGCTTTCCCTGCTTAACGAGCACATCGCCCCAGGCCTTGAGCGGATCGGCCCAGTGGGGTCCGCGTTGATTCGCATCCTTGAGCTTGGCTTCGGCGCCGGCAAGATCTCCGTGTGTCGCGAGTGCGAGACCCCACGCCGGAAGATCAGGGGCGAGTGCAACAGCCTTGGCGTGCCACTCTTGCGCGCCCTTCCAGTCGCCTCGACCATCGAGGATGTCGCCGTGAAATCGGTAGCAATCGACGAAGGTGCCGCCTGCTTTCAGAACGATGTCGGCCTTGTCCGGATGTCCCGCGGCCTCTTCGGCCGGTGCGACCCAGCAATGCAATCCGTAGTTGGTCCACGCCACAGCTGGGTCCGCGGCAACCCAATGTCGGCTATGTGGCGTTGATATTTGAACCGTGGCCGGCGGGTTCTGGCCGGTTGCCGACGGATTGACCCGTACTCGGACCCTCTCCCGCCGGTCGTCACTGGCAGCTATCGGGAATCCAAATTAACCGGCGAGTTTCGCCAGCGCATGTGCCTGACCGCGATGGTGGATATCGTGGCAGCTTGCGCCCGAGTCTCAGATCCACCGCGCTGCCGCCGCGCCGGTGTCCTCGGGGCGACTGTTGAATGCAATGGACGTTTGCGGCGCGGCGCGGTGGATGGCGTTGACCACCGCTTCGAACAAAGCCAGCCGGCTCGGTGGCAGCCGGACGCCCGCACCGACTACCACACAGTCGTAGCGGGCATCGGCGAGGCGGCGCTCCACGGTCGGGACCGCAGTCTCGTCGGGGTTGATGAAGCAGTTCTCGGTGAGCCAGCCCCGCCCGTCCATATCGGCGAACGCAAGCTTGATTCCAGCGTGAATCTTCTCTGCGGTCATGCCCGGTGGCAGCGCTGGATCCGAAAAATCCACCGTCGCCGGATCGAGACCGACCAATAGAACTCGTTTCATTCGCCATCCCCCGAAAGCGCAACGCAGCAACCACTCATGCTTTTCGCGGGACTCGAACCCGTCAAACGTGCGGCGCGATTTTCGTTATCCAATTTGCCATCTATCGGTCCAAGGCCCACGGCTCGGCCGTAGCATGCCTGAATGTCCACCTTCGGGCGAGAATCCTAACTTACTGAACTTCCGCTCTTGGCCGGCTGGAGTCCGTGGTGATGGGGACATTCACGCCGCCGGGAGACCCCAATAGAACTCGGTTTCATCGGAAGGACCGGTACAACATAAAAGCAAGGTGTCCTTGTCGCTGGTAAGGGTGGCGACTTCGTTCTCGGCATCCATAAGGGCGCGGAGCATCCCAACAAAGAATTCGCTTCCAATGATGGAGCCCTTGACCGGTGTTCGAGCCAAGTTCTTTGCTACAAAATCACCGAGAGAGAGGCTTCGTCCGATATTCGAGCACCATAACGATGCTGCCTTCAAGTCACCCGAAGCGACTGCGGGATCGAAATATTTGCGATTGTAGGTATTGATCCGCCGCACGGTAGCCGCCGAGTTGGATACCGTGTCTGCGCAGACAGAAATGGCTTTAGACTCGTGGTCGAAGTAGAGCGCAAATGTGTAAACATCGAGGCGTTTTTGGCGAAGCTCTGAGATTTCCTCTGTTAGCACCGACGTTGCGATGGTGCTCATGAACTTAAATCCGATCGACACTTGCGCTCTCCTTGCGTCCGCTGCCGTGCAATAGACCATTTGCCGATTGGCTCGTCAAACTTCTGGCGAATGACCGCTATCCCGAAGGCAGATAGGCCACGCGAACTTCCGGTGTTGGCCGGTTGCCGACGGATCAACCCGTAGCGCCGCTCTCGGACCCATTGCCGGCATTCCCGAACGTCCACTATCAGGGGATCAATTTGTCTTCAATTCGTACCGCTCAGCGAAGAAATCGCCTTGATTCCAATGAGGCCGTTGGTCTCCGTCGGCAATCGCGTGTCCCACAAGGAATACAAGTCGTGCGAATTTGACAGCATCGTCAAAATTCAATCCCGGCTGCTCCATGTCATCACTGGGCTGGTGATAGCGCGTTTGCAGCCACTGACCGGCGATCGCCATTGGGTCTATTTTCGGGTTGTCTGATTTGACGCCGGGGGAGAGTGCCACGGAAGGAATTCCCTGTTTCACGAACGAATAATTGTCGCCACGAATAAACAACGCTTGCTCTGGTGCCGGATCCGGGCTTGAAACCAGATGAAGTTGCCCGGCAGCCTGTTCAACTACTGCATTGAGACTCGAGTGCTCTGCGCCAAAGGCAACGATGTCTTGCAAAGGCCAAAGCATGAAATCCGTATCGACATCCAAATCCGCGACAAGAGAGTCGTGCGGCACTGTTGGATTGTGGGCAAAGTAATCGGAACCGAGTAAACCTACCTCTTCGGCAGTCCCGGAGAGGAACAGAATCGAGCGCCGCGGCGCGGGCTTCAGTTCGGTAAACGCTCGGGCGACTTCGAGCAATGTCGCAGCGCCCGATGCATTGTCGAGCGCGCCATTGTAGATGTTATCGCCGTTTACCGGTTCGCCAATGCCGAGGTGATCCAAGTGCGCCGTATAGACCAGATATTGGTCCTTGAGCACCGGATCGGTGCCCTCGATCTTCGCCACCACGTTGTCGCTTTGAACGTCCACCCAATCGGTGGCTGTGGCAATGTTGATGGTTAAGGGCAGACCAAATGACTTGAGTGCTCCCGCTTTGACCATCTTGAAGACCTGATCGGTCGTGTATCGGCTTCCCTCAAAGAGTTCCTGAGTCGCGCGCAGACTCAAGAACGCGACACCTCTCAATTCGGGCGTTACATCGTTGGGGAGGCCCTGCTGGTCGAGCCAGCGAAACGATGGCTTCCCCGCATCGCGCGCGCGCGCCGCAAATGGATACTCGTCTTCGAGAGTCGGATCGTCGAGCACGATCACTCCGACTGCTCCGTGTGCAACGGCGTTTCTCGCCTTAACGGACGTCGATGTATAGTGTGCCCGGATAGCCGATTCAAAATGGGGTGCCGCCGAGATCACGGCCACGATCTTGCCATGCACGTCGATGCCCTTGTAGTCGTCGTAGTGCTGCTCAGGTGCCGTCACCCCGAAACCCACAAATACGACGGGAGCCTCTACCGAAGTTACATGCCGGCTCGGGTCCGGGCGCAAAAGAAAATCCTCCGCAGCCAGTAAGGCATGTGCCTTGCCTGCCCGAACCCATGTCATGGCACTTTTCTCGCGGTCGGTCTTCATCGAACGAAGCGGGACACGTTGGAGATAAGTGCCAGCATCGCCGGCAGGGGCAAGTCCCATCGCTTCGAACCGCGTTGCCATAAACTTCGCGGCCACTTCATAGCCACGCGTAGCCGTACCACGTCCTTCCAGCAGGTCATCTGCCAAGAAGCGCATATTGGCCCGAATGGCTTGCGGGGAAATGCTTGCTACAGCCTGGTCGGCTGGATCTCCGTTCGCCAATGCGACGGAAGTGCCGGCGAGCACGCAAATAGCCGCGAAGACTATTGAACGAGCGGCAAGGACACGGACAGGCGTCACCATGCTGTTCTTCTCGAAGTGACTTGAAGCGATACAGCCATTCTGCGCGGCGAAGAGGCAACTTGCCAACGGCCGCGCCGCGGCGGCTGTTTCAGTACCGCCACCGTCTGGTCGTGGCCTATTCTGTTGAACAACTCCTTTTCGGTGCACGCGGGATTTTTTAGCTTTATAGGAAGACAGCCGAAGATCCGAGGGAAACACCACGTACGGCTGACTGAGATAGATTGAGGGCGGAGATCGTCAAGAGCGTCTGTCCCCCGGAATCACCGCAATTTCAGGCCTTCTAAAGCGCTACGATTTTTCCGCCGAATACGCGCAGCGAGTTTTTCAACAGAATAGGCCAACAGGAGACCTTTACGTACCGAATCTGTCCGTGCAAAAGCTGTCATTCAACAGCGCCCTGAATAGTACGACCATTAAATGGCGGGATCCGCGCTGCTTCTTGGTTAATATAGAGAACCTCTCCATCTAGAGCGCGGGACAGGTGACGTACAGTAAGATCAGGAGGCCGTATCAGACAAGATTGCAAACTCAGGGAGTGATAGCGATGGCAGTGGAAATTGAAGCAATTCGCAGAAACTACCGCCGACGCTTCTATTTCTACGCGTTAATCTGTGCCGCACTCATCGTATTCGCGGGTTTTGCGAGAACCTACTTTCTAAAGACCATCTTTGGAACACCACCGCTGTATCCGTTGCTGCACGTACACGGAATCGTCATGACATCTTGGTTTTTGCTATTTGGAACGCAAACCTGGTTGGTCGAAGCGCACAGAACCGACTTGCATCGCCGCCTGGGAGTCATCGGAGTGCTGTTGACGTCGATCATTCTCGTGGTCGGCGCGGCAGTGGTCACGATCAACGCCCGAGAAGGCCGTGTACCGACCGGCGCTCCGGTGCCAGTGATCATGTCTCTCTCCTATGGGAACTTATTGGTCTTCGGTGTCCTGGTTGGCGCCGCCATTTACTTTCGCGGTCGCAGCGAGTTCCACAAGCGCCTCATGTTGCTGGCGACAATAGATCTGTTGTCCGCCGCCGTAAACCGGATACCACTCGACTTCATCGCTTCCGATGGGCTGCTGGCGGTGTTCGGGTTAGTCGACCTATTCATTGTCGTATGCGTCGTCTATGACAGCTTGCGACATCGACGCCTGCATCCTGCGTTCGCATGGGGTGCGCTTCTCAGCATAGTATGGCCGGTGTTGGCAATTGTGATGGGCAGATCATCTGCCTGGGGTAAAATTGCAACGTGGCTTATCACTACGTGACCCAGAATCGCGGTCATTCGGGTCGTAATTGGATGCTCCAGACCAATCACTCGTGAATGTCCGGAGTGGGCCGCCGACGGAGCCTCTTTCCCGTTCGCTTCCTGGGACTAAGTGATCAGTATAAAATTGGCCTGCAGCTCGAATCTTGGAAAGTGCTTCGTTGAAGTCTCTCTTGTACGAATAACCGACCAGCAGCATCCGGATCATCAACTCAGGGTCTACCGATGGGCGACCGGTGTGGCTGTAGTACGCTTCGAGGTGTTGGTGCAAATCCGCCAGATCGAGATATCGATCAATACTTCGAAGCATGTGGTCCGCGGGCACGTGGTCGTCGAGGTTGAAGGAGTAAAACAGTGGGCCTTGCTTGCCGCTGCGTTGTCCCATCATGCAGGTGCGCTTCCTTCGCTGCTCCTGCATTTAAGACCTTGAAAACGCCACACTGTTCAATAGTTTTTCAACAGAATAGACCCGGTGCCGACGGTCGCGAGCGTCCGCTACCAAGGAAGTCAGTCGTCTAGCTACGTGGTCATATCAGGTTCAGCTGCCCCGCAAGTTGAGTTGATTCGGCGCGCACATCCGGTACCCACCGGTGCCACGACTGCTCCACATCGTGCGCAGTCGCTGGCCCAATACCCGAATACTGTGACCTCAAGCGGCTAACCAGTGCATCTGGGGTAGAACGGGCCATATCTGGGTCCATGATCAATGCCGTACTTAGCTTGTCCGCCCATTGAACCACTCTAACGAGTTCGTCAGTATCCTGGCAGCGAGCTGGAAGATCCTCGTGGTGACGCCGCACGACCTCGCCAATCGTCGCCGGCAGCGACCATTTACTGCAGGCGCGCCAACCTAACAGAGAATGATCGTATCCAAGAGCATTACGCTCGACACTGATCAGTTCCTGCGGCGAAGCCCAGTGCATGTCATCGACTCGGGTCAGGTCGGCGGGCGCACCTTCAAACTGAACGAATCGACCAATATCATGCAGCAGGCCGCAGAGGTAAGCCTGACCGGGGTTGCTCTTTACAGCTGGGATCCGTTGGCAAAACATCCGAGCAAACAACGCCGTCTGGAGCGAGTGAATCCACAGGTTCCGTTGCGCCTCGGAACGAGGAACGAACACCTTAATGACGGCCAGCGCCAGGATCAGCCCAGCACATCGCTGCGTGCCTAGCCGCGTGACGGCGTGCTCCAGGGAGACTATGACGGTCAAGGGGGCGCTGGACGCGGAGTTGGCGCACCGAAGCACGCTGACGGCGAATGGTGGGTCTCGCTCGGCGAGGTGCAGAAGACGATCGAAGTAATCATCCGAATTTGCGTTAAGAGCCAGAACTTCGCTTACGACCGCGGGCAGGAGCGGTAACTCCTCGAGCTTGCGCTCAAGCTCCGTCATCGGGGTGCTGCCCGACTGTTTTTGCAACGTCATTCTGAATGTCCTATGTAAAGCGCTCAAGGAAGTGGATCGGAGAGGCGCGTTGGCCTCCGCCAAGAAATACGCCAGCCCCCACACTACGAAGCAGCGCGAGCGGCTTGAGTACCCGAATTAGTCGATAATTCCGTGAGGATGCAAGACTGGCAAGCCTCGACGGCATCGATGTCGAGCAGACTCCCAGCCATTCCACGCAACTTTTCGAGGACAAAGGCCGCGGGCATTCCGGGGCGATACGCTCGGTTCGAGGTCATCGCATCGTATACGTCTGCCACTGAAAGTATTCGCGCCTCCAGAAGGATGTCCTCGCCGGACATACCCCGTGGATAGCCGCTCCCGTCAATCCGCTCGTGATGCTGGTACGCGATCTCTGCAATCGGTAATGGGCATTTCAATTTCTGAAGAATGCCGAATCCAATGGCGCAGTGCGTTTTCACCAGGGCATACTCGGTGTCGGATAGAGCACCGGGTTTGCCAAGTATCTCTGCTGGCACACCAATCTTGCCAATGTCGTGGACGATTGCGGCCAGGCGAAGAACCTCAATTCGTTGTGCGCCCAATCCGAGCCGGGCCCCAATCGCGACAGCCAGATTCGCGACGCGATCTTGGTGTTGGACCGTGAACGGATCCCGGTAACCGTGGGCGGCCGAAAGAACTGCGATGCTTGGACGGAGTGCATCAAGCATGCGCGTGTAGATCGGCTGCCAATTGCTGTCTGAACGCCATAAATAATCTCATCTCCGCTACACCTTCATCGAGATTCCCCCCGTCTCAAAATAGGTTGTCGGCTGAAAACCGACCCGCTCGATCCGACTCTTGTCGTTTTTTTCGCAATTTAGTGAGTTGAGACACACTAAGGACGCGCATTGGTGCTAAGCAGCAACCTGAGCCGTAAGGTGCACTCAGTTTGCGGAGGTCATCTGACAATGAGCGGCAGGTTTAGGGCTAGTAATTCAATCACTTGATTGACCGTTCTTGGGCCGGTTGCCGCGCGCCAACGGTTCGAGCCGGGGTTGTCCACCGTGCTTATGGCAACCGCAAACTGCAATCGAGAGTGCGAAAAGGATGACAACTTTGCGCATGGACTGAAGTGCCTCCCTGGCGACTTGCATGAGCTAGCTTACCCCACGTCGCGAACGACCGCTTTCCCGCCCACAGTTCGGTATGCTCACTGACCGGAAGTGGCCGGGAGGCGACCGCCAAGTTTCCGGATTCCACACACTCAAACAGCGAACTGCCGAAGCCAGGCGTGACCTTGATGAACGCCATTTTGGAGATGGCGGCGATTCCGTTCAGCGTGCCGGAGTGATTCGCGCAGTGCAAGGAGTCGAACGCGCTCAGGCGGAATTACTCTTCGACAAGGATGACCAGAGTCTCGGGCAGCACCCCGTCATACGCCATGGCGTCCGCACCGGCTTTCGTTTGCATGGCCTTCATAAGGGTATCCAAGTTGGGAACGTCCATCATCACGCCTACGCGTGACTTGTTCTGCGGATCGACGAAGGTTCGAATATGGGTGACGCCGAGCGGACCGAAGAACTCTTGACGCCTCGGCGAGGCCAGCCAGTGTTTGACATCCTTTACGTTGTGGTAGCCAATAATAGTGGGCATCGCATCTCCTTAGGTCTACTTAACCTCGGTGGTATTGCCAATGCTACGGCCATCAATTTCAAAGCTGCCGGGACGCGACGATGGCTGCCATGCCACGCGTCGTCCGCTTTTCGCCAGCGAGTTTAGCACTTCGCATGACCGGATTTGGCCCTCTGCGGTCCTTCACCAGCGTCCGCTTCGCGGCAGTCTAATCAGCTCTCATGCTTCGCAGCTGCCTCCCGTCGCATGCGTCACAGCGCTGTTGTCCGTGGGCGACAGGCGCTACAGTGCTCGCTGCACGCGTAACATGGGGACGCCCCCTGGAACCGGCTCACTCTTAAAATTGAGCTTCCGCGCCAGCGCGAGCATCGCAGTGTTTTCGGCGATCACCCAACCTATCATCGTCTCGTAGCCATCGCGCCGCGCCCGGCGTACCAAGGTGGCCAGCAACGTGGTGGCGAGTCCGATGCCGCGCCAGTGTTCTGCCACGGTGATCGAGAACTCGCACGTCTTGGCATTGGTTTCGTCTGCGCGCACGTACTGCGCGCCACCCACGATGTCGATGCCGTCGGCCGCTGGTATCGTGGCCACCAACGCGAATTCGCGCCCGGGCCGTGGGTGCACTCCGCGTTGGAGATCGGCGTCGCTGAGATGCTTTTTGTAATGCATGAAGCGGAAGTAGCGCGATTCGGGTGTCAGACGCTCGAAGGCCTTCGTGATCTCCGGCGCATCGGCCTCGACGATCGCACGCACCGTAACCTCGCGGCCATCGTGCAATCGGACGCTGCGCGGGCGATAACGTGACGGCTTCATCGCCGCGCGCGCGCTATGCGAAGGCGACCCTCGGCTACGCATTCTTGGCTGTTCCGAAGGTATTGCTCTCGCACAGAACTCGCGTCGCGCTCGCCATAGAGGGTTCTCTCGGCTTCAGCGACACTCGAGAATTCTGGCAGGGTTGCGCCGTGGTTTGATGCGACGTCGAGACCGTATTGTGACATTGCCGACTACAGCTTGTGCTCGTCATACATCCGCCACAGCTTACCGCACACCGCCAACGGCTGCTTACTGGCAAGCATTCTGACGTGCCCTAATACCGCTTTTGGCCGCTTGGCGCCGGTGGCAGTCCAGTGATCGACGACGGCTTTTAAGGTAACTAAGATGAACCGATTACTTCGTATCCGTCGTCGGAGGTGCTGGCGAAAAACGATACCAGCGCGTCTTCGATTCAAACCACGGAAGCACGATGTCCAATTCCTTTTGCTTAAGGACCAGCCAATTGTCCTCGCCACGGTATAGCCAATGGTCATGCGCGCGTGCCTCCCCTGGCCACTTCCAACGATTCTTCATTGGAACCGCAACTGCGATCACACCATTCAAACAATTGTAACCACCATTTGGGGCCAACATCTTCTGCCCAATAGGTATTCCGTCCTTCCACGCTATTATCTCGAGTGTCCCGCCTTCGGAGTCGCGGATGGTTATGTTATTCGGGTCAGATTTTTCGGCAAATAACGTGTGCCATAGCGAGATCGTTGCATGACTGTCTCGATCCGAAGACTCTCCCGCGTCCGAGTACGATCCTGCTATCGATCGGCATTTTTTGGGCGTTCTATCGAAAAGGTGCGGTTCTGGAAAACCGGGTGCCCAATTCTCGGGATATTTTGGAGCTGATACACACCCCACCAAAGCGAGCAGGCTTATCAACAGCGCTGCCAGGCGGGCTTTGATCTCTTGCCGACCTCGGCAATCGTGACGTGCGCTCTGTCGATCGGTAGCTATCTTCATTGGACTTGCGATGGATGGAGCGTAAAGCGAACCTGTGACAGGAGGCGAGACTGGCACATGCAAGGAGTATTTACCACTCGGGAATTCCCGAAGCTATCCCCGGAGTTGCTCCTCACGGAACTCGCAAGACGCCGGTTCGAATGGGGCCGCGGCTCGCTGGTAGCTGCAAACGAGCTGCGCGCGCGCTGCATCGCTGCACTCCAGGCAGCAGGCGCTGGCGACTGTCAGCCCTTTCTAGATTTTTTGGATAACGCGTGACTTCCCACGCAAACTCGCTGGATTACCAAAGCGGAAACAGTTGTTATTGACCGACGAGTTCGAATTGGTAGCGGGGGGAGGATTTGATCTTTATATCAATCATGCGCTCAGGCTACCGATCGTGCCAGCCAGTCTAACCCGTTGTTCGCACTAGCCAAAAGCGCAATTCGCCGCCTACCTTTCGGCCCATTGTGTGATCGCGGCACCTGTCCCCTATAGTTGACGATGTGTCCCCTACAGTTTACACTTCGCCATGTTCGAAGTGATCCGCACGAAAGCATTCGCTACGTGGCTCCAGGAGATGGAGGACCGGCAGGCGGCGGTAAGCATCAACGCCCGCATAGCTCGGCTCTCGCTGGGCAATTTCGGTGACCACAAGCCGATCAGCGACGGATTGAGTGAGCTTCGAATCGATACCGGCCCGGGCTACCGGGTGTATTACACGCGCCGCGGCAAGACGTTGATCGTGCTGCTCAACGGCGGCGCCAAGGGCACGCAGAAGCGGGACATCAAACGCGCGCTCGAAATGATAAAGCAGCTAGAGGGCTGAGTAATGGCAAAAGCGAAGACAACGAAGACGAAGGCAAAAGCCAAGAACCCACTGGGCCTCGCGCCCTATGATCCGGCCGATTATCTTCGGACGCCGAAGGAAGTCGCAATGTACCTCGAGGCGTTCTTTGAGGATGGCGTTGACCATGAAGCACTGGTGCATGCGCTCGGCGTCGTCGCTCGAGCGCGCGGCGGCATGTCGAAACTTGCCAAGGAAACCGGCATGTCGCGCCAGGGGCTGTATAAAGCGATCGCCAAAGACGGCAATCCGAGCTTTGAAACGGTGATGAAGATCGTCGGAGCATTCGGCGTGCGACTTAGCGCACAAGCGGCCTGACAGTTAGAGTAGCAGGAACGCCGCCAACTTTGGGCGGGAGCGGAGAGAGCAGCTGTGCTGGCGGATTTTCAACGCCAGTGAAAGGTAGTCATTTCAGTGACACCAGCCAAGCGGAGTTAGTCTGCACTCCGCCTTTCAATGTCCGCCGTGGCCATGCCCACTGCCTGAATCATGAGAGCCCGGATGCGAAGCATCCGAGCCATGCTCGGGATACAAATTCACAATATCGCCCACATCGAAGTTCACATCGCCATAAAAATGATTGTGCGCAACCTCTGCGCGCATTGCGTCGTAGTCGCAGGTCTCACCAATGTCGGTATGATATTGAACAAAGTCATCGCGCCCGGAAAACATTGCTATGGCGAAGCAAGAATAAATAGGGTCCAACCCCGCACGCTCGATTGTTCGCTTGATCTGCAATGGCCGGTAGTGTGCAGAACGCCCGTAGTCTTTGGCGAGCAGCCCTGGAAGTCTTTTGACGTAGCTCTTGATAGCTCGGTTCTTTTTAAGGCGACGGATGAATTTCAATTGAGCCCTCCATACGATGAATATTTCTTGATCAGAGTTCTCAATCCAATAGCGAGGCGAAAGTTACTTTTGAAGAACTCCCTCAGTTAAGCCAGCGCGACACGCCACCATGATGCGAACACGTGCCTTGGTGATGGCTGCTGAAACTGTAACTCAGGTCACGACACTGCGCAGACGCGCCCGCCGGCTGTTCACCGTTTTTAGTGTGCGCAGGCGAGTGAACCCGTACGCCGTCTTTATTGATGTAAGAGCCATGCTCAACAAGTTGCGACTCGCTCGGCGCGGGCCGCGGTGCGTCCGCATGGACTACTACCGGCGCAACTAAGGCAAATGTCAGGATGATCTTTGCGAGAATCTTCATGTTGACTTTCCTTGTCTATATCCATGCCACGCCCCGCTACGTCAGCGGAATCCGGCTGGCCCCAGTTCTGCGCAATTATATCGATCGAGAGGATTTGTAGATGCGACAGAGTCAGCGGCACCTGCATTCTTCATCCCGCTGGAGTTGCTCTGTACGGCAGGCTTCGCGGTTCTCGGGAGTCGACTGAGACAGCGTAGTTGGTAGCGGGGGTAGGATTTGAACCTACGACCTTCGGGTTATGAGGCGCATGCCGGGGTATTGGGGGTCTTTTAAATCAGTCACTTACAACGCTTGCCCTCCCCTTACCCCGGCTATTCACGGCACAGTCACGGCACACCCAATCTGCCTTCGGCACGATCCCGGCACGTCGCGCGAGTTCAATGCAGCAGTGGTGAGCAACTCAGGCGGCATTGACCAAAATTCTTCCGGGCGAGGAAGATCGTTTCGGCAAATGAACGCGGATTTCGATATCGCTGCCGAGGGCTGTTAGAAAAGTCATCAGCCGTTCGACTGAATACCCCTCAAGCTTGTAGTGCTTGAGCGCGGAAATTTTGGGCTGATTGATTGATAGCACAGTGGCTGCGGCCGCCTGCGTTAGCCGGCGTGATTCCAGCAGGCGATTGACCGCAACGGCGAGCCGTACCTTCGTATCGAGCTCCGCGGCATCCGGAAGGCCGAGATCGGCAAAGACATTCCCGGAACTCGCCACGACTTTATTGACGGTTTTGGCTTGCTTGGCCATACCTCACCTCGTAATCCGCTTTTGCCATCTTTAGGCGGCGCTCAATCATTTCAACATCCGTATTCGCAGTGCGCATTCCACTCGGTGATTTCTTCTGAAAACAGTGTAGAACGTATATTGCCTGCTCGAATCGCACCACGTACCCCGCACGAAACGTGTCGGTCTTAAAATCGCTCACCACTTCAAAGACGCCGGGCCCAAGACCTTTCCAAGGCTTGGCGTCCGGATGTTTACCACCATATTGCAGCAACACTTAAGGCGGCGCCCATCTGACGAACCACCGAATCCGGCATAGCGAGCAAATCGCGCTTGCTTGAGCCGATCCAAAAACAGCGGTTTCTCACCGGGATCCAACTTTCGGCGCATGGTGCAAATATCCTCATTTTAGGATAATATCCTAATTCCAGGATCAATGCTAATTTCCGCATCGACCCTCTCCGGCCTGTCGCCATCGTCCGCTTATAGGGCGCTCGATTCACCCCCTGTCGTCGCTGGTCCAATTCGTCGGGCTGATTGTCAGGCGGGGACGCCATCCAAGAAATCATCCGTATAAAAGTGAAGTCGTAAACATGTAAGTTTATGATAATGCTAATATAATTGTCGTTTATTGGGCAGGTCTGCGCGTCACCTTAATCGGTCTAGGCTTGCACAAAACTTCAATATAATTTAAGTTTTGTGTATGAACTCAGTCCCGGTCGCCGAACCCAACTGGCAAGCGCTTTACGACATTGCCGCGTCCCAAGACGGTCTATTCACGACCCGTCAGGCCGCTGCCGCCGGCTACTCGGACCCGCTTCTAGCTCACCATCAAAAGGTTGGGCGCATCGTGCGAATACGCCGCGGAATTTATCGCCTGGTTCATTTCCCGACCGGCGAGCAGGAGGAGTTAGTCTCCGCGTGGCTGTGGACCGACGCAATGGGCGTGCTTTCGCATCAAACAGCGCTCTCGCTACAAGGCCTTTCCGATACGCTGCCGGCACAAATTCATCTGACCCTACCGCTGACATGGCGACAACGGCGGCTTCGCGTCCCTAAAGGCCTCGTGCTCCATTACGCCGATGTACCGGCACAAGATCGATCATGGAACGGCGCAGTGCCCGTGACTTCCACCCGCCGCACGC
This sequence comes from uncultured Gammaproteobacteria bacterium, assembly GCA_963727045.1. Lineage (GTDB taxonomy): Bacteria > Pseudomonadota > Gammaproteobacteria > Steroidobacterales > Steroidobacteraceae > Bog-1198. The sequence continues at coordinate 484,573 of CAVSES010000001.1, read as the reverse complement.
TCAACGACTGCGCCCTCGCGGGCCTCTCTCCCGATCTGCTCCGCCAGGCTACGAAGCAAGCCCTCGCCCGCGGGCTGGTGACGAAGGCGGAACTTGCCGATGTTGAAAAGACTCTCAAGCCCTTTGGGGGAATTAGGGGATGACGGCACGAACGTACAACTCTCCTAAAGCCTTCAAAGAGGCGCTGGAACAACGACTGAGGTCCGCATCCAAAAACGGTGTCGACTTTGCGCGCCGACGACAGCTACTGGTGTTCGACCGATTCTTGGCGCGCGTAGTCTCCGTTCTGAGGGACACGGTGCTCTTGAAAGGCGGGCTCGTACTTGAACTTCGGCTGGAACGCGCTCGGACCACCAAGGATATCGACCTGCGGCTGACCGGGTCGCCGGAGACCGTACTTGCAGATCTTCAGGAAGCTGGACGGCAGGTACTCGGCGATTTCATGGCCTTCGAAGTGAGTCGCGACACGGAACAGCCCAAAATCCAAAACGATGGAATGAAGTACGAAGGCCTGAGATTCCGCGCCGAGTGCCGATTGGCCGGCAAGCTATACGGCCAAGCATTCGGCGTTGATGTCGCCTTCGGCGATCCCATTCTGGGCGAGCCCGAAGCCGTCGTCGCCGACGATGTGCTCGAGTTCGCGGGTATTGCACCGCCGGTGGTGCGGCTGTATCCGATTGAGACCCACATCGCCGAGAAGCTGCATGCATACACGATGCCACGTGCGCGCCCCAATACTCGCATCAAAGATCTTCCCGACATCGCGTTGCTCGCCACCACGCGGCCGCTCGAAGCAGTGCGACTGCGCTCGGCGTTGGAACGCACGTTTGAATTTCGCGCGACTCATTCCATACCGTCGTCTCTTCCGGATCCACCCGCGAACTGGTCGATCCCTTATCGCGAGATGGCACGAGCGAATGAGCTTGCGTGGACGACTCTGGAACAACTCACCACCGCGGTGACGGGGTTTATCAATCCACTGCTTGACGATAGCGGTAGAATTTGGCGCCCTGTCGAGTGGAAATGGCAGCGATAACAGACAGCCAAATTTTTCGGTGCGCAGATCAGCAAGAAACCGACGGCAACTTCGTCGCGGATCAGGGTAGTGGACCAACCGTTCGCGGCCAATGAGCTCCGAATCTTCGAAGAAATGCGCTGCGATCCGGCATTATACGTAGCGATCGAGGAGTCACCGGAGTACCGATGAGCTTCCCCAAACTAAGTGCCCTCACAATGACCGTTGCAAGATCGACAAGTTCTTGCGCTATGTGATACGCAGCTATGACGCGACCGAGAGATCCTGTTCTGCAAGAACTCGCCCGCGAGGAAGCGAGGTTGGCGGACCTTGAGCGCACTCGGGATGAGGTGCGAGCCAGGATCAAATCGCTTCGTTCGGAGCTCACTTGCGTCACCGCCGCGGCATCGCTGTCTCCCCGACTACCGCTCACCGTTGATTGCAATCCGCCCCGCACCACTGCCGACAAACTGCAACTGTTCCGATCACTATTTCGCGGACGCGGGGATATGTTCCCGCTTCGGTTCGTGAGCAAGAAGACGGGGAAGGCAGGCTACGCCCCCGCGTGCTTCAACAAGTGGGAACCGGGATGCCTCCTCAAGAGCGGAGGGAAGTGCAGCGACTGTCCGAATCAGAATTTTGTCCCTGTTAGCGACCAGCTTCTCATCGAACATCTGCAGGGTCGGCACGTCATGGGCGTCTACCCACTCCTCGAAGAGGAGACCTGTTGGTTTCTCGCAGTCGACTTCGACAAGGGTGGGTGGCAAGACGACGTGACGGCGTTCGCCGAAACTTGCCGATCTATCGGCGTTTCCGTTTCGATCGAGCGCTCCCGCTCCGGCAATGGCGGGCACGTGTGGATCTTCTTTGCTGCACCCGTGTCCGCAAACGTAGCGAGACGAATGGGCTGCTACCTGATCACCGAGACGATGAGTCGCCGGCATGAGCTGAGCATGACATCCTACGACCGCCTTTTTCCCAATCAAGACACGATGCCCCGCGGCGGTTTTGGCAATCTCATCGCGCTGCCGCTGCAATACGAGGCCCTGCAGCAGGGCAACAGTGTCTTTATTGACGAGCGGTTCGAGCCGTTTGCGGATCAGTGGGCTTTCCTTGCGTCCGCACAGCGTATCGAGCCCAAGGCGGCGGAGGCGATCGCGACGGAGGCTACACGAACCGGACAGGTAGTAGGCGTTCGTGTGGCGGAAATTTCGGACGATGAAGAGACGGTGGCCCCCTGGAGGCGATCACCATCAGGACAGATTTCAACAAAGCGCATCATCGGTCCATTGCCACGGGAGGTGAAGGCAGTGCTTGCTCAGCGGCTGTTTATCGACAAGATAGGATTACCCGCTGCGCTACTCAATCAGTTGAAACGGCTTGCCGCCTTCCAAAATCCGGAATTCTATAAGAAGCAGAGAATGCGCCTCCATACCGGGACGACGCCGCGAGTGGTCTCCTGCGCGGAGGACCTCGATCAATACATCTCGCTGCCCCGGTGTTGCGCCGTAGAGGCCGCGCAGCTGCTCGCTGGGCACGGGGTCACGTTGACCATCGATGACCAGCGCTACCGCGGCACGGCACTCAACCTGCGGTTCAACGGCGACTTGACCGCCGTTCAAACGGATGCGGCCCGTGCGCTACTTGCCCACGACACCGGCGTGTTTGTTGCTCCGCCGGGCATCGGGAAGACGGTCCTTGGGACCTATCTCATCGCGCAGCGCACCTGCAATACTCTGATCCTGGTCCATCGTAAGCCGCTCCTCGAGCAGTGGATCGCGCAACTGGCGATCTTCCTTGGTATAGATGCAAAACAAATCGGTCAGATCGGGGGCGGGAAGCGCAAGCCCAACGGCCGCCTCGATGTCGCAATGATTCAAAGTCTCTATCACGACGACAACGTCGATAACCTCGTCGCCGGCTACGGACACGTCATTGTCGATGAATGTCATCATCTGCCGGCGTTTTCATTCGAGCGAGTCCTGTCGGAGATCAAAGCGCGCTATCTCGTCGGACTCACCGCGACGCCCCAGCGGCGCGACGGACGCCATCCGATCACTCAGATGCAGTTGGGTCCCGTGCGATTTCGCGTGGATGCGAAAAGCCAGGCCGCGCGCCGGCCGTTCGATCACCGGCTCATCGTGCGTGAGACCGGATTTGGAATGGACGGCGAACGCTCGACCACCGGCATCCAGGAGCTTTACCACGCTCTGGCGAACGACGGCGCCCGAAATAAACGAATCGTCGACGACGTGATCGCGGTCATGCAGGAAGGCCGCTCGCCGATTGTGCTCACCGAGCGTAAGGATCACCTCCAATACTTGGTTCGGGAACTCCGAGGATTCGTACGCCACATCGTGGTCCTGCAGGGCGGGATGTCCGGCCAGGAACGGCGTCGCAGCCTCGATCAGCTCGCATCCATTCCCGACAACAGCGAGCGGCTCATCCTCGCAACGGGCCGCTACATAGGCGAGGGATTTGATGACGCCCGGCTCGACACACTCTTTCTTGCGATGCCGGTCTCCTGGAGGGGCACGCTGATTCAGTACAGCGGTCGGCTGCATCGACGTCACCCGGCGAAGACTGAGGTTCGGGTCTACGACTACGTTGATCGTGAGATTCCGATGCTAGTGCGGATGTTCGAGAAGCGCCTCGCGGCATACCGTGCGATCGGATACGCACGCGGCGAGGCGCCGCTGGGATTCGCGGAACCTCCGGAGGAACGGACCATTGAGTACGACGAGGAGGCGCTTCGCCACTTCGACGAGGCGTATTGATGTCGCAAAAACCAAAAAACGTTACAAATCACCGGATCGAATGAATCGATGAGGCCCAAGCGCGTGAAGTTCGACGGATATTTTCCTGATACGCCGCCGGCTCTCGAACCCTTTTGTTGCTACTCGGTGCCAGCAAATGTGGACAACCTATAGTGGCTTCGACGCAAAGGCCCGAACCGCTTTTGACCCGACCGTTGACACGCAGAAGCACGAGGACGACCGTCAGGCGAAAAACCCGAAGGTCGTACGAGTCGCGAGAGCGATTTCCGCACTTCCGTATGAACCCAAGCGCGCTGTCCCGACAAGATCGCGTCAAAACCGCAGGTCCCATTCCTCATCGCGTAACTCTATGAATAGATGTCGGAATTGCCGGCGCGATGGCGCGACTAAACCGTAAATGTCCCGCATAGGGCTGCCGGCGGGAATTATTCGATTACACAAGGATTCGATTTGAGAGAATGTCGTGCGGAGCTACTAGATGATCATCGTGCTGAAATTCATGGCACAGTTGCGGCACGTTTACGGCACAGTCGGTCAATGCGCCTGGATTCAGAGCAGTCTAAGTTCTTGATTTGATTGGTAGCGGGGGTAGGATTTGAACCTACGACCTTCGGGTTATGAGCCCGACGAGCTGCCAGACTGCTCCACCCCGCACCGGAAGAGCCGCACATTGTACCGGGTGCATCCGGCAATGCAAGGATCGTGTGCCGAACGGTGGTGCGACTCGTGCGCTGCCAGGCCGCCCGGCCTCCCGCCGCTTACTGCAGCGCCCGCTGACAAAGCTGTAGCAGGGTGCCGGGGATTACGCCGAGCCCGAATACCAGCAAAGCATTGGCGCTGAGCACGGTGCGCATCAGGACCGAACCGCCGATGGTCGTCGTTTCAGTCGGTTCATCGAAATACATCAATTTCACTATGCGCAGATAGAAGAACGCGCCCACCACCGAGAACAGCACGGCGACGACTGCGAGCCAGGTGTAGCTTACGCCGAGCACCGCCTGGATCACGCCGAGCTTGGCCCAGAATCCGATGAACGGCGGCAGTCCCGCCAGGCTGAACATCAGGATGGCCATCATGCCGGCGAACCAGGGGCTGCGCGCATTGAGGCCGCGAAAATCCGTGATCTTGTCCGCCTCGAACCCCTGGCGCGCCAGCAGCAAGATCATGCCGAACGCCCCGGCCGCAACGATCACGTAGCTGATCATGTAAAACATCGCCGCTTGATATCCCTGCGCCGTCCCGGACAGGATTCCGAGCAGGATGTAACCCACGTGGGAGATCGTCGAATAGGCGAGCATGCGTTTGAGATTGCTTTGTGCGATGGCGACGATGTTGCCGATCGCCATCGAGAGCACCGCGAGCACCACCAGCATCTGGCTCCAATCGCCCTGCGAACCGGCCAACGCTTCGGGCAGCAGACGCATGGCGAGCGCGAACGCCGCGAGCTTCGAGGCGGTGCCGATGAAGACCGTCACGCAGGTCGGGGACCCCTCGTACACGTCGGGTATCCACATATGGAACGGAACCGCGCCGAATTTGAAGCCCACGCCGACGATCAGGAAGGCGATGCCGAAGATCAAACCGACGTTGCCGCCCAGTCCGTTGTGCACGGCATCGGCGATCGCGGCGAGTTCGAGATTTCCGGTCACGCCGTAGACGATCGACATTCCGTACAACAGGGTGCCCGATGCCATGGATCCCAGCACGAAGTATTTGATGGCCGATTCGGCTGCGATGCCGGATTCCCGGTCGAACGCGACCATGGCATACAGGCACAGCGACATCAATTCCAGGCCTAGATACAGCGTGATCAGGCTGCCAGCGGAGATCAGCACCATCGCGCCCAAGGTGGCGAACAAACCGAGCACGTAGTACTCGCCCTTGAGAATTTCCCGCCGCTGCAGATAGTCGGTGGAATACACGAAGACCACGGCCACGGTGAGCAGCGTGACCACTTTCAATATTTGCGCCATCCGATCCAGTTCGAACAGCCCGCCCAAGGCCACGATCCTGCCCGTCACGGGCTGCACAGCCACGAGCATCGCGGTGATCACGAGGCTGATCACCGCCAACACTCCGCTCCACCTTCGCTGCGCATCGTTCAGCAGGAGATCCAGCATCAATATCGCGCAGGCGGCGAGCCCGAGATAGATTTCCGGCCACGCAAAGATCAATCCGGCATTGAACTGGCTGGCACTGAATTGGACGAGGGAGTTCATGCGTGGGCCTTAGGGAAGGATCTTCGAGACCAGGAGCTGCTGGGCCAAATGCAGCGTGGACGCCCGCATCACATCGAGCAGCGGGGCGGGCCACAGACCGACCAACAGGATCGAGGCGGCAAGCACGCCAAGCACCAGGAACTCGCGCCCGTTGAGATCCTTGAGCGCCGCCACCTTGTCGTTGGCGACCTCGCCGTAGATGACGCGCTTGACCAGCCACAACGTGTAGGCCGCACCCAGCACCAGGATGGTGGCCGCGAGGAAGGCGTACCACACGTTCGCCTTGAACGAAGCCAGGATCACCATGAATTCGCCGATGAATCCGGAGGTTCCGGGCAGACCGGAATTGGCGAGCGCGAACAGCACCATGAACGCCGCGAACTTCGGCATGGTGTTGATCACGCCGCCGTAGGCGCTGATCTCTCGGCTATGAACCCGGTCGTACAGAACCCCGACGCACAGGAACATCGCGCCCGACACGAGGCCGTGCGACAGCATCTGCACGATCGCGCCATCCAGGCCCAATTCGATCCCGCTGGTTCTGCCGGTGCTCGCCACGATCTGAAAGCCGATGAACATGCCGAGTGTGACGAAGCCCATGTGGGCGATCGACGAGTACGCGATCAGCTTCTTCATGTCGCGCTGCGCCAGCGCCACGAATCCGATGTACACGACGGCAATCAACGACAGCGCGATGATCAGCCAATCGAGCTCGCGGCTCGCGTCCGGCGCAATCGGCAGGGAGAACCTCAGGAAGCCGTAGCCGCCCATCTTGAGCATGATGGCCGCCAGCACCACGGAGCCTCCGGTGGGTGCTTCGACGTGGGCATCGGGCAGCCAGGTGTGGACCGGCCACATCGGCACCTTCACCGCGAATGCCGCAAAGAAGGCAAGGAAAATGAACGTCTGCTCGTGCAGCGTCAGCGGCATGCGCTGGAACACCGCGAGTTCGTAGCTCCCCGACTTCAGATACAGGTAGATCAGCGCAACCAGCATGAGCAGCGAGCCGATGAACGTGTACAAAAAGAACTTGATCGTGGCGTAAACGCGCCGCGGACCGCCCCAGACGCCGATGATGATGAACATCGGTATCAGCATGGCTTCCCAGAGCACGTAGAACAACGTTCCGTCCAGCGCCGCGAACACGCCGATCATCAACCCTTCCAGGATCAGGAAGGCCGCGAAGTACTGCGCCACCCGCTTCTCGACGTTCGTCCAGCTCGCGATCACGATGAGCACGGTGGTCAATGTGGTCAGCAGGATCAGCGGCATGGATATGCCGTCCACCCCGATGTAGTACTCCGAGTGAATGGTCGAAATCCAGGGCGACCGCTCTACGAATTGCATCGCGGCGGTGCCGGTCTTGAATGAGACCCACAGAGGCACGCTGAGCACGAGTGCGACCGCGCTCACGATCAGGGACAGCCATTTTGCGGCGGCGATCCTGTCGGTCAAACCCAGCGCGGCGAAGCCGCCGGCAATTGGCAGCCAGATGAGCCACGACAGGAGATGTCCGCCGAACGTCATGTTCGCCATAGGATCCACAGCAGAAAGGAAGCCAGTCCGAGAATCATGGCAAACGCGTAGTGGTACAGGTATCCGGACTGCGCGTAGCGCATGACGGATCCCAGCCAGCCGACGGTCCGCGCACTGCCGTTGACCAGGCCGTCGTCGATCACGATCTGATCGCCGAAGCGCCACAAGCCTCCGCCCAGCAGCCGGGCCGCCGGCATGATGACGTGTTCGTTGAACCAGTCGAAGCCGTACTTATTCACGAGAATCTCGTGCAGCCATTTGAACCGTCGCCCCGCCGCATCCGCAAGATCCGGTCTCCTGAGAAAGAACCACCATGCGGTGAGCACGCCGAACGCCGCGAACCAGATCGGCAGCGCGCTGAACGCCGACTCGACGAACGCGGCGGAGCCGTGAAACTCCTCGCCCAGCCGACCTAGCACATCGTTGGCGGGCAGCACGTGAATGGCGCCGCCGAAATAGCCGCCGAACAGCATGGGCCGCACCGTGAACCAGCCGATCACGGCCGACGGGATGGCCAGCAGGATCAGCGGCACCGTCACCACCCACGGACTCTCGTGCAAATGCTCCTGCGTGTGATGATCCATGCGCGGCTGCCCGTGAAAGGTCATGAAGAACATGCGGAACGTGTACAGCGCGGTGATGAACACGCCCGTCAGCACGCAGAAATAAGCATAACCGGAACCCACCCGATGGGATTCGTGCACGGCGTCGATGAGCGCGTCCTTGGAAAAGAATCCCGAGGTGCCTGGAAATCCGATCAGGGCGAGCGCACCCACGAGACAGGTCCAGTACGTGATCGGCAGGTATTTCTTCAGTCCGCCCATCTTTCGCATGTCCTGCTCGTGATGCATCGCCATGATCACGGAGCCGGCCGCGAGGAACAGCAGCGCCTTGAAGAACGCGTGGGTCATGAGATGGAATATCCCCGCCCCGTAGGCCGACACCCCGAGCGCGACCGTCATGTAACCCAGCTGCGAGAGCGTCGAATAGGCGATCACGCGCTTGATGTCGTTGTTCACGATGCCGAGCAGCCCCATGAAGAACGCCGTCGTGGATCCGATGATCAGCACCGTCGACAGCGCCGTCTCCGACAGCTCGAACAGCGGCGACATGCGCGCGACCATGAAGATGCCGGCGGTGACCATGGTCGCCGCATGGATCAAGGCCGAAATCGGCGTCGGACCTTCCATCGAATCGGGCAACCACACATGCAGGGGCACCTGCGCGGACTTGCCCATTGCGCCCACGAAGAGACATATGCAGGTGAAGGTGATCGCAGGCCACGCGACGCTGCCGATGTGAATCTGCGCCGCCGCGATTTGGCCGGCATGGGCGAACACGGTCGCGTAGTCGAGGGACCCCGTGTAGCGCAGGATCGCGGCGATGCCGAGCACGAAGCCGAAATCGCCGACCCGATTGACCAGGAAGGCCTTGAGGTTCGCGAATATGGCCGTGGGGCGCGTGTACCAGAAGCCGATCAGGAGGTACGACACCACGCCGACGGCCTCCCAGCCGAAGAACAATTGCACGAAATTGTTCGACATCACCAGCATCAGCATCGAAAACGTGAACAGCGAAATGTAGCTGAAAAAGCGCTGATAGCCCGGATCATCGTGCATGTAGCCGATGGTGTATACGTGCACCATCAGCGACACGAAAGTCACCACCACCATCATCATGGCGGACAGCCGGTCGATCAGGAATCCGACGTCCATGGACACGCCGTCGCTCAAGAGCCAGGTGTAGACCGTGCCGTTGAACGGCTCCTGTCCTTCGATGAGGATGCGGTAGAGCACGTAGAACGAGAGGACGCACGAAATCCCCACGCCCAATATGGTGATGCCGTGCGCGCCCGCCCTGCCGATGCTCCTGCCGAACAAGCCTGCAATGACGGCCGCCGCAAGCGGCGCCAACGCGATCGTGAGATAAATCGGCTGCATGGTGTGTTTGTCCCTCAGCCTTGCAGCGTGTCGAGATCTTCGACTTCGATGCTGCGCCGTTCGCGAAACACCACGACCAGGATCGCGAGCCCGATGGCGGCTTCAGCGGCCGCCACGGTCAGTATGAAAAACACGAAGATCTGTCCGCCGATGTCGCCGAGATAGCGGGAGAACGCGATGAAGTTGAAATTCACGGCGAGGAGCATCAGTTCGATGCACATCAAGAGAACGATGATGTTCTTGCGGTTCAGGAACACCCCGGCCACCGCGATCGCGAAGAGGATTCCGGATAGTGCCAGCACATGGGTGAGCGTGATCATTGTCTTTTCTCGGAGGCCATCTTGACGATGCGAACCCGGTCCTTGGACCTCGCCGCCACCTGCAGGGCGATGTCCTGCGGCTTGCCGCCGGTGCGCCGCCGCAGCGTCAGCACGATGGCGGCGACGCTCGCCACCAGCAAGATGACCGCGGCGATCTGTGCGGGATAGGCATAGCGGGTGAACAGCGCCGTGCCCAGATCCCTGGTGTTCGAATAACCGGCGGCGATGTTCGGCGCGGTTCTCATGGTCACCCCGCCCAGGTGCTTGACGACGATGACGTTGATGATGGCGAAGACCACGAAGCCCGCCACCGCGACCGCGAGCGGCCAGTAGTTCGCCATTCCCTCGCGCAGCTCGGAAATATTCACGTCCAGCATCATGACCACGAACAGGAACAACACCATCACCGCGCCGACGTAGACCAGCACCAGGACTATCCCGAGGAATTCGGCGTCGAGCAGCAGCCAGATGACGGCGCTGTTGAAGAAGCAAAGCACCAGGAGCAGCGCCGAGTAGACCGGATTTCGGGCCAGAATGACGCCGAGCGCGGCCGCGACGAGAACGCCCGCGAAAACGAAGAAGAGTATGGTCGGAAACATCACCGGTACCGCGCGTCGGCGGCGCGGTCGGCCGCAATCATGGCTTCGTAGCGTTCGCCGATGCCGAGCAGCTTGTCCTTGCTCATGATGTTCTCGCCGCGATTCTCCATGTGATACTCGAGCAGGCGCGTCTCGACGATGGCGTCGACCGGACAGGCCTCTTCGCAAAAGCCGCAATAAATGCACTTGAAGAGGTCGATGTCGTAGCGGGTCGTACGGCGCGTCCCATCGGCGCTCACGTCCGACTCGATGGTGATGGCGAGCGCGGGACACACCGCTTCGCAAAGCTTGCAGGCGATGCAGCGCTCCTCGCCGTTCGGATAGCGGCGCAGCGCATGCAGGCCGCGAAACCGGTTGCTCTGCGGGGTCTTCTCCTCCGGATAGTTCAACGTGACCTTGGGCGCGAACAGCCCCTTCATGGTGACCCACAGGCCCTGCAGAAGCTCCCAGAGCAGGAAGGTCTTCAGGAAATTGCGAATACCCTGCATTAGAGATGCCCCTTCCACGGACCCACGTGCAAATACACCATGACGCCCTCGACCAGCAGCCACACCAGCGTGACGGGTATCAGCGCCTTCCAGCCGAGGCGCATGATCTGGTCGTAGCGATAGCGGGGGAACGTCGCGCGCAACCACAGGAACGCGAACATCGGGAAGAGGATCTTCAGACCGAACCACCAGAAGCCGGGTTCCACCAGCAGCGAGCCGGCCGGCAGCCACCCATCGAAGGGCGAGAGCCATCCGCCGAAGAAAAAGACCACCGTGAGCGCGGAAATGAGGATCATGTTGACGTATTCGGCGATGAAGAAGAGCGCGAACGCCATGCCCGAATAGTCGACATGAAAGCCGGCGACGATTTCCGATTCGCCCTCGGCCACGTCGAACGGCGCGCGGTTGGTTTCCGCGACGCCTGAAATGAAATACACCATCAGCAGCGGGAACAACCACGTCCAATTCCAGCCGAACAGTCCCGCTTGCGCGCGAATGATGTCCCCGATGTTGAGGCTTCCCGCCGCCATCAGCACGCCGACCATGGCGAAGCCCATGGCGATTTCATAGGCCACGATTTGGGCGGCCGAGCGCATGGCGCCCAGAAATGCGTATTTTGAATTGGCGGCCCAGCCCGCGAGGATGATGCCGTACACGCCCATCGAGGTGAGCGCGAGGATGTAGAGCAATCCTGCGTCGATGTTGGCGAATGCATGCTCGGGCCGCAGCGGAATCACCGCCCAGATGGCGAGCGCGGGCACCAGCGCCAGAAAGGGCGCCAAGCGGAACAGGAATCCGTTCGAATCCGCCGGTATGACGATTTCCTTGAAGATGAGCTTGACCACATCGGCAAACGGCTGCGCCAATCCCGGGATCAAGAGGCCGCCGACGCGATTCGGTCCTCTGCGCGCTTGTATCCAGCCGATCACCTTGCGCTCCGCCAAGGTGTAGAAGGCCATGGTGAGAATGATGCAGATCATGACCATCAACGTCTGCACGGCAAGGAGCAGCGGAAAGGTCCAGTACGGCGTGATGACGCCGGACAACCAATCGCGGATGGGACTCCAGTCCCACATGTCAGATCACGGTGCGGGCCATGCGCCCGTCCTTGGTCTTCGCCAATGCCTCGGACCCGCGCACCAGCGCATCGCACTGGTACGGCGGAATATCCACCCACGCCCCGGTCGGGGTCTGCCCGTTCGGCATCCCGTGCGGCGCCGGCTGCGCACCGGCGCCCGGCATCGCGCCGCGGTCGCCGCACACGGCGCGCAAAGCGTCGCGAATCTCCTCGGAGCTCACATAATCGACGCCGTGCACGTTCAGGAGATTCGCGAGCACCCGCAGCACCTTCCAGCCCGGCCGGCTCTCCCCCGGCAGTCTTGCGGCGCCCGCCCAGCTCTGCCAGCGTCCCTCGGCATTCACGAACGTGCCCGAGGTTTCGGCGAAAGATCCGATGGGCAGTACGACGTGCGCGGTCGCGCGCAGACTCTCGGGCAGATGAGTAGTGACGGCGATCAGCAACTCCGCCGCCCCCAGAGCGCGCGCATCGACGCCGAAGTCGGACGCGGGATCAAGAGCGCCGAACAGTACGTAGGCCGGCAGGGCGGCCTCCAGCATGGCGCGCGCCGACAGACCCGCCTTCGCCGCCGCAGCACCCCCGGGTTCGCGGTGCGGCACCGCGCCCGCCAGGTGCGCCCCCGCCGCATTGGCGCCTTCGGTGATGCAGCCGACGCTCGCGGCGCACAAGTCCCCCAGCATCGCGGCAAGTGCTTTGAGCTGCGCGTAGGCGGGATGTCTCTGCGCCAGGGTGCCAAGGATGACGGCATGCCGCGCGCCGTTCATCAGCGCACCGACAACCGCGCTGTGAGTATCGTTGACCGCTGCGGTTCCGACACCGGCCGGCACCGGCTTGTTGGCCGCCGCGGCGGCCGCGCGCACCACCGCCGTCAGTTCGTCGACCAGATCGCTCTCGGCCACGGCGTAGGCGGCGACGGGAAACATGTAGTCGAAGCGGCGCGGATTGAGGAACGCCACCTTGGCGCCCGAGGCCCGCACCGCGGCCTTGCGCAGACGGTGCGCCAGCAGCGGCATTTCATGGCGCAAATTCGAGCCGATCACGAGGACGCCCTCGAGGCGCTCGACGTCGGCGATCTTGAGTCCGAGATTCGGGTACGGCGCGTCATGTTCCTGCGCGCGAAAGTCGAGCTGCCGCAGGCGATGGTCGATGTTGGCGCTGCCAACTCCCCGCGCAATCCGCGCGAGAAGATACAGCTCCTCGAGGGTCGCCATCGGCGAGGCCAGGAATCCCGCAGCCGCCCCGCCCCGCGCCGCGGCCACCTTCTGCAGGCCCTCCGCCGCCGCCGCCAAAGCGACCTCCCATTCGACCGTTTGCAGCACGCCGTCGATGCGCAGCATGGGTTGCGACACCCGCTCCGCCGAATACATCCCTTCGAAGCCGAACCGGTCGCGGTCCGCGATCCAGGTTTCATTGATCTCCTCGTTTTCGCGCGGCACGATGCGCATCACCTTGCCGCGCAGCACGTGGGCGTACAGGTTGGTGCCGAACGCATCGTGCGGCGACACGAGCGCCTGCTGCGTCATCTCCCATGCCCGTGCGTGGTAGCGGAACGGCTTGTTGTTGAGCGCGCCTACCGGACACAAATCGATGATGTTCGCCGACAGCTCGTGGTCGACGCTGTGCTCGATGTAGGTGCCGATCTCCATGTTTTCGCCCCGCCCGACGGTGCCCATCTGCGGGTAGCCCTGGATCTCCTGACCGAATCGCACGCAACGGGTGCAATGGATGCAGCGTGTCATGTCGGTCGACACCAGCGGCCCCAGGTTCTTGTCTTTGACGACTCGCTTGCGTTCGTGGAAGCGGGAAATATCGCGCCCGTAGCCCAGGGCCAGGTCCTGCAATTCGCACTCGCCGCCCTGATCGCAAATCGGGCAATCGAGGGGATGATTGATCAGCAGGAACTCCATCGTCGCTCTTTGCGCGGCAACCGCCTTCGGCGACTTGGTGAACACCTTCATGCCTTCCGTCACCGGCGTGGCGCACGCCGGCATCGGCTTCGGCGCCTTCTCCACCTCGACCAGGCACATGCGGCAGTTGGCCGCGACGGTCAGCTTGTCGTGATAGCAGAAGCGCGGAATGTAGATGTCAGCCGGATCGGTGACCTGCATGATCATCTGACCCTTGCGCGCCTTGAGAGGCACTCCGTTCACTTCGATGTTGACCGTGTCGTCGCTCATGCTCTGCCCTATGCCGCCACGGCCGCCACGGCGCCGCCCGCTCCGTCGACGATCGACCGGCCCTTGTGCTCGATCATGTATTGGAACTCGTGCCGGAAGTGCTTCAGGAAGCTCTGCACCGGCCATGCGGCCGCATCGCCCAGCGCGCAGATCGTGTGGCCCTCGATTCGGTTCGCGACATCCAGCAGAAGGCCGAGATCCTCGCTGCGGCCCTGTCCGGCGATGATTCGCTTCAGCATCCGGTCGAGCCACCCCGTGCCCTCGCGGCAGGGCGTACATTGCCCGCAGGACTCCGACATATAGAATCGTGCCAGGCGCTCCAGCGCGCGCACCATGCAGGTCGTCTCGTCCATGACGATCACGGCGCCGGTGCCGAAGGAGGAGCCCGCCTTCTTGAGCGCGTCGTAGTCCATGTTGACGGTCCACATCACATCGGCGGGCAACACCATGCAGGATGATCCTCCGGGAATGACCGCCTTGAGCTTGCGCCCCTTCCAGACGCCTCCGGCCAGCGCCATCAAGTCCTTGAAGGGAATCCCCATGGGCAGTTCAAAGTTGCCCGGCTTCTCGACGTGCCCGGAGACGGAAAAAATCACGGTGCCGCCCGAATTGACCGGCCCCAAGCCCGCAAACCACGCCGCTCCCTTGCGCATGATGGCGGGAACCGAGGCGAAACTCTGGGTGTTGTTGATCGTGGTCGGCTTGCCGAACAGTCCGAAATTCGCCGGAAACGGCGGCTTGAAGCGCGGCTTGCCCGGCTTGCCCTCGAGTGATTCGAGAAGCGCCGTTTCTTCTCCGCAGATGTACGCACCCGCCCCGATGAACATGTGCAGATCGAAGTCCACTCCGCTCCCCTGGATGTTCTTGCCGAGCAGTCCCGCGGCATACGCCTCGGCCAGCGCCGCTTCGAAGCGCGGGATGGGTTCGCCCAGGAATTCTCCGCGAATGTAGTTGTAGCCCACCGTGGCCGTCATCGCATAGCCGCCGATGGCCATGCCCTCGATGACCGAATGCGGGTTGTATCGCAGGATGTCGCGGTCATGACAGGTGCCGGGTTCGGATTCGTCCGAATTGCACACGGCATACTTCTGTGCGGGCGAGGAGCGCGGCATGAAGCTCCACTTCACGCCCGTGGGGAACGCCGCCCCGCCCCTGCCGCGCAGCCCCGAGGCTTTGACTTCCTCGATGATCTTCTCGCGCGGCGTCTGTTCGCGCAGGATCTTCTCCCATGCCTCGTAGCCGCCGAATTGACGATAGCCTGCCAGCGTCCACGGGCGCTCGTGCTTGAGCGCCTCGAACAACACCAGATTCTGCTCGTAAGACATCCGCTTAAGCTCCGCTCATGTCAATTCATCCAGAATCTTGTCGATGCTCTCTGGCGTCAGATTCTCATGGAACACATGGTCCACCATCATCATGGGTGCGCCGGTGCAGGCCGCGAGGCATTCCTCTTCGCGCTTCAGGTAGATCCGCCCGTCCGGCGTGCTTTCACCCGTCTTGATCCCGAGCTTCTTCTCGATCCGGTCTACCACTTCCTGCGAGCCGCGCAGCATGCAGGAAATATTGGTGCACACCGACACGTGGTGACGGCCGACGGGCTTGGTCTCGAACATGGAGTAGAACGTCGCCACCTCGTAGACCTGGATGGGCGCAAGCCCCAGGTAGGCGGCCACCGCATCCATGAGCTCTGGGGTCAGGTATCCATGGTTCTCGTGCTGCACGGCGTGCAGCGCCGAAATCACCGCGGAACGTTTGCGGTCGGGCGGAAACTTCGCGACCCAGCGGTCGATCTCTTCGCGCACGTGCTCGGACAACTCGGCGCTCATCGATCGATCTCGCCGAAAACGATGTCTTGTGTCCCGATGACCGCCACGACGTCCGCGAGCATGTGTCCGCGCACCATCTCATCGAGCGAGGCGAGATGCGCAAAGCCCGGTGCCCGCACCTTCATGCGATAGGGTTTGTTGGCACCGTCGGACACCAGGTACACGCCGAGTTCCCCCTTCGGAGCCTCCACCGCGGCGTACGTCTCGCCTTCCGGCACGCAGTACCCTTCGGTCATGAGTTTGAAGTGGTGGATCAGCGATTCCATGTCGCCCTTCATCTCCTCGCGCCGCGGCGGCCGCACCTTGCGGTCGTCGATCATCACGGGACCCGGGTTGGCCCTGAGCCATGCCACGCACTGATCGACGATGCGCGTCGACTGGCGCAGTTCCTCGATCCGCACCAGGTAGCGGTCGTAGCAATCGCCGTTCACCCCGACGGGGATGTCGAAATCCATCCGCTCGTATACGTCGTAGGGCTGCTTCTTGCGCAGATCCCATTCGACACCGGAGCCGCGCAGCATCGGGCCGGAGAAACCCAGCTGCATGGCGCGCTCCGGGCCCACCACGCCGATGTTCACCGTGCGCTGCTTCCAGATGCGGTTGTCGGTGAGCAGCGTCTCGTAGTCGTCGATGCAGGCGGGAAAGCGTTTGGTGAAATCCGCGATGAAATCGAGCAGTCCCCCTGAGCGGCGCTCATTGAGGCGATCCACGTCCTTCTTGCTGCGCCACTCGGAATACTGGTACTTGGGCATCGAATCCGGCAGGTCCCGGTATACGCCGCCCGGCCGGTAATACGTTGCGTGCATGCGGGTTCCCGACACCGCCTCGTAGCAGTCCATCAGGTCTTCCCGCTCGCGGAAACAGTACAGGAACACCGTCATGGCGCCGATGTCGAGGCCGTGGGCCCCCAGCCACATGAGATGATTGAGGATGCGCGTGATCTCGTCGAACATCACTCGGATGTATTGGGCGCGCAGCGGCGGCTCTATTCCCAACAGCTTTTCGATCGCCATGACGTAGGCGTGCTCGTTGCACATCATCGACACATAGTCCAGCCGGTCCATGTAGCCGATCGACTGATTGAAGGGCTTGCTCTCCGCGAGCTTCTCGGTTGCGCGATGCAGGAGCCCGACGTGCGGATCGGCCTTCTGAATCACTTCGCCGTCCATCTCCAGCACCAGACGCAGCACGCCGTGCGCCGCCGGGTGCTGCGGCCCGAAATTCATGGTGTAGTTGCGGATCTCAGCCACTGGGTTTTCCGTTGGTGCCGACCGGAGCGTTGGTCAGTGCGGGATCATAGCGATTATCGTGGCGAATCACTTTCGGCACGAGCACGCGCGGCTCGATGGTCACGGGCTGATACACGACGCGCCCTTTTTCCGGGTCATAGCGCACTTCCACGTTGCCCGAGAGCGGAAAATCCTTGCGAAACGGATGTCCGATGAAGCCGTAGTCGGTGAGCAGCCGGCGCAGATCCGGATGGCCCCGGAACATGATGCCGAACAGGTCGAACGCTTCGCGCTCGAACCAGTTGGCGCCGGCCCAGACGCCCGCGACCGAATCCACCATGGGCTCGGCGTCGTCGGCGCAAAACACGCGCAGGCGCAGGCGGTGATTGAGCGAAATCGACAGCAGATGATAGACGACTGCAAATCGGCGGCCGGCGGGCTGGTCGGGCGGTCGGGTTCCGTCGGCAGCCTTCCAGCGCGAGACGCCGCGGCTGAATCCGGAGGTGGTGGCGTCCTGGGTCTTCCATTCGGCGCGTCCGTGCTCGAGATAATCCACTCCGCACACGTCCATGCACATCTCGAACTTGAGGTCCGCGCCGTCGCGCAGCACCTGGGCCACGTTCAGCAACTGATCGCCGGCCACCTCGTAGGTCAGCTCGCCCGCATGGTTCGCAACCGCCTGCAATTTGCCGGGCAACGCCGAGTTGAGCGCGATGCCAAGCCTCTGAAGGCGGGTCGGCGCTGCCACGACCGCCGCGTCGCCCGATTCCGCGCTCATCGGATGATCGCCTTGTTGCGCTTGATCTTGTTCTGCAGCTGGATGATTCCGTAGATCAACGCTTCCGCGGTGGGCGGACACCCCGGGACGTACACGTCGACGGGCACGATGCGGTCGCAGCCGCGAACGACGGCGTACGAATAATGATAGTAGCCGCCGCCGTTCGCACAGGAGCCCATGGAGATCACCCATCGCGGCTCCGCCATCTGGTCGTACACCTTGCGCAAGGCGGGCGCCATCTTGTTCACCAGGGTTCCAGCCACGATCATCACGTCGGATTGCCGCGGACTCGGCCGGAATACGATTCCGAACCGGTCGAGGTCGTAGCGGGCGGCGCCCGCCTGCATCATTTCGACGGCACAGCAGGCGAGGCCGAAGGTCATCGGCCACAGCGATCCCGTACGAGCCCAATTGATCAGCTTGTCTACGGTGGTCACTTCGAAGCCGCGCACGGTGCTGGTGTCGGCGGACACGGCTTCTAATCCCATTCAAGCGCCCCTTTTTTGTAGTCGTACACCAGCGCGATGACCAGAACCAAGGCGAAGATCAGCATGGCGAGCAGGCCAAAGACGCCGGTGTGCCGCAATGATACGGCCCACGGGAAGAAGAACGCGATTTCCAAGTCGAACACGATGAAGATGATGGCCACCAGATAGTAGCGAACGTCGAAGCGCATTCGAGAATCCTCGAATGCCTCGAATCCGCACTCGTAGGGAGAGAGCTTTTCCGCGTCCGGACGGCGCGGGCCCAAAATCCAGCCGATGGTGAACAGCGCGAGCCCCAGGACACCCGCCAAACCCATGAAGATCAATATCGGTAAGTACTGTCGCAGCATCATCAGCGTCCGACCACGTCAATTGACCATAATTGTATCAGGCGAGCGCGTGTTGCGTTGCGTAAAGGATTGCAACAGAACATTAGACCCACATTAAAGTGATGGTGCCGACGGCCGGAGTCGAACCGGCACAGGTTGCCCCACTAGCCCCTCAAACTAGCGCGTCTACCAATTTCGCCACGTCGGCCTGTGTCACTTCTTCAACGGAGTCGCCGGAACGGCCGGCTTTTGCGCGGCGGCGGCAGCCTGAGCTGCGCGCTCCAGCACACTGGCCGGCTCGGCGGTCGGGCGCGCGCCCAAATACGCCAGCGTCAAACTGGTGGCGAAGAACATCGCCGCAAATACCGCAGTCAATTTCGAAAACAAGGTGCTGGTGCCGCGCGCGCCGAACACCGTGCCGGATGCGCCGGATCCGAAGCCGGCTCCCGCTTCTGCACCCTTGCCGCGCTGCATGAGCACGAGCGCAATGATGAAGAACGCCAGCAATATATGCACACCCAGAATCAATCCACGCAACATAGGCAATCTCTCAATGCTGAGCGGCCGCAGCCGCGCAAATCTGCTTGAACTCATCGGCGCTCAAGGAAGCGCCACCCACCAAGCCGCCATCCACGTCGGGCATTTGAAACAGCTCCGCTGCATTGCCGGCCTTGACGCTGCCGCCGTACAGGATCCGCAAATGGCGCGCCATCTTAGCATCTTGCGCGTTAATGCGATTGCGCAGGAAGGAGTGAACCTCCTGAGCCTGTTCCGGCGAGGCCGTGCGGCCCGTCCCGATGGCCCACACCGGCTCATACGCAAGGATGGCCCGCGCGAAACCGCCCACTCCGTGCATGATCACGGCATCGAGCTGCCGGGCGATGACGGACTCCGTCAGTTTTGCTTCCCTCTCCTCCAAGGTCTCCCCGACGCACAGCACCGGAGTGAGGCCGGCGGCCAGCGCCGCCGCGAACTTCCGCGCCACCAAGGCATCATCCTCGTGATACCAGCGGCGGCGCTCCGAATGCCCGACGATGACGTGGCTGCACCCCACGTCCTTGAGCATCGCGGCCGACACCTGGCCTGTGAAGGCTCCGCCGGTCTCCGCACACACATCCTGCGCACCAACGCCGATGCGGCTGCCCTCCAAGGTGCGGATCGCGTCGCTCAAATAGACATAAGGCGGAAAGACCACGATGTCGATCGGCCATTCGGCCTTGAGACTCATCTCCAATTCGGCGAGCAATGCTTGATTGGCGGCGTGAGAGCCGTGCATCTTCCAATTACCCGCGACCATCTGACGACGCATAGGCTACCTTCGGGCGTTTGCCCCTGCGGGAAAGGCGGCGAAGATTAGCCGCGCGGCCGGCTAACTGCAAGTCCTCAGGGGATGGGATGCTTCGTCCGCGCCGCGGCCGCTTCAACGACCGCCGCGATCTCGCGCGCTCCCTGCTTCACCAGCCCTGCATCGTACCCTTCAACCATGACCCGGATTACGGGTTCCGTGCCGGAGGCGCGCAGCACGATGCGGCCACGACCCTCGAATCGCCGTTCCACCTCCTGCACCACTTTCAGGACCAAGGGCTCCTGCAGCGGATCGAAGCGCTCGGCCACCCGCACGTTGAGGAGCACCTGCGGATACCTGCGCATCCCGGCACTCAATTCCGCGAGTCCGGCGCCGGTTTGCTTCATCACCTTGAGCACCTGCAGGGCGCTGATCAGGCCATCGCCGGTCGTGGTCTTTTCCAAACACAGGATATGGCCCGAGGTCTCGCCGCCCAGGGTGCCGCCCACCTCATTGAGCATGGCGAGCACGTGGCGGTCGCCGACCTGGGCGCGGCGAAACTCGACGCCGATCTCGGCGAGCGCATGCTCGAGCCCGAGGTTGCTCATCACCGTGCCGACCACCGGACCCTTGAGTTCCCCCCGGTCGTGGGCCGCCTTGGCCAGGATGTACAGCAGCTGATCGCCGTCCACGCAGCGCCCCAGCTCGTCCACCATCACCACCCGGTCCCCGTCCCCGTCGAGGGCCATGCCGAGCTGCGCGCGCACCCCCGGCACCGTGAGCTGCAGCAGTTCCGGCGCCGTCGATCCGCAGCCATCGTTGATATTGCGGCCGTTCGGCGAGCATCCGATCGGCACGATCTCGGCGCCCAAATCGGCGAGAACGCGCGGCGCCACCTTGTACCCTGCACCGTTGGCGCAATCGATGACGATCTTGAAACCCTGCAGATTCATTCCCGCCGGAATGGTGGATGCGCAAAACTGCTGATATTGCGTCCGGCTGCGGTCGATGCGGATCGCTTTGCCCAGGTGCTGGGACTCCTGGGTCACCACCGGGCTGTCGAGCAGCCGCTCGATGGCGCTCTCCGCATCGTTGGAGAGCTTGCTGCCGGTGGCATCGAAGAATTTGATGCCATTGTCCTGATAGCTATTGTGCGAAGCGCTGATCACGACGCCGAAACTGCATTCCAACCGCTGCGTCATGTAGGCGATGCCCGGCGTCGGCAGGGGACCGATCAGCATGACATCCACGCCCGCGGCAACGAATCCTGCTTCGAGCGCGGACTCGAACATGTAACCGGACACGCGCGTGTCCTTGCCGATGAGCACGCGACCGCCGCCTGGAGCCAGCACGCGGGCGGCGGCACTCGCCAGCCGCAGTGCAAAATCCACGGTCATGGGCGATTCGCCCACCCTGCCTCGTACCCCGTCGGTGCCGAAAATCCTGCTCAATTGTCGATTCCTTGCATGACCGCGCTCACCATGTCGATCGCTTGGCGGGTGGCCGCGACGTCGTGGGTGCGCACGATGCGCGCGCCCTTGCTCACCGCAAGCGCCGCCAGCCCCAAGCCGCCGTAGAGCCGCTCGTCGACGGGTCGCCCAAGAATTCGCCCGATGAAGCTCTTGCGCGAAACCCCGACCAGGAGCGGCGAGTTCAGCGCAGCGAAGCGCGACAGATCCTTGAGCAGCGCCATGTTATGTGTGAGCCCCTTGCCGAAACCAATCCCCGGATCGAGCACGATCGCCTCGCGTGCGATGCCGGCTTCGATGCACGCATCCCGTTCGCGCGCGAGAAACGCGCATACCTCCGCGACCACGTCATCGTAGTGCGGACTGTGCTGCATCGTACGCGGCTCGCCCTGCATGTGCATCAGACAGACGCCCACTTTGGAGGCCGCGGCCCAGTCCCGCGCGCCCGGCGCCCGCAGGGCGTATACGTCATTGACGATGCAAGCGCCCGCGGCGGCCGCGGCCGCCATCACCTTCGGCTTGCTCGTGTCGATCGAGATCGCGATATCCGACGCCGCGGCGATGCCCTCGATGACCGGCAGGACTCTGGCGATTTCCACCGCCTCCTCCACGGCGGCGGCACCCGGCCGGGTCGACTCCCCGCCCACATCGATGATGACCGCACCCTCCTCCTCGATGCGCCTGGCGCGCAGCAACGCTGCCTCGAGCGTTGCGTAGCGGTCGCCGTCGGAAAACGAATCCGGCGTCACGTTCAAGATTCCCATGACCACAGGACGCGTCAGATCAATCGTTCTGTTTCTACAACGCCACTGCATTGGAAATTGTTGATGGCTCGAGACTCGCGATGCGCGACGGACAAACCCAGCGGGCGGAGCCTGGGCGCGCTTCCCGGAACGTGAAAGGCAGGGACGTCTTTCCGACCTCCAGCCCGCCTTAGTGCTGACCGGCCGGGTTCACCAAAGGCGGCGCGGGCTTCTCCGTCGTCGGACCGCGCGGAGTCGGTGTCGGCGTGTCGTCCCAATCGCGCGGAGGACGCGGTACGCGGCCCTCCATGATGTCCTTGATCTGTTCTTCGTCGATGGTCTCGTACTTGATCAAGGCTTCCGACATGGCCTGAAGTTTGTCCATGTTGGACTGCAGGATTTTGTAGGCCCGCTGATAGTTGCTGTCGATCACGCGGCGCACTTCTTCATCGATCACGTGTGCGGTCACGTCCGACACCTGTTTGTGCTGGGTGACGCTGCGGCCCAAGAACACTTCGCCCGACTCTTCGCTGTAGGTCTGCGGACCCAGGCGGTCCGACAAGCCCCAGCGGGTCACCATGTTGCGCGCCAATTCGGTGGCCCGCTCGATGTCGTTGGACGCCCCGGTCGTGACCGCATCGGCGCCGAAAACCAACTCCTCTGCGACGCGGCCGCCGAACAGCGTGGCGATGCGGCTTTCGAGCTGGCGCTTGCTGGTGCTGTAGCGATCCGCTTCCGGCAGGAACATGGTGACGCCCAGCGCACGGCCGCGGGGAATGATGGTCACCTTGTACACCGGGTCGTGCTCGGGAACGCTGAGGCCCACGATGGCGTGTCCCGATTCGTGATACGCGGTGTTGCGCTTCTCCTCCTCGGTCATGACCATGGATCGCCGTTCGGCGCCCATCATTATCTTGTCCTTCGCGCGTTCGAATTCTTCCATCGTGACCGAGCGCTTGTTGCCCCGCGCCGCGAACAAAGCCGCCTCGTTCACCAGGTTCGCGAGGTCCGCGCCGGAGAAGCCCGGCGTGCCGCGCGCGATCACCGACGGCTTCACGTTGTCGCCCAGCGGCACCTTGCGCATGTGCACCTTGAGGATCTGCTCGCGGCCGCGGACATCGGGCAGGGGCACGACCACTTGGCGGTCGAAGCGGCCGGGGCGCAGCAGCGCCGGATCGAGCACATCCGGACGGTTGGTGGCTGCGATCACGATGATGCCTTCATTGCCCTCGAAACCATCCATCTCGACCAGCAACTGGTTCAGGGTCTGCTCACGCTCATCGTGTCCGCCGCCGAGGCCCGCTCCGCGATGGCGGCCCACCGCGTCGATTTCGTCGATGAAAATGATGCACGGAGCGTGCTTCTTCGCCTGCTCGAACATGTCGCGCACGCGCGAAGCGCCCACGCCGACGAACATTTCGACGAAATCAGAGCCGGAGATGGTGAAAAACGGCACCTTTGCCTCACCGGCAATGGCGCGGGCCAGCAGCGTCTTGCCGGTTCCGGGGGAACCGACCATGAGCACCCCTTTCGGAATCTTGCCGCCAAGTTTCTGGAACTTGCCGGGATCTTTCAAGAAGTCGACGATTTCGACCACTTCTTGTTTAGCTTCTTCGACGCCCGCCACGTCGGCAAAGGTCACGTTCACCTGGTCCTCGCCCAACAGGCGCGCCCGGCTCTTGCCGAACGACATGGCCCCCCGGCCGCCGGATGCCCCCTGCATTTGTCGCATGAAATAGGCCCAGAAACCGATGAGAATCAATATCGGAAAGGCGGAGATGAGCAGCTGCAGGATCACCGACTGCTGTTTCGGCGGCTCACCCCGGAATTTGACTCCCTGGGACTGCATCAAGCCGATCAGTGCGGTGTTGTTGGTCTCGGGGTTATAGGTGACGAACGACTCGCCGGAGGAGCGCCGCTTGCCCTCGATGATCTCGCCCTTGAGCGTCACCGAATCGACGTTGTTGCTCTTAACTTCGGAGAGGAATTGGGAGTAATCGATGGTGGCCGGCTGTCCGGTGCGCATCCCGAATTGGCTGAAAATAGCGAGCAGAATGACCGCCAACGCGACCCAGAGGAGAATTTGCTTCGTCAAATCGTTCAAGTTTCACCTACAGCCGTAAGACATTACGACAAAATATGCGGGCGGGCGTTCCCCAAGGTGGGCCCCCCGAACTTACACCATCCCAAACTGCCGCGCCAACAGATAGATCTCAGGGCTGCGGGTTCGTGACGCCTTCGGCTTTTTGGTCACCACCCGGGCATACCGGCTGCGCGCATCCTTGATGATTTGCTCGAATCCGGCCCCCTGGAACAATTTCAACAGCAAATCGCCTCCCGGGGCCAACACACGATCCGCAAACTCAAGGGCCAGCTCCGCCAAATACATCGATCGGGGCT
The DNA here is from genome assembly GCA_963727045.1 of uncultured Gammaproteobacteria bacterium. GTDB lineage: Bacteria > Pseudomonadota > Gammaproteobacteria > Steroidobacterales > Steroidobacteraceae > Bog-1198. The sequence goes on along the minus strand of CAVSES010000001.1, from coordinate 459,880 downwards.
GGTCCACCGCATCTATGCCAGCCATGTTGGGGGCCATATCGGACAAAACAAGGTCCACTTTATCGGCGCCGACCCGGCGCAAAACCTCCTCCAGCACCGCCGCCTCGCGAAAATCGCCCTGCACGAAATCGACGCCGGGAATGGCGTCCATGGCCAGGATGTCCGTGGCCACGATGCGGCCGGTGCCGCCGGCGATGCGCGCCGCGTACTGGCTCCAGCCCCCGGGGGCCGCGCCCAGGTCGACGCAACGGATTCCCGGCCGCAGCAGGCGCTCGGTTTCCTGGATCTGCGCCAGCTTGAACACGGCGCGCGAGCGCCAGCCTTCCTTCTGCGCCCGCTTGACGAACTCATCGCTCGCGTGCTCGGCGAGCCAGCGAGCACTGCTTTTTGAACGCTTGGGCATGGTAGGGATGCGACTATAATCTCGCAGTGGCACTGTCAGAGAAACAAAAGAAGCACTTGCGGCGTCTCGCCCACCCCATGAGCCCGATCGTCATGCTGGGAAATGCCGGACTCACCGACGGGGTCGTGAACGAACTCGATCGCGCCCTGACCGATCACGAACTGGTCAAGGTCAGCGCCCGGATCGGGGAGCGCAGCGCCCGCAATGCCGCATTGGACGATCTTGCGGCCCGGACCGCCAGCACCCTGGTGCAGCGGGTGGGGAATGTCGGGGTTTTCTACCGGCAGCGCAAGGAGCTGGCGAAAATCCTGCTTCCGGACTGACGCCGCGCGAGAGCGCTGGCTCGAACATGCCGTGCCCGGCTGCCCCGGCCGCTCGTACGCTTTTCCCCTTGAGACTGCGCGTTCAGTCGTAGCGCTCCTTGCAAATCAGCACCACCATGGCGAGGCAGGCCAGGACGTAGACCGCCGCCGACACGCCGTGCCAGGCACCGAAGCTCAAGGCAGCCGCCGAGCCGCGCACGCGCGCCTCGGCCATGAGGGGTGCGAAACCCCATTGATTCAATGCCAAAAGCGCGGCCGCGGCATATCCTAATTTAAATTTGCCGCGGCCCGGCAGCAGTGCGGCGAATACGGCGGTGCACACGCCCAGATAGGTCTCGACGGCGAACAGGCGCGCCGCCAGCAGGCCCGCCAGGTGCCGGTCGCTCTGCGCGGAGAACAGCGTGGGCGCGACCCACGCCGCGAGCGACCACAGACTGCCCGCCCACAGCACGAGCAGCACCCGAAATGCCGCCCGCATGGCGCTCACAGGTAGCGGACCGACACGATCTCGTAGGTGCGGGTGCCGCCGGGCGTGGTGACATCCACCACATCCCCTTGGGACTTGCCGATCAGCGCGCGGGCGATCGGCGAGGAGACGGACAACAGTCCCTGTTTGATGTTCGCCTCATCGTCGCCGACCAATTGATACACCACCTTGTTGCCGCCGTCCTGATCCTCGAGTTCCATCGTCGCGCCGAACACGACGCGTCCGCTCGCGCTCAACTTGGTGACGTCGATCACCTCGGAATTCGACAGGCGGTTCTCGATGTCGTTGATGCGCCCTTCGATGAAGCTCTGCTGCTCGCGGGCCGCGTGATATTCGGCGTTCTCGCTCAAATCCCCGTGGGCGCGCGCTTCCGCGATCGCCTTGATGACGTTCGGACGAGCTTCGCTCTTGAGCTGCTTGAGCTCCGTCCGCAGCCGCTCGGCGCCGCGAAGGGTCATGGGGGTTCGCTTCACGCCAACATTTCCTTGTGCAAATCCTGCAGCCGATTCACTTCAATATCGCCCAAATGATCGAGCGCGTCGCACGTCGCGCGCGCTCCCGCCACCGTCGTGTAGTAGGTCACCTTCCTGGCGACCGCCTCGCGCCGAATCGAGCGCGACTCGCGCACCGCCTGCTTGCCTTCGGTGGTATTGACGATCAACGCCACTTCGTCGTTTTTTATCATATCGACGACGTGCGGGCGACCCTCCCTGACCTTGTTGACCCGACGGCAGCTCACTCCCGCCTCTTCGAGCACCAGGGAAGTTCCGCCGGTGGCCGCAATCTCGAAGCCGCGCTCGATCAGCATCTTCGCGAGCGCCACGGCGCCGGGCTTGTCGCGGTCGCGCACGCTGATGAAGCAGAGGCCGTGCGTCGGCAAGGTCACTCCCGAGGCGGCCTGCGCCTTGGCGTAGGCTTCGCCGAAGGTGTGTCCCGTGCCCATCACCTCGCCGGTGGACTTCATTTCCGGTCCGAGGATGGGATCCGCCTCTGGAAATTTGACGAACGGGAAAACCGCTTCCTTGACGGAGAAATACGGCGGTATGCGTTCGGTGGTGCGCTCCTGCATCGCCAGGGTCTTGCCCGTCATGACGCGTGCCGCGACCTTGGCCAGGGGTATGCCGGTCGCCTTGGAGACGAACGGAACGGTGCGCGAGGCCCTCGGATTCACCTCGAGAATGTAGATCACGCCGCTTTGGATGGCGAATTGAATGTTCATCAAGCCGACGACGTTCAGGGCCTTGGCAAGTTTGCGCGTTTGTGCGCGCAGTTCGTCCTGGGTCTCCTGCGACAGTCCGTTCGGCGGCAGGGAACAGCTGGAGTCGCCCGAATGCACGCCGGCCTGCTCGATGTGCTCCATGATGCCGCCGATCAATACGTCCTGCCCGTCGCTCACCGCGTCGACGTCCACCTCGATGGCGAGATCGAGAAAGCGATCCAGCAGCACGGGACTCTCGTTCGACACCTTCATCGCGTCGATCATGTACTGGCGAAGATCATCCTCGTTGAACACCACTTCCATCGCGCGGCCGCCCAGGACGTAGCTCGGGCGCACCACCAGCGGAAATCCGACTTCCCGCGCCAGCAGCACCGCCGACTCCTCGGTGCGCGCCGACGCATTGGCAGGCTGTTTGAGCTTCAACGAGGTGACCAGCTTTTGAAACCGCTCGCGGTCCTCGGCGGCATCGATGCTGTCCGGGCTGGTTCCGATGATGGGCGCCCCTGCCGCGGCCAGTGCCCGCGAGAGTTTCAGGGGGGTCTGCCCGCCGAACTGCACGATCACCCCTTCGGGCTTTTCCTTCTCGATGATCTCCATGACGTCTTCGAAGGTCAGCGGCTCGAAGTACAAGCGGTCCGAGGTGTCGTAGTCAGTCGAGACGGTCTCGGGATTGCAATTCACCATCAGCGTCTCGAAACCGTCTTCGCGCAGCGCCATGGCGGCGTGCACGCAGCAGTAGTCGAATTCGATGCCCTGCCCGATGCGATTCGGTCCGCCGCCCAGGATCATGATCTTGCGCCGGTTGGAGGGATTCGCCTCGCACTCCTCCTCGTAGGTCGAGTACAGGTAGGCGGTGGTAGTGGCAAACTCCGCGGCGCACGTGTCGACGCGCTTGTATACGGGATGCAGCCCCAGCTTGCGGCGGCGGCTTCGAATGGTAGGTTCGTCGCGCCCCGCCAGTTTGGCGATGCGCGAATCTGAGAAGCCCTTGCGCTTCAATGTCCGCAGGCGCGGCAGCTCGAGGCTTTCGAAACCCTCCTTGACGAGCAGCGCCTCCTCCCGGAGCAAGTCCTCGATCTGAGCAAGGAACCACGGGTCGATCTTGGTCGCGTCGAACACCTGCTGAAGAGTCCACCCGGCGCGAAAGGCGTCGGCGACGTACAGGATCCGGTTCGGTCCCGGCCAGCGCAGCTCGTAGGCGAGCTTTTCCGCCGCTTCCTCGGTCAGCGGCAGGCTGAGCTGCTCATTGAAGCCGTCGAAACCGGTTTCCAGGCTGCGCAACGCCTTTTGCATCGATTCCTGAAAGGTCCTGCCGATGGCCATCGCTTCGCCGACCGACTTCATTTGCGTGGTCAACCGCGTGTTCGACCCCGGAAACTTCTCGAAGGTGAAGCGCGGAATCTTGGTGACGACATAATCGATGGTCGGCTCGAAGGAAGCCGGAGTCGCGCCGCCCGTGATTTCGTTCTTGAGCTCATCGAGGGTGTAGCCCACCGCCAGTTTGGCGGCGATCTTGGCGATCGGAAACCCCGTCGCCTTCGAGGCCAGCGCAGAGGAGCGCGACACGCGCGGATTCATCTCGATGACCAATACCCGGCCGTCCTCGGGATTGACCGCGAATTGCACGTTAGAGCCGCCGGTGTCCACGCCGATCTTGCGCAGCACCGCGATCGACGCGTCGCGAAGCCGTTGAAACTCTCGGTCGCTCAGCGTCTGCGCCGGCGCCACGGTGATCGAATCCCCCGTGTGCACCCCCATGGGATCGAGGTTTTCGATGGAGCAAACGATGATGCAATTGTCGACCCGGTCGCGGACGACTTCCATTTCATATTCTTTCCAGCCGAGCACCGACTCTTCGAGCAGCACCTCGTTGGTGGGCGATGCGTCGAGTCCGCGCGCCACGATGGCTTCGAATTCCTCGCGGTTGTACGCAATGCCTCCGCCGCTCCCGCCCAGCGTGAATGAGGGCCGGATCACCGTGGGGAAGCCTATTTCCGACTGCACCGCCAGCGCTTCTTCCATGCTGTGGGCGATGCGGGCACGCGCGGTCTCGAGGCCGATGTCGGACATGGCGCGCCGGAACAATTCGCGATCCTCCGCCATGTCGATGGCGCGCTGCGATGCGCCGATCATTTCGACGTTGAATTTCTCGAGCACCCCTTCGCGCACCAGGTCGAGCGCGGTATTGAGCGCCGTTTGCCCGCCCATCGTGGGCAGCAAGGCACTCGGGCGTTCCTTCTCGATGATGCGGGCAATGGTGCGCCAATTGATGGGCTCGATGTAGACCGCATCCGCGGTCTCTGGATCCGTCATGATCGTGGCCGGATTGGAGTTCACCAACACGACCCGATAACCCTCTTCTTTCAATGCCTTACACGCCTGAGCTCCAGAATAATCGAACTCGCACGCCTGCCCGATGATGATGGGTCCCGCGCCGATGATCAGAATGCTCTCGAGATCGGTTCGTTTGGACACTTAACTCTCGGCCGACTTCTGTCTGACGGGATTGCGGCCGCGGGAATTGGCCTGCATGCGTTTCACCATCAAATACATGAAGTGTTCGAACAGCAGGCGCAAATCATGCGGACCCGGGCTGGCCTCGGGGTGCCCCTGAAAGCTGAACGCGGGACGGTCGGTGCGCGCCAGGCCCTGCAGCGAGCCGTCGAACAAGGATCGGTGCGTCGCGCGCAACGTCGCGGGCAGCGTCGCCTCATCGACCGCGAATCCATGATTCTGGCTGGAAATGAGCACCCGGCCGGAGTCGAGTTCCGAGACCGGGTGGTTGGCGCCGTGATGGCCGAATTTCATTTTGACCGTCTTCGCGCCGCTCGCCAAACCGAGCAGCTGATGGCCGAGACAAATCCCGAACACCGGAATATCCGTCTCGAGGAAGCGCGAGATTGCCGCGATGGCATAGTCGCAAGGCTCGGGATCGCCCGGACCGTTACTTAAGAAGATACCGTCAGGATTCATTGCAAGCACTTGATCTGCCGTTGTTTTTGCAGGCACCACCGTCATGCGGCAGCCATGCTCCGAGAGGATGCGCAAGATGTTGCGCTTGATCCCAAAATCGTAGGCAACCACGTGCAGGCGACTCTGCGGCCGCGGCGGCTTGCTGGTGGATTTCCAGATCAAGCCGTCGTTCCATTGGTAGATCTTCTTGGTCGATACCGCTTTGGCGAGGTCCATTCCCTTGAGGCCGGGAAACTTCTTGGCCGCCCGCACGGCCGCCGTCTCGTCGATGGTGTCGCCGGTCATGATGCACCCGGACTGCGCGCCCTTTTCGCGCAGCAATCGGGTCAGCTTGCGGGTATCGATGTCCGCGATGGCCACGACTTTGCAGCGAAGCAGGAAATGGCGCAGCGACTCCGTGGCCCGCCAATTCGAATGCACCAAGGGTAGATCGCGGATCACGAGGCCCGCGGCGTAGACCCCGCCCGATTCCAGATCTTCCGGCGTGGTGCCGGTGTTGCCCACGTGCGGATAGGTCAGAGTGATGATTTGCCGGCAATAGGATGGATCCGTGAGGATCTCCTGGTAGCCCGTCATTGCCGTATTGAAAACTACTTCACCCGTCGTGTTGCCTTTTGCGCCTACTGAGACGCCACGGAACACGGTGCCATCTTCGAGAGCTAGCACTGCAGGTGTCGACACTCCGGTTCCTCGCTTTGCGCTACCGCGCTTTGCGCAGATGCGCAAAGCGGGAGTCGCTCCTGTGAGAACGTCCTCCCGCTTCTTGGGTTAATTCGCGATCAGTTTCCGGGCGCGAATATTAACCATGCCCGGGATCACTGTCCATGCTCTTCTACAGTCCGAGCACGTCTTTCATGCCATAGAGGCCGGCCGGCCGCCCCACGAGCCATCCGGCCGCCCGCAAGGCTCCTCGCGCGAATGTGATGCGGTCGGTGGCACGGTGAGTAATCTCGACGCGCTCGCCGGGGCCCGCAAAAGTGACGGTGTGTTCGCCGACGATGTCGCCGGCGCGCAGGCTTGAGAAACCGATGCTGCCGGGGATGCGCGGCGCGCTCTGACCCGACCGGCCGAAGGTCGCCACTTCGTTCAACGATGCGCCTCGCGCTTGCGCGACCTCCTCCCCGAGCGCCAACGCCGTACCGGACGGTGCATCGCGCTTCATCTTGTGGTGCGCCTCGAAGATTTCCACATCGTAGTCCGGGCCGAGCGCCGCGGCTGCCATCGAGACCAATTTCGCCGCCACGCCCACGCCGAGGCTGGTGTTGGGTGCTACGAGCACCGCAATATCGCGCGCCGCCACCCGCAGATCGACGCGGCTGGCGGCATCGAAGCCCGTGGCGCCGACGAGGATGGGAACGCGCGCCGCCGCACAGGCCCTGGCATGCGCCGCCACAGACTCACCCAGGCTGAAATCCACGGCCACCGCGGCGCCCCGCAGGCCCAAGGCGGGGTCGCAGGTGATCCTCACGCCGGTGGGAGTGCCCTCGGCGGCCGCCTCCTGACCCATGCGGTCGCTTGCCGCTGATGCAATCGCACCCGAGAGCTGAAAGCCGGGCTCGCTGCGCATCGCCTGCAACAGCATCTGCCCCATGCGCCCCGTGATCCCAAAGATTGCGATGGGGTGCATCCGCGCGGCTCCTAGTCGACCGCGCCGGTGAAGAATTTCTTCACCCCTTCGAGAAACGACTGCTCGCGCGGTTTGTGACTGCCCTGTTGCAGCGTAGCCTCGAATTTCTTGAGCAATTCCTTCTGCTCGGCCCCCAGGCCGACGGGCGTCTCGATCACCACCCGGCAGAACAAATCGCCCGCCGCGCCGCCGCGCACCGGCCGGACGCCCTTCTCACGCACCCGGAACACCCGCCCCGATTGGGTCTCGCTCGGGATCTTGAGGATGACCTCGCCGTTCAGGGTGGGCACTTCCACCGAGCCGCCGAGAGCGGCGGTCGTGAAGCTGATCGGCACCTCGCAGGATAAATGGCTGCCGTCGCGCTCGAAGATGGCGTGTTCGCGCACGCGAACCTCGACATACAGGTCCCCGGCCGGCCCGCCGTTGCGGCCCGCTTCGCCCTCGCCGTTCAGGCGGATGCGGTCGCCCGTGTCGACGCCCGCAGGCACGGCGACCGGCAGCGTCTTTTCCTGGCGCACCCGGCCCTGGCCGAAGCAGGTGTCGCACGGGTTGCTGATGATCTTGCCGCGGCCCTTGCAGCGCGGACAGGGCTGCTGGATCGTGAAAATGGACTGCTGCACGCGCACCTGACCCTGGCCGTGGCAGGTGTCGCAGGTCTTCGGCGTGGACCCCTTGGCCGCGCCGGTGCCCTTGCAGGTCTTGCACTCGGCCAGCGAGGGAATCTGGATCTCGGTCTCCGTGCCGAACACGGCCTGCTCGAGATTGAGCTCCAATTCGTAGCGTAAATCGGCGCCGCGAAACACCTGCGAGCGGCTGCGCTGACCGCCCGAGAAGATATCCCCGAACATCTCGCCGAAGATGTCGCCGAACGCCTCGCCGGCGCTGAAGCCGCCGCCGCCACGCCCCCCCTCGAGCCCGGCATGGCCGAACTGGTCGTAAACGGCGCGCTTTTGCGCGTCGCACAGCACCTCGTAGGCTTCTTTGGCCTCTTTGAATTTATGTTCCGATTCCGGATCGTCGGGATTGCGGTCCGGATGATGCTTCATGGCGAGGCGGCGATACGCCTTTTTGATGTCCGCTTCGGTCGCGCTCCGGGGCACATCCAGGAGCTTGTAGTAATCCTGCTTCGCCATTGCTCACCCTGTGGAGTACCCATAAAAGCGAACCGCCGGTACCACGTCCCGGCGGTTCAGCTCGACCGATCCCATGCGACCCCGGGGCCGTTAGGCCTTCTTTCGATCGCTCTCCTTGACCTCTTCGAACTCGGCATCCAGCACGTCGTCCTTGGGCTTCTCGCTGTGCCCCGACGCCCCGCCAGTATCGCCGCCGCCCGCGGCGCCCGCCGCCGACTGTTCGTACATTTTCTGCAGCAGCGCCGTGGAAGCCTGCTCGAGCGCCTGGGTCTTGGCGTCGATGGCCTCGCGATCGTCGCCGCCCATCGCCGCCTTGACGGCCGCGACCGCCTCGCTCGCCGACTTCCTCTCGTCCTCGGAGATCTTGTCCCCGACATCCTTGAGCGCCTTCTCGACGGTATGAATGGTCGCATCCGCCTTGTTGCGGGCGCCGACCAGCTCGCGGAACTTCTTGTCCTCCTCGGCATGCGCCTCCGCATCGCCCACCATGCGCTTGATCTCGGCCTCCGACAAACCGCTCGAAGCCTTGATGACGATGCGCTGTTCCTTGCCGGTTTTCACGTCCTTCGCCGAAACGTTCAGAATTCCATTCGCATCGATGTCGAAGGCCACCTCGATCTGCGGCATGCCCCGCGGGGCCGGCGGAATATCGGTCAGATCGAATCTGCCGAGGGATTTGTTGTCGCTCGAGCGGTCGCGCTCGCCCTGCAGCACGTGAATGGTCACGCCGGTTTGATTGTCGTCCGCCGTGGAGAATGTCTGCGACGCCTTGGTCGGAATGGTGGTGTTCTTCTCGATCACCTTGGTCATGATGCCGCCCAGGGTTTCTATGCCGAGCGACAGCGGCGTCACGTCGAGCAGCAGCACATCCTTCACGTCGCCGGAGAGCACGCCGCCCTGAATGGCGGCGCCGACCGCAACGGCCTCATCGGGGTTCACGTCCTTGCGCGGCTCCTTGCCGAACAAGTCCTTGACCGCCTGCTGGACCATCGGCATGCGCGTCTGGCCGCCGACGAGGATGACCTCGCTGACGTCCTTCATGCTCATGCCCGCATCCTTGAGCGCGATCCGGCAAGGTTCCATGGTCTTCTGCACCAGATCTTCGACCAGGGACTCGAGCTTGGCGCGGGTCAGCTTCATGTTCAGGTGCTTCGGACCCGCCGCGTCCGCGGTGATGTACGGCAGATTGATCTCCGTCTGCTGGCTCGAGGAGAGCTCGATCTTGGCCTTCTCCGCCGCCTCTTTCAGGCGCTGCATGGCGAGGGGATCCTTGCGCACGTCGATGCCGCTTTCCTTCTTGAATTCGTCCGCGAGATAGTTGATGACCCGCAGGTCGAAATCCTCGCCGCCCAGGAACGTATCGCCGTTGGTCGACAACACTTCGAACTGGCGCTCGCCGTCCACTTCCGCGATCTCGATCACGGACACGTCGAAGGTGCCGCCGCCCAAGTCATAGACCGCGATCTTACGGTCGCCGCCGTCCTTGTCGAGGCCGTAGGCTAGCGCGGCCGCCGTCGGCTCGTTGATGATGCGCTTGACGTTCAATCCCGCGATGCGCCCGGCATCCTTGGTCGCCTGGCGCTGTGAGTCATTGAAATACGCCGGAACGGTGATGACGGCCTCCGTGACGGGCTCGCCCAGATAGTCCTCGGCGGTCTTCTTCATCTTCATGAGCACCCGTGCCGAGACCTCGGGGGGCGCCATCTTCTTGCCTTGGACGTCGACCCAGGCGTCGCCGTTGTCGGCCTTGACGATCTTATAGGACACCATGCTCATGTCCTTCTTCACCACCTCGTCGGTGAATTTGCGGCCGATGAGGCGCTTGACCGCGGCCACCGTGTTTGCGGGGTTGGTGACGGCCTGACGCTTGGCGGATTGTCCCACCAGCACCTCGCCGTCCTTGGTGAAGGCAACGATGGACGGCGTCGTCCGGTCGCCCTCGCTGTTCTCGATGACCTTGGGCTTGCCGCCCTCCATGATCGCGACGCAAGAGTTGGTCGTGCCGAGATCGATGCCAATCATTTTACCCATAGTGAAAGTCCTCTAAAAATTCTTGACCTGTGACCGCAACGTGGGGAGTCTTGTTGGTTTTTCAATTGCCCTCGCCGCCCGGCGCCTTGCTGACGATGACCCGGGCCGGGCGCAGCAGGCGGCCGTTCAGGGAGTAGCCTTTTTGAATGACCGACAGCACCGTATTGGCCGGATGATCCGGGCTCTCCTGAGCGACCATGGCCTCGTGCCACTGCGGATCGAAGGGCTGCCCGGCCGGGTCGATGATCTTGATGCCGCCCTTGTCGAAAGCGCGGTGCAGCTGACGCAGCGTCGCCTGGGCTCCTTCGAGGAGTGCCGGCCCCGAGGTCGCGCCCCCGCCCGCATTGATGCCGGCCTCCAAGGCGTCCCCGACGGTCACCAGCTCCTGGGCAAACCTCTCGATCGCGTACTTGCGCGCGTTGTCTATCTCGCGTTCGCTGCGTTTGCGAAAATTCTCGAGTTCGGCCACGGCCCGCAGGTAGCTGTTGCGGTTCTCGGTGGCCCTGGCCTCGGCCTCGGCCAGCGCGGCGGAGGCATCCAGGCCGGCCGGAGAGGCACCCGGGACATCCGCGCCCTCGGCTTGATGGATTTCGTTCACTCTTGCAAAGCCCTCGAAAAAATGGGCGGCCTTGAGAACGCCGCTCGAATTCGGATTATTGGGGGCTACTTGCGGGCGTTCAAGGCCGAACCGAGGAGTTTTGCCGTCAGATCCACGATCGGAATGACCCGCTCGTAGGCCATCCGCGTGGGGCCGATGATGCCGAGCACCCCCACGACCCGGTTGTCGAGCGTGTAGGGGGCGGTCACCACGCTGATGTCGTCCAGGATCCGGTATCCGGACTCCTGGCCTATGAAGATTTGGATGCCATCCGCCCGCAGGCAGCTGTCGAGCAGCCGGAGGATGTCGTGCTTTTCGTTGAATGCCTCGAACAGGCGTTTCAATCGCTCGACGTTGGACAGCTCCGCAAACCCCATCAAATTGGTTTCTCCGGCGATGACATATTCGACGCCCTCGTCGGTTGCGCTGTCGAACACCTTTTGCGCCATTTGAATGGCATCGCGCATGAGCTGATCCATGTGCTGCCGCGTTTCCTGCATCTGCTTGACCAGCTGGGCGCGGACATCCGGCAGGGAGCGTCCCGCAAACGCTTCATTCAGATAATTGGCGGCACGGCGCAACTCTTCCGTGGAGTAGTAGCGGTCGAGCTGCACCACCCGGTTCTGAATTTCCCGGTTGCTCATGACCATGATCGCGAGTGCGCGGTTTTCCGACAGGGCGATGAATTCGACCTGCGACAGTGCGACGTAGTTCGGGTGCGGCAGGGTCACGAGGCCCGCCATGTGCGTGACGCTCGACAGCATCTGCGACACGGTCTGCACCAAAGAACGGCCGTTGGAGGCATCCGACCCGAGGCGGCGCTCGATTTCTTCGATCTCCTCGTGGTGCAAGGGCTTGAGCTTCAGCAGGGTGTCGACGAAGAAGCGGTATCCCTTGTCGGTGGGTATGCGGCCGGCGGAGGTATGCGGCGAGGCGACGAAACCGAGATCCTCCAAATCGGCCATGACGTTGCGAACCGTGGCGGAGGAAAGGCTCAAGCCCGATTCGCGCGACAGGGTTCGAGAACCGACGGGTTGTCCGTCGCGGATGTAATTCTCGATCAATGTCTTGAGCAGCAGTTGAGCTCGCTCGGTCAGCCCGTCATCGGTACCTTCTGTCATAGTAGGTCCATATAACATGTTTGAAGCTACCTAGCGTATCCGCCCGAAGTCAAGTCGCTTCGGATCGGCCGTGGGGATCGTCGAGCCGGCGTGACCGGCGCGCCGCCGTCGTGCTACAAGGGCTTGCTTATGTCCCATTCGTTTCAATCCATCGCGCTGGTCGGCAACGCCAAGGATTTGCGCGTCGCCGAATGCATGCTGAGCCTCGCGGGCCACTTCTATTCAAAGGGTGTCCGCGCCCTCGTCGACCCCGATGTGGGTCTGGCCTTTCCCCCGGACAGCGTGCTGCCCTGCCCGGAAGCCTCGTTCGCGACCCGCGCCGACCTCATCATCGCCATCGGCGGCGACGGCACGCTGCTCTATGCTGCAAGGCTGGTGGCCGGGCATGCCGTACCGATGCTCGGAATCAACCGCGGGCGCTTGGGATTCCTGACCGACGTCAGTCCCCAGTCGATGCTGGAGGACGTGGACACGGTGCTCGCCGGGCGATACAGCGAGGATCGGCGGTCGCTGCTCGCCGCCCGGCTGGAGAAGCTTGCCGGAGAATCCATCCGCGCCCTCGCCCTCAACGATGTCGTGGTCAACAAGTGGGAAACCGGCCGTACCATGGACTTCGAGACCTCGATCAACGGGCGTTTCGTCAACTCCCACGGCGGGGACGGCATGGTCATCGCCACGGCGACCGGTTCGACCGCCTATGCGCTGTCCTGCGGCGGTCCCATCGTCGAGCCGAATCTGGATGTGTGGGTCTTGGCACCGATCAGTCCGCACACCTTGAGCGACCGGCCGATCGTCGTGCGCGCGGGCAGCAGGGTCCAATTGCGCATGTCCGACCGCTTCGAGTCGCGGGCCCAGGTCACCTGCGACGGCAGCGCACTTGGGGAACTCGAGCAGGGCGACAATCTGTACGTCGAGGCCGCCGACGCCCAGATCACCCTGCTGCACCCGCCGGGCTATGACTACTACCGGCTGCTGCGTTCGAAACTGCACTGGGGCCGGGGGGCGTACGGAAGTCAGATCGACGGTCTCACCGGCGATTGACGCTGCATGCTCACCCATCTTCAGCTGCGCGACTTCGTGCTCGTCGATCAAGCCGAACTCGAGCTCAAATCCGGCCTCACCGCGCTGACCGGCGAGACAGGCGCCGGCAAATCCATCATCGTCGACGCGCTTCTGCTCATCGCGGGGGGCCGCGCGGCAGCCGACGTGGTGCGTCAGGGCGCAGAGCGCGCCGAAGTGACCGCAAGTTTCGACGCGCTCCCGCGTGAGGCCGCCGCCTGGCTCGAGGCGCAGGCGATCGATCACGACGGCGAACTCGTGGTGCGGCGCGTGATCGGCGTGGACGGCCGTTCACGCGCCTACGTGAACGGCCAGGTGGTGCCGATTCAAGCGCTGCGCGAACTCGCCGAGCGGCTCTTGGAGATTCACGGCCAGCAGGAATTCCAGCGCCTCGTCAATCGCAGCGCACAGCGCGAGATGCTGGATGAGCACCTCGCCGATTCCGGGCTGCTCGGCGTCGTCGCCGAACTCTACGAGCGCTACCGCATCTGCCGCCGCGACTTCGAAGCGCTCGAGTCCGCCGCTTCGGATCGCGATTCGCGCCTCGATCTCCTGCGCTATCAACTCGCCGAACTCAAGGCCGAGGTGACCACGGCGGCAGCCATCGAAGAACTGTTCGTCGACCAGAAGCGCGTCGCCGGACGCGGCCGCCTGGCCGCGGCAGCCCGGGGCGCGCTCACCGCCGCGTATGAATCCGAAGGCGACAGCGCCCATGATCTGCTGGGCAGGGCTCACACGGCACTGCGCAATGGGGGCGACTCCGATCCGCAGCTGCTTTCCGCGGGCAAGCTGCTGGAGGAGGCGATGATCAACACGCAGGAGGCCGCCGAAACGCTGCGTCGGTATCTCGACGTTCTGGACATCGATCCCGCGCGCCAGGAAGAAATCGAGCGCCGGGCCGCGGCGCTCGAGGCCTTGGCGCGCAAGCACCGGGTCGGTGTACTGGAGCTGCCCGCCCAACTGCTCAAGATCGAAACAGAACTCAGCGCCCTGGAGAACGCCCAGTCGAACCTCGCTGCGCTCGAAGTGCAGCTCGCCACGCTCACCCGCGACTACCGGGCTGCCGCCGAGCGGCTGACGGGAGCGCGCCATACGGCCGCCCGGCAATTGAGCCGCCGCATCACCGAGCTCATGCAGGCGCTCGGCATGGGCGGCGGCCGATTCGAGGTCGGCATTGCTTCGAGCGATTCGCGATTCGAGGCGGCCGGCAGCGATGACGTCGAATTCCTGGTGAGCGCGAATCCCGGCCAGGCGCCCAAGAGCCTGGCCCGGGTCGCCTCGGGCGGCGAACTGTCGCGCATCAGTCTCGCGGTGCAGGTGGCCGCTGCCTCCAAAACGTCCGACCTCTGCATGGTGTTCGATGAGGTCGATGCCGGCATCGGCGGCGCGGTGGCCGAGATCGTCGGACGGCAGCTGCGCGACCTGGGGGAGCGCGCCCAGGTGCTCTGCGTGACCCACCTGGCGCAGGTCGCATCGCAGGCCCACTGCCAGTTTCGGGTCACAAAACTCAGCGACGGCAAAATCACGCGCACCGCGGTGAAGAGCTTGGGCGAAGTCGAGCGCATCGACGAGATCGCGCGCATGCTGGGCGGCATCGACGTCACTGAACAGGCCCGCGCCCATGCGCGCGAAATGCTGGCCCACGGCGCACCCGCCCCGGCTTCCAAGAAGAAACGCGCGCCCGCTGCGCGCCGCTGACGGTTCCGCGCTACTTGGCGCGCTTCTGGCTGGGGCAGTTGGGTTTGCGGCAATGCCCGTACAGGATCAATGCGTGGTCGCTGATTTCGTACCCCAGCCGCTTCGCCACCGCGTTCTGGCGCTCCTCGATCCCGCCGTCCATGAACTCTTCGACGCGGCCGCAGTCAACACACACGATGTGATCGTGATGGCCGCCCTGGTTGAGTTCGAACACCGCCATTCCGCCTTCGAAATGATGCCGCGTCACGAGGCCGGCGGCCTCGAACTGGGTCAGTACCCGGTACACGGTGGCGAGTCCAATGTCTTCGTTCAACACCAGAAGCTTCTTGTAGATGTCCTCGGCGCTCATGTGGCGCGCCGAACTATCGGCCAGAATGTCCAGGATCTTCAGTCGCGGCAGCGTAACTTTGAGCCCCGCATTGCGCAGATCGTTGCTTTCGCTGGTCGTGTCGGGTTTCAGGCGCTGCGGCATGCTGTGCCCTCGGGTATGATACGTGTCCGATTATCAATCATTTAACGGCTGCGCACCACTTTGACGAAAACATTTCAACGGGTTCTCCTGGGGTTGGCCCTGGCGGACCTCGCGTCGGGATGCGTCTACCGCATCAACATCCAGCAGGGCAATTTCCTGGACCAGGCCGCGGTCGAACAGGTCAAGGCCGGGATGACGCGCAGTCAGGTGCGCTACCTGCTCGGCACGCCGATGGTCTCCGACAGCTTCAACAAGGAACGCTGGGACTACATCTACTACCTGAAGAAGGGCCGCAGCAGCCATGTCGACTCGCGGCGCGTCACGGTGTATTTCGAGGGCGACAAGGTGGCGAAACTCGACAAGCCGACGGCTGCCGAAGCAGCCGCGCAGGACGCGTCCGCGGCGCAGATCAAGAACGGCAGGACTTACTAGGCGCTTCGCGCCGGATTCAACGGGGCCGCGGCGTCCCCGTCCGAGGCTTGGCTTCGCGGGCGCGGGCGCGACGCGCATCTTTCGGATCTGTGGCGAGGGGGCGATAAATTTCGACTCGGTCCCCGTCGTGCAGCAGCTGCTCCCGGCCGCTCTGCCTGCCGAAAATGCCGACCGCCGAGTTCGCGAGGTCGACGGCGCTGAAATCCGGGTCGAGTGCGGCGAGACGCAGTGCGTCCGCGATGCAGGAGCCGGGCGCGAGGCGCAGCGATTTGACGATCGCGCGGTCCGGT
Source organism: uncultured Gammaproteobacteria bacterium (assembly GCA_963727045.1). GTDB lineage: Bacteria > Pseudomonadota > Gammaproteobacteria > Steroidobacterales > Steroidobacteraceae > Bog-1198. The sequence continues at coordinate 444,014 of CAVSES010000001.1, read as the reverse complement.
TCGGCATAAGCGATCTCGATCAGGACCGGCGCGCCGTTCATCGTCAGGCGGGATACATGGTCTGCGCACGCGCCACGAAGGCATCGACGATGGTGCCGCACATCGATTCGAACACCGAATTGAAGGCGGTCGCAGCGAGCCGGTTCTTGAACTCGAACTCGACCCGAAACTGAACCCGCGACCCGCGCGTGCCGATCGGCTCGAAGAGCCACTCGCCCTTCAGGTCGCGGAAAGGTCCGTGCATCAGCTGCATGTGGATTTGCGAATCTTGCACGAGCGTGTTGCGCGTGGTGAATTCGGTCTGCAGAACGCCGCGCGCAACTTTGAGGGCGGCGATTCGCTCGCCGGGGGCGACATCCTCCACGCGGGCGCCGACGCACCACGGCAGGAATTGCGGATAGCAGGCGACGTCATTCACCAGTGCGAACATCTGCGCGGCCGTGAAGGTTACGAGTGAGCTGCGCTCGACTACCTGCATCAACATATTCTCCGGCAAAAGCGCAGGCACCGCCACTGGCGAATCGGTAGACTGGGGCCCTGAAAGTGAAAACGCCCGACAAACTGCCGCCGATCGCGGTCAATCGAAAAGCCCGCTTCGACTATTTTATCGAGGAGCGGTTCGAGGCCGGCATTTCCCTCATGGGATGGGAAGTCAAGAGCATGCGCGCGGGCAAGGCGCAAATCGCGGAAGCCTACGTCTATCTCAAAGGCGGAGAAGCGTTCCTGTTCGGCGCCCACATCAATGCGCTCAATTCGGCGTCGACTCACGTCGATACCGATCCCACGCGCACTCGCAAGCTTCTGCTCAACAGGCGCCAGCTCGACCACATGGTCGGGGCGGTCGAGCGGCGCGGCTACACCATCGTGCCGCTCGAGCTTTACTGGAAGGACGGGCGGGCCAAGCTCGAGATAGGGCTCGCCAAGGGCAAGAAGCAGCACGACAAGCGCGCCAACGAGAAGGATCGCGACTGGCAGCGAGACAAGAGCCGGATCTTGAAGGCCGCGCGCCGCTGACCGAATGATTTGGATCATGGGGCCGGGAACGCGTAGACTGGTCGGGCGTTTGGGGCCGACCGGTTTCGACATGGGTTGCGAAACTGCAGGGGCGTACCGAGGTGCAGGTTACCTCGTAAAACTGACTTGCAAACTTATAGTTGCCAACGAAGACAACTACGCTCTAGCTGCCTAATCGCAGCTGAACCCTGACCGGCCTGTGCTGATGCGAACGGTTCAGGGGTAGCGCTCATCAGCTAGTGGGACACACGTGTCTGGGGTGTGTTCTGCGAATCGCTACCGGGCTGGCTGCACGCTTTCCCTGCCCGTCGGGTCAGCGAGCGGCGAGAACAATAGACGCGGCTACGTACGTAGATCTTGTAGCGTAGGACTTATGGACGGGGGTTCGATTCCCCCCGGCTCCACCATTTTGCAGGCGCATCGGGCGGAAAGGCTTTGCTGAATCATGACGCGCATTGAAGTACCGAGATCCACCGCCAGGCGCGGGTCGAGCGGGAGTCTCGGCCGCTGGGTCTTGATATTGCTGATGGCGGTCGCAGTGGGCGCCGGCTTGTGGACCTGGCTGACGCTGGCATGGGCATACGCCGAGGGCGAGCGCGCGGGCGTGCTGCAGAAATTCGTGCGGCGCGGCTGGATCTGCAAGACCCAGGAAGGAGAAATTGCGCTGTATTACGGCGGCGGCCAGTACATGGGTGCCGGCATGTCGCCGCAATTGTGGGACTTCAGCGTGCGCGACAAATCGGTCGCGGCAGATTTGAACAAGGCCGTCGGTCATCGGGTTCAGCTGCACTACACGGAACATCCCGGGATACCCACTCCCTGCTTTGCGGAAACCCGCTACTTCGTGGATCGCGTCACCGTGACCGACAACGAACCGGTGCCTGCGCCGGACGTGTCGGCGCCCGGCGCGCCCGCACCCCCGGGTGCGGCGACCGCTCCGGGCGCGCCGTCCTCGAGGCCATAGGGAATCGACGCTAACCCTTGGAGAATTGCCGCCGCGAGTTCGCCACTTGTTCGGCGATGCTGACCGCGGTGCGCAGCGCGAGAAGGCCATCCTCCCCGCTCACGGGGGGAGGAGCGCCGGTCGCCGCCGACTCGAGGAACGCGGCGATCTCATCTTTGAGCGCATCGCCCTGTTCGTAGCTGTTTTCCTCGATGGCGACCTGCGGCACTCCGTCGGCGCCCACTCCCGCGGCCTTGCGGATCACGGTGAGCACCTTCTGCTGCAGATCGACCGAGATATACGCGTCGTCCTGGAAGATGCGGAGCTTCCGCTCGGTCTTGAGGCTGACGCGGCTGGCGGTGGCATTCGCGACACAGCCGTTGGCGAAGCGCAGACGGGCATTGGCGATGTCGACCTCCCGCGAAAATACGCTGCTGCCGATCGCATCGACCGCCACCACGGGCGAACGCACGATGCTCAGGATCAGATCGATGTCGTGAATCATGAGATCGAGCACCACGTCGACGTCGGTGCCGCGGTACTTGAACGGCGCCAGCCGCGCCGACTCGATGAAACGCGGGACGGTGAGCGTGGGCTGCACCGCCTGCACCGCGGCATTGAACCGCTCCAAGTGTCCGACCTGCAGAATGCGGTTGGCGCGCCTCGCCAGTTCGATCAGAGTCTCCCCTTCCGCCACGGTCACGGTCATCGGCTTTTCGACCAGCACGCTCGCACCGGCGTCGAGAAAATCCTTGGCAACCTCGAAATGAAGGGGCGTGGGCGTCACGATGCTGACGGCATCCACGTGACCCAGCAGTTCGCGGTAGTCAGCATAAGCAGCCACGCCCAATTCCGCGGCCACGTCCGATCGTGCCTTCGCGGACGGATCGGCCACCCCGACCAGATGGGAGTCCGGAAGACTCGCATATTTTTGCGCGTGAAACCGGCCGAGGTAGCCTACGCCCACCACCGCAGTGCGCATCAAGGCGGCGAGTCTCGCCGCCACTTGCTGCGGGCGCGGTAGTCCTGGCGCAACTGCAGCGTGGCTCCGCCGACGATGGCTAGCGCGGCCCCGCCGAAGCACAAGAGCCCGCGCCAAACGGTCCATAGTCCGGCCGACAGCGACCAGAGCATCATTCCGACCGCCAGGATCACCCCGACGCAAATGAAGACCCAGGGTTTTGCGTCATACAGCGTCTTCGGAGTCCAGCGTCGCATGGCGCCGATTCTACAGCGCTTCGGCGGCCGAAGACCGGATTCGTTACAATCCTGCAAATGACGTTCCGCACGACTCTCGCGCGCGCAGGATTGACCAGTCCCTGGTCCGTGGAGCTTGCCCTGGCGGCGCTGGGGCTGCTGGTGGGCGTGGGACTCATGCCCATATTGATCTACTACGCCGGCGTGGCGACGCTTGGCAGGTATGAGGGCGCAAGCCTCGGGCACCTCTACCGCAGCCTGTTTGCGGGGTTGGGGGAGGCGTCCATCGCCTCCTGGGCCGTGCTCCTCGGCCCCTACGCCCTGTACCTCTTGTTCAAGGGCCTTCGGGTTTGGTGGCGCGCCGGCGCCCTTTGACTTAATCGCCACTCAAGTTCCGCGCGGCGCTGACGCTAACTGGCCATGTACACGGATTTTGATCCGGTTTGGCCGTTGGAGCGCTGCGCGTGAATCCCGAGATCGAAGCTCAACTTCGTTTGTCAGTGAATTTCCCCTCGCCTCCGGGCGTGGCGACGCACATCATCGAACTCGCGCAGGACCCGGACATCGAGATGGGCAAGGTGGCCAAGGCATTGAGCATGGACTCGGCGCTGTCGGCGAAAATTCTGCGCATCGCCAATTCGCCGCTCTATGCACAGCGGCGCAAGAGCGAGAATTTGCGCCAGGCGTTGGTGGTGCTGGGGTTGAATGCGACGCTGACCCTCGCCTTGAGCTTTTCCCTGGTGAAGTCGCTGCGCGGCGGCAAATCGAACGGACTGAGTTACGCCCTCTATTGGCGCCGGGCGCTGCTGGCGGCCACCGCGGCGCGCGCCCTCGGCGACGCCATGCATCAATCGCTGGCCGAGGAGATCTTCCTGGCGGCGCTGCTTCAGGACGTGGGCATGCTGGCGCTCGACAAGGCCGTGCCCGATCTGTACGCCCCGGGCGAGTCCTTGCAGCGCAACCACACCGCGCTCGCCGAGCACGAAAGGAAGATTCTGCACCTCGATCACGCGGAAGTTGGCGGCTGGCTGATGGAGGGGTGGCGTCTGCCCGAGCGGCTGTATCGCGCGATCAAACAAAGCCACCGTCTGGACTTGAGCTTCAGCGCCGACCCGGCGCAGGTCTTCGAGCGCTGCGTGGCTCTCTCCGGCCCGGTTGCGGATCTGTTCTTGCTCGACCCCGAACAGCGTCAATTCGCGGAGACGGCATTGTGCGCGGAACGCAGTCTTGGTCTCGATAAAATGGCGTTCGGCCAGGTCCTGGGGACAATCGCCGCCATGATTCCGGAGACCGAGGCCATTTTCGAGGCGGATTTGTCTGCCAAGCAGCATCCGGAATTGATCCTCGAACAGGCCCGCGAAGTCTTGATGCTGCGCAACCTGCATGCGCTTCGGGAAATAAACTCGTTGCGCGCCGACGGCGGCACCTCGCGCGCGCTCGAGATCGAGGAAGAGACCCGCCGCGACGAGCTGACCGGCGTCTACAACCGCGCGTATCTCGATCGCTTTCTGGAGCGGGAATTCGAGAATTCGACGCGCCACAAATGGCCTCTGAGCGTCGCGTTCGCCGATCTGGATAATTTCAAGAGCATCAACGACCACTTCGGTCAACAGGCCGGCGACCGCATCCTGCAGGCGACCGCGCGAACCCTTCGCGGCAATACGCGCGAGACGGATCTCATCGCCCGCTACGGCGGGGAAGAGTTCGTCGTTGTTCTTCCCGCCACCGACGCCGAGACGGCGCGCAGCATCTGCGAGCGCATCGTGCTGGCGTTTCGCAACACGGGTCATGTCATCGGCTCCGACCACGCACGGGTGACCATCTCCATCGGCTGCGCCACACACGGCTCCCAGAACTTGTTCGACAGCGTCACCGATTTCGTCAAGGCCGCCGGCCACGCGCTTTACACCGCGAAGATGCGCGGACGCAACCGCTCGGTGCCCTTCGACCGGCAGTTGTCCGGTACGCTTGCCCGCATGGGTTGATGAGCGCCTGCTCGGCCGCCCGCCTGCCGGCCGCACGACTTAAGTCGCCTCGCCGCCGCCTTATGTCTTGACCGACTTGAGGCGCGTCACAGTTTTGCAATTTCGCAGGACTCTTGCTGTCGCAGTTTGGGAACATGGATGCGACGGACAAGCAAGAACGAGCGATGAACTGTTGACGGACTGACATTTTGCATGCAGAGGGAAGACGATGGCGACTGACGACAATACCCGGAGCAACGTGGATTCCGCATTCAGCTTCGGCGTGCGCGAGCTGCGCAGCGCCACCGTGGCGCGCAAGCTCGAACTGGACGCCGCGCCGCCGAAGGCGGCGAGCGAGAATCGCGGCTCGGATCCCTACAACACCTCCGGAAGCTTCGACCGCAAGAAGAACTGGGCGCGAGTCGGCAAGCGCTAACCGCTGCCGCCGCAGATGAATCCCGCCGGCCGGTTGAATGCGCCCGGCAGGGACTGCGCCGCGCACGTGAGTGCGCCGCTCCGGTGCGTCCTCATGGCGCCGCGCTGCGTTCGCGGCTCAAGCGAAATTCGCTGTTCGGGTACCAGCGCGGGAAGCGGCGCGTGTGCGCCACGCGAAACCCGACGGCGTAGTAAAGCCTGAGATCATCGAGCGCTCCGCGCACGTCCCAGTTCGGCGAGTATTGATCGTCCGGTTGGCGGTATCGATGCGTCAGGTAATCGTCGAGCTGCGCGCGGCCCCAAGCGGGCCCGCGCGCGCTGTCGTCGAGACCTCCCTGCGCATACAGCGACGGCACGCCGGCCTGCGCGAAGCTGAAACAATCCGAACGGTAATAGAATCCCTGCTCGGGGTTGGGCTCGGGAGTCACGTCGCGACCCTGGAGCAGCGCCATCGCGCGGGCATAGTCTTCCAGATCGGTGTTGGCAGAGCCGAATATGGTCACATCGCGCGTCGGGCCGCCGAGGCGCAGCGTGTCCAAATTGAGCACCGCGGCGGTGTCGTGCAGGGGGAAGACCGGGTTGTCGACGTAGTACTGCGAGCCGAGCAGGCCCGACTCCGCTCCGGTGAGCGCAAGAAAAACGATCGACCGATCCGCTGCCGGCTTGGTGCGCACGAAGGACTGCGCCAGAGCCAGCAACCCGGCCACGCCGGTCGCATTGTCGACCGCGCCGTTGAAGATATTGTGGCCGGGCCGCGAAGGGTCGCGTCCCAAATGGTCCCAGTGGGCGGCGTAGATCACATATTCCCGGCGGCGGCTGCCTCCCGGCAACACTGCGACGATGTTGTTGGAATTGAACTGGCGGACGCTCAGGTGCAGCATCGCATCGGCCTGCATGCCCATGGGAAGCGCTTTGAATCCAGGACGGGCCGCCGCGGCGGCGGCGGCGGCAAAATCGATTCCCGCCGCCTTGAACATCGCGGCCGCGGCGTCCTTCTGAATCCAGCCCTCGATCGCGGTCCGCGCCGTCTCGCCGTGAGAGGTCGCGAGATCCAACTGGGCGCCGGTCCACGCATTCAAGATGACCTGCCAGGCGAATCCCGCCGAATCACCGTGAACCAGCAGCACCCCGGCCGCGCCCTGTCGGGCAGCCTCTTCGATCTTGTAGTCGACGCGCCCGTAGTAGGTCATGGCGCCGCCTTTGAAGACCTTCGGGTCCTTGGTGCCGTAGCCGGGATCATTGGTCAACACCACGACCGTCTTGCCGTGCACGTCGATGCCCGCGTAATCGTTCCACGCGTATTCCGGCGCGACGATGCCATAACCGGCAAAGACGAGCTCGCTGCCCCGAAGCTCGGCCTCGGGGGCTCTGCGCCTGCTCCGGATGATCATGTCCCTGCCGTAGGCGAGGCTGAGCGCTGCGCCGCGGCCGGCAATCGAGAGCGTCGCATCGGCACCGGCACGCGTCTCCACCATCGGCACCTGCTGCAGAAAGCTCTCGCCATTGCCGGGTTTCAATCCCAATTTCCTGAACTGCTCGACCAGGTACGCGACCGTCCTCTCCTCGCCCGGGGTGCCTGGCTTGCGGCCCTCGAAGTCATCGGAAGCCAGCACGCGGACGTGCTCGCGGAACACCGTTTCATCGATATCGGTTGAGGGCGGGGGCACCTTGGGCTGCGTCGCGCAGGCCGTCAGCAGCATCAGTCCGAGGGCGGCCGTCAGACCCCAAGAGCGCCAATTTCGCATGGTCCTAGCGCACTCCCCGGTCAGTTGGCCCGGGGCCAGTAGAGCAAAACCACCACGCCGAGGCAGCCAGCGGTCGCCAGATGGGCCCAGCCGCGCCAGGAGCGTGCTTTGAGCTGGCCGAGGAAACTACCGGCGCTGGCGGCGGTCAAAGCTGCAAATGCAGCCAGGCTCCCCACCAGGTTCGGCAATTCGCGCGACAGATCGGGGTGTTCGCCCGCCAAGACGCAGAACACGATCAGGACGGCGCTCAGCCCGAAAGTGATCGATGCGGCGGACCCCAGGACAATACCGATCAAAACCGTGAACGGACGCATACCTTGAGGCTCATATACACTTGCTAGCGGCCACGGGCTTCTCTAGCCTTGCAGGGGAGTGGGGATCGAAGTTTACAGGAGAACGGGTACGGTGATGACTAATAGGCCTTGGGCGAATCGTTCGCGCTGGATTACCGGCATCGCCGTCTGCGCGAGCGCCGTCGGGTTGGCCGCATTGTTGGGTGCGGCGATGACGCCCGCACCCGCCATTCCGGCGACGGCCGCCGTTCTTGCCCCCACCGAACAGGAAAACTATGTCGCCCGCCGCGTCGCCGACATCGTGGCGCGCGAACACTACCGACGCGCGCCGCTCGACGATCATCTCTCGAGCTTGATCCTGGACCGTTATCTCGACGCGATCGATGGCGGAAGAAGCTATTTCTACGCCAGCGACATTGCCGAGTTCGAGCGCTTCCGCTACGAGCTCGACGATGCAATCAAGGCCGGCGACGTGGAGCCGGCCTTCGTGATCTTCCGGCGCTATCAACAGCGCAGCCGCGAGCGCATGGCTTATGCGATCGAATTGCTGAACAAGAAGCCGGATTTCGACGTCGACGAATCGTTCAACTTCGATCGCGAAAAGGAACCATGGCCGGCGAACACCGCCGAGATGAACGAACTGTGGCGCAAGCGCGTGAAGAACGACGCGTTGTCGCTGGTGATTGCCGGCAAGCAATGGAATGAGGCGGCCGACCTTTTGCGCAAACGCTACGAACACGTCGCCAAACGGATGGATCAAAGCAAGCCCGAGGACGTGTTCGAGGCGTTCATGAACGCCTTCGTGCTGTCCCTGGATCCGCACTCGAATTACTTCTCGGCGCGCAACTCCGAGGAATACAACATCCAAATGAGCCTGAGCTACGAGGGCATCGGCGCCTCGCTGCAGCTCACCGACGATTATGTCACCGTGATCGATGTCATCGCGGGCGGCCCCGCGGCGACCAGCGGCAAGCTCGCCGCCAACGATCGGATCACCGCGATCGGCGAGGGCAAGATCGGAGAGCTGACCGACGTGATCGGCTGGCGTCTCGACGACGTCGTGCAGAAGATCCGCGGACCGGGCGGCACGGTGGTGCGCCTGCAGGTGCTGCCGGCGGGCGCGGCTCCGGGCTCCGCGCAAAAGGTGATCGAATTCACGCGCAACCGCGTGTCGCTGGAAGCGCAGGCCTCGCACAAGGCGATGCGGGTGGTTCAGCGCAACGGCCGTGACGTCAAGGTCGGCGTGATCACGGTGCCGAGCTTCTACCAGGACTACGATGCCAGCCGCGCCGGCGCGAAGGACTACCGCAGCACGACCCGCGACGTGCAGCGGCTGATCAGCGAGCTCCGCAAGGACGGCGCCGACGTCATCATCATGGACCTGCGCGCCAACGGTGGCGGCTATCTTCCCGAGGCCGAGTCGCTCACCGGCTTGTTCATCGACCGCGGGCCGGTTGTGCAGCTGCGCGATACGACGGGACGCATCGAAGTCGACGACGATCCGGATCCGGCGGTGTTCTACAGCGGCCCGATGATCGTGCTCGTGGACCGCTTCAGCGCGTCGGCATCGGAGATTTTTGCGGGCGCGATACAGGATTACGGCCGCGCGCTCATCGTCGGTCAGCAGACGTACGGCAAGGGCACGGTGCAGAACGCGCATCCGCTCAACTATACGATTTTCGGGCGCAAGCCGGAGTTGGGCCAGCTCAACGTGACCATCGGCAAGTACTATCGGATCACCGGCGAGAGCACCCAGGATCGCGGGGTGACCCCCGACATCGCGTTGCCGTCGCTGATCGACGCGAATGAAGTCGGCGAGAGTACCCGCGATCGCGCCCTGCCATGGGATCATATCGAACCGGCGACATTCAGGGCCGAAGGGGATCTGAAGTCGACGACCGCCTCGCTGGAGAAACTGCACGAGGAGCGCACCGCGAACAGCGCCGATTTCCGCTATCTGCACGACGACATTGCGGCGCTCGATGCAATGCGCGGCCAGAAGACGCTCTCACTGAACCTCAAAGCGCGCGAAGCGGAACGCAAGCGCGTCGAGAGCGAGAGGCTCGAACGCGAGAACACCTGGCGGGCCGCGCACGACATCAAGCCCGCAAAGTCCTTGGAGGAGATCAAGGACGATGCCGCCGCGGGAATCCTGCTCGACGAGGCCTCGCAGATAGCCGCGGATCTCGCATTGGGGACGGCGCATCGGGCGGCCCCCACGCAGGCGCGGCGCACCGACATTCACTGACCGGCAGGCACGGCCGAAACGGCGCGCCTAGCGCAGCAGGAGCGTGTACAGGTCCCAGTAGTCGTCCGCCATCACGTTCCACGGCCCCGCCGACGGCGCCAGCGAGTCTGCGGTCGGTACGGTGTCGGCATTGTTGCGGTATTCGCACTGCGCGCGCAGGCGATCCAGCTTGGCCTTGAGCGCGGGGGTGACCTGCTTCTGATTGGCGACCGCGGCCTGCGCCTGTTGCACCCGCTGCATGTAGCCTTCGCAATCCGCGCGGGTACCGAAGCTCATCTCGTGAACTCTGCGCGCCACGGCCTCCTTGGCCCGTGCCGCCAGTTGATAGGCGTCCACATGTTCGCACAATAGTTCGGCGAAGCTGATGATGGCGAGGTTGATGTTGCGGCGCGCCGCCAGCGAGATGCCGGGAAATTCCGGCGGCGCTTCGCGGTCGACCGCGCTGCGTTCGGCATGCAGATCGCCGACCGCCGCGTCGGCCACGACCACTTGATGACGCAATGATTCCAGGGATTTCTGACGGCGGCGGCGCTTGAAATAGTGCCAGAAGGCGGTCAACCGTCCAAGCTCGCTTTGCGCCGCGGCCAGATGCTGACGCTGCAGATCCGCCTCGACCGCGGCCTCCTCCAGGCGCCGGTCCACGTCCGCAAGCCGATGCTTCTTCGCCGCCTCGCTGTCCGCCTTGTGCTTCGCAAGCTCGCGCGCCTCCTGCTGGCGCGTCAGATCCGTCGCAAACGCGGAAAGCTGCTGGTGGCAGATTTTCCACAAGGCGCGCAGCTGAAAGAACACCAACGCGCCGAAACCGGTCTTCGGGTCGCCAAGAAGATCCCCGAGCGCATCAAGCTGCTCCTGGACACGGATCGTCGCGCCTTCCTGCTGCTTGAGACGATCGCGCAGCAGATGAAATTCGTCCTTGAGGTCGGCATAGGCCTTCTTGAGGCCGGCACGATTTTGGAAGAGCTGCATGAGCCGCTCTTCGTCGGCACTCACGGCGCCCCCTTCCAAACCTCCTTTGAGAAAGCTCAGCTTATCGATCAAAGTCCCGCCTTGGCCTTGAAGGTGAACTCGCGGGACATCCCAAGCAAACCAGGGCAATCCGGGCAGCTAAAAGCGATGCCCCCGCTCGGCACAATATTCCAGCCATTTATTTAACATCATGTTTCGGGTCCAGCGCTGATCCAGTTCACGCTTGAGCCCTGACTGCAGCCTGGACAGCTGGGGGTGGCGCTGGAACCCGCGGAAACTGCGCACTTCGGCAAGACGGGCATCGTGATAGACGCAGACCTCCAAATCCGGGTCGCGGAGCGGCGAGGGCCCGGAATCGAATTCGTATGTGAGACGAAACACACTTGTGTAGCGGCTCAATTCCTGGGGGATGAGATGGAGATCACAGTCCGATGCGACGCGCGACACGCGAGGCGCCGTCACCGCGCGCAGGTCGCTGACGAGCCAGCCCAAGCGCACGAAATTGCTTTCGTACAGCGTCATCAGGCTCACGAAGCTGCCGGGCCGCGCCCGCCAAGTTGTCTCACACCATTGATCCGCTAACATGCGCCGAACTATACCATGCACGTCGGCGATGTCAGGGCCGCAGCCGCCGCTCGATTCCGGTGCGGTCGAGAATTCTGCTAGAAATTTCCTCGATCGACACTTCGGTCGCGTCGATCATCGGGATGCCGTGCCGCTCCAACAGCGACTCCGCCGCTCTGACCTCGAAGGCCACTTGCTGCGGCGACGAATATCGGCTGTCGGGCCGGCGTTCATTGCGGATCTGCTGCAGCCGATCCGGCCTGATCGTCAGGCCGAACAGCTTCCGTGCATACGCTTCGAGCGCGCGGGGCAGGTTGCGGGACTCAAGATCGTCCTCGGTAAGCGGATAATTCGCGGCAAATATGCCGTATTGCATCGCCAGATACAGGCAGGTGGGCGTCTTTCCCGAGCGCGAAACGCCCACCAGAATGACATCGGCGCGTTCGTAATCGCGCACCACGGATCCGTCGTCGTTGGCGAGCGCGAAATTCGTGGCATCGATGCGCGTCGCATAGGCGTGCGTGTCGGCCATGCGATGCGTCCTACTCGCAACGTGGGTGGATTGCGTCTTGAGTTCGTTCTCGAGCGGTGCTAGGAACGGGTCGAAAAAATCCAGAAACAATCCGCTGCTGCCGCGGACCACATTGCGGACATCCTCCTGCACGAGCGTGCTGAAGATGATCGGCCGCACGCCCTCCTGCATGCCCACCAGATCGATCTTGCGGACCGCCTCGATCGCCTTGTCAACCGTGGCGATAAATGGCACAGTCACCTGGCGAAATTCGATGCCGTCGAATTGAGTCATGAGGCTGTGACCCATCGTCTCGGCGGTAATGCCCGTTTGATCGGAAACAAAAAACACGGTTCGTTTGTTCACGGCAGTCTCGGGTGTTGGCGGACGTCGCCGGCAAAGTGTTTCATTTAACCCTCCGTCCCACAAGCAGCGCACTATGAATCCCTACATCATTCCCTTCGAGCAGTTGAAGAACAAGGACGTCGAACTCGTCGGAGGCAAGAATGCGTCGATCGGTGAAATGATCTCGGGTTTGTCCACGCTCGGTGTCTCGGTTCCGGGGGGCTTCGCAACGACCTCGCATGCGTATCGCGATTTTCTCGCGCAGGATGGGCTCGATGAGCGCATTCGCAGCGTTCTCGCCGCGCTCGACGTCGACGATGTCGAGCGGCTTGGCGTGGTCGGGGCGCAAATTCGCGGCTGGATGCTTGCCACGCCGTTTCCGAAGCGGCTGACCGACGAGATCCTCGAATCCTACCGCAAGATGGCCAGGACGGGCGGCGATGCGGGCGAATTCGCGGTCGCGGTGCGCTCCTCCGCGACGGCGGAGGATCTGCCGGAGGCTTCCTTCGCCGGTCAGCAGGAAACGTTCTTGAACGTCCGCGGAGAGGAGCATTTGATGACCTGCGTGCACGAGGTGTATGCCTCGCTGTTCAACGATCGCGCCATCTCCTACCGCGTGCACAACAAATTCGATCACAGCGCGGTCGCGCTCTCCGTCGGCGTGCAGCACATGGTGCGCAGCGATCTCGGCAGCGCCGGCGTCATGTTCACGCTCGACACTGAATCGGGTTTTCGCGACGTGGTGTTCATCACTTCCGCGTACGGCCTGGGCGAAACGGTGGTGCAGGGCGCGGTCAATCCGGACGAGTTCTACGTATACAAACCGGCGTTGCGCGCCGGTCGCCGCTCCGTGCTGCGCAAGAATCTCGGCGGCAAGGCGATCAAGATGGTCTACGCCGAACCCGGTTCATCGGAGCGGGTTCGCACCGTCGATGTCGCGCCTGCGGATCGCAATCGCTTCTCCATCGACGAGTCGGATATTGCGAGCCTCGCCACGCAGGCGCTGACGATTGAAAAGCACTACGGCACGCCGATGGACATCGAGTGGGGCAAGGATGGCGCCACCGGCAAGATCTACATCCTGCAGGCGCGCCCGGAAACCGTGCAGAGCCGGACCGGCCGCACGATCCTGCGATACACCCTGAAGTCGCGCTCCAGGCTGCTCATCAGCGGGCGCAGCATCGGGCAGCGCATCGGTGCGGGCCAGGCGCGCATTATCAAGGACGCCAGGGAAATGTCTCGCGTTCGCGCGGGCGACGTCCTGGTGGCCGACATGACGGATCCGGACTGGGAACCGGTGATGAAACGCGCCTCCGCCATCGTCACCAATCGCGGCGGGCGTACCTGCCATGCGGCGATCATCGCGCGCGAACTCGGCATCCCGGCGGTGGTCGGCTGCGGAACCGCCACCTCGGCCATCAAGGATGGCCAGGCGGTCACGGTATCCTGTGCGGAAGGCGATACCGGAAACGTGTACGACGGCATGCTCGAATTCGATCAGCGCTCCATAGAGATGGACTCCATGCCGGCGATTCCGGTGAAGATCACCATGAACGTCGGCAATCCGGACCGGGCTTTCGATTTTGCAGGCATGCCTCACAATGGAGTCGGCCTTGCGCGCCTCGAATTCATCATCAACCGCATGATCGGCGTGCACCCTCGCGCGCTCCTGGAATTCGACAAGCAGAGTCCGGAAGTCAAGGACACGATCGGCAAGCAGATCGCGGGCTATGACGGTCCGGTGAATTTCTACGTCGACAAGCTGGCCGAAGGCATTTCGCAGATTGCGGCGGCATTTGCGCCGGAGCCGGTGATCGTGCGTCTGTCGGACTTCAAGTCGAATGAGTACGCGAACCTGATCGGGGGCAAGAACTACGAGCCGCACGAGGAGAATCCCATGCTGGGTTTCCGCGGCGCCTCGCGCTACATCGACAAGGTGTTCAGACCCTGCTTCGAACTTGAATGCCGCGCCCTGAAGCGCGTGCGCGACGAGATGGGGCTGACCAACGTGCAGGTCATGGTGCCGTTCGTCCGCACCCTGGCCGAGGCGAAGGCCGTCACGCAGCTGCTCGCCGACAACGGCCTGAAGCGCGGCGAGAACGGCCTGAAGCACATCATGATGTGCGAGCTGCCCACCAATGCACTTCTGGCCGACCGCTATCTCGAATACTTCGACGGCATGTCGATCGGATCGAACGACATGACCCAGCTCGCGCTCGGCCTCGACCGCGACTCCAGCGTCGTCGCCAAGTCATTCGACGAGCGCGACGATGCGGTCAAGGCCCTGATGGCCATGGCGATCAAGGCCTGCAAGGCCCAGGGAAAGTATGTCGGAATATGCGGGCAAGGCCCTTCCGATCATCCGGAGCTCGCTCGCTGGCTGGTGGAACAGGGCATCGACAGCCTGTCACTGAATCCCGATACGGTGGTGGAAACCTGGATGTTCCTGGCGGGCGACAGCCCCGGCTAACCCACGCGCAACAATCGCTCGCGGTAGTACTTGAGCTCGCGGATCGACTCGCGCACGTCATCCATCGCAAGATGACTGGATGCCTTGCGAAACCCCTCGGCCACGTTCGGCGCCCAGCGCAGCGCGAGCTCCTTCAGCGTGCTCACGTCGAGATTGCGGTAGTGAAAAAATCTCTCGAGCGCCGGCATGTGGCGCGCCAGAAAGCGCCGATCCTGACAAATGCTGTTGCCGCACATCGGCGATCGTCCGGGCTCTAGCCACGACTCGAGAAAACGCAGCGTTTCGCGTTCGGCGGCGGCTTCATCGACCGTGCTCGCCGAAACCCGCGCGCTCAATCCGGAGCGCCCATGCTGATTGCGGTTCCAATCATCCATGGAGGCAAGCACGGCCTCGCTCTGATGCACCGCGAAGACCGGGCCTTCGGCGAGCACATCGAGGTGTTTGTCGGTTACGATCGTCGCGATCTCGATGATGAGGTCCGATTCCGGCTTCAGGCCGGTCATTTCCAAATCGATCCAGATGAGATTTTCGGGAGATTTCATGATGTCTCGGGAAACAAGCGCCCTTTGAGAGCGGCATGGTAGCAGAGCACGGCGGGCTGAAGGACGGGGTCGGCGGCGTCGGCACGGTGCTCGCGAGCTACGGGCGCGGCGTCCTGGTGCAGGCGGACGGCAGAACCCTGCACTGCGCGCTCTCGGGCCGCAAACAACGCGTCGTCTGCGGCGATCGCGTGGCCTGGGCCTATCCGCCCTCCGCAGACGGGCCGTCCGTCCTTTCGGTCGAGCCGCGGCGCAACCTCATCGAGCGCATCGACGCCCGCGGCCGCGCCGAACCGGTCGCCGCCAACGTCGACCGGCTGGCCATCGTCGTGGCCGCGGAACCCGCACCGGACTGGTTTCTGGTGGACCGCTACTGGGCGGGCGCCGTGCTGAAGGACCTGCCCGGCTTGATCATCGTGAACAAGCTCGATTTGGGCGCCGATGCCATTCAACGCGAGCTCGCGGTCTACCGCGACTTGCAGTTGAACTGCATCGAAGTGAGCTCGCATTCGGGCACCGGCATCCCCGATCTCGGGCAAATACTCGCGGGTGGCGCGACGCTCCTCGTCGGGCAGTCGGGAGTCGGCAAGTCCTCCCTGGTGAATGCACTCGCCCCCGAGGCTGCCGCGCAGACCGCGGAGTTGACCCGCGACGCCGAGGGACGGCATACCACCACCACGGCCCGTTGGTATTCATTGGGGGAAGCATCGGCCATCATCGATGCGCCGGGAGTCCGCGATTTCGCCCCGCCGGCAAGCCTGGTGCGCGCGGCTGAACGCGGTTTCATCGAGATACACCGGTTGAGCGCGGCGTGCCGCTTCAACGATTGCCGGCACATGGAGGAACCCGGATGCGCCGTGCGCACCGCCGTCACGCGTCTTGAGATTGCGCCCCGCCGCTACGAGAGTTATCGGCGGCTATGCCGCCTCTACGAGAAACTGACATCCTAGGAGCGAGTCTCCAGGGCCCGCCCGTTTCCCACGCTACGATACGCTGGTGCGCCCGGCCAGCGCGTGCGCCAACGTGCCGCCGTCCACATATTCAAGCTCGCCGCCCACGGGCACCCCATGAGCGATTCGCGATGCCTTCAATCCCAGTCGCAGCGCCATTTCGCCCAGGTAATGCGCCGTCGCCTCCCCCTCCGCGGTCGGATTGGTGGCAAGAATCACCTCTCGCACTTCACCGTCGCCCAGCAGGCGCTCGAAGTCGTCCAACCCGAGTTCGGCCGGCCCCACCCCGTCGAGCGGCGACAAATGCCCCATGAGCACGAAGTAGCGGCCGCGAAAGCCTCCGGATTGTTCGATCGCAACCACGTCGGCGGGAGATTCCACGACGCAGAGCTGCGCCACGTCCCTCTGAGCCGACGCGCAAATCGTGCAGTATTCGCTCTCGGTCAGCATGCGGCAGCGCTTGCAGTGCCCGACGCTGTCGAGCGCATCTGCCAGCGCTTGAGCAAGAATCCTGCCGCCGTCGCGATCGCGCTCCAGCAGATAGAACGCCATTCGCTGCGCGGACTTCGGACCGACGCCGGGGAGACAGCGCAGAGAATCGATCAGGCGGGCAAGTGTCGGGGTGTACTTCAAAACGGCAGCTTCATGCCCGGCGGGAGATTGAGTCCCGACATGAGGCCGGAATACTTCTCCTGGCTGCGAGCAGCGATCTTCCGCACCGCATCGTTGATGGCGGCCACCAATAGATCTTCGAGCATGTCCTTGTCTTCGGCCAGCAACTTCGGCTCGATCGTGACCTTCTTCGCTTCATGATGTCCGTTCAACGTCACCTTGACCATTCCCGCGCCGGATTCGCCCGTGACCTCGAGTTCCGCGAGTTCGGCCTGCGCCTTTTTCATCGTCTCCTGCATCTGCTGCGCCTGACGCATCAGGTTTCCCAATCCACCCTTCATCATGCCCTTCTCCTCATGCTAATTCGCAGGTTTCACGGAAGCGGCGTCCACATCGGCGCCGAACCGCTCGCGCAACCCCTTCACCGTGGGATCGGCCTCGAACGCAGCCGCGGCGCGATCAACCTTTTCGCGCTCCGCGAGGGCGCGCTGCCGCGCGGGAGTGGCGAGGACCGATTGGGCCGTTTCGAAGGTGACGCGGATGTCCCGTCCCAGATGCTTCGACAACCCTTGAAGCAGTTTGTCCTCGATCGGACGCGTTCTGCGGTCCGCCGTCGCCGGGTCGATCTTCAAAACCAACACATCATGCTCGAACTTGGAGGGCACGCAATTCAAGGCGAACTGGCGGACCATGCCGCTCAGCGAGGCCGCATCGACCACCGCCGGCCAATTGTTCGCATCGATGCTCGTCGGCGTGACGGCGGACGATTTCGGACCCGGGACGGCCGGCGCGGCCGCATCCGGACGAAACGCGAGCATGCGCAGCAGGGTCATTTCGAAGCCCATCCGCGGCTCGGGCGCCATCGCAAGATCACGGCGCCCGTTCAACGCGATTTGATAGTAAAGCTGCGCGTCTTCGGGCGCGATCGCCCGGGCCAGGCGCGACAGCGAATCGGCATCAAATTCATCGTCTTCGACCACGGCGTCGGGCACGATTTGTGCGATGGCGATGCGTTGCAGGAACGCCGCGACCTCCACCAACGCGCGGTCGTAATCCGGTGCGTCGCGGTCGAGTTCCTTCACCTCAGCCAGAAGCGCGGCACCATCAAAGCGGGCGAGCGCATCGATGAGCCGGCCCACGTGTCCGCGGTCGATGGTGCCGAGCATCGCGCGCGTGTTGGCCTCGTTCAAGGCGCCGCCGCCGAATGCGATCAGCTGGTCCAGCAGGCTCAGGGCGTCGCGCATGCTGCCCTCTGCAGCACGCGCCAACAGCGCAATCGCCGCCGGCTCGAACGGCATATTTTCCGCGCCGGCGATGAATTTCAGCCGTTCGCCGATGAGCGAAGCAGGCAGCCGTTTGAGGCTGAACTGCAGACAGCGCGAGAGCACGGTCACAGGCAGCTTCTGCGGATCGGTGGTCGCGAGCAGGAACTTGACGTGCGGCGGCGGCTCCTCAAGTGTTTTGAGCAGGGCATTGAACGAATGGTTCGAGAGCATGTGCACTTCGTCGATCAGGTACACCTTGTAGCGGCCCCGGGTCGGTGCGTATTGCACGTTATCGAGAAGCTCGCGGGTGTCGTCCACCTTGGTGCGCGAGGCGGCGTCGACTTCGATGAGATCGACGAAGCGGCCCTCGTCGATTTCGCGGCAGGCCGCGCAAGTGCCGCAGGGATTCGAACTCACGCCCGCGGTCTCGCAATTGAGCGACTTGGCCAGAATGCGCGCAATCGTTGTCTTGCCGACCCCGCGGGTGCCCGTGAACAAGAATGCGTGGTGCACCTTGCCGCTGTCGAGGGCATTGGCGAGCGCGCGAAGCACGTGCTCCTGACCGACCATCTCGGCAAAACGCTTGGGCCGCCATTTGCGCGCCAGGACGATGTAGCTCATACGATCAAGTTTAGCTTCGCAGCGCCACGGTCGCGCGGCTTTTGGGCCCGTCTAAAGGAGGCGGCCCGCGCCAGCAGGACTTCGGCGCCCGACTTAAAGCCGCTACCGCTGCTCCCTTCCGGGCCTGACGGGGTTCGTGGCCAGTCGTCGCGAAGATGCAAACGCGAGCCGCCATAGACTCGTTCTTTGGGGGTTGCTGCAGCCATCCTGGTTGCAACGCATCGCGCCCACCTGTCAGCACAACTCCATTTCAGTCTAGTCGATCTGACTCCATCTCACCGAATTTCAATGGCGGAGAGGGAGGGATTCGAACCCTCGAACACCTTTTGGGATGTTACTCACTTTCCAGGCGAGCGCCTT
The DNA here is from genome assembly GCA_963727045.1 of uncultured Gammaproteobacteria bacterium. Lineage (GTDB taxonomy): Bacteria > Pseudomonadota > Gammaproteobacteria > Steroidobacterales > Steroidobacteraceae > Bog-1198. The sequence continues at coordinate 424,972 of CAVSES010000001.1, read as the reverse complement.
CGACCACTCGGCCACCTCTCCGAAAACCTCAATCTGCTCAGCCCTTCGGGCCGACGCGGCCGCAAGGGTACCGGAGGCGACCTTGGCGATCAAATTCAGGGTTGGGTTGAATTCGGAGGCGGTGGCACCGGCGCTGCCGGAGCCGGTGACGGGGCCGCGGGAAGCTCGCTGGCCGCCTTGTTGGCGGGAGCCGGTACGTACCGTGGCGGGATGTCCAGACACGCATCCTTGGGCCCCGGCAGAGGAGGTGCAAGCGCCACCGTAGGGATGACCATGGCGCCCTGGGTATTCGGCGAATCGAGCCCTGCGGGCACCTTCAGCGGCGCGACCTGGCCCGCCCGTTGATACTCCTGCGGATGGTGGCAATCGGGGGTCAACCTGCTGAACAAGTGGCAGCCGCTCGTGAGCGCTGCAGCAGCAATCAACATCAATGCTCGATCAAGACTCATGCTGCTTGGTCCTCAAAAGTAACTCCGGCGGCCTGCATCGCGCGCATCACGGTATCGTGGTGCACCGCCGACAGTTCGACCAAAGGTAGGCGGATTGCGTTCCCGATGAGACCCATTCTCGACACCGCCCATTTAACCGGTATCGGGCTCGATTCGACGAACAAATCCTTATGCAACAGCTGCAAGGTCGCGTCGATGGCCCGCGCCTCGTCAAAATCCCCCGAAAGAGCGGCTTCGCACGCTTCACGCATGCGGCGCGGTGCAACGTTAGCCGATACCGAAATGACTCCCCGCGCGCCCTGGCTCATCAAATCGATGGCAGTCGCATCATCGCCCGAGAGCAGGGTGAACCCCGACGGACAAGCATTAATCGTCTCTCGCGCCCGGCTCAACGACCCCGTCGCCTCCTTTATCGCGACGATTCGCGGATTTCGAGCCAACCGGGCGACGGTGGCGGGCAGAAGATCGACGGCGGTGCGGGCAGGCACATTGTACAGAATAATGGGCGCCTCGGAGGCGTCCGCCGCAGCCATGAAATGCCTGTAAAGGCCCTCCTGAGGCGGTTTGTTGTAGTACGGAGTCACCAGCATCACCGCGTCCACGCCGAGCCGGGACAGCGCGCGCGTGCGCGCGACCGTGCCGGCAGTCGAATTGGTGCCGGCTCCGACGATCACCTTGAGCTTGCCGCGGCAGCGGGCGACCGCCCGGCCGGTCAGTTCCTCGATCTCGTCCACGGACAGCGCCGGAGACTCGCCGGTGGTGCCGGCAACGACGATCCCGTGGCTCCCTTCGCGCACATGGAAATCCAGCAACCGATCCCACGCCGGCCAGTCCAGGCCGCCATCCGCCGTCATCGGCGTCACAATAGCTACCGTGCTTCCGGAAAACATCGAGGGGCTCCGCGGGGAAATATCGCTACCTTAAGTGGCGGACATGCACCCTGGCAAGCGCCCATCCGGTAGAATTTGCACCGATGAAACAACATATCGTGATTTCCGCAGTCGGCGGGGACCGCGTCGGCATGGTCCACGAACTCTCCAAGGCGGTTGCCGACTGCGGGGGAAGCATCAGCGAAAGCCGCATGACTTCCCTAGGCAACGAGTTCGCCATGCTGCTGCTGGTCAACGGCAATTGGCACACCCTCGCCAAACTCGAGGGTGAGTTCAAAAAGCTCGCCGATGCCACCGGCATGAACATTCAATTGCGGCGGACCGAAGAGCGGGCCGCGCGCAATGACATGCTGCCCTACTCCATCGACGTCGTGTGCCTCGATCAGACCGGCATCGTCGCGGGCCTCTCGGGATTCTTTGCACAACGTGGGGTGGACATCGCCGAATTGTCGACCCGCTCGTATGCGGCCGCACATACCGGCGCGCCCATGTTCTCCGTGCAGATGATCGTCAATGTTCCCAGCCGTCTGCACATCGGGGTCTTGCGGGAGGAATTCATGGATTTCTGCGATCACCTGAACCTGGACGCAATTTTCGAACCCGTTAAGAGTTGAAGCCGCTCATGAGCAAGATCGAATTTGGCAAGAAAGCCCCGCAATTCACCCTCGAAGGCACGGGCGGCGATTGGTCGCTGAGCGATGCGGCGGGCGGCGCCGTCGTGATCTATTTCTATCCGCGCGACAACACGCCCGGGTGCACGCAGGAAGGCGCGGATTTTGCCGCCGCGCATGCCCAATTCAGAAAATCCAAATGCCAGATCGTCGGCGTCTCCGCCGACAGCATGGCCGCGCATGAGAAATTCAAGCGGAAGATGGCCTTCCCCTTCGAGCTGTTGAGCGATCCCGACAAGAAGGTGTGCAAGCTCTACGATGTGATCCAGGAAAAGAGCATGTACGGCAAGAAATTCCTGGGGATCGAGCGCAGCACCTTCCTGATCGACGGCAAGGGCGTGCTGCGGCATGCATGGCGGAAAGTCAAGGTGAACGGCCACGCCGCAGAGGTACTGGCGGCGGTGAAGGCGCTGTGACGGTACGCGTGCGGCCTTCCGGGGCCGCGGCCGCCAAAGGTCGCCGAAGCAAGCCGGAGCGACGCATCTTCGTGCTGGACACGAACGTGCTGATGCACGATCCGACCGCCATCTTCCGCTTCGAAGAGCACGACATTTACATTCCGATGACGGTGCTCGAGGAACTCGACGCCGGAAAGAAGGGCTTATCCGAGTCGGCGCGCAATGTGCGCCAGGTCAGCCGCTTTCTCGACGAGCTCATGAAGGGCGCCAGCAAGAAGCAGATCGATCGCGGCCTTTCGCTGCCGACGGCGGTGCCCATCAATCACGGCAAGCGGCCGCCGGCGGGCCGCCTGTTCTTTCAGACGCAATTGATGGAATCCGTGCTCCCCGACAGCCTTCCCGGCCACGGTGCCGACAACGCCATCCTGGCCAACACGCTGGCCCTGCAGGAGAAGTTCCGCACGGCGAGGGTCACGCTGGTGTCGAAGGACATCAATTTGCGGATCAAGGCGGCGATACTCGGCGTGCAGGCCGAGGACTATTCGAGCGACAAGACCATCGAGGATGCGGACCTGCTCGCGAGCGGAGTGCAGCAGCTGCCGCCGAATTTCTGGGACAAGCACGGCAAGGGGATGGAATCCTGGCAGCAGCAGAGCCGCACGTACTACCGGGTCCGCGGGCCCTTGGTGCGCGAATGGCATGCAAACCAGTTCCTCTACGATCCCGGCCAGAACGGCGTCGAAGCCGTCGTTCGCAAGCTCGAAAGCGACTCCGCGATACTGGAACTCACGGTCGACTACCGCGCCGAGCGCAACAACGTTTGGGGAGTCACGTCGCGGAATCGCGAACAGAATCTCGCGTTCAATCTGCTGATGGACCCGGAAATCGATTTCGTCACCGTACTGGGTCCGGCAGGCACGGGCAAGACGCTGCTCACGTTGGCGGCGGGCCTCGCGCAAACCCTGGATCACAATCGCTTCAGCGAAATCATCATGACGCGGGTCACCATCCCCTTGGGCGAGGACATCGGCTTCCTGCCCGGCACGGAGGAGGAAAAAATGGAGCCCTGGATGGGGGCGTTGATGGACAACCTGGAGGTCCTGACGCAAGGCCAGCCCGGGCGGCACCTGGGGACGGGGCGCGACGAACGATTTGCTGCGCCATCGCATCAAGATCCGGTCGTTGAACTTCATGCGCGGCCGCACCTTTCTCAACCGCTTCATCATCATCGACGAGGCTCAGAATCTGACCCCCAAACAGATGAAGGCGCTGGTCACCCGCGCCGGCCCGGGCACCAAGATGGTGTGTTTGGGAAACATTGCGCAGATCGACACTCCCTATCTGACCGAGACCACCTCGGGGCTCACCTACGTGGTCAACCGGTTTCACGGGTGGGCGTTCTCGGGCCATATCACCCTGGTCCGCGGAGAACGGTCGCGTCTGGCGGACTACGCGTCCGAAGTACTTTGATTTGGCGGGAGAAATGAGCGAACTTTGGGCCCGGTGCCTCACTCCAAGGATCATCAAGGAGGCCGAATGTCACTGTTGAAGTCCCTGTCCGCGTTTGCGGCCGCCGCAGCGGCCAGCGTCAGCGTGGGCTGGGCTTCGGGTCTGGGATCGGGCTCGAGCGCCGTGGATCAAGACCTGCCGGACCTGGGAAGCCCTGCCACGGCGGCCGTGTCCCTCGAGGACGAATATCGGGCCGGCTTGGGATGGTTCGCCCAAATCCGTCAGACGGGACAGATCATCGAAGACCCCGAGATCAGCGATTACATTCAGCAAATCGGCCACAGCCTGTCGAGCCATGCCGAGGAAGGCCAGCATCAATTCTACTATTTCGTGCTGAAGGATCCGGTCCTCAATGCCTTTGCGATGCCGGGCGGCTTCATCGCCATCCACAGCGGCTTGATCCTGGCGACCCGCAACGAGAATGAACTCGCCGGCGTCATGGCGCACGAAACCGCGCACGTCACCCAACGGCATTTGGTGCGCCAGCTGATCGACCAAAGTCATGCCGGCCTGATGTCGACCGCCGCAATGCTGGCCGCGATTCTGCTCGGCGCCACAGCCGGTCGCGGCTCTCCCGACGCCATGGAAGGCGCAGTCCTGGCGGCCCAGAGCGCCGCCATCCAGCACCAGATCAACTACACGCGCGCGCAACGAATTCGAAGCCGATCGGATCGGCATCGGCACCATGGCGAGCGCCGGATACGATCCATTGGGCATGGCGAGCTTCTTCGACTACATGTCGCAAAGCGGACCGGAACCGAGCCGTGTCAACGCCGTTCAATTCTTGATCGATCACCCGCTATCAATTCGGAGCGCGTCGCCGAAGCGCGCAACCGCGCGGATCAGATCGGGCGCATTCGGCACACGGACTCCCTGAGCTATACGCTGATGCGCGAGCGTCTGAGGTCGCTGGTGGGCAATCCGCAGGCCGCGCGCGAATACTATGCGAACCTTGCCAAGAACGGCGCCGGAAAGAGCATCGAGGACCGCTACGGCAAGGCCGTGGCGGACATCGCCACGCGCAACCCCGCCGCGGCGATCCCCGAGTTGCAGGCGCTCGTGAGCGAATATCCCAAGGTGAACCAGTTTTATGGCGCGCTCGGCCAGGCGTATCTCGCGAACGGACAGTTGAAGGATTCCGCAACAGATACTCAACAAGGCGGAGGATCTCTTCCCGCGCAACGTGCCCGTCACCATTCGACTCGCCGAAACCCTCATGCACGCCGGCAACAACAAGCGTGCGCACCTGCTCCTGGACGACCTGTTCAACGTGGTGGAGCCGACGCCCGATCAAACCCGGCTGATCGCGAAAGCCGCCAATGCCGCCGGCGACATCGCCGATTCGTATTACTACATGTCGTACTTCTATCTGATGAACGGCGATCTCAGGATGGCCGCGAACCAGCTTGAACTCGGCCTGGGCATGCCGGGATTGGATCCGATACAGCGGGCGCGGTTCAGCGCGCGCCTCGAAGAGGTGCGCGCAGCAATGCCCAAGGACCGAAAGAACGCCGTCGCGGACGACAACAGCGGCGGCAACGGCCGACATTGATGGGGGTCGGCAGGCGCTGTATCGCGGCGCCCGACCGCTGTATCGTGCCGATACCAATGAGAGTTTGAGGGAGTTTCTGAATGCTTAAAGCTAGGTACGCGCGGGCGGCGCTCGGCATCGTCTGCCTGATGAGCGCGGGCGGCTGCGTCACACTGCCGCCGAACAGCCAACGAGTCGCCTCAAGATCCGTGGGAGTCGTGGAACCGCGGCGTCTACAAGGTCAACGACAAGCTGGACCGCGCCATCGCCAAACCGGTGACGCGAGCCTACGTACGTGTCGTGCCGCAGCCCATTCGCACCGGCGTCAGCAATTTCTTCGACAATCTCAATACGCCTACGGTGATGATCAACGACGCGCTGCAGGGAAAGTTGCTGGCCGCGGCCAATGACCTCGGCCGCTTCCTGCTGAATTCGACGGTCGGCCTGGCGGGAATACTCGACCCCGCGACGCCGGCGGGACTCGCCCACAATGACGAGGATTTCGGTCAGACACTAGGGGCTTGGGGCGTGCATCCCGGACCGTTCGTTGAACTGCCGATCCTGGGACCTTCCGATGTACGCGATGGCACGTCCAAATTGGTGGACACCTATACCAACCCGCGCCAGTACATCAACAACACCACGGTGAGATACGCCATCTATCTTCCGTACCTCGTGGACAGGCGTGCCGCTCTGCTGTCGTTGGATGATACCTTGAAGCGCGTCTACGACCCGTATGCGTTCATACGCGACGCCTATTTGCAGCGCCGCGCGTATCTGGTGTCGGATGGCAAGGTCACAGATGATGAGCCGCTGGTCGATCCGGAGGCCGACAACCCCGATGCAGACAAGGGGGCGGCCCCCGCGCCTCCGCCGCCGGCGACCCCGCTGCCGAGCGATTCGCAAACACCAAGCCATTAGCCCGGGACCAGCAGCTCCTCGACCTCGCTCAAGCGTGCCAGCTGCTGCAATTGGGCCGGGATGTTGTCGAACCGCAGTGCGCGGCCGGCGGCCTTGGCGACGCTCAGCCATTCGATCAGCAATGCGAGCCCGGCGCTGTCGCTTCCCGTGACGCCGCCCAGATCGATCGACTCCGCCTTGCCGTCGTTGATCGCCGCCACTCCGGCGGCGAGCAACGTGCGCACCGTCGTGAAATGCAGCAATCCGGTCACGCGCGATCGCGCGCCCTCCAACTCCTCGAAGGCTGCGGTCTGTTGTCCGTTGCCGCTGTACTTGCGCCTGCCGATCAATGGCTGCTCGCGGCCGGCGCCCCGCTGGGCCCGACTTTTCCGTCCGTCTCGAGCCGGTTGATCACTTCATCCAGCCCTTTCTGCTGAATCTCCGATCCAAAATCGGTGCGGAAACTTTTGACGTACGAAATTCCCTCGATGACCACGTCCCAGGCTTTCCAAAGTCCATCGACTTTGCGCAGGCTGAAATTGACGGGCACCTTCTCTCCCGAAGACCGTTTGACCTCGGTTCTGCACCGTGGCCGACGTTTCGTTGGGATCGCCCTTGTAGGGCAGGATCACGAACCGGTCGGCGGTGAAATCCACCAGGGCATTGCCGTAATTGTGGAGCAGCGAATGATAGAACGCGTCGACGAAGCGCTTGCGCTGTTCGGGAGTCGCCGTTCGCCATGTCTGACCCAGGACGAGCCGTGCCGCATATTCGGTATCGAAATTCGGCAGCAGCACGTTGGCCACCAGCGAATCGAGCTTCGCGGGATCCTTCTGATACATCGGGCGGTTCGCGTCCAGCTCCTGCAGCATTCGCTTGGCGGAATTCTCCACCAGCTCCTGCGGCCCGAGCGAACTCGGCGCCGCGGTGGCAACCGCCGGCGCATCGGCCGCGATACGCTCCGCGCCGCCGAGCACGGCACCGAGTCGCGAGGATTGTAAACTTTATCATTTGGTCTTCTCCGTAGGCTTGGGCTCAGCGGCAGCGGGCGCATCGGCCGACTTTCCCGAATCGGACTTGCCGCCGCCTTTCACGAAGTTCGCCAAAACCTGGCCGATCAAATTCTCGAGCACGAAGGCGGACTGCGTAAAGTCGATTTGATCCTTGTCCTTGAGATAAGTTTCAGCGCCGCCCGCTGTCAGACCGATGAACTTGCCCCCGAGCAGTCCCTGCGTGTATATGGCGGCATCGCTGTCGGTCGGAATCTGCTTGTAGCGCGCATCCATGTGCATCGTGACGACGGCCTTGTATTCATGCCAGTCGAAGGCGATCTTCGTCACGCGCCCCATTTCGACGCCCGACATCGACACGGGCGCGCCCACCTTGAGATCGCCGATGTTGTCGAATTTCGCCGTCAGATCGTAGTGCGGCGGACTCACGAGCGACAAGCCGCGGCTGGTGGTCTGGGTCGTCAGGAAGAACAGCGCCGCGAAACCGAGCAGCACAAATGTCCCTGTGCCGAGATCCAAAGTTCGTGATTTGCGGATGGCCATGCTTACCTCTTTACAGAAACGCTGCAGTAATCAAATAGTCCAAAAACAGAATGACCACGGCGGAGGTGACGACGGTGCGGGTGGTCGCCCTGCCGACGCCCTCCGCCGTCGGCGTCGCATAGTATCCCTCGTACACCGCGATGAGGCTGCAGGCGACGCCGAAAATGCAGCTCTTGACGATGCCCTCGTTGATGTCGCGCAGCCCGACGGAGGCGCGCATCTGCGACCAGAAACTGCCCGAGTCGACTCCCATGATCTGCACGCCCACGAGCTGCGCTCCGTAGACGCCGATCACGCTGAATATTGCGGCGAGAAGCGGCATCGTGATGACTCCGCCCAGAAAGCGCGGCACGACGACGCGGCGGATGGGATCCACCGCCATCATTTCCATGGCCGAAATCTGATCGGTCGCACGCATCAATCCCAATTCGGAAGCCAACGCCGTGCCCGCACGGCCTGCGAACAGCAATGCGGTCACGACCGGACCCAGCTCCTTGACCAGCCCGATGGTCGCCGCCGTACCGAGCGCCTCTTCGGAGCCGAATCGCTGCAGCAGCTGGAATCCCTGCAAACCGAGCACCATCCCGACGAATAATCCGGACAGCATGATGATGACCAGCGACAGGGCGCCGGAGTTGTAGACCTGCTGGGAAATCAAATCCATTCTCAGAAGCGCGCGCGGCGTTGCGGCGACCAGGCGAAGCAAGAAGCGCACGACGGCGCCGAGCCCCACCAAGGCCTCGATCAGGCTTTCCCAGACTTCGTTGATCAGTTTCACGGACCCTCGCCGCGGCTGAGCAGTTCGCCGAAGTAGTCGGGCGCAGGGAAATGAAAAGGCACCGGCCCGTCGGCCAGGCCGCCGATGAACTGCCGCACGATTTCGGAGGGGAAGGATTTGAGCTGCTGCGGTGTGCCTTGCGCGGCCACCTTGCCGCCGGAGAGCAGAAAAACCGTGTCGGCCACCGTGGAGATCTCCTGCACGTCGTGGGAGACCACGATGCTGGTGATGCCGAGCGCATCGTTCAACCGCCGGATCAACCGCAAGATGACTCCGAGCGAGATGGGATCGAGGCCCACGAAGGGTTCGTCGTAGATCAGGATCTCCGGATCCATGACGATGGCCCGCGCCAGCGCGACGCGCCGGCTCATGCCACCGGAGAGTTCGCCGGGCATCAGCTCGGCCGCGCCCCGTAATCCCACGGCCTGCAGCTTCGTGAGCACCAATTGGCGAATGAGCCGCTCTGGCAGGTCCGTGTGTTCGCGCAGCGGGAAGGCGACGTTCTCGAACACGGAGAGGTCCGTGAGCAGCGCTCCGTTCTGGAACAGCATCCCCATCTTCCGGCGCAACACATAGAGGTCCGCCCGGCGCACGGTGCGCATGTCCTGTCCTGCCACCAGGATGGAGCCGCCGTCGGCGGCCACTTGGCCCGTGATGAGACGCAGCAGCGTCGTCTTGCCGGTGCCGCTCGGTCCCATGACCGCCGTGATCCGTCCGCGCGGAATGTCCATGTCGAGTCCGGCAAACACCGGACGGCCGTTCACCGCGTAATCCAGATTACGAATTTCGACGATGGCGGGAGATTGATTCAATGGTTTGCCTGCAGGGCTGCGTCCGATGACGACTGGCACCCACGGGTTGAGCGCGTAGGGTTACGCCGCAGCGCCTTCCATGGAGCCCTTGTAGGCCCCCACGGCCGCCAGACCGTTCAATTTTGCGCGCACGAACAGGGCCTGCTGGCCGCCCGGGTAACCGCTCGATTTTCCGCCCCAGGCGCTGAGCGCATTTTCTTGCAGCGCCCGGCCGTAGCTGAACGTGAGCGCCCACGGCAGCGGGCCCAGGGAATTCATCAGGCTCAGATGCAACGTCGCTTCGGTCGGGCCTTGACCGCCCGACAGGAACGCGATGCCGGGCACCGCGGAGGGCACCTGTCGCTTCAAAGTGCGGACTGTGGCGTCGGCGACCTGCTCCGGGCTCGCCTTCTGAGAGCTCTTCTTGCCGGGCACGACCATGTTCGGTTTGAGCACCATGCCCTCGAGGTGCACGCGGGCGGCGAACAAACGCTCGAACACCCGGTCGAGCACCAGGTTGGTCACCTCTTCGCAGCGCTCCAGAGTGTGTGCCCCGTCCATCAAGACCTCGGGCTCGACGATCGGCACGATGCCCGCTTCCTGGCACAGGGTTGCGTAGCGCGCCAGCGCCTCGGCATTGGCGTCGATGGCATACCGCGTGGGAATGCCGTTACCGATGTCGATGACCGCGCGCCATTTCGCGAACTTCGCACCGAGCTTGTAATACTCGGCCAGGCGTTCGCGCAATCCATCGAGTCCTTCGGTGATGGTCTCGCCCGGAAAGCCGGCCAGCGGCTTCGCCCCGGTGTCGACTTTGATGCCCGGCAGCATTCCATGCTGGGTCAGATACGCCGGAAACGGCACGCCGTCCTTGGTCTTCTGGCGCAGGGTTTCGTCGTACATGATCACGCCGCTGATGTATTCCTGGGCGCCGGGTGCGGTAAACAGCATCTCGCGGTAAGCGCGCCGGTTCTCCTCCGTCGAATCGAGTTTGATGGTGTCGAACCGCTTCTTGATGGTGCTCGTGCTCTCGTCGGCGGCCAAAATTCCTCTGCTCTTGGCCACTAACGCACGTGCCGTGGCGCAAAGTTCTGCGGTGTTCATGTCTGGCGTGTCTCGCTGATGGCGTCGGGTGTACGGAATCGCTAAGGATATCAAAATACAGAGGATTTTGCCCTGCGGGTAGACCTTCAATTCAAATAGGACTAAACTTGTCCCATAGCGCTTTCAACAGGGGAAGCTACTCCAATGCTGCGAATGGGAAAATTGACCGATTACGCAACTGTCGTGCTGGCGAGTTTAGCGCAAGAGCCCGCGCGCCACCGCGCCGCGGCGGAATTGGCGGAGCGCACGCGCCTGAGCCGTCCTACCGTGAGCAAGGTGCTCAAGGGATTGCAGCGTGCCGGCATGGTGATTTCCTCACGCGGCTCCCAGGGGGGATACCGTCTGGCGCGGGCTCCCGAGCAGATTACGGCCGCTCAAATACTCGACGTATTCGAGGGGCCGATCGCGATCACCGAGTGCAGCGGAGCCTCGAGTCAGTGCGGTATCGAACGCCTGTGCCGCGTCGGCGGCGCATGGCAAAGGGTGAATGCCGCCATCCGTCGTGCCCTCGAAGAGGTGACCCTGCGCCAATTGGCGGGCCTGGATTCCTCCACCCTGCGGGTTGCCGACCTGGCGTCGGAGATGCGAGTGCACTCCCCGAGTGAATTCCCGAAAAGCGGCCCCATCTAAACGACCCATGCGTAACGCAACTGGAAACTTTCGTGTCTAGCAAGTCCCAAGACGTAGAAGCCCTCCTCGCGCAAAAATATCGGCACGGCTTCGTCACCGATATCGAGTCGGACAGCCTGCCTCCCGGTCTCGACGAGGAAGTCGTTGCCGCCATCTCGAAGAAGAAGCACGAGCCGAAGTTCCTGCTCGATTGGAGGCTGAAGGCGTTTCGCCATTGGCAGACGATGCAGGAGCCGACCTGGGCGCACGTGCACTACAAGCCCATCGACTATCAGGACATTTCGTACTACTCCGCTCCGCGGGCCCCGGCGAACGCCCCCAAGAGCCTCGACGAAGTGGATCCGAAGCTGCTCGCCACCTACGCCAAACTCGGCATTCCGCTGCACGAACGGGCGCGCCTCGCGGGAGTCGCCGTCGACGCCGTGTTCGACAGCGTTTCGGTCGCAACCACCTTCAAGGAAAAATTGGGCAAGGCAGGCGTGATATTTTGTTCGTTCTCCGATGCGGTTCGCGATCATCCCGAACTCATCGAACGCTATCTCGGCAGCGTGGTTCCGCCGGGCGACAACTTTTTCGCCGCCCTCAATTCGGCGGTGTTCTCGGACGGTTCGTTCGTCTATGTGCCGCCCGGCGTGCGCTGCCCGATGGAACTATCGACCTACTTTCGGATCAATGCCGCCAAGACGGGCCAATTCGAGCGCACATTGATCATCGCCGCGGAGGGCGCATCGGTGAGTTATCTGGAGGGCTGCACGGCGCCGATGCGCGACGAGAATCAGCTGCACGCCGCGGTGGTGGAGCTCGTGGCCCTGGACAATGCGCAGATCAAGTACTCGACGGTTCAGAACTGGTATCCGGGAGACGAGAACGGCCTGGGCGGCATTTACAACTTCGTCACCAAGCGCGGCGAATGCCGCGGGCGGGATTCCAAGATTTCCTGGACTCAGGTGGAAACGGGATCCGCCATCACCTGGAAGTATCCCAGCTGCATTTTGAAGGGCGAGAACTCGATCGGCGAATTCTATTCGGTCGCGGTCGCCAACAATTACCAGCAGGCGGACACCGGCACGAAGATGGTTCACATCGGCCGCAACACGAGGAGCACGATCGTCTCCAAGGGCATCTCCGCCGGCCATGCCGAAAACACGTACCGCGGCTTGGTGAAGATCCTGCCGAGCGCGGCGGGCGCGCGCAATTTCACGCAATGCGATTCGCTCCTGATGGGGCCGAAATGCGCAGCGCACACCTTTCCCTACATGGAGGTCAAGAACCCGACCGCGACGGTCGAGCACGAGGCCAGCACCTCCAAGATCGGCGAGGACCAGCTGTTCTACTGCCTGCAGCGCGGCATCTCGGCCGAGGACGCGGTCAACATGATTGTGAGCGGTTTTTGCAAAGTGGTGTTCAAGGAACTGCCGATGGAGTTCGCCGTCGAGGCACAGAACCTGTTGAGCGTGAGCCTGGAAGGCGCCGTGGGCTGAAGGCAGAGGAAAGATCTTGCTGAAAATTACCGATTTGAGCGCCCGCGTTGCGGGCAAAGACATTCTGAAGGGCATCAATCTCGAGGTCCGCGCCGGCGAGGTGCATGCCATCATGGGCCCGAATGGTTCGGGCAAGAGCACGCTTGCGCAAGTGCTGGCCGGGCGCGAGGATTTTGAGGTCACGGGCGGTTCGGTGACTTTCGAGGGCCGTGACCTGCTCGCACTGGCTCCCGAGGAACGAGCCCGCGCCGGCCTGTTCCTCGGCTTTCAGTATCCGGTGGAAATTCCCGGCGTCAACAATGTCTATTTGCTGAAGGCGGCGCTCAACGCCAAACGCAAGGCGGCGGGAGAGCCGGAGGTCGATGCCTACGATTTCCTTTCCCTCATCCGGCAGAAGATGAAGTTCATGCAGATGAGCGAATCGTTCCTGACGCGCGGCGTCAACGAGGGTTTCTCCGGGGGCGAAAAGAAGCGCAATGAAGTTCTGCAGATGCTGGTTCTGGAACCGAAGCTTGCGATCTTGGACGAGACGGATTCCGGTCTCGACATCGATGCGCTCAAGGTGGTGTCGGCGGGAGTGAATACGCTGCGCGATCCGAAGCGGGCCATCGTGCTCGTGACCCACTATCAGAGATTGCTCGATTACATCGAGCCCGATCAGGTGCACGTGTTGTCGGGCGGGCGCATCGTGAAATCGGGCGACAAGTCGCTCGCACATGAGCTTGAACGCCGCGGCTACGACTGGGTATTGGGAGCCCAAGTCGCATGAGTGCGGCACCGCAAGCCGCCGCCCTGCCGATGTCGGCGGCGCTGCGCTCCTTTGCCGCGCAATGGCGGGAAAGATCCGCGGATTCCCTGACCCCGGTGCGCGAACGTGCCATGCAGCGGTTTCTCGAGCTGGGTCTGCCGACCTTGCGCGATGAGACGTGGCGCTACACCAATCTTCGCGGCCTCGCCGCGCAGAACTTCGTGGACGCCCCGCCAAGATTGCGCGACGGCGTCGAATCGGGCGCTTCGATTTCGCTCCTCGGCGCCGGCGATCGCCCGGCATCGCTCATCATGGTCAACGGACATCCGGTGCTGCCCGCCGCGGGTGGTCCGGTCGGCGGCATCGAGGTGCGCAGCCTGAAGGAAATGGCGCGGGTCGATCCCGGCACGCTCGCGCGCTTTCTCGAACCGCTGTCGGACGCCGACGTGCAGCGCTGGGCGCTTCTCAATACCGCCCTGTTCGTCGATGGGCTGTATCTCAGGGTCACCGGGCGGGCGGCGGCGCCGCTGGTGATCGTGCACGTTGCGAGCGGCGACGGCGCCCACAACATCGCCCATCCGCGCGTCATCATCGACGCCGCCCCGGGATCGAGCGCCGTCATCGTGGAGCACCACGTGGCGCAGGGCGAACACGTGCCCCTCGTCAATTCGAACACGCGCATCGAACTGCGCCGCGACGCGCAGATCGAGCACTATCGCGTCTATTCGACGGATCAGGGTGCCACTCACCTCGATTCTCTCGACATCCGGCAGGGCCAGGGCAGCGCCTGCAAGCAGTTCACCATCGTGCTGGGCGGCGGCATGGTGCGAACCGCCCTCGAATCGCATCTGAACGAGCCCGGCGCCTCGCTCGACAGCTGCTCGCTGCTGGTGGGGCACGCTGAACGGCACGTCGACTGCGTCAACATCGTGACCCACGGCGCGCCCGATACTCGCAGCAGCCAGATCGCGCGCGCCATCGCCGGCGACGTGAGCCGCGTCATCTTCAACAGCAAGGTGATCGTCGACGCCGGCGCCGTGCACGCGCAGTCGCAGCAATCCTGCCGCGGCTTGCTCCTGTCGCCGACGGCCGAGATCGATACACGGCCTCAGCTCGAGATCCACGCCGATGAGGTGAAATGCGCCCACGGCGCGACCACCGGTCGGCTCGACCCCGACATGCTCTTCTACATGCTGTCGCGCGGCCTGGACCGTGCCACCGCGCAGAGCTTGCTCGTGTATGCCTTCCTCGCCGACGCGCTCACGGGCATGTCGGTGACCTCGGCGCGGGCGGCGATCGAAAGCGCGCTAATCGCTCAATTGCCCGATTCGCAAACCTTGCGGAAGTTCCGATGAAGAATATTGCACTCGCCGGACGGACGGACCGCTTCGACGTGAACGCCGTGCGCCGGCAGTTTCCGGTGCTGGCGCGTTTGGTGCGCGGCAAACCGCTCGCCTATTTGGACAACGGAGCGTCCGCGCAACGACCCACCGCCGTGATCGACGCCGTCGACGACTACGAACGGCACCATCATGCCAACATTCACCGCGGCGTGCACACGCTGAGCCAGGAGGCGACCGCGCTGTACGAGGGTTCGCGGGATCGATTGCGCCGATTCATCAACGCCCGCTCGCGGCATGAAATCATCTTCGTGCGCGGGACCACCGAAGCGATCAATCTCGTTGCGCAAAGCTGGGCCAGACCGATGCTGAAGCCGGGGGATGAAATACTCGTCACGCACCTGGAGCACCACGCCAACATCGTGCCGTGGCAGATGGTCTGCGAACAAACGGGCGCAAGGCTCGTGGTCGCGCCCATCGATTCGCGCGGGGATGTCCACGCGGACGAGGTGGTGGCTCTCATGAACCCGCGCACGCGCCTGTTTGCCTGTGCGCACGTATCGAATGCTCTGGGCACGGTCCTGCCGATCCGCCGCTTGATCGCCGCCGCCAAAGCGCGGGGCATCATCACGTTGGTCGACGGTGCACAGGCCGTGTCGCATCTGCACGTCGACGTGCAGGAGTTGGGCTGCGACTTCTACGCTTTCTCGGGGCATAAGATGTACGGCCCCACGGGAGTCGGCGTGCTGTACGGGCGCGAGGATCTGCTCGAGCGCATGCCGCCCTGGCAGGGCGGAGGCGAGATGATTCTTGCCGTGACCTTCGCCAAGACCACCTACAACGGCCTGCCCAACAAGTTCGAGGCCGGCACGCCGAACATCTCCGGCGGGGTCGGATTGGGCGCGGCGGTGGATTTCCTGCAGGGCCTGGACCGCGACGCAGCGCACTCTTACGAGGCCGCGCTCCTCGATCATGCAACCTCGGCGCTGGGCCGCATACCGGATCTTCGCATCGTCGGTACCGCCGCGGACAAGGCGAGCCTGGTTTCGTTCACCGTCGCGGGTGTGCATCCCCACGACCTGGGAACCATCCTCGACGAGGATGGCATCGCCATTCGCACCGGCCACCACTGCGCCATGCCGGTCATGGATTTCTTCAAGCTGCCCGCGACCGCCCGCGCCTCCTTCGCTTTCTACAACACCTTCGAGGAAATCGACAGGCTTGCCGCCGGCGTAGAGCGCGCGCGCAAGCTGTTCGCGTGACGCCGCCATGGAACTGAACGACCTGTACCGCGACGTCATCCTCGACCACAACCGCCGGCCGCGCAATTTCGGCGGATTGGAAGCCGCGGATGCCAGCGTCGAGGGATTCAATCCCATGTGCGGCGACCGTCTCACCGTGAGGCTGAAATTGGACGACGACAAGATCAGCGATATCCGCTTCGAAGGACAAGGATGCGCAATTTCCACCGCGTCGGCTTCCCTGATGACCGAGGCGGTGAAAGGCAGGTCGCGCGCAGAGGCGCTGCGGCTCTTCGAGCGCGTGCACCAGCTGCTCACCGACGATGCTGCGCCGCCCGCCGACGAACTCGGCAAGCTTGCGGCGCTCTCCGGGGTCCGGGCGTACCCCGCGCGGGTGAAATGCGCGAGCCTGTGCTGGCACACTCTCGCCACGGCCCTTCAATCTCCGCACCCTCAGGCGTTGCCACAAGTTACCACCGAATGAGCCTTTGAAAGATGCATTCCTACGAAAACGAACCCATCGTGGTGCAGCGTGATGTCAAGGCCATCGCGATTCCCGCCGGCGTCGAGGTGAATCTGAAGTTGGGCTCGGTGGGTTACATCACCCAGGCGCTCGGCGGCAGCTTCACCGTGTACATCGACGGCAACTTGTTCCGCATCGCAGGCGCGGATGCGGGCGCCATCGGCAAGACGGCAGCCGCTGCGCCCGAGGTGCCGCCCGGCGCGTCGGAAGACGACATCAAGAACATCGTTTGGCAGCAGCTCAAGACGTGCTACGACCCGGAGATACCCGTCAACATCGTCGATCTGGGTCTGGTGTACGAATGCGACGTCAGCAAGAACGAAGATGCGACGCGCACGGTCGACATCAAGATGACGCTGACCGCCCCCGGGTGCGGAATGGGAGAAGTCTTGGTGCAGGACGTGCGCGACAAGGTGCAGATCGTTCCGACCGTTGCGCGCGCGAACGTGGAGCTGGTTTTCGATCCACCATGGAATCAGACCATGATGTCGGATGAGGCTCGTTTGCAGACCGGCATGATGTAGAGACAAGGTCTCAAGAGGAAGCAGTCGTGAAATGGATCGACGCGGGACCCCTCACGGAGCTGATCGAGGGTCAGGCAATTTCCATACCCGCGGGGCGGCGCATGATCGCCGTCGTCCGCAGCGGCGGTGCCTATTTTGCCATTGACGATGTGTGCACTCACGACGGCGCGGAACTCACGGGCGGCGCGGTCGAGGGTACCGAAATCATTTGTCCGCGGCACGGCGCCCGCTTTTGTCTCAAGACGGGGGAGGCGTTGAGTCCCCCCGCGTACGAACCCGTTCGTGTATACCCGACGAAAACCGAAGGTGGCCATTTGTGGGTACGCGCAGACTGACGCTGTTGCGACATGGGAAGGCGCAGTCCGTCGATGCCTGCGCGGAGGATTTCGAGCGCACGTTGACGCGCCGCGGAAGCATCGAGGCGCGGGAGATGGCGATGCGGATCGTGTCACGAGACCTCATCCCGGACCTCATATTGGTGAGTCCCGCGGAGCGCACTTGGGCGACCGCTGAAATCATCGCCGCTGCGTGCGATCTGGACCCCAAACAGGTGCAATGCGCGCGTGAACTGTACCTTGCCACGCCCGAAACCACGTGGACGGTCCTCTGCCGCCGCGATGCCGGCTTGCACCACATCATGATTTGCGGCCACAACCCAGGCTTGAGTCAAATCGCAAGCCGCCTGGGTCCAAAACCCCTGCCGCGGGAATTGCCCACCGCCGGAATAGCAACCGCCATCTGGCACGACGCCCTGTGGACCACGCTGCAGCCAGAAACCGCGGTCAGCTGCGAGCTGTACGACCCGGAGAACATGGAGGATTTGTAGTCGTTCGCCGCCTCTTCATTGCTCGTCCTTCAACCCGTCGATATGCGCATCCCGCAGGTCGAGCGCCCGCTCGATGCGGCGCCGGGGCTCGCCTTTGAGCTTGCCGTTGCGATAAAGCTCGTTGATCGCGTCCCGCTCCGCGGCGAGCAGCAGCAGTTCGACCTCGTCGTTCTGCACCATGAGCTGCTTGTGATGCGCATCGCCGGCGGTCTCATTGTCGATGTATCGCAGCCGGTCCGCGAGACGCGCCCGCAGCGGCCCCACGATTTCCGCGGGCAGGTGGCGCTCCTTGCACAATGCCTCGAGCCGCTGCTGAGCAGCCTCGATCGCGGTGCGCCGCGCTGCAAATTCCTGCCTCCTCTCGGCCGCGTGTTCCTGACGGCCCGCATTGGCGAGACCCAGCGCGCGGATGACGGCCGGCAACAGCAGCCCCTGGCCGACCAGCGTGACGAGAATGACCGCAAAGGTCAGGACCAAAATCAGGTCGCGATGGGGGAACGCCTGCCCCCGCTCCGTCTCCAACGGTATGGCCAGGGCCGCGGCCAGCGAAACGATGCCGCGGATTCCGGTGAATGCGAGAGCAAACGGCCACTGCCATGGCGGGGAGGGATCCCGCCGGGCCAATCGAGGAGAAATCCAGCGGGGAACATAGGTCGCCGGATACATCCAGATGAAGCGCGCGACGATGACGACGGCGCATACGACGGCCGCGGAAATCGCCAGCTCGAAAGTCGAGTAGGAACTCGATTCGGCGAGCAGCGCGCGTGCCTGCAGGCCGGTCACCAGGAACACCATGCCCTCGATCAAGTAGATCACGAATTGCCAGAAGAAGATCCCCTGCAGCCGGGTCGCTGCGCTGATCAAGCGCAGTCCGTTCCAGCTGATATAGAGTCCGGCCGTGACCGTGGCGAGGACCCCCGAGCCGCCCAGGTGCTGAGGCGGCCAATAGGCCATGAACGGGGTGAGCACCGACAGCATGATTTCGATGCTGCTGTCGCGCACCCAGCGGCGCAGGCGCAGAAATAGCCATCCGACCGCGAGACCCCAGAGTATCTCGCCGACCGTGATCGCGGCGAACGCGGCGAGCGCCTTGTCGAACGAGAACACACCCGCACTGACAGCTCCGACGGCGAAGCGGTACAGAACCAGGGCTGTCGCGTCGTTGGCCAGTCCCTCCCCCTCCAGGATGACGAGTATGCGCCGCGGAATGCGCATTCGGCGCGCCAGGGACAACGGCGCCACTGCGTCGGGCGGGGAGACGATGGCGCCGAGAACGAACCCTTCCGGCCATGGCAGGCCCAAAACCCAATGGGCGGCGGCGGCGGTGGCCGTCGTCGTGAACGCAACGCAGCCCACCGCCAGCAGCGAAATCGGCCGCAAATTGAACCGGAACTCCCGCCAATCCATCGCGACCGCGGATGAGTAGATGACCGGCGGCAGGACGAACAACAGCACGAAATCCGGCGCGAGCCTTACCGTGGGCAGACCCGGAATGAGCGCAAGCGCGACGCCGGCGATGACCAGCAGAATGGCGGGAGGCAGCTCGAGCCTCGCGGCAACCAGCGAAATCGCCGCGATCACCGCCAGAAGCAGAATGAGAACTTCGATCGTGGGCAGCATCGGCTATTCTAAGACGCGCGCCCGACTCGCTGTCCAGATCGCCTTCCGGGCGGTCAAGTTTGATCCCGCTGCAGGCGCATCAGCCGGCGCCGATCCCGCTTGTCGGGGCGTGCGTCGGGCCGCGGCCGCGATGCCTGCGCCAGGCGCTGCTGCTCCCGCAATCGTGCACGACGCTCGGCGCTCGCGGGAGTCTCGAGAAATTGGGCTTGTGCCTCGGCGGCGGGACCGCGCCGAAGCGGCAGCCCCCGTATCTCGAACTCGGCCACGATTCCCTGCAGCGACACGCTCAGGCGGTCGCCGACGCGCACGCGGTGTGCGGGCTTGACCCGTTCTGCATTCAAATGCACTTTTCCGCCGCTGATTGCCGCCGTCGCAAGGCTCCGCGTCTTGTAGAAGCGGGCGTGCCAGAGCCACTTGTCAAGACGATGATTGTCGGTTTTATCGTCGGCAGCCATCCAAAAGATTCCACAACCGCACGTCCGCGCGAAGCCGTTATAATACCCGCATGAAAGGCCCGACTTGCCACTCAAGGTCCCCGTGCTGAAGGAATTTCGGGAGCGGCTGTCGCGCGATACCGCGGCCCTCGATGCGGCGGGATTGCTGAAGCGCGAGCGGGTCTTGGGTTCGGCGCAGGGCCCCGTGGTGCGGCTTGCCGACGGGCGCGAAATGATCAATCTTTGCGCCAACAATTACCTCGGCCTCGCCAACCACCCTGCGGTGGTGGCCGCCGCGCGCGATGCGCTTGCGCGTTACGGCTACGGCATGGCCTCGGTGCGCTTCATCTGCGGAACACAGAGCGTGCATCGCGAACTCGAGGAGCGGTTGAGCGCGTACCTCTCGATGGAAGACGCGATTCTGTATTCTTCCTGCTTCGATGCGAACGGCGGCTTGTTCGAGACGCTGCTCGACGCCGAGGACGCGGTGATCAGCGATGCGTTGAACCACGCCAGCATCATCGACGGCATTCGTCTTTGCAAGGCGCGGCGGCTGCGCTACGCCAACAACGACCTGAACGAGCTCGAGCAGGCGTTGAAGGACTCGCAGGACTCGCGCGTCCGCATGATCGCCACGGACGGCGTGTTCTCCATGGACGGTTCGATCGCGCGGCTGAAGGAAATCTGCGACTTGGCCGACCGCTACGGCGCGCTCGTCATGGTGGACGACTCGCACGCCACCGGATTCTTGGGTGCGCGCGGCCGCGGTTCGCACGAGCTGCGCGGCGTCATCGGCCGCATCGACATGCTGACCGGAACGCTCGGCAAGGCATTGGGGGGAGCCAGCGGCGGGTTTGTGGCTGCGCGCAGGGAGATAGTCGGCTGGCTGCGCCAGCGGTCCCGGCCGTATCTGTTTTCCAACAGCATAGCGCCGCCGGTCGCCGCAGCCACCCTGCAGGTGCTCGACCTGCTGGAGAGTTCGACGGACCTGCGCGAGCGGCTGCATGCGAATGCACGTTACTTCCGGGACGGGATGCAGAGCCTGGGATTCGATTTGATCCCGGGCGAGCATCCCATCATTCCGATCATGCTGGGCGATGCGCCCTTGGCGGTCGACCTGGCGGAGCGCGTCCAGGCCCAGGGGGTCTACGTCGTGGCATTCGCCTTCCCGGTCGTTCCCCATGGAAAGGCGCGCATTCGCACCCAGATGAGCGCCGCGCATACGCGCGAACAGCTCGATCGGGTCATGGAGGCGTTCCTTCGCGCCGGGCGCGATCTCGGCGTCGTTCACTGAAGGTCCAAGGGGCGTACATGAAAGCACTCGTCAAGGCACGTGCGGAACCCGGCATCTGGCTTGAGGACGTCCCCGAACCCAAGATCGGCCACAATGACGTGCTCATCAAGGTGCATCGCTCGGCAATTTGCGGCACCGACATGCACATCTACAACTGGGATGCGTGGGCGCAGAAAACCGTCCCGGTGCCGATGGCCGTCGGCCATGAATATTCCGGTGAAATCGTCGAAATGGGCAGCGAAGTGCGCGGTTTCAACACCGGGGATCGCGTGTCCGGCGAAGGCCACATCACCTGCGGACACTGCCGCAATTGCCGCGCAGGCCGGCGGCATTTGTGCCGCAACACCTCCGGCGTCGGCGTCAACCGTCCGGGCTCCTTTGCCGAATACCTGGCCATTCCGGCAACCAACGTGTTCAAGCTGCCGGCGGCCATCGACGACGAAATTGCATCCATTCTCGATCCCTTCGGCAATGCCACCCATACCGCGCTGGCATTCAGCGTCGTGGGCGAGGACGTGCTCATCACGGGCGCGGGGCCGATCGGCATCATGGCCGTGGCGATTGCAAGACATTGCGGCGCGCGCCACATCGTCATCACGGACGTGAACGACTATCGGCTGGGGCTGGCCGCCAAGATGGGCGCGTCGAAGGCCCTGAACGTTTCGCGGGAGTCTCTCGATGACGCCATGCAGGCGCTCGGCATGGAGGAAGGTTTCGACGTCGGCTTTGAAATGTCCGGCAACGCCGGTGCGCTGCGTGAAATGTTGCGCACCATGAACCATGGCGGCAGTATTTCCATGCTCGGCATCCCGCCGGGCGAAACGGCAATCGACTGGAACCAGGTGATTTTCAAGGGCTTGGTGATCAAGGGCATCTACGGACGCGAGATGTTCGAGACCTGGTACAAGATGTCGAGCATGCTGCAAAGCGGGCTCGATGTGCGCCCGGTCATCACGCATCGCCTGGGGATCAACGATTATCGCGAAGGCTTTGAGATCATGAATTCAGGCAAATCCGGCAAGATCACCCTGGATTGGTCCAGCCTCTGAGCACCCTCAGCGGCCGCCCAGTCCCTTGAAGGTCGTGCGCGGCTCGCGGCACCAGCAGTAGGTGTATAACCCCCGGGGGTCATTCAGCCGGGCGATGAGGCGCGCCTGCTCGAGTACGGGGTCGAGCGCCCGCTCGACGTCGGTGCGCGGCGCGATGATTCCGGCAAGCTGTCCCAGTACGCGCGTCTCGGATCGCAGCTGCAGCAGCAACTGCTCCCGCAGGGTCAACTCGGGCTCGATGTAATCGACTTCGTAATCGGAGCTTAGCTCGGCGAGTTTCGCCGCTGCGTCGGTGGCATCCTTGAGGCCGCCCAAATGATCCACCAATCCGATGCGCTGCGCATCGATCCCCGCCCATACCCGGCCCTGCGCAATCTTGTCCACGTCCTCGACCGACTTCTTCCGGCCGTCACCCACGCGGCGCAGGAATTCCGAATACGCGTGATCCACCGAACTTTGAAGTATGCGGCGGGTAGCCGGCGTGAGCGGCCGGTCGAGGCGCATGTCCCCGGCGAGCGGAGTGGTGCCGATGCCGTCGACCTTCACCCCGAATTTTTCCAAGGTACGCTGGAAGGTCGGGATGACGGAAAAGACGCCGATCGATCCCGTCAAGGTCGTCGGGCTGGCGAATATTTGGTTTGCCCCGCTCGAAATGTAGTATCCGCCCGACGCGGCGTATGTGCTCATGGACACCACCACCGGCTTGCCGGCACCGCGCAACGTCTGAACCTCGCGCAGGATTTGCTCCGATGCGAACATGCTGCCGCCCGGACTATCCACCCGCAACACCACCGCTTTGACGCCCTTGTCGTAGCGCGCCTGCCGCAAAAGATCGGCCGTGCTCTCGCCGCCGATCGTGCCCGGCGGTTGGTGGCCGCCGAGGATGTCGCCCGATGCCACCACGATGCCGACTTTGGAGTCCGATTTGGATTTCAAGACGCGCTTGGAGCGCACGGAGGCGAGATACTGGTTCATCCCGATGGAGTTGAACGAATGCGTGTCCTCGTCCTCGCCCACCAGCACCTTCAACTCGTCGGCCATCTGCCGGCGGCTCTTCAGCGCCGTGACCAGGCCCCGCTGCAGCGCCAGTTTGGCCGCGTCCCCATTCACGGCGGCGAGCGCTGCCGGTTCGTCGGCCACGAACTCGTTGAGCGCGCCCGGCGGCAGGGAGCGCGCCCGCGTGACATCCTGTTGGTAGGCGTTCCACAACGCCTCCAGCCACACCGAACTCTCCTCGCGCTCGCTCGGGGACATGTCGCTGCGGGAGAATTGGTCGGTGAAACTCTTGAATGTACCGGCGCGAAACACGTTGACGTCGATTGCGAGCTTGTCGATGGCGTCCTTCAAGAACATCCGGTAGTAGCTGAATCCGTCGAGATAGACCAGCCCCATCGGGTCGAGGTAGACCTCGCCGGCCTGCGCCGCCAGATAGTATTGGGTTTGGTCGAGCGAGTCGGCCGCCGCGACCACACGCTTGCCCGAGGCTCGAAATTCACGGAGAGCCGCGCCGATTTCCTGCAGCTTGGACAAGCCCGACGTATCCAGTGAGCCAAGATCGAGCACGATCAGCTTGATGCGCGGGTCGGCCTTGGCGGCCGCGATGGCGTCGGTCACGTCGCGCAACAGCGTTTCTGGCGCCGGACCGCCGGAGGCTTGCCCGAAGGCGCGGCGCACCGGATCGCTCGAGAACTGCTCGACGAGCGCGCCCTCGGGGGAAATCACCAGCGCCGCCGTGTGCGGCACGATCGGGATGGAGGTGTGCAGGGCGGCGAGAACGAAGCCGAAGATCACCAGCAGCAGGATGAGATGCAGGGTCCTGCGAATCCCGTCGAGAATTCGCCAGACCAATCTGAAAAACCCCATCCGAGCGGGTCCGACACTCATTCAAAGACTCCCGTCCGCCGCTCTGATCAAGAATTCCGCCGGCTTCAGATCTTCTCGTCGATGCGCGCGGCTTTGCCGGACAAATCGCGCAGGTAGTAAAGCTTGGCGCGCCTGACCGCGCCGCGCCGCTTCACGCTCACCTCGGCGATCGACGGGCTGTGGGTTTGGAACACGCGCTCCACTCCCTCGCCGTGCGAAATCTTGCGCACCGTGAACGAGGAATTGAGACCGCGATTCTTCTTGGCGATAACCACGCCCTCGTAGGCCTGAACCCGCTCGCGATCACCCTCCACCACTTTGACCTGTACGACGACGGTATCGCCGGGATTGAAGTCCGGAAGCTTGCGCGCCGAACGTTCGCCATTCAATTCTTGGATGATCTTGTTCATAGTTATCGCCCTCACCGTTGACTGTCTTCGATTCGTCCCGCGCCGCTTGCGCGTTCGATCTTGAATTCTTCCAATAATGCCCGCTCTTCATCACTCATTCCGCGGCGCTCGAGCAGTTCCGGCCGCCGCAGCCAGGTTCGCCCCAGCGCCTGCTGCAGCCGCCACCGCCGGATCGCCGTGTGATCGCCCGACATCAGCACCGCGGGCACCACTTGTCCGTCGATCTGCGGAGGCCGGGTGTAATGCGGCCAGTCCACCAATCCGTCGCTGAACGATTCCTGCACCGCCGATTCCGCGCAGCCGAGCGTTCCCGGCATCAGCCGCGCAATCGCATCGATCACCACCAGCGCCGGCAGTTCGCCGCCCGAGAGCACGTAGTCGCCGATCGACCACTGCTCGTCGATCTCGCGCTCGATGAAGCGCTCATCGACACCCTCGTAGCGTCCCGCCACCAGCACCAAACCCGCCCCGTCGCGCGCCTCGCGCGCCATGCGCTGCTCGAACTTGAGCCCGTCAGCACCCAAATACACCCGCCGGCTGCCCTGCGGCAACGCCCCCGTCGCGCCACGCAAGGCATCGCGCAGCGGCTCGACTTTCAGCACCATGCCAGGGCCGCCGCCGTAGGGACGGTCATCGACCGTTCGGTGCACGTCCGTCGTGTAGTCGCGCGGGTCGAAGCAAATGACCTCGAGCGACCCTCTCTGCACCGCCCGGCCGACCACACCGTGGGCCAACGCCTCGCGGATCATCGCCGGAAACAACGTCACTACCGCAATACGCATGCGCTTCACGTGCTAGGCGCCCGGCCGCGGCCGCCTAGCTGCTCGCGCCCGGGCCGTCCGCGGTCCAGTCCACCACGACCCGGCGCGCCTGCAAATCCACGCGCCGCAAATGCTGCGGTACGGCAGGTATCCAAAACTCCTGCGCACCCCGAACCACCATCAAAACCTGCGCCGGCGTCTCGAGAAAATGCCGCACGACCCCGAGGCCGACCCCCTCGAGATTCACCACGTCGCAGCCTATCAAGTCGGCCCGGTAAAAATCCTTGTCATCGCGCTGCGGCAGCTCCTTGCGCGGCACGCACACTTGAGCTCCGCGCAACGCCTGCGCCTGGTCTCGATCGCCGACGCCCGCCAATTTCACCGTGAGTGCGCCGCCGCTGCGGCCGCTCGCTTCGATGCGATAGCTCTGCCAGGCGTCCCCCTGGCCGATGCGCAGATGTCGATGATCGAGAAGTCGTTCCGGAGGGTCGGTGTGCGAACGCAGCTTGATCCAGCCACGTACGCCAAACGGCGCTCCCACGATTCCAAGCTGGATGAGCGCCGATGAATCCTCGCTCATCGCGGCTCCCTCTCGACCGTCCTTTAGGCGGCCTGTTTGCGGAAGCTGGTGAGCAGATACTTGACGCGGTCCGACATGTGAGCGCCCTTGCTCACCCAATGCTCGATCCGAGCAACATTCAGCCTCAGTTTGACTTCCGCCCCGCGGGCAACGGGATTGAAAAGCCCCACGCTCTCGAGGCTGGTGCCGCCCTGGCGCTTGCGGCTGTCGGTCACCACAACGTGATAGAACGGGGTCTTCTTGCCGCCGCGTCGAGTCAAACGAATCGTCACCATCTTTCATTCACCTTGCAAAGCGTAGCCGCTAATTGTAATGACATCGGGGGGGCTAGAGCAACAACTCCTTGAATCGGCTGTGATTGGCCGACTTAAGGCCCGAAACCGGGAGGCAGGCGTCCCGCCATGCCGCGCATCATGTTCTTCAGCATGCCGCCCTTGGCCAGTTTCTTCATGGTCTTTTGCATCTGGTCGAACTGCTTCAAGAGACGGTTGACCTCGGGCAGCTGCACCCCGGCGCCCGCCGCGATGCGCCGTTTTCGGGAGCCGTCGATCAATTCGGGGCGCCGCCGCTCCCGCGGAGTCATGGAATCGATGATTCCCATCTGGCGCTTCAAGTTCTGGGCACTGACCGATCCTGCGGCGGCCGCGGCATTGGCCTGAAGATGCGCCGGCAATTTGTCCAACAGGGCCGCCATGCCGCCCATATTTTGCAGCTGGCTCAGTTGGTCGCGCAGATCCGCCAGATCGAAGCTTTTTCCCTTGGCAATCTTCTTCGCGAGCTTTTCGGCCTTCTCTTGATCGACCTGCCCTTGAACCTGCTCGACCAGCGACAACACATCGCCCATGCCGAGAATCCGCGACGCGATGCGTTCCGGCTGAAACAGCTCCAGCGCCTCGGATTTCTCGCCCGTGCCGACGAACAGGATGGGCTTACCGGTGACCTGCCGGACGGACAGCGCGGCGCCGCCGCGGGCGTCGCCGTCAGCCTTGGTCAGGATCACCCCGGTCAGGCTCAACGCATCGTTGAACGCCTTGGCCGCGTTCACCGCGTCCTGTCCCGCCATGCTGTCGACCACGAACAGGCGTTCGTGGGGTTTGAGCGCAGCCTCGAGTTCCTGCACCTCCGCCATCATTTCGGCGTCGACATGCAGCCGGCCCGCGGTGTCGAGGAGCAGCACGTCGTATGCCTGCAACGTCGCCTCGGTGAGCGCGCGCTTCGCAATGCTCAGCGGCGCCTCGCTCGCATGCGCCGCGGCAAAGCCCGCGCCGACCTGGGCGGCCAGAGTTTGCAGCTGCAGAATCGCGGCCGGCCGATGGACGTCGGTGCTGACCATCAGCACCTTTTTATGCTGCTTCTCGATCAGCCAGCGCGCGAGCTTGCCCGCGCTGGTGGTCTTGCCCGCTCCCTGCAGCCCGGCGAGCATCACCACCACCGGGCGCTGGGCGCGCAGATTGAGGCCGCTGCTCGGCTCCCCCATGAGGCGCGTCAGTTCCTCATGTACGATCTTGATGAACGCCTGCCCCGGTGTGAGGCTCTTTGTGACCTCGACGCCGATGGCGCGCGCTTTGATCGCGTCGGTGAAGGTCTTGACCACGCCGAGCGCAACGTCTGCATCGAGCAGCGCGAGCCGCACTTCGCGCACGGTGTCGGCGATGTTGTCGTCGGTCAGGCGGCCGCGGCCCGACAGCGACTTGAGCGCGGAGGAGAGACTGGAAGCGAGGCGGTCGAACATGGCGCCGATATTATAGTTCGAATTTCCCGGCGGCTAGGCGCTCATTGGCAGCTTGTGTCATTATCTGGAGGTCGTCATTGAGGCCCTTCGCGCTCCCAGGCCAACCGTGATTCTCGCCGCCGCCACGTTGTTATTGCTCTATACCGCCAGCGCGTGGGCCATGCTGCGCAGCGTGAACAAGCCGCGGCTGGAAGCTCTCGCGTGGCTCCTGATCCTGATCGCGCTCGTCGGCCACACCGACGCCATCATGCACACCATGCGCGTCAATGGGCCTTTTTCCATCGGCCTGCCCGAGGCGATCTCCTTGCTCGCTTGGAGCCTTGCGGTGCTCGCCTGCCTGATCTCGATCGAGAAGCAGTATCGCGTGCTCGGCGCGATCCTGTTGGGGAGCGCCGCCGTCGGAGCGGCGGTGACCGGCGCCGGCCGCACCTATGCCGAGGCGTCCGCACCCGGGTGGGAGCTCACCGCGCACATCCTGCTCTCCATGGGGGCGGCCGCCCTGCTGTTCGCGGCGGCGGTCACGGCGCTGCTGCTGGTGTTCCTCGATCGACGCCTGCGCACGCGGCGAATCGCCGGGTTGCCGAGCGGCATGCCGCCTCTCGATGCCCTCGAGAGCCTCATGTTTCGTCTGATCACGGCGGGTTTCGGGCTGCTGACGCTGGCGCTGTTCACGGGCTTCGTTTTCGTCACCAATCTGTTCACGCAGAACCTGGTGCAAAAGACCATCCTGTCCCTGATTGCCTGGCTTCTGTTCGGCGTCCTTTTGATCGGGCGGGTCAGGTTCGGATGGCGGGGCCGTTCGGCGGTGCGGTGGACCTTGAGCGGCTTCGGAGTTTTGGCGGTGGCATATTTTGGAGTGAAGTTCGTCCTCGAGGATATGCTCGGGCGGCATTGGGGCTAGGCCCCCAATCTGATGCCACATCCCTCATTAGGTTTGCTCTTCGGCGCGTTGGCGGCATTGCTGGTCCTCGCCGCTTTCTTTGCCGGCAGCGAAACCGCGCTCATGAGCCTCAACCGCTATCGGCTCAGGCATCGCGCCAAAGAGGGGCATCGCGGTGCGCGGCTCGCGGAGAAACTCCTCGCTCATCCGGACCGGCTGATCGGCCTGATTCTATTCTTGAGCACCCTCGTCAATGTCGCGGCGCCGATGCTGGTGGAATTCATCGCCCTGCGCATGGGAGGGGAATTCCTGGTCGCGTTCGGAGCCGCGGCGCTGACCCTGGTGCTGCTGATCTTCTGTGAGGTCGCGCCCAAGACATTCGGAGCCTTGCACCCTGAACGGCTCGCCCTTCCCGCCGCCTACATCTACGCGCCCCTGCTCCTTGTGCTGTATCCCTTCGTTTGGGCCACCAACTTGATGGCGAATGGTGTGCTACGGCTGTTCGGAGTCTCGCCGCAGCAGGCCTCGAACTCCCTCAGCAGCGAAGAATTGCGCACCGTCGTGGCGGAGGCCGGTGCAATGATTCCGCATCGCCACCAACAGATGTTGGTCAGCATCTTGGATCTGGAAAACGCGACCGTGGAAGACATCATGGTGCCCCGCAATGAGATCGTCGGGATCGATGTCGACGATGCCTGGGACCGGATCGTCGAGCAGCTGCGCCAGAGCCAGCACACGCGATTGCCGGTCTACCAGGGAGAAATCGACCGCATCATCGGCGTACTGCACATGAAGCAGGTCGTTCATGAGCTCGCGCGAGGACGTCTGGATCGCGAAGCGTTGATCGAGGCGGCCGGTGCGCGCGAGGCGTACTTCGTCCCCTCGGGGACGACTCTCAATACGCAGTTGGTGAATTTTCAGCGCGACAAGCGCCGCATGGCCTTCGTGGTCGACGAATACGGCGATATTCAGGGCCTGGTCACGCTCGAGGACATACTCGAGGAGATTGTCGGCGAATTCACGACGGATCCGGCGACGATGATGCACAAGGACGTG
Source organism: uncultured Gammaproteobacteria bacterium (assembly GCA_963727045.1). Lineage (GTDB taxonomy): Bacteria > Pseudomonadota > Gammaproteobacteria > Steroidobacterales > Steroidobacteraceae > Bog-1198. Next base: position 395,406 of record CAVSES010000001.1, on the reverse strand, counting down.
CATCCGGACGCCGACGGCAGCTTCGTGGCCAATGGCTCCGCGACCATCCGCGCGCTCAATCGGTCCATGCGCTGGAACCTGCCGACTGACGGCCCGAAGACGTTGAACGGACTGATAGTCGAGTTCCTGGAGACCATCCCCGAGCCCGGCACCACGCTGAAACTGGCGAATTACATGCTGGAGGTGCTGCAGACCGGGGACAACGCGATAAAAACCGTGCGCATCAGGCCCCCCGAGGCGCGCTAGGAGCCGGCGGTGGCCCCCGGGCACCGAGCGTCGTACCCTTTTACATAAGTGCTTCGTCAGCGTGGAGCGGCGCGTGAGTGATTGCGCGCCAAGCTTCACAGACAACGGTTCTTACCGCAAACTGGCGAGACACGCGCCCCGGGGCGGATGATTTTTATGAGCGAAATCATTACACGAAGAGAGGAGACCGCGCCGCCGCCCGACTCGATATGGCAGCGGCGGCTCGACGCGCTGATTCGCGGAGAGTGCAGCGAAGACGACTTCATGCGCGAGTTGTCGAATTTCCGCCTGACCGGCGCCGACTCGGCGTGGAGCGTCGTCGCACTGCTCGATCAGCGATATCGGCGCGGCCAAATGCCGCCGGCGCTGTTTCGCTCGATCGAGTCGAAAATTGCACGCCGAGAACTCGGCGCTCTCGATTACGGCACGACCGTCGACCTTCCTCCCGCCACGGCGTTGTCTGCGGTCCCGTCCGAACCAGGTCCCAGTGACACGATCGAGATCGAGATCGAACCGGAGACGGGCAGCGGTGGGGGCGCCCCCTTGCCGCAGTCGGCCGCAGAACCCGGCCGCGTGCTGCGCGATCGGTATGTCATCGAAGGCCGGCTGGGCAGCGGCGGCATGGGCACCGTGTTTCGAGCGGTCGATCGATATCGCAGCGATCTTTCGCCATCCAATCGATTGGTGGCGATCAAGATCCTTCACGAAAAAGCCGGAGGGCTTCCGCAGACGCTGCAGACTCTGCGTCGAGAGTTCTACTGCGCGCAGGCTCTCGCCCATCCCAACATCGTCAAGGTGTACGAGCTCGACCGGGATGGAGAAGTCGAATTCTTCACCATGGAATTCCTCGAGGGCGAATTGCTCAGCCGCGTGATTGAAAAGCTAGATCCGCTGTCCATGTCGCGAGCGCGCGCCTGGTCGATCATACGAGAGGTGGCGGCGGGAGTTGCGCACGCTCATTCGCGCGATGTGGTGCACGCAGACTTGAAGCCGCAGAACATCATGATCGCCAAGTCGGGCGAGGTCCGCATCCTCGATTTTGGAGCCTCGAGCGCTTCTCGCCGTCCGCCCCCGAGCGGGGAGACGGCGCGACGGGTCAATTTGAGCGCGGTGACGCCGGCGTACGCGAGCTGCGAGCTTCTGGAAGGGCAGCGGGCCGATCCACGCGACGACCTCTATGCTATCGCCTGCGTTTCCTATGAACTGCTGGCGGGACAGCACCCCTTCCAACGCTGCAAATCGACCGAGGCGCGCGATCTTGGACTGGTGGCTCCGCGGCCCCGAGGACTGACGGGCCGCCAGTGGCGGGCTTTGGCGAAAGGTCTGGCCTGGCGGCGGGAGGACCGCTCCATCTCGGTCCGGGATTGGATTGCACAACTGCATCCGGAACCGGCGGCGGACCGGCGGGTACCGCGCAACACCGTTCTGCTCGCGGCTCTGATATTCGGTTTGGCGTTCTCGGCTTTGTTCAATCGACAGCTGTTTGAAAGGAAAGCGCTCACCGGCGCCGCAGTTTCACAAACGGCGGCGAGGCCGGAGGCTGCGCAGCAACCCGCAACGCTGGTGCAAACTCAATCAGCGTCGCCACCGCCGGCGCCATCCTCATTGCCGCCATCATCCTCATCGCCGGTGCCGTCCTCATTGCCGCCGTCATCTTCATCGCCGCCGTCATCCTCATCGCCGTCGGCATCCTCATCGCCGTCGGCATCGTCATCGCAGTCGCCGCCGCGAACCGCAAGATCCGGGGTGCCGGCGCGCGATACGCTGAATATCGCTGCGGCGTCCTATCGGGTCGGCGCGCGGAAGAATTTCGCTGAAATCCATGTCCGGCGCTTGAACGGTTCGGGCGGCGACACGAGCTTTGCGTGGTGGACCGAACCTCTTTCCGCCCTGCCCGACGCCGACTATGTCGCCCAAGCGCGCACGATCCAGTTGCTGTCGAATCGGAGCCAAATGGCCAGCCTGTTCGTCAAGCTTGTTCCGAACGTGTCGAGAAAACATCAGGCGGTGTTCTACGTCGTCATCGCTGATCCGGCAGACGGCGCCTCTTTGGGCCGCATCACGAGGACGGCGGTGGTGTTGCCGCCGCAGTGAGCCCGCCCACTGGGGTCGGCAAGCGCTACAGCGCGTCGAGGGCCTGATTCAAACGAGTCACCCCGCGAACCGACATGCCCTCGGGCGGCCGCTTCGGCACATTCGCCTCCGGCACCACCGCCGATTTGAAGCCATGCTTCGCCGCCTCGCGCAGACGCTCCTCGCCAAAGGGCACGGGCCGAATTTCGCCGGCCAAGCCCAGCTCGCCGAATGCGATGAGAGAATTCGGCACTGGTGCATCGCGCAAGCTCGACCGCGCGGCCATGACGATGGCCAAGTCTCCGGCCGTCTCCGCCAGGCGCACCCCGCCGACCACGTTGGCGAACACATCCTGCCCCTGCAACTGCAGCCCCGCGTGGCGATGCGCCACCGCCAAGAGCATCGTGAGGCGATTGCCGTCGATGCCGACCGCCACCCGGCGAGGATTGGCGCTCAACGCCGCATCCGCCAGCACCTGCACTTCGATCAGCAGCGAGCGCGTCCCCTCGCGCATCACCGTGATGACGCTGCCCGGCACGGGTTCCGAATGCCGCGAGAGGAAGATCGCGGACGGATTCGTGACCTCACGCAGGCCCTGCTCGGCCATGGCGAACACTCCGATCTCGTTGGCCGCGCCGAACCGGTTCTTCACCGAGCGCAGCACACGGAAGCGGCTGCCCGTGTCGCTCTCGAAATATAGAACCGTGTCGACCATGTGCTCGAGCACGCGGGGCCCCGCGATCTGCCCTTCCTTGGTCACATGGCCGACCAACAGCACCGCGGTGCCCGTGGCCTTGGCGAAGCGCACCAGCTCCGCCGTGCACTCGCGCAACTGCGATACCGCGCCGGGCGCCGATTCGATGCGCTCCGAATGCATGGTTTGGATGGAATCCACGATCAGCACCCGGGCCGCGAGGCCCGTCGCCGCACCGACGATGTCCTCCACCCGGGTTTCGGCGATCAAGCGCGCCGTGGCGGCGTGCAGCCCGAGGCGCCGGGCCCGCAGCGCAACCTGCGTCAAGGATTCCTCGCCGGTGGCGTACAGCACGGGCGCCAGACCATTCAGCGCCGCTGCCGCCTGCAGCATCAGCGTCGATTTGCCGATCCCGGGATCCCCGCCGATCAGGGTGACCGAGCCCGGCACGAGACCCCCGCCCAGCACCCGGTCGAGTTCGGCCGAGCCGGTGCCCAAGCGGGGCTGCTCGATGATGGCTTCCGCGGCCAGCGACGAAGACAGGTCAGGCCGGGGGCTTCTCGGATATGCCGCCTTCTTGCGCGGGTTTGCGTCGGAAACCTCTGCCAGCAAGGTGTTCCATTCGCCGCAACCCGGGCACTGCCCCTGCCATTTCGGAGAATCTGCTCCGCAGTTTTGGCAGATAAAGACCTCTTTGGACTTCGCCATTGGCTTCCTTCGCGTCGAATTGTGAGCTTAGCATTGCAGTTAGCGCGGCCCGATCACCTATACTGCGCGGCTTCTGGAGTTGGATTATGTCTATTGCATGCGCAAATTTGGGCTGATCGCATCGATTGGGGGCTTGGCGACCCTGGTGGCCGGCCTATTGCTCCGGGGCCCGGCCCATCTGGACACCTGGGCTTGGCTCCCGGGAGGGGTCTTGTTGTGTGCCGGGAGCGCGGCGCTGCTGTGGTGCCGGTTTGCCGCATCGGCCGCCGCGACGCCCGTGCCGAAGATCCCGACACCCGTCGGCACCGACACGGCGCGGCTCCTGGACAACTTCGAACAGCGTTTTGCCGAACTGAAGGGCCGCAAACCCAGCGCGACCGTGCTGAGTGATCTGTACACCCTCGGGTCCCAGCTCGAACAGCGCGGCCGCGGACCGCAGGCCACCGCCGTCTACCGCCATCTGGCGCGCTTTGACAACACGTACCGCGACGTAGCCGCCCGGCTGCGTCGCCTGATGGACGCCGAGCGGGCCAAACCGAAAGCGGCTGCGGCTCGTCCGGATAGGAGCCTTGCAATTCCCACCCCGGCGGAACCGCCCGCCGCGGGCGGCGCCAACGGCACCTCCGCAACCGCGGCGCCGGAACCCCAGCGTCTCGGCCGCTACCAGCTCGAACGGGAGATCGGACGCGGCGCGATGGGGATCGTCTACCTGGGCAGGGACACCGCCATCAACCGCATGGTGGCGATCAAGGCGATCCCGCTCGCCAGTGAATTCAGCGATGCTGAACTGGTCGAGGCGCGCTCGCGGTTCTTTCGCGAGGCCGAGACCGCGGGTCGTCTGAATCATCCGAACATCGTCACCATCTATGATGTCGGCGAAGAGCGCGGACTCGCTTATATCGCGATGGAATATCTCAAGGGACGGCACTTGAGCGACTACGCGAAATCCGACAGTCTCCTGGAACCCCGCAAGGTGCTGGAAATCATCGGCCGCACGGCGGATGCCTTGGGATTCGCGCACAAACAGCAGGTCGTCCACCGCGATATCAAGCCGGCGAACCTGATGTACGACCCGGCCACCGACGTCTTGAAAATCACCGATTTTGGCATCGCCCGCCTTACCGGCGCCGGCAGCACCCGCACGGGCATCGTGCTCGGCACGCCATCCTTCATGTCGCCGGAACAGCTCGAGGGACGAACTGTGACAGGTCACTCGGACTTGTTTTCCCTGGGTGTTAGCCTATTTCAGTTGTTGACCGGCCAGCTTCCTTTCACTGCTGATTCCATGACGGGGCTGATGCAGCAGATCGCGGAGGCTCCGCATCCGCGATTGCGCGCGTTTCGGCCGGACCTGCCCGCTTGCGTCGAAGACATAATCGACCGCGCGCTGGCAAAAGATCCCGATACGCGGTTCGACTCCGGGGCCCAAATGGCGGCCGCTCTGGAGGAATGTCGGTCGCGAATGCCGAGTGGAATGCCATGATTGGAACACGCGCATGAGCTTGAAGGGGAAAATCACGAGTGTGGCGCTGACCGACACGGGGAAGGTGCGCGAACACAACGAGGACATGATCGGCACCGAGGCCGACATCGGTCTGTTCGTCTTGGCCGACGGCATGGGCGGCTACAATGCGGGCGAGGTCGCCAGCGGCATCGCCGTCAAGACGATCATCAATCTGGTTCGGGACGCCATCATGCGCGAGGACCTCTCCGTGCCCGACGCGGAGACTGGATTGACGCGCCCGAGCATCATCTTGCGTGATGCGATTCACAGAGCCAACAAAATCATCTACCACACATCCAAGACCCAGCCTCAATGTGAAGGGATGGGCACTACGGTGGTGGCGTGCTTGTTTCACGACAACAAAATGTCGATCGCGCATGTCGGGGATTCAAGGCTTTACCGCCTGCGCGACAATCGCTTCGAGCAGATGACCCTGGACCATTCCCTGCTGCAGGAGCTGGTGGATCGGGGCTTTTATTCGCAGCAGGAAGCGCAGCGTGCGACCAACAAGAATTATGTCACCCGGGCCTTGGGGGTGGAACAAAACGTCGAAGTCGAGATTCACGAGGAGCCGGTGCAGAAGTCCGATTACTACGTGCTCTGTTCCGATGGTCTTTCGGACATGATTGAAGATGAGGATATTCACTTAACAATCAGCACCTTTAGTGCTAATCTTGATACTGTAGCTAAACAATTGATACAGCTCTCCAACGATAATGGCGGGCGGGACAATGTGTCGGTCATCATGGCTCATGTAGCCGAGCCGTTCCCCGCGCACCGGCGTATATTTGACAAAATCTTGGGATGGTTCGGTTAGTCAATGGGAGTCTGAATGGCACGCCTGATGCTCAGCTTGGATGGTCAGATCCTCGCGGAATACAACATGAACAAAGAGCGCTATACGATCGGGCGCCTCCCGGACAACGATATTCGTATCGACAATCCGGCGGTGAGCGGCCATCACTCGCTCATCATCAACATTCTGAACGATTCATTCCTCGAGGACTTGAACAGCACCAACGGCACCTATGTCAACGGGAAGCTGATCAAGAAGCACGCCATGCAGCACGGTGACGTGATCACCGTCGGGCATCACCAGCTGCGCTTCGTCGACAGCCAGGATGGCGAAGCCGAGCAGGACGAATTCGAAAAGACCATGGTCATCACGCCGAGTTCGCAGGGCGAAGAGCGCATCCGGCGAGTCGGTGTCGCGGTGGATCAGGCGGCCAAGGCGGTCGCCTCCAAGCGCCCCGGAGTGCCGGATAATGTCACTGCCCTGCCGAAGGCGAAGCTTCAAGTGCTGAGCGGCGCGTTCGCGGGCCGCGAGTTGGAACTGACGAAGGCGCTCACCACGCTCGGCCGTCCCGGTGTGCAAGTGGCGGCCATCACCCGCCGCGCCGAAGGCTATTTCATCGTGCACGTCGACAGCGGCAAAGAAAACGATTATCCGCAGGTCAACGGGGTTCCGATCGGTCCCCAGGCCCGGCGCCTCAACGACAACGACGTGGTGCAGCTGGCCGGCGTGAAGATGGGGTTCTTCGAGAGTTGAGGGCGACCCCGGCCGCCCGGCCCTGGACTGGTTTTCAGGGCGTAATCCCGCGCTGCGTGAATTCGTCCGCCACCGCGGGCGCGAGCGATACGGCCTGGGCGACGTCCGCCTGCCCTTGCGCGACATTCTTCTTGCGTATCTTGGCGATTCCCCGGCCATAAAGGGGCCACGCTGCCTTCGGCTCCAGTTTCAGCGACTCGTCATAATCGGCGATGGCTCTGTCGAAGTCCCCCATGCGCAGCCGGACGAGTCCACGGCCATCGAGAATTCTCGCAGCGATGGGACTTCGTTTGACGCTCAGCGAGAGCGCCGCGTTGCAATCGGCAAGGGCCTTTGCAAGGTCCCGACCCTGCAGCGCCCGTATCCAGCATCGACCGTTGAGAGCCTCGATCATCTTCGAATCATCGGGATGATTGTCGATCCAATGATCATACTGCGCCAGCGCAAGGTCCAATCGATTGGCTCGCCGGTACAGCTGCGCCATGGTGTAGCGGACATCGGCTTGTTTGGGCGCGATTCGATCCGCGGCATCAAGATCATCGGCGGCGCCGGCGAGGTCCTTGTTGCCGACGCGCAGCTGCGCGCGCGACAGCCGAGCCGGCAGATAATCCGGATTGATTTCCAGTGCGCGGTCGAAATCCTTCATCGCGGGGACGGGCTCCTTGTGTCCCCAGTACGCCATTCCGCGCTGATACGAGTATTCGGGATTGTCGGGCTCCAACTCGCATGCCCGGGACAAATCCGAAAGCGCATGCTCGAAGTCCTGCCTGGCGGCGGAGGCGGCGCCGCGGAGGGCCAGCGCGGCCGCATCCGAGCTCTCGTCCGGCTTCGCATCGGCGTCGGCGGCCGGAGCGCTTGTGAGGTTGAATACGGGACCTCCGTTATACGTGAAGTACACCCTGTGCTGACTGTTCGCGACGAACACGTGATGCGACGCAAAGAAATCCGCACCCAGCAACATGTCGCCCTCATCGATGTTGATATCGGCGATGCGCAATCGCGTGTTCTTGATTTCCTCATCGTCGCCGATCTTGAAGCTGGCGAAGGGAGCGCTGTAGGTCTTCACGCTGCCGCGGCCGATTCCGGTCGCATGGCCGATCTCGATGACTCCGGGCGTGTCGGGTTTGACGCCCGCGCGCGCGGCCGCTTTCAACGAAAGCATCGACGTCCACGCCCCCGTGTCGAACATGACGCTGATTTTGGTGCCGTTGATGAATGCCGTGCCGGTGGTGTGCGGCCGCAAGGGCGTCGTGAAGCTGATATCCATCATCGAAAGCGGCTGTCCGGGGGTTACCCAATAGGCAAGCAGCGCGTGTTTGCAATCTTCGGCCTTCATCAGCCGTACGACTCCCTTCGCGAAGTCGTATTCGACATCCCATTTTTCGAGAAAGTTCTGGCCCAGCAATCCGACGGCATCGCTCCCCACCTCGCTGCCGCCGACGAGAAACTCGACGTTGTGGAGCGGTATTCCCGCGAGTGTGAATGTCTTGACGGTGGCGATCCGGGCCTCGGCCGAACCGCCGATGCCGACCACCCTGAGGCCGTTGGGAGCGGATCGCAGCCTGAGGCCGAATTGTGCCGCCGTGGCGGAGCTGATCATGCTATAGAACGCCCCGCTGTCCAGAAGAAACCGGGCGTCGGTATCGTTGATCCTCGCCGTGATCGTCGGCCTCAGGCCCGCCATCGTCACGGGAAACTCGACCGCTTTGCCGAGTCTGCATCTTGTGTCCGCCCGCGCGGGCGATATTGCGAGACTCAAGAGCGCGAACGCGGCGGCCTGTCCGCCCCTTCGGAATGAACGAAACTTCCTTGTTGAATCCGCCACCGCCCGAGTGTGCCCTGAACCCGAGTCCTGGGTCAAAAGCCGTCAGCGCAAATTCACCGCCACGCGCTGACTGATGCCGCAGAGAAGTTCGTAGGGGATGGTATCCGCCCACACCGCGACTTCTTCGACCGGCAGCCCCGCTCCCCACAGGATCACCGGATCGCCCAGCTTCGGCGCGCGCTTCAGATCGGTCACATCGATGCCGACCATGTCCATCGACACGCGGCCCGCGAGTCCGGCCCGCTCGCCGTTGACGAGCACGGGTGTCCCGCTGCCGAGGTTGCGCGGGTAGCCGTCGCCGTAGCCCACCGCTGCGACCGCGAGCCGCGTGGGCCGGGCGGCCGTCCAGGCGCCGCCGTAGCCGACCTTTTCTCCCACAGCGAGGTCCTTGACCGCAATCACGTGGGAATGCAGCGTCATTGCCGGGCGCAGCCCGTAGTCGGCGCCGACCGCGCCGCCGATCGGAGACACGCCGTACAGCAGGAGACCCGGCCGAACCCAATCCGCCTGGGCTTCAGCGAAGCCCAGCATCCCCGCCGAGTTGGCGATGCTGCGCTCGCCCGCCAGGGAGCGGGTTGCGTCCGCGAATCGAGCAAGCTGATCGGCGGTGGCCGACATCTCCGGTTCATCGGCGGACGCGAGGTGAGTGAAGAGGTTCACGGGAGAACGCACCGACGGCAGGGCACTCAGCGCTTCATGGGCGGCGCCGAATGCCGACCCTTTGAATCCAAGCCGGTTCATGCCGCTGTCGAGCTTGAGCCACACCTTGAAGCGGGTGCCCGGCGCGGCAGCGCGCAAGAGCTCGATCTGTTCGGGCGTATGCACCACGAGTTCGAAATTCGCGGCCGCCGCGGCATCGAGCTGCTCGCGGTCGAATACGCCCTCGAGAAGCACGGTCGGCGTCGCGATGCCGGCCGCGCGCAGGGTGAGTCCCTCGTCGACTCGCGCCACCGCGAAGGCATCCGTGGATTCGAGCGCGCGCGCCACGGCCACGAGGCCGTGCCCATACGCATTGGCCTTGATGACGGCCATGACGCGCGACTTCGGGGCCCACTGCCTCAAGACGCTCAGATTGTGGCGAAGCGCGCCGCTCTCGATTGTCGCGCTGACCATCGGTGTCGCCAGTGAGCCCGCACTAAGTGTCACCTGGGGGTCACCGGAACACTCCCTCGGCGTAGGACTCCGGCGCGTAATTCTCGAACTTGGTGTACTCGCCCAGGAACGTGAGCTGCAGGTCGCCGGTGGGGCCGTTGCGCTGCTTGGCGACGATGATGTCCGCGATGCCCTTGCGGGTCGTGTTCTTGTCGTACACCTCTTCCCGGTAGATCAGCAGAATGAGGTCGCTGTCCTGTTCGATGGCTCCGCTCTCCCGAAGATCCGACATCACCGGCTTCTTCTCCACGCGCTGTTCGACGCTCCGGTTGAGCTGCGACAACGCGATCACAGGCACCTTGAGCTCCTTCGCCAGCGCCTTCAACGAACGCGAAATCTCGGAGATCTCCGTCGCGCGGTTCTCCTTGGTGCCGGCAACCTGCATGAGCTGCAGGTAGTCCACCACGATCAGGTCAAGGCCGCGCTCGCGCTTCAATCTCCGGGCGCGCGCACGGATCTCGGTGGGCGTGAGTCCCGGTGTTTCGTCGATGAAAATCTTGGCGCCGCTCAACTGCGTCATGGCCGAATCGATTCGCGGCCAATCCTCTTCCTGCAGCCGCCCGGAACGCAGGTTGCTTTGATTGATGCGCCCGAGCGAGGAGATCATGCGCAACGTCAGCGACTCGGCCGACATTTCCATGCTGAAGATCGCAGCCGACTTGTTCGAGCCGAGCGCGGCGTTCTCCGCGATGTTCACGGCCAGCGTGCTCTTGCCCATCGAAGGGCGTCCCGCGATGATGATCAAATCACCGGCCTGCAGGCCTGAGGTCATCTCGTCGAGATGTTTGAAGCCGGTGGGAATGCCGGTCAGCATGCCGTCGGAGTGGTACAGCTCGTCGATGCGGTTGACCACATCCGGCAGGATGCTCTTCACCGCCCTGAATCCGACCCTGCCCCTCGAACCCGCTTCCGCGATTTCGAACACCGCGCGCTCCGCTTCGTCGACGATTTCGCGCGCTTCGCGTCCTTCCGGCTCGAGCGCGCTGCCGACGATGAGATTGCCCGCGGTGATGAGCTGCCGCAGCACCGACCGTTCCCGCACGATATCCGCGTAGGCGCGGATGTTGGCGGCCGTGGGCGTGTCGCGCGCAAGCGATCCCAAGTAGGCCAGACCGCCCACCTGGTCGAGCAAGCCCTGGCTCTCCAGGTGTCCGGACAAGGTGACGGCGTCGCAGGGTTGGCTGCGCTCGATCAAGCCGGCAACTGCTTCGAAGATCAGCCGGTGATCGTTGCGGTAAAAGTCCTCCGCTCGAACGCGGTCGGCGATCTGGTCCCAGGCCGCCGAATCGAGCATCAGTCCGCCGAGCACCGACTGTTCGGCTTCGATGGAGTGAGGCGGCAGACGCAGGCCGTCGCCCGAGGCCCCGCCCGGCCCAATGGAATAATTGCTGACGCGACCGGCCATGCGCGGACGCGATCGCCCGCCGCTACTCTTCGGCGACGATGGTGACCGTCAAGGTCACATCGACGTCAGTATGCAAATGCAATTGCACCTGATGTTCGCCGGTGACGCGGATCGGTCCCGTCGGCATCCGCACTTCGCTGCGGCTGATCGGCTGACCCGCCTTGAGCGATGCTTCGGCGATGTCGGCGGTGCCGATGGAGCCGAACAGTTTGCCTTCGGCTCCCGCCTTGGCTTTGAGCTCCAGCTTGAAGTTTTCGAACTTGACCGCTCGCGCCTGGGCCGCGGCCAGCTCCTGGTTCGCCTTCGCTTCGAGCTCGTGGCGCTGCGCTTCGAACTTCGCGATATTGGCGGCCGTCGCCATGGTGGCTCTGCCGGTCGGCACCAAGAAGTTGCGGGCGTAGCCCGATTTCACTTTGACGCGATCGCCGATTTGGCCGAGGTTCGCGACCTTCTGCAACAGTATGATATCCATGTGCTGGCCCGCCGGTTTAGTGCTGATCCGTATACGGCAGCAGCGCCAGGAAGCGCGCGCGCCGGATGGCGAGCTGCAGCTGGCGCTGATAATGCGCCCGTGTACCCGTGATGCGGCTCGGAACGATCTTGCCGGTTTCGGTGATGTAACTCTTGAGCGTCGTCAAATCCTTGTAGTCGATCTGTTTGACGTCGTCGGCCGTGAAACGGCAGAACTTCTTACGGCGAAAAAAACGTGCCATGTTGGTCTCCTGTGCAGCGCGCCTCAGCGGGCGCCCATCGGCATATCGTCATCGTCGCCATCGTCGCCGAAGTCGTCGTGGCGGCGCGCATTCTCATCCGGCGCCCGCGCCATCGGCGATGGCTCGGTGACGGCCTCGTCCATCCTCACGACCAGGCTTCGCAGGACCGCGTCGCTGAAGCGGAATGAGCCTTTGAGCTCGTCGATCGTCTTCTGGTCGCACTCGACATTCAGAAGAATGTAGTGTGCCTTGTGCACCTTGGCGATCGGGAAGGTCAGCTGGCGCCGGCCCCAGTCTTCGAAGCGATGCACGCCGCCGCCGCCGGCACTGATCATGCCCTTGTAGCGATCGACCATCGCAGGAACTTGCTCGCTCTGGTCCGGATGGACCAGGAGCACTATTTCATAATGCCGCATTGTAGGCTCCCTACGGTTTAAGCCTCCCGTTGCGAGCGGTGAGGCAAGGAGTGAGGCCGGATGGCCGGCGAAAAAGAGCGCGAAGGATACTCGTTGGAGACGGTGCAGGTCAATGGGAGACAGGCTACCGGGCTCTCTGCCGGCGCGCCTCGAACAGGGCAACCCCCGCGGCCACGGACACGTTGAGCGACTCCACGCAGCCCGCCATGGGAATGCGCACCAAGAAATCGCATCGCTCCCGGGTCAGGCGGCGCATGCCGGTGCCCTCGGCCCCAAGCACGAGGGCAAGTGGGCGGTTGAGGTCCGCCGCATACAGGCTTTGCGGCGCCTCCCCATCGGTGCCCACGATCCAAATGCCGCGTTCCTTGAGCGCATCGATGGTGCGCGCCAGATTGGTGACGCTCGCCACCGGCACGAACTCGGCGGCGCCCGCCGCGACCTTGCGCACGACGCCGTCCACCGCCGCCGCTCGATCCTTCGGCATGAGCACCGCATGCGCGCCCGCAGCTTCGGCGGTGCGCAGACACGCTCCGAGGTTGTGCGGATCCGTGATGCCGTCGAGGATCAGCAACAGGGGATCCTCGGAGAGTTGACTTAGCGCACCGATGAGATCGCGCTCGTCCCAGCCTTTGAGCGGCCGCAGCGCCGCCACCGCCCCTTGATGCACCACATCGCCGACCAGCTTGGAAAGCGTTTCGCCGCCCACGGACTGAACGGCCACGCCCGCCTTTTGCGCACGCTCTCTCAGCTCGCGTGTGCGGGCGTCGTCGCGCGGTTGGGCAATCCAGAGTTCGAGAAGCCGCTCCGGCGCCCGGTCGAGCATCGCGCCGACGGCGTGCAAACCATAGACGAAGTTGCGCCTCGAATCAGCCACGCCCGCCGCGCCCGCGTTTGGCGCCTCCGCCGCGATGGGGGCCCCGCCGCGCGCCGCCGCCGGATCCGCGCCTGCCGCCGCTTGCACCGCCTCCTCCTCCGCCGCGCCGCGGCGCGCGCACCGTGCCGTGGCTCGCCGAGCCTTCGGCATCGAGCAATTCAAAGTCGATCTGGCGCTGCGTCAGATCGACGCGGTTCAGTCGAACCCTCACCGTATCACCCAGCTGCCAACGCCTCCCCGTGCGCTGCCCCACCAATCCCATGCCGCCGTTCTCCAGCTCCCAGTAATCGCCCGGGATCGCGGAGATATGCACCAGCCCGTCGACGGGCATCTCCTTCAGCTGCACGAATATGCCGAACTCGAGCGCGCTCGTGATCGTGGCGTCGAATGTCTCGCCGATACGCGGCTGCATGTACAGGCACTTGAGGTAGCCCATCACGTCGCGCGATGCGTCATCGGCGCGCCGCTCGCGCTGCGAGCTCTCCGCGCCGAGCGTCTGCAATTCCGCGGTCGTGTACCGGTGCCCGGAGGCGGAATTCGGGGCCACGGCGGCTTTGATGGCTCGATGGACGAGCAAGTCGGGATACCGGCGTATCGGCGAGGTGAAATGCGCGTACTCCTCGAGCGCGAGGCCGAAATGCCCGATGTTCGTCTGCTGATACACCGCTTGCGCCAGGGAGCGAATGACCAGGCTCTCGAGCAACAGTCCATCGGGCCTGCCTGCCAGCCGTTCCACCAATTGACGGAACTCGCGCGGAGTCGGCTTTTCGGAGAACTGCGCGCCCACCTGAAGTGCATTCAATACTTTCTGCAGCTCGGTGACCCGCTTGTCTTCGGGTTGACCGTGCACGCGATACAGGCTGCCGACTTTGGCAAGTCGCAGCGCCACCGCCGCTTCGACGTTCGCGGCGATCATGCATTCCTCGATCAAGCGGTGCGCGTCGTTGCGAGTCACGGCATAGAATCCCTCGATCTTGCCGTCGCCGCCGATGCGCGCCTTGACCTCGCCGCCGCGAAAATCGAGGGCGCCGCGGGCCTCGCGTGCGCTCTTGAGCGCGCCGTAGACCGCATACAGGGTTTGCAGCGACGTGCGCACCGCCGGGGCCAGATCCTCGGCAGCCGCGCCGTTCGGGTTCTCGAGGTATGCCCAAGCCCGGTCATACGTCAAGCGTGCATGCGAGCGGATCACGGCCTCGTAGAAGCGGCTCTTGCCCGGCATGCCGGTCTTGCCGACGCGCATGTCGCACACGAACGCCAGCCGCTCGACTCGCGGCATGAGCGAACAGAGATGATTCGACAGATGCTCCGGCAGCATCGGTATGACTCGATCCGGAAAATACACGGACGTGGCACGCGATCGCGCTTCGATGTCGAGCTCGCTGCCGCAGCGCACGTAATTGCTGACATCGGCGATCGCGACGATCAGGCGCCAGCCTCCGCCGCGCAGCGCCTCGGCATAGACGGCATCGTCGAAATCCTTGGCATCCTCGCCGTCGATCGTCACCAACGGCAGCTCGCGCAGATCCTCGCGCCCTTGCCGGTCCTCGACCTGTACCTCGGGAGCGAAGCGGTTCGCCGCGCGGACCACCTCGGGCGGAAACTCCTGCGGCAGATCATGTCTCAAAATTGCGAATCGGGCCGCCAGGTCCGAGGGACGCAGATTCTCCAGCACTTCGACAATATGCCCATGGGCGGGGGCATCGCCTTGGGGGCGCTTGGTCACTTCGACAACCACATGATCGCCGTCTTTGGCGCCGTGACGATCCCGGAGCGCCACCTCGACGGAATACCAATGGCCGGGATCCTCGGGCTCCACCCTGCCCCGCCCGTCGCCCGCATGCCAGATTCCGCCGATTCGCGCCGGCGCTTCGCTGGTGCGGCGGATCAAGCGTGCAATGCGCCGACCGCGATCGTTCATCCCGACGGCGAGGACCTCGACGCGGTCGTTGTGCATCAGGGTCGCCGTGTCGGCCCGCGCCAGAACCAAGGGCGCCGAGCCATCATCCGGCAGCACCAGCACGTCGCCGTTGGCGCGGCCGCGCACCCGGCCCGCGACGCGTTCGCCCTCGCCGGCCGTGCCGAAGCCGTTCGGGCCCTCGATCGCCTGCCCATCGCGCACCATCGCCGCCAGGCGTTTGGCGAGCGCCTCGCGCTGTGCCGCGGTGTTCATGCCGAGGCGCTTGGCGAGACGCGCCGCCGTCAGGGGCTCCGGCGCTTCGGCCAAATGCTTCAGCAGGAGTTCGCGGCTGGCGATGGGGTCGGCATAGCGTGATTTCTCGAGTTCTAGATTCGGGTCCTCACCGCGCCAATCCGCACCCGGCGCAGTCGCCCGATTCGTTGTTGGCCGTCGCGAGCCCGTTCCGCGTCGTGTCATATGAGGCTGCTGATTCCTTCGGTGGGTGTGCAAATCCCGGCGTCCCGGGTGGCGGGAGGGCCGTTTGCTTTAATGCGGCAGGTTATCAGCTTTATGGCGATCGCATCGGCCGGCTGCCATTTCATTGACAAGCCCAAGGTCAGTGAGTACATTTCTGCGCCTCGGTGGAGGCGGACCCATCTTGCCCAGGTGGCGGAACTGGTAGACGCGCTGGTTTCAGGTACCAGTGGAGCAATTCGTGGAGGTTCGAGTCCTCTCCTGGGCACCAATCAAATCAATATAATACGTTCATTTGGTGATGTAACGCTTCACTACTGCCCGCCTGCAACTTTAAAGAATCCACACCGCGCGTCCCCTTGATGAAGAGTCGCGCACCGGGCGTTCGCACACCCGGCTGCAGGACTTCGCGCCGCGGATAAAGGCGCGCGGTCCGGGTGACAACGCCCGACGCAGAGGGCATATTAACGACGGTCCCCTACAACGAAAAACCGAAGGGCCATCTATGACGTCGACATTCCTGGATCGTCAGCACACCATTGCACCGCCCGGATACAATCGATTCTTGGTGCCGCCCGCCGCGCTCGCGGTGCATCTCTCGATCGGCCAGGCATATGCATTTTCAACGTTCAATTTGCCGCTCACCAAGCTGATCGGACTCAAAGCCTCCGTGCCCGGCGATTGGGACTTGAAAGAGGTCGGTTGGATCTTCTCCATCGCAATCGTGTTTCTCGGCTCATCGGCGGCCGTGTTCGGGCGCTGGGTGGAACGGGTCGGTCCGCGCAAATCCATGTTCGCGGCGGCGCTGTGTTTCGGCGGCGGGTTCTTGATATCCGCGGTGGGAATTCATCTGCATCAACTGTGGTTGCTCTATGTGGGTTATGGAGTGCTCGGCGGATGCGGACTCGGCATCGGGTATATCTCTCCCGTGTCGACGCTGATCAAATGGTTTCCGGACCGGCCTGGTATGGCGACGGGCATGGCCATCATGGGCTTCGGCGGCGGCGCTCTCATCGCAGCGCCGCTGTCCGTGATGCTCATGGAGCATTTCAAGACCGCGACTTCGAATGGCGTGCTCGAGACCTTCGTCACCATGGGCGTCATCTACTTCATGTTCATGATGATCGGGGTCTACGCGGTGCGGGTGCCGGCGGCCGATTGGAAACCCTCAGGATGGACCGCGCCGGCGCATCCGAAGGAATTGGTGACGGCGGCCAACGTCGCCGTCGACATGGCGTGGCGAACCCCGCAATTCTGGCTGCTGTGGATGGTGCTCTGCATGAACGTCACCGCCGGCATCGGCGTGCTCGGTCAGGCCTCGCCCATGATTCAGGAGATCTTCAGCGGCCGCGTGACCCCCGCCGCCGCGGCGGGCTTCGTCGGACTGATCAGCCTGTTCAACATGATGGGGCGATTCATCTGGGCGAGCACCTCCGATTACATCGGCCGCCGCAATACGTACATGGTGTTCTTCCTGCTCGGTATCGTCCTTTATTCGAGCGTGCCGACACTCGGCCATCTCGGCTCCATCGGCCTGTTCGTCGCGGCGTTTTGCGTCATTCTTTCCATGTACGGCGGGGGATTCGCGACCATACCGGCGTACCTGCGCGACATGTTCGGCACCTATCAAGTCGGCGCCATCCATGGGCGGCTGCTCACCGCCTGGTCGGTCGCCGGCGTGCTCGGCCCGGTTCTGGTGAATTACATTCGCCAGTACCAGATCGACAACGGCGTGCCGAAGGCGCAGGCGTATTCGATCACCATGTACATCATGTGCGGCCTGCTCTTGATCGGATTCTTATGCAATTTCGCGATGCGCGCCGTCGACGAAAAGTATCACTACCGCGGGAGCATTCAGTCATGAAGGGAAGACTCATGGTCCTCTGGGTTGCCGTCGGAATCCCCCTGCTGTGGGGCGTCATGAAAACGTTGCAGAACGCGCTGAAGTTGTTCCAGTAGACCCAAGGGGGTGGCGTCACCCCGGCACAGGAGTCCGCCATGAATGTGAATTTGAGCCTCGCCCCCCTCGTCGCGCTGCTCGCCGGCATCCTGATCCTGGTGATGCCGCGCCTGCTCAACTACATCGTCGCCATCTATTTGATCGTCACCGGCTTGCTCGGCCTGTTCGGCGGCGCAGGCGGCTCGTTGCATTTTCGATGAGCGTTTTTACGCCTTCCGGACCTCCGGGAGGGCGTGAGCGGCGCGCCGCGCAAACTGCGAACTCGCGGGTTGTGTTTACGCTTCGTTGCGGCTATAGGTACATGGAGCGAAGTGCCCCTGTGGGGTCCCTGGAATCGCGAACCTGCGCATGAGGCGCTAAAACTGAAGATTCTGCCCAGTAATCAGACGCTGATTCTCGCAGGCGAGCCGATGGGATCGGATCCCGGTGCGAACTCGCTGCTGCAGCACGCTTCCCGGCTGGTATCGGGTAGTCCTGATCTGAAACGCGTCACGATTCTAGCCGCGCGTCCGGATGCCACGGTCCTCGTTCAAGCCGACTATTATTCACGCGGCCCGGCTCCGCCGCCGGCTGTTCCGGCGCTTCCCGCGGCTGAACAGATCGCCGCCCGGTCAACGACTGTCTCGGGAACGAGCTCCGAAATGCCGAGCCGCAACTCGATGTCTCCGCTTGAGCTCTACGCGCGCACCCAACGCAGCGTCGACGATTCGCGCCGCCCCGCGCTCCTCGACGTTCGGGCCTAGCCGGCCGCAGCACCCGCGCGCAGCGGCCGGCGCGCGAACCAGCCGAACCCCATGATGGTGACATAGCAGACCGCAGGCACGATGAGGGCATGCTTGAGGTCCCACAGGTCCGCCGCATTGCCCGTCAGGAGCGGCACGATCGCCCCGCCGACGATGGCCATGCAGATCACCCCGGACCCCTCCGCAGCGCGCTTTCCCAGGCCTTCGCTCGCGAGCGTGAAAATCGTCGGGAACATGATGGAATTGAACAGCCCGATCGAAAGCAGCGACCAACCCGAGAGCAGCCCGGTGGTGTTCGCCGACAATGTCAGCAAAGCGACGACCGTCGCCGCCGCGCAGGCCAGCACCTTGCCGGGTGCAAACAGCCGCAGCAGCCAGGCACCGAAGAACCGTCCCAGCATGGCGCCGCCCCAATAGAACGATACGCGCTTCCCGGCGACTCCCGCGGCGAGCCCGAGCACGCTCGGTTGCATGAGGTAGCTCACGATCACGGACCCTATTGCCACCTCGCCGCCGACATAGAGAAAGATGCACAGCGTGCCGAATGCGAAGCGCGGCCTCGCGAGCAGATTGAAGGCGCGCAGGATGGGCGTGGGAGGCGCGGGCGTCTCGATGAGTCCTTTGCGGCGCAGCCAGACCACCGCGGCGAGCAGCACGAGGGCGATGGCAAGACCCAGGTAGGTGTGCACCACGACCTTCGTTTCCACCGCCCGAAAGGCATCGAGCGCGGCTCCGGAGAGGGTGGCGGGATCGATTGTCGCAAGCGAGCCCAGAATCAGGATGGATCCAACATAGGGGAATATCGTGGTCCCGAGCGAATTGAATGCCTGCGCAAAGGTCAACCGGCTGCTCGTTGTGCGCATGGGGCCCAGCATGGAAATCAGCGGATTCGCAACCACTTGAACGGTGGTGATGCCGGACGCCAACACGAAAAGCGCCAGCAGGAACAGACCGAACAGTCCATGCGAGGATGCCGGTATGAACAGCAGGCAGCCGCCCGTCATGGCAAGCAAGCCGAAGACCGCTGAACGCATGTAGCCGATGCGCCGCACCAGGGCTGCCGCGGGAATGGAAATGATGAAGTAGGCGGCGAAGAATGCGGACTGCACCAGCATGACTTCACCGTAGGAGAGCGTGAACAGCGCCTTGAGCTTCGGAATGATGACGTCATTGAGGCTGGTGATGCCGCCGAATGCAAAGAACAACGCGTAAACGAAGGCCTGCAGATTGGTCGCGTAGTTGGCTGCGCCCTCGCTTCCATCGTCACCGGGGCGGGCCGCGGAGGACGCGGCTGGGGTGTCGAACGACATGTTTATGTTCCCCTCGAGGTTTGCCCGCCGGCCTGCGGCATTGACTTCGAATCAGCTGAACGGATTTTGTCGAATGATGGTTTGATCCCGCTCCGGTCCCGTCGAGATGATCGAGATCGGCACGCCCACCAGTGCCTGCAGGCGCTCCAGGTAGCCGCGGGCGTTGAGCGGCAGTTCGTCATAGCGGGTGATCCCGACCGTGCTTTCCTTCCATCCCGGCAGGTCTTCGTACACCGCCTGTGCCGAGCCGATGTGCTCCGGCAGCAGGGGCGGCGCCGAAGCGATCCCGCCGTCGATCCTGTACCCCACGCACACGCGAATCGTATCCAGTCCGTCGAGCACATCGAGTTTGGTCACGCACAGCAGTGAGCAGCTGCTGTGAATGATGGATCGCCGCAGGGCGACCGCGTCGAACCATCCGCAGCGACGGCGCCGGCCGGTCACGGAGCCGAACTCGTGGCCCACGCGCGAGAGGTACTCGCCGAACTCGTCGAACAGCTCGGTCGGGAAGGGTCCCGCGCCGACGCGCGTGGTGTAAGCCTTCACGATGCCGAGCACTTCGTGAAGCCGCCGCGGACCCAGGCCGGTGCCGGCGGCGGCTCCGCCGGCAGTAGTGGTCGAGGACGTCACGTAGGGATAGGTCCCCAGGTCCACATCCAGCATCGCGCCCTGGGCCCCTTCGAACAGTACATTGCGCCCTTCCACGCTCAGTTGTTCGAGTATTCCGGTTACGTCCGCCACCAGCGGCTTGAGCCGCTCGCCGAGTTCGAGGTTCGATTCGAGCACCTGCTGAAAATCGACGGCGGGAACGTGAAAATAGCGCTGCAGCACGAAGTTGTGGTAGTCGAGGATCTCGCCGAGCTTCGCCGCAAAGCGTTCGCGATGGAACAGATCCGAGACTCGAAGGGCGCGGCGCGCCACCTTGTCCTCGTACGCGGGCCCGATCCCGCGTCCGGTGGTGCCGATCGCGTTCGCTCCCTGCGCCTTCTCGCGCGCGCGATCGAGCGCGATGTGCGAGGAGAGTATCAAGGGACACGCCGGACTCACGCGCAGCCGCTCGAACACGGGCACGCCCTGCCCGATCAGCATCTCCGCCTCTTTGAACAGGGCTTCGAGCGACAGCACCACGCCGTTGCCGATCAGGCATTGCACCTCCGAGTGAAGGATTCCCGAAGGGATCAGCGACAGGACGGTCTTCCGGCCGCCGATGACCAGCGTGTGTCCGGCGTTGTGGCCGCCCTGAAACCGCACCACGGCCTGCGCCTGGTCGGTCAGGAGATCGACCACTTTTCCCTTGCCCTCGTCGCCCCACTGCAGGCCGATTACGACCAGGTTCTTACCCATTGCGCGCCACCCAGAGCAATGCGAGCCCCGCCACCATGCTGATCAATCCGCCCCAGCGCAGGTGCGCAGGCTCGGTATTCGCGAGCTTCGCCATCAGCCGCTGCGCGGCGGCCGGGTTCACGAACGGCAGTATCCCCTCGAGGACAAGGTACAAGGCGAATGCGCCGCCCAGATAGCGCGCGAGTTCCGTCCAGCCGATCTCGTTCATCGCGGCGGCGGCTGCGGCTGCGATTTGTTGAAATACTTGAAGTAGGCATTGTCAGGCGCCACCACCAGCATGTCGGCCTGGGTGCCGATTGCCTGGCGGTACGACTGCATGCTGCGGTAGAAGCTGTAGAATTCCGCGTTCTTCGAATAAGCCTTCGCGTACACCTCGCTCGCCGAAGCATCGCCCTGCCCGCGTATCTGGCCGGCCTGGCGGGCCGCCTCGGCCAGAATCTCGGTCTGCTGCTTGTTGGCATCGGCGCGGGTCCGCTCGGAGGATTCGACGCCCTCGGCGCGCAATTTGGCGGCCTGTGCCTTGAATGTCGCGCGCATCCGCTCGAATACGGAATCCTGAACCTGCTGCGGCAGATCGATCTTCGTGATCCGCACGTCGACCAGATCCACTCCCATCGTTTCGGCCGCGGGACGGGCGTTCTTCATCATCGAGCCCGTAAATTCCGCGCGCTCGGCCATGACGACCTGCTGCAGCGTGCGCTGCGTCACCACGGTCTTGATGCTGTCCTTGATGGTCTCGCCCAGGCGGTCGTTGGCGACTTCCTCGGCCCCGCCGGTCGCTTCGTAGTATCGGCGCAGGTCCTTGATGCGCCATTTCACGTAGAAGTCAACCTTCAGCTGCTCCTGTTCGCGCGTGAGGAAAAGCTCCTGCCGGTACAGCTGCGTGATGATGCGCTTGTCGAAGCGGCTGACCTCCTGGACCAGGGGAATGCGGAAATGCAGCCCCGGTTCGAAATTGGCGTCGACGATTTCCCCGCCGACCGACTTGATGGCGAGCTGTCCTTCGCTCACGGTGAACACGCTGGCGCGCACCACGAGAATGACGGCTACCAAACCCAACAGCAGAAAAAGAATTCTGTTCTGCATCAGCGTACCCCGCGCGCGCGCGCAGGATCCTCGGCAGGCGCAACCTGAATCTCGGGGATCCTCGCCGCAGGCACCGTCATCGTGTCGTTCGGCATCGTGATGGACTGCAAGCCCGGTCCGATCAGTTTGTCGAGCGGCAGATACATCATGCTGTTGCCGTTCTTGGTGTCGATGATCACCTTGCGCGAGTTCTTGTAGACGTTCTCCATGGTGTCGAGATACATGCGCTCGCGCGTGACGCCGGGCGCGTGTTCGTATTGGGCGAGCACCTGGTCGAAGCGCGCCGTCTCGCCCTGCGCCAACGCGAGCACCTGCAGGCGATACGCTTCGGCGTCGAGAACTTCCTTGGCGGCCGCGCCGCGCGCCCGCGGAAGCACGTCATTGCGGTAAGTCTCGGCCTCCTGCTGATATCGCTGGCGGTCCTTGTCGGCCTTGATGGCGTCGCGCTGCGCCTCCTGGACGGCTTCGGGCACGTTCACGCCCGTGAGGTTCACGCTCAGGATCTTGATCCCCATGTCGTAGCTGTCGAGCGTGCGCTGCAGAAGGAACTTGGCGTGTTCGGTGATCGAGACATCGTAGGCCAGCGTCTTGTCGAGCGAAACCTGGCCGACCGCCTCGCGCATCGCGCTTTCGCTGACCTGGGTCAGCGTGTCCTCGACGTCGCGCACTTTGAACAGCAGCTTAAGCGCGTCGGGCTGGATGTATTGGACCGCGGATTTGATCTCGACCAGATTGGTGTCGGCCGTCAGCATGCTGGCGTCGTCGACCACGCTGTATTGATGGGAAACATTGACGATGATCTTGCGTTCGATCGGCCAGGGCAGATGCCAGTTGTAGCCGGGACCGGTTGTCTGAAGGTACTTCCCGAACCGCAGCACCACGGCGCGCTCCTGCGCGTCGACCCGGTAGAGCCCGCTGCCGATCCACACGGCGCCGATCAGGACCAGGACGCTGCCCAGGCCCTTGCCGAAGCCGCCGGAACTCTGTCCCCCGCCGCCGGAACCGCCGCCGCGTCCGAACAATGCCGAGAGGCGGCGCTGGAAATTTCGCAGCACGTCGTCCAGGTCGTTCTGCGACTGCTGCGGGCGGTTCCAGGGATCGCGTTTCTCGCCGCCGGGTTCGTTCCAAGCCATGCGTAGTGCCTATGTATGAAGAGCGGCGCATTCTAACAGCCGACTTGGCCGCCACAAGAGAGCTTAAGCCACGCGTTGTTGGCGGGCTCTGATCCCGCTGTCCACCAGGTTGACGCCCTTGTTGCCCAATAACTTGTCGACCTCGGACAGGTCGAGCTCCACATCGAGCTCCCAACTGCCATCCTCGCGCTGCCGTTCAGTGCGCACGGCATTGCGCCGGTAGAGATCCGACCGCACGGCGGCGGCGGGCAATTCGAGGTGCAGCGTACGGCGAACCTGGTTCGGGCGCACCGCGTGCGCCAGGGCCTCGCGCAACGCCGGCAGCCCCTCGCCGGTGACCGCGGAAACTGACACGAGTGCTGCAATGCCGTCCGCCCCTTCGACCACCCGCGGCTTCTCCCCGATGAGATCGATCTTGTTGAGCACCACCAGTTCCCGGATATCGCCCGCCCCTATGCCGCGCAGCACCTCGCGCACCTGTTCCACGCGCTCATCGCGCAGCGGATCCCCGGCATCCACGACGTGCAGCAAGAGATCGGCCTCGCGCGCCTCCTGCAGCGTCGAGCGGAAAGCCGCCACCAATTCGTGGGGCAGGGAGCGCACGAAGCCGACGGTGTCGGCCAGAACGACTTCGCCGACACCCGCCAATTTGACCTTGCGCACGGTCGGATCGAGCGTTGCAAAGAGCTGATCGGCGACGAATGTGGACGAGCCGGTCAAGGCATTGAACAGCGTCGACTTGCCGGCGTTGGTATAGCCGACCAGGGCCACGGTGGGCACCGGGACCTCGCGCCTTACCTGGCGGCCGGTGTCGCGCTGTCGGGACAGCTTTTCGAGGCGCGCCTTCAAGGTTCGGATACGCTTGGCAATCAGCCGGCGGTCGGTTTCCAACTGGGTTTCGCCCGGACCCCGCAAACCGATGCCACCTTTTTGCCGCTCGAGGTGGGTCCATCCCCTGACAAGCCGTGTCGCCAGGTGCGAGAGCTGCGCGAGCTCGACTTGCAGCTTGCCTTCGAAGCTGCGCGCACGCTGCGCAAAAATATCTAAAATCAATCCGTTACGATCTAATACTCGACGTCCCGTGAGCTTCTCGAGGTTTCGTTCCTGGCTCGGAGTGAGCGCCTGGTCGATGAGGATTACATCGGCATTGTGGAGCACCGCGCACTCTCGGATCTCCTCGGCTTTGCCGGATCCGACGAAGTATTTTGGGTCCGGCCGCGCCCGCGACGCGAGCACGAGCCCCACCCCGACCGTTCCCGCCGACGCAGCCAGCGCCGAGAATTCAGCAGTGTCATTGGGATCAACCGGATGCCCGATGCCGACGCCCACCAGAACAGCGCGCTCACCACCTCGCGGGCGCTCAAACAATTGCAGACAGCCGCCCGGTCGCTTGCATTGGTGGCACGGTCATATCGGCCTGGGCGCCCTCGATCAACGTCACTCGACGATCGCCGGTTCCGTGACTTCGCCGTCCTCGCCGGTGGGCAGTCGCACATTGCGCGCGGGCACCACGGTCGATATCGCGTGTTTGTACACCATCTGACTCACGCTGTTTCTGAGCAAGACGACGAACTGGTCGAACGAATCGATCTGTCCCTGTAATTTGATGCCGTTCACAAGATAGATTGAGACGGGCACGCGCTCTTTGCGCAGGGCGTTCAAGAAGGGATCCTGCAGAGACTGGCCACGGGCCATGTGTGATGCTCCTTGTTTTTTAGTGTCATTTGAATTGCCGAACCACTTCCCTGCGGCACCAGGCACATACTGGCTCATGCTAGCACAGCGCGCGTTGCCGCGTTACATCGGGCGCGGCCGCAAAACCGCACTCAGTCAGTGCATCGCGCATCAGCTGTGCAACATCAGGATGCAGCGAGTCAAACCAGCGCACGCGTTCGCGCCGGCGCAGCCAGGTCAACTGCCGCTTGGCGAGTTGCCGCGTTGCCGCAATCGCTTGATTTTTAGCCTCGTCCAAAGAGCACTGTCCCGCTAAATGTCGCCATAGCTGACGATATCCGACCGCGCGCATCGATGGATGTTCCGCCCGAAGGTCGCTTCTTTCATGAAGTTTTTGCACTTCCGCGAGAAACCCTGCTTCCATCATCGCGTCGAACCGTAGTTCGATTCTGGTGTGCAATTCCCGTCGTTCAAGGGGCGCAACCGCGAATTCTTCGACTTCCACGTCGGCAAATGCCGACACACGCGTCTGTTGCAATCTCGTGATGCTTTCGCCGGTCAGCCGATGCACTTCCAGCGCGCGCTGGATCCTCTGCGGATCGTTCATGTGGATGCGTGCCGCGGCCGCCGGGTCGACCCGCTCGAGTTCCCGATGCAGGGCGGCCCATCCGTAGCGCGCCGCTTCGCGCTCGATGTCCGCGCGCACCCTCGCATCCGCTTCCGGCAACCGGGCTATTCCATGACTCAGGGCATGGAAGTACAGCATGGTGCCGCCCACCAGCAGCGGCTGGCGCCCGCGGCGCCAGATGTCCTGCATCACGAGGACCGCATCGCGCGTGAATTCCCCGGCGCTGTAGTTCTGCGCGGGGTCTCGAATGTCGATGAGGTGGTGCACAACGCGTGCGCGGACCGCCGCGTCGGGCTTGGCGGTGCCGATGTCCATGCCGCGATATACGAGCGCCGAATCCACGCTCACGATCTCGAGGGGCAGCGTTTCAACGAGGCGCAGAGCGAGATCGGACTTGCCCGATCCAGTCGGCCCCATCAGCAATATCGCCCGGCGACGCATCAACGCCCGCGCAAGAACAGCCGGTCCAGATCGGCGAGCGACAGGCGCACCCACGTCGGGCGCCCGTGGTTGCACTGATCGGCGCGCTCCGTGCATTCCATTTCGCGCAGCAGCGCATTCATCTCCGGCAGGCTGAGGATGCGCTGCGCTCGGACCGCGGCGTGGCAGGCCATCGTGGCGAGCAGGTGGTTGATGGACTCCTCGACCCGCCGGGAATGGCCCTGCTCCAGCAAATCAGAGAGCACGTCGCGCACGACCGCCCCAGGGTCGCGGCCCGCCAGCAGACTCGGTATCGCGCGCAGTGCCAATCGATCGGGCGCGAGACGGGCCAGCCCGAATCCCAGGGACTCAAACTCCTGCGCGTGCATCTCGGCCGCTTCGGCTTCGGCCGGGGTGACCTGCAATATTTCGGGCATCAGGAGTTGCTGCTGCGCCGTCGGGCCGGCCAGCAGCTGCTTCATGCGTTCGTACATCACCCGCTCGTGGGCCGCGTGCATGTCGACCAGCACCATGCCCTCCGCGGTTTGCGCCAGGATGTAGATCCCATGCAGTTGTGCGATCGCGTAGCCCAGAGGTGTGGCGCCGGCGGTCTGCACCCCGTCGGCCTGCTCGCCGACGGCCTCGGCTCCGGTTTGCGCGCCCTCGGCCACGCCGTACCGCGCTCGCGCGACGAAGCCGCGGTACGCGTCCTCGGCCGGCCGCGCCGCCGCCTCCGGCAGCGCAAAGCGCGCCTGGGTCGACATCGCCGCCCGCTCGAATTGCGCGCTGCCGGCAAGCCAGTTGAGCGGCGCGCTGCCGCTCGATTCGGCGCTGGGACGCGTGCCGGCCAACACCCGCTCGAGCGTGCGGAACACGAAATCATGGACGCGCCGCGAATCCCGGAACCTCACTTCGAGCTTCTGCGGGTGCGCGTTGACGTCGACCGCGGCGGGATCCAATTCCAAGTACAGCAGGTAGGCGGGAAACCTCCCGTGAAACAGCACGTCCTGGTAGGCGAGGCGCACGGCGCCCGCCAGCAGTTTGTCGCGCACGAAGCGGCCGTTCAGAAACGAGAATTGCAAATCCGACTGGCTTCGCGAGAAGGTTGGCAGCGCCAGCCATCCGCAGAGCCGCAGACTTTCGGTCTCGTGCTGCAATTCGATGACGTGGCCCGCAAACTCCTCGCCGCATATCTTCGCCACGCGCGCCAAGCGCTCAGGCGCGGTTCGCGCCGCCGGCAGCGACCATACCCGCTTGCCGTTGTGCACCAGCGTGAACGCCGCTTCAAACCGCGACAGCGCCATGCGTTCCAGCATCCGCACGATGTGCTGATACTCGGTCGCCTCGCTTCGAAGAAACTTGCGGCGGGCCGGCACATTGAAGAACAAATCGCGGACTTCGACGCTGGTGCCGGGGGGATGCGCTGCGGGACCGGGCGCCGCCAGGGCTCCGTCGCGAGCCTCCACCGACCAGCCATGCGCGGCGTCCGCGGTGCGCGAGATCAACGACAGCCGGGATACCGAGGCGATGCTGGGCAGCGCCTCGCCGCGAAATCCCAGGGTGGCGACGCGTTCCAGATCATCCAGCGAGGCAATCTTGCTGGTGGCGTGCCGCGCCAGCGCCAACGGGATCTCCGCGGATTGAATGCCGATCCCGTCGTCGCGCACCCGAATCAGGCCGCAGCCGCCTCGTTCGAGTTCGACGTCGATTCGTGTTGCACCGGCATCGAGCGCGTTCTCCACCAGTTCCTTGACGACGGAGGCCGGGCGTTCGACCACCTCGCCGGCGGCGATTTGACTGATGAGTGAATCGGAAAGGAGCTGAATGGGCAAGGACGACCTCGTTGGCCGCCCATTTTCGCACAGCGCGAGCGCTCACGGGCGCGCGAAGCGTTACAGGCCCGAATCGCCCGCGGTCGCCAAGACCGGCCGCGGCGCGGCGCCGGCCGCCAGCTGCGCTACCCGCGTGCCGGCCGGTGGGTTGGCGTAAAAGTAATCGTGCACACCCTGATGAATGGCGGCAGCCAGCTTGGCCTGATGCGGTTGGGCGCGCAGCCGCAGTTCCTCTTGCGGGTTGGAGATGTAGGCCGTCTCGACCAGCATCGATGGAACATCCGGGGATTTGAGGACCATGAAGCGCGCCTGCTGCACCTGGGGTTTGCGCACTTCGCCGACCCGGTTCAGCTGGCGCAGCACCCGCTCCGCTGCGACCTGGCTCGCGCTCAGGGATGCCGACTGCGAGAGATCCAGAAGGACCGACGCGAGCACGTCGTCCTTGTCGTCCAGCGAGACGCCGCCGATCAAATCGGAGGCGTTTTCGCGCTCGGCGAGCCAGCGCGAGGCTTCGTCGGTCGCACCGCGCTGCGAGAGGATGTAGACGGATGAGCCGTCGACGCGCCGATCGCGAATCGAATCGGCATGGATGGACACGAACAGGTCCGCCTGCTGCGCGCGGGCACGCCGCATGCGATCGCGCAACGGCACGAAGTAATCCCCGCCGCGGGTGAGCACGGCCTTCATCCCGGGCTCCACATTGATCTTCTGCGCGAGTTCCCGGGCGATGGCGAGCACCACGTCCTTCTCGCGGGTGCCATTCTTGCCGATAGCGCCCGGATCCTCGCCGCCGTGTCCGGCGTCGACGGCGACGATGAGATCACGCGCACCGGGCGGGGCATGCTCCGCCTTGACAGGCGTATCGCCGCTTGGGCTCACGCCCAGATCGATGACCAATCGGTAGCCATAGCGATTGTTGGGCGTCGTGAGGAAGCTCTTAGCCTGTATCGAGCGCGCCAGATCGAGGACGACGCGCAACTCTCCCGAGGGCCGGCGTGCCATGCGAACCTGCTTCACCGCCCCGGTGCCCGCGGGCGCAGATCGCGCACCCGTCGCGAGATGGGCGCCTGCGACATCGAGAACGATCCGATCGGGATTCTTGAGAACCTGCAGGCTATGCTGCGCCCTCCCCGACAAATCGAGCACGACGCGCGTGCCGTCCGGGCCTGCCCACAGACGGATGGCGCGTACGTCCACCGCGTGAGCCGGCCTGGCGCATAGCGCCGATAGGATCACCATCCAAGCGATTGCGGGTGGCAGAGATTTCATCGCACATTAAGTTAACGCTTATGTGAGATATTTTTCAAGTTAAATTAGATACATAGAAACTTAAGCTAGTGTCGTATCCAGGTTACCCAGCCACTCGGCACCCCGCGGCGTCGTCGCGATGAGCCGTGCCTGCCGTGCATCGCCTGCATAGCCCAACCGCAATTCCAAGTCCGCCGGCGGCAGTGAGGCACCCCCACGCTCCGGCCACTCCACCAACAGCAAACAACCCGGCCCCACCAGGTCGCGCAACCCCAGTTCGTCGACTTCGGACAGTGCCTGCAGGCGATACAGATCCACGTGGACGCAGATGAGGCCGGGGAGATGATAGGTCTCGACCAAGGTGTAGGTGGGGCTGCGCACGAGCCCGACGATGCCCAGCGCCCGCAGCAGGCTGCGCACGCAGGTGGTCTTTCCGGCCCCCAGGTCACCCCGCAGGTGCATCACGGCGCCGCCCGCACGCACCGCCGCGGGCAGCGCATGCGCCAGCGCCCGCCCCAGAGCCTCCGTGATGCTGCTGTCGGCCAAGTCAAATTCCATCGATGCTCGAGGCATTGGGTTCCAGGACGCAGCGGCGCGCGGTGTTTTTCGCCATTATACCGGCGACCGCCGTAGCCTTGAGCGCATGAACACTTCGACTCCCCGCACCGATTCTCTCGACCTTGAGGGCCTGCTCTCCGATGTACGCCGTTGGAGCCAGGAGCTGGGCTTTGCGCGGCTCGGCGTCGCCCGCATCGATCTCACGGACGACGAAGCGCATCTTCTCGACTGGTTGCGCGCCGGATTCAGCGGCGAGATGGCGTACATGGCGCGCCACGGACTGAAACGCAGCAGGCCGGCGGAACTGATTCCGGGAACGGTGAGCTGCATCAGCGTGCGCATGGATTACTGGCCGGATGGGGCCGCCGACGCCGGTGCCACCCTGGCGGACCCCAGCGTCGCCTACGTGTCCCGGTACGCGCTGGGGCGCGACTACCACAAGCTGATGCGCTCGCGTCTGCAGCGGCTCTGCGAGCGCATCGAAGGCGCGGTCGGACCCTTCGGCCACCGCGTCTTCACCGACAGTGCGCCGGTTTTGGAGAAGGCATTGGCACGCAACGCGGGATTGGGCTGGATCGGCAAGCATACCAACCTGATCGATCGCGACTCGGGATCCTATTTCTTCCTGGGCGAAATCTATCTGGATCTTGATTTGCCCGCCGATCAGCCGAGCACAGCGCATTGCGGCACCTGTACCGCCTGCATCCCCGCATGCCCCACCGGCGCCATCGTTGCGCCCTACCGACTCGACGCACGGCGCTGCATTTCCTATCTCACCATCGAATTGGCCGGGACGATTCCGCTCGAATTTCGGCGCGCGATCGGCAACCGCATCTACGGTTGCGATGATTGTCAATTAGCCTGCCCTTGGAACAAGTTTGCGCGCCCCAGCGCCGAAGGCGACTTCGCCGCCCGCCATGGACTCGATCACCCGCAACTCGTCGAACTCTTTTCGTGGAGCGAGGCGCAGTTCCTGGAGCGGACCCGCGGCAGCGCAATCCGGCGCATCGGCTACGAGCGGTGGTTGCGCAACATCGCGATCGCGCTCGGCAACGCACCGACCTCGCCTGAGCTGCTCAACTCCCTCAGGAGCCGGGCGCAGCACCCCTCGCCCCTGGTGCGCGAGCATGTGCATTGGGCGCTGGCGCAGCATTCGTCAGCGCCGGCCGGCGGGCCGTAAGCAAGGGCGCTGTCCCGGCGCTTCGGGCGCTTCGGGCGTCAGCCCGCAGGCAGCAGACTGCTGCCTGCGGGGTTGAAGAAATGGCGGCCGCGCCGGGTCTTGCTGATTTGGGCAAAGAGCTGCTGATAGTCGTTGTCGTTGTTCACCGGATCGATGGCCGCAGAGTTCACGATGAGCAGCGGCGAGGCGTCGTAGCCGTGAAAAAACCTGGCATAAGCCTGCGTCAGCTTGTCGAGGTAGCCCCGCTCGATGTGCTGCTCGTAGCGGATCCCGCGCTTCGCGATGCGATCCATGAGAACATCGACGGGTGCCTGTAGATAGACCACCAGATCCGGTTTGGGCGCGTCAACCACCACTCTTTCGTAAACCCGTTCGTATAGCGCATATTCCGCGTCATCGAGCGTAACACGGGCAAACAAGCGGTCCTTCTCGAGCAAATAGTCGGCCACCCGCACTGCCCCGAACAAGTCCTCCTGACGGACTTCCTCCAGTTGCCGGGCCCGCTGAAAGAGAAAGAACAGCTGAGTTTGAAACGCCGCGGCACGCGGATTCTTGTAGAAACGTTCGAGGAATGGGTTCTGCTCCGCCTGCTCCAGGACGAGCTGACCGCCCAGCGACTGTCCCAATCGGCGGGCAAGACTGGTCTTGCCGACTCCGATCGGACCTTCGACCACGACAAACCGGTGCGGAATTGCGCTCACCATGCAAAGCTCTTAGTCCAGGACTGTTATTTCGTCGTCGCCGGCGCGGTGCAACAGTTCCGACACGTTTCCGTGACCCGGAATCGCAAGCGTGGGGGCGATATCCGCCAAAGGATACAGGACGAAGTTGCGCGTCGACACTCCGGGGTGCGGCAGCGTCAAGCCGGGTTCGTCGACCGTCTCGCCCCAGAGGTGGATCAGGTCCAGGTCGATCACGCGCGGGCCCCACCGCTCCCCCCGGGTGCGGCCCATGGACGCTTCGATTCCCAGCAGGCCCTCCAGCAACGATCGGGCCGTCAGCCGAGTGAGCAGCCCCGCCGCCGCGTTCACGAAATATGGTTGGTGCTGCGGCCCCATCGGCCGGGACTCATACAGGCGCGATCGCCGCTCAAGACGCGTCGCAGGCAGCATCGCGAGGCGCTCGAGTGCTTCTTCGACGCGCTCGCGTGGATTGCTCAAATTGCTGCCGATCGCCGCATACGCTGGGCGCCAAAGCAACGTCACTGCCCAGGTTCCTTAGGTGCGCGCCGCTCCGCCGCGCCGCCGCCGGCGGCGTCGACGGCCGGGTGCCGGCGCAGCGTCGCCCTCGGCGGACGGCTCCGCAGGCCGCGCTTGTACCAGGGCCACGCGCTCCTCGTGCGGCAGAACCTGAATATCGGTCCACCATTTCGCGAGTTCCGGATCGGCCACGCCGACCTGGGCCCGCAACAGCAAAAAATCATACGCCGCACGAAAGCGGGGATGCTGCAGCAGGCTCAACGATTTTATGCCGCTGCGCCGGTTGAAGCGCGGCTGCAGCATCAGCAACTCCCGCATCGGAATCCCGAAGCGCCGCGGAATCGCCACGCGCGATTGCTGTGCGCGCAGCACCGAGTCGCAGGCCTGCATCAGCAGCGCGAGATCCGGTGCCGGTCCCGCCTGCCTTTCGTTGAGCTCCCGCAGCACCGCGCTCCACAGCAGCACGGCGAAAAGGAACGTCGGCGTCACCGGTTTGTCCGCCGCGATGCGCTCGTCCGTGTTGATCAAGCCGCGTTCGAGCATCTCCTCCGCGTACGCGTACGGCGCCAGCTTGAAAGCGGCGGCCGACATCGGAAACAAATGTTCGAAAAGGCCGTATTGCTTCATCAACCGATATGACTTGGCGCCGAATCCCGACAAAAACAACTTCAAACATTCGTCGAACAATCGCGCCGGCGGCACGCCGTCGAGCAGATGCGCGAGCCGGACGATGGGCGCTTCGGTATGCTGCTCGATCGAAAAATCGAGTTTGGCGGCGAAACGCACCGCGCGCAGCATGCGCACCGGATCCTCCCGGTAGCGCGTTTCCGGGTCGCCGATCAACTTCAGCCGCCGAGCGCGCACGTCGCTGACGCCGTCGACGAAGTCCCATATCGAAAAATCGTCGATGTTGTAGTAAAGGCCGTTGGCCGCGAAATCACGCCGCCACACGTCCTCCTCGATGGTGCCGTAGATGTTGTCTCGCAGGATCCGTCCCCGCGGGTCGAACGCGCGATGCTCCGAATCGCTCGGCGCAGTGAATTCGGCACCGGCGTCCGGCTCGGCGGGATCGGTGACGCCGCCCTCGTTCACCGAATCCGGTTCGATGTCCTCCGCGTCTTCCCGCTCGGGCGCCGCCGCCGCGCGGAACGTCGCCACCTCTATAATTTCATTGCCGAAATGCACGTGCGCCAGCCGAAACCGGCGTCCGATGAGGCGGCAATTGCGAAACAGGCGCCTGACCTCGTCCGGCAGCGCGTTTGTCGCCACATCGAAATCCTTCGGGGTGATGCCGAGGAGCAGATCCCGAACCGCGCCTCCGACCAAAAAGCCCTGATAGCCCGCGTCCTTGAGGCGATAGAGCACTTTGAGCGCGTTCGGCGAAATGGCTGCGCGCGATATCGAATGCTCGGAGCGGGGAATCACCAAGGGGGGAAATGGCGTCGACGATGCGTTCAAAAAGGGGGGTTCCGCTTGAGTCCAAAAAATTGGCCCGTATACTACCAGCCCGCTTGAGTTCAGGCGCCCAGATCCGCAAACACCGCTCCCTTCGTCTAGAGGCCTAGGACATTGCCCTCTCAAGGCAAGTACACGAGTTCGAATCTCGTAGGGAGCGCCATATCAAAGCAAAAGGCCGGTGTCCTGCCGGTCTTTCGCTTTGATTTAGCCCTCGAGAGGAGAACTCTCGCGGGCGTCAAGCCCGCGCGCGTTCGACAAATCGCCCGGACGGGCGATTTGAACGCCGCAGGCGGCCCCACAGGGGCGAGGCGCGCAGCGCCGAGTAATCTCGTAGGGAGCGCCATTAAATCAATCACTTACATCCGGCGCTCGAAAGTCGGATCGGGTAATTGTGCGGGCGAGGTTTCTATTTCCGCAGCTTTGCCACGACCTTGATCTCGGTAATGCCGTTGGTGGGAATCAACAGAGATGCCTGAATGGCTGTCCACGCCGGGAAAGGTGGCTTTACATAGTTTTTCTTCACCGCAACCATCGCCGGCATCTGGGTCCTCAGATCGGTGTGAAAACTGGTGATTTCCACGACATCATCCCAGCTTGCGCCGGCATTCTTCAGGAATTCACCGATTCGCTCGAAGGCGCGCGTGTAGCCGAGCCGCAGATCAGTCTCGCTCCCGCAATTGCGGGACCCGAAGTTAAATAGATGAGCAGGGAGAGAGCCAATATTGCAAATCGCATAAACATCTCTGTTGGAACGGTTCACACCGGCTGCTGAATCTGGCGCTCGAGTTTCACATACGGCGCCCAGGCGCACGATGCTACTTCTGGGGCGCCCGAATCATCTAGCGTCTCCATGTCGCGCGCCGTCAAAACACCGTCGGGTGCGCGATAGGCGATCGCGTCGTGGGAGGGTCGGACGATGGATGGGGTGGTGCGTCAGATTCGCCGGTCCGACCCCGTAGGGCTTGGCAATCCCGTTCCGCGGCACGTCCTTCACACCGGCATCCGATGGTGCGAATACATTCCCGGTTGTAGCATTCGAGAGGCTCATCGCAAGGAGGAATGGTCCATGAATGTCGCCCTATCGCTTGCCGCCTGTGTGGTGCTGGTTGCGCCCGCCGGTGCAGGGGATCCGCCGTCCGCGAAGATTGCGCCCGCGCCGATCGCGCGAGCCGCTGCGGGGTCGGCCAAGGCCGTGGTCCGGGAATACGTCGCCGCGTGGAACCGCCACAACCCCGCGGCGCTGGATCCGCTGCTGGATCCAGAGTCCGTGCACGAGGATGTTCCGGCGGGCTTCCGTGGCAAGGGTCCCGCCGAGATCAAGGCATTCGCGGGTGATGTGTTCAAGGCGCAGCCCGACCTGAAGTGGCGGCTGACGACGATCGTACGATCAGGCTCCACCGTGGCCGCCGAATGGACCTGGACGTCGACGTACACGGGGGACGGACCGAACGGACCGGTCAAGGGACGGAAGATCTCCGCGCACGGCGCATCGTTCGCCGTGGTCGAGAACGGCCGCATCAGGCGCTTTGTCGATTACTACGACTTCGCCAGCTCCTTTCCAGCCCCGACAGGCGCTGTCAAATAGCGGCGCCGGGATCGGCTAAATTGCACAGGCGCGGGAACATCAACGGAGAGTTTGCATGCGTACACTGACGGCGGTCGCGGCACTGGTCATTGCGGCGGCTATGACGGCGCCGGCCGGTGCCGATGAAGGAATGTGGACGTATGATAATTTCCCCGCGGCCAAGATGCGCGCGGCATATGGGTGGGCGCCGGACGCCGCGTGGCTGGAGCATGCCAGGCTGGGCAGCATCCGGTTGACGCTCGGCTGTTCCGCGAGCCTTGTCTCGCCGAGCGGCTTGGTCATGACCAATCACCATTGCGCGCGCGAATGCCTCAGCGATCTTGCGGATGCGCAACACGACTACATCGCGAACGGCTTCTACGCCGCCGCTGCGGCCGACGAGAAGAAATGTCCGGCGATGGAGGCGAATCAGCTCGTGGCGATCACCGACGTCACGCACCAAGTCGAAGCGGCGACCGCCGGGAAGTCCGACCGCGCGTTCCACGAAGCGGAGCGGGCCGTGAAGGCGCAGATCGAAAGCGGGTGCGGCACCGCGGCGCAGGTGCGCTGCCAGGTCGTGACCCTCTATGAAGGCGGCTTGTACGAATTGTACAAATACAAGCGCTATCAGGACGTGCGCGTCGTGTTCGCACCCGAGGAGAGCGCGGCGTTCTTCGGGGGCGACCCGGACAACTTCACCTTTCCGCGCTTCGACCTGGACACGGCTTTCGTGCGCATTTACGACAACGGCAAGCCGCTGCGCACCGATACCTTCTTGAAGTTCGCGACCAAAGGCGTGAGACAGGGCGATATCGCGTTCACGAGCGGCAACCCCGGATCCACGGAGCGCGACGATACCCTGGCAGAGCTCGAGTTCATGCGCGACGACGCGCAGCCATTCGTCTTGACCCTGCTTTCCGAACTGCGCGGTATGCTCACGGAGTTTGCGACCAAGGGGCCGGAGCAGGCGCGTACCTCGAAGTCGCTGCTGTTTTCGATGGAGAATTCGCTGAAGGCCTACAAGGGCAGGCAGCTGGCGCTGGCGCATGGAACGCTGATCGCCGACAAGGCGCGGGCCGAGAGCGAACTGCGCAGGCGGGTTGTCGCCGATCCGAACCTGGCCGCCGCCTATGGCGGAGCCTGGGACTCGGTCGCCGCGGCGGTTGCGCACCAACGGGACATCTTCGTGCGCACTGCGCTGTTGGAACGCTGGCCCGTGTTGATGTCGCCGCTGCTGGGTCATGCGGTGGCCCTGAACCGGTATGCCGCCGAAGTCGGCAAGCCTGATGGGGAGCGATTGGAGGAATACGCGGATGCGAATTTCCCGGCGCTTCGGCAGGAAATCGAATCTCCGGCGCCGATTCACGCGGAACTGGAGAGAACGGTGCTCGCCTGGTGGCTCACCAAGGTTCGCGAGAACTTGGGAACCTCGGATCCCGACGTGCGGACGCTGCTCGGCAAGCATAGCCCGGAGGAAATTGCCGCTGCCGTCGTCGGGGGCACCCGGTTGGGCGACGCGACGCTGCGCTCTCAAATGCTCTCCGGCGGGACGGGCGCGATCGACGCCTATCACGATCCGCTGATCGATTTCGCGCGCGTTCTCGATGTGCCCGCACGCGCAGTTCGGGCCGATTACGAAAACAACGTGAAGGCGGTGAAAACCAAGAACACCGCCCTGATCGCCAAGGCGCGCTTTGCGCTCGAAGGAAAGAGCGCTTACCCGGACGCGACTTTCACTCTGCGATTGTCGTACGGCGCAGTTGCGGGATATCAGGAGAACGGACACGGCGTGGCGCCGACGACGAATTTCGCCGGCGCGTACGAACACGCGACCGGACGCGACCCGTTCAAGCTGCCGGATAGTTGGATCGCGGCAAAACAAGCGGTCGATTCAAATGCCCAGTTGAATTTCGTCTCGACCGACGACGTGATCGGCGGTAATTCGGGCTCTCCCGTGATCGGGCGCAAGGGCGAAGTCATCGGTTTGATTTTCGACGGGAACATCGAATCGCTGGGCGGCGACTTCGGCTACGACGGCTCCGTGAACCGCGCGGTGGCGGTCGACGTCACGGGCATCACGGAAGCGCTGAAGCACATCTATCACGCGGACCGCCTGGTCACTGAACTGACGCCGACGCATTAGCGGCGCCGCCTTTCTCCACCGTAATTCACACTGCCAAATTCGTTGACCGTCTGCGATCGGCGACGCAGGCGCGTGTCAACGCGCGTCCACATCGACCGTTGGTGCAGGCAACAGAGGCGCAACGCTTCCAAGCGCCGACAAGTGTCAGGGATGTTTATTGTCAACTTCGAGGAGAGGCTTTCATGGTCGCCAAGAGATTTCGATTAATGTCGGTCGGCGCCGCAGCCGCACTGATCGGCGCTTGTGGCGGCGGATCCGGCGGCGGCATGGCTCCGCAGACGCCGGTTTCTCAGACGGGAACCGTATCGATGCTCCTTTCCGATGCGTCCACCGAAGACTGGGCAACCATCGGCGTCAAGGTGCTCTCGATCGCGCTCGTGCCGCAAGGAGGCGGCGGCAACGTCGTCGTTTACACCGCGCCAGCGTCCGCGCCGATGGTGAACCTGGCGCAACTGGACCAAGTTGCAGAGATACTGGGCAACGTGGACGTACCGGTCGGCACCTACACCTCCGCCGCGCTCACGGTCGGTGCAAATCCCGGCGATGTTCTGCTGACGGTTGCGGCGAGTCCCGAAACCGGCTTCATCGCGGCGCCCGGCACGACGATTCCCGCGGATCAGATACAGATTCAACACGCCCAGGGCGCTGCGCCGAATCTCACGGTACCCGTCAAGGTGACGTTCGCATCGCCGCTGGTGGTGAGTGCGGGCCAGAGCAATGCATTGGACTTGGAATTCGACCTCGGACACCCGGCATTCTTGGTCGGCCACGTTCCGGCCGGCGCGGGGAATACTCTCTGGGCCGTCAACTTCGACGGTCCTGTGCGTCATCATCCGCTGCGCGACCTGCCGTGGTTGGTGTTGCGGCACCTGTACGCAAGCGTGACGTCCGTCGCCGCCGACAACAGTTCGATCACCGTGACCAAGGAGTTCCCCACTGAACCCGCGGTGAGCCCGGAGACGGCCGTTGCCACCATGCAGTCGCTGCAAATACTTGCCGACGCGACCAACGGCACGATTTTCTACGATGTCGACGCCAAGACGCGGACGATCATCAAGGATTTCTCTGCAGAAACGACCTTGCCCGGCAAGTCGGTGCGCATCGCGGCGCGGTATCAGGAGAACGGCACCCTGGTGGCCACGCGCATCTGGGCGAGCAGCCAGTTCAGCAGCGTGTGGTTGAGTCCCGAGGGTCATGTGCTGCATGTCGACGCCACCAACAACATCGTCACCGTGGCGAGCGAGTCGGGCGTCGGCGTCGACCTGACAGTGGATGCCGGCACGGAGTTCTTCTTCCGCGAACCGCAAAATGCTTCCGCCGACTCCGTGCCCATCGCGACCGGAACGGCATTTCTTGCAAACCACGATCTCGTCCGCGGCTTCAAAGTCCATGCAAGCGTGGTCGACCCGCTCGCCGTTCCGCTGGTGGCCCAGAGCATCGACATCGAAGCGGCCGTCTACGACGGCCAGATTTCCGCTCCCAACACCACTGGATTCACCTTGACGCGCCTCTTCAGAATGGCGAAGGACGATTACGTCTACACGCTTGACTACATTGCGAGCGCGACCGCCAATGGAAAGGACGACACCGGCAATCCCATCAGCGGGTTCAAATACTGGAATTTTGCCTACCCCACCCTGTTGACCAGCGGTGCAGGCGCCGTCTCCGATTTCGTCTCCGCCACCGACGGCAGCGTCAACTTCGGCGGTACGGTGGGAGCGGTGCCCTCGCGCGGCATCGGCTTTGCGATCTGGAACGATCCGGCGAATCCGAACGGCTGGTCCGCCAGCACCGCCATTCTGACCCCCTCGCTGCTGCCGCTCGGGTTCGTCGCCGGCGGATTGGTGAACGATGCGTTCACCATGACGGTGCTCGGTGGAACGTCGGCGGCGACCGTGGATGTCGGAACGGCCTCTGGATCAGCCACATTGGTCTATCAAGTGGACTGCACCGGCGGGGTTGTGACCGTCGGCCCGATCGACATCACGACCAGCGGCGGCCTTGCGAGCCTGACCGCCGGTCTCGTCGCCGGGGTGCCGGTGAAGGTGTACGGCATGCCGCAGGCCGACGGAACCCTCAAGGCCTATGTATTGGCCTACTTCACGGGACAAGCGCCCGCGCAATGAATCGGTCTCTGTGAATTGGGGGGTGCACGGCGGCGGAGCTGTGCACCCCCACTCCGAATCGATACACGTTCTGGCCGCCGCGATATCCGGTCACGATCAACGCCGCGGTTGCCGCCAGCAGCAGCGCCAGGAAAATCCAAGTAGGCCGCGAATCCTGTGCGCTGCCCGCACCGCGCCACACCGCCAACAGCACCAGCGCAAGACTCGTGAAGATCGCCCATTTGAAATGCATCGACACAGCCTGATGGGCGGATGCGTCCGCCTCCAGCCCGACCGCCGCAGCCAGACCGGTACCGAGCGCAAACAGCGCGGCGGCCGCGCCGAGACAAAGATTCCACGTGCCCACCGTTGCAAGCGTCGCGGCGCGGTCCGCCCGGCGAACGAGCCGGGACGCCAGCAGCGACGCGGCCCCCGTGATCACCAGCGCCAGCGGGAAATGCACGATCATGGGATGCAGGCCGGGGAAAACCATCATTGCCCCCTGCGCTAGCGGTCGTCTTGGAGCCAGTGCGATTTCAGCACGCGCAGCGCGGGTTCAACCGGCCGCAGGCGGAGCGCGCCGCCGAGGCGGATCTGAAAATTCAGCAGCTTCCGCAGTCCCCGCACCATCATGAAAACCTCCTTGTATTGCTTGCGGCCCTGCGTGGCATAGGCGATCTTCAGCGCATCGCACACGATCGCCAACGGAAGCTTGTAGACCCGCGTGCGGGCCACGAAAGGATCTCGCACGCGCACTTCGAAACCACCGCTCCCGCACGTCAGCAGCCACGTCGCCATTCGCTCCATGATGAATATCTTCATCTGCACGCCGGAGCCGCCGCGGTAGCTCGTCGGCGCGCGCAATGTCTCACCCAGCGGGTCCGTCGGCGTTTCCGCGATCGTGAAAATCCTTTCGTTGACCGCAAGCCACGCCCGCCAAAATCGCGGCTTCGCAATGAGATAGTTCGAATGCACGGTGTTGCGCGAATCGGATACGAGCGAATCCAGGTCGCTCGGCAATTCCAGCCGTTCGAGCAAAGCTTTGGCGGCATTCTTGAGGCCGGGGTGCTCTGCGTCGCCGTGTTCGAAGACATTCCAGTAATAGGCGCTGTTGTGGATGCTGGGACTCAGCAGTATGACTTCCGTCGCGGGATCGGCGGCGCGAATGAACTCGCTCACGGCCCCGGAATCCAAGCTCGTCTTGAGCTTGAACTTGGGCGACAGGAAACCGTAGAACGCCTCTTCGTCGAGCGCTTCGTTGAGCAGGAATCTCCTGATCGGCCAATACTCGAACCAATCCGGCCGCTCGTTCGCGCAGTTGTCCAAGACTATGAAGCCCGGGTCCAAGTCCTGACGCGATAGGTACGGGGGCAGGATTTGGTAGATGTGCATGGCCCGCATGGCGCGAAGGATACCGGCTTCCGGTGCCGGGCGCATTCAATCCAGCGGCGCACCGGCGGCCAGCCGCGTCAGCAATTCCAGATATCGCGTGCGGTACGTGTGCATTGCGTAACGGGATTCGACGTGCCGCCGCCCGCTTGCGCCGAAGCGCGCGCGAAGCTCCGGCGAGCGGATCAGGGATTCAAGATGCTGCTCCCATTCGGCGTCGGTGCGCGCATGAAAACCGTTGACGCCGTCGATCACCGCCTCGGTATTGGCGCCGACCGGCGATGCCACGCATGGCAGTGCGGCGGCCATGTATTGAAGCAGCTTGAACGCGCATTTGCCGCGCGCCCATTCGTCATCGCTCAGCGGCATGACGCCGATGTGCGCCGTGGCAAGCGTCTGCGCTTCGGTCGCCGTGCTCCACACGACCCGCTCGACGTTGATCTCGGGCCAGTCGGGAAACCGCGAACAAATGACCCGCATCTTGAGCGCCGGGTACCGGCCCGTCAGCCTGGCCAATGCAGGGCGGATCATCTCCAGATAGACGAGGTTCTCGGGGCTGCCGATCCAGACGACGGTCGGTGGATCCGCCGCGGTGGCCGTGCTCGGTTGATAGACGGCCGTGTCGATCGAGGTGGGCAGGATCGCGACCGCGCGATTCGAGGCGCGCGCGACATCCGCCAGGACGTCGTTGCCGGCGGCGACGACGTCCACCCAACGACACGTCGCCGCGAATTTTCTTTTGCGCCAGATCGAGTCGTCCGCCGCATCGCCGAGCCGCCGCGGCTTGCGCACGTAAATCGCATCGTCGACGTCGAACACCCGCCGCCGGCTCAAGCGTGCGAACAGGCGCGCTTCGAGCGCGCTCAATTTGATCTGGTGAAGCACCACGACGTCCGCGCCGCGCAGCAGCGCACGGCGCTCCCAGGTCCGAAGCCCGTACCGGCCGCTCGGAAATCTTTCCACGCGCACCTGCCAGTCGGCCGCTTCGAGCGTGCCGATCAGACTGCCCATGCGGTGGCGGAATGACGGCTGCTGCGGGTCATATCCCAATAGAACGGCTGTCGACATATCCCCTTTCGCCGGTTGTCTACGGATGCGCGGCGGGCGGCGCGGAATTCACGAGATCGCCCAATGCATGAATCGCGACTTCAACGCCGTCCGCGAGCTTCAAGCGGGCGGCGCGCCCCGCAAGCGCCGCGCGCTGCGGCTCATCTTGCAGCAGTTGGTCTGCTGCGTGCACGATGCTGGCCGCATCGAGCGCTGCGGCCACCGCCACACCGGCATCGACACAGCGCCGAGTGCGCTCGGCCTGATCCTTGGCGATCGGAACCGCGACACAGGCGCAGCCACAGGCGATGGCCTGCAGCAAGCTCGAGCCGCCGTTGACGACGATCAGCCTCGATGAGCGCATGAGCGCCGCCAGATCGCCCTGTGGGAGCGCCCCGAGAGGATGCCAGTTCGGTTTCGCAACGTCGATCGGTCCGGTCTCCCCCGGACCCACGTACACCGTCGGCACCCCGCGAGCGGCAAGCGCGCGGCCGGCCGCCCTGAATCGAGCCGCCGCATCGTCAGCCCGAGGATGGCCCGTTCCTCCCCCCGGGACCACCAGCACGAACGCGCCAGCGTCGCATCCGGCCCGGGACAAGGCCGAGGCGGCCTGCGCGGGGTCCGCGCGCGAGAAGATCACGTCCAGGTAGCGCACGACCGGCCTGCCCAAAAGTTTCAGCTTCAGCTGTTCGACGAGCCTCAACCCCCCGGCGATGAATTCCGGATACGCGATCCAGTGTTCGTCGATCAGGCGCATCCAGCGCCACCGAAACGCCTTGCGCCTCTGGCGCGCCCGCGCGCTGATGTAGATGATCCGCGCCCCCAGGCGCCGCGCGGCGCGCAGCTGTGCGGTGCGTCCCGCGTTGTCGAATATCACGACATCGGGCCGCCAGCTCTCGATGAGCTCGACGACGGCGGCGGAATGAAACGTGGGCGATGAGGCGAGCAGCGTCTTGGAGAAAGGCGCATCGGCCGCATAGGGAGCCTGGCGGCTCAAGGCGAAGTGGATGGCTCCGCCGGGCCAGCGCCGCTTCGCGGCGCGCGCGATCGCGAGCGAACGCGCGTACTCGCCCATGCCGTAAGTCCCGGAGACCGGAACGAACAAGATTCGAGGGGTCTCATCCAAAGGCGGTGAACCAGCGGTCCAATACCAGCAGATACCAGGCTCTGCGAAACTCGCTCCCCACCGGACGCTGCAGTATGCCGCGGTCCATCAGGCGCCGAACCGCGTCGCGCAGCACCTGCGGATGGCGGCGCAGCCAGCGGTGTACGGGCAGTCCAAAGCCGGATTTCGGCTGATCCAGATGCCCCGGCGGCAGCCGCGGCTCCATGAGGCGTCGCACCAGCAGTTTCCCCCGGCGCCGCCTCCGGTCGACCATCACTTCCGGATCCACGCTCAGCATGAATTCGACCAGCCGGTGATCCAGCAGCGGCGGACGAACCTCGAGCGAATGCGCCATGCTGGTTCGATCGACTTTCGTCAACAGCCCTTCGGCCAGATCGGTCTTCAAATCGAGCCAGCGCAATCGAGCGAGAGGCGCCAGGTCGTCGCGCCAATGCTGCCGATAGAACCATAGATAGTCATACCCCGGTTCCTGCCAGCGCGTGGCCAATAATGAATCGATTTGGCGCGCCGTCATGCCGCCAAGCGCCGCCGCATAGGCCGGCAGTCCGACATAGGCGCGCCGCTGCATCGACTGGCCAAGGCGCGACAACGGCGGCAAATATCGGGCGAGGGAGCGGTTGAAGATGCCCGATCGTTCACCGATCCTCGACCAGTATCGCGGGTAGCCGCAAAATATCTCATCGCCACCCTCCCCGCTCAGAGCCACGGTCACTTCACGGCGCGCAAATTGTGCGATGAGATAATTCGACCATGCGGCGCTGTCGCCGAAGGGTTCATCGAATAGGCCCGGCATGCGCTCGAGCGCCTCGGCGAAGTCGGCCTGGGGCGCGGTCATCTCCATGTGGCCGGTCTGCAGATGCTCGGCCGCCCTGCGCGCCGCGTGCGCTTCGGAGCGCGCACCCGCCTCGAATCCCAGGGTGTAGGTCCGCGGAGCGTCCAGATAGTACGCGGTCAGCGCCGAGTCGATGCCGCCGCTTAGGAAGACGCCGACCGGCACGTCCGAAAGAGTGTGCGCCGGAACGACCTCGCGCAGCAGCTGGTCGAGTTCCCGCAGGGTGTCGCCGTCGCCGCGCGCGCTGATCGCAGTCGAGGGGTCCCAATAGCGCTCGATGGTGACGCGTCCGTCGGTCCAGGTGAGAGTGTGTCCGGCCGGCAGCTTCGCGATGCCCTGATAAATGCTCTTGGGCGCGGGGATGTAGCCGTGGAACAAATAATCGCGCACCGCGCTCCGGTCGATCTCGGGGCGGCCCAGACCCACCAGCGCCTTGAGCTCCGAGGCAAACGCAATGCCGTCCGGCATCAGCCGGTAGTACAAGGGCTTGATTCCCAGGCGATCGCGCGCGAGCAACAGACGCCGCTCGCGCGTGTCCCACGCCGCGAACGCGAACATGCCGACCAGACTCCGGAGGCAGGCGGCGCCGTGCCTCGCGAGAAGGTGCACCAGCACCTCCGTGTCGCCGGTTGACCTCCAAGGTCCGGGCAAGCCGGCACGCAGCTGCTCGTGGTTGTAGATCTCGCCGTTGTAAGTCAGCACCTGCGAGCCGAACGACATGGGCTGGTGCCCGCCTTCGGACAAATCCAGAATCGCCAGTCGGCGGTGGGCCAGGGCGACTCCGGGTTCGCTCCACACCCCTTCACCGTCGGGGCCGCGGTGCCGCAGCAGCTGCGCCATGCCGCGGGCGATTTCGACGCTCGCGCGCGCACCGACGATACCGGCTATTCCACACATGCCGGGCAGTTTAGCAGCCTGCCGATCTTGACTTCATGGCCGCCGAAGCGACGCGACCGGCGCCGCTGGGCCGCGATCTGCCGCTAGCCATCGGACGGCGGTTCGTTTAGGGTGCAGCCTGGAGTCCCGAAGACCATGGCTACGCCCGCCGACCAACGATTGCTGGAACTACTGGATAAATGGCTCAAGAGTCTTGAGCTGCATGCCAGGTACTGCTCCCTCGACGATGACAGCTACTGGAAGATCCAGCCGTGGGCGGAGCATCAGCGTCCGAGCCGTTGGATCATCGATCTCGCCATGCAGAAGACCATCGCGCTTCGGGACCACGTGCAGGAGCGCGTGAAGATGGGCGACGCGAAATATTCCGACTCGCTCGAGCTCATGATCTTCCTCGCCAACCTCGTGGGATCCGAACACATCGAGCGCTTCATACCCGTGGCCGATGCGCAGAGCGAACGCCCGTTGACGCGCGATCCGTCGGACGATGCGGCTCGGCCACCCGCCGACGCCGCCACGGGAA
The DNA here is from genome assembly GCA_963727045.1 of uncultured Gammaproteobacteria bacterium. GTDB lineage: Bacteria > Pseudomonadota > Gammaproteobacteria > Steroidobacterales > Steroidobacteraceae > Bog-1198. Next base: position 350,480 of record CAVSES010000001.1, on the reverse strand, counting down.
CGAGGGAAATGCCGAAATTCCTGGCCACGAAACGCACCCCGCAGCCGACGGGCACCCCGCAGGTCGCCCGCACGGAACGCAAGGCCGCGAGGCCTCAGAACAAACCGCCAACGAGGCCCGGAGCGGCGAAGGCGCCGCCGCCGTCGCGGCCGCCTGCAAAGGCCGCCCCCAACAAGACCGCGCCCGCCGCATCGTCCTCCCGCGACGGCCCCTCGGAAAGCGCGCGAGCGCAAGTCGTCGCCGATGCCGCGCGCTTGGTACAATGGGGACGCAAGTGGTACGAATTGCCCGAGCTGATTGCACGCATGGCGGGACGGCCGTCGTTGCCCGAGGTGAGGCGCATTCTCAAGGAAAACAAATCCGCCATCGATTCGAAGGACGGGGGCGGCTGACGCGGCCGCGCCACGGGCGGCGGCGCCCGTGGCAACATCTCCCCGCAATTGCATAATATAGCCGCGATCGGATCGCGCAAAAAAAATTTGAACCTCCCGAAGGATTCACGCTCAAAGGCGCCCATGATCACGACGAAGAATTTATCCAAACGCTACGGCGACAAGCTCGCGGTCGATGACCTGACGTTTTCCGTTGCACCCGGCGAGGTGCTGGGATTTTTGGGCGCCAACGGCGCCGGAAAGTCCACCACCATGCGAATGATCGCGGGCTTCATTTCACCGTCCGCCGGACGGGTCTCGATCTCGGGGCACGACATCGAAAGAGAGCCCGTGGCGGCCAAGTCGTGCATGGGCTATCTGCCCGAAGGGGCTCCGAGCTACGGCGAAATGACCGTGAGCGAGTTTTTGGATTTTGTGGCCGACGTGCGCGGACTCACGGGCGAGCGGCGGCGGGTTCGCCGCGACGTCGTCGTCGACCGGCTCGGGCTCGCTCCGGTGATCGAGCAGGTCATCGAGACGCTCTCGAAGGGCTATCGCCGCCGGGTCGGCCTCGCGCAGGCGTTGATCCATGACCCGCAGGTCTTGATCCTCGATGAACCGACCGATGGTCTCGATCCGAATCAAAAGCACGAAGTGCGGCGCCTCATCAATGAGCTCAGCAAGGAGAAGCTGGTCATCGTATCGACGCACATCCTGGAGGAAGTCCACGAGGTGTGCACCCGCGCCATCATCATTGCCGACGGCCGTATCGTCGCCGATGAAACTCCGACTGCGCTCGAATCCCGCTCCCGATACCATCATGCCGTCAGCTTGCGCTTCGAGAAGCCCGGGGAGCTCGAGGCCGCGCGCCGCGAGATCGCCCTGCTTGCGGAGGTTGCAGAGGTGGAATTCGATGCGCGGGAGCTGCGGCTCACGGCGGTTCCCAAACCGGGCGCGAACGCCCTGTCCGCCGTGAGTGCGATCGTCGTAAAGAACGACTGGGACGTGCCTGAACTGCATCTCGAATCGGGGCGCCTCGACGAGGTGTTTCGCTCGTTGACCCAACCGCAGGGAGCCGGCCCATGAGCAAGGTTCTGGTGATCTTCCGGCGCGAACTGCGCAGCTATTTCGCGACGCCTCTCGCCTATGTATTCATCGTGATCTTCCTCGTCCTGGCGGCGGTGTTCACGTTCCAGGTGGGCGGCTTCTTCGAACGCGGCCAGGCGGATCTGCAACCCTTCTTTCGCTGGCATCCGTGGCTCTATCTGGTGCTGATCCCGGCCATTTCGATGCGCCTGTGGGCCGAAGAACGCAACAGCGGCAGCGTCGAATTGCTGATGACCCTGCCCATCACGCTGTGGCAGGCGGTGCTCGGGAAGTTTCTCGCGGCATGGTGCTTCGCAGGCATCGCCTTGCTGCTCACGTTTCCAATCTGGATCACCGTCAATTACCTGGGGTCGCCGGACAACGGCGCGATCGTCGCCGCCTACCTGGGCAGCCTGTTGATGGCGGGGGGCTTTCTCTCGATCGGCATGTGCCTCTCCGCGGCCACCCGCAATCAAGTGGTTGCGTTCATCACTGCGGCGCTGGTCGGCTTCGTGTTTCTGCTTGCTGGGTTTCCGCTGGTGCTCGACTTCGTGCGCGGCATCCTGCCGCAGGCCATCGTCGACGCGATCGCGAGCTTGAGCTTTTTCACTCATTTCGAAGCCATCTCCAAGGGCGTCATCGACCTGCGCGATCTCGTGTATTTCGGCGCCTTGATCGGCTTCTGGTTGGCCGCCACGGCCTTGGTGCTCGACATGAAGAAGGCGCAATAGGTGAACGGAAGTCGCTGGAGAAGAACTGGTTTCGGGGTCGGCGGGCTGGTTGCGCTCGCCGTGCTGTTTCTCGGCATCGTCATGCTGTCGAACGTGGTCCTGCGCGGCATGCGCGCGGACCTCACGCAAAATCGTCTCTACACCTTGAGCCCCGGCACGCGCCAGGTTCTCGCCGAACTGAAGGAGCCGGTCAATCTATATTTGTATTTCTCGCGCGAGGCCGCCGCCAAGCAGGCCCCGCTCGTGATGCCCTACGCGAATCGTGTGCGCGAGTTTCTGGAGGAGCTCACCGCCCGGTCCGGCGGCAAAATACACCTGCGCATCGTCGATCCGCAGCCGTTCTCGGACGATGAGGACCGCGCCGCGGAATTCGGACTGCAATCCCTGCACGCCGGCGGCGGCGAAGCGCTCTATTTCGGCCTGACCGGCACCAATTCCACCGATGGGCGGTCCTCGATACCGAGCTTTCAGGCGGACCGCGAGGAGTTTCTGGAATACGACGTGGCGAAACTCATCAACGACCTGGGTACGCCGAAGAAGCCGGTGATCGGGCTCATGAGTTCGCTGGGAATGCAGGGACAATTCAATCCCATGACCGGACAGATGGGTGAACCCTGGCCGATCCTCACCCAGCTTCAGGACTTGTTCACGATGCGCACCTTGACCACCGACGCGGATCACATCGACAAAGATGTCGACGTGCTGATGCTGGTGCATCCGAAGAACCTGCCGCCGAAGACTTTGTACGCCATCGACCAGTTCGTGATGCGCGGCGGCAAGGTGCTGCTGTTCGTCGACCCGAATGCAGGCGGAGACACCTCCGGCCAGGATCCCTCCAACCCGCTTGCCGGCGTGATGGCGAACCATTCGTCCGATCTCAAGCCCCTGCTCGCGGCCTGGGGGGTCGATTTCGATGCGACCAAGGTGATCGGTGACCTGGAGCGCGGACTCGAAGTACGCACGAGCATGCAGTCCCCGCCGGTGCGTCACATCGGCATCCTCGGACTGACGCACGCCGACATGAACCAAAAGGATGTCGTGTCTGCATCGCTCGACAAGATCAACATGGCCACGGCAGGCTCGATTGCCGCCCACCCGGGCGCCAAGACCACCTTTGAACCCCTGCTGCAAAGTTCCGCCGGCGCGGCGCCGATTCCTGCGCAACGTTTCAACGCGCTCACCGATCCGTCGACCCTCCGTGATGGCTTCAAACCGACCGGCGTGCGCTATGCCCTCGCCGCGCGAATCACCGGACCCGTGGAATCGGCGTTCCCCGGCGGTCCTCCGTCGGATCAAAAGGCGGCCGCGGGGCCTCCGGCGGCCCATCTGGCCAAGTCGACGGCGCCCGCCAACATCGTCGTCGTCGCCGATACGGACATATTGATGGATTACATGTGGGTGCAAACCCGCGAGCTGTTCGGCCAGCGCGTCGCGCAGGCGTTTGCCAACAACGGCGACCTCGTGGCCAACATTCTCGACAACTTGAGCGGATCGAGCGCACTCATCAGCGTGCGCGGGCGCGCCACGTTCTCGCGGCCGTTCGAGCGCGTCGAAGCGCTCAGGCGTCGGGCCGACGATCGATTGCGCGGCAAGGCGTTGGAACTGCAGGCGGAGCTCAAGCAGACGGAAACCAAGTTGACCGAACTGCAGACCAAACGCAACGATCAATCCTCCCTCATGTTGTCCCCGGAGCAAGAGGCGGAGCTAAAGCGGTTCATGGCGGAAAAGACCCGCGTGCGCCGGGAGCTGCGCGAAACTCAACGAGGACTGGACGTCGACATCGACCGGCTTGATTCGTGGCTCAAGGTCATCAACATCGCCATCGCCCCGCTGTGCGTGGCCGTGGCGGGCATCCTCATTCTGTCGGCTCGTCGGCGGCGCAGAGCGGCCGTGCCGGGCGCAACATGAGCCGGCAGAGATTCATCGCGCTCGCGATCGCGGCGGTGCTCGCAATTTCCGGCGCCCTGTACCTGAGCACCCAACGCAATCTGCCGAAGGATCCGCACGGCATCGCGCTGCTGCCCTCGCTCGCGGGCGAGCTGAATACCGTCACTGCCGTGAGTTTGCGGCGCGCGAGCGCTGCGCCCACTGTCACGCTGCACGAACGGGATGGACGATGGACCGTTGCCGAGCGCGGCGACTATCCGGCCGACGTGCCGAAACTGCGCAAATTGCTGCTGTCGTTGAGCGATGCCAAGATCGTCGAGGAAAAGACTTCCAATCCGGCATACTTCCCCGTCATCGGGGTCGACGACCCCTCGGCGCCCGGCGCGACCGGGGCGGAAGTAGTCGTGACGGCGAGGGATGGAAAGCATGCCTTGATCGTCGGCAAGGCGACGGGTGAGGGTAATTTCGTGCGCCGCATCGGCGACGGCAAGAGCTACAGCGTCGAACCCGCCATTTCGTTCGAGACAGATCCCCGCTTTTGGATCGAATCCAAGCTCATCGATATCCCGGCAACGGACATCCAGCGCCTGGAGGTCAAACCGGCCGCAGGACCTGCTTACACGGTTCGCCGCGAGACCGCCGGCGCCTCCAGTACCTCTGGTGCCTCCAATTACGCGCTCGACGGCGTGCCGCCCGGTCGCAAGGCGAGCGATTCCGCCACACTCGCTCCCTCCCCCACCGCCTACAACGGATTGACCGCCGATGATGTCACGCCGCTCGCCGCCGTCGATTTCAGCAGGGCGACGGTCGCGACGCTGACGATGTCCGACGGCAACGTGATCACGCTGAGCGGCGTGGTGGCGGGCGACAAGCACTGGCTTTCACCGCAATCAAGCAAGGACACGGCCCTCAACGAGAAAACCTCCGGCCGCGCCTTCGACATTGCAAGTTATCGTTTCGACGCCATATTCCGGCCGCTGGAACAGCTGCTGGTACCCAAGCCGGCGCCGGCCGCCAAAGCGCCGCCGGCCAAGGCCCCCTCCGCCGACAAGGCGCCCACGGGCGCGAACAAGGCCCCGTCCGCGAAGAAGCCGGCTCCCGCACCGACGCCGTGAAGAGCGGCACGAGTGCCGGCTTCGGCCGCCGCATCGCCGCGTTGCTGTACGACGCGGTGCTGTTGGCGGCCCTGCTGGTGGTATTCACGTCGGGCGCGGTCTTCCTGAATCACCGAACGGCAGTCGCGCCCGAGACCGCGGGCGCGTGGGTTTACCTCTACCGTGCGGGATTGATCGCCGTGGTCGCGGGTTATTACCTGCTCAATTGGACCCGCAGCGGCCAGACCTTGGGGATGCGCGCCTGGCACCTTCGCGCCGTTACGGCGGCGGGGGCGCCCTTGACCTTGCGGGCCGCGGCAGCGCGCTTCGTGTTGGGGGTGCTCGCCTGGGCGCCGGCCGGTCTCGGGGTGCTATGGCTTTATTTCGATCCCGAGCGTCTGGCGATCCACGACCGTTTATCGAGGACGCGGGTCGTCCATTTGAATCATTAACGCGCTCGCATCAGCGCGTTCGCGAAATCGCGATCAGGGTGCACAGTCCGATGGCGGCGGTCGGCAGCCAGCCCACCAGCGCGGGATTGAGACCGAACAGTTGACCGCCCTTCTCGACGGTGCCGGTGATCAGGAAGAAGACCACGCCGAGGAGCACGCCGATCACCGTGCGCGTTCCCGCGCCCGTGGTGCGCAAAGGGCCGAAAACGAAGGGCAGCGCCAGGAGCGACACGACGATCACGGCAAACAGCCGCGCAATGCGCGACCAATAGCCGATTTGGTAGGGGGCCGTTTCCAGGCTGTTGCGCCTCAGATGATCGATATAGGAGGCCAGGCCGCGCAGCGTCAGGAGCTGCGGATCGGTGGCTGCGAGCCCCAGGAATTCAGGATTGACCGTCGATTTCATCGTCGTCTCGCTGACGGTTTCGCCGCTGACGCGGTCATCGGCAAAACGCGAGGTCGCCACGTTGTGAAGTCTCCACCGTCCCGGGTCCGCGACCGAGATCCGCGCGGCGCGCTCAATCGAGCGCAACTTCGTCGGGCCGTCGAGCTGGAACAGCGATACCCCTCCGAAGGCGCGGTCGACCTCCCCTGTCTGCACCCTCAGGATCAGATTGCCGTCCTTCACCCATGCGCTGCTCGAGCCCGCGAAGCTCACATCGGCCAGTTTGTCCGTGGTTTTTTCGCGCTTGGCGAACTGCGCCATCGGCGGTGCTGCATACTCGCCGATGCAGTACATGAGTACGGCGAGCGTGAGGCCGGCGAGGCCGACAGGCCATGCTATTCGCCACACCGACACGCCGGACGCGCGCGTCACCACGAGTTCGCTGCCCGATGCCAGGTGCCCCAGACCCATCAGCGCGCCGATCAGCGCGCCGATGGGCAGGAGTTCGAATGCCTGCTGCGGCAGATTGAGCATCGTGAACAGGAATGCGTCTCCGGCGCTGTAGCTGCCGACGCCTATGTCGTTTTGCTGGCTGATGAACACGAACAACGCGCCAAGCGTGAGCAGCACGGCCATCGCCATTGCCGTGTAGAGGAGCACGGTTCGATACAAATAGCGGTCGAGAATGTTCATGCCGTCCTCGCCTCGCGTGTCACCAGGTACAGTCCGAGGGTGATGGCCGCCGCGTGCACCCACCAAACCCCCACCATCGGCGGCAAATCGCCCTTCTCCAGCCAAACCTTGGCCGCGGACAGCAGATTCGAATACACGAAATACACCACGATCGCAAAGCCGACTCTGGCGTAGCGGCCCTGGCGCGGTCGCAGGTGGCTCAATGGCACGGCCACCAGGGTGAGCACGAGCGCCATAAGGGGCGTGGACACCCTGAATTGCAATTGTGCAATGTCCGAAGGAGCATCGGAGCCGAGCAGCTCCCGGGTCGGCTTGGTGTCCGGATCCTGGGTTCCGACCGCATCCGCGGGCGTGGCAATCGGAATGCCGTGCTCGCGAAATTCGATCACACGAAAGTCATCTTGTCCCGGAACGCCCTCGTAGCGGCGGCCGTTGAACAGCGTCACCAGGTGCGTGCCGTTGGCCGAGGCCTTGGAGTAGGTGGCCGTATCGGCGAGAGCCACTTCGATGCGGCCGGCCGATTCGCGCTGTACGAACACATTGTGCAGCACGCCCTCCGGGTCGACGCGTTCCGCGTAAAACACCGCATCGCCGCCGCTGAAGGAGCGAAAGCGTCCGGCATCGAGCTGGCCGAATTGTGCCTCTTTGATCGCCGATTGACGCAGCAGCTGGGCTTCCCTGTCGGCTTGCGGCACTTGGACGAACACCAGCCACGCGAGCCCTACGGCAATGACGGCGGCGAAGCAGAAGAGCGGCGCCAGCAGCCGCGACGGTCCAAAGCCGCAGGCCTGCAGGGCGGTCATTTCGCTGTCGTGGTACATGCGGCCCAACGTCAGCACCACGGCGAGCAGCAGCCCGACCGGCACGATGACCGACAAATTCATGATTGCGCCAAGTGCGATCAGATCGAACACCACGCGCCGGCCGTATTGGTTGTCCGCCGCCTGGCCGAGAACCCTGGACAACTGATTGGACACCAGAATCGCCACCAGCACGCCGGTCACGGCGAGCCAGGTCTGCACGACTTCGCGCAGCACGTACCGTTGCACTGTCCATTTCATGGCGTCGAGCTTAGAGCCTTCACGATAATCTAGTAAACTAAATACTCATCCCTCTGGCGACACCTCGGACAAACACGGAGATTGGGACATGGAATTCAAGGCCATTATCGATGCGAAAGCGCGCCACGCCGCCGGCTGCGCCGTGGTGGGCGTCTACGAGGGCGGCGAGCTTGGCTCCGCCGCGCGCCGCATCGATGTCCAAATGAACGGATTGATCCGCAAACTGCATGGCGACGGCGATTTTTCGGCAAAGCTCGGCGACGTGCTGCTGCTGCCCTCGCCCCCCGGGTCGGCCAGCGCCCGCGTGCTGTTGATCGGCCTAGGGAATCGCTCGAACTTCGGCCGAAAGCAATACCGCAAGGCGCTGCAGTCCACCGTGCAATCGCTCGGCAAGACCGGGGCGCAAGATGCCGTCGTCTATCTTGCGCTGGAACATGTAGCGGATCTCGATGTGCAGTACCGCGCTCGCGCCGTTGCCGAGATCTTCTGTGCGCAGATGTACAAGATTCCAGATCTCAAGACCGGCGCGAAACCCAAGGCGCCCCGCGTATCGAGCGTCATGGTGGCGGTGGCAGACGCACGCGCCCTGAAGGCGGCGACCGAGGGCCTGCGGATCGGCGCTGCGCTCGGCAGCGGGCTCGCCCTGTCGCGAGACCTCGCCAATCTGCCGGCCAATATCTGCACTCCGACGTACCTGGGAAATCGCGCGCAGGCGCTGGCCAAGGAATTTCCCGCCGTCAAGACCAAGGTGCTCGACGAAAACGGCATCAAAGCGCTGAAGATGGGGGCGTTTTTGGCGGTGACGCAGGGATCGGACCAGCCCCCGCGGCTCATCGTCTGCGAATACCACGGCGCGAAGAAGAGCGCGGCGCCGATCTGTCTGGTGGGCAAGGGCATCACGTTCGATTCCGGCGGCATCTCCCTGAAGGACCCGCCCGGCATGGATGAGATGAAGTTCGACATGAGCGGCGCCGCAGCGGTCCTAGGCACGATGCGTGCGGTCGTTGAATTGAAATTGCCGGTGAACCTGGTGGTCATCATCGCGACCTGCGAGAACATGCCGGGCGGCGGCGCGGTGAAGCCCGCCGATATCGTCACCACGATGTCCGGTCAAACCGTCGAAATTCTCAACACGGATGCCGAAGGCCGGCTGATTCTCTGCGACGCCATCACCTACAGCCGCCGCTTCAAGCCCGCCGCGGTGATCGACGTGGCGACCTTGACCGGCGCCTGCATCGTCGCGCTCGGCAACCACTTCAGCGGCCTGATGAGCAACACCGAAGCGCTTGCGGATGAACTCAAGTCCGCGGGAATCCGCGCGGACGACCGCGCCTGGCGGCTGCCGATCGGCGAGGAATACGTCGAGCAGTTGAAAAGCAACTTTGCGGACATCGCCAACGTCGGCGGACGCGAGGGCGGCGCGTGCACGGCGGCCTCGTTCCTCTCGAAGTTCGCCAAGGATCTTGAGTGGGCTCACCTTGATGTCGCGGGTACCGCGTGGCTTGGCGGCGCTCAAAAGGGCAGCACGGGCCGGCCGGTGCCCCTGCTGCTCGATTTTCTGATCAATCGCGTCCGGGCGACATGACCGAGCGCGTCGATTTCTACGTTTTGCCGAGCGCCGCCGCGAGTCAGCGTTGGACATTCGCCTGCCGCCTCACCGAGAAGGCCTATTTGCGGGACTTGCGCATCGTCATCCTCAGCGACTCCCTCGCCGACGCAAGGGCCCTCGATGACCTGCTGTGGACGTTCAATGACCGCTCATTCATTCCGCACCAACTTTGCGTGGACGAGCAGTCGCCGGACCCTTCGACGAGGGTGCATCTGACCGCAACTCCAGGGACGTCGCCCCCCGCCGATTTGCTGGTGAACCTGGCCGCCCGCCTGCCCGAGCGGTGGGAACGCTACACCCGGATCGCCGAGATCATCGACGCGGACGACGAGCGGCGCCGCCTCGGCCGGGAACGCTTCAAGACGTATCGCGACCTCAAGGTGCCGCTGGAGACCCACACGACGCAAGAAGAACCGAAACATCATGGATAAAGCCTTTTCGCCGGCCGACATCGAGCCGCGAATCTACGCACACTGGGAAGCGGCTGGTTTCTTCGCGCCGAGCGGCAAGGGCACGCCCTATTCGATCGTCATCCCGCCGCCGAACGTCACCGGCACGCTGCACATGGGTCACGCGTTCCAGGACACCATCATGGACGCGTTGATCCGCTATCACCGGATGCGCGGCCGCGACACGCTGTGGCAACCCGGCACCGATCACGCGGGTATCGCGACCCAAATGGTGGTCGAACGGCAGCTGAATGCCGCCGGTTTGAGCCGCATCGACCTGGGCAGAGAGGCGTTCATCGATCGGATCTGGCAATGGAAGGAGCAATCCGGCGGGCAGATTGCCAACCAGATGCGACGGCTCGGCGCGTCGGTCGACTGGCAGCGCGATCGATTCACGATGGATCCAGGCCTGTCGCATGCGGTGACGGAGGTGTTCGTTCGTCTCTACCAGGAGGGGCTGATCTATCGCGGGAAACGCCTGGTGAACTGGGATCCGGTCCTGAAGACGGCCCTTTCAGACCTGGAAGTGGTCGCCGAGGAGGAGATGGGCTCGCTGTGGCACTTGCGCTATCCGCTCGATGACGGCACCGGATTTTTGGTCGTTGCGACGACCCGGCCGGAGACGATGCTGGGCGACACGGCCGTCGCGGTCCACCCCGACGATGAACGGTACCGGCACTTGATCGGCCGCCGGGTGCGCCTGCCGCTCGCATCGCGCGAAATTCCGATCATCGGCGACACTTACGTCGATCCGAAATTCGGCAGCGGCTGCGTCAAGATCACGCCGGCGCACGATTTCAACGATTATGACGTCGGCGCCCGGCATGGCCTGCCGCTGATCAACATCATGAATCCGGACGCATCGCTCAACGACGAGGTGCCCGCGGCGTATCGCGGCCTCGACCGCGCCGCCGCACGCGAGCGTGTGCTCGCCGACCTTGATGCGCTGGGACTGGTCGAGCGGATCGAGCCGCACAAGCTGACGGTGCCGCGGGGCGATCGCAGCAATGCCGTGCTCGAGCCCCTGCTCACCGATCAGTGGTTCGTCGACATCAAGCCGCTCGCGGAACCGGCCATCCGCGCCGTCGAAGCCGGACACATCCGCTTCGTGCCCGAGAATTGGTCGGCGGTGTATTTCGAGTGGATGCGAAAGATCAAGGACTGGTGCATCAGCCGGCAGCTGTGGTGGGGGCATCGCATACCCGCGTGGTACGACCCAGATGGGCGCTGCTACGTGGCCCGCAGCGAGGCGGAGGCGCGCGCAACCCACGGCATGGACGCCTCGACACCGCTCCGCCAGGACGAGGATGTGCTGGACACGTGGTTCTCCTCCGCGCTGTGGCCGTTTTCCACCCAGGGCTGGCCCGACCCGACGCGCGCGCTCGAAACCTACTACCCGACTTCGGTGCTGGTCACGGGTTTCGACATCATCTTCTTCTGGGTCGCCCGCATGATCATGATGGGCTTGAAATTCACGGGCCGGGTCCCGTTTCGCGAAGTGTACGTGCACGGACTGATCCGCGACCACGATGGCCAGAAGATGTCCAAGTCGAAAGGCAACGTGATCGATCCGCTGGACATCGTCGATGGCATATCTCTCGAGGACCTGCTTGCCAAGCGCACGACGGGTTTGATGCAGCCGCAGATGAAGCCGGCCATCGAGAAGGCGACCCGCAGGCAGTTTCCGCAGGGCATCCCCGCATTCGGCACCGACGCGTTGCGCCTGTGCTTCGCGCGGCTTGCCACGCAGAGCCGCGACCTTCGTTTCGACATGAGCAGGGTCGAGGAATACCGCAACTTCTGCAACAAGCTTTGGAACGCCGCGCGCTACGTGCTGATGAACGTCGAGAATCAGGACTCGGGCGCGGAGCGCGCGCAATTCAGCCTCGCCGACCGATGGATCCAGACGCGGCTCTCGGTGATGCTCGCGCGGGTCGAGAGCGGATTCGCCGATTACCGCCTCGATGCGGTTGCCAACGCGCTGTATGAATTTACCTGGCACGAATTCTGCGATTGGTATCTGGAGCTGTCGAAGGCGGTGCTTCAATCGGAATCCGCCGCCGAGGAGGCGAAGCGCGGCACGCGCCGCACCCTGATCGGCACGCTCGAGACGCTGCTGCGCGCACTGCATCCGCTCGCGCCGTTCATCAGCGAGGAGATCTGGCAGCGCGTGCGCGTGAGTGCGGGGGTGCCCGGAGACAGCATCATGCGGAGCACGTTCCCGAGCGCCTCCGGCATCGACGCCGACCCGCACGCGGAGCCGGAAATGCGCTGGGTGATCGCATTCATCGAGGGCGTGCGCCAGATCCGCGGCGAGTTGGACATCGCACCGAGCCGCAAGCTCGAAGTGCTCCTGCAAAACGCCGCGCCGCGGGACATCGAATATCTCGACCGCAATCTGCACTACTTGACGCGCCTCGCGGGGATCGAAAAGCCCCGCACACTTGCAGCCGCTCAAGCTGCGCCGATTTCTGCCGTTGCATTCGTGGGTGCTCTGGAAATATTGGTGCCGATGGCCGGATTGATCGACCCGGCCGCCGAGCTCGACCGGCTCGCCAAGCAGCAGCGCAAGACCGACACTGACCTTAGGAAAATGGAGGGCAAGTTGGGCAATGCCGAGTTCGCCAGGAACGCACCGGCGGAGGTCGTCGCCAAGGACCGGCAGCGGCTCTCGGAGCTGCGCACCGAAATGGGTCAACTGGCGGCCCAGATCGCAAGGGTGACCGCCCTCAAGGACCAATGAAACTCGCGCAGCCCGAGATCGACGCCGTTCTCGCCCAGATCAATCGGGTGATCCTGGGCAAAGAACTGCAGATCAGGCTGTGCCTGGCATGCCTGCTGGCGCGCGGTCACCTTCTGATCGAAGACATCCCCGGCGTCGGCAAGACCACCCTCGCCCACGCGATCGCCAAGACTCTGGGTTTGTCCTTTCAGCGGGTGCAATTCACCAGCGACCTTCTGCCCGCCGACGTTCTCGGCGTGTCGATCTTCGACCGCGAAACGGGCAAGTTCAGGTTCCAACGCGGGCCGATCTTTGCGCAACTGGTGCTCGCTGACGAAATCAATCGCGCATCGCCCAAGGCGCAAAGCGCGCTGCTCGAGGCCATGGAAGAGCATCAGGTGACGCTCGATGGCCAGTCCATGCCGCTGCCGGAACCGTTCTTCGTCATCGCCACGCAAAATCCCCAGGATCAGGTCGGCACCTTTCCGCTGCCCGAATCGCAGCTGGACCGGTTTCTGATGCGCGTGCACTTGGGTTACCCCGCGGTCGCCGCGGAACGGGAGCTCCTGAGCGGTGTGGACCGGCGCGAACTGGTGAACTCGCTTTCCACGGTGGCGACCGTGGAAACCCTGCGGCGGCTGCAGGCGCTCGTTCTCGATATTCACGTGGCGCCGGCGCTTCTCGACTATGTGCAGGCGCTCGTGGCCCACACCCGCCTCGCATCGGGATTGAACGTCGGCCTGTCGCCCCGCGCGGCCATCGGACTGCTGCGGGCGGCACGCGCCTGGGCGTTGATATCGGGCCGAAATGAAGTGATCCCGGAGCATGTTCAGGCGATATTTGCCGCCGTCGTCGAGCATCGGGTGCGCCAGAGGGATAGCGGTCCGGCCGCAACCCGGCTGCTCGAGGCCGTTCCCGTTCCCTAGGCGAGCGGACGAGAACCGTGAGCACCTTGCGGCAGGCGGCAGTCAAGAGATTACGCGCCTGGGCCGCGCGCCGGCACGGCGCCGATTCGCTGCCCATCAGGATCAATCGCCGGCGCATCTACATTCTGCCGACGCGTTTTGGATTCATGCTGGGGCTGGTGCTCGCCGCGATGCTGCTTGCCGGGCTCAACTACAACAGCAACCTGGGATTGGCCTTTGCGTTTCTGCTGACGAGCGTCGGGCTCGTCACCATGCATCACTGCAATCGCAACCTGCTCGGCCTGCAGGTGGACGTCACGCCGGAAGTGGATGCGTTCGCCGGCCGCGAGGCGCGGTTCGAGTTCGTGCTGCGCAACGATTCGAATGTCGAGCGGCGCGATGTGGAAATTTGCCTGAGGTCCGCCGCCGGGATGCGAAGCATCGAGGGCCGGTCGAGCGAATCCGTGCCGGTCGCCGTCCCGGTTTCCAAGCGCGGCATACTGCGCATCGCGCAATTTGAGCTGCGCACGCGTTATCCCTTCGGCTGGTTCCATGCGTGGACTTATGTCCAGGGCTCCCTGACGGCGTACGTCGCGCCCTCGCCGCGGGGCGACCGGACCCTGCCGGCGGCGGGCGGCTCCGGGGCCGCCTCCCGATCGGAGGCGCGGGGCGATGAGGATTTCGCCGGTCTGCGAGCGTATGAGCCGGGCGTTCCGCTGAAGCACATGGCCTGGAAGGTGCTGGCACGCGGCGGAGAAGCCGCGGTGCGCAGCTACACGAGTCTGGCGGCGCAGCCGGAATGGTTGGACTGGTCGTCCCTCGAAGGTCAGGACACTGAAACCCGCCTATCGCAGCTCTGCCTGTGGGTACTCGAGAGTGAGGCGGCGCAGAGGGTATTCGGACTCCGCATCCCCGGCAGGGAGATTCTCCCTTCGCGGGGCGCCGCGCACCGTTTCGCGTGCCTGCGAGCGCTTGCGGCGTACGGGATTGCGGAGTCGCAGTGAACCCCAAGGCCGTGACCTACCCGCAACTCCTCGGCATCGCCGGCTGCCTCGCGCTCGCGTTGCTTGCACACGTGAAGGCGCTGCCGACGTGGGTGCTCGTGACGGTGGCCGTGGCGGGCGGCCTCCGGTTGCTGCTTGCGCTGCGCGGCCGCCCCGCCCCGCCCCGCGGCGTGCGGCTGATGATTGCCGTGCTCGCCATCGCGCTCCTGTTCCTGCAGTTCCACACTTTCAATGGTCTGGCCGCCGGCACGGCGCTGCTGACCCTGACCGCAGGGTTGAAGCTGCTCGAGACGGAGACGCAGCGCGATGTCTACGTCATCACGCTGATCATTTATTTTGTCGGCATGTCCGCGCTGCTGGAGGGCGATTCCTTCTGGCTTCTGGCCTACCTGATCGGCGTTTGCTGGCTGACGACGGCGATGCTGCTGCGGCTCACGGCGACGCTGCCCGTACCGGACTGGCGCCGCTGCCTGCGCTATGCCGGACGCATCCTGATCCAGGCGCTGCCGCTCGCGCTGGTGTTCTGGCTCTTGTTTCCGCGCTTCGCGGGGCCGCTCTGGCACATACCCGAGGATGCGCACAGCGCGGCCTCGGGCTTGAGTGATTCGATGAGCCCCGGCGACATCGATCAGCTGGCACTGTCGGATGAGGTGGCATTTCGCGTGCAATTCGCGGGAGCGGCACCCTCGCCGCAGGATCTCTACTGGCGGGGGCCCGTGCTGCATGATTTTGACGGGCGCACCTGGCGGCGCTCGTATTCCGGCTCTCTGATCGCTCCGCGGCTCGAGCCGCACGGCCCCGCGTATCGATACACCGTGAGTCTGGAGCCGCATCAGCACAGTTGGATATTTACCCTCGACTGGGCTTCACAATGGGATCTGCCGGGCGGCGTGCTGAACAGCGACTACACCTTGGTGAGGCACGATCCGGTGACGCGCGCGCTGGACGTCCGCGCCACATCGCACACGCGGGTGCAGTCCTCGGTCCCGTTGAGCGGCCTGATGCGCCGCCGGGATACCCTCCTTCCGCCCGGCCGCAACCCGCGCTCGTTGCGCCTTGCCGAAACATTGCGCCTCGCGCATCCGGACGACATGGAATATGTGCGCGCGGTGCTGTCGATGTTTGCGCAGGACCCATTCTTCTACACTCTGACTCCTCCAAAGCTCGCGGGCAACTCCGTTGATGCGTTCTTGTTCGATACGAAGCGGGGATTTTGCGAACACTATGCCTCCGCATTTGCGACGCTGATGCGTGCGGCCGGGATCCCGTCGCACGTCGTCACCGGCTATCAAGGAGGGACCTTCAACCGGTTCGCGGATTATTGGATCGTGCGGCAGAGCGACGCGCACGCCTGGAACGAGGTCTGGATCGACGGGCGTGGATGGATTCGCATCGACCCGACCTCGGCGATCGATCCAACGCGGGTGGAACACGGGCTCAGCGAGGCGCTGAGCGCCGATGAGCCGTTGGTCAGCCGCTGGCAGCGGCGCACTCCATGGTTCGCCGATCTTCGGCTGCGCCTCGACGCGCTGCATCAGATCTGGCGCGAGCGCATCCTGTTTTTCGATCAGGATTCGCAGCGGCAACTGCTCGAGTGGCTGAATATCCCCGAGCCCGACGGACAAAAGCTGGTGATGGTGCTGACGGCGGCATTGGCCGTGGTCTTGTGCTGGCTTACGTGGCAGGTTCGCCGCGAAATCGGCCCGGCGAGAAAGGAGCCGCTGCTCCGCGCCTATGCGCGCCTGTGCGCCAAGTTGGCGGCGGTCGGAATTGCCCGGCTGCCGCACGAAGGCGCGGAAGACTACGCGGTCCGGGTCGCCCGGCGCAGGCCGGACCTGGGCGGAGCGGTCACGGCACTGTGCCGCCACTACTCCAGACTGCGCTACTCGGCCGGCCCGGCACCGCTCACCATCGCGGAGTTCAACGCGGCCGTGCGCGGGTTCCGCCCTGCAGCGCCCCGGAGCCCGTCTGGGGAAGGCTCCTAGGCCGCTAGATTCTCGCGGGTCTTGAGGAATTGGATTTCCGGCCAGCGCTCCTCGGTCAATCCAAGATTGACGCGCGTCGGAGCGAGGTAGACCAACTCACCGGCATGATCGACGGCGAGATTGTCGTAAGCCTTCTGCCGGAACTCTTCGAGCCGCTTCTCATCGCGCAAGCTCACCCATCGCGCCATCGCCACGTTGATCGGTTCGAACACGCACTGCACGCTGTATTCGTCCTGCAGGCGAAACGCGACGACTTCGAACTGCAGCTGGCCGATCGCGCCGAGAATCAAATCATTGTTGCGAAGCGGCTTGAACAGCTGCGTCGCGCCCTCCTCGCACAGCTGCGACAGGCCTTTTTGCAGCGCCTTCATCCGCAGCGGATCCTTGAGGACTGCGCGGCGGAACATCTCGGGGGCGAAATTCGGCACGCCCGTGAAGGTCAGCTCCTCGCCCTCCGTGAAGGTATCGCCGATGTTGATGGTTCCATGGTTGTGCAGGCCGATGATGTCGCCGGCATACGCCTCCTCCGCCTGACTGCGGTCGGCGGCGAGGAATGTCAGTGCATCGGCGATCCGAATGTCCTTGTCGAGGCGCACGTGATGCAGGCGCATGCCTCTCGCATACCTTCCCGAACACAGGCGCATGAATGCGATACGGTCCCGATGTCCGGGATCCATGTTCGCCTGAATCTTGAACACGAAGCCCGTGAGCTTGGGTTCATAGGGATCGACCTGCCGCTGCAGCGTGGGACGGGGCAGCGGCGCAGGAGAATGCTTGACGAAGGCGGAGAGCAGTTCTCTCACGCCGAAATTGTTGACCGCCGATCCGAAGAACACCGGTGTCTGCTTCGCGGCGAGATAGCGCTGCAAGTCGAAGCGCGGACTGGCGCCACGCACCAGTTCCACTTCGTCCAGGAATTCGCGGTATCTGGGTCCGAGGAACGCCCGCGCCTCGGCGCTCTCGATGCCGTCGATGGTCTCGTGGCTCCCGACCCTGCCCTTCTCCACCGCAACGTACACGTAGATCCTGTCCTCGAGCAGATGGTAGACGCCGAGCAGGTCGCGTCCCATGCCGATCGGCCAGGTGATCGGCGCGCACTGGATCTTCAACACGCTTTCGATTTCATCGAGCAGTTCGATCGGCGCGCGGCCGTCCCGATCCAGCTTGTTGACGAAGGTCATGATGGGCGTGTCACGCAGCCGGCATACGTCCATGAGCTTGATGGTGCGCTCTTCGACGCCCTTGGCGCAGTCGATGACCATCAGGGCGGAATC
The DNA here is from genome assembly GCA_963727045.1 of uncultured Gammaproteobacteria bacterium. Taxonomy (GTDB): domain Bacteria; phylum Pseudomonadota; class Gammaproteobacteria; order Steroidobacterales; family Steroidobacteraceae; genus Bog-1198. Next base: position 332,772 of record CAVSES010000001.1, on the reverse strand, counting down.
GACCGCCGTCAGCGTGCGGTATGTGTCTTCAGAGAAGTCCTCATGGCCCGGGGTATCGAGCAAATTCACGATGCAATCGTCGAACGGAAACTGCATCACCGAGGACGTGACGGAGATCCCGCGTTGTTGCTCCAGGCGCATCCAGTCGGAGGTCGCGTGACGGGTTGCCTTGCGGCCTTTGACGGTCCCCGCCATTTGGATCGCCCCGCCGAAAAGCAGCAGCTTTTCGGTCAAGGTGGTCTTTCCCGCGTCCGGGTGGGAGATGATCGCAAAAGTCCGCCTTTTGCTGATTTCCTCGGCTAGTGGGCCGCTCGCCATGCGTCAGGTCCTGATCGGTGTGCTTTCGCCCGTCGGTGCCGCGGGCAGCCGACCATTATAGGGCGTCGGAGGGCGGGACGCGAGCATCGCGCAGGCGTCGCGATCCTTAGTTCGCCTCCGGCAGCAGCAGCCGGCGCAGCACCGCCGCATCCTCGCGGCCCACGGTTGCCTGATAGTACCCGCGCCGCACGCCCACTTGCTCGAAGCCCATCGATCGATAAAGGTGGGCGGCGGCCGTGTTGGAAGGTCTCACCTCCAGAAACGCCTCGCGCATCCCGGATGCGCGCGCGCGCTCGAGGAGATACAGGAGCATCTTGCGCGCGTAGCCGCGGCCGCGGTATTCATCGCGCACGCATACGTTCAAGATGTGCGCCTCGCCCGCGCCAACCGACATGATGCCGTATCCGGCCGTATCGCCGCCGACCTCGGCCACGCGGCATACATAGCCGACCCGAAGGCAGTCGCGAAAAATTCCCTCGCTCCAGGGAAACTGATAGGCGGCGCGTTCGATGGCCACGATGACGGGCACGTCGAGTTCATGCATGGGTCTGATTTCGGCCGGGCCAAATTCGGCTTGCTGCTTCACGCTAGACACGCGCGCATACCTCGCGGGCAAATTTCAGATCTTCCCACGCCTTGCGCTTGTCGCCCGGCGTTCGCAGCAAATACGCCGGGTGATAGGTCACGACCAAGGGCACCCGGGAGTGCCCGAAATGATGCAGCTGCAGGCGCAGCCTTCCGAGAGTCGATTCCGTGCGCAGCAGGTTCTGTGCTGCGATGCGCCCCACGGCGAGCATGACTTTCGGCTTCAGCAGCGCGATCTGCTGCTCGAGATAGGGCAGGCACTCCGCGGCTTCGGTCGGGCTGGGATCGCGGTTGCCGGGCGGCCGGCACTTGAGGATGTTCGCGATGTAGACCTGTTCGCGCGCCAAACCGATCGCCCGCAGCATGGAATTGAGCAGCTGGCCCGCGCGCCCCACAAAAGGCTCGCCTTGGCGGTCCTCCTCGGCGCCCGGCGCTTCGCCGACGACGAGCCATTCGGCCTGCTGATTGCCGACGCCGAACACGGTTTGCGTGCGGGTCCCGCAGAGTCCGCACCGTGTGCAGGCGGCCACGCGCGCGCGCAGGGTGGTCCAGTCAGCGCCCGCCTCGCGCGCCGCCGGCGCACGTGCCGCCGCCTCATTTGCCGGTGCTTCAGGAATCGCCGGCTCGAGGACGGGTGCATGCTCGGGCGCCGTTTCGGCCCTTGCCTGGCCGCGCACGGCCCAGCTCTGCAATCCGAGGGCCGAAAGATAGTCTTGGCGCAGCGCCGGATTCATGAGTGCGGCGCGGCGCGGGTGCGTCGCCGAAGTTTGCGATAAGCCCACACCGTGGGGGCCGACAGCGCGTAGCACCCAAAAATCAACAGCAGAGTGATCGCCGGATGCAGAAATATGAATATGAACGCGAGCGGCACCAGGACGATGTACGTGAAACGCACCCTGGCCCCGGGATTCACTTGCTTGAAGCTGTGGAACGCGAATCGGCTGATCATGAGCGCGCCGGCAATCGCCGTGACGAGGAAGGCCAACGTGAGGCCGGGCAAACCGATGTTCGTCCGGTCGCTGGCAAGCCACACCAGTGCCGCGACGACGGCCGCCGCCGAAGGGCTCGGCAAGCCCTCGAAATAATGCTTGTCCTGGGTCGCGGCCCGTGAATTGAATCGCGCCAGCCGCAGGGCCGCAGCCGCCGCGTAGAAGAAACACACCAGCCACCCCAACCGCCGCCACAGCGGGCCGTATTCGGCAATGCGCGCGACTCCCCACTGGTACGTGACGATGGCGGGTGCAACACCGAAGGAGACCATGTCCGACAGGCTGTCGTATTCCTTGCCGAACGCGCTTTCGGTATGGGTCCAGCGCGCCACCCGTCCGTCCAGTCCGTCGAAGAACATGGCGACGAATACCGCGGCCCCCGCGAGCTCAAATTTCAAGTCGATGGCGGCTACAATGGCATAGAAGCCCGCAAACAATGCCCCGGTGGTGAGCATGTTCGGCAGCCAGTACACTCCCCGGGGCCGCGCAGTTGCATCGTCGTCGCTCATGAGCGGGCATAATACCAGGGAGCCTGATGTAAGATATGCGGCCATGCGCTTATCTCAATACCCCATTTCCACCCTCAAAGAAGTGCCCACGGATGCGGAGGTCATCAGCCACCGCCTGATGCTGCGGACCGGCATGATCCGCCGCCTGGCGGCAGGCCTGTACGTCTGGCTGCCGCTCGGCCTGCGCACCCTGCGCAAGGTGGAGCGGATCGTGCGCGAGGAAATGGACCGTGCCGGCGCATTGGAACTGTGCATGCCCACCATCCAGCCGGCGGAATTGTGGAAGGAGTCGGGCCGCTGGACCAAGTACGGCCCGGAGCTGCTGCGATTCAAGGACCGTCACGACCGCGAGTTCGTCTATGGGCCGACCCACGAGGAAGTGATCACCGACATTGCGCGGCGGGAGTTGCGAAGCTACAAGCAGCTGCCGGTCAACTTCTATCAGATTCAATTCAAATTCCGCGATGAAATTCGCCCGCGATTCGGCGTGATGCGCGCCCGCGAATTCTTGATGAAGGATGCATATTCATTTCATGCCGACGAAGCAAGCCTCGCTCAGGGCTACCGGCTGATGTACGAGGCGTATTCGCGCATCTTCACGCGCATCGGCCTGAAATTTCGCGCAGTGCAGGCGGACGCCGGCAGCATCGGCGGCAACGCATCGCAGGAATTTCACGTGCTCGCGGAATCGGGGGAGGACGCCATCGCGTTTTCCAACGCCGACGGCTACGCGGCCAATCTCGAGATAGCGGCGACCATCCCGCCCGCATCTGCGCGCCCCTCCGCCGCGGAAGCCCTGACCAAGATTCCGACACCGAACGCGCGCACCATAGCGGAGTTGAGCGAGCAGCTCGGCGTTGAACCCGCAAAGTGCGCCAAAACGCTGCTGGTCGACGGCAGCGACGGTGGAGTGGTGGCCCTGGTGATCCGCGGCGACCATGAATTGAATGCCGTGAAGGCGCAGAAATTGCCGGGGGTCGCAAATCCCTTGCGCATGGCGAGCGCCGACCGGGTGCGCAAAGCCACCGGTACGGAGCCCGGCTTCATCGGACCGATCGGCTTTTCCGGGCAGATTATTGCCGACTATGCCGCGGCTCACATGGCGGACTTCGTTTGCGGCGCCAACGAAAAGGACATGCATTTTCGCGGCGTGAATTGGGGCCGCGACCTTCCGGAGCCGCAGAGCGCCGACATCCGCAACGTGCAGCGCGGCGACCCAAGCCCGAGCGGCCAGGGAACGCTCGAGATCGCGCGGGGCATCGAGGTCGGCCACATTTTTCAGCTCGGACAGCTGTACAGCGAGGCCATGCATGCCAGCGTGCTGGATGAGCAGGGCAAGGCGCTGACGATGTACATGGGCTGCTACGGCATCGGCGTGACCCGCGTGGTTGCCGCGGCGATCGAGCAAAAGCACGACGCCAACGGAATCATCTGGCCGGAAGCCATCGCGCCGTTTCAAGTTGTGCTGGTACCGATCAACTACCAGAAGTCGACGCGCGTCCGGGAAACGGCCGATTCGCTCTACGAGCAATTCAACGCCGCGGGGATCGATGTATTGCTGGATGATCGGGACGCCAGGCCCGGCGTCAAATTCGCCGATTCGGAACTCATGGGGATTCCGCATCGGATCGTGATCGGAGAGCGCGGCCTCGACGCCGGTAATCTCGAATATCGTCACCGCAGCGAGACCGCGTCGACGGACATCCCGGCGGCAGATCCGGTAGGCTATATTCGACATAAGTTAAACGGCTGAGGATTGCAATGCCGCGGCTATCATTGAGCGCAGCGACCGTCCTCGTTGCTCTGGCGGCGTGCTGTGCGCTGCCCGGGACCGTGCGCGCGGACCAGCAGCGCGAACCCGAATTGAAGGCTCTGCTGCAGCGGATCATCGGCAGCTCCGACTGCTTCTCCGATAAATTCGAATCCGAGGTTTGGCACAAGACCATGGAGCCTCGCCTGGCCCGCCTGGTGGCGTCGCACGATGAACGGGTTGAAATTCTGGACCACGTTTATTGCGAGGCCACGCGCGATCCCTCGCTCAAGCTCCCGCCGGACCTGGTGCTCGCGTTGATCGAGGTGGAGAGCCGCTTTGATCGATGGGCGGTGTCGCCCGCCGGAGCCGTTGGACTCATGCAGGTGATGCCATTCTGGCCGCGCGAACTCGGGGTTCAGAATCAGTTGGTGCGCGTGGAGCCCAATATCCGGATGGGCTGTGAGATTCTGCGCTACTACCTTCGTGCCGAGAACCGCAACTGGGCGCGCGCGCTCGCGAGGTACAACGGCAGCGCCGGCCGCAATACCTACCCCGCGTTGGTGATGCAGCGGTGGCAGAGGGCGTGGCGGTTCTAAGCGGGCTGCGGATGTTCAGCACTCCCGCGACGTTTCGACGTTTTAGCGGTGCAAAACAGCCCTCAAAACGCCGAAACGCTCAAGTCAAAGAATATGGAATCCCTCGCCAATCGGCGGCTCGTCAGGCGACGTCGTCTCGCGAACCTCATCCACACGCGCCTTTGCGGGTCCACGGTGCAGCCAGGTCCGCAATTCCTCAACCGCAGCCCCTGGACCCTGAGCGAGAACTTCGACGGAGCCGTCCGGCAAATTGCGCGCGATACCCCGCAGGAGAAGTCGCCTGGCCTCGAGGCGGGTGCTGTGGCGAAAATAAACACCTTGAACCTTCCCAAAAACGAGAAAGCGGCGGATGACGTCGTCCAACGGCGTCTCAGTGCGTCAGCGTCACGGGCGCATCCGGGTGTTGCGCATTGGCATTGGAGAGCGCGGCGGAAGCGTGGTGCTTGGCTTCCATCGCCGCCAAGCGGGCGCGCGTGAATTCCTGCGCCTGCAGATGCGTTTCGGCGCGAACAATGGCGGCCTGGGCGGCGTAGAAATCCGGCGAATTGGCGCTCGTTGCGCCAGCCGCCTGGGCGGCGGCGATGGCCTGCCTCGCATCGCTCATTTCTTGCACGGGCGCGCTGGCACATCCGGCGAGGCACACAACACCAACAAATACAGCGAGTAAGCGCAGCATAGAGTTCGCGGACACTAGCAATAGCCGCCAGAGCCGTCAAACGAGCGGCCGTTATACAATATGCAGCGAGGCCGATTAAACCGTTGCGCCGGCGCAGCACGCACGTGCAATTACCGATGATTTCCCGGAAGACCACCGATGAATGAAATTCTGGTTCTGTATTATTCACGCCAAGGCAGTACCGCCGCTCTCGCCCGGCAGATCTGCCGCGGGGTCGAAGCAGTCGACGGCATGCACGCCAGGTTGCGCGCGGTTGCACCGGTGGCCGCCACCACCGAGCGGCTGGATCCGGCGGTTCCGAACGAAGGGCCTCCCTACGCCACACATGATGATTTGGTCGAATGCTGCGGTCTCATCCTGGGAAGCCCGACGCGCTTCGGCAACATGGCCGCGCCCGTAAAGTTCTTTCTGGACGGCACGAGCGCGCTTTGGCTTTCCGGCGCCCTGGAGGGCAAGCCGGCCGCCGTCTTCACCTCGACCCAGACTTTGCACGGCGGCCAGGAGTCGACGCTGCTTTCCATGATGATTCCTCTTTTGCACCACGGCATGTACCTGGTCGGGCTGCCATTCAGCGAACGCGGCCTCACCGATACGCGCAGCGGCGGCACTCCGTACGGCGCGAGCCATGTGGCCGTTCTCAGCGGTCATGGCGATTTGTCGGACGCAGAAGGCGAACTGGCGCGCGCGCTGGGTCGGCGCGTAGCCGCTCTTGGCCGTCGATTGCAGAGGAGCACGTGAGCCTCGGCGCGGCGCGATCGTTGGTCATCGGATTCTGGCTCGCGGTGGTCCTGAGCCTGCTTGCGTGGATTCTCGCCGGGTATCCGTGGCCGATGTGCGTCGTTGCGGCTCTTCCGCTGCTCGCGCCCCTGAGCGGCCTGGTTCGCGGCCGCCGCCACACCTACGCTTGGGCCACGTTGTTCGCCATTCCGTATCTGGTGTTTGCGTTGACGGAGTTGCTGGTCAATCCCGCCGCGCGGTGGGTGGCCGCGATGAGCCTGCTGCTCATTTTCGCATGGTTCTGCGCTATGATTTTGTACCTGCGCGTTTCTCGAGTTCGTCGCGAATGAAGGGAATGGTGAGCCGCCGTTGAGCGATCAAGGACGCCTCGTCCAATTGATCGAGGATTTCGAACAATGAACGCATGTCCCGCGGCATGCGCTTCAGCAGATACTCGGAAGTTTCATACGGCAGCTCCAACCCGCGCTGCGCCGCCCGCAATCGCAGCGCTTCGATGCGACCGTCGTCGTCGAGTTCCCGCAGTTGATAGACCACACATGCGGCTGCACGCGACCGCCAGTCTTCGAGACACCACTGCAGTTGCCGCGGGGCGGAGGCCGCCGCAAAAATCAGCCGGGTGCGCAGTTCTGCTGCCTCATTGAACAAGCGGAACAGCGCTCTCTCCCATGCCAGGTCGCCCGCCACGGCGTCGACGTCGTCCACGCACAGCACCCGGCTCTGCTCGAATCCCGACAGCGCTTCGGGGGGCAGCGCGATCGAGCGGGTCAGGGGAAAATAAGCCGCCGCGTCGCCCGCAGCCGCGCAAACCGCCTGCAGCAGGTGCGTCTTGCCCGACCCGGGCGATCCCCACAGCCAGAGAGGTGCGGCGCCCGGCGTGCGCAGAGCGGCGAGAATTTCGCCGTTCCGCCCCGCCCAGAAGCTTTCGAAGACCGCGTCCGCGCGCAAACGGACTCCGAGGGCAAGCTGCTTCACGCGCGTCGATCGCCGGCGCGCGCATCTGCGCGCGGCGTTGCGAGGCTCATCGCCCGGCGGCCATATATGAGCACGTAGTCGACGCCGCTGATTGCCACCGTCACGAACACCAGGGCCCCGAGCACCGTGACCACCCACGCGGACGGCACTGAGAATTCTTCACGGACGACGACCGACGATATGTACGCCGCCTGACAGAGGGTGTTTAATTTGCTGACCACCGAAGGGCGCATCTGCAGAGACCCGATGCAATACCGGTACGCCAGTGCACCGAGCACGATGATCACATCGCGGATCACGGCCGCCGCCGTCAACCACAACGGGACCAGCCTCGCGTACGCGAGCGTGATGAACACGGCCGCCAGCAGGAACTTGTCCGCGAGCGGATCGAGCACGGCACCGAATTCGCTCTGCCAGCCAAAGCGCCTGGCGAGAAAACCGTCGGCGACATCCGACAGCGCTGCGGCACCAAACAGCGCGATGGCGATGTTCATCTGACGGTTTGCCAGCGCAACGGCAATCGGCACGACGAGCAGAATTCTGATCGAGGTGATGACGTTCGGGATTTGGCGCGCGGACCAGGACACGCGGCTAGCGGCGCAGCTTGAAGCGCAGAGTTCCACTGTCCCCGGCTCCTGCCGGCTGCAATCGTCCGTTAAGGGCAAGGGTACGCTGCAGCGATTCGGCGCCGCCGCGCGTCGCGAGACGAAACCTGATGGTGTCGCCGCTCAAGGACGCCACGGTCACATGCGAAATGAACGTCAGGGACTCGAGGTACGTCTGCAGGTTCGCGTACTCGCGAAGATCTCCGACACCGGTCACCTCGATTTCGATCGGCACCAGGTTGCCGCTGGCGGCGAACAGTCCGGCATACAAATCCGCGGTGCGATTCACGCCCTCCAAGGCGCCCGAATATTCGTTGTTGCGGTCCTGAAACACGTGTACCCACCGCACATTGGCGGACTCCGCGGTGCCTCCGGCCCGGCCGATGAGAACCCCCTCGCCGCCCAGCCGCCGGCCGATGTCCGCCAGCGTCGAGGGCGGCGCGCCATTGACGCCTGCATAGTCGAGATGGTTTCTCTGCACGTCGGCGGCAGTCGGCCAGAGCAGCGGCACACCGCGCAACGCGGCCTCCGCATCGATTGCCATCTTGAGTTCGGAGGTATCGTCGGCGGTGATGACGGTGCCGGTTTGGGCGCCCGTCTGGGCGGCCAGCCAAACGAAGGTGATCGGGCGCTCGTGGCCCCACAAAGGCTGGCCATTTTGCGTCAGCCAGCGTTCGATGGCCGGCCCGTCGAACGACACCCACAATTGACCGTCCGGAGCGCCGCGATACTGCTGCACGTAGCGGCGCGCGTTGCCGATCAGCGGTGCAAGCGCAGGATCATCCTCGGCGGAGCGACGGCCCGTGACGCGAACCAGCACGATTTTCATGGCGGATTGGAAGGCCGCCGTCTGCGCCGCCTCGGAGCGGTCGGCCGCGGGTGCCTTCGCCTGATAAAGCTCCGAGCGGGTCAATCCGAAACCGGCATTGCCGAAACACAGCGCGGCGACGCCCAAGCACAAAAACACGGCAGGACGCAAATTTTGCAGCAGATAGACCCTGAGGTACTGTGGCATGGTGTTATCGCGGAAGCCGTGGGTTCCCTGATGTAAAATACCACAGCTGGCGGGCCTGCCGCGTCGGACGGCCCGCCCCGACGCCGGCCCGCCGGTTCGGCCCCCGTTCACGACAAAGGATCCGAATGACTGAGCGAGCCCCGGTAACCTATCGCGAGGCTGGAGTCGACATCGACGCCGGCGATGAACTCGTCGAACGAATAAAGCCGCATGTGAGACGTTCCATGCGCCGCGAAGTGCTGGCGGGTCTGGGCGGCTTCGGCGCTCTGGTCGAGGTGCCGCTCGACAGGTATCGCAGGCCCGTGCTCGTATCGGGAACGGACGGAGTCGGCACCAAGCTGCGCCTCGCAATCGACACCCATCGCCACGATACGGTGGGCATCGATCTGGTCGCGATGTGCGTGAACGACGTCGTCGTTCAGGGCGCCGAGCCTCTGTTCTTCCTCGATTACTTCGCTACCGGCAAGCTCGACGTGAATGTGGGCGAGCGTGTCATCGCCGGCATCGTCGAGGGATGCGTGCAAGCAGGCTGCGCGCTGGTGGGCGGCGAGACGGCCGAGATGCCCGGCATGTACCACGGCGAGGATTACGATCTGGCAGGGTTCTGCGTCGGCATCGTGGAAAAGGATGCCGTCATCGACGGGTCGGCCACGCGTGCCGGCGACGCCGTATTGGGGCTTCCGTCTTCGGGACCTCATTCGAACGGGTTTTCGATGATCCGAAGAATACTGCAAGTCAGCGGCGCCGATCTGGAGACGCCGCTGGACGGCGCGAGTCTCATCGAGCGGCTGATGGCGCCGACGCGCATCTACGTGAAGCCGCTGCTCCGGCTGATCGCCGAACTGCCGGTACACGGCCTGTCGCACATCACGGGAGGCGGTCTCGTCGACAACATCCCGCGGGTGTTGCCTGACGGGTTGGAGGTCGTTCTGGACCTCAAATCCTGGCGCCCGGGTGCGGTGTTCGACTGGCTGCAGCGCGAAGGTCGGGTTGCCGACGCGGAAATGCATCGCGTATTCAATTGCGGCATCGGCATGACGGTGCAGCTGCCATCGGATGATGCCGATCGCGCCATCGGGATACTGCGCGAGTGCGGCCAAGAGGCGTTCGTCATCGGCGAAGTGCGCGCCGGAACGCGCGGTGTCGTCATCGCTTGAACAGCGGACCGCACCGCCCTTCGATCGTCATCCTGATATCGGGCCGCGGAAGCAACATGCGGGCGCTCATCGAACATTCCCGTCGCGAAGACGCCGCCTATGCCGTATCGAGAGTATTTTCGGACAAGGCAGATGCTGCAGGGCTCGAGCTGGCCCGGGACCTCGGGGTCCCGGCACAGGCGCTGAAGCCGGACCGCAATGCCGATCGCGACGCCTACGACCGCATCTTGAGCCGCGCGATCAGCGAGAGCTCCCCCTCGCTGATCGTGCTGGCCGGCTTCATGCGCATCTTATCCGCGCAATTCGTGCAAAATTTCACCGGAAGGATTTTGAACATCCATCCCTCGCTGCTGCCCAAATTTCCGGGACTGCATACCCACCGGCGCGCGCTCGAGGCTCACGAGACGGAGCACGGCGCCACGGTCCATTTCGTCACCGAGCAACTCGACGGCGGCCCGCCGATCATCCAAGGGCGGGTCAAGGTGCAGGCGGGAGACGACGAGGCCAGTCTGGCGGCGCGGGTTCAGGCTCAGGAACATCGCATCTATCCGATCGCCGTGAACTGGTTCTGCGAGGGCCGGTTGCGCTTCGACGACGGCCGTGCATGGCTGGACGGACGGGTGTTGAGCGAGCCCGTGCAGTACGCCGACGGCGAATCATGAGAGGTGCCCGATGACCGCGCGAGGATTCACCTGGTTGTGTCTCACGGTGTTGGCCGCCGTTTCGGCCGCGGCGCAATCTGCGTCGCAGGCGCAATCGGCCGCTGAAGCCGGACTAGCCCCATTCTCCGCGCACTATCTTGCGGACTGGAAGTCCATCAACGTGGGAACCAGCGATCTCGAGCTCAAACAGGACGCTCAGCCCGGCCGCTATGTGTACACATGGACGATCACCGCCAAGGGAATCTTTCGTCTGTACCGCCCCGAGGTTACCCAGAAGAGCTGGCTCAGCATCGACGCCGAGCACGCGCGGCCGGAGAAATACCGGGCGGAGGACGGATCATCCAGCGTGAATCTGGACTTCGATTGGAATGCCCGGCGCGCCCATGGAACGTCGGAGAAGAAGCCGGTGGACTTGGCACTCAAAGACGGCACCCAGGACATCATGTCCATCCAGGTCGAAGTGATGCTCGACCTGAAGAACGGCGCTTTGCCGAAGACCTTTCAGATTCTCGACAAAGACGAATTGAAGGAATTCATTTATACCCAGGAGGGGCCTGCCCGGATCAGGACCGCTCTGGGGGAGCTCGACACGGTGATCGTCGCCAGCAGGCGCGCCGGCAACAATCGAATCTTGCGGATGTGGTTTGCACCGTCCCTGGGCTTCGTCCCGGTTCAAGCGGAAAGAAGCCGCGACGGCAAGCTGGAGTTCGCCATGCGGATCAAGACTCTGAAGCGGTAGCGCGGTGCTGCGGCGGCGGCGAACAGCCCTTAAGTCTTCGGCAGCGTGACGCCGCGCTGGCCCTGGTACTTGCCCCCGCGATCCTTGTACGAGGTCTCGCAGATTTCATCGGACTCGAAGAACAGCATTTGCGCCACGCCCTCATTTGCATAGATCTTGGCGGGCAGCGGAGTGGTGTTCGAGAACTCCAGGGTCACGTGGCCTTCCCACTCGGGTTCCAAAGGCGTTACGTTCACTATGATCCCGCACCTTGCGTACGTGGAATTGTGGACGATGAAATCGTTGGCGACGAAGTTGTGCAGTGTCGGCACGGTGATGTCATAGACATCTTCGGATCCAACGGGCTCGATCCGTTCAACCTCATCCCATACAGGCCCGTCGACGAGCGGACTGACATACGGATCGCCCGGCATGAGGGCGACCCGCGCCGCGACGGACATCGGCATGGATTGGGCAGGGTTGGTATGAATGTCGAGCGCGCTCAAACTCATTCCGCCAACCCGCGCCGCGGTGACGGCGACCGCCCAGGCCTCCTTCGGCAGCGTGTCGAAGTTGCTCTTGACCCGAGGCAGCGCGGCGATCATCGGCAGCACCTTCTCCTGTAGCATTCGCTGCTTCGCCGAGCCGGGTGTGAAGCCGATTCTCCGGGCGAAACGCAGGATCTGATCCTTGTCCGTGATCTGTATCTTGCATGCCCTAGTCCCGATCGAGGTGGTCCTTTCGCGGATCAGCGAGAAGATCCCGAATCGCAGCAGAAGATGGTGCACATCCTCGATCAGGCGCCGCGACTTCGAGTAGTACTCGAGGCAGGCGCCGTTATCGGAGTGATAAATGCTGCCGTCGCCGCTGAAGAGCGCCTGCAGGAACAGGCAAACCGAGGGCTCGGGCGCAGTGAAGATGATCTGCGGCACGAACTTGTCGGCGGCGCCCACATTGAGCTTGAGATTCCGCAGCCACTCGTGGACGCGATTTCGCTCCGAGATTCCGCCTCTTCCCTTTCGATTGACCAGTCGATACCCGTAGTGACCCTTGTAAGTTATATCTCCGAGGCCGGAGGCCGCCATCGCGGACTCGAGCAGAGCGACCATGGCGGGATCCTCGGTGGTATAGGTCGGACTGTGACCGGGCGTATTGCATTGCCCTTCCGAGATCATCAAGCCCACGAGAGTCGCTTCCCATTCAGGGATGGGCGTCTTGCCGAATACGGGAATCTCGCGGGCAACCGCGATACGATCCCCGGGCCGCAAATCCGCCAGGGGCATCCACTGCTTGAGCATTCGAAACGGGTGATTCGCCGTCGCTCTGATGCGCAACCCCGTCCGGGTGCGCAGTTCGAAGATCTCCCGCTTGCCCTGCGGCACGAAGGCCGACACTTTCGCCGGCCTCAATCGCGAGCCGTCCCAGGCCAGGGTGCGCCTGCCCCAGCGCATCTCGGTGATCGGCACGTAGGCGCCGGTATCGGCGTCGACCAGGCGGGTATCTCCGGTGACGCATTTTCCGAGACACACGGTGAGCACGCTTCGCGGAATGCGAAAAAATTCCACCGTGCTCGCCAGCGCAAAGGAATTGGGCGGAATGATGCAAACGGGACCTTTGAAATCCACGAAGGACTTCTCGTCGAAGTTCTTCGGATCGACGATCGTGGAATTGATGTTCGTGAAAATCTTGAACTCATCGGCGCAGCGCACGTCGTAGCCGTAGCTCGACGTGCCGTAGGAGACGATCTTGTGGCCGCCCGCCATCCTCACCTGCTCGGGCGAGAACGGATCGATCATCCCCTGCGAGCCGGCCATGCGCCTGATCCAACGATCGCTCTTGATGCTCACGGGGCTCCTAAGTCGCTTCGACGGTGATCTTGGGAAATGCCCTGCTGTAATCCTTGTTCAAGGTGGCCAGCCGCGCCGCCGTACGGCGCGCCATCTTGAAGTAGGCCTGCGCACGCGCGCTGCCGGGCTCGGCGACCACCGTGGGCGCGCCGCCGTCCGCATCCTCGCGGATGCGGATGTCGAGGGGCAGTTCGCCCAGCAATTGCACGCCGTACTGCGCGGCCATGCGGCCGCCGCCGCCGCTGCCGAATATGTGTTCGACGTGCCCGCATTGACTGCACACATGCAAGCTCATGTTTTCGACCACTCCCAGCACGCGAACCTCGACCTTCTCGAACATCTTGAGGCCCTTGCGGGCATCCAGCAAAGCGATGTCCTGGGGCGTGGTGACGATGACGGCGCCGCTGACGGGAACCCGCTGGGCCAGCGTCAACTGGATGTCGCCCGTTCCCGGCGGCATGTCGACGACCAGATAATCCAGTTCACCCCAATTCGTCTCGCCGAGCAGCTGCGTCAGCGCCGAGGTCACCATTGGCCCCCGCCAGGCCATGGGTTGTTCCGGATCGATCATGAAACCGATGGACATCACCTCGACGCCATGGGCAAGCAAAGGGCTGAGGTGTTTGCCGTCCGCGCTGACCGGTTTGGCGCCGGTCAGGCCCATCATGAGGGGCTGACTAGGACCGTAGATGTCGGCGTCCAGCAAGCCGACCTTGGCCCCTTGCGCCGCCCAGGCGAGCGCCAGATTCGCCGCGGTCGTGGACTTGCCCACCCCGCCCTTGCCCGAGGCTACTGCGACGATGTTCTTCACGTTTGCCATGGGTTTGAGGGTGCGCTGCACGGCATGCGCCGTGATTTGCGCCCTTAGATTCAGGTCCAACCGGAGCGCTCCCAAGAGGGGCTGAAGGTGTTCGACCAGGGCCGCCTTGAGTTCATCCTCATAGTCCGCACAGGGAAAGCCCAGGACGAGCTCGACGCTCAGAACGCCGCCCTCTAATGTGACGGATGCCACACTCTTGGCGTCCCCCAGGGACTGGCCCAGATAGGGATCGATATAAATGCTCAGGCGTTCGCGGAAAACGCCAGCGGCGGCGGTATCTTGATTCATATGAATGGCCGATTGTACCGCAGGCCGGGAATTGCGTGCGGTATGGCATAATCTGATGTGGAATCGGAAACCGCGGCGGGCCCCAAAACTTACGGTGAGAATGGATGGCTCCCGAGGGATGTGCAACTTGAAGGCACCGAATGAGTTTATTCGCCAATTATCGTGCCGATCGGCTCATCGCCGAGGTTAAATCCAGCGGCAATCCAGGCAGCCCCCTGGCGCAAAAGGCTTTGGAAAGACTCGTTGCGCTCGGGCCGAGCGCCATAGAACCCATCGTCGGGGCCCTCACCACGGCGGAAAAACGCGAGACCCTGGCCTACGTCGAGGCGCTGTCGCGGCTGATCGATGCCAAAACCCTGCCGCAATTGTTCAAGACCATGGCGGATGCGAACGGCCGCGCAATGTCCGGAATCGCATGGGCGCTGTCGTCGAGCAAGAATTATCCTGCGAGCGCGCTGCTCGATGCCCTGGCGAAGCCCGGCATGCCGAAGCAGGCCATTCTCGATGTGATCGCCGCGCAAAAGAGCCGCTTCACGGTGCGCGAGCTATTGAACGCGGCCTACGGGCAGGAGCCCAGCGAGCGCAGCGGATTGTTCAAGGTGATCGGTGAAATCGCCGACGAGTCCTCGATCGACGATCTGATCGCCAGAATCGAGGGGAAGGACCCGGTGGCCCGCCTGCACATCATCAATGTGCTGGCGCGCTTCAACACGCCCAGGGTGCAGCAGGCGGTGCAGAAGCAACTCAAGGACAACAGCAAGTTCATTCGCTCGGCCGCGCTTTCGGCGCTCGCGCGCATGGACGGGCCGTTCGACATGGCTGTTCTTTGCAGCATGCTGCGCGATCCGGAAATCGAGGTTCAAAACAAGGCGGTCGACGTCGTCGTCCATGCCAATCATCCGGACACGGTCAAGTACCTGGTCGACGTGCTGAAGGACGAGAACGAATACGCGCGCCGGGCGGCGGTCGAGGTCTTGAACGTCGTCGGCACCTCGAAATCGGTCAAGTACCTGCTCGAGGTGATCGCCGACAGCGACTGGTGGGTGCGCACCCGCGCGGCCGACGCCCTCGGCAAGATCGGCGGTCCGCGCGTCGTCGATGCGGTGCTGACGCTGATCAAGGACGAGAATCAGGACATCCGGCGCGCCGCCATTGAAATCCTGAATCAGACCAAGGACGAGCGCGCGGTGGCGCAGCTGCTCGAGGCCACCAAGGATCCCGACTGGTGGGTGAGCGAACGCGCCGTGGACGCCCTCGCCGAAATCGGCAGCACCAAATCGCTGCCTCGCTTCATCGAAATGCTGGGCGGAAGCGAGCCCAAGTCCCTGCCGACCGTCATCCGCGCCATCGGCAAGATCGGCGACCAGAAGTGCATCGAGCACCTGCTGCCCATGCTGCAGCGGCCGGAGAACGAGATAAAATCGGAGGTGGTGGCGGCGCTTGCCAAGCTCGCCGATGAAAGGCGCGCCGAAACCATTCGCGTTCGGCTGCAGGCGGTCGCGAACAACGCCGACGCAACCGTCAGCCAGGCCGTCGCCCGCGCGATTCTGGAACTGGACAATCGTTTCTCAACCCAGCAGATCGTCGCCAATCAACGTGCGGAAAAAATGCAGGAGCCGGCGAAGACCCTGCTGATCGACAATCAGGATATCGCCAAGGTCGTGCAGGAGCACGAGGTTCAGGCGAACAAGCTGGACATCGCCACCCTGAAATCCGGCGACATCATCGAGGGCCGCTACAAATTCATCGAAAAGATCGGCAAGGGCGCCTTCGGCACGGTGCTGCTGATGGAAGACACCGTGGTCGAAGAGCGGCTGATCCTCAAATTCCTGAATCCGAACGTGTCGGCGGACGAAGAGATGATGAAGCGCTTCGTGCACGAGCTGCGTTACAGCCGCAAGATCACCCACAAGAACGTCATCCGCATCTACGACTTCCTCTACATCCGCGGCAATTACGCCATCTCGATGGAATATTTTCCGTCGCACACCCTGGGTGGGGAGATCGTCAACGAGAAACCCGTGGCGCTCAAACGGGCCGTCAAATTCGGGATCGACATCGCGACCGGCATGGCGGTCGCGCACCAGGCCGGCATCGTTCACCGCGATTTGAAGCCGGCGAACATCTTGATCGACAATGACGGTCTGCTGAAGATCGTGGACTTCGGCGTCGCCGCGGCGCAAACCCAGGGCGATACCCAGTTGACGAAGACCGGCTATGTCATCGGATCCCCCAAATACATGGCGCCGGAGCAGATTTTGGGCAAGAAGGTCGACGAGCGGGCCGACATCTACAGTCTGGGCGTCATTCTCTACGAGATGTTCAGCGGCGTGCCGCCCTATTCGCGAGGCGATCACATGTCGGTCATGTACCAGCACGTGCAGGGCAAGGCTCGGCCACCGATCGACATAAACAAGGAATTGCCCTTGGAATTGAACAACTTGGTCATGAAATGCATGTCGTTGGACAAGGCCAAGCGCGCGCAAACCATGGATGAGCTGCGGCTGGCGCTCGAAAAATTCCAATAAACGGTTGACGGACCTCACGTTTATGGCCCATTCAGGGCCTAAACGCTCGAAAATCCAACTGCTTACGGGTAGCCTTGCACGTTATGGCAAGAATCGACGCGTTCCTCAAGTTGGGCGTGGCCCAGGGCTGCTCGGATCTGCATCTCGCCGTCGGGGTGCCTCCGATGCTGCGGATGCACGGGGACTTGATGCCCATCAAGTTTCGCGAGCTGGGTGAGGCCGAACTCGAGAGCTACATCACCGAGGTGCTGACCCAGAACCAGCAGAAACACCTGCGCGCCGGCAACGACATCGACTTCTCGTATGTATCGACGGACGGCGGCCGCTTTCGCGCCAATGTCTTTCGCAAGGAAACCGGGATCGGCGCCGCTTTTCGCGCGATTCCCACCCAGATGCCCACCATGGAGCAACTGGGGCTCCCGCCCATCGTCAAGAAGCTTTGCGACTACCACCAGGGAATGATCCTGGTCACGGGCTCCACCGGCACGGGCAAATCCACGACGCTCGCCGCGATGATCGACCATTTGAACACCACCCGCTCGCTCAACATCATCAGCCTGGAAGACCCGATCGAATTCGTTCACCGCAGCAAGTCGAGCCAGGTCATTCAGCGTGAATTGGGAACGCACCTGCCGTCCTTCGCAGAGGGCGTGCGCGCGGCCATGCGCGAGGATCCGGATGTGATCCTGGTCGGCGAGTTGCGCGATGCGGAAACCATCTCCATGGCCATGACCGCCGCGGAGACGGGGCACCTCGTCCTCGGAACCCTTCACACGACCAGCGCCACCAAGACGATCGACCGCATCATCGATGCGTTGCCCACCGACGAGCGCGAGCAAACCAAGAGCTTCCTTGCGCAGAGCCTGATCGCGGTGATCACGCAGGTGCTCATCAAGAGCCCCGATCAGCGGGCGCGCCGCGCCGTGTGCGAGGTCATGGTGCTCACGAAGGCGATCGGCAAGCTCATCATGACCGATCAGTCGCACCAAATTCCGAGCCAGCTGCAAATGGGCAAGGAGCACGGCATGCAACTGATGGATCAGGCCCTGCTCGCGGCCATCAACGCCAAGGAGGTTGATCCGGAGCACGCCTACACATACGCGTCCGACAAGCGTCAGTTCCAGCGCTTCGTGGCCGACCTGGCAGGCGCCCCGACCGCCGAACCGGCGGCCCATTAAGAGAGGCTCCATGCCGGCCATCGACAGCTATTTGAACCAGGTGCTGGAGCGCAACGGATCGGATCTTCATTTCATCGCGGGCGACCCGCCGCGCGTGCGGCAGTACGGCGAACTGAAGTCGATCAGTCCGGAGCCGCTGGCTGCGGAGATGGTCAAGAAGACTCTGTACGAGATCATGCCGAAATTGTCGGCCGAGCGTTTCGAGGCCAAGGACGGCACCGATTTCGCCTACAGCATCCCGAATGTCGCCCGGTTCCGGGTCAATGTGATGCGCCAGCTGAACGGCATGGGCGCGGTATTCCGCGCGATTCCCTCGAAGGCCAAGACCGCTGCGGAGCTCCAATTGCCGGAAGCCGTGATGGGTTTGTGCAGGATCAACAGCGGCTTGATTTTGGTCACCGGCAAGACCGGTTCGGGCAAGTCCACCACGCTCGCCGCCATGATCGACGACATCAACAACCGCGAAAAGGGCCACATCCTCACCATCGAAGATCCGATCGAGTTCGTGCATCTGCGCAAGAACTGCCTGATCAGCCAGCGCGAAATCGGCGTGCATGCCACCTCGTTCTCGACCGCCTTGCTGTCGGCGTTGCGCGAGGATCCCGACGTCATTCTGGTGGGCGAGCTGCGCGACCTCGAGACCATGAGCATCGCCGTGACGGCGGCGGAAATGGGCATTCTCGTGATGGGAACCCTGCACACCAACGGCGCGGCGGCGACGGTCGATCGCTTGGTGAACGCGTTTCCCGCGGACAAGCAGCCGCACGTCCGCACCATGCTGTCGACCAGCCTGCGCGGCGTCGTCTCCCAGCAGCTCATCCCGAAGGCCGACAAACAGGGCCGCGTCGCGGCCCTCGAGGTCCTGATCAATACGCCTGCCGTCGCCAACTTGATACGGCAGGGAAAGATGGACCAGCTGGAAAACGCCATGCAGAGCGGATCGGCGGTGGGCATGAGATTGATGGACACGGCCATCCAGGCGTTGATGGATCAGCGGCTGATCACCGGCAAGGAAGCCTTCAAAAAGGCGATCAACAAGTCCCGATTCGAGCAGTTCCGCGAGGCATCCTAACCCCGTTCGGATCCGCGCGCCGGGCGCCGCGCCGGGCGCTTCGCCCACCGGGCCGCGCCGGCGTGGCATAATTTGGCATGACCCAACGACGCCGAATTCTAGTCACCAGCGCGCTTTATTACGCCAATGGCCCTTTGCATCTCGGCCACATTCTCGAGGCCATCCAAACCGATGTCTGGGTGCGTTTTCAGAAGCTCCGTGGGCATGAGTGCTACTACGTGTGCGCGGATGACACCCACGGCACTCCCATCATGCTCAAGGCGCAATCCGAGGGGTTGACGCCGGAAGAACTGATCGCACGGGTCCACGTCGAACACCGGCGCGATTTGGCCGACATGCTGATCGGCATGGACAATTTCGGTTCCACGCATTCGCCGGAAACCCGCGCGGTGTGCGACCGGATGTACATCGCACTGCGGGACGCAGGCTACATCGACAGACGAAGCGTACGCCAGGCATACGACGAGACGGCCAGGATGTTTCTGCCGGACCGTTACGTCAAAGGCATCTGTCCGGTTTGCGGCACGGCCGACCAGTACGGAGATTCGTGCGAGAATTGCGGATCCACCTATACGCCCGCCGACCTCAAAAACCCCGTCTCCGTGGTGACCGGCACCCCGCCCGTCTGGCGCGAGTCGGAACACTACTTCTTCAAGTTGAGCGAGTTCGAAAAGCCGCTGAGCGCATGGGTGCGCAGCGGCGCCGTGCAGGAAAGCGTCGCCCGCAAGCTCGACGAATGGTTTTCGCAGGGTCTGCGCGATTGGGACATTTCGCGCGACGCCCCCTACTTCGGCTTCGAAATCCCCGGCGCGCCGGGAAAGTATTTCTACGTGTGGTTCGATGCACCGATCGGCTATCTCGGCAGCTTCATGCAGTTGTGCGCGCGGGCCGGTCTGCAATTCGACGATTTTCTGGAACCCGATTCGGCGGCGGAGCTTCACCATTTCATCGGCAAGGACATTTTGTATTTCCATACTCTGTTCTGGCCCGCGGTGCTGCAGGCGGCGGGCATGCGGCGCCCCACCGCCGTGCACGCGCACGGCTTCGTCACCATCAACGGCCAGAAAATGTCCAAGTCGCGCGGCACCTTCATCACGGCACGGCGCTATCTGGAGAGCTTCCAACCCGAATATCTGCGCTACTATTTCGCCGCCAAGCTGGGACCCGCAATCGACGACATCGACATGAATCTGGACGAATTCACTACGCGGCTGAATTCGGACATCGTGGGTAAGTTGGTGAACATCGCGAGCCGGTGCGCAGGGTTCATCACCAAGAGCTCGGCGGGCATCCTGGGCCCGGCCTTGCCCGATCCGGATCTGTACTCCGCCTTCGTCGCGGCGGGCGAGGCGATCGCCCAAGCGTACGAATCCCGGGACACGGCGAGTGCCATTCGCGACATCATGGCGCTGGCCGACCGCGCCAACCAATACATCGACATGCAAAAGCCGTGGATGCTTGCAAAGCAGGCCGAACGGACGGCTGAGGTGCAGAGCGCATGCACCCAGGGCTTGAATTTGTTCAGGGTGCTGATGATCTACCTGCAGCCGGTGTTGCCGGCCATGGCGGCGAAGGTGCGGCATTTCTTTCAAGAGTCCGATTGGCGCTGGACGGATGCCGCTTCGCCGCGCCTCGGGACGACGATCGCCCCGTACGAACCGCTGGCGACTCGATTGGATGCCAAGGCAGTGGCGCGCCTGGTCGAACCGGAAGCGCCCGCGCCGGCGCCGCCTGCAGCACCCGCCGCCGCGCCGCGAGCCTCCGATGCCGCCACGCTTGCGGCGGCGGCGGCGGTCGAGGGCAATTTGATTTCGATCGACGATTTCCTGCGGGTCGACCTTCGTGTTGCCAGGGTGTTGAGTGCCGATCTCGTGCCCGGCGCCGACAAGCTTCTGAAATTGCGCATCGATCTCGGCGAGCTCGGCGAGCGTGAAATTCTTGCCGGCATCCGCGCGGCATACGATCATACGAGCCTGGCAGGCCGCCTCATCGCCGTCGTCGCAAATCTGGAGCCCCGAAAAATGCGCTTCGGCACGTCGGAGGGCATGATGCTGGCCGCGGGTCCCGGCGGAAAGGACATCTTCATCCTGTCGCCCGACATGGGGGCGACGCCCGGTATGCGCATCAAATAACATGGTCCACGAGCCCGCGCCCGAACTCGCGGCGCGCATCGACGCGTTGCTCCCTCAAACGCAATGCACCCGTTGCGGGTATGACGGCTGCAAGCCGTACGCGGCCGCCCTCGCGAGCGGCGCGGCCGAGATCAATCAATGCCCGCCGGGCGGCAGCGCCACCATATCGGCCCTGGCCGCTCTTTTGGGCAGGCCCCCGCTGCCCTTGAATCCGATCCACGGCGAGGAGACTCCGCCGCGCGTGGCCTGGATCGATGAATCGCGCTGCATCGGCTGCGCGCGCTGCCTCGCGCCCTGCCCCGTGGATGCCATCGTAGGCGCCGCAAAATACATGCATACCGTTCTTGCAGAACGCTGTACGGGCTGCGAACTGTGCCTGCCCCCCTGTCCGGTCGATTGCATCGAGATCAAGGAAGCAGCGCAAGGCGCCGGCAATCAGCCTGCCCTCAATCGCATGCGCTACGTCGCGCATAACGCCCGCCTGCTGAGGCGGGCGGATGACCGCCGGCGCGAACTCGCCGCCAAGAAAGCGGCCGTGCCGCAGCCGGGCGCTCGGTGAACGAGGCGAAGAGGCGCGCGATATTCACGCGACTGCGCGCAGCCAACCCGGCCCCGCGCACCGAATTGGTCTTTCGATCACCTTTCGAACTCTTGGTGGCGGTGATGCTGTCTGCCCAAGCCACGGATAAGAGCGTGAACAAGGCCACTGCGGTCCTGTTCCGCGATGCCAATACGCCGCAGGCGATGCTGGCCCTGGGAGTTGCCGGTCTGTCCGCATACATCAAGTCGATCGGGCTCTACAACAACAAGGCCAGGAACATCATCGCAACCTGCCGCCTGTTGCTCGAGCAGCATGCCGGTGAAGTGCCCGCCTCGCGTGAGGAACTCGAGCGCCTGCCGGGCGTCGGCAGAAAAACCGCCAATGTCATCTTGAACACGGCGTTCGGAGAAGCCACCATGGCGGTGGACACTCATATATTTCGCGTCGCGAATCGCACGGGTTTGGCGCGCGGCAAGACGGTGCGCGCGGTCGAGGACAAGCTCTTGAAATTGGTGCCGGCCGAGTTTCTGATGGACGCGCATCACTGGCTGATTCTGCACGGGCGGTATGTTTGCAAGGCCCGCGCGCCGTCGTGCCCCACCTGCATCATCGCGGATCTTTGCGAGTATCGACACAAGACCCATGCCCGTATTTGACACTCATACCCGCGATCAATTGCGCCGCACTTACGCGGAGACGTGGCGCAAGCACCTGGCCCGGACGCCCCTCACGCCGCTCGAGGCCACGATTGCCGATGTCATCGGCGCTCATCCTGAATATCAAGCCCTCGTGAGCGATGAGGAATCAGCGGTCTCGTTCGCGGCCGGCGCGGCCGAGAATCCGTTCCTGCACATGGGACTGCACCTCGCGGTACGCGATCAGCTTTCCGTCGATCGGCCGCCCGGAGTGCGCGAGGTGCATCGGCTGTTGCAGGCCCGGTACGGCGATTTGCACCGTGCCGAACACGTGCTCATGGATGCGCTCGGCGAGACGCTGTGGCAGGCGCAGCACGACGGACACCCCCCCGACGAATCGCACTATCTGGCCCTCGCCCGCCGGCATCTGGAGTGACCCGGCCGAGAGGGTTCCTGAAGGTTAAGCAAGCTTCATCAGCGCTTCATCGGTCCGATCGTCCCCCGGCGCTATCCTCGGCGGATATTGGCGCTTGCCGGCGACCCTAACCCTTGGAGGAAATGAGCATGCGTTTTTCAACCGGGGCCACGGCCGTCCTGGCCCTGTTGGCCGCAGCCGCCGTACTTGCCGCAGCTCCGGCCGGGACGGCTCCGCCCGCCCGACCGGCTCAAGGAAGCGATGCCCCCGCCGCAGCAGCGCCGGCGGGCAGCCCGATCGCATCGCCCACCGGCGACGCAGCGGCGAAACATGCCAAACGCACTGCATGCCTCAAAGCCGTAAAGGCCAGGAAGCTGGTTGGCGCGGACAAGGCGTCCTTTCTGAAGAATTGCATCGCATCCCCGTGAACGCGCTGCAAATCCGCATTCGGAGCCTGTCCTAGCGCCTTCGAAGCGCTGCCTTCTTTTTGATCGAAGCAGACCGGATCGTTCGTTTTGAGGAACCGGCTTTGGCATGCCTGCCGACCTCTTCCAGGCAGGCAACGGCGAGGGGTCGGAGGCTGGATTCCAATCGGCGGTATCCCGCGACCATTCGGGTGCCGAAGGGCGTCAGGACCACGCCGCCGCCGCCGCGCCCCCCCACGCTCGCATGAGTCACCGGTTGATCGAAGCTCACGTTCAGATCCTCGAGCAGCAGCCAAGCGCGGCGATAGCTCATCCTCATGTCGCGCGCGGCCTGCGATATCGAACCGGTACGCTCGATGGCCTCGAGGAGCTCGATCTTGCCGATTCCGATGGAGCAGCGGCTGCCAAAGTCGACTCGAAATCTCAATGAGAGGGCCAAGCGTTGCGTCCTCGTCAGAGCTTGCGCGGAGGTGCGGGGGTGACCGTGAGCAGCACGTGATCGGTCTTTGCGCTGCTCAACTGCAGTATGAAGACGCCCGCCTTGGCAAGATCGAACTGGACGATCTTATGCGGCGCGGCGCACTCGTGCTGTCCTTGAAAATCCGAAGCCCCCAGCCGCTGACCATCTGACACCGCGTCGATCCACAGCGGCAAGTCGACCGAAATTCGGTAGCTGCCGGGCGTCGAAATCTTCAATGTCACGAGACCGGCGTAGGCGCTCACGCCCGCCGGATTCTTCGCCGGGGACGCCGCGAACTTCACGAGGTCCTGGGGCGCGAGCCGAATGGAATATAGGCGGTTCGGCACGACGATCGGTGCGGACCTCGCGTCCTTTCCCGCGGTCGATGCCGCCGGCGTCCCGGCGAACAGGGCCCGCTCCGCGCTGACGTCCCATTTGAAATCCATGCAAGCTTCGTCCGACCGCGCCGGCAACGCTGCGAGCCCCGCGAAGGCGAGAATAAAGGCAAGCGCGAATGAACGGTGACGGTGCAACCGCATGAATGGACCCTATCGCTTCGGAATGTAAAGATCCGTCAGGGTGCCCTCGAAGGCCTCTGCCGCGAACGCCACGGTCTCCGAGAGAGTCGGGTGCGGATGGATGGTCAAGCCGA
This sequence comes from uncultured Gammaproteobacteria bacterium, assembly GCA_963727045.1. Lineage (GTDB taxonomy): Bacteria > Pseudomonadota > Gammaproteobacteria > Steroidobacterales > Steroidobacteraceae > Bog-1198. The sequence continues at coordinate 308,486 of CAVSES010000001.1, read as the reverse complement.
TATCGGCCGCGTCGGCGCCCATTTCAATCGCAAGCCCCACTTCGGCGATCAAGTCACCGGCGTTCGAACCCACGATTCCTGCGCCGATGACCCGGTGCGTCTGCTTGTCGAACAGAAGCTTGGTAAACCCTTCGTCGCGATTCAGCGCCAGGGCCCGGCCGCTGGCGGCCCAGGGAAACAGGCCCTTGCCGTAATCGATGTTGTGCGCTTTGGCCTCGATTTCGTTGACGCCCACCCAGGCGATTTCCGGATCGGTATACGCCACCGAGGGAATGCAACGCGCATCGAATGCCGACTTGTGTCCCGCCGCAGCTTCCGCAGCGACCTTCGCCTCGTGGCTGGCCTTATGAGCCAACATCGGTGCCCCGACCACATCGCCGATCGCAAAGATGTGCGGTACGTTGGTTCTCATCTGCCTGTCCACCGCGATGATGCCGCGCGGGCTGACGGCGACTCCGGCCGCGCCGGCGTTGATGGCGTTTCCGTTGGCGGTACGCCCCACCGACACCAGCACCCGGTCGTAGACCTGCGGTTCCGGGGCACCGGGTCCTTCGAAGGCCGCGCGCAGACCTTCGGGGAGGGATTCGAGTTTGGCGACCTTGGTGTTGAGCAAAATGCGCTCGTAGCGCTTGTCGATTCGCTTCTGCAGCGGCCGCACCAGGTCCCTGTCCGTGCCGGGCATCAAGCCCTCGCTCAACTCGACCACGGTCACCCGCGCGCCGAGCGCATCGTACACGCAGGCCATCTCGAGCCCGATGATGCCGCCTCCGATCACGAGCAACCGCTTGCACCCGGGTGGAAGCTCCAATGCGCCGGTCGAATCGATGACCCGAGGATCATCCGGCATTCCCGGCAGCCGCGCGGATTCAGAGCCTGCCGCGATGATGCACTGCTTGAAATCGATGCGCCTCGAACCGCTTTCGCCCTTCACCTCCAGGGAGAAGGGGCCCGAAAATCCGGCCTCGCCCCGGATCACATCCACTTTGCGCTGTTTGGCGAGCAGCGTGAGGCCATTGGTCAGTCTGGAAACCACGCGATTCTTCCAGGCCCGCAATTTGTCGCGATCGATTTGCGGCGCGCCGAACACGATTCCGGAGGCGGCCATGTCCGCTGCGTCCTCGACCACGCGGGCGGCATGCAGCAGCGCCTTGGACGGAATGCAGCCGACGTTCAAGCACACTCCACCGAGCACCGGCCAGCGCTCGATCAGCGTCACTTTGAGGCCCAAATCGGCGGCCCGAAACGCTGCGGTGTAGCCGCCCACGCCGGCGCCGAGCACCACCAGATCGACTGCGCCCGCGGGAGCCCCGTCGGTGCGGCCGGAAACCGGGGCCGGCTTTGCGGGTTCGATTGGCGCCGCAGAGATCGGCGAGGTCGCGGCCGCGGGTGTTGCCGCAACCGCGGGTGTTGCCGGAGCCGCGGGTTCCGCCGCCGCGCCGGCCACTTCGACCACGGCGATCAGTGCGCCGGCCGATACTTCATCGCCCTTCTTCACTTCGACAGAGCTGACGACGCCGCTCACCGGAGACGGAACGTCCATCGAGGCCTTCTCGCTCTCGAGCGTGATCAGCGGATCCTCGAGGCGAATCTCGCTGCCCTTCTTGATCAGCACCTCGACGACATTGACGCCTTTCGCGTCGCCAAGCTCCGGAACGCGCACCTCCACGCGGCTCATAGCAGCGCCTTGACGTCGCCCAGCGCTTTCGCCAGAAACACCACGAAGCGCGCGGCTTCGGCGCCGTCGATTACCCGGTGATCGTAGGACAATGACAGCGGCAGCATGAGGCGCGGCAAGAATGCGCCCCGGTCATAGACCGGCTTTTGGCTCGATTTGGATACGCCGAGGATGGCGACTTCCGGCGCGTTGATGATGGGCGTGAATGATGTGCCGCCGATACCGCCCAGACTCGAGATGGTGAATGTCCCGCCCTGCATCTCGGTATTCTTCAGTTTTCCGGCCCGCGCCCTTTCCGACATCGTCGCCAGAACGCGCGCGACCTCATAAAGATTCAGCCGATCGGCGTTCGCGATGACAGGCACCACCAATCCATTCGGCGTATCGGCGGCGAAGCCGATGTTGAAGTATTTCTTCAAGACCAGATTTTCGCCGCCCGCATCGAGCGAGGCGTTGAATCGGGGGAACTCCTTCAGGGCCAGCAGACAGGCCCTGATGATGAATGCCAAGGGCGTGAGTCGCACGCCTTCTTCCGAGGCCTTGCTCTTCAGCGCAGCACGCGCCGTCTCGAGCTCCGTGATGTCCGCGTCCTCGTGCTGCGTCACGTGCGGCAGATTGATCCAGCTGGCCTGCAGCCTCGCACCGGAGATGCGCTGAATCCGCGACAGCGGTTTGATCTCGATCGGCCCAAACTGGGCGAAATCCACGACCGGCACCCGGGGCAGCGGCGAACCCGCTGACGAACCCTGCGGTGCCGTCAGAAGTCTCTTTACATGAGCCTTCACATCCTCCTGAGTGATGCGCCCCTTCGCGCCGGTGCCCGCAATGCTGCCGAGATCGGCACCCAGCTCGCGCGCAAATTTTCGAACCGACGGACTCGCGTAAGCTCTCGAGAATGCTTGCTCATCGACGGCCGCCGCGGTGCGCGCAGCGGGCGCGCCCGTGGGAGGCGCCGCACCTGCGGGCGAGGGTGTCGGTGCGGCCGGCGGCGGACCGCTACGCGCTGCCGCGGGCGCCGGAGCAGGTGCGGGCGCAGGTGCGGATGTGGGTGCAGGCGCAGCCCGTGCCGCAGCGGACGGGGGTTCACCGCTCGCCGCGGCCGCAGCCGCAGCCGCAGCCGGTTCGATCAACAGGATGAGCGACCCCTGGGATACCTTGTCTCCCTGCTTCAGCTTGACCTGCGCGATGCGCCCCGCCATCGGTGAAGGCACGTCCATTGCCGCTTTTTCCGTTTCGATCGTGATCAAGGGTGCTTCTTTGTCGATCTCCTGGCCATCCTTGACGAGAACGTCGATCACGCTGACGTCTTTGAAGCCGCCGATGTCCGGAACCAGAACTTCGATTGGATTAGTCACGGTGAGGGGACCTTAGACCGACAGAGGGTTGGATTTTTCCGGATCGATTCCGAACGCCTGCATTGCATCACTGACCGTCTGCACGTCGATCTTGCCGTCGTCGGCGAGCGCCTTGAGCGCGGCGATCACCACATAATGCCGGTCCACTTCGAAAAATCGCCGCAGCTCGGCCCGCGAATCGCTGCGGCCGTAGCCGTCCGTGCCGAGCACCACATAGCGCCCGGGAACCCATTGCCGGATCTGGTCCCCCACGGTCTTCATGTAGTCGGTGGCGGCAATGAAGGGACCCTCGCGCTCCGCCAATGCCTGCTGCACATAGGTCAGCTGCCTCGGCTCGTGAGGATGCAGCAGGTTGCGGCGCTCCACCGCCAGCGCGTTCCTGCGCAACTCGCTGAAGCTCGTGACCGAATACACGTCGGCAGGCACCCGGTAGTTCCTCTCCAGTAGCTCCGCCGCCGCCAGCACCTCTCGCAAAATGGTTCCGGAACCGAACAGCGTCACGCGAACCTTGCCGCGGCCGCCGGTTTGCAGCAGATACATGCCGTTCAAAATGCCCTGAGCAACTCCCGCCGGCATGGCCGGATGAGCGTAGTTCTCGTTCATGCACGTGATGTAGTAAAAGACGCTTTCCTGCTCCTGGTACATCCGCCGCAGGCCGTCCTGCACGATCACCGCCAATTCATAGGCGTAGGCCGGATCGTATGCCAGGCAATTCGGAATCGCGGTCATGACCAGTTGACTGTGGCCGTCCTGATGCTGCAGACCTTCGCCGGCGAGCGTGGTGCGTCCGGCGGTGCCGCCCACCAGAAATCCGCGCGCCTGACTGTCTCCCGCGGCCCACATGAAGTCCCCCACGCGCTGAAAACCGAACATGGAATAGTAGATATAGAAGGGCACCATGCTCACGCCATGGTTCGCATACGCCGTCGCGGCGGCGATCCAGGAGCACAGACTCCCCGCTTCGTTGATGCCTTCCTCGAGAATCTGCCCCTGTTTGTCCTCGCGATAGAACATGAGCTGGTCGGCGTCTTGCGGCGTGTAGAGCTGCCCGACCGACGAATAGATGCCGATCTGGCGGAACATGCCTTCCATGCCGAAGGTGCGCGCTTCGTCGGGAACGATGGGGACGATGTGCTTGCCGATGTTCTTGTCCTTGACCAGGGCGGTGAGCATGCGCACCAGCGCCATCGTGGTGGAGATTTCGCGATCAGCGGTGCCCTCGATGAGCGAGCTGAACGCTTCGAGCGGCGGCACCGCCAGCGGGGGCGCGGTCGAAGTGCGCGCCGGCAGATAGCCGCCGAGAGCGGCACGATGCGCCTGTAGATAGCGCAGCTCTTCGCTCTCCGCAGCCGGCTTTCGAAACGTCAATCCCGCGATCTCTTCGTCGGTGATTTGAATGTTGAAGCGGTCGCGAACCTCCTTGAGCGCCTCGTCGCCGAGCTTTTTCTGCTGATGGGCCGAGTTCAGGCCCTCGCCCGCCTTGCCCATCCCGAATCCCTTGACGGTTTTCGCCAATATCACGGTCGGCACGCCCTTGTTTGCAACCGCGGAGGCGTAGGCGGCGTAGACTTTCTGCGGATCGTGGCCGCCGCGATTCAGCCGCCAAATCTCCTCGTCCGACATGTTCGCGACCATCTCCTTGAGCTCGGGATACTTGCCGAAGAAATGCTCGCGCGTGTAGGCGCCGCCCTTGGATTTGAAATTCTGGTATTCACCGTCCACGCACTCTTCCATCAATCGCTTGAGCAGCCCCTTTTGGTCGCGCTCGAGCAGGGGATCCCAGCGCGACCCCCACAGCACCTTGATGACGTTCCAGCCGGCGCCGAGGAATGCGGCTTCGAGCTCCTGAATGATTTTGCCGTTTCCGCGCACCGGCCCGTCGAGCCGCTGCAGGTTGCAATTGATGACGAAGATGAGGTTGTCGAGCTTCTCGCGCACCGGCATCGTGAGCGCACCCATCGACTCGGGCTCGTCCATTTCGCCGTCGCCCAGGAATGCCCACACCTTGCGGTCCGACGGAGGAACGATGCCGCGGTTCTCCAGGTAGCGCACGAAGCGCGCTTGGAAAATCGCGGTCATCGGACCCAATCCCATCGACACCGTGGGAAACTGCCAGAAGTCCGGCATCAGCCACGGGTGCGGATAGGACGACAACCCGCCGCCCTTGACTTCCTGGCGAAAGCGCAGCAGCTGACTCTCGTCCAGGCGCCCCTCGAGATACGCGCGAGCATAGATTCCCGGGCTCGAATGTCCCTGTATGAAGACCATGTCGCCGGGGTGTGCGGCGCTCTTGGCGCGCCAGAAGTGATTGAATCCGACTTCATAGAGCGTGGCCGCCGAGGCATACGAAGCGAGGTGCCCCCCGTACTCGGAATTCGAGCGATTCGCCTGCACCACCATGGCGAGGGCATTCCAGCGGATGTAGGCCTCGTTGCGCCGTTCGAGGGAGCGGTCGCCGGGATAATCCGGCTCCTGCGCCTTGGAGATGGTGTTCAGGTATGCGGTGTTCGGTTTGAAGGGCAGGTAGGTGCCGGAGCGGCGCGTGAAATCGACCAATTTCTCGAGCAAAAAGTGCGCGCGTTCCGGACCTTGCGCGCGCAGCACGGAATCGATCGATTCCAGCCACTCCTGCGTTTCGACGGGGTCGATGTCTTCGTATGGCGATTGTTGAGTCATAAAATGCACACGCCCACGCGTCCTGTTAAGATGGCAGGCACGTTACAGCGCTGCCGCGCTAACTGCCACTGCGTTATCAATCGGCGCTATCTTCGGGGTTTGGTTTTTCACGGTCAAGCAAGGGATAGGCTTGCGATTTCACGATATGCCCACTCGCTTGCCCTTCGACCAGCTGCTCGTGCCGGTGCGCCAAATCGGCCCGCGGATCACCGCATCGCGCCTCGCCGGGTATTCGAGCGCCCTCGTGTTCTTGCCGCTGTCGCCGACCGATGCGGACTGGAAGACCCTGCCTCACGGTGCGGTGCTGCGCGGGCTGTTCGCGCGCAGGGTGCAGAAAGCCGGCGATTGCTTTCACCTGAGAGTCGGAACGCGGGCGCAGACACTCCTGATCGTGGCCTGTCTGGCGGACGAGGCCGGCACCTTCGAACGATTGCAGGCGGCGGGCAAGCTCGCGCGCAGTGCCTTGGACGGGGAACCGCAATCGCTGCTGCTCTGGCAGCAGGGCTGTGTGGCGGACGCGGCGAATGCCACGTTGAACGCCACCGTCGCGGCGCTCCAAGCGGCGGCGTTCCGCTTCGCTTCATTCAAGAGCAAGCCGAAACCACGCACCCGACTGTCGCGGATCGATGTGGCCTCGGGGAAGAAGCTGCCCGAACTCGATCTGACGCTCGCGACATCCGCGGGGAACAATCTGGCCCGATGGCTGACGGCGCTGCCCCCCAACACCCTCGACGCACGCGGCTACCGGCGTTTCCTGCAGGAACTGTCGCGTCGGCTGAAGCTGCGTTTCACCTTCCATGGCGAGACTCAACTGAAGCGTCTCGGCGCCGGCGCGTTTCTCGCCGTCTCGCGCGGCAACGCCACTCGCGATGCGGGCATCGCACTCCTTTCCTATCGGCCGGGCACGGCGGCCCGTCGCCGTGGCGGCGCACGCGGCGGCACGGCGGAGATCGCGCTGGTCGGCAAGGGGATCTGTTTCGACACCGGCGGGACGAACCTCAAGCCGCACAAGAGCATGCTGGACATGCACACCGACATGGAAGGCAGCGCCGTCGCCCTCGGCAGCCTGTATGCACTGCACGCCTTGCACTCCCAGGTCCCGGTGGATTGCTGGCTCGCGATCACGGAGAACCGGATCGGTCCGCTCGCTTACAAGCCGCAGGATGTGGTGCGCGCCTACAACGGCACGACCATCCAGGTCATACACACCGACGCCGAGGGCAGGATGGTTCTCGCGGATGCGCTCGCTCTGGCGGCGGCCCGCAAACCGCGTGCCATCATCGACTATGCAACGCTGACCGGGGCATGCGTGTATGCACTCACCGAGCGCTACAGCGGCGCATTCACCAACCGGCCGGAGGCGCGCGAATTGATCGAGTCGGCCGGCGCCAGCAGCGGCGAGCGCGTCTGGTGCTTTCCCATGGATGCCGATTTCGATACGGACCTGGAGAGCCAGGTCGCCGACGTATTGCAATGCGCAAGCGACGGCAAGGGTGACCACATTCTGGCCGCGCGCTTTCTCAGCCGATTTGTGCCCAAGGACATAGCGTGGCTGCACCTCGACCTCGCCGCAGGGTCGCGCCATGGCGGCCTTGCCCACATCGCCACGGAAATAACCGGTTTCGGAGTCCGCTACACCCTCGATTTACTGCGCCGCGGCTGGCCTCCGACCCGCGCCGCACTGCGTGCCGCCGCGAGCGCCTCCCGCGTGCGCAAATGAGCACCCTGACCCTGCGGCGTCCCGACGACTGGCACGTGCATCTGCGTGATGGGGCCGCGCTCGCGGCGGTCGCCAGGTTCACGGCCGAGAGATTCGGGCGGGCGATCGTGATGCCGAATCTGAAGCCCGCGGTCACCACCGCGGCTTTGGCGCTCGCCTATCGCGGGCGAATCGTGGCGGCGCTGCCTCGGAGCACGCGCTTTGAACCGCTGCTCACCCTCTACTTGACGGATACCACGCCGCCGGACGAAATCGACCGTGCACGGGCTTGCGGTTTCATCCACGGCGTCAAGCTGTATCCCGCAGGCGCCACCACCCACTCCGACGCCGGCGTGACCGACATCGCACGGGTGTACCCGGTGCTCGAGCGCATGGAGGAGATCGGCATGCCCCTGTTGGTGCACGGCGAGTCGCCGCAACCCGAGGTGGACGTTTTCGATCGCGAGATTCATTTCATCGATTCGGTGCTCGCGCCTCTGATCGACCGCTTCCAGGGACTGCGCGTGGTGTTCGAGCACATCACCACGGCACGTGCGGTTCAATTCGTCACCGATGCGAGGCACGGCGTGGCCGCGACGATCACGCCTCAGCATCTGCTGCACAACCGAAACGCCATCTTCTCCGGCGGCATCCGCCCGCATTACTATTGCCTTCCTGTCCTGAAGCGCGAGCGCGACCGGCAGGCGTTGCTCGCCGCCGCCACCGGCGGCAATCCACGCTTCTTCCTGGGTACCGACAGCGCCCCCCACGCGCGCGCAAGCAAGGAGAATGCCTGCGGGTGTGCGGGCATGTTCACCGCTCATGCCGCCATCGAGCTGTACGCCGAGGCTTTCGAATCCGCCGGCCGCCTCGACCGGTTGGAGCCGTTTGCCAGTCATTTCGGCGCCGATTTTTACGGCCTGCCGCGTCATGCTGACACCATCACCCTGGTCAAGGAGTCCTGGGTGCCGCCCGAAGTCTATGATTTTGGGGACGGTACGCTGGTGCCCTATCGCGGCGGGGAGACGATAGCCTGGCGCCTTGGGCCCTGATCGGCATGACTCAGATCCCTCCCATCACTTTCGCCACGCGCTTTCGCGGCTTTCTGCCGGTGGTGATCGACGTGGAAACCGGCGGCTTCAATTCGCAAACCGACGCGCTGCTGGAAATCGCGGCGGTATTCATCGAAATGCGCAGCGACGGAACATTGGCGCGCGGCGAAACGATTCGCTATCACGTAACGCCTTTTCCCGGCGCCAACATGGAAGCCGCTTCGCTCGCGGTGACCGGAATCGACCCGCACCATCCGCTGCGGCCCGCCATTTCGGAAGAAGACGCGCTGCAGCGTATCTTCCGCGAAGTGCGCACCGCCATTCGCGCCGCCGATTGCACGCGTGCGGTGCTGGTCGGGCACAACGCTTTCTTCGATTTGAATTTCTTGAACGCCGCGGTGGCGCGCGCCCAGGTCAAGCGCAACCCTTTCCATCCGTTCTCGAGTTTCGATACCGCCACGTTGGGTGGAGTTGCCTTCGGCCAAACGGTGCTGATGCGCGCCACGCTGGCGGCGGGCCTGGAATGGGACACCGCCTCGGCGCACTCCGCGGCCTACGACGCGGAGCGCACCGCGGACCTCTTCTGCATGGTGTGCAATCAGTTTCAGGGGGTGTTCGACGCCAGTCGCCGGCGCCTCGCCGCGATGGGACCGTTGGAGAGCGAACCCTCGCTCCCCGGCGGTGACGTCTGAATCGCGCCCCGCCTAAGCCGGTACGGCGCCTGCGTCCGCGAGCATCTGCTTGAGCTCGCCGTTCTTGTACATCTCGATGGTGATGTCGCAGCCGCCCACCAGTTCGCCGTTGACGTAGAGCTGCGGGAAAGTGGGCCAGTTCGAGTAGGTTTTCAACGCCTCGCGCACTTCCGGATCCTCGAATATGTTCACGTGGGCGAATTGCGCCTTGCAGGCGCGCAGCGCCCCCACGGTCTGAGCCGAAAATCCGCATTGCGGGAAATCGGGTGTACCCTTCATGTACAGCACCACCGGCGCCGCCGATAGCTGGCTTTTGATTCGTTCGATAGCATTCATGGGTCGTCACTCTCCAAGTTGATCTTCGCTACGATAACAGCCGGCGGCCGCTCCCGGCACCCCAAATCCAAGAATCGACGCAACACGTCGCCGCAAGCACCTGACATCGTTGAATTATTGGGGTCAGTCCCCTATTCTTCCAGGCCCCGCAGTGCAAGATCCGGGCGGCGGGACATGATTTGGGACGCAATACTTATAAAGGGGAATCGCATGAACCCATTAACGACTGTCAAATGGCCTTTGATTATCGGCTTCGTGGTTGCAGTGGCCATCGCAGCCCTGGTCGGCGGCGGCCTCACATTCAACGCGGCCACTCTCGCGAGTCTGACCCGCTGGCTCCATATCGTGTTCGGCGTATTCTGGATCGGCCTCTTGTACTATTTCAATGCCGTGCAAACCCCCGCCATGGCCGTGGCCGCGGCCGATAAGGGTGGACCCGGCGGCGCCGGCATCAACAAGTATGTTGCACCGCGTGCCCTGCTCTGGTTCCGCTGGTCGGCGCTTGCAACCTGGCTGGCGGGAGCCTTCTTGTTGTCGCAGACCCACGGCCGGTTCATCGATACCTTCACCTTCGGCCTGCTGCAGAATCCCGTGGCTCCCTCCAACATCATCATGGGATTCGGCGCCTGGTTCGGAACCATCATGCTGTTCAACGTCTGGGGACTGATTTGGCCGAATCAAAAGAAAATTCTGGGCATCGTGCCGGCCACCGACGAACAGAAGGCGGCGGCGCGCAAGGTCGCTTTGTACGCCTCGCGCGTGAACTTCCTGTTGTCCATCCCCATGCTCATGTGCATGGTGGGTCCGTCGCACGGACTGCCGTTCTGACAGCATCCGTGCCGGTTCCCGCCGACCTGCCGCAGCAGGTCGCCCGTGCTCTGGCTGAAGATATCGGTGCGGGAGACCTCACGGCGGCCCTGATACCCGCGGATCGGGTCGGCCGGGCTGCCGTGATCACCCGTGAAGCCGCCGTCGTGTGCGGCATACCCTACGTCGAGGCAAGTTTCGGCCAGCTCGACGGCCGGGTCCGGTTGCAATGGCACATCGCCGAGGGCGGCTCCGCCGTCGCCGATCAACTCTTGCTCAGTCTCGACGGGCCCGCGCGCGCGCTCCTGACCGGGGAGCGCACCGCGCTCAATTTCCTGCAATTGCTGTCGGGCACCGCCACCGCGGCGCATTCCTATGCCGCGCTCCTGCACGGCACGAAATGCCGCCTGCTCGACACCCGCAAGACGATTCCCGGATTGCGGTCGGCGCAGAAGTACGCGGTACGAGTCGGCGGGGGCCACAACCACCGCATGGGCTTGTTCGACGGGATCCTCATCAAGGAGAACCACATCGTAGCAGCGGGCTCGATCGCGAACGCCGTGGCAGCGGCAAGACGCGGCCGGGCCGAAGTTCCGGTGGAGGTCGAAGTCGAGAATCTGTCCGAATTGCGCCAGGCAATCGAGGCAGGCGCTGACATCGCGATGCTCGATGAGTTCTCCCTTGAGGCCATGCGCGAAGCGGTGGCCGTGAACGCCGCCAGCCCAAGACCCCTCAAGCTCGAAGCGTCCGGCGGAATTGGCGCCGCGGACATCCGTGAAATTGCTGACACGGGAGTCGATTTCATCTCGGTCGGCAGCATCACCAAACACGTGCGCGCGATCGATCTGTCCATGCGCTTCGAGTTTGAGGAGCCTGGCTCCTAGGCGCTGTTGGCGGCCTTCAACACGCGCTGCGGTTGCGACACGCCGTAGCCTTGCGCGTAGTCGACGCCCAGGCTCTGCAGCATGTTGATGATTTCCTGATTTTCGGCGAACTCGGCAATGGTCTGCTTGCCGGTCAGGTGCCCGATTTCATTGATCGAGCGCACCATCTCGCGGTCGATCGGATCGTGCAATATCTCCTTGACGAAGCTGCCGTCGATTTTCAGGTAATCGACCGGGAAGTGTTTGAGGTAGCCGAAGGATGACAGCCCCGTGCCGAAATCGTCGAGCGCGAACTTGCAACCCAATTCCTTCAACGCTTGAATGAATCGATTCGCCTGCGAGAAGCTCGCGATGGCGGCCGTTTCGGTGATTTCGAAGCAGATCTTGGTGGCATCCAGGCCGCTGCGGTGGAATTGGTCGATCACATACGGCAGGAATTTGTCGTCGCCCAGGCTTTGGCCCGAGAGATTGATGGAACACATGGTCAATTTTTCGCGCTCGTCGGCCTCCGAGACCAGCCAGCGGAACGCGTTTTCGATCACCCAGCGATCGATGCTCGGAGTGATGCCGTAGCGCTCGGCCGCGGTCATGAAGTTGTCCGGCGCGACGATCTTGCCGGCCTCGTCGCGCATGCGAAGCAGCAGTTCATAATGGGCGCCCGATTCGGTCTTCTGCAGGGGAAGAATGGTCTGGCGGAACAGTTCGAAGCGGCCTTCCTCGAGCGCATTGTTGATGCGCGCCGCCCATTGCATTTCACGGCGCCGGCGCATCAGATCGATGTCGTTCTCTTCGAAGCTGTGGACGCGGTTGCGGCCTGCCTCCTTGGCCGCCTGGCACGCGCTGTCGGCGGCGGACAGAACGGAAGCCACGTCGGCGTTGTCCGCGGAAATCGGCACGACGCCGATGCTGGCGCCCAAGCGGAAGGTGCGCTCCTCCCAGGTGAACTTGAAGTTGCGCACCGCCTCGCGCAGCGCTTCGGCGGTCCGCATCGCCTCATCGAGCGAGCAGCTCTCGAGCAAAATGCCGAACTCGTCGCCGCCCAGGCGCGCAAGCGTATCGCGCCAGCGCACCTTGGATTTCAACAGCGCGCCCACCTGGCCGAGCAGGGCATCGCCCGCGCTGTGCCCGCAGGTGTCGTTGACGATCTTGAACTGGTCCAGGTCGAGCACGCACAGCGCATAGGAGGTTTCGCGCGCCTTGGCGCTCTTCAGCGCCCGCTCCATCCGGTTTTCGAATTCCCGGCGGTTGACCAGTCCCGTCAGGACGTCGTGGCTGGCGTGATAGCTGAGGCGCCGGTTCAATTCGCGCGCCTCGCTGACGTCATGGAACACGAGCACTCCGCCCGAAACCGCCCCACTGCCGTCGCGGATCGGCGAGGCGGTGCTTTCGACGTAGATCTCGTTGCCGTCGCGCCGGATCAGCAGCATCGGCCGCACGGATTTGATCGAACGCGTGCGGCGGATCGCGACGGCCAGCGGATTTTCCAGCGGCTCGCAGGTCTCCTCGTGAAAGGCGCGAAAGATCTCCTCGATGGCGCGGCCCTGGCCGTCTTCGAGACGCCACCCGGTGAGCGCCTCCGCCACCGGATTCACGTAGTCGATCACGCCCTTGGCGTCGGTGGTGATGACGCCGTCACCGATGCTTTGAAGCGTGATTTGCGCGCTTTCCTTTTCGCGGAAGAGCGCTTCCTCGTACAGCTTGCGCTCGGTGACGTCGAGTTCCACGCCGACCAGGCGGAGCAGCCTGCCCTTGTCGTCGACTTTCGCCTTGGCGCGGCTGATCACCCAGCGCCATTCGCCCGTCGCATGACGCATGCGGTGCATGCTCTCGAAAATCGGCGTCTTGCCCGCCACGTGATCGCGGATGGCGGCCTGCACGCGCGACATGTCGTCCGAATGCACCAGGGTCCGCCAGTCGGGAGCCTGTCCCACCTCGGCTTCGTCGTATCCCAGCATCGCCTTCCAGCGCGGCGAGAGATAGACGCGGTTGTTGATGGTGTCGAAGTCCCACAGCCCGTCGTTTGCGCTGTACAAAGCCAGCTCGTTGCGCTCTTCGAGATCCCGAAGGTGGCGCTGGATCTCGATGCGCTCGAGTCCGGTGGCAAGACTGCTGCCGATCAGCTTCATCAAGAGATGCAGCTGCACCTCCCAGTTCTCACGCGGCAGCGCACCGGCAATCCCAAGCAGTCCGGCCGGGCGGCCTTCGATGAAGTAGCCGATGATCAGCACGGATCCTATGCCGAGATGACTCCACACCGCGGCGTCTTCGCTCTGATCCCCGCGAGGTTTGGCGGTATCGCGCAGCTCCGACATGCGCAGGGGCGCCAGCCGCGAGTGCAACCATGGAAACGCGTCCAGCGTCTGTCCGCGCAACTGTTCCGGATTTCCGGTGGCGAGCATGCCGCGCGCCACCTGTATGTCCGTGAACTGACCCGACTCCGCGTCGAGGTGGATGTGAAAGGCGGTGTCCGTGCGCGTGGCCTCCCGCAGCAGCTCCAAATTGGCGCCGATGATGTCGGCGGTGGTGAGCGCGGTCATCGCTTGGAAATCGACAGCAATCTTGGTGCAGATCACATCGAGGCCTACGGCCGGACGGAGGCCCCGTTTCGGCCATGTCTGCGGCGACAATATGTCCGAGGCGGTTAAGTCTGGGTGGCGGGGATCGTGAGGGGCTATTGCCATTCGCCTTCGGATGTCCCAGAGGAAGAGTTGCGGTTATAGATCAACAGTTTGCCACTGCTTTGAAGCTAAAAACCGAATGCGTCACACAGTTCCTTCGACTCGCGCATGTGGCACATGCATCTGGATTCTCGCACAAGCTATAAGGAATACAAGCTAAGCAATTGTATTATTGGGGCTTACAGAGTCGTGCCTATCCTAAGAGGCCTTCCGCCTCCTCGAAAAGGCCCCGCAGCCGCCGCTCCATGTCCAACTCCAGGCGCTCCAATCCAGCGGCGTCCAGCCCCTTGGGAACATACACGGGCTCGCCCACCGCAATGACGATCCTCGAGAAGGGCTTGGGGATGACGAAGCGGTCCCACTTGATCTTCCAGGCGCGCGAGGCGGCATAACTTAAGGGAATCATGGGTCGCCCGGACAGCTGTGCCAGCAGCACCGCCCCGGGTTTGAACTTCCAGGGCGGACCCCGCGGCCCATCCGGCGTGATGGCGGGCGACACACCATCGTGCGCCAATGCATGATAGTAGTCGCGCAGCGCCCGAGCGCCCGTATGGGTGGAGGACCCGCGGATCACCTCGCCTCCCAAACTGCGCACGATCATCGCGCCGATCTCCCCGTCCACCGAGGGTGAAATCAAGAATCCCAATTTCAACCCGGCCCGGCGCTGTTCCAGCAGATGCTTGACGCAGAACAATTGATGTTGATGCCAGTAGACCGGGATGAATGAGGGTGCGCGCCGGAGCGCGGCCGCGACGTACTCGCCGCCGTCCACGCGCACGACCCGCGACCAGCCCCACACCAACCGCACCAAGGACAACCCCAGGGGCACGAGGATCTTGTACAAGAGCAGGCGGCCGCGCGTCAGCCGCCTCCCGGAGCGGGTTTGCTGTTCGTAAATGGTATTGCGAAGGCCGCCGTCGGGTTTTTCTTCCACGCCGGTCATTGTCGAGAACGCCGCCGCGCTCCGCAATAGCGGTGCCCGCGGGTGGGCGGCGCCCGGCGCCCGCGCGCCGTAAGTTACAATGCCCCGATGCAACCCTTAAGCCTGCCCCCCGGCCCCGCCGAAGGCTTCGATCTCGGCGGCAGCGACGAGTCTTTGGCTCGCCTGAGCCGATACTTTGCCGAGTTCGGCGACATTTATAGAGTCTTTGCCCCCGCACGGGGCGTTTATAACTACGTGATCAACCACCCGGACGACATCAAGCGGGTGCTGCTGTCGAACCATCGCAATTACACGAAGGGCGAAGGGATGGACCGCGTCAAGATCCTCCTCGGCAACGGCATCATGACCAGCGAGGGGGACTTCTGGCGCCGGCAACGCCGAATGATGCAACCCTCGTTTCATCGCCGCGTCATCGATCAGTTCAGCGGCTTGATCCGGGAAGTCAACGACAAATTCGCCGCACGCTGGGCTGAAAAGGCGGCGCGCGCCGAGGCCGTCAACCTCAGCGACGATGCCAGCGAACTGACCCTGGAGATCGTGCTGCGCTCGATCTTCGGCACCGATCTTGCGCGCCTGGAGAATCAGCTCGGCGCAAATCCGTTCGAGGTCGTCGCCAAGGAACAGAACCGCGACCTGAAGTTCGCGTTTCGGTTCCGCTCGCTCGACCAAGCTGGTCGCCGAGCTCATCGAGCGTCGGCGCAGGGTGCCGGAGGAGCATTTCGACTTCTTGAGCATGTTGATGGCGACCCGCGACCGCGAGACGCACGCCCCGATGAGCGACAAGGAGCTGATCGACGAGGTATTGACGCTGATCGTCGCCGGTCACGAGACGACGGCCGCGGCACTCACGTGGACGTGGTACCTCATCAGTCAACACCCCGGCGTTCAGGCGCAGCTGCAGACCGAGGCCGATGTCGGCGGCGATCGGTTGCTGGGACTCGATGCCGCCGAGTCGCTGAAGTTCACTCATCAGGTGCTGCAGGAGGCGCTGCGGCTTTATCCGCCGGGCTGGCTCCTGACCCGGCGCACGATCGGCGAGGATGAACTCGGCGGCTACCCCATCGCCCCCCGCACGGACGTGTTCATCAGTCCCTACACGCTGCACCGGCATCCCGCGTTTTGGAGCGACCCGGAGGAGTTCAAGCCGGAACGCTTCGCGGGCGCCGATGCCGAAGAACGGCATCGGTTCTCCTACATCCCCTTCGCGGTCGGGCCGCGGCATTGCATCGGCGAGAACATGGCCATGTTCGAGATGCTGGTCCACGTGCAGACCATGACGCGCCGGTTTCGCCTGGCCCGCGCGGGCAACGAACCCATAGAACTTGAAGCGCAAATCAATCTACGGCCCCGATCGAACCTGATGATGACGGTGGAAACACGATGAACGACGTTGGCAGACTCATGAACTACAAGACCCTGGTCGACATCCTCGAGAGCAACCGCGGCGTCGAACGCGCCGTCACCTATGTCGAGGGCGAGAATTCCGAACGGCGCGTCGCGTACGGAGACGTGTATACGAGGGGCCTCGGCATCTTGCATCATCTGCAGGCCATGGGCGCGCAGCGCGGCGACAAGATGATCATCTTCCTGAGCGACAACGAACAGTTCCTCGACGGTTTTTGGGCGGCGATCTGCGGCGGCATTGTGCCGGTGCCTCTCGCGGTCGGCATCAGCGACGAGCACCGGCACAAGCTGCTGCGAGTCGCGCGCAAATTGGGCAAACCCCTCTTGTACACGAATGCCAAGAACCTCGAGCGGTTGGAGGCCCTCGCCGCCCAGGTCGGAGAGTCCGCCCTGTTCGCGGAGATCAAGTCGCGAAGCTTTCTGGTCGAGTCGATCACCGACATCTCGCAGCTCGGCAGGCTCATTCGGCCGGCGCCGGAGGATCTGGCTTTCATCCAGTTCTCCTCCGGGTCGACCAGCGAACCCAAGGGCGTGATGCTGACGCACGGCAATCTGATCGCGAACGCCCAGGGCGCGACCGCTGTCGGCAAATACAACGATCAAGACGTCACTCTAAGTTGGATGCCGCTGACCCACGACATGGGGTTGATCGGCTTCTACTTGATTCAGTTCGCCAATCGGGCGCACATCAATTTGATGCCGACGGACTTGTTCGTGCGCCGGCCGCTCCTGTGGCTGCAGCTCGCCTCCAGGAAGCGCGTCACCATCACCTGTTCCCCGAATTTCGGCTACCGGCACTTTCTCAAAGTGCTTGGCGACCGCCGGCTCGAGGACGTCGAATTGTCCTGCATCAGATCGATCTACAACGGCGCCGAACCGATATCCGTGGAGCTGTGCAACGAATTCATGCGGGCGCTCGCCTACACGGGACTCCGCCGCAGCGCGATGTTCCCGGTATACGGCCTGGCCGAAGCCTGTCTCGCGGTCACTTTTCCCGAGGCGAACGTCGATTACCGATGGATCCGGGTGAATCGCCACAAATTGGGCGTGGGAGCGAGGGCGGAGATCAACCCCGGCGACAGTCGCGACGTGCTCGAACTGATGTGCGTCGGCCGCGTCGTTCCGAACACGGAATTGCGGATTGCGGACGATTCGCGCGCCGCGCTCCCCGACGGACACGTGGGGCACATCCTCATTCGCGGCGCCAGCGTGACGCGGGGCTACTTTGGCGATCCGGAGGCCACGGCGCTCGCGATCGACGCGGAGGGCTGGGTCGACACCGGGGATCTCGGATTCATGCATGAGGGCTCGCTCTACATCGCGGGCCGCGCCAAGGAGATCATCTTCGTCAACGGCCAGAATTACTATCCGTACGATTTGGAGAACATCGCGCAGCGTGCGCCGGGGCTCGACCTTAACAAGGTGGTGGCGGCCGGCGTCGCGCGCCCCGGCACTCAGGGCGAGGAATTGGTGGTATTCGTCCTACATCGCAGCAGCATGCAGGAATTCCTGCCGGTCGCGGCGGCGGTCAGCCGCCTCATCAACGAGCACACCGGGCTCGAGGTGGCGCAGGTCATTCCCACGAAGCGAATTCCGAAGACCACCAGCGGCAAGGTGCAGCGGCACCTGTTGGAACAGGCCTATGTCGACGGCGAATTCGACGCAGAATTGGCGGAACTCAAATCGCTGCGGGAGGCGGACGGAGGAGCCGTCCGGGTGTCGGGAACCGAGCTCGAAACGCGTCTGCAATCGATCTGCGAGACGGCGCTGCCGGGCAAGAGAATCGACGTCAACGACAATCTCTTCGACATCGGGGCAAGTTCGCTCAAATTGATCGAGATTCACGAAAACGTCGACCGCGAATTCCCCGGGCTCATCGACCTGACCGAATTGTTCGATCATCCGACCATCGCCGAACTCGCCAAGCATCTGGAGAGCAAGCTCAAGGCGATGCCGGCCTAGCGCTACAGCGATGCCCCCGCGCTGAAGGTGTCGCAGTTGTCGATTTTCCCGGACTCGAAGCCGCGGCGAAACCACCCCACACGCTGGGCGGACGTGCCGTGCGTGAAGCTGTCGGGAACGACCGTGCCCTGCTCGCGCCTTTGCAGGGTGTCGTCACCCACGGACGATGCGGCCTTGAGTCCCTGCTCCAAGTCGCCGGGCTCGAGAATTTTGCGCGCGTCGTTGGCCTGCGCGGCCCACACGCCGGCAAAGCAGTCCGCCTGCAGCTCGATTCTCACCGATACGCGATTGGCGCCGACGCGGCCGGCCCGTTCCTCGGCTTGGGCGGCTGTGTCCGTGATTCCGAGCAAATTCTGCACATGGTGCCCCACCTCGTGGGCGATCACGTAAGCGCGTGCGAAGTCGCCCGGTGCCGCGAATTCCGTCGCCAATTGACGGAAGAACGCCAAGTCGATGTAGACCCTTTGATCGCCAGGACAATAGAACGGACCGGACGCGGTGCTCGCGAGACCGCAGGCGGAAGAGACCTGCCCGCTGAACAGCACCAGCTTCGGGCGAACGTAGGTCTTGCCCATGTTGCTGAAATAGGCGCCCCAAACGTCCTCAGTCTCGCCGAGAATGGCCCGGACGAAATCGACCTGGGGGTCATTCGAGGCTGCCGTACCCGAATCAGCCGGACCGGGCTGGGTGACGGCTTGCGGATCGCCGCCGTTCAACAAGCTCAGCAGGGTCGCCGGACTGACGCCCATGAAATACCCGATGACCACGATCACGATGGTGCCGATGCCGATCCCGGCACCGCGAACGCCGAGACCCGACCCGCGATCGTCCTCGACATTGTCGCTTCGCCGGCTGTCGTCGAGCTTCATGGGTATACCTGCGTTGGCGTCAAAGGAACGGGAATCGCGGTCTTGGGCTCATGTTATCAGGCAATCCGGGCGCATGGTCGAACGTCAATCGGCGCCGTACAGGGGCCTCTTCAACCGCCAGCGGCGGTAGGACCACAGCCAATCGGCGGGACTCTTCAGCACGTCGGTTTCGCAGACGCGCGCGTACCGTTCGGTCACCGCGTTGGGACCGGCCGCTTCCCGCCCGTCCCACAACAGTTTGAACTCGACCTCATAGTAGCCACGCCGGCTGCGGCGCATGCCCGCGTACAGGATGGGCAGCCGGGTGGCGCGCGCGATCTGCTCGGCGCCGACATAGAACGCCGTGTCCTGGCCCAAGAAATGCGTCCAATAGCGCTTGTCGGTGGAGACCGGCGCCTGATCGGCATTCATGGCCACCGCCCGCACGATGCCCCGCCGCCGCAGAAAATCCGCCAACAGTTCCTTGGCGGGCACCAGCCGGGCGCCGAATCGCGAGCGGATCTGCAGCATCAGCTGTTCCGCCCACTGATCGTGCAACGGTTTGTAGGCTGCATCGACCGGGAAGCCCAGCTGCAGCGCCACCCCGTGCAACAGCCATTCCCAATTGCAAAGGTGCGATGTCACGAACATCACCGATTGGCCGCAATCCAGGTACCGGCGGGCAACATCGAGATTCACGATGCGCACACGGGCGCGCATGTCGGCTTCCGTCATCGATACCGACTTCAGAACCTCCATCATGACGTCGCAGAAATTCCTCAGGAACTGCTTGTGGATGAGTTCGCGTTCGGCGGCGCTCGAGCCGGGGAACACCTTTTCGAGCTGCTCCTGGATCACCCGATGCCGATGACGCACCACATAGAACGCCAGGACGTAGAGAAAGCCGGACAACGCGTATAGCACCCGCATGGGCAGGCGCGAGAGAAATTTGATCATGGGCCGCGCAAGTTTACGGCATTCGTTACCATAAGGATGGCCCTTAGGGGCTTCTTGCAGTGCTCGTTGCACTGCGTCAGACTTCGACGTTAACTACAGCTCCGCAACCACCGGGTCGAACGGCATCGTCGTATGAATTCAACTCCGGGCTTTCCGGGAACAATGGATGCAGCATGAATAATTCGGCCGCGGCGCTGTCCGTGAGCACGCTCGATGAGGATGCCTGGGATGACCTCCTGAGCTTCATCGAGGAACGCCGCGTGATCCCGATCGTGGGGCCGGAGCTGCTGCTGGTGTCGACCGAACGCGGCCCGAGGCTGCTGCTCGACTGGGTCGCCGAAAAGCTCGCCGGGCGCCTGAACGTCAACGTCGCCGAACTGCCGCAGCCCTACACGCTCAACGATGTGATCTGCTGGTTTCTCTCGGCGCGGGGACGACGCGAGGAAGCCTATGTACGCCTGCGCAGCATCGTCAAGGAGGCGAATTTCCAACCTCCGGCCGCCCT
The DNA here is from genome assembly GCA_963727045.1 of uncultured Gammaproteobacteria bacterium. Lineage (GTDB taxonomy): Bacteria > Pseudomonadota > Gammaproteobacteria > Steroidobacterales > Steroidobacteraceae > Bog-1198. The sequence goes on along the minus strand of CAVSES010000001.1, from coordinate 288,013 downwards.
GCGGCATCTGGCGGCGATCACCGATTTCGACCTGTTCGTCTCCACGACATTCGATCCTCTGCTCGAAACCGCGATCAATCTGGAGCGTTTCGGCGGCGCACCCTCGACGGATGTGCTGTCCTATGCGCCCAACCGGGTCACCGATCTGCCCGTGGAGCGGGACCGGCTGCAGCGTCCGGTCGTCTACCACCTCTTTGGAAAGGTCTCCGCCTCGCCCACCTACGTCATCTCGGATGAGGACCTTCTGGAGTACATCTGCGCGTTGCAAAGCGAGCACCTCGCGCCGGAGAAGTTGTTTCACGAGCTCGAGCACAATCACCTGCTGTTCATCGGCAGCAACTTCACGAACTGGCTGGCACGCTTGTTTCTGCGCATGGCCAAGCGTCAACGCTTGTCGGACCCGCGCGACGTCGGCGAAGTCCTGGCCGACGATCACAGCAGCCAGGACGACCGGCTCATGGCGTTTCTGCAGCAGGTGAGCGTGCGCACCCGGATCTACCGGGGGGCCGAGCGGTTCGTCGAGGAACTGCACCATCGCTGGCAGGCCCGCCGCAAGCCCTCGGCGGCGTCGGCGGCGCAGCCTGCGGCAGCGCGCTTCCTGCCGCCCGAGCGCGATATGCCGGACAATGCGGTGTTCCTGAGCTACGCCCGCGAGGATCTGGCGGCGGTCCGCGAAATCAAGGCGGGTCTGGAGGCGGCGGGCATCACGACCTGGTTCGACATCGACCGGTTGGAAGTGGGCGATGACTACGACCGCAAGATTCAGCGCAACGTCGCGCGCTGTTCGTATTTCATTCCCGTCGTGTCGGCCACCACGCAGCGGCGGCTCGAGGGCTACTTTCGCCGGGAATGGAGCTACGCGATCGACCGCGTGCGCAACATGGCGGACGGCGCGCTGTTCATTCTCCCGGTGAGCATCGATGCCACCGGCGCCGCCGATGCGCTCGTTCCGGACAAGTTCAAGGCGCTGCATTTCTCGCAGCTGCCGGGCGGAAAGGTGCCCGCGGAGTTCGCGCAGCGGCTCAAGGACTTCATGCAGGCCCGCTCGCAATGAGCGCGCGACCCAGGAACATTCCGGCCGCCGATCCCAACGCGGCAACGGTCGATGAACGCAATCCCTGGCTGGGCCTCGCTTCGTTCACCGAGGAAACGCGCGCATATTTTTTTGGACGTGAAGATGAAGTCGCGGAACTTGCACGCAGGGTGCAGCGCAAGCTGCTCACGATTCTGTTTGGCCAGTCGGGACTCGGCAAAACCTCCATCCTGCGCGCCGGGCTCGTCCCCCGCCTGCGAGGCCAGGGCTATTGCCCCATCTATGTGCGCATCGACTACGGCCACGACTCCCCGGAGCCCGCCGAACAGATCAAACAGGCCATCAGCCGCACGGCACGGCGTTCCGGCGAATGGACCCGGACGGGAGTTGCCGTCGAGGGCGAGTCGTTGTGGGAATTCCTGCACCATCGCGACGACGTACTGCGCGACGAGTCCGGCGCGACGCTGATTCCCCTGCTCATCTTCGACCAATTCGAGGAAATCTTCACGCTGGCGCAGAGCGATGACTTCGGCCGTGCGCGTGCAGCGCGCTTCATCGATGAGCTTGCCGACCTGGTCGAGAACCGTCCGCCCAAATCGCTGGAGGCAAGGCTGGACGAGGACGACTCCGCGGCCGACCGTTTCGATTTCGCCCGCGGCGACTACCGCGTCCTGATCGCGCTTCGCGAGGACTATCTGGCGCCCCTCGAGGGACTGAAGAAGGCGATGCCCAGCATCTCGCAGAATCGCCTGCGGCTGGCGCCGATGACCGGTGAGCAGGCGCTCGCCGCCGTGCTGCAACCGGGCAAGGGGCTGGTGACGGAAGAGGTGGCGGCCGCCATCGTGCGCTTCGTTGCCGGCGGAGCGGAGCTCGCCCATGCCGAGGTTGAACCCTCGCTGTTGAGCCTGATCTGCCGCGAGCTCAACGACACTCGAATCGCGCAGGGCCGCGATGAGATCTCCCTCGACCTGCTCGCCGGCTCGCACGCCAGCATCTTGAGCAACTTCTACGAGCGCTCTCTCGCCGACCAGAAGCCGGCCGTTCGCCAGGTGATCGAAGACGAGTTGCTGACCGCGTCGGGTTTTCGCGAGAACATCGCCGAAGAACGGCTCCTCAGCCGCCTGAATGCCGTGGACGCCGCTCCCGACACGCTGGCGGTTCTCGTCAACCGGCGCCTGCTGCGGATCGAGGAACGCCTCGATGTGCGGCGCGTCGAACTCACGCACGACGTGCTGTGCGGCGTCGTCAAGAGCAGCCGCGATCTGCGGCGTGAACGCGAGTCGCGCGAGGCGACCGAGCGGCTGCTCGCCGAGCAGCACTCGCGCGAACTCTCCGCGCGCCACGCTCTGGTGCGAGCCCGCCAGATTGCCATCGGCTGCACGCTCCTGGCCATTGCCGCGCTCACTGCCGCGGTGCTGGCCTATTTCAGCACGCAGCGGGCCCACCGCGCCGAAATCGAGGCGCAGCAAACCCGCGCGGTATCGGAGCAGGCGCGAATGCAGGCCGAACAGCTTCTCGGGTATCTGACGGATGACTTTGTCCGCGAGCTGCAAAGCTTCGGACGCCTCGACGTCATCGGGGAATTCGCCAAGAGGCAGGTGGACTATTTTCACGCCCTGCCGCCGGCGCTCAAGGACACGCAAACCATCCGCAACGGCGCGCTCGCGATGGTGCAGTACGCCCGGGTGATGCGTTCGGTCGGGAATCTCAAGGCGAGCAGCGACACGGATGCAGAAGCCGTGAAGCTGCTCGAGCAGCTGCGGCGCGGGGGAGATGACTCCGAGGCGACCACCATTGCGCTCGCCCTCGGCCATTCGGTTCAGGCGCAGATATACGACAACAACAATGACCCCGCCGGGCCCACCGAGGGCAAGCGCGCCGCCGACCTGTTGCGGCCGCTCGCCGAATCCCCCAAGGCCTCGGCTGCCGCGCGCCGCGCCTATGTCGAGGTGCTGGTGCGGATTGCCTACGAACAGCAGGCGGGAAGCGAGAACGAAGAGTCCGCGCGAACCGCGGAGCAGGCGATGCGGCTGGCGGCGGATCTCGGGGCGCGCGATCTCTCGAACATCGACATGGCCGCCGACTACGCGGAAGGCGGGGCATGGCTGGTGTCGGCGCTCGCCAACCTGGGGCGAAACGATGAGGCGCGCCGCCGGGGCATGGATGCCCTGGCCATCGCCGACAAGGTGCTGGAAAGACGCCCGGGCTACCGCCTCGCCCTGCATGCGCAGCAAATCATCGAATCGGATCTCGCGCAGGTCGAGACCAACGATCTGAATCCAAGCGCGGCGCTGCGGATCGGCGAGCGCGAAGTACAAATCGGGCAGGCGCTCCTCACCCTCGATCCGCAGAACGTCGTGAGCATGAACAACCTGGGCGTGGCTCATCAAGGGGTGGGCGACGCGCTGTGGTCGATGGGACGGGTGCGCGACGCGATTCCGTACTACCTCAAGTGTCTCGACGACTATGGACATGCTGCCCAAGCGGGGGGCACGGGATTCGTGATCATTCATGGCTATGCCGTGGCGCAGACCGCGGTGCATCAGGCGCAGGTCGGCGATGCGGCCGGAGCCGCGGCGACCATCGCGTCGGGAGAACCGTTCCTCGCGAAGCTGCGCCGCAGCGAACCGCAAGGCAGCATGGCGGTGAGCCTCGTCGAAGCGCTGCAGAGCCTTCCTACCGCCGGCATCGCCCTCGAGGCCGATGATTTCGCCGGCGCCCAGCGTCTCGCCCGGAACGATTTGCGCGCCATGGAGGCGACGAAGCCCGAGGGAGGACTCCAGGAAAATCAAAAATATGTCAGCCTGTTCGTCGGCTATCATTTCGAGGGGCGCGCCGACTACATGCTCGGCGACTACGCCGCGGCCGAGCGCGCCGAAAGGGCATCCATGGAAGCGCGCAAACATACGCCCATTGAGGCCGTCGGCGATCGGCGCGACATGGGAGAACTCTCGACCTGGCTCGCGATGGCGATAGCCCGCCAGGGCCGCGCCGTCGAGGCCGCTCAATTGATCGGACCCGTGGTCAAATTCCAGCGGGAACTTGCCGCCAGGAACCATGGCGATTACTGGCAGTCGGTGGAATTGGCGGCAGCCCTCTTTGCGCAGGCCCTGACCGACAAGGAACGACATTCAGCTTTGCTGCACGAGGCGGCGGCGAAGATTGACGCCCTGCCCGCCGCCATGCGCGAGCTGCACGATGTGCGCCTATGGCGCGGCCTGATATCCGCGGCGGATCGAGGCGCGTAAGTGACGCGCGGAACCCTGCCGGTGTACGCCTCGAGCGGGCAGAGGGGCTATTCGAAACTCATCAGCGCCGATCCGCGGCGAATCTTCGCGCGCAAGCTCGAGCGCGAAATCGACGTGCGGTTCACGCCGGTCGCGTGCACGGTTCAAACCTCGGAGGGCCTCGTGCATGCCGCGCCCGGTGATGCCATCATCACCGGTACGGCGGGTGAACACTGGCGAGTCTCGCGGGCGCGATTTGCGGACAAATACCGTCCCGTCCCGCCGACGGTCGCCGGCGAAGGCGGCCGATACGTCAGCCTGCCGAATCGCATCATGGGAGTGCCGATGACGGAGCCCTTCGAGGTGTTGCTTGCCGACGGAGTGTCGCGCCTGAGCGGCCGTCCGGGCGAGTGGCTGGTGGACTATGGCGATGGCAGTCTTGGCATCGTGTCGCCGGAGATTTTCGCCACGACTTACCAAATCATCGAGTGAGCCGCAGGATGGCGCTGCATCAATTCGTTCAGCGGCTGTTGTTGATCGGAGCCCACGTCGAATCGCTGCCGCCGGCCCCTGAGCCGCAGGCACCGCCGGCCCTGTTGCCGCTCATCGAAGCCATCGCGGGTCCGCATCAACGGTTCGACGAACGTGCACTGCACTACGGGAACCGCTACCGAAGCGGCTTCTGGGCGATCTATCTCTTGAGTGCGATCGCCGTGCTGTTTGCCGTGATGCCGCTCGCGCTCGGATGGGACAGCGCAAACCATTTCCTGCACCCCTACGCGGGTTTGTGGGCGGTCGGTGAAGTCATGGTGATCGGCACCGTCAGCGCGATTTATTGGCGCGGGCACAAGTGCGACTGGCAGGCGCAATGGCTGCGGGCGCGCACCACGGCGGAGCTGAGCTGGTATCTGCCCATGCTCGCACCCCTGCTCGACTTTGACGCACGCGGCGCCGAACCCAACTGGTATTTGCGCGTATTCGACCCCGGACAGCACTTGCGCGGCGCCAACGACATCGCCGAACTGTGCGTGGACAACGAACCGATGGCGCGGCGCCTGCTGGCCGCCGCCTGGTCCGACCCCGCCTTCATCTTGAGCTACGCGCGCTGGACGATCGACATACTCGAGCAGCAGCGTCACTACCATTATCGAACAGCCAACAAACAGCATGCGCTCAAGCATCGCATCCACACGTTGAACAGCGTTCTGTTCGCGCTGACCGCGATTGGCGCGCTGCTGCACCTCGCCATTCACACGCTGTGGCTGTCTCTGATCACGATGTTCTTTCCGGCGCTCGGCTCCTCCCTGCACGGTGCGCTCGCGCAATCGGAGGCCTACCGCCTCGGCACGACGTCCGAACGACTGGTCGGTGAATTGCAAGGGGCAATGGACCGCATTCGCAAGGCACTCGATGATGAGAATTCAACGAGCAGGGCCGCCGCGCTCAAGGCCGCGATCGAGGCCGCGATCGCGCTGATTCTCGAGGAACATCAGGATTGGCACCTGCTGGTCCGGCCACACAATCTGCCGCTGGCCTGAACCCCCTCACCGGCCGCCCCAGGGTGTGGCGTGCCTGGCGATTTCGAGCACTGGCGCAAGGATACGCGGCGCGAAACTCCGCATTATGTGCAGAGGTAATCGCATGTCTCATGTGTGGCACACATTTTGTTCGCGGCGACACCGTTCCGGCGGCGCACGATATGCGACCAAGTTCGCGATCGCTGCGCGCCGTTTTGCGACGCAAATCACACTGTCGTGCGTGATCGCGTCGGCGGGAACCGGGAGCTGCTCGGCAGGCGAGTTGGCGGTGAACGTCACCGACCGGCTCGGGCATGGCGTGAGCGGCGTGGTCGTCACCGCGACGACTGCTGAGGCGCGCGGTTTCAAGCCAGCGCAGACGCCCGCGGTCATGGACCAGCGCGACCTCGAGTTTGCACCCAACGTCCTCGTGGTCGCCACCGGCACCAGCGTCGAGTTCCCGAACAACGATTCGGTGAGCCATCAGGTCTATTCGTTTTCCGCGGCCAAGAAATTTCAGCTGCCTCTCTACAAGGGCGTGCGCCATCCCCCCGTGACCTTCGAGCGCGAGGGCCTGGTGGTGCTTGGCTGCAACATTCACGATGCGATGGTCGGCTACATCTACGTCACCGATGCCCCCTTCTTCGGCCAGACGGATGCCAACGGCATGCTGCGGCTGCAGAACCTCAAGGGGGGCGAGTATCGGGTCAGTCTGTGGAGTCCTTTCGTCGCGGACAGTTCAGAGACCTTGAGCCGCACCGTGCACGTGGACGATCACGATGTCACATCCAGCCGGATCCAGTTGGTGCGCGAGCTTCGCAACCAACCGGAACCGCGGCCGCGGCGCAAGGATTGGGAGTATTGATGCACGCTCGCCGCTGCGTATTGGGCGCGATCGCGTGCCTCCTTGCCGGATTCGCAGCGGCGGGCGATCAGTTGAACATCGACGGCGCGCTCGACATGCGCTGGGTCCATGCAACCGGGGATACATCGTTCCTCGACGGGGGCCTCGGCAATCTTCGCTTCGATCCCGATCACGAAGACCTGCGGCTCGGCAGAGCGTTCATGGCGGCGCGCCTGAGGTTGTCGGACATCGTGACCTTGCACGGAGTCGCCGATGCCTACGGCGATCATGATCGAAACCCCGCCGACTTGAGCGAGTTCTTCGCCGACGTGCGGCCCTATCCCACGAACGCCCTTCGATGGCGAGCCCGCATCGGCGCGTTCTACATGCCGGTGTCGCTCGAAAACCGCGGGCCGGGATGGAGCGAGGCTTACGCCATCACGCCCTCGGCGCTCAATGCATGGATGGGCGAGGAATTTCGCACCATCGGTGCCGAGCTGGAAGCGCGCTGGCTCGGTGCGAGCAGCGGCTACTTCGGCGATGTGGCATTGGTCGCGGCAGCCTACGCATGGAACGATCCGGCGGGCGCCCTGGTCGCTGAACGCGGTTTCGCCCTCACCGACCGCCCGTCGACGCTGTTCGGCGGGCTGGGACGGCCGCCCATCACCTTTTATCACGAGATCGACCGCAAACCGGGATATTACGCCGGACTGACCTGGCGCCATCACGATCGGCTCGAAATTCGCGCCTTGCGTTACGACAACAGGGCCGACCCGGGCGCTTTCACACAAGCCGGCGGCGGCGCGTGGCGAACCCGCTTTTCAAGCTACGGCGCACGGCTGGAACCCGATGCCCGATGGACTTTCATCGCCCAGTACCTCGACGGCGATACCGTCATCGGCCCTGACTCGGCGGGCGATGGGCAATTCGTGATGACCTATCATGCGGCATTCGCACTCGCGAGCTTCGAACGGGGCAAGGAGCGGTTGACGGCCCGCTTCGATGACTTCGGCACGCATCAGTCGAGCGGCTTTTATGGGCCCCCGAGCGACCAAACCGGACATGCCTGGACCGCCGCGTGGAGTCACGAATTCGACGATCATTGGCAGCTGGTCGCCGAATGGATCCGTGTCACGAGCGCGTTTCCGCCGCGCGCGCTGTATGCAGAAGCGCCCGGATCCATCGACACCCAGATCCAGATCGCCGTCCGCTACCGGTTTCAATTCGGCATGTAGAGGAACCTAAATCACCGCCTCGATGAAGCTCGGACCGCTCTGCGTCATCGACCGCGCAAATGCGGCGTCGAACGACTCCGCTGTTTCACAGCGGCTTGACCGTACCCCGAACCCCGAGGCGATGGACACCCAATCCATCGTCGGATCGGTGAGCGAGAGAAGGCTTCGAGCCCGGGAGCCCGCCCCGCCCGACTGGGTCCGTGCGAGCTCCATGTCGAGAATGCGATAAGCGCGATTGGCGAACAGGACCACCGCGACATCGAGCTTCTCGCGCGCCAACGTCCACAGTGCCTGCACGGTATAAGCAGCCGCACCATCCCCGGTGAGACAGACGACCTTGCATTGAGGCTTCGCGATGGCCGCGCCGATCGCGACAGGGATGCCCTGGCCGATGGATCCTCCGGTGAGAAAGAGCCAATCGTGGGGGCGACCTGCACACGTCTGTGCATAAACCGGAAGTCCGGCGGTCACCGCATCTTCCGACACGATGGCATTTGCCGGCAGGTGTCTGGCCACCGACGCCCCCACGGTCGTCGGAGTCAACGCACCCACGGGCGCCGATTCATCTATTTTCAAGGGTACCCTCACCGATTCCGGCGCGGCGGCCAGGGCGTCTGCGAGCGCTTGGAGGGCGAATTCACCATCCTCTTCCGGCCGCGACAGAGTCTGCACGCTGCACCCTTCCGGCACCAGCACACTCGGTGCTCCAGGATAGGCGAAGAACGCGACCGGGGCCTTGGTGGATGCCAGAACCATCAAGTCGATGCCCTGCAAACCCGCAAGCGCCATTTCGCCGAAATACTGCATCCTTTCCGGGGCGAATCGGCCCGCTCCGCGGGGCTGACGCGCGACGAATGTATCCATGACGATGCGCACGCCGCATTGCGCGATGCGCCCCGCCGCGATGAGTCCCCGCTCGCTCAGAGCGCCCGAGCCCAGGAGAAGCATGGGCTTCTTTGCGGCCTTGAGCGTCTGCGCAATCGCCGCGATCCGGGCCGTCTCGGGTCGAGTACGTGCCGTCGCGCCGGTCGTGTGAGCGGGACCCGGACTCTCCGACCACATGCAGTCCGCCGGCAGGATCAAGGTCGCCGGACCGCCTGCTCCGGCTTGACTGGCCCGCAGGGCTTCGGAGGTCAGCGAAGCAGCGTCCTGTGCCGTTTCCGCCGTCCGCACCCAGACGGACACAGGCTTCGCCAGTGCAGCGATATCCGAGGAGAGTGGCGCGTCCAGGGCGCGATGATAGGTCGCGTGATCGCCGACGATGTTGACGATGGGCGATCCGGCGCGGCGCGCGTTGTGCAGGTTCGCCGATCCGTTGGAGAGTCCTGCGCCCAGGTGCAGAAGCGTGGCCGCCGGCTTGCCGGCCACCCGGGCATAGCCATCGGCGGCTCCCGTCGCAACTCCTTCGAACAGGCAGAGGACGGGTCTCACCCGGGACTCCTGATCGAACGCGGCGACGAGCTGCATCTCGCTCGTGCCGGGGTTCGAAAAACAGACCTCGACGCCGTGGTCGGCGAGAGTCTTCAGGACGGCTTGCGCACCCTTCATGAGGTCTGACCCCGTGTGGCTCTTGAATGGCGAAGATCTTACTCGCGGCACCGCGCGTAAGGACTACAATCGCACGGGTGACGCATTTGCACGCACCATCCCTGTGAGAATCCCATGAACGAAGACGCGTTGAACTTGAGCATACGAAAGTTCCTCAAATTGGTCGGAATCAGTTCGCAGCGGGAAATCGAGCATGCCGTGGCGAAAGCCACCGCGGACGGCTCCATCGCGGGCACTGAATCGTTTCCGGCGAAAATGACGCTCCAGGTTGCGGGACTCAAGATACATGTCGAATTCACCGGCGATATTGCGCTTCAATAACGCCGCGCGCGGCGGGTAACGGGCGCGGCGCCGGACTTCTCACCGCCCTGCCTCAGGGCTGTGCCGACTTGAGGAGTGCGGCGATCGCCTCGGCGCCGACGCCGTCGATTTCCAGGACCTTCTTTCGGTTGGCGCTGCCGGATACGATGCGCACATTGCGCTTCGCGACTCCCAGCCGCTGCGCCATGAAATCGATCAAGGCGCGGTTGGCGGCATTCTCAACCGCCGGCGCCGAGATGCGAATCTTCATCATGCCATCGTGCATTCCCGCGATCTCGGTCTTCGATGCGCGCGGCTGAATGTACACATCGAGGCGAACGGACGGCACTATCGGCCGCCCCGCCGTCGGTAGCCCCTCCCCACGAATACCGCCACCGTGGTGAGCAAGACGGTTAGCGCTGCGGCAATCCAGCCCCAGCCGCCGAGACCGACGCCGAGCCGTCCGATTGCGGACTGTATCCAACCCGAAGCCATGTCGGAACCACGGTACAACGCGGTATCGATGACGTTCTTTGATTGATACTTGGCAGCCGGGGGCACGACGGTGTAGAGCATGTCACGCGCGGGCTTCGCGAGACCAAATTCCGCACAGCGCAGCGCGATGCTCACGCCCGTGAGCGTGGCCAGCGTGGGATCGAGACCGAGCGCCACGAAGGCGATGAACACCACGCAGCCGGCGCCGATGAGGGCCGGTCGGACGCCGAGCCGTCGGGTCACCTGCCCCAAGAGAAACAGCTGCAGCACAAACGCGCCGCCGTTCACCCAGAGATCGCGCGTGGAGTAAAACTCCGTCCGCGCCGGAGCCCCGGAAATCGTTGCCGCCACGAGACGCGCCATCTCGATGTAAACGATCATGCCGAGCAGCGAGCCGAGGCTGACCAACGCGGCGATCCCGGCCAGGAACGGCGTGCGGCCGATCAGCCGCAGGCCTTCGAGCGTGGCGGAGGCGGTCGGCTCCCCCACGACCGCCACAGCCGGCGCTCCTTTGCCTGCCGCCGGCGCGCGCGCAGTTGCATGGAGCGCGATCATTGCACCGGTCAGGAGCGCCGCACTGATCCATACAAGGCCGCTGACGGCAACGTTGGCCACCAACGCACGTGCGAGCAGCGGTCCAATCAGGCCGCCGAGGCTGCCCCCGGCGCTCACCACACCGAAGTACCGACGGCCCTGCGGTTCACTCCACACTTCGGCCATCCGGCTCCAGAACACCGACACGGCGAACATGTTGAACACCGTGACCCAGACGTAGAACGCACGGGCCCAGAGCATCAGCGCCGGGCCGCCGTCTTCGGCGCGGGCAAAGGCGGTTGCGAAAATGCCGAGATTGACGATGAAAAAGGCGAACAACGAGGGCACCAGCCGCGGCCTCGGCATCCGCACGAACAGCCAGCCGAACACGGGCACGATCAGGAGCATCGCGACGAATACCGCACTGCTCAGGTATTTGATCGAATCGGCCCCAAGCGTCGCCGCGAGCGCATCGCGCACCGGCCGCAGGATGTAGTAGCACGCGAGCAGCAGGGTGAACGACAGGACCGAGGCGGCAAGCGGGCGCCGGTCGTCCGGCGCAACCCCAAACCGGCCGTGCTCGAGAATGGACGTCGACATCTAGTCGTCAGTGTCGAGCGTCAAGGCGGGTGCCGAATGGCACCCAAAACCCACCCGGATCGATCGACGCAATGCTCCATGGTCACCGGCGCCGCACTGTATGGACCGTTCTCCACAGAGGCCAGGGCGGCCCGCGCAAGCGCATGGTTCCAAGTGTCGCACGCCCACGGATACCGTCACAACTCCCCGTCCGCCCGCATGTACCGATTGTCAACCGATCCTCCATCCCGGAACATGTCCCGGAAACCAAACCCACGAAAGCGGGAGTCCATATTGAAGTGTTTGAAACTCCTGATGCTGGCCTTGACCATCGCCGCGGCGCCGCAAGCCCCTGCCGCGGATCGACCGGCGGATGATGTTGCACGATTCGTACGGGAGGAGATGAAGCGGCAGCAGATCCCCGGGCTGGCGTTGTTGGTATCGCGTCACGGGCAGCCGGTTCGCAGCGAAGGGTACGGACTCGCAAACGTGGAATTGCAGGCGCTGGTGACGCCCGAAACGATTTTCCAGTCCGGCTCGGTCGGCAAGCAGTTCACGGCAACCGGTGTGATGATGCTCATCGAGGCCGGTAAAGTCGGATTGCAAGATCCGCTCAGCAAGTATTTCCCGCATGGACCGGACTGGTGGAAGGACGTGACGGTCCGCGAACTCCTGAGCCACACCGCAGGGTTCACGGACTATCCGGGCGATTTCGACATGCGCAAGGACTACGGCGAGGATGATCTTCTCAAAATTGTCGCCGCGATCCCGCCTGCGTACCTGCCCGGCACAAAGTGGCTCTACAGCAATTTGGGCTATTTGACTCTCGGGCTTCTCATTCACAAGGTGACAGGAGAGTTCTATGGAGACTTCCTGCAAAGAAGGATCTTTGTCCCCTTGGGCATGTCCACGACGCGCATCATCAACGAAGCGGACATCATTCCCAATCGCGCCGCCGGTTACCGCCTCGCCGGGGGCCTACTTAAGAACCAGGAGTGGGTGTCCCCTAGCCTGAACACGACCGCGGACGGCAGTCTCTATTTTTCGATTCTCGACCTTGCAAAGTGGGACGCGTCGCTTTACACGGAAAAGCTCCTGAAGTCCGCGAGCCTCCGGCAGATGTGGACGGTCGACCCGCTGCGCGACGGTAAGCCGAATTCCGGCCACTACGGCTTCGGGTGGTTTGTGGGATCCGAAAAAGGCCATCGCGTGGTCGAGCATGAAGGCCAGTGGCAGGGCTTCGAGACGCAAATCTCGCGCTACGTGGATGATGAGCTCACCGTGGTGGTGCTGACGAATCTTGCCGAGGCCAAGCCGAAGCGGATTGCCGACGGCGTGGCGGCGATCTATTTGTCGGCGCCTCCGCGCTAGGTTTGCCCAAGCGCCTTGAGATTGGGGTAAGGCCGTCGATTGTGCTCGTGACTCAAGATCACCGGCACCCTTGACGATCCGCGACGGCCCGGTGCAAGCTGGAGCCGTTGAATCCCAGGGATCGGTGAATCTGAAGACCGTGTGCACAGGCAAGTTGATCGGGACATCGCGCGTCTGCGCCGCCCTCGCACTAGCGGCACTCGTCGGCACGGCAAACGCAGGGAAGTTGGATGCGTTCGTGGGAGACTGGGATCTCAATATCGAGAAGTCCAAGTTTGAGCCCGCCCCGCCCATGAAGAAATACACCATGAAGGTGATCGATGCCGGTGCAGGTCGTCTGCTGATCAAAAGCGACTGGATCGAGGCCGACGGCACCGTCGGTCACGTGGAATATTCAACCGCGTTTGACGGCAAGCCCATATCGCTCGTCGATTATCCCATCGCCGACACCGTGACCGACATCATGGTCAATGCGACCACGTGGAAATCCATATGGACGAAGCGCGGCAAGGTCGTCGAGTGGGAACTTGAGACGATTTCCGCGGACGGCAGGACATTCCGCGAAGTCGATCAAGGCAAGGATGACAAGGGAAATAAATTCAAGAACCATCTGGTTTTCGAACGCCCATGACCGTCCCGGTCCGTCAAACCGTCTGCACGCCGGCCCCTCGGGAATTGAGCGCCGCGTAGTCCGTGTAGCCCTTGGGACCCGGGGTATAAAAGGTCGAAGGGTCCGGCGTGTTGAGCGCGGCGTCTTGGCGCAGACGCGTCACCAGGTCCGGGTTGGCCAGGAAGCACCGGCCGAAGGCGACGAGGTCGCCCCGTTTCTCGACGAGGGCGGTCTCCGCCGTCGCACGGGTGAAGCCGCCCGACAAAATGAATACCCCGTTGAAGCTGTCGCGAAGCCTGACTTTGAATTCGGCAGGAACCGGCGGCGCACCCATCGAGGAATGATCCACCAGGTGCACGTACAGGAGCCGCAACGAGGAGAGCTGCTTCGCCAGCGCGAAGTACTGCACCTGAACATCAGGGAACTCACCGGTGCCGTTGAAAACTCCATACGGCGACAAGCGGATTCCGACGCGCTCGGCACCGATCGCTTTTGCCACCGCGCCCGCAACCTCGATCGCAAACTTGTTTCGCCCCTCGATGCCCGTCGCGTATGCATCGTTGCGTTGATTGACAAGAGGATTGAGAAATTGCTCGATCAGGTAGCCGTTCGCGCCGTGAAGTTCCACCCCATCGAAGCCGGCCTCGAGCGCGAGACAGGCTGCCGCAGCATATTCGCCCACGGCGTGCGCGATATCGACATCGCTCATCGCGCGCGGAACGCTGTAGGTCTGCATGCCCTTCGCGTCCGTGTACATCTCGCCGGGACAAACGGCCGTCCCGGGTCCCACGACCTCTGCTCCGGCCGGAAGATTGGCAGTGTGGGTGACCCTGCCGGTGTGCATGAGCTGCACGAAGATCTTGCCGCCCCTGCCATGAACGGCCGAGGTGACCAATTTCCAGCCGCGCACGTGGGCCTGGTCATATAGACCCGGAATGCGCGGATAGCCGAGACCATTCGGTGAAGGTGATGTGCCTTCGGTGATGATGAGGCCCGCCGCGGCGCGCTGACCATAGTATTCAGCCATCAGCGCATTGGGCGCATTCCCCTCGACGGCGCGGCTTCGGGTCATGGGCGACATGACCATCCGATTGGCAAGCGTGAGGCCGCGTGCGGAAAAAGCGTCAAAAAGCATGGTGATCCTTGCACTTGGGCGAGCGCGATCCGGGGCGGGTCGCGCGAGACGCCATTATAGAGGTTTGCCGAATGTTCACCGGCGATTCACTGCGTAGGATAAGTCTCACGCAAAGAGCGCCTGTGCCCTCCTACGTTCAAGGGGGACTCATGCCGTAATTTGCTCAACGCCAACCCCAACGGCGCCAAGAGGTGTACTTATGGCTACGGTATCGCTGCCGCTGCGCAATCGCTCCATCGAGCGTGCTGATTACACTCCCACTCCCGACCGCCGGTATTTTGTCGTTCGCGGCCGCCTTTGGCGCCTGAGCGATCCAGGACTCTCGCCGGAAGCCCACGAGCGCCTGGTCCGGGACCTGATGGCTGCACGGCGTGCCGTCCGTGACGCAGCCGACCCCGTGCAAAGAATTGCGGCACGCCTGAAGGTCGATCGCGCAAAACGAGCCCTGGGAGAACGAGGCGATGTGTGGTGGGACGATGGGGCCCCGGACTACAACCGCCAGTTCGCCGTCGACACGCCCTATGCGGCCTGGTTCAAGTCAAGGCCATAACCCCGCGGCCCGGGAGCCGCGGGGTCGCGTCGCCGACGGCGCTCCGTCGATCGCTACGAGACGAGCGAGCCGATATCGGTCATAGTGCCGGCCGGTTCGATCGTAAAACGGGAGTAGCGATGCTGACGGTCACTGAAGCGCTCAAGAGCCGGATTTCGACGCGCCAATTTCTATCTCGGCCGCTTGAGGAACCGCTGGTGCGCGAGATCCTCGATGTCGCCCGCTGGTCGCCGTCCGGCGGCAATTTGCAGCCGTGGAAAGTGATCGCGGTGGCGGGTGACGAGCGTGTGGCCGTCATCGAGCTCGCCCGGCGAATCCACGCCGCGCAAGGGCCCGACGAGAGCATCGAGCGGCCGGTCTATCCGCCGAATCTCTGGGAGCCGTATCGGTCGCGCCGCTTCAAGGTGGGCGAGGACCTGTATGCCCTGCTCAAGATCCCCCGGTCGGACCGCCCCGCGCGTCTCGCTCAATTCGAGCGCAACTACGAGATGTTCGGCGCTCCCGTGGAACTGTTCTTCGTCACGGACGATCGGATGGGCTATGGGCAGTGGGCACATCTCGGCATGTTCATGCAGTCGGTCGCGCTCGCGGCCTTGGAGCGCGGGGTGAGTTCCTGCATGCAGGAAGCTTGGGCGACTCTGCGGGAGAGCCTGAAGGGCCACTTCGCGCTTGCCGAGCACGAGCTCATTTATTGCGGAATGGCGCTGGGCTATGCCGACGAAAGCGCCGCGGTCAACTCGCTGCGTTCGGACCGTGCGCCGGTGGACGAGTTCGCGACTTTCCGCGGTTTCGCGCAAGCGGGCGGACCGTAAACGAGTTGCATTGGACGGCTTGAACTTCAGAGCCGAGCCTCTGATTTCGCGAGCACCGCCGGCGCGCGACCGCGCCGGCGGTTCGCCGTCAATGATTGCGTTGGCCGGTGCTGTCGTTGAGGATCAGACGCCGCGGGTCGCCGTCGTCCTGGCCGAAATCGAACATATTGTCGATGGTGCCTGCGATCTGATCGAAAGAACCACCCTCCGCGACGGATTTACCCGGCGCCGGATCTATCCGGCCGAGATTGAAGTTGTCCTCGATGAAGCGCAGCACCGAAGTCTGATCCGTCACACTGTGATCGACGAAATTTCGGCGCGAAAACGGCGAGATCACGAGGAAGGGAATGCGCGGACCATAGCCGCACCGACCCAGGACCGCGCCCACGGCCGGAGCGCCGCATTGACCGGTCCCGGTCAGCGCATCCGAACTCGCCGGCAGAGTGCCGAGCGCGGAAGCATTCACCAGGGGCGGATAGACATGGTCATACCAGCCGTCCGAGTCGTCGTAGAGCACGATGATGGCGGTGTCTTTCCAGTATCTGGATGTCATCAAGCTATTCACCACCTGCACCACGAATTGCTGTTCGAGGAGCGGATCAGAGTATTGTGCGTGGCCGTCCATGAACCCGGGCGCCTTCAGGAAGCTGACTGCCGGGAGTTTGACGTCTGGCCTCAAGCCCTTGACTTTATAGACCCGGCTGGTCGGCCCGGACACGCTGTCGATCGCGAACAGCGCGCCGAGATCATATTGATGGTTCGCCTGATCGCTGAATCCGACCATGGCCGGCGAACTCGGCGGTAGATGGGTGAGATTCCGTGTCGAGGCGAAATACTGAAACGGCTCGTGGTGGCCGATGTAGTCCTGCTTCGCGGTTCCATCGCTCGCCATGTGAATGGAATTGCAGTTGATGAAGCCACCCTGAAACCATCCCCAGCTCACGCCTTTGGCGTTGAGCAGATCGCCGACATTCTTGCTCGGATTGTTCAGCGTCACCTGCGCGGATCCCAACGGATTGCAGACGTCGCCGAAGGGGCGAGGATCGCCGACGATCGAGCCGCCGCCGGTGCTGCCGTTGGTGTCGCTGCCGGCGACAGTCACGGTTTGCGATCCGCTGGCACCCGTCGACTGATTGATCCCGGGAACGGGGCCGAATCCCGTCTGTGTGACCCCGGAAACGCCATGGGTATTGCCGGAAATGAGATTGATCGCGCCGGGCGACGACGGTCCATAGGTCGTGCCGAACGAATTATCGCTCATCGCAAAGTACTGCGCATAATTCCATAGCGCCGTGACGGTATTACCGTCGAAATATCCCATCACGGTCGATTTGTCCGGCGCGCAGTTGGCCGCGGTGGAGCTTAGCTTCTGCAGAACGAGGTCCAACTGGCCCGCGTGATAGGCCGCCTGCTCGTCGGTGTAATTGTGATCCTCATCGCAGCTGGTAGCCTGATTTCGGCCGAGGCGGAACGGCTGGACGGTTCCGGTGCCGGTGGCATTGAGGGTCGGGTTGTTGGGCGGCGCGGCCGGACCGCTCAGCAGCCCATTGACGGAGGGCGTGTCCGGCGCCGCTTCGAAGCGCGGTTCTGCCGCCGTGCTGTTCGCGGCAAAAGGATAGGTGGCAAAGTAATGATCGAAGGAAACGTTTTCCTGGAAGATGACGATGACGTGCTTGATCGGCGTCGCGGTTCCCGCGTCGCTTGCCATGCTCGGCAAGGCCGAGCCGGTCGCCGCGATTGCCGCCACAAAAATCGCGAGCCGTTGAATGTATTTGTCAAGCATGCGTTCGCCCCTCAAGGTTTTTAAATATGAACCGTCGCGTTTGTCCGCGACTGGAAGCGCGATCCTAAAGAGGGCCCATGACAGAAAGATTGCGGAAATGTTTCCCGGCAAGGAGAACTGGCGTGCGGCCGGAACGAGTCTGCGGAGGCCGGAATGTCTCGACTCAGTCATGAACGCCGGCGCGCCCAGACATTTCTTGCGTGACTGCGAAGTACATAACAATGCGCGGCGACTTATGTCGTCTCCCCCGCCGTGCCGACGATTTATCATTGTCGCGAGCCCGGTGCGACCCCCGAGTGAAAGGCATCCATGTCATGAACGATACGGTGAAGATTCCACGTCCCATGTGCTGCCGCCGCCGCGAGGACTTGGGCGGCCGGATCAGAGAAGATTCGCTGGGAAATACCGTCCGGGTACGAACCCGGACTCACGACTCCCCGGATGATTTCGCCCATCTCTCGTGGCCTGAATTTCAGCCGCAGGACGACTCGACGGCTTAGGAATCCACGGACTGCACATCAGGGCCCCACAGAGCCCAACCCCGGCAGTCGATCTACCCGCTTCAGATCCATGAAGCCGCCAACTGGCGAACCGATGCGTATGTCGATATTCTGATGCCGGAGGATACTCCCATGAACACGCAAATGAAGACCAAACCTGAAGCACCCGGCGCCTCCGCCGACACCTTTTCACTGAGGCGCCGCAATCCCGCCGGCAGCACGAAGCGCCTCGGCTATTGGGGCTTTCGCAACGAGACCGACGCGCTGACCGATGTGCTGCTCGGTTCCCCGGAGCACCTGCGCCACATGGCCACCAGCTCACTCTCGCGCAAGAGCCTGCGCGAGAGTCCGGCCGACATCCGCATCGCCCAGGCGCAGCACCGCGAACTGGTGGCCGCTTACCAACATTTCGGCGTGCGCGTGCATTGGCATACGCCGGAGCCCGAATTGTCCATGCAGGTCTACTCACGCGACTCGAGCGTCATGACGCCCTACGGCGCGATCATCACCGCGATGGCGAACTGGTGGCGGCGGGGCGAGAACTATGCGGCGATCCGTACCTATGAGCGCCTCGGTATTCCGCTGTACGACATGGTGACGGCCGGCACATTCGAGGGCGGCGATTTCAACGTCATCGAGGAAGGTTGCGTGCTGATCGGCTGCGGCGGTGCGCGCACCCAGGAAGAAGGAGCACGGCAGGTCGAGGGCTGGTTCCGCAAGGAGGGCTGGGAAACGCGCCTCGCGTTCATCGATGAGTATTACGTGCACATTGATCTCATGGTCGTGCCGATCGCCGAGAAGCTGACCGCCGCCTGCCGCAGCTGCACCGAGCCCGGCCTCCTCACATGGCTCGAAGGCAAGGGACATGAGATCGTCGATGTGCCCTTCGAGGACACGATCAATCTCGGGTGCAATTTCATGTCGCTGGGGCGCGACCGCGCCATCGTGCCGAAGTCCAGTCATGTCCTTTCCCAGCGCCTGCGTGCGCATGGCATCGAGGTGGCCGAAGTCGACATGAGCGAAATCTCGAAGACCGGCGGCGGTATTCATTGCATGGCGCAGGCCTTGCGACGTGAACCCTAGTCCCTGATCCCGACGGATCCGAAAGCTGCGTTGGTAGCCGCCTCCTTGCGCTTTGGATCGCGCCCACTCGCCGCCTCTTGCCAGTCAAAGCGCCGCGCTTCGCGGAGGATCCACGCGTAAAATGCGGCGCCTATGGGCTTGTCGAGCGCAGCGCCGCTCCACGCGAGAAAATGCGATTCCGCGAGCGGCAATTCAGGCGGCAGCACGCGCACCAACGTCCCGAGGGCCAATGCGCTCGCCGCCATGGAATGTTGCACCAGCGCGAAACCCTGGCTTTCGACTGCCGCATCGACGGCCGCGCTCGGCAACGAAAAAACAAGGTCTCGATGCAGCATGCCCGCATTGACGTCCACGGCAGCGAACCAATCCCGCCAAGACGGCAGTGCTGCGTACTCATTGCCCCAATCGACCCACAGCAGCGGCCATTTCAGAAGATCGGCGGGACCCGCAAGAGTGCCGACGCGCGCGAGCAGCGCGGGGCTGGCTGCCACCAGGACATGATCGGAAAAAAGGCGCGTGTAGCGCGTATGGTGGCGCTGGCGCTCGCCGTAGGAGATCCGAAAGTCCGCCTCGCCTTCGTCTAGATTCGGTTCTGGGTGCACCCCGGTGATCATGGCGGTGGCTTCGGCATGTTGTTTTTTCCAGTTGAACATGAGCGGTCCCAGCCACTTGGTGGCGAGAGACGGGTACGTGCTGATGATCAAGTGATTGGAGTCGCTGCCGCGTTCCAGGTCGTCCAGCGCTTTGCGAATCTCCGCAAAGCCGAGCGTGAGGCGCGGCAAGTACAATTTCCCCCAGACGGTCAGTTCGATGCCCCTCCCGCTGCGCTCCACGAGACGACGCCCGAGATGTCTTTCGAGGGAATGGACGTGCTGCGTGATGGCGCCGGACGTGACGCCGAGTTCTGTTGCCGCAAGGTTGACGCTTCCTGTGCGGCCCACCGCCTCGAAGGCGCGTATGGCGGCGAGCGGCGGAGATTTCACGGTTGAGCCTTTGTCATCGTCATTGCGGGGTCGGTCTTTCAATTAAGTAGGACTAAAGCATATCTCAGCGAAGGTCTGCTGATCTTCCAAAAACGACGCCGTAGAATCGACTCCCAAGACCAGCCCATTTGCATCGATGCCACGACCCGATTCTTTGAGATTCCCGGCATTTTTCTGCAATTTCTTAAAATCATAGCACCAAGGGATGTACATGAATCAGCATTCAAGGCTTTCCTGTGCGATCGCGGCGGTCTTAGGCGCTCACTCCGTCGGTTCCGCCGCCGCGGCTGATCCAGCCGCGGCCTCAAGCGGCGAGATTCCGGAGGTGGTGGTCACCGCCACGCGACGCACGGAGAATCTGCAGAATGTGCCCATTGCCATTACGGCGCTGACCGGCGAAACCCTGGCGCAGCTAAACGTCCAAACATTCGACGATTTCGTGAAGTACCTTCCCAACGTGAGCACCGCCAGCAAGGGACCCGGACAGAATGAGATCTACATGCGCGGTCTCTCGACCACGCAGGGTGGCAATCAGGGCGGCGGCGGAATCAACAGTTTCCCGAACGTCGCAGTGTATCTGGACGACCAGTCGGCGCAGCTCCCCGGCCGCAACCTCGATATCTATGCTGCCGACCTCGAACGCATCGAAGTGCTCGAGGGTCCCCAAGGCACGTTGTACGGCGCCGGCGCCCAAGCGGGTGCTGTTCGATATATCACAAACAAGCCCAAACTCAACACCACCGAAGCAGGAGTGAACGCCAGTTATTCCACCACCGCCCACGGTGATGCCAGCAGCAGCCTGGAGGCCTACCTGAACGTGCCGTTGATCGCGGATGCGTTGGCGCTGCGGGCCGTGATCTACGACGACACCCGGGGCGGCTATATCCACAACGTGCCGGGCACCTTCGCCCGCTCGGGGACCGATATCGGCATCGTCGACTATTTCGGCGGCGTGGTACCGCCCGGCAGCGCGACGGTGTCGAATAATGGGTTGGTCAACCACGCCTATAACCCCACGACCTACCAGGGTATTCGCGTATCGGCAGCCGCCAAGTTCAGCGACGACTGGAGTCTCCTGCTGCAGCAGAGTTACCAGAGCCTGGAAGCGGACGGCGTGTACGCCTACGACCCTAGTTTGGGCGACCTTAACGTGCAGCAGTACAACCCCTCGCATAACAAGGATCAATTCGAGGATACCGCCTGGACGGTGAACGGCAATATCGGGCCGTTGAAGGTGGTGTATACCGGCGGCTATCTCGATCGCAAAGTGAGCCAGGTGACCGACTACACCGCTTATGCGCGGGGTGTTTATGCCGCTTATTATCAGTGCAACGGACCGTCGGTGGGCGGCACGGGAACTGCCAATGTGTGCTACTCGCCCAGCGCCGTCTGGCGTGACGATGAACAGAATACTCATCAAACCCACGAATTGCGCTTGAGTACGCCCGACGAGTATCGGGCTCGCGGCATTTTCGGACTGTTCTGGGAGGACTATAAGATCAAAGATAGTACCAACTGGCTCTACGGCAATCCGGCGGCGGGCTTCAACGGGCAGGCGCCGCTCGCAGGCACCACGCAGATCGATCCATCGGTGCGTCCCGCCGGCGACGTGTTCTTTGACGACATCACTCGCGGCTACAAACAGAAGGCCGCCTTCGGCGAATTGTCCTTCGATCTCATCCCGAAGCGATTGACCCTGTCAGTCGGCACCCGCATTTATAGCATGAACACCTACGAACTGGGTTCCGCGAACTCCGGTTACGGCTGCCGCAATGTACCCACCGGGCAATGTCAAAACGGCAAGAATCTCGATGCCGACAACCTCCACAAGACCTTCTCCGGCCACAAGAGCAAAGTGAACCTTAGCTGGAAAATCGCGGACCACGCTCTGCTCTACGCCACCTATTCGGAAGGCTTCAGACCCGGGGGCTTCAATCGCGGCCAAGGCGTCATTACGCCGAATTCTCCGCTTTACGGCAAGTTCGAGATCCCGCTCTTCTACGCACCCGATACGCTCAAGAACAAGGAAATCGGCTGGAAGACCTCATGGTTCGATCAGCACTTGCAGTTCAACGGGGCGCTCTATCAGGAAGATTGGTACAACGTGCAGCTGGCGATATTCGACCCCGGGTTGTACGGCAATCAGATCTTCACCGCGAACGGGCCTGCCTACCGAGTCCGCGGTGTCGAGGGCGATCTCATCGTGAATGCCACCGAACATCTGTCGATCATGTCATCCTTTGCTTGGAACAGCAGTTCGCAGCAAACCGCGCCCACACTGGCCGGCAACAGCGGCGTCCCGGTTTCGTTGTTTCCGACGGACGGCCTTGGCAGTACACTCGCCCAGTCACCGCCCTTCCAAGGAAGCATTCGAATTCGCTACGACGTCCCCCTCGGTCAATATGCGGGCTACGGACAAGTGGCCGCGCAACATTCGGCCCACTCATACGCATCGGTCATCACCCAAGGCGCATTCGAGTCACCGCGGCAGGAGCAAAGCGCCTATAGCACTTATGATGCCGCAGTGGGCCTCAAGAAGGATGCGTGGGGCGTGGAGATCTACGGTGAAAACCTCACCGATACGCGAGCCCAGCTTTACGTCAATGGATTCGACTTCGTTCACCTCGTGACCGTCAATCGGCCGCGCACCCTGGGGCTGCGCATCGCCTACAAGTTCTGATCGACTGATGGCCATGCAACCGCTACACGTCTTCAACGGCAGGCAGCTTTCGATCGCGCGCATTCGCGAACTCTCAGCCTGTTCGGGGCTGGTCGACCTTTCGCCGGAGGCCTGGGAACGCGTCGCTGCAGCGCGCGCCATCGTGGAGAGGCACATGGCGGCGGGTGCTACGATTTACGGCACCAATACCGGCATCGGATCGCAAAAAGACGTCGCGGTCACAGCGCAGGATCTCGCCGCCTTCAGCAATCGGATGATCATCAGCGAGGCCACCGATTTTCCGGGGCCGCCGATATCCGATGTGGTCGTGCGCGCCGCGCTCGTGGTCTTGATCAACATGGTGGCGAATGGCCGTACCGGCATGCGGCCCGCTCTGGTCGAGCGGTTGCTGCAGCTTTATGCCGCTCCGCGCATGCCCACGGTTCGAGCCGATACCGCGTTCGGTGCGGCCGATCTCACGCCGCTGTCGCAGTTGAGCCTCGCGCTGCTCGGAATATCGCTGGACGAACGCGCCGCCATACTACCGGCGACCTTCGATTTGGCCCCCAAAGAATCCGTTTCGCTCATCGACAACAACAGCTTCGCGCTGGGTGACGGCGCCCTGATCCTGGCGGAAGTCGAGCGCCTGCTGCTGGCATTCGATCTGGCCGCCGCATCCGCGCTGGAAGGATTTCGCGGCGGCCTGCGCGCACAGTCGGAGCAGGCCGCGGGCGGGTATCGCGGTGAAGGTCAGGCGCGATCGCGCATGAACCTGTGGCGGCTGCTCAGAGGCAGTGCGCTGCATAACCCCGATCAGACACGCTTTCTGCAGGATCCCTTGAGTTTTCGCAGCATCACGCAAATCCACGGTGCGGGTTACGAAGTGTGGGAATGGACCAAAATCCAATTCGAGCTGGAGATCAATTCCTCCGCCGACAATCCGCTCGTGGACTTGGAATCCGGCGAACTTTTTACCTCATCGAGCATGGTGTCGCTGCTGCCTGCGCTCGCCATGGACTCGCTGCGCCAGGCGTTGGCGAAAGTATCCGTGCAGAGCATGGAGCGCGCGCTGAAGCTGCAGTCGCCGCCGTTCACCGGACTGCCCGTGGGTCTCGCCGCCGAGGATGCCGCCGATGGCGGCATCCTGTCGATCAACTTGAACTACATCGGTTCGGCCCGAATGGGTTCGCTGCTGGCCGCGGCGGCGCCCGTGATCCTGCACTATGTGGGTCATACGGCCGACGGGGTCGAGGATGTGACCAGCCTGCTGCCGCTGTCGGTAACGCAGACCAAGACGGTCATCGATCGGGCCTGGGAGGCTGTGGCGCTCGAAATGGCGATAGCCGTGTGGGCGATGGCGCGCCGACGTCTGATGCCCGCGGACTTGGGCATAGGACCTCGGCGGGTGTACGAACTTCTGCTGCCGCTGTTGCACATTGGCGAAGAAGGCACGCGGATTTTCGACATGCGGCGCATTGTCGCTGCGGTCCGTGATGGGGACCTTGTCGGCGATTGCCTGTCGGCGGCGGGCTAGCGGCCATGGCAGACATTCAAGCGCGCGGTCCGGCGGATTCCGAGGTGCAAAGGCTTCGCGCGCAACTCGCGGCCCTGCGGCATGTGCCGCGGGATCAGGCACGCGCCCTGCCCGCCGCATTTTATACATCGCGCGAATACCTCGAGTTTGAATGCGAGGCGCTGTTTCGCACCCAGTGGATTTGCCTGGGCCACATCGGCGCCGTCGCCAATGTCGGAGACTACTTCACCGCCGAACTGGTGGACGAGCAGTTGCTGATCGTCAGAGACACCGATGCCACGGTACGCGTGCTGTCCAACGTCTGCCGCCACCGCGGCAGTCCGGTGGCCACGTCGAGCGCCGGCCACGCCACCCGCTTCGTGTGCGGCTATCACGGGTGGACGTATGCGCTCGATGGCCGGTTGCTGGCCGCGCCGCTGATCAAGGAGTGCGGGCACTTCAGCAAGGCAGGATGCCGGCTGCCGCAATTTGCCAGCGAAATATGGCAGGGCTACATATTCGTCAACCTCGACGGATCGGCGCCACCGCTTGCCCCCGCCTTGTCGCCGACCGACCCCTTCATCCGCAATTATCATCCGTCTGAGCAGCATTTTCTCTACGAGACTCAAGAGGTATGGCGGACGAATTGGAAGTGTCTGGTGGAGAACTTCATGGAGGGGTACCACCTGAGCCCCCTGCACGCCAAAACGCTGCACCCGGTCACCCCGACGGCTTTGTGCGAAAAACTTCCGGACGGCGATGCCTTCACCGGATATCGCGCAAACTTTCACCCACAGTGTCCGGAGCGAGGACCGTATCACGCGGACTTGACGCCTCAAGAACGGCGTTCCGACGTGTTTTACTGCGTCTATCCCAGTTTCGTCGTCGGATTCTGCCCCGACTTCACCTTGTATATGTGCATACGCCCGCTGACGGCCGGCAGCGTCGCAATCCGCTGGGGCATCACCGGCATTGCCGATGATCCGAAGTCCTCCGGAGTCCAGAGCTACCTTCAATTTTGCAAGGAGTTCTGCGCCGAAGACCGCGCGCAGCTCGAGCGGCTGCAGCGCGGGCTCTGCAGCCGCTCCTACGTCCCGGGCCCGCTCGCGCCCGAGCATGCTGAGGGCACGGTTTGGGACATCATCCAATACATGGCGCGGCGTCTCGGTGCACCTGAGTCCGCCGCACCGATGGCATCCATCGACTCACGAGGCTGACAGATGTTCTTGCGCAATGCATGGTACGTGGCGGCCCTGGACGGTGAGCTCAAAGATGGGCTGATGCCGGTCAAGATGCTGAATGAGCGGATCGTGCTGTACCGCAGGGCCGACGGCAGTCCGGTAGCGCTCGAAGACGCCTGCGTGCACCGCAAATTGCCCTTGTCCATGGGGCGCATCAAAGGCGACAACGTCGAGTGCGCTTATCACGGCATGACATATGACGGCAGCGGACAGTGCGTCCGCCTGCCTTGCGCCGATCGCATTCCGAAGGGAGCGCGCGTGCGCAGCTACCCTGTCATCTCGCGCTACGGCTTGTTGTGGGTCTGGATGGGTGATGCGCGATTGGCGAAGCCGTCGGCCATTTTCGGCGTCGACCATTACGGCGATCCCGCGTGGGGAATTACCCGCGGCGATGCAATGACGGTCGATTGCAATTACCTCTACATGACTGACAATTTGCTGGATCCATCGCACGTTGCCTGGGTTCATCCGGGTTCTTTCGGCAACACAGCCTGCGAATCCGAGACGGTCGAGGTCCGGGCCGACCCGGCTGGTATTACCGCGTTTCGCTGGATGCGCGACGTCGAAGTTGCTCCGATTTATGTTCCGTTCGTTGGCTTCGCCGGCGCGTGCGATCGCTTGCAGCATTACGAGGTGCGCTATCCAAGTCATGCGCTCGTCAAGGCCATCTTTGTACCGTCGGGCGCCGGCGGCCCGGAGGCCGAGCGTCACAAATCCGCCTTCGTCATGGATTCGTACAATTTCTTGACGCCGGTCGACGAGCAGCATACCCGCTACTATTGGTTTCAAATGCGCAACGTCCGCCCCGACGATCCGGCGGCCTCGCGTTTGCTGGCCGACGGAGTGCGGCGCGCATTCGAGGAAGATCGCGTCATTCTCAATGCCGTCCAGCAGGGCTTCGCGACCACGCATTCCCCGCACATCGATATCGCAATCGACTCCGCGCCGCTGCGGTTCCGCCGACGTTTGCGCCAGCTCATCGACGGGGAACGCGACGCTCGAGCCGAGCCGCACGCAACATGATCCCGGCCGGCCGCATCAGGGTCCGGTGGCGAATCTTCGGCTTCTTGTTCGGTTTTGGATTCATAGCCTATCTTCAGCAGAAGAGCATCACCATTGCCGCGGCGCCGATGATGCCGGACCTGGGGCTTACCCAGCTACAGATCGGCTGGCTCGAACAGGGCTTCGCGGTCGGCTATGCAGTGTTCCAGATCCCCATCGGCATCTTTGCGGAGCGCTGGGGCGCCCGCGGCACGCTGGTGCTGATGGGACTCGCGGCCGCAATCGCCATGCTCGCGACTCCGCTGGCCCCGGCGCTGTATACCGGCTCGACGCTATTCGCATGTCTCCTGTCGTTGCAGGTCCTGCTTGGAGTATCGCAAGCAGCCACGTTTCCCGTCTCCGCCGGCGTGTTTCAACGATGGTTTCCGCCCAACCGCTGGGCGTTGGTGGTCGGTCTGCAGACGATGGGATTGCAGCTCGGAGCCGCCGCCACACCGCCGTTGGTCGCCTCGCTCATGCACTTCTTCGGATGGCGCAGCGCTTTGTTTTGGACCACGCTCCCGGCTCTCGGCTTCATCGTGTGGTGGGCGTGGTACGGACGCGAAGCGCCGAGCGAGCACCCGGCCGTGACGCCGCAAGAGCTTGCGGAAATCGGCAACCATGGCGTCTCCAAAGCGGGACAATCGATCACTGCGCGCCAAGTGGCGCGCCTGCTCGGAAACCGCAATGTACTGCTGCTGACATTGTCATACATGACGATGAACTACGTGTTTTATCTTATTTCCAATTGGGCATTTCTCTATTTGATTCAGGCGCGGCATTTCTCGGTGCTCGAAGGCGGCTGGCTCGCGGCAATTCCTCCGCTCGGCGCGGCGTTCGGCGCAGGCATCGGCGGCATCCTGACGGGAATCGCGTGCCGGCGCTACGGTCCGCTCAAAGGCTTCCGAAGCGTGCCGTTGTTGGCGCTGCCTGCCGCAGGACTTTTGCTGCTGCTCATCGTCGCCACGGTCAACCCCTACGTCGCGGTGGCGGGATTGGCGCTCTGTTTCGGCTTGGTGGAACTCACGGAGGGGGCCTTTTGGGGCGCCGCGATGACGGTCGGGCGCCGCGACACCATGGTTGTCACCAGCATCATGAATACCGGCGGGACCATGGGCGGCATTATCGGCATACCGATCGTTGCCTATTTGTCGGGGCACGACCACTGGCACATGGCGTTTTTCATCGGCGCAGCGCTTGCGGTGATGAGTTCGAGCGCGTGGTTCGTGATCGATTTGCGCGCCGCGAGTGAGGATCCGGACGATACCCGCACATTGAATCGAGCGCCGGCGGCAGTCACTGCCGCTTGATGAGCGGCTGCGATCGTCTCATCAGAAATTCACGCGCGCACCCAGGTTGACTCCCTCTTCCTGCGACTTGCCGCGACGTGCTTCATCGAACAGGCCCAGGTAGACATAGCCGCGTCTGGCCACCCGGGCCGTTGCTGTAACGTTCAGCTGACCAAATGTTCGGCCGACCTCGGGGGCGACAACTGTGAAACTATCACCGGCCAATGTCTGAGAAATTGCGGGATTCACAAGATCCCCGCTGTCATGGCCGATACCAGCGTTGACCCGATACGTGTAGGCTGCTGCCAACGGTGAACCATTCGCCGAGCCCGCAGAAACCCCTGCCAGGGATCGCAAGCCGGCAGCCGAATAACTCGGCGCGGACAATGCGTCGAATGCAGCGCCCTCATCAAGACCGCCGCGTCCGTATCGTTGCCACAGTGCGCGTGCATAGGGCTGCACAACCATATCCCCGACAGCCAGCGGCCAGCGCACCCCGGCGCCGGCGAGCGAATTCCTGTTGTGGCCGCTGGCCCGCAAATCCTGCGCGGTTGGCTTGAGCGGATCACCGCGGGTGCTTTCCCAGCTTCCGCTGCCTGCACCGAGCATCCCGTCGAGCACCGCTCGCCCCAAGGAGTACTGGCCATACACAAATCCGGTGTTCGCGTCTTCAGAACCGCTGCCTTCAAATGTCGACACGTCGGCACGCGAGTGCGAAAACCCCATGCCGAATCGATTCGCCTGATCCGCCAGCAGTTCAATACCCAGCGCGACTTGCGTGTGATCGTCCGAGAATCCCGACGCTCGGTCGTCGCCGCTCCACTTACCGTAGTCAGCCGAAGTATCGACCCATAGCGCATGTCCCGGCACCGCGGCGCCGGTGCTGTCGATGGCGCTCCCGGATTCGAGCTGCCGCTCAATTGATCCCTGCAACCATTGATCGGCCTGCGGGGCGATCGCGGCAAGATCGGCGTGCAGTTCCCCCGCCAGTGCCGTCATGGCTCCTGCCAATTTTGCCGCCGGTAAACCGCTGATCTCGTAGGACAGCTCATTCTGCGCGGTCGTCGCACCGCCTGCCTGATCAGTCGTCAAGATCCGATCCAATGCGCCCCCCGCCGAACGTGCGTTGGCATTAATTCCCGGAAGGAAGGTCGCGTAGGAAGTCGGCACGAGCCGCAAATCAATGCTGTCACTGCCCAGGTAATCGTAGAAAATGGCCAGCCGGGTACCCTTCGCCAATCCAGCCGGCTGGTCAAAGGTCGCGAATTCTCCCACGATCCCGCCGGCTGCCGTGATGATTCTAAATGTGTCGCCAAGCTTCGGCACGTACGGTTTGTACGCCGCGGTTCCCGTGATGTTCAGAAGATCGGCATTCAGGGTGGCGCCGCTGGCGATAAATTGGCTGCTCGCCCCTGTTACCAAGAGCCGGGAATAGTTGCCGGGACCTGTGCCCAAGCCGGTCCCATTGATGTCTTCTTGGTAGACGCTGCCGACCGCCATAGTCACCGTGCCGCGAACGGCCAGCGTACCTGGAGAATTACCGGCAGCCAGAATACCTTGCACAGCGATCGGTCCGTTGATCAATCCCGTGCCGCGGAGAATGCCGCTGGGTGCAACGGTGACAGCGCCGTTCAGAATGCCGTTGACGCTCAGTTTCCCCTCCTCGACACAGGCGCCATTGCCCAAGTTTGCGGTGCCGCCGATGACGAGAGTACCGGCGCCGGTCTTGTCGAAACACGAGCCACGGTTGCCGGTCGACAAGCTTCCCGTGAGCGTGGTGGTTGTACCCGCCTTTGTATTCAAGGCCGTGTCGCCGTCAACTTGGATCGTCTGGGCGGTGAGAACGTCGACCGTGGTGGCCAGCATGCCGCTGTTGAGGAAGACCGGACCGTATCCCAAACCGTAAGCATTGGTGACCTCTACCAGACCCCCATTCACCGTAAGGCCTCCCACGACGTTGTTGCCGGACAGACCCCAACTTCGATTGTCGCCCCCCAAGATCAATGTGCCATCGCCATTCTTTGTGACGACAGCGGTGCCGGAAATCTGCCCGTTTAATTGAAGGAAAGTACCCGGGGCGTTCAGGAAGGTGACCGCACCGACCAACGTCAATTTGCGTGCCGAAGCAGTCGAGGCGGTGTTCTCGAGAACGCTGTTGCTCATCGTCAAGCCGCCGGAGGCTGCGCCCAGGGCCGCATCGCTGGATATGATGAGTTTGCTTGCCGATACGATGGTTCCACCGCTGTAGAGACTCTTGCCGGTCAGCGCCTCGACACCGCCGCTGAGATTGACGCCGCCATCGCCGCTAATTGAGCCTGCAAATGCGCCACTTGCGTTCGTCAGCGTGAGCGTCTTAGCGCCCAATGCGACCTTGCCCGCGCCCGAGAGTGTTTGCACCGACGCGCCCGCAGCGGTCCCTGAGATGTCGAGGGCGCCGCCATCGTCGATGCCACGCGAGGCCGCAACATTCCCGGCACCCGATAGGATCAGGGTGGCGCCTCCGGCAATCGCCGTGATACCGGTGTAAGTGCTCGCACCTGCCAATGTCTCCGTACCGCTGCTCACGGTCAGTGAGCCGCTGCCGGCAATACTGCCGGAAAAGGTGCCCGCGGCATTGGTAAGAGTGAGGGTCTGAGCGCCCAGCATCACCGAGGCGCCGGCCCCTCCGGACAACGACCGCACCAAAGCGCCCGAGGTTGCGGCGGAA
The DNA here is from genome assembly GCA_963727045.1 of uncultured Gammaproteobacteria bacterium. Taxonomy (GTDB): domain Bacteria; phylum Pseudomonadota; class Gammaproteobacteria; order Steroidobacterales; family Steroidobacteraceae; genus Bog-1198. Next base: position 257,424 of record CAVSES010000001.1, on the reverse strand, counting down.
ATGTCGAAAGTGCCGCTGTCGGCCACGCCGCTGGAGGCAGCAATACTGCCGGCACCCGACAAGGTCAGTGTCGCACCACCGGCAATCGTCGTAATGCCGGTGTAGCTGTTCGCGCCGGCCAGGGTTTCGGCGCCGCCGCTGACGGTAAGGCCGCCGATGCCCGCGATGTTGCCGGCGAAAATATCCGCCGCATTGCTGAGCGTGAGCGTCTGGTTGCCCAGTACTACCAATCCGCCGACGCCGCCGGACAGCGACTGCACTGAAGCTCCCGATGTGGTAGCGGAGATGTCGAACGTGCCGTTATCGACAACGCCAGTCGACGTGGCGACACTGCCCGCGCCCGTCAATGCAAGCGTTGCGCCGTTATTGATCAGGGTGGCGCCGGTGTATGCATTGACGGCCGACAGTGCGAGAGTTCCGTTGCCGGCAACCGTGAGCCCGCCGACGCCGGACAGCGAACCTGAGTAGATCACGGAATACGTTTGTGTATCGATCGTGCCGCCATTGATGGTCAGCACTCCGTCGACAGCGGTCGTCGTGTCGGCGCCGTATTGAAGAGTGCCGCCATCGAAGGCAAGCGCCGGTTGATTATAGGCCGCGCTCAATGTATCGAAGATGGAGGCGGAGACGTCTCCACCGGTGGTGCCTATCACCAGGACAGGACCCCCGCCGGTGGTGGGCGGAGGGGTGCCGCTACCAGTGCCCGTGGCGCCGCTCACATATAGAATGGGATCAAGCGCCGTGTCGATCCAATTGTAGTCCGCAAAGCCGACTTGGTAAGTGCCCGCGGTGGCGATCGTAAAGGTGGCTGTTTGCCACGGTACTGTGCCATAGCTCCCAAGAATCAGCGTGCCGGGTGACGGTCCGGAGGTGTCGTTCGAATCGCTTCCGTTGCGCGCGAGGCTGACCAACGATTCGCTTCCACTGCCGACCACCGAGAACAACACACCATCGTTGAACGGTACGTAGTCGGTGGCCGCATAGGCCCAAGAAAACGAATATGTTCCCGGATTGAAGGAGTAGGACTTCGTCATGACCCCGAAATTCGTGACACTGCCGTTGCCATTGTTAATCAAGCTCTCGATCGAGTTGGCGCCAAGGCCCAACAATGAATCCACCGAACCCGGCGGGGCGCCGGACGGCGAGATCTTCGCCATGCTATTGCCGGCAGCCGGAGTGAGTGAGTATGGGCTGCCATTGATGTTGAAGGCATCGGTCGTCGTGAGCACGGTCGCAGTGCCCGCCGTGGTCCAGCCGGTGAGACCGCCGGATAGGTCGAGAAACGTGACTGTTTGAGCATGAATGGGCGACAATAGAGCGATCGGCGACACCGCAATCACCGCAAGGCCGATCGAGCGCTGCGTACCGCGATGGCGCATTCGACTCCGAAAATCCTCGAGTGCCCGATTCCAAGCGAGCCAGGGTTTGCGCATCATTGAGGTTGGTCTCGAAACGTAGGGCCCTCAAGTTGGCCCATTGCGGAAACACAAAGGGTGATGCACTCGGTGAACGAGGAAATGAAAACAAAGATTGCTGCAATCGCAAAACTGGAAAGTGAGACACAGGTCGATACAAACGTTCCAACAGCGCTTGTCGGCTACCGGCTCGCCTCATTTCTCGAAGTGCGGTGCGTCAATCGTTCTCTGCGCTACTCTACGGCGAGAAGGAGTTGATCGGTTCGTTAAGGTTCCATTTATGAGTTATCCAGCGCGCAAGTTCGGGACTCCGCGATTCGTGTTCGGCTTGGTCGCGTTTGCCCACACGCTGCTCGGCGCGGCACATTCGTGCGCGGCGCCGGCCGAATCGCTGTCCTCGGCGGCCTCGGTGCAATACCAACGGCAGTTCGGCTATTTGCCCTTGAAGGACGGTGTGCGGCTGGCGTACGTCGCATGGCTGCCGAAGAGAACAGGACGCTATCCGACCTTGATTCTTTATGGTCCCTACGATGAGAGCGGAGCGGATCTCGACAACTATGTGGGAACTTACTTCATACGCCCCTATCTTGAGGCGGGCTACGCCCTGGTCGGCATCAATACGCGCGGAACGGGTTGCTCGGAAGGCTTGAATGATTACTCGTTCGTCGGCGAGGGTGTCGACGGTGCTCAGGCGGTGGAGTGGGTTGCGCGACAGCCTTGGAGCACGGGCAATATCGGGATGGTTGGGAACTCGTCGCCGGGCTACACGCAGTTCGAGACGGCGGCGCAGCATCCGCCTCATCTCAAGGCCATCGTTCCAACTGGCGTTGCGGCCAGCGACTATCGCGAGGTGTGGATGGTGGGCGGCATGACGCATCAGGCGTTGATCAGCGGCTGGTCTCTGCACGTCGAGCCGGACTCCGCACAGTCCGGCGCCGAGACCCGCACCAAGTGGGGCGACCGCCTGTGTGCCGCCATTCGCGCGAAGCAGCCATCGGTCCGGGCCAGTGCTTACTGGCAAATGCTGGAACATCCGCTTCAGGACGAGTACTGGGAGACGCGCAGCATGGAGGGATTCATCGGTGAGGTCAGAGTGCCCACGCTGATCGTCGGCGGCTGGCAGGACCAGTGGGAATTTTCCACCGGCGCGATCCGCCTGTTCGGCCTGCTCAAGGCCGATCACAAGAAGATCATTCTTCAGAATGGCGGACACTACGTGTACCACCGCGACATCAACCAATTGCAGATGCGGCGCTGGCTGGACCGGTGGGTGAAGGGTGAAAGAAACGGTATCGAGCTGGAACCTCCGGTCACCGTGTTCCACGAGGTCACCGATGCACCGGCGACGGCCGAGGGTACCCATGCGACTCCCGGCTGGGTCACGTCTTATGATCGCTGGCCGCCTGCAAAGGCGCGGCCCTCGACTTTCTTCTTGACCGCGCGCGGGATCTTGAGCGCCGAGCGGCCGGATAGCGCGCCCGATCATGGACCCGCGACCTACATCTTCCCCGCAGGCACCGAGCTGTTCGGGGACAATACGCAGTTCGCCCTCGTGCCCGATCCAATCGGAACGCTGAACTATCGCACCGAACCGATGGCTTCGGACCTGACGATTCTCGGCGTGCCTCAATTGACCTTCTACGTGAGCTCCGATCAGAAGGACACGGACTTTCTGATCACTCTCAAGGATGTCGACGCCGAGGAAAATACTCTGTTCCTGCAGCGCGCGTACCTGCGGGCATCGCTGCGCGCCCTCGATCCGGCCCGCTCCACCCCTGAGATAGCCGTTCAATCCTTCCGCGCGGCAGAGATGCTCGAGCCAGGCCGGGTCTACGAGATCAAGTTGTCTCTGGGGAACACCGGTCATGTGGTGCGCCGGGGGCACCGGCTGGAGCTCTCCATCTTGGCGCCAAGCCCCATTCCCCAGCCCGAGATGGGTCCGATCACGGTCGCGCTACCGGCGCTCAACACGGTCTATCATGATGCGGCCTACCCATCGGCGCTGGTGCTGCCGATCGTGCCGGACGAGATCGCGGCCGCGCCGCCGCCGCCCTGCGGCATACTGCTGCTGCAGCCCTGCCGCCCGAAGCCGCCGTACGTCGAGCCGCCTGAATGATCTCGTGCGGTCCGTCCCCTTTAGCGTGAGGCACGTGGATATTGCCTCGACTCATCGAACCGTGCGATGAGGCTCAGCGGTGCGACAAGGCCTTGCGGAACTCCGCGCTCCTCAACAACGAGCTTACCGTGTTGACCACGGCATCGGACAGGACCTCGTAGTAGTTCTCGATCCTGTAGGAGCGACCGAACCGCGTTGCTTCGCCCGAGGCAAGCCCCTTCCAGATCGTGTTACCGTCGCGGTCCACCAGGGTCAGCCGCACTTCAACCTGCGAATTGTAGGTCGAGGTCTCCCTGGCAAAGAACTGCCTGACCTCGCCCTTGATGGTTACCGCCGCGGCGTTGTCGACGGTCTTGAGTCCCGCCCGATCGAACAGCTGGGCCATGTGGCTGCTGACAAACGCGCCCACGTCGTCGGTGGTGGTAACCGGCTTCGGCGGGTCATCCTCGAGGTTCTCGCCGACCTTCTCCTTGTCATTTCGAACGTCCTGAAAGGTCTCGAATCGGATCGGCGTCGTCTCCATGTCCGTTGTGCCCGATGCAAGCTCCGACGTTGGTCTCCATTGCAGGGGCATGTGAGTCAAAAGGACAGTCTTTGCATGGCCATCCAGCGCCACGCCAGCCAGCAAGATGGTAAGTAGAATGCGCATGAGCAGTCATTCCTCCCCGTGTCCGAACACGGTCGATGCGATGATATCGTGTTGCTCACGCCATCGTACTTCTGGGCGTCCTGCGACGAAAGGAGGGAATTGTGACCGATACCCTTCGTTTAATAGAATCTACAGCATCTACAATGGCTACTGGCTCTGGGGACGTCCGTCAACCGTCGATCTTTGGCATGACTTGCGCGCCATCACGCGCGACATCCGCCCAGACTGGGATCTAGATGCGCCAGGAACTCCGCCAAGCATGGGATGCGGGTGATTTTTCGCGTTTCCACGGGTGGAACAAGCAGTCCAGATTGGAATCGGCCTCGATTGCGCGGAAGGAGTAGCACCCGCGACAACCGCCGGAGCGTGTCGCGCAGTCAAGCATCAGCCTCGGATTCTCCCGGCGGCGATTTCGACGATCGCGGACATCTGCTTCAGCCGAAAGCGATGCCCGGTTTGCTTTGCCCCACTTCTATAATGTAACCGTCAGGATCGCGAATGTAGCAGCGCGTCTCGCCATACTTGTCCTTTGGCTCTGTGATGAACTCGGCTCCTCGACTACGCCAAAGTTCATAGCACGCTTGAATGTCGGCAACGCGGATATTCATGAAGCTGTTGACTGAATCGGGGTCCGCGGGCACGCTGAGCGTTACCGATGGTTTGTCGGGTGTCGGGCCGCCCCCCACGTTGACAATGAGCCACGTGTTCGCGATCTGAATGTACGCCGGCGCACCGCTGCTGTCGCCTCTGCTCAGAATGCGACCTCCGAAGACCGTTTCGTAAAACCGTGCCGATCGTTCGATGTCGGCGACGGTGAGAAAGTGGGCGACGGTAAACCCATCCTGTGGCGGCATCTGGTAGCTTTTCTGCTCGACTTGCACTTGGTTCATAGACGACTCCAATTCGGATGTGGCATTTCTCGATTCGCAGAAGCGTCGGTATCGGCCTGATTGTGGTGGGGATGCACGGGTCATCGAACCGGCGGCAGCACCCGAACAACCTAGTAATAACGTGGAATTGGTCCGTCCTGCGGTGTCGTGTTGCTTCCCAAGTCGAAGAACACTTCATCCATGTAGCACCAGCCCCAGCCCTCGGGAGGATCATAACCCTCGATGATCAGGTGACCGGTTGCACGATGATGAGCGGTTGCATGACGACCTGGCGATTGATCGCAACAGCCAACGTGCCCGCAAGTCCGGCAGATTCTAAGGTGAACCCATTCGCTACCGGTTCTCAAACATTCCTCACAGCCGCGCGCGCTTGGTTTAACCCTCCTGATGGTGCCCAGATGCGAGCAGATTTTAGTCATGATCATTAGCCTCGCTTATCGTTCGAATAATATCCTCTGTTTGCTCGCCGCGATCCCCCAATTTGCCTGGGGGCCAGCGGCGTTCTCGTCCGGTGAGGACGGACATGCACTCACCGCGTCTGGTACGAGTATAAGATGTAATCTGGTGAAGCCGCGCCATTGGACTAACGTATCGGCTTTGCAAGAGAACCATCGGCGAACGCGCCGTGCACGAGAACTATATTCCTTACGCCGGCCTCCGCCAGGATGGTATTGGTGAACCGGCGCGCCCGCATGATGTCTGTGGCGAACCGGGCCTCTGGTGCGATCGCCGGTCTTTGACTTGCCATCTCCTGCGTCAAGCAAGCCCACCGAGCATAGTCACGCATTGTGAGAGTCCAGCGAGCCTCGTTCTGCGACCTTATCGAGGGAATATCTCGCGGAACCGGGCAATAATTGCTACGGCCAATTTCATTTTCGCGGTGAGCCTATGTTTTCGTTGACCTACGTCAGTTCTGCGGTGGAGCCCTTTACCTCCCATGAACTTCGAGACTTGTTGCAACAGTGCAATCGTAATAATCGTCAGCGCGACGTGACTGGGCTGCTCCTTTACAAGGACGGCAACTTTATGCAGGTGCTCGAGGGCGAAGAGCCGGCTGTCAGGGCCGTGCATGAGGCGATCGGTCGTGACTCTCGACATCGCAGGATCATTACACTCTTACACGGAATGACATCCGGGCGACAGTTTCCGGCTTGGTCCATGGGCTTCAAGGACCTAGGCGCCGATTTGGACAACCCGGAAGGCTACAGCGAATTTCTCAACTTCCCATTGACGGGTAAGGAATTCCAATCGGACCCCAGCAAGGCTCAAAAACTGTTGCTGACCTTCAAAAGGAACATGTAAGCCAGGTAAGCGCAACCCCTGGTTTCGTAGTCAAGGTCCTTGAGGCTCACGCAGTGGGCACACGGACGCTCGACTTGCTACGCTGGTAATGCAATAAGTCAAATCAAGCATTCAGTTTCCAAGAGTTCCCAGCGTCTCGCGCTTAGGGAATCCATTATTCGGCCGACTTAGTTGCCCTAGACACCCAATTTGAGCGGCCCTCCCCCCCTCCTTAAGCCCCGGACTTGATTCATGCGTAGCGCGACTAAGCGGCCCCTCGATGTTTCGCACAGCATCCCTCTGCCAGCTCCGGGCTCATATGAATCTTCGGGGCCTGTGGCTGATGCAGTTGCGCTCCCATGACAATCAAATGGAAAGTCACGGCGTTGATTGCGGGTCTCTTCGCGATCCTTGGGGTGGCAGAGATATTTGTCGCCCAGAAAGTGTTGCTGCCGAGCTTTTCCGAACTTGAGAGCAAGGAAGCTAGAATCGCGATGCGGCGCGTCCAATACGGAATGGAGCAAACGTTGGAGCAGCTGTCGCTGACCGCGGGAAGCTGGGGAGACTGGAGCGACGCCTACCTCTTCGCTCAGGATCACAACCGCAAATTCATCGATCAGCAAGTGACAGCGGCGGGCATGAAACAGGTAAACATCAATGCGCTGCTGTTCATCGATCTTGCCGGGAATATTCTCGCATCGAGCGCGATAGACCTGCAATCCGGCAAGTCTCTCAATTTGGAGTTTACGAGTCGGCGCGCACTTGCCGAGGATTTTCCATGGCGCACCAATTTACGCGAAGGTCGACCCGCCGAAGGCCTTCTACGAACTGAACGTGGGGTTCTTATGGTGGCGGCCTGGCCGGTGCTGGATGGGTATGGGCATGGCCCGAGCCGCGGCATGGTCATCATGGGCCGACTATTGTCCGCCACAGAGATCCAAAAAATGGGCGCTCATGCCCAAGCGAATGTCTCGATGGTACCACTGGGGGATGCTGGTATTTCAAATTCCCTTGTCAAAACTGACGTCATCACCCAGGTCTACCAGACTATTGACGATCTTTATGGGCAGCCTATTTTGACGCTACGCGTCGACATTCCGCGGGAAATTACTCATCGCGGTGCCTCGGCCGTGCGCTATGCAATAGGGTACCTACTGGCGGCGGCTGTCTTGATCGTCATACTGTTGATCGTAATCCTCAATCGCCTCGTCCTGAGCCCGCTCGCTCGGGTTACTCGCCATGCAGTCACGATAGGCGAGGGGAAGGATTTCAGCACGCGGCTCGATTTTAAAGGCCAAGATGAGATAGCTGTCTTGGCGCGGGAATTTGATCGAATGGTGGAGCGTGTTGCCGATTCGCGCAGCCAGTTGGTCGGCCACCTCAACGATATTAAGCTGGCGGCACTCGAGACTCTCCGGGCGAAAGACAACGCAGAATCGGCGAACCGTGCAAAGAGCGACTTCCTTGCTAACATGAGCCACGAGATCCGAACACCGATGAATGGGGTGCTCGGCATGACCGAGCTCCTGCTCGATACCAAGCTCGATGCGCTGCAGCGCGATTATGCGGAGACCATTCGCGACAGCGGCACTTCCCTGCTGAGTGTCATCAATGACATTCTGGATTTCTCGAAAGTCGAGGCGGGCAAGCTAGAGCTCGAACAGCTGGACGTGGATTTGCGCGACACGTTTGAGGACGTTGCCCGGCTTCTCTCGATTCAAGCGCATGCGAAAGGCCTTGAACTCACGGTTGAAGTGGATTCAAGACTTCCCGCTCTCGTCAAGGGCGATGCAGGGCGCATTCGCCAAATTCTCCTGAACCTTGCGGGCAACGCCATCAAGTTCACATCGAAGGGCGAGGTGTCCCTCGAAATCAAAGTCATTGAGACGGATGCAGATGGCACGCGGGTGCGGTGCGAGGTACGCGACACCGGTATCGGGATCCCCGCCGATCGGCTGGCGTGCCTATTTACACCATTTCTGCAAGTGGACTCATCGACAACGCGCAGATTCGGCGGTACCGGTTTGGGGTTATCCATCGTGCGGCGTTTGGTTGAGCTCATGGGCGGGGAAACGGGGGTTGAGAGCGTCGATGGCGTCGGCTCACTGTTTTGGTTTACGGCAAAGTTCACCCCAGTTCTCGCCAACCCGCAACCCCACTCGCCGGGAATCGCCTCGATCAGGGGCCAGCGCGTGCTCGTGGTCGATGATAACTCAACCAATCTCAAAGTCCTCATGGGGCAGCTTGCTCGGTGCGGTGTCGATCCGGTCTGCGCAAGCTCGGCGACTGAGGCGCTGGCTCTCCTGCGCCAGGCGGGCGCCGCGGGCCGGCCGTACGATGCTGCGCTGCTCGATCATCAGATGCCCGATTGCGATGGTGCGGAACTCGGCCGGATCATCCTCGAAGATGTGAGCATAAACTCCACGCGCCTGATACTGCTCACCTCCTCCGGACAGCGTGGCGAGGGTCAGCTATTTGCCGACATCGGCTTCGCGGGATACCTACTAAAGCCTGTCATCCAACGTGATCTGACCGAGTGCCTGATTCTGGTGCTAGCCAACACCGCGCAATCCTGGCATCTGCAAAGTCAACCGATGGTCACGCGGCAGTCGCTGCGTGCGCGGCGAGGCCGCACCGCCCATCGAATCCTGCTGGCTGAGGACAACCTCGTTAATCAGAAAGTGGCCTTGAGGCTCCTCGAGAATCTCGACTATCGGGTCGAGGTCGTACCGGACGGACGGGCGGCCGTTGCTGCATGGCAACGGGGGAAATTCGACCTCATTCTCATGGATTGCCAGATGCCGCAGATGGACGGCTACGAGGCGACCCGGGAAATCCGCAGGCTCGAAGGCGGCGCATGCCGGATCCCGATCGTTGCGCTCACCGCACATGCGATGAGGGGGGATGAGGAGAAATGCCGCGCCGCCGGGATGGATGAATATCTCTCGAAACCAATCGACCGCGTCAAGCTCGACGCCTGTCTGCAAAGTCTTCTGCCGGGCACAAGCGCCACGGGCACCATACTCGCGACTCAGGAGATTTCCGCCGCCTTGGAGAGTGCGAAACGCCCCGTCGACTGGCACGCATTGCTCGCATCCGTCGACGGCGATGAAGCGTTCGTGCGCGACCTGGTGGATGCGTTCATTACGACGGCGGATCGGACGCTTGCTGCAATCTCTGCGGCACTGCACACAGGCGATACCGACTCATTGCGCAAATCCGCACACACACTTAGAGGCGCGAGTGCGAATATGTGCGCCTCAGAGGTAACTGCCGCGGCTGCCGAGATCGAGTCAGCGGCTGACTCAGGTGCGAGGGCTCAGTTGCCAACTCTAGTCGATAAACTGGTGGCGGAAGTCGAAAGGACGATGGAGTATCTGAGATCAACGGTGGACGCAGACGGCACGCGGAGAGCGGTCAGCCAAAGATCCATCGGTTCACGCATCCGGTAGCCGCTGCGAGAGGTGGTGCCGCAAAGAGGATTCGAATCACTGACCCACGCATTACGAATTCCTAGTTCGTTCGTAGGACTCATATCGATCTATAAGTTGCAGTGGTCAAACGCGATTTGTTGCTTTGAATAACGGCAAATATCTGCGCGTGCTGGTACAAAAGTGATTACAGTGAAAGCGTAGGCTGCGACTCCACCGAAACTATGCGGCCAGCGCTTTCAATACCGCCTGGGGATTATTCTTAATTGCCCTCAAGAGCGCCTGCGCAGGGCCCGTCGGTTCTCGCCGACCTTGCTCCCAGTTGCGCAGCGTTCCAACATCGACGTGGAGAAGTTTCGCGAATTTTGGCTGGCTCAAACCCGTGATGGCACGGATTTCCTTCACCTTCGCGGCATCCACATAGAATTCCCGCGAGGGTGCCCGCACTCCGCGCACGATCTCGTTCATCTGTCCCATGCTATCCACCAGTCGCTTGAAGAGTTTCTTATCCAATGTCACCACTCCGCGTTGATTTTCCGCAAAATCGCCTTTTCCTTGGGCGTCAGATCGTCTTTGATTCCTTTCCTGTAAATCAGGATCATTCGAATCTGAGCCTGCGCGACAACGTGGTAGTAGATCACACGAGTTCCGCCACGCTTGCCCTTTCCCGCAGCCGACCACCGAATCTTTCGCAAGCCGCCTGTGCCAGCAATGACAACCCCGGCATTCGGCATCGCGACGAGATGCTCTTGCAGAGCCGTATATTCCTCATCGCTGAGTAACGCACAAACATCGGCGGTAAAAATCGGGGTCTCAATGAAAACCATATAGGACCATACACCAATGACGCATAGTAAGTCAATGACGTATGGGATGTTTACCCGATCGCCTGGTTCGAAGCCGGGTGTTCGGGATAATCCGTTACCTCCGGCGCCAACTCATAAAGATTGCTTGCCGAGGTAGACGACGGTCAGGTGTGCACACCGCAGGTTCGCGAGCGCAATGCGCATCGAGCCTGTGAGCGACGGCGCATCCGTCCGCTTTATCTCAACGCCGAAACGGCCGCCGCACTTGAACAGCACCCACGCATTGTTCGTGCGCAAATGTGGCCACAGCGAAACGCTCGCGCCAGAACCCTAGCGGCGTGTATGTATATGATTTAATTTATATTATTTGGTGCCGCAAAGAGGATTCGAACCCCTGACCCACGCATTACGAATGCGTTGCTCTACCAACTGAGCTATTGCGGCGTCGCAACCCGAAAGGGGCCGCATTCTACCCCGTGGGGCCCACCGACGAAAGACTGCCCCCATCCTTGATCACCTGGCGCAGGGTTTTGGGCAGGGCGAAGACCACGTGCTCCTTGCGTCCCTCCAACTCTTCGGCCACCTCTCCGCCCCATTCGCGGAGTTGCGAAATGACGCCCTGAACGAGGATTTCAGGCGCGGAGGCGCCCGCCGTCACTCCGACCGTCTTGACCCCGTCGAACCACTCGCGGTGCAGGTCTTCGGGCCCGTCGACCAGATAGCCGGGTTTGGCGTTCTTGCCAGCCATTTCGCGCAGCCGGTTCGAGTTCGAACTCGATTTCGAGCCCACCACCACCAGCACCTCGCAGCGGCCGATCAGATCCTTGACGGCGTCCTGGCGATTCTGCGTGGCATAGCAGATATCTTCTTTGACCGGCGCCTTCAGCCCCGGGAAGCGTGCCCGGAGCGCCATGACGATCGACGCCGTATCGTCGACCGACAAGGTGGTCTGCGTGACGAAGGCGAGATGCTCGGGATTGCGGATCTTGACGCGCTCGACGTCCTCGACGGTCTGGATCAGATAGATCGCGCCTCCGAGCGTCGCGTCGAATTGCCCGATCGTGCCCTCCACCTCCGGGTGTCCCGCGTGGCCGATCAGGAACACTTCGCGCGCCTCGCGTGCGTAGCGGGTGATCTCCATGTGCACCTTGGTCACCAAAGGGCACGTGGCGTCGAAAACGTTCAACTGGCGCCGCTGGGCCTCCTGCTGCACGACGCGGGGCACGCCGTGGGCACTGAAGATCACGGTGGCGCCATCGGGCACCTCGTTCAATTCATCGACGAACACCGCGCCAACGGTGCGAAGTCGGTCGACCACGTATTTGTTGTGGACCACTTCATGCCGCACATAGATCGGTGCGCCGAACAGCACGATCGCGCGCTCGACGATGTCGATCGCGCGGTCCACGCCGGCGCAGAATCCACGCGGATTGGCCAGGTAAATTTGCATCATTTTTTCCGCTTCGCTTCCAGCAAGGCATCCAGCAGCAGACAGGCGGCGCCCACGGTGATCGCCGAATCCGCCACGTTGAATGCCGGAAAATACGCCCGATCCCAATGAAAGTGAATGAAATCGATCACGTACCCCAGGCGGATCCGATCGATCACGTTGCCGAGCGCGCCGCCGAGCACCAGGGCCAGCCCCCCCGCGAGCAGCGCATGCACTCCGCGCGGCAGGCTCAAGAGCCAGATCGTGATGCCGATGCTGACCACGACGGCGAGGCCGATGAACACCCACCGCTGCCAGCCGGAGGCCGAGGCGAGAAAGCTGAACGCCGCGCCGACATTGTGCATGCGCGTGATATCGAGCACGGACAGGATCCGGATGAACTCGAATTCCATGAAATGGCCGGTGATATAGGCCTTCGAGAGCTGATCCGCCAGAACCACCAAGGCCGACAGCAGCAGCCACGGCGCAGCTCCGCCGCGATTGACTTCAATGCTCATGCGAATCGCCGCTCCTCACCGGGACCCTCGACGTTGACGACACAGCGTGCGCAAAGCTCCGGATGCCTGGGGTCGCTGCCGACGTCGCTGCGCAGATGCCAGCACCGTATGCACTTGGCCTGCGTCGAGGGTTTGACCTCGATCCATACGCCGGGTTCATTCGCTGGAACGGTCGTGGCAGGCGGGCTGTCGCTCTCGACGACATGCGCCTGGCTGGTGATCAACAGAAAGCGCAGTTCATCCCGCAGCGCCTCAAACCGCCCCGCCTGCGCGGCCGGTGCGTAAACCACCACTTCGGCCTCCAGGGGCGCACCGATCTCCCCGGCCGCGCGCAGGCGTTCGAGATCTCTCGCGACGTCCGCTTTGAGCGCAATCAACGCGGGCCAGTCGATCGCCGCTACGCGTTCGGCGCCGGCGGGAAACTGATGCCAGGTATTGAGGAAGACCGAGTCGTTGCGCACCCCGGGCAGAAATCCCCACACCTCTTCCGCGGTGAAGCTCAAGATGGGCGCGAGCCAGCGCACCATCGCGTGCGCCACGTGATACATGGCGGTTTGCGCCGAGCGGCGCGGCGCGCTCTGGGCGCCCGTCGTGTAAAGCCGATCCTTGATGATGTCCAAATAGAAGCCGCCGAGCTCGACCACGCAAAAATTGTGGACCTTCTGATAGATGTCGTGAAATTCGTAGTTGCGGTACGCGGTGACCACGTCGTTTTGCAGGGCGAATGCCTTGCTGATCGCCCACTGATCGATCGCGACCAGATCATCGAACGCCACCGAATGCTGCGCAGGATCGAAGCCGTGCAGGTTGCCCAAGAGGAATCTCAGGGTGTTGCGCATGCGCCGATAGGAGTCCGCCATGCGCTTCAAGATTTCATCCGAAACGCTCATCTCGTTGGCATAGTCGGTGGCCGCCACCCACAAGCGCACCACGTCCGCGCCCAAGGTGCTCGTGAGTTTCTGCGGCACCAAGGTGTTGCCGACGGATTTCGACATCTTGCGGCCCTTCTCATCGACGGTAAAGCCGTGCGTGAGCACGCCGCGATACGGCGCGCGCCCGTACATGGCGACCGAGGTCAGAAGCGATGAATGGAACCAGCCGCGGTGCTGGTCGGAGCCCTCCAAATACAGATCGCTCGGAGCCGTGATTTCGGGGCGAATCTGCGACAGGCAGTGATGCACCACGCCGGAGTCGAACCAGACGTCCATCACGTCGGTGGCCTTGTCGTACCGGTCCGCGTCCGGTCCCAACAATTCCGCCGCATCAAGGTCGAACCAGGCATCGATGCCGCCCCGCTCGACCCGCTTGGCGACCTCCTCGATGAGCTCGGCGGTTCTCGGATGTAGCTCGCCGCTGACCTTGTCGACGAACAGAGGGATCGGCACTCCCCAGGTGCGCTGCCTCGAGACGCACCAATCCGGTCGGCTCGCGATCATGCTGCTGATCCGCTGCTCGCCCCAGCCGGGCATCCAGTCGACGTGCGAGATGGCTTCGAGCGCGGCTTTGCGCAACCCGGCCTGCTCCATGCTGATGAACCACTGCGGTGTTGCGCGAAAGATGACCGGCGTCTTGTGTCGCCAGCAGTGCGGGTAGGAATGATGATAAGGCTCATCCTTCAACAGGCGGCCGGTGTCGTGAAGTACCTTGATCACATGGGCATTGGCGTCGAAGACCTGCTCGCCGGCGAAGAGCGGCGTCGTTGGTAGGAATCGACCGTCGCCGCCGACCGGATTCTCGATGTCGAGCCCGTAGCGGCGGCCCACGATGTAGTCATCCAAGCCATGGCCCGGCGCCGTGTGCACCGCCCCGGTGCCCGCATCCAGAGTGACGTGCTCTCCCAGGACCACCGGCACTTGCCGGCCATAGAGCGGGTGGCGCAGCATCATGTGCTCGAGGGCCGCGCCTTTGACCACCGCGATCAAGCTCCACACGGACACGCCCAGGGAATTCATGACGGCGTCGATCAGCTCGCTTGCGACCACCAAGCGCTCCGAGCCCTCGCCCAAATCCAGTTCGATCAACCCATAGTCGAATTGCGGATGAACGGCCACCGCTTGATTCGCCGGCAATGTCCACGGGGTCGTGGTCCAGATGGCGAGCGACGCCGGCGCGTCCTGACCGTCCGCGGCCGACGCGTTCAGGCTCATCGGCTCGAGTCCGAAGCGCCGCGCCAAATCCGCCGAATCCACCACCGGAAAGCGCACATAAATGCTTGGGCTTGTCTTGTCCTCGTACTCGACCTCCGCCTCGGCCAGCGCCGAGCGGCAATTCAGGCACCAGTGCACGGGCTTGTATCCCTTGTACACGTGGCCGTTCTTGATGATCATCGAAAAGGCGCGCAGCTGCTCAGCCTCAAAGCGCGGCGCCATCGTCATGTAGGGATGATCCCAGTCGCCGAGCACGCCCAATCGCTTGAAATCGCTGCGCTGCGCATCGACCTGTTTGAGCGCATAGTCGCGGCAGGCCGCGCGGAACGACTTGGCATCGATCTTCTGTCCGACGCGCCCGTGCGTCTTCTCGACCTGCATTTCAATGGGCAGTCCGTGGCAGTCCCATCCGGGTACATACGGCGCGTCGTAACCGTCCAGGGTGCGCGACTTGACGATGACGTCCTTCAAGATCTTGTTGACCGCGTGACCTAAGTGAATGGCACCGTTCGCGTACGGCGGACCGTCGGTGAGGATGTACGGCGGGCGACCCTTGGCGATGCCGCGGATCTTCTCGTACAAGCCCATGCGCTCCCAAGCCGCCAGCATTCCCGGCTCGCGGTTGGCAAGATCGGCCTTCATCGGGAAACCCGTATTCGGCAAATTGATCGTATTTTTGTAGTCAGCCACTATCCACCTTCGACAAGACCTCACGCGCCTGCGCGGCATCGGCTCTCATTTGCACCATCATTGCATCCAAGGAATCGAACTTGACCTCATCGCGCAGCTTGGCGACGAACTCGACCTCGATCGCCCGACCATACAGGTCTCCGGAGAAATCGAACACGTGCGCTTCGAGCAGCGGTTCGATCCCGTTGACCGTGGGACGCGTGCCGAGACTCGCAACGCCCGGCAGCGGACGCGGATCGATCCCGTGGACCCATACCGCCAATATGCCCCATACCGGCGGCTTGCGACGCATTAATCGCAGATTCGCCGTCGGAAACCCGAGCGTACGGCCCAGATGCCGGCCATGCTCCACGCGGCCCCACATTCGGTACGGGCGGCCGAGCAGACGCGCGGCACCGGCGTAATCCGCGAGCTCCAAGCGTTCGCGCACCGCCGTGCTGCTCACGCGCACACCCTCGACCACGAACGGCGCGACCTCCTCGACGCCGAAGCCATGCGCCTCCCCTGCGGCCCGCAGACTGTCGATCGTGCCGCCGGCGTTGCTGCCGTACCTAAAATCGTGCCCGACCACCATGTGCCGCGTCCCCAATCTCTCGACGATCAATTCATTGACGAAGGAGCGCGGCGTCATGGCTCGCATCGATTCATCGAATCGCAAGGTCACCAGCCGCTCCACTCCCAGCGCCGCCAGCGCCTGATATTTCTCCCGCCACCGCGTCAGACGGGGCGGAGCGCCATCGGGATCGATGAACTCCTTTGAACTCGGCTCGAATACCAGCACCGTCGCCGCGGAGCGCAATTCAGCGGCGCGCATGTTGAGTGCGCCGATCATCTGCTGGTGGCCTAGATGCACGCCATCGTAGTTGCCGACGGTCAGAACACAGCCTCGATGGCGCCGCGAGATGTTATGTAGACCGCGAACTAGTTCCATGGCGAAAGACCGTGATTATACTCAGGTTTCCAGCAATCCAGTGTCCGTCACTATAGCAAGCGCTGCGCGCCGTTCAGGCTAATTGATTGACAAGCGCGACACCAATCGGCAAGCTACGCGGCTCTTTTGAGGCCCTATTTAAGGCCATTGTCTTCCAAGGAGTCAGCGCTTGGCGAATACGAAATCTGCAGAAAAAGCTGCCCGGCAGTCGACGGTGCACCGAGCCCGCAACGACGCGCTCACCTCGCAGCTGCGCAGCGCCATTCGCAAGGCAACTCTGGCGCTCAAGGCCGGCAAGCAGGACGAGGCCGCCGCCGCCCTCGCCGCCGCCACACCCGTGATCGACAGCATGGTGAACAAGGGCATCATTCACCGCAACAAGGCCGCGCGTCATAAGAGCCGTCTCACCAAGCAGGTGCGCGCGCTCTCGAAGTGACCTGCAGGGGTCGCGAGTTCAAAAAGCCGGCCTGGAGCCGGCTTTTTTATTGGCTGAGTGCCACACCCGATTCGGTGCTCGCGGCGCGGGACGGGGCGGCGCGGGGATGCTCCTCGAGATAGCGCATCACGGCCTGCTTCAACGCATCGGTACCGGCGCCGGTCGCCCCGGAAATGCGAAACACCGGGCCCTTCCAGCGCAGCCGCCGCACGATCTCTTTGGCGCGTCGCTCCACTTCGGCAGGCTCCAGCAGATCGATCTTGTTGATGACGAGCCAGCGCTCCTTGGTGCCGAGATCCGCGGCGAATTTTTTGAGCTCGGCGACGATCGTGCGCGCATCCTTGACCGGGTCGGCGTCAGGATCCGGCGGCGCGATGTCGATGAGATGCAGCAGAACGCGGGTGCGCTGCAGATGTTTCAAGAAGCGAATGCCGAGGCCCGCACCCTCGGCGGCGCCCTCGATCAAGCCCGGAATGTCCGCCATGACGAAACTGCGCCCGGGGCCCGCCGTCACCACGCCGAGATTCGGATACAGCGTGGTGAACGGATAATCCGCGACCTTCGGACGCGCCGATGAGACTGCGCGGATCAGAGTCGATTTGCCGGCATTCGGCAATCCCAGCAAGCCCACATCGGCAATCAGCTTGAGCTCGAGCTTGAGCTCGCGCTTCTCGCCGGGTAATCCCAAGCCGGATTTGCGGGGCGTGCGATTCGTGCTGGATTTGAAGCGTGTGTTGCCCCATCCACCCTTGCCGCCCTTGGCGACCAACAAGGTCTGCCCCTCGGTGGCCAAATCCCCGAGCGTCTCGCCCGTGTCCTCATCGCTCACGACAGTGCCGACGGGGATCGGCACGTAGATGTCATCGCCGCCATGACCCGTGCAGTCATTGCCGCTGCCGCTCTCGCCGTTCTGACCCCGGTAGGTCCGCGAGATGCGAAAATCCGCGAGCGTGTTCATGCCCTCGACAGCCTTTAAATAGACGCTGCCGCCGAGTCCGCCATCGCCGCCATCGGGCCCGCCGAAGGGAACGAACTTCTCGCGGCGGAAACTGACGCAGCCGCGCCCGCCATTGCCGGCGTGCACCTTGAGTTTGGCTTCGTCTACGAATTTCATGTCGGATCTACTTACAGGGTACCGTGCGATGCACAAACAAAAAGGGGGCAGGTTGCCCTACCCCCTTTTCACCAAATATTCAGCGCGCCCCGGGGGGCCGCCTACCTCGCTACTTCGTAACGACGTTGACGTAGGTGTGCTGCTCGGAACCCTTGACGCGAAACTCAACCACACCGTGGGCCTTCGCGAACAACGTGTGGTCGGTGCCGATCCCGACGTTCACGCCGGGGCGATACACCGTGCCGCGTTGCCGGATTAGAATGTTGCCCGCGAGCACGCTCTCGCCGCCGAATTTCTTGACGCCGAGACGCTTCGAATGCGAGTCGCGGCCGTTACGAGTACTGCCGCCAGCCTTTTTATGTGCCATGAGGTATCTCCAAAATCTCTATGCGACGATCTGCGTGATTTTCACATCGGTGTAGGGCTGCCGATGGGTCTTCTCGCGCTTGTAATGCTTGCGGCGGCGGAATTTGACAATGCGCACCTTGTCGCCCTTGCCATGGCTCTCCACAGTGGCCACCACCTTCGCCGTCTCCACATAGGGAGCGCCGATGGTCACCGAAGAGCCGGCACCGACCAGCAGCACCCGATCGAATTCGACACTGGCACCTTGGTCTGCGTCGAGCTTCTCGATCCGCACCACGGCGCCTTCCTGAACGCGGTACTGTTTACCGCCCGTGGCGATCACGGCATACATATGAAAACTCCGAGAACGGCTTAAATGGGGCCGCAAAAGAGCCGGGAATTGTACGGGTTCATGGCCCTGGGGTCAAACCGGGGGGTGCCCCGCTTCCGCTGCCAAGGACGTCAACCGAGGCTCCGACCCTCGGGCGATGCCGCCAGTGCGTCGCCCAAGCCAAGACGTTCTTAGGTACCATGGCGCATTCGTTTGAGCGCTTCATGACAATAGAACAGATTCGTGCGTTGGTCACTGCTGATTTCGAGGCTGTCGACAAGGTCGTCAAACAGCGCCTGCACAGCCAAGTAACACTGGTCGACCAGGTGGCCAGTTACATCATCTACTCGGGCGGGAAACGCCTGCGCCCTCTTTTGGTGCTTCTCGCCGCGCGCGCCTGCGGCCAGACCGACGGCCGGCACATCGAGGCCGCCGCCATCATCGAGTTCATCCACACCGCCACCCTGCTCCACGATGACGTCGTTGACAGCTCCTCCCTGCGCAGGGGGCACGAGACGGCCAATGAAGTGTTTGGCAATGCCACGAGCGTCTTGGTTGGGGATTTTCTCTATTCGCGCGCCTTTCAAATGATGGTCGCGCTCGATCGCATGCGCGTCATGCAAATTCTCGCGGACGCCACCAATGCCATCGCCGAGGGCGAGGTTCTGCAGCTCATGAATGCGCGCGATCCCAACACCACCGAAGCGCGCTATATCGACGTGATTCGCCGCAAGACGGCACGGCTCTTCGAAGCAGGGGCGCAAATCGCCGCCGTGCTGAGCGATGCGTCGCCCGTCATCGAGGAGTCTCTGGCGAGGTACGGGCGGCATATCGGGACGGCGTTTCAGCTGGTCGACGATGCGCTCGATTACCAGGCCGACGAAGCCAGCCTCGGAAAGCACTTGGGAGACGACCTGGCGGAGGGTAAACCCACTCTCCCGGTGATTTATGCAATGCAGCACGGCACTGGTGACCAGCGCACCATGATCCGGCAAGCCATCGAGAACGGCGGCACGGGTCAGTTGGCCGAAATCACAAGTGCCGTTGCAAGCCTGGGGGGCCTTGCGTACACTGCGCGCCTCGCCCAATGCGAGGCAGATCAGGCGCTTGCTGCGCTCGAACCCCTTCCTGAGACCGCATTCAAGAAAGGCTTAAGCGAACTGGCGAAGTTCGCCGTGGCACGCAAGAACTGATTAGCAGCCGATTCGGGGTGTAGCTCAGCCTGGTAGAGCACTACGTTCGGGACGTAGGAGTCGCAGGTTCAAATCCTGTCACCCCGACCATTGATTTTAGGTCTGTTCCGGGCAGATAGGTAACGGTTTATACCGGACACATAGGTAACACTTTAGCACCGAAGGGGTTTTCGGCGCATTTAACGCGTCCGACCTCGTGATCGAAGAACCCCAGGTCGTATCTCATAAAGGTCACCAGCCAGATCTTCTCGCTCACCTGGCCAGCCAAGATGCCGTAACGAGCATCAAGGATGCGATGCACAATCAAGAAAGGCGCAGAAGGTTTAGCGCCAATTCTCCCGTTCACAGGCGCTTAGCGGTGGACGATAACCGGCCCCACCATGGAGCCGATTGAAACTGCCATGCCGGCGTTGCTCAAATTTAGGGCCTCAGCCGCTGCCATACCCGCTGTCGAAATATTTCCGGCTATTCCTCCGATCAGGCAACCCGCCATGCGGATTCCGTACCCGGGCGACAAGCTTCCGGTATCCATACTCCGGGACGCGCTGATGCCGTTTGTAACTATGCAAACACAGGGAAGCGAGACTCGAAGGATGATGTTGGTCCATTCGGCCATGGACGTCCCACGCTCATCACGTCCGATTCCCAGCGTCCGACCAGTCTTTGGGTCGACTCGCCACCACAGGTCAGCTTCGCCGGCACTGGCCGGTCGAATGAGGGCCAACTCTCCTCGGGCGACATCGGCGCTGATTAATGACCTTATACCTGCGTCGACTTTGACGCTTGCGAAGGCATCCTGGTGCTGCGAGTCAATACGAGTCCAGGCGGTGCCCGCGCTCAAATCGTTAGCCATCAAGGAGGCGGAATTCCCGTTGGCGGTGGAGCCAGGAACGCCGTATCGCTCCAGTACTGTATCCACCACCCCTTGCCGGACGTTGCTGGTGAAGCTGCTGCCGCGAGTCTCGTTGCCGATGATGTCGAAAGCGCTATGTCCGACCGCAGAACCGTTGGCCTCGTAAGAAACAGTTCGCCACAGCAGCGCAACACCGGGAGCCGATGGCGACGCCTGCTCCACACCAAAGGTGTTGGTCCGGGCGGCCGCCCAATTCCAAAGCGCCAGCTCGGTGCGGGCCTCTGTTGGCGCATTAATCATATCTGACGGCAATTGTCGTTTGCGAATCGCCAAAACCGCTCGGGTCATCGTGCGATTCAATCCCAACGCTGACATCCGGTCGATCCACTCTATCGCGGGAGTCGCTCCGAATATGAACGCATCAACTGTTCCGCTGAGTGCGAGCGCCCGGGATTGCTGCATGGAGATGTCAATGACTGGCATTGATGCACCCGCCATGTTCGCCCGCGCGGGCGCGCCAATCAAATCGAAGACTGCACGCCGGTGTGTCTCTAGCGGCCTACCTGGAACAAAGATGTCGATTTCGAGCCATTCCGCCGATACCACGGACTGCGAACCATTGTTCGCAGCGGGCGCTTGCGTATCGTCACCGAAAGCGGAGGCAAGCCCCTTTGCGAGCTTATTGCCGCTTAGAATGGCTGCCCCGCCCATGGAGGCTACGTTCTCGGCAGACGGGGGTTGCGTCTGCCCGCTGAAATTGTAGATCTGGCCCTGAATGACGCGGTTCCCGATCTGCAGCGTCGGCATCACCACTGTGGCGGAGGTAATCGCGTCGAGATAGTCGCGCTCTATGTTCTTTGACATGAGGATCGCGTCAAGGTTAGGTTGTGGAAACAGTGTGTGGCTGACGGTAATTGACTGTGTGGCGACCTCTGACGGTGACCAGGATTGCTGTAATAATGTGGTTTCTGCGAACTTGCCGTTTGTGCGCGTCTCCAAAATGATCTTCAGTGTCACGCGATGCTTCAGATTGGAGGGCACTTCGCTCGGCAGAAGAACGGCGGCGGCCGACGGCAGTCCGACGACGTCAGCATCGGGATCCAGATCTTGCCATGTGGTGCCAGCCTGCAGTTGCACCCAAAAGTGATCGAGAAGTACCTCGCCTGCCTCCGCGGCCAGGCTCGCATCTCCAGCAGACTCGCCGCCAACTCCCTGTAACACTGCGGGGAGAACCTTGTTGTAGACTTCATTCGCCGCCGTCGCGTTTTTTTGCGTCTGAGCGATGAGCGTGTCATAGGCTTGCATGTTCAGTTTCGGATCGAGCAGCGGATCCTGGCCGAGCATCTTCAATATGGTTTCTTTGTCGGGCGGCGGTGGCGGCGTGGACTTCGGAATGGACGACTTGATCCTCGCGAGCAATCCAGTCGCTGCTTGCGGAGAAATCTTGGCGCGCGCAAGTCGCACGTTATAGCCTGCGCGATGAAGCAGGTCGGCCAGAAAGAGCGCCCGATCCAGGCTGTTCCCCGCCCTATCCATCAGTACACCAGGCGCGTCCCGCAGCATTCCAGCGTAAGGAATGAGCCGTGTATGGGTCTTCACCCAGGCGAGAATCTGTGCTGGATCCTTGCCGGTTTGTTCAAGAACTGTACCGGGATCTTCATGATTGCGCGGAATCGCTTGGGCAATTAGACTGGCAATCGAAGAGATTGCCTCGAGCTTCCGTGCGTCAAGTTCTCTATCTGCTGCTGCGCCGGTCACAGGTGCAGCCAGACGCGCCAGCGCCGTTGTAGCCGGTGCGAAATTGTCTCCCGCCAACCATTGGTAAAGTTGCTTCGCTTGATCGGCCTTGCCTGACCGCTCCAACGCGCGGGCGTACTCGTACTGCAATTTGGAATCAGCAGGTGCCGCCGCGACAGCCGTGGAACATGCAGTCAGCGCTGCCCCTCCGTCCATAGACTCGAGCGATACTGTGTCGGCCGCAAGGCGGTCGCATGTTTGGTCCGGCGTTTCGGCTCTAATTGGTCGCGCCAGGCCTAAAGCGAGCACCCCCATGGCAAGGATGGTCCCGGCATTGGGGTTGGATCGAGCTAATAGATGCATAGCAATATTCCTTCATACATGCGATCAACCTTGCCGCGACCAATGTCGACGTCCTTGACCCAGCGTTTAGAGCGGCGGTTGATTCAACTACCGATTCGGATTTGCATATACCGGAAAACCGAATTCCGTGGCCGACCCCGCCACGCACGCGAGAAATACGTGGCGGGTTTAGACAGAGCAGTCGGTTATCCAGGTAATGCGACAATGCTTCAAGGGTGCCAAGCTTGTGAGCCTCGGGAGTTTGTTCCTAGTAAGCTCACTGGCGTTCGCGCAAACATATGCCCCGCCGTCACCGTGCATAACAGATCGCCCCCCGAACGATCAACCGGCCAACGGACAATCCGTGCCCCCCGAGTTTTGCATCGCGGGCGCTGCCGGCCAACACTATTACCTCTGGACAATTCCAGACTCTTTCGCTGGACGACAATTCAAAGTAAAACTCCAGTCACTGCCCGGCGAGACCAGCATTCTGATGGTGCAATCGCTCGATGCAGATCCCCGCAAGGGTCTCTTCCATTTCACGACGCTGTGGCAAGGAAAAACCACCGCCGCGAAGAGCAATCTAGAGACGCCCTCGCTGATGCTGAAGCCGGGGCTCTACGGGATCGCTGCCGCGACCGCTGAGCCCCCGGGCCTGTTTCGCCTCAGCGCCGCGGTGGACAACACGCTGGCTTCGTCATCGACATCGTCGCCGACAGCGACACCGACTCCGATTCCGATCCAGACTCCGCCGGCGTCGAGCGCGGCGCCACCAGTTGCGGCTGCAACTTCGACAACCGCGCAACCCGCTTCACCACCGGTACTGGACCGCAAGTCAGTCGCGGTCGCAGCGGAAACCATCGTTCCCTGGACCATCGATGCTGCGGGCGCCAACACCCGATGGACCGTGGTATTGCAAACGACGGCGGGATCCGGACCGCGGCTGGCCCTCATGGGACCCGACGGGAAAGATATTACGCTGGATTCCGGTGGCGCGGACAAGGCCGGGATACTGCACTATCCAGAACTCGGGCTGCCTGCCGGCGCTTACAAATTTCGCATTCAGGCTAAAGAGGGCTCGCCACTCTCTCTGCGTGTTTATGCGATCGGCCCACGCGATGCCACTCATGTGACTTCCCCGAATGCCACGTTGGCAGATGCATTCGTCTTCAAGGCGGGCGCCTCTCTCTCGGGAGTCATACCCGAAAAAGGCGGCAGTACAGCGAAACAGTACGTCGCACTCGTGGTGGATGAGAGCTGGAAGAACAAGAAATTTGACTTAGTGTTGCGCGCGGCCGCTGCGCAACGCAATGACGGTTTGATTCTTACTTATGTGTCCCCTGAAGGTAGCGACCTTGGCTCGCGCAGCGGCAGCGGACAAGTCCGCTTCTCCAATTTCAATCTCGATCCAGGAAGGTACTTATTCCGCATATCGGCCGGCGTGCCGGACGATCTGCCCTACACGCTCGCCAATGAAAACATATCGCCGCAAGTACCAGGCGAGGAACGCGAACCGAACGACGTCGCAGCCCTCGCGAACCTCATTCCGGCCGATGGCATCATTTCCGGCCAAAGCGATGGCGACTCGGACTACGACTTCTTTCGCTTCCACACCGATGGTGCCCCACAGCTCTGGACCATTAGCTGCGACGGCAAAGGCGTGGATTGGCTCACTCTGCTCGGCGCCGACGGTGACGGCCTCATCCAGGTCAGTCAGTTTCCCAACGATCATGCGCAAATGTCCGGCGTGCTGCTGGCGGCGGGCGATCATCTCATTCGACTTCGCAGCACAGCCGCTCACTACGTACTCAAAGTGATACGACAATCCGCCGCACCGGTGGAAGCCGGCGGACATCCTGCCGCCTACGACGCGCCGACCACGGTATCAGACGAAATTGAGCCAAATGATGATCCGGCCCGCGCCTTACCGCTGGCACTGGATTCCAGTCGCGGGGGACTGAATGACCGCGGCGGGGATCAAGATTATTACCGTTTCACCCTCCTCGGCTATACCCATGTAAGGTTGACCTTGGATGATGCCGGCCAAGGCCATCGCAAAGCTGTCTTAAGTTGGGGCAGCGATCAGCGCCCCATCGCTACCTTGGCGAGTAGCGTGGAGCAGCGCGCGCCGTTCTGGGACGGTGTGCTAGCCGCGGGCGACTATTACGTTGTGATTAAATCCGACGACGTCGATACATCCATCTATCGCCTGCGCTTGGCGAGCAAAGATCCCTTCGCGACGCGCGATGCCGGATCGGTCGCGCCTGCTGTCCAAGCCAACCTCACTCTGACTCCACCCCAAGTTGCGGCGTTTTCCCCGCGTGCACAGACCGTCAACGGCAAGGTTGACATCGTTTCGAAAACCAGCGTACCCCTTGACTTGAATGTCATCCCATACGTGGCGGACGACCGCTGGCATGCCAGCACCAACACAACAAAAATACACCTCGAACCGGGTGCCAATGCCTCGTTGACCATTGCTCTTCAAGTTGCCCCGCAGGCGTGGGCGGATCATCCTGTGCAAGTCGGCGTCGGCCTACGCGATGCGACAGGCGGACATATCGCAGCGCTCACAACCATAGCTCCCGCACTCGGTGCGCCGGAAGTCAACGCGACTCCATTCTCTGACATTCCGCAGGCCCTGATCGGCGGTCTTAATGTCGCCTGGTCGGCGCTCGGCGGCCAATCACGAGACGCGCACCCGGAACTCATCGATGGATTAATTACCGGCGGTGGCAGCTTAAAGCTCAAAAAAGCCGACGCGCAACAGCGCTTGACGATAGCACTCGGCGGCAGTAGCCCAACGAAACTGAAGGGTTTTGCTTTGGTTCCGGCGGCATCGGTACCTACCGGCGATCGCTTGAGGCATTTTCGCATATCGAGTTCGCCTGATGGCACCCAATTTACGCCTCTCATTTCCGGCGAGCTGTCCTCCCGGAGCGACCCGCAATACTTTGTTCTGGATAAGCCCATCGACGCCCGGTACGTAAGTCTCGAGATGCTCGACGCACACGACTCGAACGCGGCGACCATTGCGGTTGCCGAATTCATGGCGATCAGCGATCCGCAAAGCCCTCCGTCCACGCCTTTGCCCACTGAAATATCCTCGCTGCTGTTGGGGGGTCACGTCGTCTGGATGGACCCGCACCCCTTCGCCAGCGATCTCGACGCGCAAACTATTCTCAGTACCGCACCCAAGCGCGTCCTCAGCGTGGGATTCTCTCCCGGAAACGCCACGCCCTTGTCGTGGGCGGTAGGATTCCTCGATGATCGCGCCGCTCGAATCGATTCGGTGGAATGGACCTATCCCAATGATGAAGCTTCAATCAACGCAATCCCGAGTGTGCAGGTGTTTGGCAGCACCGCCGGGCCGCGTGGACCTTGGGACTCGCTCGGTACCTGGAAGATTGCGCCGCAGGGAGCAAGCACGCCGTTTAAAGTGCCGGGCCAACCCTCGTTGCGTTTCATCAAGTTTGTCGCGGCGGCCTCCAAAACTGGATATTCGGAGGACCTACCCTTGCACGTCGCGGTGCGCGCCGCGGTGATGGCCAACGAGAGGACCGTCTTTGCACTCGCTCCTCCCACCGTTTCGGAAATACCTAAGCTGGCAACCCAGGGCGCGGATAAGCGCTTGACGCTCGGTACGTCGGTGCAAGGCTTCGTACGCCTTGACGCCCGCAGCGATCATTGGACTTTCGACAATTCCGAAGGACCCCGCAGCATCGTTTTTACGCTGGCCAATAAGCCGTCGATGAACGCTACCTTGGCGGTCAAAAGCCAGAGCGGCAAGACGGTGCCCCTGACGGAGGACTCCCTGAGCCCCGATGAACGTCAATACAAGGCCGACTTACCCGCAGGTAGCTATACCGTCGATGTGAGCGAACCGCCGATTTCGATCGCTTTGGCCTGGGATACCAGCGACAGCGTTCGTATCTGGCTACCCTCGATCATCGCGGCGGTGCGCAGTGCGGCCCAAGATGCTTCTCCCGGACGAGTGGAGTTAAATTTGTTTCCGTTCCGAGATCCGGCCACGAAAGGGCTGTTGAAGGATTTCACCGGCGATCCGGCAACGCTATATTCAGCGCTGCAATCCTACGACTGGCACGACAATTCCAGCTCTGCTGAAACCGCTCTGATCGGTGCGAACGAAGCACTCAAGACGCGCACGGGCAGACGGGTCATCGTGCTGCTGACCGACGCAGAAACCAGCAGCCTGGCGCAGACAGGTGCTTTGTGGAATTCCATCGATCAAACCGGAGCACAAATCTTCGCCCTCGCCGTTCCGACTGCGACCACGGGCGAATTGGCGTGGCTTTCTCATGATCTGATGATGGACTGGGCGACAACGAGCGGCGGCTTCCTGCAAATGGTCGGTGACCAGGGCGCCTTGGATGCCAGTTTCAAACGCGCCATAGCCGCCACCCGCACCGGCTCAACCTACACACTCTCCGCCGCCGCGCTCGCACCACAGGGTCCGGGAACGCTGAGCGTCGCACTCGCGCCGCCAACGAAATCAGCTCACACCTCCACCACTGCGCCATCCGTAGCGCTGGTGTTAGACGCATCCGGCAGCATGTTGCAGAAAATCAAAGGTCGGCAAAAAATCGAGATCGCCCGCGCGGAACTGGATCACTTGGTCCGCGACGTACTGCCGGAATCCACGCCCGTGACTCTGCGTGTCTACGGACAGGGTGGCAAAGGCTCCTGCACCAGCGACCTGATGATGCCGTTGGCCCCACTCGATCGACAGCGCGCCGAGCAAATCGTTGCCGGCGTCAAATCGACCAATGGCGCCAAGACCTCGACGGCAGCTTCCCTGCATGCGACCGCCCAGGACTTAAGCGCCGCACACGGAGCGAAGCGCATCCTCCTCATCACCGACGGCGAGGAAAACTGTGGTGGCGACGTTGAAAAGGAAATAACGGAACTGCGTCGCTCTGGATTCGATCTGCAGCTCAGCATCATTGGTTTTGCGATCGACTCCCCCCAGGTTGGTGTGATGTTCAAACACTGGGCGCAGCTTGGCGGCGGCTCATACTACGAGACGCACGACGCCCCCACCCTTGATGCCGCCATGACGACCGCGATTACGCCGCAATTCGACGTCGTCGACGACTCCGGCAAGACCGTTCTCACCGCCGCTCCCGGCTCCGCCCCGATCACTCTGCCCGCAGGTCGCTATACGGTTCGACTCCACGGCAGCGCCGATGCGGGAACGCCAGCCGAAATTCAGAGCGGCAAAAACACGGCTATCACGCTAACGCAATAGTTGGTTACTTCCCGCAAGCGATCCACCGTAAGCTCTGGCTGACTGAATGAACCGTGCTGATCGCAGGCAGGCTGATGGTCCTATCCGGTCATGGACCCTTAGTTACCGCGACCTCGGCAACCGATGCTTCCACCGGATATGCATTGAGCCCTACCGGCATGCCGCCGAGGAGCACAGGATAGTCCACGGTCTTCGGATGAGGGTGCACAGCGTCACCGACGCCGAAGTCAATCTGCACGGTTTGGCGCACATTCCCCATGCGTGCCTGCAGGCGAATTCGCGTACCCTCATAGTCGGTGTCTTCTCGAATGGCTTCGGCAAGTATGGTAGTGGCGTCAAAAGTTACTCCATCCGAAGGGTCCTCAATGACAGCGCAATCTGCGGCCAACTGAACAAGACTCATTTGATCGGCCACACCCCGACGCAGCAGATCAATATCCATGGTCGGGCGCGCACGAGATACCCCCCACACGCGAAGCATCAGAGCGCCTTTGAGAAGTACCCCATCTGCATAGGACGATCGTGCGAGGCGCGCGAGAAAGCGATTGATAACATAGCTTTGTAGAATATCGTTAAAACTCAAGCCGCCCGCCTCTGCGACATTGCGCAACCGGGCGAGCACGGACGCCACGACATTTTTCGAGGCAGCGGTCATGTGACACTCTCGAGGTACGGAGCCATGACGCGCTCTTGTCGGAGCAGGCTGGCGAATCGTAGAATCTCCCGATTGCTGATTCGCTTTCGAGCGCGCGCGAAGCGAAGCGCCTCAATGGCCACGTCTAGGCCTATCTTGTTCCTGTATTTGAAGCAGTCCACCAGTGTTCGGGCAACGCCGTAGATGCGCAGATTGCCACCGTCGATACTGTGTCTTTCGATTCCCTGATCGAAGGTAGGGGGGTCGAAGCGATAAATTTTCACCGGCGGCGTGCGCAGTCGCAGACCCGCATATCGTCCGCGTGGCACGGCGATCTCCACGACTCGAGGTACTTGGGTCGTAATGCCATGGTACGCAAGCGCAGAAATCAGGCAGATCACCCCGGTGGGCGCCTTGGCAGCAACAACGGCGAGATCAGGATTACGGAACTCCTGTGCTGAAGCAAGTCGGTACAGTCCGCGGGCAACCCGTGTGAGTTCCCCGTCCCGGACGAGCGCGTAGAGGGTTTCGGGGTGTACGCCGTATGCCAGTGCCTGGCCCGTGCGAAGGGCGGTACCATGCTGACGAAACGTGGCGAGCGCAGATTTAGTGTCGCGAGTTTGACTCATGTCGGATAATAATAGAGCCATTTACAATTTATTGGTGCTATTTTTATCCGCCCCTCATCCAAGCGCCTTTCAGCGCATTTTCCACATCGCCCTGCGAATCAAAGAATCGATGGCAAATCGCTGACACCAAAATCCGTGTCTACTTGATTCTAGGATTCTAGTGGTGTCTTGGGGAGTCCTATAGTGTGCTAACCTACTGAAGGATAGAGTAATTCAGTCACTTGGCAGGCCAATCGACTACGTTCGGGACGTAGGAGTCGCAGGTTCAAATCCTGTCACCCCGAGCATTGATTTTATTAAGTATTTCACAGCTGGCATCTCCTAGGGTCCAGCTGCATTTCTACTTAGGGGCTATTTAGGGGCAAATCCTGTGCCAGTGAAGATCCTGAGGACTTTATCGCACGTGTCTATGTGCAGCGGCAGTATCGGTTGCGGCGCCAGATCTTGACACGTTCGTCGTCGGCCTCACTGCGCGATGTCTTGCTGGCTGCCAAGCGGCGCGCGATGGTGAAATCACCGTGAGTTCGAACCCGCCATCGACTCAGCGCACGCAATCGCTGAACCTGCCGGGAACTTTGGCGGCTGTGGGTCAAATCTGGATCATCGAGTCGCTCGCCGACGGCGAGTTCAAATCCGGAAAGCGATTGTGGGATGACCTGTCAGGCCATTGTAGCCGACGCCGGCGCGCCAGGCCGTTGCCCGTCATCACCGCGCTGGTGCTCGCCGCTCTGCCCGCCGGATTGCCGGCCCAGGAATTCCAGCTCATCACGGCCGCCGGTCAAAAGGCGATGCTCAGCCATCCGGGAGTCGATCCGGCCGGCGCGCGCCGCGCCGATGTCACCATCGTCGAGTACTTCGATTACAACTGTCCCTATTGCAAGAAACTCGTGCCGCTATTTCAGAAGCTGCTCGCCGACGACCCCGACGTTGCCGTCCTGTACAAGGACTGGCCGATACTCGGCGCGGTATCGGCCTATGCCGCACGAGCGGCGGTCGCGGCGAAGTGGCAGGGCAAGTACTTGCTGGCTCACGACACGCTGCTCGGCGGTCCGCGCTTGTCGCACGAGGATCAGGTGGACATGGCCCTGCAAAAGGCGGGGGTGGATCTCGCAGAGTTGAACCGCGATCGCAAGCGTCACGAGAAGGAAATCTCGGCCATCCTGGCGCGCAACGACCGCGAGGCGAACCTGCTGGGACTGCAGGGCACGCCGGGTATCGTGGTCGGCCGTCAATTGGTCTCGGGCGCGCCCGAAGGGGATGACTTGAAGAAATTGGTCGCCAACGCCCGTCTGAAGCCCTAAGAGACTCCTGGGTCGCCCGTCATCCCGATCAGCTTGGGCACATTGAGCTTGGGAGCCGCAACCGTCTTTTTGTCGCGCAGATATTGCGCGACGACCTCCCAGATGGGCTCACCGTGTTTGCCGTCGCCCACCGGAGCCCAGCCGGCGACCTTGTAGGTCTTCGCCGGGTCGAGCGGTACTCCGCCGAAGCGCAGGTCGCCGATTCTCTCACCGCTCGGCGCGTTTGGATCGCAGGAATAGGTCAGGCCGGCGACCCGGACCATGTCGCCGCCCTGCTGCAAATACGGATCGGGATTGAACAGATTGTCGCAAACGTCCTCCATGATTGCCTTGATCTCGACGCCGCTCAGCGCATTGACGGTCGTGTACGGGTAAGTGATCGCGGTCATGGCCATCAATCGTTCGACCGTGATCGCCTCACCGGGCAACAGCGAGGTGCCCCAACGGAATCCGGGCGAGAAGCCGATTTGCGCATCCTTCACGGTCATCAGACCGTCGAGGATGACTTGGTCGAAGGTGCCGTTGAAATTGCCGCGCCGATACAGCAGTCCTTCGCTGACGGACAGCACCTCGTCGAGCCTTGCCGCGTGCGGCGCGCGGTGCTTCTCGATGAGCGCCGCCATCGCCGGATCCGCCGGCAGCAGGTTCGCGAATACCGGCAGCAGCTTGTAGCGCCATTCCAGAAGCGAGCCGTTCTTCACCTTGAGATCGAGCACGCCGAGAAACTTGCCGTTGCTGCCCGCGTTCGTGACCAATGTCTGCCCCGCGGGATTTTTGACCAACGTCGGCCGCGGTATGCCGTCGTGCGTATGGCCGCCGAGAATGGCGTCGATGCCGGCGACGCGCCCCGCGAGTTTGACGTCGACGTCCATGCCGTTGTGCGACAGGAGGACCACGATCTGCGCGCCCTGCCGGCGCGCCTTGTTGACGTTCTCCTGCAGGGTGTCCTCGTGAATGCCGAAGTTCCACTCGGCGACGAAGGAGCGTGGATGGGCGATCGGCGTGTAGGGAAAGGCCTGGCCGATGATCGCGACCTGGACGCCGTTGATCTCGCGAATCACATACGGCGGAAACACGGCGTCGCCGAAGTCGGCGGTTTTGACGTTCTGGGCGATGAAATCGATCTTGCCGCGAAACGGGCCGTCGACGATGCTCTGCACGCGCGCCGCGCCGTACGTGAACTCCCAGTGGCCGGTCATCACGTCGACGCCGAGTTCGATCTGGGCATCCACCATGTCCTGACCCTGGCTCCACAGCGACGTGGCGGAGCCCTGCCACGTGTCGCCGCCATCGAGCAGCAAGGCGCCGGGCCGGCTGGCCCGCAGGCTCTTGACCAGGGTCGCGAGGTGCGCGAAACCGCCCACCTTGCCGTAGAGACGCGCCGCATTCACGAAATCCAGGTTCGAGAGCGCATAGGCATCCCGGCCACGCGCCGGGATGCCGAAATGGGACAATAAAGCCTTCCCCACCAGGTGCGGCGGCACACCGCGGCCGGCGCCCACCCCGATATTGACGCCCGGTTCGCGGAAATAGATGGGCTGCAGCTGAGCATGGCAGTCGGTGAAATGCAGCAGGCTGACTTGACCGAACGGCGGCAGGTCGTACAGCGACCCGCCGTCGGCCCGCTCCAGTGCTCTGGCGCCGAGGATATTCGCATCCGCCGCCGCGGCCACGGCCAGCAACTGCAGCAGTTCTCGGCGGTTCATCGGCGCGCCCTCATTGATTGACCGGCGATTGAGGATCGAGCAAGAGCGCCATCACGTCCTTGATTTGCGCCTCCGTCAGGATGACCATGTGCCCGAAGCGCGGCATGCTGGAACACGCGCCGTACGCGTCGGAGTTGAAGAGTTTGCCCCAGGTATATTTACGGATCCCCTCGCTGTCGCCGCGGAGCTTCCCATACTGGTAGAGGCTCGGACCGAGGTTGCCGTAGGCGATCTCCTCCTTCGCGAGCTGGTGGCAGGCATAGCAGTTGCCGCCAGAGGGCAGCGCGGGATCGTCGCTCGACTGTTTGCCCACCCCGGTCTGCGCGATCTCCTCGCCCTTCTTCCAGTCCCCCAGGTAATGGCCGTCGGCCGGCTCGCGGATGGTCGCGAGATTGATGGCGGCGACCTTGCGCGCCACCGCCGGCGGGATTGGGCGGTCGGCGTATTGCGTGCAGAGCGACTGCGTGGGATCCTGATTCAGCCGCGTGAGATTCGCCTGTCCCTTGGCGACGAAGGATTTCTCCAGGATCTTCTTGACCGGCGCGGAGGGTTCCCCCGCCGCGGCGCTGACGGCGCACAGGCCCAGCAGAGCCAGGCCACTCGCCCAACGCGTATGACGGACATTCATGAGTTCTCTCCTTCCTAGCGTTTGATGGCGGGCGCGTCGAGCGGTGCGCCCGCGGCGTTCTTCGCCAGATACTCGGTGAGTGCCACCGCCACCTCGGAGCCGTAGACGAGGTCGGGCAGGCGCTGCTGGCGAAAGCAGTCGTTCAGCCGCCACTCCATCGTGCGCACCTCACCCTGAGACACCCGATACGCCGGCCATGTCGTATAGGCGGCCTGCGCTCCCTTCGCCGTCGTCAAATTCGGCACGCTCTGCAAACGCACCCGTTTGTCGTTCTGGCTGTGACAGGTGGCGCAGGAAAAATCATGCGTGCCGGCGCGGTAGAAGAAGATCTTTTGCCCGAGGGCGTAGGCGGCGCGCTCCTCCGGGCGCCCGAAGGGAACGGCCATTTTCTCGCCTCGGGATTGTTCGACGATGTACGCCGCCAGCGCTTCGAGGTCGGACTTGTGGTTCTCTCCGTCGCCGAAACGGTGGCTCAGCAAGTCCGCTTCGCTGAACCCCTGCAAGCGGGTCATGCACGACACCAGCCGGGACTCGAGATCCTGCACCCGGCCGGTATCGGCGAAATAGCGCGGCAACTTCGCATAGGCACCCTTCAGGACGCCCGCGCCGAGTCCGAGATCGCAGCGCTCCAGCGCCACGTTCAACGGTCCGCGCGGGGTCTTCCACAACTCCTCGCCCCGCGTCTCCCAGAGTTCCGCCGGATTGTCCCCGCCCAACATCTCGCGATACTCCGCCAGCGGATCCGGTGGCGTGCCCTGTGCGGCCAGCGGCATGCTGAACAGGGGCGCCACTGCGGCCGCCAACACGGCCGCGAGCTTGATTCCGTCATTCCTCATCATGTCATTCTCCTGGAAAACCAAGATGATCCCGCACGATCCGCGCCGGCATCATGGCTTCAGATACGCAAAGCCTTCCTTGGCCTGAAGTCGCGCCAACTCTGCGAATCCCGACGGCACGAAGAAAACTCCCTCGATGAACCCGGCCCCTGTCGATATGCCGCGAATCGAGCGTATTCACGCACACCTCGAACCGGACTCCCCGCTCGATCAGATCGTCGACCAGGAGTTCGAAGGGGTAGCCGCCCGTCGTCCTTTTCCCCGGCGAACAGGAAATCGACGCCGGCCCCCAGGGCGACCACGACGATCCGCGCCGTCGGATCAGCCTGCAGATGATTGCGGATGTTGCGCAGCGCCCGCAGCGCCTGTTCATCGCCGCCGTCGATTTGGTACACGGCCTTGACCGGGCCGCCGGACCGCGCGGTCGGATGCGGAGGCGCGGCGCGCGTCGTGCCGCCCGGCACGCCGATCGCGAGCAGCAGCGCGCATGCCGGCAGGAGTCGCGCCGCGTTACGCAATCACTGCCTCGTCGGTTCGCGTCTCGTTCGCATTGTCGAGCCAGGTCACGCTGACCTTGTCGCCCTTGGCGGCGCCGCTGAAGCGGAACGACAGGAACGGATTTTTCGACACGGACGGCCCCCACTGCATGGACAGCACCGTCTTGCCGTTGCACGCGACGGTCACCGTTTGAATGTAATGCGCCGGAATGAGCCGCGCCCGCCGGATCCTTGCGAAATCCGGTCTCCATTTCGTGCGCCATCAGCACCTTGACGTCAATCTTGTCGCCGTTTGCTGTGGCGCGAATCTTCATTGGATCTGGCATGACATGTCCTCGATGATCGAATCGTAGTCCTCAAAATTCCCGTGCTCAGCCCCCGCAACCACCCAGAGTCACCTTGACCTGTTTGCCGGTGACGAAGAATCCGCCGTCCGTCTTCACCAGCGCGTACACAGTCGAGGTGGCGGCCACCTTGATGCGCGTGCCCACGTAGGCGTCGGTGCCTTCTGGAATGTCGAAGGTGGCCGACAAGGCGCTGGGATTCTTCTCGGCCAGCACCGATATTGACCGCGTGTTCGGCAACTTGCTCTCGATCACCACCGGCACGACGGCGCCGTTTTCGGCTATTTCCGGAAGTGTCATCGAGATGTCCGTCGACTCGCTCGCCGACGTTCCGCCGAGCGCCTTGACGACCTCGTCGACGGATTTCGCGCTGAAAGCGTTTTGATTCCAGACGGCCGCGGCAATCGCGCGGCCCGTCCGTCCGACACCGGCCGCGAGCACGACGACGAATGCGCCCAAGGTGCCGCCGCGCCGGATGAGTTCTCTGCGTGATAGGTTCATGATGTTCTCCGAATGATCAAGATTGCGTGTATCTCCGCGGACGCTCGCGGCATGCCGATGCAGGCCGGCCCGCCGCCCCCTCAATCGGGCGCGCCCGCGAGTATCCAGGACAGGATGGTCTTCAGTTCCGCGTCGCTCGGCGCGGGCTGTGGCGGCATGACCGCGTCACCCCAGACGCCCGACCCGCCGGCGCGCACCTTGCGCGTCAAGGTGTCGGGCGCGCCGGGGGCGGCGTGATACTTGGCGGCCACATCGCGATACGCCGGGCCGACGATCTTCGCGCCGATGCCGTGACACAGGGTGCATGAATACTTCACGATCAGCGCCGCGCCGTTCGCCGCCTGCGCCGGCGCGCCCATCGTGGGCAACTTCGGTCCTGCCGGGGCGCCGGACACGCGCGCTCATCATCGAGACCGCGAAACTGCAGGGACAGGTCGCCGTAGTTCTGCTGCGCGAAACCGTCGGGCAGCTGCGAGCTGATCTTCACTTCGCCTGCGCAATCGTGCATGCAGGCGCGATTGTTCACGTCCGGCTTGCCGTGGATCGACATGAAGCCGTGATCGGTGGTGTAGCCGTCGCGGTTCGGCATCTGCACCAACGGCAGGGAATTCTGGTCGAGCGTGGTGCCCGCCGGCACGATGTCGTTGAGATTCAACACATAGGCGGTGAGCGCATAGACCTCGTCCGGCGCGAGCGTCTTCGAATTGGGAAAGGGCATCGCGCGATTGATGTAATCCCACAGCGTGGTGGCGTGCGCCAGCAGGCTGCCCACGGTGCGCACCGGCGACGGTCCGCGCAGGGAACCCACGCCGCCGGCCAGCTGAATGTAATCGCCGCTGTCCCCGAATGTGCCGTGGCACACTGCGCATTTCTGATCGTAGATGACCTGGCCTTCCTCCACGGACCCATGACCGGACGGCAGTCCATCGCCGTCGGCGCGCACGTCGATGTTCCATGCCGCGATCTGCGCGGGGGTCGCCGCGGTGCCGAAGCGGGCGAGCGGATCGCCGGCGGCGGCGGCGCTCGCGCCCGCCATCAAGCACAACGCCGCATTCGCAGCGAGCGCATGCTTAAGAAACTTGTACGTTGCTGACATTGCCATCGGCATCCAACCGCCAGGTTTGAATCGCGTTGTTGTGGTAGATCGATCGGCTGCCGCGGACCTCGCGCAGTTGCCGGATCGACGGCTGCACGTAGCCGGTGTCGTCGATCGCCCGGCTTTGCAGCAACGCCGGCGCTCCGTCCCAGATCCAATCGGCGCGGAAACGGGTCAGCGCCTTCGGCAATACCGGCTGCTGTAATTCGGCGCTCCGCCAGTTCCGGCCGCCGTCCAGGGAGATGTCGACGCGCTTGACCGAGCCGCGACCCGACCACGCCAGGCCGGTGATCTGGTAGTACCCCTTGCCCAGCAGTTTCTGTCCGCCGGAAGGCGCGGTGATGACGGATTTCGCTTCCTGTATCCACGTGTACTGGCGGCTGATTCCGCCGGGCATGAAGTCGGTGTATTGCCGGGTCTCCTCCCGGGTCTCGAACGGCTGATCGCCGATCTTCAGACGGCGCAACCATTTGACGTTGGAGATTCCTTGCACTCCGGGAACCAACAGGCGCAGCGGATAGCCGTTCTCCGGGCGCAGCATCTCTCCGTTCTGGCCGTAGACGACCATCGCATCATCGAGGGCCCTGTCGATGGGAATGGTGCGCGTCATGCCGGCGGCGTCGGCGCCCTTCCGCCAGGATGTATTTGCCGCGCCGGCGATCGAAGCCCGCTTCATCGAGCAGCGTGGCGACCGGCACGCCCGGTGAATTCGCTGCACCCGAGCATGCCGTGCGTGTACTGCACGGTCGGCACGGCGACATTGG
The DNA here is from genome assembly GCA_963727045.1 of uncultured Gammaproteobacteria bacterium. Classification (GTDB taxonomy): domain Bacteria; phylum Pseudomonadota; class Gammaproteobacteria; order Steroidobacterales; family Steroidobacteraceae; genus Bog-1198. The sequence goes on along the minus strand of CAVSES010000001.1, from coordinate 220,565 downwards.
CCCATTCCATCGCCGTGTTGGCGCCGCATTCGATGAAATGGATCCGCGACACCGAGGGGAGGCGGAGAATGTCCTCCATCGTGTAGATCTTCGGTTCGCGCACCAGACCGTGAATCAGCAACCGATGCTCGAATGGATCGATGTCGGGACGGCCGTTGTGGTCGCGCTCGAAATGCAATCCGGACGGGGTGATGATGCCGAACAAATTCTGCAGCGGCGTGAACGCCACCGAGGACTGATCGGTCGTGGTCAGGCCCGGGCTCTGTCGGCGTACGATGTTCTTCTCATGGCTAGACGGCAGACCGTAGTCGGTGTTCACCGGTTGCCCGAGCACTTTCGACCACGGAGGCACCTCGAGCGCGCCGGGCGGCGGCGCCGCCACATCGGCCGCCCATGCACCGGCGCCCGCCGCCGCGGCGCCTGCCGCCGATGACGCCCCCCATGAACTTGCGCCGCCCTCTGCCGAGCGCACTGATGAAATTCTCGGGCGCGGGTTGAATGCGCCCCTGAGGCACCGTCGACGGCCCGCGCTTCACCGGCATGGCTTCCTCGGTCTTCTTCATCGCGCGCCTCTCAGTTCAAACCGACGACCGGCCGGTTCTCGACCGTCCATCGGTGCATGGACCCGTCATACAGCTTGACCTGCCTGTTGCCCAGAACCTCGCTCATGACGAACCAAGCGCCGGCTGCCAGGTGCCCGGTGTTGCAGTACGTGATGCTGGGTTCGCGGTCGCTTACGCCGATTTTGGCGAACACCGCCTGGTACTGGGCAGCCGACAGGAAATGAGCTTCCGGACCTGCGGTCGCCGACATCACGTCGGTGGGCAGATCGACGGCTCCCGCGATGTGCCCCGCCGCTCCCACCACCGGCTTCTTCTGCAATCCCAGGTAGAAGGGCAAGGGCCGCGCATCCACCAACTGCACCTTCGAGGCCGCCGCATCGGCGACCTCCTGGCTGTCGGCCACCCACTCTTTGTGGAACGGACCCGCCTGCCAGTCGCCGCGCGTTTGAGTCGGCGCCGATCTGGCTCACGGGTTGTCCCGAATCGATCCAGGCGGCGACGCCGCCGTCGAGGATGGCGACCGACTTCTGACCGTACACTTTGAGCGACCAATACGTGCGGGCCGCCTCGTCGAGATCCTCGATGCTTTGGCCGAGGCTGACGACGATGATGGGCTTGTTCTTCTCGACGCCCACGTCGCGCATGAGGGTTTCGAACTCGGCGCGCTCCGGCAGCAGCGCCTTGACGGTGCGCCCATCGACGGTCCGCGCGACGCGCACTTTCGAGAAATCCAGCAACAGCGCGCCGGGAACATGACCGCCCATGCCGCTCAATACCTTCTTGCCGCTCGACTTGTCGGTGTCGAACTGCGGCGCCTGGGTGAATGACTCGATATCGTCGCGAACGTCGATGATGACGACCTCCTTGGCGTGCTCGGCGAGCCACGCCGGCGAGACCAACGGCCCGGGCAGATCCATCGCCCGTCCCGACGACGACAGCATCGCCAACAGCGCCACTCCCAGCATTGCCATGGTTTTCATTCATTTCCTCCTGACATGGTTTTCGCCCTATTCATCGAGCATCGTCTGCAGTGCCGCTATTTGCCCGCAAAGGGAAATCCGGCACTGACTCAGGCATTCGATCCGCCGATCCTCGAGGACCGCCTCGCGGGACCGTCGCGAACTCAATTCGCGCAGACGCTGGTCGCGACGGCGAAGCAACCAGCGCACCTGCGGTTCGAACAGCCGCACACAGCCGCTCACCCAGCTGTCCAGCGTCTCGCTGGCTCCGGTGGCGCTGAAGGAACGGCGGCGGCGAGCGCCAGAACCCGGTCGGCGGGCAACCAATGTTCGGCCGTCACCCAGCGATTGGTGGTGAACAGACGTACCGGCATGCCGCGCGCATCGACGGCAATGGCAAGCACGTGCGCATGGTCCGAAACGCCGTGGCGCACGAAGAGATGGAAGTGCCCGTGCTCGGCGGCATTTGCCGCGGCGGTGCCGTGGCGGTGAAAGTAGTACCGCGCAGGAAGGCACGCGTCGTCGGCGCTTTCCGGCGGATATTGCACCCACGGCTGCGCCACGGCGAGCGGCTCCGAGAGCCCCGTTGGCGGCGCTCCGGCCGGCGCGCGCGAGTAGTTCGATTTGTCGACCGAGGCCGGCGGCGGCGTCGATCAGATGATCAGCCTTGGCGCGCGGCAAATCGCGCAGGCAGGCGCGCAAGGCGGCACGGGTGAATCGGGGCCGCGTACCCCGCCCCGCCTCGATCCGGACCCGGGACGCCATTGCCGCAGCCTCCGGCGTTGAACCCATCGCGCTGATCATGAACGATGCCCCGGCTACCGGCCGGGTTCCTTCGGCGGGGGCGGGGCGGCGTCGGGGCTTTGCCGTCGGCCGGCGGGATGCTCTTCTTGGCCTTCTTCTTCGGTGCGCAGGGATTGGCCGGCGCGCACGGATTCGCGGGACGCTCGCTTGGCGCCGTATCCGGCGTGGGCACCGCGGACGATTGTGCCACCGGCGCCACGGTCGCCAGCGCCACCAGGGCCGCGTTCATCGCTGCGCGCAATTTGGCGCGGCGTTTCGGTTCATTCGACATGGGCTTCTCCTAAGATTTGACGACTGCAGCGATCAAGTTGATGGGCGCTGATTCGTGGCCGCCGGCTGCGATGGCCCGATCTCCGGCGCGTCATGCCGCCGCCTTGGACGACGATCGGGTCAGGCGGCCGACGAGCGTAGGCGACCGCCGCCAAGGCGGCCAGGATCACCCAGCCGGGCACGTGCAGCAGTTGCGGCAAGGTTTGGCCTTGAGGACCCGCGGCCGCCTCCATCAGCGGACTGATCCAGGTGTAGGCATTGGCGAAAAGGATGGTGCCGACCAGCAGACCCGTGAAGAAGACGATACCGTCGATTCGACCGCCGCATGCGGCCACCACCGAGGTGCCGGGACAGTAACCCCCGATCGCCATGCCGAGGCCGACCAACGCGCCGCCCAGCAAGGTGGCCCAGAGGAAGGTCGTCGGCGTATAAATCTCGGACGGGTGCATCCATCCCAGGCCCTCGAACAGATACAGACCGGTGGCCGCCACGATGATGGACGTGAACATCACGTTGAAGACGGTCCAGTCCTTCAGGCGCAGCTGCCCGGTCAGCTTGCAGCCGTTGCCGAGACCGCCATTCTCGAGCACGAAGCCGAACAACACGCCGCACAGCAATCCCGACAGCGGACCAACGAACCCAAGGGGAAAATTGACGTGCATGGACCAGCCCTCCTATTCCCAATATTTCTTCAGCGCGAAGCCGCCGACGAGCCCGGCGGCGAAGAAGCCGATCAAGAACACGAACCCCGCCGTCGCCAGCGTGGCCGCTCCCGAAAGGCCAAGACCGCTGGTGCAGCCCAGGGAGATCCGCGCACCGAATCCGGCCAGCAATCCGCCGCTCAAGGCCAGCAGCAGCCGGGGCGCGTATCCGAATCGTCGCGGGCCGTCGACTTGCCAGCGAAAGCGTCCGGCCAGGAAGGCAGCGGCGGCCGCACCTAGCGCGACGCCGATCATCTGCCAGGTGATCCACGCGTTCAGCGGATTGCTGCCGTCCTCGAACATGGGACCGAAGTAGTCGTTGCCGGCGGTCGCCGCGGGGGCGACCGCGTGCGCGGCGTTGGCCGCGAGGGATGTCGTGAAGCCCGAAGCACCGAGTCCGTGACCGGTCAGCACGAAGGTCAGCAACAACACCAATCCCAGGATCGCTCCGGTGAGATGGGAGTTCCACAATGCTCGCGGATTCCTACGCATGATCTGCCGCTCCCTTGATTGGATTAGAACTTGTGTGCATAAGCGAGCCCGTAGGCGTTCTGGTACATGTGGATTTGTTCGGTGCCGCCGAACACCAGCGACGGACCGGATAGCGCGTGGGCGAACGCATGCATGTACATGCCTGTGACCTCGTCATGATCCCTCAGGCGGTAGGTGAGGCCGGCGGTCGCATGGTCCTGGACCACGCCCGGCGCAAGAATGTTGAAGGTCACGTCTCGGGATCGGATCGGATCATCGCTGTGATTGAAGCCGGCGCGCAGCGCGAGGCGCTCGCCCGCCGCGTACTCGACACCGAGTTTGTAGACGCTGATGGTATTCCAGCCGAACCCGGGGCCTGCATCGCTGCCGAGCGGCGCCTGATTGGTGCTCGGGTTGTGCACCGCCGCCACCTCGTCGTAGTTGATCCGCTCGAAATCGAATCCGATCGTCAACGCGCTCACGGGCTTGTAGGCGAGACCGATGGTGAAGTTCGAGGGAATGTCGAATTTCCCGCCCTGCGCGAAGAGACCGGCGTAATTCGACAGCCGCGACATGTACACGCGGGTCGAATAGGACAGACCCAGACTCCATTTGTCCGACGGCCGCAGCAGGTATCCGACACGCGCCCCGTAGCCGTAGCTCGTGTCCGCGCCATTGTTCGTGACGCGGTCCGCCGCGTTGGACATCCCGGCGAAAGCCTGCAGTCCGTAGGATTTGAACACCTGCACGCCGATCAACGGCGCAACGCCGATCGACTGCTTGGAATCGATTCGCCAGGCGACGGTTGGTGCGATCAGCCCCTGGGTCAGATTGACGCCGAGACGTCCCTTGCCGCACAGCGCGTTGTATGTGCCGGGACCCTGCGGACAGTATCCGCTGAAGGCGCTTCCCGGATAGTTCGTATCCAGGCCGCCGTTGCCGTACACCGACACACCCACGGCGAGGCGTTCGGACAGTTCGCGGCTGATGGCAAATTCGGGAATGACGAATCGGTCGCTCTCGCTGGCTTGGTTGAAGTCGCGGCCGGGGTCCATGGGACCGAAGGCTCCGGCGCTGTCGCTGCGGTACGCGCCGCGCTTCGGAATGAACAAGGTGGCGCCCACGTCGATCCTGTTCCCGACCCACGAGAGGCTCGCGGGATCGTTCGCGCCGCCGAACGAATCATCCGTGATCCCCATCACCGCGCCGCCGCGTCCCGAAGACTTCATGCCATAACCGAGGCTGAAATACCCGTCGGTGGCATGGGCGCAGCCCATGGCGGCGATACTCATCGCCGTAGCCCAATAGACGCCTGTTCTTGTCATCACTTCTTGCATCCCCCCGTGACTTCGATACATGGATGAGTCGAGGTAGGAGCGTCGGGAACGACGGAAGGGTCCGCGCAGGCCGCAGACGCATTTCGAGTTGCTTGACATCGCTCCGCACAGCCGCTCACCCCCGCGAAAGATCGCCGACCGTCAATGGATATAGTGCTTATACTTATACCGGTAGGGGTATACCCGTAAATTTACCGACAGTCAAATGGCGCAGAATCAAATGGCGGGGGTGCCGATGCGGACGATACGGGCGCGGCGGACCGAAGGCCGCCGCGCCGGGGATTCAACGAAAATCGCGGATGGAACTAGCCCGGGCCGAACGCCCGGCGGATGCGCGACACGGAACGCGCGCGGCGGCGAAATCAGCCGTATTTTGCGAGGATGCGCGAGGCCTCTTCGATCACGGCATGCGCCCTGGGATTGACCAGCGAACCCAGCTCGCGGTCGATGCTGCACGCCACCATCTCGTAGAACGACCGGTCGAGCGCGCCGCGAGCCGCCGCGAGCTGCCGCGCGATGTTCTCGCAGCTCTCCTCGCGGCCGATCATCTCCTGGATGCCGCGCATCTGCCCTTCGATACGCTTCAAACGGGCTATCAACGCGAATTTGCGCTGCGCCATGTCGTCTTTTTCCGAGCTCTTCGACGAGTTCTTGGCGGCGGGCGGGCGTGATGAATTCACAAATGACTCCGGGCAAATGCGCCCATTGGGGCGGTGCCTATTATAACCGACGTTCACGGATACCGGCCCAGCTTGGAGTTCCAGTAAGCCCATGAGCGTGGGTCGATGATGCCCGGGGGTGCGTGATCAAGGGCTTCGCGCATATCATCATCTGAAATGGAACGGCGGATGATGCGCATGCCTTCGTGGCGAGCGTAGATCATGGCATACGCCATGAACCGAATCGGCTCTGCGAGCGCCTGCTCTGGAGACTCGAAGCAAATGATCCGCCTTGCAAGATCAAATGTGAGCAGTGTGATCGGGATCGCGTTCATTGCTCTGGCCCGTAGTCCGTATCGGGTTGCCGGAGGTGCGCATCGAGAGCTGGCAAATGATCAAGATCCACCTTCCGTGCGGATTCCACCAGGCGATGTCTTAAGTCGTCGGAAGATCCCGTAGATGCCGTCATCGAAATACGAAAGGGCTGTCAGCGTTACCTCGGGATTGAAGGTCGGCCCGTAGAGCGCATGAACTGCGGCCAGCGCGGTCGCCAGATCGACTTTACCAAGTATCATCAAGGCATCCAAATCCAGGTAGTCCTTCGCTTCAGCGCGCACCTGTATAACCGATGCCTTCGTCCCGGCCGCGTCGAGCAATGATGCAACCTTAAGATTGTCTTCCCCGATGATGTGCGCGGGCGCCGCGCAAAGAAGTCGAGTCAACGGAATTCCGGTGTCCCAAATGAAGGGCCAGAGCGGCTTCTCCGTACAGCACGAACTGACCGGGAACGCCGGACAACTCGCGCCACAGACGCGCTTGCGCTGGCGGCAGAATCTCGAGGTGAGGACATGTCGAGATCGACCATCGCGTGAAATTTCTCGGCAACAGGTGCTCCACCAGGGGCGACATTTATCAGACTTGGGACGGTTTAAGACCGGACCGGAGCCCGGCCGTCTTCACCCGCACTTTTCTTCTCGACTTATTTAGTCCAGTTTTCAATTTTGAGATTTTGGACGCGACTGAACTCATCGGTATTGTTGGTCACGAGCGTGACCTCGAGGGAACGGGCGTGTGCCGCGATAAAGAGATCGTTTGCGCCGATCATCTCTCCATGCACTTTGAGCGTCGCACGGATCTGTGCATAGTGAAGGGCCGCTTCGTCCGGAAAATCCAATACTTCGACGTGCCGCAGATACTCATCGAGAGCAGCTTGATCCTGCTGCCGCCGGGGAGATACTTCGACGCCGAACAGCAGTTCCGACTTGGTGATGACGGAGATGCAGACAGCGTCGATTGGCACTTCCTGCAATCTACTCAAGACAGTTTCATGGGAACGCTTCATGATGTAGGACGATATGTCCGTATCCAACATATACGCCGGCATCAGAGTTCACGCTCCTGGACCGGCAGATCGTCGGCGCCTTCCATGAATTCCGGAGAGGCGACAGGTCCCGAGGCGAGATAGGCGGACCAATCCATCGGACGGGCGGAAAGGATCACATCATTGCCCTGCCTACGTATAAAGACCTCAGAAGTATTGAACTGAAATTCCTTCGGAAGCCGAACGGCCTGGCTCCGGTTATTCATGAAAATCTTGGCTGTCCGCTGCATGTGTCATCTCCACAGAGTTGGCATATACATAAGTATATGCCATCATAAAGTCGGTAGCCAACGCCACATGCCGGCGTCGTCAACAGTTTTGTGCTCCCATGTGGTTGCACAAACCATAACTATTTGTTTTTATTGTATTTTACAATTCACTACGTCCGGGACGTAGGAGTCGCAGGTTCGAATCCTGTCACCCCGACCATTCTCAAACGGTCTTACGACATCCCCAGCCAAACGGACAGGGCGCGTCCGACGCGAATCATGAGCGTATTGCCCAGATGTCCCACCCGCCTGCCAATCCTTTCGCGTGGCAACGTCAGCACCTTATCGACCATGATCTGTGACACACGACTGAGGCCATTTTGCCGACTCGGATCGAGCGTGATGCGAAACAGCGGAGCATCGATAATCGTGCTGGTCAGTGGCACGACTGTAATACTACCGTGAATATCGTTGAAGACATCCGCCTGGATGATTAAGGCCGGCCGAGGTTTCCCGTAGTCGCCCGGCGCCGCTATTGTCACGATGTCGCCGCGCTTCAAGTCCAGCCTTCCACGGATCCTGCGGCAACGTTGAGCAAGTCGTCCAACGGCGCCGATTGATCGGCCGCACTCGCGAGCCGCGATTGACGCCGGCATTCCTTGCGAAACTTCGGCGACTTGGTGTCCGGAACCCAAATGCTGATTTGCCGAAACCCCAGCTGCTTCATCTTCGCCCGATAAACCCGCACACTTTCGTGAGCTGCGCTGCGCTTGCTAGCCATATAGGTCATTCCATTACCGTATATATAACTAGTAATGTACCATAGTCATGAATGTAGACGCCGGATAATCCCGACCATGGCCGCGGGCATTTCGCAGGTATCGTGCCAGCGCTTGTTGGGATGCGTCGCTGCCTACAAGAGTATCGCAAGCATCTGATCGTTGAGCGGCTTTTCGGCTTTCGTCAGTCGACCGTAGCTATTTTGCGACGATTTGCGCCGCTGCACGCGTAGTAATAGCTTTGCAAAACACGAACAGGATGAGGGGACGTACATCATGCGTACCGAGACACCATTCTTACGGTTCCCGACGGTTTGCCCGCGTTGCTCCAAAGAATCGGTAACTTCACTCCCGTTATCGGTGGTTACAGCCGCACTAACGACTGGCAGCAAACTTCGCTTGCGCTCCGAGTGTTGCTTTGAGGTTACCTGGTATGCGTGCGATGCTGAGCGCGAACAGCTCCGGGAGTACTGGCTGTCGCTGACGATGGATGAGGAGCAGCACGTCTAGTTGGCGGCTAACAACACAATCGCTGGATAATCGCTCGCTCCATTGCGACCCATCTCGTTGCTTGCAGGGTGATTCTATTCAGTACTGGCGCCTCGATGGTGCTGAATGGATGGAAAGGTGCTCGCGTGGCCAAAAGCCCGCGGGCATGATGCCGCCGCGTAGCCTTTGACCGTGGTGAAGCTGTCTGATCCGGGAGGCGACCGATCGGACTCCCGGAAATCACAATACGCCAGGTGGCGTGGGCTTCCCCGATTTCCCGGACTCCACCTTAAGTTGCGATGATGAGTCGGGAGGTGTTTCATAAAAGGGAGAGAAGCGAGGACGCCGGACCTTTACCCACGGGCAGGATCACATCCATTGTGTTCGATGACTCCGACCGCACGACGCTGGTGATCGGCGTACTCACCGAGATTGCCAACTGGGGAGCAGGCCGACATGACCCTTCGATTTTCGATTTATCGTTCTTGGGCGACGACACCGCTTCCCTTGATGCTGAGCCTCGTCCTCGCAGCGATGCCTTTCATCGCGTCGAGCGCATCGGCGAGCGCGCTGACGCCCAAGAGTCTCGACATCTATTTCATCGACGTGGAGGGAGGCCAGTCAACATTGATCGTGACGCCGGACCGCCATTCCCTGCTGATCGATACGGGTTTCGCGGGAGACGGCACGGGCTTCCAACTGGGCGACCCTCACAAAGCCCGTGATGCGAACCGCATCGTCGCCGCGGCGCACGATGCCGGCATCGCGCACATTGATTACTTGCTCATCACCCATTTTCACCCCGATCACGATGGCGGCGTCACTGAGCTATCGCAGCTGATGCCCATTCGTGCCTTCATCGATCACGGTGTCCCCAATCCGGAGGCGGCCAGCAACGTGCCGGAGACCACCGCCGCGTTCGACGCCTACTCCACCGTGCGAAGTCGCGGTGAGCACCTGCAACCCGCTCCTGGCGACAAGCTACCCTTGAGAGATGTCAGCGCGATCGTCGTGAGTGCGGCAAGCGCCACGCTCACGCGACCCCTGCCGGGCGCCGGCGCCACCAATGGCGCGTGCCCCGACAACGCCACGCCACCGCGCGATCCATATGAGAACCCCGGCTCGACGGGACTCGTCGTCCGCTACGGTCGGTTCCGCTTTCTCGATGTCGGCGACCTGACCGGGCAACCCCTCTTCAATCTCGCCTGTCCGAAGAGTCTGATCGGGCCGGTCGACGTCTATCTGGTGGCCCACCACGGAGGCCCGGATGCCGAGGTCGCAGCGACGTTTGCTGCATTTACTCCGCGCGTTGCCATCATGAACAACGGTCCGACCAAAGGCGGTGCGTTGCCGACCTATCAAGCCCTGCACCGAGTCCCGGGGCTTGAGGATGTCTGGCAGTTGCATGGATCGGAGGCCGCCGGCGAAAGCAATTTCTCCGCGCAATACGTGGCCAATCTCGATGAACGCGCCGCTCATTGGATCAAGATAACTGCGAACAAGGATGGATCGTTCCGAGTATTGAACCAACGGACGGGCGGGTCGAAGAGCTACCCGCCGCAATCGCCTCGCCACTGATGGAGCGCCGCCTCAGGCGGCTCTGCGATGAAAGTTAGGCGCCGATGCCCGTCAGGTGCACACTTCTGACGAACACCGGCGCCCGGTCTATTAGTTGCGATCTCCGAAGGTGCGAACCGCGCCTGTACCTAGCCAGCGGCCGGCGGCCGCAGGCAAGCTCGGTCCGATGCGGACCAGAAACAATGGGCTGGCGCACGCGGCCGGCACACCGTCGAGTTGTCCACGGAAGTGAGCATTGCCCTCGGCACTCAGTTTGACCTCCGGCGTGTCGATGATTTCCTGGCTGCCGGTGCCGGCATTGCACACCAACGATCCATTGAGCGTGGTCACAGGTCCCGGCGTACCGCTCGCGTTGCCACCGACCAGCACCAGACCCTCGACGTCGAAACTGGCGCGGCCCGTGACAAGATCGATACGGGCATGGCCGTCGCGAGCCGTCCAGGGGCCTGCTCCCGCCTTGATGCCGGCGACAGCGTTGTCGACATTCGGCGCGGTGATGACGCCCACGATCCGCTCCCACTGCACCACTGAGTCGTCGGCCTGCTGCGCAAACAAGGCTGCGGGTGCCAGCAACAATGCCAGCGACAAAAACTTGTTCATCGAAATCTCCTTCCAAGTGTATGAGGTCTGCCCGTCGGTTCTCGCTTGAGCGAGCGCCTGACCCCTTTGAGTGCCGCCAATGGTGTGCTCGGTTCAATCTCGTGAAGAAAATTGGGTGAATCCCCAAAATGGTTGGGGCTAGCGCCTGGTCGCCTGGTTCGAATTCGACCGTGCTTCGGTCACTACCGTAGTCTGCGCCGGACAGTCGGGTCGAGCGGAAGCCGAGCTCAGAGTCCTCGCTCGCGCAGATGCGCGATCAGTCGCAGTGACAGGGCGACGACGGTCAGCGTCGGATTGGCGAACCCTGCGGTCGGGAACACGGAGCTGCCCGCGATGAACAGATTGTCGAGGCCGTTCACACGGCAGTTTCGGTCGACCACGCCTTGCGACGGATCATCATGCATCCGTGTGGTCCCCGTGTGGTGCTTGCCCGGTTCCGCGACAGCCAGCCATTCCTGCCGGTCTTCAGCGCGCAGGCGCAAGCGGCCGAGGCCGGCCGCGCGCAAGGATTCATCCAATATCGCATGTGATCGTGACACGCTTCGCAGATCCGCCTCACGCATGCGCCAGCACAGGCGCGCGAGCGGGCGACCCAGTGCATCGAGAGTGTCGCCGAGCTCGACGCGGTTGTCCGGATCAACAGCGCACTCGAACAGTGTCCGCATGCGCCACTGCGCCGCTGTATCGGTCGGTCTGCGAAACTTGCTCCATGCCGCACAGGCGACCGCATAAGGCGCGCCGGCCGCAAAAGCAACTCTGGGCAGGATCTTGTCCGGGACGGCGCGCCCATTCCACATGTCCCACACCTGCAGCAGCGCCTGCACGCGGGGGTTGTCGAAAGCCGGGTGCGCCTCGTAGGCCGGACGAAAGAACATCGCGCAATTCAGCAGCGAGTCAGCCAGCTGACGCCGCGCCGCCACGGACATGGCGGCGCGTGCGGTGCGGATCGCACCACCCGTGCGCACCGAGGTCTGCGAGTAAAGTCGGAGCGAAACGCCCGGGTTCGCCGGAAAGTAGATCGCCGACTCGACGTAACCGTGATCCGTGAAGTAACGCCCTACTTGTCCATGGGCATTGCCGGGTCCGCGCGGATTGCCCGCAGCCGATAGCAGAAGCAATCGTGCATTTTCGATGCCGCCGGCCGCGAGTATGGTGAGGCGCGGCCGCACCTCGAATTCATGACCGTCGAGCGTTGCCACTTCGGCCGAGGTCACGGACTGCGCGTCGGCCGAGAACTTCAGGCGAATGACGTTGGCGTGAAGATAAACCCGTACGCCGGGGGATTGCTCCAGCGCCGGTTTGTAGAAGTTTCCGAACTTTACCGGCGATTGGCGAAACAATGTCGTGGCGATATGCCCGTCCGTCAACGCCAAGCGGGACGCGCCGGTGGTTCGCTCCCATCCCGCCGGATCGTAGTCATCAGGGCCGAGCTGCAGGACTTCATGCGCTCGCGCGTAAAACGGTTGCAGATCGTCGAGACTGAGCGGCCAGCCCGAATGAGGAAAATCCGGCCGGCGTATGAAGTCGATTGCGTCGAGCGGGCGACACCAACCCCGCCACACATGCGTCGAACCGCCCAGCGCCGCGACGCGTGCGGTATGCAGCGGCGGATAGTTGGGGGTGGCATCGCCTTCCAGCAGAGACTGCGATGCGCGTTGGTGGTCGAGGCCTCCCCCTTCCAGCAAACAGATGGACCGCCGCGGACTATCCAGCTCGGTCGCCAGCGTGATGCCCGCAGCGCCGGCCCCAATGATGCACACATCGCAGTCGACTGGCCGCTCCGGCGCGGCTCGGCGCGCATCGATGATCATGTCGGCGGCCCCAGGGGCAACGTCACGCCATGCATGGCCGCGTCCGGCTCCATGCCGAGCAGATTACGTGCCGTTGGCGCGAGATCCACAATGTCGCACGCGGCAAGGGTCGCACCCGACGCGATGCCTGGACCCGCGGCGATGAGCCATCCGGTCGGCAGATGATTGCCTGACCGCCCGGACGGCAACCATCGCGGCACCGGGAATCGAAACGCAGGCACTCTGCTCGACGTCAATGCCGCCACGTCGCGGGTGCGCAGCCCTTCCCAGCGCACAATGAGATCCGGTTGGCCATCGCGGTAAGGGGCCGCCGCAGGGGTTTCCTCATACGCATGCACGATGCTCGAAACGATCGGGCGCCCGGTGGCGGCATCGCACAGCGAATGGAAGAATTCGTCGAGCTCGGCGCACAGTGCTTGATAATCCCCGCCCGGCGCGACGATTCCGTCGCGCTCCCGGTTGCGCAAATTGACCCGCAAAAGCGCCGTCAGATCCATGGGCAACGGGAAAACGCTGGTGTGCTGCCAGTCGAACATTCGGGAGGACCATAGCGGCACGAGCCCTGCGGTGAGCTCCGGCGGAATCCACTTCAGGATCGGACGCCCCGCCCCGACCATCGCCTTGCGCAGTGCATAGAGCGTTCCACGACGGGCTGCGCGCTGTGAAAGTGACACCCGCCAGGCATCCAACATCTCGGGCACGAACTCGCTCCAGCCTCCGTTGGGGCCCATGCCGTGAAGCGAAAACACGATCACCCGAGCGTCTGAACCGACCTGTGCGAGCAGCTCTCCGATGGCATGGTCGATCGCCTCATAGATCCGCTCCACCGCAGCGGTGAGTCGCGCGCGCCGGGCCATCTCGGCGGCATCGGCGTCGCGCACCTGATTCAGATCCCAAAGATAGTGACCAGCGCGGTGTGCCGCTCCGAAGATGATGCAAGTGAAGTCCCAAGCCTCACGACGCAGCAGCGAGACCGATAAGCGCTGTAATTGTTCGGTAGCGCGCAGTAAGTCGCCGAGCAGCCGCTCGAGAGAGCGGGTGTCCTGCGGACCAAAATTCTCCGGCGGCATGGCCGGACGGCCAAACTCCCGCTGCAATTCGCGCCGCAGGCTCGACGGCCACGAGTTCGCCGGCGCATGATCGTGCGTCGCCCAGCCGTTCAGATACACGCCATTCGAGTTCCGCGCCTTGCCGAGGACCAGCGGCACATCGACGACGCAGGTGCGAATCCGGGTGTCGCCCAGGGATTCCCAGAAGGGACGGGCGCGATAGGTACCTTCGTCGGGCACCACGCAGCACATGCGGCCCGGCTGCCACAACTTGTTATGGTATATGCCATGCCAGGGCACTCTCTGGCCGCTGTAGAATGTCGGCCATACCGCACCGGAATACAGGTCCGCGGGCGACCGCAGCAATCCGCAAGAGCCACGCCGACGCAAACCTGCAAGTGTCGGCATGCGCCCGCGTCCGATCAGCGAGTCAATGACGGTATGCTCGGCAGCGTCGATGCCGAGCATCACGACTGGCCCGATGCCGCCAGCCGCACTCATCGGGCGCGGGGTCCAACGGCGTCGGCTTCGTTGCTCATTCCGCTTCCTGTTCTAAATTTGTGAACGGCGACTCTGCCTGCAGGCCGAGGACACGCGCATAAACCCGCTCGACTCGCGCCGCAGCCTGATCCCAGCTGTGATGCTCGGTGACGATTGCTCGCGCGCTCGCCCCCAGGCGGGCGCCCAGCGCTGGGTCGCGCATCAGCCGGACTATCCCCTCGGCGAACGCCGCGACGTCGCCGTCGCTCACGATCAGTCCCGACTTCTCATGCTCCAGAATCTTGGCCGAACCCGCGAACGACACCACCGGCGTCCCACTCGCCATGTAGTTGAGCAGCTTCTGCGGAACTCCGCTGCACACCAGACGTGGATTTGCCAGCACGGTCGCGGCACGCAGATGATCAGGCAGCGCTTCGTAGTTCACTGCCGTCGCTTCAATGCTGGACATGATACCCATCTTCTCCGCGAGCGCGCGCACAGGAGTAAAGTCCCCATCCGTGAAGAATCGCAGGCGTGCCGCGGGCTCTTCGCGCAGGACCAGTTCGAAGGCACTCAGCAGCAGGTCCAGTCTTTGATAAGGCGCAAGATTTCCCGCGAACGCCACCACGCGCCGCGGATTCACCGTATTGCTGAGAAAATGCTCGGCTTCGACCCCGTTGCCGATCACGCTCAACCGCGAGTCGCGAATTCTTCCGAATCGCTCGAGCCCTCGCCGCAGATCCTCGGATACTGCGATGACATGATCCGCTCGTGGAGGCAGACGCAGGTCGACGGCGCGTCCGATCCGTTTCGCCAAACACCGCCCGATCGCACTGTACGACGGGAGTTCGCTCTCGAGCAGCGTATGTGCATCGAACACAATCGGCAGTGAGCGGCGCCCGCGCGCCAGTAATCCACACAGCAATCCTTCGTAGTGATGTGCATGGATGACGTCGAAGCGCTGGCCATTCAGTACGGCTCGCAGCTTGCGCGCAAGGAGCGGATCAAGCAGCGCAAGTTTGATCATGGTAGGACCCGGTGCTGCACGGCGGTAACTCTTGGGTCCCGCAATCCGATGCACGGTCATGTGCGGCGTGGGAGTAGCCTCACCGAAGTGATAGGTGACGACATGGACGTCGTGTCCACGCAGACCCAGTGCCTCGGACAGTCGGTGCACCCGGATTGGCGTGCCGCGTGACCACGGAAAGGGGCATGCCGCCACCATGGCAATCCTCATGCGTCGCATCACTTGCAGCAGAAGGCGCGTGCTTCAATCAGCCCGCCGATCAGCGCAATCCACAGCACGGCGCCAAATTGCACCAGACCCCAGGTCAGCGCATTGACTGCGCCGACACCGTACTGACGACCGACCAGCACCAGCGCGCCTTCGCGCACTCCAAGGCCTGAGATCGTTATCGGCAAGAGGATCAGCAACCCAATCGCGCCCTGCATCCAGGCAATGGTGATGAATGGCAGTTCCACGCCCACCGCGCGGGCAAAGCAGTACGCAACGGTCGTGGCGAGTAATTCCTTCATCAGGGACAGTGAAAAGACACCCAAGGCGGGCAGCGCTGGCAGATTCACCGCAAGCGCGCACTGCTCGATGACGCCGATGATGCCGCGAAGCAGTGGACGCTTCTGCGCCCAAGCGAATCGGCGCGTCAGGTGCGCGAGCTGCCGCAGTAGCCGAATACGACCGAACAAAAGCAGATGTCCGCCGATAAGCAGCACGGGCGCCGCCACCAGCGTAATAAACGAGATCCGCGCCGTCACGACAGGGGTGCCGAAGTGATGCTCCAACCCCCAAAAGAAGGCTCCCAGCGAAACGACGGTCAGAGTGTCCAGGAGGCGATTCACGAGCAGGCTGGCAAGCGCCGCCGTGAGTGTTGCTCCCTCGCCCACGTACTTGACCAAGGTCGCGGCACCGGCGCCAATGCTGCCGGGCAACACCAATCCGTAAAGGGCGGTCGTAAAGAGAGCAGAAAGAATCGCCCGAAAAGAAAGCGGCGCGCCCTGCGCGCGAGCGATGATGCGGATGCGCAGCGCGTTGACGACGCGCACAACGATTTGAAGGACGAAACCAGTCATGATCCATCCGGGCGCGGCAGCCCGCAAGGCATCACCGACGCCCGCGGGGGGTACCTTGGTGAGCAGATACCATGCGACTGCACCCGTCACCAGCAACCTGGTGGCCAGACGCCGAAGTTGGTGGGTGGGAAGGACCGGCTGGCCGTTCATCGTCCGTCCGCGCAGGACCGCCAACTAGCGCATTGGTGCATGGTCAATTGTACCCTGCGCGACAAAGCGGCGGAAGCGCAGGCAGTGTCCGGACGCTATGTGCGCCTGCGCGCTCCCCACCCGATGGCGCGCTCGTGCAGATATTTGAAGTGTTTCACGCGCGGCCCTCGACAAGAACGCCGTCTGGCTGGCGTGTCGACCTCGTGACCACATGAATTCCGAGGGCGCACGCGAAAAGGACCGCCGGACATACCGCGAGCAGTGCATAGCTGCGTATGATCGGCAGGCCGCTCGACAAAACCGCAGCCCCGACGATCGGCCCCAAAATCGCGCCAATCTTGGCGACCGATGTCGCCCAGCCGGCGCCGCTCGCGCGAATCGCGCTCGGGTAGAAAATACCGGCAATCGACAAGATGCCGAAGTGCCCGCCCGAGATCAGCAGCCCGCCGAGAACATTCACCGCCAAGAACAGCTGCACCGGCACGAGATTGAGCCCCTGCACCAGCAGCACCGGAATCGCGAGAGCCGGGTAGAACGCCACTGCGCGAGCGCCGAGCCGATCGGTAAATCGCATCAAGGCGAGCCCCGCAACTGCGCCCAGCAATCCGCCGAAAGAGGCGACCAGCGCCGCGGTGGCGCGCGGAAATTTGAGGTCCTCGAGCACGATCGGGCCCCAGGAAGCGGCGAAGTAGATGGCAAGCGAACTCGCGATATAGCCCAGCCACAGCAGTGGCGTGATGACTCGCAGGCGGCCGAGGAACAGATCCGACACCCGAAATTGGCGGTCGACCTTCGGTTCGTCGCTGAGCACGAAGCGGTCGGCCGAAGTGTAAGCGCTTTGTGGATCCATCCGCCGCAGAGTCCTGGCGACGAGATCCGGCTTCAATCCCTTGGTTACCAGGAATCTGACCGACTCGGGCAGCTTGAGCCACAGAGCCACAGCGCAAATGAGAGTTCCCAAGCCTCCCGCCGCGTACACGCCCTGCCATCCGTAGCGCGGCGCAATCCAGTTGGTCATGGGCGCGGCGATAAAGGTGCCGAAGCTGTATCCCATCATGATGATGGTCACGATCGTTGAGCGCATCCGCACCGGCACGAACTCGATGTTCAACGCCCACGCCAGCGGCAGCATGCCGCCGATGGCGAGACCGTCGAGGAAACGCAGCGCGAGCAGCGCCTGATAGGAACCCGCAAATGCAGTCGCGGTGGTCAGCAGCCCGAAGCTGAACGCCGCGATGACCACGGTCGGCCGCCGGCCGATGCGATCGGCGATAAACGAAAAGCAGAACCCGCCGAGCATCATGCCGACCAGGCCCGCGGAGAACACGCGGCCGAGCATCATCTTCGACAGGCCAAATTCATCGCGCATGAAAGGTGCGGTAAAACTGATCATCATCATGTCGAAACCGTCGAACACGGTTATCAACCAGGACAGGATGATCAGTCCGTAGTTGAAACCGTTGAGCCGTCGATCATTGATGATCGCCGAAACATCCACTGTCCGCACAACAGTCGCCATAGCCGCGAACCTCGAATGCCGCCGTCGTTGATGGAGAGCACGCATCCTGCGTACTCTGCGAATCGCAGTCAATTCAACCGGTGCGAAGGGCAGCCTTACGAACCTCAACAACCCCTCGGTCCGCATCGACCCTGACCCAATCGCCGGTCTCGATGACTTCGAGTGGGTTGCGGTCGAAATCGGTGATGGCCGGGATTCTCATGACGACCGCTCCGAGCGCGACTTTGGTCGTCATTTCATTGAAAAGCAGGGCCTTCGGCGCCGCGCCCGCGAGGCGGGACATATGGAACATGGCGGACCAGGCCGACGAGCCCTTGGCGCCCGGAAACACCAAAATCTTGTCCTTGAAGCTCACGCCGCGCAACTCATGCCGGGTCTCGGTCACGGTGCCGAGCATCGGATTGATGCCGCCCCAGCCGGAAATCGTCTGCCGGGTGACGAGCGCTTCGCCCTCCGCGACGCCGCCCACGACTTTTCGGCCTTTCAGCACAACCGTGTTGCCGCTCATGGTGCCACTCCATTCCAGCGGCCGGTCACCGCCGCATTGATGCAGTCCTGGGTCGATCCGAACCACGCCTGAATGTTCATGATGGCCGGCAGGTAGTGCGTCTGCTTCGCCGAATCGAGCGCGGCCACTTTGGTGCCGGGCGGGACCGCCTGGCTGATCGACGAACAGGTGTCCGTCAGCAGCACCGCGCCGCAGTCGCGCAACGGCTTCGACAAACCCTGGGCGTCGGCGAGGGCCTTCACGGCGCGCGAGGTGAATATCCACAGTTTGCAGTTGGCGCTGACCCGTCTGCCTTCCAACATGGCGGCCGCACCTCGAATCTGCTCCAGCGAATAATGAGGACAGCCGAGCATCACGTAATCGACTTCAGTGTCGGTGGCCTTGGAATTCAAATTGTCGTACGTGCGGCGCCTCTCGACGAGTCCATAGGGAATGACCTCGAGGGGCTTGCGGCCGCCGAAAGCCGCCTCGACACTGGGCGCCTCCGGCGTTACCCCGGCGATGTGATACATCTCCACACCGCCCGAGGAGGCTGCGGCCGCGCCAAAGTGCTTGTGGCGAATCAAGTCAGTGCTGCCGAACCGGCCGCTGAGCACCGGTATGCGCTCCTGCACCGCATCGCCGACGAAGTACCCGAGCATGCCCCAGTCCATCACCGATTCGATCTCGAAATCCACCTCGATCAGATGCGAGCCGAGCCGGTTCTCATCGCGATGGAACCCCCAGTCCGGAATGACGCCGGTGAGCATGGCGGCGCTGGTGCTCTCACGGCCTTCGGTATTGGTGCGTGCGCCGATCACTGAATTGCAATAGACCACGGCGGATGATTCCATCCACGCACAGTGGTCGCCTTTTTTTGGGACATTGCCGGCGAGGTAAGGCGTGCAGGTTTTGAGTATCTGAACGCCGCGGCCGGCGATGAACGCCTCGCTCTCTTGGCTGATCCTGAACGATTCCGGCGTCGCGCCGAGAATCTGCCAGTTATCCGGATCATAGCCACCCTGCAGGTGACAGGTATGTGCGGCAGCCTTCGGCACCTCGACGAGCTCATCGCTATCGAGATCGAAAAAAGAAAATATGGCGTCGTATCCGCCGCCGCCCTTCTGCTGGTAGTACTTCTGCAGAAAGGCATTCGTCGAGCCCGGAACGCCGGCGATATTGTCGGTTGCGACGAAACGCTCGGCGGCGAGCGCCTCGCCATAACGCACCAACAGTTCCATCGCCTTCTGACGCGCTTTGCCATCCTTGCCGTCGAGCATGCTCTGCTCCTTGGCCGTCAATTTCATTTGGCTTCACCTTGTTGGATACGATCGGCGCCCAGCATCCGACCCTGCGCCTTGCCGGACACATCGATGATGTAAGCGTGAATCGCTTCGACATCATCGACACTTACCACATCGGCAAACGATGCCATGCCGCGATCGGCGCGCGCGCCGCCGAGCACGATGGCCTCGAATTGCTCATGCGTCGCGGCCGACATGAAACGCAAATCGGGGGTCATGCCGCCTGAAATCAAATTGCCGCCATGACAAATTCGGCAAGTCTTGTTGTACGCCGCCTGGCCCCGGGCGATGGTCTCCAAAGACGCCGTCTGCCGCGGAGGCTGAGGTATCGAACGCGGCGCCGTCGCCGGCAATACCGCGGTGCCGCCGAGCTTGAAAACCAGCATGCGGGTCGGTGCATCGTGGACGGCGGTCAAGCCGCCGCCAATGATGATGAGCGAGCCGGTCCAGCCCGCGGACACCGCGATGTATTGTTCGCCGTCCACCGAGTAGGTCATTGGACCCGCGACCGCTCCCGTGCCTATGGGCATCGACCAGAGTTTCTCGCCATTGCTCGCCCGGAAGACGCCGAAATTGCCGTCCTCGGTTCCTTCCACGAGCAGATTGCCGGCCGTGGTGAGCACGCCGCCGTTCCAGGGACCGTCGTGCGGGATGCGCCAGGCCTCTTTGTTCGCAACCGGATCCCACGCAAGAGTGAAGCCCTTGACGGGAACGTTCGCCGAGGGGGCGGACGTTTCGCCTTGGGGTTCTGCGAAATATTCCAGGCCATTGGGTGATAGTCGAACGTCGGGGTTCGCGAATATGCCCACCCGGCTTCCTGCGCGGAAAAGTACACCAGATGCGTCAGGGGATCATAGGACATGGGATGCCAATTGTGGGCGCCGAAGGGAGTCGGCGATACCATTTTTGCCTCGATGTCCGAATATAGATTTTCCTTGATTTCGACCGGGCGTCCCGTGGACAGATCGATTTGCGACGCCCAAGTCGTGTGTACAAAGGGGCTGGCCGAGAGGAGCTTGCCGCTCTCGCGGTCGAGAACATAGAAGAAGCCGTCCTTCGAGGCCTGCATCAGCACCTTGTGTTTCACGCCTCCGATGTCAAGAGCGGTCAGTGTCATTTGCTGCACGCAGTCGTAGTCCCAATTCTCTCCCGGCACCTCTTGGTAATGCCACACATACTCTCCAGTGTCCGCGCGCACCGCCACGATCGAGCAGAGGAACAGGTTGTCGCCGCCCCCGGGGCTGCGTAGATCTCTCGACCAGGCATTGCCGTTGCCGGTTCCGATGTACAGCAGGTGCAGATCGGGATCGTAGGAGAACGCGTCCCAGGCGGGCCCTCCTCCGCCGGACTTCCACCACTCGCCGTGCCAGGTCTTTGCGGCCATCTCCATGGCTTTGGATTCGAATCCCTTGGCCGGATCTCCAGGCACCGTATAGAAGCGCCACACCAGCCTCCCCGTTTCCGCGTCATAGGCGCTTACATATCCGCGTACGCCGAATTCGCCGCCCGCGTTGCCGATGATGACCTTGCCCGCGATCACGCGCGGCGCACCGGTAATCGAGTAGGGCTGATTCGCATCCGTCGTGCGCACGTCCCAGGCCGGCGCGCCCGTCTGAGCGTCGACGGCGAATAGCCGACCGTCGATGGTGGCCGCGATGACTCTGCCCTTCCACACGGCGAGCCCGCGCGACGCCGGACCGCAACACATGTAGCGCAGCCAGTCGCGGCGCGGCTTTGGATCATAGCGCCACAGTTCGCGGCCGCTCTTGGCGTCGAGCGCGTAGATCACGTTCCAAGCGCCGACCGTGTACATCACCCCGTCGACCACCAAGGGCGTGGTCTCCGAGCCGATTTTCGTGTCCAAATCGGCGAACCATGCCAAACCCAGCCGGCCCACGTTGTGCTCATTGATCGAGACCAGCGGGCTGAAGCGATCCTCGGCGTAATTGCGGCCCACACTTGGCCAGTTCTGCGGCTCCTTGTCGGCATCGACGATACGGGCCTCGTCCACGTCGGCGGCTCGATGTGCCGTCAC
The DNA here is from genome assembly GCA_963727045.1 of uncultured Gammaproteobacteria bacterium. Lineage (GTDB taxonomy): Bacteria > Pseudomonadota > Gammaproteobacteria > Steroidobacterales > Steroidobacteraceae > Bog-1198. Next base: position 198,842 of record CAVSES010000001.1, on the reverse strand, counting down.
CCTGGGCTTTATCGAAGTGACGGCCGTCACACCCTCGTCGCGACAGCCGCAACTCAACAGCACGCAACCCAAGACAAGCGCCGATCGCATTAAACGCAGCTTCATCCCTGGAGGTTCGAGGTCATTCGCCCAGGTCCGTCAGCACCGCACCGGTCGCCATCGGCTGCACATCGCGCCGGTAGATGCCCAAATACCCCTTGGCATCGATCGGAAAGTGAGCCGGCGGCCCCGGACGCGCGGCGAGCTCCGCTGCCGGCACGTCGAGGTCGAGTCGGCGTGCCGCGACATCGATGACGATGCGGTCGCCGGTACGAACCTTGCCGATTGGCCCGCCCGTGGCCCCCTCCGGCGCGACCTCGGCGACCGTCAAACCCTTCAGGCACAAGCCGGAGAGCTGGCCATCCGTGACGAAGGCCGTGTCGCGCGCCAGCCCCGCGGCATCGATCGCAAACAACACCAGCGAGGCGCCGCCTCCCATGGCCGGTCCGCCCTTCAGGCCCTGGCCGCGCAACACCAGCACACTTCCCTTCTCGAGCTTGCCCGCGGCAATGTCTGCCATTGCACTGCGAGTGTCCTCGTGGACGACCGCTCGGCCCTCGAAGTACTCCGGACGGCTGCCATCGCGGATCCCAAGCTTGACCACCGCGCTCTCCGGCGCAAGGGTGCCCTTCAGGATCGCGATCGATGGGCCGGCCGAGATCGGATTGTCCAGCGGACGGATGATCTCGGTGTTGCCGTTCGGGGTTGAAGCGAGTACGTGGGCCAGCGTCTGACCGGTGACGGTCAGAGCGGAGGTATCGAGCACCGGTGCGAGGCGCTTGAGCATCGCGCCAGCGCCGCCGGCATCCTCGAACTGCTCGATGCGCACCGCGCCGTTGGGGCGCACCGCGCTTAAGACAGGGACCTTGCGCCCCATCTCCTCCCACAGCGCGTAGATATCGACATCCGTCCCGGCCTCAACCGCCGTGGCCTGCAGATGCTTGATCGCGTTGATCGAGCCTGAGACGCCGAGCACCATCGCGACCGCATTGCGAAACGCGGCCTCGGTAAGCACCTTGCGCGGAGTCAGACCTTCATTGACCATCGCAACGATCCGCGTTCCAGCCCGACGCGCCGCATCGAACATTTTTTCACTGTTGGCGCGCACCGGCGCCGATCCCGGCATGCACATCCCCAGCGCCTCGACCACGCAGTGCATGGTGTTCGCGGTCGCCATGCCGGCACACACCCCCGGACCGCGGATGGCCTGCTCGCTGAGTTCGGCCATATTGAACCGGCCCGGCTTGCCGAGCGCGGCGCCGACGCTGCCGGAGAACAGGTCCTCGATGTCGACGTGCTCTTTTCCGATCATGCCGGACGCCTGGTAGCCGCCGATCACGAGCACCGTCGGGATGTTGAGCCGTCCGGCGGCCATCAGATGACCTGGGGGTGTCTTGTCGCAGGAGGTGAGGCACACCATGCCATCCAACAGCGCCGCCTCCACCTGAGCCTCGATATCGCTCGTGACGAGGTCGCGCGCCGCCAGGATGTAGGATCCGGAACACGCCGCGCCCGTGATGAAATCGGAGGGCGCCGTGGTGCGCACCTCGAAGGGAATGCCGCCGGCCGCGCGGATCGCGTCCTTGACCACGCGCGCCACGCCGTCCAAGTGCGCGAAACATACTGCGAGCTCCGACGAGGAGTTGACCACCGCGATCTTCGGCTTGGCCATGTCCGCCTCCGTCAGGCCGAGGGTGCGCCAGTGCGAGCGCCGGATGGCGGAATTGGCGGCGAGGCTGCGCAGGATCGTCATCGGCTTCTCCGAATGCGGTTCAGTCTTCGAGATTGTGACGGATTCTCTGCTGCAGCGCTGACATGCTGATCCCATGCACGCTGCCGCTGCCTGCGAGCGCGAGTGCATGCGCCGCGGCGGCACCCATCGCAATGCACGGCCCCATGACGCGCACCGACGACAACGCTGCGGAATCCGCGTCGATGCAACGCCCGACTGCGCACAGGTTGTCGGCACCGGCGACCGCGAGCGAGCCGAACGGGATGGTGTGCACATGATCCTCGCCGAACACCTCCCAGACGTAGCCTTCGCGGTTGTGGTGCTGCTCGAGCGGCCAGGAGCAACGCGCGATGGCATCGTTGAACTTGGTCGCGGCGCGCACCTCGTCCATGGTCAGGTGATGCGTGCCGACGATCCAGCGCGTCTGCCGGACACCGGTCAGACCGTACGCGCGAATGCGCGCCTGGCCGAACGCCTCCGGATACTCGGCGCGCAGGAACACCAACGTACGATCGGCCTGCTCCTTGCCATCGATTTGCTTGGCGGCCGCATCGAATGGATCGAGCGGCGTCTCGATGTGGGTCATGTTGACGATGGCGACGTTGCGTCCGGGAAAGCTTGCCGCAAAGCCATCGCGGCGCATCATTCCATACTGCAGGCCGCGGTCGTGGATGCGCGCCGCCATCTCGTCCCAACTGGGCTTCTTCGAATCGTCGAAATCCTCGATCACGATCATCTGCGAGCCATAGATCTGGCCGTGCTTGTGCATGCGGCAATCAAAGCCCGCCTCCCACGTGATCGCGGCATCGCCAGTTGCGTCGATGAAGCCGGTCGCCGTAATGCGCACATCGCCATGACGGGTCGCGATGTCGAGCGAGGTCAGGCGGCGGCCCTGGCGATTGACTTTGCGGATGATCGCACCGGTCAGCGGCGTCACCCCAGCCTTTACCACGGCCTTCTCGACCCAGCGCCCCAGCGCGACTTCATTGTAGAGAGCCACCTTCATCACGCCGCCGGCGACGACCTTGACATCGTCCACCGCACCCAGCTCGTGCAGGATCTCGTCCGCGATGCCATGGGTCAGCTGCGTGCCGTTCGGGCCCGGGGTATAGAGCCCACAGAACATGCCGATGATCGAATTGACGGCCTGGCCACCGAGGGTCGGTAACCCGTCCACCAGGATCACCTCGAGGCCCGCGCGCGCAGCCTCGATCGCGGCGGAAATTCCAGATGCACCTGAGCCGACCACGCACAGGTCGCAACCGCGCTCGAGTATCGGTGGCTGCTCGGCGCGCGACACGATGCGGGTTTCTGGATCAAAGGGTCGATTCAGCATCTCACTGCCTTTAGGACGGGAAAGCACGCGCGGCCCAGGATGTTCCTTCGATCCATCGACGCGCGTACCGGTCGCCACCGTTGCCAGCGCGCGCCCGGGCCCATCATCGATGTCCGGTGCGCGCTTAATGCGATCAGAACTTGCGCTGAACGGTCACGCCATACTCGCGCGGCGGCGCCGGGTTGCCCTGCTCGCGGCCGAAGAACGTGATCAAGCTCAGCTTACCGTAAAAGTATTCCTTGTCGGTGAGGTTGCGTCCCCACAGCGACGCCTGCCACTTCTTGTTGGCGGTCTCGTAGGAGAGTCGGCCGTTGAGCAGCGCGTAGCCATTCTGGTTGTCCGTCTGGCCGCAACCTTGCGGAGTGAGAGACCCCAGGCAGCCATTGTTGGCTGCAAAGTAGATGGTCGACTGGTAGGTCGCGTCGAGGCGCGGCGTGAGTCGGCCGCCGTCGGCGACCGTGAAGCTGTACTGCACACCGAGCGCGCCGGTGTACTTCGGCGTGCGCGGCGAGTAGCAAGTCTCCCCGCCGCAGTTGTTGCCGGTGAACAGCAGGTTATTGCCGCCATTCGACTCCAGGTAGTAATTGAGGTAACCGAAGCTGCCATCAATGCGCAGATTGTCGATCGGCTCGGCCTGCAGTTCGCCCTCCAGCCCCCAAATGCGCGCCGTGCCGGCGTTGACTTCGCGGAACCAGTTGTTGCCCAGGGAGTCGAGCTGCTGGGAGAACGTCTGCTGATTGAGATACCTCGAATAATAGAAGTCGGCGTTGAATCGTACGCGATGATCCAGGAACTCAGCCTTCTCGCCGAGCTCGGTGGTCTTTAAGTATTCAGGCGCGAACGGCGCCGTCTGCAGCGCGTCGGACGGACGCGGGCTGAAGCCGCCGCCCTTGAAGCCCGTGGAATAGCGCAGGTAGGTCAAGAGATCGGGGGTCCACTGGTAGTTCAGGGAAACGTCATAGTCGAAGTGGGTGGTCGATGTGGGCACATACTGGCCATTGACGTTGCCCGCCGTGCTGGTGACCGTCGGATCGAAGTTGGTGATATAGACGGTCGCGTCCTTCTGGTCCGAGGTGTAGCGGCCGCCGCCGGTGATCGAGAACGCATCGGTGACTTGAAACACGCCATGCGCAAACACCGCCCAGTTCTTGGTCGTCTGCGTCACGAATTGGTCCTGCTCGTGGATGCAGACGAAGGGATTTGGCACCGTGCACGGGTACAGCACGTCGTAGCCGCGGTCGGAATCAAGCGCCGTGTAGTAGAAGGCGCCGGTCGCCCAGTCGAGCCGGGCCACCTTGCCGGTCAGCGTGATCTCCTGGGTAAACTGATGGTGCCGGGCATCGTCATAGGTCGAGTTTTCCGACAGCGGGCTGCCGTCCGAATCACGGCCGTACTGGTTGCTGAACGCGCGGTAGGCGCTCACCGACTTCAGGTTGACGTTGTCGGTGAGTTTCCAATCCAACGTGGCGTTCACGCCCCAGTGATTCAGGTCGTTGATATTGGGGACATTGCGGCCGGAAATGGAATCGGTGCCGTAATTGCCATAACCAGTATAGAAGTTATTGGTCACGAAGCGGCTGTCGTAGCCGATCGGCTTGCCGATGTAGGCCGGCGGGCCCGCCGTGGCATTGCCCAAGGAACCGTAGGTCAGATTGCCCCACAGGGTGTTCGGGAACGCATTCGGGAACGCACCGTCGATGACGGTGTATTTGTCGGCGGGACCTTCCTGATTCTGCAGCGTCATGTCGTAGATCAGGTTCAACTCCGCGGCCGGACCGAGCAGGAATCGGAACGCCGCGCGGCCGGACTGGGTGTTTTCATTGCCCGAGGTCGACGTTTTGCAGTTGCTGCCCGGCGCGATCGCCGCTGGCATGCTGCCGAGGCTGCCGGGTCCATTGACGCAAACATAGTCGAGGTTCGTGAAATAGCCATCCGCCGTCCTGCTGGCGAACGAGAAGCGCGCGTTTACGATACCGGGGATCACCGAGATATCGGCCATCGCGCGCGCGTCGATTCGATTGAAATTGCCGAAGGTCACCTCCGCGTACCCCGAGTCATCGCCCTTCGGCTTCACGGAAATCATGCGAATCGTGCCGGCCTCGGCATTCTTGCCGAACAGGGTGCCCTGCGGACCGCGCAGCACCTCCACGCGTTCGAGGTCGAGCAGATCGAGCATCGCGCCCTGCGGGCGTCCAATATAGACATCGTCGACATAGATCGGTACGCCAGGCTCAAAGGAGAGGATATTGTCGCCAAGACCCACGCCGCGGATGAAGGCGGCCATGGTGGCGCCCCAGCCCGCACCCAAGGGTGCCAGAACCGTGCTCGGTACATAGGCTCCCACATCCGAAATATTGACCAGATTGCGCGCCTGCATGGCCTCACCGGTCAGCGCCGTGATCGCGATCGGTGTGTTCTGCAATTGCTCGCCGCGCCGCTCCGCTGTGACCACAACCTCCTCGAGGGCGCCCGACGGTTGCGCGGCCCCGGCGGCTGTCACCTGTTGCGCCAGAGCGGCCCGCGTCGCGCCGAGACCGAGCACGCAGACAAAGGCCGTCAGAGTGGCCGTTGTTGCGACAGTAAGACGGGCCGGACCGGACCTGCCTGAGCTCGGGTGCCGTCCCGCAGTTGCTAGGATCGTCATGTGCTATTCCTCCCCAATCGCCGTGTAGCGGCTTATTCTTGTCGCGATGCAGTAAGCTACCGTGCTGCAATCTGCAAAGGAAAAACGTTAGCATCGAACGGCGCCGGGCAGAATGCTGCATTAAGCGCGATCAGCTTTCTGTATCGGAGAACATCGCGGGAAAGCGCACGACAGATCGACCGAGAGCGAAATGACGCCGGCAAGATATTCTTTTGTTGTGAGAGAGCCACATTAACAGTCTGCTGAACCTGAAAACATTTCTGCTGGTCGCTCGACTGCTCAGTTTTTCCGGCGCCGCTCGCGAGCTGGGAGTGGCGCCGTCGGTGATCACCAAGCGCATCGGTCAGCTGGAAAAGGCATTGGGCACGCGGCTGGTAAACCGCTCGACGCGCGGGCTGACGCTCACGATGGCGGCGGAAGGGTTGCTGCCGCGCTTCGTCCGCCTGGTCGCCGAGTTCGACGAACTGTTCAAGAGCGCCGCGCCTGATGATCAGCAGATCGACGGCAACCTGCGCATCAAGTCGCCGACCACGGTAACCACGGAGTTTCTCGGCAGTGCGTACACCGAATTCCTGCAACTCTATGCCAACGTCGATCTTGAGATCGTGCTGGTGGACCGGTCGGTGAATCCGCTCGAGGAGGGGTTCGACTGCGCGATCGGCGCATTGCCTGTGTCATACCCCAACGTGATCGACGTACCGTTGTGCCCGTACGAGCTCGTGGTCTGCTGCGCGCCGAGCTATCTGCGCGGCAAGGCCGAGCCGCGTCACCCGACCGAACTGGTCAACCACGAGTGCCTGACCACGACGCTGTTTCGCACCAGCTGGCTGTTCGAGAGCGCCCGCGGCGCACTGGGCGTCGAAGTGCATTCTCGATTGCATTCGAGCGATGGGCGCGTCATGCGCGAGGCCGCCCGCCACGGACTGGGCGTCGCCGTGCTGGCACGGTATCTTGCCGCCGATGACATCCGTTCGGGAAAACTGGTGCCGTTGCTGCAGGAGTTTCCGCTGGCGACGCACTGGCTGAAGGCGCTGGTGCCGCGGATGAAGATGAATCGCCCCGTGGTCCGAGAATTCGTCGCGTTCCTCAAAACCCGGTTCCAGGATGCTTCGCGGGCCGCACCACTGGAAACGGCTGCACCGGGGAGATAGGCTTCCGGATTGCGCACCGTGGCCGTGTCCGGAACTCGCAGCATGCGCACATACACCTCCTGCGCGAGTTCCGCCGCATCCGGATGCCTGCGAACTCGCCGATACAGGAATGCCTGAAGGGCGCCCGCATGTTCCGCGAACAGCCGCTCCACGAGTGATTTCTTGATTTCGGTCATTGGGACCGGAGTGCCGAACCCAAATTTTCGAACCCGCCGCAATATGTTACGAGTGGCCCCGCCGGCATTCGGGTACCTGAAAGCGAGGCCGCCTCACAAAAACGGCACTCTGACCGTCCAACGTGGCGTTCCGATCTTACCGCCTCGCCGATCGTTCGGCGCGGGGCTTCGCACTCCTGAAATATCAGGGTTTGGTTGACGCACTGATTTTTAAGTCCTATATTGAATCTTGAGCATCGGTTTCATCTCAGATGGATTCGCATAACGATGAGAATCGAGAGAATCATGACTGCCAACGCTTGCGCCCCCCGCAGTATTTCTCTCCACTTGCGCCGATTTCGACTTGCGGATGTTGATCGTCTCATTTCCTCTCAAGTGACCGAGCGTGCTGCTCCGCATGTTCGCATCGAAGGCCCCGATATCGCTCTATCCGGGCGGCAAATCTTGCTCAAGCTGCTGACTTAACAGTTGCAGCAGAGCCGCATGGGCGGCCAGTCCCACAACGAATCGCCGATCCGATCAAGTCGCTGCATCGGCAGGCCGTCGATCGACGTGGGATCTTTCCCAGAAGGATTGAGCAGGAGAAACAATGATGCGATTGTCGACACAGGCCGTTCTGGCTTCCTCAAGACGTTATCTGGACCTCATCGGCGGCAAGCCGATGAGCGAGCCCGAAATCCATGCATTCATCGGCGAAACCGTGGATTCCTATGAGAAGCATGTCAATCGGGGCTTCATCAGCTACCGCAAGTCGGTGACGGAAGCGGGGCAATTTGCGGCGCTCGAATGGGCCGGACATGGTTCCACCATCACCGACCTGTTGGGTCGGGAATACATCGATTGCCTCGGCGGCTACGGAATCTTCAGCGCGGGGATCAATCATCCGCGCATCGTGAAGGCTGTCACCGACCAGATTCGCCGCATGGCTCTGAACAGCCAGGAACTGCTCGAGCCCTGGCGTGCGGCACTGGCCAAGTTGATTGCAGACATCACTCCGGGTGACCTCGCATGCAGTTTCTTCATCAACAACGGCACTGACGCGGTGGAGGGCGCAATCAAATTGGCCCGCCTGCACACCGGCCGCAATACCTTCCTATCCACCCTCGGCGGATTTCACGGAAAGTCGATGGGTTCGTTGTCGCTGATGGGCAAGGCATCGTTCCGTGAACCGTTCCGGGGCGGCTTGCAGGACGTCAGATTCGCTCCGTACGGGGATGCCAACGCGCTGGAAGCAGAATTTGCAAAGGCGGAGTCCGTCGGCACGCCGATCGCGGCATTCGTGGTCGAGCCCATTCAGGGGGAAGCCGGCGCTGTGGTTCCGCCGCCGGGATATCTGGCGGCAGCACGAGAGCTGTGCGATAGGTACGGGGCCTTGCTGATCGCGGATGAAATACAAACCGGGATGGGGCGGACCGGCCGGCTATGGGGCGTCGATCATGCCGATGTCGTCCCCGATATCATGTGCCTCGGCAAGGCGATTGGGGGCGGTGTAATGCCGCTGTCCGCGTTCGTCTCCACCCCGAAGATCTGGGAGGCGCTGATCCCGAATCCCGTCATTCATTCAACCACTTTCGGCGGCAATCCCATCGCGTGCGCGGCGGGCATTGCGGCAATCACGGCGACGCTCGAGGAGGATCTTCCGGGTCAAGCGGCTGCCAAGGGCGAGATGATGATGAAGGAGCTTGCTCTGCTGCGTGCGCGGTACCCCGCGGTATTATCCGACTGTCGCGGCAAGGGACTGCTCATCGGCCTGGAGTTTCCCTCAGACGCCGTCGGATATGAATGTGCGGCGGGCCTGTTTCGCCGCGGTGTATTGGTCGCGGGCACCTATTCGAAAGCACGCACCATTCGCATAGAGCCCGCACTCGACATCCCGACGCCGCTGCTGCTCGAGGTGCTGAACCGACTGGAGACTGTGCTCAAGGATATTCAATCCAAACGGTTCGGATCCGACGGATGCGCCAGAGCTGACGTCCTCCTCGATCGGCCGCCGCTCGGCAAATACGCGCAGATGCCGTATGGGGCGAACCTGGTCTGAAGTACCCTCGCCTCGGGTCCGCGGCGACAGGGACCATCAGTGCTCCTTCCGACGGGCCTGAATCAGCCTTTTTTGCTCTCGTATTTGAACGAGACGCTGATCCGCGACCGGTAGGCTTCGACCTTCCCGTTCTTGATCTGCACGTCGAGCTTTACAACCTCGGCAACCCTCAGGTCCCGCAGCGTCTTGCTTGCACGGTTGATCGCCGCGGCGGTTGCCTTCTCCCAGGACTCGCTGCTGGTGCCGACGAGTTCAACTACCTTATAGACGTTTTCCGCCATGACAGTTCCCCAGTAGTGTTGACACGCAATTTTTCAGCCATCCGCCCTATGGTAGGCCAATTCTGCGTTGCTCGATACGCCGGGGCCGGCGCACCGGCCTCGGCGAGCCTCGTTGAGCTCTCGCGACGGTACGGCCGGTTTGTCCATCGGACATGGGCGCCACAGCGGCACAGGTTGCCCTCCGCATTGGAGCGCGCCGTGATCGATAAATGCTTTCTGCAGCGGATGCAGGCCGCCTTGCCGTCGACGATGACGGTGCATGCTCCGCATATGCCTTCACCGCACCCGTACTTGGCGCCGGTGAGCGCCAAGTCCGTGCGCAACACCCACAACACCGTACGCTCGTCGTCGGTGTTGAGTGTGATGCTGTCTTCATTCCGCAATATTTCAAATTTGACTCCCGGGACGCAAAGGCGCACCGTCAGGCAGTCTGCTGTGCAAACGCACATGTGAAGCGCACAAGCGACGGCGACCGCGCCCACTCGCCAAGGAAAGCGATGGCTTCGAATGCCGCTCCCGGCCCTTCCAACCCCCCCATGGACGCATCGTTCCTGCTGGCGTCGACGGACGTCCTGGACAGCATGCCAGACGCAGTGTTCATCGTGGCTGGAACGGGAGGCGACGGGCAGATCCTCTACTTGAATACACAGGCCGCCCGAATGTTCGGCTACGAACGCAGTGAGCTGCTGGCTCAATCGATCGATCTTCTGGTGCCGCAAGCGGTCACCGAGCAACATGCGCGGCATCGACATGAGTACGCATGCACGCCGAAGACCCGCACCATGGGCGCAGCTCTGACCTTGCTCGGCCGGCGCCAGGATGGCAGCGTCTTCCCGATCGATGTACTGCTCAACCCAGGCACCGACAGCCCCGCACCGGTCACGATTGCAATCGTGCGTGACGTGACGGAGCGCAAACGCCTCGAAGATGACTTGATGACGGCGCGAGATTCCGCCGTCCGTGCGAATGAGGTGAAGTCCCGGTTTCTTGCCGCCGCCAGCCACGACCTGCGGCAGCCCCTGCAGACCATCTGGAACCTGCAGTCGATGCTGGCGCGCTCTCTCAAGGATTCCGAGTTCGCGCCGCACATTGAATTGCTTGACGAGGCCGTTCGCAGCATGGACCAGATGCTGTCCGCTCTCATCGACATCAATCGGCTGGAAAAAGGCGCCATTCAACCTGTGATACGGGACTTTCCGCTGGAGGAGATCCTGCCGCGGCTCCGCTCGGAATTCAGCTACGCAGCGACCAGCAAGGCGATCGATCTGCAGATCGACGGTTCCACCGAACTCGTGCGCAGCGATCCCATGCTCTTGCCCGTGATTCTGCGCAATCTCGTCGGCAACGCGATCAAATATACACAGCGGGGCGTCGTCCGGCTGCGCGTGCGCCCGATGGGTTCGCAACTGTTCATCGACGTCATCGACACGGGACCCGGAATTCCAGAAGAACATTTACGGCTTCTGTTCGATGCGTTCTACCAGGTCGACAACCCGAACCGCGACCAGCGTCAGGGCGTCGGCCTGGGCCTTTCGATCGTTCAGACCATTTGCCGGCTCCTCGATCACGCCGTTACCATTCAGTCGCGAATTGGCCAGGGCTCGACTTTCTCCGTGCAGTTGACTCGCGGTGTCGTCGGGGACACTCCCCTCGAGCGGGCCCGAATCCCGCTTCCCCCGACGGCGCAGGCTTCAGCCGGCGATGTTCTCGTGCTTCACATTGAAGACGACCCCGGAATCGCGCGATCCATGGCAATGCTTCTCGGCCTCGAAGGCTACGAGGTGCTGAGCGCCGCCAGCCGCGATGAGGCTCTCTCGCACATCAATGAACATGGCGTGCGGCCTGATCTCATCCTGTGCGACTTCAATCTTCCGATGGGATTCACGGGCGATGAGATCGTGGCGGAAATCGCCATGTCGCTCGGGTACAAGCCGCCGACCATCATGCTCACCGGGGACATTGCCGATCAACACGTCCAGGCCGCAAGGCAGGTTGCGGAGCACATACTGCCCAAACCGGTGGACATCAGTCTCTTGCTCAGCGGCATGACGGAATTGCTCGCGCAGGGCTCCGGGTGCGGAGAATCCTGCCGAAGGGACCGCGATGCCGTCGGGGAGCGTCCGCTCGAGTCTCGCTGCGAGCCCGCCTTTGCCGCTCTATTGACCCCGAGCCACCTCCACATCCTCGAGGACCATCCGCATACCGTGTACGGCGTCTGGCCTGATCTCACCCTGGCCTATATGAATCCCGCGTGGTTTGCATTTGCGCGTCGTACCGGCGCAGAGCAGGCAATTTCGAGCGCTTGGCCCATCGGCCGATCCACGCTCGACGCCGTTCCTGAATGCCTGCGCGCATGGTATGCGACTTTTTTTTCCCGCGCGGCCGCTGTCGGCAGTCCCGTCCCCAGGCAGCACGAATATGAGTGCTCCAGTGCGGAGTTGAACCGCCGATTTCTCATGAAGGTCTATCCATTGGGCGGAGACAACGGCCGGGGATTCATCATCGTGAACTCGCTGCGCTTTGAGGTCCCCCATGTGAAGTTGGAACGCACGGCCATGCCGCCGGTTGCGCGGGCATACAGCCTCGATACCGGTCTGATGCACCAGTGCGTGAATTGCCGGCGCATGCAATCAATCGTGCAACCATCGAAGTGGTATTGGGTGCCAGAATGGGTACGAGAGGTTCCGTCTAACGTCCGGCATTCGCTCTGCCCCACATGTCTCGATCTCTACTCTGCCGGCGCGCAAGTCTCACCGCGATTGAACTGAGGTCTCTCCTCCCACAATCCCTGATGCAACGTCGCCGAGGTCCGCCATGACCCTATCCATCGAGAGCTCCGCATTCACCGAGGGCGGCGCGATCCCCGCGCGCTACACTTGCGAAGGCGATGACGTATCGCCGCCGCTCACCTGGCACGGCGTGCCGCCAGGCACGAAGAGCTGCGTGCTCATCATCGAGGATCCGGACGCGCCGGATCCCAGAGCACCCAAGACCATCTGGGTACACTGGATGCTCTACAACCTCCCGCCGATCTTGACTTCTCTGGCGGAGAACGTCGTTCCCCACGGACTGCCGACCGGTACGCTCGCCGGTCTCAATGACTGGGGTCGCGCGCACTACGGCGGCCCCTGCCCGCCCATCGGCCGGCATCGTTATATGCATCGTCTGTTTGCCTTGGACGCCCGTCTTCCAGATTTGCACGAGCCTCGCAAGGCCGCGATCGAGAAGGCGATGCAGAGCCACATCCTGGCCGAGGCTGTTCTGATCGGCACCTATGAAAAGGCGGTCCCCCGCTAGTCGGGCCGGGGATCTAACGGGCTATTGGCCGGTGGATTCGCCCAGCGCTTGGCTTGCGCGATCGCGATGCGAATAGCTTGCCCTTCGTCGTATTCCAAGGCATCGGTGCCTCCTCTGCAGCCCCTCATTCAACCGCATCAACCCGCCTGCGGCGCGGTGATCCGGCATTGAGGCCCACCCTCGCGCCAAACAACAGCCCGATGCCTGCGGCAATCCCCACCGCCTTCCAGGCATGGGGGCGCAAAAAAATATCCATCGACCGCCTGGCCTTCCTCGCATCTTCGATGGCGCGCAGTCGCGCGATCTCGAGTTTCAGCGTGGCGATTTGCAATGACCTACCGACCCGCTCCCGAGCTTCGATAACCGCCTCGTTCGCGTTACCCGCGGTCGATTTGATCAACTCATCCACATCGGCCGCGACGGCGCGGAGATCCCGGATCAGCCGGTCAGCGTTGACTCGTTGCATACAGTACCTTTTTGACCAAAGTTTCCGATGAGATATCCGGGAAAGTGCGAACTGCATGCCATCACGTGCGTGATCGAATCGCGGTCGTATTCGTCTCCGGAGCGGTAGGCTTCGAAATAGGCGTTGAGGCTGCGCACCCTCTGCGGCATCGCGTTCACTGCCTGCAAGCCCACCGACAGCCCGTAGTTGGTGAACGCGAATCTCACGTCGCGAGCCCCCGGCTCACGGCAGAAGTAGCCCCCCTCCACCCACATGTGATCGAGTATCTGCAAGCAGCGCGCCTTTTGCGTCCTCGCCCAGTCTTCTCGCGGAAAGAACTGCGTCATCCACAGCATCATGCCGATCCCTAGATCTTGGGTGATGTGCAGATCGGGAGCGGCCGAGATCGATGAGCGAACGCATGTCGGCAATCTGATCAGCCAGGGCCGTTTCATCGAGAAGCCGGTAGGACACATAGCCGTCGAAGGCGTCGAGCGCGCCGAGGCCATATCCTGGATAGGGTCCGCTCAGGTCCTCTTTCATTTTCCAGACCACCCCGCGCCCCGGAATCACGAAGGCGTCATGAATCTGCCGCACCAATTCGACGCCCACGCGACGGTAGTCCTGGATATGCCGCGCGAGGACGGCCAGCCCGTAGAGCCACATTGCCAGATAATGGAAATACTGGCCGTCGCGATCGGGCGCCTCGCCAATGCGGATGCCGCGTGGGCGCCCAAGTACCCGGCCCACTTCTGCGACCAACGATTCCGCCTGATCCAGATATTGGCGCTGGCCGGACTCGGCGTACAGCGAAACCAAGAGCACCACCCCAAATGCATCGGTCCACAAATACCGCAGGCCGTTCGGCCAGATGCCCTGCGCGCGCATCCATGCCAGTTTGGCGATTGCGTACCGCGAATCGTTGTAGGCGGTCATGCGCGTCAAAGCCCGAATGGATAGGTATCGGGGAGGCCTTCGAGCTCTTCCGTGCGCAGCGGGGTCACCGCACTGGTCTCGTCGAACCATACATACTCGTCGAACTGGCGCGGCAGCACCGCCTCGAAATAATGACTTTGAAGTTCGCTTTCGGGCCGGTAGATGACGCCAATTGCCCGTTCGAGCCGCGGCTGCAGCAATCCAGCGGTGCGCGCCGTGGAATTGAGACCCCGCATCGGCAGCAAGAAACGCGGATCGCCGGTGTCGTGGCATAACCGCTCATAGCTGCCGGCCAATCCCGGGCGCACGGTCTTGATCTGCATCGGCTCGTCCCAGTTCGAGGCTGCGGCGACCGTGCCGCTGTTCGTGCCGAAGCCGATCGAGTAGCTGGCGTCGCCGAACTCCTGACGGCAGAGATGACCGATGTTGTATTCGTCGCGCGCCGACATTTCGGTGGCGGCGGAGTCGCCCACGTGGGAATTGTGCGCCCACACGATGCCCTTGCTGTGCGGCCCGTGAAAATTCATCAGGTTCTTCAACGTCTCGAACATGTGGCTGTCGCGGAGATTCCACGATGAGCGGGAACCGTAGTACATGGTCCGATAGTATCGCTCTGCGTTCGCCACCAGCCGGGCGTTCTGCACCGCATCCATGAACCGCTCGCCATCGTGTTCTGCATAGGCCCGGCTCTTTTGCAACAGATCCGTCAGCATGGAGGTGACCTCATGTTCGCAGGTCTGATACCGGCCGGTCAGTGTCGCCTGGCCATAGACCGCGGGATCGGACTGCCACGGGGTCAGGCATCCGTAGCGCCGCCGCGCCACCTCGGCGGTTTTCGGGTCCACCCGGTCAAGGTATTCCAGAACCGAGCGAATCGAGTTGTACAGGCTGTAGAGATCGAGGCCGTGGAAGGCAACCCGGTTGCCCGGTTTGGCGCCGGCATTATGGCTTCGCAGCCAGTCGACGAACTCGCGCACCTCCCGATTGCGCCACATCCACGTCGGAAATCGGGCGAATGCCGTCCACTCCGACGGCCGCACCTCGCTGTGGCGCACGTAATGATCGATGCGCGCGGCATCCGGCCAATCGCCCTCGATCGCGATAAATGAATATCCCTTCTTCTTGATCAGCTCGCGCGAGATCCGCTCGCGCATCCGATAAAATTCGGAAGTTCCATGCGTGGCCTCCCCGAGAAGCACCACTCGCGCATCGCCGATTCTCTGCAGCATCGGGTCGAGGTTGACGGAATCGATGGACTTGAATTTCTCGCTGGATTTGCTGATGGCTTGCGCCAGCGTCGCATCCGGAGCCTTGGCAGCCCGTTGTCCTTGCGCGGTCCATCCCTCCTCGCCCACCAACGGCACGAAACGTACGTCCGCGAGTTCCGTCGTGCGGTATTCATCCTGCGCGACGCGGGTTACGCGCACCAATTCCTGCAAGCGGCGATCCGCGCCGACCGGAATCACCAGACGGCCTCCGATCTTGAGCTGCGCCTTCAGTGATTCAGGGACTTGAGGCCCGCCGGCCGCGACGATGATCGCATCATAGGGAGCATGATCGGGCCACCCGCGCGTTCCATCGCCGTGCAGTACGTGGACATTGGCGTATCCGAGGCGAGCCAGCAGCGAGGCTGATTTCTCGGCGAGTTGGCCGATGCGCTCCACCGTGTAGACGTCTTTGGCAATACGCGACAGCACCGCCGCGGCATAGCCCGATCCGGTGCCGATCTCCAGCACCTTATCTCCGCCCTTGAGATCCAGCGCCTCGGTCATCATCGCAACGATGTACGGCTGGGAGATCGTCTGCCCTTCCGCAATGGGAAGCGGCGCATCTTCATAGGCGAATTCGTGCAGGTCCTCCGGAAGAAACTCCTCGCGCGGCACGCTTCGCATGGCATCGAGCACCAAGGCGGATCGGACTCCGCGATGGGCGATATCCCGGGCGACCATGTCCGCGCGGAGCTTCTGAAAATTGACCTTGTTGACTATTTGCGCCATGTTCAACTGCATTTGACTCCGGCTGCCGCGGACCGCCAATACGTCGATACCGAAGCGCCGGGTGCAAATTACCTATCCAGGCGGCCATGCGCGCGCTGTCTAGTGGCGGCGCCGCGCCGCCTGAAACAACTCGCGTAACTCAACGTATGGATCTTGATGCGACTGATCGAGCGGATGCAATCGGTCGATTACGATCTCTTCGTCGGGAACGGTGATTTCGACCCGAAACTCGCAGGGCGCCCCCTGACGGCTATGTTGCGGCGGCGGCCCGACCACGACGTGACAGCGCAGGATATGCGAACTAAATTTCTCCAGTCGCAGCATCAGCTCGCGAATACGCGTTTCCAGGCCGGGCGAATGCTCCATGTGGCGAAAAGTGATCTGCACGGGCGAGCTCATTGTCAGTACCTCTTCGAGTTTCCGGACGTGCAACAGACACGTCGCGTACAAGAACTACCATGCACCGCGCCGGCAGGCCAATCAGTAGAACCCGCACCGGGGCGGCTCGAAGGGGTGGGCGGAGCCGCATCCCAGTAGGCACTTCCCCGCATTTCCTTGGAGCCTCACAGGGTGCAACGTGATTTTGAAACGACAGAATGCACAGGAGCCTCCAGATGAATCGTCCCCCGCAAGTTGGTCAGTGGTATGTCCGATTGGACACGAAGGAAGTCTTTCTCGTCACCGGATACGACGATAAGTCGCGCACCATCGAGACGCAGGCGATCAACGGTGATCTCGATGAAATCGATGAGGGCATGTGGAGTGTAGTGCCGCTCGCATTTTCAGAGCCTCCCGAGGAGTGGACGCAGGCACTCGATGATCCGGACGCCGTGCGCGCGGATGAACAGAGCGCACCGATCGAGAGGTATCTGCCGATCTGATCTGCGATGAGCAGTGGCCGGATAGGCCTTCAGCTGGTTGATAAAGGAGTAGAATCATGACGCGACGGCAAGCGAATGCCGCCCTTCTCGCCGGTGCGATGATGGCCGCGGCACCTGTCGCAATGGGGCAGGAACTCAAGCGAACTTTGCTGCCTCCTCCGCGAAGCACGGGTGGCAAACCCCTGACCGAAGCGCTCAAGCTGAGGCATTCGACGCGCGAATACTCGGACCGGGCCCTGCCGCCCCAAACCCTTTCAGATCTCCTGTGGGCCGGTTTCGGCGTCAATCGATCGAACGGAGACCGGACCGCTCCGTACTGGCGTCACGTCATGGTGATGGATGTCTATGCGGCGATGGCCGACGGGGTATGGCTCTACGAGCCCAAGACGCATGCATTGATTCCGCATATGCAGGCCGATATCCGCGCACAAACCGGCACCCAGGATTTTGTCGCCTCCGCGCCGCTTAACCTCATCTATGTTGCGCATGGCGAGCGCATGCAGGACGTGAGCACCGAGGAACGCCGCCTCTATGCTTCGGTCGACGCTGCATTCATCGGCCAGAATGTGTACTTGTTCTGCGCATCGGAGGGGTTGGCCACCGTCTTTCGCGGCGCGGTCGACACCGCGAAGCTCGGGCGGGCGCTGCACCTCCCGGATCAACAATTCGTCACCTTCGCGCAATCGGTGGGATTCCCGCGGGCATGAGCGGCGGCTGACGGCGTTGATCCATCAGCGCATCTTCGACTTCAGGGTGATTGTCCTCCCGTCGACGACGAAAGACCCATAGCCCTGGTGATGGATGGTCTTGACTCTCTTCTCGGGCGTGCTGGTCCACGCCTTGAGCACTTCCAGCACGAACAGATCGTACCTGCTCACGAGTCGCGTATCGACGACCCTGCATTCGAGATTCGCAAAGCACTCGGCAATCAAAGGCGCCGAGACTCGTTTCGCCGGAACCGGGGTGAGCCCGAATTTCTCGAATTTCTGCACGTCGCGGCCCGAGCAATTGCCGATTTGCACGACCTTGGCCGCCAGGTCGAGCGCGGGAATCGCGATCACGCATTCCTTCGTCATCCGCAAAGCGGTGAAGGTGAAATCAGCGTCGCTGACCACGCAGGCCACGCGAGGCGGCTCGAACTCGACCATCATGTGCCACGACATCGTCATCACGTTGGGGCGGCCGCGGCGGGCGGTCGTCAATAGAACCACCGGACCGGGTTCGAGAAGCCGATAAACCTTCGACAATGCGAGGGTTTTCACGACAGGGCGTTCATGATCTCCAAGGTCGCGGCCGGCGGAGTCATTTTCGGCCTTCCGGGGTTTGGGAATCGGTACCCTTGATCCAATTGTTCTGGACCGACATTGCCTCGCGCACGGGGTCACGCTTGGTGTAGCGCCGCTCCGTGCCCCGAACCCCGTCGCCCGCCTGATCGATGCCGAGGTAGCCGCCCAGCAGCTCGAGCCCGCGGCACATGGCCGATCGCGCGGCTTCGACTGCTCGCCTCCTCCTACCTATCGGGGTGCAATGACCAGGGTTTTGCATTTCAGGTGCCATAATCTGCGGCTCATGAGCCGCCGGACATCCGCAGTTCTACGCAGAAGATAAGGGTGAGCCGAAAACTCCGGAATTCGCCCCATGGCGGCTGTCCAGGGGGACGACCGTTGCGATTTCCCGACGGGGGGGTAGGTAGCGGTCCACTCTTGCGTTTCGCGGCCGTGTCGATAATCTGGTCTTCCGAGCGACGAAGGAGAAAAATATGAGCGTCAACATGGGATCGGCCGACAGTCACAGGTCCGATGCCAATTCGTCTTCCCCATCGGTTGCAGGCACCCAAAACGGCGTCGCCGGTGCGCAACAAGGCACGGGCGACTCGCTCGAGGCGCGCCTGTTTCGCGGCCTTCTGAATAGTTTGGGCAATCCGCCGATCGAGTTTCATCTGCTCTGGTCCGGCGAGCGAGTAACGCCGAAGGGCGTCGACCCGACCGAACGTGTGCTTATCGCGGATCGCGGTACGCTGCTCGGCTTGCTGCGCGATCCGCAGGTTCGGTTCGGCGATGCTTACACCACGGGTCAGATCGAGATCGAGGGCGATCCGGTCAAATTCATGGTGACGCTGTTCCGGATCTTCGCGCCGGATGCGCCCGATTCGCTTGTGAGCCGAGTCGCCGCTTGGTGGCATCGCCCCCGCCGAAATACCCTTCCGGGCTCGCGCGACAACATTCACCGTCACTACGACATCGGCAATGATTTCTACGCCCTGTGGCTGGGCGAAACCATGGCTTATACCTGCGCCTACTACCCGACCGCGGACGCGACGCTCGAGCAGGCACAGACCGCCAAGATGGATCACGTGTGCCGCAAGGTTCGGCTCAATGCCGCTGACTCGGTGGTGGAAGCCGGTTGCGGCTGGGGGAGTCTGGCCTTGCACATGGCGGGGCGTTACGGCGCAAAGGTGAGAGCGTTCAATATTTCGAGGGAGCAGCTTGAATTTGCGCGCCGGCGGGCCGTTGAACAGGGCCTGGCCGGCCGGGTCGAGTTTATCGAAGATGACTACCGCAACATCAGCGGGTCTTACGATGTGTTCATGTCGGTCGGCATGCTCGAACATGTGGGCCGGGAACACTACTCGCAGCTCGGGCGCGTGGTTCGAGGGTCGCTCGCCGCGAACGGCCGTGGATTGATTCACTCCATCGGCCGCAATCGGCCCGGAGCTCTGCATCCTTGGATCGAGCGGCGAATCTTTCCGGGCGCCTACGCCCCTTCGCTCGGTGAAATGATGCAGATATTCGAGCCCTCCAGCCTGTCCGTGCTCGACGTCGAGAATATCCGCCTGCACTACGCCCGCACGCTGCGCCACTGGTTGGACCGCTATGAGAGCGCGGCAGGTACGGTGCGCGCGATGTTCGACGAATCTTTCCTGCGGATGTGGCGGTTCTATCTGGCCGGTTCGATCGCCGCTTTCGAGACGGGCACGCTGCAGCTCTTCCAAGTGCTTTTCACCACCCAGGAAAATAATGATATCCCCTTGACCCGCGAGTTCATGTACGGCAGGTAGGCGCCCACCACATGCGAAGCGTCGAGGTGATCGTAATCGGCGGCGGCCCCGCCGGCTCGGCGGCCGCCCGCCGTCTGACGGCCGCAGGCGCCGATGTACTGGTGCTCGACAAGGAGCGCTTCCCACGGCACAAACTCTGCGCCGGATGGATCACGCCCGAGGTAGTGAGCGATTTGGATCTCGATGTGGGAGATTATCCCCACGGTTTCCTCAGTTTTAGGCGGCTTCACTTTCACTGGCGGAGTCTGAACTTGGGCGTGCCCTGCGTGCAGCACTCCATCCGGCGCTTCGAATTCGACGCGTGGTTGCTCGAGCGTTCCGGAGCCGAGGTCGTGCAGCACGCGGCGCGGGAGATCCGCGCCGACGGCGACCGCTATGTGATCGATGACGCCTTCCGGTGCCGCTACCTCATCGGTGCGGCCGGCACGTCCTGTCCCGTGCGGCGGACGCTGTTCGATCGCGTGTTGGCCCGCGTTCGCGAGCTGCAGACGGTGACGCTCGAGCTGGAATTCCCCTGCGAGTGGCAGGATCCCGATTGCCACCTTTGGTTCTTCGAACATCGCCTGCCCGGTTATAGCTGGTACGTGCCCAAGGCCACCGGATGGCTGAACGTCGGCATCGGAGGCATGGCATCGCGCCTGAAACAGGGTGGGCAGAGCATCCGGGAACATTGGGCGCAATTGGCATCCAAGCTGGAACGGCAATTTCACATCAAGCCACCCTCCGAACCCAGCGGCTACAGTTACTACACACGGGGCCAGGTTGCCGGCATGCGCAGGGGCAACGCCTTCTTGACCGGCGATTCGGCGGGACTTGCGACACGCGACCTATGCGAAGGGATTGGCCCGGCGATCCGCAGCGGCCAGCGTGCCGCTGATGCCATCGTGAGCGGTGCTGCGTACACGCTCGATGGCGTCACTGGCGCCAGTCTCGGAGGAGGTTTGATCAGCCGCGCAATGGATTGGGCATTCACGCGCGGCGTGAGCAACGGCAGCCGTTGACCCGCGTCCTGCGCGGGGTGCGCCGACATCTCCCTAGCGGGAGGCGGTGTGTATCGCCATCGCGATCAGAAGCAGGATGGCGCCCACGATGAGCATGAACCAAAGATGTCGGACGTGCAGCTTCATTGGATACCTACGAAGGATTCTTCGACGCAATCTATACCGCGCGTCGCTCGGGGCACATGCGTACTTGCCGCAGATCTCACTTTGGAACGAGCGTATCCAACGAAGGACAAGGATGATTCGGGGCGCGGGTGTCGCAGACGCTCACCTTGGCAAGATAGTGCATTACATCGTCCAACTCTGTATCGGAAGGCTCCGAACGAAACGCCCTCTGTACCGAATAGAGCGCGTCGCCGCCCTTGATCACCCGGAATGCCGTCGTCTCAGGCTTTCCCGTGGTAGGGTTCTTGGGACATCGAAGCACCAGCATGGACACGACGTAGCCATTGGTCTGACCGGTAAAAATCCCCTTGCCAGCGCTCCCGGGGCATGCGTCCGACCACTGCTTCCCGATCCCCTGCAGGAAGGTCGCCGGCGCGACCTTGGATCCGCGGAATACCTGAACTGTGAGCATCTGCGTCCACGAATCGACGGATTGTCCCTCCGGGACCCACTCCGAGATCGCGGTGTTGTCCTTATTGGCCTGATAGCCGACCTTGAATCCGGCCGGCTGGGCGACCAGAAGATTCTCCGCTTGCAAGGCAGGCTGTGCCCAGGCATGCGCTGTGCCGAGGAGAGCAATGACGGTGATCGGCAGGAGACGTCGGCAAGACCGCAGGCGCTCAACTATTCCTTGCATTGCGAAGTTCCTTGGGATCCCGGGCGACGCCGACCAAGAATAGACCGGCGGGAACTCAAAGGGAACCGGCATGTGATTTCGATGTCATCTCCAATTTCCGTCCAATCTCCGGAATCCGAGAGATGCCTAAGAGCGTACTCTCCTCTTCGAGAAGCTCGTCAACTTGATCCATTCCCACGGGCCAGAATCGAAGATACGCTTCAACACGACTCCCGCCGACACCCTCGAAGCCGTGCAACGTTGGGCTTGATCTTCGATAGGGACACCACACCGGAATTTGTGTGCCAGGTAACATTTCGCTATTGGGATTCGTTGCGACGGCCATCGTCATTCTGCTGATTCCCGGACCGGGTGTGCTCTATGTGGTTACGCGCAGCATCGACCAGGGCCGCAGAGCGGGCCTGGTGTCGGTTCTCGGACTCGCGACGGGCGTCCTTGTTCACATCGCAGCCGCCGTTGGTGGAATTTCGGCCATTCTGGTCGCATCGGCGGCCGCATTCGGGATCGTCAAGATTCTAGGCTCGGGATACCTGATCTACCCTCGGCCTAAGTGCCCTATTTGCCCGCCGGTCGCCGCACCGTGCCGCAGCGCCGGTGCCGCGCTACGTCAGCTGCAGTATTTATCTCGGCCTCGGGATTGGCACAGCCTTCACAGGCCGTCACCATTGATGAACCCTGCCCCCTCGCGCACGCGGCTGCATTGCTCGGCCACGTGCTCACGGATGATCTGGGCCAGTCGCACCGCGCCCGGACCGGCATAATCACGGTCGGCAAATACCAGGTAGAGATTGGCCCAGCGCTCGCCGCCCTCGCGCAGGGGCAGCGCTTTGAGTTCGCCTCGCTCCAATTCGCCGCGAACAGTGTCCTCGGCGAACCAGGCAAACCCCAGCCCCATGCCGGCTGCATGAATCGAGGTGGCTTTGTGGCTCACCGTCCAGCTCTGCTCCGCCCCGAGCTGATTGCCGCTGCGCCGCTGGCTGCCAGTGTCGCGGATCAACAGGTGCCGATGTTCGCGCAAATCTTGCAGCGTCAACTCCCGGCCAAGCTGATGCAACGGATGATTGGGATGCGCCATGGCGAGGAAACGCAGGCGCATCAGGGGATCGCCGATGAATCCTTGCGGCACCTGCGAGCAGATCGCGAGATCCACCTTGCGTTCCAGCAGCGCTTCCTCGGTGCCGCTGAGCACGGACTCGTAAAGCTCGAGGCGCGTTTGAGGATGCTCTTCGCCAAAGCGCGCGAAGCATTTCAACAGCAGCCAGGTGGGAAAGATGATCTCCACCGCAAGACGCAGCTCCGATTCCCAGCCGGCAGCAAGGCTGCCCGCCGCCACCTCGAGCGCATTGGCCTCGTCGAGCAGGGCTTTGGCGCGCCGATACAGCACTTCGCCCGTTGGCGTCAGATGCGCCTTACGGCCGACGACCTCGAACACTTTCACCCTGAGCAGCGCTTCGACTTTCTGCACGGCATAGGTGACTGCGGATTGACTCTTGTGCAGAACTTGAGCCGCCTGCGCGTAGCCGCCCGCGTCCACCACCGTCAATAGAGAACGCCATTGCTCGAGGGAGATTCTGGAATGACCTACCATTTATCTAATCATCAGATAGATAGGCCCTAAATCTTCTGCTTTTTTATCCAACCAATCAATACTTAAATGGTCCCATGGCGAATGAGTCCCTTCACACAGATTTCAGGAGCTGCGACCATGACGACCCTGCTGCAAATCAATGCCAGCATCAACAATCACAACGGCGAATCCAGCCGGCTGTCGAACCAATTCGTCGCCGCCTTCCGTGAACGCCACCCGGACGCGAAAATCGTGGTCCGGGATGTGGCCTCGGCCGATCCGGTGCCCCACCTCAATGCCGAGCGCTTTGGTGCGTTCATTGCAAAACCGCACGAGCGCACTGCCGCGCAGCGCGCCGTGGTGGCATATTCCGACGAACTCATCGCTGAATTGACGCGGGCAGACGTCATCGTATTCGGGCTGCCGATGTACAACTTCGGTGTACCGTCGCAACTGAAGGCCTATTTCGACCACATCGCCCGCGCCGGCGTGACCTTCAAGTACACGGACAAGGGCGCCGTGGGACTGCTCACCGGCAAGAAGGCGTACGTATTCGCAGCTCGAGGTGGTCAGTACGCCGGCACGCCATTGGATACGCAGACCGGCTATGTGCGCGATTTTCTGCGCTTTCTCGGCATTGCCGAGGTGCAATTCGTCTATGCGGAAGGTCTCAATATCAGCCCGCAGAGCAAGGAAGCGGGCCTCGCGCAGGCCGCGGTCGAGATCGAACGGCTCGCGGCTTGAATTTACTGCATCAGGGTGCGGAGGTCCGTTTCGAGGTCGCGCCAAACTGGCGATCGGCGATCAGACAAAGAATCTCGAACATCATGGTCGCGCCGACCAGCGCGGTGTTGCCGGTCTGGTCGTAGGGTGGCGCAACCTCGACCACATCGCCGCCGATCAAATTCAATCCGCGCAGACCGCGAAGCAGACGCTGCGCCTCCAGGGTCGTGATGCCTCCGATCTCGGGAGTTCCTGTCCCGGGGGCATACACGGGGTCGAGCCCATCCACATCAAAGGAAATGTATGTGGGGCCGTCTCCGGCGACTCGGCGCGCTTCCTCGATGACCCGCTCCACACCGATCGCGGCAAATTCATCCATGAAGACCACGCGCATGCCGTGTGAGCGGGAGAACTCGATTCCGTCCAGGTAATTCTGGCCGCCGCGAATGCCGATCTGAATGGTGCGCTTCGGATCGAGCACCCCCGCCTGCACGGCCAGGCGAAATGGAGCGCCGTGGGTGAACTTCGATCCATAGAACTCGCCCCAGGTGTCGGTGTGCGCGTCGATGTGCACCATGCCGACGGGGACGTCCGCCGCAATCGCCTTGAATATCGGGTAGGTAATCGAGTGATCTCCGCCGGCGGAGACCGGCCGCACACCGGCGGCATGCACCTTGCGATAGAACGCCTCGATGTCGTCATTCTGCTTTTCGAGATCGAAGCGGTGCGACAGGCGAACATCTCCCAGATCGGCGATCCGGCAGAGCTCATAAGGGTTGACGCCGAGCGCCAGATTGAAGGTTCGCATCAGGCTCGATGCATTGCGAATTTCACGCGGCCCGTGGCGCGCGCCCGGCCGGTTGGTCACGCCCAAATCGGTGGGAACGCCGATGAGACCAATGTCGACACCCTCGAGGGCGCTTGCCAACGGCGCGCGCATGAACGTCGCGATATCCGTGTAGCGGGGTTCTTTCATCGGATCGTATTCATTCGAGCCGGCGATATCGGATTTGGTGTAGCGCATGTCGCGATGAGATCCGTGCCTGAACGCGGCGGCCAGCGTACCATCGAACGCAGACGACGTCAGGTCGGGGAGGTGTGCGCATGAAAAAAGCGGTCAGGGGCGCGATCCGGGTTGGCGTCGGCGGATGGACCTACGAGCCGTGGCGGGGCACGTTTTATCCCGACGGGCTCTTGCAGAGGCGCGAACTCGAATACGCCAGCCGCAAATTCACCTCGATCGAGATCAACGGAACCTATTACGGCTCGCAAAAGCCGTCGACCTTCGCCAAGTGGCATGACGAGACGCCGGACGGCTTCGTCTTTTCCGTCAAGGCGCCGCGCTTTGCGACCAATCGCAAGGTGCTTGCGGATGCGGGCGGCACCATTGCGCGCTTTTTCGCGAGCGGCGTCACGGCGCTCAAGGACAAGCTCGGGCCCGTCAATTGGCAGCTCCTGCCGGCCAAGAAATTCGATGCCGCCGACTTCCGCGGGTTTCTCAAACTGCTGCCGCGGGAAGCCGGGGGCCTTGAGCTGCGCCACGCCGTCGAGGTTCGGCACGAGAGCTTCCGATCTCCTCAGTTCATAGATCTGGCGCGCGAGCACGGCGTCGCCGTCGTGGTCGCCGGCGATTCCAACCACCCGCAAATTGCCGACCCCACCGCTCCGTTCGTTTATGTCCGCATCATGGGGACGCAGGCGAAGGAGAAATCGGGTTATTCCGAGGCCGCTCTCAAACTCTGGACGGCACGGGCGCAGGCCTGGTCCTCGGGCGAGATACCGACGGGGTTCGACTATGTCTCCCCGCAACGTGGCGGGGGCAAGCCCCGGGACGTGTATCTCTACGTCATCAGCGGCCACAAGGAACGCAACCCTGCAGCGGCGATGTCGCTGATCCGGCGCCTTGGTTAACGGGCCTTGCGGGAATCCGCCAGAAAGGCGGTGGCCTCCATCGCGAGCACCCCGGACGGACCTGTTGCCCGCAGTTCCACGCGATCGCGTGCCGGCTTGCCCATGAATTGCACGGGCTGATTGACGTAGAGGGGACTGCGCGCCCGAAATTCGAAACGCGCGAGGCGCCCCACTCTGTTCAGCAGCAGCAGATGTGCGAGCACGATGGCCACCAGCGGTCCGTGGACGACGCGCTCGGGGTAGCCTTCTTCGCGCTGGGTATACAGCTGATCGAAATGAATGAGATGGGAGTTGAATGTGAGCGCGGAGAACCGCATGAGCATCACGGGATCAGGAATCAGGGTCATCGCCCATGGATCGGCTTCCGTGGTCTTTGCCGCGAAGCCATCCTTTGGAGCCGGCTGAGCGGGCACCGGTCCCTGCAGATAGACGATATCCCGCTCTTCGCGCACGCACAGCGCGTCGTATTGAAAATATTGATATTCAATGGTCAATATTTGAAAGGGGCCGTGGCGCCCTTGGGTGTCGCGCCGTCCCAGAACCCGCTCGGTCATCCGAGCACGCACGCCGATCTGCAACGGACGGATGAATTCAGTGCGGGCAGCGGCGAACAAACGCCGCCGCTTCAAGGTCGAATCCACCCACTCCTGATTGATCATGTGACCGTCGGGACCGATCGAGGATCGAGGCGCCGTGGGAAGGAAGTACAGCCAGTGCCACAGCGGGGGCAGCTGCGAACGCTCCGTCTCCCGAGTTTCGATTCCGAGCGTCGCTTCCAGCGCCTGAACCGGCCATGGATCTAAATTTGATTCGATCATTATTCTTTGTTGTCGCTCAACGGAGGCATTGATTCCCAGTATGCACCAGGCTACGCACCGGTGTCTGCTGCGGGTTCTCACCGCGGCTCATGGAGCTATCTATCGTGAATTATTGCGCAGGGCGAGGGGTCCCCACCTGCATGGAAAGGGCGGCGAGACTAGGGTGCGATCGCAGACAAGCTTGGTTGCAGCACGCGAGCCGGATCCGCCGGCAGATCGAACTGGGCACCCGCCTCATCCGCATCCGGCTGCGATGAATTGGAATATTTGTCCGCGAGCCTGTTTGCGCGGATTGACAACGTGAGAATCTCCACGAGCCTGAGATCCAACTCCATGCCCGTTTGATCCGGGTCGTTGACTTCGGCTGGAGGCAGCCGAGACTCCAATGCTATGACATCCTTGAGATCGGCCTCGAGTTCGCTCAGCCAGCGGCCGGTTGCTTCGGACGTCGCGCAACCCATCGTCGCTTCAGCGGCTATCCTCGATCGCTTTGCCATCTCCAATTGTTCAGGCAGCGCTGCCATCACGCGGCGCAAACACTCGCGCTCTTCGCAAATTTCGTGGAGCAGCTCGGTTCTTCTGCTTCTTTTCCCGGACAGGCGATACGCACCAAAGGTGATGGCGGCGCCGGCCGTCGCGCAAGAGATGAGAATGGTCTGGAATCCCAACATTTCCACCTTCAATTACCGTTCAGCGTCGATGACGAGGCATTCGCACCCAAGCGGGCGGCCATATGCACGAAGCTTGAGATTATAGAGATCATGAGCAATTCTCGCGTCGGTCATTATCAAATGAATAGTGTCGGCGTTATCCGACGCTTTCTTATCGTCATGGATCCGAATTCATGCGTAAGCCATTGACGCATCAACTGCACGGGTTGCCAGACCACTCGACCGCGGCGCACGATAAGAGGAAACTGATGCGCTTGAGCTATCCGCCGATGCTCAATTGGATTTTGTTCGCACCGCCAGCGGATCAAGCGAAAACTGAACCTCGATACGGGTACGCAGCTGGTCAGGTACTCGATGCTCTGCTTATTCAGGCGCGATGCGTGACCGACCGCACTGGCCGTCTGTACGCTGGCGCACATAGGACGCGATAGATATTTCCTCGAACCACGCGATTAAGTGCGATGCTGCGCAGACGTTTTCTTTCTGTCTGCGGCTCAACGTAGCGGCGGTGATTTCATCCGAGGCGGCCCCATGACACAGCGTATCGATGCAGAGGCCGCCGCCACATGTGGTTCGCCATCTTCGCCGTCTTCGCATGACTTCGCCTCGCCCTTTCAGAAGTCATCTTCGGCGAAGGCCAGATGGCAACTGTTGAACTCGTTCATTCCGTATGTGGCGCTCTGGTATGCCATGACCCGTGCCTTGTCCATATCCTTTTGGCTCATGCTGCCGCTCGCTATTCTGGCCGCCGGATTTCTGGCGCGAATATTCATCATATTTCACGATTGCGGCCACTCTTCGTTCTTTGCTTCCCGAAGGGCCAATAACGTGACGGGCGCGATTGCCGGGCTTCTTAATTTGACGCCCTACCGGTACTGGCGGTGGCAACACGCATTGCATCATGGATCCTCGGGGAATCTGGACAAGCGCGGGTCGGGGGACATCTGGACATTGACTGTCAACGAATACCGGGAGGCATCTTACTGGAAGCGACTCGCTTATCGGTTGGCGCGAAACCCGCTGCTTCTGTTCGCCATCGCGCCGCTCTACATATTCGTCATTCATCATCGATTTTCAACATCTGCTGCCCCGGAGCGTGAACGGCGTTCGGTGCGCCGTACGAACATCGCGCTTCTGGCGGCGACCCTCGTGATGAGCGGACTCATCGGATTGAAGCCGTTCCTGCAAATCCAGTTGACGGTGTCTGCCGTTGCAGGCGCCCTTGGTGTATGGCTGTTTTATGTTCAGCACCAATTCGAAGGCGCGTATTGGGAGCGGTCGACCGATTGGGACTACACGCGAGCTGCCCTGCAAGGCAGCTCATTCTATAAATTGCCGCGCGTTCTGCAGTGGTTCACGGGGAACATCGGATACCACCACGTGCACCACATGAGCCCGCGCGTCCCGAATTACTTTCTTCAGAAGTGCCACGAGGCGCAGCCGCGTTTCAATGAGATTCGCCCGGTTACTCTGTTGACGAGCTTCAGGTCGCTGACCTTCCGTCTGTGGGATGAACAGCGCAAGATGTACGTCGGTTATCGCCTTTCCACGACGCAATGATCCAAAGGGATCATCTTCCTTGATCCCTCGCTGGGCCTGAAAGGCCCGGCACCATCGGATCATGTACGCACGCCTCGTCCAGCCCTAGGCTTGTCCCCAAGGTCGATCTGCAATCGACCGATGGTTGGTTCATACAAGCCCAGACGGAGGTATCCATGTTTTATCCGCAAGGCAGCAGCCTCTACCCGCAAGGCATCTCCTACCCGCCGCAAGGTAACCTTTATCCGCAAGCCCACCTGCAAGCCGGGTTTCACCCGCAGGCGAACTTCGGCGCAAATCTCTTGAATCCGCAGGGAATCTATGGCCAGCAGGGAGCCTTTGGCCAGCAGGGACTGGTTTTGGCCAGCAGGGGGGCTTGGCCCGCAAGGCTTCCAAGGCCTTCAGCAGCCTGCGGCGCTGCAAGTTCTGGCGCATCAACTGGCCGCGCAGCAAATGCAGGGCTCGCCGGGGGTGAGCGGGTCCAACGGCATATCGAGCCTCAACGGCATCTCCAACGCCGGAACGCTGTCATCGGGTGCTTGGCCGCAACAGCAGCCGGTGCACCAAGTGCTGCAGCAACTCGCTCAGTTTCATTATTCGATCGCGCAACAGCTGACGCAGCTGGCTCAGCAGGCTGCTCAAAGCGCGGCCGGTGCTTACGCCGGCCAATTCATACCTGGCACGTTGGGCCAGGGCTTGGGCGCGAATTTCGTGCCCGGCACGATGCACTAGAACGCTGCAGGTCGGCACACAACCGGGGCAGGAGTTAACGTCATGGCTGAGCAAAAAGATGATCCGGGTCAGGCGCCAAAAGCCGCCTCATCCAAGAGACCGCTTCAATCGGGCGCGGCGGGTGAACAGTTCGCAGCGCAGGATCGGGTTGCGAATGACGCCAGGCCCGAATCGACTTCGGGCACGGTCGAGAGGATTTCTGCCACGGTTGTGCGGCGCAAGCAGCGGTATCTGATTGGATTCAGGGCGCTGCCCGGCATTGCGCCGGTGCCGGGTGATCCTTTTCTCGAACGCCTCGCTCAGATGGACGGCGTCGAAATAGTTCGCCGGCTGCGCAGCCGCGATGATCACGCGCCCGCGGCTGGACAGAGTGTGCCGCCACAACAGGGTGCGCTGCCGCACGAGATCGTGGTCGCGCGCATGGACGAGCAGCGGGGTGAGGCGCTGCGCCAGAATGCACCGGCACATGTGATCGTCGAAGTCGACGCGCCGTTGCGCTACTCCGACATGGCGGTGCCGGAGCCCATGAGCTGGCAACTCGCCGTTCAGGCGATGCCGTTTCCCCGTCCGCGCCGCGAGATTCGCTTCCGCATTCTCGGCGACGGCGACCGGCCGCTCGCAAATTCGGTGGTGAATTTGTACGGCCACGGATTTCCGGCGCAGACCATCACCGACTCCTCCGGACACGCCAGCCTGCAGACAGACGCCGCGGACGGCGCGGGCATCCGTGCGGTCTATGTACGGCCGGCGGCGGACCATTGGGAACGGTACATCCAAAATCCGGCGTTGGATCCTGGTCAGGTCAATGTCATTCGGCTGAGCCCGCTCGACCGGACATGCGGCAGCTTTCCGGGCGAGCGACCCTTCGGTTGGGGTCAGCGAATCATGAAGTTTGACCGGGTTCCCGCCGATTGGAGCGGCTCGGGGACCAAGATCGGAATCATCGATTCCGGCTGCGACAATTCGCATCCGCAGCTTCGCCATGTGGTTCGCGGCGTCGATCTCACCCGGGACAAGGACTCGCAGAGCTGGAAATCCGACGAGCTGGGACAGGGCACACACTGCGCCGGCATTATCGCCGCCTCAGCGGCCGCCTCGCCACACATCATCGGCTGCTCGCCGGCTTCAGAATTGCACGTATTCAAGGTCGTGCCCGGCGGTCACTTCAGCGATCTGATCGAAGCGCTGGGCCATTGCATCGAGCGGCGGCTGGACATCGTTCAGATCGGCGTGAGCGGCGAGCAGTACTCTGAACTCGTGGCGCAAAAGATTACTGAAGCACGATTGAATGGAATCGCCTGCATCGCCGGATCAGGCAACTCGGGCAGCATGGTGCAGTTTCCGGCCAATGTTCCCGGCGTACTGGCCGTGTCGGCGGTAGGCAAGCTGGGTGAGTATCCGCAAGACACCCGCCATGCGCAAAGGGCGCTGCCGCAACTGATGGCCTTCTCGGGCGTTTACGCGACGAATTTCAGTTGCTGGGGGCCGCAGGTTGCGGTTTGCGCGCCCGGAGTTGCCGTGATCTCCACCGTTCCGGGAGGCGGATATGCGGCGTGGGACGGCGGCGCGATGGCGGCCTGCCATGTTGCCGGATTTTCATCGTTGCTGTTTGCCCATCATCCGATGCTTCAAAGCATCAACTACGGCGCCCGCGCCGATCAGCGGGTGGCCGTCCTTTACGAGATTCTTCGCGCCGCCGCAATTCCCTATGCCCAGGTCGATCCAAGCCGTGTGGGAGCGGGATTGCCCGATTTGCAGCAGGTCCCCGGATTGCTGCCCGCGGGCCAATTCTCCTTCGGCACTGCGCTCGGTGCCGGAGCCGGTGTCACCATGGTGCAAGGACCCTTCGCCCAGCCGGCAGCGGCGTACTTGGCCAATCAGGCGAACGCCATCCTTCAATTGCGGGCTGCAGGCTTGTGGATATGAGAGAGCAGGTCCATCCGGCCTCCCTCGAATCGTCCGCCGAGCAATGTGCGCAGTTTCGCCACTGCCTGGCCGCGCCCGTGAACCTGTAGTTTTTGCAGGATGTTTCTGACGTGGTTTTTCGCGGTGCAAGGCTGCACTCCCAGACGCCGTGCAATTTCCTTCGTCGGATAACCGAGATTCATCATGTCGGCGACCTGCAGTTCGCGCGTGGTGAGCGGCGTGGCCGCCGGAGTCATCGAGGATCCAACATTGTGGTAAAGGGACGCGGCGACTTTGGGCGAGCACACCAGTTCGTCCCTGACCACGTTCTCGATGGCGGCGACCATGTCGCCCAAGGCGGCATCCATCGGCACGTACCCATCGATCCCGGCCGCCGCACATGCCAACACCTCGCTGGCGCTGTCCCGGATTCCCACAGCCAGAATTCGCACCCTGGCGCACAGCTTGCGGAGCGTTCCGATCGTTTCAGGATCGCTCGGCGACAATGCATCGACCAGTGCGACATCGGTCCGCATGGTGCGCAGCGCGTTTTGCGTTTCCTGCACGTTGTCCGCGCCCAACACTTCGATCGACGGACACCCGCGCAGCAGCGCCGCCAGGCCCTCCCGGTATAGCCGCACATTGCCCACGATGAACACCTTGATCTGCAACGCGGCTCCGCGGCATTAAGTACGTTCGGGTAGTGGACCTCGCATCGCCTCGAAAGGTTCCATGCCTTGAGACTCCGCTCTGGCGTTACTCGACGAACTCAAGCATCGTAGCGGCATGAACCTTGCTGCACTCTGGTGCCTCGATCCATCGGTCATCTACTTGAACCACGGATCGTTCGGCGCCTGTCCGGTCTGCAGTGCTGGAGGCGCAGGCGGCGCTTCGTCGCGAGATGGAGCGGGAGCCGGTCGACTTCCTGGTGGGAGCCCTGCCCGCCCGGCTCGACGCGGCGCGCGGAACATTGTCGGCCTTTCTGGGAGCCGATCCCAGGATCTGGTGTTTGTGCCGAACGCAACGGCGGGCGTGAACGCCGTGCTGCGCTCAATCAAGTTTGCGCCCGGGGACGAACTGCTCATCACGAATCATACCTACGCCGCGTGCCGCAACGCCGTCGACTTCGTGGCGGAGCGAAGCGGCGCCGGCGTGGTGGTGGCCAGCGTGCCCTTCCCCTGCGCTCATGAGGAGGAGATCGTCTCCGCGATCCTGGAGCGTGTGTCGCCGCGGACGCGCCTGGCGCTCCTTGACCATGTCACGAGCCCCACGGCGCTCGTTTTGCCCCTCAAGCGGCTGGTGAGCGAGTTGATGACGCGCGGCGTCGACGTGCTGGTGGACGGCGCGCACGCTCCCGGCATGGTGCCGATCGACCTGTCTGATCTCGGCGCGGCCTACTACACCGGCAATGCGCACAAGTGGCTGTGCGCTCCGAAAGGGGCCGCCTTCCTGCACGTGCGGAGAGATCGACAGGCGGGGCTGCATCCGAATGTGATCAGCCACGGCTATACGAGCAGGTTCCACGCAGAATTCGACTGGACGGGAACATTCGATCCGACATCTTGGTTGTGCATCCCGGAGGCGCTGCGTTACATCGCCGGCCTGCTGCCCGGCGGCTGGCCGGAGGTGATGGCGGTCAACCGCCACTTGGCGCTGCAGGCGCGGGATCTCTTGGTGCGCGCGATGGGCGTCGATGCGCCGTGCCCCGACTCGATGATCGGATCGATGGCGTCGGTCCCGCTGCCGGCGCCCCTGCCGGGTTCGCCGGCGAGCCGCCTCGATGTGAAGGGTCTGCACGGATGGTTTCGCGAGCGCAACGTCGAAACCTGGCTCTACCCGCATCCGGTCCCGCTGCTGCGCATTTCCGCGCAGCTCTATAACGATCTGGATCAATTCAGGCATCTTGCGACGCTTGCAGAGGAAGCACTGCGTGGCCGCTGAGCAGGGCGCGGGCCACATCCGCGCGCGGCTCTCGACGTTCGACACGGCGATGGTGGTGTTCAGCCTCGTCGTGGGCATCGGTATCTTCCGCACGCCCGCCATCGTGGCCCGTGCGGCCGGCAGCAGCGCTCTCTTTTTCACCGCATGGATCGCCGGCGGGCTGATCAGCCTGATAGGCGCCCTCACCTTCGCGGAAATCGGGTCGAGATTCCCGCGTGCGGGAGGCTACTACCGCGTGGTTGCCGACTGCTATCACCCCACATTCGCGTTCATGCTCAATTGGGCCCAGACGCTGATGCAGGGGGCCGGCGCCGCAGGCGTTGCGTTCATCGGTGCCGACTACCTGGTGCCGGTGCTGCTGCCGCCCGAATGGCGGACTCCACACGCATCGCTGGTGGTGGCGTGCGCGACGATGCTCATCCTGCTGACATTGAACTACCGCGGAGTGAAGCCCGGGGCGCACCTGCAGAATCTTCTGTCGGTCCTCAAGATCGCGATGATCGTCGGTCTTGCGCTCATCGCCCTGGTGTTTGCCCGGCGCTCAGGCGCGGCCGAACCTCCGTCCGATTCGCCCTCGGGGCTGCGTCTCTTGTCGGCACTCATACCCTGTTTCTATTCCTATGGCGGTTATCAACTGACGATGAACCTGGGGGCGGATCTCAAGGACGCCCGCCGCCGCTTTCCGCTTGCCATAACGGCCGGCATGTTCACCGTCGTCGGACTCTACTTGGTGCTCAATCTTGCCTATCAGCGTGTGCTGGGACTCGGGGGCATCGCCGAGTCGAAGCTCGCGGCGGCGGCGCTGTCGCGCGCGACGTTCGGACCTGCCGGAGAAGTGTTGGTTTCGCTGGCGGTGTTCCTCTCCGCCGCCGGCTTCGTGAATGCAACGATCCTGCAGATGCCGCGCAGCTTCTATGCGATGGCCCAGGACGGCGTGCTGCCGCGGGCGTTCCTGCGCGTGAATCCGGACACTCAGGTGCAGGAGGTCGGACTGCTGTTCTTCGGAGCCACCATGTTGCTGCCGGCGTTCCTGCTCGGCTCGTTCGATAGATTGCTGCACTATGTGATGTTCACCGATACCCTCACCCTGGCGGTTGTCGCCTCGACGCTGTTCGTGCTGAGGCGACGCCCCTCGGTGGAGGGTGGCTTTTCCATGATGGGGTACCCCCTCCTGCCGATTTTCTACATCCTGTGTTTGCTCGGGGTGGCGGCGCGCGTATTCACCCTCGAGCCGCGGCTCGCGGTGGCCGGCATCATCATCTTGCTCACGGGCTGGCCGCTGTTTCGGCTGGGACGAAGACTGTTCGGCGGCCCAACAGGTCGTATAATCCAGGAAGGCGCGAAAGTGCGGTGAAGCGGCCCGGACGGGCGGGGAGCTGACCATGTTTCTCAAGAATTGCTGGTATGTGGCGGCCTTGGATCATGAGCTGATCGACGGCAGGCTGCTCAATCGTACGTTGCTCGGAGAGCGGGTGCTCCTGTACCGCGGCGAAAGCGGCAAGGTCATCGCACTGAACGATCGCTGCGCGCATCGCGGCGCGTTGCTTTCAAAAGGGCGGCTCGAGGGGGACGCCGTGCGATGCATGTATCACGGCATCAAATACGACGGTGCCGGCAAGTGCGTGCAGATTCCCGGGCAGGAAATGATTCCACCGAAGATGAGGGTGCGCTCCTATCCGGTGGTCGAACGAAGCCACTTCATCTGGATCTGGCTGGGAGAGGCGGCCGCGGCGGATCCTGCGCTGATCGTGGATCTGCCCTACCTCGCCGACCCGGAATGGAAGGGAATTCCGGCCTATCTGCACTATGACGCGAACTATCTCTTGATCGTCGATAACTTGAGCGATTTCTCGCATCTGGCATTCGTGCACACCAAGACGCTCGGCGGATCGGAGGAGTATGCGTTCGTCACCAAGCCGACCGTCGTCGAACGGCTGGAGCGCGGCTTTCGCGTCGAGCGGTGGCACCTCGACAGCGATCCGCCGCCCTTCCACAGGAAGGTGATCCGCGACAAGCACTCAAGGGTTGACCGCCGCAATATCGCGACCATGCTGATACCCGGAATCTTCCACATGGAAACGCTTTTCGCCCCGGCCGGTCAGGGCGCGCAGACCGGCAATCTCGCGGGTGCGAAGCAGTATAGAAACTGCCAGTTCATGACCCCGGAAACGGACCGTACGACCCACTTCTTCTGGTCCTATCTCAATAATTTCGAGGGCGCAGACTCCACGATTTCTCGCTCGCTGCTGGACAGCCTCATCGAAGGCTTCATGGAGGACAAGGAGATCATCGAACGGCAGCAGAAAACGCTCGAGGAGGACCCCGATTTCCAGATGCTCGCCATCCTCGCGGACGCACCGCTCGCGCACTTCCGGCGGGTGCTCGGAAAGCTCATCGATGCGGAGAACCAGGGGGCGGCGCGGTCCGGCGAGCCGCGTGTGACGACCGTCGCGGGCTAGGGGCTGCCGGGCGGTCCGTTCACTGCGGGCGGCCGCCGCGCGATCGCATGCGGCGCACGGTCGCATCGAACAACAGACGCGCCACGCGGATGCCGCTGCCCAAATCGGTGACCGCCTCGCGGCAGCGCCGCTGCACCGCCTCGCTCAACGGCACATCGTCCCCGCCCAGAGCCGCCGCCTGGCACTGGATTTCAGCCGCCCGCTGCACGGTCCACAGCAGCATGAAGGTCGTCGGGATGTCGCGCTCGCACACGGCGATCCCGTGATTCCTGAGGACGAGCACATGCTTGTCGCCCAGGCTCGCAATCATGCGGCTGCGTTCGTCTGCATACAGAGTGATGCCTTCGAAGTCGTGGTAGCCGACCCGGCCGAAGATCTGCGCCCCATAGAAATTATTGTGATCGAAACCGCTGCGCTTCATCGCAACCGCCGACACGGCCGTGGTGTGCGTGTGGGCGACGCACGCAACGTCCGGACGGGTCTCGTGAATTGCGCCGTGCAAAGCAAAGCCGGCGGGGTTGCCCTCATAATCCGAGGGCTCCACCAGGCGGCCGTCGATGCTCACCTTGAGCAGATTGTCCGGAGTGATTTCGGCGTAGTTGAGGCCGAACGGATTGACGAGATAAAGGTGCGAGCCTCCGGGAAGTCTCACGGAGATGTGGTTGAAGATCATCTCGGTCCAGCCGAGAAAGTCCACGAGATGATAAAAGTCCGTGAGCTCGCACCGCAGGCGCCACTCTTCCGAATCCATCACTTTTTGGGACGCGCGTGTCGGCAGCATGTCGATGGCTCCTGTCGTTGGATGCCTATTGTAAACTCAAGGGCATGAACATACCCAGTCCCAGACGCAAGGCGGCGTTGGCTTTCATTTTCGTCACGGTGCTCATCGACATGCTGGCTTTCGGCATGATCATTCCCGTGCTCCCGATGCTCGTGCAGGATTTCATGGGCGGCGACGCGGCGCGCGCCGCGCAGATGTACGGGTTGTTCGGCACGGCATGGGCGCTGATGCAGTTCATCTTCTCGCCGGTGCAGGGATCGCTGTCCGATCATTTCGGTCGGCGCACCGTGATTCTCCTCTCCTGCACGGGTCTGGGTCTGGACTTCATCCTGATGGCGCTCGCGCCGAACCTGTGGTGGCTGTTGGTCGGCCGGGTGATATCCGGAATCACCGCCGCAAGTTTCGCCACTGCCGGCGCGTACATCTCGGACGTAACTCCCCCGGAAAAGCGCGCCGCAAGCTTCGGGTTGATGGGCGTGGCCTTCGGCATCGGGTTCGTGCTGGGGCCCGCGATCGGCGGAGTGCTTGGCGCCATCTCGCCGCGGCTGCCGTTCTGGGCATCGGCATTCATGGCCTTGGCCAATGTGTGCTGGGGGCTGTTCGTGCTGCCGGAGTCGCTGCCACAGGACAAGCGTGTCGCCTTTTCCTGGAAGAATGCAAATCCCATCGGGGCGCTCAAGCTGCTGCGTTCGCATCCGATGCTCGCGGGGCTCGCTGGCAGCTATTTTCTCCTCAATCTCGCGCACGTGGTCCTGCCGAGCACCACGGTGCTGTACATGCACTATCGTTATGGATGGGATACGCGGGCGGTGGGCCTCCTGCTCGCCGGCGTGGGCATCTCCTCGCTCCTCGTCCAGGGCCTTCTGGTGAAGCCCGTCGTGAGATGGGTCAAGGAACGGCGTGCGGTGGCCTGGGGACTGACCTTCGGCGCGTTGGGATTCGCCATCTATGGCCTTGCGCCCACCGGACCGATATTCTGGATCGGCGTCCCGGTGATGGCCCTGTGGGGCATCGCCACTCCCTCGCTGCAAACCATCATGACGAGGTCGGTGGATGCGACCGAGCAGGGACGGCTGCAGGGAGCGCTCGCGAGCCTCACGGGTCTGGCGAGCCTCCTCGGGCCGACGATGTTCAGCGTCACTTTCGCCACCTTCATCACCCACGCCGACTGGAAGCTGCCGGGCGCGCCCTTCCTGCTGGCGGCGGCGCTGGTGTTCGTGGCCATGTTGATGGCATGGCGTACCACCCGGCCGCTTGGCGTTCGCGCAACCACCGAATCCACCTGAGGCGCGTTCAGCGTTCCGCACCCCACTCGGGGTAAGCCTTGATGGCATCGGCGAAGTTGTGCACGACGTCCGTGTGGGCATCCTCCTGCCAGCCGCCGGGCACCGGATTCGTGAAGAGATCGCGAGGGCGGCCCCGCTCGTCGATCGAGTAGAGCGTGAAATCGAGCACGCGGCGAGCCTCGTGAGCCAGGGCCGCGGCCCCGGCGGCTTTCGCATAGAGCGCGAGCACCGCGCCGTAAGTTGCAATGATCCCGCCCCAGGCTTGCTTATCCTCGTCCTGCTCGTGGCAAACGGTCACGCCGAACTGAACGTGGGTGAAGTTCCGGCGGACGAATTCCAGCAGCGTGCCCGACTCGGACAGCCATTCGGGATCGAGGGATTCGCGCTTCTCGAGCAGGTATCGCGCAAGATTCAGCGGTGCCCATGCCGTGCGGTTGGTGGGTGTGTCGTGATCCTCGAAGAACTGAGCGAACAGGGAACCATCGTCGGCCGCACTTGGCAGTTGATGGCGCTTCACCCATTCCCACAGTGACCCACGAGGCGCGGAAAATTCCGCATATCCGCGCGCAAGCAACTCATCGTACAGCCGTAGAATATAAGTCATGTTCCCGGACACCGGCCCGCGGGGCTCGCCGGTGCGGTAGTCGGCGCGAAAGGGCCATGGCGAGCGGGATGCGTCGCCCTGCTGCTGAACGGCCGCGAGCACCCGGGCATTGTGCAATCCGCATTCAAGATACCTGCGCTCGCCTGCGGCGTCGGCCAGCAGCACCAGCGCGTAGCCTGCGAGCCCGCCCTTGTCGGGCTCGATCTCGTGCGGCCGGTCCGCCTGAGATCCGCAGTCCGCCGCCAGCGGAAACTGGTCGCGCTTGCCCGTCGAACGCGTGAACGCCGGGTATCGGCCGGATGCGGGAGTCAGCGCTTCTTGCATGAGATAATCGCCCATCGAGCACGCTGTCCGGAGAAAACGCGGATCATTCCGGCCGCGCAACTCGTGGTACTTGAGGTAGGACAGTATCCCCATGCCGTTCTGGGTCGCGGGAATCGTATCCGTGCGGTCGGGGATTGGAGTCCAGTCGCCATCGAGGAACGTGGCCAACACGAAACGCGGATACCCGTGTTCCGAAGGGCACTGCTGATAGAAGTTCATTTCGCGATCCAGGGCATCGTTCCAGGATGTCCACGGCCGCAAGAGGCCCTGCGGATCAAAACGCGTCGTATGCCCGGCAATGATGGAGGGGCGCTCCGTCGCAGGATCTGGCATGGGTCCCTACGCCGCGTCGAGCTCGGGGTAATGGCGAAAGATCCCCTCGTCATTGAATGGGATGCGACGAGGCGACGCGAGGTATGCGGCAATTCGCGGGCGTTCTTGGACCCTTTCGTGCAGCGCGGACAGCCGCCGGTGTGAGCGGGCGGACTTGCGCATGGCCCGGGGAAAGGCATAGCTCAAGCCTGCCATGATCTGGAACATGGACAGGTCCGCGTAAGTCAGTTTCGCTCCGGCGAGATAGCTCTCGCGCCGGCCGTTTCGCTTGAGCAACTGCTCGAAGTAGCCGAGAAATTTGGGCGCGCGGTTGTTCAGAAAATCAGCGGCCCGGCGCCGCGCCTCCTTCTTCTGATCCTCGTAATAGAGTCCGGACGCAATCGGGTGATGCGTGTCATGTATTTCCGAGACGAAATCCGCCATGGTGAGCTGCAGCTCATGCGTCCACAGGCGTCCGCCCTCCTCTTTCGGCGCGAGACCGTGACGCGGGCCCAGGAACTCAAGAATATTCGCCGTTTGCCCGATGACGAGCCGCCCGGCCTTCAGGAACGGCGGTGCGAACGGAGGCCGGTGCGTGCCGCGGCCGTCCAAAAAACGCATGAGTGCCGAGACTCCGGCTCCCTTTCCGGACTCGCGCGCGACGTCCCGGTATGTTGCGCCGGCCTCCTCGAGGGTGAGACGCACGAATTCGCCGCGGCCTTGAATCGCCGGCCAGTAATAAAGTTCATAGTCCATGCCCCAACCTCGTGCATCTGCCCGCTGCTCAAGAGATCGCCGTTTCGGCCGGGAGTTCCCCCCTTGGAATAGAGCCCGGCACCGGATCGGATTGAAGCACGGAGCCGCCCTCCGTTGAAGCGAGCCAGCTGCGAATCTGCCGGTACACGGCAAGACGGCTCAACAAATCGAGATGATTTGCCGCGTAGACGATATGCTGGTGCGACGCCGGAATCGCCAGAAGCGGTGCATCGCCACCCTGGCCCAGCGCACTCGGCACGGGAACCAAGCCGTCTCCGATCAATCGATCGCGCAGCGGCGCCCTCGCGCGCCCGAGCGTTGCGGCGATGGCGAAGCACATGACGCCCTGGGGCAGCGCCGGCGCACTGCGCGGAGCGGCGTCCTTTGCGAACCGATCGCGCCCCTGCCAGTCCTCGTCGACCAGGAACCCATAGCGCAAATCGGTGATGCCCGCGCTGCGCACCTTGCCCAGCCGCCCGAAGGGCGCTGTGTAAGGAGTCTTGTCCCAGAGAAGTTCGAGCCAGTGGCCCACCCGCTCCAGCGGAACACCCTGATGCGGCGTGCCGAGGAACACCATCTTGCGCAGCATGCCAAGCCACGAGCAGCCTGATATCGCCGCATAGTGGCAGGCGCTTCGGGCCACGAGGCCGCCCATGCTGTGCGCGACGATCGACAGCTCCGTGATCGGCACCGGCCATGCCGCAACCAGTGCCTCGAGCATGCACGCCAATTCGCGTCCGTTCGATGACACATGCAATCCGCTGTTGTAGCGCAGATAAACCGCGGTATAGGAGAGATCGCGCTCCAGCGCGGCGCCATGATCGTGGCCGCCGCGATTCCAGCGCAAATCATTCATGCACAGTCCATGCACCAGCACCACCACCTTCGCGCTCGGGACTGCAATCGCCGGGGTCAAACCCTCGCGCGTCAGCACGAGCGGCCGTCCCTCGCGGCGCATTTGCATGGCGATGGCGAGCGGATTGCCGCTCGAGGTCAGATAGTCGCCCAAGACTCCGTTCAACGCCGCGACCATCGACTCCCGGATTGGCGACGATTCGGTACGGCCGAGCGCTTGCTCGATGGCGCCTAGCGCCAGGTCGAGTCCCGTGCCGACTCCGTGCGCGATGCCGCGGATGCTTTTGTAGACCGCGTCCTTGACCCCGTCGATCGCGCCGCCGACAACCCTCCCCGCGGAGCGCGAATATTTCCGGGCGATCGTCCCATGCAGGGCTTCGACCAGACCGGTGATGCCGCTGATCGCGCTGACCGCCATGCGGGTCGCGCCGCGAAGATCGGTTGCAAGGTTGCGATGCGGTTTTCTCATCGATGAGGCTGTGCGCTCAGGCGAGCAGCGAGTCCGCCGCTTTTTCGGCAATCATGATGGTGGGAGCGTTGGTGTTTCCGCCCACCAGCCGCGGCATGATGGATGCGTCGATGACGCGCAGGCCCGCCATCTGGCGCACGCGCAAATCCGGATCGACGACCGACTTCGAATCGCCGCCCATCCGGCAGGTGCCCACCGGGTGATAGATGGTTTCGGCTTTGCGCCTCACGACCTCTTCCATTTCGTGCCGCGAATTGAGCGCCTCGCCCGGGAAGATTTCCGGTCCTCGAAAGGGCGTGAAGGGAGCGGCGCGGATGATTTCGCGCGACACGCGAATTCCCTCCAGCAGGGTATCCATGTCGCGCGCATCGCTGAGATAGCAAGCACGAAGGCGTGGCGCGTCCGCGGGCAGTGCGGATCTCAACAGCAGACGTCCCCGACTGTGCGGCCGCAGCACGCATGCGTGCACCGTGAAGCCGTGACCCTCGAGCCGGTTGCGGCCGTGATCATCGAGCTGGGCGGGTACGAAATGCAACTGCAGGTCGGGGCGCGAATCCGGCGCAAGCGCCGTGCGGACGAAGCCGCCCGCCTCCGCCACATTGCTGACGCCCGGTCCAGAGTGAGTCAGCAGATAGCGCAATGCGACCGCCAATTCCTGCCACTTGGTGAAGTCGTAGGTGATGGGTCGGGTGCACTTGGTGAGCGTGCAGAAATCGAGGTGATCCTGGAGGTTTGCGCCGACCTCGGGTATGTCGGCCAGAACAGGGATCTTGAGGGCGCGCAGATCGTCGGCCGGCCCGATGCCGGAGAGCAGGAGCAGTTGCGGAGAGCCGATCGCGCCGGCCGCGAGCAGCACCTCGCGCTGCGCGCGGGCGATCCGGGTGACGCCGCCTTGGATATATT
The DNA here is from genome assembly GCA_963727045.1 of uncultured Gammaproteobacteria bacterium. Classification (GTDB taxonomy): domain Bacteria; phylum Pseudomonadota; class Gammaproteobacteria; order Steroidobacterales; family Steroidobacteraceae; genus Bog-1198. The sequence goes on along the minus strand of CAVSES010000001.1, from coordinate 156,472 downwards.
CGACGCCGCACGCCCGCGCCCCGGAAAAGACCACGCGTGTCGCCAGGCACCCGGTACGTACCGCAAGATTCACCCGCCTCAGCGCCGGGCGCAGGTAGGCGACGGCGGCGCTGCAGCGCCGCCCGTCGCGCTGCGTCACCTGATAGAACCCAACGCCCTCCTGCACGGCAGCGTTGAAATCGGTGTTTCGCTTGAGCCCGCACGCAACCCCTGCCTCCACAAACACGGCGCTCAAAGGATTGCGGAACTTCAAATCGGTGACCGACAGCGGCCCGCCGACACCGTGATATGCGCTGGCGCCTGCGGCGTGATCCTCGGATTTCAAAAAATAGGGCAGCACGCCCGCGTAGCTCCATCCCTGCCCGGCAGATTCCGCCCATTCGTCATAGTCGCGGGCGTGTCCGCGCGTGTAGCACATGGCGTTGATCGAGCTGCTGCCGCCGAGGACCTTTCCGCGCGGCCAGTAGAGCCGACGGTCTTGAAGCCCGGGCTCGGGCTCCGTGTAGTAGCGCCAATCCACGCGCCGGTCGTCGACCAGACGCGCGATGCCGGCGGGCATGTGGATGAACGGACTGGAGTCCCGGCCACCCGCTTCCAGCAGCAGCACGCGCACGTCCGCACGCGCCGAGAGGCGGTTGGCGAGCACGCATCCGGCCGAACCCGCGCCGACGATTACGTAGTCGTACTCGTCGGTATTCATGGCGCGCCCGCCCGAATGACGCCGATCTCGCCGAATTCGCTCTCCGCACCGCCGAACATTGCGTCCATCAGATGCGTCTCGCGCGCGCGAATCACCTTGAGCAGGTGCTGCGCGCCTTTCATCTGCCGGAAGGCGGCAAAGCCCCTCTCCAGGAAGCCTTGAAGCTCGGCCAGGCCCGCGGCGCGCGCGGGAACACGGGCTGCGCGCAGGGCCGCGCCGATCCACCGATTGCGCACGATGTGGTCCAGGCCCTCGCCGATGCCGATCAGCAGAGCGATTTGGCGCCGGCGTCCGCTCGCGCGGCCCACCCGGCGGTATGCGTGTGCGTAGGCGGCGTCCGTCACCGGGCCGCTCACAAGTTGTTCAGCCATTGCTTGATCGAGCTCCGCACTCAGGACATCCAGGGTGACGGCGAGTTCGAGCACTTCGAGCGCGGCTCCGGGAAGCACCCGCTTGAAATAGCTCCAGGCCCGCAGCAGGTCGCTGTCGCGCCGCGACATGTCCTGCGGACCGTACAGATCGCTCAGGAAAAACTCCACCGCCGCCGAATATCGATGCTCGCGGCGCAGATCTGCGTACGTTTGCGCGAGGCGGCCGGTCTGCCAGGCGCGAAGATCCGAAAAGGCCCTTGAATACGCGGGCGATGCGGCAATTCGGCCCTCGATCGCCTTCTTTCGCGCCAGCAGCCGCTCCAGGTGGTCGGTCGGGTCCATGAGCGGCATTCATGGGAGCGACAATGCTTTTTCGAGCCGGCCCAGGGCGCGCTCCAGACGTCTGACGGCGTGCCGTGAGCGCAGCGCGCGTTCCTTCGCGGCCGTGGAAAACGTGCGATGTCTTTCGCGCAGACGCTTCGTGTTCAGCGACAGCCCGTGCCGGTCCAGGACGGCCGCCAACCCGCCGGCCTGCGCGAGCAGATCGCGCCGGGTGCGCTGATAGGCGTGATCCACCAGGCTTCGTCGTCCCGAATATCGAAATACGTTGGCAAAGAACAACCTCTCATCGCCGCCATCCGGCTCGAGCAGAAGCGTGTCGGCCCGCGGGAATCGCGCGCCGTAACTCGCCATGCCGACTTGCATGCGCGAATGAATGAGCGCGCGGAAAGTCTGGCCCAGAATGACCGGCAGTCCCGCGTCGGCGAGGCTCAAGCGCCGCCGCGGCGCGGCATGCGAGGCATTGAAGGGCACGAGCGGATTGATGCAGATGACGAGTTCGCAGCCGGCTTCCAGAGCCAGCGACGCATGCATCGTGCGGATGAGGGCGCCATCCACATACGGACGCCCATCGATTTCGACGGGGGCGTAAAGACCGGGCAGCGCCGCACTCGCGGCGACCGCGCGCGAGATCGGCGCCCCGTCATGGGCGTCGTCGCCGAACGCGACCGATGTTCCGGTGTTGAGATGCGTCGCCACGACGCACAGCCTGGCCTTGAGTTTGCGAAAATCGTCCGTGCGCCCGTGCTGGGCAAACAGCTCGTGCAGATAGCGTTCCAGGGGCCCGTTGTCGAACAGCGCCGCGGGCACGATGCTGCCCAAGGACTGCACTACCGTCGGCCACACGCCGCGCAGCGGGTCGCGCATCAACAGTCGTCCGATCCCGATCAGAGCATCCGGCAGCATCGCGATGCGGCGCGCATACTCGCCGATGGCGGGATGCATGAGCATCTCCGGCGTGAGAGGCAGCATCGTCGAAGAGTCGTGGATGAAGATCGACCCCATCGCCGTGGTGTCGATGCCGTTCGCCAGACCTGCGGCGATGACGGACCCTGAACTCACGCCGACATACATGTCGAAATCCGTCAATTCGCGCCCGACGATCGCCTCCTCGAGCGCGTGCAGGGCACCCAGCTCGTAGAATGCGCCCAACGGCCCGCCGCCCGCGAGCGCGATTCCCAGCTTCCCGCAGCCAGCGCGGCGGTGCCGCGCTGGCTCGATGGTCAGCATGACTATGCCGCGGCGTGTACCGAGTTCGACCCTCTTCGTGCGCCGGGCGAGCGGCGCGATGCCGGCCCCTTGGCACCAAGCTTGTTGATGCTGGCGGTCAGCTGGTCGACTCGCCTGCCGAGGCTCGCCACATCGTCGGAGCTTGGCACACCGAGCTGCGACAATGCGCGTCGTACGCGCGTCTGGAAAATGGTTTCCAGATTTTCCAACGCGTCCCCGGCCTGGCCGCGAACCTGGCTCACCCCTGAATCGATGGTGGCCTTCACGTCGTTCAGCAATCCGCCCAGCGCCTTTTCCGCGGAGCCGCGGGTATTGGCCTGAATACGCGCGCCTTCTGCGGCCAGGTCATTCAGCATCTGCGGAGCACCCTGACGCGCCTTGGCCATGGCACCGAGGCCGGCCAACCAGATCTGATTCATCGTGTCGAGCACGCGCTCCGGCGCCGTGGTCTTCGTCTTCGCCTTCGTCTTGCGGGTGATCTTCCGCGGCTTTCTCTTGCTTGCCATGTCACTTACCCCTTCCAGATGTGTATAAACCCTTATCTACCCGACCGCACAATTGAACTAGGATGCGATCCTATCGAGTCGATGGAATCATTGGGATTGGTACTTGCCGCAGAGGAGTAGCGCAATGCGCACAGCAAGCAAGAAAGTTCGCGCCGCGAATGACGCCGCGTTCACCTATTCGGATGACAAGCTGCACAAGCTCTGGGGGAAGTTGCACCACGGTGATCGGGAACCATGGCCAGACTCGAAATTGATTGCGCGCCTGGGAACGGGAAATGCGCCGTTTGCCGCGTGGCTCGATGCGCACGGCGGATCGGCGGGCGCCGTTCCAGGATTGCGCGATGCATGGCGCGCGTTTCACGAAGGGGATTTTCCGGCTGCGATCAAGCTCGGCAGCGGACTCGGACCCCTGGGCTCGGTGGTCGCGAACAAGGCGGCGGGGATCTACGCAGTGTACGGGCGGCACAGCGCGGCGCAAAGGATCGAGCTTCTCGAAGCCGCCGCCAAGCGCGGCGAAGCCGCGGTGAAAGTGCTGTCCGACCACGCGAACGTGCAATACATGCTTGCACTCGTGTTGGGCCGCTATAGTCAGGATATATCGATCATCAAGGCGGCCGCATCGGGGGTGGCGGGCCGTGTGCGAGCGCACCTCGAGCGCGCGATCGAACTCGAGCCGGCGCACGCCGAGGCGCACGTCGCGCTCGGCCTCTACCACGCGGAGCTGATCGGAAAACTGGGCAGGCTCGCGGCGGGTCTCACCTATGGTGCGTCGCAAGACAGGGCTCTCGAGCAGTTCAAACGGGCGGCCAAACTTGCGCCGTCATCGCCGATCGTGCACATCGAATACGCGAACGGTCTCATGTTGTTGGACGCCGGCCGCTATCGCGCGCAGGCCGAGGATCTGCTCGAACGAGCGGCGGCGTGCGAGCCTATCGATGCGATGGAACAATTCGACGTCGAGAGGGCAAAGCGCGGACTTGCCTGACGGGCAAGGGCTCCGCGACCGATCCGGCGCCGAGGAGCACGAGCATCACCAGGCGCTCGAATTCGTCCGTGATTTGATCGACCAGCCCGGCGGGCTCGGGGATCAGGTACCGGTCGGCGATCACCCCGACGTGCACGCGGTTGTTGTAGCTCAGCATGCTGATCCCGATGCCGATGTCGCCCGCCTGGGGAACCCAGAACAACGCTTGCGACACCGCCGCACCCGCGATCTGAATCTCGGTTCGCGGTCCCGGCAGGTTCGAGGCCACCACGCTGGCTTTGGCGCTGAACAGGGCGATCATGGGTTCCGCGGCCGTAGCCGGCATGCTGCCGATCAACGACAGCAGTCCGAGCGTGATCAGCGCCTGTGGCGAGTCCTTCAACTTCTGGATCGACGCGCGCACGGCGTACAAGCGCTCCAGCGGATGGCGGATGCCGATCGGCAGATCGACGAACACCAAGCCGAAGCGATTTCCGAGGCTCGGCTGCGGATGTTCGGCGGTGCGCAGATTCACGGGCACTGCGGCCCGTATCCCCACACCGGAGGCCGGATGCCCGCGCGATTCGAGATAGCGTCCGAGCGCGCCGGCGAGCGTCGACATCAGCACGTCGTTGATCGTGCACCCGAGGACATGGCTCATCGTACGGACTTCCTCCAACGACAGCGCATCGGTCCATGCGGCACGCCGGGTTCCCGACATCGGGCGCTTCAGCAACGTCGGCGGGTCGTCCGTGAGCAGCCCGATGTGTGCAAGCTCGCCTACCATGCCGAGCGCCTGGCGCGCGACGGTCGAGGCCTCCGAGGGATGCAACGCATAGTGCAGGGCCTTTTCAGTCAGCTGTGCGCCCCCGCGCAACGTGTCGATGACCAGTCCCGGCAGCCACCCGCCCGTCAGGTCGCTGCCTGCGGACAGGGCCTGCGCTTGCATCGCGGCGTGACCCCTGCGGGCGGCATGGCCGTCGGTGATCGACAGCAAGACTTGGGTGAGCGCAATCCCGTCCCCGTACGAATGATGAATCCGCACGATGATCGCGCAGCCGCGCTGATAGTTCTCCACCAGGTGAAAAGTCCACGGCGGCCTGCCGACGTTGAAGGGAGTACTCGCGAGCTCGCCTACCAGCGTCTCGAGTTCGCGCTGGCCGGCGGGCAGGGGCAGCGCGCTGCGCAGCACGTGATCGTCGAGATCGAACTGGGACGCTTCGGCCCAGCTCGCTCCCATGGGATTGGCGACAGGCATGCATCGAAAGCGCTTGTATGCGAGAAACCGCTGCTCGATCAAAGCGCGCAGCTGCGCGTGCTCGATGCGCCCGTCGAGCACCATCAGACCGACGATCATCATCGGGTGCGATGGCCGATCCATCAACAGCCATGCCCGATCCACACTCGACATGTCCGCTGCAGCGTTCATGAAGCGCATTGTGAACCTTTCGCGCGCGCTTTTGACCCCTCGGTTTGTCCTGATACCAATGCGGGGAGACAGCTGCGTATCGTGAGCTGATCTAGGCGTCCAGGATACAAGCAATGGCTTACTTCGTCACCGGAGGCACCGGCTTCATCGGCCGGCATCTCATCGCCGAGATCGCTGCTCGCGGTGAGCCGATCTACGTGCTGGTGAGACCTGCTTCGCGCGCCCGTATCGGGCGCCTGCTTGAGGACAATGCCGCGGTCGCCAAGCTGATCATTGCAGTCGAGGGCGACCTCAAGGATGACGCGCTCGGCGTGCCGGCGGCCATGCGCGAACAGCTGCGCGGTACGATCCGTCATTTCATCCACCTCGGTGCGCTCTACGATCTGGCCGCCGAATCCGCAGCCCTGGAAGCCGCCAATGTCGCCGGAACGCGCAACGCCCTCAAGCTCGCGCACGATCTCAGGGCCGGCTGCTTTCACCTGGTCAGCTCGATCGCAGTGGCCGGACGCTACGCCGGGGTGTTCGATGAGCAGATGTTCGACCAGGCGCAGGATCTGCAGCAGCCCTACTTTCGCACCAAGCATGAATCCGAAGCGCTGGTGCGAAGCGGCTGCCGGATACCATGGCGAATCTACCGGCCCGGGATGGTCGTCGGCCATTCCGTCAGCGGCGTCATGGACAAAATCGACGGCCCCTACTACCTCTTCAAATTGATCCAGAAATTGCGCGATGCGCTTCCGTCCTGGGTGCCGCTCGTCGGTTTCGAGGGCGGGCACATCAACCTGGTGCCGGTCGACTTCGTGGCTTCGGCTCTCGCCCACTTGATCCACGCGCCCGGGCAGGACGGGAAATGCTTCCACCTCACGGACCCGGAGGATCGGCGCATCGGCGACGTGTTGAACCTGTTTGCGAAAGCGGCGCATGCACCCACCATGACCCTTCGCCTCGAGTCGAGTCTGCTCAAGGCTGCGACGGCATCCGCGGGGTCGGGTGATTTGCTTCGCCCGCTGCGCCGGCTCGCGGACCGCCTGCTCAGAGAGCTCGGCATTCCGCGCTCGGCCGTCTCGTTGCTCGACTATCCCACCCGCTTCAGCTCTACGCAGGCGCAGTCGCTGCTGACGGCGGCGGGGATCAAGGTGCCCGCCCTGCAAGAGTATGCGTACAGGCTGTGGGACTATTGGGAGCGCCGGATGGACTCGAACCTGGCCACGGCGGGACGTCTGCGTGCCGTGCTGGGAGGCAAGACCGTTCTCATTACCGGTGGATCCTCGGGCATAGGACGGGCGACGGCGATCAAGCTCGCGGATGCAGGCGCGCACGTGCTCATCGTGGGACGCGACATCGCGAAGCTCACGGGCGTACGCGGCGAAATCGAGCGCCGCGGCGGACGCGTCAGCCACTACGCCTGCGACATCACCGATGCGAAGGCCGCGCAGGACCTGCTGGCCGCGCTGCTTGCCGAGCACGGCCACATCGACATTCTCATCAACAACGCCGGCCGATCCATACGGCGCGCGATCGACAATACCTACGATCGATTTCACGACTACGAACGCCTCATGAGCATCAATTACTTCGCGGCGGTTCGCATGACGCTCGGCCTGCTGCCCGCCATGGTCAAACATGGGTCGGGCCACGTCGTGTGCATTTCCTCGATCGGCGCGATCACCAACGCGGCCCGCTTTGCGGCGTACAATGCCTCCAAAGCGGCTCTCGAGTCCTTCACCCGCTGCGCGGCGGCCGAATACAGCGACCGGAATGTATACTTCACCGTCGTCAACATGCCGCTGGTGCGCACGCCGATGATTGCGCCGACCAAATTGTACGATCGATTTCACGTGCTGCAGCCCGAGCAGGCGGCGGATCAGGTGTGCGCCGCGATCATGCACCGGCCGGCACGACTCGCGACCTCGCTGGGGACGCTGGCCCAGGTGGTGGAGGCGTTTGCACCGCGGATCAACACGGCGGTCATGAGCGAGAGTTTCAAGATGTTTCCGGAGTCCGAAGCCGCGGGCGGGTCCCGCGAAGTCGACATGAAGGGCGCCGCATCGGCGGTCGCATTCGCCTCGCTCATGAGCGGAATTCATTGGTAACCCCTTCGTCCAGGATTGACCGGCCGGACGCGACGGGCAACGATGCAGCCCCCGCCGCGGCACTTTTCGATGCGCAGCGCCGGGCGCATCTCGGCGACGGGCCTGCGGGCGCCGACGTTCGAATGGACCGCCTCGACCGGGCCCTGACGCTCCTCCTGGCGCATCAAGGCGATATTTGCACCGCCCTGTCCGAGGACTTCGGCCAGCGCGCCGCCATGCTCACGCAGTTGATGGACATATTTCCCGCCGTGCATGCGCTCAAATTCGCGAGGCGCCGCGTGCGGCGCTGGATGCGCCCGCAGCGGCAGCGATTGTCGCTGCCCATCGGTGTTCCCGGAACACGGGCGCAAATCATCCACCAGCCGCTCGGTGTGGTCGGCGTGATCAGTCCATGGAATTTTCCCGTTACGCTCACCTTCGGTCCGCTCGCGGGCATTCTCGCCGCCGGCAATCGATGCCTGATCAAGCTGTCCGAATCGACCCCGAGAACCGCCGAGCTGTTGCAGCGCTTGGTCGCGCGTTATTTCGACGTCCTCGAAGTGGCGGCGGTGACCGGCGGTCTGGATGTTGCGGAGGCCTTTTCGAGGCTGCCTTTCGATCACTTGATCTACACGGGCTCAACCTCCGGCGGCCGGCGCGTCATGGAGGCGGCGGCGCAGAACCTGGTCCCCGTCACCCTGGAACTCGGCGGCAAAAGCCCGGCCGTCATCGGGCGCTCCGCCGATCTGAAACGCGCGGTCGATCGCATCATGCTGGGCAAACTTGCCAATGCGGGACAGATGTGTCTGGCGCCGGATTACGTGTGCGTGCCGCGGACGCTGTCGGACGCATTCGTCAGCGAAGCACGCTTGTGGTCGAAGCGCGCGTATCCGGGACTGCCGGGGAATGCCGACTACACCAGCCTGGTCAACGATCGTCAGGTACGGCACATGACCGACCTGCTGGACGATGCGCGCGCCAAGGGCGCCCGGGTGATCTCGTTGGCGGAGGGGCCGCTCGCGGTGCCGGCGCCGTCCCGGTTGATGGCGCCCGCGCTGATCCTCGGTGCGACCGACGACATGCGCATCATGCAGGAGGAGATATTTGCGCCGCTGCTTCCCGTGCGCGACTACGAACGCTTCGACGACGTGATCGCCCACATCAACCTCGGCGAGCCGCCTCTTGCGCTCTACTATTTCGGCAACGACGGCACGGAGGAGCGCGAGCTTCTCGCGCGTACCCGTTCCGGCGGCGTGACCATCAATGACGTAGCCATGCACTTTCTTGCCGAAGAGCTGCCCTTCGGCGGAATCGGTGCGAGCGGCATGGGCGCGTACCACGGCGAGCATGGATTCCGGCGCTTCAGCCACGCGCGGGCCGTCTTTCGTCAGACGAGATTCGATGTGGCCGGAATGCTCGGCCTGCGGCCCCCGTATGGCGCAAAGCTCAAGCGCAGCCTGAGGTTTCTCATTCGCCGCTGAGGCCGCGCCAGCCGTTGAGAAACAGGCGGACGACGCGATCCGCCCATGAATCGAGTTCGGCAACCGTCATCGGTCTGCCGAATCCCATGGCGCGGCGCTGCGGCAATGCGACGATCATGAAGATGAATTGTTGCGCGGCAAAAGCACGGTCCTCCGCGCTGTGCATCGCACCGCGCGGCTCGCGCGCCAGCAGGCCGGCGATCAGGTTGACCGCTTCGCGGGTGCTGCCGTCGTCATGCACGGCGTGCGCCAATTCCGGAAATCGCGCCGATTCGCCCATGACCAGCCGATGCAGCGCAATGGCTTGAGGCGCAAGGGCTGCGCGCAGGATGATGCCGGCGAGACGGCTCAAGACATCGTGCAAGGCCGCCCCTTCGATGAGGGGCACATCCGCAGGAGCGCGGATCTGCTCGATGATCTCATGGACCACGGCGGCGAACAGCACCGCCTTGTCGTCGAAGCGATGGTAGAAGGTGCGTTTCGAAATCCCCGCCCGCGTCGCCACCGCTTCGATGGTTGTCGATCCGTAACCTTGTGCCAGAAACACTCCGGTCGCGGCCTCCAGAATTCGCCGCCGCAGGCGCAGTGCATTGGCACGCGACGGACGTCCGCCTCGCCGGGTGGCGCCAGTCTTAGCGATACGGCACGCTGGCCGCGAGCGCGGCGGCGGATCCGAAGGTGAATCGCTTGAAATCAGGCATGGCAGGCTCCTCGAATCGGCTCCCCAAGGGCTTGGGACGCTACGCGCCCCGCATTGGAAACGCAACGGTACCGTTGCGTTAAGGTGCGGCCGGTGTTTCGCACCGCAGCGATCATTATTGGATGACTGTTCACCGGGCAACGATCGACGCGGACTATCGCGCCGATAGAGAGCGCCAATTTGACTTGGCTCGGCCATGAGGTCTAACGTCCGCCGCTGCAAAGATCCAAATTGATTCCGAATTTTCAATCGGAAGGAGTGAGTCGTGAATTTGAAAGGTAGTAAGACGGAAAAGAATCTGAAGGACGCATTTGCGGGCGAATCGCAGGCCAATCGTCGTTATTTGTACTTTGCGGCCAAGGCGGACGTCGAGGGTTACAACGACGTGTCCGCTGTGTTCCGTTCCACTGCCGAGGGTGAAACAGGCCACGCCCATGGCCATCTGGAGTACTTGGAGGCGGTAGGCGATCCCGCGACCGGTTTGCCGATCGGCGCGACTTCGCTGAATCTCAAGGCTGCCATAGCGGGCGAAACTCACGAATACACGGATATGTACCCGGGCATGGCCAAGAGCGCCAGAGACGAAGGCTTTGGCGAAATTGCGGATTGGTTCGAAACGCTTGCCAAGGCGGAACGATCGCACGCCAATCGCTTTCAGAAGGCATTGGACAACCTCTAGCCCTGCATTCTCGCCGCCGGGCGACCCACGCATGCGGGCTCCGTCCCCGGAGCCCGCGGCTCTTATCGTCGGGAGAAAAACTTGTCGGACGGTGAAACCAATTCAGCCCGCGAGGGGAATTTGGAGGCGCCCACGCGCCATGCGCTCGGCTGGCAGGATCCGCAATTCTTTGACGGCGCCGCGCTCGAAAAGGAGCTCGAGCGAGTATTCGACATCTGCCACGGGTGCCGCCGCTGCTTCAATTTGTGCAACTCGTTTCCGACCCTGTTTTCCCTGATCGACGATTCGAAAACCGGCGAGCTCGACGGCGTCGACAAGAGCGCCTTCGGCCAGGTCGTCGACCACTGCTACTTGTGCGACATGTGCTACATGACCAAGTGTCCCTACGTGCCGCCGCATCCTTGGAACGTCGACTTTCCTCACCTGATGCTGCGCGCCAAGGCGGTGAAGAACCGAACCGGTGCCACGCGCTGGCGCGACCGGGTGCTGAGTTCGACGGACACGGTCGGCAATATCGCAGGAATTCCCGTCGTTGCGGAAATCGTCAACGCGGTCAACAATTCCTCCGTGGGGCGCAGGATCCTGGACGCCGCGCTCGGCGTGCATCCGCTGGCGCCCGTGCCGCCCTATCGATCGAACACCCTGCGCAAGCAGCTCGGCAAGCGCCCAAAAACCGCCGTCGCCGCCCGGCCTGCGGGAGTCACCCGCGGCAAGGTCGCGCTGTTCGCCACGTGCTACGGCAATCGCAATGAACCGCAGCTCGGACTCGATCTCGCGAGCGTGTTCGAACACAACGACATCGAACTCGTGCTGGTGGAGCAGGAGAGCTGCTGCGGCATGCCGAAGCTCGAACTCGGCGATCTCGAGGCGGTCGCAAAGCTCAAGGACAAGAACATTCCACATCTGGTCGCGATGATCGACCGCGGCTATGACATCGTCGCGCCCGTTCCCTCCTGCGTCCTGATGTTCAAACAAGAGCTGCCGCTGATGTTTCCGGACGAAGCCGACGTGGCCAAGGTCAGGCGCCATATGTTCGATCCGTTCGAATATCTGGCGCTGCGGCATAAAGCCGGACTGCTGCGCACCGATTTCAAGCGGCCCCTCGGCAAGATCTCGTACCACGTAGCGTGCCACCTGCGAGTGCAGAATATCGGACTGAAGACGCGCGATGTGTTGCAGCTGATTCCCGGAACGACCGTCGAGCCGATCGAACGGTGCTCGGGCCACAACGGCACCTATGGCGTGAAGCGGGAGTTTCGCGACACGTCCATGAAGATCGGCAAACCCGTGTTTCAGCGCGTGCAGGCGAGCGGCGCCGACTTCTACGCGAGCGATTGCCCGATGGCCGGCCACCAGATCGAGAGCGGCTTGGAAAATGCCGCGCCGCCGACGCACCCGCTGACGCTGCTCAGGATGGCCTACGGCCTGGCGGAGGGTTGAATGAGGAAACTGACGCGCGCGGACCTCTTGAGCCTCGAACGATACGCCTCCGAGCGGGGCCGCCTGCGCAGCGAGGTCATCGCCCACAAGCAGAAACGCAACGTCCAGGTGGGACCCAACATGACCTGGTGCTTCGAGGACGCCGTCACGATCCGCTATCAGATTCAGGAAATGCTGCGCACCGAGCGGATTTTCGAAAGCGACGGAATCCAGGGCGAATTGGACGCCTACAACCCGCTGATTCCCGACGGCAGCAACTGGAAGGTCACTCTTCTGCTGGAATTTCCCGATGCCGAGGTGCGGCGAACGGCGCTCGAACGGCTGATCGGGGTGGAAGATCGATGTTGGGTGCGCGTTGACGACCTGGATCCTGTGTTCGCGATCGCCGATGAAGACATGGAGCGCGAAAACGCCGACAAGACCTCGGCTGTGCATTTTTTGCGCTTTGAACTGCCGCCCTCGCTGGTCCGGACCGTGAAAGGCGGCGCACCCTTGAGCATCGGCGTGGACCACGACGAATACCGCCATTCGGTGACCCCGTTGCCGGATGCGATTCGTGATACATTGAGCCTCGATCTCGACTAGCACCGCATATAAAAGCTCGTAAAAAGAACGGCTTAGCATTCCCTTCGGAATCTTCGGTATTGTGTCCTGTCACTAAGTTGTGGATCGAGTGAATGAGGATCGTTGATATGAGCGCTGGAACCGAGCCGGCCCGATGGTCGCAGCCGCGCGACGGCAGTCAGGCCGCCGCGATCGCGTGGCTCGATTCTCTTACCAGCGGCACCTGCACCCCCGAAGCGTTCTTGATTGCCATGCGCGATCTCTTTCGCGGAGACGGTGAAGCGAGCTGGGAAGTGTTGTCGCTGCTCGATCAGTATTACCGGCGCGGAAAGATAAAGACCGAGATCTTCCAATCCTTGAAATCGCGCCTCGAAAGCTCGGCAATCCGGGGTGATGACGACGACGTGGCATTGAAGGCGCCGGCAGCGAAGGTGCCCACGGTGAAGGCGTCGGCGAGCATGCGGACGCGCGCACCGGCGGCCGTTGTCCCGGCCGCGTTGGCGGCGCAGAAGAAACCGGCGCCGGGTTCCGACGCCAAAGTCCGCGAGGTCGCCGTCGGCGACATGCTTCGCGATCGCTACCGGATCCGCGGACTGATCGCGCAGGGCGCCATGGGCACCGTGTTCGAGGCCTTGGATGAGTACCGGCTCGCGCTCCCGGCCTCAGGTCAGCGCGTGGCCCTCAAGGTGCTGCATGCGGCGGTTGCCGCGCGCGAAGAGCTTCTATTCGAACTGCAGCGCGGGTTTCAGCACCTGCAACTGTTGTCGCACCCGAACATCGTACGCGTGCATGAATTCGATCGCGACGGCGGCATTGCCTTCTTTACGATGGAATTGTTGACCGGAACCCCCTTGAGCGGCGTGCTCACCATCAGGAACGGCACCGGCCTGCCGCGCCCGTATGCGCTCGCCGTCATCCGCGATGTCGGCGCCGCCCTCGGCTACTCGCATTCGCGCGGCGTCGTGCATGGCGACCTCAGTCCGCAAAATATCTACATCACCAATGAAGGGGAATTGCGGGTTTTGGATTTCGGCGGGTCGAACAAGATTCTGCGCGACAGGTGGACTGCCGACATCGAGTTGTCGGAACCCGCGCCCATCGCTCCGCCGGGCTATGCAAGCTGCCAGCTGCTCGAGGGTCAACATCCCGATGCGCGCGACGACGTGTTCGCGCTCGCGTGCGTCGCCTACGCGGTGCTGTCGGGGCGGCATCCTTTTCCCGGCCGAACCGCACTCGACGCCCGGGCGCAGCGCTTGCGGCCGCGGCGTCCCCCCGGCATTGCCGGCGGGCAGTGGCGGGTGCTGCGGGAAGGCCTGCGTTGGGAGCGCGACCAGCGCCCCTCGGACGTGAACAAGTGGCTCGACCGATTCGACCTGGCCGGCGCGGCGCCTCGCCTGCCTCTGCTGCCGGTGCTGGTGAACGCACCGCCGCCGCGAAGTCCCTCCGGTCTGCTCACCACCGCGGTCGTCACCCTGGTTGCGCTGATTGCTGCCGCCGGATTTTGGGCGGTGGCGGATTATGATTCTTTCGCACGCAACGTTCTCGGAGGGATGGACCGGGCGCCATCGGCACTCGACCATACCGGCCAGGTGCCGGGCGCCGGCGCGCCTGCCGGGGCCGCCAATCCGACGCCTCCCGCGTCCGGCGTGCGGGACAGGGTTTCCCAGGCAGCCCCCAACGTCACCCGCGAAGCACCAGCGACGCCGCCCGTCCCGCGCTCGAACCCGGCGCCTTCTCCGCACGCTGGCGCGCCATCCACGGCGGCGCCTGCACCGGGTGCGGCGACGCCGCCGACTCCCGGCACCCGGCCAGCCCCGGCGAGCCCCCCCTCCGCCGCCGAGGTCTCGGCGGCCCGCGCGGGCAGTCCAGCGTGGCCGATTCGCATTGAAATGGCGGCCGATACGGTCGAGGTGCAATCCGCCGAAACGACCGCACATGTCATCGTCCGCCGCCGCGGCAGCATTCGCGGCGATGCCAGTTTCACGTGGTGGACCGAATCGGGCACCGCAAAACCGGGCCAGGACTTTGCTGCCGTGACTCCCCGGGTCGAACACATCGAGGACGGCAGCGGCGGGGTCAATTTGAGCATTCCCGTGACCGGCATGCCCCGTTCGAAGCCGAAGAGCTTCTATGTCGTCATCGATCGCACGGAGGGCGGCGCCGCGCTCGGTGAGCGCACCCTCACCATGGTGACGCTGCAGCCGGCGGAATAACCCTCACCGGGCCCGCCTGACACGCTGTGCCAAAGCGCCGGCCGGCGCTTTGAATTGCGCGCTGAGTTCCGAATGCGATGCGAAGGTCGCTTCGGCCTTTTGGAGAAGTGTCCGGGCGCCTCCCCGATCGCCAAGTTCGAGCAGACAACCCGCCAATGCGATCTGAGCCTCGCCGACCCAGGGACTTGCGCGCACCCCGTTGATCTCCCGAAGCCGCAGGGCCCGTTCCAACAAGGGCCGGGCGTGCGCAGCGTCGCCGCTTCGTTGCAATGCTTCGCCGAACACCAGCGAGGTGTTCGCCTCGAGGTTCTGGAACCTGTCCCGCACCGGCGAACGTTCGATTGCCCGCACCGCGCCCCGTGCCGCATCCACGGCCTCGGAAGGCTCGTCCAACGAGAGTTGCGCTTGGGCCCTCACAACCCGCGCATTGATGTCGTCAACCGCCAGCGGCAGGCGCGCACTGTCGAGCGGCGGCGCCACTTCGGACAGCGCGGCGATCGCTGCGTCCGGTTTTCCACGCGCCAGTGCAAGTTGCGCGCGCGCCAGCACGAATGCGTTGTTCTGCGACGCCGCCGCGAACGGCCCGGCGACGTCCCGCCACATCTTGCCGCCGTCATTCAGCGCGGCCTCCGCTGCATCGTATCGACCGAGCACGGTATACAACACTCCCCTGTGCAGCAGCGCTCTGGCAAGCAGCGTCGACTTCGGATACAGCGGCTTGACGAACTCCATCTCCTTCGAGAACAACATCTCCGCCGCCTCGAACTGTCCATCGGCCGTCAGCGCCTGCCCATACAGGGCATAAACCACGGCCGCAACCGAGTTTTCCCGTTTGCTTGCATCCCGGACGATCTGCGCCAGGGCGTTCGCCAGCAGCTGCCTTCCCTCCTCCGGACGGGAGGTGTTGTACAGGAAAGAACCGAGCCGCGACTGGGACTGCAATGTCTCGTTGTGCGACTCGCCATTCAACCTTCGGGAAAGCTCCCACGATTCGCGAAAATTTCGTTCCGCGTCATCCAATTTCACGAGTTCAGCCTGGACTCCCGCCATCTGAGCGAGCGGCGCAATGTCCCAGGCCGATGGCCCGGGCTCGAGCTGATGGGTCACGGTGAGCGTCTGCATGAACCCGGCTTCCGCCCCCTCGAAATCGCCGAGTTCGAAGCGCGATCGGGCGGCTTCCTTCATTGCAAGCACCGTCATCGAGTCGCGGCGGCGACCATCCAACTGCAGCTTCACCGCAAGATCGGCGTAGCTGCGCATGCGTCCCGGCGCGGTATACCGGTAGTAGTGGGCGTATTCGAGCCAGAGCGCCGCACGGGTCCGCGAGGTGTGGTCATTTCCGCCATCCAAGATGCGCTCCGCTTCGTTCAGCGCCGGCATGATCCTGCCGCGTTCGTTCGAGTTGGCGATGTCGCGGGTATATTGCAGGATACCGTCCACCACGCGCGGATCCGCGGCGCCGTACGCCTGCTTGAGCGCCGCGATGCGCTCGAGGTTCAGCATGCTCGCCTGGGCGTCGAGCCCCATCTGCGTGTACATGTCGCCGAGGGTGGAGAGGATTTCCGCCTTGGCCTCGGGATCGTTCTTCAGGCTGTTGCCGATTTCGATTGCACCCCGGTCGAGTAATTCGCGCGCGGTCGTTTGCCGCGCCGCCGCCGGATCGGCCTGCAGATGTGTGTTTGCGTTGAACACGTTGACCACGAACTCTCGGACCGCTTCCGCCTTATCGGCCTCGCGCCGCGCGATCGCCGCCTGTTCGCGGGCGGTGCGCGCCTGGCGCAGGGAAATCACGGTTCCCGCCGCAAGAGCCAGCGTCGCGACGCCCGCGGCGGCCAATCCAAGTTTGTGGCGCGCCGCGAACTTGCCCAGCTTGTAGAGCGCGCCGTCCGGACGCGCTTCGACCGCCTCTCCCCGCAGGTGACGCTGCAAATCCAGGGTGAAAGCGTCGACGCTCGCGTACCGCTCGGCGGGCGTCTTCTTCAGCGCCTTCAGGATGATCGTGTCCAGGTCTCCCTCGAGTGATTTCGCGAGCCTGCGCGGTGTCGTCCCGCGCGCCGACGCCACCGACGCCGCAAGCGCCGTGGTGCTCGGTTTGGGGGGGTCGACGGCAAGAATCGCCTCTTCGAGGGCACCGCGCGACTCGCGCTTCAACTGATAGGGCCGGCTCCCCGACAGCAGTTCGTAGAGCACGACCCCGAGCGAATATACGTCGGAAGCGGTCGTGATGGTCGCGCCGGCGATCTGTTCGGGCGAGGCATAGTCGGGAGTCAGCGCGCGTCCGCTCAGCTGCGTCAGAGACTCCTTCCCTTCGTCGTCGCCCACGAGCTTAGCGACGCCGAAGTCGAGCAGCTGCACGTGTCCGCCGGCCCCGACCAGGATGTTCGACGGCTTCAAATCGCGATGAACCACGAGGTGCGCGTGCGCATATTGGACCGCCCCCAGCACCTGCAAGAACAAGGCGATTCGTCCTCGAATCGTCAGTCGTTCGACGTCGCAGTAAACGGTCAACGGCGAACCTTCGACGTACTCGAGCGCAAGATACGGCCGGCCGCCGGCCGCGACCCCCGCATCGTACAGGCGCGCGATGTTGGGATGCGAGAGTGCGGCCAGAATGTCGCGCTCGCGGCTGAAGCGCCCCTCGAGATGCCGGTCGTAAAGCCCCGGGTGCGGCAGCTTCAGCGCGATTGCGCGCTTGATGAATCCGTCCGTGCGTTCGGCGAGCCATACGGTCCCCATGCCGCCGCGGCCCAGCTCACGTATCAGCCGATAGGACCCGACCACGGCTCCCTCAAACGGACCCGCCGCCTCGACCATCTCAGAGCGTGCCGCGAACCCGGCGGCGACCGACGAGCCGAGGAAATCCGCGGTTTCCAACTTGGCTTGATTCGCCAGGAGTTCGCCCAGCCCGGCCTTCAATCCGGCGTGTTCATCGCCGAGCTGCTCGATCCATGCCTGCCGCGCGGACGGCGGCAGGTCCAGCGCTTCATCGAGAAGCCTGGACAGCGTCTGCCATTCGTTTTCTGCGGTATTCATTTCGCGTCGTTCATGGCTCGGCGCCGCGCGCGTTGCTGAGCTCGCGGAAGAGGAACAACCGTGCCTTGTCCCAGTCGCGCTGCACGGTCCGCAGTGCGACCCCGCGCATCGCCGCGATGTCGGTGAGGGAGAATCCGCAGAAGTACTTCAGATCGACGACCTCGGCCAGCCGCGCATCGCGCGCCGCGAGTTCATCGAGCGCCTCGGAAAGCCGCTGAAGCCCAGCCTGTTCCGCATCCGCTTCGGCGGGCTGCTCGATGATCTGACTGTCCAGCCGCGTGATTTCGAACTCACTGCCGCGCTTGCGGGCGCCGCGCTGCCGGGCGAAGTCGATGATCAGCCCGCGCATCACGCGCGACGCGTACCCCATGAATCGGCCGCGATCCGGAAACACCGCCGAGCTCTCGGCTATCCCAAGATAGGTTTCATGCAGAAGCGTGGTGGGGCTGATCGACACGCCGGCGCTGCGTTGCAGGTGGCGTTTCGCCAGGCGGTGCAATTCGACATAAAGCGCCGAAAAAAGCCTTTCCTTGGCCCCCGGCGCGCCGGCTTCGGCCTCGGTGATGAAAGGTGCCAATGGATTTGTTTGCATCAAATGGAAGTCTACCGCGAATTATTTTCGAGGGTGTCATGTTTGCCCCCGCAATTTCGTTTTAGAGTTTAGGGATGGATCGCACCAAAGGGAGATTTTAGTGACAAGAATCATCTGTGCGCGTGCTCGCGGCGTGCTGGTCGGATCGCTCGCCTGCGGCGTTGCCGCCCTCGTCAGCGCGGAACCATCGGCGCTCGATCCGCGGTTGAGCATCGGAATCGACCCCACCGGCCTCATCGGGACGTATAAAGTGGACGGGCCGATGGACAAGCACAGCGAGTTCTTCACGAGCTTCGGCACCAATGGCCGCAGCTGCTCCACGTGCCACATCGCCGATCAGGCCATGAGCTTCACGCCGGCCCATGCGCAACATCTCTACGGTGAGACGCACGGCCGGGATCCGTTGTTTGCGAATGTCGACGGCGCCAATTGCACCACGGTCGCGCCCGCCGATCGCGCGGGGCACAGTTTGATCTTGAAGAGCGGACTCATACGGGTTGCCGCGGCCATACCGGCCAATGCCGAGTACTCGATTTCCGTGGTTCATGATCCCTACGGGTGTGCATTGCGGGTTGATCCGGGGACGCACCTGTTGACCGCCTCGGTTTACCGCCGCCCGCTGCCGACCGCCAACATCTCGTTCCTGAGCGCCGTCATGTTCGACGGCCGGGAAACCATTGTGCCGCTGACGAGCGCCGCCACGTTCGGCGCCAATCTGCGCGCGGATCTCACCCATCAGGCGATCGACGCGACAATGATTCACGCGCAAGCCGCTGCGCCGCCCACCGATGCGCAGCTCGATGCCATCGTGGATTTCGAGCTCGCCCTTTATACGGGACAAATGTGGGACAACCGGGCGGGGTCGCTCGCCGACCGCGGCGCAAGAGGCGGGCCCGACTATCTGTCGGTTCAATCATACTACCCCGGCGTCAATGACACGCTCGGCGCGGATCCGAACGGCATTCCCTTCAATCCAGCGTCGATGACCCTGTATGGTGCCTGGGAACGCCCGGCGGCCGCCGTTCACGAACCCTACGGCCGAGCGCAACTCGCGCGCGCCGATATTGCAGCGGGCGAAAAGCTGTTCAACAGCGCACCGATGACCATCGCCAATGTGCGCGGATTGAACGACAACGCCGCCTTGAAGAACCCAACGGCATTCGCGGGCACCTGTGCGACCTGCCACGACGCACCCAACATCGGAGATCATTCTTTGCCGCTGCCGCTCGACATCGGCATCGCGCACACTTCGAACCCGAGCTACGAATCCGATCCGACCGTGGCCGCAGCGGTCGCGGAACTGAGCGAGCCGGACTTGCCGGTGTTCCTGATCTCCGGCTGCCCGAATCCGTTCAACGCGGGGCAGGCCGAATCGTTCTACACCACGGATCCCGGCAAGGCGCTCATTTCAGGTCATTGCGCCGATTTCAACCGCGTGAAGGGGCCGATCCTCCGCGGCCTGGCCGCACGTGCTCCCTATTTCCACAACGGTGCCGCCGCAAATTTGCGCGAGCTCATCAAT
The DNA here is from genome assembly GCA_963727045.1 of uncultured Gammaproteobacteria bacterium. Classification (GTDB taxonomy): domain Bacteria; phylum Pseudomonadota; class Gammaproteobacteria; order Steroidobacterales; family Steroidobacteraceae; genus Bog-1198. The sequence continues at coordinate 136,637 of CAVSES010000001.1, read as the reverse complement.
TTCTACAATCTGCGATTTCAAATGGGGCTCACTGAAACCCAGAAGAGCCAGCTGGTGGCATTTCTCAATTCGCTGTGAGCGTGCCCGCCAGCCGCGCCCGGACACTCTCGATCCAGGGGCCCGACAACCCGGCGCTCTTGAGAATGTCGAGCCTGCCTTCGTCCGACAAGACCGTCTGCGCTTCGAGGAAGGACAGGGTGCCGAGCAGTTCGCCCAGGTGAAGCGCCCCCGCGAGAAAGTCGCGGCTTGATCTCTCCAGAGCCGCGACGAGCCTCGGCGAGGTCTGCCAGTCCCGCGCGATGCGCTGGGACATCTGCGGTCCCAGAGTCACGATCATCTGGACGAACAGCGCCGGATCCGGCGTGAGCCGCGGCGCGCGGGAATATCCATGGAGCGCGGCGCTGTAGACGGCCAGCGGCCCCAGCGCGCCCAGAAGGACAACCAGCTGGGCTTCGAATCGGTCCTGCGGCTGCGCCGCCGCGGCATAAAGCTCGGCGGCTCGAGCCGCGCGCTCGGTGCGATCCCAAAGCATGCGCGGCAGTCGCGGGAAATTGCTCCGGCTGGCCCTGAAGACCGGCCTCAGCATTGCCGTGGCGAGGATACCGCGCAGCTCATCCACGCCGCAAACGACGATGGCCCGTTGTATCGTCTCGATCGGCGCGGCCGCGATCCGGTACAGACTCGAGTTCGCGAGGCGCAGCACATCGGCCGTGAGCACCGGGTCATGTGCGATCATCCGCGAAAGCCGCTCCGTCGCCGCGTTGGGATCTTCCACGGCTTGCAGCAGCTGGTGCATCAAGGCAGGCCGCCGTGGGAAATAGTTCGGGTCGAGTTCGTCGACCTCGAGAACCGCCGAGATCAGGCGGCGCACCCGCTCATGCGCCGGCTTCAGCGGCGGCGCCTCCGCCGGTGCGCCGAAGGCGAGCCTCCACAGGCGCAGCGATGCGAGGTCGTTTGCCGCCTCGATGCGCCCGGCATCGACGGGCGGCACGGCATCGGCCGCCGCACGCGCCGATGGCATTCCAAGCCGCGGCGCCGCCCGGCCGCGCCGGCGAAGGCGCATGTATCCGGCGAAACACAGGCCGGCCGCAATCAGGATCGCGGCGGCCAGCATGAACGGCGACCTCATGCCCCGCCGCCGTAAAGGGCGGCGTAGGCGGTGCGCAGCGCATTCTTCTGGACCTTGCCCATGGTGTTTCGCGGCAGTTCGTCGACGATGAGCACACGCTTCGGAACCTTGTAGCGCGCGAGCCTCGCCTGCAGGGCGTTGATGATCTCCGCCTCCGACAGCCGTGCAGCGGGTTGGGGCACGACGACCGCGGTCACCCCCTCGCCGAAATCGGGGTGCGGAACGCCGAACACTGCGCTTTCCAACACGCCGCCGAGCGCGTCCAATTCCAGCTCAACTTCCTTCGGGTACACATTGTAGCCCCCGCTGATCACGAGATCCTTGGCGCGGCCCACGATGTAGACGTAGCCGTCGCCATCGATCCGGCCGAGATCCTGAGTCTTGAACCAACCGTCCGCGGTGAATTCGGCGCGGGTCTTCAGGGGATCCTGCCAATAGCCCGCGAACACGTTCGGACCCTTGACCTCGAGCGAACCGATGAGGTCTGCGGTTTGCAAAGGAGCACCCGTTGCCGCATCGGCCACCCGGATCGCGATTCCCGGAAGCGGCAGGCCGACCGAGCCCGGCTTGCGCACGCCATCGTAGGGGTTCGACGTGTTCATCAGGGTTTCGGTCATGCCGTAGCGCTCGAGAATCGCGTGATCCGTGCGTCGCAGGAATTCGCGATGGGTCTGCGCGGGCAGCGGCGCCGAGCCGGAGACGAACAAGCGCACGCCGGCGGTCGCTTCGCGGTTCAACCCCGCGTGATGCAGCAGCCTCGTGTAGTGGGTCGGGACACCCATGAACACGGTGACGTGCGCAAGTAGCTTCAATGCCGCAGCGGCATCGAATTGCGCCATGAGCAGCAGGGCGGAGCCCGAGGCGAGCACCGTATTCACGGCGGCAAACAATCCGTGGACGTGAAACAGCGGCAGGACGTGCAGCAGGACGTCCCGGTCGGTGAATCGCCATGCCTCGGCGAGCACTGCGGCGTTGGACGCAAGATTCCGGCGCGTGAGCATCGCGCCCTTCGATCGGCCCGTGGTGCCCGAGGTGTATACGATCGCCGCGAGCGAAGCCGGATCACGGCATCGCGGCACATTAGGATCTTCCCCTGCGTGCTTCGCGAGCGCGTGCAGCGATCCCTCACCGTCCGTCCCCATGGATTCCAAGTGAACTCCCGAGCGCGCCGCGTGCGGTTCGAGAAGTGCGCGGTCCGCCGGGCGGATCACCGCGATCCGGGGCCTGCAATCGCGCCACACGTGATCGACCTCGTTGGGCGTATTCGCCACGTTGACCGGCACGAATACGGCGCCCATGCGCAGGCAGGCGGCATAGAGAAGAACCGCGTCGGCGGACTTGTCGACCTGCACCGCGACCCGGTCGCCCGGCACCAGGCCGGTGCGCATCAGCGCGGCCGCAAATCTGCCGGACTCGCGGAGAAGCGAAGCATAGGTCAATTCCCGGCCGGCGGGGGTCGTGAGAAAGAGCCGGTCGGGCTGGCTGCGGGCGGCGCATTCAATCCAGTCGGCTGGATCCGTCGCGGAAGGCATGGTGCGAACTCCCCTTCCCGATCAACTGCCGGTAATGCGGCTATGCACGCGGGTGTCGCGCATGGTCAATGCCACCAAGAAGCTCAGCCCGGCGGCGGCCGAGGCGTAGATGTAGAAGCCGCTCTCGGAACCGATCGATTTGAACCACAATGCCGCGTACTCGGTGGTGCCGCCGAACGCCAGGGCGAGGGCGTACGGCAGCGCGACTCCAAGAGTGCGAAGCTCCGTCGGAAATAATTCCGCCTTCACCACCGCACTGATTGATGTGTAGCATGATTGAATCATCATCGCCGCGATGATCAGTGACAAGGCGCTCCAGGCTGACCGGGCCGCCGCCACTCCCGTCATGACCGGCCAGGTGATCAGCGTACCCCCTCCGAACGCCACCAGCATCAATGGCTTTCGTCCCACCTTGTCGGACAGCCAACCGAACAAGGGCTGTGCGGCCATGAATGCAACGAGGCTGAGTGCGCTGATCTCGGTCGCCTGATCCTTGGAGAACCCCGCGGTATTGGCCAGGAACTTCTGCATGTACGTGGTGTAAACGTAAAATATGATGGAACCGCCGATGCTGAATCCCAGGACAGTCAGAAACTCCCGCGGATGCTCGCGCAGCAGCCGGCGAATGCCGCCGCGCAGCGCGCCCATCCGCGCAGCGCGCACAAATGATTGCGACTCCTCCATTCGCCGCCGCAACCAGTAGGCCACCACGGCGAGTCCCGCTCCAATCACGAAGGGAACCCGCCAACCCCAGGCGGCCATATCGTCCTTGCTCAGCAGATGTTGCAGGATGATCAGCACCGCCAAGGCCGCCAACTGGCCGCCGATCAATGTCACATAGTGGAAGCTCGACCAGAAGCCACGATGACGCTGCCCCGCCATTTCGCTGATGTAGGTGGCGCTCGCGCCGTATTCGCCCCCCAACGACAAGCCCTGAAAGATCCGGGCCAGCAGCAAAATGACCGGTGCGGCCACGCCGATCGAGGCCGCGCCCGGCGTCGACGCGATGGCGAGCGAACCCCCGCACATCATGGCGACCGACAGAGTGAGCGCCGCCTTGCGCCCTTCGCGATCGGCATAGGCTCCCATGAGCCACGCACCGATCGGCCGCGCCAGGAATCCGACGGCGAATATCGCCGCAGTCTGGAGAAGCTGTGCAGTTTGGTCGCCGCTGGGGAAGAAGATCGGCGCAAAGTAAAGCGCGGCGGCGGAATAAGTATACCAGTCGAACCATTCCACCAGATTGCCGGCCGAGCCGCTGAAAACGGCTCTGATGCGCGAAATGCCGGGTGCTTCTTCGGACACCGTCGCGCGACGATCTGTGGCCCGCTGCCGCTCAGTGCGAGGCAGCGGCGTAAAACCGGTACTCTGCGGTATATGGCGTCCGCACTTCATTTCCCGCGGAGGAACGATCGCATCCGTTGAAGGGCGCCTTGCCCCCCGACGTATGCAGCCGCTGGATGAAAATCACTTTCCCGAATATGCCGTCGCCCGCGGCCGACTTCGCGCGAAGCAACAACCAGGGAACGGAGTTCGGATCCGGGCTGTCGGTCCGCGCCACCGATTCGCCGGTGACGCGGCTGCCATCGTTCGATTCCCAGGTCGGGCCGGCATAATGCCTGCCGATCTTACGGGCCGCGGCGCCGAACAGATCCGCTTCGGGCGCCTTCAGCTGCCATTCGAAGCGCGTGGGCTCGCTTTTATCGGCGCTGCAGAGATAGATCTGCACCCCGGCTGCATTCACGGTCTGCACCAGCACCGCGCCTCCCGTTACGCGCAGAGGTTCGGGAATGTCGTCGGCGCCTTTCGCAGGTGAATCCGCGTGTGCAGTGAGCGGGCCCAGGAGCGAGGCCAGAATGATGATCGCGTACCTATGATCTTTCATAATCATGATGCCACCTTGAGTCGCCGTCCCGAATTATAATGAAGCGCCATGCCCAAGCTTAAGGTTCCGATGCACCAAGGTAGCCGTCTTTGCGCAAGCGTCAAGTGCAAAGCCCGCGGCCCGCGCTGCGCACCATTCGGTGCCTCGTGAGCCGAACGACGGGGTTTGCCATTGAAATCCCCTTCATCCAGGATCTGGGCATAGAATTTGTCAGCGCCGAGGACGGCCGTGCCGTTCTTGCACTCGATCTCGCTCCGCGTCATTTGAACAGTTGGTCGGTCGCCCATGGCGGCGTGCTCATGACGCTGCTCGATGTGACAATGGCGGTCGCCGGGCGCTCGCTCGATCCCGGGGCGGGTGCAGGAGTGACGGTGGAAATGAAGACCAGCTTTCTCCAGCCTGCGAACGCGGGAACGCGGCTCACCGCAACCGCTCATGCGTTTCACAGATCGAACACGATAGTGTTCTGCGACGGAGAGGTGCGCGACGCGGACGTGCGCCTAATTGCGAAGGCGCTGGGCACCTTCAAATATTTGAAAAAACGGCCGGACGCCGGTTCAACGGTGCCCGCGGGGGGAAAGCTGCGATGACTGATGCAGGGCGGATCATCCTGGGCGGTAAAAGTGTCAGCGATCGCTGACAGCGGTGAGCGAGGGTATCCGGTTACGGGCGAACACGAATTCGCATGTAATGATCGCCCTACCAGTCTTGATGGGAAGCCCCGTGGCACAGTTCGCCAGTAACCACCTCTGCAGGTTGTCCGGCATCGCCTGCGCTTGGGCGGCGCTGCTGGCGAGCGGCATCGCGAGCACCGCATGGTCGCAGGATCCGGCGGGAGAATATGGCCCGGAACCCCTCTTGGGGCCTCCCGACAAATCCGTGATTCCGACCGTGCACACCGCCAAGGCAATCGGTTGGCGCGACGGGGGCAAGCCGGCCGCCGCCGCCGGCACCCAAGTGGACGCGTTCGCGCGCGGGCTCGATCATCCGCGCTGGCTCTATGTCCTGCCGAATGGGGACGTGCTGGTCGCCGAGTCCGATGCGCCATCCAAACCCGATGACGCAAAGGGCATCTCGGGCGAGGTGCACAAGCTGGTGATGAAGCGCGCCGGGTCGGGTTCACGGCCCAGCGCAAATCGCATCACCTTGCTGCGCTCTGCCCGCGGCGGTGCCCCCGAGCGGCATGTGTTTCTACAGGGACTCAACTCTCCCATCGGCATGGCCCTCATCGGCGACAGCTTCTATGTCGCCGACAGCGACGCCCTGCTGCGTTTCACCTACCACACCGGCGACACGGAACTGCGGTCGCAGCCCGCGCAAGTCGCTTCACTGCCCGCCGGAACGATCAATCATCACTGGACGAAGAGTTTGATCGCGAGCCCCGACGGGCGGAAACTCTATGTGGGTGTAGGTTCAAACAGCAATGCCGCGGAAAACGGCCTCGACGTGGAGGCCGGGCGTTCTTCTGTCTGGGAAATCGACCCGGGAACGGGCATGCACAAGATATTCGCATCCGGATTGCGCAACCCGGTCGGCCTGGCCTTCGAACCGACGACCGGCGCCCTCTGGGTCGCGGTCAACGAGCGCGACGAGTTGGGGGACCACCTGCCGCCGGACTATATGACCGCCGTACGCGAGGGAGCCTTCTACGGCTGGCCGTTCAGCTACTATGGTCAGCACGTCGATAATCGTGTGAAGCCGCAGAACCCCGACATGGTCGCGAGAGCCGTGGCGCCGGACTACGCACTCGGAGCGCACACCGCATCGCTGGGACTTTGCTGGTCGGGGGATACGGCCCTGCCGGGACAATTCCAGCACGGGATGTTCGTCGGTCAGCATGGGTCATGGAATCGCAGGACGCGCAGCGGCTACAAGGTCGTGTTCGTGCATTTTGCCGGCGGCAAACCGAGCGGCCTGCCGATCGATGTGCTCACCGGCTTCATCGACGCGAAAGGCAGAGCCTCCGGGCGGCCCGTGGGAGTCGCGATCGACAAACGGGGCGCTCTCCTGGTTGCCGACGATGTGGGCAATGTGATCTGGCGGGTCACCGGGGCGGACCCGGGATCCGCGGCGCTCACCCGCCGATAGCAGCCGACCGCGACATGGGCTGCGCGCCCCGGGCAAAAAGAAGCAACCTTCCGACAAATCGGTGGAAATTCCGAAACCGGTCTGCAACCCCTCGTTGCACACTACAATGACGAACAGCTCAATGTTACGGGGTGAATCATGCGCGCAAAGGAAGCTCTCACGAAGTTGAGTGGTCACCAGATAATCGACGGGAGCCTCGTGCTTTCGAGCGGCGGCTCCTCGATCGACGTGACCGATCCTGCCACCGAACAACGCATCGGGCAGATCGCCGACGCGAGCGTGGCGGATATCGACCGGGCCGTGGCCGCGGCCAACGCGGCGCAGCGCCGCTGGCGTACGGTGAACCATCACCGCCGTGCGGAACTGCTCCACGAAGTGTCGCGCCGGGTGATGAAGGACCGCCCTCTCGTGGCGGAGATGCTGACCCGCGAAATGGGCAAACCGTACAAGGAGTCGTTCGACGAAGTGGCGTGGTCCGCGAGCGCAATCGATTACTACGCGGAAATAGCGCGCCACGAAAACGGCAAGGTTCTGGGCTCTGCCGTGGACGGTCAATTCCACTTTACGACCAAGGACCCTCTCGGCGTCGTTGTGATCATTCTGCCGTTCAATTATCCGCTCTGCCTGCTTTGCTGGCAGGCCGCCGCCGCCATTGCGAGCGGCAATGCCGTGATCATCAAGCCGTCCGACCTGACGTCGCTCACGACGCTGCAATTCATTGCCGCGTTCGACGCGCTTCCCCCGGGGATCGTGCAGGTCCTTACCGGCGGCGGGGCCGTTGGAAAGCGCCTGGTCGAGCATCCTGACACGCATATGGTGGCCTTTACCGGAGGCATCGAGACCGGACGCCTGGTCGCCGAGACCTGCGGGCGTCTGTACAAACGGACCCTGATCGAGACCTCCGGCAACGACCCGTTCATCGTCATGCCATCGGCGCCCATCGACACGGCGGCGCGCGGCGCCGCCTTCGGCGCATACCTCAATTGCGGCCAGGTCTGCGCAGCCGCCGAGCGCTTTTATGTGCACGAGCAGGTATACGGCGAGTTCATCGACCGGCTGGTGCATTACACGAAACAAATACGCGTCGGCAACGGTCTTGACCGAGTCGACATGGGACCTTTGGCGTCGAGGCGCGAGCTCACGCGCTACACGCGCATCCTGGACGAAGCGGTCGCCAAAGGCGCCAAGGTGCTGGCGGGCGGCGGCCGGCCGGCGAATCTGCCGAAGGGATGGTTCGTGAATCCGACCGTGCTCGGGGATGTCTCGCCGGACGCTCCGATCATGAACGACGAGTCATTCGGCCCGGTGGCGCCGGTGAGCAAGGTCAAGAGCTTCGACGAGGCGCTGGCGCTCGCCAACCGCTCGCGCTATGCCTTGGGTGCCACCGTGTATACGACCAACCTGGAGGAGTCCATGCGTGCGGTCAACGAGCTGGAAGCGGGCATGGTGTGGATCAACGCACCGCTTCTCGACAATGACGCGGGTCCGTTCGGCGGGAGAAAGCAGTCCGGCATGGGCAGACAGCTCGGTAGCGAAGGCTTGGACTCCTTCAGACACACCAAATTGTCGATGATCGATCCCGGTGCCAAGCCCCACGATTTCTGGTGGTTCCCGTATTCAGACACCGAAGCATTCCCCGGCGGCGGCGATGGCTGATTCCCCGGCGAGCCCCGTACCGCGGCAGACGCCTTCATTGCCGGCGGACCTCGAGGCGCGGATCGGCGAGTTCGAACACGCCGGTCCGTCCCGCGATTTCGACGCTACAAGCTGGTTCTGGATGATTCTGCTGGGCGTGGCGATACCCCTGGGGTTGTTGGCGGTCGGTTGGTGGGCATGACGCCCTCCGCGGCGCCTCCGGCCGACGAAAGCGCCTGGCCTCTCCTGCCCGCAGAGCGCACCTGGGGCCCGGCGCGGCTGACGTTGACGCTCGCCACGACGGCAGCGGCCACCTGGTGCTATCTGATCGGCGAGTCCGTCGGCAGCTATCTCGGATTCGTCAAAGGAGGCCTTGCACTCGGCGCCGGCTGCATGATGGGCATGGTGTTGGTGCTGCTCGCCGCGGGTCCGACCTGCGTACGGTTCGGGATCGATTCCATTGCCGCCACGAAACCTCAATTCGGCACTCGCGGTTGGGTGGTGCCCGCGGCCCTGCAAGCGGTATCGATCATCGGGTGGAATTCTCTGTTGATCATCTTCTTCGCGAAGTCCGCCGTCCAACTAAGTGTCGCGCTCGGCATCCTCGATGCGGGGTGGCGCAACGCGGCTCTGGTGCCCGCGCTCACGGTGCTCGCGTGCGCCATCATCTTCACGGCGTTGCGCCGCGGCGCGACCGGGGTGTCTATCGTGTCGAATATTCTCGTCGCCCATGTGTTCATCGGGCTGTGGATGCTGTATCTGCTGGTGTCGCGCCGCTGGCCCGAGCTCATTGCGGCCCAGGCCCCGAACGCGAGCCCCAACCATCTCTGGAACTACACCACGGGCGTCGAGCTCGGCATCGGCGCAACCCTGTCATGGTGGCCGTATATCGGGGCGATGATTCGCATGGCGCCGAATGGCCGCACCATCGTCCTGCCCGTGATGCTCGGAATGGCAGCCCCCGTTCCGGTGCTGAGCCTGATCGGGCTTGCGGGGTCGCTGGTCCTCAAGTCCTCCGATCCCACCGAGTGGCTTCGCATCGTGGGCGGTCCGGCCTATGCGATCATCTCGCTGACGTTCGTGACGGCGGCGAATTTCGGCACGACGACCGCCGGCATCTATGCCTCGGCGATCGGCTTGCGCAATTTCGCGGCCTTGCAAAAGCGCACGTGGACGACGCTGCTGCTGATCACGATCGCCCCGGTCGCGCTGGTGGGCATCTTCGTTCCGGAGCTGTTCTTTGCCAAATTCGGCAATTTTCTCGCGCTGATCGGAGTGGCGTTCGCACCGCTCTGCGGCATTCAAATCGTCGACTATTTCGTGTTGCGGCGGCGCCGGATCGACCTGCGTGCCATGTATGTCGATGCGCCCGGGCAGCCCTATTATTTCTGGCGGGGTTTCAATCCGGCCGCGATGATCGCCCTCGCCGCCGGCTGCCTCGCGTACATCGCCTTTCTCAATCCCTTGAGCTACCGGTCGATCGCCCTGTATCCCTACCTCACGGCCTCCCTGCCCTCGGCGGCCACGGCCGCGCTGGTGTATTTGCTGGCGAGCCTCCTGGTCATCCGCGCCGGCCGCGGCGGCTATCGCCGCGAGTAAATGCCCCCGGCGTGGCGGCAATGCCCGGTTCGACGATATAGTGTCGCATGAGCGTTGCGACGATCAGTCGATCCGTGAAGCCAAGGCGCGGACCCATAATCCCGAAAACATGCACTGGCGCTCCAAACTGATCCACCCCGCCGTCCATGCGCCGGCCAATTTTCGTTCGCTCTCGGTCCCCACCTATCGCGGATCGACGGTCTTGTTCGAGCGGCAGGCGGATGTGTCCGACGACTGGCGGCAGCGCGAGTTCGGATACACCTACGGACTCTACGGCACGCCGACGGTGCTGGAACTCGGCGCACGGATTACGGAGATCGAGGGGGCGCACCACAGCTTCGTCGTCCCCGGGGGGCAGGCGGCGATTTCCCTGATCTACCTGGCATTCTGCGCAAGCGGCGCTCACGCGTTGGTCCCACAGACGGCCTATGGGCCGAATCGCGAGCTCGCGGCGGGATTATTGCGGCGGCTCGGCATCTCGGTGGAATCTTACGACCCGCTCGTCGGCGCGGGGATCGCGGATCTGATCCGCCCGAACACCGCGCTCATCTGGCTCGAAAGCCCCGGCTCCGTCACCATGGAGGTTCAGGACGTGCCTGCCATCGTCGCCGCGGCCCGCACATTCAATGTGCCGGTTGCGCTCGACAACACGTACTCCGCCGGCGTTCTCTTCGACGCCTTTGCACACGGCGTCGACGTCAGCATGCAGGCGTTGACCAAGTACGTCGGCGGCCACAGCGACCTGTTGCTGGGAACGGTTTCGGTTGCAGCCGCCGGCGCCTACGCGGCAATCGGTTCCGCCTACAAACAGCTGGGCATGGCCGTTTCGCCGGATGATTGCAGCCTCGCGCTTCGCGGGCTGCAGACCCTGGGCATCCGGCTGGAGCGGCTGGAGAAAACCACCCTGGACGTGGCGCGATGGTTGGCGCGGCACCCGAACATCAAAACCGTGCTGCACCCGGCCCTCGAGTCCTGCCCCGGGCACGAGCATTGGCGGCGCGACTTCACCGGCTCCTCCAGTATTTTTTCAATCGTTTTCGACGAGCGATTCACAGCCGCCCAGGTGATGAGCTTCGCGGATCGGCTGACATTGTTCAAGATAGGGTTCAGCTGGGGCGGCGTCACCAGCCTGGTCGTCGCGTATCCAAATCTCGATCGTCCCGGCAGAAACTACGGCGATCGGCTGGTGCGGCTCAACATCGGCCTGGAAGAAGCGCCGGACCTGATCGCCGATCTGGCTCAGGCGCTGGATGCGATGGAAGCACAGGCCTAGGCTCCATGGCCATCGGCGCGGCAAGCATCTTGCGGTTCGCCGCCATACTGCCGGCCACCCTCGTTATTGGATTCTCGGCAATTTGGGGCGCCTTCGCGCTCTGGTATCAAATTCAGGGCGGCAGCGGATTGAAGATTGTGGGCGTGTGTCTATGGACAGCCTTCAGCCTCGCCCTGCTCGCCGCCTTCTGGCACGGCCGGATCGAGGTCGCCCTGCTGGCATTCGCATTGGCGTTCGGCGGCCTTCAGATTTGGTGGCATCGGATCGCGCCGTCGAACGATCGAGTCTGGGCCGACGATGTGGCTCAAATGACCTCCGGCACGGTTGACGGCAACCGCGCGACCTTGCACAACGTGCGCAATTTCGAGTGGCGCAGCGATACCGACTATACGCAGCGCTGGGACACGCGCAGCTACGATCTGGATCGCCTGGATTCGGTCGATATGATCATGTCGTACTGGAAGGGACCCGCGATCGCGCACATGCTGGTGTCGTTCGGTTTCGGGGGAGGAGAGCATGTGGTGTTTTCCGTGGAAATTCGCCGCGAAAAAACCGAGAGCTTTTCCGAGATCGGCGGCTTCTTCAAGGAATTCGAACTCAGCGTCCTTGCAGCCGACGAGCGCGACGTGATCCGCGTTCGGACCAACGTCCGCGGCGAAGACGACTATTTGTACCGGATGCGCATGCCGGTGTCCGCAATGCGCTCGCTGTTCCTGGGCTACCTCGACGAGGCCAATACCTTGGTGCGCAAGCCGCGCTTCTACAACACGCTTACCGTCAATTGCACCACGCTCGTGTATCACATGATGAAGCGCATCGTCGGCTATCTGCCGCTGAGCTACCGGCTCATCTTCTCCGGCTATCTGCCCGAATACGTCTATCGCGTCGGGGGCCTCGATCAGCGCTTTTCGCTCAAGGAGCTGCGCGAGCGTGGACGCATCACCGAGCGCGCCAAGAATGCCGACCGCAGCGGCACTTTCTCCGCCGACATCCGGCAAGGCATTCCAGGCATCCCTTTGGAAGATCTGCCGGCGGACCCGCGCTGAAGCCGCCGCGATTTCCAAGGGTCAGGACAGAGAATCGCGAAGCGCCTTCTTGAGCACTTTGCCCACCCCGCTGCGCGGCAGGCTGGACATGAGTTTGACCGAGTCGATCCTCTGCATTTTGCCGAGGCGTTCGTTCGCCCAGACGGTCAACGCGGCCGCGCCGATGGCGGCGCCCTCTCTGAGCACGACGCAGGCAACCGGCGTTTCGCCCCAGCGGGCGGAGGCCATGCCGACCACCGCCACCTCGCCGACGGCTGGATGTTCCCGTAAAACGGCTTCCAGGTCGCTTGGATAAACGTTGAAGCCTCCCGAAATGATCATGTCCTTTTTGCGGTCGAGCAGCACCAGAAAGCCGTCGGGGTCCATGCGGCCGATGTCTCCCGTGCGAATGAACCGCTTGCCGGAAGCATCCCGCCATTCCGCCTCGGCACTCTTCGCCGGCTGATTGAGATAGCAGGTCATCATTGCCGCCGAGTTCCCGACGATCTCGCCTGCTTCGCCGGGGGCGACTTCCCGGTCCGAGGCGTCGACCACACGGATGTCGTTGCGCGGCATCGGAGTGCCGACGGTGTGCAGCTTGCTCCGGTGCCTGTGCGCTTCGAGCATGCAAGCGCCGCCCCCCTCCGTCATTCCATAAATCTCGATCAAGCCGCCGGGCCAGCGCTGCAGAATCCGCTCCTTGAGGGCTGCCCCAAAGGGGGCACCCGTCGAGAATTTCATTCGAAATGACGACAGGTCGAAATCGGCGAAATGCTCCTCTTCGAGCAGGCGTTGATATTGCACGGGCACCAAAACGGTGTGGGTCGCGCGAGATTCTTGGGCCAGCGCAAGGTAGCGCCGGGCATCGAACTTGCTCATCAATACGACGGTCCCGCCGAGTGCCATGGCGCCGAAGAGCGTTGCCAGCGTCATGTTCGAATAAAGCGGAGTCGCCAGGAGCGTCACCGACCCGGGACCATAGCCGAACAAGGCCGCCCTCTGCATGTTGGCCCATCGAAACGAATGAGGCTGCACGATCCCCTTCGGCACGCCGGTGGTGCCGGAAGAGTAGATGACGTTGAACGGCCAGTCCGGCTTGACGTCGACGCGTGCCGGCGCGGACGTCGCCTTCCCGAGCCAGCGCTCGAGTCCGCCGCGCCCGGGATCATCGATTGCGACGGCGGGGTAAGCCGCGGCCGCAGCGTCCCAGGCTTTGGCCGCGCCGGCGGCCGCCTCATCGAAGAACAATATTCGCGGTCCCGCATCGGCGATCATGGCTTCCAGGCCCCTGACGCCGGTCGACGGCGGTAGCGGAGCCACGGCGGCTCCCGCCCGCAGGGCACCCAGAAATAGCGCCACATATTCGATGCTCATCGCGGCGCAGATCGCGACCGTCTCGCACGGCCTCACACTTTGCCGCTGCAAGGCCGCGGCCACACGGTCCGTCAATTGATCGAGCGCCAAAAAGTCTATCCGCCGCCCGTCCTGCACCGCGGCCGCATGATCAGGCCGCTCCCGCGCGTGCGCGCGAACCAGGTCGGAAATCCTGGCGAATTCCAGCCGCGCAATGTCCGTCGGCTGCAGGTTCACGGATCCCCGGCGGCGGCGGCGGCCGCCAGGGCGCCCAGCCCGGCGATGTTCTTCTCGAGTTCCTCGGGGAAACGGTGCCGCGCCCGCACGTAACCGGGTTCGTTGTAAGCCAGCCAACATTGGCCTTGCGCATCCTGCCATGCGAGCAGCTTGAGGGGCAGATCGATGGCCGCCGTGGGCGCGGCGGCGATCAGCGGCGTACCGGCCTTCGGATTGCCCAAAATAACGAGCCCCGTGGGGGGAAGATCGAGTCCGGAACGCTGCGCATCGGCGCTGAAGTCGATTTGTGCGAAGACCGTGAGGCCGCGCGCGCGCGCCAAAGACTGCACCCGATCCAAAACTTCCGCGACGGTGTGTTCCGTGCGCAGAACTCGAAGTCCATCGACTGAAGTGCTGGCGTTCATTGAATCTCCCGGTCTAGTTGAATCTCCCGGCTACAAACGATGGAAAACCGGACAAAATACGCGTTCATTATAGTCTCGCTCGGCATGTTATCGTTTCATGACGTCGACTTCGGGGGTCTCATGGCTATGTCATTCTCTGCCCGTCTGCTGTATCGGACCACGGCCCTCGCCGTCCTGTGCTGGGCGGCTTCCATGGCGTCGGCGCAGACGAAGTCTCCGGCGTGCCCGTCGGACACCAGCGGCCTGCATCTGCCGGCCGGTTTCTGTGCCACCGTATTCGCCGACGGCATCGGACACGCCCGCCACTTGGTCGTCGCGCCGAACGGCGTGGTGTACGTCAACACATGGTCGGGCAGGTACTACGGCAGCGCCGCGCCGCCTGCGGGCGGTTTTCTCGTCGCATTGCAGGACACCACCGGTACCGGAAAGGCCGATGTCGAACAGCGGTTCGGAGAAACGGTGCAAAGCGGCGGGGCCGGCGGAACTGGCATCGGGGTGTTCAAAGGCGCCTTGTACGCGGAGATCAACGATCGAATCGTGCGTTACCCGCTGGCGGCGGGATCGATCATCCCGCGAAACCCGCCGCAGACCATCGTGTCCGGACTGCCCCTGGGCGGAGACCATCCGATGCATCCGTTTGCCATCGACGCCGAGGGTTCGATGTACGTCGACGTCGCCAGCGCAACCAATTCGTGCCAGCTGAAGAATCGCGTGCTCAAATCGCCGGGCGCCGAGCCTTGCAAGGAACTTGAAACGCGCGGCGGAATCTGGCGCTATGACGCGAACAAGACCGGCCAGGCGTTTTCGCCCGCCGGACGTTTCGCCACCGGAATCCGCAATGCAGAAGGATTCGCAGTCGATGCCGCCGGACATCGGATCTTCGTGACGCAGCACGGACGCGACCAGCTGCGCACGAATTGGCCGGACTTCTACAAGCCCGACGACGAAGCCACTTTGCCCGCGGAGGAACTGCTGCTCCTCAAGCAATCGGGCGACTACGGCTGGCCCGGATGCTACTACGATCCATTCCGGAGCAAGTTGGTGCTAGCGCCGGAGTACGGCGGTGACGGGGGCAACAAGCTGGGCGCCTGCACCGAAAAGACGCCTCCGATCGCAGCATTCCCCGCCCACTGGGCGCCGGACGGCATGGTGTTCTACGACAAGGATCAATTTCCCCAACGCTACCGCAACGGCGTCTTCATCGCCTTTCACGGATCGTGGAACAGAGCACCGTTCCCGCAGAGCGGCTACAACGTGGTTTTTCAGTTGCTTGCGGGCGATCGGGCCGCGGGACCGTGCGAAGTCTTCGCCGACGGCTTCGCCGGGGCGGAGAAATCTCCGGAGAAGGCCGCTCACCGTCCCACGGGCATCGCACTCGGACCCGACGGATCGCTCTATGTGTCGGATGATGTGCACGGACGCATTTACAAAATCACCTACCGCGGCGGATCAACCGCCCCCGACGAGGATCCAAGAATCGCTCCGTGTCCGAGCGCGGCGGCCGCCGCCGGAGATCTCAGTGTGGCAGGAGCGGTCCCGCCGCCCGAGGGCCTGCATCCGGACGCCGGCGCCGCGACGGCCAGCCTTCCCATCGCCAAGGGCGCAACCAGGGAGATGGTCGCCCTGGGAGACCGGATCTATCACGGCCAGGCAGGCGGAGCCGCGTGCACGGGCTGTCATGGATGGGCTGCCACCGGAACATCCTTGGGGCCCGATCTCACCGACGCGAGATGGCTGTGGAGCGATGGCAGCTATGCGGGCATTGCCAAGACCGTCACCGACGGAGTATCGCAACCGAAGCAGTATCGCGACCCGATGCCGCCGATGGGCGGCGCCGGCCTCTCCGCGGAGCAGGTTTCCGCGGTGGCCGCGTATGTCTGGGGATTGAGCCACCGCGAGACTCGATAGGCCGCCGGTGGCACGGGGACCCGCCGTCAATGGAGCGTCGAGAACCCCGAGGCCTTGAACGCGGCGTCGCCCGCGGGTCCGCGAATGTAGGCCACGAATTTGGCCGCGTCGGCCTTGGCGGCGACGGTCAGCGCGATCGGATAGACAATGGGCAGGTGACTATTGCCGGGAAACGTGTCCACGACGCGCACCTTCTTGTCGGCGAGCGCATCCGTCTCGTAAACGATGCCGAGCGGCGCTTCGCCCCGATCCACGAACGCGAGAGCCGAGCGCACGGAGTCCGCGCGGACCATGCGGCCCTCGACATCGTTCCAAGCGCCCAACGTGGTCAATGCCTCGCGCGCGTATCGGCCTGCGGGCACCGAATCTGGATCGCCGGCGGCCAGACGGCCCTTGCCCAATGCGTCCGCCAGACGAAAATGAGGTTCGATTTTCAGCTTGATCGCACTGTCGGCGGGCGCGATCAGCACCAGCTGGTTACTGAGCACCTCGTGCCGGCTGTCGCGTTGAATCAGGTTGCGCGTCTGCAGATAGTCCATCCATTCCAGGTCGGCGGAGAAAAATACGTCGGCAGGCGCGCCGTTCTCGATCTGGCGCGCAAGCGCGGAACTCGCGGCGAAAGAGAAGCGCACGGGGATCGACGTTTCCTTCGTGAAGGCGTCGCCGAGTTCCTGTAGCACGTTGGTGAGGGAGGCCGCCGCAAACACGGTGATCGGCGGCTTGTTTAAATCCGCCGCATCGATCGTGAACGCCAACGCGCAGAACATGAACGCAATACCGGCGAGTGTTTTCATCGAATTTCCCATCGTTGCATCGCAAACACGCTATGTTTGAGCATATATGGCGACGCCGATCACGTGCCGCAGAACGTCTGTAAGACGCGTTCGTTCGGACCGGGCGGATCGGCATAGGACTCGAAGCCTTTTGCGGGTGCATATGGATTCGCGAGAGCGGTCGACATCGCCTCAAAGGGCCCCAAATCCAAGGCGTTGACCGCAGCATCGATGACCTGCTCGATGCGATGATTGCGCGGTATGAAGGCGGGATTGACCCGCCGCATCCCTTGGGCACGCGGCGCCGCCCCGCCGGGTTCCCGGAGGGCGCGCGCCCGCCAGCGCACGGCCCACTCCTCGTAATCCCGGGGATTCGCGAACAGCGCACGTACCGCCGCATCGCCCGCCTCGTGCTCCGCGGCGTCGCACAGCGCGCGGAAGGTGAGCGTGAAGTCCGCCCGGTTCCGATGCATGGCATCGAGCAAATCCTCCGCCAGCGCTGCATCGCCGTCCTCGCACAAGGATAGTCCAAGTTTGCGGCGCATGCCGGCCAGGGAGTGCTCCGAAAAGCGCGCTGCAAATGTCGCCAGCGTCCCGGTGGCGAGTTCCACGGCACGGTCCGCGTTCGAATCGATGATCGGCAGCAGGGTTTCGGCGAATCGCGCCAGATCCCACACGGCGGCGTGCGGCTGATTCCCGTACGCGTAGCGGCCCTGACGGTCGATCGAACTGAACACGGCCGACGGATCATACGCATCCATGAATGCGCACGGGCCGAAATCGATGGTTTCGCCCGACACCGACATGTTGTCGGTGTTCATCACGCCGTGAATGAATCCCACGTGCATCCAGCTCGCGACCAGCGACGCCTGGGAATCGGTGACGGCCTGCAGCAGCGCGAGATACGGCTGCGGCGCGGTCGACGCGTGTGGATAATGCCGGTCGATCACGTAGTCGGCGAGCCTCCGGACGCCGTCGACGTCGTCGCGCGCCGCGAAAAATTGAAAGGTGCCCACGCGCACGAAGCTGGCAGCCACCCGCGTCAATATCGCCCCCGGCAAGGCACCCTCGCGGAACACCAGTTCGCCTGTGGCGACCGCGGCGAGCGCACGCGTCGTGGGTACGCCGAGTGCATGCATGGCCTCGCTCACGAGGTACTCGCGCAGCACCGGCCCGAGCGCCGCACGCCCATCGCCGCTGCGCGAGTAGGGCGTGCGGCCGGAGCCCTTCAGTTGAACATCGCGACGCACGCCGCCGCGCTCGAGCGCCTGGCCCAACAAGATGGCGCGGCCGTCGCCGAGCTGCGGGACGAAATGCCCGAATTGGTGGCCTGCATAGGCCATGGCGATCGGCGCCACATCAGCGGGAATGACGTTTCCCGAATAGATGCCCGCGAGCGCATCGGCATCGGGATCGTCGCCGTCCAGCCCCAATTCATCCGCCAGCGCACGGTTGAACTTCAGCAGGCGCGGCCGTTCGACCGGCGTCGGTCTGACCCGCGCGTAGAATCGTTCGGGTAGGTCGGCGTAGTCGCTGCGGTTCAATGGCACGCGTAATCCTAGAGGCCCGCGGCATCGATCAGGCGATACGCGAGCACCGACGGCGCCAGAAACCACGGGGTGCCGTGATAGTAGGGCCGCGACGGGAAGGGCAGCCCATCGAGGGCCGTGCGCCCCTCTGCGAGCCCGAGCATCTGTTGTCCGATGCGCCGGCCGAAATACGGCGCGAGAGGCACGCCCTGGCCGCAATATCCCATGCAGTAGTAGATGCCGTCGCGCTGTCCAAGATGCGGCAGCGTATCGAAAGTGTATGCGACCCAGCCCACCCACGCGTGGCTCACCCGCACCGCTTCCAGCTGCGGGAATATCCGCTCCATCATCTGCCGTAGACGCGGCACGCACGCGAGCGGATCCTTTTCGGCCAAAGCCGCGCGGCCGCCGAATATGATGCGCTCACCGTCCGCCGAGGGTCTGAAGTACACGACGACCCGGCGCGAATCGACGATGTTTCGGCCGCGGGGAATCAAAGAACGAACGCGATCCGCGCCCAGGGGCTCCGTGGCGATCTGATAGCTGCCTATGGGGATGACCCGCCGGCGATGCCACGGCGACAGCGGGCCCGAGTGGCCGTTGGTCGCCAGCAGCACTTGCCGGGCCCGCACGATTCCACGCGCAGTCAGCACCTCGAAGCCATCGCGGGTGGGCCTGACCGCGGTGGCCGCAGTGCGGTCGACAATCAATGCTCCGCTGCCCTGCGCGCGGCGGAGCAGTCCGAGCAACAGACGCGTGGGGTCCACGGATGCATCGTCCGGGTACACGCAGCCGCCTTGATAATAATCGCTTGCGATTTCAGCGTGCTGCTCCGCCCTGGGAACTGCCACGATCCTTTGCTCGAGCCCGCGCGGCTGATTCTCAGCATCGTGCACCATGTCTCTGAAATGCTTCGCCGTGTGCGCTCCGAAGAAGCATCCAGAGTCGCGCCAATCGCAATCGAGGTCCTGGGCCGCCAGCGAGCGCAGATACGCCACGGCATCGAGGCCCTCGCGGCAGATTCCAAATGCCACTTCCCGGCCGAATTTCGCCGACAATGAATGGAATGAGGGCTTGATGCTGTAGGCGACCTGGCCGCCGTTGCGGCTCGAGCATCCGGTCCCCACGGGACCCGCATCGAGCACCAGCGTCGAGCGTCCGGCGGCCGCCGTCTCGCGTGCCGCCGACAGGCCCGTATAACCCGCCCCGACGATGAGCACATCGACGCGGTCCGGCAGCGCCTGTTCGACAGGCTGCGGCACGGCTGCATTCTCGAGCCAGAGCGGCGTGATCGATATCTTGCCGTGATCGATCATTGGCCGCCTAGGTCCCCGCCCGGGCCACGGCCGCGCGCGCGTGCGGCGTCCGCGCGCCTCGGGTCGCCAGCCACGATCCGAGCAGGATGAGCGCGAAGGCCAGAATTCCGCCCACCCCCAAGCGTTCATCTAGCAGCCACACGCCCAGAAGTGCCGCGACCGCGGGATTGATGTAGGTGATCACGGCCGCGCGCGACGCGCCGGCGTGGGCCACGAGATAGAACATCAACAACATCGCGAGAGCCGTACACACCACGCCCAGCACCGCCATCGAAGCGAGTGCGAGCGCCGAAGGCATGCGCGCGGGAATCGACAGAGCGGCCGGAATGAGAAGCGCCGCGCTCGCGACGGCCAGGCTCGCGGCGAGCGGACCGTACGGATCCAGACCTCCCAGGTGCCGCTGAATGATGAGGGGCCCGATCGCGTAGCCCAGCGTCGCAATCAGCATGCATGCCGCCCCGGCCCATCCCAGGGGCCCCGAAATCGCGCCGAAACCCAGCAGCGCCGCCACGCCGACGAAGCCCAGCGCCAGACCCAGGATGCGCCACGGGCCGAGGCGCTCGTGCACGCCGAAGAATCTCTGAATGAGCGCGATCGACAGCGGAACCATGGCAACGAGAATACCGGTCACCGAGGAGCTGATCCATTTTTCGCCGAACGAAATCACAGAAAAGGGAACGGCGAACTCGGCCAGGGCGAACGCACAAATCGCTGCCTTGTGCCGTCCCAGGGATCGCAACGCGCCGCGCCGCCAGGCAATCGGCAGCAGTATCACGGCGCCGAGCGTCACCCTGCCGAACGCCACCGCGAACGGCGAGATTTCCTGCACCGACAGCTTGATGAAGAAATACGGCAAACCCCAGATGATGCCGAGCGCCGCGAATGCCACCCAACCACGCCAGCCCACTGATACAACCCCCGAAGTCGTTTGCGGCGCAATGCCTCCGCAATGCTATCAGGGAACGATACGCCGGCAACGCCCTTCGGGCCCGAGCCGCGGCGCCTCGATCAGAGGGCGGCGGCCGTGCGCCGGACCTTCGCCAGGCGCGAATACAGCTTCAGGTAGTTCTGCGCCATGTGCTGGGCGGTGAAGCGGCGGTCGAACTCGGCGCGGATGCGGTCCCGGTCGAGAGCGCCGATGCCGCGCACCGAGTCGATGGCCTCGGCCTCGTCTTGCACAATGAAGCCCGTGACGCCATGCTCGATGACTTCCGGGACCGAGCCGTTTTCGAACGCGATCACCGGCGTGCCGCAGGCCATCGCCTCGATCATCACGAGGCCGAAGGGTTCGCGCCAGGCGATCGGGAACAAGCAGCCCTGCCGCGCTGCCCAGAAAATCGCTCTTTCGATCTTCGCCGATCTCGCCGATGAATTCCACGTGTCCCTGCGACAGGAGCGGCTCGATCGTCGTCTGGAAATACTCTTCGTCGACCCGATCGACCTTCGCAGCGATCTTCAAAGGCATTCCGGCCCCCGCGGCAATGCGAATCGCCGCATCCGGCGCCTTCTCCGGCGAAATGCGGCCGAGAAAGGCCAGGTAGCCCCCGGAGCCGGAACCCTTCGTCAGCAGGTTCTGCGGCAGACCATGATGGATGGTGGCCACGTAGTTGGCCTGCGGCAGAGGTGCGCGCTGCGAATCGGAAATCGACACCACGGGCACATCGCCGTAGACCTCGTACAGAGGCGGCAGCTCCGGCAGATCGAGACGGCCATGCAGCGTCGTCACCGCGGGAACGTCCAACAGCTCGAGCAAGGGGTAGCCGAAATAATCCAGATGCGCGTGGATGACGTCGAATTCACGCGCGCGGCGCGCAACCATCTCCAATTCCATGAACACCGGCGCGAAATGATCCTTCACGCTCGTATCGAGCCGCAACGCCCGCGGCCAGATCGGCGCCAGCTTCGCCTTGGTCAAACTGTCGCCAGAGGCAAAGAGCGTCACATCGTGTCCGAGTTCCACCAATGCGTCGGTGAGATAGGCGACTACACGTTCGGTGCCGCCGTAGAGCTTCGGCGGAACGGCCTCGGTGAGCGGTGCCACCTGCGCGATTTTCATGAACTGACTCCGGGGAGCGGCGAAAAATATTTCGACGCGATGAATTCGATTCGGTTCCGATATTCGATGGAACGGATGGCGCTGCGATGACTCTCACACGTGTAGGCCCAGATTGCCGGCATCCGGCTTTGTAAATTCTGCAACCAACGCCCGGCGCGCAAGGATGGAGCGTACCCACGTGAAATCATCTGTGCTCGATGCCAAGACAGCCGATGCCGCCGGGGAGACGCCGGTGCCGCAGTTCTACATCGCTGCAAGCGCGACGCTGCAGGAGCGGCGCACCCGCACCCTGAAGCACGGCGACACCTTCGCGGTGTTCGATCAACGCGGCGACATGGGCGGCGAGTCCGGAAGCTCCGAGGGGTTGTACCACCGCGATACGCGCATTTTGTCGCAGATGACGCTGCTGCTCGAAGAGGCACGGCCGCTGCTTCTGAGTTCGATGACGCAGGATGACAACACCGTGTTCAGCGCCGATCTCAGCAATCCTGATCTCCTCTTCAATGGGCAGATCTCGCTGCGGCGCGAGCAGATCCATCTGCATCGGATCAAGTTCGTCTGGAACGGCGTCTGCCATGAGCGTCTGCTCGCGCGCAATTTCAGCGACCGCCCGCTGCGCATCCGCCTCGCCTTGCAATATGCGTCCGATTTCGCCGATCTGTTCGAAGTGCGCGGCGAAGCGCGCGCGGCGCGCGGCAGATCATCTGCGCTGCGCATCGGCGAGCGGCGCATCGAGCTGTGTTACATGGGACTCGACGATCTCGAGCGCGTGACCATGCTTGAGTTCGATCCAGCCCCGCAGACGCTCGGCGTCGCCCGCGCCGAGTACGAGTTGACGCTCGCGCCGAACCAGGTGCGGCGCATTTTCATTCGCGCCGGCATGGACGACGGGAACGAGCATCCGTGGAACGGCCGGCGGTTCTACCGCTGTATGCGTGCCGCGCGGCACCACTTGCGCGAGGCGAGCGCTCGCGCCGCCAGCATCGACAGCTCCAATACGGTGTTCAACGAGATTGCGCGCCGCGCGGTCGCGGATCTGTACATGCTGATCACGGACACGCCAAAGGGCCCGTATCCGTACGCCGGCACACCGTGGTTCAGCACGCCCTTCGGGCGCGACGGGCTCATCACGGCGCTCATGACCCTGTGGGTGGACCCGAGCATCGCCAAGGGGGTGCTCAGATTTCTCGCCGCGACTCAGGCGACGGCCGTCGAACCCGAGCGGGACGCCGAGCCCGGCAAGATCCTGCACGAAATGCGTCACGGCGAGATGGCCAATCTGCGCGAGGTGCCGTTCGGCCTTTATTACGGCAGCGTCGATGCCACCCCGCTCTTCGTGCTGCTGCTCGGCGAATATTATTCCCGCACGGGCGATCTCGACACGGTTCGCTCGCTCTGGCCGCATGCGCAGGCGGCGCTCTTCTGGATGGACACCTACGGTGACCGGGATGGCGACGGTTTCGTCGAATACTACCGTCAAACCAGGGAGGGGCTCGCGAACCAGGGGTGGAAGGATTCGCAGGATGCGGTGTTTCACCGCAGCGGGCGTTTCGCCGCGGGGCCGATCGCGCTTTGCGAAGTGCAGGCCTACGTCTACGGCGCCAAGCGGCACGCGGCGCTACTCGCCGCGGCGCTCGGCCATCCTGCAATGGCTGCGAACCTCGAGTCGCAGGCCGATGCGCTGCGCCGGGAGTTCGAGGAGAAATTCTGGTGCGAGGAGCTCTCGGTGTATGCGCTGGCACTCGACGGCGCCAAGCAACCGTGCCGGGTGGTTTCCTCGAACGCCGGGCAGGTGCTGCTAACCGGAATCGCCGGCGCCGACCGTGCGCGGCGCGTCGCGCAGGTGCTGCTCGGGCCGGCCTGCTTCAGCGGATGGGGAATTCGCACGCTGAGCTCGTCGGAAGCGCGCTACAACCCGATGTCCTACCACAACGGGTCCGTATGGCCGCACGACAACGGACTGATCGCCCTGGGGTTCGCCCGCTACGGACATAAGCAGGCGATCGCACAACTCTTCAGCGCCCTGTTCGACGCCGGCAGCTACATGGACCTGCGGCGCCTGCCGGAGTTGTTCTGCGGCTTTCTGCGGCGGCAGCACAATGCTCCCACGCAATACCCCGTCGCCTGTTCTCCGCAGGCCTGGGCGAGCGCGGCGTTGTTCGCGCTGCTGCAAGCCACTCTGGGTCTCGAACTGTCGGGCGGCACCGGCGAGATATCGTTCTTTCGCCCGATGCTGCCGGATTTCCTCGAGCGGCTGCATCTGCGCAATCTTCAGGTGAACAACGGATCCGCCGACGTCCTGCTGCAGAGATACGGTCCCGATATCGCCGTGACGCAAACGCGGCGCGACGGGAGTGTTTCGGTCGTGGTCAGATACTGATTCCCGTCAATCGTTCCCGTCGGGCGTCGGACGCGTTTCCGGCATCGCCCACAGCACCAAGAGCACGGCGGCGAGTCCGACGGTGGCGAGGACAAAGAAGGCAGCACGCATGCCGAAGTGATCCGCCAGCCAGCCGGCGGCGGGCGTGCTCAACGTGCTGCCGCATCCGATCGCGAATCCGACCACTCCCAGCGACAGATTGAAGTGGCCCGAACGCGCGGCGACGTCGCTCACGATGAGAGGCACCATGATGCCGAAGCAGGCGCCCGCGACTCCATCCAGGGCCTGCACGGCGACGAGAAGCATCGGATTCGACGAGACGGCGATCAACAAACCGCGCAGCGGCAGCATGGAAAAGCCGATCAGCAGCACGATTCGGCGGCCGCGCGCCTCGGCCAGGCGGCCGGCCGCAGGGGAGGCGAGCGCCACGATGACCTGCGGCAGCACGATGCAGGCCGCGACCATCAGGCTCGCGTTGCCCACCTTTGTGGTCATGGTTGCGCTCATCAGCATCAACATCGGTGCGTTGGCGAACGTGAACAACAACGCGCAAAGGCAAAAAGCAAGCAGACGGCGGTCCGCCATGACCCGCAGGAACTGCCTACGGCCCGCGCCCTGCCGTCCGGAGCTTGGATTCAGGTCGGGCCCGGCGATCGCGGCCCGGCGCAGCGGAAGCAGCGCCGCCAGCGCCGGCAGCGTGAGAGCCGCCGTCAGGTAGAACACCGCGCGCTCCGAAACGTACTGTCCGCAGGCACCCATCAATGCCGCCCCGAGACCGTTGCCGATCGCGGCATAACGCGCATTGCGGCCGAGTCGCAGACCCATGCCAAGGCGTCCCGCGATCACCAGACTCATGGCCGCGATGGCCGGACCCAGCGTGCAGCTCGAAATCCCGTGCAAAACTTCGGCGAAATACACGAACAGCGGTATGGGGTGCATGGCGAACATCAACGCGCAGGCGGTGAACGCCAATACGCTGAAAGCGGCGACACGACTCTTGTTCGGCATCGCGTCCACCGCCGCTCCGGCCGGCACCTGGCTCGCCATTGCGGCAATCGTGCCGATGCTGAGTGCGAGACCGATCGCGGTTTGCGTCCAGCGCTGGCTGATGAGATAGACGGCTATGAAAGGGCCGAAGCCTGTCTGAATGTTGGCGACGAACAGATTGAACCAGTCGAGTCCGCGGCCCGCCGCAGCGGTTCCTTCGGGGTGGGGACTCGCCGGACGGTGGGGCTCGGCCGTGCTCGGCATTCGTTCACTTCTTCGTGTCCGCGGCCGGTGCCGGCGGCGCGTCGGGGGACTGCGGCGCAACCAGCGCCTGTGGATGCGTGACCTCCTTGTATTCCGGCGCAGACTTGAGCTTCTCCGCGCTCACGATCAAGGTGACGGGCTTGTCCTTGTCGTGCGGATCGAACCGCAGCAGCGACCATTCGACCGGAATTTTCCGGTTGCCGACTCCGAGAAAACCGCCGAATTCGATGATGGCCGCGTGCACACGACCGCCGGCATCGGCGAGCACGTCGACCAGCCGGCCGAGATCTTCACCCTTGGGACTTTGCACCTTCTTGCCGAGCACGGAGACGACGGGGTTGTCGAGAATCTTCACCACCGCATCGTCCGCGACCGGCGCGGGTGGTCCCGCATCGGGTGGTGCTGCAGGCGGCGCCGTGCGCACCGGCTTGGATCTTCGCTTGGGGAAGGGCTTGGGCTTCGGTTCCTCGGGCATACAGGGAGGGGCCGCGGCTTGCGCAGCGCTGGGCACGGATGTCGGTTGGCGGTCGCCCGGCACGGAGTTGGGTTGCTCCTTATCGGGGCTCTGTTGTGCCGCTCCGGGGGGCGCGCTTTCGGCGGCGGTGGTGCTCGAATCATGAAGGAGCGGGTGGTCCGCAACCGTCGTGCTGCGGCACGCCGGCAGCATCGACAATGCACAAGGCCATGGCCGCGATGCGGCCAACTCCTTCAGAATGGGATTGCCGACGCGGTTCCATCACGAATGATGCTCCGCACCGGCGCGCAATTGACGGCCGTACATGCGGCTGTAAACGCCCACGCTCTGCAGCAGGCGGCGAGGCGGGCCGTCCTCGACGATGCGGCCGCGATCGAGCACCACGATGCGGTCGAAGGCATCGAGCGTCGACAATCGGTGCGCGATCGCAATCACGGTTCGCCCCTTGAACAATCGCGCGAGCGCCTCCTGGATCGACTGTTCGGACTCCGTATCGAGCGCGGAGGTCGCCTCATCGAGCAGCACGATGGGCGCGTCCATGAGGAAGGCGCGCGCTATTGCCAGCCGCTGCCGCTGACCACCGGACAATTTCATGCCGCGCTCGCCGACCATGGTGTCGAACCCCCGCGGCAGGCGGTTGATGAACTCGGTGCAACGCGCCGCCTCGACGGCGCGGAACACTTCCTCATCGCTCGCGTCGGGCCGGCCGTAGCGCAAATTCTCCAGCAACGAACGGTGGAACAGCGAAATATCCTGCTGCACCACCGCGATCGAGCCCCGCAGGCTCTCCTGCGTCACCTGCGCAATATTCTGGCCGTCGACCAACACCGCACCCGAACTCGGATCGTAAAGCCGCTGCAGCAACGCGATGATCGTGGACTTGCCGGCGCCCGACCTCCCCACCAGCCCGACTTTCTGGCCGGCGTGCACCTCGAGATCGAAGTCCGTGAGGATTTCCTGGCCGCTGGGGTAGCTGAAGCTCACATTCTTGAATGTGATCGCCCCGCCGCGCACGAACAGCGGCCTGGCATCGCCTGAATCTTGCATTTCATGGGGCAATCCAAGCACCTGCACGGCTTCGCCGAGTTTCGCAAATTGCTGCACCATGTCGACCAGCGCCATGGCGAAGTCGCGCGAGGCATTCAACACCGTGAAGCCGAGAGTCGTGGTCAACACCACATCGCCGGTGGAGACGCTTCCCCGACGCCACAGCTCCACCGACCACACCATGACCCCGGCCGTGACCGCGAACAGTGTCAACGCATGAAAGAGGCGCAGCCTCTCGAGGGAGCGCAGGCTCGCGCGCTGCGCCTGCATCTCGTCCTGAATCTTCGAGCTCAGGCGCTCCTGCTCGCGCCGCGCGGCTCCAAAGGCGCGCACCAGGCCGATGTTGCTGACGACATCGGTCAGATCACCGCTCACATGCGCGGCGTGGCCGGCGAAGCTTTGGTGCAGATGCGTGCCGTGCGAGGCGAGCCAGGCGATGATCGTGCCCAATGCGGCCACGATGAGGAGCAAGACCGCCGTCAGATGCCAGTTGATCGTGCCGAGTACGAAGATGCTGCCCACCACCGCCGCACCCGGGGGGATCGTCGTCCACGTGAGCGAATTCTCGATGGTCCAGGCTGCGTTCGCAGCCGCCGTGATGCGGCCCGCCAGTGCGCCGGGAAAGCGTTCGACGAAATAGCGCGTTCCCTGTCCGGACAGATGGTTGAAGAGGTCCAGGCGAATGTCGCCGCCGACCGCGACGAACGCATGCGTCGACACCCAGCCGGCGAGCCGCCACAAGAGATTGTCCGCCGCCACCAACCCCAGAAGCAGCGCGACCGCCCCCCACAATGTGTAGATCGGCGGATGCTTGGTGCCGAGTACGTCGACCAGATTCTTGACCGCGTACTGCGAGCCGACCGCGCAGGTCACTGCGCCAAGGACCGCCGACAACACGACTCCGTGGCTCAAGAAACGCTTGCGCACATAGCGCGCGAGGAAACCGATCGCCCCGTGGGATGCATACCGTGGCAGAGGCATGATGAGTTCCGCAGCGCCGTGGGGTTTCCGGCATCGACCGATATTTTTAGCGATTCAACACGCCCGGTTGGACGGTGAAACGCGTCTTTTCTCTGTCAGCATTTGCTGACATGACGCCGCAAGGTCGGCGGCGGCCTACAAATGTAATCGGCGGATTCCAACGACCGATGGGACCGAAGCGCGACATACGACTTCGGGGGACGGCGCCAATATGGGACGAAAGCAAAACCATCGGAGCAGACACGGATGCCGTTTTTTCGCAGCCAGAAGGCGTCGATACATTATCTCAGGAGGGGGTGCGGCGAGCCGGTGCTCCTGATTCACGGACTGGGATGCAGCGGGGCGGATTGGGCCTTCCAGGTTGCGGCCCTGGAGAAGAGATTTTGCGTCATCGTTCCCGATCTGCCGGGAAGCGGACACAGCCCGCCTCCGGGGGAGGAGTACACCATCGCCGGATTTGCGGCTGCATTATGGTCGCTGCTCGACGACCTCGGCCTGCCGCGAATCAACATCGTCGGCTTTTCTCTCGGCGGCGCCGTAGCGCTCGAGATGGCGGCGCAACGGCCCGCGGGCGTCGCGCGGATGGCGCTCATCAACAGTCTGGCGACCTACCGGCCCACCGACCTGCGCAAGTGGCTGGAAGTCCATGTCTCGGCGACCCTGGTCAGATTGCTCGGCATGCGCCGCGCGGCCTGGCTGTTCGCAGCCCGGCTGTTTCCCGAACCATGGCAGAGAGCCATGCGCCGGCACGCGGCAGCCGCCGTGGGAGCGGTCCCCGTCCGATCGTACTTGGGCGCAGGATTCGCGCTGGCGCGGTGGGCGATCGTCGATCGACTGGAGAAGCTGAGCTGCCGCATGTTGCTGATTGCGGCTGAAAATGACTTCACCCCGCTCACGGAGAAGATCGAATTGGCTGCGAGACTGGAGGCCGACCTCGTCGTCGTGCGCGGCTCCCGGCATGGTACTCCGTTCGACTCGGTCGAGGCGACGAACGCCTGCTTGTTGGCGCTGCTGACCGATCGGCCGATGCCGGCCAGGAAGCGGTGGATCCGCGACACCCCCGAAACCGCACAGGCGCTTTCGCTCGCGGGCAGCATTGCGGAGGAGCACGCCCGCGGCGCCTTGCGGTTGCACCGGCCGCGCTCCGCAGCTTGCGCTCAGCCGCGCCCCGCGCTGAACACGGCCAGCATGTCTTCTTCCTCCGTCTTGTCGGTTTCGGCATTGCCGCCGAGCAGTTCCAGGCATTGCGCCGCCGCCATGGGCCGCGCGAACAGGAATCCCTGCCCCACGGCGCAGCCGAGCCGCCGCAGAATCTCGGCCTGCTGATATCCTTCGATCCCTTCGGCGATGACCTGAATATGCAGATGCCGCGCGATCGCGATGATCGCGCTCACGATCGCAAGATCGCTCGAATCGGTCGCGAGGTCCCGGACGAAGCTGCGGTCGATCTTCAACGCGTCCACACGCCAGTGTTTCAGGTAGCTCAGGCTCGAGTACCCCGTGCCGAAATCGTCGATGGCGATCTTCACGCCGAGATCGCGCAGTCGCGCCATGGAGTCCTGGCGGTTTTCACCGGCGGGAGCCAGCGAGTCGAACATGGCGCGCTCGGTCATTTCGAGCTGCAGCATCTCCGCACGAATGCCGTGAGTCTTGAGCAGCGTCGCAATTGTGGATTGAAGTTCTCCGCGTTGCAGCTGCGCCGGCGCTATGTTGAGCGACACGGGGACGAGAGGCACGCCGGCCTTGCGCCACGCGCTCATGTTTTGCAGCGTTCGATGCAGCACGAAATTGCCCATGGGGACGATCAATCCGGTCTCCTCGGCCACTGGAATGAACTGATCCGCCGGCACCATGCCATGCACCGGATGCTGCCAGCGCATCAGCGCTTCGAGGCCGACGACCTTGCGGGTCAGGAGATTGATGAAGGGCTGATAGTGCACGTCCAGTTGCTTGAGGCGCAGCGCCTCGCGCAGGGAAGCCTCGACCGCCACCCGATGCTTGATCTTGCGGTTCATGACCTGGCTGAACATCTGGACGTTGTTTCGGCCGCGGTCTTTCGCCTGATACATCGCCGTGTCGGAATGCTTGAGGAGCTCGACCATGTTCGAGCCGTCGCGTGGAAACAGGCTGACGCCGACGCTGCCCGTCGTCTGCAGGGGATGCTGATCGATGATGATCGGGCGGTTCAACGTTTCTATGATTCGACCGGCGCCCAGGGTCACCTCGTCATAGGACTTGACGTTGCGGAACACGACGACGAACTCGTCTCCGCCCATCCGGATCACCACGTCGGACTCGCGCACCACGGACTTGAGGCGCGCGGCCACCTCCTGCAGCAGCTTGTCCCCCGTCTCGTGGCCGCGGGTGTCGTTGATGTGCTTGAACCGGTCCAGATCGAGAAACACGACACCGAGCTTGCTGCCGGCGGCCTGTGCCTCGGCGATGGCTTCCGGCAGGAATGCGGTAAGGTAGTGCCGGTTCGGCAGTCCAGTCAGCTGGTCGTGATGCGCCATGCGATCGAGGCGATGCTGATTCTCGATGAGCTGCTGTTCGGCCTTCCTGCGCAGGGATACGTCGTGCGTGACGTATGCGAGCACGCCGCCGCCGTCGACGTCGAGCACATTGCACCGCACTTCGATGTCGATCAGCGTGCCGTTCTTGCAGCGCTGCTGCATGTTCAGCGCCATGTGCGAATCCGCATCGCGCAGAACCGTCGGTACGCCATCGGCCGAGGCGCCGCCGTCGGCAAATATGTCGCGCAAGGTCAGCGCCTGCGCCTCCGCGGCCGTATACCCGAGACGGTTCAACAACGCGGGATTCGCATACAAGATCGCCTGTGTCCCGGCGTCCACCATGACGATGCCGTCGTTGGTTTGATCGATGATGGCCTTGTAGCGGGCGGCGACCGATTTTTGGCGGCGGACGTGGCGCTTGAACGCCAGGAGCGCGACGACGAGGGTTGCTCCCATGATCGACAATGCGGCTGCAATTTCTCGCGCACCGAGGCCGCCGCCGGACTTTACCGACGGCTCCGCGGTTTGCGGGCTCGGTCCACTGAGACGAAATGTCCATACCGTCCGGCCGGCGGCATCGCGCAGGGCAACGTAACCCGCGGAACCGTCGCGCGACAGATGCGTCGTCACATCGGTGCCGCCGGAAGGCTGAGCCGTCGAAGGTTTGAGCAAGTCCTCCGGCAACGTCGACCGGTCGAAGGTCTCCGGTGCGTTTGCAACCAAACTGCCGCCCACCGATCGTTCCCACTGCGCGACCATCGCTGCGGACACGGCGCGTGCGACGACGACCCAACCCAGGACAGAAGATGATGAGCCGTGCGACATGATCGGCCGTGCAGCGATCCATTGGCCGTGCGCAAAGCTCGAGGCCGCAGGCGGGCGCAACTGCATCAGCGACGGCGCAGGTGAGGCTTCGCTGAGATGATCGCCGGCGATCGTCGCGCTGAACCTCACCGTCTGCGAGGCCGACAGCACGACCAGCGCATCCACCGCGCCGTGGGTCAGACCGAAGAGAGCCGTGTGATCGGGCGGTGCATTGGAGTTGTCCTGCGCAAGCTGCACGATGAGGTCGGAATCGGCCAATTCGCGCGCACGCGTGGTCAATTGGTCCGCCTCCTCCCTGACATCGCGCGCGACCTGTGAAAGCCGTAGACTCAAGTTCTCGCGTTCGAGCGCGGCCGCGTGATGCCGCCAGCGGCTCTGGCTCGAAACGGCCAGGATCGAGAAAATCAGAACCGCTACGCTACAGGCGGCCAGCGGCACCCACCGACGAGAGAGCCACGCGCGGACGAAGTCCCGCATGGCCATTTATCCGGCAGCCCTGACGCAACGGGCGCGAACGGAGCGATACGACATAATTTGGTCGCAGTTCAAGGATTGTCGGGCGCAGTATCTTGGAACCCGCCCGAACTAACCGATATGCGGTGCACAATCTGCTGTAGGACAAGGGCTTACGCGCGCCTGGGCGACGCCCAAGTGTTAAATCCCCACACCGGCCGCCGCCGTTTTGAAACAATGCTGCAAATGCAAAATGCCCGCCCCGACGTACGCCTCGACACGAGTCTCGAATTGCTCCTGGAACACATCGCGGCTGGGGGGGAGCCCCGGGTCCTCGCCACCGTGGTCGCGACGGCCGGGTCGACCTATCGCAAACCGGGCGCTCGCATGCTCATCATGGCTGACGGCAGCTTTCAGGGGCTTCTCAGCGGCGGCTGTCTCGAAGCGGATTTGAAGCTTCACGCGGAGGAGGTGCTCCGGAGCGGCGTGCCGCGCGCCGTCGAATACGACATGCGCGGCCCCGACGACATCCTGTTCGGCATCGGGGCGGGTTGCGAAGGAGCGATGCGTGTTCTGCTCGAACCTGCCGGCTCCGGCAGACCTGCCGCGACGGCGCTCGCCGCCGCCGGGGCCGCATCGCGCGACGGCAGGCTGACATCGCTCGTGTGCGTCCATGACTGCGCCGATTTTCCTCTCGGGACGTACACCGGCACCCCGCCGCTGCCGCCGCTGCTCATCCGTACCGCTGCGCAATGTCTTGCCGAGGCCGCGTCGCGCGCGCTCGACTTCGAGTCCGGCGGCCGGCGTGCACGCGCGTTCGTTCAATTCCTGGCACCGCCGCCGCACCTCCTGATTTGCGGAGCGGGACCGGACGCGCAGCCGGTGACGAGGACGGCCCGCGCCCTCGGCTGGCGCGTCTCGGTCGTCGATCATCGCCCGGCGTACGTGGCGGCGGCGGGCACTTGGGGCGCTGAGGTCGTGCTGTGCGATCCGCAGCGGCTGCGTTCAGTCATCCCCATCGAGCAATGTCACGCGGCCGTTGTGATGAGCCATCACTTACCTTCGGATGCAGAGTACCTGCGCGCATTGGCGCAAGCCCGGGTCCCCGCCTACGTAGGATTGCTGGGACCCGCAGCGCGCCGCACACGCCTCGCGGAGGAGCTGGGGTCGATGGCGGACCAGTTGGCCGGAAGACTGTACGGTCCCGTGGGTTTTGACATTGGTGCAGTCACTCCCGAAGGCATCGCGCTCGCGATCGTCAGTCAGATCCACGCCTGGCTCGCGGGCCGCGAGATCGAGCGCACGTCCCACTGAAGAGCACAATCAGAGGATTCCGAAGACGATAGGGATACCCTGTCGCATCCTGATAGGCGTACACTCCCGCGGGCTCATGCTCCCCGGCGTTTGCAGAAAAACAACAAAGTCGGGCGCGCTAGGCGGCGTCTAAATGTTCGTTCAGCGGAAGCGGGGAGATAACATGTTCAAGTTACTGACGCATTTGAGTGTGGCCCTCGGCGCCGCGCTGCTTTGGGGGTGCGGAGGAACGAGCAGCCAGACTTCGGCAACGACCACTTCCACGGCGCATGGAACGCTGGCAGAGAATCCTCCGTTTCGCATTGCCTCGCTCGATGCCGCCTCCTTCAAGGCGGAACTCGGCGCAAGCGCGAGCGGCGTGCAACTGCTGCAGCTCACGGGTGCCCCGGTCTGCGGCGTCGATTTTTACTACATCAAGTTCTGGACCCTCGGCGGCGCGGCTGAGACCACCGAGTCATCCGGTGCGATGATGGTGCCCACGGGCGCATCCTCCGCCTGTTCGGGAGGCCGCCCCATCGTGTTGTATGCGCATGGCACGAATCCCGCCAAGGCGCTCAACATTGCCGACATCACCGACCCTTCCAACACCGAAGGTGTGCTGATCGCGGCCATGTTCGCCGCACAGGGCTACATCGTGGTGGCGCCGAACTATGCCGGCTACGACGTCTCGACCCTGGGGTACCATCCCTACCTCAATGCCGAGCAGCAGTCGGGAGAAATGATCGACATCCTGACGGCGGCCCGCGCGGCGCTGCCCAAGACGATGTCCTCGTCCACCAGCGACGGCGGCAAGTTGTTCGTCACCGGCTACTCCCAGGGTGGGTACGTAGCCATGGCCACCCAACGTGCGCTGCAAGCCACCGGCGCCACCGTGACGGGAGTTGCCGGCATGTCGGGACCCTATGCGTTGGAGGCGTTCGGCGACGCCATTCTGTTCGGCAACGTCGACTTGGGCTCGACGCTATTCACACCGCTGCTCAGCACCAGCTACCAAAAAGCCTACGGCAATCTCTACAGCACCCCGGCCGACATGTATTCCGCGACATATGCAAGCGGCATCGAAACTCTGCTGCCGAGCATGATGCCGCTCTCCGCGATTTTCTCGACGGGTAAGCTTCCCCAATTGGCGCTGTTCGACAGCACCACGCCCGTGGTGAGCGTGCCGGGCCAGGCCGTGCTGTCGGCGACATTGACGGCGCTGCTGAAGGTTCCCGGAAGTCCGGGCTATCCCCTGCCCGATACTGCGCAGACCCCGCTGTTCGCGGCGGGCTTCGGCTCGCCGTTTCTCCTCAATAACTCGTACCGCGTGAGCTACGCGCTCGATGCGGCTTTGAATCCGGACGGTGCGGTCCCCACGCCCACCACCGGCGCGCTCGCCGCGGTCGCGCCGACGCAGCCGCTGCGCCTGGCGTTCTACAAGAATGATCTGCGCAATGGTGCGTGGGCGCCGACCTCGCCCACCCTGCTGTGCGGCGGCGACCAGGATCCCACGGTGTTCTACTCCGTGAACACGGGCGTGATGGCGGCCTTCTGGCATCCTCAGGTACAGGCCGGTCTGATCACGATATTGGACGTGAACGGCACGCCGGCCGGACTGTTCGCCCCCTTGCAGATTGGATTTCAGGAAAGCGAAGCGGCGCAGCTGGCCTTCTATGAATCGGCGGCCGGGGGCAGCCTGTCGCCGGCGGCGGCACAGCAGCTCATCGTGCAGGGTTATCACTCCTCCGTGGCACCCTTCTGCTCCGCGGCGGCGCGCGCATTCTTCAGCGAACTTTAAGGGGATCGGCCATGACCACTATCTCTGCCCGCACACTCACCGCCGCTCTCGCAACCGTCGCCACGAGTCTTTGGTGCGCCGCTCCTGCGTATTCGCAGGATGTGCCGAGCAACTCGCTTCGCGCAGGCCTCTACGCCGTGTTCTACCACTCCAGCGCGGACGATCTCTCAGGCCCCTATGTGCCTCCCGGGGTCAACATCGAGGCCAAGGACGTGGATACCCTGTACTTGGGTTACGTGCGGCGACTGTCCCCGCATGTCGGCGTGGAACTCGCGGTGGGCTACCCGCCGCTCACGAAGACCGTGGGGAAAGGACCCGCCACGTTGGGTTCGGTGCCCTACAACGGGCAGGTGATTTCGACGGCGCGGTGGATAGCGCCGACCGTGCTGCTCGAATACACCTTCCTCAGCGAGAACTCGAAATTGCGTCCGTACATCGGGGTCGGCGTCAACTACACCGCGTTCTATGATCGAAATTCGACCGCCGAGGGCAACGCCGCCAGCGGTGGTCCCACCAAACTGTCCCTGACCTCATCCGTGGGTCCGGCGGCCACCGTTGGACTGGCGTACCACCTCGCGGGTCATTGGAATGCCTACGCTTCGTACTCGGCCAGCCAGGTGAAGAGCAAACTCAACGCGGACACGGCGGGAGTCATTCGCACGACCCACATCAGTTTCGGGCCGCAGGCATTGGTGCTGTCACGTGGGTTATTCCTTCTAGCCCGCGCTTCCATGTCAGAACCCGGGTCGCCACCGACGTACCGGTCCGGTACTCAGTCCGTTCCCGCAAGCGGTGCCGCCTCGGCGCCCGGGGAACAGGGCGGCAGCGCTCGCATTTCTGCAAAAATTGGCGTCCGAGGTTTCCGAGGGCTCCATCGATTTGCCCTGCTTTCCCGAGGTGGTCATCCGCATCAGCACCGCCCTGGCGGACCCGAACACCACCTCCGAACACGTGGTGACCATCGTCGGCGCCGAGCCGCGGCTGGCGGCGCGCATCCTGCAGACCGCGAACTCGGCCGCGTTCAATAGTTCGGGCAAGCGGCTGACGGATTTGCGGTCGGCGATCACGCGCCTCGGACATCAAATGGTGCATGGAACCGCCATGTCCTACGCCATGCAGCAGATGAAAAATGAAGCGTCGCTGCGGTCGATCGTGCGGCCCATGACCGAATTGTGGAACAAGAGCATCGCCGTCGCCTCGATCAGCCGCATCGTCGCGCAGCGCACCCGCGTGAGCGCGGAGGAGGCGTTCCTCGCCGGTCTGTTGCACGGGATCGGCGATCTTTACATCATGGCCCGCGCAGCCACCCAGGCGACCGAGCTTAAGGGCGAGAATTCCTGGCTGGACCTTCTGGTCGGGTGGCAGGCGTCCATCGGCAAGGCCGTCCTCGAGAGCTGGGGCTTCGCGGAGGAAATCTGCGATGCGGTGGGTGAGCAGGCGGACCGCGAGCGCCGATGGAAACACGAGGCGGGGCTTGCGGACGTGCTGATCGCCAGCCTCATGCTGGCGGATGTCTTGCATGCGCCCGAACCTCGCACGCCGGCGCCCGAAGGTCATAATGTATTTTTGACCGTGGGCGTACCGGCGGAGGATTGCGCCGCCATCTTGGCTGAAGCCGGCAGGCAAATCAGCCTCGTGCACGACGCCCTGGCGGCCTGACCCGCGGCGCGTCCAGTTCGTCAAGTTCAATACGCGCCGTCGGTCCCTGCACCGCGGGGCGCCGCGCCCTTGAACTCCGCGGCCAGGTCCTTCGCAGCCTTCACCAGCAGCGTCGTGTCCACTCCGACGGCGACGAACAGAGCGCCCTGGTCGAGGTAGCGGCGCGCGAGCGTCCGGTCCGGCGTGAGCGTACCTGCCGCCTTGCCCGCGCGCTGGACCGCCGCAATTCCCTGGATGATGGCGGCCTGCACCGCGGGATCCGCCGGCTTGCCCAGGAGGCCCATCGACGCCGCCAGATCCGCGGGACCGAAGAAGATCCCGTCGACCCCGTCCACGGCGGAGATTGCTTCGATATTGGCGAGCGCCTGGACGGATTCGACCTGGACGAATACGCATATTTCTTCGTCGCTGCGCCGGAGGTAATCCTCGATCTGATTCCACCGGGACGCCCGCGCCAGCGCGCTGCCGACGCCGCGCACGCCCCTCGTCGGGTATCGCGTCGCGGCCACCACCTGGCGCGCCTGTTCGGCGCTCTCGACCATCGGAATGATGAGTGTCTGCGCACCCACGTCCAAATACTGCTTGATCAGTTCCACGCTGCCGCAGACGGGGCGCACGATCGCAGTTACCGGGTACGGCGCCATCGCCTGCAGTTGCGACAACACGCTGCGCGGATCGTTAGGGGCATGCTCCGCGTCGATCACCAGGCAATCGAAGCCTGTCGTCGCCAGCAGCTCCGCGGCGTACGCGTCGGCCAATCCCACCCACAGCCCGATCTGGGGCTTTCGCGCGCGCAGGCTTTGCTTGAACTTGTTCGTCGGCAGTTGCATGGCAGGTCTCTCGCTGTCGCTCAGACAAAACGCATCGAGATGCCGCCAAGCGGACCATAATCGGCATGCAGCACGTCGCCGCGGACGATGTTGGTCGGCCTCGTGAATGAGCCGCCCAGGATGATGTCCCCGCAGTCCAGCGATTCCCCGTAGGGAGCAATCTTGTTGGCGAGCCACGCAACGCCCGTGGCGGGATGGTTGAGCACGCCTGCCGCGATTCCCGTCTCCTCGATGACGGCATTCTTGTAGAGCAACGCCCCGACCCAGCGCAGGTCGACCGCATCGGGCCTGACGGGCCGGCCGCCGGCGACGACGCCCGCGTTGGCGGCAAAATCGGCGATGGTGTCGAACACCTTGCGCGGCGCGCGCGTTTCGCGGTCGAACTGCTCGATGCGGGCGTCGATGATCTCGATCGCGGGGGTTACGTAGTCGGTGGCCTTGAGGACATCGAAAATCGTCACGCCGGGACCCTTCAGGGGCGCACGCAACACGAACGCCAGCTCCACCTCCACGCGCGGCGCGATGAATCGATCGAAGGGAATGTCGCTGCCGGTGGCGAAGAACATGTCGTCCATCAGCGGCGCGTAATCCGGCTCGGTGATCTGCGATGCCTGCTGCATGGCGCGCGAAGTGAGCCCGATCTTCCGGCCCTTGACGCAGTGTCCGTCCGCGATCTCCATCCTGACCCACTCGCCTTGTATGGCATACCCATCCTCGATGGTCATGCCGGGATGCTCGGCCGAGAAATGCCGCAGCTGCGTGCGGCTCTTGCGCGCGTCGTACAGGCGCCGGGCCAGCATTCGAATGGTGTCAGTGGACAACATGGTGTGATTCCGCTTTGCGCCGCCGTTGATCAGGAATTCTTGAAGCGTGCGTGAAGGTTGTTGTGTTTGAGCGTGCCGCTCTCGCTGAACTCGTTCAGCTCGAGCGAGAGCGCCAGACCCCGCTTCGCATATTGTTCGGCAAAGTGCCTCTTCATGATGTCGAACAGGCCGGCGCAGATCGCCTGTTTCGCGGCGTCCGTCCGCCCTGCACCGATCTTGAGAATGGCATGCACGAATCCCGCATCCTCGACGCTGCCGTCCGCAATACAGTAATCCTCGCACGCGATGGCCCGCACACGCACGCCTCCCGGCGGAAACACTGCAGCCCCTTCGATTCGCAGCCCGGTCATGTACCGCGCCAGGGCCCGGCACAGTTCGCCGAAGCGGCCCTCCGCGCGCAAATTTGCGCTGTACTCCAGGGTCATGTGCGACATGCCGGAGCCTTTGGTTCGACGTGCATGGTGGCGATGGTGCAGCCCACTGCGAATATCGGAATCGGCCGGTAATATTGCACGAGACCGCGGCCTTGCGCCGCCGCCGCGATGCTGATGAAGGTGCGGATCTCGAAACCTCCCTGGCCGGCGTCGCGATACGTAGCCTCGTCCGTGTAGGACAACAGCTCCGATTTGTCGCAGGCCTGCCAGCGCCGGAGGAAATCCCGGTCCCACTGCTCGTTGATCTTTCCCGAGTCAGGCGTCGCCGGCCAGTGCGAAATGCCGCCGGTGCCCACCAGGGCGATTCGTTCCGGCACGAGATCGGCGGCCCGGCGCAGGGCCTCGCCCAGGGCCCATGCGCGGTGCAGCGGTGCCAGGGGAGGACCCTGACAGTTGATGTTCACCGGCACCACCGGCAAATCATGGCGCGGCGTCAGAAAGCTCAACGGGACCATGACGCCATGATCGAATTTCCATTCCTCCGCATAGGCGAGGTCCACCGTCTGCATCATTTCGCGTATCAGGCGCAGCGACAGCGACGCATTGCCCGGAATCCGGGCGTGGGATATGCCCAGCCACTGCGGATCCTCTATGGGTCCCTCGTAACTCTCCGCCATGCCCACCGCGAACGCCGGCATGTTGTTCATGAAGAAATTGGCGAAATGTTCGGCGGCGACGATGATCAGGGCATCCGGCTTTGAGGCGGCGAGCTCGCCCGCCATGCCGCGAAAGGCGCCGTGAAACTCTTCGGCGATCGCTTGATCGGCCAGGTGGACGCGGCCGGTGATGCCGGGGGCATGGCTGCACACGCCCGCGAACACCAGGCTCATACGTTCGCCACCTTTTCGTCCATCCTCGTCGTCATCGCATACACGCCGGCGCGCACCGGACCATGGCGGCCGATGCCGGCACGCATGGCCGCGATGTAGTCGGCCCACGGCATGCCGAGGAACGCGGCATAGTGCATCAGAAGCTGGCCGTTCGCGCCGAGCACGTAGATCAGGCCGATATCCCCTGCATCGAGCGCTTCGCGCTCCTCGCCGTTGAGCTCGTAGAGGTCGAGCACCGCGGCCCGACCCGCGCGAAATTTCGACTGCAGATCGCGGTCGCGGTTGATGTCGAACAGAAATTTCTGCATCTGGTACAGGCTCATGGCTCACGCGCCCCATCGCGGAATGTGGTGCGCGCCAAGACTCACGCAGACGTTCTTCGGCTCGAGAAACACTTCGTAGCTCCAGGTGCCGCCCTCGCGGCCCACGCCTGAGGCCTTCGTGCCGCCGAACGGCTGCCGCAGGTCGCGCACGTTCTGGCTGTTGACGAAGCACATGCCGGCCTCGACGGCGGCGGCCACGCGATGCGCCCGCCCGAGATTCTCGCTCCAGACGTAGCTGCTCAACCCGTACGCGACATCGTTCGCCTTGGCGATTGCGTCGCGCTCGTCCGCGAACGGAATGAGGCACGCGACCGGTCCGAAAATCTCCTCCTGGGCGATCCGCATGCGATTGTCGACGTCCGCGAACACCGTGGGTTTGACGAAATTCCCCCGGGTCAGGGCGCCCCCGAGTGACGGCGCGTCCGGGCCGCCGCACGTCATGGTCGCGCCCTCTTTGGGCCCCATCTCGATATAGCGGCGCACCTTCTCCAGATGATTCGCGCTGATCATGGGGCCGACGATGGTCTTCTCGTCGAGCGGATCGCCGACGGCGATGTGCGCCGCGCGCTCGGTGAATTTGCCGACGAAGTCCGCGTAGATCGATTTCTGCACCAGGATGCGCGACCCGGCCGTGCAGCGCTCGCCGTTGTTGGAGAAGATCATGAATATCGCGGCGTCGAGCGCCCGCGCCCGGTCCGCATCCTCGAACACCACGAATGGGCTCTTGCCGCCGAGTTCCATGGAAAATTTCTTCAGGCCCGACGCCTTCACGATCCGATTTCCCGTCACCGTCGATCCGGTGAAGGAAATCGCCCGCACATCCGGATGGCGGCACAGGGCCTCGCCCGCCTCAGCGCCGTAGCCATGCACGATGTTGAGAACTCCGGGCGGTATCCCGGCTTCGATCGTCAATTGGCCGAGACGCGCCGCGGACAACGGCGAAAGCTCGCTCATCTTGAGCACCGCCGTGTTGCCGAACGCCAGGGCAGGGGCCACCTTCCATGTGGCGGTCATGAACGGCACGTTCCAGGGCGAGATGAGCGCGCACACACCCACGGGATGAAACAGCGTGTAATTGAGGTGCGTGGGCGTGGGATAGGTGTGGCCGTCCACGCGCACGCACATTTCGGCAAAGTAATGGAAATTGTCCGCCGATCGCGGCACCAGCTGCTTGGCGGTTTGCGTGATCACCTGGCCCGTGTCCTCGGTCTCTGTCCTGGCGATCTCCGGAACGTGATGCGAGATCAGGTCGCCGAGTTTGCGCAGCAGTGCCGCCCGCTCCGCAGCCGGCTTGCCCGCCCATGCAGGAAATGCCGCCTTTGCGGCCGCCACTGCGGCGTCGACTTCGCGTTCGCCGCCGCGCGCCACTTCGGCCAGCACCTCCTGGGTGGCAGGGTTGACCGTCTCGAAGTACTCCGGGCTGGGAACCGCCGCGCCGCCGATCAGATGCTGAATTTGCATGGATTGCACCCGCTCAACGGCCGAAGCCGGCGTCCGACGCGATGGTGTTGACGAGCCGGCCGAGGCCGTCGATTTCACACGTGACGACGTCGCCCGGGGACACATTGACCACACCCTCCGGCGTGCCGGTGAGTATTACATCCCCCGGCAACAGCGTCATGAACGAACTCAAGTACTCGATCAGGTAGGGAATGCCGAATATCAGATCGCGCGTATTTCCGGATTGCGTCAATTTACCGTTGACGAAGGTTCGAAGATCGAGGTTCGCCGGATCCGCGACGTCCGCCGCGTCGACGAACCAGGGACCCATGACCGTCGCTCCGTCGCGGTTCTTTGCGCGCAGGTTCGGCCGGTACCAATTCTCCAGATAGTCTCGAACCGCGTAGTCGTTGGCGATGCAATAACCCGCAACATGCCGCATTGCCTCGGCACCGGCCACGTGTTTTGCGGGACGGCCGACGATCACCGCGAGTTCGCACTCATAATGCATGAACTTCACGCCGGACGGCCTGCGGGTCACGCCGCGATGACCGAGCAGAGTACCGGGACCCTTGAGAAATACCAACGGTTCCTCCTGGCCCTTGAACGCCAGTTCCTTCGCATGATCGGCATAATTGAGGCCGAGCGCAATGATCGTGCCGGTGTCGAACGGCGGCAGCCAGACGACGTCCTCGGCCGCTACGATGCGCCCGTCCGCCAGCCGCAGCGCCTGCCCCTCCGGTGTCGCCTCATGAATGGCGCCCGCATACGCGACCCGCGCACGCATCATGCGCCGTACTCCAGGAAGGAAATTTCGAGGGCGCCCAATCCGTCGATGCGGATGGTTGCCGTCTGACCCGCGCGCGCCCGCGGAGCGGGCGCCGCCGCGCCGAGCGCGAGTACGTCCCCGGGGGCGAGCGTCATGAAATCGGTGACCTCCGCGAGCAGGCGGCCCGCCGGCCGCATCAGATCGGCGGTGCTCGCCGTCTGCGCCAATGCGTCCCCGATATAGGTGCGAATCGTCAGGGCATCGGGATTCGCCACGGCAGCCCGGTCCGTGACGTGCGGTCCCAGCGGACAGTATCCATCCCGCGCTTTGCAGCGGATCGAAGGCCGGTAGTAATTCGAATGCGGGATGCTCACGTCGGCAACGATGAGATAGCCCGCAACATGGTCGAGAGCCCGCGTCTCGGACACCCTGCAGGCCGTGCGGCCGATGACCACCCCCAAGCAGGCGCCGACCTCGACGTCGGGGGTGCCCGCCGGAATTCTCACGACGCTGCCCGACGGCGCCAGCGTATTGCGCGGCTTGATGTAGAGGACCGCGGCGGCCGGCGGGCGCTCATAGGGCGGCCGGTTCACCGCCTCGCCGAGAGCCGCCAGCGCGGTCTTATGGTTCAACAGCGCGCCGTAAACCGTGCCGCTCAAACGGTAGGGCGGAACGTCGAACGGAATCGAGAGCAAGTCCCTGCAAGTCAGCATCTGCCTTCCCGCGCGAATTTGAGGTGGTCCACTAGCGATATTCACTAATATATTAGTAATATACGGACATGTAAAATGCCCGTGTTAGGAACGGCGCGCCCTCGCTTCAAGGATCCGGCATGAATCCCGCCCCGGCAAAATTTCTGCACCGCAACCTGCCGATGCTGCTGTTGCACGCGCGCGAGCAGGTGATCGCCCGTTTCCGGCCCATTCTGAACGAGCACGGCATCACGGAACAACAATGGCGAGTCGTGCGCACCCTGATCGACACGGGACCCCTGGAGCCGCGGGAGATCGGTGAATTGTGCCGCATCTCCAGCCCCAGCCTGGCGGGGGTGCTGTCGCGCATGGAAGAGCTCGGCTACGTCAGGCGCAAACGGCTGGAGCATGATCAGCGGCGGCAGCGCGTTTCTCTCACGCCGCGCAGCCGCTCCTTGAGTGCGCGCATGGCGCCGCAGATCGAGGCGACTTACCGTGACCTCGAGTCGGTGATCGGGGTGGAATTCTCGACGCGTTTCTATCAGGCCCTCGATGAATTGATCGGCGCACTCTCGGCGCAGCCCGTTTACAATGGCAAGGAGTCTTGGCAATGAACACCGGCACCACCTTCATCAAGAACACCTGGTACGTTGCGGCGTGGTCGCACGAGATCAGCGCCGGCGGCATGCTGGCGCGGACCATCACCCGGACACCGCTGCTGTTCTGGCGCGACGCCGAGGGCCGGGTCGTGGCGCTCGACGACCGGTGCTGCCACCGCGCGGCGCCGCTGTCGAAGGGGCGCCGCGAGGGTGACAACATCCGCTGCATGTATCACGGACTGCTGTTCGACAGTACCGGTGTGTGCGTGGAGATACCTTCCCAGGAATTCATTCCTCCGTCGGCAAGAGTACGGGCATACCCGGTGGTCGAGCGCTTCAAGTGGGTGTGGGTCTGGATGGGCGACGCGCACAGGGCGGACCCGTCTCTGATTCCGGATACGCACACCCTCGACGATGCGGGATGGCGCGGTACGCCGGGATATCTGCATTACGACGCGAATTACCTGCTGATCACCGACAACCTCCTGGATTTTTCCCACCTGTCGTATGTGCACGAAACGACGCTCGGCGGCACGGCGAAGTACGCCGGCATCCGGCCCAAGGTGACGCGCAGCGGCCGCGGCGTGCGCGTCGAGCGTTGGCTGATCGATGACGAGCCCGCTCCGTTCCTGCGCAAGTTGAAGACATGGCCCGGCAACGTCGACCGCTGGAACATCTATGACGTTGTCCTCCCCGGCGTCCTGTTGATGGATTCGGGCAGCGCCGCCACCGGCAGCGGAGCGCCGCAAGGCGATCGCGACGATGCCGCGCAATTCTTCGGCTGCCAGGCCGTCACTCCTGAAACCGAAAGGACCTCGCACTATTTCTTTCAGCAGTCGCACGGGTTCGCCCTCGACGACCCGTCGGTCACCGAGAATCTGCGGCAGAGCGTGCTGGCCGGATTCCAGGAAGACATGGATATCATCCTTGCGCAGCAGCGCATCCTCGACCTGGATCCCGGCGCACCCATGCTCGCCATGCGCATGGACACGGCCCTCGCGAGCTTTCGCACCTTGGTTGAAAAGGCGATCGCCGAGGAGCAGAAGGAGGCGGCCGGGTGCGCGGCGGTCCCGGGGGCGGGCGCGATGGCGGGCGAACGCCGCGTTGATGTCATCGAACAGGGGGCGAAATGACAATTTCTGGCGGGATTCGATTCAATCTGGCGGCCGTAATGTTCATCGGGATGTTGGGCTGCATGTTCATGCCGGCCGGTGCCGCTCGGGCCGCGAATCTGCCGGACCGCGAAGCGCCGGGCGGCGAACCGCAGGCCGGCGGCGCCACGGCGGGCGATTGGCGTTCGACGGTGCGCACGCTGGCGGCCAAGCACTTCAAGAATCCCGCGTGGGGATATTCGCACTGCATGCGCGACTACGCGCTCGCGCGCGAATTGGCCGCCGCGGATCACGTGACGTTCGACGATGATGTTCTCTACGCAGCCGCCTATCTGCACGACATGGCGGCTTTCCCGCCCTGGGAAAAGGAAAAACTCGATCATTCGGACGTGGCGGGCGACATCGTCGACACGGTCCTCACGGGAACGGGCTTCCCGACGGCCAAGATCGACGCGGTCCGCGGGGCGATTCGCACCCACATGTATTACAGGGATCCGGCCGGCCCGGAGGCCCTGTACCTGCACGATGCGGACGCG
This sequence comes from uncultured Gammaproteobacteria bacterium, assembly GCA_963727045.1. Taxonomy (GTDB): domain Bacteria; phylum Pseudomonadota; class Gammaproteobacteria; order Steroidobacterales; family Steroidobacteraceae; genus Bog-1198. The sequence continues at coordinate 91,831 of CAVSES010000001.1, read as the reverse complement.
CTCGATTGGCTGGGCGCGATCGGCGTTGCGAGAATCATGGCGCTCGTCGACCCGAACGGCGGTTCTCCGGATGGCCCCAAGGCGGTCAAGATGCTCGAGGACAACCTGAAGAGTGTGCCGTCAAGAGTGCTCTCCCCCGCCGGCCGCGCGATGGTGCCGCCGCGCAAAGCCGAACTCGAGGCGTTCCTCAAGGATTTGCGGCGCGAATCGGACAATTTGCGCACGCTGTGATGAGTTCATCGGCGCGGGAGCGGCACCCGCCCCCATTTCTGCGCGCGGTCTCATTTCGGCGCTTCTCGATGAATCGGATCGATCCAGTACACCTCCTCGACCCGCTCGGCGGCATCGATGTTGAGGTTGACGACCACTGATTCGTTGTCGCTGCGAACCAGCACGCATTCGAGAGGGGTATCGTTCGAACGGTTGATCTCCTGATGCGGCACGTAAGGCGGCACGAAGATGAAATCACCCGCATCCGCCTCGGCGACAAACTCGAGCCGCTCGCCCCAGCGCATCCGCGCGATGCCGCGCACCACGTAGATCACGCTCTCGAGGGCGCCGTGATGGTGTGCGCCCGTCCTGGCGTTCGGATGAATGATCACGGTTCCCGCCCAGATCTTGCGGGAACCGCGCGCGGCATTCACCGCGGCCGCGCGCAGCATGCCGGGTGTCTGCGGCGTGTTGGCGTCCAGACGGTCGCTCCTGATCACTTTGACGCCGTCGGCGCGCCAGTCGGGTTTTCGGGATTCCATCATCGCGCTCCCCCGGCAAGCGTCTTGATCAACACATCCCAGTAGATCAGCGCCTTGTAGAATTCGTCCACCCGGATCCGCTCATTGAGCCCGTGCGCGAACATTTCGCTGTCCATGACGAAGACGCCACCCGCACCGTACGTGGGTATCCCGGCGTTGCGATACACGGCGCCGTCGGTGGCGTACGAAGCCTGGGTCGGCACCACCGGAGCGCCGGGATTCGAGGCCTGCACCGCTTTGGCCACCGCGCTCATGACGTCGGTGCGCATCGGCGAGGCATCCGACACGAGCGCATCATAACCCTGGCGCACCTCGACGTTGGGTCCGACGAGCCCCTGCAGCGCATTCTGCACATCCGCGGCGCTCGTGCCGGGAAAGATTCTGCAGTTGATCGTGGCGGTCGCCGACTGCGGCAGCGCGTTTTCCGCGTGACCTCCCGCGAGCATGGTGGCGACGCAGGTGGTGCGGATCCTGCCGACGAACGCGGGGTTCTTGGCGATCTCCGCTGCGGCAGCCGCATTGCCGGGATCGGCGGCAAAACGAGCCATCGCATCGCCCAGCGGACCTTTGGTCACGACACTCGCTGCTTTGAAGTCGCCGAGCGTCCATTCATTCCATTTCAGCGGAAATTCGTAGCGTTGCACGGCCTTGAGCGCGTCGGCAAGTTCGTAGATCGCGTTGTCCGGCCGCGGCTGGGAACTGTGGCCGCCCGGGTTGTGCGTGGTCAGAAGATATTGAGCCGAGCTCTTCTCGGCGCCTTGGACGTAGAAAATGGACGGCTTCGCCGTCCCCTCGCTCAGCACGCCGCCGCCGCCGTCGCCGTTGACGGCGAATTCCGCGTCGACGAGGGCGCGATGAGTGGTGACGAGGTCTCGAGCGGTGGCCTGCGCTGTTTCCTCATCGCCGCTGAACGCGATGATGAGGTCGCGTGCCGGCACGAAGCCCTCGGCCTTCAGCCGCAGGAACGTTGCCGTGAGCAATGCCACCTCCTGTTTGACGTCCGATGTGCCGCGGCCGAAGAAAAAGCCGTTCTCCTCGGTCAGGGTGTAGGGGTCGCGCTGCCAGTCGCCGCGCTTCGCGGTGACCACGTCCATGTGCGCGATGAACGCAATCGGCCGCCCGCCCCGGCCGCTGCCGCGATAGCGGACAACCAGGGAAGCGGTCTCGCCGAGCGGGAGGACATGGATGTCGGCTGCGGGGAAGCCGCCGGACCTGAAGCGTTCAGCAAGATACTCGGCGACTTGAGGCACCTTCCCCTTGCCGATCGAGCTTTCGATGCCGACGATTTGAGCAAAGATCTCGCGAGCCTGTGTCCGCACCGCATCCGGCACCGTCCCGGCTGCGGCCGCGGCCGCAGCGCTCAAGCACATGCCCAGGCATCCCAGTCCCATTATTTTCATCAGTCCCCCATGGCGATTTTCCGGCGAAGCCTGCGAGAATAACCGAACCGATGAAACCGAGTGTTCAAATCCCGATCTGGACGATCGCGGCCCCGGTCCTCGCGGGAGCCGTGCTCTTCGCGGCCGGCTTCGGGCTCGGCGGTTACATCGTGGGGCTGATCGGCGCGGGCCTGGCCGGCAGCGTGTTTGCCGCGGTTCATCACGCCGAAGTGATCGCCCACAGGGTGGGCGAACCGTATGGCACCTTGGTGCTTGCGCTGGCGGTCACGCTGATCGAGGTCGCCCTCATCGTCTCCTTGATGGCCGCGGGCGGAGAGGAAGCCGCGGGCCTGGCGCGCGACACGGTGTTCGCCGCCGTGATGATCATCCTAAACGGCATCATCGGACTCTGCCTGCTGGTCGGTGGCGCCATGCACCGTGAACAGAGCTTCAGCCTCGATGGTGCGAGCGCAGCGCTCGTTGCGCTGGGGACCATCGTCGTATTGACGCTCGTCTTTCCCAATTACACTGTCACGACTCCGGGACCCTTTTATTCGCGAAGTCAGCTGGCGCTCATTGCCGTCGTGACGCTGGTGGTCTATGGCGCCTTCATCTTCACCCAGACCATCGCGCACCGGCCGTTCTTCATGCAGGACGAGGACGCGGCGGAGCACGCCGCGCCGCCCGGCAACTCGGTGACCGCCTTCAGTTCCGTTCTCCTGCTGATCTGCCTCGCGGCGGTGGTGCTGCTCGCGAAGAAGCTCGCGCCGACGTTGGAGGCTGCGGTGATGCGATGGGGGGCGCCGAATGCCCTGGTCGGAGTGATCATCGCGGGCATCGTCTTGCTGCCCGAGGGGCTCGCCGCGCTGCGCGCGGCGCGGGCCAACCGGATTCAGACCAGTCTCAACCTGGCCTTGGGATCGGCGCTTGCCAGCATCGGCCTGACCATTCCGGCGGTGAGCTTCGTGTCGCTGTTCATGAATTCGCACCTGCGGCTGGGAATAGACTCGAAATCCTCGCTGCTGCTCATGCTTTCACTTTTCGTGGCGGTCCTGGCGTTGCGCACCGGGCGCACGATCATTCTGCATGGAGTGGTGCTGCTCACCGTCTTCGTCGTGTATTTGTTCACCACCGTCGTGCCCTAGAAGGAATCCCGACGCCGGGACTAGATCTTGCGAGTGTCCCGGTTCGGACGCGAACGGCGCGAGTCCGGATTCGGCGGGGCAACTGAAATATATGCGGCAATTGCAGCGATGTGGCGGCGCCATGCGATGCCGGGCGGGATTTGAAATTGAATCGATATCTGCCACGATCCGGTCGATGCACTGCTCGCGCTGCGTTGCATAGGACACCCCATTGCTCGGCGAATCCGATGAATGATGTTCGTGCGATCATCGGTTCGTAGCAACACCGGCCGTCAAAACCGCGCCACCTGTCCCAGGCTGGATGGCGTTATGTAAAGGCCCGCCCCGCGCGGCGTCCTTTTTCAGGCTCGTGCGGCGACCTCGTCGATATGCTTGAGCAGATCGGCGGGATCTTCATAGACGCGGAACGCGCCGGCGCGCGCCAGCTCGTCTTCGCCGTAACCGCCCGACAACAAACCCACGCCGAGACCGCGCGCGCGCTGCGCGGCGATCATGTCCCAGATGCTGTCGCCGAGCACGAGCGAATCGCGAATATCCACGCCGAGCCGGTCGGCCGCGGTCAGGAACAGGTCCGGATCGGGCTTGGCGTATTTCACCTGATCGCGCGTCACCACGGGCACCTTGTCCGGATCGACGCCGAGCGCCGCGAGGTTGGGGCCCGCGGTCTCCATGCGTCCGCTGGTGGCGATCGCCCAGGGCATGCCCTGCGCGGTGAGATAATCCAGCAATTCTCGCGCACCGGGCAGCGGCTGGACGCTGGCCGACAGCGCCCGGTAGGCTTCCGCGTGCCGCGCGCGAAGCCGCTCGAGGCGCTCCGGCGTGTTGTCGAATCCGGTTTCGCGCAACAGGATGTTGGCAAACAACCCGCCGCTCATGCCGATCTTGCGGTGAATGCGCCAAACGGACAGCGGGATGCCTTCCCGATCCAGCGAGGATTTCCAGGCGAGCACATGCTGATAGACGCTGTCGATGAGAGTGCCGTCGAGATCGAACAGAAACGCGGTCTTCTTGCGCGTCATGCGGGCGGCTCACGGACGCCGGATCGGCGCGGCGAGATAACAGCCGAACTCCTTGACGAAATCGACCGAGACCCGCGCGTGAACGCGGCCCTGGCGGTCCAGGAACTCGGCCTCATCGTCGAGCGGCACGACCGCTCCGTGCCAGACGTTCGGGTGCAGGTACAGGCCGCGGCTGCCGTCGCACCAGAAAGTCACGAATTTCTCCGGAGCCACATCGTCGCCCGGGAGGGCGAGCGGGATGACGAAGCTCTGCCCCTTGAGCGGATGGAACATCTGACCCCCGTCCGGATGATAGTTCGCGCGCCAGATGAGTGCGCGCTCGCGCGCTCGGCCGGATGCACCCCGTCCTGCCTCTTCCGGCCAGTTGCTCCAGCCGAACAGGTAGCTGTCGCCCACCGCATTGTTTCGCGCGTACAAAGTCTCTCCCTTCCAACAGAACTCGAACAGCCCTTCGGTCACCCCGCCCTGATCGCCGGAATTCGGATCGATTGACCGCCAACCCTGGGCCGGCCAGCGAACGATTTCGATCGGGCAGGTTTTCGGGTCGTCGACGAGATGCCCATAGCCGCGGAGGCTCTCGTCGGTCGCGAGGGCGATGGGAGTTTCGTGCACCCGCTTCACGCCCGTGGTCGGCACGTAGGCGAATTCCCATTGAGCGATATCCATGATGGCCCATCCTCCGTCGTGCCCTCAGCCGATTATGCCGCGCGGGATGCCGGCTTGTTGAGGGATTTACGCCCGCGGCGCGAGGATTCGGTAAGATGCCGGTGGGATCATGGGGAGCGACGATGAAACGAATCTTGATTTCCTCGCTATTACTCGCCCTGAGCATCGCGGCGGGTACTGCCCAGGCGGACCAGAAGCTGCGCATCATCAGCTGGGCGGATTATGTGCCGGCGGACCTGATCGCCGCGTTCAAAAAGGAGACCGGGATCGAGGTCGAATTGACCCTCTCGAACAACGAGGAAATGATCTCCAAGCTGCGCGCGACCGGCGGCGCGGGATACGACCTCGCGCAGCCTTCCCAGGATCGCATCCTGGCCGCGCAGCGCGAATTCGGGATTTACAAGCCCATCGATCTCTCCAAGCTCAAGCTCGAGGAGTTTCAGCCCGAATTTTTGGACATCGTCCGCAAGAACACCACCCTCGACGGAAAGGTGTATGGACTGCCGTATCTCTGGGGAACCGATGGCCTCGTGGTCAACAGCAAGCTTGCCAAAGTGGCCGACTATCCTGACTTGTGCCGGGCGGATCTCAAGGGCAAGACGGCTGTGCGGCTGAGGCGCCCGACGCTCATGGCGTTCGCGTTCGCCGCCGGCAAGGATCCGTTCGCGCTTTACGGCGATCCGAAGGCCTACGGTACGCTCATGGAACAGGTGGGCGCCACCCTCATCGCATGCAAGGCGAATTTCAAATTCTTCTACGACAACAAGGATCAGCTGCTCAACGGCATCCGCTCGGGGGAGGTGGTGGCGGCGATGATGTGGGACACGGGGGGTTGGACCTTGAACCGCAGCAACCCGGACATTCAATTCATCGTGCCGCGCTCCGGGGCGCTGGGCTGGCTCGACACCTTCGCCCTGCCCGCGCGCGGCCGTAACGACGCAGCGGCCTATGCCTGGATCAATTTCACGATGCGGCCGGAAAACGCCGCGCGGGTCATCAAATCGGTGGGCAGTTTCTCCGCGGCCATGAACACCACCCCGCTGATCGACGCGCGCCTGAAGGCGCAATTCGCCGCCGCGTTCCCGAACAACGATTTGAAGGCAATCCATTGGTATCCGGCCATACCGCCGGGCCTCGAGGAAATGGAAGGCCGGGTGCTCGACCGCGTGAAGGCCGCCAATTGAGCACGCCGGATCTCGTTGCGGACGCCGTGGTCAAGCGTTTCGCGGATCACGTTGCCGTGGACTCCCTGTCCTTTTCCGTCGAACGAGGCAGTTTTTTTTCGATCCTCGGCCCGTCCGGCTGCGGCAAGACGACGCTCCTGCGCATGATCGCCGGATTCATTGCGCCGGACGCCGGCGACATCGCCATCGGCGGCAAGAGCATGCGCGAAGTGGCGCCGAACCGCCGTCCCGTCAACATGGTGTTCCAACAACTCGCGCTGTTTCCGATGATGTCGGTCGGCGAGAACGTTGCGTTCGGATTGGCGCGGCGCGGTATCGCGAAGGCCGAGAGAGTGAAGCGCAGCAACGCGATGCTCGAACGGGTGGGACTGGGCAACGCCGGGGAGAAGCGCGTCGACGAGTTGTCGGGCGGCCAGCGTCAACGCGTGGCCATCGCGCGCAGCCTGGTTCTCGAGCCGACGCTGCTTCTGCTCGATGAGCCCCTGGGAGCGCTCGATCTGAAGCTTCGCGAGCACATGAAGATCGAGCTCAAGCAGCTGCAGGCGTCGTTCGGCACAACTTTCGTCTATATCACCCACGACCAGTCCGAGGCGCTGGTGCTGTCGGATCACGTCGCCGTCATGAGCCACGGACGGTTCGAACAGCTGGGAACCCCGCAGGACCTGTACTACCGGCCGCAGACGCCCTTCGTGGCGGGATTCGTGGGTGCGAACAACCGGATCGTGGGCCGCACGACCAACACCGACGGTCCGATCGCCGAAATTGCCAGCAAGGACGGTTGGGTGGTGCGCGCGCGCAAGACCGGTGCGATCTCCGTCGGAGATGCGGTTGAAGTGTTCGTACGCCCGGAAATTGCCATCCTCGCGCGCAGCGAGTCCGAACTGCCCCCCGACCACCCGCGTCACTCCGGAGAGGTGCAAAGCGTGCTCTTCGACGGCGCGAATTCGGCGGTCCTGCTGCAGGAATCGCGAACGCGGCGGGAATTTCGCATCGCGCTGCCGCAGACCGGCCAGTTTTCGGACTTGAAGCCCCAGGAGAAAGTCCAGTTCAGTTTCGATCCCTCCCGCGCGGCATGCTTCCCGGCGCGTGCCGGTGCGGCGGGCCAGGATGCTTAAGGCCGGGATGGACCCGCGCTGGCACGGTCGGCTCGCGCTGGGCCTGCTGCTCGCGCCGGCCCTGCTTTGGCTCGGGGCTTTGATCGTCCTGCCGCACGTCGATCTTGCGGTGCTGTCCTTTCGCGAGCGGGTCGGACCCCGCCAATACGCGGCGAGTTTGGCGCAGTACCGGACCTTCTTCGCGGAGCCCCTGTATTGGCATGTGTTCGTGCGCACCGCCGTGATGTCCGTGATGGCCACGTTGTTGACTCTGCTGCTGGCATTTCCCATCGCCTGGATCATTGCCAAGTTGGCGCGGGGCCGTGCCGGATCGCTGCTGTTCATCATCTGCCTCATTCCGTTCTGGGTCAGCGAGACGGTGCGCACGCTCGGCTGGATGATCTTGCTCAGGGAATCCGGCGTACTTCCCGCCCTGATGGTCAAGCTCGGTCTGACTGCGGTGCCGGTCGAATTGTTGTATCGCGACGCCACCATCCTGGTGGGTTTGGTGTACACCTCGCTGCTCTTCATGGTGGTGCCGCTGGTGTCGAGCCTGGAAAGCCTGGATAACTCCTTGATCGAGGCTGCGTACGACCTCGGGTCGGGCGGCTGGGCCATCTTGCGCAGCATTGTGATTCCCCACGCCGCGCCCGGCATCACTGCCGGCTGCATCGTGGTGTTCATGCTGACTCTGGGCAATTATCTGACGCCCACCCTGCTCGGCGGCAAGAACTCGCAGTGGTTCACGGAGCAGATCTACACTCAGTTCATCACTCGCTTCAATTGGGAACAAGGCGCAGCCTTCGGCTTCCTCCTGCTTGGGCTGTCCACGGCGCTCGTGATACTTGGGCTTCGGCTGAGCGGGCAGCGGTTTGGCGACGTGATGCGCAGAACATGATCCCCTCCCTGCCACGGCCCGTTTGGCTGCGCACCGCCACGGCGACTTACTTGATTGCCTTCCTCGCATTCTTGTTCCTGCCCCTGGCCGTGGTGGCGGTGTTTGCGTTCAATGATGCCCCCTACCCCGCACCGCCCTGGCGCGGGTTCACGCTCGATTGGTTTCTCGGCAACGCCGGGCTCGGGCGCACGGGACTTTTTGCCGACGGCGAACTGCTCGGAAGCATCTGGACGAGCTGCATCGTCGCCGCTTGCGTGACCGCGCTGTCGGCGCTGGTCGGAACCGCCAATGCGTTCCTCATCGAGCGGGGCCGCTTCTGGGGCAAGCAGGTTTTGTCGATCCTGATGCTCGCGCCGTTGGTGATTCCCGGTGTCATTTTGGGGATTTCGATTCTCGCTTTCGCCAGCCGGGTCGCGGATTTCGCCGACGATGCCTTCGGCCTGGAGCTGGACTTTTTGCGGCCGGGATTGCCCTTGGTGGTGCTCGGCCAGTTCTCGTACATTGCCACCATCGCGACTCTCACCATCAGCGCCCGCCTGCGCCGTTTCGACCGTACGCTGGAGGAAGCCGCGCTCAATCTCGGCGCGTCCAAAGCGGCGGTGATCCGCACCATTCTATTGCCGTATTTGCGGCCGGCGCTCCTCGGTTCGGCGGCCATCTCCTTTCTGATGTCGTTCGCGGACTTCAATACGACCCTCATGCTGGTGGGCGCAGACACGCCGCTCACCGTGATGATGTACGGGCGCATGCGTGAGGGTGCCACTCCGGTGCTGAACGCGGTCAGCCTGTTCCTCATGATCGCGTCGGCGGTTCTCGCGCTCACGCTGCTGCGGCGCAGAGGGCCGCCTCGGGCGAAGCCGGCGGAGTGATCGGCGCGGGTGGCGCCGTGCGCATGCGCAATATCGCAAGAATCGGAGTGCGCCGGGTCGCGCGCGCTCGGTAAGATCCTCTTCCAGGAAACTACCGGGAAAGATCATGATGGACATCCGAAAACCCGCGCAGCGCGCCGCTCGAGACCGCACCACCCGGCTCGTCCGGGCCGTTGCCGACTACATCGAGAAAAATGCGGAGGGGCCCTTGACCCTGTCCCATCTCGCCAAGCGCGCGCACTGGTCGCCCGCGCATCTGCAGCGCACCTTCAAGGCGGTCCTCGGCGTGTCGCCGAAGGCGTACCACGATGCCGCTCGATTGCGGCGATTGAAAGGCGGATTGAAGGCAGGCAAACCCGTGCTCGAGGCGATCGCCGACGCAGGTTTCGAGTCCACCAGCCGGATCTACGGCCACGCGCCGCGCAATCTCGGCATGACGCCTTCGGCGTACCGCCGTGGAGGCGCGGGCGAGAGCATCACGTACGCCGGCCGCCGCACGGCTCTGGGACCCTTGCTGATGGCCGCCACGGATCGCGGCGTTTGCTTCGCGCAATTCGGGGACAGCGAGGCCGCCCTCATCGCACAGCTGAAGAGCGAGTTTCCGAGAGCCTTCCATGCTCCGTCGCAAATGGCCTCATCGGGCGAGCTGGATCTCTGGATCGAGGCGCTCGACGCACATATCAGCGCGGACGCGCCCCGTCCCGACCTGCCGCTCGATCTGCGCGGCACCGCATTTCAGATACGGGTCTGGCGATTCCTGCTGCAGGTTCCGGAAGGAAGCGTGGTCAGCTATGCCGAAGCCGCCGCCGGCGCGGACGCGCCGTCCGCGGCCCGCGCAGCCGCGTCGGCCTGCGCCGCCAACCGAATCGCGGTGCTGGTTCCGTGTCACCGCGTGCTTCGCGGCAATGGCGATCTCGGCGGCTATCGCTGGGGAACTCCGCGCAAGCGGGTTCTGCTCGATCAAGAACGGGCGCGCCGAACTTCATGATCACGGCGAATGGTGCGCCGCCCGTCGATGCGATCGCAGCGCTCGAGCCGGAGGAGATTCAAGAGGGCCTGGATCGCCACGGATACTTCGTCACCGCCCCCATCGTCAGTGCGGACGCGTGCGCGAAGCTGGCCCAATTTTACACCGCCGCACCGGAAACGTTCCGCGCCACCGTGACCATGTCACGGTACGGCTTCGGCAGCGGAGAATACAGATACTTCGCGCGGCCCGTGCCCGACATCGTGGCATCGCTTCGAAGAGCGTTTTATGAGCGGCTCGCGCCGGTGGCCAATGCCTGGGAGTTTCGGCTGGGGCGAAGCGGAGTTTGGCCGGCGGATCACGATGCGCTGGTCGCACGCTGCGCGGCCGCCGGCCAGACGCGTCCGACGCCGCTTCTGTTGCGCTACGGTCCCGGCGACTACAACTGCCTCCACCAGGATCTGTATGGGGAAATTCACTTTCCTCTCCAGGCGATACTCCTGCTCGATCGCGAACGCGCGGATTTCGAGGGCGGCGAACTGGTCCTGGTCGAACAGCGCCCGCGCCGGCAGTCGACGCCGGTCGTGCTGCCGCTAACCCAGGGTGCGTTCGCGGTGATCCCGGTCAAAGAGCGGCCGGTTCAGGGCCTTCGCGGCACGGCGCGGGTCCGGGTCCGTCACGGCGTTTCGCGTGTGAGTCGCGGGTTGCGCCGCACGCTCGGACTCATTTTTCATGACGCGGCCTGATGCGTCGCGCCGGCATTCTGCGGGCAAATGCAGCGAATGCGGGTACCCCCATCCCGGGCAGGTTTGATGCGCATGGCCCCGCCGATCACGGCTGCGCGGTATTGCATGAGCTTGAGCCCCATCCCTCTGCCCCGTGCCGGGTGCTCGGCGATGCCCACGCCGTCGTCGAATATCGACAGCGACACGAACATTCGGTTGGTGCGCATCGACACGAGGACGGTTCGCGCCCGGCCGTGTCTGACCGCGTTGTTGATCGCCTCCTGAACGATCAGATAGAGGTGGGCAGCGACGGATTCGCCGATCAGCAGGGGCGAGCGGATGGAAAGGCGCAGATTCACATCGATGTTGTAGCTGTCGCGCGACCATGCGATGAGCGATTCCAGGGCGGGCAGCAGTCCGCCGCGCTCGAGGGTCACCGGTGAAATGCCGAGCGCCATTTTTCGCGAACTCTGAATCGCGTGATTCACCAGGGCGATGATCTCGTTGAGCTCAGGGGCCTCGACAAATTCAGCGAACGCCGCACGTTTCGCGAGGCTGCGCAACATCAGTGAGATGCCGGTCAGCTCCTGACCGAGGCCGTCGTGCAGATCAGCGCCCAACCGCCTCCGTTCCCGATTGGCGATCTCGATGATTTCCGATTCCAGTTTCTTTCGCTCCGAAACATCCTGCACGACGACGAGAATCCTCTTCTCGGCGCTCAGCTCCATTTCCACGGACACCACTTCGCCCGTGAATTGGCTTCCGTCACGCCGTCGAAACAGCATGTCCCGTCTTCCGATGTGACTGAGCGATCTGAACAGTCCTTCCGGATACGCGCCCGCAGACGGGACTTGCCTGCCGTAGAACAGGTCCAGCACCGAAGTCCCGGTCATCTCGCCTGGCGTGCGGCCGAACATGCGGTCGAACGCGGGGTTTGTGAATTCCACCCGGCCATCGTCCGTTACCAACGCCACTCCCTCGCGCATGGTGTCCAGGATCACCGCCTGCGTGCGCAGGCGCGCCTCGCTGTCGCGCAGCGCGATTTCCACGCGCTTGCGGGCGTCGATGTCGATGATTGCCCCGGCAAGACGCAGCGCGCGTCCGGCGCCGTCGCGCGCCGTCGCATGCCCGCGGCTGAATACCCAGCGCCAATTCCCCGATTGAGTGCGAATGCGGTACTCGGCCTCGTAGGCGTCGGTTCTGCCTTCGATCAGCTTCGCGTAGCTGTCGGCGAGCGGCGCAAGATCGTCCGGATGAACATTCGCATCCCAACGGACCGCATGGCAGGAGCCCTGGCAGGGATCCAGGTCGACGCTTGCGCACCAATCGTTCCACCAGTACAGCGTGTCGCTCGCAACGTCGTGGTCCCACAGCCCCACGCTCGTCCCCCAGACGGCGAGCGCCAAGCGGGCTTCGCTTCGCTCGAGCGCGCTCGCGGACTTGCGGCGCTCGCCCGCATCGAGGCACAGTCCGACCACGCGCAGAGCGCGTCCGCTCTCGTCTCGTTCGATGACGCGGCCGCGCTCCTGTATCCAGACCCAGGCGTCGTCGCGATTGCGCAGGCGATACTCGACATCGTAGGGCGGCGTCTCGGCATTCAGATGCCGGCCCATGGCCTCCCGATAGGCCGGCAGGTCCTCGGGATGGATTCGCGCCGACCACAGCTGTTCGTGCCCGTAGCCCGAGAATGCCGTCAGCTGCGAGTGCTCGCACCAATCGTTGATCCAGGTCAGCCGGTCGTTGACGACATCCCAGTCCCAGAGGCCGATCTCGGTTCCCCACAACGCGAGCTCCGGTACCGGCTCATTGCATCGTGCATCCACGAACGACCAGACCACCCGCGGCCCGTCATCCGATTCCAGCCGGCGCAGAACCGCGCCGGCGACGAACCTTCCGCTGAAGCTTCGCACCTGGGTGCGCAACTCGTTATTCGCCGTCAGCGCCGTGCGGTGCAGGTGTTCGAGTTCGTGATTGGCGCCACCGTCCAACAGCGTGAAGATCGAGGAACCCCCGAGCACACCCATGTCTTGCCCGAGGAACTGCAGCAGCGCGGGATTGCAATACTCGATGCTGCCGTCGGACGAGGTCACCGCGATGCCGCTCCCCACGAAGTCGAACAGGGACCACGGAGAACCCGCAGCGGGTTCCCAGACGTGCGCGAGATGGTGCATGTTTTCAGCCGGCTCCGCTTGATATCCTGCGGCCGAGTCTACGCATGTTCCACTCCCAAGGAACTACCCTGCGCACGGATGGGTCCAACGGTCATGCGTACGGTCAACCGTCCCTGTTTTTACCTGCTCGCAGCGCTCTGGCTGGCCGGATGCGGCGGCGGCAGCGGCGGTTCGGGCATGGGTCCGGGAGGCGCCCCGACGCCCGCGCGCGGAACGCTGCTTCAAACCGCGCCTGAGCTGTTGTCCACGGTGACGACGGCAAGCCTGCTGCTCGAGCTCAACCTGGCGCAGAACCAGCTGCTTTTCTCCGTGAGCGACGCCCCGACCTGCGACATCCTGATGTACGACATCAAGTACGAGACGGTCGGCGGTGCCGGCGAACCCGCCACGGCATCCGCCGCGCTGCTGGTGCCGACGGGATTCGGAGCGAACTGCACGGGCGCGCGCCCCCTCGTATTATACGCCCACGGCACCACCACCGACCTTAAGTTCAACATGGCCAACATGCAGAACGCCGAGACGCTTTCCCTCGCAGCGCTGTTCGCCGCCAAGGGATACATCGTCGTGGCGCCTAGCTACGCCGGCTATGACACCTCGACGCTGGGTTATCATCCATACCTCATCGCCGATCAGGAATCGAAGGACATGATCGACGCGCTGGCGGCAGCACGCACGGCGTTGCCCCTGGCGTCCGGCCTTCTCACGAAGGACAGCGGCGAATTGTTCATCACCGGCTACTCGGAGGGCGGCTATGTCGCGATGGCGACCCAGCGCGCCATGGAAGCGGCCGGGATCGCGGTCACGGCCGCCGCGCCGATGTCCGGTCCGTATGCGCTCGCGGCGTTCGTCGACGCGGTTTTTTTCGGCGAGGTCAACGGCGGCGCGCCGGTGTCCTCGACCTTGCTGCTCACCGCGTACCAAAGGGTCTACGGCGACATTTATGTGAGTCCGACGGAGGTATTCGAGGATCGGTACGCAACCGGCATCGACTCGTTGCTGCCGAGCACGACGCCGCGAAGCCAGTTGTATGCGGAGGGGAAATTGCCGGAATTTGCACTGTTCAGTCCAACACCGCCCGCCCCCGCCTTCGCCGCCGATACCCCTGCCACATCCCCCGCAAACCTCGCTGAAGTCTTTGCACTGGGATTCGGCACGAATAATTTGATCCGCAACAGCTATCGCCTGGGCTACCTGGAAGACGCGCAGTCGAATCCGGACGGCGGTTGGCCGACGCTGTCCACCGGTGTTGCGGCCGCACGCCCGGGTTTGCCCTGGCGGCAGGCGCTCAAGGCGAACGACCTGCGCAACTGGACCCCGATCGCGCCGGTGCTCCTCTGCGGCGGCGATGCCGACCCGCTAGTCTTTTGGCTCAACACGGCCCTGATGCAGGATTATTGGGCGGCGCATGCGCCCGCATCGGCGTCGATCGGCGTGCTCGATCTCGAAGCCGCGGCAACCAGCAATGATCCGTATGCCAATTACAAGAACGGCTTCAAGGTCGCGAAGGATCTCGTCGCGGCGGATGCCATTGCACATGGAGCCACCGACGGGGGGGCCCTGGCAATCGCCGAGGTCTATCACACGACTTTGGTGTCCCCGTTCTGCTTCGCCGCGGTCAAGTCGTTCTTCGCCGCTCATTGACCCCGCGCGGCGGCCGCGCGTTCGAGTAAAGTCAGGCGGCGGCGCCGAGTATCTCGACCAGCTGCACTCTTCGGTCCGTGGTCGCCGACTCGAACTCGGAGCTGATGGTCGTCAATTCTCTCTCATTGCGCGCGCTCACCACCTTGATGAGACACGCTCGGTCGCGGCCGCGCCGCTTCGCCTCATAGAGCGCCTTGTCGACGAGGCTGATGGCGCTGTCGAGGGAAATATCGGTCGCCGAACCCTCCATGGGGAAGCTCGCGTAGCCGATGGAAATCGTGCAGCGGATCATTTGTCCATTCCACATGACGGGCTCGCGGCGCACCGCCTGCAGCAGCCTCGCGGCGGTCATGTCCGCCTGCGCCGGCGTCATCGGACCGAGCACTGCCAGAAACTCCTCGCCGCCCCACCGGACGAGCTTGTCGTTCTCGCGCAGCGCCGCGGAGAGGCGCTGACTCATCGCCGCCAGCACCGCGTCGCCCGCCGGGTGCCCATGGGTATCGTTGATGCGCTTGAAGTGATCGAGATCCGCCAGCAGCACGCAGCCCCCCACCGGCCGGCCGCCGTCGACCGCGAGCACCCGTTCGTTGAAATAGCGCCGGTTCGACAGTCCAGTCAGCGGATCGTGTTCGCTGCTGAAGCGCAGCCGCTCATTGGCCTTGCTCACGCGCGCAAATGCCCATACGAGCGCGGCGCAGATGAACGCGATGAACAGCGCCGCCGCCAGGATCAATTGCTGGCGTAAACGCTGGCCGTTCATCTCGGAGACCTTGAGCGCGTTGTCGCGACGCAGGAGTTCGAGCTCGCGCGCCTTGCGCTCGTCGTCGAATTGGGCGGAAAGCTCGAGGAACGCGCGCTGCCGCGTGTTCGTCATGAATTTTTCGCTGATGGCGTCATAGCGATGATAGACCTGGATCGCCATCATCAAATAGCCCGCGTGCTCCAGAGCGTCGGCGTATTCTCGAAGCAACTCCTTCGCATCCAGGAGATCGCTGCCGGCCAGCGCTTCGGTGATGGCGCCCTCCGCGAGCTTTTCGCCCATCTTGATGCTGCCGAGTCCGATGTAGGCAAGTCCTTCGTTGAATAGCGTGATCTGCACGTCGTCGCGATGATTCGTGCGCTGCATGATGGGCAGCGCTTCCTTGGAATACTTGAGCGACTCGGCGAAATCGCGGGTTTTCAAATAGGAATCGCCGAGATTCGCGAGCGCGAGTTCGAGCCATTTGCTGCTTCCCGAGCGCTTCGCATGCTCGAGCCCGGCCAGTGATGCACGCCGCTCCGCGGCGCGGTCGCCGCGGCGATCCGCGATGTCGGCTACACGCTCCTCGGTCTCCACGAGCGACGCTTCGTCGCCCAAGGTCGTGGCCAGCGCCCGCGCACTGTTCAGCTGCACCGTGGCGCGGTCGAAGTTACCGGTGTCGGTGTAGACGCGGACCAGCGCGAGCATCGCATGCAGCATTCGAAGCTGGTCGTGCATCCTGTTCGAAAGATCGAGGGCGTGCTCCAAAAAGGGCAATGCCGCCTCGTCCTGTCCGAGCATTCGCAGCACGTGCCCGCGCAGCGCCAGCACGCGGTAGCGCTCGGTGTCCGACTGAATCGAATTGATGTCGACGCCCTTGAGCTCGGCTTCGGCCGCGGCATATTGACTGTGCTGACGCGCCGAGTACGCGCGCACGAAGCGGCCCGCCCGCACCGCGGAGTCCTCGCCGCTGCCCGCGATCGCTTCGAGGCGCCGCTCGACCGCATATACGTCCTCATCGCGGGTGCTGTCGGCGTAAACCATTCCGCGGATCTCGAGCATCTCGATTTCCGCGGCAACCGAGCTTTCCGCCAGCGGGGGAGCCGCATCGATCATTTGCGCGGCGCGCTCAGGATCCGCCCATTCGAGCATCTCGAGCTGATCGGCAAAGGTCGACTCGGCGAAAGCGCGGGACGCAGCCGTCGCGGACAGCAAGATTGCCCCGATTAGCGCGAGACTGTTACGTTTTCGCATATCCGCCAGCGTCAGACCGCAGTGCAGCACCACATGGGCGATATTTTTGCCATGTTCACACAGAAAGTGGCGTGATGAAGGTCATCTCTCAAGCGTTCCTTAGGGTTTTGCCTTAAACGCAGGCCCGAAGAATGTGACGCGCGTTCTCGCGAACGGTGCTTCAGCGGCACCCTGAGGTGCCGCCGGTCGGGCCGGCCTTGGCTCAATCATCGAAAGCTGAATAGACCAGGTCTCGGAACAAGGTGCGGTAATAGTCGCGCTGTCCAGGGGCTTGGATGAGCATCAAGGCGAACATCCGCTCCGCGGGATCGACCCAAAAGGTGGTGCCGGCAAGCCCGCCCCAGAAGTATTGGCCGATCGACCCCGGCACCTGAGCGATGCCGGCCTGCAGCCGGACGGCGAAGCCAAGGCCGAACCCGTGGCCTGGAAGCAACAAATCGGACGCCCCGGTGATTGACCCCAGATGATCGGCCGTCATGAGTTCGACCGTCTTGCGGCTCAGCAAGCGCAGGCCGTCGAGGGTCCCCCCATTGAGCAGCATTTCGAGAAAGCGCGCGTAGTCGCTCGCCGTCGACACCAAACCGCCGCCGCCCGACTCGAAATTCGGCGCGCTTCGAACTTCGAGCAGTTGCACCGCCCCGCCGCTGTCGGGATCCTTCGCAAATGCCTCGGCCACCCGCGATTGATGGCGCGGCGGCACGTGAAATGCGGTATCGACCATGCCGAGCGGTGCGAAAATATGCTGTGCAAAATACTCGCCGAGCGATTGCCCCGTCAGCACCTCGACCAGGCGGCCGACGACATCGGTCGAACGGCTGTACTCCCAGCGCGTTCCCGGTTGATGAAGCAGCGGCAGCCTGCCGAGAGTCGCCACCTGATCGGCGCTGCTCTGCGCGCGGCTGAATACTTTCGCCGCCATGTACATTTTGTGCACCGGTCCGGCACCGCGGAACTCGTAGGTAAGACCGGAAGTGTGGCGCAACAGGTCTTGGATCGTCATCTCCTGCCGCAGCGGTTGCAGTTCGAGTTCGCCGCCACGGTCCAGCGCGACTTTGAGGCCGGCAAGATCGGGCAGATATTTGGCAATCGGTTCGCTCAACAGGAACCGCCCTTCTTCCCACAACATCATCGCCGCAACCGATGTAATGGGCTTGGTCATCGAATAGATGCGGAAGATGGCGTCCTTTGTCATGGGCGCGCCGCTGGTCGGATCGCGCCGTCCGAAACTCTCGAAAAGCGCCAGCCGGCCGCGCCGGGCGACGAGGACTACGGCCCCGGGAACGCGCCCGCGCTCTATCTCGCCCGTCATCACCGTGCCCACGCGGGCGAGGCGGCTCGTCGAGAAGCCGATATCTTCGGGCGCGACAATCGGAAGCGGAAGTCCCGTCATGGCGCGGAGCCGGCTTGCGCATGCAGCAGTTCCAAACCTGCGGCGTGATTGCGTTGAAAGCCCTTCCATACCGTGATGCCGGGTGTCCCGGGGCTGTAGGCATCGTACGCCAGGGGCGGGGTGGCGGCCGGCCATGTCCCGGCGGATGAATCGCGGACCGGCACATCGAGATAGGCGTCGCGGCTTTCGTCGCCCTTGACATAGCGATCGAGGAACGCGGTGATGAAATGCGTATTGATGGCGGTGATCCGGTCCTTGCGCCACACCGGATCTTCGAACCAATCTTCGTCCCAAAGGCGCTTGCGCATCGCGTCGGGAACCGGGTTCAGACCGATGGCGTGGCCGCCGCCCTTGAAAGTCAGAAGGTATCGATGTGCGCCGCTCGCCATGTCGAAAATCGCGCGCGCTCCGGTCGCATAATCCACCGTTCTATCCTCGTTGCCGGCGATGAGCAGCATGGGTGCGGCGATTGCGCGCACGCCGTCCGCGCCCCATGAGGCGAACGAGCCTCCGCCGGCGGGCGAGATCGCGACCACCGCGCGCACCCCCTTGACCACGATGGCGTCCTGCAACGCACCGCCGCGCGCGTACGGCATCATCAACCCGCCGGGCACGCGCTTGACCGCGCCGTCGGGATCGAGGGTCGCGCCCGCCGCCGTCAGAACGCCATAACCGCCCATCGAATAGCCGATCAGCGCCGTGCGCGACGCATCGATGAAGTTGTCCTTCCCGAGCATGTCCTGCAGCTTCCGTGCGACGAACGCGATGTCGAGAGGCCGGCGCATCAGGGGCCCGGCGAATTGCGTTCGATCGGTGATCGGCGGATCCTCGTGATGGATCGCGGCGACGACATACCCTTTCGATGCGAGGTTTTCGGTCAGCCAGGTCATGGCGTTCGGATCGTTGCTGTAGCCATGCGACACGATCACCAACGGATGGCCGCTGCCTGCGCGTTGCGCGTCGCGCACTGCGATGCCGGGAATCGAGAAACTCGCCGCGGGTGCGGGCGGTTCGGAGGGGAGGCTCGCCGAATACACGACGTTGGGCGCGTGCGGCACCGGCCGCGCCGGATACCACAGCTCCACCGTCAGGGTGCGATCCGCCAACGGGGCGGACCCCTTCGCTGCATCGAATGCCAGGACGTCGATCTGGCCGTGCTGAACCAAATGCAATGTCCTGACCCCCACCGATTGATCTCCAAGGCGGGCGAGTTCCGGTGCGTCGACCCCCGGGCGGCTCGGCGGTTCTCCCGCGCAAACCGCTCCCGCACAGGATAGAAGCATCGCCAACAGCAGTCTTTTTCGCATCGGTGCAACCTATGGGGACGTGGAAAGATCGATTCTATCAGCGCTTCCTAGGGGAGCCGCCGGATGTGCAGCAGCGGCGGCAGTTGAATCATTGAGTCGAGAAGCTCGTCGCAGTCCAAGGTCTCCGGGGCGCGACCCTCGTTGTAGCCGTACGAGACGCAGACCACCGGCATGCCGGCGGCGCGCGCCGCCAGTACGTCGTTGACCGAGTCGCCGACCATCAGACTTTCGGATGCCGTCACGCGCAGCGAATCGCACGCAAAAAGCAGCGGCTGCGGATCGGGCTTGCGTCGCGCACAGGTGTCGCCGCCGACCACGACGTCGACCCACCGTGCAAGGCGGAGGCGCTCGAGCAGCGACGCAGCGAACCGGTGATGCTTGTTGGTGACCACCGCGGTATGCACTCCGCACTCATGGACGGCCCGCAGGGATTCGGCAACTCCGGCGTAGGGCTGCGCGCGATCCTCCTTCGACGCTTCGAGTGCGCCATAGTGATGGAAGAAGCGATCGAGCAGGGCGGCCTGGGAGTCGGCATCCAGCGTGCGGCCCTGCGAGGCCAGCGCACGCTCGATGAGATTCGGCGAGCCGCGTCCGATCATCCGGCGGACTTCGCTTTCCGGCAGTGCCCGCCCGCCATGTTCGATCATCGCCCGGTTGAGCGCCAGGGCGATGTCTGCGGCCGTATCGAGCAGCGTGCCGTCGAGATCGAACAGGACCGCCGAGAGCGGCTGCCCGCGCCATTGCGCGGCCGGGGAGTCAGACATCGAGCGTGATGCTGACAGGGCAATGGTCGCTTCCCAAAACCTCGGGATGAATCGCGGCGCCCTTCACGGCGCCGCGCAAATGCCGCGACACGAGCACGTAGTCGATTCTCCATCCGACGTTGCGCGCGCGCGAATTGGCGAAATGGCTCCACCACGAGTAATGCCCGTTGCCTTCGGTGAACAACCGGAACGTGTCGACGAATCCCGCATCGACGAGATTCTGGAATCCGGCACGCTCCTCGTCCGTAAAACCCTTCTTGCCGCGATTCGATTTCGGGTTGGCCAGATCGAGTTCTGTATGCGCCACGTTGAGATCCCCGCAAAAGATCACCGGCTTGGTGGCTTCCAGCTGCTTGCAGTACGCGAGAAAGGCGGGATCCCAATGTTTGAAGCGCAGCGCCAATCGGCTGAGGTCGTCCTTCGCGTTCGGCGTATAGACCGTCACGACGTAGAATTTCGCAAACTCCGCCGTCATGACGCGGCCTTCCTCCGCGCTGTCGCGCTGCAGTTCGTCCGCGAACGCGAAACGCCGGGCAAAATCGCCGGGGAAGCCGTTGACGACCGACAAAGGCTCCTGCTTGGAAAAGATTGCGGTGCCCGAATAACCCTTCTTCACGGCGGAATTCCAATATTCACGATAGTCGGGCAGGTCGATCTCGATCTGCCCCCGCTCGGCCTTGGTCTCCTGCAAACAAAGGATGTCGGGCCGATACTCGCCGAGAAACGGCGCAAACAGCCCCTTTTTGAGCACGGCGCGGATGCCGTTGACGTTCCAGGAAAAAAGCTTCATGGCCAAATTCATTCCGATGACGAAGCGAGGCGACCCGCACATTATGCATGCCGCGCGCACTCCAAAAGCTGCCGCGTTGACCCTGCGCCGCCCGGCGCAGCCCGAGCCTGGCCAGCAATGTTATTGACAATCATTCGCATTCGCGTTTAGAATGCAAGCATGATCGTATGTGTCTGCAAGGCGGTATCCGACCGCCACATCAAGTCCGCGGTGAGAAACGGCGCCACCAGTTTGCGCGACCTCACGCGCGAATTCGGGCTGGGCACTTGTTGCGGCAAGTGCCTCCCCGAAGCCAAGGCCGCCCTGGCCTCCTCTCTCGATTCTCACGGCAACTCCACGCTGCTCGACGCCGCGCACGCGTGCTGATTTCAGGCGCCAACCACCGGGGGTGACCGTGCAGGGCGACGCTAAAGTATTGGACTTCCTCAACCAGGCTCTCAAGAACGAACTGACGTCGGTCAATCAGTACTTCTTGCACGCCCGCATGTTCGACAACTGGGGGATGAAGCGCCTCGGCAAGATCGAATATGAGGAATCGATCGATGAAATGAAGCATGCCGATCGATTGGTCAAGCGGATTCTCTTCCTCGAGGGGCTTCCCAACCTGCAAGATCTCGGCAAGCTGTTCATCGGCGAGGATGTGAAGGAAATATTGCTGTGCGATCTGAAGCGCGAAATGTCGGCGCATCCGCTCTACGACGCCGCGATTGCGCATTGCGAATCGGTCAGGGATTTCGTCACCCGCGAACTGCTGGTGCAGATCCAGAAGAGCGAGGAAGAACACATCGACTTCATCGAGGAACAACTGGGACTGATCGACAAGATGGGACTTCAGAATTACATCCAATCGGCCGCCGGCGAACTGAGCGACCCTTAGAGGCGCGGAAACTTCATGCCGCAGGCGAGCGCCTTTTGCCCAGCATGCGCACTGCGACGCGCTGATTGACGAAGGCGCCCGGTCAACTCAACCGCGCGTGCCGGTGAATGTCAGCTTGCCCAGAAAGTATCTGGCCGCACCGCTGATCCGATCGGCCTCAACGGTGGCGGTGAACTTGAAATTCATCCGCAGCGGCTCCGTCAATTTGGCGGACCAGCTCAGGTTGTTGCCCTCGACCCTGCCGTCGCTGATCGCCGCGCGGTATTCGGCATGTGACAAGGATCCCCTCAAAGCCGTGCCATCGCTCTCGAGTTCGAGCACGCCCTGTTTCTCGCCCATCGGGGTCTGCATCGTGATGTTCCACTTACCTCGCACCATGATCGTAACCTCCGGTTGGCGCCGCGGCACAGCGCTTGGGTTGCCGCGGGCACTCGCCGCTGCGGGGACAGATGACGCTTGCGGGCGACTCGAGCGCCTCGGCAATCCACGCGATGTTGAGCACTTGCGACGCCGCCCGGATTGCGGTTGCAGCGTGTTCAGGAATCATGCTGTCGCCGCCGCCCAGCCGGCAGGCTTCCGCGACCGACTCGATGATCGCCTCGCCATCGAAGCCTTGCGCATCGAGCGCCGGCAAGAGGTCCACCCCCACGGACAATACATGAACTTCGTCGAGCGCATCGCGGGTCAGCAGCGAATGACAGCAATACAGCCGCGCGCGCTTGCCGTCCTGCATCACCGAGATCTGCGACTTCGGCTTCTGCATCGGGGGCGCCGCCGGAGTCGTCTGCAAGAGGCGAAATACCGCCCACCGGGGACAAGGATCGGACACCAGGCTCATGTTGCCCCAGGGCAATGGAATGCCGTTGCCGCGGTAGACTGCCCGCAAGTACCCCGGCGGGTACGCGTCGAAATAATGCCAGTGCCGGTAGGGTGAGACCGCCGTCATGCGACGCATGACCAGTGCGGGCGTCACCCCCAGCTTTTGACAGGCCGCGACACTGTGCGCTTCACGGATCAAGAAGCGCCGGAACGGAACCCGGGGACACAGCAGCGCCCCGGCAAAGAAGCTGCATTCGAAATCGCGCCACGCATAGAGCACGTCCCGGGCGCCCATGCCGGCGGCGGAGCCGGACGTTTCGCCCTCCCCGGAATGAATGGCGCTGTGAGGCGAAATGGCGCCATCGCCGTTGTGAAGGATCTTGTGGCCGATGAAGAACGCCAGTTCGTACTTGAGCCGTTCTTCCTGATTGCGCAGGCGCTTGTTGATGAGCACCGTGCCCGGCGCTTCGAATCGGGAGCGCACCAGCGCCCCGCTTGGCTTGCGGGCATCGCCGTTGAACCACTTGACCTCCAGGGAGTGCCGTTGGCAGATCGCCATGACGGCATCGAGGGTGAGGGGCATCTGGCGGCCGCCGCACTCCTCGGCCGCACGCTCGATGTCGGGAAAATTATTGTGGCGGGTCTCCTGCCATACGCGAATCAGCAATTGCGCGAATTGCCGGCCGGTGGTGCCGGTTTGCGACAGGAGTTCCGGCAGCGCGTTCTGAAGAAGCTCATGCGAGAACAGAAACGCGGGTTCCAGCGGCATGGCCTGGAGGCCCCCGCGTTCGCGCTGCGGCGGGGCGGCGTCGACCTCCGTGTTCTCGTCGAGAAACCAACGCGCATCCTTGCTGAAAATGCCGGCCAGCATCTCTAGCATGTCGGGCGACGGCATGCGTTTGCCCGTCTCCACCATGCTGAGGTAGGACACGGACGGGGCGCCCGCTGCGTCGATTTGCACACAGCGCGCGGAGAGTTCGTCCAGGGTCAGGCCATTGCGCTTGCGAAGAGAGCGCAGCTTGGTTCCCAAGAAATGGCCCTGTCGGATCAATCCCGCCATGTTCACGTCACCCGGTGTGAAATTCACACTGTCAAATTTCTAATGTGTAAATCTGCGACATTTACTCTAAACTGAGGGTAATCGAAGGGCAAGTTTGCCCCCTTTTTGACCAGGAGAACCGAATTGAGCGACCAAACCACCGACCGTTGGGCCGGTATCGAGCGCCCTTACACGACGGCAGACGTCGCGCGCCTGCGCGGCTCGGTGCACATCGAATACTCACTCGCGCGCATGGGGGCGGAAAAATTCTGGCGCCAGCTGCACAGCGAACCCGTCATCGCGGGCTTGGGATGCATGACCGGCAACCAGGCGATCCAAACCGTGCAGGCTGGCCTGAAGGCGATTTATTGCTCGGGCTGGCAGGTGGCCGGCGATGCCAACACCGCCGGGGAAGTGTACCCGGACCAGAGTCTTTACCCCGTGGATTCGGTGCCGAAAATGGTCGAGCGCATCAACAACGCGCTGCTGCGCACCGATCAAATCCATCATATGGAAGGCAAATCCGAGATCGACTGGCTGGTTCCGATCATCGCCGATGCGGAAGCCGGTTTCGGCGGCAATCTCAACGCCTTCGAACTGACCAAGGCGTTGATTCGCGCCGGCGCCGCATCCGTGCACTTCGAGGACCAATTGTCGTCCGCGAAAAAATGCGGGCACCTCGGCGGCAAGGTGTTGGTGTCGACCGGCGAGGCCATCAACAAGCTGGTCGCGGCGCGCCTTGCGGCCGACGTGCTCGGTGTGCCCACGGTGATCATCGCCCGAACCGACGCAGACGCCGCTGATCTTCTCCTCACCGACCACGATCCTCGCGACGCGCGCTTCCTCACGGGCCAGCGCTCCAGCGAAGGCTTTTTCTACGTCAAGGCCGGCATCGAGCAGGCCATCGATCGAGGCTTGTCCTACGCCCCGTATGCCGATCTCCTGTGGTGCGAGACCTCCAAGCCCGATATGGCCGAGGCGCGGCGGTTTGCGGCGGCGATTCACGAGAAATTTCCCGGCAAGCTGCTCGCCTACAACTGCTCGCCCTCGTTCAACTGGCAGGCCAAGCTCGACGCCGCGGCGATGAAGCGTTGGCGCGAGGAACTGGCTGCTCTGGGCTATCGCTTTCAATTCATCACGCTGGCCGGATGGCACGCATTGAACCTGTCGATGTTCGAGTTGGCGTCCGCATACCGCGCGGACGGCATGCTCGGCTACTCTCAATTGCAGCAGCGCGAATTCGGCCAGGAGAGCGCGGGCTACCGCGCCACGAAGCACCAGGCCTTCGTCGGCACCGGCTATTTCGATGCGGTGCAGACCGCGATCAGCGCGGGCGCACATTCCACGGGCGCGATGGCCGGAAGCACCGAGACCGAGCAGTTCACGAATTCCGTGAAATCGGGTCCGAAGCGCGCGTTGGCGTAGGTTCGCGCGAATGAGTGCCGCCGTGACTTCCGCCGGGACGAAGGACAGCGTCACGGCGAAGGATCACGCCGCGTTGATCGCGGAGCACTTTCGGCTGTACAACGAGGAGTTCGGCCGGATAACGCGGCGCGCGGCGCTGAATTTTCTCGCCGAAGACTGGCAGACGGCGCAGCTCGATGCAGTTGCCCGCATCGAGCTGTACGAGCTGCGGGTGGCGCGAGCCGTGGCGGCGATCGCAACCCAGCTGCAATCGAAGCGCACCGAGGTCGCGCATTGGATCGAGATAAAGCGCGCGTACGAAGGCATCGTCGCGCGGCGGCCCGACAGCGACTTCTACCGCACGTTCTTCAACTCCGTGACGCGCGATTTGTTCGGCACGGTCGGCGTCAACCCGGAGGTCGAGTTCTGCGCGACCAGCGTCGGACGCGCCTCGGGCGCCGTGCCCATCCGCGTCTACCGCGTGGGCGGCTCGTTGCCGACCGCCGTGCGCGAGATCCTCACCGACCTGCCCTTCGGCGCGGCCATCGCCGAGCCGGACGCCGCGGTGCACCGGGTCAGCGCCGAAATCGGGCGCTATTTTCAGACGGGCCGGCTGAGCGCCCACCCCGAGTCGATCGAGTTGATCGAACCCGTGTTCTATCGCGGCATGCACGCCTTTGCCGTCGGCCGCCTGATCGGCGATGGCTCGTTAACGCCGCTGGTTCTGGCGTTCACCAATTCGTCCAAGGGCGTGCAAATCGATGCGGTCATGATGTCGCGCGCCGACGTCGGGTCGCTGTTCGGCTACGCCAGATCTTATTTTCATGTGGATCTGCCGGTGGTCAGCGCGGCGATCACTCTGCTGCGCTCGTTCATGCCGCGCAAATCCATCGACGAACTGTACACGGTGCTCGGCCGCGCCAAACAGGGAAAAACGGAACGCTATTTCGCGCTGCAAAGGCATCTGGAAAAATCGATCGACAGTTTCGTGCACGCCCCGGGGGAGCGCGGCCTGGTCATGATCGTATTCACGCTGCCCTCGCACGACCTGGTGTTCAAGGTGATCCGCGACCACTTCGGCGCACCGAAGACCAGCACCCGCGAGGACGTCATCGAGCGCTACCAATTCGTATTCCGGCACGATCGCGCCGGCCGTCTGGTCGACGCCCAGGAGTTCAAGCGCCTGCGGCTGCCGCGCGCGCGCTTCATGCCCGCACTGGTCGAGGAACTCCTGAACGAGGCAAGCGAGAGCTGCCGAATCGAGGGGGAGGACCTGATCGTCGAACACTGCTACATCGAGCGCCGCCTGCGGCCGCTCAACTTGTTCCTGCGCGAGGCCGAGCCGGCCGCTGCCGAGTCGGCGATTATCGACTATGGCAACGCCCTGCGCGATCTCGCCGCGAGCAACGTATTCCCGGGCGATTTGCTGTTGAAGAATTTCGGCGTGACCAATCATGGGCGCGTGATCTTCTACGACTATGATGAAATCTGCCTGGTGACCGACTGCGTGTTCCGCGACCTGCCGCAGGCCACCTGCGAGGAGGAGGAAACCAGCGCGGAGCCCTGGTTCCACTACGGGCCGCGCGACGTGTTCCCGGAACAGTGGCTGCCGTTTCTCTGCATACCGCCGGCGCTGAGCACCGTGTTCATCCAGCACCATGCGGAGCTGCTGACGGCGGCGTGGTGGCGCGCTCTGTCGGCGGCACTGCCGGCATCTCCTGCGCTGCCCGCGTGTGCGGCGCCACCGGCGGCGGCAGCAGCTTGTACATCACCGGGGTCACGAGCCGCGCCAGCAGCGTAGAGGAAAGCAGGCCGCCGATGATCACGATGGCCAGCGGCGAGTAGAGGCCCGAACCCTGCACCGCAAGCGGCAGCAAACCGCCGATGGCCGTGGCTGACGTGAGCAGGATCGGCAGGAAGCGGACTTCGCCCGCCTCTTGTATTGCCTGATCGAGCGGCATGCCCTGGTCGCGCAGGCGATTGGTGAAATCCACCAACAGTATCGAATTCTTTATTTCAATGCCGACCAGCGCGATCATGCCGATGATCGACGTGAACGACAATGTGTAGCCGGTCGCGAGAAGCGCCAGCAGCGCACCGGTGAGGCCCAGGGGTATGACGCCTGCAACTATCAATGTGGAGCGGAAGCTGCCGAATTCCAGCACGAGCACCGCGAGGATGCCGAAGATCGCCACCAGCACCGCCGGCAACAGCCCGCCGAAACTCTCCTGCTGTGCTTCGACTTCACCCGCGACGACGAACCGATAGCCGGGCGGCAGGGCGATGGTGCCCAGGCGCTTCACCACCGCGGCGGTGACCCGCGCCGTGTTGAATCCGGACCGCGTCTGCGCGGACACTGTGACCTGCCGCTCGCGGTTGTAGCGCGTGATCGAATTCGTGACGCTTTCGAAGCGAGGATTCGATATCTCGCGAAGCGGAATCTGGCGTCCGTTGGCCGAGCTGACCTCGATGGCGTCGAGTGCCTCTATCGTCGGCCGATCCTTCATCGGCAATCTCAGGGTGATGTCGTATTCGTCGCCGTTGCTGGCGCGAAATTGGCCCGCGGCCAGCCCTGCGACTGCAAGCCGGACGGTGCGGTTGACCTCCAACGCGGAAATGCCGAGAAGGCCGGCCTTTTGGGTGTCTATCCCCAGGTTGAGGTCCGTGCGAAGCAGGCGCACCGGATTGTTGACGTCGCGGGTGCCCGGCGTCGATTTGAGCAGCTGCTCGACCTCGGCGGCAATGCGGCGCAGTCCCTCGATTTCGGGCCCGACGATGCGGATCGCGACCGGCGCATCGATCGCCGGCCCCTGTTCGAATTGCTTCAATGTGATGCGCGCCGCGGCATATTCATTGAACCGCGCGCGCAGCGCTTCCATGAGTTTGGGCGTGAGTTTCGGATCGAATTCGCCGAGCTCCACAAAGACTTCGCCGACGCTGGCGGCGCGGCCCTGCGGAAAGAGATTGTAGTAGACGAAAGGCGACCCGTGGCCGAGATGCGTGTACCAGCGCTTGACCTGCGGATGCTCGGCGAGCCGCGCCTCGACGAAATGCAGCGCGCGATCGGTTTCCACCACGCTCGAGCCGTCGGGAGCGTCGACGCGCACGATGAACTGCGGCACGTCCGCGCTCGGAAACAGGCTGAATCCGATGAGCGGAATCGTGGCGGCCACCAGGCCGAATACGGCCAGCGCCGCGAGCAGCGTGGTTTTCGGCCTGGCCAGCGCCCAGCGCAGTGCGGGACCATACACCGTGTGGATGATTTTCATCACCCGGCGCAGCAATCCTGACTCTCCCGCCTCGCCGTCACGCAGCATGCGGCTCGCGAGGAACGGAATGATCGTCAGGGAGACGAACAGCGATGCGAGTACCGTGAACAGGATCGCCGCCGGCAGCGAACGGATGAATTCGCCGGGTCCCTCGGGCAGAAACAACAGCGGCAGGAAGGCCAGCACCAGCGTGGCGGTGCAGCCGAGCACCGCGAGATAAATCTGATCGGTCGCCTTCACGGCCGCCTCGACCCTCCCGTAGCCGCTGCGCACGTAGCGCGCGATGTTTTCCACCACCACGATGGAGTCATCGACCAGCAATCCCAGCGCCAGGACGAAACCGGCGATCGACAGCTGATTCAGGCTGAAACCCGTCATGAATAGCAGCGCGACGCCGATGGCCAGGGAGAGGGGAATCGAGATCATCACGACGCCGGCCGCTCGAAGACCCAGCGGCAGGAGCGTCAGCAGCACGAGGCCGATCGCGATCGCGAAATCCTCGCCAAGCCGATCCAGCCGGTTGGCGACGTTGCGCGATTGGTCGAACCCGCGCTCGAGTTTGATGTCCGCGGGCAGCGTCCTTTCGAAATCCGCGAGTTTGGCGTACAGCCCGTCCCGCACCTTGAAGATGTTCGTGTTGTCCTTCTGGTTGGCGGTGACGAACACCGCGCGCTTGCCGTTGAATCGGCCCGCGTAGGCGTACTCCTCGGTCTCCCAGGACACTTGGGCTATGTCGCGCACCTTCACCAGCCGGCCGCCGGCCGCGCCCACCACGGTGTCCAATATCTGCTCGAGCGAGGTGTAGCTGCCGGAGGTGCGCAGGTTGTAGCGCCGGAGACCAACGTCGACGGCGCCCCCCGGGACGTTGACGCTCTGCCCCTGAACCGCGCGGATGACCTGGTCCAGGCCGGCGCCATAGCGGCCGAGCCGCTCGAGATCGACGGCCACGCGCACCTCCGGTTCGGGGAATGCCCAAGTCTCCGCGGTGCGCACGCCCGCAACGGTTTCGAACGCATCCTTGAGATTCTGTGATTTTTCCTTCAACTCCCGCCAGCTTGCGGTGTCGCTCACGAGCGCCATCTGCACGATGTTGACGAGGCCGGGACTGTCCTTGCGGATGTCGATCTGCGCAATGTCCGCGGGAAGCGTCGAGCGGATCCGGTTGAATTCACGGATCACCTCGTCCTGCTTCTTCTCCGGATCGCTGCCGTAGTAGAACTCGACATGCACCACGGCCAATCCGTCGAAGGCCGAGCTCTGGATCTTTTTGACGTTGTCCAGCGTGTTCACCGCATCTTCGAGCGGCTTGACGATGAGCCGCTCCATGTCGGCCGGATTGGCGCCCGGCCACACCAGAGTGATGGTTGCCGCGGGGAATGGGAAGGACGGATCCTCCGAGCGGGCGATGCTCGTGAAGCTCGCGATCCCGAGCGCGATCAACAGCGCGAAAACCACCAGCGTGAACTGCCAGCGCCGGACCGCGAATGCCCAGACGCTCATTTCGAAGCGACCCGCACCGTATCGCCGTTCTCCAGAAAAGCCGCACCGTCGGTAACGACCTGGGTGCCCGAAACGAGTCCGTCAAGCACCTCGATGCGTCCAAGACTCATGCGGCCGATTTGAATGTTCACCCGGTGCACCACGCGCGTGGCCGGATCGAGCACGAAGACCCCCGCCTCCTTGTCGTTGGCTTCGAGCAGCGCTTGCACCGGAACGACCTTGACGGCCGCCGCAGTCTGCGGACTCAAGGTGACCTTGGCGACGAGTCCCTGCACGAAACGGGCGCCGCCGGCGTCGAGCTGCAATTCCACGGTAAACGTGCCCGTTGCAGGTTCGGCCGCGGAGGCGATGTTGCTCACCCGGCCGCTGAAGGTCCGGCCCGGCCATGCATCGAACTCGATTCGCGCCGCGTCGCCCGGACGCAGCCGCACCACGTCGCGATCGGCCAATCCCACGCGCACGATCCATCCGCGGCTCGCGCCGCCGAGCACCACCACCGTCTGGCCCGCCTGGACGACTTCGTCGACCTCGGCGAGTTTGCGAAGCACCACGCCGTCCATCGAGGCCACGATGCGCGCGTGCGCCGCATTGAACTCGGCGGTGCGCAGTGCCGCGCCGGCCACGTGAAAGGCGGTGGCCAGATCCTGCACCTCGACTTCGGTTGCCACGCCGTCGGCAAGCAACGCGCGGCCGCGTTCCAGATCGCGCTGCGCCTTGGCGTTCGCCTGGCGGGCCTGTTCGAGCGCCGCATTGACTTCGACCGGCTTGAGAACGGCCAGTACCTGCCCCGCCCTCACGCTCTGCCCCTCTTCCACGTATATCGATTCGACGAGTCCGCCCACTTTGAACGACAGGCGCGCCTCCTCCTTGGGAGTCAGCAGCCCCACCGCGCGCAAACTGTTGTCGAAGGGCGCATCCATGACCGCAGTCACGTGCACAGTGCGCATGGGTGGCGCGGCCGATCCGCTGACCTTGTGCGAGCACGCCGTCACAGCGCTCGCGATGACCGCGGCGGCCGCGCACTCGATGGCCCAATGAGGTGGCTTCATGGTTGAACTTCCGGGGGTAGGCGCCGCCCTCCGGCGCCGAGCGCGTATTCGAGCTCGGCAAGACTGCCGAGAGCGGCGAATCGCGTGACGTTGAGATTCAATTGTGCATCGGTCAGCGCCCGGCGCGAATCGATGAATTCGGACTGGTTGATCTGGCCGAGATCGCGCTTGCGCGACGCGATGCGAAACGCGCCGGCCGCCGCGTCGACTCGCCTCGCCGCGGTGCCGAGCGAGGCCTGCGTGAGATCGAGGTCCTGCAAAGCCTGCTGCACCTCGAAGCGGATGGTCTGTTCCTGCAGCGTGCGGCTGGCATGAGCCTCCCGCCCGACCGCCCGGGCGCCCGCCACGCCCGCCTGGTCCGCACCGCCGGAGAACAGATTGAAGCGCAGCACCAAGGAGGCCAGCACATACCGATCGTCGCTGCCGACGCCGTAGGTCTCTCCCTGCGTGCCGGCGTCGAGCGCGAACGCGAGCCGCGGCTTGAAGGACGCGCGCGCGAGACGTTCGCCTGCGGCCGCCGCGTCGGCGACGGCATCCAATTGCCGCAGTTCCGAGCGCTGCCGTACCGCCGTCTCCTGCAGGGACGCGAGCCCCAAGCCCGTTTGTGCGCTTCGGCCCGCGAGCGAGGCCCGCAGTCTCTCGACGTCGGCATCGTCGACCGCTGCAACGGGAAGCGCGCGATCGAACGGCGCATTGCGCAGCAGATTCACGTAGCTTTGGGCCAGCCGCTCGGCATTGCGCGCGCCGAGCCGCGACTGTTCGACTTCCAGCTGATCGGCCTCGGCGCGAAACACGAGGTCGCGCGTGATCTTGCCGTTGCGGAACAGACTATCGTTCACGCGGCGGTTCTCGGTGGCAAGTTCCAGGGTTGCGTCGAGAATTTCGATCTGCGCGCGGGCCTGCAGCCAGCGGTAATACCCCTCCCGCATGTCGCGTTCGATGCGCCCGGCGAGGGCTGCACGGCCGGCGGCCGCGGACTCGTACTGAGACTGCGCCGCCGCGCGCGCTGCTGTGATGCGTGGATCGTAGAGTGGCTGGGTCAAGGAGACCTTGGTGTCCTGTTCGCGCGTGCGTTGAAAATTGATCTCTTGATTTGCAACGCCCTGAAAACGCGCGGAACCGGTGAGCTGATTCAGGGTCGCATACACCGGATTGAGAAGGTCTCCGACGGGAAAGTCGATCGTCCTGCCGCCGTCGGCGCGCGAGTAGCGGGCCGAAAAATCGAGCGAGGGCAGGTATCGCGCTCGCGCCTGATCGAGCGCCGCCAATCGCTCGCTGACCCCTGCACTCGCGCCGTCGAGTTCGAGGTTTGCGGACAGCGCATCGGCCACCAGGCCGTCGACCGCCTCTTCGATGGAAACAGGATCGGGCGCGGCACCGTCTGCGGGCGTTGTCCCGAGCGCCAGCGCGAGAATCAGGGCGCCCAGATACTCACCTGTAGATAAACTAGACATGTGTCAGGTTCCGCACAAAAAAAAGCTAGTCAGGTTGGGCGGCCGGGTTCTGCGCGATGCCGCGCAGGAGTCCGAAGGCGTAATTGCTGAAATCTGGGATGGCAATTCCCAATCTCGCAAGCTCGGTCCCCTTGGCCATGGCCAATTGAATGACACCGTGGGTGAATGCCCAGAGAGTGGTGGCCAGCAGCACGGGATCGCCAACGTCCGGCCGAATACTGCGGTCTCGCAAACCGGCCTCGATGGCCTGCACGACCACCCCGATTGCGGCATCGCCGGCCACCTGACAGGCGCCTTCGTGGGAACCCGGATCGATTGCCACGGAATGCGCCTGAAATCGCGAGCAAAAATCGAAATAGTGAGGAAATTCATCGGCATATGCCATATAGGCTCGACCGATTGCCTCGACCTTGTCCATGCCGAGTTCATGGCCGGCGGCGGCCGCCTTGAAATGATCCCGCAGCAGCCCCATGGCGCGCTCACCGATGGCGAACAACAGCTCTTCCTTGTCCCGGAAGTACACGTAGACCAGGGCGCGTGACAACCTGGCGCTGCGCGCCACTTGATCGACCGTGAGGGCATCCCAGCCCTTCTTGGCGTAAAGCGCCTCCGCTGCATCGAGAATCTCCGAACGTCGGCGTTCTTTTTCCTCTTCCCGGCGAGCGGCAATATAGGACATGTGTTGAACGATAGACAATTATTGACAGAGTGTCAACGAGACTTGCCGAGCCGGATGCCACGCCTGAGCGGCGAGGTTTATGTCGAGGAGTCAATGGCCTAAAAGCGTTTGTAAAATCCCACGGACAGGCCTCGCGGCAGGATCTGAACCGAAAGCGGCGTCGCGCGTGTGCTGCTCCAGTAACCGACCGCCGAACCCAATGCCCAACCGGCAATGACGTCGGACTGCCAATGTGCCTGGCTTTTCAGGCGCGCGAAGGCGTCGTACACAGGAAGTATTTCGAGTGACCAGATCCAGGGATTTTCACGCGCGTAATTCGCGATGAAGGGAGTCACGAAACTCGCCTGCAGGGTCACCTCGCCGCTCGGAAAACTCGAGTTCCCCTTCCCCTTGAACCAGTGATTGGGATTGGCGTCCTGATAGGGGCGCGGCCGGCCGAAGCCTTCCTTGAGCAATGCGGCGCCGATCCCGGAAATGGTCGACGCATCGACGGTTTGCCAGAAAGTGTGGCCTAGTTCTGTATCATTGCCGAACCACAGGCTTCCCGCTGCCTCGACGGCCACCACGCCGTACTCGAGTCCGGTCTGATATTTGCGCGCCCAGAGGCCGCTCTGATCAAGCGGTAATTCATGGTCGATCCCCAGGGGTCCGCCGCCCGCGCTCGCGTGGCCGGCAAGCAGCGACATGAACAAGAACCATGCAGCGCCCGCCGCTCCGTGCCGCGGCGGGCGGGCCGAGAGGTAATCGATGGATTTCATGCTCCGCACCGTGTGTCTTGCCGATTACTTTTACTTTGCAATACAAAGTACACGGTCATGCGATGTCCGTGCAAGTGCATGGCGCGCAGTCATCCGCGGGGCGCAATCAGCCGGCAGACGCTGATGTCCTCAGCGCGTATATCAGCGTCGCCCCGGGGGGCACTTCTTCGGCGGCCTTAGCCCCGGTCGGCCTGGAGCTCATCTTGAACTCCCACCGGCCGCGCGGCAGGCGGATGCGCTGCGCGTCGGCCGAAAAATTGAAAACACAGAGCACGCCTCCGTGAACAAACGTGAGCCATTGCTCTTCGGCGTCGTACCTCACCGCCGCCCCGCCGCGGCCCCGGCGGCCGGCACGCAGATGAATGAGCTGCCGATGCCACTCGTAGATCTCCGCATGCGGCGGCTCCGACAGCTCGGACCAATCGAGTTTCGAGCGCATGAAGGTGTCGAGTTCCTGCGGATTTGGCACCGTACCCTGCCACAGAAAGCTGCTGAACTCCTTGGTGCGTCCTTCCGCAACCTGCCGGCCCAACTCGGCGTTCTCATGGTCGGTGAAATACAGGAACGGCGTGCTCGCACCCCACTCCTCCCCTTGAAACAGGAGCGGTACGAACGGCGACAGGATCGTCAGCGCCGCGATCGCCTTGAGCTGCGGCGCACCCAGCATCATGCTCAAACGCTCTCCCTGGGCGCGGTTGCCGATCTGGTCGTGATTTTGCGCGCACACCACGAGTTGATCCGCGGCAAGGCCCTTGGGCGCCCGTCCGTGACGCCGGCTTCGGTGCGGCGAATAGCGGCCCTGGTACACGTACCCATCTCGCAGCGCCGTCGCGATGTCGGACAATCCACGGAAGTCCGCATAGTAGCCGCCGGTCTCGGCGGTGAAGAACCGGTGCAGCGCGTGATGGAAATCGTCTGCCCAATGCGCATTCAGACCGAGACCACCCTGGGATGACGCGCGAACCAGGCGCGGATCGTTCAAATCGCTCTCCGCGATCAGTACGAAGCGGCGGCCGAGGGTCTCGCCGAGCTGCTTGACGGCCATCGCCAGCTCTTCGAGCACATGAACGGCATCGAAACTGAAGACGGCGTGCACTGCGTCGAGACGCAGGCCATCGAAGCCATAGTCTCGAAGCCACATCAGCGCGTTGTCGATGATGAAGCGGCGCACGCCGTCGCTGTGCGGTCCGTCGTAGTTGAGCGCAGCGCCCCAGCCGGTCTTGTATCGATCGGTGAAATACGGGCCGAAGTGAGCCAGATAATTCCCGTCTGGTCCCAAATGGTTGTAGACCACATCGAGCAGCACGCCGAGACCCACGGCATGGCACGCGCCCACGAACGAGGCAAGCTCGTTCGGCGTGCCATACGCCGGAAAGGGCGCGAAGAGATCGACGCCGTCGTATCCCCATCCCCGCCGTCCGGGAAACGTCGCGATCGGCATCATCTCGATATGGGTGACGCCCAGGCGGGCCAGGTGCGGTAATTTCGCCTGCGCGCCTGCATAGGTCCCTTCCGGCGTGAATGTTCCGACATGCAATTCGTAAATGACCGCATCTTCCAGCGCCTTTGCCTGGAAACCCGCGGTATTGACCGTTGCTGCATCCCATCGGGGCGGAAGATGCGAATTGCCGTGCACCCCGTCGGGCTGCCATCGCGACCGCGGATCCGGAACCGGCTCGCCGCCGTCGATCGAATATTTGTAGCCGTCCTTCAACAGGGATTCCTCGACTTCGGTCTGCCAAGTTCCCGCATTGGCCGCATCGACCTCATCGTCCGCGCGCGCACCGCGTCGGGCCGGCGGTGGGTGCAGTGAAATGCGCCGCTGTCCTGCCACCAGATCGACGGACTTGGCACAAGGGGCCCAGACGCGGACTATCACGCACGCTCCCGCACCAACAGGGCCACCGGGAACGCTTCGAACAACGCATCCGGCGTGACTTCCCGCTGCATGACAGCGCCGGTGAAACAGTTGCGCCACGAACCGCCCGGCAGCGGCAGGCGTGTGTCGCCCCAGTCGCCGCCGAGGGTCATCGTGAATCGCGGCACGACGGCAATGAGGTTCTCGCCCCGGCGAAAGGCCAGCAGGCGGCCGAGGTGCGTTCCCTGTGCGACCAGCGGCTGATACTTGCTCTGGTCCGAGAAATCCTCCGGCCGCTCGCGCCGAACCGCGAGCAGGCGTGCGGTCATCCACAGTTTGGGCAGACCGGAGTCGCACTCCGCCCATGCGTCGGCAACGTTGAGTTCGCGGGCGCGGCGCACGAGCGCTGCGCGCAACCCAAAGTCCACCGGACGCCGGTTGTCTGGGTCCACCAGACTCAAATCCCAGAGCTCGGTGCCCTGATAAAAGTCCGGCATCCCCGGGGCGACCATCTTGATGAGAGTCTGCGCGAGACTGTTGATCCGGCCGGGCAGTATCAATGGGTCCACGAAGCGCTCCAGGCTTGCGATGAACTCCGGCGCCCGGAACACCCCGTCCACGAAGCCGCGAATGGATTCCTCGTAGGCGTGGTTGGGTTCGTGCCAGGAAGTGTTGATCTTCGCCTCGCGGCAGGCTTTCTGCATGTACTGCCAGCAGCGGTCGCGGTCGATCGGCCACGCACCGATCAGCGTTTGATACAGGAGGTATTCCGCATGGCGGTCCGGCATGTGGTTCTGCCAGGCGGCGGCATTCAGCTTCGACCACTGATGCAGCGCTTCGCCCCACCGCTCGGGAATCTCCGAAAGGATCGAAATCCGCGTGCGGACATCCTCGCTGCGCTTGTTGTCGTGCGTCGAGGTCGACAGCATGTTGTTCGGCCACCGGTCGCTCAAGGTGTGGCAGAACTCGTGAAATTTGTCGGCCGAAATCCCGATCAGCGAGGCCTGCGATCCCACTTCATTGCAGGAGACCAGCCTGTCGAAGCAATAGAACGTCGTGTCCTCCACTCCTTTGGCCATGACGGCGGGCGTCAGCTGCTGCCACTTGGCGACGAAATCCGCCTCCTCCGCGTTCAGGCGCGATTTGGTCAACAGCGCCGCCAGAAAATCGAAGGCTGCCGTGTCGATCTCGGGAGAGCCGCTCCGCGCGCTTTGAACGGCCTCGCTCAATAGGCGCCTGTCGTCATCGTGCAGTGTATTGAGGGTCCGATAGGTCCGGTAAACGGGCAGCGCGACGGTCAACCGTGCCAGGGCTTCGCGAAGCTGGCGTGGACTCAAGTCGCGCGTGTGCCGGTCTGCGCGCGCGATCTTCAGTGCAGCCGCCGCCAATCGCTCATGATCGGCGGAGAACGTCGATTCCACGATGGCGCGCTTCTTCTCGCGCACCAGCGCGGCAAAATTCACCGGATGCCCGGTGAAATCCGAGTACGTGGCGGTCAGTACGTCGGTTCGTTGATCGTCCATCCACAGGCGGTTCACCTTCGCCAGGAATTCGTAACCGACGGTGCCGTCGATCGGCCAATCCTCCTTCAACCGCTCGTCGTTCTCCAAAATCTTCTCGACGTAGATGCGGCCCTGCGGAAGCAGGGTCCGCAGCCGCTTGAAGTACTCGAGCGGTTCGCGCAGGCCGTCCGGATGATCGACCCTCACGCCGTCGATCTCGCCGCGCGCGATCATGTTCTCGATTCGCGCATGCGTGGCTGCGAACACCTCGGGCAATTCCGTGCGAACCCCGCTCAAGGTGCCGATGTCGAAGAAGCGCCGGTAGTTGCCGAGTTCGCCGGAGAGCTTCCAGCCATGCAGCAGATAGAACTGCCGCTGCAGCACCGCGTCCAGCAGGTCTTTGTCGCGGCACGTGCGATCGGCGGCATCCTCGAGCCCGCCGCTGCGCTGCGCATCAGCGAGCAGCTTCTCCGCCTGCGCCGCGTGCTTTGCGTAGATGCCGCGATCCTCGTCGCCGGGCTCCGGGATGCTTTGCAATCGTTCGAGCTCGGCGAAGGAGTCTGCGGCGCCTGCCTGCGCTTCGCCCACGGCCAGCAGCGAGCCCCAGGAAATGGGCCCCAGCGGCCAGCTATTCTCGTAATGACGGACGCGCGGACGGCCATTCAAGATTTCGATCGAAAGCTCGCCCGCCTCGATGGCCGCCCCGTACGGCTGCGCCAGCGCGCACACGTGCACGCGGAAGGGATGGTGGGGCCGTCGCATGAAATCGAAATATTCCGCAAACTTGCTGAACGGCCCGTGCGCGAGCACATCGTCCCACCACGGGTTGTACTGCGACGCCGACATGTGATTCGGCACGATATCGAGCAAGATCCGCAGCCCGAGGGAGCTCGCGGCCTGCACGAAGCCGGCCCAGGCGGACTCGCCGCCGAGATCCTCGCTGATCCGGGTGGGGTCCGTGACGTCGTAGCCATGCTGGCTGCCGGGAACCGCCTGCAGGCAGGGCGAAAGGTACACATGGCTGATTCCCAGATCGGCCAGGTACGGCAGCACCTCGCGCGCCTGACTCAATGGGAATCCGGCGTGCAATTGCAGGCGGTAGCTCGCGATCCAGTTACCGCTCATGGCTGAGCACGACGAAGGAGCGCGCCGCGAGGCTCAGGCGATTGCGCCTCACCGGCTCGCTCTCCACCGTCAGGTCGGGATGCGCCGTGTCGAATGCCACCTTCCACCCGGAGGCGTGCAGCTCGTGAGAAATGCGAAACGAGACCGCCTCGTGATAGGCGTTGAGGAGCAGCAGGAAATCCGAATCCTCCACGCACCGGCCTTCCCTGTCGCGAATCTCGGGCGCGGCGCCGTTGATGAACATGCCGAGGGTGCGCATCCAACCGCCGTCCTCCCAGTCCTTGGCCACCATGCGCTTGCCGTCCGCCCTGAACCAGACGATGTTCCTGTCGGGGTGCCTCGCGTCGGGATCGCCGTCGTAGAACGCGTAGCGGTGGAAATTCGGGTGCTGCTTGCGGTAACGGATCACGCGCCGCGCGAAATCCAGAAAATTCTTTCGCGCGTCGTCCAATTCCCAGTGATACCACGACAATTCGGAGTCCTGGCAGTAGCCGTTGTTGTTGCCGTCCTGGGTACGGCTGAGTTCATCGCCGCCGGAGATCATGGGCGATCCCTGGGCGAACATCAGGCAGCACCAGAAATTGCGTTTCTGTCGCTCGCGAAGCTCGACGATTCCAGGGTCGTCCGTGGGACCCTCCGCGCCGCCGTTCCACGAAGCGTTGTCGTCGCTGCCGTCGCGGTTGTCCTCCCCGTTTGCTTCGTTGTGCTTCTGTTCGTAGCTGACGAGATCCTGCAGCGTAAACCCATCATGCGCGGTGACGAAATTGACGCTCGCGGACGGCGGACGGCGGGTGGCCTCGTACAGGTCGGCGCTGCCGGCGAGGCGCGTCGCGATGTCGGAGTGCAGACCCATGTCGCCCTTCCAGAATTTGCGCACCGTGTCGCGATACTTGCCGTTCCACTCCATCCACCCCGGCGGGAAATTGCCGACCTGATAGCCGTTCTCGCCCAGGTCCCAGGGTTCGGCGATCAATTTCGCGGGAGCGAGCGTCGGGTCCTGGTAAATCGTGTCGAAGAACGCGCCCAATTGATCCACGTCCGTCAGTTCGCGCGCGAGCGCGGACGCGAGATCGAATCGAAAGCCGTCCACGTGCATCTCGGTCACCCAGTAGCGCAGGCTGTCCATGAGCAGCTGCAGCGAATGCGGGTGCACCATGTTCAACGTGTTCCCGCAGCCCGTGAAATCCATGTAGTGCCGGGGATCGCCCGGCACCACGCGGTAATAGGCCAGATTGTCGATGCCGCGAAACGACAGGGTTGGGCCGGCGTGATTGCCTTCGGCCGTGTGGTTGTAGACGACGTCCAGGATCACTTCGATTCCCGCGTTGTGCAGACCCTTGACCATTTCCTTGAATTCGCGAATGACGTCGCGGGGAGCCTCCGCGTTGGACGCATAACCCGGCTCGAGCGCAAAGAACCCCAACGTGTTGTATCCCCAGTAGTTGCGAAGCCCCTTGTCGACGAGGTGTCGGTCGTGCAGGAAATAGTGCACCGGCATCAGCTCGACCGCCGTGACCCCCAGGCTTTGAAGGTGCTTGATCACGGGTTCCGATGCCATGCCGGCGTA
This sequence comes from uncultured Gammaproteobacteria bacterium, assembly GCA_963727045.1. Lineage (GTDB taxonomy): Bacteria > Pseudomonadota > Gammaproteobacteria > Steroidobacterales > Steroidobacteraceae > Bog-1198. The sequence continues at coordinate 52,177 of CAVSES010000001.1, read as the reverse complement.
CGTGCCGCGCAGACTCGCGGGCACTTCGGGGTGCAGATGGGTCATGCCGCGCACATGAGCCTCATAGATGACGGTCTCGTGGGCCGCATGCGAAGGCCGCCGCTCTCCGCTCCAGTCGAAGTGCGGATCCGTGACCACCCCGATGGGGGCATAGGGTGCGCTGTCCCGGTCATCGAAGGACAGATCGCCGTCGGGATCGCCGACCTGATAGCCGAAGAGTTCGTCCGCCCACCTCAGCGGCCGGCCGATCGCCTTCGCGTACGGGTCCAGCAGCAGCTTATTGGCATTGAAACGCAAACCGCTCTCGGGAACGTAGGGACCGTGCACGCGATAGCCGTACAGCTGGCCCGGACCCACCCCCGGCACATAGATGTGCCAGGCGCCGCTGGTGCGCTCGCGGATGCGGATGCGCCGTTCCCTGCTTCCGGAGGCGTCGAACAAGCAGAGCTCCACGGATTCCGAGCCTTCCGAGAACAGCGAGAAGTTGACGCCCCTGCCATCCCAGTTCGCCCCTCGCGGAAAGGGAGACCCCGGGATCTGGTGGTGCCGGTCATAGTTGGAGTCGGTGGCGGACACTGAAATGCTAAATACTCCCGCGCGCGATACGGTGCGTCAGTGCCCGGCGCATGTCGGCATAGTATTGATGCCGCGACCGCGGGGCGCGTAGGCGCAAGTCCGCAGGGCCTGTCGGCTTGCGGGACAAGTCCTTGTAGGACAGCGGCCTAGGACTCGCTAGCCCGGCCACATCCAGTTGCGGATTTCCGGCATGTCCTGTCCATGCTGATCGATGTAGTGTTTATGCTCGACCAGTTTGTCGCGCAGTCGCTGCTGGAGGTAAACGCCGCGGCTGCCCGTCTGCGGCAGGCGATTGATCGCATCGATGACGAGGTGGAAGCGGTCCATGTCGTTGAGCACCGTCATGTCGAACGCAGTGGTGATCGTGCCCTCTTCCTTGTACCCGCGCACGTGCAGGTTCTCGTGATTGTGGCGCCGGTAGGTCAGGCGGTGAATGAGCCAGGGGTAGCCGTGGAATGCGAAGATGATGGGCTTGTTCAGGGTGAACAGCGAGTCGAAATCGCTGTCGCTCAAGCCGTGCGGATGCTCCGACGGCGGCTGCAGCTTCATGAGGTCCACCACGTTGACGATGCGGACCTTGAGCTCCGGGAGCTGGTCCCGAAGAATCGAGACCGCGGCCAGAGTCTCGAGCGTCGGCACGTCTCCTGCGCAGGCCATCACCAGGTCCGGCTCGCTGCGCTGATCGTTGCTCGCCCACTGCCAGATTCCGATGCCCTCGCTGCAGTGCTTGACGGCCGCGTCCATCGACAGCCATTGCGGTGCGGGATGTTTGCCGGCCACGACCACGTTGACGTAATGGCGGCTGCGCAGGCAGTGATCCATGACGGACAAGAGACAGTTGGCGTCCGGCGGCAGATAAACGCGCACCACTTCGGCCTTTTTGTTGACCACGTGGTCGAGAAAACCCGGGTCCTGATGCGTGAAGCCGTTGTGGTCCTGCCGCCAGACATGCGAACTCAGGAGATAGTTGAGCGACGCGATCTTGCGGCGCCAGGGCAGGCCGGCCGTGACCTTCAGCCACTTGGCGTGTTGATTGAACATCGAATCGACGATGTGTATGAAGGCCTCGTAGCAATTGAAAAGACCATGCCGGCCGGTCAGGAGATAGCCCTCGAGCCAACCCTCGCATTGATGTTCGCTCAACATTTCCATCACCCGGCCGCTGCGGGCGAGGTACTCGTCGCCGGCGACCGTCTCCGCCAGCCACTGGCGGTTGGTCACCTCGAACACCGCCTCCAATCCGTTGGAAAGGGTTTCGTCGGGACCGAAGATGCGAAAGTTGCGCTGATCTTCATTTGATTTCAGCACGTCGCGCAGGAATCGCCCGAGCACATGCGTATCGCCGATGCCGCCGACGCCCGGCTTGGCGACCTCCACGGCGTAGTCGGTGAAGTCAGGCATCCGCAGGTCGCGCAGCAGCATGCCGCCGTTCGCGTTGGGGTTTGCGCCCATGCGCCGTGCTCCCTCCGGCGCCAGCTCCTGGAGTTCCGGCCTCAATCGGCCGTCGCCGTCGAAAAGCTCCTCGGGACGATAGCTGCGCAGCCATTCTTCCAACTGCCGCAGATGCTCGGGGTTCTTCGCCGGATCGGACAACGGCACCTGATGCGACCGGAACGTTCCCTCATTCGGCTTGCCATCGATCATCTTCGGGCCCGTCCACCCCTTCGGCGAGGCGAGCACGATCATCGGCCAGCGTGGACGTTCCGTTTTGCCGAGCTCGCGTGCATCGGCCTGGAGTTGGCGGATCTCATCGATGACTGCGTCCAGCGTCGATGCCATCTGCGCGTGCATCGGCATCGGCTCATGGCCTTCGACGAAGTAGGGAGTCCAGCCGTAACCGCGCAGCAGCTGCTGCAGCTCTTCGCGGGAAATGCGCGCCAACACCGACGGATTGGCGATCTTGTAGCCGTTCAAATGCAGGATGGGGAGCACTGCGCCGTCGGTCGCCGGATTCAAGAACTTGTTGGAATGCCAGGATGTCGCCAGCGGTCCCGTTTCGGCCTCACCGTCGCCGATCACGCATGCGACAATGAGCGCGGGGTTGTCGAATACGGCGCCGAACGCATGACTCAACGAATAGCCTAATTCCCCGCCCTCGTGAATCGACCCGGGGCATTCCGCCGACGCGTGGCTCGGGATCCCGCCCGGAAAGGAGAATTGCGTGAAGAGCCGCTTCAGACCGGCTTCGTCCCGGCTGACGTTCGAATAGACCTCGCTGTACGTACCTTCGAGATACGTGCTGCCCACGACCGCCGGACCCCCATGTCCGGGTCCCGACATGTAGATCATGTCCAGATCGTACTTCTTGATGACCCGGTTCAGGTGCGTGTAGATGAAATTCTGCCCCGGCGTCGTGCCCCAGTGCCCCAGCAACATGTGTTTGACGTGCGCAAGCGTCAGCGGCTCCCTCAGCAGCGGGTTGTCGCACAAGTAGATCTGGCCGACGGACAGGTAGTTCGCCGCGCGCCAGTAGGCGTCCATCCTTTGCGCCAGCTCCGCATCGAGGGGAGCCGCAGCCTGTCGTTGCATGATTAGCAGACTCCTTTCGGTGCCGATTCGAGCACGCGGGTGCTCAAGGCGGCGATCACGGATTCTTCGTCGGTGCGTATCACGCGCACTGCAACCGGTCCGCTCTCGACCGATATGCGTGGCGCATGACGATTGTTGGCGTCGTCGTCGATCTGGACCCCCAGAAACTCCAGGCCGCCGCAGATGCGCTTGCGGAGCGGCGCCGCGTTCTCGCCGATGCCTCCTGCAAAAACCAGCGTATCCACGCCGCCTAGCGCCGCGGCAAACCCGCCGATCCACTTCTTCGCCTGGTAGCAGAACAGCGCCAATGCCTCGGCCGCGCGCGGATCGCTCGCTTCGCGCTCGAGCAGGTCCCGGACATCGGCGCTGGTTTCCGAAATTCCGAGCAGGCCGGACTCATGATTGACCATCGTCCGGAACTGCGCGGCGGTCATCGATTCGGTCGTCGCAAGATAGCTCATGAGTCCGGGATCCAGATCCCCCGAACGGGTCGCCATGACCAATCCCGACGTCGGCGTGAATCCCATGCTGGTGTCGATGCACCGGCCGTTCTGCACGGCCGCAAGACTGGCGCCGCTGCCCAGGTGCGCGAGGATGACACGGCCCGCGGCCGCCGCCGCATCCCCGACTCGCCCGAGTTCCTGCAGCAAGAACGTATAGGACAAGCCATGGAAACCGTAGCGCTGCACCCCCTTCGCCGCATAGCGGCGCGGAATCGGCAGTTCGGTCGCGACGCGCGGCATGCTTCGGTGGAACGCGGTGTCGAAGCAGGCGACTTGCGGCAGCTCGCGGTAGCGGCACCGCAAAGCCTCGATGAGCTCGATCTCCCGCGGCAGGTGTTCGGGGTCGTACGGAATGATGCGTTTCAATTCATCCAACAGAGCCGTCGTGACCAGCTCGGGTTCAGAATGCTGCATGCCGTGCACGACCCGGTGACCCACGCCGTCGATCGATTTGAACAACGGCTGCATTTCAAGCCAGTCGAGGAGGAAGTCGGTGCCCGACCGTTCTCCGCTGATCTCGACCTTGATGTGCGTCGGGGCATGGTCGGCGCCGTGATCGACCGTCAGGCTCGCATTTTCGGTGCCGATGCGCTCCATCTTCCCCTGCAGCAGCCGCTTCGGCGTGCGATCCCCCGTGAAGATCGCGAAGCGGATGCTCGAAGAACCGCCATTGATGGTCAAGACATTGGGCATAGGACAAATACCTACATCGCGCGCGCGCCCGGTGCATGTGGCGGGCATACAATAGACCATCGGACGGGACGATCGTTTGAGTTCAAAAAGGAAATATTGATGGCACATTATCATGCAGTCGTTTGGATCGATCATCAAAAGGCCACCGTTTGGCATTTCACATCGACCGAGCAGACGAACACCGTAGTACACTCTCATGACAAGAACCGGCAGGTGCACAACCGCAAGAGCACCCACGGCGGTCACAAGGCGCCGCCGGACCGCCGGTATTTCGATGAAGTCGCGCATGTACTCGAGGGCGCCCATGAAATTCTGCTGATCGGGCCGGCGCAGACCAAGCAGGAGTTCGCCACCTACTTGCAGAACAAGCATCCAGACACGCGGCGCGCCGTCGTCGCCGTCGAGGATGCGGATCACCCCACCGATCCCGAAGTGCTGGCCTACGCGCGGCGGCATTTCAAGGCGATCGACCGGATGTACCCGAACGCGTAGCGCCGGAGACCGCCACCCATGGGCCACGTCGAGAAAGAAAAGACCAAGCTTCTCAATCGCCTGAAGCGCCTGCGCGGGCAGATCGACGCCATCGAACGCGCGGTCGAAGGGGATCATGAATGCATGGGCGTTCTGCAGCAGGCGACCTCGTGCCGTGGCGCACTCGACGGCTTCATCGCGGAGGTGATCGAAGACCATATCCGCGAGCACATGGTGGATCCGAATGCGCGGCGGGATGATCCGCGGGTCGTCGCGGCGGAAGACCTCGTCGAGATTGTCCACGCCTACTTGAAGAAGTAGGCGGGCTGGACCAACGCCCCCGCCGTCATGCGCCGTTCACGGAGCGGTGCCACTCTCACGATCCCCTTCCAGTCTCGCGTGACACATAGGGGGGTATACTATATTATCCGGGGATCATGCTGCGCATATTGAAGTGGCTGGGGATGAGCGCCGCCGCACTGGTAATCCAAACCCACGATTCGAAGGCGGCGGAAACCGGCGCCGGGAGCGAGCAGTCATTCGCGGTGCACGGACAATTCACTTACGTGGAACAGGACACGTCGGAATTCCACGCACCCTATGCCGGACCCAACAGCATGTCGCCCGACCGCGGCGCCGAGACCATGGACGCCACTTTGTACCTCGGGGTGCGGCTTTGGTCCGGTGCCGAAGGTTGGATCAACGGCGAAATCGATCAGGGGCACGGACTCGACGATACCTTGGGCGCGGCCGGCTTTCCCAGCGGGGAGGCCTACAAGGTCGGCAAGAATCAACCCTACCTGCGCCTGCCGCGGCTGTTCGTACGCCAGACCTTCAACCTCACTGCCGCATTGCGGAACGTCGATGCGTCGGCCAATCAATTGGGCGGATCCTACAGCGACGACCGGGTCGTGATCACTGTGGGCAAATTCGCGGTCGGCGACCTGTTCGACACGAATCAGTATGCGCACGATCCCCGCGGCGATTTCTTGAATTGGGCCGCGGTCGATGCGGGAACGTTCGACTACGCAGCGGATGCCTGGGGTTACACCGCAGGGGCGGCCGTGGAGTGGTACCAGAATCAGTTCACTCTGCGCGCCGGCCTGTTCGACCTCTCGAATGTGCCGAACAGTCCCCATCTCGATCCGGGATTTCATGAGTTCCAATACCTGCTCGAATTCGAGCATCGCCATGAGATATACGGGCGCCCCGGCCGGTTGCTCCTCACCGCGTTCGACAGCCGCGGGCGAATGGGCCTGCTCGATGAGGCGGTGCGGCTTGCCGAGACCACGGGGACCCCCGTGGACATCGCCGCGGTGCGCCGTTACCGCGGCCGCGTCGGCGCCAGCCTCGGACTGGAGCAGCAGTTGACCGCCGACCTCGGGCTGTTTGCGCGCCTAGGCAAAGCCGGCGGCAACGTGGAACCGTATGAGTTCACGGACATCGACCGGACGGCATCCGCGGGCCTTTCCCTGAAAGGGGCCGCGTGGCGCCGCCCTGAGGACACCGCCGGCGCGGCAGCGATCACCAACGGAATCTCCGCCGCGCGTGAGCGCTACTTGAACGCCGGCGGGCTCGGCATTCTCGTCGGCGACGGCCGCCTGCCGCATCCGGGGAGCGAACAGATCATCGAAACGTACTATTCGGTCGCGGTGTCGGGCGCTGCGCGGCTCAGCTTCGATTATCAGTGGATCAACCATCCTGCCTACAATCGCGACCGGGGTCCCGTGTCGGTCTTCGCGGTCCGGCTGCATGCGCAGTTTTGATCTTGCAGCCAGGCGCCGGAGAGTGCTGGCGCCGCGGCGCAGACATGGCGCATAGTGCTGATGATTGGAACTTGATTATGGATTTTAGACCATGAAGACAAATGACTGGCTTGGACGCTTGGTGATAGTGGCGCTCGGCTGCGGTGCACTGATCGGCGGTGCATTCGGGGTCGATCTGGGGTCGCTGTCGAATGCCGACGCGTCCGCCGGTCTGAAGAAGGCTCTCGATCAAAGCATCAACACCGCGGTGGGAAAGCTCGGCGTCACCGACGGTTTCCTGAAGAATCCGCAGGTCAGAATCGATTTGCCGCCGAAACTCGCGAAGGCGGAGAGCATGATGCGCATGCTCGGGGTCGGCAACCAGCTCGATGAGCTCGTCACATCGATGAACCGCGCCGCCGAAGCCGCTGTTCCGGAGAGCAAGCCCCTGCTGAAGCAGGCGCTCAGGCAAATGAGCCTGGAGGATGCGAAGCGGATCCTCACCGGCGGGAACGATTCGGCAACACAATACTTCAAGCAGGCAACGTACTCGCCGTTGAAGACAAAGTTTGCGCCCATCATCGCGCGCGCGACCGAGAAGGTGAAATTGACTGAAACCTACGATGCGTTGGCCAAGAAAGCGGTGACCCTGGGAGTGCTCAAACCCGAGGACGCGACGCTGGAATCCTACGTGACCGGCAAGACGCTCGACGGCCTCTTTCTCATGATGGCCGAGGAGGAGCGCGCGATTCGCAAGGATCCTCTGGGCCAGGCCAGCAGCCTTCTGAAGAAGGTGTTCGGCGCAGTGCACTGAACCTTTCTTCGAGCTTGCCCCCTTCCGACGCACTCAAGTACCATGGAACCGCGATGCTGTGCCCCAAGGTGCGATCGTATGGACATCGCCGGAATGTCGATCGCTTGGTGCTCATAAAATAAGGAGATTGCCGTGGGATTAGGTGCAGAATTCAAAGAATTCGCGATGAAGGGCAACGTGGTCGACCTGGCGGTCGGCGTGATCATCGGCGCAGCCTTCGGAAAGATCGTGTCCTCGTTGGTCGGCGATGTCTTCATGCCGGGTCTCGGCAAGCTGATAGGCGGCTTCAATTTTTCCGATCTGGCAGTCACCCTCGGCAAGGACCCGACGGGCAAGGATGTCCTGGTCAAGTACGGCGCCTTCCTTCAGACCATATTCGATTTCATCATCATCGCGCTGGTGCTCTTCATCGCCATCAAGGGCATCAACAAGCTGAAGAAGCCTGCTCCCGCAGCGCCGGCGGCGCCGGCGCCACCGCCGAGGTCCGAGGTGCTGCTCGAGGAAATCCGCGACCTGCTCGCGAAGCGCCCGTGAATTAGAGGTCTCCCATGGGATTGTTCGACGGAGTGCTGGGTGGTCTGGTCGGTGCCGAAATGGCCACCGTGATCAACGGCCTGATAGAGAAGCACGGCGGCGTGCAGGGCATCATCTCGCAGCTGGAGCAGCAAGGATTGGGGGGCACCGTGCGCTCGTGGGTGGGGAGCGGCGCGAATCAACCCATCACCGCCGATCAGATTCATCAAGCGTTCGGCGCCGACATCGTGAAGCAGCTCGCCGCCAAGGTTGGCATGTCGCCCGAGGACCTGGCTGCCAAACTCTCGCAGATTCTGCCGCAGGCCATCGACAAACTCACCCCGGGCGGAGTCGCCGCGAAATCTTCCTGAAGCTCAGCGGCGGAGCGCCAGAATCCATGCCCCGCACACCAGCAGCGCGGCACAGGCGCCTGCGGCGATCTGAAGGCGCCTTCCGCGATTGCGGGGCATTCCCGCGCGCGCATGAAGCCAGCCCGCGGCGAGGCCGAAGAGAAATCCAAGCGCGTGCCCCAGAACGTCCACGTGCGCATCTCCCGCACCCAGCAGGGTCAGCAGGCATATCCCGGCGATGAGCGGGGCGACGGCGTACCAACGGCGCTCGCGCAGGGTGAGCCGCTGCCGCCACGCCATGCCCGTGAGCAGTCCCAGAGCCGCGAAGACGGCGGTTGAGGCGCCGACGGCGCGGTGCGTGGGCGGCGCGATGAGAATTTCCACGTAGTTGGCAAGTGCCGCCGCCCCCAGAATGCTCGACCAGGCCACGCCCGGCCCGAGCCACCGGCCCGCGGCAATGCCGGCGATCACGCCGAAAAGCAGATTGCCGAGCAGATGTTCCTGATCCAAATGCAGCGTCAACGCGGTCAATGCCCGCCACCATTCGCGCGCGGCGCCGGTTTCGAGGTCACCGACGGACAACCAGTCGGCGCCGAACAAGCCCGCGCCGGCGCAGTACGCAGTGACCAACAAAATCAGTGCGTAACCGATGGCACCGATCGACGCACCGGGGAACGGGTCCATACGCGGCGCGCCGCGCGGCACGCTACGCTCCGAGGAATACCCGCTGATCTCGTCATACGCGAGGCGAGCCAGCGCCGGCGGCACCGTCACGGTCCAAGTGGAGTCGGCCTCCAGCACTTCGTGATCGATGCCCCTCGCCTCGAGCACCAGGCTGAATTCGCGGCAAAGCGCCTTCGATCCTCGAAACACCACGGCGGCGGGCGCGGGCTCCGCGTTTCGGTCAAGATCCGGGGGTGGTAGGGACAATGCTTACTCCGCCAATTCGCCGGCTTGAATTAGAATGACTGATCTCGCCGCTGCGGCGATCGTCAAAATCAATACTGAAGGAATTCGATCATGCAAAAGGCAGCGTTAACCACTTCCCTCGCCCTCCTCTTCGCCGTGTCGAGCCTGGCAGCGGGCGCGGAGCCGCCGAAGACGGACGCGCGGCCGCAACCGCCATTCAGCAACAGTGTCATGGCGGGCGATACTCTATATGTCGCGGGGCACATCGGCCTCGACGCGGCCACGGGACAGGCTGCCGCCGACGTTGATGCCGAGGCGCGTCTCGTGATGGACGCCGTGAAGCAAACGATCGAGAAAGCGGGGTTGACCATGGACGACCTGACGTCGGTGACCGTGTACTGCACGGACCTCGAACTCTACGATAGATTCAATGCGGTTTACCGGACGTATTTTCACGGTCGATTTCCCGCGCGCGCGTTCATCGGCATCAACAAACTGGTGCGTGGAGCGCGCTTCGAAGTGGCCGGAATCGCCGTGAAGCCGCCCGGAGCCCGCAAACCGTAAGCACCGTTGCGGGGGGGGACGCGCATATAATTGTTTGGAGTTTCGACGTTTTGGTGTTCCTCGTCAAAACGTCGAAACGTCGAAAATTTATACGCATAGGTCCCCCGAGACATGTTGAGCCCGCGACCACCCATCGGTGCGCGTGTGCGTGTGCGCTCGGACGTGCGTCTCTCTAGCGGGCGCGCGGCACCGGCTCGCCGTCGGCCAGCTTCTTGAGCCGCTCGATCTGCCCGCCGAGCATCTGGTCGGCCATTTTGGAAATTTCCTCAAAGCCGTCCTTGGCGTAACCGCCGACCGTGTACGTGAACGATACGACGGTGCCGTCGGCCACGCTCTTCACGCTCCATGTCATGACGCCCTCGACAGCCATTCCCTGGAACGGGCCCAGGCCGCCGCGCATGCGCAATGTCTTGCCGGGTGATACATACACCACGTGAAGATGCTCGACCGAGCCGCCGCCCGGCAAGTTTTCGCAGTAACAGCCGCCGGCATGCGGCTCCAACACGAGATTGGCCGCGCTGCCCGAAAATGTGTGTTCGGAACTCCACCATTTCGCGGGCTGCAGCATGGCCGCGTACACCTTGTCCGGCGTTGCCGTCGCATGCGCAGTCTCGCGGATTTCAAAACCGATGCCGGAGACGCTCAGCACTTCGCCCTGCGCCGCCGAGGCGAACAGCAGCACCCCGGCGCATATCGCATGATTGCGCGCATTCATCATTGTCGATCTCCGCGATGGTTTATTGGTAAGTAAAGACTAACAGTAAGTTAGCGCTAACGCTTGTGTCAACCCCTCACGAGAAGCTACAGTTCACCGCAGGGAGCAAACAAACAACAAGGAAATCCCAATGAAACGCACCTCCGCGGCGATGGCCGCACTCAGCTTGACGCTCGGCGTCGGTATCGGAATGGCAGCGAGGCCAACCGGCGCGGGCATTTCCGTCATTTCCGGCAAATCCGACCAGGAAGCAGGCTCGGCCGCGTTGGTGGAAGCGGAGCGGATGGCGGGCAAAGGGTCTTGGGAATTGATTGCGGTCGGGCGCGTCTATTACTTGTCCGGCGAGAAGGCGAAGGGCGAAGCGCTGTTCACTCGCGCCACCAGCGGCAAGCAGAGTGCCGGCGACTATCAGCGGATCGCCGAGGTCTACGCAGAAGCGGGCGATACCGCCGAAGGCGGAGGAAAACTACGGGAAGATGCTGGTGCTTGATCCCGAGGACGATTCGCAGCGCTCGGAAGTGGGGAGCTGGTACATTCGAATCGGCCAGCGGGCCAAGGGCGAAGAATATCTTGCGAAAGCGTTTTCGACGGGCCCCCATGACCCGTCCCACTATGTGCGCGCCGCGGAGGCATTGCTCGGAGTATCCCTGGGCCGCTAGACCGCCGGCCTGCCGGTCCCGCAAACCATCAGGACGAGCGCAGAGGCTCGGTCAGCATCCGATAGATCTTGAGAACCCGCGGGACATAAGCCATGGTCTCGGTGAAAGGCGGGATCTTGCCGCCGTTGCGGTCAACCGCTTCTTCGCCGGCGTTGTACGCCGCGAGCGCGAGCCGCACGTCATGCCCGAAGCGATCGATCAGAAACTTCAGGTACCGCGCGCCTGCGTGCACGTTCTCGCGCGGATCATAGGGATTCGACACGCCGAAGCGCGATGCGGTCGCCGGCATCAGCTGCATCAACCCCACGGCCCCGCGTTTCGAGACGGCCCGTGGATTGAACCCCGATTCCACCACGATCACGGCCCGCAACAGGTTGGGCTCGACGGATGCCGAGATCGCAGCCTTCTCGATGATGGAATCGTACTGGCCGGCCTTTGCCAGCAGCATCGAATCGTAGCGATCGCCGCTCGCGGTCCTGTCCTGCGGTGAAAGCACCAGCAGCCGGTAGCGGTTGTCGTCCGGCACGTCGGTGTAATGGCGCATGCCGTTCGCATCCACGTAGCTGTAGATGTGCGGGCGCGCCGCGGCGGAAGTGGCCATCAGCAGAGCTGCGATGAGAAATACGGGTTTGAGGACCATGAATATGCGGCCTTCCTTCGTTCAAGGCTATCGCAAAGGACGCATGTTCCGGTGGGACCTGTATCAAGAAACGGCTGTTTGAAGGGTCATTTCGGGCCCGATCTTCGGGGCATGGCAATGCCACGCCCGCTCGTGCATGCTTGGCGCTGCCCAAAAGGGTCCGGTGCTCAAGCTTTGCCCGTTCTGGCCGATTTCCCCAACACTAACGCGAAACCGAAACTGTGTCCGAAACCGTCGACTGGAAACAAAAATATCGCGACTCGCTTCTGGAGATGGAAGCCGACGAGAAGCGGTGGAGGGAAATCGAGCGCGTATTGCGCCGCCTGATCGGCCGCCTGTGCGCGGCGGGCATGGGCATGGATCCCAAACTCGACGACGAATTGACGGCGCTCGCCGCGGCGAACCGGCGCAATGCGGACGCCCTCGAGCTCGAACGGCTGGCGAAGTCGCTGACGACCGCGGTGGTGACCGTTGACGCGACTTCGCCGGTGCCGCAGCTCGTCCCCCGCACAGCTCCGTCCGCCCGCTGGAACTCAACCTGCAGCGCCCTCGCCGCGCTGCTCGAGGGCCTCAAGACGGGCGAATCCGACGCCTCGACGCTGAAGAGCCTGGTCGCGGAGTTGGCGCGAGCGGATACCGATGCGGCGCTGGCTGCCGTCGTGGCGCGAACTGCGGACCTCATTCATGAGCGCGGCGAATCGGTGGCACGGGAGCGGCTGCAGGCGGCAGCGGTCTTGTCGGAGGTGACCAAGCGTCTCGAGGAAATGGCCGGTTACCTGACGGAATCGAACAGCGCAAACCGAAGCCACTTCGACGACACTCAATCGCTCAACGACACGGTGATGTCGCACGTTCGAGAGCTCACCGACGAAGTCAGCGGCGCCACGGAACTCACGGTTCTTCAGTCCGCCGTCGCAGCGCGGCTCGAGTCGGTCGCCAGGCAGGTGTCGGATTTCCGCACGCGCGAAGCAACCCGTCTGGCGGAATACAACGGCCGCGCCGAGCACATGATCGAACGCATCGCGGACCTCGAGCGCGAAACCCAGGAACTGCATTCGAAGCTCGATATTGAAAAGCACGGCGCGCGGCTCGACCCCCTGACCGGCGTCGCGAACCGAAAATCCTTCGACGAACGTTTCGCGCAGGCGATCGCACGGCGCGCCAACGGGGGGGTGCCCGTGGTCATGCTGCTGTGGGATATCGACAGTTTCAAAGCCATCAACGACAGCTACGGACATCGGGCCGGCGACCGTGTTCTGCAAAGCGTCGCCGCATGTTTCACAGCGGCGCTTCGCGCCAGCGATTTTGTCGCACGCATAGGGGGCGAAGAATTCGCCGTGCTGCTCTGCGGCCTGAAGCTTGCCGACGCCGTGAACATCGCCAATCAAGTGCGCATGGCGGTCGAGGGGTTGCGCTTTCATTTTCGCGGGACGCCGGTTCGCGTCACGGTTTCTTGCGGGATCACGGATTGAGGCCCGATGACGCTTATGAGGCGGCCTTCGACCGTGCGGACGCCGCCCTGTACCGCGCCAAAAACGGCGGCAAGAACCTCTGCGTCGCCGCCTAGGAGCCCTGCCGCCTTCATTGGCTAGTTAACAGATATTTAACGTATTTTTCCCGGCTATCGCACGGATTTTCGGACCGCTGAGCGGCTAGAATCTTCCCTTAGTCAAAAATCAATCTTCCAGACGCGATACCGCTCATTGCAGATCGGTAATCGGTTTTGCGGATTGGGGCGGCATGTCGACATTGCGTTGCAGCATTACGGGGTTCCCTTAGAGACTTATGTCCGTTCCTGAAACGATCATCAATGAGCCGTCGATTGCAGGCCCGATTGAGCATGCCGGCATCGCCGCTGAACATCGAAGCGCCGTGGGCCTTCATGCCTGGGTGCTCACGGCGATGCTCTTCCTCGTCCCATTGGTCACCTATTGGCCCGCGACATTCCACGATTTCGGACTGCGCGACGATTACTCCAACCTGCGCGAGGCGCACGAGGAGCCCGGCAAGGTCTTGAAGTTCTGCGCCTCGCATGCGCGGCCGGTATACGGCTGGCTGCTGCAGGCAACCTACGGTCAGACGGCGACGGTGCAGGATCTGCAATGGATGCGTTTTGGAGCCTCGCTGTTGTTCGGCGCGCTCTCCTTGGTCTGTTTTCGCGGTCTGCGCGCGCTCGGTTGGTCGTTCAGCACCGCCCTCTGCTTCGCGGTGATGATCGGGTTGATTCCCTCCGCGCAGGTGATGGCCGGATGGGCCGTGGGTTGGCCTTATGTGGCAACCGCGCTTCTGGCGTTCGGCGGCTTTTTCACCGTAGAAGGGGCGTTGATCCTGGGGCTGAGCGCGGGCCCCGGCCGCGCTGTGAGCCAATGGCTCGTGGCGATCGGGCTCATGGTCATGAGTGCGCTCATTTATCAGCCGAGCGCTCTGTTCTATGTGGTGCCGCTGGCGGCCGCCTTGATCGTGCAGCGCCGACGCAGCCTCGCACAAGTTGCGCGCTGGACCGGAGTTCATCTGGGATTCGTCGTCGGCACGTTGGGCTTGGCCTATTGCGTGATGACCGTGCTGTACGCAACGGGGGTCTTCGTCAAATCCGGCCGCGTTGCGTTCGAGCACCACTGGGCCGACAAGATCGCCTGGTTCGTGCAGGAAACGCTGCCGAACGCGCTCAGCTTGTTCGTGCTGAACGACAACAATCACCGCGACCATGCGCTGTATTTCGGCTGCGCGGCCATGGTCGGCGCGATCCTGGTGGCGGGCGCCTGGCTCGAGTGGCGCCGCCACGGCCGCGTGCGCGGCATCGTTTGGTCGGCTGCTCTGCTGGGTCTCCCCGTGTTTGCCTGTGCGGTCAGCTTGATAGCCTCCGAACGATATGCAACCTACCGCACGATACTGGCGATGACCGGGGTGCTTCTCTGTTTCCTGGTGGCGTCGATCCGGGCGATCACGGAGGGCTGGGGACCCGCAGGGCGCCGGATGCTCGCCACGGCCATCGTCGCGATCGCCTTCTTCACCGCGCAGCACCATGTCTACGCGCTGATCGCGGTGCCCCAGGGCAATGAGTGGCAGCTGATCATGGCGGGCGCGAAGCGCGTCCATCTGGACGGCTCGCATCCGCGAATCTTTGCAATTGCTTCGACGCCCGCGGACTTGTCGACGGCGAGCATATACCACGACGAATTCGGTTCAATGTCGTCGAATTCCGAATGGGTGCCGAAGGAAATGTTCAAACGCGCAATGCATGACCTTCACCCCGAAATCGCGAATCTCGATGCGCGCTACGAATTCTCCTCCGGCCCCAAACTGCCGGTCGATCAGCGCTTCGATGTCATCATCGACTTGCACAGGCTGCGTCAGTTCTACACCGACAATTGATTGCGGAACCCCTGCAGTGGATATGCGCCGTTCTCGGCGCCTTGATGGTCGGCATATCGAAGGCCGGCATCACCGGATTGAGCCTGCTGTCAGTGGCGCTTTTCACGCATGTGTTTCCCAGCAGCAAACAAGCCAGCGGCCTGGTCTTGCCGCTGCTGATATTCGGCGATTTCGTGGCGGTTCTTTCCTATCGGGCCCACACGCAGTGGCGCTACGTCTGGAAGCTCATGCCATGGACGGCGGCCGGCGTGGTGCTCGGCTATCTTGCGCTCGGCCGCATTTCCGACGGAACGGTCCGCGTCATGATCGGGGTGATCATCGTGTCGCTGTGCATTCTGGGGCTTTGGCGGCGATATCTGACGATGCAAACGGCCGAAACCACCGGGAACTGGCATTGGGCTCTGGCCGCGGTGCTCGGAGTCGCTTCCGGCTTCATCACCTTGGTCGCGAACGCCGCAGGTCCCCTGATGGCGATCTACCTCGTAGCCATGCGCCTGCCGAAAATGCAGTTCGTGGGCACCGCCGCGGTCTTCTTCATGGTGCTCAATCTATTCAAGGTGCCCTTCATGGTGAAGCTCGGTTTGGTCACCGCACGGAGCTTCGAATTCAATCTCATGCTGGCTCCGGCCGTGCTGCTCGGCGCGTTCGCGGGCCGCTGGATCCTGATGCGGATCAATCAGAGGGTCTTCGAGAACCTGGTGCTGGGACTCTCCGCCGTCGCGGGAGTTCTCTTGATCGTCTGAGAATTGCCGCAAGCCCCCAGGGTTTGATTTCGCGAAAGGTCCGCAAGGGTGTAGCGTAGCGGGGTGGGCAATACCAATAAGGAAGATTGAGACATGCAATACCAAGGTTTGGGCGGCCTGATTGTTCTCATCGCCGACGTCTGGGCGATCGTCAATATCTTTCAAAGCGGGGCGGATACCGGGAAGAAAGTCCTGTGGACGGTGCTCGTGATCATCCTGCCCGTGCTTGGATTCATTCTTTGGTATTTCCTCGGACCCAAGACCGGCAAGACCTAGAGTTCAAAGGCAGGGGCCGGCGGCTCGATCGCTGCTGGTATATACAGGATAAACATGCGTCCACGCAGTCATGAGCGCCACAGTATCGGCCGTTCCTCGTGGCTTCGCGCCAGCGTCCTGGGCGCAAACGACGGCATCGTGTCGACGGCCAGCTTCATTTTGGGCGTCGCTGCGGCCCACGCATCGCAATCCAGCATCCTGGTCGGCGGTACGGCGGCGTTGGTGGCCGGCGCGATGTCCATGGCGACGGGGGAATATGTGTCCGTGCACTCGCAGGCCGACACCGAAGAGGCCGCGCTTGCGCAAGAGCGCGCGGAATTGGAAGTCGACTTCGCGGGCGAGAGCCGGGAGCTGACCGACATCTACGTGCGCCGCGGACTCGATCCGGCCCTGGCCAAACAGGTTGCCGCGCAGCTCATGGCGCATGATGCTTTGGGCTCGCATGCCCGCGACGAGTTGGGTTTGAGCGCCGGTACTCGGGCAAAGCCTCTGCAGGCCGCGCTCGCGTCGGCAGGCAGTTTCGCGACCGGCGCCGTGCTTCCGCTTCTGGTGGCGGTATGGACTCCTCGGGCCTATGTGATGATTTCCGTCGTGGCCGTCTCCCTCCTGTGCCTGCTTTTTCTCGGCGGCTGGTCCGCGCGGGTCGGCGGCGCCGACATGCGCACAGGCGCATTGCGGGTGACGTTTTGGAGCGCCCTTGCCATGGCGATAACGACCGCCGTCGGTGCAATTGCCGGCGCGTTGAGTTTATAGACGCGGAGCGCACATCGGATGACTGATGATCGCGTCCGTCCCGACGCACAGCCCGATCAAACCGCGCTCATCAGCGTCGCGCAAATGAATGAGGGCGATCGCGCCGCGATCGCAGCCGGCACACCGGGGTACGTCCTGATGCAAAACGCCGGCAATGCCGTCGTGCGGGAAATCACCCGCCGCTGGTCGCCCCGGCGCGTCACCGTGCTCTGCGGTCCCGGAAATAACGGCGGCGATGGTTTCGTCGTGGCGGTCGCTCTCGCGCAGGCCGGCTGGCCGGTGCGGGTCGCCCTGCTGGGGGACCGCGACAATCTGCGCGGCGATGCGCGGTTCCATGCGACCCGCTGGACGGGAGACGTCGACACCGTGACGCCCGCCGCGATCGAGGGATCCGCCCTCGTCGTCGATGCTTTATTCGGGTCCGGTCTCAGCCGGCGGCTGGACGAACCCATCGTCGAGACGCTGACGGCCGCCGTTCAACGAGGATTGCCGCTCGTGGCGGTCGACGTGCCGAGCGGAGTGATGGGCGACAGTGGCGAGGACCTGGGCGCGGTGCCGGCGCAATGCACAGTCACGTTCGCGCGCAAGAAGCCGGGCCATGTGTTGTTGCCGGGCCGGGAGTTGTGCGGCGAGGTCGTGGTGGCGGATATCGGAATTCCCACGGCGGTGCTGAAATCGCTCGGGATCAACATTTGGGAGAACGATCCCACCGTGTGGCTGGGGCAATTGCCGAGCGCGAAACCATCAGGCAACAAATACACGCGGGGTCATGCCCTGCTGTACGGGGGGTATCCCATGACCGGCGCTGCGCGAATGGCGGCGCGCGCCGCGGCCCGCATCGGCGCCGGCCTCACGACCATTGCGGTGCCGCAGGAGGCGTTCCTCATATACGCCGCGGCTCTTGCCAGCATCATGGTGCGGCCCCTGAGCGCGCGGGGCGACCTGGGGCGCTTGTTGGCTGACCCCAGATACACCGCGTTTCTGATCGGCCCCGGCGCGGGCGTCGGCGAGGCGACCCGCGCAGCGGCGCTTGAAATACTGGCGACCGCACGGCCGGTTCTGCTCGATGCGGACGCGATCACCGTGTTCGCCTCGAAGAGGGCCGAGCTTGCGCGGGCGATTCGCGGACCCTGCGTCATGACGCCTCACGACGGAGAGTTCGCGCGATTGTTCGACGCCTCCGGCGACAAGTTGACGCGAGCGCGCGCCGCCGCGCGCCAGAGCGGCGCGGTGATGGTATTGAAGGGCGCCGATACGGTCGTGGCGGCTCCCGACGGCCGCGCGGTCATCAACACGAATGCTCCAGCCAGCCTCGCCACCGCCGGTTCAGGCGACGTTCTCGGAGGCATGATCTTAGGGTTGCTGGCGCAGGGCATGGATGCGTTTCACGCCGCCGCGGCCGGCGTTTGGATGCACGGTGCGGCGGCCGCGGCGTTCGGCCCCGGCTTGCTCGCGGAAGATCTGCCGGATCTCCTGCCCGCGGTGCTCCGGGAACTCAAGACGGAGTGAGTTCTCTCAAGTGAACGCCTGGTTTCCTCGAATCACCGTTCATTCGCTGGTCATTGCGATCAGCATGCTGATCTATGTCCTGACGACGCGTGCGGAACACGAGCGCCGGCCTCCGTCGATCGCCATCGCCTGGGTTCTGGGAATGATTGCAGTGCCCTACCTTGCCCTGCCCATGTACATCCTGTTCGGGCGCCGCAAATTGCCGCGACGCGTTCTGCGGACATCAGCCGTTCAATCCCGCAACGAGCACTGGGCGGAAGATCTGATCGAGAGCTTCGGCCTGGCGCCCGCCGCGCCCTCCTCTGTCCGTCTGCATCAGAACGGCAAGGAGTCCGCGACCTCCCTTTTCGCCACCATGGCCTGCTCGACGCAGCGCCTGGACATATGCACCTATATCCTCGGCGACGATGCGTTCGGCCGCGAAGCCATGCAGCGCATGATCGAACGCGCGCGCGCGGGGGTAGAGGTGCGCCTGCTCATCGACGGCGTCGGAGCAATCCAGCTGCCCCGTTCCTGCTTCAGGCGCTTGAATGCCGCAGGCATCGAAACCGCCACCTTCAGTCCCCTGCTCGCGCGCAAGACTCAGGGTCCGCGCAACCTGCGCAACCACCGCAAGATGGTCATTGCCGACGGAGTGCGGCTTTGGGCGGGCGGGCGAAACATCGCAGCGGAATACTTCATCGACCTCGACGGACGCGAGGCATGGCGCGACCTTTCCTTCGATCTGCAGGGCGAAGTTGCGGCGGCCGCGGCGGCTCAGTTCGAAGCCGACTGGGTTGCCGCCGGAGGCCGGCCCGCCGAGCATTGCGGCAAGCCGGCCACGGTCGCGTCGGCAGCGCGCGCTCAAGGCGGCCGGACCCAATTCATGCCCAGCGGGCCCGACCAGGCCGAGGACACGGTGCACGCGTTGCTGATCGATGCGTGTTTCCACGTCCGGGAACGCATGCTCGCAGTGACGCCGTATTTCGTGCCGGACGCCGCTCTTGAAACGGCGATGCGCCTGGCCGCGCGGCGCGGCGTGTCGATCGACCTGGTCATTCCGGCCGTATCGAATCATCGCTTGGCGGATTTCGCGCGCAACCGGGCGTTGCGCTCGCTCGGCAACGCCGGCGTCAGGATTCATCTGCTGCCGTATATGATCCATGCGAAGGGAGTGGTGTTCGACGAATCCCTCGCCCTTTCAGGCTCCGTCAATCTCGATTCGCGCAGCCTGTTGCTCAACTACGAATGCGCCGTCGTTTTCTACGGGGCGCGCGAAATCGACTGGCTGGCGGCCTGGATTCAAGCGTTGATTCCCGACTCGCGGCCGTTTGATTCCCGCGCTCCCGGTCTCTGGCGCGACATCGCCGAAGGGCTGCTCTTGACGGTGGCGTACCAGCTATGACGTTGCGGCGCCGGAAGTAGGAAAGCACCTACATAGGATTGTTGGTCCGCTGCAATCAACGCATAGTATCCTTGCCGGCCAGCCCGATTGCTGCGCACTGGCAGGTACGATGGAGTTCAAGGACTACTACAAGGTCATGGGTGTGGCGCGCGATGCCACCGAGGCGCAGATCAAGCAGGCGTACCGCAAGCTCGCCCGCAAATACCATCCTGACGTCAGCAAGGAAAAGGACGCTGAAGCGCGGTTCAAGGAGGTCGGCGAGGCATACGAGGTTCTCAAGAGCCCCGAGAAGCGCGCCGCCTACGATCAGCTTGGACAGGGATACGCTTCCGGCCAGGATTTCCGGCCGCCTCCGGACTTCGGTTCCGGCTTTGAGTTCAGTGGTGCAGGCCCCCGAGATTCGGACTACAGCGATTTTTTCGAGTCGCTGTTCGGCGCTCGAGCCCGCCGCGGTGCGGGCGGCGCGCGCGGCGATTTTCACCCCGGCCGCGGAGAAGACCATCATGCGAAGGTGCTGCTCGATCTCGACGCCACGCTTCGCGGCGGTGCCCGGCAGCTCACCTTGCGAGTGCCCGAGATCGACGCCGACGGCCGGCTGGTGTCCAAGGATCGAGTGCTCAATGTTCAAGTGCCGAAGGGCATCCTGGCCGGTCAGCACATCCGGCTGGCGGGCCAGGGTGCCCGCCCCCACGGCGAAGGAACCCCCGGAGATCTGTACATCGAGGTGGATTTTCAGCCGAACGCCCTTTACAGAGTCGACGGGCGCGATTTGTATCTCGATTTGCCGGTCGCGCCCTGGGAGGCCGCGATCGGCGCCACGGTGAATACCCCGACCCCGACGGGAACGGTCGACTTGAAGATACCCGCGGGCTCGCACGCCGGAAGCAAGCTGCGGCTCAAGGGGCGGGGCATTCCGGCAGGGCCTCCGGGCGACTTCTATGTCGTTTTGCAAATCGCCCTGCCGCCCGCCATTGACCAGAAGGCAAGGGACGCCTATGCGGCCATGGCCGCGGCGATGCCGTTCAATCCTCGCGCCAGCCTGGGAGTGTAAGCCAATGTCCTCATCGAATGATCGGGCGCTTCCCGGCGACATATTCGAAGAATCCGCGGCTCTCACCGTCAAGGACTTGAGCCGCATCTGCTCCGTCGATGAACGGCACATCGTGGCATTCGTCGAGGAAGGGGTGCTCGACGTCGTCGAGGTCGATACGGCCGAGTGGCGATTTACCGGCGCCGCCTTGCGCCGCGCGCGCCTGGCGCTGCGCCTCGAACGCGATCTTGACCTCAATCTCCCCGGCGTGGCGCTGGCGATCGAATTGATGGAAGAGTTGGAGCGCTTGCGGCGTGAACTGAATGCGAGACGCTGAATGACCGACCTCGATTCCGACGCGTTCGTCTTTTTCGGCGCCACGGGCGACCTGGCCTACAAGAAGATATTTCCGGCGCTTTACGCCATGGTGCGGCGTAACGAACTGACCGTTCCGATCATCGGGATGGCGCGCGCGGGATGGACTTTGGACAGGCTGAAACAGCGTGCCCGCGAGAGCGTCGAGAGCGGCGGCGATTTCGATAACGCGTGTTTCGAGAAGCTCGCCTCGCAATTGCGCTACGTGGACGGCGATTACACGGATCCCTCGACCTTCACCAGACTGAAGCAGGCGCTCGGTCTTGCGAAGCGGCCGATTCACTATCTCGCGATTCCCCCGAGCATGTTCGGAAGCGTGGTGCAGGGTCTCGCGAAGTCGAGCTGCGCGGACCGTGCGCGGGTCATCGTCGAGAAGCCCTTCGGCCGCGATCTCGCCACGGCGCAGGCGCTCGACCGCACGCTTCACGAAGTGTTCTCCGAACCTGCGATCTTCCGGATCGACCATTATCTGGGAAAGGAGGCGGTGCAAAACCTCTTGTATTTCCGCTTTGCCAACACCTTTCTCGAGCCGATTTGGAATCGCCACTATGTCGAGAACGTGCAGATCACCATGGCCGAGTCATTCGGCGTGCAGGGAAGGGGCGCCTTCTACGAAGAAGTGGGCGCCATCCGCGACGTGGTGCAGAACCATCTGCTGCAGGTGATCGCATTGCTGGCCATGGACCCGCCCACCGGTCACGAACCGGAGGCGATGCAGGCGGAGAAGCTGCGCTTGTTCCGCGCGATGCGGCCGCTCGACCCGAAGGAGGTCGTGCGCGGTCAATTCCGGGGCTACCGGGACGAGTCCGGCGTGGCCAAGGACTCGCAGATCGAGACTTTCGCGGCCCTGTGCCTTCACATCGACACATGGCGATGGGCGGACGTTCCGTTCTACATTCGAGCCGGCAAGTGTCTTCCCATCAGCGCCACCGAGGTGACGGTTACCCTCAAGCGGCCGCCGCTGTCGGTCTTCGACCCGAACGACGCCATGCCCCGCAATTATTTCCGGCTTCGCTTGAGCCCCGAAGTGGTGATCAGCGAGGGCGCACTGGTGAAGCGAAACGGCGAGCCGATGCACGGCGAACCTGTCGAGCTGGTGGCGCGGCATCGCTCCGAAAGCGAAAAGTCACCCTATGAGCGCCTGTTGGGCGACGCCATACACGGCGACACCTCGCTGTTCACCCAGGACGCCTGCGTCGAAGCGGCCTGGCGGGTGGTGGATCCGGTGCTGGCGGAACCCCGGCCCGTGATCGAATACGAGCCCGGCACCTGGGGGCCGCCGGCGGCCGGTGAAGTCGTGAACGGTGCGGACACCTGGCACGACCCGGCCACGGAGAAATCCTCGCCGTGCTGAGCAACGATGAGGTCGTCTTTCTGCTCGATGTGGACAACACGTTGTTGGACAACGATCGCTTTGGGAGAGATCTGGGCGAACGCCTGCAGCAGTCCTTCGGCGAGTCCGAAACCAGGCGCTATTGGGCGATCTTCGGCCGCTTGCGCGAGCAGTTGGGGCTCGCCGACTATCTGGGAAGCCTGCAGAGCTTTCGCACCGGACTCGACGACCACCCGGACCTGCTCGCCATGTCGGAGTTCCTCCTGGAATACCCCTTCTCCGCGCGGCTGTTCCCGCATGCGCTCGACGCAGTGGCTCACCTGAGAAGGCTGGGTCGCCCCGTGGTGCTGTCGGACGGCGACATCGTGTTTCAACCGCGCAAAATACAGCGCTCGGGCATATCGGACGCGGTCGATGGCCGGGTCATGATCTATGTGCACAAGGAGCGCGTGCTCGGCCAGGTGCAGCAGCGCTTCCCGGCGAACCACTATGTCATGGTCGACGACAAGCCGAACCTGCTGGCCGCCATGAAATCGACGATGAAGGATCGGCTGACGACGGTGTTCGTTCGCCAGGGGCACTACGCGATGGCGGCGGAGTCCAATTCCATTGAGCCTGCGCCCGACATGACGATCGAGCGAATCGAGGATCTGATCAACCACGCACTATCCGACTTCCGGGAACGGCCATGACCATGACGCAAAACCTGCACGACTTGGGCCAGAGCATCTGGCTCGACAACATCACGCGTGAAATGCTCGACGACGGCACCTTGCGCCGCTACATCGATACCTTGTCGGTCACCGGCCTCACGTCCAATCCGACCATATTCGACGAGGCAATCGGCAACACGTCGGCCTACGACGACGGCATCCGCCGCAAGGCGCAGGCGGGGCTCGCCGGCGAGGAGTTGTTCGTCGAATTGGCGCTGGAGGACCTGCGTCGCGCGGCCGATTTGTTCCTGCCGGTATTCGAGCGCACCCGCGGAATCGACGGCTGGGTCTCCATGGAAGTCTCGCCGCTGCTCGCGAACGATACCAAGACGACGATCGACGCGGCACTGCGCATCCACAAACAGGCGGCCCGCCCGAATCTCTATGTGAAGATCCCCGGCACGGCTGCGGGCGTGCCGGCCATTGAAGCGGCGATATTCGCCGGAGTACCGGTCAACGTGACGCTGCTGTTCTCGCGCGAACAGTATGTGAGCGCTGCGGAAGCATACCTGCGCGGCATCGAGCGGCGGATCGCGGCAGGCCGCGATCCGCAGGTGAGCTCGGTGGCCTCCCTGTTTGTGAGCCGTTGGGATCGCGCCGTGGCCGACAAGGTCCCGCCGGAATTGCGCAACCGCTTGGGAGTGGCCATCGCCGGACGCACTTTTCGGGCCCACAATGAAATACTGGCTAGCAAACGCTGGCGCGATCTCGAGGCCGCCGGCGCCCGCAAGCAGCGCATGTTGTGGGCCAGCACCGGCACCAAGGACCCGAACGCCCCGCCGGGCCTGTACGTCGAATCGCTGGCGGCTCCGGACACCATCGATACCATGCCGGAGAAGACATTGTTGGCGTTCGCCGCCAACGGGACCGTAAAATCCGTCATGGCGAAGGACGGCGGCGATGCCGAGCTCGTTCTCGGCCGCTTTGCGGAGGCCGGAATCGACATCGACGCGCTTGCCGCCCGCCTGCAATTGGACGGGGCGGAGTCGTTCGTCAAGTCATGGAGGGAACTCATGAAGCGCATCGTCGAGAAAAGCGCGGCGCTGGCGACGTCTTGAATCCTGGAATCAATCCCCTCGCCGGGCACGCCGCGCCGCCCGCGTCGTTGGTGGACATTCCGAGGCTCATCACCGCCTATTACAGCGAGCGTCCGGATCCCGACATCGCCGAGCAGCGGGTCTCCTTCGGCACCTCCGGGCACCGCGGCTGTTCCTTGAGCCTGGGCTTCAACGAATATCACGTGCTGTCGATCAGCCAGGCCATCAGCGAATACCGCCGCCGGAAGAATATCGACGGCCCGCTGTTCCTCGGGTTCGACACCCACGCGCTCTCGGCGCCCGCTTTCGCAAGCGCCCTCGAAGTGCTCGCGGCAAACGGCGTCGAGGTCATGATCTCCGCGGGCGATGAATACACTCCGACCCCGGCCATTTCGCATGCCATCCTCTCCTACAACCGCGGCCGCACGTCGGGCCTCGCCGACGGCATCGTCATCACGCCCTCGCACAATCCTCCCGACAGCGGCGGATTCAAGTACAACCCCCCCGACGGCGGTCCCGCGGACTCAGACGTCACCCAATGGATCGAGACGCGCGCGAATGATCTCCTCAAGGGCGCCGGCACCATCAACAGAATCGGCTTCGCCGCCGCGCGCCGTGCGGCAACCACCCACACTCACGATTACCTCGAATCCTATGTCCGCGACCTCGGAGCGATTTTGGACATGGACGTGATACGCGGGTCGAAAATCAGGATGGGCGTCGACCCCCTGGGAGGTGCGGGCGTGCACTATTGGGCGCGAATCGCCGAGTCGTACCGGCTCGATCTCACGGTGGTCAGCGACGAAGTGGATCCCACCTTTCGATTCATGACCCTCGACTGGGACGGAAGGATCCGCATGGATCCCTCCTCAGCGTACGCCATGCAGCGTCTCATCGGACTGAAGGACCGGTTCGACATCGCGTTTGGCTGCGATACGGACCACGACCGGCATGGAATCGTCGCGCCGAGCAGCGGTTTGATGCCGCCGAATCATTATCTGGCGGTCGCGATCGACTATTTGTTCCGCAGCCGCACGCGCTGGAGAGCGGACGCGGCCGTCGGCAAGACCGTGGTGAGCAGCGCCATGATCGACCGGGTGAGCGCGCGGCTCGGCCGCAGGCTGTACGAGGTCCCGGTGGGCTTCAAATGGTTCGTGGCAGGGCTCGTCGACGGCAGCTTGGGGTTCGGGGGCGAAGAAAGCGCCGGCGCCTCGTTCAGCCGCATCGACGGCAGCGTCTGGACGACGGACAAGGACGGCATGGTTCCCGCGCTGCTGTCGGCCGAGATCACGGCGCGCACGGGACGCGATCCCGGCGAAGCCTATCGCGCTCTGACCCGGGAATTGGGCGAGGTTTTCTCGAACCGGGTGGACGCACCGGCAAACGGCGAACAGAAGCGAAGACTCGGCAAGCTCGACGGTGCACAGGTGCGCATCAGCGAGCTCGCGGGCGAACCGGTCGAACGCATTGTGACCCGCGCGCCCGGAAACGACGCGCCGATTGGCGGCGTGAAAGTCATCTCGAGCGGCGGCTGGTTCGCAGCACGCCCGTCGGGAACGGAAGATATCTACAAGATCTACGCCGAGAGTTTTCACGACGCCGCCCACCTGCAGAGGCTCATCGCCGATGCACAGCGCATCGTCGACGCCGTGCTCGCCTGACCGCGGGCGGCCGCCTTGCACGCGCGCAACGAGACCGCACCGAGCGACACCGCGAAGCGGCTTCTGCCCTGGTTGGTGGCCGTCGGATTCTTCATGGAATCGCTCGATACGACGATCCTGAATACCGCCGTTCCGGCCATCGCCCAGGCGCTCGATGTCGCGCCGCTCAGCATGAAGGCCGTGCTTGCGAGCTACACGTTGAGCCTCGCCGTATTCATTCCCATCAGCGGCTGGATGGCGAATCGATTCGGCACACGGCGGGTGTTTGCTTCGGCAATCGGGATCTTCACGCTCGGTTCCTTCCTATGCGGCATCTCGCACGACATTCACTGGCTGGTGGCCTGTCGCGTGTTGCAGGGCTGCGGCGGCGCCATGATGCTGCCCGTGGGACGGCTTACGATGGTCAGGACCTTTCCGAAATCGGAACTCATCGCCGCCACGAGCTTCGTCGCTATTCCGGGCCTGATCGGCCCGATGCTCGGTCCCCTCCTGGGCGGCCTGATCATCGGATACTTTCACTGGAGCGTCATCTTCTTCGTCAACATACCGATCGGCATGTGCGGGCTGTACATGGTCTATCGGCACCTGCCGAATTACCGCGAGCAGCGCAACTATCCGCTCGATATCGTGGGGTTGGTGCTCTTCGGCTCCGGGGTCGCCCTGCTGTCCTACGTGCTGGAAGTATTCGGCGAAACGACGTTGAGCGGACGGGAGATCCTGGGGCTGCTGGCCATCTCCGCGGCGCTGCTCGGTGCATACGGCCTTCACACCGTTCGCACGCCGCACCCGCTGCTGCGCCTAGGATTGGTGCGAATCCGCACCTTCCGCGTCGCGATCACCAGCAATCTGTTCACCCGGCTCGGGATCGGTGGAATTCCTTTCTTGCTGCCCCTTCTCTACCAGGTCGGCCTCGACTTCACACCGATACAATCCGGCTTGCTCATCATGCCCCAAGCGCTCGCCGCGATGTCCCTGAAGCTCACCATGCCGGTCATCTTGAAGAAATTCGGCTACCGGCGCGTGCTGATCGCCAACACCGTTGCACTGGGTGCGGTTATCTTCCTGTTCTCGACCATCGATGCCGCGACGCCCGTATGGATGATCGTGCTGATGGCGTTCACGTACGGATTCCTCGCGTCCCTGCAGTACACCAGCATGAACACGCTGGCCTACGCCGATGTCAACGAGCGCCAGGCCAGCGCCGCAAGCACCATTGCGAGCACGGTTCAACAAATGGCGGTGAGCTTCGGCGTCGCCACCGCTTCGCTCGCCGCCGCCGTATTCATCCCCGACCGGTTCCACGCAACCTCACCGGAAATGATTCACGGCATTCACCTGGCGATGTGGGGACTCGGCGGGTTGACCGTCGTCTCGACCAGCGTCTTCTTACAATTGAAGGGCGGAGACGGCGATGCCGTGAGCGGCAACAAGGCCGAAATCACCGACGCATAACGCGCGCGCGCTTGTCCCTATTCCTTCCTGACTGCGTGGCCGCCGAATTGATTGCGCATGGCCGAAAGAAGCTTGTCGGTGAATGAATCGGCATCGCGCGACCGCAGCCGTTCGAGCAACGACAGCGTGATGACCGGGGCGGACACGTCGAGCTCGATGGCCTCGGCGACCGTCCAGCGGCCCTCGCCGGAATCCGCCACGTACGGGGCAATCCCATGCAGGGTCGGGTTCTTCTGCAGCGCGTCGGCCGTGAGGTCGAGCAGCCACGAGCGCACCACGCTTCCATGGCGCCAGATTTCGCCGATCTGGTGCAGGTCCAGATTGAACTCGCTCTTGTGTTGCAGGATCGAAAATCCTTCCGCATAGGCCTGCATCAGACCGTACTCGATCCCGTTGTGGATCATCTTGGTGAAGTGACCGGAACCGACGGCGCCGACGCGGCCCCAGCCCCGATCCGGCGCCGGCGCGAGCGTCTCAAAGATCGGACGCAAGCGCTCGACGACGCCCTCCTCGCCTCCGATCATGAGGCTGTAGCCCTCCGCGAGGCCCCAAACACCGCCGCTGGTTCCTGAATCGACGAAGTGAATCCGGTGTTGTGCCACGGCGGCCGCGCGACGCTGCGTATCCCGATAATTCGAATTCCCGCCGTCAATGATGGTGTCACCGGCGGCCAGCAGCGGAGTCAGACCTGCGATTGTGTCATCGGTGATCGTTCCTGCCGGCACCATCAACCAAAGGACGCGGGGCGCCGCGAGCTTCGCGACCAGCTGCTCGAGCGAGGCCGCGGTCGCGGCCCCCTTTTGTTCGAGGGCGGCGCGCGGCGCTTCGGCGGGATCGAATCCCACGACCTCGTGGCCGCCGCGCAGCAATCGCTGCGCCATGTTGGCGCCCATCCGGCCCAGGCCAATCATCGCGATTTGCATAAATTTCAACCCGCTAGCGCGAATGCAACGGCTTTCAGTATAGATCCCGCCACGCGGCGAGGTACAGCGTGATCTTGGCTGCGGTGTCCGGTCAGGCGGGCTTCAGCACGATCATGGCCGCGGGACTGCCCACCGGCTCGAACCGCCCGGTGAACTGCAGCGTGCCGGTGGCCGCGGCGACGCGGAACGAAGTGATCGAATCGCCCTTTTGATTGCATGAATACAGGAACTCGCCAGCGGCGTCGAGCGTGATGCAGCGCGGATAGTCGGCATGCACCCCAACTTCCGAGATCGTGCGCAGTTGACCATCGTTCGCCACCGCGAATATCGTGATGGCATTGTGCAGCCGGTTCGACACGTACAGGAACCTTCCGTCGGCCGCGATGACTATTTCCGCCGACAGATTGCTGCCCGCGAATTTCTGCGGCAGTGCCGACACGAGTTGCTTCGGTTTGAATGCGCCCTTCGAGGCGTCGTAATCGTAGACGGCGACCTTTGCGTCGTGCTCGTAGAGGTTGTAGAAGAATCGGCCGTTCGGATGGAACGCGAAGTGGCGAGGCGCGGCCCCGGAAGGCGCCGCGATCACGGGTGCGCCGGCGGGCAGCAATCGCCCGGATTGCGCATCGAAGCGCCAGACCAGGGTGAGGTCGAGTCCGGCATCGTTGGCAATGACGTATTGGCCGCTCGGATCCGCCGCCACCATGTGAACGTGCGGACTGTCATGGTCGCTGACCGCGAATTGTCCGGGCGGATCGTCGAGCGCGCGCGCATGATGGCGCGGGCCGACGCTCGGTCTAAGATCCGTGGGATCGCCGAGCGCTCCGTCGGAACGGACCGGGAAAACGGCGACGCTGCCGCCGCCGTAATTTGCGACGAAGACGAACCGGCCGGACGGATGCACGCTGGCATGCGCGGGCATGCTGCCGCCGGAACTCACGATCCCCAGCCGGTTGAGCTGGAAACTCTCGCTGTCGATTGCGTATGAAACCACGGCTCCCGCGCGTTGTCCCTCGTAATTGTCGATTTCGCTCACCGCGTACAGGCGCGTCTGCGCCGGATTGACGGCGAGCCAGGAAGGGTTTCGGATGTCGTCGAACACCTTGAGCTGCGTAAGCGCGCCCGACGTTCTGTCAATGCGATAGAGGTAGATCCCGCCGCCGTTCGGCGTGTACGTGCCGACATAGGCATGGGAAAATGCTGCGGGTGCGCTCCCCTGGCCGGGCAAATCCCCTGAATGCGGATAGGCGGCGGGCGCGGCGAGCAGCGACGCGGCCCTGAGGAAATCCCGGCGGGTTAGAGTGGGCTCTAGCAACGCATCTCTGTGGTTCAAGGTTTCGTCAGTCGTTGAGGACAAGAGTGATGCTGTCGGCGGTCAGTGTAAGCGTCGACCCGGCGTATTGTCCCGTTGCGGTCAAGCCCGTCGCCAGCGTCGCGCCGTTCAGCTCCGACTGCACCTGGGCGATGAACGCCGCATACGTATCGAAGCTCTCCATCGTCGAACTTGCGGCGTGACCGATGGTGAATATCGCGGCCGCCGACGTCGAATTCGGAACGATCAAGGGATCCGACGACAGACCGGCGACGTCTATGGTCTGTGCGCCGACTTGGATCTGGTGGCGCCGTCCGATGCTCAAATTGCGGATACTGACGTCGATGGAGGAGGCATCGAAGCTGCTGAAGGGCGCGGCCGCACCTGCGCCCCAGTCGACGGCGATTTCCGCCTCGATGGTGGTCGGATCGAGCAGCGCCGACGCTGAGAAATTCGGCGGAGCCGCCCCGAACGAACTGGTCAGTCCGGTCACGACGACGGGGGCGCCCGGCGCGGAATTCGTCAGATCCAGCGCGCCCGTGTCCACCGAATATTGGCCGGCCGACGCGCCGCTTCCCGCGAAATTCAACGGTGCGACGTTTCGGCCGCCGAGGAACGCCAGATGGAGAGTCAGGCCCGCGCCCCGTCCGGTGACCAGACCTGACGCGGTCGTGTTGTTGATGCGTACCTGGCCGGCACTGGCGTCCAAAGCCGCGTTCCCCGACGACTGGCTGGCCACGCCGAAGGCGTCGACCGACGAACCCACGGATACTTCAAGCGTGTTGTCGATGGCGGTTCCTCCTTGGCCGAATACCGTGGTCAGCGTATTCGGACCCAGGAGCACGATGGTGGTGCCGCCGATGAAAGTGTCGGTGCCGTCGGCCCCCACGAGGGTCGCATCCTCGATGCTCAACAGGGTGCCGCTGCGGGCCGAGACGGTTCCCGAAACGCGATCCAGGCGGCTGTCCTGCACGCTGCTGCCAGCGAGAACCTGCGTGGCGGCAAAAGTCACGGTCGCGGGGCTCGTGGTGCTTTGCGTGCCGTCCGCGGCCGTCGCGGTCGCGGTCTGATCGGTGCCGACGAGCGCGCCGTAGGCGACTGCGAGGGCACCCCCGCTCACTGCGAGCTGACTTAACCCCACGTTGCCGGTGGACGCGATGCCGTTGACCTCATAAGTGGTGGTATCGCTCGGCACGATCGGCAGCTGCCCCTCGCCCCTGATCATCCCATTGAACGGCATGATGCCCATCGTGAACGCGGCGCCGCCGAGGCCGGAAGTCGCAGCAACACCTTCCAGCGGACCGCGAATGCGCACCGGTTTGGCGTCGATGGGCATGATGCTCGCTGCGATCATCGGTGAGACCGACACCGTCTTGTCCGCCAAATTCACGATGTTGGATGCCGCCAGATTGAAGTTGAGCGCGAGGCGCGAAGTCCCCTTGGCCGTCACGCTGAGCGGCTCGCCCGGATCGAGCGTCACTTTGAGCTGGACTTGACCGAGGGGCCGGCCGTTCGGGCCGACCGGAGTCAGCGTCACGCCGTTCACGCTGCCGTCGTCATAGACGATCCACGCCGAGCTGTAGTCCAGCGTAATGAGCGCCGCGGTGTAGGTGCCCCTTGCAACGGCCACGGCGCCCAGGACTTCGCTCACGTCGGTCAACGCCGCGAGATCGGCGATGGTGCCGGCCTGCAGAACGGACAATCCGGATTTGCCCCCCGAGCCCTGCATCTGCACTGAGATCAGCCCGACCCTATATGCCAGAAAATTGTCGGGCGAGGCGCTGCTCGTCAGCGTCACGACGGCCGTACCGCTGCAGGCAGCGAGCGCCGCCATCACCAAGACCAATGAAACTGAACGAGACGCGTGCATCGGTGGACTGCCCTCGAGATGGCCTATTGTTCAGCCATTTCTGCCGTAATTGAAGCGGTAAATGGGCAAAGATCTGTGAAGCAGCCTTGAATTGCCGGGCAGCCGTCGCGTACAGGCGACACGGTGCCTAAAGCGCCCGGGAGATGAGCTCCTTCATGATTTCGTTGGTACCGCCGTAAATGCGTTGCACGCGCGAATCGGCAAACATGCGGCACACGAGATATTCGTTCATGTACCCGTAGCCGCCGTGCAATTGCACGCACTCGTCGAGGACTTCCTGCTGCGTGTCCGTGACCCAATACTTGGCCATGGACGCGCTGACCGTATCCAGAGTTCCGGCGACGATTCTGGCGATGCAGTCATCGACGAACACGCGCGCGATGCGCGTCTTGGTGGCGATTTCGGCCAATTTGAACTTGGTGTTCTGAAATTCGGCGATGCTCTTGCCGAAGGCCTTCCGGTCCTTGACGTACTTCACGGTCTCGGCGAGCGCCCCCTCCATCGCGCCGACGCCGGCCACGGCAATCACGGCGCGCTCATAAGGCAGATCGCCCATGAGTTGATAAAACCCCTGGCCCTCGGCGCCGCCCAGGAGGTTCGCCGCGGGAACGCGCACGTTTTCAAAAAAAAGCTCGGCGGTGTCCTGAGATTTCATGCCCATCTTGTCGAGAATCCGGCCGACGCGAAACCCGTCCAGGTTCGCGGTCTCCACCATGAGGATCGAGGTCCCTTTGGCCCCTGCGCCCGGCTGCGTCTTCACGACCAAGGCGATCAGGCCCGCGAGAAAGCCGTTGGTGATGAATATTTTCGAGCCGTTGATGACGTAGTCCCCGCCATCGCGAACCGCCCGGGTCTTCAAACCCTGCAGATCGGAGCCGGCGGCCGGTTCGGTCATGCCGATGGCGCCGATCAGCTCGCCGCTCGCCATCCGCGGCAAGAAGCGGTGTTTCTGTTCTTCGGTACCGTGGTTGACCAGATAATGGGCGCAAATGCTGTGCACGCCCTGGCCAAAGCCGCTGAGCCCGCGGCGCGCCAGTTCCTCGTAGAGCACCGCCTCGTGCCGGAAATCTCCGCCGACGCCGCCGTACTCGGCGGGAATGTCCGTGCAGAGAAGACCCATCGCGCCGGCTTTGCGCCAGATTTCCTTGCCCACGTGCTGCTGTTTGCGCCACTGCGCCTCGTTCGGCACCATTTCGGCATCGAGGAATCGCGCAGCGGCATCGCGGAAGATCGACAGATCTTCATCCATCCATGCCGACACGTTGGTGTCGTTCACGCTATTGGCTTGGGCTGGGCGGGTTCCAGAGGCGCCTCCGGAGCCGCAGCTGCCTCCGGCAGACTGGACCGCCGCTGCTGCTTCGCATCTTGGCGGGCCTTCCTGGCAGCCTCCTTTTGTTTCTTAGCGTGACGATAATTCGGCTTGGCCAACTGATTCTCCTGACGGCGGTTTCGTGCATTCAATATTACTCCGCCTGGACCGAAACGCGAACCGATATGCGCACCGCGCATCGACGCGATCAGCGTCGGCTGACGATCACCCGGTCCGGAAACTGCGCAACTTCGCGCATGGGCGCCCCGAGTGCCGACAAGCGGTCCTGCGCATGCGGCGGCACGACCGCAAATCCGGCCCCGAGGGCCTGCCACACTCGGCTGAACTCCTGCAGCGTCGCGATGCCACGCTGCGGATCCTGCGTGAGGCCAAGATCGAATTCGTCCCGGTAGTCGACCAAAGTCACGGTTCGCTTGAGATAGAAAGGCAGCGATTGTTGATAGGTCTGCACCGAGAAAATGGGGACATGGGCCAGGTCGGCCGGCGGGCACACGCGGCGCAGCTCCAGGGCAACGTCCTTGGCGCTGAACAGAGCCTGCGCGCAGTTCGCCGCGGCGAGTATGCTCGCGGAGGCCAGGAACCAGGCGCTGCACAGTCCCGCAAGCGCAGCAAGCGGCCGGCCT
This sequence comes from uncultured Gammaproteobacteria bacterium, assembly GCA_963727045.1. Lineage (GTDB taxonomy): Bacteria > Pseudomonadota > Gammaproteobacteria > Steroidobacterales > Steroidobacteraceae > Bog-1198. The sequence continues at coordinate 18,803 of CAVSES010000001.1, read as the reverse complement.
TGCAGCGCGCAGCCGGCGCCGGCGAATGCGCCAAGTGTCAGCAACGCGCCGGTGCCAAAGAGCATAGGCCGGATCAACACCAGCAGTTCCCGACCCTCGGCCGAACTCCATCGGCCGCTCGCGTAGGCGAAAATGCCAATCGCCGACGCGAACGACAGCAGCGCTCCAGCGAGCAGACTCCAACGGCTGTCGCCGTCCATCTGCCCGGCGCACAGCAGGGAGAGCGCAGGAATGGCCGGCAGAACATAGGGAATCAGTTTGGAGTCCGAGAACGAGAAGAAGATCATGACGAATACGCACCAGGCCCAGAGCAGTCGGGACGCATCGAACTGGCCCCGTGGTACCCGGTCCTCGAATGCAGCAATGAGCGCGCGGCTCGCCTGGGGAAGCCAGGGCATGATGCCCACACCAAGCACCGGCACGAAGAACCACCACGGCTGCGTGCGATGTTCAATCGTCGTGAGGAAGCGCTCAAGATGCTCGCGGATGAAGAAGAATCCGAGGAATTGCCCGTTGGCGCGGGCGGCCAATACGAACCACGGGGCGGCGATCGCCGCAAACAACGGCAGCCCCCAGCGGACGTTCAACCGGCGTAGCACCGCCCAGTCGCGCTGCCACAGCACATATGCGCCGGCCGCAGCCCCGGGAATCACCGCGCCGATCAATCCTTTGGTGAGCACGGCGAATGCCATCGCGCCCCAACATCCCAGCATCCACGGGCGCCAGCGGTTCGAAAGGTCGCGCCGCGACTGTGCCGCCAAGAAGCAGCCCAATGCCGCGGTCAGCCAAAAACTCAACGACATGTCGAGCGTCAATTGGTGTCCCAGCAGCACGAACAATGTCGATGCCGAGGTGAGCAGCAAAGCGCGGACCCCGGCGCGCAGTCCCCACAGCGACCGCGCGAACAGGAACACCATCGCCAAGGTGAGGTAGCCGCAGAGGCCGGTGTACAGGCGTGCGGAAAATTCCGTCTGGCCGAAGATACGGAAGATCAACGCCGTGAGCCAGTACTGCAGGGGCGGCTTTTCCAGATACACGATCCCGTTGAGATGCGGAATCACCCAGTCGCCGCCGCTCAGCATCTCCCGGGGAATCTCGGCGTAGCGGCCCTCGTCGGGGTCATAGAGCGGCCGCTGCGCCAGAAGTGCAAACCAGAGCACGGTGCAAAGAGCCGCCGCTGCGCCGAGCATCCATGACTTGCGGAGCATGATCATTGAGCCACCGAGAAATTAACCTATACGCGAACCCGCGTTGCTACTATACCGGGGCGTGACAGATCGAACACAATTGTCCTGGATGCGCTCCGCGGGTTTCGGCCTCGCCGTTCTGTCGGTCATCAACCTGTTCAGTTATCTTGATCGGTACGTGGTTGCCGCGCTGGCCGAAAGTCTCAAGCATTCGGAACTCGCCCTTTCGGATGCGAATCTGGGATCCCTGATGTCCGGATTCCTGGTGGTGTACACGCTGACCGCGCCCGTATTCGGTGTGCTCGGAGACCGCCGTTCGCGGCCTCGATTGATCGCACTGGGCGTCGCCTGCTGGAGCTTCGCCACCGCCCTGTCGGGATTTGCCGGAAGCTACGTGAGCCTGCTCGCCGCACGCGCCTCGGTCGGCGTGGGCGAAGCCGCTTACGTCACGATCGCGCCCAGTTTGCTGTCGGATTATTTTCCGCGAAGTCAGCGCGGCCGCGTTATGGCCATATTTTTCTGTGCGACCCCGGTGGGCTCGGCGCTCGGGTACGTGGTCGGCGGACTCATCGATAAGCATTATGGCTGGCGCTCGGCATTCTTCGCCGCGGGAGTTCCCGGTTTGCTGCTGGCCGCCCTGTGTCTGCTGCTGCGCGACCCGCCGCGCGGCGCCCAGGATTTGGCTGCCCCGCAGGCCGTCCCGGCGGCGCGGAAATCCGCGGCAATCATGAAAGACACGTGGGCTGCCTACGCGCGGCTCATGCACAACAAGCCGTACGTTCTCACGGTTCTGGCGTACGCCGCCTACACCTTTGCTCTGGGTGGCCTCGCCTTTTGGATGCCTGCGTTTCTCGAGCGCGTCCGCGGCATCTCGCGCAGTGAGGCCACCGTGAGCTTCGGCACGATCGTGGTGATCACCGGCTTCATCGGCACGTTCGCCGGGGGCTGGTTGGGGGACTACTGCGCCAGGTATTCACGGCAAGCCTACCTGTGGATGTCGGCGATCGCGACTTTTGTCGCGGCTCCCTTCGTGTGGATGGCGCTGACCACGGCCTCGCATGCCCTTTACCTGACGTGGATGGTGGCGGCGCAGCTGTGCCTGTTCCTGTCCACCGGCCCGATCAATGCGGCCATCATCAACCAGGTCTCCGCCTCCGAACGGGCGACGGCCATCGCACTCAGCGTTTTCACCATACATGTGTTCGGCGACGTCCCGTCGCCGTTCATCATCGGCGCTTTGTCGGATGCATCGTCCCTGGCCCAAGCGGTCAAGATCGTGCCGGTCGCCGTACTGATCGGGGGCTGCGTATGGATTTGGGCGGCACGCTCGAGCGCAGCGGCCGGTGCACAGCGCGGCGGGCAGGCGCAGGTTCGCTAAGCCGGCTCCCGCGCTGCGCGGATCTCGGCGAACTGCGCCGCCAGGTCGGTGCGAAGCGCCATGTCCTCGATGAGGGAGGAGATCTTTCGCCGCCAGTTCGGATATTCCCGGTCGGTGCCCGGCACGTTCACCGGCAGCGTTTCGCCCAGCAGATCTTCGATCTGCAGCGCGACCAGCACGCTTGCCGAGCGCGCAAGATATACATGCATGGCATGCGCGAGTTCGGCGGTGAATGGATCGGCCGTCGTCGCGGGCTGCACCGGTTGGAGTCCTTGGCGGTGCAGCGCCGCCAACAGAAGCTCTCGCTCCCTCCCGCGCTCCCGGGCCACTTCGACTTCGACCGCCTCGCTCGGATAAAGATTCAAGCGGCGGCGCAGCTCGATGTCGCGCCCTTCCCAGTAGCTGCGCAGGGTTGGCATGTCGTGTGTGGTGACCGTGGCCAACGCGTGGCGCACGTATTCATCGGGACTGCGAAACCGGTCCTCGAGCCTCTCAAACAACATCACTTTGTAGTGATACAGGCCGTAGTCGGGCATGGCTCGACGCATTTCATCGGGAACCACCCCCAGATCTTCGCCCACAACCAGGCAGGCGCTGCGTGTGCTCTCCAGCGACAGCACCGTGAGAAGCTGCTGCAGCGGATAGTGAACGTACGCGCCCTCGGTGGGCGACAGTCCCGCGGCAACCCACCATAGCCGGAACAGCGACATCACATGATCCAATCGCAGGGCGCCGTAGCAGCGCATGTTGTTGCGGATCAACCGCGCGAACCCCTGCAAGCGCTGCGCTTCCATCACCGACGGATCCTGCGGCGGGATTCCCCAGCCCTGACCCTTGAGCGCCAACGGATCCGGTGGGGCGCCGATTTCGGCGCCCAGGCAATAGCTGCCGGGCTCCGCCCAGGTCTCGGAGCCGGACGGATTGGCGCCGACCGCATAGTCGCCGTACAGGCCGATCGGCATGCCGAGCTCGCGCGTCAGCGCCTGCGCGCCGCACAGCTGCTCGTGCGCCAGCCATTGCAGGTAGGCGTAAAATTCAACCTCCTGCGGATGGGCGGAGGCAAAACCCGCCGCCGCGGCGCCATTCACGTCCCGGTACTCCTGCGGCCAGGAAAGCCAGCCGGAGGGGGTGTCCATCGTCGCGCGGAAAAACCGATCGAGCGCATCGAAGCGGGCATGCATCTGCAATACGCCGCCGCCGCCGTCGACGAAGGAGCGAAACTCCCGCGCGCGCGCGGTTCCGGATGCCAGGTGCCGCTCGCGAAAATCTCGGTACAGAATCGCCAGAAATTCAAATTTCAGCTCCGCGACGCCGCGGTAATCGACCAATTCGCAGCCGCGCAGTTCCTGGAGCCGCTGCGCCACCGATGCATCGGCGAAACGCGTGCATGCAGCCGCGCACTCCCTGAATTCCGGCACCGACGGAACCGCAATGTAGAGGACATTGAGAAAGTGCCGGCTCGATGCGCTGTACGGACTCGACCTGTCCGGATCGGCCGGTGCGAGCGCATGCAGGGGATTCAGTCCGATGAAGCCCGCGCCGTTCGAAGCCGCCCACTGGATCAACAAACGAAGATCGTTGAAATCCCCGATGCCCCAGTTGTCGCGCGAACGAAGGGAATAGAGCTGCACGGCCATTCCCCAGAGGCGACGACCCGAGACGATCGACTTCGGCTCGTAGCACCGGGGCGGGGAAATCACCAGCCGGCAGCGGTCGGCCGCTCCGCCGGCGATCTTCGCCTCCAATTCGTGATATCCCGGAGGCAGATCGATCGGCAGGTCGAACCGCCGTCGGGTGATCCATGACCCCTCCACCTCCCCTCTCCAGATCTCCGGGCAATCGGCCGTCCAGGTCAGTCCTGACTGCTGCGATCCGTCCTCGAAACTCACCGACCACATCAGCATGGAACCGAATTCGCGCGCAGTGACGTTGATGTCGACTCCGATTCGGGCGCTGCGCGCCGCCGCGACCGGCGGCAGGAGCCTGCGGCAACGGGACGCCTCGAGCGCGCTCAGCTCGCGCGCCAGGGCGGCAGGCTCATCCACCCCGCATCCCATCGCACGCAGCAGCCCCATCTTGGTCTCAAGGCTGAAGTGCCGCAGCTCGCCGCGGTAGTCGTGGTAGGCATCGCCGATTCCGCGCAGCCGGGCCAATCTCTCGATCACTGTCGGATCCACGTATTCAGCACTCCAATAGAGCGGCACTGCTGGCTTCGAGCCGGTACTCGCGTGCGTGCCCGAGACTCGTCGCCTCGAGGCCGTCGACCGCCGTGTCGAATTGGCGGATCCACGGCTCGCCGGCAGGCGCTGCCGGCAACGTGAATGTCTGCGCCGAGTCGCCCGCGTTCAGCAGCAGCAACAGACGTCCTTGCAAATTGCTGCGCTTGCCGAACCATATGGCAAGGGTCCGCAGGTTCGCATCATGCCACTCACCTTGCTTCATCTCGATCCCGCCGGCATTTAACCACGTCACATCCTTGACGCTCGCGCGCGATGCCGCGCCCTTGAGGAATGTCTCGCGGCGAAATTCGACATGCAGCCGGCGCAATCGGGCCAGCAATTGCACGAACCGCAGTAAGCCCAGATTGACGCTGCGCAATTGCCAGTCGATCCAGGAAATCTCGTTGTCCTGACAGTAGGCGTTGTTGTTGCCGCGCTGCGTGCGGGCGAATTCGTCCCCGGCCTGCAGCATCGGGACGCCTTGCGAAAAGAACAATGTCGCCAGCAAATTGCGCATTTGCCGCGTGCGAAGGCTGTTTATGCCGGGATCGTCGCTCGGGCCTTCGGTTCCGCAGTTCCAGCTCAAGTTGTCGCCGTGACCGTCCGCATTGCTCTCGAGATTGGCCTCGTTATGCCTCTCGCTGTATGAAACGAGGTCGCAGAGCGTGAAACCGTCATGCGCCGTCGGAAAATTGATTCCCGCGGTCGGCTTTCGGCCGTTGTGGCGGAAAAGGTCGCTGGAACCCGCGAACCGTTCGGCGAACTCGCCGATCTTGCCGGCATCACGCCTCCAAAACGAACGCACGGCGTCCCGATACCGGTCGTTCCATTCCGCCCAACCGGCGGGGAAACGTCCAAGCTGATAACCCCCCCAGCCGACATCCCAGGGTTCAGCTATCAGCTTCACGAACGCGAGCGCGGGCTCGGCACGCAGCGCCTTGAAGAAGGCGCTGTGTTCGTTGAAGCCGGTGCCTTCGCGGCCCAGAACGGTCGCAAGGTCGAAACGGAATCCGTCGACATGCATCTGCTCGACCCAGTATCTGAGACAGTCGAGGATCAGCGTGCGGACCTGGCCGTGCTCGCAGTTGACGGTATTGCCGCAACCCGTGACGTTCTCATAGAGCCGCTTGTCCTCCGCCATCAGACGGTAGTACACGGAGTTGTCGATGCCGCGCAGCGAGAGAAGAGGGCCGGTTTCATTGCCCTCCGCCGTGTGATTGAACACGACGTCCAGAATCACCTCGATGCCCGCTGCATGCAGCGCCTTCACCATGGTTTTGAATTCGACGACGGCATCCTTCACGGCATATTCGTTCGCAGGCGAGAACCACGCCACCGGGTTGTAACCCCAGTAGTTGCTCAAGTTGCGCTCGAGCAGGAAGGGTTCGCTGAGGAAGGACTGGCAGGGCAGCAGTTCCACCGCCGTCACGCCGATGGACTTAAGATGCTCGATCACCGGCGCCACCGTCAGTCCCAAGTATTTTCCGCGCCAGCGCGCCGGCACGGCGGGGTGCAGCCGCGTAAAGCCCTTCACATGCAGCTCATAGATGAGCGTATCGCGCCACGGGATGGCGGGTGGCCGGTCGCCGCCCCAGTCGAATTTGCCGTCGATCACTCGCGAGCGCAACGGTGCAGCGTTGGAGAGTTCGCGCGCATACGGGTCGATCAACCCCACCGACGCGTCGAAGCGGTGACCCTTCTCCGGCTCATTCGGCCCGTGCACAAAAAATGCGTAACTCGATCCGGGTCCCGCGCGACCGGGGGAAACCAGGCCGTGCCAGACATTTCCGGAGCGCGCCGGCAAATCATGGCGAGCAAGTTCGGCGCCGCTTTGCGCATCGAACAGGCAAACCTCCACCCGGGTCGCATGACTCGAGAAGAGCGCGAAGTTGACCCCGCGCTTGGTCCACGTGGCCCCCAAGGGGCGCGGCAATCCTGCCTGAATGCTTTTCATCGGATCCCCGGCACCGCAAGGCACATTGCTTCGGACGGCGAGTCGAGCCGCGGGGAGCATGCATGACCCTGCGCGCCCTCATGCGCCGCTATCGCCTGGTCGCTCAAGTGGATTGGGCCTTCACTGCACCGGCTTGACTGCCCATATGCGGTCCGCGTACTCGCGAATACTTCGGTCGCTGGAAAAATATCCCATGTTCAGGCAATTGACGATCGCCTTGTGGCTCCATTCGTCTTCCCTGACGTACAGGGCGTCCACCTGATCCTGCGCCAGCGCGTAGGCGGCGAAATCCGCCAGCACCAGGAAAGGCTCGCCCTCGCTCAGCAGCCGGTCGATCACCGGCTTGGCGTCGTCGGGGCGCGCCGGGGAGAAGAATCCGGATTCAATTAGCTCGAGCGTCCTCCGGAGATCCGGATTGGCATCGAGCTCGAGTCGCGGCTGGTAGCCCGCCGCACGCCGCGCCGCGACCTCCGCCGCCGTGAGGCCGAATATGAACACGTTTTCGGCGCCCACATGCTCCCGAATCTCGATATTGGCGCCGTCCATCGTGCCGATGGTCAACGCGCCGTTCAGCGCCAGCTTCATGTTGCCGGTTCCCGACGCTTCCATGCCGGCAGTGGAGATCTGCTGCGAAAGATCCGCTGCGGGCATTATTTTCTGGGCGAGAGAGACGTCGTAGTCCGGCAGAAAGGCGACGCGCAGCTTGTCGCGCGCGGCGGGATCCGCGTCGATGGTGCGCGCGACGTTGTTGATCAGTTTGATGATGGCCTTGGCCATCGCATATCCCGGCGCCGCCTTGCCTGCAAAGATCACGGTGCGGGGCACCACCTCGGCGTGCGGATTCTCGACAATGTGCCGGTAGCGCGTCACGACATGCAGCAGGTTCAAGAGTTGGCGCTTGTATTCGTGGATTCTCTTGACCTGGACGTCGAACAGAGAACCGACGTCGATCTCCACCCCGGTGCGCCGCATGACTTCGTCGGCGAGCCGCTGCTTGTTGGTGCGCTTGATGCCGCGAAACCGCCGGCGGAATTCCGCGTCGTCGGCAGCACCGGTCAACCGCCCGAGCTCCTCGAGGTCGTTTTCCCACGCCGAGCCCAGGTGCTCCGTCAGCAAGGCGGACAATCCTGGATTCGACTGCTTCAGCCAGCGCCGCACCGATATTCCGTTGGTCACGTTGATGAAACGATCCGGGTACAGGTCGGCGAAATCCGAAAATACGTGCTTGCGCATGAGATCCGAATGCAGCTGGGCCACGCCGTTGACCCGGCGGCTGCCGATGACCGCAAGGTGCGCCATGCGCACGCGCCGTTCGCCGTGGTCATCGATGATCGAGAGGCGCCGGTAGCGCTCGTGGTCCCCCGGATGCCGCGACTCGACCGATCGGAGAAATTCGCTGTTGATCAAGTATATGATTTGCAGGTGCCGCGGCAGCAACCGCTCGAACATCTGCACGGGCCAGGTTTCCAGCGCTTCCGGCAACAGCGTGTGGTTCGTATAGGAGAAGACGCGGGTCGTGATGTGCCAGCTCTCCGACCACGAGAGACCGTGCTCATCGATGAGCAGCCGCATCAGCTCCGGAATCGCCACGGTCGGGTGCGTGTCGTTCAGCTGGATCGCGATCGAGTCGGGCATGGACGCGAGCGATCGACCCTCGCTCAGATGTGTCGCCAGAATGTCCTGCAGGCTCGCACTGACGAAGAAATACTGCTGCTTCAGCCGCAGCTCCTTGCCTTGCGGCGTGGAATCGTCGGGATACAGCACGCGCGACAGATTCTTCGCTTCCACCTGCTCCCGCACCGCGGCCGGGTAATCGCCGGCGTTGAACGCATCGATGTGAAACGGCGTCGATGGCGCGGCCCGACCAGAGCCGCAGATGATTGACGGTCGGCCCGCGGTTGCCCGGAATCAACTGGTCGAAACCAATGGCATAGATGTCGCTGGTGTCGACCCAGCGATGCGCCTCCCAGGATGCCGCGTCTTCGGGCGCCTCGAGCCGGCCGCCGAATCGAACTGTGAATCGCACGTTGCCGGGGGGAGTCTCCCATACGTTGCGCAGCCGCAGCCAGCTGCTCGCGACTTCGCGCTGACCGCCGTCGGCGCCTATGACCTGCGTGAAAATGCCGTAGTCGTACCGGATGCCGTAGCCCACGGCCGGGTACTGCAGCGTGGCGAGGGAATCCAGAAGACATGCCGCCAGACGTCCCAGGCCGCCGTTGCCCAACCCCGGATCGACTTCCTGCGCCGCGATGTCTTCGAGATCGTGTCCCAATTCCCGCAAGGCATCGCGCGCCTCCTGCACCAGGGCTCCGTCCAGGCTGGACAAGGCATTCAACAGGGAACGCCCCGGAAGATATTCAACCGAAAAATAGCACACGCGCTTCACGTGGGCGTTCGCCACCCGGCGCTGCGTGGCCAGCCAGCGCAGGGTCAGTTCCTCGCGCACCGCCAGCGAGAGCGCATCATAGATGTCGCGCGGCGTCGCCGATTCCGGATTCTTGCCGAGCGTTCGGGTGAGGCGATCGAGCAGCGCCGCGAGCACCGCACCGGGCTGCAATGCGACGCTTCGGCGGCTGGTAAGCTGGGTATCAATCGAGTCCATGTTAGGGGTTATTATAGGGTTGAAATCAGGGGCCACGACGGGCGAATAGCACAATGCGTGATTTAAAGTGACTGCGTCTCCGTTGGCCATGGGCATCGATGTCGGCGGTTCGTCCATCAAGTGCGCGCTTGTCGACCTCGGCACGGGCGCATTCGCGAGCGAACGCTTCTCCACCCCGACACCGGCTCTCGGCTCGACCGAGGCCCTGCTGACCGCTTTGCACGCCGTGGCGTCGAACTTGCCCGGCGATCACGCCGTCGGCCTGGCCTTTCCCAGCGTGATACGCAACGGAATCGTACGCACGGCGGCGAATCTCAACAAGGCGTGGATCGGAAAGTCCCTTGCAGCCATGGCCGGCGAGCATTTGCGAAGGCCCGTGACCGCGATCAATGACGCAGACGCCGCAGGGCTCGCGGAGTTGCGTTATGGCGCGGCGCGCGGCGTGCCCGGCACGGTGCTCCTGTTGACCTTGGGCACGGGCATCGGCAGCGCGTTGTTCGTCGATGGAAGACTGGTGCCGAACACGGAATTCGGCCATCTCGAGGTGAAGGGACGCGAAGCCGAGCTTCGGGCATCGGGACGCGCCAAAGTGGACCAGCATCTTTCCTGGGACGCGTGGGCGGAACAATTGAATCTGGTATTGAACGAAATGCACGCGCTGCTCTGGCCGGATCTCATCGTGTTGTGCGGCGGCATTACCGAAGAGCCGGAAAAATTCATGGACAAACTGCGCTGCGAAGCGCGGCTGTGCATCGGGACGCTGCGCTCGGATGCCGGCATCGTCGGCGCGGCTCTGGCCACGCTCGGAACGTGATCAGGACCTTCCTCGCCGCCGCCCTGTCGATTGCGCTGGGCGCCTGCGCCAGCACTTCGCAAGGTCCGCGGCGCCCCGCGGCATCCGGCGCTCCGATTTCTTCCGACGCCGTGCAGCCCGCCGCGGACCCTCGGGTGCTCATGGTGCAACTCGCGACGTCCATGATCGGCCAGCCCTATCGCTTTGGCGGCGCCGCGCCGGGCGGCTTCGACTGCAGCGGCCTGGTCGTGTATTCGGCGGGCGGCGCCGGCATACACGTGCCGCGCACCGCCCATCAGCAGCTGACCGCCGGAAAGGCGGTCGCGCGCGACGACCTGCGCGCGGGCGATCTTGTCTTCATGCATCTTGCGCACAAGGAGCTGCACGTCGGCATCGCCATCGACGCCGAACGCTTCGTGCACGCACCGTCGAAGGGGGGTTACGTGCGGATAGATTCGCTCGGCGTGCCCCGGTACGCGAGAGGTTTCATCGCCGCGCGCCGCATCATCGCGCCGCTCTGAGTCGCGTTATAATCCACCGAAGCACCACGGATCCCCACCTCGAGGATAGGCCATGAAACTCTACTTCTCTCCCGGCGCCTGCTCCCTTTCACCGCATATCGTTCTGCTCGAGGCGGGGTTGCCCCACACCCTGGAAAAGGTCAACCTCAAGACCAAGAAGACCGCTGCCGGCGGCGACTATTTCGCCGTCAATTCCAAGGGATCCGTACCGGCACTCGAGCTCGACGACGGCAGGATCCTCACCGAAGGGCCTGCCGTCGTTCAATATCTCGCGGATCAGAAGCCGGAATCGGGTCTCGCGCCGCGTGCCGGAACATTCGAGCGCTATCAGCTGATGGAAATGCTGAATTTCATCACCACTGAAGTGCACAAGAATTTCAGTCCGCTGTTCAACCCGGAGGCTCCGGAAGAATTGAAATCCGCCGCAAGGACGGCAATCGGCAAAAAATTCGATTGGCTCGCGGCCTTTCTCGCAGGCAAGACTTTTCTGGTCGGAAACGCATTTACCGTGGCGGACGCCTATTTGTTCACGGTGTTGAACTGGCCCGCGCATGTGGGAATCGAACTGGGCAAATGGCCCGCGCTCGCCGCGTATCATTCACGCATTGCGCAGCGTCCCAAAGTGCAGCAGGCGCTGAAGGAAGAGGGGCTGTTGAAGTAGCCCTAGCTCATCGCCGCGTCCACCGGGTCCGCGGCGTCGACCGCTTCGCTCGCCACCGCCGCGAATTGCAGGGATGCGAGCCGGGCATATAGCGGGCTCTGGACGAGCAGCTCTGCATGCGTGCCGACGGCGATCTTGTGCCCATGGTCCATCACCACGATGCGGTCGGCCTTGAGCACCGTGGCCAGCCGGTGGGCGATGATGATGGTGGTGCGGCCCTGCATCAGCTTTTCGAGCGCCTCCTGCACCAACCGTTCGGATTCGGCATCCAACGAACTGGTCGCCTCGTCCAGCAGCAGTATCGGCGGGTCCTTGAGGATGGCGCGCGCCAACGCGATCCGCTGCCGCTGCCCTCCGGACAACCGCGTGCCGCGCTCGCCGAGAAATGTGTCGTAGCCCTGCGGCAGCTTTCGCAAGAATTCGTCGGCGGCCGCGGCGACGGCTGCGGCCTCGATTTCGGCGTCCGATGCGCTCGGACGACCGTAGCGGATGTTTTCCCGCGCGCTGGCGCCGAACAGCACCGTATCCTGCGGAACCAGGCCGATCTGCGCGCGGATATCCTCGGGCCTCAAATCCGCGAGCCGCCGGCCATCGATCGACAGCCTGCCGGAGTCCGGATCGTAGAACCGCAGCAGCAGCAGGAATGCGGTGCTCTTGCCGGCGCCCGAGGGTCCTACGAAGGCGATGGTTTCGCCCGCCGCCACATCGAGGCTGAAGTTCGCGAGTGCCGCGCTGTCGGGACGCGAGGGGTAGTGAAAGGTCACGTTCTCGAAACGCATCGCTCCGGTCACCCGCGCAGGAAGATCGAGCGGATGCGGCGGACCGCTGATGGTCGGCCGGGCCTCGAGAAGCTCGTTCAGGCGTTCCATGGCGCCGGCGGCGCGCTGCATCTCGCCCCACATTTCGGTGAGCGCAGCGGCGGAACTGCCGACGAAACCTGCGTACAGCAAGAACTGGAACAGCTGGCCGCCGGTCATCGTGCCGGCCAGCACCTGGCGCACGCCCAGCCACAGGACGATCGTGATGCCGGCAAACACCAGCATGATGCCGATCGCCGTCAGCGCTGCACGCACGCGCGTGCGGTGTATCGCGGTCGCGAAACTGTCTTCCACGGCCTTGCGGTAGCGCTCGCTCTGCAGCTCTTCGAGGGTGAACGCCTGCACGGTTTGGATCGCATTCAACGTCTCGCCCGCCAGGCCGCTGGTGTCGGCAATACGGTCCTGGGAGGCGCGCGATAGACTGCGCACGCGCCGGCCGATGACGATCAGCGGTACGACCACGACCGGAATCAGCACCAGCATGATGCCCATCAGCTTTGCGCTGGTGAGCCCCAGCATGACGAGCCCGCCGATCAAGCTCAGGGTCGAGCGCAGAATGATCGATAAATTGACGCCGGAGATCGCCTGCACCAGGGTCGTATCGGTGGTCAAACGCGACAGCACCTCACCGACCCGGGTGGTCTCGTAGAACATCGGATCCATGCGCACCACGCGCCGGTAAACGGCGGCGCGCAGATCCGCGACCACGCGCTCGCCCAGCCAGGTCACGAGGTAGAACCGCAGCGCGGCAAACACGCCGAATACGACGGAGGCGGCGAGGAAGCCGACCAGGTAGCCATTGAGGCTTGCAGAGTCCTTGGCGGCAACGACATGATCGATGAGCTGCCGCAGCGCAAGAGGCAGCGCCAGCATGGCGACCGTCGCCACCAGCAGCGCGCACAGGGCCGCCGCCATCATGGCCCGATAGGGCTTGAGGAACGGCAGCAACGCGCGCAATGGGTTCAAGTTTCTGGCGCGTGGCCGGTCCGTGTTGGTGCTCATGGGCCCCATGATCCCATAACTCGATCGGAATCGCGCAGCTGCAGCCCCTTTCAGGTCCGAACGTTGCGTGACCACAACTCCCGGGGCCAGCCCGAATTGCCTTTCGGGTCGCGGGCCGCTATCGTGCCTTCTGCAGGGGAAATTGGCGCGCAGGACGAGCGGCGTCGTTCAAACAAGAATTTGGGGATGCATCATGCGGGGACTCGGAAATAATCGACAGTTGCACAGGGACCACGCTTGGGCCGCGCCCGCCGGCGCGCTATGCGTTGCTCTTGCCGTCTGGTCGCCGAGCAGCGTGCGGGCGCAGGCAGGCGCCGCCGAAGAGGCGACGGGGCCGCTGCAGGAGATCGTAGTGACGGCGACCCGGCACGAGGAAGGCCTCAGCAAGGTTCCGATCAGCGTCACGGCCCTGACCCAGGACGCCCTCGACGTTCGCGGGGTCAAGGACTTCCAGGATGTCGCCCGATTTACCCCCGGGGTCAACATCGACAATTCCGGCACCAACAACATCTCCATTCGCGGCATCGCCTCGACCGGCGGCGCGGGAACCACCGGCATCTATCTCGACGACACACCCATTCAAATGCGAGCGCTCGCCTTCAATCCCGACGAGGCGCTGCCGAAATCCTTCGACATCGACCGGGTCGAGGTGCTGCGCGGTCCGCAGGGCACTCTGTTCGGCGCAGGCTCCGAGGGCGGCACGGTGCGCTACATCACGACGCAGCCCAGCCTGACCAAGAGCAGCATCTACAGCCGCGGGGAGGTGTCGTACACGCAGGGCGGAGCCCCGAGCTATGAAGCCGGCGTGGCCGGCGGCACGCCGATCATCGACGGCACGCTCGGTGTGCGCGCCAGCGTCTGGTACCGGCGCGACGGCGGCTACATCGATCGCATCGATCCGGTGACGCTTGCCACCGACCAGAAGAACGCCAACTACGACCAGACCATGCTGGTTCGGCTGGCCGCGGTATGGGCTCCGAACGATCATCTCACCGTGACGCCGAGCTATTACTACCAGGACCGGTACCGCAATGATGTGGAGAATTATTGGCCGCTGTATTCGAATCCGGGCAGCGACCGGTACGTGAGCGCCAACCCCTCGCAGCGCTCCGCTCCGGACCGCTTCTATCTGCCGGCGCTCAAGATCGACGCAGACTTGGGACCGGCGAGGCTCATCTCGAATACTTCGTACTATCACCGCCAGGAGGAAACCGGCTACGATGGGACCCTGTACAATCTCGGCTTCTATCAATCATTTTTTGGGCCCGGCTACACTCTGCAAAGCCCGCTGATGCTCGACGGCACCGGCGTGCACCTGCCCGCCGGCGTGACCAACTACCGCTCGCCGGCTTCCATCGACAATGGCCAGCAGAACTTTACCCAGGAAATCCGCTTGCAGTCGAACGATCCGACCGCCCGGCTCATCTGGACCACGGGCGTGTTCTTCAGCGAGAACCGGCAAAGATATCTGGAGCAGATTCACGATCCGCTGCTGAATCAATTGACCTTGGCGGCCACGGGCTCGCCGTACACCGATATCTTCACGGATGTGAACGGCAATCCCGTGCCCTACGATCCTCGCTACCCCAACGATTCGTACTTTCTGCTCACCAACGCCAAGGATCAGCAATTGGCGGTCTTCGGCGAAGGCACATTCAGCTTCACCGACCAGTACAAACTGACCCTGGGTGCCCGCTTTTCGAAATCCAAGTATTCGTTCACCTCGCTGACCGGTGGTCCGCAATTGTTCAACGCGACGACGGCGGTCGGTGCGGACAAGACCGAGAATTCATTTACACCCAAGGTGAGTTTTTCCTATCAAATGGATCCTCGGAACCTTTATTACTTCACTTACGCGAAAGGTTTCCGTCCGGGCGGCGGCAACAATCCCGTGCCCTTCGCCGCCTGTGCGTCCGACTTCGCGAGCCTCGGCATACCAGGCGCGCCTCTGACCTTCAACTCCGACACGGTCAATAGTTTCGAGGTCGGAGCGAAAAATAATTTCGACAATCGCGTCAAGATCTCCAGCAGCGTGTACTACATCCGCTGGAATAACATTCAACAGACCGTCATCCCGCCGGTCTGCCAGATCTCGTTCATCTCGAACTTGGGAACGGCCGTTGCAAAGGGTCTGGATATTCAGGCCGAAATCGCCGTGTCCGACGCGTTTACCGTTGAACTCGCAACCGGCTACACCGATGCCCGTTATACGCAGGACTCGCGGTTGACGCCGTCCGAGGATCCGCCGGTCGTCACCAATGGCGACGCGGTCACGGGCCAGAGCGCTCAGCCCGGCGCGCCATTCACCGCCACCATCGGCTTGGAATACAAGTTCCGCGTGTTCGATCACGATTCGTTCGTGCGCGTGGACGACGAATACGAGGGCCGCGCCAAGTGGCCTTCACCCGGCCAGGATCCGACCACGCAGCAGTTCGATTCGGCCAACTATGTGCTGTCCTCGACCAACTTCGCGTCGGCGCGTGCCGGCATGACGTTCGGCAGCCTGCAGGTGGCGGCTTTCGTCGACAATCTCACCGACACGCACACGGTCACCAATTACAACTGGACCATCGATCCGGGCGACGGTGAAAGCCGGCTGCAGCGGCAGTTCACCTTCCGGCCGCGGACCATCGGCCTGACCTTCACCTACCGAAACTAACCGCGCTCGAGCACGCGGTAGACGCGGTCGAACCGGGCGGCGGCGACGATGCCATGGTCGCTCGGCGCGTATTGCAGCAGCCAGTCGCCCGCTGCTCCGCGCAGAACGTCTCCGCCCGCCGAACGCTCGATGCTGAACGCCAGGGCCATTCGCTTGGCGCGCACGGGGACGGGCCGGTTGCGGTACCGGCCCGGCTCGCCCGGCAACGTCTTCGAGGCGCCACCCGCAGGCGCGGCCGGTTCATATTTGGCGTCGAATCGATCTCGCGACACGCACCAACGGTCACCCGTCGAACCTGTCAACAGGGCGTCGCCGGCGCGAAAGCGATTGGGCCCGACCGCGCTCTCAAGGCACCCCGGCGCCGCGGCAAATTCGACCGACACTATCTCGTCCTTCACCACCCAACAGGCACAATCGTCCGCGGCAAGATCCGGATTTTCGAGTTTCAGCGTCATGCACGAATGCTAGCGCACCCCAAGGTTGCACGGGTTTTTCCGCGGTGCTACTGTCAGGGAGGAGTTATCTGACCATATAACAAATGTGCGGGGATACAATGCAAGCCACTCCTTCGAAGGCACTCAGCCGGCCTGTTTCCTCGCATGTGTTGTTTTTGCGCACTCTTATAGTGATATTCGGTATCGGCACCGTCGGCTGGGCGCGTGCCAACGAGGCAGCCGTCAATGAGCCCGCCGCCGCCGGTGGACTCGAAGAAATCGTCGTGACGGCGACCCGCCGCGAAGAAAGCATCAGCCGCGTGCCGGTCAGCGTCACGGCCTTCAACCAGGAGATGATCGATCAAAAGGGCATCAAGGACTTCCAAGACGTGGTGCGATTCACGCCGGGTGTGTCCATCGATACATCGGGTACCAATGCGATCTCCATCCGAGGAATTTCCTCGTCAGGGGGTGCAGGCACGACCGGAATCTACATCGACGATAGCCCCATTCAGATGCGCGCCCTTGGTTTCAACCCCGACGACACACTGCCGAAAACCTTCGACCTGGACCGGGTGGAGGTATTGCGCGGACCGCAGGGCACGCTGTTTGGCGCCGGCTCGGAAGGCGGCACGGTGCGCTACATCATGACGCAGCCGAGCCTCACCAAGGAGTCCACCTACGTGAAAAGCGAGGTCTCCTTCACGCGGGGCGGAGAGCCAAGCTACGAAGCCGGCATTGCCCACGGCGGCCCCATCATCAATGACGTGCTCGGCTTTCGCGCGAGCGTCTGGTATCGCTACGACGGCGGATGGATCGATCGCATCGACCCGACCTCGCGCGAGGTGGTCGATCACGACGCAAATCACGCCAACACCATGGCGGCGCGTCTGGCGTTTCTCGTGCAGCCGATGGACGGGGTCAGAATCACCCCGAGCATCAACTTTCAAAATTCACGCAAGCATGATCTGTCGACCTATTGGCCGGCATACACCGACGTAAGCAGCGGGCACTTCTACAACGCAACTCCGGAACGGCTGCCGGACCCGGACCGGTACTATCTCCCAGCGATCAAGATCGAGGCCGATCTGGGCAAGGTTGAATTCATTTCGAACTCGTCCTACTACAATCGCCTCGAGCACACCGCCTATCAGGGCACCTCGTACGACCTCGCCTACTTTCAGTCGATCGGCTGGCCATCGGCGGCCTATGGGGGGTACGACGCGAACGGGAACGGCATTGGCCTCTCCTGCGGCAGCGCCTCGACCACTCCCGTACCGCCGTGTTCCTGGTACCCGCTGCTCGACGCCAAGGGAGTGCATCTGCCGCCGGGATTCGCCGGCTACTCCACGCCGAACACCATGACGAATGCGCAGCAAACCTGGACTCAGGAATTTCGTCTTCAGTCGAACGATCCGGCGAGCCCCTTGAAATGGACGGTGGGAGCCTTCTGGTCTCTCGCCAAGGAAACCAGCATAGAAGAATTGCGCGATCCCCAGATCAATCAATTTCTGACGGCACTGTATGGCGAGGATTCCGCGGCCAT
Source organism: uncultured Gammaproteobacteria bacterium (assembly GCA_963727045.1). GTDB lineage: Bacteria > Pseudomonadota > Gammaproteobacteria > Steroidobacterales > Steroidobacteraceae > Bog-1198. The sequence continues at coordinate 1,029 of CAVSES010000001.1, read as the reverse complement.
ATTCGGCCCGTTCTATTCGTGCAACGGCTATGGAACGCCGCAAATGTTCCCCAGTTGCGAGATCTACTACAACAACAATCAGAGCTACGACCGGCAGCTTGCGGCGTTCGGGGAATTGTCCTATTCCATCACCGACCGGCTGAAACTCACGGCCGGCGGCCGCTTTGCCAAGATGTCGTTCAGTCTTTCGCACTATGCCGACGGCATCGAGAATTTCGGTCCGGATTATTTCAACGGCGACTACCACGAAAACGCATTCACACCGAAACTCGGTGTGTCGTTTCAGATGGACCCCGACAACTTGTTCTATGCGACCTACGCCAAGGGCTTCCGCCCGGGCGGCGTGAATCCTCCGCTGCCGGGCGGATATCTGCCCGATGGAACGCCCAATGTGTGCACACCGGGACTGATTCAGGACGGATATCCCAGCGGAGAATCCCCGAACAACTACAAGTCGGACAATACCCGCAGCTTTGAAATAGGTTCGAAGAACAACTTCGACAACCGTCTGCGCATCGCCACCAGCGTCTACTACGTCAAATGGAATGACATTCAGCAAAACGTCTACGTGGGCAGCTGCGGATTGCAATTCACCGACAATCTCGGCACGGCCGTCGCCAAGGGCGCCGACATACAGGCGGACCTGGCGCTCGACTGGGGATTCTCCCTCGAAGCCTCCGTCGGCTACACAAGCGCGCGCTTCACCAAGACATCCAAGGGAAACCTGGCCGTCGCGGGCGATGCCATCTCCGGCGAGGCGGCCATCAACTACGCACCCGGCGTCAACGCGCCCTGGACCGTGGCCGTCGGACCGCAATACAGCTTCAAAGCCCTGGGGTACGATTCCTTTGTCCGCTTTGATTGGGAATACACCAGCCGCAATCCGTGGCTCGCACCCGTCCAGGACCCGAATTCGGCTCAATTCAACCCGAACTCCTTCACCCTGTCGTCGACGACGTTTGCTTCCCTGCGAGCGGGCATCAACATCAACAATTGGCAGATCTCGGCCTTCTGCGACAACCTGTTCGA